>JAJDEP010000010.1 GCA_029259715.1 Planctomycetota bacterium | reverse complement strand
CACGTGGGCCGTGGCCCCCCCCCGCGCCCCCGCCCGCCCCCCCCCCCCCCGCGACCCTTTTACGTTCCGCCCGTCCGAAGCCTAGGATCAGCCTGACATGGGACTCCTCGACAAACTGCTCGGCCGGGGAGAACCGGTGGCGTACCAGACCTGGCATGTCGGCTCGTCGCCCCAGGTGTGCGCGGCCTGCCGCAAGCTCGACGGCACGAGCTGGGTGGCCGAGGCCGACTTCAAGGGGCCGCCCCTGCGCGACGGCTGCACCTGCCCGGGCGGGTGCGCGTGTCGCGTCCTCGTGGTTCGCGCCGACGAGGCCTGGGGCCCCGGCAACGCCGAGTGGATCCGCAAGCGCGGTGGCGTCGTCACCGGCGAGCAGATGGAGAAGTTCCTCTCCAGCTAGCGGCGCGCCGGCGGCAGGGTGTGCTCGAGGGCGCGCGCCTGTTCACAGTCGAGGACGATCTGGGCCTGCAGCGCCTCGACGCCGTCGAAGCGTTGCTCCCGGCGCAGGAAGCTGTGCAGGAACACCTCCATGTGCTGGCCGTACAGGTCGAAGTCGGGCTCCGCGGTGCCGCCCCGGTCGAGGATGTGGATCTCGAACACGGCGTGGCGCTCGTCCTGCTTGAAGGTGGGGCGCAGGCCGTAGTTCATCACGGCGGGCAGGTCGCCGAGGGCGCAGCGGGCCGTGACGGCATACACGCCGAGCGGCGGGAAGGCCTCGGAGCGGACCTCGAGGTTGGCGGTGGGGAAGCCGATGGTCGCGCCGCGGCCGTCACCCTTGACGATGGTGCCGAGCAGCGACACGGGCCGGCCCAGCATGCGCTCGGCGGCCGCGATGTCGCCCGCGGCGATGGCCCGGCGCACGCCGGTGGACGAGACCACCTCGCCGTCGAGCAGCACGCCGCCCACCGCCACCACGGCGAAGCCGTAGCGCTTGCCGGCCCGGGCCAGGTAGTCGGCGTCGCCGCGGCGGTGGCGACCGATGGCCGTGTCGTGGCCGATGACGAGCTCGGTCACGCCCAGCTTGCGCACGAGCAGCTGCTCGACGAAGGCCTCGGGCTCGGTGGACGCGAAGGCCGGGCTGAACTCGATCACCACGGTGGTGTCGACGCCCGCGGCGGCCAGCAGCTCGAGCCGGTGCTCGAGGGAGAGGATCTGACGGGGCGCCTCACCCAGCAGCACGGCCTTGGGGTGGGTGGAGAAGGTCACACAGACCCGCGGGAGACCCCGGGCTTCGCCGGCGGCGCGCAGCCGCTGCAGGATCGTGCGGTGTCCCAGGTGCAGGCCGTCGAACACACCGATGGTGACGACGGAGGCATCGTGCAGGACGTCCAGCTCGTCCAGCGACGCGATGATGAGGTGCCGCAAGCCGTCAGCCGGCCGACGCCAGCAGCTCCTCGAGTTCGCGGCGATAGCGGATGCGGTCGACGGGGCTCATGCGGTGCACGAGCAGCACGCCGTCGAGGTGGTCCTTTTCGTGCTGCAGCACCCGGGCGGGGAACTCGTTCCAGTCGTCCTCGTGAGCCTCGCCGTGTTCGTCGCGCCACGCGACGCGTAACCCCCGGGGCCGCTCGACGTCGACGAAGATGTCCGGGAAGGAGAGGCAGCCCTCCTGCTCGACCTGCTTGCCCCACTTCTTCAGGACGCGGGGATTGATGACGACCCGCGCGCCGGTCTCATCCTCGCGGGAACCGGCGGGGTTCATCACGAGCACCTGCTTGTCCCAGCCCACCTGGGGTCCGGCCAGGCCGACGCCCTTCTCGCTGTACATGATCTCGAACATGGCCTGCACACGTTCCCTGAGGTCGTCGTCGAACGCGTCGTCGGCGACGGGCGAAGCCGTGCGCAGCAGGACCGGATCGGGGTAGAGGTGCAGGCGCAATTCCATGGGCTCAGTATCGCATGCAGCCCGCGTGTCGCACGAGGGGGGGCGCGTCGGGGGGCCGTGGGGAGCGTGGTATCGTTCGCGCCATGGACGCCGAACGGTTCATCGAGAAGGCCGAGACGGCGCTGCGGCGGCGCAATCCGGCCCAGGCCATCGCGCTCTATCGGCAGGTTCTGCGCGCCGATCCGGGACACGCTGGAGCGCGGACGGGCCTGCTGCGCAGCTACCACCGCAAGGCCGAGTTGAAGGGCGGCGCCTCGCTGCTCGACCGCACGGCGGCCAAGGGCATGGTCGGCGCCGCGAAGGGGCTGGCTACGGCCCGCAAGTCCGCCGCCGTGGTGAAGACCTGCGACACGGGACTCGAGCGCAATCCCCACGACGTGAGCCTGGCGAGTCTGCTCGCCGCCGCGCTCGAGGCCCAGGAGCACGCCGAGGCCGCGCTGGCCACCTGGGAGTTCCTGCTCGAGCTCGACGCCGACGACACCGCGGCGCTCAAGGGTGCCGGGCGGTTGCACTACCGCATGCGCTCCATCGAGCGGGCGGTCGAGTGTTTCGAACGCGCCCACGCGGTGGACCCCCACGACCCCGAGGTCGAGCGCATGCGCAAGACCTTGGCGGCCGAGGGCACGCTGGCGAGCACGCGCTTCGAGACGGCCACGTCGTCGCGGGAGTTGATCAAGGATCCGTCGGCGATGCGGCAGCAGCAGCGCACCGAGCGGCGCCACCGCACGGAGGATGAGCGGGCCGAGGACATCGAGTCGCTCACTGCGGCGTTGGAGGCCGACCCCAAGGATCGCGCGGTGCGCCTGCGGCTGGTGGACGCCCTCGCGGCGGCCGGCGACCACGCCCGGGCCGCGGTCCGGCTCGACGAGGGGCTGGAGCAGAACGCCGCCGACGGCGAGCTGCTCGACCGCCGGGGCGAGGTGCGCCAGGCCGGCCTGGAGGCGGCCCTGGCGGCGGCCCGGGCGGCCGGTGACAAGGCCGCCGTGGCCCGCCTGACCACCGAGCGGGCGGAGCAGATGGTCGAGGAGGGACGCCGGCGCCTGGGGCGTGATCCGGGCCTGGGGTCGGTGCGGCTGGCCCTGGCGCGCGCCCTGTATCGTCTCAAGCGCACCGACGAGGCCATCGAGCAGTTCCAGGCTCTGGCCGACGACCACCGCTTCCAACTCGACGCCCAGCAGGGGCTGGGGGCCTGCTTCTCCCGCAAGGGGCTGTTCCCCCTGGCGGCCCGGCAGTTCGAGGCGGCCCTCGCCGGAGCGGGGGGCGTGCGGACAGACCGCGGAAAGGAGATCTGCTACCATCTGGGGCTCGTCTGCGAGCGGATGGGGGACACCTCCGGGGCCCTCTCGCGCTTCCTCGCGGTGTACGAAGTCGACATCAACTACAAGGACGTGGCCACCAAGGTCGAGGCCCTGCAAGGCTGAATGCAGGACCCTGACCCCCGGCCGACCCGAACCTCATGCCCCACTCTCGCCAAGCCCAGAAGCGCGTCCGACAGAATGTGAAGTCGCGCGAACTCAACCGGACCAAGACCTCGGCCATGAAGACGGCCCTGCGTCGCGTCGATGAGGCCGCCGCGTCCGGCGACAGCGAGCAGATCAAGGCGGCTGTGGCCATGGCCTACAAGCGCATCGACAAGTGCGCCAAGTCCAACGTGCTGCACGCGAACACGGCGGCCCGTCGCAAGGCCCTCGTGATGCGCAAGGCGTCCGCCGCCTCCAGCTGATCCGGGCCCGGCGGGGAGACAGGCTCAGCGCGGCGACAGCACGGTGTCGTAGCGGTAGCCGACCTCGAGCGTCAGGGCCAACAGGGCCGTGGCGTAGACCCGCCCGCCCAGGTGCCCCCACGGATCTGCCTGCGGGTCCCAGGAACCGCGGCGTTCGCCCGCCAGGTGCTGGTGCCGACCGAGGGTGGTGACGAGCTCGCGGTTCCAGTGCTTGAACGGCCGCGGGTCGATCTCCTGGAACTGGTACAGCGCGTAGCTGCCGTAGTACCAGTAGTAGAAGTCGACCCGGCCTGCGTTCTCGCCGTCCCACACCGGGGGCAGCGCGTCGAGGCGCTCGACGCCGCGGACGACCCGGTCGAGGTTGCGGGGCCGCTCCAGCAAAGGGTCCGCGAAGATGCGGCTGAGCACGCCCACCGCGGTGAGCGCCTCGGTCTGCTCCGCGGGCCAGAGTTCACCGCGACCCCGTTCGCGGGCCGAGTTCTCGCCCAGGGCGGTGTAGCCGGTGCGCCCCGTCAGCGGATCGGTGACCTCGTCGAGGAAGTCGAGAGCGTCGGCCAGGGCGGCGGCGTCCACCTCCAGGCCGATGTCCTTGGCGGACGTGAGCACGAGGATGGCCCAGCCCGTCACCGACGAGTCGTTGGCCCGCGCCGGGTCGAGCATCTCGGGATGGTCCGGGGCGTAGCGCCACGCACCGCCCACCGAACGCAGCCGCGCTGTGTAGGCCAGCGCGTTACTTATGGGCTTGCGGAGCAAGGCCCGCTTCGACGGGTCGCGGGCGGAGGCCTCGATCATGGCCAGGGTGGCGATGAGGTGGTCGTAGCTGTGCTGGCCCAGGCGCTCGTCGCCGAAGTTGCCCAGGGGCGATTGGATCTTGCGCAGGTAGTCGAGTCCGCTGCGTACCGTCTCGCGGTATTCGCCGTGACGCGTCGTCTGCCCGGCGCCGAGGAAGGCGAGCAACGACAGGCCGGTCACGCCCACGTCGAACTGCGGGTTGCCGGCCCCGTCGCAGAGCACGTCGTCGCCCTGCTCGCCGCACTCGTCGTCGAAGGCGGCCGCCGACCAGAAGCCGTCGGCGTTCTGGTGCAGCGCCAGCCAGCGCAGCGCGCGCGTGAGCGGGTTGTCCTGGGTGAGGTCGGGGCCGCCGGGCTCGCCACCGGGCGGACCGAACTTGGTGCCGTCGCCGGGAGTCCCCTGCGATCCCGACCCGATGCCGAGCTCGCTGGCTATGTCACTGTCGCTGAAGCCGGTCGAGGCGTCCGTGGACTCGAACTCCTCCTCCGAATCGTCGGCCTCGAATACCTCCACGATCGGATCCTGTACCGGCGTTTGCGGATCGATGGGCTCGGGTTCGGTCTCGAGCTTCTTGGGCGGCGTGATCGGGACGACGAGCTGCGGCGGCTCCGTGATGATCGCCAGCGTGGGCTCGACCTCCGGCGGCGGCCCGCCCATGTTGGCGAAGATCAGCAGCAGCAGCGCGTGGATGGCCAGCGCGAAGCCGATGTGTGGCGACGAGTGGGCCAGCTCACGCAGCGAGTCCTCGAAGGTCGCGTCGTTCGGGCGGGCTGCGGGAATGATCGGTGCGTACGCGGGCATGGCCTTCCTCCAGGTCCGGCGCACGGAAGAGCGGGGCGGCTCTTGCCCGCTTGTAGACCGGCCGCGGGAACGGGCAACGAGGCGCGGGCCCGAGAGGCGCGCCGACGGCGCCGGAGACGGCTCAGCCTGATTTGCTGGCTCAGCCTGGCTTGCTGGCGCCGGCCGGCTTGGCCAAGAGCAAAAGCAGGGTGAGCAGCATCAGCAGGGCGTTCTCGCCGAGCTTGCGGCACACGTTGACGACGCCGGAGCCGCACCCGCAATCAAACTCGACCAGGCAAAAGGCCAGGTCGCTCGCTTCCGCGAGGGCCAGGCCCCGGCGCGCCACGGCTGCGGTGAAGACCAGCAGCATGACGAGGCCCACCAGGGCGGCGCCTCGGCGCAGCAGTCCGAAGACCAGCAGCAGGCCGCAGACGATCTCGATCCACGGCAAGAGGACGGCGATGGAGTTGAGCAGCCAGGGCAGGTCGGCGGGGACCATTTCGTACTGGCGCACGAGCTTGAGGAACTCGACCGGCGCCGAGACCTTGGACCAACCCATCCACACGAAGGTGCCACCGAGGATCAGGCGCGCCAGCAGGGACAGGAGGGGAGAGCGCACGGCGGGCCGGTCAGCCGTCAGCCGGTTCGGCGGCCACCGATTCGGTGGGCAGGCCGGCGGCCTCCCAGCTCTCCATGCCGCCGACGTAGACGAACAACCGGTCCGGCGGTACGCCGAGTTGCATCAGGTGCATGGCCGCGAACTCGCTGTCCTCGCAGTCGCCGCCGATGCAGTAGACCACCACCCTGAGGGTGCCCGGGTTGGTGACGACGGGCAGCACCTCGGCGATGTGACGTTGGCTGTGGTAGTGATCGAAATGGACGGCGCCGGGGATGTGCGCTGTCTCGAAATCTTCGACACGGCGGGCGTCGACGAACACGAAGGCGCCGAAGGCGTAGGCCGGGTCGGAGTGGATCGCCAGGGCCTCGGCGTGGGTCATGACTCCGAGCCCCTGGCCGCGGATGCGCGCCGCCACGTTCGGGTCGATGGCATCCGGCGCGTCGGTTTCCGTCGCGGACGGGTCGACGTCTTCCGCATTGCCGCCTTCCGCATTGCCGGCGGTCGGGTCGCCGAGGACTTGCGGGAGGCCGTCGACCGTGGCCGGCGCGACGCGGGGGAAGTAGTCCCGGGTCAGGTCGAGGCCGCCGTCCGACAGGGTGTTGGCGGCCATTCCGGCGGCGACACCGAGGGCGCCGACGAGCACGGCTTCACCGAGGACGTGCACGGTGCTAGTGCGAGCCCATCACCGTGTCGTAACGGTAGTACACCTCCATCGTCAGGATGTTGATGGCGGTGGTGTAGATGCGGCCGCCTTCATGACCCCATGGGTCGTCCTGCGGGTCCCACGAACCGGTGCGCTCGCCCTCCTTGTGCTGCTGGTTGGCGATGGCCGAGACCAGGGTCTTCTCCCAGTTCTTCCAGGGCTTGGCGTCGACCTCCTGGTACTGGAACAGCGCGTAGCTGGCGTAGTACCAGTAGTAGTAGTCGACGCGACCCGGCTGGTCGGGGTCGAACAGCGGCGGCAGGCGTTCGATCAGCTGGACGCCGCGCTTGCACATGTCGAGGTTGCCGGGGCGCTTCAGGTCGGGGTCGACGAAGATGCGGCACAGGATGCCCACGGCCGTGAGCGACTCGGTCTGTTGAGGGGGCCAGTCGGCTTCCTTCTCGGCCTCGCGCGGCGGCGAGTTGCCGGCCTCGGTGTAGCCGGTGCGGCCCGTGACCGGATCGGTCATGGCGTCCATGAAGGCGTAGGCGTCCTCGAGGGCTTGCTCGTCGAACTCGAGGTCGTACTCCTTGGCCAGGGTCATGGCCATGATCGCCCAACCGGTCACCGACGTGTCGTCGGGGTTGAGCAGCATCTCCGGGTGCTCGGGGGCATAGCGCCACGCCCCGCCCGAATTGCGGATGGAGTACATGTACTTCAACGCCTTGTTGGCCGGCTTCTTGAGGTAGCCCAACTCGGTCAGCGCATAGGCCTCGCACATGGCGAGGGTCGCGATGATGTGGTCGTAGGTGTAGTTGAGGGTCTGCTCGTTGCCGAAGTTGCCGTTCGACTGCTGGACGTCCGAGAGGAACTTCAGGCCCTTCTTGACCGTGTCCTTGTACTTGCCCTTCTTGGGCGACTCGCCCGCGCCGAGATAGGCCAGCAGGGCCATGCCGGTGAGTCCGACGTCGTACAGAGGGCTGCCGGTGCCGTCGCAGATGGTGTCGTCGCCGAGGCCGCCGCACATCTCGTCAAAGGCGGCGCCCGACCAGAATCCGTCGGGCATCTGGTGGAACTTCAGCCACTTGAGCCCGAGGTCGACGGCCTCGAGCTGGGGCTTGCCGGCCGCCGTGCCCTTGCTGCCGCGCCGGCCGACCTTGCCGAAGTTTCCGCCGCCGCCACCGCCCACACCGATCACGTCGTTCAGATTGGACGAGTCGAAGTTCGCGTCGGCGCTGACGAAGTCGATGATCTCGGTGACCTCTTCGATCACGTCCTCGCTGACCACCGGCTCCTCGATGATCTCCTCGATCTCTTCGATCTTCTCTTCCGGCGGGGGCGGAGGCGGCAAGGGCTCCTCGATCACCTCCGGCGTGGCCTCGATGCGCAGCTCGTTCTCGAGCTGCACGGCGCCGCTGCTCATGAAGGCGAAGATGGCCAGCACGCCGGCGTGGATCAGGACCGAGATGCCCAGATAGGGCGAGGAGCGCATGAGCTCCCGCAGGGTGTCCTCGAAGCTGTGCTCGTCATGCAGCCCCACGCCATGCTGGCGGGTGTAGACGAGGTCCGGAAATGCATCGTCATGGGCCATTGGTGCGATTCTAGGAGGGCTTCGGGGGGCTGGCAACACGGCCGCCGAAGGCCGCTGAGGATCGGGACGTCCGCTTCCGGGCCGCCTCAGAGCGGGGCATCGAAGAGATCCCGGGGCCAATACACCGCATCGCCCACCAGCTGGGCCACCAGCTGCCGCTGGGCCCGCTCCAGGAAGTCCATCTGGATCCGCCGGCGGAGCTCGGTCTGGACCTCGGCGAAGGTGGGCTCGTGGGACGGCAGACGGTCCATGATGTGGACCAGCATGCAGGGGCCGTGGTCCCCGCCCGCGAGGGGTTCGATGGGGCTCACCGCGCCGGGCACGGCCGTCGACACCCAGCGGCTGATGGCCGGCGGGAGGGTCTCGTCGAGGGAGACCACCGGGACCTGGTGCAGCGCGTACTCGCCCCCCTCCGGGGGCGCCCGGCCGGCCCGCAACGCATCGGCGATGCGCTGGGCGTGGGCCCGGTCGGCGCCGAGCCACGCGGCGAAACGCACGGACTCGGGGCGGGCCATGATCTGCTTGTCGCGCTGGTAGACGTGGCGGAGTTGCCGCGGCGTGATGTTCAGGGCCCGCGCCATGACCGGATCGACCGGCACCAGATTCGACATCTCGTGTCGGTAGCCCACCTTGTGCAGCAGGTAGAGGTCCGCCATGGCCGAGCGCAGGGCGAGCTGCTCGAGGTGCGCCGGGGAGGTGCCGAGCTCCGCCGAGAGCGCGTCGAAGTCGGGGACCGCGCCGTGCGTGTTGGTCAGGTAGGTCTCCATCGCCTGGTCGTCGAGGAACACGCCAAGGCGCTCGGCCTCGGCCGCCATCACGATCTCCTCGGCGAGGATGCGCCGCGAACGCGAGCTGCGCTGCTCGGCGGTGGCGTCGGGCATGGCGCCGCGCAGCATCCGCGCGTGGCTGTTGACCTCGGCCAGGGTGATGGGCACGCCGTTGACCATGGCCAGCGGCCGATTGTGACTCAGTGCCGGCTCCGTCATCACCGGGTCGCCGACGGCGCCCTGGGGTGCGACGGCCTCGTTCTGGGGCTGTGAGGGCGGCGGTGGTCTCGGTGGCGGGGGGGCGCTGCGGGGCTGGCTGCCGGTGTGGGGCTGGGGCAGCGGCGGGATGTCGAGGGGCACGAGCTGGCCGAAGACACCGCAGCCCAGGACGAGCATGACGCAGGCGGTGAGAGCCGTCCGGCCACCCGGCGAGCGGGCCGGTGCGCGGGCTTGTGCGCGGAACATTCCGCGGATCGCGGCGTGAGCGCGGTTGGGCAAGGAGTGGGTCATGGGAGCGGGGACCTCTCGGCTCTCAGCGCCGTCTCTTGGAGCGGGGGGTGAATCGATCGAGAAGGTAACGGAGGCGGGCGGCCGGCGTCTGTACCTCCTCCGGCCACTGCACCCGGAATCGGCCCGGGGTCACCGGCGCCAGCTCGCGGTGTTCGAAGGGGGAGCGCTCTTCGAACGTCTCGGCCGACCCCACCGTGAGGATGGCCCCTCCCAATCCGTCCGCCAGCACGGAGATCAGGCCCGCGGTTCGCACCCGGGCCCGCAACCGGAACAGGTCCACCAGGCGGGCGGCGGGCTCGGGCAGGCGGCCGTAGCGGTCGGCCAGCTCCTTCGCGATGCCGTCGAGGCGCCGCTGGCCCGACGCCGCGAGCCGTCTCAACAGGGCCATGCGCTGGACGTCGTCGGTCACGTACTCGGCCGGCAGGAACGCCGACACCCCCAGCTCCACCTCGATCTCGCCGGGCTCATCCTCGATACGGCTGCCCTTGGCCCGGGCCACCGCGGCCTTCAGCAGGCGGCAGTACATGTCGTAGCCCACGGCCAGGATGTGCCCCGACTGCTCGGCCCCCAGCAGATTGCCCGCGCCGCGCAGCTCGAGGTCACGCAAGGCGATGGGCAGGCCCGAACCCAGGCTGGTGAATTCCTCGATGGCCTTGAGGCGCTGCTTGGCCTGGTCGGGCAGCGGCTGGTCCTTCGGGATCAGGAAGTGGGCGTAGGCCTGGCGCGACTCGCGGCCGACGCGGCCCCGCAGCTGGTGCATGTCAGCGAGGCCGAAGCGGTGCGCGTCGGTGACGACGATGGTGTTGGCCCGGGGGATGTCGATGCCCGACTCGATGATGGTCGTGCACACGAGCACGTCGAGCTCGCCGGCGGCGAAGTCCTCGACGATACCCTGCAGCTCGCGGGCGCCCATCTGCCCGTGGGCGAAGGCGGCGCGGGCCGTCGGGGCCAGGCTGCGCACCCGCTCGAGCATGCGCCCGATGGTCTGCACGCGGTTGTGCAGCACGAAGACCTGGCCGCCGCGGCCGACCTCGTGGCGCAGGGCGTCGCGCAGGGCCTCGTCGGTCTCGTAGGCCACGCGGGTGATGACCGGGCGGCGGCCCAGGGGCGGTGTGCGGATGGTGGAGATGTCGCGCAGGCCCGACATGGCCATGTGCAGCGTGCGCGGGATGGGCGTGGCCGAGAGGGTCAGCACGTCCACCGTGGTGCGCAGCTGCTTGAGGCGCTCCTTGTGGGTCACGCCGAAGCGCTGCTCCTCGTCGACGATGACGAGGCCGAGGTCGCTGAACTTGACGTCCTTGCCGAGCAGCCGGTGGGTGCCGATGAGCACGTCGACTCTGCCCTCAGCAAGATCGGCCAAGGTGGCCGCCGATCCGGCCGTGCGCAGGCGGGAGAGGGCCTCGATGCGCACCGGCTCGTCGGCCATGCGCGCGCAGAAGGTGTCGAAGTGCTGCTCCGCCAGGATGGTGGTGGGCACGAGGATGGCCACCTGCTTGCCGGCGAGCACGGACTTGTAGGCGGCGCGCACGGCCACCTCGGTCTTGCCGAAGCCCACATCGCCCACCAGCAGGCGGTCCATGGGTCGGCGACCTTCCATGTCGCGGCGCACCTCGCTCCACGAGGTGGACTGGTCGGGTGTGTCGTCGTGGGGGAAGGCCGCCTCGAAGCGTCCCTGCAGCGGGTCGTCCGCGGGGAAGGCGAAGCCCTCGCCCGTGCGGCGCGCCGTCTGCAAGGAGAGCAGCTGGCTGGCCACGTCCTCCACCGCCCGGGCGACCTTGTCCTTCTTGCGCTTCCAGCTCTTGCCGCCGATGCGGTCGAGTTGCGGGGTGGGGCCTTCGCCGCCGCCGCCGATGAAGCGCTCGACCAGGTCGATGCGGCTGGCCGGCACGAACAGTGTGGTCTCCTCCGCGAACTCGAGCACGAGGAAGTCCTCTTCCCCTTGCTCGCGGTCGAGCCGCCGCATGCCGCGATAGAGCGCGACGCCGTGGGAGAGGTGCACGACGTAGTCGCCCGGTTGCAGCTCGCCCAGCGAGTCGATGGCCCGCGACACGACGATTCTTTGTGGGCGACGTCGGCGCACGGCCCGCCGGCCGATGAGCTCGTGGTGGTGGATGACCACCGGGCCGCCGTCGGGGAAGGCGAAGCCCTTGGTCAGGCGCCCGGTCTCGACGCGCAACTCGGGGGAGGTGTCGAGGCCGGCGTGGGCCAGGGTCTCGGCCAGGCGTTCGGCCTCGGCCGAGGTCTCGCACAGCAGCACGACCGTGCGGCCTTCGCCGCGCCAGGCCGTGACCGCCGCTGCCACTGTCTGCTGCCCCGCGCTCACGGAGCGGATCGAGGCGTCGAGGCCGGCCTTGCCGAGGTCGAGAGAGAACAGCTCGCCGCCCGGACCGCTGCGCAGTCGGGTGAGCACGTGGCCCACCGTCTTGGGCGCGATGTCGTGCAGGAAGGCGGCCTCGGCCAGGCGGTCGGACACGGCCGGCGGGTCGATCAGGAACACGGGGAAGGGGCGGCTGCGGTCGGAGCCGAGGGCCGCCAGCCGCTCGTCGAGGCGGTCGGTGGTGCCGCGCGGGTCGCCCATGGCGAAGTCGATCTGCTCGAGCACCTCGACGGACGTCTGACTGTCCACCTCGAACCGGCGCAAGTCCTCGATCTCGTCGTCGATGAGCTCGACCCGCAGCGGGTGCGGGTGGGCCCAGGGATAGACGTCGATGATGTCGCCGCGCACGGACACCTCGCCGGGTGCGGCCACCATGGGGACGCGGTCGAAGCCGGCGTTGAGCAGGCGGTCGACGAGGCGGTCGCGGTGGATCGTGCCGCCGCGCACCAGGGTGACGAGCTCGCCACCCTCCGACGGCAGGGCCTGCAGGGTCGCCGCCGCGGGCACGACCAGCACACCGTCGCCTTCGGCGCGCAGCGTCGCCAGGGCCACCAGTCGCTCGGAGCGATTGGCGCGCATCTCCGGCCCCTCGGGCAGGCCCTCCTCCTCGGCCGGCAGCAGGGCCACGGGCAGGTCCGGATGCAGCGTGCCGAGGTCGAGGGCGAGGCCCTCGGCGACCTCGGGATCGGAGGCGAGGGCCACCACCCGGCCGCGCCCCCGCGCGAGCAGCCCCAGGGCCAGCGCGGCGGAGCTGCTCCAGAGACCGCCAATCTCGGCGCGCTCGGCGGGGGGCGCGTCGAGAGCCGTGCGGACGGCGGGCAGGGCCTGCAGCGCGTCGCTCAGCAGTCCGCCGAGCGGGAGCGTCTTACGAGCGGTGGTCCGGCTCACGAACCGCCCCGTGATGGATCCGCCGCGTGGCGCAACGCATTGAGGAACTCGGGCTCGCGTTCGCCGGCGGCCAGCAGGCGGCGCAGGGCGTCGCGGGCGGCGCGTTGCTCGGCCTGGCGCTTGTTGCGACCGGTCGCGCTGGCCAGCTCACTGTCGCCGAGCAAGGCGGCCACCGTGAAGGTCTTGCTGTGGTCGGGCCCTTCCTCAGTGAGGATGCGGTAGTGCGGGGTGAGGCCCAGCTCGCCCTGGGTGTGCGACTGCAGCTCCGACTTGAAGTTGGTGCCGCGGCTGCGGTCGGCGGCGCGGTCCATGAGCGGCGCGAACTCGTTGCGCACGATGCGGCGCACGTGCTCGAGCCCGCCGTCGAGATAGACCGCGCCGAGCACGGCCTCGACGGCGTCGGCCACCACCGAGGGCGGCACGTCGTCACTGGTCCGGAAGCCGGGTCCGAGGGTCATCAGGTCGCCGAGCCCCCAGCGTCTGGCCACGGTCCGCAGAGCATGGCGGCTCACCACCGACGACTTGATGCGGCTCAGCTCGCCCTCGGCCCGGTCGGGGAAACGCTCGAACAGCTCCTGCGCCACGAGCAGGCCGAGCACCGAGTCGCCCAGGAATTCGAGGCGCTCGTTGGGGGTCTGCTCCTCGGTGCGGGCCGAGCTGTGCGTCAACGAGGTGGCCCCGAGGCTCTCGTCGCGGAAGTTGTAGCTGAGCAGTTGCTCGAGTCGCGCCACCCGCGAGCCGGTCTCGATGGCGCTGTCGCCCGTGGCGTCCATGAGCACCATGCCGCGACGAGCCGAGAGGCGACGCCACTCGTCCATGGCGTAGCGATCGGTCATGCCGGCCACGTAGTCGCACACCGACCGGCCGAGGCCGTCGGAGTCGACGCGCTCGCGGTAACGATCGGGCATCTCCTCGGGACGCGAACCGTAGTGGTCGACGATGACCGTGATGGCGTCGCGCGCCACCTCCGCCGAGCGCAGCACGCGCGGGTGGCGGTAGAAGCGATCGAGCAGGAAGCGGGCTAGCTCCTTGTGGCGTTGGGCCCGGGCCTTGGAATGCCGCACCAGGCGCAGCCCCTGACGCGCGACGTCGTCGGCATCGGTGGCCTGGGCGCCGGCCAGGTTCTCGGCGGTGGTGTGCACGACGTCCCACAGCGACGTCTTGAGGATGTGGCTCAGGATCGCCTTGCGGCGCGAGCGGGCCGGCATGTCGCCGGCGCCCTTCCCCGACGTCGCGCCGGCGGCCGCCGCGATGACCACGTCGATGGCCGCGGCCGACTCGGCCCAGATGGGCAGCTCGGCCAGGTCGTCGTCCACCACGATGCCGGCGCGCAGGGCGTCCTCGAGGTCGTGGTGTCCGTAGGCGATGGAGTCGGCCAGGTCGCTGATCTGGGCCTCGAGGCGGTGGCCCTTGTGGTCTTCGGCGCCGTGACCGGCCTGCCCCCCGTGCTTGAGGATGGAGGTGCGCACGGCATGGGTCAGGTTGAGGCCGCGGCGATCGGGGTAGGGCGACTCGAGCACGTCGACGATGCGCAGGGCCTGCCGGTTGTGGTCGAAGCCCACGCCGCTGCGTTCGTTGAGGATGCGCTCGCCCTCGTGGCCGAAGGGCGGGTGGCCGATGTCGTGCACCTGGGCCAGCACCTCCGCCAACGAATCGTTGAGACGGAGCGCCAGGGCCAGGAAGCGCGCCATCTGCGTCACCTCGAGGGTGTGCGTCAGGCGCGTGCGGTAGAAGTCGCCCTCGTCGATGACGAAGACCTGGGTCTTGTCCTTCAAGCGCCGGAAGGCGCCGCAGTGCAGCACGCGGTCGCGGTCGCGCACGAAGGCCGTGCGGAAGGGATCGTGGTCCTCGACGTCGGGACGCTCGCCGGCACCATCGGAGAAGGTGGCCAGGGGGGCGAACCACTCGTGCTCGCGCTGCTCCGCCGCCTCGCGCGTGGCCAGGGGGTTGCTCATGGGTTCACCGTTGTTGGTGGTGACCCGCGGCGGGAAGGAACGCCGGAGCGTTGCTTGCCGTCATGGGTCTGTTCAGCCGCCCGATAGGGCGGATTGGTGACCAGGATAGGCCGTCGCCACGGTCTCGCAAGGGGACGGCGCGAATCGCATCCTTTGCCCGTTGCCTTGCCCGGAATCGGTCTCGGGATAGTCTTCCCCCCGAAGACGCCAGGGGAATCTCTCGGTCACCTGGAGTCTCTCTGAATTGGAGGCATCCGCATGTGCTCATGCGTGGTCCGAGGAGGTCTGTGATGAACGTTCCCCGTTCCTTGAGAGGCAGTCACGTCGTCAAGAACGGCGGAAAATCTCACTCGGTGAGATGCGCAAGACTCTCGGGTGTCCCCCGCAACCAGAGGGGATTCGTCCTCCTGACCGTGCTGATCGTCGCGACAGTCGTGATCGGCTTCGCCGGCTTGGCCATCGACACGGGGCGAGTGCGCCTGGCGTCGTCCGAACTGCAGGCCATTGCCGATGCGGCCGTGCTCGGGGCGGTGCTCAACGTCAAGGAGGACGTGGACGTCACCTTCCCGCTCACTCGCGCGACGGCGGTGGCGATCGGGAGGCGCCACTCGATCGCCGGCAAGCCGCTGGAGCTTTACTGGAATGCGTCGAATGACGTGCAGGGCGACATCGTCGTCGGCCGTTGGAACGATGAGACCCGATCCTTCGAGCCGACCCTCCTCGATCCTGATGCCGTCAAGATCACGGCCCGCCTCACGACGGGATCCGATGCCGGCCCTCTCCCGCTCATGTTCGGCAAGATGTTCGGTGTGCAGAAGAGCGAGGTCTCGCGCACGGCTGTGGCCATCACCTCGCGCACCGATCCCCACATCCTCGTCCTGGATCCTTATGAGTCGAGCGCCCTGAAGATGTCCGGGGGGGCCACCGTCGACTCCGAAGACGGCTCCATCCACGTGAACTCGAACTCGAGCTGTGGCGCCACGCTCTCAGGCGGGGCGATCGTCGACGCCGACGGCCTGAGCACCGTGGGAAACGCCTGTCTCGGCGACGGCAGCGTCACGGGCACGGTGAAGGAAGGTGCGAAGTACATCGAAGATCCGCTGCTCGCCCTGCTCCCCGATGCCCCGGCCTGGAACGCCTTCAAGGCCAGCATGCCCAGGCCCGCCGGGCCCGCCGGGATGATCAAGAAGTCGGGGACGTTCGAACCCGGTTACTACCCGCGCGGCCTGCAACTGGTGAGCTACGACCGGGTGACGCTGCGCGAGGGCGAGTACATGTTCGGCGGCAAGGGCATCACCATGACGGGGCACGCCACCTTGCAGGGTGAGAACATCACGCTGTTCATCGACGAAGGCGCCAGCGTCTCCGTGACCGGGAGCGCGAACCTGCTGCTCAAGGCCGCCGAGGAGGGCCCCTACGCCGGCATCACGATCTTCACCCACCGCGAAAACGTGAAGTCGGGCACGTGCAAGATCACCGGCGGCGGCAAGGTCGACATCGGCGGGATCATCTACGTCCCCTCGGGCGAGACCGTGCTCTCGGGCAGCGGCGAGAGCTGGCAGATCGGAGGACTGATCTCCGACACGTTGACGCTCTCAGGGCAGTCGACCTACATCATCCCGGGCGACTTGCTGCCCGCGGATTGGCCGCGGACGGGGACGCTCGTCCACTGATCCGCGCACGCTTCCTGAAGCGTACGCCGGGCGCGGTGTTGACCCTCCGGCTCACGGACGACGTCGCAGAGCCTCGGGCATGTCGGTGGCCGGCGAGTCGATGAGCTCGCCTCTGCCGTCGACCCACAGCCGCGCCGACACCACGGCGTGGTACGGCACGAAGCGGCTGAGCGACTCGACGGCGCCCCAACCACACAGACGGCGCATGACCACGCGGATCACATGACCGTGGGCGACGACGACGGCGCGCTTCCCCGGCGCCCGCACCGCGAGCGCATCGAGGGCCGGCCACACGCGGTGGCAGAGGTCGCTCTCGCGCTCGCCGCCGGGCGCCGCGCCGGCCTCGGGGTCGGCGAGGTAACGGTCGATGGCGCCGGGCGTCTTGTCTTCGATCTCGGCGCGGCGCAGGTGGGTCCAGTCGCCCCGGTCGAGCTCGGTCCAGGCCGGATCGATCTCGGCCTGCAGCCCGCAATGGCGGGCCAACTCCTCGGCCAGCATGCGGGCGCGGGTCAGGGGACTGGCGACGATCAGGTGGGGCGGGTCCTGGGCCAGGCGCTCGGCGAGCGCGAGGCTCGCGGCGTGGCCGGCTTCCGAGAGGTCGGCCTCGGCGCCGCCGTAGAAGGTGCCCTTGTGCCGCTCGGCCACCTCGCCGTGGCGGACGAAGCGAACGTGGACGGGCTCGGCACTCGAGGCGCTCATGCGGTTGTCCATGCGAGCGGGGGCGGCACGGTCGCCCGCGCCGCCCCCGTCATGACTCATGGAGTCGGTACCGATCGGTTCGCGTCGGCTCAGAGCGAGCCGGCGTTCTCCGACAGGTAGCTGGCCACGCCTTCGGCGTTGGGCTTCATGCCGGACTTGCCGGCGCTCCAGTTGGCGGGGCAGACCTCGCCGTTCTCGGTGTGGAAGGCGAGGGCGTCGATCATGCGCAGCATCTCGTCGATGTCGCGGCCCAGCGGCAGGTCGTTGACCACCTGGTGGCGCACCGTGCCCTCGGCGTCGATGAGGAACGAGCCGCGCAGGGCGACGGAGCCGCCGAGCACGCCCACCTCGTCACCGTCTTCGTCGATGGCGAAGGTGTTGCCGAGCAGCACGTCGTAGCCGGCGGAGATCTCCTTGGTCAGGTCGGCGACCAGGGGGAACCAGAGCTGACCGATGCCGCCGTGCTCGACGGAAGTCTCGCTCCAGGCCTTGTGCGTGAAGTGGCTGTCGACGGAGACGCCGATGACCTGCGTGTTGCGCTTCTCGAACTCGGCCTTGCGGTTGTTGAAGGCGATGATCTCGGAGGGGCACACGAAGGTGAAGTCGAGCGGGTAGAAGAAGAGCACCACGTTCTTGCCGCGGCAGTCCGACAGCTTGAAGTCCTCCTTGAAGGACCCGTCGGGCATGAGGGCGGTGGCCGTGAAGTCGGGTGCTTCCTTGGTGACGAGGACTGCCATGGGGTCGTTTCTCCTGACCGGATTGTGGACCGCGCATGTTACCCGGAGCGGGGGGTGTGGCGCGATGGCCGGGAGGGCCGTGGGCGGCTCTCAACGCAACAGGGGCGCGACTCTCGTCGCGCCCCTGTGCTCGGGAAGGGCCGTTGCTGACCCTCCCGTCAGATGGTGTCGCCAACCTCAGGCGTCGACGACTTCCTTGGTGCAAGCAGCCTTGGCGGCTTCCGAGCACTCGGCCTTGACGGCCTCGGAGCACTCGGCCTTGACCGACTCGCAGGCGGCCTTGGCAGCCTCGGAGCACTCGGCCTTGGCGGCTTCGCTGCACTCGGCCTCGGAGGCGGCGCCGTCGAAGGCGAAACCGAGGGCGTCACCCAGGCTGGCACCTTCGGAGCACTCGGACTTCACGATCTCGGAGCATTCGGCTTTGGCAGACTCGCTGCACTCAGCCTTGGCGGCCTCGCTGCACTCAAGGGCGGCGGCCTCGCTGCACTCGAGGGCGGCGGCATCGGCGCACTCGAGGGCCGCCGAGCACTCGCTCGTCGGCGCAGCTTCGGTGCCGAAGGAGTCGGCGGCCGAGGTGTAGGCGACGGCGCCGGTCACGAGCAGGGCCAGGACGGGGATGACGTTGATGTAGAGCTTCATGCGGGAACCTCGCGAATTGAGCCGGGAGAAGGGATCGGGGGCGATTGAATCTCATCGTCCGGGGGGGCTGGCCGCTGAATGGCCGGGCCCGGATCCCCGGGTGGACCGTGGCACGAAGAATAGTCGGTCCGTACGGTCCTGTCGATGCACCCGGCAACGCTTCCCATTGCAGATTTGTTGGATCAGGTCGTGATCCGCCGCGTCCGCGGGAGCGGCCCGGGGGGGCAGAGGCGCAACAAAGTGGAGACCGGAGCCCACCTGACCCACCGACCGACAGGTCAGATTGTGGAAGCCACGGAGCGCCGATCCTTCGAGGACAACCGCAAGATCGGCCTGCATCGGCTGAGGCTGGCCCTGGCTGTGAGGCACCGGGAGCCGGCGGCAGGGTCCCCGACCCGGGCCCCGACGGACTTGTGGCGGCGCCGGACCGGGGGACCTCGCCTGGCGGTGGCCGCCGAACACGAGGACGTCCCGGCCCTGCTGGCCGAGGCCCTCGACCGGCTGGCCGCCTGCGACGACGACCCGGTGGCCGCGGCCGAGCAGCTGGGGGTCACCCGCACGCGGCTGGTCCGGCTGCTGCAGCTGCATCCCCCGGCCCTGGCGGCTCTCAACGCGCGCCGCGTCGCGCGGGGGGAACGGCCTCTCCGCTAGGCTGGCGGCATGGCGTCCTCCGACCTGCGCGAGCACTGGGACCTCGATCCCGCCGTTGTCCACCTGAATCACGGCGCCTTCGGGGCCTGCCCCCGGGTCGTGCTGGAAGAGCAGGCGCGTCTGCGCGCCGCCATGGAGTCGCGCACCATGTCCTTCTTCGTGAGGGACTACGAGACGCTGCTCGATCGCTCTCGAGAGCATCTGGCAGGAGTCGTGGGCGCCGATTCGGTCGACCTGGCCTTCGTGACCAACGCGACCTCGGGCGTGAACGCGGTGCTGCGTTCCATCGTCTGGAGCGCCGGCGACGAGCTGCTCGTCACCGACCAGGCCTACAACGCCTGCCGCAACGCCTTGGAGTTCGTGGCCGAGCGCTGGGGCGCCCGGGTGGTGGTGGTGAGCCTGCCCTTCCCGCTGGTCGCGACCGAGACAGAGGCAGCGAACGACGAGCTCACAGAGGCCGTGCTCGCGGGGGTGACGCCGGCCACCAAGCTCGCGCTGCTCGACCACGTCACCAGCCCCACGGGCATCATCCTGCCGATCGAACGCCTGGTGGCGGCGCTGGCCGAACAAGGCGTCGAGACCCTGGTTGACGGTGCCCATGCGCCGGGCATGGTGCCGGTGGACCTGTCGTCGCTCGGAGCCGCGTATTACACGGCCAACTGCCACAAGTGGCTCTGCGCGCCCAAGGGCTCGGCCTTTCTGTGGGTGCGGCGAGACCGGCAGGCGACCGTGCGCCCTCTGACCATCAGTCATGGGGCCAACTCGCGCCGCACGGACAAGTCCCGCTTCCAGCTCGAATTCGATTGGACCGGCACCTTCGACCCGACCGCGGTCTTTGCGCTGCCGACGGCGCTGGGCTTCCTGGACGAGCGCCTGCCCGGCGGGATGCCGGCCGTCGCTGCCGCCAACCACGCTTTGGTGCTCACCGGCCGCGACACGGTGATGCAGGCCCTCGGCGTCCCGCCGCCCTGCCCCGAAGGCCTGCTCGGATCGCTGGCGGCCATGCCCTTGCCCGACGATGTCGAACCGCGTGCGGAGGCCGACGAGCCGCCCGTCGATGGCGTCGACCGCCTGCAGGTGGCGCTCATGGACGAGGGCATCGACGTGCCGGTGCACGCCTGGCCGCGCCACCCCCAGCGCGTGCTGCGGATCTCGGCCCAGCTCTACAATCAGCCGTCGGACTACGCAGACTTGGCCACAGCCTTGCGACGCCGCACCCCTCAGCCCTCCGCCACGACGTCAGAGTAGTAACGGCGCCACATCCTCGCTTCGTGACCGAAGCGGGTGCCTCGATGACCGTCGATCCAACTCTCAAGGGCGGGGAGGATGCGCTTCGCCTTGCGAGGTGTCGGCGCCGTTTTGTTGATCAGCTCGCGCATCTCGATGTGTGCACGCAGTTGTGTTCCGAAGGCCGTATCCGCTGAGACGGAGCGGGAAATGTCGGTGAGACGGCTCTCCACTTGTGTGTCCCCGAGGTCTTCCTTGAGCTGTTCGAGGCGCATCCAGGCGGAATGGGGTGAGCCTTCCATGTAGAGAATCTCGGTGACGTCGATGGCGCTGTTGCAGAGGCCGTTGATCTGGTCGGCGAGGTCGGGATGGGTGGCACGCAGGCGCTGCGCTTCTTTCCAGGCTGCTGCAAAGCGCCGACGCTTCAGATTGCGGGCGACGCCCTTGGCGTCACCCTCCCAACTCGAGATCGACGTCGGCAGGGCGGCACTCGCGTACAAGTTCACGTCAAGGGGTGCGACGCCATCCACGTCGCAAAGGAAGCCGAGTGGGTCGATGAGGACACCGCTCGCGAAGGTCCACCCGAGCCGCGCGATGACTTCCCTGCGACTCTTGTCGTTGGCGAGTTCCTCATAGCGGCAATAGGGCGAGCGGATGTCCTGCTCTCGGGCGACGCGCATGTGTTCGATCCCTTGGACCGGAATCACCGCCAGGACGACCAGCCCCTTGTGGGCGAAGCTCTCGTGGAGGTTGTTCCCCCGCCGGATCCGACTCCTGTTGAGAGCGGCCTCGGGAGACCCGGGTGGGGCATCCGCGACTTCGTAGATCATCACCGCCTGGCCGAAGAGGTCGCCGAAACTCTCGATGGACAGGGCCCGGAAGTCGGTCAGCGGAAGATCGTCGACGAGCGCGCCGACATGCCCGTTCACGATGTCGTCGGCGTTGACCGAAGTAACCAGCACGGAAGCTGTGAGTGCACCGGTGGTGAGGATACGAGCGAGCGGGCTGCGTCTCAGGGACCCTTTGCCCCTCGTCCTTCCGCGCCGTTTCGTGCGAGGTGTGTTCATGCCGGCTGCAACCAATGGAACACGACTGTACCTTCGTTACGCTGACATGCGACAGCGCGGCCGCCCTGCGGTCAGTGGGCCGGTCGATGGCCTGTTGGAGATCGAAATCGATGAGAGTCGGACCCCGGTGGCCGATTGTGGGAACGGTCATGAGCCTGCTGATCGTGACCGTCGCATGTGACGTCTTGCGCGGGTCGCAGCGCCTCGAGGCGGCCCCGGCTGGCCCGCCAGCGCCGCCACCGGTGCTCGCGCCCGGCGACCACGAGATCGAACTCGAGCACGGTGGTCGCGAACGTCGCGCCCTGCTGCGGGTGCCGCCGCGACCTGAGGCCGTGAGTGATGACGCCGTCGTTCGTCACCCGGTGTTGCTCGCCTTCCACGGCGGCGGCGGCAACGCGCGCCAATTCCGACGTTCGCTGACCCTCGATGAGGACGCCGACGCCCGGGGCTTCATCGTCGTCTACCCCTACGGAACGGGGAAGCTGCGGCGCTCGCTGCTGACCTGGAATGCGGGCACCTGCTGCGGCTACGCGACCAACGAAGACGTCGACGACGTGGACTTCGTGCGCGCCCTGCTCGACGAGTTGGGACGCCGCACGCCCATCGACACCGAGCGGGTCTACGCCACGGGATTCAGCAACGGCGCCATGTTCGCCTACCGCCTGGCCGCCGAGTTGCCCGACCGCATCGCCGCCATCGCGGCCGTGAGCGGTGCCATGGTGCTGCCCAAGGCCCTGCCGACACGCCCGGTGCCGATCCTGCACATCCACAGCGTCGACGATCCGCGCGCGCTCTACGCCGGCGGCCTGGGACCGCCCTTCCCCCTGACCAACTCACGCCAACAGCACACCCCGGTGCGACAGGTGCTGCAGTCGTGGGCCGCCTGGAATGGTTGCGGCGCCGAGCCCGAGGAGGGCGAGCCGGTCACGGCCGAGAACGGCCACACCGCCACGCGTCTGACGTGGGGGCCCGGCAGCGATGGCGTGGAGGTGGTGCATTGGCGCCTCACCGGCGGGGGGCACGCGTGGCCCGGCGGGGTGCCCACCGGTCGCGAGAAGATCGTCGGAGCGCCCACGGACGTCATCGACGCCGACGGCGAGATCTGGGACTTCCTCTCCCGTTGGACGCTCACGCGAGAGGCGGACGCCCATGAACACGGAGGTCGGTGACATGAAGTCGCACGAGACCCTGCCCGCGGACGACGGAAACGGCCACAGCAGCGGCGTCGACTACGAGACCAGCCCTCTCGATCGCGGCAGCTATGTCACCTCGGTGATCCACCTGTATCGGGGCGAGATCACGCGGGCCAACACCTGGCGTCAGCGCCTCGACCAGACCACCAACTGGGCCATCTTCGGCACCGCCACGGTGCTGGGTTTCGCCTTCAACGACCCGCTGCACTCCCACTTCGCGGTGCAGTTCGCGAACCTGCTGCTGTTCCTGTTCCTGTGTCTCGAGGCGCGTCGTTTCCGCTTCTTCGACGTGTGGCGCGCGCGCATCCGCATCATCGAGACGAACTTCTTCGCGCCGATCCTCGAGCGCTCCCTCGACTCGCCCGAGGTGCACTGGGGCGGGCTGGTGTCGGCCGACCTGAACGAGCCGCGCTTCCACCTCTCCATGTTCCAGGCGATCCGACTGCGGCTGCTGAAGAACTACCTGCCGCTGTTCGGTCTCGTGTTCGTGGCGTGGGTGATCAAGCTCTCGATCCACCCCGACGGCCTGACCGGCTGGAAGGACATCATGCTGCGGTTGCAGGTGGGCAGCCTGCCGGCGTGGATGTCGCTGTTGCCCATCGCTTTCATGTACGCGCTGCTCGCCGCGATCATCGCCTTCTGCAAAGGCGACCCGTCCCACCGTGACGACTGGGACATCGGCGAGAAGCTCGCCATCGTCGACCGCTAGACGGCGCAGCAAGTTCGGTCCGGCCGGCGCAACGCAACGCGGCGCAACGCAACGGGACACGAACGACCGGTCCCGACTACTCGGGGGCGTCCGGGGTCTCGTCGCGACCCGCGAGGGCGGCACTGAAGTCGCGGCCGGCGGGCAACTGGAATGGCGCGAGGCCGAACTCCGGCAGCATGGCCAGGATGTGGTCGAAGATGTCGGCCTGGATGTCCTCGTAGTTCGCCCAGGCGGTGTCGTTGGTGAAGCAATACAGCTCGATGGGCAGGCCGCGGTCGGTGGGCTGCAGCTGGCGCACGAGCAGCGTCATCTCCTGGTGGATCTTGGGGTGCGTGCGCAGGTAGCCGAGCAGGTAGGCCCGGAAGGTCCCGATGTTGGTGAGGTGGCGCTCGTTGGCGCGCACGCCGGTGTTCTGGACCTTGTCGTTGTGGGCGCGGATCTCGGCGCGCCTCGTCTTGATGTGGTCGGTGAGCACGTTGAACGTCTCGAGGCGGTCGACCTCCTCCTCGGTGAGGAAGCGCACCGAGTTCATGTCGAGGTCGATCTTGCGCTTGATGCGCCGCCCGCCCGACTCGCTCATGCCGCGCCAGTTCTGGAACGAGTCGCTGATGAGCTTGTGCGTGGGCAAGGTGGTGATCGTCTTGTTCCAGTTCTGCACCTTGACCGTGTGCAGGCCGATGTCGATCACGTCGCCGTCAGCGCCCACCGAGGGCATCTCGATCCAGTCGCCTACGCGCACCATGTCGTAGCTGCCGATTTGGATGGACGCGATGAAGGACATGATCGTGTCCTTGAACACCAGCAGCAGGATGGCCGACACCGCGCCGAGGCCGGTGATCATGGGCCAGGCGGGGCGGTTGAGCAGCGTCGAGACGACAATGATCGTGCCGAACAGGTAGACGATCAGCTTGGCGAGCTGGGTGTAGGTCTTGATCGAGCGGTTGCCGGTGAGCTTGCTGAAGCTGTAGATCGCGTCGAGGGCGTTGAGCAGGGCGCCCACGGCGAGCATGACGACCAGGGCGATGGCCGCGTCGGCGGCGTTGCGGATGTTGGTGACGAGCTCGTCCGACACGCCCGGCACCGCGTCGATGCCCCACAGGACCACGGTCACGGGGGCCAGCAGGGCGATGCGGTGGAACACCTTGTGCTCGACCAGCTTGTCGTCCCAGGTGGCCGCCGTCTTGCCCGCGAGCTTGCGGACGGCGCCGACCATGAGGGCGCGGGCGAGGCGATCCGCCAGCCAGGCGAGGATCAGCAACACGGCCAACGCGACACCGGCGGCCGCCAGCGGCTGGTCGAGCGACCACAAGTTCAGGCGGACGGACAGCTCGTCGAGCCAGGCGATGCCAAGGCCGCCCGAGTCGCCGGCGGCCGCGGGGGCGCCGGCTGCTGGAGCGTCGGCCGATTGGGCGACAGGCCCCCAAGGGGGCGCGGTCAAGACGGCCATGGTGAGTCCCCCGATCGGAAGCAGCCGCACTTCTCATCCGAAGTGGCAAGCGCGGGACAGTGTAGCCACCGGCGATCGGTAGAGTAGGCCCGCGTGGACGCCACGGCAGACCGCTTGCGCTACCTCCTGACCCGCGCGCTGATCTTCAAGTTGCTCCTGCTGGCGTGCGTGCTGGCGGTCGCCAAGCATTATCCGGCCGACGGCTTCTACGTCGCGGAGCGCGAGGCCGGCACGCCCGAGTCGGTGTGGTTTCTGGCCCGGGGCTTTGACGCCGGCGCCTATCAGGGCCTGGCGGACCAGGGCTACACCACGGACTTCAGCCGCAACTACCCGATGGGGTATCCGCTGCTCGTGCGGGCGCTGCGCCCGCTGACGGGCAGCACCCAGTTCGCGGCCGTGGTGGTGAGCAACCTCAGCAGTCTGCTGGCCGTGGCCTGCTTCTGGTTGTTGGCCCGCCGCTACGGGCAGCGCATGCATGCGGGCCCCGGCGCGGTCGCTCTGGCGACGACCCTGTTCGCCGTCACGCCGGGAGTGCTCGCCTTCGGGACGGTGGCCTACACCGAGAGCACCTTTCTGGCGGTGGCGTTGCTGGGGTGGTGGGCCTACCTGCGGGCCGAGGACGGCGAACCGGGCGCCGGCGACGTGACCGCGCCCGCAACCACGCCTGCGCCCGCAGCCATGCCCGCAGCCATGCCCGCAGCCGCACTCGCAGCTTCGACGTCGCCCCGCTCGATGGGCTGGTTGCTGCTGGCGTCGTTGCTGTGCGCGGCGAGCATCCAGGTCAAGCATCTCGGGGGCCCGGTGCTCGCCGGCCTGGCCCTGATCGAGGGGCGTCGCCTCCTGCATACGGAGGCCGGCCGCGGCCGTGCCCTGCTCGAGGCCGCCGGCGTGCTGTGGACCGTGCCGGTCATCGCCGCCTACTTCTGGTGGAAGTTCACGGCCCACGACATGGGCGGGCTGCAGCAGGACATCTGGCAGATGCGCTTCGTGCCCCTCGGCGGGCTGCCGAGCCTGGTGTCCCTGGGCACGGCCCCCGAGTACATCGCCCAGATCGTCGTGACCCTGCCCATCGCCGTGTTGCTGATGGTGCGATTGAGAGGGGTCGATGGTCGGCTCGCCCTGCTCTCGGCGCTGTTCCTGCTGCTGGCCCTGTCGTTCACGGGGACGGCGGCCCAGAGCCTCACCCGTTACACCTGGTCGATCTGGCCGCTGGCGCTCGGCGCCCTCGCCCTGCGGGACCGGGCGGTAGTGTGGATGCTGTGCGGTGTGCTCTTCTGCGTCTCGCTCTGGTGCGCGGCCGGTCACGTCCAGGGCACGGCGGCCTTCTGAGGCGCCTTCATCCGCGGACACCGTCTTCGACGGGAGCACCATGAAGCAGAGCTACGTCACCCATCTCGAGGCGGCCCTCGACGGCACGCGCTACCCGGCGCGGCAGGTGCAGACCGTGCACGAGGGGCGCCCGTTGTGGGTGCGTTACGACCTGCCGGCCGTGAAGGCTGCGGTGAGCCGCGACGATCTGGCCCACCGGCCCCACGACCTGTGGCGCTACCGCGAGCTGCTGCCCGTCGACGACGACGCGGCCATCACGAGCCTGGGCGAGTCGATGACGCCGCTGCTGGCGTGCCCGCGACTGGGCGCCGCCGTGGGCGTCCCGGGGTTGCTGATCAAGGACGAGTCGTCGCTGCCGACCGGGTCGTTCAAGGCGCGGGGCATGGCCATGGCGGTGTCCATGGCCCGGCAGTTCGGATTGACGCGGCTGGCGATCCCGACGGCGGGCAACGCCGGGGGCGCCCTGGCCGCCTACGCCGCGCGGGCCGGCATGGAGGCTTTCGTCTTCATGCCCGACGACACCCCCGTGGTGAACCGGGCCGAGGCGGCGCTGTTCGGCGCCCGGGCGTTTCTGGTCGACGGGCTGATCAACGATTGCGGCGCCATCGTCCGGGAGGGAGCCGGGCCCATGGGGTGGTTCGACGTCTCGACCCTCAAGGAGCCCTACCGCCTCGAAGGCAAGAAGACCATGGGGCTCGAGCTCGCCGAGCAGCTCGATTGGACCCTGCCCGACGCCATCCTCTACCCCACGGGCGGGGGCACGGGCCTGGTGGGCATGTGGAAGGCCTTCGACGAATTGGAGGCCCTCGGCTGGCTCGAGGACACCCGCCGGCCCCGCATGTATGCCTGCCAATCGACGGGGTGCGACCCCTTGCCCCGGGCCTGGGCCGCCGGCGAGCGCTTCGGACAGCCCGTCGAGGCCCCGGCCACCGCGGCCTCCGGGCTGCGGGTGCCGGTGGCCTGCGGCGACTTCATGGTGCTCGACGCGGTGGCGGCCTCGGGGGGCGCGGCGCTGGCGGCTCCCGACTCGGAAATCGCCGGAATGATGGCCCTGGCGGCCGAATCCGAGGGGATCTCCCTGTGTCCGGAGGCGGCCATCGCCCTGGCCGTGCTGCGCCGGGCGGTGTCGGAGGGGACCATCGAGGCCCACGAACGCGTGGTCCTGTTCAACACGGGGGCCGCACAGAAGTACCTCGAGCTGATCGACCACCCGCTCCCGCGCTTCGACAAAGACCGGATGGACTGGGACCGAATCCGTTCCCGGGGAGCGTCCAAGGACTAGAGCGCTCACCCCCTCGATCCGTCCCGACGGCTGGGGGGCGGTCGAAACCGGGCCAGTTGGCTAGAATCGGCGCCCGCTCCCGAGGGGCCCCGAACCGGCGGGCGACGAGTCGAAGAGAGAAACTGAGGAGGCCGAGTGGCCATTCGTGTCGGCTGTGATGCCTGCGGTGTCAGGCTCAAGACCAAGGACAGCAATGTGGGACGCGCGATGCGCTGCCCCCGTTGCCGGTCGGTGGTCCAGCTGGCCGCGGTCGTCGGCCCTGGGGTCGAGGCGCTGAACGAGCGGGCCCGGTTGGCCCATGCGGCGCGGGCGTCCTCCTCGAAGGCGCGACAGGCCTCAGCGGGCAACCGACCCGGCGGCCGAAAAGCCGCTCCCACCCGGCGACCGGCCCCGGCACGGAACACGGCGTCCCGAATCACGGCGTCCCGACACACGGCGTCCCGAAACACGACGGCGACCGGCAAGCCGGCGTCCCGGGGCAAGGTCACCGAGCCCGAGGACGTGGTGGCGATGACCGGCGGCATCACCCGCATGGCCGTCGGATTCCTGACCGTTGCCATCGTGGCCGGCCTCGGCGTCAGCTCCTTCTTCCTGGTGCAGGTGCAAGCGAAGAACGCTCGCATCGACGAGCAGTCGCAGTCGATGGCCGACAAGGACGACGCCTACAACCAGATGCGCGCCGAGCGGGATCAGACGTTGGTGCAGTTGGAGGAAGTGCAGGCCGGCGTCGAGCGGCGCTACCAGCACGCGGCGCTGCTGGCGCGCGAGGCCCGCTATCGCGAGGCCGAGGTGGCCTTCCAGGCGATCACCGAGCAATTCCCCGAGCACGTCCTCGCGGACGACGCGCTCGAGCAGGTGCACCGCATGCGCAGCCTGCTCATGGAGCGCAACCTGGCCGACCTCGGCGTGACCGTCAGCGATCCGGTGACGCGTTGGTCGACGACGGGCACGGGCCGCCAGTTGCTCTACCCCGAGATCCAGCTGCGCATCCGCAACGTGGCCACCCGGGCCGTCGACAGCCTGCATGTGCGGGCCGACTTCGTGGCGGTCTCCCCGGACGAGAATGCCGAGCGGCGTGTCCTGGGCGACGACCTGCAGTCGATCTCGAGCGTGCTCGAGCCGGGCATGGCCGCCGAGGTCATCCTGCGCGGTCTCGGCTCGGTCAACACCGAGGTCGTCGCCGGGGCGCTGCCCGAGATGGTGGCCTACGTGTACGTGAAGCAGCCCGGCGAGGCCTTCCGCAAGGTGGGCGCCTTCCCGGTGCTGCGACAGGTCGCGGCGCTGCGGTAGGGCCGCACCTCCGGCTCCACACGGCGGCGGCCCCACACGGCGGCGGCGTTCCGAGCGCCGGCCTACTTCACCGCGGCGACACCGGCCTCCGCCACCGCGTGGTCGTCCTCCACGCTGCTGCCGGAGACCCCGATGGCGCCGATCACGCTGCCGTCCGCGGCCGTGAGGGGCAGGCCGCCGGGGAAGGTGATCAGCCCGCCGTTGCTGTGCTCGATGTTGAAGAGCGCGCCGCCCGGCTGGCTGAGGCCGCCGATGGCGCCCGTGGGCATGTCGAACCAGCGCGCGGTGCGCGCCTTCTTCAGGGCGATGTCGATGGAGCCCAGCCACGCGCCGTCCATGCGGGCGAAGGCCTTGAGGTTGGCGCCGGCGTCGACCACGGCGATGTCCATCTTCACGCCCATCTCGGCGGACTTGGCGAGGGCGGCGTCGACGGCGGCCTGGGCCTGGTTCAAGCTGATGTCGCTCATGGGGTCCTCCGGGTCGGTGGGCTGGGGCGCCTCTTGTCCTACACGGGTGGGGGGCGATGCAACCGGTCGGAGCCGGGCGCTGGACGCCGTCCGCCATGGGCATTTATGCTTCGCCGCCGCCCGAACGGAGGAACCACCCCATGCGTCTGCTCGCCAGCCTGACCCTGATCGCTCTCACCGCCCCGGCCTGCTCCGGAGGAGGTGGTGATGGACCCTCCGCCGCCAACGGGCAGGACGCCGCCGCCGCCGCCGGCAAAGCCGTCGTCGCCGAGGACGAGCAGGAGGCGCCGACCGGCGCTGCGCCCGCCGCCGCGGCTTCCGAGGGCGACCCGGCGCTCACCGCCATCCACGAGTTCATCGCCGGCCTGGACATCAACAAGGGCCTGGCGGGCTGGAAGACGCGGGTCACCCGGCCCCCGCAGGTGAGCTTCGACGAGAACTCCGACTACTTCTGGAACATGGAGACGAACAAGGGCCTGATCAAGATCAAGTTCTTGCCCGACGTCGCGCCCATGCACGTCTCCAGCACGATCTATCTGACCGAGCTGGGCTTCTACGACGACGTGAAGTTCCACCGCGTCATCCAGGGCTTCATGGCCCAGGGCGGCGACCCGCAGGGCACCGGTCGCGGCGGCCCGGCCTACAAGTACAACGGTGAGTTCGATCCCAAGACGCGCCATAACCGTCCCGGCCTGCTGAGCATGGCCAACGCCGGACCCGGCACGGACGGCAGCCAGTTCTTCCTCACCTTCGTGCCCACGCCCCACCTCGATGGCAAGCACACCATCTTCGGAGAGGTCAGCGACGGCATGGCCGTGGTCAAGAAGCTCGAGGCCGCCGGGAGCCGCAGCGGTGCCACAAAGGAGCCGCTCTCCATCGTGAAGGCGACCATCAGCGTCGAGGCCAAGACCGACTCGAACTGACCGGTTCCCCGGGCGGAGAGCCCGATTGTCGGTGAAAAACCGACAAAAACGGGCACCCCGAGTCGGGGCATCCGCTCAAGAGTGGGGTCGTCCCGGGTCGATGCAGGGAGTGTGGCTGCGCTCCTTACACACCGTCGCGCTCGACCGGCGACGTCCCCGGTCGGGAATTGTGGGGGTCGCGGTGATCCCACGGGGTGCGGTGTCATGCGGACGAGCAGCTTCACGCGGAGCCGGCGGGGCTTCTCGCTCCTGGGGGTCGCGCTCTCGATCGTCGGGCTCGGCGTGGTGGCCGCATTCGCGATCCCTCGGATCCAGACCTCGAGCGAGCGCTCGAATGCCGTCGAGGCCTTCGCCTTCCTCGACGCGGTGCGCTCGAGTCAGGACCGCTACCATGCGCGCCAGGGCGCCTTCGCGGCGCGCATCACCGAGCTCGATGCCGAGCTGGTCCTGCCCAAGGGATTCTCGGTCGGCGGGGTGGCGGTGCCGTCCTTCGAGACCGAGCTGAAGGACGGTTGGGAGCTGACCCTGACGCGGTCGGGCGCGCCCAACGGCTTCGGCCCCTACACCATCGTGTTCACGCACGAGGGCTTCGACGGCGTGTCGAGCAGCATCGACGCTTCGATCAGTCCCCTGCACGTCGACGACTGAGGGTCCGGCCCCCCCCCCCGAGAGGCCGAATGCCTCCAGGAATCTCCCGGCGACTGCCGACACCGGAATGTGCGACCGCCCCTCCGTGCGAGGGACATGCGGTGCGCCGTCCGAGTCTCCGGTGAGCCGCGCCGACCGAGTGGAAGCCCACGACGACCAGAGCCGAGACCGCGGACCCGCGACGCCGGACCGTCGACAGGGAGGCGATCGTCGGGCCCGCAAGACGCCTTCGATCTCCCGCCACTGGCTGGTGGGACGCCGCCGGCAAGGACGCCGCGCGGGCGAGAGCGAAGGCAGCTACTTCGACCGCTATCGGGGGCTGGAGTGGTTCCTGGTCGGGGGCATCGTCGTGCTGTCGCTGTTCGACCTGCTGTTCACCCTCGACTACCTGTCCAAAGGCGGGGCCGAGGCCAACCCGATCATGGATGCCGCGCTGCAGCAGAGCGAAGGCCTGTTCATCGGGGCGAAGATCGGCGTGACCCTGGTGGGCGCCGTGTTCCTGCTGATTCACGTGCGCTTCCGCCGGGTGAAGGGGCTGCTCGCCTTGGTGTTCCTGCTCTACTGCGTGCTCACCGTCTACCACCTCTACCTGCGCGCCGAGCACCCGCTCATGCAGGGCCTCTCCTGAGGCGACCCCGCCGTCTCGCGACCCCGCCGTCGCACGCCACGGCGGCTCAGCCGCTGATCCCGTGGTCGAGCGCGTAGCGAATGAGCTGCGCCACGTTCTTGAGGTCGAGCTTCTCGAGCGTGCGCTGCTGATAGGTGGAGGCCGTGCTCTCCGACACGTGCATGTGCCCGGCCGATTCCTTCAAGGTCATGCCGCGGACGCGACAACGCACGAGCTCGAACTCCCGCTGCGAGAGCAGGGCGACGCCGTCGCGCTCCTCGCCGAAGCGGTGGAGCTGACGCGCGATGGGGTCGTTGAGCCGGGGCGTGATGTAACTGCCGCCGCGGCCGACGATGCGGATCGCCTCGATGACCTCGTCCAACTCGTCGCCCTTGACGACGAAGCCCTTGGCCCCGGCCTTCAGGGCCTGGGTGGCGTAGTGCACGCTCTCGTACATGGTGAAGATGATCACGGCCACCCGGGGGTGCTGGGCCTTCAGCTTGGCGACCACCTGCGTGCCGTCCATGTCGGGCATGCGGTAGTCGAGCACGACGACGGTGGGCTTGAGCGTGCGCGTCTGCTCGATGGCCTCGCGGCCGCCGCCGGCATGGCCGACGACCCGGATGTCGTCCGTCGCCTCGAGCACGTGCGCCAACCCATTGCGGACGACCGGGTGGTCGTCGGCCAGCAGGACGGGGATGGTCTGAGCAGACATCGGTGCGAGGCGAGCTCGGGGGGGAGGGGTTGCCACGACACCAGGCGCAAAGCGCGCCGTGGCGACCCGGAACGAGTCTATGCCGGATGCCGGAACGGCTGGGGGCCGAATCCCGGCACGGCTCAGCGGGCGACGTAGGCGGCCATGGCCTCGGCTTCCGGAGGCAGGTTCGAGCCGATCAGGCCCTCGATCAGCGCGCGTCTGCCGAGATCGGGCACCGCTTGCAGAATGGCGAGTTCGTCGGGCACCGCGTCGGGAACCTGCAGCCAGCGCTGGCGATAGCCCCAGCCGAACCCGCGCATGAAGGCATCGCGCACCGGCTCCGGGAGGGCGGCGAAGTCGGTCAGCGGCTGGAGCAGCGCCGGGATGTAGGGCATCAGCGAGAAGCCCCGCGGGAAGGCGTAGCCCTCGAGGATCGCGCTGCGATCGGCGGGGCTCCAGCCCTGGAGTTCGTCCAGCAGTTGGCGTTGGGCCCGGCGATAGGCGACCGGCTGGCCGCCGGGCCGCATCTTCGGCAGGCCCAGACCGAGGCCGTGCAGCACCGCGGCCCGCAGGGTGGGGGTCAACGTGTCGAGCATGGCCGTGAGGGACGGCGAGGCGGCGGCCGTGCGGCGCGCGCCCAGGGCGCGTCCCACCGCGGTGGCCCGGAAGAGCACGTGGGGCGTGTCGCCGTTCAGCAGCAGGCGTCCCTCGCGGGCCAGGTCGCCGGGCCGGTTCACCGCCAGGCCGGGGTAGCCCACCGTGTAGCGCAGGGTGGCGAAGCGCAGGTCGCCGCGGTCGAGCTCCAGGATGGTGTCCACCAACGCGTCGGGGTCGCCGCCGGTGTGGTGGGCGAGGTGCACCGAGAACCACTCGTAGGCTTCACCGCGTTGCGGGATCGCGGCCGCGGGGTTGGGGCGTCCCGTCGCCACGAGTCCGGCCGCGCCCACCAGGATCAGCAGCACCAGCACGCCGCGGCGCCCGCGTGAGGGGGCCGGGCGCCGGCCCGTCCCGCCCAGGCCCGCCGCCGCCAGCAGCAACAGCGAGAACACGACGGGGACCAGCCGCCGGTTCTCGTTGCCCGACCCGAGATTCCCCAGGTTGAGCGACATCGACGTCATGAAGAACAGCGCCAGCACGGCGAAGGGATGGAAGACGAACACCGCGAGGGGACTGACCTCGCCCGCGCGGAAGGTGAACACCCGACGGAACAGCTGGGCGAGACGGGCGCGCTCGTCCCAGACGGCAGTGGCGCAGGCCGCCAGCAGCGCGGCCAGCCAGAGCGAGCCGAGGATCACGCCCGCCCGCTCGCCGGCCTCGCCGAAGTCGAGGGCCTCGACGGCGCCGCCCTCGAAGAAGTTCTGCAGCTTCTCCACCCGGTCGGCGTCGGGCGCCGTCGCCGGGGGCTTGTCCTTGAACAGCGCCTTGCTGACGTAATCGACGTTGCCGCCGGGAAACAGGAACGAGGGCCCGCCGGTGATGGCCATGCCCAGGGCCCCCGCGAGCAGCCCCTTGGTGAGGGTGGCGCGGGGCCGCTGGATGATCAGCAGGACGAAGAGTCCGAGGCAGAACAGCAAGGCCTGCAGGTGGAAGAAGCCCGCGGCGCCCGTGGCCAGCCCGAAGCCCAGGTAGCGCCGCATGTCGGCCTTGCCCTCGAGGGTGATGGCGAAGAAGGGCCACAGCGGCAGGGCCATGAACAGCGTCGCCTCCATATGCGAGGCGTACCCCAGCACCGAGAGCTTGGTGAACATGGGCGGCGCGAGCACGAGCAGCCAGCCGCAGGCCCACGCGGCGCGCCGGTTGAAGAAGCGATCGAACAGCGCGACCAGCAACAGCACCGTGAAGGCGTGCCACAGCACCGGGAACAGCTTCATGGCGAAGGCCGTGGGCCCGAGGACGGCGTAGAAGGGGGCCAGCAGCAGGGCGCTCGGCGCGTTGCCCCGGTTGTGGGGCATGGCCGGCATGCGCTCGATCTTCATGTCGAGGCCGTCGAGGAAGCCCTGGGCCAGGTTGCCCGTGTGCACCTCGAACGACTGCCATGCGTCGTCGTGTGCGAGCAAGACCGGGAGCCGGGCCGCGACCGTCAGCAGGAGGAACAGGAGCGACAGCTTCGCGCGCGACATGGCCGGCGGAGAGTACCATTGGGGTCCGCTCGCCAGGGACCCCGCTCACCGGGGACCCCGCCCACCTGGGACAACGCCCCGAGGACCGCTTGCGATGACCGACCTGGCTGGGGTTGCCCCAGGGACCTCCGACACGGCCGCCGAGCCGCCCCTCTGCGTCGACCTCGACGGCACCCTCGTGGCGACCGACACACTGCACGAGTCGCTGCTGCGCATGCTGCGGCACGACCCCGCGACGCTGGTGGGCATCGTGCGGGGCGCGGGGGACGGGCGGGCGGCCTTCAAGCGGCGCGTCGCGGCCGCGGCGCCCCTCGACGCGTCCGCCCTGCCCTACCGGGAAGATGTCCTGGCCTTCCTGCGGGAGCAGAAGGCGCAGGGGCGCAGCCTGATGTTGGTGACGGCCAGCGACGAGGCGGTGGGCCGGGCCGTGGCCGACCACCTGGGCTGCTTCGATGCGGTGCTGGCCAGCGATGGGCGCCGCAACCTCAAGGGCGCCGCCAAGCTGGCGGCCCTGCGCGAGACCCTGGGTGAGGGTTCCTTCGACTACATGGGCGATTCGTCCGCTGACATGCCGCTGTGGATGGCGGCGCGCAAGGCCTACGCGGTGAGCCCCGACCCGGTGACGCTGCGCCGGCTCGCCACGAAGCGTGTGCCCGAGCGGGTGTTCGCCGGCGAGGACGGCGGCCTGCCGGCGATCATCGAAGCGCTGCGTCCGCGCCAATGGACCAAGAACCTGCTGCTGCTCGTGCCGCTGGCGGCCGCGCACCTGGTGACCGACGTCGGGCGCTTGGTCGGCGTGGCCTGGGGCATCGTCGCGTTCAGCCTGGTGGCCTCCGCCGGCTACGTCCTCAACGACCTGCTCGATCTGGCGGCCGACCGCGCGCATCCCGACAAGTGTCGCCGGCCGTTCGCGGCGGGGCGGCTGTCGCCGGGCTTCGGCCTGATGCTGCTCCCCGTGCTGCTGGTCCTGGGCTTCGGGCTCGCCGTAGCGCTGCTGCCGACCAAGTTCGTCGGGTTGCTGGCGGCCTACCTGGTGCTCACCTGCGCGTATTCGCTGTACTTCAAGCGCAAGCTGCTGATCGACGTGATCCTGCTGGCGGGCCTCTACACCCTGCGCGTGCTGGCGGGCGGCGCGGCCATCGACGTCATCGTGTCCGAGTGGCTGCTGGCCTTCTCGATGTTCCTGTTCCTCAGCCTGGCCTTCGCCAAGCGCTACGGCGAGCTGAGGCTGATGGGCGAGCAGGACCTGACCGAGGCCAAGGGGCGCGGCTACCGCGTCGACGAGATGGACCTCATCGCGACGCTCGGCTCGACCAGCGGGTTCCTCTCGGTGCTCGTGTTCAGCCTCTACATCAACAGCGAGAAGGTCGAGGAGCTGTATCGCCAGGGCGCGCTGCTGTGGTTCACCTGCCCGCTGCTGCTCTACTGGGTCATGCGCATCTGGTTCGTGGCCCGGCGCGGCGAACTGCGGGACGACCCGCTCACCTTCGCGTTGAGCGATCGGGTGAGCATGGTGACGGGCGCCCTGGTGGCGCTCATCATCGTCATCGCGACGATCTGAACCCGACCCACCGCTGAACCCGACCCACTGCAGTGCGGGCCGCGGCGGGTCTTGCGGTGGATCCTACGCCGAGGCCTGCGCCGCTGGTCCCGCGGGCCTACAGCTTGCGGAAGACCCACCAGACGATGGCGCCCGGCGGCAGCGTGTCGGTGTGCACGAATTGGCCGGTGTGGTTGCCGAGGTTCACCGGCGGGTCGCCGCTCACGTCGTAGCGCACGACCGAGTAGTCGTTGACGACGCCATCGAAGCGCCAGCGCGGATAGGTGTCGGGCCGCACGGTGAAGTCGACCTGGAACGTGGCCGCCTGGGTCGGGTCGACCCAGGGATTCACCAGGATGAAGGCCAGGGAATCGGCATCGCTACCGGCGGCGTCGCTGGGGGCCTGGAACATGCCGGGCACGAGCAACGGGCCCACGGGCGCCGGGAACGGATCGGGCGTGCCCACGGGGTACTGCTCGGTGTACACCGGCGTCATGGTGTAGGGCGTGGCCGGATCGGGATTCAGTTCGACGCCCGGGATGCCCGTGAAGGGGGGCCCGCCGATCTGTGTCTCCTGGAAGTTGGGCAGGCGCCGGATGGTGCCGTTGTGCCACTTGAGGAAGCGGTCGCCGCCGTTGCCGTGCAGGCTGCCGTCGCCGTCGGTGTCGGCCGGAACCTCGCCGCGCAGGGCCACGTTCACGTTCTTCACGAACTCGTAGAAGGGCGCGTTGAAGGTGTCCGGCGGCACCTCGGGGAAGGGGCCGAGGATCGTCGTGATGGCGTCCGACTCCTCCTGTGTGAGCGAGTCGCCGGGGCCCGGGGGCGGGTTGGGTCCGGGCGGGGCTGTGCCGCCGCCGCCGGACATGCCCACCGGGTCGTTGGGGATGAACGGCGAACCGAAGAACGGCGCGAAAGCGAAGCGGTCGGAGAAGATCGGCACGAGCTCGGGCGCCGGGCGCATGATGCCCGTGATCTGCCCGAAGGTGAGCACGTTGTTGGCGACGATCCAGCCGTAGCGGCTGATGTCGTTGGGCTTGCTCTGGGTGATGCGGCTCAGCTTCACGTTGTCGTACAGAGCACGGAAGAGCGGGATGGTGACCGCGTTCTCCATGGGCTCGGCATCGGGGTGCGCCGGGTTCTCATTGGCCGACAAGAGGTTCTCGGCCGGGTTGGTGTGCATCACGTGCACCTTCTCGGTGAAGCGGCTGAGCACGAACTCCATGGTGATCAGGAAGTCGCCCGGATCAGGGGCCAGGCCCGGCAGGCCGCTCTCCAGCAGGGCCATCTGGGTCATGCGCTCGTCGAACATCCAGCGCCCGCCGCCCGGCGGGTGCAGGCGGGTGGTCGGGTCGTCGAGGAAGTTGGGCACCGACAGGAACACGTCGAGGTAGATGCCGTTCATGTCGAGGAACTCGGCCAGATCGAGGATCTGGTCGGGCATCTCGTCACGCCACCACTGCGCGCCGGGATCGAGGAAGCCCGTGCGGTTCGCGCTGCCTTCGCTCAGCAGCCGTTCGTTGTCCTCCTGCCACGTGAAGGAGGCCGCCACGTCGAGCTGGTGCTGGCTGGGCGTGCCGATGGGCGGGATCACGTCGGCCCACCACGCGCCGGACGCGGCGTTGTAATAGGGGGCCGCGAAGTGCTCGAACTGCTTGGTGGCTTCGCGGAAGGCGGCGCCGTCGCTGGGACGGCCCGGAAGGGAACCATCGAGCTGGAAGTGGTTGAACTGGTCGGGCGCGTGCCAGCCGTACCAGATCGTGCTGACGTTGCTGCCGAGCACCCGGGACATGTCCATCATCTGCTGATTGATCATGTCCATGTGGTCGCCGTGGAAACCCGGCTGGAACCACACCTCGGCCACGAGCTTCTTGGCCTTGGTCGGCATGGGGTTGGTCTGCGCGCCGACGGGGCCCTGGTACCACGGCACCTCGTTCTCGAGGAAGAAGCGGTACATGTCCACCGCCTCCCACCAGTCTCCGGGGATCGCGCCGATGCGCACGTCGTAGGGCATGGTGTATTCGCGGCTGGCGTAGATGTCGTCGGGCACGTGCCGGACGCCCCAGTCGACGCTGCCCGGCATGAGCGGCCCGGCCTGGTCGGGCGTCACCTCGATGAGCAGGTCCTTCCAGTAGTGGTCGCCCACGTCGGCCAGGTAGATCAGCCCGTTGGAGACGGGCTCGCGGCCGTCGTAGTAGGCGCTCATGGAGACGGGCAGGAAGGTGCCCTCGTCACCGAGGAAGGAGCCCTTGTTGCCGAGCCAATCGGGGAAGGGGAAGGCCGGGTTGGTCGGATCGCGCACCAGGCTGCCCGTGACCCACGGCACCACCAGCTCGTCGGTGTCGGTGTCGAAGGCCTCGACGCGCACCTTCGGGTAGACCACGTGGCTGAGGTAGAAGGGCAGGGGGCTGCGCGATTGAAGGCGCACGCCCAGCTTGGTCGAGACGAACGGCAGGTTGCCCAGCATGCGCCAGTCGGCGTCGACGACGAACGGCACGGTGGTGCCCTCGAAGGTGACGACGCCGCTCCAACGCACGTCGAGCCTGTCGAACGGCTCGGACAGCGCGGCGTACTCGAGACGCAGGTCGTCGAGGCTGCCCACGCTGGGGTTGCTGCAGCCGCCCGAGTCGCACACCGACCCGTCACTTGAGATCTCGAGCCAGACGGGAGGCCACACGTCCTTCTTGGCGAGCCGCAAGGTCCAGCCGCCCGAGCCGTCCGCCATGGCGATGGGCAGAGCGCCCGGCACCTTGCTGCGGGCCGAGATCAGCTCGAGGTCGGTGCCGTCGGCGCGGAAGTCGAAGGCGACGAGGTTGTTCTCGAACGCCTTGTTCACGGGGATGGGCAGGGGGTTGCCGGGGTTGGCCGGCCCGTAGGAGCCCGGCTGCTGCTGCGCGGCGAGGGGGGCGGTGAAGAGGAGCAGCGCGATGCTCAGCGCGGCGCTGATCCGGTGTGCAAGGGAATGGTGTGCGGGGGTCATGCTTGTCGTCTCCGGCCTCGATCGGGCGATCGGATCAGCGCTGCAGCGTGATGGTGTTGAGGTAGACGTCGGGAGAGCCGATGGGCATCTCCTCGCCGGGGATGTACGGGCTGCCCGGGGGCAGCTCGTCGTCGGTGGTCCACATGCGTCGGTCGTCCCACACACCGACGGCGCGGTTGCTCGCGGCCCACAGACGCGGGAAGGCGGAGCGCGTGCCCGAGCCGTTGGCGTGGGACGTCAGGCGCGTGGGGGCCGACCAGCTGGCGCCCCAGTCCTTCGACCAGGCCGTCTTGATGTCGAAGTAGGTCTCGAAGCCGGACTCCGTCTGCATCCACGACGCGAACACGAAGCGGCCGCCCACCGGGTCGGTCATGATCTGCGTGCGCGGCAGCGGGAAGACCTGGCCCTTGTTGGGGTAGGGCGCGCCGCCAGTGCTGAGCTGGGTCTCGGTGCCCCAGGCAGCGGTGACGCCGTCCCAGGTGAAGGCCGTGTGATGGATCAGGGCCGCCGTCGGCGACAGCCCGTCGGGGATCTCGATGCGACCGTAGGCGGCGTGCACCGACGCCGTGGTGGTGCCGGCGTCCCACGCGGCCGTCAGGTCGCCGTCGAGGAACACGGGCGTGATCGTGGGGGCGGCGCAGATGCCGGACACGGCCACCTCGGCCGGTTGCCAGTTCACACCCGCATCCGTCGACCAGTTCGACTCGAGGCAGGTCACCAGGGCGTTGTTGACGTCGAACCCGAAGTTGATCCACGTCGCCACGACCAGCCCGGAGCCGCCGACGTGGTCGGCGGCGATGGCCAGGGAGCTGGCCTGGTTGGGGGACGTCTCGATGAGTCGGTCGGGGCCGAAGCCCGCGCCCACGACGTAGCGCCGGTAGAAGACGTCGTGGTTGTCGAAGCGCCGGTCGAAGTAGGTGATGTGCAGCGTGCCGGCGTTGTCGCACGCCAGGCGCGGGTGTTCGCTGTGACCGGTGGCGATGGCGTTGACCCGCACCGGCGCCGAGAAGGTGGCGCCGGAGTTGACCGAGAGCACCATGTAGATCTGGTCCTGCAGGCCGTCGAACTCGGACCAGGCCACGTAGACGCGGCCCGAGCCGTCGGCGCAGATCTGCGGCTCGCTGACGAACCCGGCGGGGAGGTTGAGCGCGACGGGTACGGACCACGTGAAGCCGCCGTCGGTCGAGCGCGCGAACTGGACCGTCTCCACCACGTTGCCGGTGAAGTTGTGCCAGGCCACGTAGATGTCGTCGACGCCGTCGGTGGCGATGGCCGGGCGCGAGTCGTTACCGACGACGCCGGCGCTGATCTGGATCTCGGCCTGCGCGGTGCCGGTGCCGAAGGCCTCGAGGCGGCGGTAGTAGATGTCCCAGCTGGGATTGCGGTAGTCGGACCACGTGATGTGGATGCCGTCGTCGTCGGTGCCGGTGACCGCGGGCTTCACCGAGGAGTACAGCCCGGGGAAGTCGGCGTCGACGCGCAGGTCGGTGCCCACCGGCGGTGGCGCCGGCAGTTGCGCGAGCGCGTCCGATGTCATGAGCGCCAGCAACGCTGCTGTGCCGATCATTCGCCCGACCACTCGCGTGGTGCGCGCGCGCAGCCCGTGCGACGGAATCGCCGTCGTGTCCATGGTCCTCGCCTCCCGGGATGGAGCACGCCCGGTCGCGGGGGGTGACGTCGCAGTTTCGGGAGCGATGTCGGCGCCGAGGTGCTGAACCGGGGGGCGAGTATAGGCGAGGTCTCGCCATCGATGCGGCGATCCATCGAAGACTTTTCGCGCACACGGAGCGCTCGTGCGGCGACCCTCAGGAAATATTCCGAAGGCTTCGGTTATTCCCGTGGGAGCCGGTCGTCATCGCGTCGGGGATGGTTCTCGTGCGTCCCGATCGTGCGCCTGATCGTGGTGCGGGCGCGCTCAATACACCAGGCGCGCGGGCGGCGCATCGGTGCGACCGTCGCCCGTCACGATGACGTCGGGATTGCCGTTGAAGCGCACGCGGTCCGCGATGATGACGCCCAGGCGGCTCGTCGGCGTGCCATTGATGCGCAGGCCACCTGCCGGCACGTAGGTGGTGCCCTGGATGTCGACGCCGGCGTTGCCGTTGTTGACCCACTGGTCGTCGCCGCTGTTGTTGCGGTGGTGGAAGATCGCCACGCCGGCGAATTCGCCGGTCGTGGGGGCCGAGATCTCGAAGGCGTTGCCGCCATTGAGCCGCAGGTCGGAGCCGAGGTCGATCAGCAGGGTCACGTCCTGGCCGGCCACACGCGCCTGGCCGGACACCTCGACGCCCTTGCCACCGAACATGTAAGTGCCGGGCAGCAGCGTCACGTTGGACTTAGAGCTGATCTTCAGGCCCAACGGGTAGTAGCCGGGGAGGAAGACGCCGCCCTTCTTGATCTGACCCTTGCTGCCGAGGGGCAGGGGCAGGGAGGCCCGCAGCGCGTTCCAGTCGCCGGCGCCGGGCAGCAGATTCGTCAGCGGATCGCGGACGGCGCCCGCATTCTCGTGGATCGGGCCGGTGATGCCGGCGCCGCTACCCGTGCAGGCCCGCCCGTTGATGTTCATGGCCTCCATCACCAGCGTGGCGCTTCCGCCGAAGTCGAAGGCGCAGGAGTCGTTCGAGTTGACCTGGATCACGCCGGCCGAGACGTCGACCGTCGCGTTGCCGGAGATGTCGAGCGCGCTCGACATCACGGGGTCGAGGACCAGCAGGAGGGCGCCGCCGGAGGAGACGGCGGCGATGGACCGCTGGGCGACGTTGACCCGGGTCACACCGAACATCTGCCCGAAGAAGGTGTCGACCGGGCCGTCACTCGACGTCGCCGTGCGGCGAGCATTGACCAGCACGGCGTTCGGGGCCTCGATGTCCGGCTGGAAGGCGCCCATCGAGGCATCCCAGCGACCGATGACGATGTCACCGTCGGATTGGTTGCCGTAGTTGGGGTCGAGGTTGAGCGAGGTCCTGTCGACCGCGTTCTTACGGGCGAAGTCCACCGCTGCCGAGCGCGTGAGGGGATACAGCGGCCCCGCATCGGCGCGCAGGGTCTGGACGGCCGCCAGCGCCGCCGCGTCCGCCGCAGATCCGAGCTGTCCCTCGAAGCTGCTGACCCGAGCCTTGTCGACCGAGAGGCCGGCGAAGCCGATCAGCGCGAAGAGGATCACGGCGACGATCGGCATGACGGCCCCACGTTGGTGGGTGCGAGCGGGCGTCGTGGACTGGAGGTGGGAGCGGTTCATGCGGGGCCCCAGGGGGGAGGTCGTCGCCAAGGATGGGCTGAGTGCGAAGGGAGGAGGGAGGAGGAGCAGGAGAGGAGGAGCAAGGGGTGATCAGGTTGGCCGTCGCGGTCGCGGGCGACGGTGAAGACAACCATGGAATCGGAACGTGTCAATTCGAGACCCGCGCGGGAGGCCCGCCGAGAACTCCCCAACAGCGCCGGATTGAGCGTTCGCGCGTCTGCCATCGGGTGTGACTTCAGCAGTTTTTTGGCGGTGGTTTCGAGCCGCCGGAGCAGCTGTCTCGATCTGGGTCACGAGGCATGAATTCAACGCCTGCCAGCCGAATGGCGGACCTTCAGGGGGGAGCGCGGACCCGCAGTTCCGGATTCTCGGGGGCCCGTCTCAATTTGACTAATCGCGGGTGCGGGGAAGTCTTCCCCCGTCAACGCAACGGCTCACGGCCAACACCGCAAGCCACCTCCCAACGCTCTCACCACCTCCCCCGAAAGGCACCACCATGAAGAACCTCCTCAACAAGTTCCTGCGCAGCGACGACGGCCTCGAGACCGTCGAGTACGCGATCATCGCCGGCCTGATCGTGGCCGGAACCGTCGCCTCCGTCGTGGCCATCGGCACCTGGGCCAGCGGCCAGTTCACGGCTCTCGAAACGGCTGTCGGCGCCTAAGGCAAGCCCGACGCGAAGCAGAGGAACGCTTCGCACGCAGGACCGCGGCGACCCGACGGGTCACCACAGACGACTCGCCGGGTCGCCGCGCGCTCCTTCCCCCCGACCTCCTGCAGTCCCCGCTCCGCTCCACCGCTCCTCTTCTCCTCCCCCTGAACACCTCCTCCCTTCCCCGAAAGTCACCCCCATGAAGAACCTCCTCAACAAGTTCCTGCGCAGCGATGACGGCCTCGAGACCGTCGAGTACGCGATCATCGCCGGCCTGATCGTGGCCGGAACCGTCGCCTCGGTCGTGGCCATCGGCACCTGGGCGTCCGGTCAGATGACCGCGCTCGAGACGGCTGTCGGCGCCTGAGGCAAGCCCGACGCGAAGCGAGTCTCCCGCTTCGTCCGCAGGACCGCGGCGGCCCGACAGTCACCACAGATGACTGGTCGGGTCGCCGCGACCTCTTTTGCCCCCAACCTCCCGCTGTCCCGCCTCACTCTCCTCTGACCCACTGACCGACCCGAAGCGCGAATCCCTGCGTATGAAGCGAGTCTCCCGCTTCGTGCGCAGGGATTCGCGCTGGAACCCGGGCTCGACCAGCGAGCTCTTGAACGAGTCCGAGTCGCCGGTGGCCGGCACCAGGGAGGCGAGGCCAGGCCATCTCTCCCGTTCAGAAGTGTCATTTCGAGACGGAGGGCAAGACCTGCCCGCGGAAGGGCGCCTGCCTGGGAATGGGTGCGCTTGCGTGCATCAGGCCCGACGGGACTTCAGGTGATTTTCGAGACGTTTTCGGGGCTCGAATGCGTGTGTTTCGATCTGGGGCAAAACCCTCGAAATCGGCCATTGTGAGCTAAATGGCGATCATATCCGTTGCCGGGATGGGGGGCATTCCAGGCTTCCCGGGGGCCCGTCTCAATTTGACTAATCGCGGGTGCAGGGAAGTCTTCCCCCGTCATCGACACGGCCCACGGCGAACGCCCGAGACCAGTCGCGACTTCCTGCTCTCCTCCTCCCCCTCAGTTCTCCCCCCTCCCCGAAAGACGCCACCATGAAGAACCTCCTCAACAAGTTCCTGCGCAGCGATGACGGCCTCGAGACCGTCGAGTACGCGATCATCGCCGGCCTGATCGTGGCCGGAACCGTCGCCTCGGTCGTGGCGATCGGCACCTGGGCGTCCGGTCAGATGACCGCGCTCGAAACGGCTGTCGGCGCCTAAGGCAAGCCCGACGCGAAGCGAGTCTCCCGCTTCGTACGCAAGGAATCGCGGCGGCCCGACGGGCCTCCACGGCACTCTCCCCCGGGTCGCCGCGAACCTTTCCCCCCGACCTCCTGCAGTCCCCGCTCCACTCCTCTCTGTTCTCTCCCGCTCCTCCTCCCTCCTGAACACCTCCTCCCCCTCAGTTCTCCCCCCTCCCCGAAAGTCACTCCCATGAAGAACCTCCTCAACAAGTTCCTGCGCAGCGATGACGGCCTCGAGACCGTCGAGTACGCGATCATCGCCGGCCTCATCGTGGCCGGAACCGTCGCCTCGGTTGTGGCGATCGGCACCTGGGCGTCCGGCCAGTTCACGGCGCTCGAGACGGCTGTCGGCGCCTAAGGCAAGCCCGACGCGAAGCGAGTCTCCCGCTTCGTCCGCAGGACCGCGGCGGCCCGACAGTCACCACAGACGACTGATCGGGTCGCCGCGACCTCCTTCTCCCCGACCTCCCGCAGTCCCCGAACTCTTCTCCCGCTCCCGTTCCTCCTGCCGGCCGAAAGGCCACGCCATGAAGTCCCTGCTCCGATTCCTCTGCGCTGACGACGGCCTCGAGACCATCGAGTACGCCGTCATGGGCGGCCTGATCGTGGCCGGAACCGTGGCCTCCGTGGTCACGATCGGCACCTGGATGGGAACTCGGATGGCAGCCCTTGAGGCAGCCCTGGGTGCCTGACGATCAATAGATCAGGTCTCCCTCCCCTCTGAATCGACCTCACCATGTGGAACTCACCCCTCGCTGAACACGGATTGCCCGCCCTCCAATGGACGGTGCTGCTGAGCGCGACCCTGGTGGCCACCGTCACTGACCTGCGCGCCCGTCGCATCCCGAACCTGTTGACCGGCCTGCTCTTCGTCACCGGACTCGGCCACGCCTGGTACGCGGGCGGCGGCATGGGCCTGCTCGACGGCGGCATCGCCGCGGTGCTCCTGGCCCTGCCCTACATCGTGCTGTTCGTCTTCGCCGGCGGTGGCGCAGGCGACGCGAAGCTCATGGCCGGCGTCGGCGCGTGGCTCGGCCTCTCCTACGGCCTCCCGGCCCTGGTGCTCACCTGCGTCAGCGGCGCCGTGATGGCCATGGTCGTCGCCTACCGCAGTGGCCGCCTCGCCGCGGTCCTGGCCGAGACGCGCAAGTTCGCCGAGGGCGCCGGCCCGCTCGTGGCCGTGGGCCAGGTGCGTGCGGCCGCCGGCCACCTTCCCACTCCCGAGAACAAGCAAACCATGCCGTACGGACCCGCCATCCTTTCGGGTGTCGCGCTCACGGCCCTTGGAGTCTTCCTGTGGACACCATGAACCCCCGTTTCCGTCGCCCCCGTCGCAAGGAGCGCGGCCTCGCCGTGGTCGAACTGGCGCTGCTCATGCCGTTGCTGATCCTGATGCTGTTCGGGACGATCCATTTCTCCGCCCTGTTCTTCCTGCAGAACAACATGGTCAACGCCGCTCGCGACGCGGCCCGGCGCCTGGCCGTCGGGGAGATCACCCCCGGGCAGGCCCGCACGTCCATCGAGGATCAGCTCGACGACTGGCCGGCCAACTTCACCATCGACATCGACATGCCCAACCCCCTCGACCCGCTCGATCGCGACATCGAGGTCGACATCCTGGTGCCGGTCAAGGACGCCTCCCTGATCGCGTTCCTGGGTGACCTGCAGCAGGGCAACCTCCACGCACAGGTGGTCATGCGTCAGGAATGACGTCCACCGCGCTCTCATCAAGGCTTCCCCCATGACAACGACTCCCCCCATGCCCCGCTCAGCTCGCCAAGACGGATTCGTCTTCCTGCTGGTGATGGCGAGCATGCTCGCGCTCATCGGCCTGGCGGCCCTGGCCATCGACGGCGGGCGCATGTTGCAGGTGCGCAGCCAGGTCCAGACCACCGCGGACGGCGCGGCCCTGGCGGGCGTCTCGCAGTTGCCGCTCATCCCGGTGGTGCGCGGCAACGCGATCCGCTTTGCCGAACTGAACATGCCGCCCGACCAACACGGCGACGTGCTCGTGCCCGCCGATGTCCTCGTGGGCCATTGGGATGTCGACAGCCGCACCTTCATCAACGCGGGCACGCCCCTCGACGCCGTGCGCGTGACCGTGCGCCGCGCCGAGCAGAACGACAACTCGTTGCCGACCATGTTGGCCGGGGCGCTCGGTATCCGGGACGTGGACGTGGCCGCGACGGCCACGGCCTCGTTCGGCACGGCGCAGACCTGGGACGTGGTCATCGTCCAGGACGTGACCGGCTCGTTCTCCGCGGAGATCGGCGACGCGCGCGACGCCAATCAGGCCCTGGTCGACTGCCTCGAGGATCATGTGGGCGACGATTCCCGCGCGGGCCTCGTGACCTTCACGGGCTGGGGCCAGGTCAAGAAGCCCCTGTCTCCGATCAAGGCCGACATCCTCAGCCTCAAGAGCGCCATCGGCGCCATCAAGAATTGCGGTTCGACGGGCATGCCGGTGTGCAGCGGCACCGACATCGCCGCCGGCCTCGAGGCCGCCGTGAACCACATGATCGGTTCGCCGTCCCCCGACCCCGAGGCCAAGCAGGCCCTGGTGCTGGTGGGGGACGGGGCGCCCAACGCCTCGTGGAAGGGTTCCCATCCCAGCATGAGCACGTCGCAGATCAGCAATCTGGCCGTCACCTGGGCCGACAACGCCGACGCGGCCGGGATCTCGGTCTTCGTGGTCTTCTTCGACGAACGCAACGACAACCGGGCGGCCACCTACATGGCCTCGCTGGTGCGCGGCGACGGCATCTTCCTGCGCACGCCCGACCCGACCGAGCTGCCCAACCTGCTGCTGCAGATCTGCGCGCAGTTGCCTCAGAAACTGGTCGACTGACCGCGCCGACGAAGCGGGCCTGAGCGCCCGATTTCCGGCATCGACGCGGGACACCCCCTCCGGACTCCTCGCCTCCGACTTGCCTTTCCCGCTTCCTGGGATTTGCTGAAGGCGGAGCTGAATCGCACGACGATTCGAGGAGTACGGAGATGCATGAGCAGAGCAAGGACCGTCGCTCCGGCGACGGAGGATTCGTCCTGATCTGGGTGCTGGCCAGCATGGCCGCCCTGATGGGATTCGCCGCGCTGGCCGTGGACGGCAGCCGCATGATGCAGATGCGGGGCCAACTGCAGGCCACCGCCGACGGCGCCGCCCTGGCGGCCGTGGGCGAGCTGCCCAACCTGGTCACGGCGCGCCTGCGGGCCCTCGAGTATGCCGGCAAGAACATGCCCGCCGGCCATCACGGCGAGGTGCTCAAGCCGGCGGACGTGGTGCTCGGCACCTGGAACCGGGCCACGCGCACCTTCGCGGCCGGAGGGGTTCCCGCCGATGCCATCGAGGTGCGTGTCCAGCGCAGCGACGCCAACGACAACCCGATGCGCACGACCCTGGCCAAGGCGCTCGGATTCCAGGACGCCGACGTCTCTGCCAAGGCGGTGGCGGCCTTCGGCACGGCCCAGACCTGGGACATCGTGCTGGTGCAGGACGTGACCGGCTCGTTCTCCGAGGAGATCGGGGACGCCCGCACCGCCGACCAGGCCCTGCTCGACTGTTTCGCGAGCCACGTCGGGCCCGAATCGCGCTTCGGCCTGGTCACCTTCACCGGCTATGGGCAGGTGGTCGCCACTCTGCAGAAGATCATCAGCAGCTACCTGAGCCTCAGTTCAGCGGTGGGGTCCATCAAGAACTGTGGCAAGACCGGCATGCCGCCCTGCAGCGGCACCAACGTCGCCGCCGGCCTCGAGGCGGGGGTCAACCTCTTGGCTGCCAACCCGCCCGACGACCCCGAGACCCGCCGCGCCATCGTGCTCGTGGGGGACGGCAAGCCGACTCACAGCAACAACGGACCCAACCTGAGCGCCGCCCAGCTCACCAGCCTGGCCCGGACCTGGGCCGACAACGCGGCGGCCGCCGACATCTCGGTGTTCGTCGTGTTCTTCGACCAGAACAACGACACCACGGCCTCCACCTTCATGGAGAGCCTGGTGCGCGGCGATGGGATCTACCTCAAGACGCCCAACCCCTCAAGCCTGCCCGACCTGCTGCTGACCATCTGCGCCCAGCTGCCGACCCAGCTCGTGGACTGAGTCACGGAACGAGAGACGGCTCTCCCGGCCCGGGAGAGTGAGGAACAGCCGACCGGCTGGGTGGCCGGCGCCCGCAGCCCGCACGCCTCACGGCGCAGCGGGCTGCGGGCGTATTCGGCCCGGACGCATCGGTCCGCATTGATGTGACTGGCGGGCCCCGAGGACCGGGCCGGAAGGCGGGGCCCGGGAGGCCGGAATCCTTCATGTCGGCCGGTGATGGGTGTCGAAAAGCCGCTGGGAGGAGATCGCCGAGGGCGGCTCCTGCCTCAAGCGGCCGGACCCACCGGTCGTCGCATCAAGGGAGGTCATCGATGAAGTGGTCCATCGTCGGACTGTTCGGTCTCGGTCTGGTCGCCGCCATCTGTGCGGCCGTCCTCGTGGCATCCATGCAGGGTGACGGAGCGCAGGGTCCCGCGGCGACGCCCGAGGCCCAGGACGTGACGCTCATGCTGGCCGCTCACGACATGCAGGCCATGCAGACCGTGACCGAAGGCGACATCAGCAACCGCGCCGTGTCGCCGGACATCGCCCCCGAGTCGGCGCTGATCGACCCGGTGCAGGTGATCGGCCGCGTGCTCATCGTCCCGGTGACGACGGGCCAGGTCCTGACCCGCGAGCACTTCGCGCCTGACGGATCGAATGCTCACCTCGCCGCCGCCCTCGCCAGCGGCCTGCGCGCGATCAACATCCCGGTCAACAACTCGATGGGTATCGAGGACCTGCTCTACCCGGGCTGCTATGTCGACGTGCTCTTCTCGACCGACGTGCGCTCCGATGGCGGCGGCGCCGCCCAGCCCGTGTCCGTGACGCTGCTGCAGAAGGTGCAGGTCGTCGCGGTGGGCGACAAGACCATCGTCGCCCCCGACGGCCCCGTGTACACCGAGGACGAGGCCCTCGCGGCCCAGTCCATGCGCAACCGCTCGCCGCGGGTGACGCTGCTGGTGGACGCCAACCAGGCCGAGGCCCTGAACCTCGCCATGCAGGAGGGCGCCATCAGCCTGGCCCTGCGCAACCCGAACGACATGGTGGCCTCAGGTGCCAACGGCACGCTGCTGGCTTCCCTGCTGCCCGACATGCCGTCCCGGCCCGTGGCGCCGATGCCGATCCCCGAGGCGCCCACCGTGGTGCCCGTGGTCGCGCCGGTCCCGACCTGGGAGACGGTCATCGTCCGCGGCGGCAAGCGCGAGACCAAGAGCTTCAACATCGACGACGCAACCCTCAACGGTGACGGCTGACGTGCGTGGGCTCCTGCCCACGAGAGACGGAGAGAAGATGTTTCCCATTCGTACCCGCAACACCCGTTCGATCGCCTGGTGCTCCTTCGCGCTCAGTGCGATCCTGACCTTCTGCGTGGCGATGTCGCCGGCGGCTGCCGCGGCCGTGACGACCGATGACGGCCCGTCCGTCTCGCTCAACATGGGCCGCTCGATGACGCTCTCGGCGCCCTGGTCCGTGAAGGGCGCCTCGCTGACCAACCCCGAGGTGGCGGACGTGGACGTGCTCAGCCCGCGCCTGCTGCTGATCAGCGGCAACGGTCCCGGTGTCACCGACCTGATCTATTGGAGCGACGACGGCGAGACCCGCGAGGTGCGCATCGAGGTCAACGTCGACGTCGAGCGGCTGCAGTCCAAGCTCTCCATCATGTTCCCGAAGGCGAACCTGACGCTGCAGCAGGCCGACGGCGCGATCATCGTGACCGGCACGCTGGGCCATGCCCACGACGCCCCGCAGCTCCACGCCTACCTCGACATCTACGAGATCCCCTACATCGACCGCACCATCCTGCCGGGCATCCAGCAGGTCGAGGTGCAGGTGCGCCTGGCCGAGGTGAGCCGTGCGGGCGTGCGCTCGCTGGGCTTCAACTTCTTCCGCACCGGCGACCAGCTGATCCTCGGCAACACCGTGGGATCGTCCGGCGGCGGCCCGATCAACCCGATCAGCATCGGCCCGCCCGGCGGCGCCTCGGCCTTCAGCAACACGCCCTTCGCCTTCACGGCGACCCAGGGTGTGAGCTCGGCCGTGTCGTTCTTCGCGGCCTTCCCGAAGGCCGACCTGCAGATGTTCGTCGAGGCCCTGGCCGAGAACGAATACCTGCGCCTGCTCGCCGAGCCGACCCTCGTGGCGCTCAGCGGTGAAGAGGCCAGCTTCCTGGCCGGCGGCGAGTTTCCCATCCCCGTCGTGCAGGGCGGCACCACCGGCGGCGCCTCGGTCACCATCGAGTACAAGGAATTCGGCATCAAGCTGAAGTTCACCCCCGAGGTGCTGGGTGACGCCAAGATCCGCCTGAAGGTCTCCACCGAGGTCAGCGAACTCAGCGACATCGGCGCGGTCGAACTGCAGGGCTTCAGCGTGCCGAGCATCGTCCAGCGCACCGCCGAGACGACCCTCGAGCTGCGCAGTGGCCAGTCGTTCGCCATGGCCGGACTGATTTCGGAGACCACCAACGCCCAGTCGTCGCGGGTCCCCGGGCTCAGTTCGCTGCCGATCCTCGGCCCGTTGTTCCGCTCGGTGAGTTACCAGAGCGGTGAGACGGAGCTGGTGGTGATGGTGACGGCGTCGCAGGTCGAGCCGCTCTCAGCGGTCAACCTCCCGCCGCTGCCGGGCGACGACCACGTCGTGCCTTCGGACTGGGAGCTGTATTCCGAGGGTCGCATCGAAGGCCAGCCCATCTCGGCGCATGACTCGTTGCGCAAGGACTGGATGCACGAGATCGGCCTGGCCCGCCTGCAGGGTCCCGGCGCCTGGGCTTCCCACGACCAGCCGCTCGCGCTGAGCCGCGCGCGTCCGGACATGGACAGCACCATGGTCGAGCCCTGGGCCTTGTACGCCGCCGCGCACACCGCGCACGCCGCGTCGGCCGCGCCCATCCTGCTGCCGCCGGCACCCACGGCGACCCCGGCGCCGGTCCCCACCGAGATCTTCAGCGAGGCCGATGCGGCTGCGCTCGAGGCCGAGGCCGGGGGCACGGAAGACGCCTGGGACCCCGAGCTCGGCGCTCCTGAGTCCGGTGACGACACGACCGACGACGACACGACCGCCGACGACACGACCGACGCGGGCAACGACAACGACACGTCCGGCTCGGACGACGACACCTCCGATGAGCCGTCCGGCGCCTCGGAAGAGGCCGAAGACGCCTAGACCCCGCTGATCCGGCGGCACGCGGATCTCGCTGACAACCTCACTTCTGAGACGGACGACAACGTGGACGGCGGATACGATCTTCTGCTTCTGACGGGTGAGAGCGCCACTCAGAGCGCAGTGCACGAAGCCTCGAACGCGAGCGCCCAGATCGGCGCGCGGCTGCAGCTCTGCAGCGACCTCTCGGAGATGTCGACTTTGCTCGCCGAGCGGTCGGCTCCGGTGGCCCTGGTGGACATCGACCCGCGACCGATGGAGTCGCTGGCGGCTCTCGAGAGCCTCATCGTCCAGCACCCGTCGACGCGGTTCGTCACGCTGTGCCACGAGTTCCGCAACGACATCGTGCTCGAGGCCATGCAGATCGGCGCACGCCACTGCCTGGTGAAGAGCGCGATCAAGGACGACCTCGCCGCGGTGCTCGGGCGCCTCGTGCGTGACGCCAAGGGTGGCTCGCGCGACGCCGGCCGCGTGGTGACGGTGCTCTCGGCCCGGGGGGGATGCGGCGCGACCACGGTCGCCGTCAACCTGGCCGAAGAGCTGCGCCTGCAGAGTGAGCGGCGCACGCTGCTCATCGACCTCGACCAGAACTACGGTGCGGTCGGCACCTACCTGGGCCTCGAGGGGCAGTTCGGCATCGCCGACATCCTGGCCACCGAGGGCGTCGTCGACGGCGAGCTGGTGGCCTCCACGGCGGCGCCCTTCAACGACGACCTGCACGTGCTGCTCAGCCCGGTGAGCGTCGACTTCAGCAACCCGTCACGGCTCGACTTCGCGGGCCTCGACCGCGCTCTCGTGGCCTGCCGGCAGGCCTACAACGACGTGATCATCGACGCCGCGCGGGTGCCCCACGACGTGGCGGCGGCCCTGGCCAAGGCCAGCACCATGACGCTCATCGTGTTCGAACTGTCGGTCATCGACGTGCGCACCACGCGCAACATGATCCAGGCCCTGATGGACCGCGGTGTCAGCACCGAGCGGCTGTTCGCCGTGGCCAACCGCTACCGCAAGCGGCCGCCGCTGTTGCGGCCCGAGGACGCCGAGGAAGCCCTCACGGGCACCGAGGTGCTGCGCCTGACCAACGACTTCACGTCGGCCATGAAGGCGCTCAACTACGGACAACCCCTGGCCAAGGTGGCGCCGCGCTCGCCGCTGCGGAAGGACCTCGCGGCCATCGCCCGCCGCGTCGAGGACCTGTCGCCTTCAGCGCTTCAATCCATGGCAGGGGGTGAAGCATGAGTACGGTCGGCCAGAGTGCCACGTCGGTGAGGGAAGACGTCAAGTCGCGGGTGCACACGCGCCTGCTCGACACGCTCGACCTGAACCAGGCGCGCAAGATGCCCGCCCAGCAGCTGCGCGACGAGTGCATGCGCCGCGTCGACGAGCTGATCGGCGAGCAGCGCGCGCCGCTCACGTCGCTCGAGAAGCAGCAGCTCCTGCGCGAGGTCATGGACGAGATCTTCGGGCTCGGCCCGCTCGAGGAGATCATGCGCGACCCGACCGTGAGCGACATCCTCGTGAACGGCCCGCACCAGATCTACCTCGAACGCAAGGGCCGGCTCGAGCTGGCCGACGCCACCTTCCGCGACAACGCCCACCTGCTCGGCGTGATCCAGCGCATCGCCGCGGGCGTGGGCCGCCGCATCGACGAGAGCTCGCCCATGCTCGACGCGCGCCTGGTCGACGGTTCCCGCGTCAACGCCATCATCCCGCCCCTCGCCCTCGACGGCCCGACGATGAGCATTCGTCGCTTCGCCGGTGTGCAGATCGACGCCCGGTCGCTGATCGAGTTCGACTCGTGGAGCGAGGAGATGTGCATGTTCCTCGAGTCGGCGGTGAAGTGCCGGCTCAACATCATCGTGTCGGGCGGTACCGGCACGGGCAAGACGACGCTGCTCAACGTGCTCTCCAAGTGGATCCCCAACGGCGAGCGCGTGATCACCATCGAGGACGCCGCCGAGCTCATGCTGCAGCGGGACCACGTCGTGCCGCTGGAGACGCGCCCTGCGAACATCGAAGGAAAGGGCGAGATCAACCAGCGCGACCTGCTCAAGAACACGCTGCGCATGCGGCCCGATCGCATCATCATCGGCGAGGTGCGCGGCGCCGAGTGCCTCGACATGCTCCAGGCCATGAACACCGGTCACGAGGGCTCGATGTCGACGGTGCACGCCAACACCACCCGCGATGCCGTGCGCCGCATCGAGAACATGGTCAGCATGTCCGGCATCGACTACCCGATCCGCATCATCCGCGACCAGATGGCGTCGACGCTCGACCTGGTCATCCACAGTCAGCGCATGACCGGCGGGCGACGCAAGGTGGTGAACATCACCGAGATCGCCGGCATGGAGAACGAGACGATCCTGATGCAGGACATCTTCAAGTTCAAGCAGACCGGCATCGACGAAGAGGGCCACGCGACCGGCCGCTTCGAAGGCTGCGGTGTGCGGCCCCGCGCCATGGACAAGATGATCGCCGAGGGCGTCGAACTGCCGCCCGAGATCTTCAAGAAGATCCCCAACCGCTGAACCCGACCCGCGGAACCGAACGGAAACCCATCGTGCCGATCAGTGAAACCATCGACCCCCTGATGATCATCAAGGGCATCGCAGCCTTCGGGCTCGTGATGGCGGCGTGGTCCGTCGTGGTGCTGCTGGTCGCCCAGAAGCGGGCCCGGCGCGAGTCGTTCATGCGCCAGCGGCTCGACCCGGGCGGACCGCAGACCGAGTCGGTGCGCACGCTGCGCCTGTGGCACGAGGGGGAGGAGGCCGTCACCCTCGTGGCCGAGTCGGGTGACAAGCCCCGAATGGTCGAACGCATGGAGGCCCTGCGCCGCGAGGCCGGCTACACCATGCCGCTGCGGGGACTGTTCACCGTCGTCGCCGTGATCATGCTGGTGGTCGCCGTCGCGGGCTTCGCCCTGACGCAGCGCGCCCTGCCCCTGGTGGTCGGGCCGATCGTGGTGGGTACCGCCTTCTGGTACATCATGCACGCCAAGGCCACGAAGCGGCGGCAGCTGTTCAACCGCCAGTTCGTCGACAGCCTCGAGCTGTGCGCGCGCGCTTTGCGCTCGGGCCACACGCTGCTCGCCGCCTTCCGGCTGATGAGCGAGGAGATCCCGGCGCCCGTCGGTCGCCTCTTCGCGGACATCTGCCAGCAGCAGTCCATGGGCATCAAGCTCGAGGAAGCGCTGCGCAAGGCCTCGAACATCAGCGGCAGCAACGACATGAAGCTCTTCTCCGCCTCGCTCACGATCAACATGAAGTCGGGCGGACAGGTGGCGGACGTGATGGAGGGCATCGCCTTCGTGATCCGCGAGCGCCTGAAGCTCGGCCGCCGCTTCCGCACGCTCACGGCCCAGACCCAGTTCAGCAAGAAGGTGCTGATCGGGCTGCCGTTCATCCTCTTCGCCGTGCTGAACGCGATCAGCCCCGAGTACATGTCGGAGCTGTACGCCAGCGTGGCCGGCCAGTTCATGCTCGGCGCGAGTCTCACCAGCCTGCTCGTCGGATGGTTCGTCATGAACAAGATGGCCGACCTGAAGGTCTGAGGGAGAGACGACGATGCTGAATGCCCTCCCCATCGCCCTGCTGACCGGAGTCGCCGCCACCGCCCTGGCGGGGGCCGTCGTGCTGGTCAAGAAGGCCAAGCGCGAGGCGCGCCTGCTGCGACACCGCGCCCTCGGCGAGGTCGACGAGGACGACATCCTCGAGGGTGGCGACGGCCTGGTGGGCACGATGGACCGCATCGGCAAGGTGGTCTCGCCCGGCACGACCAGCCAGAAGCTGCAGCAGACGCTGGCCATGGCCGGCTACCACAGCAACTCGGCCGCCACGGTGTTCATGGGCACGAAGATGCTGTTCTTCGCCGTGGGCCTGACGGTCTTCGCCCTCGGCGTGGGCTACCTCGAATTCGGTCTGGTGATGACGCTGTTCATCATCCTGGCCGGCGGCGCGGTGCTGTCGTTCATCCCGAACATCGTGGTCGAGGCCCGTCGCGGCAAGCGCTGTGAAGAGATCCGCATCCACCTGCCCGACGCCATCGACCTGCTCGAAATCTGCGTCTCGTCCGGCATGGGACTCGACATGGCATGGAACGCCGTCGCCGACGAGTTCCGCTCGGTGAGCCCGACCTTCGCCGACGAGATGGAGCTGACCAACCTCGAGATGGGGCTGGGTGTCCCGCGAGCCGATGCCATGCGTCACATGGCCGACCGCACCGGCGCCGAAGACCTGTCGTCGCTCGTGGCCCTGATGGTGCAGTCGGAGCGCTTCGGCGCCGGCGTCGTCGATGCCTTGCGCACCTTCGCCACCACGATGCGCGAGACCCGTTCGCAGAGAGCCGAGGAGATGGCGGAGAAGACCACGGTCAAGCTCCTCATCCCCATGGTGCTGTTCATCTTCCCCGCACTGATGATGGTGATGGTCGGGCCGGCGCTGTTGATGCTGGCCGGCGTCATGGGTTGGTGATCGGGGTGATCCGGAGAGTGGAGAAGTCCAGATGAAGACGTCCAAGATCGTACTGTTGGCCCTCGCTATGGGCCTGTCGGCTTGCACCGCTGTGGACCATCAGTGGCCCAAGGAGCGCGATGAGCTCTGGCGTCTCGACGCCGTGCGGGGTGCCGCGTTGCACCGCGCGCTGATCGTGCAATCGGCCCTGTTCCCGTACCACTTCACGCCCGGCACCGCCGTGCTCAACGAACTCGGTCGCCGCGACCTTTCGGTGCTGGCGACCCACTTCCACGACCACGCCGGCCGGCTCTCGGTCCGCCGTGGTGGCGCCACCGCCTCGATGTACGAGTCGCGCGTGATGGCCGTGGTGAAGCACCTCGTCGCGGCCGGCGTGAGCGAGGACTTCGTCGAGATCCACGACGGCTACGGCGGCGGCGACGGCATGGACGGCGAGCTCCTGCTCGAGATCCTGGCCGGCGACGAGGACGAAGGCGGCCTGCCCGGCCTGGTCATTCCGCTGATCGCTCAGTAGTCCACCGAAGGGGGAGAGACGATGACCACCCGCAAGATGATCGGTCCGGCGGTGCTGGCCCTGGCCCTCGGGCTGACGGCCTGCACCACGACCAACAACGTCCAGAGCGACTTCGCCTCGGGCGATGCCGCCGACGACGTGCTCGCGAACATGATCGATGGGGATCGGGCGCCGACGGCCAAGTCACTGCATGCGGCCGCCCGCATCAGCAAGTCACAGGGTCGGACCGCGGCCTGCGAGATCCTGCTCAACCGCCTGTTGAACCACTACCCGGACTACATGCCGGCCTACAACGACCTCGCTCAGCTGTACGTGCAGAACAACATGCTCGACAGTGCCATCGAGACCCTGCGCGCCGGTCTGGAGGTCAGTCCGGACGACTCGGTCCTGCTGAACAACCTCGGCATGTGCCATCTGGTCAAGCGCCAGTTCGCCAGCGCGGTGGAGAACTTCACCGAGGCCACGGCGAGCCAGCCCGTCGACGCCCGGGCCCGCGCCAACCTCGCGGTGGGCCTGGCCCTGATGGGGCGCACCGAGGAGGCCTTCGCCTTGATGCTGCAGGTGCTGCCCGTGCACGACGCCCACAACAACATGGCGGTGCTGTTCGAGACATTGGGCAACGAGCAGATGGCGAACATGCACCGCGCGCTTGCCCGCGGCTGATTTCGCGAGCGCCCGCTGGACCGGGACACCTCTGATCGACAAGCTGCGCCGAGGGCGCGTGACGGCGAACAGGCCGCGCGCGCCCTCACGCCATGCCGACCCCGAGCCCCTCATCGTCCGATCCGAGTGTGACCGCGCCGTCGCCGCCTGAGAACGAAGGCGCCGAGAACGAAGGCGCCGCGACGACGGATGCCGAGCCGCTGCGCCTGTCGCCGCGCTCCTATTGGCTCAGCCTGATCCTCGTCGTGGGCCTGTTCTTCGGCCTGCATCCGATCTGGGAGGCCATCGACATCGCGCAGCTCGACGCCACGATCTGGTGGAGCTACGTGCCGATCCCGTTCATCGTCGTGGGCCTGCTGGTGTGGGAGCGGCGCTTCAACGGAGCGGGGTGGCTGCTCGACACCCTGTCGCTGACCTTCGTGAAATTCGCCGTCACATTCCTGGCGGCCAACATCCTCTGGTCGATCACGGGCACGCCCGACCTGGCCGGCCGCCAGGCCCCCGCGCCCACGGCCTCGCACGGTTCCGGGCCCTTCGCCGTGCGGCCGGCACCGGCGCAGACCCGCCTCGACCCCGCGGACGTCGGCATCCTCGACGGGCGGCTGGTCGACGCCGAGGGACGGCCGGCGCCGGGGGCCCTGGTGTGGATCGCGGCCGGCCTGGAGGCCCACGCCTTCCCGCCGCCGGAGGAGCCCCTCGTGATCGAGATCGGGGCCGAGGCCTTGCTGCCGGCGTGGTCCGTCGTGCAGGTCCATCAACCGGTGCAGGTGCGCAATCACGACGCGGTATTGCACGCGGCTCAGGCGCGCATCGGTTCCGGCCGCTGGCTGTTCACCTTTCCGGTGTTGGCCCACGGCGACAAGTCGTTCATGTTCAGCCGCGCCCATGGTGACGTCACCCTGGCGTGCGACCTGCCCGATCACACTGAGGCGGCGGCGGAGCTCTTCGTCGTGGGCCATCCCTTCGCGAGCCGCACCGATGCGGCGGGGGCCTTCCGCTTCGACGGCGTGCCGGCCGGTCCGGTGACCCTGCGCGCGCGCTTCGCCGACGGGACCGGGTTCACCCAGGCGGTCGACGTGCTCGCAGGCCGGCGGCTGGCCGTGCGCATCGAGCCCTGATTCCCGGGACCTGAATCCTGGGACCCGAATCCTGAGACAGGGGCGGGCGGCGTCAGTCCCCGAAGGTCGCGCGCATGCCGGCGAGCAACTCGTCGCGCTCGTCGTCCGAGAGGTTCGCCGACGGGTGCAGCGGCAGGTAGAACCACAGCGGCATCTCGCCGCTCTCGTACTCGTGGGCGGCCTCGGTGCCGTGCCGCTGCGAGAGGTTCCAAGACGAGACGTTGAACTTGCGGCGGGCCTCCTCGACGTCCTGCTGGACGAGCCATGAGGCCGGCGCGACGTGGCTGTACCAGGGCCAGCGGGTCTCGTGGCTGTGGCAGTCGCCGCAGGTGGTCATGAACAACGCGCGGGTGCGCGGGCTGTCCCACGCGGGCTCGCCCGTCACCGGCGGGTTGGAGTGGTCGCGCCCCTCGGGGATGGCCTGGATCAACACCAGCAGCACCGCCAGGGTGACGACGATCCGCTTGAGCCAGCGGCGCATGGGGGATGGTTTGCTCGGCGTCATTTCTGCATGGACTTCCAGTTGCGTGGCTTGCCCTCGGCCATCCACTCGACGGCCGACACGATGAAGCCGTCGTGGTGCTCGGGTTGCGCCCTGGCCATGCCGACACGATGGCCAGTGAGGAGTCGAATCGCAATCATCCGGCGGAACCGAATCGCCTTCCCGGGATCCCGATCAGCCGATGAGGGGAGGCGCAACCGGCTCGAGGCAGCGGGGGTCGTCGTTCTGCACGCGGTTGACGTGGGTGCTCACGGGCACGGGGGCGAGCAGGCCCTCGGGCGCCGGTCGCAGGACGCCCTGCAACACCTCGGCGTCGTCGAGCTCGGGGTCGAGCCACAGGGCGTGCTCGGTCGGCGGCAGGATCACCGGCATGCGGTCGTGCAGCGGGGCCATGGTGGCGTTGGCCTCGGTGGTGATGATGGTGAAGCTCTCGAGCACGTCGCTCCCGCCCTCGGCGCCGGCGTCCTTCGGCTGCCACCGCTCCCACAGGCCGGCGAGGGCGAGGATCGATCCCTCGGCCGGGCGCAGCAGCCACGGCTGCTTGACCGGCTTGCCCTTGCGGCCGCCCGCGTTGGCGCCCGCGGCCGGCAGCTTCTGCCACTCGTAGAATCCGCTCACCGGCACGAGACAGCGGCGCCGCTTGAACGCGCTGCGGAAGGCCGGCTTGCTCGCCACGGTCTCCGCCCGGGCGTTGATCGTGCGGTAGCCGATCTTGTGGTCCTTGGCCCAGCCCGGGATGAGGCCCCAACGCAATGCGTCGAGTCGCGGCTGCCCGGCTTCGACATCCATGCGCACGACGGGCGCCGCCTGCCCCGGTCCGACGTTGTAGCGCGGCTGCAACTCGACGAGGGGCTCGGCCCAGGTCATGCCGAAGTACTCGGCAACCTCCTCCCAGCTGTAGAGGTGGGTGGTGCGTCCGCACATGGGTCGCAGTCTATCCGCCGGCGCCGGATCGCCGGTTATGCTGGTCGGCGATGGGCGGGGAAGGCCGGTGGGACAGGCGGACCCTGCTTTCGACGAGGGGCGGGGGCGCGAGGTGAAACGCATGGTGCTCTGGGTCTTGATCGGTGTGGTGGTCCTGGTCGCGTCGGTGTTCGTGATCGGCTCGTTCATGCCGGTGCGCTACGAAGGCGCGACGGTGGTCGCCTTCGATCGCGACGTGCAAGCCGTGTGGGACGCGCTGCAGGACGTGCGCGCCCATCCCATGACCGGCCGGATGATGAAGTCCATCGAGGACCTGCCGGCAGCGCCCACCGGCCCGGTCTGGACGGAGGACATGGGACACGGTGAGGTGATCACCGTCACCACCGAGGTCTCCGAGGCGCCGCGCCGCATGGTGCGCCACATGACGTCGGGGGCCACCGCCATGGAGAGCCGCTGGGAGTACGCCCTCGAGCCCGCCGGAGACGGCTGCCGCGTGACCCTCTCGGGCGTCACCGACATCGCGAAGGGCACGTGGCACACGCCCGTCTTCCGCGTGATGATGGCCATCGGCGGCGGCGTGAAGAAGGGCCTCGACATCCAGCTCGCCATGGTCGCGGCCACGCTGGACGGGTAGACGCGGGGCGCGACGTCCGAGGGGCGCACCCGGCCTCACCGGACGGACGGCAGGTCCCACAGCACGATGTCGGCAGCTTCGACGCCGGTCAGGAGCAATGAACGCGCCTCCCGGATGCCGGCGCCATCGCCGGGGCCCAGGTTGATGGTCTCGAGGTCGCTGCCCTTGTCGCCACCGCCACCGCCACCGCCACCGCCGCTACCGCTACCGCTACCGCTACCGCTACCGCTACCGCTACCGGCTTGGTGCAATTGCAGGCGCCCCCGGGCCACGTGCAGCCATGCGAGGCGGTCCGGCGCGAGGGGCTGGTGCACCTCGTCGCCCGCGCCGAGGCGCGCGACGAACAGGCGTGCATCCTGATCGATGGAGAGCGACCCCTCGGCGCCGTCGGGCGAGACCACCAGGCGCAGGCGTCCCGAGCGCGTGTCCGGCGCGAAGTCCTTCTGGTCATAGCGGGGAGGCGTGCCGCGCGTTCGCGGCCGCACCCACATCTGCAGCAGGTGCAGCGATTCGGTGCGCGAACCGTTGAACTCGCTGTGGGTCACGCCCGAGCCCGCCGACATGACCTGCACCTCGCCCGGCCGGATGGTCGAGCCGTTGCCCAACGAGTCCTCGTGCTGGAGCAGCCCCTCGAGCACCAGCGTGACGATCTCCATGTCGGCGTGGCCGTGGGTGCCGAAGCCCTGGCCCGGCGCGATGCGGTCCTGGTTGAGCACGCGCAGCGGGCCGAAGCCCATGAACGCCGGGTCGCGGTACTCCGCGAAGGAGAAGGTGTGATACGCGTCGAGCCAGCCGTGATCGGCGTGGCCACGGTCATGGGAGCGGCGGATCTCGATCATGAGCGCGGGAGCGTGCGCGGCGTCACGGCGTGGTGATGCGGATCGCGTCCGACAGGGTGATGCCGTCGATGACCGTCTGGTCTTCCACCAGGAACTGGAGCCAGAACTGACTGCCCGCCGGGATGCCCTGGGGCCAGGAGCCCTGCAGGTCGATGCTGCCCGAGCCGTCGGCGATGAGCAGGAACTGGAAGGCGAATGGGTTGGCGTGGACGGTGCCGCCGAGCGCCTGGAGTGGCTCGGACTGGGTCGAGATCCACAGCAGCGTGGGCGCGTTGGCCGGCGCCTTGGTGAGGTTGATGTTCACCAGCGAACCGCCGGTGAACAGCCCGCTCGTGGTGAGCGTGGGCACGCCGAACGCGCCGAAGGTGCCGCCGACGACCACGGTGATCAGGCAGGGCGCGAGGTCGGTGCGGTAGGCGCCGCGACCGTGGGTGAAGGCCACCAGCGTGTCGCAGTCCTGCCAGTCGAGGCACTCGACGATGGTGTGGGCCAGGCCGGTGTTGGCCGGGTCCCAGGTCAGGCCCGCGTCGTCGCTCACGAACACGCCGAGCTCGGTGCCGGCGTAGAGCTGGTTGCCGTTGCACGGTCGCGTTGCGATCCAGTGCACCGGGATCTCGGGGATGCCGCCGAAGACGATGTCGCCGTCGAGGGGGAACCAGCTCCCGCCCCCGTCGATGGTGCGCAGGATGTGGTCGACGCCGTAGCTCGAGTAGGTCACGTAGGCGATGTCGGGGTTGACCGGGTCGACGGCCATGCTGCTGACCCACGCGCCCCAGAGGTCGTCCTCGTAGACGGTCCACGTGGGCGCCGGCGCGAGGGCGTCGGAGGACTTGGCCACGTAGCCATTGGTGAAGCCGAGGTAGACGACGTTGCCATCCGTCGGCGCGATGGCGATGGCCGAGATGACCTCGGCGTCGAGGAAGTCGGGGCCGACGATCTCCCAGACGCCGGCGCCGTCGGTGGTGCGCCATGGATAATGGCCGCCGGTCCACAGCACCAGCGGGTCGGACGGGTCCATGGCGAAGGGCGGGATGAACGCGCCCTCCTCGCCGAGCATGTCCTCGTTGGTGGGCACGAAGGTCTCGCCGCCGTCCGTCGACTTCTGCATGTTCCCGAGGCCCTGGTACTCGACGTACATGATGTCGGGGTCGCTGTGATCGATGGCCACGTAGCCGCCGTCGCCGCCGAAGATGGCGTCCCACGCGTCGGGGGTGACGGCGGAGGTGACGCGGCTGGTGCCGTTGTCCTGGGCGCCGCCCACGTACACGTCGCCCACCGCGGCGCTGTCCCCGTGATAGAACTGCGTCACGCCGTAGTTGTTGTTGAGGTGTTGCCACACGATGCCGGGCAGCGGGTCGACGCTCTTGCTCGGGCAGTCGTTGAGGCTCGTCGCGGCGAGGGCGTTGTCGGTGCGGTAGAGGCCGCCGTCGTTGCCGACGTACATCGTCTGGTTGGTCGTGCCGTCGTAGCCGGGGTGGAAGACGAGGGTGTGCTGGTCGGCGTGCAGCTGGTAGGGCGGCCACGGATCGTCCTGGTAGAAGAACCAGTACGACGCGATCTCGAAGTTCACGCCGCCGTCATCGCTGCGGAACAGGTCGATGCCGCCCACCCACACCACGTCGGCGTCGGTCGGGTCGACGGCGAGGGCGTTGTCGTACCAGCCCTGCGAGTAGGTCTCGGTGCCGAAGCAGCCGGTGGCGAACACGAGGTTGCTGTAGAGCCAGGGCCCGGTGAGCGAGCCCATGTCGACCTGGGGGGTGTAGGTCAGGCCGCCGTCGAGGGAGCGGTAGATGTTCACGAGCTGGCCAACGGGATTGACCGTGCCGTTGTCGGCCATGCCCAGGTAGATCACGTCATTGTCGCTCGGCGCGATGGCGATGGTCGTGCGGCCCATGTTGCTCGGCATGACCGCCTCGAGCCACGTCGCGCCGCCGTCCGTGGAGCGGAACAGGCCGTCCTTCTCGAGGTTGCCGAACGACGCGAAGAGCACGTCGGGGTCGCTGTCGCTGCGGATGGCCAGGTCGAGGCAGCCGGCCACCGAGCCGTTGCTGTCGCTGGGCCCCGAGAGGTAGGTGGGGTTGCCCAGCCGGTGCGTCCACGTGACGCCGGCGTCGTCGCTGCGCCAGACCCCCGTGCGCGTGCCCGCATACAGGCGGTCGTTGTCGTTGGGGCTGATGACGAGCTTGTTCACGAAGTGGAAGGCGCCGGTGGGCACGCCCACCACCGTGCCGCTCAGTTGCGACCAGGTGGCGCCCGCGTCGACGGACTTGAACACGCCCAGCCCCTGGAGCATGAGCGGATGGGGGTAGATGCCTTCCCCGGTGCCGGCGTAGATGACGTCCGAGTCGACGGGGTCGATGACGATGGTGGTCACCGCCAGGTTGAGCATCAGATCGTCGGTGGTGTTCCAGTTGGCGCCGGCGTCGACGGACTTCCACACACCGCCGGCGACTCCTCCGGCGTACATGACCAGCGGGTTGGTCGGATCGATGGCCAGGGCCCGGGTGCGCCCACCGATGTTGCCGGGGCCGAGCCAGTCCCAGGCGGTGATGCCGCCCGGCGCGTCGGCCTCGTCGCCGTTCGCGACGGCGGAGGCCCGTTCGAGATCGAGCCGGCGCTCCCGTTCGCGCAGGCGCTGGTCCTCGACGAACAATCTCTCGGCGGGGAACGAGCGCGTGCCGGGCACGAAGCGCTGCTCAAGGAAGAACTCGGCGGCCTTGTCGGGCTGGTCGAAGGCCTTCGGACCGCGGGTCTCCAGCTTGCTGCGCTTGGCGGCCAGCGCGCGTTCGGCGCCGGCGAGCTGCGCGGGCGTGGGCGCGGGGCCGTGGGCGGGGCCGTGCGGGGCGGACGATGCTCCGGCGGCGGCGCTCGTCGACGTGTCCCGGGTGACGCTCGAGTCGGACACCACGAAGCCGGCGAACAGGATCACGCTGCCGAGGAGGACGGGCGCCACGAGGGAGGTTTGCGTCCGCATGGATCGAGCACCTCACCGATTCGGGGATCAGGTGTTCACGAGCGCGGCGATGATATCACCCCTCCGCAACGGGGCGGGCCGCGCTGACGCCGGAGGAGTCCGTGGTGAGTCGCGGGATCGGCTGCTAGCCTCTGCGAGCCGGAATGCGCGGGCCTCTTGGTGAGGGCGATGGCGCCGGCCTGACCGGTGGTGGCGAGCGGAGTCCAACGCGTGCAGCGATACCGCGCGAAGACCTGAGGAGGAGAGCTCCGTCTGGCTTGGTCAAGCCAGCGACGCTTCTCGACGCCGTTCGGCGTGATCGCTGTCCGGGCCAACGACTTCACGCTGGTGGAGCGCGTCTTTCCGTCCGTTCCGGATGACGCTCGGGCCGACGAACACCCCGAGCCCTTCTACGTCTTTCGCGGCGACAAGGTCGGCTGGGTGCTCAGCTACGCAGGCGCGGTGCTCTTCCGCTCCGAGGAATCGGGCAGCTTCGAGGCCACGCTGCGATCCCAGGTGCGCTCGTACCTCAGCCTGCGGCACCCCGCGGCCGCGGTGTTCCGAGGGCGCTTCACGGCGGGCGAGCCGCCGGTGTTGCAGGTCCACACCGACCCCGAGTGCGTGCCTGAGGCGATCGGCTACGTCCTCGTGACGGAAGACGAGAGCGGGGAGCCGGAGGCTCGCGGTCGGGGCGATGGCCTGACCCTGGCGCGGCTGCACGGCGCCCGCGTCTTGATCGTGGGGGGCGACGGCGCGTCGACGGGCGCGTCGATGGGCGGCCCCCCCGGGCCCGAGCTTGAACCGGCGCAGGCTGCGCTGATCCTGGCCACGTCCTGCGCGGGCTTCGGCTCGGACCCGGCGCGCAGCCTCGACCTTGTCGCGAGCATCGGCACCGTCGCCGGTCAACTCGAGCGGCGCTGTGGCGCTCCCGAGGAATTCGTCGCCCGCACCGACGCTGCCGGCGACGGCCGGGCCTCCGGCCCGCCGCCGCGGTCCGCCGACCACGACGCGTGGCTGTGGGCCCGTCGTCCGGTGCGCAGGCCCGGCGTGTTGAGGACGCGCGTCAACGGCCAGTGTCTCGCCGTGGCGCCGTCGCGGGGCCAGGCCGTCCTGCTCGATCCCCTGGCCGAGTCCCTCTACGACGCGTTCGACGGGGCCGTCTCCGTGCGCGCGCTCGCTGCGGAGATCGCCGACCTGTTCGACGAGGACGACGGGGTGTTGCGCGAGCGGCTCATCACGGTTGTCGACGAATTCCTGATTGCTGGTATCTTGCTCCCGGGCGCAACAACAGATAGGGCAGCAAACGACGGGGCAGCAAACGACGAAACGGGGGAGACGAGGAATGGATGAGTCGAAGCGGAGCGGTCCGGACGAGAACGAGGATGTCCGGCCGGAAGAACCCGCCATCACGCGTCGGGATGCCATCCGGGCCGGAGCCCTCGCGGCCGGAGCCGGCATGGTCTTCGCGCCCAGCGTCCGGGCGGCCACGGCGAGCCCGGCGCTCTCTGGCGACCTGATCTGCTTCACGCAGGGCTGCTTCCCGACCCTCGAGGCCTGCGCCACCGGACTGGTGCCGGGCGCCGGCGGAAGCAACGTCGACGTGCGCTTCACCTTCGTGGCCGAGTGCTACGCGGGCGCCGGCATGAATTGCCCCGTCACGGCCCTCGAGACCGTGGATGTCCTCAACCAGCCCGAGCGACTCGTGAATGTCTGCGCCGTGGCGCCGGTCTCCGTCCGCCCGGGCGTGGGCGCCAACTGCAGCTGCCCGCCGCTCCCGCCGACGGTGGGGGCCTTCGTGATCGCGATCCTCATCGAGTTCCGTCTCACCGGCACGGACACGGTCATCCACACCTGCTCGCCGGGCAAGAAGGAAGGCTGCACCTGCGCGCCCACGACTTGTCCCTAGGATCGCTGGCGTCAGAGTCGCTCGCGCGAGGGTTGCTCGCGTCGGGATTGCGCGCGCTAGGGTCGCTCGCTCCGGCGACCCGGCCGCGGAGCGTCTAGCGCGTGCACCCCGCCTGAGCCACGAGCCCGTCGAGGAAGCGGTCCGTCGCCTCGAGCCGTGCCGATCGCACCGAGACGGTGACCTGCATGCCCCACTGACTGCAGGACCAGGAGAGTTGGGTGAAGCCGATGCGCTCGCCCGTGGCCCGGTGGTGGAAAGTGACCCGCTCGCCCGGCTGGCCGCCCTCGGCGAGTTGTGTGGCCACGGCGCGCCGCGCGTAGGCCGGCGCCGCCCGCAGTCGGGACACGGCCGGCGCGGCGCCGTCCGGGAAGGGCACCCGGGTGAGCAGCACCTCGAGGGTGTCGTCCGACTCGGTGTTCATGAAGTAGGTGATGGTGTTGAGCTCGGTCTGAGGCGGGTGCCACTGGCCCGGCCGGATGAAGCGCCGGTCGTGGACGGCCAGGACGTTCACGTCGGTCGGGTCCCAGGCCGGCATGGGCAGCAGCAGCGGACCGACGCGAGTGGGCGCCGTCGTGAAGTCGGTGTCGGCGTGCTCCCGCATGAGGTGGGGCGAGGTGAGGCTCTTGAGCACGAGGTGCTCGAACTCGAAGCGCGAGGCCAACAGCGCCGGATGGAACTTGGAGGGGGCGGCGAAGTGATGCGCCGTGGCCGTCGTCTGGAATCCGAGGAGCGCCGCGCCGAGGAGCAGGGCCACCCCGCGCCGGATTGCCGGTGATCCACCGAGCAGCGTGGTGACAGCGTTGCCGACCGCCGCGAGGCCGGCCACCGAGAGGGCCAGCGCCGGCAGGAGCGCGGCCATGGCGTAGCGCGCTTCGTAGAAGCGATTCCAGGGCAGGCAAGCGAGGGTGAGCAGGGGTGCGACGACGCCGACGGCCAGGGCGAGGCCGGCCCGCGGCATCCGTCGCGTCACCGCCACCAGGCCCGCCACGCCGAGCAGGCCGGCGGCGAGACCGCCCGTCGTGCCGAGTCCGAGCCAGCGGCCCCAGTGCTCGGCGATGAAGCGCGGACCGACGGCGAGCGAGGTGAGTGTCGTGGCCGGCACCTGGCCGAAGACGGTGGCGAGCCGGGGCGCGAGGGTCAGGGCGACAGCGACGGTGACCAGCAGCAAGCCGGCCCAGGGGATCGCCTCGGCGGCCCGCGGGCCGTCCCCGGGCGGGCCGCGCCGCACCCAGCGCCGGGCGTCCGCCCCGAGGAGCACGAGCACCATGGCCACCGAGGTCGGCGCTGCGAGGTAGTGGAACAGCGGCGCGACGACCGCCGAGGCCAGGGCCAGGGCGAGGTTCGACGCGCTCGGTCGGTGCAGGTGACGGATGGCGAACCAGACGGTGGCGCCCGAGAGGGCGGCCATCCAGGAGTACCCGCGGGCCTCTTGGGAGAAGTACACGTGGTAGACGGAGAGGGCCGTCGCGAACGCGCCGAGGACCGCGGCGGCGCGGTGTCCGGTCTCGCGCAGGAGCCCGAAGGCGACGACGATGCCCGCCAGGCCGCCGACGAGGGCGGGCAGTCGCACGAGCCATTCAGCATCGCCCATCGAGAGGGCGAACCGGGCCAGCAGGGCGTAGGCGGGCGGATGCAACGTGCTCTCGGTGCGCAGCAGTCGGCCGAGATCCAGCCGCGCGAAGTCCAAGGTGTGGAGCTCGTCGATCCACAGCGGCATGGCGGCCAAACCCCCAGCCCGCACGACGGCGCCGAGCACCAACGCCATGCCGAGGAACGCACCGAGCCAGAGTGCGGAGCGCGGCTCCGGTCGCTCACCGGTGGCCATCAGCTGCTAGCCTGGGACCCATGGGAGTCCCCGGGCCGGAAAGCGAGAGGAGGCCGTGTCTGCGGGACGACCTGGTCGTGCGCCAGGTCGAGGACGAGACGGTGGTCTACGACCCCATCACTGACGTGACGGTGGTGTTCAACGTGTCGGCCGCCGCGGTCATCGCGCTCTGCGACGGCACGCGCAGCCTGGGTGAACTCGCCGACTCCGTGCAGGCGCACTTCCAGGCCGGTCCCGGCCCCTCCATCCTCGAGGGCGTGCGCACCACCATCGAAGAGGCCGATGCGCATCACCTCTTCGTTCCCGATGGCACGGCGTGAGCGGGGCCGGCGGGGGCGGGTGAGGGGGCGCGGCTGTTGCGCGCCCGCATGAGTCGCAGGGCGCGGGTGAGCAGGGCCGCGGCACCGCCGGCCTCGTCGACGACGCCGCGCACGTAGCGCAGCTTCTGCGCCGCCGTCCCCAGCTCACACAGGAGGAAGCGCGGCGCCTCGAGGGAGAGCGGCCGGTGCGGACCGTCGAGCCGGCGGACGCGATCGAGGCTCCAGAGGGCGGAGAAGAGGCGGCGACGCAGGGCCGGGGGGCGCAGGCGCTGCATCCACGCGGCGGGCACCGCGGCGCCGGCGAGATCGCGGGCGAGGAGCAGACCGTGATAGGCCGAGGGCCCACAGCCGAGGGCCGCGAGGCGAGATGACAGCCGGGCGGCATCCACCTCATGGCCTGACTTCGCGAGGGCAAAGCGCACGTCGAACAGCAGGCGCGCCACCGCGAAGCCGTGCTGATTGGCATGGATCAGCAGGTGCAGCAGCATGGCCTCGGGCCCGGGGACGCGCAGGCGCAAGCCGGCACGGACGAATGGCCGGCTCGACGACCAGACCCAGTCCTCTCGAGCCCCGGGCGGACCGATGTTGACGAGGCGGAAGTGCAGCTCGAGCGGACGACGCCCGATGCCCGTGAAGCGGAGTTGCTCGGCGTAGTGCGCCCGACGCAGGGCGGCCGCCCCCGTGTCGGGCAGCGGGGCGGTTTCGGTGTATCCGACGGCATGCAGGGCGGTGAGAGCGGGGAGGTAGTCCCGTTCGTCGACGAGCAGGTCGATGTCGCCGACGGGGCGCGTCCCCGGGTCGCCGTAGGCGTGGAAGGCGAGCCACGGGCCCTTGAGCACGAGCATCGGCACACCCACCCGCACGAAGGCCGCAGCGATGTCGGCCAGGTTCCGCGCGAGGGACTCGTTCCGCACGAGGTGGTGCAGGCGGGACCGGTGCAACGCCTCGACGGCCTCGTCACCGAGCTGCACCCGCAGGGCTTGAGCGCGTGTCGTCCGCAAAGCCGCGCCGGCGAGGGCGTCCAGCTGGTGACGCCGGGCCAGGTCGACGAAGACCGAGGGCTGCAGGTCGGCCGGTGCGGCGGCCATGGGGGCTCCGCGCAGCAAGGCGAGCAGCACGCGGGCCTCGGGGATCACGGGCGCGTCGATCCGTGCGCGGAGCAGGCGCGTTGCACGCACGCCACCGCCTCGTCCAGGTCGGCGAAACTCAGGGCGTAGGCCGGTACCGAGGTGACGAGGGCGATGACCCAATCGAGTCCCTGCACCTTCCAATGGCGCAGCGAGCAGGCGGACTCCATCAGCGTGAGCACCGCCTGGCCCGGGCTGAGGCGCCGCAACTCGGTGGGTCCGTCGGCGACGAAACGCGGCGCGACGATGAGGGCCGTGGGCACCGGACCGGTGGCGAAGCGACGCCCGATCTCCGTCGGGTGGACCATGCGCGTGGCGGACGGGTCGGCGTCCCCGTCGGGCTCCGGCGCGAGGCCCAGCCGGTCGAGCACGTCGTGGCGCAGGGAGAGACAGCGGGGATAGGGCCGCAGCGCGCGGCTCGCGTGGCCGACGACGGCGACCTCGTCGGAGAGCAGGTCGAAGCCCGCGCCGAGCAGCGCGGTGGTCAGCGTGCTCTTGCCCGAACCCGAGGCCCCCGGCAGGAGCACACCCCGACCCTGCGAGGCGACGGCCCCTGCGTGGAAGACGTGATCGTCGGAGGCGGCCGCGACGGCCCACTCGTTGATGACGCCGCACAACTCATGGGCGTCCTGGACGAGCCACGAGCGCCGCGCTCCGTCGCGGGGCGTGGCCACGACGTCCCAACCCGGGGAGCGCGCGAGCCAGAGCACCTCGAGCCGCAGGTCGTCCCCCGCGGTGTCACCCTCGTCGCGACCGGCGGCGGGGTCGAAGCAACGCGCCAGTGCGGTCAGGAATCCGTCACTCTCCGATTCGACACGGATCCGGGATCCGAGCAGTCGCAGTCGCAGCCCTTGTCCGGTTCGCATGGTGTCGTCGGAGTCGCCCCACCGGTTCACCGGATCCGCCCGAGCCGGCCACCGGCCCGGGTCGTCGGTGAATGCACGGTAGACGAGCTTTGCAGGTGGGCATAGGCTTGCGAACCCACCGTCGATGGGAAGCCGGGCCGCTTGCTCGGGTCGATGTGGGGCTCCGCTCCGAGGGCGAGTGCCCTAGGGCGCCGCGCGCAGCTCCCGTTCCCAGAGGCGGCGGCCGTCGACCTCCCGGTGTGACGTCATCACGCCGTCCCGCGCCCGACCGAGGACGAGGGTGCCGGGCGCGCCGGAAGAGCCCGGACCCGGCGTCCCGAAGTAGGTGATGCCGTCGGCGTCGGCGGCGCCGGTGAAGCGCCGGAAGTGGGGCGAGTCGTCGTCGAGCTCGTAGCGCACCCAGGCGCCGCGGCCGGGCTCGAAGGCCTGGATCACGTACGACGCACGGCGCTTGTCACCCGCGCCCACGACCCATTCCTCGACGAGGGCGCTGCCGTCCATGTACGACGCGGCGTGCATCGTGACGGGCGACTCGACCCAGGTGTGGTCCGACAACGAGGCGCCCGTCACGCCCGTCACGCCCGTTGCGCCGGACTCGCGGCGTGTGCGTTGGGTGCCGGTCCAGCGGCCGAGCCGGAAGTCGAGTTGCCGGAAGACCTCGCCGGAACAGTGGGCGTTGCTCGTCGACGGGCCGGTGGTGAGCGGGGGCGCGTCGGCGGCGCGGCGCGTGCCCTCGAACAGCAGCGTCGAACGCCACGTGTTGCCGCCGTCGCTCGTGGTGGCGCTGTCCCACAGGTAGCCGGTGGGGGAGGCGTCGGAGAAGGTGAAGCGGGTCTGCCCCGTGGCCGCGGCGTTGAGGAGGCCCGAGACGATCTCGCCGCGCCCGTGCCGGAAGCGCCCCGTGAGCACGGAGAACTGGGGGTTGTCCTGCGACGGCCAGAGCAGCAACACGATCCACTCCTGCTTGGCCGTGTCGAAGGTGCGGATGGAGAAGCCGTGGGACGGGCCGCCCGGCCTGGTGCCGCGGCTCCACTCCACCAGCGCGTGTCCGCCGAGCACCTCGAAGATGCGGCACTCGAGGCCGCCCGCGGGGGTCCAGGGGCCGGCGCCGTTGCGCGCGAAGTTCTGCGTGTCCCAGTCGCCGAGCCAGAAGTCGAACTGGTCGCGGTCTCCCGGCGGGGCCGGCGAGCGCAGGCTGCGGTAGATGGTCTGCTCGGCCAGGGCGTTGCGCGCGGCGACGAAGGCCGGGTGGTCGCGCACGCCGTCGAAGTCGGCGTCGGTGTCGACCATGGTCGCGGAGGTGCTGCCGGCCGCCGCAGACGTGCCGAGCCACTCGGCGGCCCGATCGGGGTGGTCGAGCAGCGCGTGGGCGCAGGCGGCGTTGTAGGCGGCCGTCCCGACGGCGGGGCCGACGAGGGTGGCGGCGCGCTCGTGGGCACCGACGGCGTCGGCGTAGCGGCCGAGCGCGTGGAGCGCGTAGCCGAGGCGGAACCAGGCCGTCTGGTCGTCCGGGCGTGCGCGGGTCTCGTCGTCATACGCGGCGGCCGCCGCTTCCCAGCGTTGCGACTTGAAGAGGGCGTCGGGGGACGGGGTCTCTTCATCTCCGGCGGAGGCAGCCGCGACGAAAGCCAGGCTGACCAGGGCGATCCGGAGGAAGGGCGTGCGGGCGATGCGTGAGGAGCAGTCCGTCGTCATGGGCCCAAGGCTACAGGTCCCGCAGAATTCGCGCCGCCCGGCGGCCCTGGTCTTCGTCGTAGGCGGTCGGAGTCGGTCGCCGCCCCGGCCCTACGGCATCTCCGCGCGCAGCGCGTTGCTCAGCGAGATGTCGCCGAGCACGGTCAGGTCCTGCAGCAGGAACTGGAACCAGACCTGGAAGCCTGACGGCAGGCCTGCCGACAGGGGGCCGGACAGGTTCAGTTCGCCCGACGGGCTCGTGACCAGCACGACCTGCACCTGGAACGGGTTGGCGTGGATCGTGCCGCCCAGGAATCCGAACGGCACCGAGGTGGTGGAGATCCACAGCAGGCTCGCGCCGCTGAACGGGCCGTTGACCATGCGCAGCGCCGTGGCCGAGCCCGCCGTGAGCGGGCCCGAGGCCGAGAAGCGCGGCGCGCCGTTGATGCCGGTGGTGCCGCCGCCGAGATCGGTCCAGCGCGGGCCAAGGGTGCCGTCCTCGTTGAGGTTCGCTGAGTAGATGTCCCCGGCGTCGGTGCGCGTGTCCTTCCAGGCCAGGGCGGCGGTGCCCGAGCTCGTGCGCGCCATGGCCAGGCGCGACTTGTCGGAGGCGGTCGATGAAACGCTCACGCCCGACTGCGTCAGGGTGCCCGCCGAGCTGACCCGGGCCGCCACGAGCTGGTCGGTGCCGGCGGACGGTGCGTTGTTCCACACAACGACGGACTGGCTCGACGAGGTGATGTGCTCGACCTGGGTGTTCGAGTCGGCGCTCAAGGCCTCGAGCACCAGTCCTTCGGCGGTCCACAGGCGCGCGCCGCTCGCGTCGAAGCGCTGGCCGTAGACACCCGACTGCGATTGGGCCGCGTTCTGCTCGACCCAGAAGGCGGTGGTCTCGCCGGAGGCGGCGTCGTACTGCGCGCTCGGGCTCGTGCGGATGCGCACGACGTTGGTCGAGACGGCGACACCGTTGTGGGGATAGGCCTCGGTGCCGTTGGCGAGGATGTGCTGCACGTACGACTGGATCGTCGCGCCGGCGGTGTCGTACCAGCTGAACACCGCGCCGCCCGCCCCGTCGGGCGTGAAGGACGGGAAGTTGCCGAACTGCAGCGAGCCCGTGTCGAAGACCTCGACGTGACCGGCGCCCCACAGCAGCGTGCCGGTGGTCGTGGCGATCTTCTGGGCCAGGATGCGGCGCGGAGATCCGAAGCCGCCGGTCTGGTGGATGAAGGCGAAGATGACGTCGGTGCCCGACGCGTGCAGATCGCTCACCGAGTAGCTGCCCCCGCCGGGGGTGAAGGTCAGCGTGCCCGGCAGGATCGTGCCGGCGGCGTTGAGCTTGCGCAGCTTGACCGAGCTGTCCTCGGTCCACACGACCACGGCGCCGCCGTCGCTGGTGCCGGCGACCTTGGGCGCGGCCACGAAGGCGCCCGTGCTCGTGACCTGGATGCCGCCGGCGCCCCACGGCTGCGAGCCGTCGGGCAGGATCTTGTTCACGGCGATCTGGGTGCCCACGCCGCTGTCGTCCCGGAAGGCGAGCAGGGCGTTGCCGTCGGCGTCGGTGTCGAGGCCGTAGTCCTGCGTCGACGAGAAGCCGCGGTCGGCCACGAGAACGCCCGCGTGGGAAAGCGTTTCGGCCCCGCCGATGTCGAGCTTCTGCACGCGCACGTCCCAGCCGCTGGCGATGCCGTCGAACCAGCTGACCCACACCCCGCCATCGTCGGTGGGCGCGAGCTTGGCCTGTGACTGATCGCTGGCTGAATCGCCCACGGCCACGTTGAGCGTCGGGTCGTCGGACCACTGACCCGCGGCGAGGGAGGCGAGCAGGGCGAGCGCAGAGGCGCAGCGCAGCGCGCAGGAGGGTGTGGGGGCCATGGTGCGGATTCCGAGAGAGGCGCGACGAACAGTTGTAACGCGTCCCCGCCCGGCACGTCCTGGCCTGCATCAGGCTCCCCGTGGATCCGTAAGCGCTTGACTTGCAACTGGTTATGACTGCCAGGTCAGCCCGCCAAGCAACCGTCAGGGGCGAGAAATCGGCTTTCGGCACAACCCGCCTCTCAGCCTCGATTCAGGACGGGAGATTCCTGAGGCGGGCGGGCGGTCTTGAGGAATTGACCAAAAAATGCCGAAGGGGTAGTTTTACAGGCTGGGTCCGGGCTCTGGATGCCCCCGGCGCCGGACCTCCAAACCGTCTGTTCGTGCGCTGAGTGCACGATCGGCGGCGCATCCTCACGGCAAAGATTCAGGAACTCCTGGGAGGCAGCATGCTCCGCACCCCCTTCACGTCCGCCCTTTCGGCGACCCCGCCGCGCGCCGCTCGTTCGGCCGCAGGGTCCCGCTGGTGGATCCGCTTGGCTGTCTGCGTCCTCGCCGTCGGCTGGACCTTCACGGAGGTTCGCGCGCAGGACGCCTCGTTCGACTTCATGGCCCCGCCGGCCGAGTCCGACGACCCCGAGTTTCCCGTCTGCGTGCGGGGCGAGGCCTGCTCGGAACTCGACAACATCAAGTGGGCCGACGACATCCATGCGGCCATGGAACTCGGTCAGGCCCAGAAGAAGCCGGTGCTCATCGTCTTCAGCGCGCGGCAACAGGAACCCGGCCTCGACGACGACTTCTGAATGGGTTTCCAAGCCATGCGGGTCCGCATGGCCACAGAAGCGAGCGTCGAGAACCTGATCAACACCGCGACCATCCCGGTGCGCATCGACATCACCGACATCGGCATGCCCGAAGGCGTGCCGGCCCTCCGCTGGCATGAGCGGGCACTGTCCGGCAATCCTTGGATCCGGCGTCGCTTCGGGCACTACGTGCTCATCGATGCGTGGGGCGAGGAGATGCTCGGCGTCACCTTCGGCCAGCGCGAGAGTGACGCGCTCGAGCCGATGATCAGGGACTACAAGGAGTTCCTGAAGGAGCGCGAGAAGCGGGGTCCGCGGACGACCCCGTTCGTCCCCGACCCGAACGAGCCCATGCCGGACTCCCTCAAGAAGGGGCCGCTCAACGGGGTCTGGATGACCGCGTACGAGTTGAGCTACGACTTCTGGCTCGACGTGGTCGATCAGCTCACCGTGGGCGAAGGGCTCGCACCGGGTGTGCGCAATTCCGCCATCCACACCTACGCCGACTTCCTGAACGAAGACTTCCCCTACGACCTGCTGACCATGCGCGGTGTCGGGCTCGGCAAGCGCTCCGGCGCCGGCCGCGCTCCCCGTGAGCCGATTCCGGCCGACCGGTTGACCGAGGCCTTCGACCTGAAGGAGCGGGCGGCCCTCGCGGTCGTGCGCATCGTCGGTCTCCCCATCGAGGAACAAGGGGCTGACCTGGTCGCAGAGGTGCGGGCCTGGTGGGCCGAGCACCGCGACGACGAGGAGTTCCGCATCGAGTGGGCGGATGACCCGATGCTGCGGTACTCGTTCTTCAAGGGGATCGCGCCCGCCGGCTAAGGCCTTCGGCGCAACGTCTCAGGCGCTCGGGGAGTTGCCGGCCTTGCCGGACTCGTCGGGCTCCAGGGCGACACGGAGCACCGTCTCGCTCGACTTGAAGTGCAGATCGCGCTGCGGGAAGGCGATGGTGATCTGCTGGTCGCGGCAGGCCTGATCCACGGCCATGTGCAGGTCGTGCAGGATGCGCGTGCGTCCGGTGTTGCTGGATTCGCTCACGAAGATGCGCACCTCGAATTCGAGGGAGTTGTCGCCGAAGCCGATGAAGAAGACCGTCGGCTCCGGCTGATCGAGCACCATGGGGTGGCGCCGGGCGACGTCGAGCATGGTCTGGTGCGCGAGGGTCGTGTCGGAGCCGTAGGCGATGCCGACGACGAAGTCGAGCCGCATGATCGGGTCCGACAGGCTCCAGTTGATCAGCTCGTTGGTGATGAAGGCCTTGTTGGGCACCACCAGCTCGCGCCGCTTCCAGTCGGTGATGGTCGTGGCGCGCATGCGGATGCGTGAGACGACCCCGCTCACGTTGGCCACCGTCACCGTGTCGCCCACCCGCACCGGGCGCTCCAGCAGGATGATCAGGCCCGAGACGAAGTTGGCGAAGATCTCCTGCAGGCCGAAACCGAGTCCCACCGTGAGGGCCGCCACGAGCCACTGCACCGACGACCAGCCCACGCCGAGGGAGTTGAAGGCCAGCACGATGCCCGTGGCGACGATGACGTAGAAGGTCAGCGTGCGCGTGGCGTAGCGCGCGCCGGCATCGAGGGGCAAGCGCTGCAGCACGGCGATCTCGAGGAAGCCGGGCATGTTGCGCGCCGCCGTGACCGTGATCACGATCAGGAGCAGCGCCATGCCCAGGCTGGCCAACGTGGTCGAGACCTGGGTGGCCACGCCGTCGACCATGGCGGTGTGGTCCCACAGCTCCACCTGGTTCAGCACGCCCAGCGCAGGCAGGACGCTGACCCAGGCCAGGTAGAAGCCGATCAACACCAGGAAGCCGATCACGACCCGCAGCAGGTCCTTGGTCTGCTCCTTGATCTCGAACATGTCGATCTCATCAGCGGACTCGGTGTACTCCGCGCCCTCGGCGAGGCCCTCCGCGCCCTCCTGGCTCTTCAAGGCGGCGGCGCGCTTCTCATCAGCCAGCTTCTTCGACAGCCGCCGCTGGGAGAGCTGCAACCAGCGCAGCAGGAAGGCGTGCAGGAACAGCGCGGCCAGGATGATCAGCACGGTCTGGTTGAGCCGGATCTCGAGCTGCAGCGCGGCGTAGTAGTAACCCGAGGCGGCCAGTGCGCCGAGCACGAGCGGGCCGAGCACGCCGAGGGGCAGCCAGATCGGGCGGGTCAGCCGCAGCCAGGCCGAACCCTTGAGGTTATCGGCCGCGAGGTACAGACCCTTGCGGGGGTGCAGCAGCCGGTAGCCCAGCACCGCGGTGGCGAGCATCAACACGATGAACGTGAGTCGCCCGAGGCTGAATCTCAACAACCCGTCGGGCTGCTGCTGGATCAGGGCGACCACAAAGCCGGTGGGGATGGCGGCGGCCAGGAACCAGAGCAGCTCGCGTCGCACGAGGCGGTCGGTGCGCTTGCCCCAGTGAAAGTGGGCGCGGGCGATGCCGCTCTCGCGGCAGAGCTCGCGCAGGAACTGCAGCACGAACCCGACCACCGCCGCCGTGATCAGGCCGACACCGATGGCCTTGGAGAGATCGGTGGATGCCCCCGCGCGCCCGAGTCGCCAGCCCAGGAGCGCGGCCGCCGCCGGCAAGGGTGCGGTGCGCAGTGCCAGCAGCACCAGCGCCTGGATCGTGAGCAGGATGCTGTCGGTGCGCACCTTGCCGACGAGGCCGGCGATCGCCTGCAAGCGGGTGCGCATGCGGATCCGCAGGACCCACAGGCCGAGCAGTGCGAGCCCGAACAGAGCGTAGCCGGCGGTGAGCGCCTCGAAATCCTCGGTCAGGGCATCGAGAGCCTGACTCCACAGGGAGGATGAACTCAGCCAGACCAGGTCTCCGCCCAGGCGGCCGAAGGTGGCACGGCTCACCGGCGGGGCGTTCGGGATCCACAGCAAGCGTTCGTCGAGGATGGCCGCCAGCTCACGCGCGACGGACAGCAGCGCCGCCTCGCGCGCCTCGAGGTTGCCGATCAGGTTCAGGTGGTCCTGCCGCGCCTTCTGCAGCTGGGTCAGGCTCTCGGTCTTCTTCTCCAGCAGCTCCGTGAGCACGTCGGCGTCGTTGGTGGCGTCGAGGCCCACCGCCTCGGGCCGCTTCATCAGGCCCTCGATGACGCGGGCGGGATCGGCCAGGGCCTTGATCTCCCGCTCGTCGGTGAACAGCTTCAACCGCTCGGCGGCGACCCGGCCCGCTCGCTCCGCCGCCGCGCGCTGCAGCGAACGCGCGCTGGGCAACTGGCGTCGCCGCTCGAGCAGCACCGTGCCGAGCGAGCCCGTGATGCCGAGGTCCATGGAGCGCTTGGTCTCGCGCAGGTCCTCCTCAGTCCGACTCAGGCGCTCGTCGACTTTCTGGCGCTCCGCCCGCAGCTCGTCGCTGCGGTGCAGCAGTTGCTGGGTGGCGCGGGTCGTCTCGGCGATCTGCCCGGTCAGCATGACGATGAGCGCGTTCTTGCCCGTGGCCTCCTGGCTCAGGCGTTCGGCGGTCATGCGGGCGCGGTCGGCCTCGGTGCGCCGCACCTGGCTGAGCCAGCCCTCCACCCGCACCGCACGGGCCTCGGCGTCGGCGACGCGCCAGACGGTGAGGTCGCGCAGGGCCTCCAGCGCGAGCACCCGCGCGGGGTTGCTGAGCAGTTCCTGTTCGAGCATGGCCAGCTCGACGGTGCGCGAACGGTGGCGCGCGATCAGCAGCCCGCGCGCGGCGCGGACGGATTCGGGCGCGTCGGGCGTGGGCTCGGGGGCGGCCAGATCCACGGCGAGCTGAGCCAGGGTGGTGCGCACCTCCGCACGCTGCTGCTCGGCCTTGGCGGGCCGCTCGCGCTCTTCGCCGATGCGCCGGTCGAGGTCCGCGAGCTGGGTGCGCAGCTCGGTCAGCTCGGCCTGGACCTGGGTCAACCGCTGCTGCAGGCCGTCCGCGGTGGCGGCGGGGTCGAGCACCGTGTCCTTCGGCGCGGCGGCCCGGGCGGCGGCCAGCTCCGTCCGCAGGCGCGTCACTTCCAGCGGGGCGGATTCGATGGCGGCGCGGAAGGCCTCGGTCCGTTCGGCATTGGTCAGGCGCGTCTCGAGCCGTTGGACGATCTGCCGGTAGGTCTCGATGAGCCGGGCGCGCTGTCCGTCGTCCGGGTCGGTGACCGACTCGAGCTCTCCGATGCGCTGCTGGGCGACCTCGCGGGTGATGCCGTCCTGCCCCGGAAGGGCGATCAGTTCGGTGGTGTTGGGAACGGCCTGGGCCGCGGCGGGCGCAGGCTCGAGCAGCACCCCGCCCCAGGCGAGTGCGGCCACGATGATTCGGAGGGAGACGTGCATGACACCTTTCTTGCTCACGCCCGTCCTCATGTGTCGCGAGGTTTCCGGCGCAGCGGGGGGCGGGGCAACTTGAAGTCCTCCTTGCGCAGCCCGAAGCGGCGCATGCGCTGGTACACGGAACGCGGGTCGACCTCCGCACGTCGGGCGGCCTCGGCCACGCGGCCGTAAACAGACTTCAGCAGTTGCGTCAGGTAGGCCCGTTCGACGACCTCGAGTGACTGGGCTTGGAGCTCCCGCAGCGTCGGGAGCTGGGAGGAATCATGCAGCCACGGGGCGTCGAGAACGAGGAATCCGTCGCTCGAGCGGCCCTCCCCATGAGAAACGATGTCGGGCGGCAGGTCTTCGACCGTGATCCGCTCGCCCCGGCAGAGCAGCGTGGAGCGCTCGACCACGCTCCACAGCTCGCTCACGTTGCCCGGCCAGGTGTGCTGCTGCAGGACCTCCAGCGCGGCGGCCGTGAAGCCCTGGACGGCCAGGCCGTACCGCGCGCTGCACTTGTGGTGTGCGGACAATGCGAGCTCGGCCACGTCTTCGGGTCGATCGCGCAGCGGTGGGGGCGTGAGGTTGACCAGGCCGATGCGGCGGTAGAGATCCGGGTGCAGGGTCCCGGCTTCGACGTGCGCGGCCGGGTCGTCCCCGACGGATGCCAGCAGGCGCACGTCAACATGGCTCCAGGTCTGTCCTCCGACCCGCCGGCTCCTGCCTTCGTCGAGGTAGCGCAGCAGCTTCAGCTGAAAACTCAACGGCGACCCGTCGATGCGCTCGAGGAACAGCGTGCCGCGATGGGCCCGCTCCAGGATGCCCCGCTCAGCGGCGGGCGGCCCCGGGAGCGCGTCCGCCGCGTGACCGAACAACGAGACCTCGAGCGCCTCGGCCTCGACGTCGCTGCAGCGCAGGCTGTGGAAAGCGCCGCTCGCCCGCGGGCTCTCGCGGTGGATGACGGGACCGAGCCAGGTCTTGCCCGTGCCCGGCTCGCCCTGGATCAGGACCGGCGAGTCGCCGGCCGCGATGCGCCGGGTCACATCCTGGAAGCGACGGATGGCGGGGCTGCTCGTTCCCATGGCGTCGATGCGACGATCGATGCGCGCGTTGGCGACCACACGGCGGTCGCGTGTCGAGCTCGCACGGGTGGTCACCGCCTCCAGGGCGGCGATGAGATCGCCGTCGCCCAGCCCCGCGTCGAGCACGGCGAGGCAGCCGGCCGCCAGGTAGGCGCTAATCGCTTCCGGATCGCCGGGCGCGATGAGGATCACATCCGGGCCGTCCGACACGCCCAGGATGGTCCGCAGGGAGGCCAGCGGATCGGGGCTCAGGGCGTCCGCGCTCAGGATCGCCAGATCGAAGACGTCCCCACGCAGCGCGTCCCACAACTCTTCAGCGTTGGCGGCGCGTGTGACGAGGGCTCGGCGCCCGAGGGCCTTGCGGACGTGCTCCTGGCGCGTCGGTTCGGGCAGGCAGAGCAGGATTCGGAGGAGCATCGGCAGCAGCGATGGCCGTGAGGGCCGAAGGGGACGCGAGGCGACGAAAGAGCAGTATAGCGAAAGGACACATCGGATTACCGATTTCTAATGCATTGATGACCCTGTTCATCATAGGGTGCTCGATCGAACGCCCATCGAGGGCGGTTGCGAAGCCGCGGACATCGGGAGCGCCGCGGTCACCACGAGCACCTCGGAAGATCGCCCAGCGACCCGCCCGAGGCGCACGAGCAGTTCAGCAGGACAGCGCTCGGAAGCACCTTCGAAGGTGTGCTCGGGGAACTCGACACGATCTGAAACCAGCAAGGAGAGACGCGATGAAAATTGGGTTCCTGGTCAACGACGTCATGACCGAAGCCGCCGGCTTCACGACGACACGCCTCGGCTGCGAAGCGGCCATTCGCGGCCACGAGGTCTTCGTGATGGGCGTGGGCGATCTCGCCTACGACCTCGATGAATCGATCCGCGCCCGGGCCAAGGCCATCGCGCCGAAGAAGTACAAGTCCCAAGAGACCTACCTGGCCGACCTGCAGGGCAAGACCTCGCGCACCGAGCGCATCACCGTGGGCGACCTCGACGTGCTGATGCTGCGCAACGTGCCCTCGGACGACGTCATGACGCGGCCATGGGCCGCGACCGTCGCGCACGAGTTCGGCCGCATGGCCGCGCGCCGGGGCGTCATCGTCGTCAACGATCCCAACGGCCTGGCCAAGGCCGGCAGCAAGCTCTACTTCCAGCTCTTCCCCGCCGAGGTGCGGCCCGTGACGCTGATCACCCGGGACCGGGGCGAGATCCGCTCCATGATCAAGGAGCTGGGCAAGATCGTGATCAAGCCCATGCAGGGCTCAGGCGGGGCGAGCGTGTTCCTGATCCGTCCCGACGACCTGCCCAACCTCAACCAGATGATCGACGCGGTCAGCCGCGATGGCTACGTGATCGCCCAGGAATACCTGCCGGCGGCCTCGGAGGGCGACATGCGGCTGTTCGTCATGAACGGCAGGCCCCTGCGGGTGAAGGGCAAGTTCTGCGCGTTCCGACGGCGCCGCGGCGGCGACGACATGCGCAGCAACATCCACGCCGGCGGTCGTCTGGCCGAGGCCGAGGTCACCGACGCCGATCTCCGCATCGCCGAGATCGTGCGACCGAAGCTCGTCCAGGACGGCATGTTCCTGGTGGGCCTCGACATCGTCGGCGACAAGCTGATGGAGATCAACGTGTTCAGTCCCGGTGGTCTCGGCAGCGCGCAGAAGTTCACCAAGGTCAACTTCAGCCGCTACGTGATCGAAGCGCTCGAGCGCAAGGTGGACTACATGGGCTTCTACGGGCGCAACTTCGACAACAACGAGATGTGCACCCTGTAGGGCGGGCGACGGCTGGGTGGAGGGGGCCCGCGACCCGGTGCCGACACGGAAAGCGCTATCGTGGGCGCCCGCACCCGTCGAGGATTGCCCGTGAAGACCTGCCCGTGAATGCGTCAGACCTGTTCGTCGCCTGTCTCGCCGAGGAAGGCGTGACCCACGTGTTCGGCGTGCCGGGGGAGGAGACCCTCGACCTGCTCGAGTCGCTGCGTAAGAGCCCGATCGAGTTCGTGGTCACGCGGCACGAGCAGCACGCCGCGTTCATGGCGGCGACCCACGGGCGTCTCACCGGCCGTGCGGGTGTGTGCCTCTCGACCCTCGGCCCGGGGGCCACGAACCTGCTCACGGGCATCGCCCATGCGCAATTGGGCGGGATGCCCCTGGTGGCCATCACCGGCCAGAAGGCGCTGCACGACAACCGGCAAGGCAACTTCCAACTGGTGGACGTGGTCGGCTGCTTCGAACCGCTCACCAAGTGGAGCCAATCGATCAGCAGCGGCGCCTCGATCCCGCGCTTCGTGCGCCACGCCTTCAAGGTGGCCGAGGGCGAGCGACCGGGGGCCGTGCACCTGGAGCTGCCCGAGGACGTGGCGGGCGAGGACGTGCCCGACGGGGCGCCCCAGCGTCGCGTCGTCGCGCGCCGGCCCATCGCCGACGGGACCGCGCTGGACGAGGCCGCCGGGCTGATCCGTGCGGCGCGTTGCCCGGTCCTGCTCGTGTCGGCCGGCGCGAACCGCAAGCGGGTCGGCGTGCAGCTGCGCACTTTCGTCGAGACCACAGGCATCGGCGCCGTGGCCACCCAGACCGGCAAGGGCGTGCTGCCCGACGACCACCCGCGCAGCCTGTTCAGCCTGGGCCTGCACAAGCAGGACGGGGCCCACGTGGCCATCGAGCGCGCCGACCTGGTGATCTGCGTGGGCTACGACATCGTCGAGTATCCGCCGGCGGTGTGGAACGGAAACCACGACAAGCAGATCCTGCACGTGGACTTCACCGAGGCCGAGCCCGACCTGGCCTACAACCCGAAATGCGAGCTGGTGGGTGACATCGCCGCGAGCCTCGAGGGCCTGGGCGCGCGCCTCGGGGACGTCGACTTCGCCGATGCGGCGCAGGCTCGGTTGCGCGAGATCCTCGACGGCATGCTGCACCCGGCCACCTGCGACGACTGCGTGCCCGTGCCCTACCAGCGCGTGGTGCACGACGTGCGCGCCGTCATGGGGCGGCACGACGTGGTGAGCCTCGACAACACCATCGCCAAGCTCTGGTTCGCCCGGGGCTACAGCACCTACGCCGACAACACGCTGTTGCTGGACAACGCCCTGGCCACCATGGGCGCGGGCCTGGCCGCCGGCATGACCGCCAAGCTGCTGCAACCCGACCGGCGCGTGCTGGTGGTGGCGGGGGACGGTGGCTTCATGATGAACAGCCAGGATCTCGAGACCGCCGTGCGGCTCGGCCTCGACCTGGTGGTGCTGATCCTGCGCGACGACGCGTATGGGTTCATCCGCTGGAAGCAGAAGATGGACGGCTTCGCGGAGCACGGCCTGAGCTTCGGCAACCCCGACTTCGTGAAGTACGCGCAGGCCTACGGCGCCCTCGGCCTGCGCGTGGGTGAGGACGACGGGCTGGCCGACACCCTGCGTCGGGGCTTCGAGGCGGGCGGCGTGGTGGTGGTGGACTGCCCCGTGGACAACGACGAGAACGATCGCCTGGCCGAGGACCTGGCCGAGGACGTGCGGCGCCGGATGGAGCAGCAGTCATGACCAACGTGAGCGTGAACCCGGCCACCGGAGAAGAGCTGCAGCGCTACGAGAGTCACACCGATGAACAGGCCGCGCAGATCGTCAGGGCCGTCGCGGCGGCGCAGGCAAAGTGGAAGCACAGCGACCACAGCGAACGCAGCGCCGCCCTGGTCCGACTGGCGCAGGCCCTGCGCGCCCGGTCCGACGAGCTGGCCACGCTCATGGCCCGCGAGATGGGCAAGCCCGTGCGGGACGGTCGCGGCGAGGTCGAGAAGTGCGCGTGGGTCTGCGAACACTACGCCGAGTTCGGCCCGGCGATGCTGGCCGACGAACCCCTGCCCAGCGACCCCGACGGGCCCGAGGCCTTCACGGTGTACGAGCCGCTGGGGGTGGTGCTCGCGGTGATGCCATGGAACTTCCCGCTGTGGCAGGTGTTCCGCTTCCTCGCGCCGGCCCTGGCGGCCGGCAACGCGGGCGTGCTCAAGCACGCCAGCAACGTGTCGGGGTGCGCGCTCGCCATCGAGGAGCTCGTGGGCCAGGCCGGCTTCCCGAGCGACCTGCTGCGCACGGTGTTGATCGGCTCGAAGCAGGTCGACGCGGTGCTGTCCCTGCCCGAGGTGCGCGCGGTCACGCTCACCGGCTCCACGCCGGCGGGCCGCGCCGTCGCCCGGCGCGCCGGCGAGCTGCTCAAGCCCCAGGTGCTCGAGCTGGGCGGTTCCGACGCCTACGTGATCCTCGAGGACGCCGATCTCGAGCAGGCGGTGTCGGCCTGCGTCGCCAGCCGCTTGACCAATGCGGGGCAGAGCTGCGTGGCGGCCAAGCGCTTCGTGATCGTCGAGGCGGTGCGCGAGGAGTTCGAGGCGCGCTTCACCGAAGCCATGTCGGCCCACAGCGTGGGCGATCCGCTCGACGAGGCCACCACCCTCGGCTGCATGGCCCGCCCGGATCTGCGCGACGAGCTGCACGAGCAGGTGCGCGCCTCGGTGGACGCGGGCGCGCGGATGCTGCTCGGCGGCGAGATCCCGCCCGGGCCCGGAGCGTTCTACCCGCCCACCGTGCTCGCCGACGTCGCGCCCGGCATGCCCGCCTATGACGACGAGCTCTTCGGCCCGGTGGCCGCGCTGATCGCGGCCCGCGACGCCGACCACGCCGTCGAGATCGCCAACGACTCGCCCTTCGGCCTCGGCGCCGCCGTCTTCACCCGCGATCGGGAACGCGGCCGGCGCATCGCGTCGCGGCAGCTCGACGCCGGTTGCTGCTTCGTCAACGGCTCCGTCAAGAGCGACCCGCGCTGGCCCTTCGGCGGCATCAAGGACAGCGGCTACGGCCGCGAACTCGGTCTCTGGGGCCCGCGCGAATTCATGAACGCCAAGACGGTGGTGGTGAACTGAGCGGGCTCTCGGCGTGAACTGAGCGGACTCGAAGTGCTGACGTGGCCGCCACGTCTTGCCCGATGACTGCCCCGACGACTGCCCCGACGACTGCCCCGGCTACTGCCCCGGCTACTGCTTGGCCAGGTATCCGCTCATGTGGAAGCTGACGCCGGCGGGGGAGTCGCCGTTGTTCCAGAGCACGACCTCCGCCTTGGGCGCGAAGGTGAGGCCCACGCCCTCGAAGTAGGTCAGCTGCCCGCCGGGGACGGTCTCGCCGTTGCTGGTGTCGAGGAAGGCCGCCGAGCGCTTGATGGTGCGACCGCGGTCGGTGTCCTCCACGAGCTGCACCGTCTGGCCGAGGGTGCGCACCTCCAGGTGCGTGAGCACGAGGTGGCGGTCGGCGGGCACGGTGTAGACCGAGGCGGTCTCGCCGAAGCCCAGGATGATGTCGCCCTCGAGGAAGCCGCCGTCGCCCTGCGACGCCACGAAGGCGGCCGAGTCGAGGTTGACGATGTCCTTGGCCAGCAGCAGCCCGCGCTCGGCGGGCGAGTGGACGACCGGCGCCGCGGGCAGGGGCGTCATGCCGCCCAGGACGGCGACCAGGGCGACGAGGCTCGCGCCGACGACGACGGACAGGGGATGCAGAGACAGCGTGCGGTTCATGGCGGTTGTTCCTCCGGGAAGTGAGGCCGCCAGGATACCGGGTGGGGGCAGGTCAAGGCCGCGGGTCTGGGCGCGCCGAGGCGCCGAACGTCGCGGCGAATGTGGCGTCGCTGAGTGTGCGAGCGCCGGCGAGGGGCGAATGGAGCGCGCGACCAGGTTCGAACGGGTGACCTTCGGCTGGGGAACTGTGAGCCGGGTTCACCGGGGTTCCCTCACCGCTCAGGCGCCGCCGGGGGACGCAAGGCGGGTCGCCATGTGGACTTCGGGGCGCAGCCAGTGGGCCACCGTCTCCAGGTCGCGCTCGGAGCACATGACGTAAAGCAGGTCGTCGGCTTCCAGTCGGGTCGAGCCGCGGGCGGGCAGGGGCTCGTCGGCGCGCAGCACGAGCACGACCGCGGCGGTCTCGGGCAGGGGCACCTCGCGCAGCTCGAGTCCGCAGGCGCGCACCCCGTCGTCGATGGGGAATTCGTGCAGTTCGCGGTCCAGGCGCCGCGCCAGGTGCAGCTCCAACGCGGCGTTGCGCGGCCCGGCCACGCGCCAGCCCAGCCGCGAGCGCAGCGCCGCCCACACGATCCCCACGCCCGGCACGATGGTGCTCACCACCACGATGAAGAAGACCAGGTGGAAGATGCGGTCGCCGTTCGGCAGCCCCTTCATGATCGGAATGGTGGCGAGGATGACCGGCATCGCCCCGCGCAGCCCGATCCAGCCCACCAGCCCGACCTCCCGCGGCTTCCAACCGAACCACGACAGGCACAGCGCCGCCGCCACGGGCCGCGCCACGAGCGCCAAGACCAGCCCCAACCCGATGCCCACCCACGCCAGTGGCAGCAGCCGCGACGGGAACACGAGCAGTCCCAGCATCAGGAACATCGACACCTGACACAGCCAGGCGAACGAGTCGTGCACACGCCGCAGCCCCTGGGCGAAGGGCAGGTGGCCGTTGCCCATCACCGCCGACGCCACGAACACGGCGATGAATCCGCTGCCGTAGATGAGCGTACTGGCGCCGAAGGCCGTGAAGGCCGCCGCGATGACCAGCACCGGGTAGAGCCCGGTGGCCGTGAGCCGCACCGAGTTGAGCAGGTAGCGAAACCCGAAGCCGCACACGAGGCCCACCGTGATGCCGATCAGCAGCTGCAGCGGGATCTCCAGCAGCAGCCCGGTGCCGAGCCCGGTGCCGCTGGCCATGGCCTCGGTGGCGGCGAGGGTGAGCGCCACCGCCATGGGGTCGTTGGCGCAGGACTCCACCTCCAGCGTGGCCTGGAGCTTCGGCCGCAGCCGCACGCCCCCGCCGCGCAGCACGCTGAACACCGCCGCCGCGTCGGTGGAGGACACGATCGCGCCGATCAGCATGGCCTCGTTCCACTCCAGACCGAACAGCCGACCGGAGACCGCCACCACCGTGGCCGTGGCCGCCACGCCGACCGTGGCCAACAGCCCCGCCGGCGCCGCCACCGAGCGGATCGACGTCCAGCGCGTGTTCAGGCCGCCGTCCAGGAGAATCAGGATCAGGGCGATGGTCCCCACCCGGAAGGCCAGGTCGGAGTCGTCGAACTCGAGCCCGCCCAGACCCTCCGACCCGCCGAGCATGCCCAGGGTCAGCACGAGCAGGGCCACGGGGATGCCGAAGCGGTCGAGCGCCCGGGTCATCAGCGCGCTGATGGTGAGCAGCAATCCGAACAGCGCGATCAATGCGGCGGTGGCGGTGGGCTCGATCATGCGCGGGAGGGTCCTCGGGACACGGCGCCGCGCGCAGGGCACGGCGACGGCGGGTGGCGTCGCGCGCCCACGATAGCGATCCCGTCGCCCGGCGCATCGGCGGGAAACCCAGCATGTGACAGCCGACGGGCAGGAGCACGCCCGCGCTCCGGGTCAGGGCGCCGGTGTGGGAGGGGGCTCGAGCGGGGAGGAATCGGAGCTGTCGAGAGGGAGCGCGCGACCAGGTTCGAACGGGCGACATTCAGCTTGGGGAGCGGACAGCTCCCTGCGCAGAACGAGAATGTAGCGGGTGCTGATCGAACGCTGGAGGCGCCACTACAACGAGGTGCGGCCGCACAGCAGCCTGAGGTATCGGGCCCCTGCACCGGTCGCTCGGTGTCCCTCGGGGGCGCTCGTCGCTCCGCGTCCTCACGCCCCCGAGGGACACCCCGGACGGCCCCCGCATCACCCAAGGACTCACTTGGGAAGTGGCACAAGGAATTGGGGGCAGGTCAGGCATGGTGCGTAGGCCTCCCCCGATTCTCGCGCACTCGATAGAGTGCAAGGCGGGGATCAGCCGTGGATCGTGGCCGTTGCGGCCACGCACCTCATCGACAAGGAGAAAGCGATGAACCGTCTACACCCAGCGTCTGTACTCACTGGCCTTTCCATCGCTGCGCTGGTTGCTGTGCTCGTGGCGATGAAGCCGCAGTCCCACGACCGGGCCATGCTCGACATGGCCATGTCGGGCGTCCGAATCCAAGGCACCGTCACCGTCCGCGGCATCCCGCAAGCGCGGGACATGGTGACCATTCTTCCCAACAGTGTCTTCGTCGTCCCGGCGGAATCACTGTTCGTCATCACAGGAGTCATGGCTTCGACTGCCGGGAACACCAGCATCGGTGTGAGCTTCAACGGGTTCCGAGTCTTTGAAGGCGCAACGGGATCCCCCGGGACGACGCCGACATTCACGTTTCCAGCCGGAGTCGTCGCTCTCGCTGGAACGGCAGTTGCAAGCACCGGAACCGGCGGCGCGGTGATCACCGGCTATCTCGAAGACGCCTGACCGAGCGGCCAAGCCCAACACCCCCACGCAGGGCGGCCCGGCCCTGGCCCGCATCATCAGCAGCAACGAGGCTTCGAGGAAGCCTGACGGGAAAGACGGGGACGCCGCGGACAGCGTGGAGGCATGGAGCATCCGGTGGCTGCGGGACTTCGGCGCGCCCATCCCGTACAGGACGATCCCAAGGCCAGGGCACTCCGGGTCGCGTTCAGGTGCGACAGGGCGCGATGAGAGTGGCGAGGTCGGCGCTGCTCACGATGCGGGAGACCTGCCCCCATTCCTTGTACCACTTCCTAAGTTAGTCCTTGGGTGATTGGCCTGCTCCCCAAGTCTGGTCCACCGCAAGCGAGAAAACTGCGGGTGAATGGGTTGGGGTTCACGACCTTCCTCCGGCCACGTACGTGGCCGGAGGAAGGTTGCCCAAAGAAGAATGCGGTCTCACGGTGTTGTAGTCCAGCCTCCAGTCTTCGATCAGTTCCTGCGCCTCGGCCAGGCTGTCAAACCAGTTCATGTTCAGGCACTCGTCGCGCAGCTTGCCGTTGAAGCTCTCGATGTGTCCGTTCTCCGTCGGCCGTCCCGGTTGGATGAAGTCGAGCGCAACCTTGCGCCGATAGGCCCAGGCGTCGAAGTGGTTGCTCGTGAACTCGGTGCCGTTGTCCATCGTGATCATCGTGGGCCTGCGCCTTCCGGCGATGACTCGATCCAGCACGTCAGTAACGAGTTGCGAGGTCATCTTCTGCCCGACCTCGATGGCCAGGCACTCGCGGCTGTAGGTGTCGATGACGGTCAGGGCGCGCAGCTTGCGCCCATCGGACAGAGCATCCGCCACGAAGTCCAGACTCCAGCGCTCGTCCTTACGGCTCGCGGCCGGTGGGGTTGTGCGCAGATGGCTCGCCCGCTTCTTGCGGCGTTTCGTCCGGAGAAACAAGCCCTCTTCGCGATACAGCCGCAGAACCTTCTTGTGATTCACCTTCCAGCCGTCCCTGCACAGCAGCACGTGCAGACGCCGGTAGCCGTAGCGCGGACGGTCGAGGGCCAACTCGCGCAGCCTGCGGCGGAGGGGCGTGCAGTCGGGGGCACGACTCACGTAGCGCTGCGTGCTGCGGCCCTGGCACAGTGCCGTACACGCCTTGCGCTCGCTCACCGCAAAGGCCTCGATCGCCTCGGTGACGAGCTGCCGCCTCCGCGCAGGCTTCAGGCTTTTTTTCGGAGCGCGTCCTGCAGGATCTGTTTGTCCAAGGACAGGTCCGCCACGATGCGCTTGAGCCGGCGCGTCTCCTCCTCGAGCTCCTTGAGCCGTCGCACCTCACTCGGCATCAGGCCGCCGAACTTGGCTCGCCAGCGATAGAACGTCTGCTGGCTGATCCCGTACTTGCGGCACAGCTCGGCGATCGGCACGCCCGCTTCCGCTTGGCTCAGCGCGTAGGTGATCTGCTGCTCGGTGTACTTCGACGTCTTCATGCTCCCTCCGGTCCTCGATTGTGCGAGATTTCTCACAATGCGTGGACCAGTTCTTCGGGAGCAGGTCAGTGAATGGAAATGCCTGGGGCTCGCTAGCTTCGGCAGAGGGCAAGCTCTTTCTGGACACTTGAGTCCAATCAAGGCGATCGGATGGAGCGCGCGACCAGGTTCGAACTGGCGACATTCAGCTTGGGAAGCTGACACTCTACCAACTGAGTTACGCGCGCTACCGGCGACGACGATCCCGTGCTGCACACGTCGTCGCGAACTTCAGCCGCACAGGATAGGCCCGCCCGCCCCGCGCTGGCAAGACGTCGCGCCGCACCGCAGCGGCCGGCTTCGGCGACCGCCACCCGGCGGCCGCTAGGCGACCACCTCGCCGCCGTCCCCCTACGGCCGCCCCCGCGCGTACCACGCCACCGGACCGCTGCCCTCGTCGAGGTGGGTCACCACGAGCTGGCGGATGTGGGCGTCGGTGTGGCGCACGTAGAGGCCGAGCCAGCCGTCGGCCTGGCGCGCGCCCAGGGCGTGGCGGCCGAAGTCGACCTCGCCGACCTGCAGCGAGAAGTGCTCGTCGTCGACGGTGAGCACGAGGTCGAAGGTGCCGGTGCGCAGGCGGCTGAGGTCGGTGGAGGGCCACTCAAGCCGTCCCGGCGTGGCGAGGCGCACCCGGCCGGCGGGCGTCGCGAACAGGGCCCAGTCGCCGGGGTCGTGGGCCTCGACGCCGCCGAAGGTGAGGCCGGCGAAGTCGTTGCCGCTGTCGGTCTCGGCCGACTGCAGCACGACGAGGCGCAGCTCGAGGCGGTAGGGGGCGCGCAGGTGCACGAGTCCGCGCAGGGCGGCGGGGGCGATGCGGTCGCGGGCCTTCACGGTGAGCCCCTCGCCCGACACGAGCCACAGCGACCGGTCGCCGTGAGCTTCGCGGGACGCGCGTTCGAGGTCGACGGTGTGACGCAGGATCAGGTCGTCGAGGGCGAAGCGTTGCACGATGTCATCTCGACGGTCCGTGAAGGCGCCATCGAAGGGCAGGGCGGCCAGGGCGTCGCCGAGCAGGCGCACGGCCGAGCGCGGATGGTCGAGCGCGAGATAGCGATCGACGAGGCCGTTGATGTCGGCCCGCAGGAGGGCCTCGTCGTCGGCGATTTGCTTGGCGAGGCTCGCGTCGAAGCGCGCCACGGCGGCGAAGGGCTTGGCGTCGGCGTCGTCCCCCGCGTGCGGCGTGAGGGCGTCCACCCGCCGGGCGGCGAGGATGGCCGCGTCGGTGTCGCGGCGGCGCTTCTCGACATCAGCCAGTAGCTTCCAAGCAGCGATGAACTCGGGCCGCACGGCCAGCACCCGCTGCAGCCGCCGCGCGAGGGCGTCGGGGTCGCCCAACGCGAGCGCCTCGCGGACGGCCAGCACCTCCGCCGTGAGGGCGGCCGTCTTGTTGCCGTCCACCGCAGCGATGTGGCGCAGCCACGCGTCGAAGAGCCGCTCGAGGTCGTGCAGGTTGCTCACGCCGGCGCGGGCCTCGTCGGCGGCCACCCCCGGCGGGAGCATGCGCAGCTTGAAGTGGTCGACGGGCTTGGGGTCCTCGACGTCGAAGCGCTCGTCCTCGATGGAGAAGCGCGAGTCCTGCCGGTAGTCGGCGAGCAACTGCTCCAGCCGGTCGAGCCACAGGGGCTCGCCTTCGTCGTCCCGGGCCTCGCGCAGGTACTCGAGGAAGGCCCAGGCCCACGAAGACCGCGGCCCGCCCAACTCGTCGAGGGCGAGCAGGTCGTCGAGTTCGGGTCGCCAGCTCCCGCGACCGCGCAGGCTGAGCAGCACGTCCTCCATGCGGTGCCAGGGCGGCGCGCCGAGGTCGAGGCCGCCGAAGCGATCGCGACGCAGCCCCTCGAAGGAGAGGCACAGGGCCTCCTGCAGCCACGGCGGCGGCACCCACTCCATGGCGTGGACGAAGTCGCGGGCGGCCTCGCGGGCGAGCAGGCCCCAGATCACGTCGAAGGGCTCGCCGATCTGCCGCGGGTCGAGCACGACCACCCGGCGCTCGTCCGCCAGCGTGAAGGCCAGCTCGTGGCGCGACGCGACCGACCGGCCCTCGCCACCCGGACGCTGCGACTCGAATTCGGCGGCTCGGGTGAGGATCTCGAAAGCGAGCGGATCACGACGCCGCTTGTCGGCGAAGCCCTCCTGCAGGTGCGGCTGCAGGTCGCCGAGCATCTCGATCACCGCGTCGGCGAAGGGGCGCCCGAGAGTGGTGCTCACCGCGTGATGGCGCGAGCGCAGCGTGGTGGCCCTGCCGGGCGCCGCGTCCGGCGCGGGCAGATCGAGGCCGTCGCTGAGGCCGAGCGGGACCTGCGCGGCGGCCAGGCGCTCGCGGGTGCGGCGCGAAGCGTTCACGAGTTCATCGCGCAGGCCGTCGGCGGAGCCGGCGAGTTGCGGCAGGCCGCGCAGCAGCAGGCGGGAGGTGTCGAGGTCGGCGAGCATGTTGAGTGGGCGGCCCTTGGTGTCGTGAGCCCGGGCCCGGTCGAGGAGGCGTTCCTGGGCCGCGGCCAGCGCGTCGTGCCGCGCCTCGAGGAGCGGATCGAGATTTGTGACCCAGCTCTCGACGAGCTGCTCGTCGCCGGTGAGCGCGCCCCGACGCAGGATCCAGTGCAGGGCCTCGTCGATGCGGTCCTCCGCCTTGAGGGCCTCGGCCAGGTTCCCCAACGCTTGGGCATCGGTGGGGTCGGCGCGCACCGCGGCCAGGGCGAGTTGCACTGTCGTCGGCGGTGTCGCAGGCGTCTCGTCGTCGAACGCAGTGACGGCAGTGACGGCAGTGACGGCAAGCAGGGCGGATACGGGGGACAGCGCGGCGACGGCAGCGACGAGCGCGGTGACGAGGGCGGTCCGCGACAGGAGGCGGCCTGGCGACCGCACGTCAGCGATCCCCGCCCGCGTCGTCCGACTCGCCCCAGCCGCCCGACTCGCCGGCAAAGCCCGCGAGCCCGCTGGTGACGAGGAAGTCCGCGACGGCCTCCGCCACGCGTCGCGCGCCGGCCTCGGTGAAGTGCATGTCGTCGTAGAACATGTCGGTCGTGCGGGGCACCGCGGCGGCGAGGTCGAAGGACGGGACGCCCGTGCGTTCGGCCACGCGCAGGGTGGCCTCGTTGTAGCGCGCCATGCCCTCGGCGAGGGCCTCCACGCTGTAGTAGGGCACCCGGGCCCCGGGAACCTGGAAGTCGCCGACGCCGCCCCACCACAGGGTGGCCCGCGCCGCCGCGTCGAGATCGGGGCGCCACAGGCTCGCCTGGGTGAGCAGCACCACGGTCACGTCGCGCTCGGCGGCGGCCTCCACGATGCGGGTGAGGTTGGCCTCGTATTCGGCCAGGGCGGTCTGGAGCGGGGGCAGTGTGGTGCGCAGCTCGGTGGCCGCGGACCGGTTGGCGCGCCATTGCACCAGGTCCTCAGCGCTTTCGGGCTGCTGGGCGCCCCATTCGAGACCGGCCGCCAAACGGTTCTTGAGCTTGCGAGCGAAGGCCCACACCTCGGTGCGCTTGTAGGAGGGCAAATGCCCCGCGTAGGCGAGGGGATGCACGAAGAACGCGCGCGGGATCTGGTGCACCTCGACGTCGGGCGCATCGAGGAACCCCGGGTCATATGCGGTGTCCCGTTGCAGGCGCAGTCCGAGGTCGTTCACCCCGGCCATCACGAGAAGCAGGTCGACTCGGCGGGGGCCCGTGCGGGCGAGCATGTCGAGCAGGCGCGGCGCCTGGAACACGTGTTCGCGGGTGCCGTGTCCGCTGCGCCCCGCGTTGCCGACCCACGGTCGCGGGGCGGGTGACTTGCGGGCTGGCGCGCCGGCGGCGGCCTCTGGCGCTGCGTGGGGCGCTGCGTGGGGCGCTGCACCGGGCGGGTCGCGGGCCCGCGCGAGGGCCTGGGCGAGGGCCACCTGCAGCAAGTGCGGCCAGGCTTCCTCCTGGTCGAGGACCTGGCACTCGGTCGTCGACCCCCCGAGCGCGAGCACGACCGGCGTCCGAAACGTCTGCAAGGTGTCGGCGCGCAAGCCCAGCGCGTTCACCGAGAACGACGACGGCCCGCTGACCCCGTCGAACACCTCGGTGGGGGGCTGTGTGCGGCGCTGCAGGTGCGGCGGCCAGAGGAAGTAGTCGTTCGACGACGGCGCGATGACGCGCAGGGCCACCTCGGCCAACCCGACCGCGAGGACCGTCGCGATCAGCAGCAGGAGCAGCCTCTTCAGCAGCCGGAGCAGCACCCCGACCGGATCAGCGTTCGGGGAGCGCGTGCGGCAGGCAGAGCATGGTCGGGTTGCGCATGGCGATACGGTATCCGCTGAAGTCGTCGTGGTCGCATTTGGAGGCTTCGATCACCGTGGCCGCGAGGGGCTCGCCGGCCTCCCTCGGGCGGTCGGGGCCCTCCTGCGTTGAGGTCCGGCAGGCGCGCGGATAGCCTGTTGGCCCCGTGAGGATCCTGCACCTCTTCTCCAATTGGAAATGGACGGGCCCCGCCGAGCCGGCCCTCAATCTGGCCTGGGCCCAGGTCCGCTCCGGTGCGCACGAGGTGCTCTTCCTGAGCGGCACGCCGCCGTCCGAGCACGACTCGCGCATCGACCCGCAGGCCGAGGAGCGGGGCGTCCCGGTGGCGGCCGGCTTCCATCTCACGAAGCACGCGAGCTGGCGCAAGAACCGCGAGGACGTTGAACGGCTCGCGGCGTTGATGCTCGCGTTCCGGCCGGACATCGTCCACGCCCACATGAACAATGATCACCGGGTGGCCTCGCTGGCCGTGCGCCGGGCCGGCCTCGGACGCCTGGTGCGCACGTGTTACGACGCCGAGGGCCTCGCCGGGTCGCTGCGCGTGCGTCGGGTGGCGCGCCGCGCTCTCGACGGCCTGATCATCACGAGCGCCGGGGCCAAGACGGGCACCCTCGCCCGCTACGGCGGGTCGACCAGCTCGGTGTCGGTGGCGAGCCAGCCCCGGCCCATGGCGCTCATCGAAGGGGGCATCGACGTCACCCGCTTCGACCCGGGGCGCTTCGATCGCGCCGCCGAACGTGAACGGCTCGGCCTGTCCGACGACGACGTCGGGCTCGGCATCGTCGCCCGTGTCCAGGGTCATCGCCGCTTCGAGATCCTGCTGGGCGCCTTCCAGCGGGTGGCCGAGAGCCAGCCTCGGGCGCGGCTCGTGGTGATCGGACGGGGCACGCACATCAAGCCGTTGCTGCTCGATCCGGTGAAGGACATGGGCTTGTCCGACCGCGTGCTCACCACCGGCTATCTGCGCGGCGACGAATTCCCGGGCGCCCTCGTGGCCCTCGACGTGTCGCTGTTCCTGGTGCCGGGTTCCGACGGGACCTGCCGCGCGTTGCGCGAGCAGATGTGCATGGGCCTGCCGTCCCTCGTGACGCCGCGCGCGCCCTTGCCCGACATCGTGGAAGCCGGCGTCACCGGACTGGTGGTGGACGAGAGCATCGACGGCCTGGCCCACGGCATGGAGCGCATGGTGGGGGAGGACGCCCTGCGCAAGCGCCTGGCCGAGGGCTCGCTGGCTGCGGCCCGCCGTCGCTTCGACCTCGACGGCCAGGCCCGCGCCGTGGACGAATTCTACGCGGTGGTGCTGCGCGACCGTCCGCTGGCGCGCAAGACGGCGGCGCGCTAGGCGCCGGCGCGCTCGACGAGGGCCACGGCCCGCGCCTCGATGCCCTCGGCGTTGCCGATGGGGCCCATGTGGTCGAAGGTCTTGCCCTTCACGTTGACGCGCGACACCGAGATGTCGAAGCAGGCCGCCAGCGACTCGCGCAGCTGGCTGCGGAACGGCGAGATCTTCGGCGCCTGGGCCAAGACCACCGAGTCGATGCTGAGGATGCGGATGCCCTGCACCTTCAGCTGGCGCGTCACCTCGCGGGCCATGTCGACGCTGCTGCGTCCGGCGTTCTCGTCGGTCTCGGGGAACAGCGTGCCGAGGTCGGGCAGGTCGGCGGCGGAGAGCACCGCGTCCATGACCGCGTGCAGCAGCACGTCGCCGTCGGAGTGCCCCTCCATGCTCTGATCGAAGTCGAACTCGACGCCGCCGATGATCAGCGGTCCGCCCGGCTTGAACTTGTGGGCGTCGACACTGAGGCCGATGGAGATCTTGTCGCTGAGGGTCATGCCTGGGCCTTTCGTCGCGACTCGTCCAGCAGGATCCGAGCGAGCTCGAGATCCGGGGGCGTCGTGATCTTGAAGTTGAGGGGCGATCCTTCCACGAAGGCCACCGCGCGTCCACTCTCCTCGAAAAGAGTGGCCTCATCGGTCACTGAGCGCTGTTCGGCGTCGGCCGTCATGAGCAGGTCGCGCAGCGTCGAGGCGCCGAAGGCCTGCGGCGTTTGCACCGACCAGAGGCCCTCGCGGGAGACTGTGGAAGCGACGAGATCGGGCGCGTCGTCACGGGCGCGCTTGAGCGTGTCGGTGACCGGCACGGCGAGGACGGCGGCGCCATGACGCCCGGCGGCCTCGGCAAGGGCGGGCAGCGCCGCGACGGGGACGAAGGGGCGCGCCGCGTCGTGGATCATGACGATGGCGTCGGGGGGCAGGGCATCGGCGGCCCCGAGGGCGGCGAGGCCCGCGGCGACGGAATCCTGGCGGCGGGCGCCGCCGGGGGTCACGGTGACGTCGCCGGGCAGAAGCGCGCAGAGCTCAGTGAGCCGCTCGAGGTCATCCGCGTGGCCCACGACCACGAAGGGCCCGCACAGGGGCGATTCCATCAGGCGTCGCAGCGTGTGGATCACGAGGGGCTCGCCCGCCAGCGAGACCAGGGCCTTGTGGGTGGTGCCGCCGAGGCGCGATCCGGTGCCCGCGGCAACAACGATGACCGGAGCGTTCATCGTGCGTTCCCGACCGTTACCATGGGCCCATGATCATGCTCGGCATCGACCCCGGCTCGCAGGTCACGGGTTGGGGTGTCGTCCGCCAGCGAGGCAGCCAGCTTGAGCTGATCGGCATGGGTGTTCTGCGACCCGGTCGGGGCAAGCCGCTGTCCGTGCGGCTGGCGGGGCTGTCCCAAGGTCTGGCGGACCTCATCGCGCAGCATGGGCCCGGTTGCGTCGGTATGGAGACGGTGTTCCACGGTCCCAATACGCGCTCGCTGGTGACCCTCGGCCAGGCGCGGGGCGCACTGCTGGCGGAGGTGGGCCGTGCCAGCCTGCCGTTGGTCGAGTTGGCGCCGACCGAGATCAAGAAGGCCGTCACCGGGCGGGGTTCGGCGACCAAGGAACAGGTGGGGCATATGGTCGGCGTCCTCCTCGGCCCGTCTTACCGCACTCGCAATGAGTCCCGGATCCCCCTGGATGCGACGGACGCGCTCGCCGTCGCCATTGCTTCCCTGCACCGTCAGGCGACGTCCGCGCCGATGGCGCGGGGCCGATAAAGATCATCCAGCCAAGGATTTTTCGGGAAAGGGGGGAGGAGGGTTTTACGCGCGATTGCCGCGCAACCTTGGCTGAATGATGAACAAACGATCGGTATTTGATCGGGGATTGCCTTCCGGCTTCGTCGGGCAGTACGAATGCCGGGGCTGCCCCCCGTACCGATCACACACAGTATAGATGCCGCCTTCGACCGGTTCCGCACACGGAAATCGGGGAAAAAATGGGGGCCTGTGGCAGCCCCTCATCCGGGCCCTCGAGGGCATGGTCGAGGAGCGCGTCGAGGAGCCCGTCGAGGAGCGCGGCCCTCTCGCGGGTTGGCAACTCGTCGCCCGACAGGGGATGACTTGTGGAGCGTTCGTCCCGGATGGGCGGATTCTGCGCGGATCGGCCGATCCCGGGAGTTTCAGAAGGACAGGGCCCTGTGGAGAAGCCAGGCAGAAGCCTCCGGATCACGGGGCTTCGGCGGGGCCCAGGCCGTCAGGCGGGTCCCGAATCCTCGGGTACCAACGGCTGAATTCCGACTCCCAGGGTCGCTGGATCGCCCAGGCCCCGGCCCAGGATTTCCCCGACGAAGGCCTCCCGATCCTGAGGGAAGAAGAGCTCGGCATGGGTCGTGCCCGCGCCCGCGTAGGCGGCAAAGAAGCCGTTGAGCAGCTCGAGCTCCCCGGCGTAATCGCGCAAGGCGAGCTGCGACGCATAGTGCGCACACAGCTCCTGCTTCCGCGCGAACTGCGCGCTGATGTCGACCACGAGTCCGGGCAGCGGGAACGACGCCACCGCGTAGTTGTAGACGGTGGCCGCGATCGGCTCGTCACGCAGGGCCTCGGCGAGCAGGTGCGTCGTGAGCCGGTGCAGGGGATGGGTCTCGAGCATGTACGGGACGAAGATCGCATCGGGCGCGACGCGTCGCACGGAGGCGCGCAGGCGCTCGACGCACTCGGCCCGGCGGTCGGCGTCCGTGAACCGATCTTCCGGGATGTCGTACAGCTCGGGTTCGGGCAGGCCCATGGCGGCCGCGCAGGCCCGCTCCTCATCGGCGCGCACGCTCGCCAGGCGCGCCCGTTCGCGCGGGTCGCCGACACAGGCGCGGCCGTCGGTGATGCAGACCCAGTGCACCGGCACGCCCGCAGCGGTGTACTTGAGCGTGGTGCCGCCGGGCCCGAGCAGCGCATCGTCGGGATGGGGGGCGACGACCAGCACGCGCGTGGCCGCCGGGAATTCCACCACCTGCCGTCCCAGGAACACGTCGATGAAGCGCTGATGCTCGAGGATCAGGGCGGCGGTGGTGGGGTCGGTGGACATGACGGTCTCACAGCATAGTCGGGGACGGGCCGTCCCCCGGGCGTGGCTCGCCGACGTTGAAGAGCTGATCGCCGTCCCCCAGGGAGACGGTCCAGCCGCTCACGGCGTCGGGTCGCGAGGCCCCGGGGAGGTTGAGCTTGCCCATGTAGGTGGGATAGGCGCCCGGCACGGGCTGCAAACCGGCCGCCCGCAGGATCGGCTGCTGCTCGGCCCGGCGGGTGGAGTAGTAGAGAGTGGCGAGACCGCTCTCCCGCGCGAGGCCCAGGGCAGCGGCGACGAGTCCCCGCTGCGCCGCGGCGTCGTCCTTCGCGGTGAGGAGCTCGAGCAGGTAGACGCGGTCGAGGCCCGGGTCGGCCTGCACCACCGCCAGCCCGCAGGTGCGCCCGTCGTCGTCGCTGGCGGCGAGGACCACCGGGCGCGCGAACGGGAATTCGACGTAGCGCCAGCGGAGAGAGGCGGCGTCGCGCTCGAGCACCAGCGGGTGGTCGACGACGAGATCGGCCCAGCAGGCGTCCCAGTCGGCCGGGATGTCCTCCACCACGGCGACGGGGCGGACCTCGCCCTCGTCCGGCTCGGTCGGCGCCCCATCGCGGAACCAGGCGTGCAGGGTCACCTCCTCCGCACCGCCGAGCAACGTGGCCCCGCACGAGGAGAAGAGGTGCAAGGACGCCGGATTCACGCCGGTGGAGAAGGGGAAGGTGCACAGGCCCTCCGCCCAGAAGGGCTCGACGACCTGGCGGCCCAGGCCCTGCCCCCTGTGGCTGGCCGCCACGCACAGGTCGATGCCGGCGGCGCCGGACACCCGCTCCCCGGCGACCCTCACGCTGCTCGGGACGAAGGTGAAGCCGGCCACCAGCTCGCCGCCGTCACGGACCACCAGGGCCGGGGGCAGGCCCCAATCCCGCGCGGGATTCCGGTCGAACTCCCAGGCGAAGCGGCGGCGCTCGTTCTCCAGGATGGTGCCCCCGAAGACGGAGCACTTGAGGGCCAGCAGGGCCTCGCGGTCCGCTTCGCGGTACTCGTCCACGCGCAGGCTCACGGGGCGGCCGCCGCTTCGACGACGGCCCCCCGGGGGGCTGGCTTCGCAGACCGCTCTTCGGTCAGAATGTCGGGCGCTCCTGGCGGAGTAGCTCAGTTGGTTAGAGCAGCGGAATCATAATCCGCGTGTCGGGGGTTCGAATCCCTCCTCCGCTACCATCTGTATCACCATCGCGGCCGCCCATGCATTGCGCGGTGACCCTTCCTCGGCCGGAACCTGCCTGCCGGCCGCATCCGGCCGCCCGGGCCCGGCGCGCCATGCAGGCCGGTCTGCTGCTGATCGCGCTGGCCGCGGCGTGCTCCCCCGACGGCGGCTCCGGCAGCAGCGCCGGCAGTCGCGAGGCGGCCGGGCCCCACGCCGTCGAGCCGGCGTCGCGTCCCTCCGTGCTGCTGGTCACCTTCGACACCCTGCGGGCCGATCGCGTGGGGTGCTACGGCTTCGCGGGCGACACGACCCCGCACTGGGACGCCCTCGCCGCGCGCGGGCTGCGTTTCTCCCGCGCCTGGGCGGTGGCGCCCATCACCCTGCCGAGCCACACATCGATGCTCACCGGCGTCTACCCGCCGGTCCACGGCGTGCGCGACAACGCGCTGTTCCGGGTGTCGGAGGAGAGCGATCTGGTGGCCGAGCCTCTGGCGCGGGCCGGTTGGCGCACGGGGGCCTTCGTCGCCTCCATGGTGCTCGACGAGAAGTACGGACTCGCGCAGGGCTTCGAGGTCTACGACGCGCCCACGGGGCGTACCCTCGGCTCAGGCGGCGTGCAGCAGTCCGAGCGCCGCGCCGACGTCGTGGTCGACGCCGCGCTGGAGTGGTTCGGCACGCTCGCGCCCGACGAGCCCTTCTTCGCGTGGGTGCACTTCTACGATCCCCATGCGAGCTACTCGCCGCCCGAGCCCTACCGTTCGCGTCATGCCGATCCCTACGACGGCGAGATCGCCTTCGCCGACGCCCAGCTCGGTCGGTTGCTGCAGGGCCTGGCCGACCAGGGGCGCGACGAGCGGCTGTTCGTGCTCGCCACCGCCGATCACGGCGAGTCCCTGGGCGAGCACGGTGAAGAGAGCCACGGCCTGTTCATCTACGACAGCTCGATGCGCGTGCCCCTCGTGGTCGCCGGTCCGGGCTTGGAGCCGGGCGTGGAGACCCGGCCCGTCTCCGTCGCGGACGTGGCGCCGACGGTGCTGCAATGCGCGGGGCTGGCTGCGGACACCATGCCGTCCGTGCGCGTCCCGTCGCTCCTGGCCGGTCGGCTCGGCGATGATACGCCGCCGTCGTCGTCGCTCGATGCGGCGCGCCAGAGCCGGGCGGTGTACCTCGAGAGCTGGATGCCCTGGCACTTCCATCGCTGGCACCCCTTGCAGGGCATCGTGCTGCAGGACCACAAGCTGATCGAATCGCCGGCGCCCGAGGTGTTCGCCCTCGGTGCCGATCCCGGCGAGCTGCACAACGGGCTCAACGAGGCGGGGGAGCCGACGTCCCCCGTGATGGCCGAGCGCCTCGCCGACCTGCGCCGCGGGCTGCAGGCGTTGCGCCAGGCCCACGCGCCCCTCGGGTGGGGGCAGACGCTGACCCCGTCGTCGGAGGAGCAGCGGCAGCTCGCGCAGCTGGGCTACACCGGCTCGGCGGCCGGCGGCGACCCCTTCGACCCGGACCTGCCCGTGCCGCGACAGCAGTTGCAGGTCCTCGACCGACACTTCGAGGCGCGTGAGCTCATCCGGCGGGGACTGTCGCTGATGGGACGGGACCCCGACCCGACGCACGCCGCCGACATGGTCGCCATGCCCGACCCGGCCGAGCGCGAGCGCGTCGGTTACGGCTCCCTGGTGGAGGCGCGGGCGCTGCTCGGCGAGCTGGTGAGCGCACACCCCGGCGACCCGTCCATGCTCTACGACCTGGGCTTCACGCTCATGCAGTTGGGGGAGACGCGGGACGCTCTGGGCTTCCTCGAGCGCAGCGCCGTGGCGGCCCCGGCCGACCCGAGCACCCGCTATTGGCTGGCCCAGGCCTACGCCGCGGCCGGGCGGCTCGACTGGGCCGCCGCCGAGATGACCAAGGCCGCGGCCCTCGATCCCGGCGCCGAGGCGGCCCTGCGCTGGTTGGTCAACTGGAACGGTCAGGCCGGACGTCACGGTCGGGCCCTGTGGTGGTTGCAACGCCTGGCCGCCGTCATCCGACCCGGCACCGACGCGGCGACGGTCGTCGCGACCCACATCGTCATGGCCCGCGGCGAGATGGAGAGCGCCGGGCAGGTCCTGAACGGGCCGGCGCCGTTCCCGCCCACAGACCCGACGCCGGCCGGACTCGCCGCGGTGGGGGATCGCGACGCAGGGGACGCTCGATGAGGCCGGGCCGTCGGCCTCGACCCGCAGCGGCGCTGCGCCTCACCGCTCTGGGGGTGCTCCTCTGCGGGGCCGTCCTCGCGAGCGGATGTGGCGACGCGGCGCCGGACCGCCTCGACGTGCTCATCGTCACCTTCGACACCACCCGCGCCGACCGCTTCGGTGCCTACGGTCGAGCCGAGGCGGAGACGCCCGTGTTCGACGCTCTCGCCCGGGAGGGGCGGCTGTTCGAGCGGGCCTGGTCGCCGGTACCGATCACGCTCCCGGCGCACACCACCCTGCTCACGGGCACGGCGCCACCCGTGCACGGCGTGCGGGAGAACGCCGTCTACCGCGTGCAGGACGAGAGCCTGCTGCTCTCCGAGGTCTTGTCGGAGCACGGTTGGCGCACCGGCGCCTTCGTCGGCAGTTTCGTCCTCGATGAGCGCTTTGGCCTCGACCAGGGCTTCGACGTGTATCACGCCCCAGCCGGCGAGTCCCTCGGCACCGGCGAAGCCGCGCGGCGCGAACGGCCGGCCGGCGAGGTGGTCGACGACGCCCTCTCGTGGTTCAACGCACTGCCGTCCGCGGCGCCGTTCTTCGCGTGGGTCCACTTCAACGATCCCCACGCCGGGTACGACCCGCCCGAGCCTCACGCGTCGCGCCACGCCCATCCCTACGACGGAGAGATCGCGTACGCCGACGAGCAGCTGGGGCGCCTGCTGGACGGTCTCGATCGGCTCGGCCGGCGTGAGTCGCTGCTGCTCATCGTCACCGCTGATCACGGCGAGGCCCTGGGCGAACACGGCGAGGAGACCCACGGGTTGTTCCTCTACGACGCGAGCCTGCGCATCCCGCTCGTGCTGGTCACGCCGGACGACCGGGCCGCACTACCGGACGACCGGGCCGCGCCGCCGATTCCCGATCGGCCCGGACGTATCGAGCGCATCGCGGCGCCCGTGACCCTCGCCGACATCGCGCCCACCGTGCTCGATGCGCTCGGGCTCGGCGCCGACGTCATGCCCGCCGCGAGCGAGCCCTCGCTGTTGCCGCTCACCGACGACCCCGCGTCGTGGGGGTCGCGGACGGAGCGGGCCCTCTACATCGAGACGCTCATGCCCTGGCACCACCATCGGTGGCATCCCCTGCGGGGCCTCGTCTGGCGCGACCGCAAGTTGATCGATTCATCACGGCCCGAGCTGTACGACCTGGCGGCCGATCCGAACGAGTTGCGCGACGGGGCGCCGGACGAACCCGAGCTGCTCGCGCTCATGCGGGAACGCCTGGACGCCCTGCTCGTCGCGGAGCGTCCCCTCGAGCACGCGCTCGGGGCCGCGCTGTCGCCCGAGGAGCGTCAGCGCCTCGCGGCCCTCGGCTACGTCGGCACCGCGAGCGCCGACGATCCCTTCGATCCGTCGTTGCCGACGCCGCGCGAGCGCATCGGTGACCTGGCGCTCGCGTCGTCGGTGACCCAACGCATCGCCGAGGCCACGAGCTTGCTCGGGCTCGACGGCGACCCTGCGGCGGCGGCCCGGGTCGCGGCCGCCTACCCCGACCCGGCCGAGCGCACGGCGCAGGGCCGGCGGCTGCTCGATGCGGCTCGCGACGACCTGCGCGCGCTGCGGCAACGCAATCCCGGCGACCCGTTGTTCGCCTTCGACCTCGGTTTCGTGGAATTCCACCGTGGCGACGCGGCCGCCGCCATCGAGCCCTTCGAGACCCATGCCCTGGCGGTCCCCGACGAGGCCGTCACGCGCTACTACCTGGCCGAGTGTTACGAGCGCACCGGCCGGGCGGACTGGGCCCGCGCCGAGATGCTGCAAGCGGTCACGCTGCAGCCGCGATCGGGCCGGCTCATGCAGTGGCTCGCCGACCACCACGGTCGCCGCGGCGAATGGGGGCATGCGGTCTGGTGGCTCGAGCAGCAGGTGCGCACCTCGTCGACCACGGGCGCCGAACGAGCGGCCCTGCAGGCGCAGGTGCGGTTGGCGCGGCAACAGATGGCAGCCGCGCGTCAGAGCCTCCAGCCGCCGGACGATTATCCGGCCACCGACCGGATCCCGGCGGGTGTGCGCGCGGGGCCGTGACGGTGGGGACTAGCCGTCGCTCTCGATCTTGACCGAGAGCACGGGGCACTTGCACTTGCGCACGATGCGTTCGGCGGTGCTGCCGATGAGCGCGTGCTTGATGCCCGTCCAGCCGTGGGTGGCGACGACGACGAGATCGGCCTTCAGCTCGTCAGCCAGCTCGCAGACGCGCACCCAGGCCATGCCGGTCTCCACGAGGGCCGAGGCCTTCACGCCGCGCTCGACGATGGCCGCGACCATGGGTTCGAGCGCCTCGAGAGCGGCCTTGCGCGCCTCCTCCTCGAAGTTGATGTACGCCACGGCCGGGGCGCCGTAAGCCATGGGGTAGATCTGCGACTCGATCACGTGCACGACGATGAGCTCGGCGGACATGGCCGTGGCCATGGACTCGGCGTGACGCAGGGCGGCCTTGCTCGGTTCGCTCAGGTCGACGGCGCAGAGGATGCGGTTGATCTCGATCACAGGGCTCACTCCGAGGGCAGGGCGAAGTCGTGGTTCGGTGGGCGCACGGTGAGGACGGGGCAGTGGGCCAACTGTACGACCCGCTCGGCCACGCTGCCCATCAGCACATGGGCCAGAGCGCCGCGACCGTGGGTCCCGACCACGATCAGGTCGGCGCCGCGCTCCCGCGCCGCGTGGACGATGCCGAGCTCGGCCGAGAGGGCCCGTACGGTTTCCCGGCTCGTGACCACATCGTCGCTGTCCGCCGGGATGGCCTGCTTCCAGTCCTCGGGCGTGCCGGCGCCGTCGTCATCATTCGGAGCGACGACATGGATGGCGTGCAAAGCCGCGCCGTAGGAACGCGCCAGGGTGACCGCCCAGTCCAGGGCGTGGCGCGAGGCGTCCGAGAAGTCGGTGGCGAGGAGGATGGTCTTGCAGTCGGCCATGTCAGTGACGGACTCCGTGGGAACGGGTGGGGCGCATCCGCCGCTGGACGACGAGGCGATCGATCAGCCGTCCGCACGCGAACTCGGCCGGTTCGCCCGAGTGTACCGTGATGAGCAGTTCGGGGTGGACTTCCCGGGGCGCCTCGAAATCTTCGCGGGCATGGACGTATGTATCCCAATCGGCGTCGCTCGGGTCGGTGCCGGCCTGAGCGCGTGCCACCAGACGCTCGCGCACCGTGGCCTGCGGGCATTCCACGTGGGCCACCACGCAGCCGTGTTCGAGGCGCTGGGCGGCATCGACGAAGCGACGCCGCATGGCCTTCGCCGGGAAGGCGGCGTCGACCACCACGGCCCGGCCGTGCTCGAGCGCCGTGATCGCCTCGTTGAGCAGCGACTGATAGGTGTGGGCCCGGGCCTCGGGTGAGTAGGGGCCCTCATTCCACGCGGCGGCGTCGCGGGTGGAGGGGGGCAGGCCGCGGTCCTGCTTGCGCACGACATCGCTGCGGATCACCTGCGACTCGAAGGGGGCGGCGAGCTGCCGGGCGACCACGCTCTTGCCCACCCCGGGCAATCCGCAGGTGAGCACCAGCGGCGGCGGCAGGAACTCGGTGGCGGCCAGGTGCAGGTGGCGCATGGCCGTGAGCCGCGCCTGCAGACGCTCGGCAGCGTCGAGGGTGGTGTCGGCCGACCGCAGGGCGTCGACCTTGGCCCGCACGACGGCGCGATAGGACTTGTAGAAGCCGATCAGCGTCACCAGCTCGGGGTCGTGCGCCAGCTGCACGTAGTGCTTCACGAGGTAGCGGGAGAAGCCCCGGAAGCCGCGCAGGTCGAGGTCCATGGCGAGGAAGGCGAGGTCGGCGGCCACGTCGCCGCAGCGGTACTCGGCGGCGAACTCGATGCGGTCGTAGATGACGGGCTTGCGGTCGACCCAGCAGATGTTGCCGGCATGGAGGTCGCCGTGTCCCTCGCGGATGCGACCGCGGGTCATGCGGCGCCGCATGCTGGCGTCGTGATCGCGCAGGAACTCCTGCGTCCGCTCCGACAGGAAGGCCAGCAGTGTCGGCGAGACGACGCTCTTCCCCGTGGCGGTGACGGGGCCGGAGAAGTCCGCCAGGGTCTCGAAGTTCTGCTCGCAGTGGCGGGCGATGACGGCGGGGTGGCCGTACTCGTCGATGCCGGTGCCGGTGGAGGCATCGGCGTGGAAGTCCACCAGCGTGCGGGCCAGGATGTCCATGCAGTCGTTGTCGATCTCACCCCGCGCGAGACGGCCATCGAACATGTCGTGCTCGGGCAGCCGCCGCATGACCACGGCCCACTCGACGAGTTCGCCGTCGAAGTCGCGCAGGCTGCCGCCGATGGGGCCGACGTGCAGGTGACCGTCGGGCGCGCTGACGAGAGGGGCCACACCGAGATGCACGCCGGGCGCGAGGCGGGCGTTGAGCCGCACCTCTTCGTCACATGAACGGCGGCGCTGCTCGAGCGTGGTGAAGTCGAGGAAGCCGAAGTCCACCGGGCGCTTGACCTTGAACACCCGATCGGGCGTGAAGAAGAGCCACGAGATGTGGGTCTGCAGGAACCCGACCTCGGACAGGGTCGGATCCCAGACATGCGGGTCGCGCAACCGCTGGGCGAGATTCAGGTGCGTGGCGCGGGCGCTCAAGCGACCGTCCTCCACGACGCGGGCTGTGCCGGGGCAGAACTCATGTCGCGAGGTTACGCCGGAAAGCCTGGGCGGGCCCTTCGGCACTGGGCGTAGACGCCGGGATTCCCGAGGGTACGGCCGCCCGGTCAGGCCCCTTCGAGCAGGCCTTCGCGGATGGCGAGGCGCGCCAGCTCGGCCGCCGAATGGCAGTCGAGTTTGCGCTGCAGGTTCTCGCGGTGCTTCTTGGCGGTGCCGACGCTGGTGTCGAGCTTGCGGGCCACCTCCTTGTTGCTGAAACCCAGGGCCAGCAGCTGGAAGACCTCGCGCTCCCGGGGGGTCAGCGACGAGATGCGGCTGGCGTTGGCCTCGGCGCCGCGCTCGTCACGCTGGGTCAGGTTGACCAGGCCGCGCACGACTCGGGGGCTGATGTAGGCCTGGCCGCGCAGGACCGCCGACATGGCCAGGGCCAGCTCGTCGGACTCGCTGTCCTTGCTGAGGTAGCCGTCGGCGCCGGCCTTGAGCGACTGCTCGACGAAGGTCTCGCCCTCGTGGTGGCTGAGCATCAGGATGCGCACGCCGGGGTGCACGTCGCGGATGCCGGCGATGGCGTCGATGCCCGACAGGCCGGGCCTGGTGATGTCGAGCAGGACCAGGTCGGGGTGGCAGCGGTCGATCTCCTCGATGGCCTGACGCGCATCGCCGTGGTCGCCCACGACGGTGAAGCCCGGCAGGTCGTTCACGAGGGCGCGCATGCCGGCGCGCGTCATGGTGTGGTCGTCGACCAGGTAGACGGTCTTGGGAGCGGTGTTCATGGTGTCGCCTCGGCCGGGAGCCGGATGGTGAAGCGGGCCCCGCCGAGGGCAGCGCTGTCGCCGGCTTCGAGCGAGCCGCCGTGCTCCTCGACGATGCGCCGGCAGATGGCGAGGCCCAGTCCGGTGCCCTGGGCCTTGGTCGTGACGTAGGGCTTGAACAGGCTCTCGCGCACGCCGGCGGCGATGCCGGGTCCGTCGTCCTCGACGCTCAGCTCGACCGTGCGACCCTCGACGGTCCGGGCGATGAGCTGCAGCCGCCCGTTGGATTCAGCGCCGGCGGCCAGCCGTACGTGTCCGCCGGGTTCGAGCATCTCGATGGCGTTCATGGTCAGGTTGACCAGGGCCTCCTCGAGGCGGCTGAGGTCGGCCCGGAACGTCGGGGCCTCGGCGTCGACGTCGATCTGGATCTCGACGCGAGCGCGCTTGGAGATGGGGGCCAGCGAGCGGACGACGCCGTCGAACACCGTGCGCGCGTCGAGGAGCATCGGCGAGAGCTCGAGCGGACGGACGAACGAGAGCGTCTGGCGCAGCTGCTGCTCGAGGCGCTTCATGCGCGCCACCAGGTCCTGCAACACGTCCTGCTGATCCTCGCCCAGCTCGCGGGCCACGGCGCGCAGCGCCAGGTTCACCGCCGTGATCGGATTCTTGATCTCGTGAGCGAGCATGGCGGCCGACTCGCCCACCGCCGCCAGGGCCCGCAACATGGACGACTCGGCGAGGCGCGCCCGGTTGCGGTCGGTGCTGTCCCGGAAGCTCCCGATGAACAGGGGTTCCTCGTGACCGGGCAGGTCGATGCGGTTCACCGACAACTCGATGTCGATCACCTCGCCGTCCTTGCGGACCACCTGGAATTCGCGCAGGCGCCCGAGGATCTTGGTCTTGCCCGTCTCGAAGTAGTGGCGCAGGTAGCCGTCGTGTTCGCCGCGGTAGGGCTCGGTCATGAGCCGGGAGATGTTCGTCCCGCGCAGCTCTTCCGGCGTGTATCCGAAGACCCTGACGGTGGAGTCGCTGGCGCCGAGGATGATGCCCTGCGGGTCGATGAACACGACCGGGTCGAGCATGCCTTCGAGCAGGGCGCGATAGACCGCCCCGCTGTGCTGCGGGTCGAAGGGGGGCGCGTCGTGTCCCGGATCGGGACGTCGCGGTCGGATCTCGGAACCGGATTCGGTCGACATGGGCGGCGGCCAAAGTAGCACAGCAGCCGCGGCGGTCGCGGTGGCACGAACCTCGCTCCGAAGCCTACGCACCTTTCCGTAGACGGCTACGACATGCGGCCCAGCGAGACGGAATGACTCCGAGTCTAGCCTCGACGAGTCGCGATCGGGGCGTCGCTCGAACGGGCTCGAACGGGCTCGAGCGAGGCTGCGCTTGAGCGCGGCCGAACCTCCGGACGATCCGCACGAGCGGTCGGGCAGCGAAAGGGCAAGCGGGGCATGCGCGTGCGCGGAGGAGATCGATGAGTCCGACCAGGGACGAGCCGCCGTCGACAGACCGCAAGCCGACCCGTCGCGGCTTCTTCGGTTGGGCCGCCATGGGTCTGGGGCTCTTCGCCTCGGCGGCTGTGGGCCTCACGGTCGTGGGTCGCTTCCTCCTGCCGCGTTCGCGGGGCGAGCGCACCCGCCGCCTCTACGTGGGACAGCTCTCCGAGTTGCCACTGGGCGAGAGCCAGCCGTTCCGCGCGCCGAGCGGCGAGACCTTCCTGCTCACGAACACCGTCGACGGCGTGGTCGCATTCAATGCGACCTGCCCGCACCTGGGCTGCAAGGTGCACTGGGAAGCCCAGCACGATCGCTTCTTCTGCCCATGTCATGGGGGAGCCTTCGCCCCGGACGGCACGCCGACCGAGGGGCCGCCCAAGGACGAGAACACCCCGCTCAAGCCGCTCGCCCTCACCGTCGACGGCGGTGCCATCTACGCCATGGTCCCGGTGGCCTGAGGGCTGGAGCTGACGTGACCGCCACTGAACCGAAGCAACAGGGCGAGGGCAGCTGGCTGGGCGACCGCATCCCGCTGCCCGTCGGCGAGATGCTCACGGCCCTGGGCGCCGAGCCGGTCCCCGGGCACCTCAAGCGCTGGTGGTGGTGCCTCGGCGGGACGGCCGCCATCTTTCTGCTGGTGCAGGTGGTGACGGGCATCCTGCTGTCCTTCTACTACGTGCCCGACCCCGATCACGCCTACGAGTCGGTGCAGGCCATCACCGAGGATGTGAGCTTCGGTTGGTACATCCGCTCGCTGCACAAGTGGTCGGCCAACGGCATGGTGGCGGCGGTGATCCTGCACGCGCTGCGGATCTTCTTCACGGGCGCGTATCGCAAGCCCCGCGAGCTGAACTGGTGCATCGGCGCGCTGATCCTCGTGGTCACCATGGCCTTCGGTTTCACGGGCTACTCGCTCGTCTACGAACAGCTGAGCTACTGGGGCGCGACGGTGGCGGGCAATCTGACCGAGTCGGTGCCGGTCATCGGGCAGATGCTGGCGTCGTTCTTGCGCGGCGGCGACGAGGTCACGGCCAACACGCTGACCCGCTTCCACATGCTGCACATCGGGTTGCTGCCGACGGCCATGTTCGGCTTGCTGGCGCTGCACTTCCTGTTCATCCGCGTGCACGGCGTGAGCGAGCTGGAGTTCAAGGATCAGGCGGGTGCCACCAAGACCTTCCCCTTCTTCCCCGACCACTTCATGACCGAGCTGATCATCGGCCTCGGCCTGTTGATCGTGATCTCGTGTCTCGCGGTGATCTTCCCGGCTGGCCTCGCCGACAAGGCCGACCCGCTCGTGACCCCCGAGCACATCAAGCCCGAGTGGTACTTCTTCTGGACCTTCCGCTGGCTGAAGCTCGTCGGGCTGCAGACGGCGGTGGTCACCCTGGGACTGGCGGGCGGCGTGTTCGTCTTCTGGCCCTTCATCGATGGCGCGATCCGCAAGCGCCGGCCCGGCTCGGAGTTGAGCGTGGGGCTGGGCATCGTCGCCGTGATCGTCCTGATCGTCATGACCGTTTGGGAAGCGTGGGTCCTGTCCCACTGATGTTCTCACTTTCTATGGGTCGCGCGTCACCGGAGCAAACATGAGTCTCGAAGCCAAGCGCATCGTCATCGCTCTCCTGAGCTTTCTGTTCCTCGCCTCGCTGATCGTGGTGGCGTGGGTGGAAGGCGGCAAGGAGCGCTTCGACCCCGAGCCCGACATCCTCGTGACGGCCGACAACCGCAGCTGCATCAACTGCCACACCGAGTCGTCGCCGGGCATCGTCGAGCAGTGGATCAACAGCCATCACGCTACCCTCGGCGTCGGCTGCCTCGAATGCCACAAGGCCGAGAAAGACGACATCGACGCCTTCCGTCACGAGGGCAAGCTGATCGCCACCATCGTCACGCCCAACGACTGCGCCACCTGTCACGCGGCCATCGTCGAGGAGTTCAGCCAGAGTCACCACGCCAGCGCGGCCAACATCCTGGGCTCACTCGACAACGTGCTCGGCGAGATCATCGAGGGCATGCCGGCGGCGGCCAACGGCTGCCAGCAGTGTCACGGCAGCAAGGTCGCGTTCCTCACCGACGCCGACGGCGACATCAAGCACAACAGCGCGGGCATCCCGCAGTACGACCCGGCCACCTGGCCCAACACGGGCATCGGGCGGCTCAACGTCGACGGCTCGGTGGGTTCCTGCTCGGCGTGCCACAGCCGGCACGCCTTCAGCAACGAGGTCTCGCGCCAGCCCGACAACTGCGGCAAGTGCCACATGGGCCCCGACCACCCGCAGATCGAGATCTACAACGAGTCCAAGCACGGCATCGCCTTCCGGGCCCAGGTCGACGAGATGAACCTCGACGCCGAGGACTGGGTGGTGGGCGTCGACTACTCCGCCGCCCCGACCTGCGCCACCTGCCACATGAGCGCGACCCGCGACCTGCCCATCACCCACGATCCCGGCAAGCGCCTGACCTGGACCCTGCGTCCGCCCGTGTCGACGCGCATGGAGGACTGGAAGGAGAAGAAGCAGGACATGCAGAGCGTGTGCAACTCATGCCACTCCGCCGGTTACGTCGACAACTGGTACAAGCAGTACGACAGCGCCGTCACGCTCTACAACGAGAAGTTCGCCGAGCCGGGCGTGAAGGTCATGAAGGTGCTCAAGGAGGAGGGCCTGATCACGCCCGATCCCTTCGACGAGCACATCGAGTGGGTCTGGTTCGAGCTGTGGCACCACGAAGGCCGGCGCGCGCGGCACGGCGCCTCCATGCAGGGCCCCGACTACACCCAGTGGCACGGCTTCTACGAGGTGGCCAAGCACTTCTACTTCAAGTGGCTGCCCGAAGTGCGTGAGATCGCGCACGGCAACGAAGCCGCCGAGGCCGTCATCGAGGAGGTGCTCGCGGCGCCCGACCACGCCTGGCTGGGCGGCATGGACGAGGAGACCAAGGCCGAGGTGCGCGCCTTCTACAAGGAGCGCTACGACCAGGACCAGTAGGGCACCGGACCCGTCGGCTCCCGTGCGGCCCGGCGTGCGGCCCGCACGCCGGGCCGTCGCGGCTCAGTCGGGACGGTACATCCGCGCCAGCGTGTCGGGTGAGACACCCAGGCGGAACAGCACCGGCAGCAGCCGGGCGAGGCACGCAAAGCGCAGCGGCGCCACCTGGATGCGTCGACCGGACACGCGCACCTCGGCCGACACGCGGGCGAGGGGCTTGCGCCGGGCCAGGCGTCGGGAGATGTCGAGGTCCTCGAAGATGGGCAGGGGGCGGAAGCCGCCCACCGCCAGGTAGGCCTGCCGGGTCATGAACAGGGCCTGGTCGCCGTAGGGGTAGCGCGACCAGCGTGAGCGCAGGTCGGCCAGGCGCAGCAGCGGGCCGGCCCGGTTGGGCAGGTTCTCCTCGGCCACCGTGCGGGTGATGAAGGCGCCCGCTTCGTAGCGCCCGTCGGCGAGGGTCTCGTGCACCCGGGTGGTGGCGCCCGGTGGCAAGGTCGTGTCGGCGTGGAGGAAGAGCAACGGGTCGCCGGTGGAGGCGGCGGCGCCGGCGGCGAGCTGGCGTCCCCGACCGGGCGGCGACACCACCACGGTGGCGCCCGCGGCGGCGGCGCGTTCGGGGCTGCGATCGCCGCTGCTCCCGTCCGCGACGATGATCTCCAGCGGACCCGGCTGCTCAGCCAGGCCTTCGAGGCAGTAGTCGAGCCCGATGCTCTCGTTGAGCGCGACGACCACGATGGACAGGGGCTGCTCGTCGGCGTCGTGGGCGCTCAGCACCTTGCGCGTCTCGGGCGCGGCGTCGGCATCGTGGGAGAGCACGTCGCGCAGGCGTTCGAGGTCGTCGCCCCGGTCGACGTCGAACCAGCCCGGGGCCTCGCCGACGGACAGCCCCATGCGGGCGGCGCGGTCGAGCACCTGTTCACGGGTGGCGTCCGCGGTCCAATCGAGTTCGTCGAGCCAGGTGTTGCCCCACAGGGCTTGATGGCCGGAGCGCACGCCGAGGCACCAGAATCCGCCGTCGGCGTGGGGGCCCATGACGACGTCGTGGTCGTCGAGCAGCTTCAGGGCCGCGTGCAGGTGGCCGTCGGGTAGGGCCGGGCTGTCGGTGCCCAGCAGCAGCGCCCGGTCGCGCTGGGACAACGCGCCCGCCACCAGCGTGGCCATGCGTCGCCCGAGGTCGCCGTCGCCCTGCCGCAGGATCGTGGGGGTCGGCAGGAGCAGCGGGAATTCTTCGGGGTCGCCCGCCTGGGCCAGCACCAGGTCGAGGTCGCCGTGGGCCGAGACGAAGGCCGACACGGAGGTCCACGTGTCGATGAGCTGGGCCCGGGCCATGCGGGTGGCGACCGGGACGCCGATGTCGGCGCCGAGACGGCGCTTGCAGCGGCCGGCCAGCGGCGCCTTGGCGAGGATGACGATGCGTGTGCCGCGACTCACGGAGCGGAAGATGCTCCCCCGAGGGCGCCGCCGCAACTGCTGCCCTGCCCGGCCGTGCACCCGAGGCAGTGGGACGCCGTGGCGATGGCGTCGTCCTGCAGGGATGAGAGCGATTCGATGTCGAAGATCGACCGCGGGCGGCCTCCCAGGGGCAGGCCGAGCATCTGGTTGAAGTCGCAGTCGGCCAGGGTGCCGTCGTGATCGATGGAGACCAGGTCGCGACACATGAGGCCGTCGAGCGCCTCGGGATTGAAGGCGTCGCGCAGCTGGTCGACATAGCTGTCGAGGCGGCCCTGGCGGGCGAGGTCGTCGGCGAAGCGGTGGATGGGCATGTTGGCCAGGCACAGCAGCCGGTCGAAGCGCACGCCGAGGTCGGCGGCGAGGCGCACCCGGTAGTCGGCCTCCAGCGCGCCCTGCTCGGGCGGCAGCGACGGTCCCAGGGGGTTGTAGACCAGGTCGAGTCGCAGCGGTTGGTCCGCCCCGGGGAGGGCGTCGCCGCCCTCGGCCGCGCCGTAGCCCAGGGCGTTGAGCCGGCGCAGGCCCGCCACGCTGCCCGCGAACGCGCCGCCGCCCCGCTGGGCGTCGACGTTCTCGGCCGTGTAGCAGGGCAGCGAGGCGACCACGTGCACCTGGTGGGCAGCCAGGAACTCGGCCGTGTCCTCCTGGCCGGGCTCGGAGAGCACGGTCAGGTTGCAGCGGTCGATGACCCGTCGCTCGAGCCGGCGGGCTCCGGACACGAGCGTGCGGAAGTGGGGATTGAGCTCGGGCGCGCCGCCGGTGACGTCGAGGGTCGTGAGGTGCGTGTCGTGGGCGAGCAGGGCGAGCACCCGCTCGACGGTGGCCGCCTGCATGGACTCGGTGCGCGTCGGACCGGCGTCCACGTGGCAGTGCCGGCAGGCCTGGTTGCAGACCTTGCCCAGGTTCACCTGCAGCGTGGTCGGGCGCCGCCTCCGGAGGGGCGGCAGGCCCCGCTCGGCGAGGGTCGCTGCGAAGCGGTCGGTGTCGGTCAGCACGGGAGGAGTGCGGCGGGCCCTAGCAGCACGAGCCGTCCGGCTCGCAGCACTCGTCGGCGGCCGTCGTCTCGCGGTAGGCCTCGCCTTTGGTCTCGCGCGGGTCGCGCACGCGGTCACCCGAGCAAGGGAAGGGCGTGGTGTCGTCGGCTGGCACGGCCACCCGCGGGGACACGCCCACGACCTGGTCGGCGTAGGGCCCGCTGGTGAGCAGCGCGTGGGTCTTGGCGCACACGGCCATGCGTTCGCCCCGCTGCAGGGTGTGGCCGTCGTCGTCGACCACGGCCTTCCAGGGTCCGGTGTAGATCACGGCCTGGTTGTGCTCGTAGCAGGGGCCCTGCTTGCCCTTCCAGGCCTGCACCGTCACCGAGCGGAACTCGATGCCCTCGATCACCTGCCAGGGTTGTTCGGCGCGCTCGAGCAGCTCGACGCCGTGGAATCCGGCCTGCTCGAAGGCGCGCAGGAAGCCCCGCTCCTGGAAGGCGCCGGAGACGCAGCCGCTCCACAGCGCGGGGTCGCGCTGCAGGTGCGCGGGCACCACCTCGTCGCTGACGATGTCGGAGATGACCGCGCGACCGCCGCGCCGGAGCACCCGGAAGATCTCGGCGAAGAGCTGCTGCTTGCGCTCCTGCATGACCAGGTTGAGCACGCAGTTGCTCACCACCACGTCGACGGAGTCGTCGGCGATGAGCGGCGCCTCGGTGCGTTGCCGGGCCAGGTCACGTTGCAGGGCGTCGAGGTCGGCGGCGCTCGCGACCGGTCGGCCTCCCAGGCGCCGGTCGACCGCCTCGACGTCGGTGGCCAGGTCCTCGATGCGGCCCTTGAGGAAGGTGACGTTGTCGTATCCGATCTTGGCGGCCACGTCGGGCTGCGCGCTCCGGGCCACGGCGAGCATGTCGTCGTTCATGTCCACGCCGATGACGCGCCCCTCGGGTCCCACGACCTGCGCCGCGATGAAGCAGATCTTGCCGGTGCCCGAGCCGAGGTCGACCACCGTCTCGCCCGCCGCCAAGTGCCGGCTGGGGTCGCCGCAGCCGTAGTCCTTGGCGATGACCTCTTCCGGGATGACCTCGAGCAGGGTCGGGTCGTATTCGGTGGGGCAGCACAACGCGGCCTCGGGCGCGGTGGCCCCCTGGCTGTAGCGCTGGAGGACGGCGGCGTCGAGGTCTGCGGCCAAGGGGTCTGCGGTTTCGGGGGAGGTGGTCATGGCCGTTCTCAGGGGGCGGTGGCGCTGAACCGGAATGTAGCAGGCGGAAACCGCAGCGCGAGGACAGGGGGGCTCCCCACCAATGGGTCTCGCTCACCCGGCTATTGCCCTCATCGCAGTACGATGCGGACGCGCTGCGAGGGGTGTCGCGCGAGTCGGTGGGGAGACGAGGCGGCGTATGTCACGGACGGCCATCATCTTCGCGGCCCTGCTCCTGGCCTCGGCGGTGGGCCTCTGGACCTGGGGACGCAGCGCCCCCGAGGCCTGGGGGGAACCGACCCAGGCCGGCGGCCCCTTCAGCGGCCTGAGCCTCGAAGCGGCCCAGGCGCGCGCCGCGGCCGAGGACAAGCTCGTGCTGATCGACTTCACCGCCGATTGGTGCCTGCCCTGCAAGTCGATGGACCGCAACGTCTGGGCCCGCGCCGAGGTGCAGGCCTGGATCGATGAGCACGCGGTGGCGATCCAGGTCGACATCGACCGCTCGCGGGCCCTCGCGGCCTCGTTGCTGGGGCCGCACGGTGTGATGCTGCCGACGTTCATGCTGCGGCGGGACGGCCGCTCGATCGGGCGGGACGGGGGCTACAAGTCCGCCCGGCAACTGCTGCGCTGGCTCGAGCGGGGCCGCAAGGGCGAGTTGTCGGCGGCCCAGAAGGCGGGGCGCATGGAATTTCCCGACCTCGCCTACTTCCATCGCTACGACGTCCCGGACACGGGGGAGTTGAAGCCCTTCGCACGACTCGCCGCGGCGCGAACGGCGCTGGAGCAGGGGCGGCTCGAGCCGGCGCTCGAGGACGTGGCCTGGCTCTGGGCGCACGGCCACAAGTACATGCCCGGCACGTTCGACATGTTCCGTGCGTCGATCCTGCAGCCCGACCTCGAGGCCCTCGTCGCCTTCGACGCGACGGGGCGGCGCGGGGTGGAAGTCCTGCGCGCCGACATCGAGGCGGCCGTCGAGGCCGGCGAGACGCGGCTCTGGCCATTCAGCGACTGGATGGTCCTGTGCACCGTCCTCGGTGAGGAGGAGCGGGTGCTGGCCTGGGCTCGGCAGCGCATCGAAGCGGAGGGGGCCCTCGACCTCGGCGAGTTGGCGGACCGGGCCTGGGTCGCCCAGTCCGTGTTCAACATGGCGGTGGGCGCCGGGCGTTGGGACCTGGCGGGACGGGTCCACGACGACCTCATGGCCCCGGCGGAGCAGTTCCTCACCATGGCCGAGATGAGTGAGTCCTTCCGGGACCTGCCCCTGCAGCAGCAGGCCCTGAGCTTCGGCCTCGCCATGGGGATGCGCGGACTCGCCCGCCAGGCGGGTGGCAAGCCGGGTTCGCCGGCCGATGGGGTCCGGCACGCCCTGGCCGCCCTGTGCGCGGCGGGCACCTTCGCCGGGAGGGACGCGCAGGCGCGGGCGGTGGGCGAGCGCCTGCTCCTCTTCCGCGACGATGCCCGCAGCCGCCTGGCCCTGGTGGAGCAGGCGCTGGAGGCCGGGCGCCTGCTGCCCGATCACGTGCGCTGGTTCGCCGAGGCCGAGGCGGCCGGCGGGTCGGCCCATGGCAGGGACCCGGATCGGATGGAGGAACTCGAGCGGCAGATCGGCGCGCTGGCCTCGCCCTGAGGCGGCCGTGGACTCACCGTCCCTGCGGACGTATCGAACCGCCGGGCCGGAAGGGGCACAATGTCACCTTCTGCGCCCCGACCCGCTGAGGCCCCGACCTCCGAGGGCGGGCCCTCCCCATTCTCCGACCACCCATCGCTGGAGTTCCCACCGTGAGCAAGCCCGCCATCCGCGTCGCCGTCACGGGCGCCGCCGGACAGATCGGCTACGCCCTGCTGCCCCGCATCGCCTCGGGCCAGATGTTCGGCCCCGATCAGCCGGTCGCCCTGAACCTGATCGAGATCCCGGCCGAGAAGGCCATGGCCGCCCTGCAAGGCGTCGCCATGGAACTCGAGGACTGTTCCTTCCCGCTGTTGCACGAGATGGTGCTGACCAGTGACATCGCCACCGGCTTCAAGGACTGCGACTGGGCGTTGCTCGTGGGCAGCAAGCCCCGCGGACCGGGCATGGAGCGCAACGACCTGATCACGGAGAACGGTTCGATCTTCGTGGGGCAGGGCAAGGCCATCAACGCTCACGCGGCCAAGGACTGCCGCACGGTGGTGGTCGGCAACCCGTGCAACACCAACTGCCTGATCGCCATGCACAATGCTCCCGACGTGCCGCAGGCCAACTTCTCGGCCATGACGCGCCTTGACGAGAACCGGGCCAAGGCCCAGCTCGCGGGCAAGGCCGGGTCGCATCACACCGATGTGACCACCATGACCATCTGGGGCAACCACTCGGCGACCCAGTACCCCGACTTCGAGAACGCGAAGATCGGCGGACGCCCCGGCCGCGAGGCCATCGACGACCGCGACTGGCTCGAGGGCGACTTCATCAAGACCGTCCAGCAGCGCGGCGCGGCCATCATCAAGGCGCGCGGCCTGAGCTCCGCGTTCTCGGCGGCCAACGCCCTGATCGATCACGTGCGTGACCTGCGCACGCCCACGCCCGCCGGGGAGACCCACTCGGTGGCGGTCTGCTCGGACGGGAGCTATGGCGTCCCCGCCGGCCTGATCTCGTCGTTCCCGGTGACCGCCGACGGCTCCGGCCAGTGGACCATCGTGCCCGACCTGCCCATCAGCGACTTCGCCCGGCAGCGCATCGACGCTTCGGTGGCCGAGCTGCAGCAGGAACGCTCCCTCATCGAGAAACTCCTCGGCTGATGTCGCTGCTCGACCAAATTGCGCGCCGGGCCACCATCCAGACCTGCGCGATGATCCACATCGCCAACAATCGTCCGGACAGTCTGCCCACCGATCCGAAGGTGGGCGGGCACCCGGCGGCGTGCGCGAGCTCGGCTCACATCCTCACCGCGCTGCACTGCAGCGTGCGCGAGCCCCAGGACTTCTATTGCGCCAAGCCCCACGCGGCGCCGCTCGACCACGTGCTGCATGCCATGCTCGGGCTGTTCCGGCACAAGGACAAGAACACGTGGATGACGGCGAAGGAGGCCGAGGCGATCCTGCCGAACCTGCGCAAGTTCTCCGAGGACGGCGAGGACGTGCTGCAGAGCTACCACGCGCGCTCGGACCCCGACGACTTCCACGTGTTGCCGACCGGGAGCGTGGGCATCCCGCCGGTGGCGTCGGGCTATCTGGCGCTGGCCTTCCGTTACGCCCGCGACCACTCCCTCGAGGTGCCCGACGTCCCCGAGGACATGCACTTCTGGTCGCTCATCGGTGACAGCGAGCTGCGCGAGGGCAGCTTGATGGAGGCCATGCCCGACTTCGCCGAGCGCGAGTTGGGGAACGTCACCTGGATCATCGACTACAACCGCCAGAACCTCGACGGCGCGCGCATGCCCAACAAGCACGGGCTGCACGGTACCGACGCCGACCGCATCGAGGAGATGGCGGCGGCCAACGGCTGGGAAGTGATCCAGGTCCGGCACGGCTCGGTGCGTCAGGGCGTGTTCGGCCGGCCCGGGGGCAGCGCCCTCAGGCGCGTGCTGGAGGAGGCGTTCAGCGACTACGAGCTGCAGGGGCTGCTGATGCAGCGCGACATGGACGAGACGCGCCGCGTCTTCCTGCAGGAGGAGCCCAAGCTCGAGAAGCTGCTCGACGACATGGACGACGGCGAGCTCGAGCAGGTGCTCTGCGACCTCGGCGGCCACTGCACCGGGTCGATGGTGCAGGCCCTGCTCGACAGCAAGCAGGACCAGCGCAGCCCGACCATGATCGTGGCCCACACCGTGAAGGGCTGGGGGCTCGACATGTACGCCGCCCCGGGCAACCACAGCGAGCTGCCCAAGCAGGACGAGATGGAGCGGCTGCTCGAGGGCGAGGGCCTCTCCTTCAAGCGACCCTTCGAGGCCTTCGGCAAGAAGACCGACCAGGCGGCGCGGCTGGCCCAGCGGGGCAAGAAGCTGCGGGCCGGCATCGACCACCTGCGCGAGTGGCGCGCCCGTAACCGCGAGTGGGTGGCCACCAAGATCGCCGACGCCGGCGGGGTGCCCAACAGCCTCGACATCGACACCAAGCTCTTCCCGCGCACCCACACCCAGTGGATGTGGGGGCAGCTCGCCGCCAAGCTCGTGCGCATCGGCACGTCCGCGGAGATGCGTCGCACCGAGGGTCACGGCATCCCCGACCTCACCGACAAGGAGAAGCAGTGGGAGGCGAGCGCCGACTTCCTGCTGACCATGTCGCCCGACGTGGGCACGTCGACCCAGCTCAACCCGGTGATGGACAACCGCATCTACGGCAAGAAGAGCGAGGGCGACGATCGCGTCGCCGACGCCGAGGAGAAGACCGGGCACTCGCGCAAGCGGCCGACGCTGACGCCGTCCACCGAGCCGTGGACGCGGCACATCCGCTTCGAGATCGCGGAGGCCAACTGCATGTCGGCCGTGGCCAGCTTCGGGATGATGGGCCACTACTCGGGCGTGCTCTTCTTCCCGATCATGACCGTGTACGACTTCTTCATCAAACGCGCGCTCGACCAGCTCTTCTACAACCTCTACTGGGGCGCCGAGTTCGTCATCATCGGCACGCCGTCCGGGGTCACGCTGTCGAGCGAGGGCGCGCAGCACAGCTGGAAGTCGGACATCCAGATCCCGAACCTGATCACCTGGGAGCCCATCTTCGCCGTCGAGATGGACTGGATCCTGTGCGACGCGATCCGGCGCCACTTCACCGACGAGAACGAGGGGCGGCGGGGCGTGCTCATCCGCGCGGTGACCCGGGGTATCGAGCAGAAGGAGCTGCTGCGGCGTTTGCGGCGTCACCCGCGCTTCCGCACCGACCCGTCCGACCTCGAGAGCGAACCCCTGGGCGACGAGGTGGTGCTCGAGCAGGCCCGCAACGACTGCCTCTCGGGGGCCTACCACCTGGTCGACTTCCGCGGGCGGCCGGACTACGAGCCCGGCGTCAACGTGGTCAACTGTTTCGTCATGGGCTCGGTGGCCACCGAGGCCCTGGAGGCGTCCGACCGACTGCGGGACGAGGGCATCTACGTCAACGTCATCGCGGTGAGCTCGCCCGAGTTGCTGCTGGGGAACCTGGCGGCCGGCAACGACTTCCACCACCTGCGCCACGGCCTGGGCCTCGACAGCAACTTGCGGTTGTCGCCCACGGGGACTGCCGTCGACGACGGCGCCGAACTGGTCACCATGGCCGGGCGTCGTGTCCCGGTGGTCTCCTTGCATGACGGCGAGGCGGGATTGCTCGACAACATCGGGTCGATCCTGGGCGTGCGCCAGGAGGTGCTGGCCGTGCGCAAGTTCAGCAAGTGCGGCCGCCCCGATCAGGTCTTCGGCTACCAGGGCATCGACGCCGACGCCCTCGTCGCCGCGGTGGGCAAGGTGCTCAGCGAGACCGCACTCGAGGAGGTGCAGATCAGCCGACGGGCGCTCGACGAGCTGGCCGGCCGCACGGCGCCGTCGGTGCGCGACTGGCGCGAGTTGTGGGACGTGCCCGGCGCGCGATGATCGCGGTCCTCGGCGCGGGGTTGGCGGGAAGTTGCGTCGCCCTCGAGCTGGCCCGGAAGGGCCTCGACGTGACCTTGATCGAGCAGGATGCGCGTCCCGTCAACCGGGCGAGCCTGCGCAATGAAGGCAAGGTCCACCTCGGGTTGGTCTACGCCCTCTCGGGTTCACCGACGACGGCGCGCCTCATGCATGCCGGCGCCCTGCACTTCATGCCGGTGCTGCGGCGTCTGCTCGGTGCGAGCGCGGACCAGCTGCCGCTCTCGACCCCCTTCCGGTATCTCGTAGCGCCGGACTCGCTGGCGGGGCTCGCCGAGCTGGCGTCCCACTACGAGGAGCTGGGAGCGTGGCACCGCGCGCGCCTGCGCGAGGAGCCGGGGCTCGACTACCTGGGCCGGCGTCCCCAACGTCTGCATCGGGCGCTCGACCCCGACGAGCTGGGGCGGTGGTTCCGGCCCGAGTCACTGATCGGTGGATTCGAGACCCCCGAGCTGGCCGTCGACACCGATGCGTTGGCCGGACGGATCCGCGCGGCGGTGCGGGCGTCGCCGCGCATCACCTTCCTCCCGGGGCGTCGTGTCGTCGGCATCACGCGGGACGCCGACGCCTTCCGCATCGAGGGAGAGGGGGCGCCGGGAGCATGGAGCGAGCGGGCCCGGCAAGTGGTCAACGCCACCTGGCACGATCGGGCGCGCCTCGACCGGACCGTCGGCCGCGAGGCGACGCCGGGCCTGCTCCACCGGCTCAAGTACCGCGTCATCGTGCGCCTGCCGGCCGCGCTGCGGGATGCGCCCTCGGTGACCATGGTGCTGGGGCGTTATGGCGACGTGGTGGTCAGGCCGGACGGCACGGCGTATCTCTCGTGGTACCCCGCGGCCCTCAAGGGTTGGTGCACCGAGATCGCGCCGCCCCCGTCGTGGGAGGGGCCCTGTCGCGGTGAGGTCGACCCCGCGGCGGCGCGGGCGCTGGCGGCCGAGGTGCTGGGTGCCATCGACGCCTGGTTCCCGGGCATGGCCGGGGCCGAGCCGCTGCTCGTGGATGCCGGCGTGATCACGGCCTATGGGCGCTCGGACGTCGACGATCAATCCAGCGGACTGCACGATCGGTCGCGCATCGGCGTCACGTCAGAGCACGGCTACCACAGCCTCGACACGGGCAAGCTCACCACGGCGCCCCTCTTCGCCCGACGCTGCGCCGAGCGGGTGATCGCTCACGAAGTCGAGCTGGCCTCGTGAGTTCGGACGGCGCCCGCGTGGTCATCGCAATCCCCGCCTGGGAGGCCGCAGAGTTCATCACCACCACCCTCGCGTCGGTGGCGGCCCAGTCGTGGACCGAGCTGCGTGTGCTCGTCTCCGTCGACGCCTCCCGCGACGAGACGACATCGGTGTGCCGTGACTTCGCCGCCACCGACCCGCGCTTCGCGATCCTCGAGCAGCCGCGCCGGCTCGGGTGGATCGAGAACACCAACGCCGTCGTCGAAGCGGCCCAGGGCGAGTTCATCGCGCTGGTCTCCCACGACGACAGCATCGCTCCGGACTTCGTCGAGCGCCTGGTCGGTGCTCTCGACGCGCGGCCCGACGCCGTGCTCGCCTTCGGCGACCTGGAGCAAGTGGACGCCCGCGGCCGGCTCTTGCATGTGGACCGCTACGAGCCGCTGGAGGGACTCACCGACCCCGTGGCCCGAGCCCGCGAGGTGATCCGCGGGAGGGGGGCCTGGTTTGTGCCCTTTCACGGGCTCGGCAGGCTGCCTGTCGTCCGCTCCCTCGGGGGCCTGCGACCCCACGCGGAGGGTGAGTTTGCCGCCGACCAGGTCTGGCTGCTCGGCATGGCCTTGCGCGGCGCCTTGGTGCGCGTCCCGCAGGTGCTCTACACCAAGGCGAACACCGAGAGGAACCTCTCGCGGGACTGGAACGGCAGCGACCGGTCACGGATGTCGGCGTTGTTGCACTCCCATGTTGAGTGCATCGGGTCAGCGCCGCTCCCGTGGTTCGATCGATGGCGGCTCCGGCGCGCCGTGTCCAAGCGCATCGCGCGAAACGAACGCAAGCTCCGTCGTCAGCGCTGATCGGAGTTGTGGGCGGCGTTGTGGGCGGCTTTGTGGGCGGGACGGTGCGGGGGACGTTGTGCCGGCGCCCCGCCGCGCGCGCGCACGATGCCGTCGACGTATTCCAGCTGCCGCAGTTTGCCTTCGATGCCCAGGCACCAGTTGGCGTGGTGGATGACGATGCGACGGGGGATCTGCACGGGATTCCCGGGACTCCACTCCTCGTGTCGCAGCCCGTGGCCGGGGGTCCAGAACGAAGCGTCGAGGTAGCGCCACCGGACGCAGCTCTCGAAGCGCCGTCGGGTGAAGTCGAGGTCCAGTAGCCGGTGGCCCAGGCCCGGCCAGCGCATGAGGCGGTAGCGCAGCCCGCCGCCCCAGCGCTTCACCTCCATCAGGTCGTTGAGCAGGGGCTGGTCGCACATGCTTGCTTCCGCCGCGAGCTGTTCCTGCATGGAGCGCATGAGCGCGAGGACCCGCGCATTGCCGCGGAACACGAAGAAGCCCGAGCAAACCCGCCCGGTGTAGCTGTCCCGCTGGAGCGCGAGATCGGAGTCGCCCAGGGCGGCGATGACGGTCTCCGGGCGCAGATCGAAGAAGCGCACGTCGATGTCGCTGTACACCATGATCTCGTCCGGCGCCCGGGTGATGGCGTCAGCGATCAAGCCGTAGCGCGGCGACACGGCCTCGCGCCAACCCTCCGTGCGGTGCAGGGCGCTCGCGCAGGTCTGGTCGACGTCGAGCACCTCGGGCTCGAACCCCGGGGGGAGCGTCGGGAGGAACCACTGGTCGCGGAAGGGTTCGTGGGACGGCGAGCAGACGGACAGGATGCGCATGGTCACGGTTCGAGGGTGGGGGCGATCAGTGGTCGTCCTCGACGTAGCCGAGCTGCTCCAGCATGCGCAGCGTCTCGGCGTCGAGGTCCTGGTCCTGGGAGGCGCCCTGGTCGAGCGAACCCTTCCAATCGGTGAGCACCCGCTCGAGCTGCTGCACGACGTCGGCGTGCTCTTCGACGATGTTGACCTGCTCGCGCGGGTCGGTGCGCAGGTCGTACAGCTCACGCCGCTCGATGGTATAGCGGCCCTCCACGGGGATCGACTTCGGCATGAAGCCGCTCGGATTGGAGACGTAGAACCAGTCCGGGGTGCGCACGCCGTAGACCCGGCCGGCGAGCTGTGCGAAGGCCAGGCCTCTGCCGGCCCGGCGCCGTTCAGGGTCCGTCGGTGCGAGGTCGTGTCCGCGGAGCGGCCGGCCGCCGGAATCGCTCACACCGGGCGGGGCGGCTGACACACCGAGGTGGGTGAGGATCGTGGGCATCACGTCCACCAGCTCGACGAGGTCGGTGACCCGCTGCCCGGTGGGGATCGTCCCGGGCTGCCGGAACAGCAGGGGCACGTGGGTCACGGAGCGGTAGAGCGAGCTGCCGTGATAGAAGAAGTGGTTGTGGTCGTAGAGGTCCTCGCCGTGGTCGGCGGTGAACACCACGAGCGTCTCCTGCTCATGGCCGGAGGAGGCGAGGGCCATGAGCAGCCAGCGCACGTAGAGGTCGATGCGTCGGATCTGGCTGTCGTAGGCCGCCTTGATGTGGTCGAGGTCGTCCGCATCGAGGTCGATCTTCTCGACGAAGATGCGCTGCAGCGACTCCTCGGTCGCGTCCCAGGGGCCCGCGTAGTCGGGATCGAACGCCGAGGCGAAGGGTTCGACGGCCTCGTACGGCTGATGCGGATCCATGTAGTGCATCCACAGGAAGTCGCCCCGCGCCGGGTCTTTGCCGAAGTCGTGCTTGAGGATCTGGATGGCGTGGTCGGTCATCCAGCCTTCCTGCTCGATGACCCGGTAGTCGTCGAAGCCCTGCTCGATGTTCGAGGCGTGGGGCTGGAGCACGCTGGTGGCCACCATGGCGCGCGTGCGGAAACCGACGTCGGCGAGCCGCTCGGCCAGGGTGACCTCGTCGGGCGCGACCTTCTGGCTGTTGCGACGCACGCCGGTCTCGTCGGGGTAGCGCGACGTCATCAGCGTCGTGACGGAGGGCAGGGTCATGCCCATGGGGGCGTGGCACTGGTCGAAGCTGGCGCCCTCGGCGGCCAGCTCGTCGATGCGGGGCGAGACCGCGGCGCGCCCGCCGGCGTAGCCGAGGTGATCGGCCCGCAGGGTGTCGACGGTGATCAGCAGCAGGTTTCGGGCGCGGGCCTCGGGCCCGGGACGCGCTGCGGGATCGGCCCGGTCCTGGTCCTCTTGCGGATTCCCGCTCGCGGCCTCACCACAGGCCCCGAGCGCGCCGGCGAGGAGTACGGCGAAGAGTACGAGGACGAGCCGCCACATGGGCCGGAAGTGTAACGGTCGCGGCGCAGTCGCGAGACCGTTCTCTCCGCCGACCGTGAATCCCGTTACGATGGACCTTCGCAACCCCGCGCCCGCTGGTCGGTTGGGGCGGGGTCGCAACGGGAGGTCCGGGCATGGACGAGCCGATCCTGCGCACGCAGGGGCTGTACAAGTTCTATGGCAGCGGGGAGGGGCGCGTGCCGGTGGTGCGCGACGTCTCGCTGGAGGTGGCGGCGGGGCGCTTCGTCACCGTCATGGGACCGTCGGGCTCGGGCAAGTCGACCCTGCTGCACATGGTCTCGGGGCTCGAGCCGCCGTCGAGTGGCACCGTGCACCTGGGCGGCCTCGACCTCTACGGCCTGAGCGAGCGCCGGCGCACGCTGTTGCGCCGGGACCTGGTGGGCTTCGTGTTCCAGTTCTACAACCTGATCCCGAACCTCACCGTCGACGAGAACATCCGCCTGCCCCTGATGATCGGCGCGGGCGCCGCGCCCGTGCTGGCGGGGGCCGGTGTCGCCGGCGGGGGTGCTACCGGCGGGGGCGACTCGCCGCGCGCGCCGCTCGATCACGAAGCCGAGGTGGCGCGGCTGGTGGAGGTGTTCCAGCTCGGCGACAAGCTCAAGAGTTACCCGCACCAGCTCAGCGGCGGCGAGATGCAGCGCGTGTCGGTGGCCCGGGCCCTCGTCTCGCGACCCGCCATCATCATGGCTGACGAGCCCACCGGGAACATCTCGAGCCAGGCGGGCGAAGAGGTCATGCAGCTCTTCCGGCGCTCGTGCGACGAGATGGGCCAGACGCTGCTGCTGGTCACGCACAACTCCCGCGACGCCCTGTTCTCCGATGAGGTGCACTTCATCAAGGACGGTCACCTGCACGCTGAGTCGTCGCTGAGCGGGGCGGGGGTGACGGCCGACGGCGTGGCGGACACGCTGGCGCGGCTGAGGATCTGACTTGAAGTTGATCCTGCTCCTCGCGTGGCGGCACCTGGTCTTCCGGCCGGGGAAGACGTTGCTGTCGGCCCTCGGCATCGGGCTCGGCATCGCCACCGTGGTGGCCGTGCTGACCGTCGACCACAACACCCTGCTCAGCCAGCATGCGCGGCGCTCGTTCACTGACCCCGAGTCGGACCTGCTGATCCAGCCCCTCGAGCGCAACCCGGCGGCCTATCCGCGTCAGGCGGCCGCGCTCCGCTCGCATGACTTCCTGAAGGGCGTGACCGCCTTCGCCACCGGCAAGTGGACGGTGCGCAGCCAGGTCACGGAGGACGGGCCGGCGGGCAAGGAGACCACGTTCCGCGGCTCGGGTGTCGACGTCATGGCCGTCGAGTCGAGCGCCGTCGACCACCACGCCGCCTACGTCGTCGACGAGGGCGCCGACCTCGACTTCGGCTCCGACGAGCCGCAGCTGCTGCTCTCGCGTTGGGTCGCCGAACAGATCGGCGTGACAGTGGGCGACCTGGTGGAACTGGTGCGGCCGCCGGCGCGCCAGCGCGTCGTGACCCGCTGCGTCGACGGCAAGATGGTGAAGATCGTGCCCGGCGCCGCCGGCCGCAGGCAGGGCGGCGGCCCGCCCACCACCGACGACGACCGGGCGCTCCTGTTCCGCGTCGTCGGCCTGCTCGCCCCCACGAACCTCGGCTTCGCGCGGCACCGCGTGCTGACCACCATGTCCCAGGGGGTCAAGCTGTTCGGCGACGACCTGTCGGTGCACTTCTGGGCGGACTTCGACATGGCCGCCATCGACTTCCTCGGGGTGGAGGCGGCGCTGCGCAATTCCTTCACCATCAAGGAGCCGAAGCGTGCCCTGGCCGGGCAGGCGCCCGAGGAGGCGGCCTTCCGCAGCGGCGTGCGCCTGTGCGGTTTCCTGGCCCTGTTCCTCGGGCTGTACGTGATCTTCAACACCATGTCGATGTCCCTCGTCGAGCGGGTGCGGCAGATCGGACTGCTGCGCGCGCTGGGCGTGACGCGGGGTCGGCTGGCGGGCATCTTCCTCGTGGAGGGGGGCGTGCTGGCCCTGCTCGGCGCGGGGCTCTCGGTGCTGCTGGCCGAACGCATCGTGGCGGTGATGGTGGCGGCGCGCATCACCACCCTGGGTTTCGGCAAGCCGCTCGAGATCCACGAGGTGCCCTACGGCCCGGTGGTGGGCGTCATGGTGGCCGGCGTGGTCTTCTCGTTGCTCGGCGTGGTCTACCCCTTCCTGCGGGCGTCGAAACTGTCGGTCATCGACGCGCTGCGGCGGGGCGTGATCGAGATGTCGCGCCAACCCTTCAAGGGCACGCGGCGCTCGGTGCTGCTGGGCCTGCTCGCCCTGGTGCCGGTGGCCTGGTTCGTGGGCGCTCCCGGAGGCCACGTCGTGGCCCAGCCGTTGTGGGAGGCGTTCCTCCAGGCCACGGGCATCGTCGCCGGCGTCATGGCCCTGCTGCTCGTCTTCCAGGGGATGCTGCCCAGCGCCGTGAAGGCGCTGCTCTCGGTCTTCCGCGGCCCGACGATCACCTTGGCGAAGAGCACCGTGTCCGGCGCGCGGCACCGGGTCTTCGCCACGATCTCGGGGCTGATGCTCGTGTTCGCCGCGGTGTTCCTGGTGGTCTCGGTGCTCGAGAGCCTCAAGTCGGAGACGCGCGGCTTCTCCGCCGCCGCCCTCGACGACCGGCTGTTCGTGAAGCTCAACCCGGAGGCGGCCGCGCTGAGCGCCACCCTGCGCGGGAGCGTCCCCGAGACCCGCTCGTTGCTTCCGATCAACACCGAGGTCTTCACCGCGTTCCTGGTGCGCTCGGTGGACGCGCGCATGCTGGGCGTGGGTTCGCTGGCGGGCGACAAGGACCTGACCCGCGCCTACCGCGAGCGGCCCACGTTGATCCTCTCGACGCGCTGCGCCGACGACTTCGGCTACGTCACCGACGACCGGGTGACCCTCGTGACCGACGCCGACGGCCCGGTGGAGTTCCGCGTGCTGGCCGTGACCGACGAATACGGCTTCGCGCCCGACGACCGCATCTTCGCGGCCGTGTCCCCCGAAAACATGCGCCGCTATTGGTGCCGCGAGTCGAACAACCAGCCCGGGTGGTACGTGGCGTGGGCGCCCGGTCTCGCCGACGACGACCTCGAGGAGTTGGCCGCGCGCATCGAGGGCGTGGTCGGCGCCGGCCGACTGCTCGATCTGCGCCTCGGCCGCGAGATCGGGTCCGAGTACCTCGCGCAGCACGATCGCGACTTCGCCATCTTCTACGCCATCCTCGTGCTGACCGTCATGTTGGCGGCCATCGGTGTGCTCAACGCCATGTTCATCGCGGTGATGGAGCGTCGGCGGGAGATCGGCCTGCTGCGGGCGGTGGGCCTCACGGGCGGGCAGGTGGCGCGCATGCTGCTGGTGGAATCGGGGGCGTTCGGCGTCGTCGGGGGCGTGCTCGGGCTGGTGCTGGGCATCCCCCTGGCCATCATCGCGGCCCGGGCGCTCACGGCCTTGAGCCACCTCGACCTGGTCTTCGTGCTGTCGCCCCGCGCGCTCGGTTCGGTGCTGGCGGGGGCGATCCTCGTGGCCGTTGTGGCGGTGTTGCTGCCCGCGTTGCGGGCCAATCACATGAAGCTCTCGCGGATCATGCGCTACGAGTGACGGGCGATGCCGGGTGCCGCGACCAGGCTCCTGGGCCCCGGCCAGCCTCAGGCAACCCGGCGAGCCTCGGGCAACCCGACCTGCCCAGGGCGCGATAGGATCGGGCCCATGAAATACACGGGTCCGTTCCAATTCGCCATCCGCCTGTGCCTGCTCGGGTCCTGCTTGCTCACCGCTTCGGCGGCCGCGCAAGCGCCGGTGCGCCTCATCGACTCTGGGCCGTTCGAAGTGGACCTGCTCACGGGCGGCCCGCGCCTGCTCGCCACGCCCGACCTCGACGGCGACGGCACCGGCGACCTGCTCACCGGCTTTCCCGACGACGACCTGGCCAACCCGGATGCCGGCCGCGTCGTGGCGCGCTCGGGGGCAGACGACTGTGTGATCTGGGAGATCACCGGAGCCTCCGGCGCTCGCCTGGGAGCGTCCCTCGATGTCATCGAGGACCTCGACGGTGACGGGGTGGTCGACATCCTCGTCGGCGCCGACGGCAACAACCGGGTGCGGCTCGTCTCGGGTGACGACGGGAGCACCATCGATCGCATCGTCGGCACGCCCGGCGAACTCTTCGCCGCGGCCGTCGCCACCACCGACGACTACGACGGCGACGGCACCGACGACATCGCCGTGGGGGCGCCCGATGCCCTGGGCGGGGCGGGCAGCGTCTTCATCCACTCGGGAATCGGCGGTGCCCTGATCACAACGCTGACATCTCAGAGCGGTGGCCGGCAGTTCGGCCGCGCCCTCAGCGGGCAGGGCGATTACGACGGCGACGGCCTCCGCGATCTCCTCGTCGGTGCCCCCGCGCAGTCTCAGACGAGTGAGTTCGCGGTGTTCTCCGGCAGCTTCCTCGCGTCCGGCACGGGCTCGTTGGTGTTGATCCGCAAGTCGCTCGGTCCGAATCACGCCCTGGGAGCAAGCACGGCGTTCCTCGGAGATCTCGACGGCGTCCTCGGCGACGAGGTGGGTGTCAGTGCCATCCAGGCCCGCAGGCTCTACGTCTACGGCGCGGCCTCCGGCGACCCGCTCTACGAGTTGACGCCTGCCCACCCCACCTTCGCTCTGCGCTTCGCGAGCCACATCGGTTCGATGGGTGACCTCAATGGCGACACCGTGCCCGACTTCCTCGTGGGTTCGGCGAAGTTCCCGGAGTTCGTCCCGGAGCAGGACTTCCGCTTCGGGGACGTGCGGATCTTCTCAGGTCTCGATGCCAGCGTGTTGATCGCGTTGGATGGCGGGGCCTTCTCCTTCGGCGACGGCTCGCATGTACCGCATTCGGGAGGCGTGGCGAGCGTCGCGCCGGGCGGCGACACCGATGGCGACGGCATCGCCGAATTCCTGGTGGCGTTCACCAACGAGCAGGGCGACATGGTGCGCTTCGAGACCGAGGGGCCCATGGCCTGGGCCGGGGAGAACACTCTGAGCGACATGGGTGCGCCCCTGCTGCTCATGCTCGGCGACCTCACCGGAGGCAGCACGACGACGCTGCAGATGGCGGCGACGCGCCCGAGCAGTGGCGTGGTCGTGTTCATCGGCTTCTCAGAGCTGAACGCGCCGCTCTACGACGGGACCCTCGTGCCGGCCACCGACGTGATCCTGGTGCTGGGCACCGATGCCCAGGGCGAGGTGTCGGTGAGTGGTGCCTGGCCCGCGGGCGTGCCCTCGGGATTCGACCTGGCGGTGCAGGGATGGTTCGCCGATCCGATCACGCCCCAGGGCTTCTCGGCGACCAATGCGCTGGTGGGCCAAACGCCCTGACCACCACCGGGGCCTAGTCGCGGATGGGTTCGCCCGGGGCGGGGTCGCTGCCGGCCCAGTTGCCCAGCACGCCCACGGTGTAGACGAGCTTGTCGATGGCCGCCTCGTCCTCGCCGAAGGCGCCGCGAAGGCGTCCGTGGCGGTCGATGACGAGGTAGCGGGCGGTGGGCGCGCGGGCCTGGCGCAACAGCGCGTCGATCTCGGTGCGGTCGGTGTCCATCAGGTAGATGGTCTGGGGCCGATGCGCGTTCTTGTCGTCGAGCATGCGGATCAGGTCGCTCACCGGCCCGCCGTGGACCATGGAGAGGAAGACGATGCTCTGGCCCATACCGCGCAGGCGCTTGCGCACGGCGTGCATGCCCCCGAAGGCGGCGTCCCGGGCGATGGCATTGCTCAGGGGCAGGTCCGTCACCACGATCAGGTAGTCGCGCAGCAGATCGAGGGAGACCTCTTCGCCGCGCTCGTCCGGCAAGGTGAAGGCCACCGGCTCGCTGTCGTAGCCGGGAGGGGGAGGGGGCAGCCCGCGCCCCAGCGACTTCACCAGGGGCACGCAGAAGAGGATGCCCATGGCCGCGACCCAGAACAGGGGCCGCGAGAGCCATCGGCTCACGCCTGCTCCTGACGCAGGATGCGCTTGAGCCACATCCAGGTGAAGGTCACCACGGCGTAGGGCACCACCAGGAACGCGAGCACGAAGATCAGGGTGTCGAGGCCCTGGCTCAGCGAGCAGGTGGGGCAGGCCCAGGCCGGCGCGGCGAGGGCGCCCAGGGCGCCGACCAGCGCGGCGCCGCGACGGGTGAGGGATTCGAGCCTCATCCGTGGAAGGTGCGGTAGTGCGACTCGAGCATGAGCAGCACGGCGAACACGCCCATGTAGGCGGGCATCAGGGCGATGCCCTTGAGCCACGGCTTTTCTTCATTCAAGTGCATGAAGAACATCGCCACGAACCAGGCCTTGGACAGGGCCATGCCCACGAGCAGCAGCATCTTCAGGTTCTGTCGGTCGGGCCCGTTGTAGACGCTCGGGATGAACAGCTCGACGATGGTCAGGAAGGTCAGGATCAGGAAGACCGTGATGTACGTGCCGGTGTGGCTGTGGTGCTTGCCGTCCGGGGAGGTCTTGTGGTGCGAGTCGTGTGCGTTGTGATCGCTCATCGTGGCCGTCTCGTCAGAGCAGATAGATGAAGGTGAAGACGAGGATCCAGACCAGATCCACGAAGTGCCAGAACAGGCCCACCAGTTCGACGGCGCTGTAACTGATGCCGCCCTGGGTGTACTTGCCGCGCAGGGTCCCGATCAGGATGCAGGTCAGGTAGACCACGCCGGAGAACACGTGCAGGCCGTGGAAGCCGGTGACGGCGTAGAAGGTCGACCCGAACAGGTTGTTCACGTCGACGACCCCTCTCCCGTCGCCGAAGTCGAAGGCCGACTCGCCGAAGCCGATGCCGGCGTGCACCAGGTGGGTGTATTCGTAGTACTGGATGCCGAGGAAGCCCAGGCCGCCGAGGATGGTCAGCATCAGCCAGAACACGGTCTTGGACTTGTCCTGGAACTTGGCCGCCTGCACGGCGAAGACCATGGTCACCGACGACACGATCAGCAGGAAGGTGGCGAAGGCGGTCAGGTCGATGCCGAGGATGGCGGTGGGCACCGGCCAGTCGTCGGCCGTGAAGCGCAGGATGCCGTAGGCCAGCAGCAGGCCGCCGAAGGCCATGCCGTCCTGGGCGATGAAGGACCACATGCCGACCTTGCCGCCGGTGGCGTCACCGAAGTGCTCGTCCGGGGGCGGGGCCGTGTTGGCGTCCGCAGCGTGGGTTGCGTCCATGGAACCGATCTCGATGGGCGACTAAGTGAGGAAGAAGGTCACGAAGAGCACGACCCAGACGACGTCGACGAAGTGCCAGAAGACGGCGACATTGACGGGCACGCTGAGGGAGGAATGCCCGTAGCGCTTGCGGGCGATGCCGACGGACACCCATCCGAGCGCGATCAGTCCGCACGCGACGTGGGCGGCGTGGAACCAGGTCAGGCCGTAGAACAGGGTCTCGTACATGCCGGTGTGGGCGAATCGGCCCGCCGACCACAGGTCGGCCCAGAGCCAGGTCTGCAGCGCGGCGAAGATGAGACCGAGCGCGAGAGCGACGTTCCAGTGCCGGGCGAAGCCCGCCCGGCCGGCGCGGGCGAGGCCGACCGCCCGGTGGACGACGAAGCTCGACGCGAGCAGCACGAGGGTGCCGCCGATGGCCACCGCCAGCGACGGCAGCACGACATCATCGGGCGGCCAGATCGGCTGGCGTTGGCGCAGGATCATGTACGCCAGGAACATCGTCGCGAAGGCCATCGACCAGGCCCCGATGAAGATCGCCATGCCGAAGGCCGAGTCCACGCGTGAGCGGGCGGTCTCCGTCGGGCGGTCTTGCAGGGGAAGGGTCGTGGTCGTCATCGCTGTCGCTCGGGTGCAGAGCCGGGTCAGGCTGTCTTGCCTTCGGTCTCGGGCAGGGCCTCGGTCTGCGAGATCCAGTCGCGGTCGGGGCCCAGGGCCGGGTGGCTGAACTCGTGGGGACCGGTCACCACCGTAGGCGTGGTCGCGAAGTTGCCGTGGGGGACCGGGTACGCAGGAATCCAGTCGAGGGTGCCGACTTCCCACGGGTTGTCCGGGGCCTTCTTGCCCCAGAAACAGCTCTTGATGAAGTTGAAGGCGAAGATCAACTGGGCGGCGCCGAGGATGAAGGCCGCGATGGTGGTGATCTCGTTGAGGTACTGCAGCTCGGCGACGTAGGGCGACGAGGTCGGGTCGGCGTAGCGACGCGGCATGCCCGACCAGCCCGAGACGAACATGGTGCAGAACACCGTGGTCAGCGGGATGATCGTGCACCAGAAGTGCAACTTGCCGAGCCTCTCGTCCATGAGGCGCCCGTACATCTTCGGCACCCAGAAGTAGATGCCGGCGAAGGCGCCGAACAAGGCCGAGGCAGCCATGGTCAGGTGGAAGTGGCCCACCACGAAGTAGGTGTCGTGCAGGAAGATGTCGGTGGCGATGGTGGCCAGGAACAGGCCGGTCAGGCCGCCGAGGCCGAACACGAAGATCACGCCCAGGCTGAAGAGCATGGCCGAGTTCAGCCGGAGCGAGCCCTTCCAGATCGTGTGCAGCCAGTTGAAGAACAGGATCTCGCCCGGCACCGAGATGATCATGGTCAGCAACATGAACGACTCGCCGAGCATGGGCGAGAGGCCCGTGGTGAACATGTGGTGGCCGTACACCACCGCCGAGAGCACCGTCACCGCGAGCATGGCGCCCACCGTGGCGCGGTAGCCGAAGGCCGGCTTGCGCGCGAAGAAGGACAGCAGGTCGGACACGATGCCCCAGGCCGGCAGGATCAGGATGTAGACCTCGGGGTGGCCGAAGATCCAGAACAGGTGTTGGTACAGGATCGGGTCGCCGCCGCCGCTGGTGAGCGTCGCGGGGACGTAGAACTGCGTGCCGTAGACACGGTCGAAGATCAGCAGCAGCATGGCCGAGCCGATCACCGGCAGGAACAGCACGTTCAGCACGGCGGTGAAGAACAGTCCCCAGATGGTGAGCGGGAGCTTGCCCCAGGTCATGCCGGGAGCGCGCAGGCGCACCACCGTGGTGATGTAGTTGATGCCGCCCATGATCGAGCTGGCGCCGATGATGAACACGGCGATGGCCCACAGGGTCTCGCCCGAGCCCGGGGTGCCCACCGTGGTGGACAGGGTCGGGTAGCCGGTCCAGCCCGCCTCGAGCGCGCCCAGCGGCACGAACAGCGAGTAGGCGCCGACCGCGCCACCGATCACCACCGTCCAGAAGGACAGGGTGTTGAGCAGCGGGAAGATCATGTCCGGCGCGCCGATCATGAGCGGGATGCACCAGTTGCCCCAGGCGCCGATCAACGCGGGGGTCAGCCCGAGGAAGATCATGATCGTCCCGTGCATGCTGAACAGCATGTTGTAGGCATCGGGGTCGATGACGCCGCCCGTGCGCGGGAAGAACAGCTTGCCGAGCAGCGGGAAGGCCTCGCCCGGGTTCGCGAGCTGCCAGCGGATCATCATGGCCATGACGCCACCGATGAGCAGCCAGATCAGTCCGAACCACAGGAACTGCTTGGCGATGTACTTGTGGTCCTTCGAGAAGACGTAGGTCGACAGGAAGCCGCCTTTGTGTTCGCCGCTCATCGTCTCTACTCCTGCCAGTCCCAGGCCCATTGGGCCCCGGCGTCATTCTCGTCGTATGCGGCGAGGGCCATCGCGCTGGCCTCCGCCTCCCAGGCATCGAAGTCGGCGGGGGACAACACCCGCAGCTTCCCGTGCATCTGGTAGTGGGCGAAGCCGCACAGCTCCGCGCACAGGATGGCGTAGTCGCCCGGTCGGATCGGCGTGAACCACATGCGGTTGATGGCGCCCGGGTTGGCGTCACGCTTGACCCGCATCTCCGGCAGGAACAGCGAGTGGATCACGTCCTTGCTCGAGAGGTTCAGGACCACCGGTCGGCCGGCGAACCAGTCCTCGTTGCCCTCGGCCTCGGCCGAGGCGGGCACGACCAGCTCGTTGAGGGTGAGGATGTCGTCGGGCGTGCCGAACTTGTTGTCGACGCCGGGCTGCCGGAAGTTCCAGGCCCACTGCTGGGCCAGGACCTGCACGCGCACGGCGTTGGGCGCCTCGCCGGGGCCGGGCACATTCCAGAAGCCTTCGTCCAAGTCTCGCATGGCAACGACCAGCACCCAGGCGTCGAGCACGATGAACACGATCACCGAGACGATGGCCGTGAAGCGCTTGTCGTGCAGGCTGCGACCGTGGTCGAAGCTGGCCTTGTGTCCGGCGCGTGCCTTGTCGCGGAAGACAGGCACCAGCAGCATCACCATCATGATCAGGAAGCTGACGCCGGTCAGGATGACGATCAGCATGAACAGGTCGTCGAAGCGCCAGCCGAAGCTCGACGCCGATTCCTTCGGGCCCCAGCGCGTGGCGTCCTGGGCCAACGCGCCCGGCGCGAGGGACGCGGCGGCGATCACCGTCGCGATCACCGCGCGCACCGGGCCCAGGAACGAGCGGACCGAGTGAGAGTGGGAGAGAGTCACCTCTGCATGTCCTCCGGAAGTCGGAGCCCTCAGCGGATCGACCGCATGAAGGCGGCCCGCTGGGCGTCGTTGCCCTTGTAAGTCTCGGCCAGGTCGTACACGTAGTAGGCGATGGCCCACAGCTCCTCGTCGGGAGCCGCACCCTTCCAGGTCGGCATGCCCGCACCGGCCACGCCGCCCGCGATGGTCTGGTAGATCTCGGCCACGGTGTTGCCGCGCCGCATGTCGTGCCAGGTGAAGTCGGGCGGGAGGATCGCGACGTTGTAGTCGAGCACCGTGTAGCTGCTGTCCTTGCGCAGCTTCGGATAGGTGTGGTCGTCCGGGTAGGTGCCGGAGCCTTCGACGCCGCGCAGGGCGTCGGTCCGGGCCGCGTCCGCGTAGGCCGGGTGGCAGGTGTAGCACTGGTACTTGTGGTAGAGGCCCTCGCCCTGCTCGATGGCGCCCCCGGGGTCGTCAGTCCAGGGATCGTCAGAGGCATCGATGACGCCCGCGATCTGGTTGTAGGGGTCGCGCCAGCCGGTGGAGCCGTCGGCGTCCTCGTCGCCGGGCAGCGAGAGCGACTTGACGTAGGTGATGATCTCCGCGAGGCGCTCGTCGGAGATGTCCCACTCGTTCATGGGGGTGCCCAACAGGCCGCCCTTCACGAGGGCCAGCAGGGCCGCGTCGTCGGGGAGCTTCTCCGAGTTCACCTTGGTGAACTTGAACAGGCCCTGGGAGAAGTCGCGGGGCGGCGGACGCAGGGCCACGCCGGAGCGGCCGAAGCCGTCGCCCTCGAGGGCATGGCAGCTGGCGCAGAACTGCACGTAGTCCTGGCGGCCGCGGGTCAGGCGGTCGGCCGTGACCACCTCCCAGTAGCACTCGTTCTCGTCGTCCCAGACGATGGCACCGTCGCGGGTCTCGGGCCACGCGTCGCGGAAGATGCCCTCGTCGTCCTCGGTGAAGCGGTTCGGGAACTCGGCGGACAGGCGCGCGAAGAGGGCCGGCGCGTAGTCGTCCTCCTCGTCGTGGCCGTCATCGGCGTCGGCGGCCAGCAGCCGTGTGCCCTCGTGGATGATGAGTTGCACGTCGTGCGGCGGGCGCTCGTGGCGCTTGCTGACGTCGACCGCGGTCTCGTCGTCGGTCGTCGCCAGGGCGGCGGTGAGCAGCGCGGCGGCGCCGAGCGGGATCAGTAGCAGATTGAGCATGGAGCGTGCTTCCTGGGGGCGTCGCGATCGCGTGGGCGATGCGCTTCTCCCCGGGCCCGGGACAAAAGCGACCGGAGTGTAATGATTGGGCTGGGGCGCCACCACCATGCCCGCAGGCCGGTTTGGGGGCCGGATCGGCCTCCGAGCGGCAGGCGGCGAGGCCGCCGCCCGCCCGACGCGGGCCGCTACGTGTCGCGGCCGTCATTCCGCGGGGGATACACGTGCCGACCGCCGTCGGGAGCCCTGAAGATCGCCGTCCCGGATGCCGATGGCGCGGAAGTCGACGGCGCAGCCATCGTCGCCCCGGGAGAGGACGCCCCGGGAGTGGGCGGCCCAGAAGCGGGCGGCCCGGGAGTCGTCATCCACCCCTGATCGACGGGCACCTTGCCGTGCCCCCCGGGGAGGTCGAGGACATAGTGGGGCAGGGCATGGCCGGGGACGGTGCCGCGCAGCGCGCGCATCAGGCGTTGGCCCGTCTCGAGGGAGGTGCGGCGATGGCTCGTTCCCGGCACCAGGTCAGCATGGTGCAGGGCGTAGGGCCGGATGCCCGCCCGCAGCAGGGCCCACAGCAGTCGCCGGTGGACCTCCGGCTCGTCGTTGATGCCCGCGAGCAGCACCGACTGGTTGAGCAGGTCGATGCCGGCCCGGCGCAGCCGGTCGGCGGCGGCGGTGGCCGCCGGGCTCACCTCCGCGGCGTGGTTGAAGTGGGCCACCACCGTCACGGGCACCGGCAGCGCGCGCAGCCCCCGGGCCAGCTCCGGCGTGACGCGGAAGGGGTTCACCACCGGCATGCGGGTGTGCAGGCGCAGCATCCAGACGTGGGGGAGGTTGGCCAGCCGCGCCATGAGCGACAGCAGGCGCTCGTCGGAGAGGGTCAGCGGGTCGCCGCCGGTGAGGATCACCTCGTGGAGCTCGGGTTCGCCGGCGATCCAGTCGATGGCCGCATCGAGCTCCGTCGGGGTCAGGGCGTAGTCGGGGTTGCCCACGAGACGCTTGCGGAAGCAGTGCCGGCAGTGCACCGAGCAGGTGGGCGTCGGGTAGAGCAGGGCCCGGTCGCGATAGCGCCGCGTGACGCCGGGCACGGGGGCGAGGTCGGGGCGCTCGTCGCCGATGGGATCGAGGCGCTCCTCGGGTTGCACGTTCAGCTCGCGCGGCGACGGCACCGCCAGGGCCCAGATCGGATCCGTCTCGTCGGCGCGCCGGGCCAGGTCGAGGTAGTACGGCGTGGCGCGCATGCCGTAGCGCTCGGTGGCGGCCTCGATGCCGGCGCGGTCGAGGCCGTCGAGATCGAAGCGCCCGGGGAAGAGGTCGTCGATGGCGCTCAACGACGTGGCCGCGTGGGCGTGGTGCCAGCGCCAGTCGGCGGGCAGCACGGCGGGCGTCGACGCGGCGGTGGTCACGGTGAGGTGTCCAGGTGGGGCAGCAGATTGGCCCAGGCCATGACGTAGCCGAGGCCGGCGGCGCTCTTCGACGACAGACCGATGGTGTACTTCTCGGGCAAGCCGTACTGCTCGGCGATGGCCGTGTCGAGGCCGAACAGATAGCCGTGCGGCCGGCGCAACTGCTGCTCGGTGACGCGGTGGATCAGGGCGAGCCGTGCCAGGATCTCGCGGCGCAGGGCGGGGTCGTCGCCGGCCACGCGCCAGGCCGCGAGCTGGGCATCGATGGCCGAGGTGGGCGGGCCGCCGAAGGTGTCGCCGACGTCGCCGTGCCAGCCTTCGGGCGGCGGCGAGCGGCAGTCGTCCTGCAGGTTGCCGCGGAAGCAGATGCAGACCATCTCCCAGTTCTTGAAGAAGCTCTCGGTGAACTGGCCGTTGGTGAGCTGGCGGCCCTTGAAGTCGCTGGCGGCCAGCTCGAGCACGGCGTCGCGGTAGAGCGGCAGGCCCGCCGTCTCGGGGTTGAGCCGCGGCGGCAACGACCAGAGCTCGACGAGCCCGAGGATCGCCCGGGGGCTGTCGCCGGCGCAGGGCGTGCCGAGCCGCGCGCCTTGGACCCACAGCGTGTCCCCGGCGCCGCCATCGCGGGCGAGGCGATGGTCGGTGGCGGACTGCACGAGGGCGAGGGCTTCGGGGAGGGGCTGCGGCGAGTGGTGCAGCAGCGCCAGGACGTCCTTGCACAGGTAGCCGTAGTGGTCGTCGGTGTCGTTCTCGAGCTGGTAGCGGTGGGCGTCCCACTCGCGCTCGAAACGCGAAAGGGCCTTGCGCAGCGCGGGCAGATCGCTGGGCCGCGGGTCGAGCTCGTGCACGCGCATGATCGCCGCGGGCGACTGGAACAGGTGGTACCAGAAGCTGCGACCGGTCACGATGGCCCACGCGGTGTTGAAGCGGCGCGGCGTCTCGATGGCGCCCTGCGGGTCGAGCTTGTTCGGGATGTGTCCGTACCAGTTGTCCCAGCGGCCGCGCAGGATGCCGCTGCCCTGCTCGAGGTCCCAGGTGTTGGGCTCTTCGCGGTCGTGCTCGGCGGCGAGGCGCAGCAGGGTGTCGGCCATGCGGCGGCAGGCCTGCAGAGTGCGGCCGGACAGCTTGTCGTCGTCCAGCAGCGGGAGAGCATCGAGCAGGAACTCGATGTAGGCGCCCACCGTCACCGGCTGGTCGTCGAGGGGACGCGGCGGTCGCGGCTCGCCGGCCGGGGGCAGCTCGACGTTGCGCGGCAGGCCGGTGAGCGGGTGCACGTTGTGCTCGAGCATGGTCGTGACGATGCGTCGCAGGGACGGCGTCCAACGGGCCACCTCGTCGTCGAGGCCCCGGGCCCGGGCGTGGGCCAGCCACGTCACCAGCAGCCGGTGGATGGAGTGGAACGAGACCACCCGCGCCGGCGCCGTGATGGCGCCCGTCACCACGTCGTAGGCGTGGGCGCGGATGTAGCCCGTGGCCGGATCGACGAGGCCGAGGCCGCCGTGCTCGGGCTCGAGCAACCACACTTCGAGCTGCCAGCGCACGAGGGCCTCGATCTCGCGGCTCAGGGCCGCGGCATCGGGGGTGGGCGGCAGGGACACCGTGGCCTGCACGTCGTCGACCTCGACGGAGGCGCCGTCGGGCCCGCGGGCCGCAAGGTGCAGCACCAGCCGCGGCTGCGGTGACTCCCCGTGCTCGGCGGCGAAGCGGTCGGCGGGGCGCAGCCACACCGAGGTCCATCCGTCGTCGGCCTCTTCGTACTGGATCACACCCGGGTCGGAGAACGAGTTGTCGACCACGATGGTGGTGCGGCGGCCGGGTCCGTCCTCGAGGGTCACGTGGAGCGCCGTCGCGTCGGCGAGGCGCACGGCCAGGGAGACGGCGTCCGGCGCCGGGCGCTCCTTCAGCGCGACGATCTTCTGGCGCACCGTGCGATGGGTGGGCAGGCGCAGGTAGCGCTCGCCGCCGTGGGCCGGGCGTCCGCTCTCCGTCGCCGAGACGATCAGGTCGGCGGCGCTGTCGGGCACGGGCATGAACGCGCCGACCCAGTAGGCGCCGTACTTGGGCGGGTCGGTGGTGCTGTCGACGACGAGCTCGAAGCCGGGGTTGGCGAGGCCCGCGACGGCGTGGTCCGTGGAGGAATTGTCCGGGGACGGGCGACCCGGGGATGGGTTGCCCAAGGATGGGTTGCCCGGGGCCGACTCGCCGGGCGCGGCGTCGGCCGAGGGAGTGTCACGGGCGGCCTCGGGTCCGCAGCCGCCGACGAGGGCCAACGCCAGGGCCAGCGCACCGCTGTGGAATCGGCGTGGAGTCATCGTGGAGTCGGCGGCCCCGGGCGGCGGCTTGGCGGCGATTGGTTCCGACGCAAATGGAAGCGCCGCGGCTCCCACTCTAGAATCGACCTCGATGCAGGCCTACCTCGATCTCGTCAAGCTCGTCCTCGATGAGGGCGTCCACAAGCCCAACGAGCGCACGGGCGTCCACACGATCTCGTACTTCGGCGCCCACTACCGCCACGACCTGGCGCAGGGCTTCCCGTTGCTGACCACCAAGAAGATGCGCTGGGCGTCGGTGCTGCACGAGTTGCTCTGGTATCTGTCGGGCGACGACCACATCCGCAACCTGCGCGAGCACACCAAGATCTGGGACGCCTGGGCCGACGCTGAGGGCAACCTCGACACGGCCTACGGCCACTACTGGCGCCACTTCCCCAGCGCGAAGAAGCGCGCCGACGGCGGCTGGGACGTGACCGAGATCGACCAGATCGCCTTGGTGCGTCATGCCTTGAAGCACGACCCGACGTCGCGGCGCATGGTCGTCACCGCGTGGGAGCCGGGCAACGCGTGGAGCAGCAAGCTGCCGCCGTGCCACTACACCTTCGCGTTCCAGGTTCTGAACGGCCGGCTCAACTGCCACCTGACCCAGCGCTCGGGCGACATCGCCCTGGGCATCCCCTTCAACATGGCGGCCTACGCGACGCTCACCACCATGCTGGCCCACGATGCGGGCCTCGCGCCGGGCATCTTCGACCACACCATCGTCGACGCGCACATCTACAGCGCGTCGCCCGACGGCTCGATGGCCGACTACGACCACGTCGAGGGCCTGCGCCGGCAGATCATGCGCGACCCCCTGCCGCTGCCAAACCTCACCATCGCCGACAAGCCCTTCGACGACCTGGGCTTCGACGACTTCGTGCTGAGCGGCTACGAGTGCCACAAGCCCATCAGCTTCAAGGTGGCGGTCTGACGCGCGTGGACGGGACGCCGGCGGACGACGCCGCAGAGTCCGGGGCTGCAGAGACGGGCGCCGATCCTTCCGATGAGGGGGCTCGTGACCATGAGGCTCCCGAGGCCGCGCCCTACGGCATCGTCGTGGCCGTGGCGCGCGACGGCGTCATCGGTCGCGACGACGACCTGCCCTGGCATCACCCCGAGGACCTGAAGCACTTCAAGCGCACGACCCTGGGCCACGCCCTGGTGATGGGGCGCAAGACCTGGGAGAGCTTCGGCGCCAAGCCCCTGCCCAGGCGCCGGCATCTGATCGTGTCGCGCAGCGTGGGGGCCGACGCCGACGCTGTCCTGCCCGAGGGCGCCGAACGAGACGGCGCGCGCTGGTTCGGTTCGGTCGACGCGGCGGTGGCCTGGTGGCGTGCCCATCCCGTCGGCGGGTCCGCGGCCCGGCCGGGCGCGAACGGCGCGAACGACGCGAGTCATGCAGAGGCCGAGCGCCTGTTCGTCATCGGCGGGGGGCAGATCTTCGCCCAGGTCCTCGACGAGTCGGGGCCGCTGCCCGATCCCCTCGTCATCACCTGGGTGCCGGCGGTGGGGCGGCAGGACGGCGACGTGCTCTTCCCCGTCGACCGCGACTGGATCGAGAAGCGCTACACGACGGCCGCAACCCGTCCCGGCGAAGACGAGGGGCTCGAGTTCGTGGAGTACCGGCTCATTCCGCGCTGAGTCGCGGCTGAGTCAGGGCTGCGGCCCGGTTTCCCGGCGTTTCGTCTGCGCGGTTCAACCCCACCGTCCCGAAAGGCACGATCAGCCCCGTGTTCACTTCTGCCGACCCGCTGCTGATCCTGGCCGTGGTGATCGTCGCCGGCCTGCTGGCCGGGGAGGTCACCAAGCGCATCCAGCTGGGCAGCGTGACCGGGCAGATCCTGGTGGGCGTGCTGCTCGGGGCCGCCGGCCTCGATCTGTTCCCGCGCGAATCGGTGGACGGCCTGCAGCCGGTGACCCACTTCGCCCTGGGCGTGATGGTCATGGTGGTGGGCGGGCACCTCAACCTGCGCCGCCTGAGAAACGCCCGCAAGCGCCTGGGCATCCTGCTGGCGTGCGAGGTGGTGATCACGCCCGTGATCGTGTGGTCGGTGGTTCGCCACGTCTACGGCGCCGATTGGCCCACCGCCGGACTGCTCGCGACGCTGTGCATCTCCACCGCGCCGGCGACGATCATCGCGCTCATCGCCGAGACGCGCAGCAAGGGCGTGTTCGTCAAGACGCTGGTGGGGGCCGTGGCCCTCAACAACATCGCCTGCATCCTCATGTTCGAGGTGGCGCGCATGGCGGCGCGGGTCGAGCTCGACGCGAGCGTCGTGCACCCGCTGAGCGACTTCTTCCTGCTGCCGCTGCAGCAGCTGGGCATGGCCGCGGTGCTCGGGCTGGGGCTGGGCGGCCTGCTGATCCTGATCACCCGCAAGGTGTTCAAGGCCGAGCGCCTGGCCACGGCCTCGATGCTGACGGTCATGCTCACCTTCGGGGCGGCCGAGCTCATCGGCGCCTCGTCGCTGCTGGCGTGCCTGTTCCTCGGCGTGGTCCTGGCCAACCTCACGCCCGACAAGGACGAGATCGTCGAGTCGGCCTTCGTCAACGTGCGCGACGCCATCTTCGCGGTGTTCTTCACCCTGGCGGGCATGCACCTCGACGTCGAGCACCTCGGCGAGGCCGGTGTCATCGCGGGCCTGGTCTTCACGGGGCGCTTGGTGGGCAAGTTGGCGGCGGCGCGGCTGGCCATGGGCCTGGCCCATGCGACCCGGCGCCTGCGCAGCTACCTCGGCATGGCGCTCGTGCCCCAGGCCGGCGTGGCGGTGGGCCTGCTGCTGCTCGTGCAGGACGACCCGGCCCTGAGCTCGATCTCGTCGGTGGTGCTCACCACCGGTCTGGCCGTGGTCACCGCCAACGAGATCGTCGGTCCGTGGCTGACCCGCATCGCCCTGACGCGCTCGGGCGAGGTCGACCACGACCGCGAGCGGCTGATCGACTTCCTGCACGAGGAGAACATCGTCACGGGCTTCGAGGCGTCCACGAAGGAGCAGGCCATCGCCCAGCTCGTGGACGTGTTGATCCGCACCAACCGGCTCGATGCCGACCGCAAGGCCCTGCTGGCCTCGGTGCTCGACCGCGAGTCGCAGGCGAGCACCTGCTTCGGCAGCGGGCTGGCGCTGCCCCACGGGACGCTGGCGGGGGGCGACGAGATCGTGGGCGCCATGGGCATCTCGCGCACCGGCATGGATTTCGAAACGCCCGACGGTGTGCCGGTCTACTGCATGGTGGTGCTCGCCACGCCGCCCGATCAGCGCAACCGCCACCTCTCGGTGCTCGCGGCCCTGGCCCAGGCCCTCGGCACCGACCGCAACATCCAGCGGCAGCTCTTCACGGCCAAGTCGGCGGCCCACGCCTGGGCCATCCTCCACGTGGAGGAGACCAAGGACTTCAACTATTTCCTCGAGGACGAGGAGGACGACGACGCCCTCGATGGTGAAGGGGCGGACCCGGTCCCGGCTTAGGTCGACGCCTCAGGCGCAGATCCGTCAGCGGCGCCGCTCATCACGGGCGCTCGGCCGTGCGCGCTCGATGGGGACGGCGCCCTACTTCTTCCGCTCGACGTGGACGGTGTGTCGGCGCAGACGCGGGCTGTACTTCTTCAGCTCGAGCTTCGCCGTGCCCACCTTTTTCTTGATGGTGTAGTTCTGGTCGCCGGTCTCGCTGCACACCAGGTGCACGACATCGACCTTCTTCTTTGACTTGGCCATGGCCGGTTCTCGAGAAAGCGGGGGGCGTCAGGCGTCCGACGTCGGAGCGGCGGGAGCCTCGGCGGTCGCCGGCGACTTGCGTGCCTTGGGCTTGATGGGCTTGATCAGTCCGGCGCTGACGAGCACCCGGTAGGGGCCCTTCACGTCGATGGCCTTGAGCGCCTTGGCCGAGAGCCGCACGCGCACATAGCGCTTCAGCTCGGGCACCCAGATGCGCTTGCGGTGGACGTTGACCTTGAACTTGCGCTTGGTGACGCCCGTGGTCTTGAGTCCGATACCGCCCTTGGGCTTGGCGAGACCGCGCCGGGCGATCGAATGTCCGACACGCGTACCGCGCTTGGACACTTGGCAGACACGAGACATGGCAACTCTCCTGAACGACGCCCAGCAATTCGGTGATCGAGCAATTCGGTGATCGAGCACTGCGGTGATCGAGCCCACCGGTGACCCGCACGTCGGCGACCCGTTGCTGACCCGGGTCGACCCTTTGACGGGCAGAGTCGAAGGGGGCCAAACCTACCAGGATCGCCCGATGGCGTGAAGAACCCGCCCGAGGTCGGGTGCCGCTCCGGGGCCGCGACCCCGCCCGGCCGCCCGGTGCCTTGTCGGCCGGGACAGCGTGTATACAGGGGCCTCGGGTCACGCCCACCGGAGCCGATCCATGCTTTCGATTCGCGATTTCGTCCTCTCTGCGAGGGCGGCCCTGCCGGTCGGCCTCGCCCTGCTGGCCGCGGCGGCACCCTTGGCGGCCCAGGACTCCGGGCGGTCGGCGAGCGCCTCGGGATCGGCCGGGCCGGCCGACGAGGGCCCGTCGGTCACGGCCTACCCCGAGACGAAGACCCTCGAGCACACCGACACCTACCACGGCGTCGAGGTGGCCGATCCCTATCGCTGGCTCGAGAACGACGTGCGCGAGGACGGCGACGTGGCCGACTGGGTCGGCCGCCAGAATGACGTCACCTTCCGCTACCTCGAGTCGATCCCCGAGCGGCAGACCATCGTCGACCGCCTCACCGCCCTGTGGGACTACGAGAAGGTCTCGGCGCCCTTCGAGGCCGGTGGACGCTCCTACGTCTTCAAGAACGATGGGCTGCAGAATCACTCGGTGTTGTTCACGGCCGACTCCTGGGAAGCGCTGGCGGAAGAAGGCCGGCCCGTGCTCGACCCCAACCAGTGGTCGGACGACGGCACGGTGGCCCTGGGAGGGCAGTCGTTCAGCGACGACGGCCGTTACATGGCCTACGCGCGCCAGGAGTCGGGAAGCGACTGGCGCACCTGGCACGTGCGCGACCTGACCACCGGGGACGATTTGCCCGACGCGCTGCACCACGTGAAGTTCAGCGGCGCCGCGTGGACCGCGGACGGGGAGGGCTTCTTCTACGGGCGCTTCCCGGCGCCGGCCGCCGGCGAGGCCTTCCTCTCGTCGAGCCGCGACCACAAGCTCTACTACCACCGCGTCGGCACGCCCCAGGCTGAGGACGAGCTGGTCTACGAGCGACCCGACCAGCCCGACTGGAGCTTCGGGGCCACGGTCAGCGACGACGGCCGCTGGCTAGTCATCTCGGTGTGGCGGGCCGGGCCGCCCAACCTCGTCTACCTGCGCGACCTGCGGCAGCGCTACGCCGCGCCGCGGGAGCTCATCGGCGGATGGGACGGCAGCTACAACTTCGTGGGCAGCCAGGGCGACGAGCTGTTCTTCCTGACCGACCGCGACGCGCCGCGCGGACGCATCGTGGCCGTCGACGCACGCCGGCCGGAGCGCGAGCACTGGCGCACCGTCGTGCCCGAGGGCAGCGACACCCTGCGCTCGGCCGACATCGTCGGGGGGCGCTTGCTCTGCTCCGAGCTGCACGACGCCACCACCCGCGTGCGCGTGCTCGATCTCGACGGCCACTTCGAGCGGGCGGTCGATCTGCCCGGCCTCGGACGCGCGAGCGGGTTCAGCGGGCACGCCGACGACCGCGAGGTGTTCTACAGCTTCGAGAGCTACGCGACGCCGCCGAGCACCTACCACTACGACCTCGAGTCGGGGGTCAGCCGGCTCATCGGTCGCGCCACGGTGGACGTCGATCCCGACGACTACGTGGTCAGGCAGGTGTTCTACGCGAGCAAGGACGGCACGCGCATCCCCCTGTTCCTGTGCCACCGGGCGGACACGGCCCTCGACGGCGAGGCGCCCACGCTGCTCTACGGTTACGGCGGCTTCAACATCTCGATCCTGCCGTCGTTCTCGGTGTCGAAGGTGGCGTGGATGGACCTCGGCGGCGTCTACGCCGTGGCCAACCTGCGCGGCGGCGGCGAGTACGGCGAGGAGTGGCACGCGGCGGGCACGAAGCTGAACAAGCAGAACGTGTTCGACGACTTCATCGCGGCGGCCGAGTGGCTCATCGCCCAGGGCTACACGTCGTCCGGGAAACTCGCCATCAGCGGGCGCAGCAACGGCGGACTGCTCGTGGGGGCGGCCATGACGCAGCGTCCCGAGCTGTTCGGGGCGGCCCTGCCGGCGGTGGGCGTCATGGACATGCTGCGCTTCCAGCACTTCACCGCCGGGAAATACTGGACCCACGACTACGGCAGCAGCGACGACCCGGCCCAGTTCGCGGCGCTGAAGGCCTACTCGCCGTATCACAACCTGCGGGCGGGCACGTCCTATCCGGCCACCATGGTGACGACGGCCGACACCGACGACCGGGTGGTGCCGGGCCACAGCTTCAAGTTCGCCGCGGCGCTGCAGGCGGCCCACGGGGGCACCACGCCGGTGCTGATCCGCATCGAGACGGGGGCCGGCCACGGCGCGGGCAAGCCCACGGCCATGAAGATCGCCGAGGTGGCCGACGAATGGGCCTTCCTCGTCGAGAACCTCGACATGGACATCGAGGACGTGCGGCCCTAAGCGCGCCCGGGGCGGGCCGCGGCGTCGACGCACGCGGCGCCGGCGACTACTCCAACCAGGGCACCACGTAGGGACGCGTACCCTCGCCGCCGGGTGCGGGCCAGGTGCCGTAGCGCAGATGGTCGCCGTAGACCGGCCCGAGCACTTCGGGGCGCAGCACTTGTCCCGCCGCGCCGGAGGCAACGATGCGACCCTCCGCCATAAGCGCGATGGCGCCGGCGAACTGGCTGGCCAGGTTCATGTCGTGGGTCACGACGAGGGCCGAGCGCCCCTTGTCGACGAGGCGGCGGATCAGGCTGAACACTGCGATCTGGTGCTCGGGGTCGAGGGAGTTGGTGGGCTCGTCCACGAGCAGCGTCGCCGCCTGTTGCGCGAGGGACCGGGCGATGAGCACGCGCTGGCGCTGGCCGCCGGAGATCTGCGTGAGCAGGCGGTGGCCCACGTCGGACACGTCGGCCTCCGCCAGGGCGCGGTCCACGGCGAGATCGTCGACGGCCCCGTGGCGGCGCCACTTGTCGAGGTGTCCGTAGCGCCCGCCGAGGACGAAGTGGCGCACGGTCACCTCGGGGATGGCGCGCAGCGACTGGGGCACCACGGCGAGGGAGCGGGCCCGGCTCCGCGGATCGAGCGAAGCGAGCGGCCGGCCGCCCAGTTCGATGGTGCCGGCTTCGGGCGTGACCAGGCCGGCCAGGATCTTGAGCAGCGTCGACTTGCCGGCGCCGTTGGGGCCGATGACGACGAGCAACTCGCCCGGGGGCAGCTCGATGTCGACGCCGTCGACGGCCTTCACCTCGCCCGCGTAGCTGTGCGAGAGGCCGGCGCCGCGCAGGACCTCGGTGGGCGCGACGGTGGTCGCTTCGGTCGTTGCCTCGTGGGGGGCGCGCGCGTCGGTCGTGCGGGGGCTGTCGGTGGGCGGGGGCATGTCGGGGGCGTCCGTCACCAGGCCTGGATCTTGGCGCGGTTGCGCACCAGCAGGAACAGGAAGAAGGGGCCGCCGATGAGCGACATGACCACGCCGGGTTGCAGCGCGCCCGTGCCCAACAACCAGCGCTGGGCCAGGTCGGCGCCCAGCAGGAAGGTCGGGCCGCCGAGCAGGCACAGGGGCAGCAGCGCGCGGTGACCGCGGCCCACGAGCATGCGCAGCAGGTGCGGCACGGTGAGGCCGAGGAAGGCGATCTGACCGGCTACGGCCACGGCCACGCCGGCGGCGAGGGCCGCCGAGAGCAGGGCCAGGTTCTTGGTGCGTTGGGTGTGCACGCCGAGGCTGCGCGCGTCGTCCTCGCCCCCGGCGAAGAGGTCGAGCTCCACCGACACGAAGGGGATCACCGAGGCGGACAGGGCCACGCCGGTCCAGATCAGGGCCACGTGGTAGCCGGTGCGGTCGTCGAGGGTGCCGAAGGTCCACGAGATGATCGCACGGGCCACCTCATAGTCCTGCAGCACCAGCGATTGGATGGCCGCGAGCAGCCCGCTGATGATGGCGTTGAGGGCGATGCCGGTGAGCAGCAGGGTGGGCACCGAGATGCGGCCGCCCGTGGTGGCGAGCCGGGTCACCAGCCAGACCGTGCCCAGGGCGAAGAGGAACGCGGCCGCGCTCACGAACAGCGGCGCCACCCCGGCGAACTCCTCGAGGAAGAACTGCGGGCCGTAACCGCCGATGACGAGGATGGCCAGCGACGCGCCCAGGGCCGCGCCCGCCGAGACGCCGATGATGGAGGGCGAGGCCAGGTCGTTGCGGAACACGCCCTGGAGCAGTCCGCCCGAGAGGGCCAGGGCGGCGCCCACGCCGAGCGCCACCAGCGCCCGGAACAGGCGCAGCTCGACGATGGTCTGCAGGCTGCCGGGGAGCGGGTCGCCGAATCCGAGCAGGGACGAGACGCCCTGCCAGGTCGTGTCCCAGTCGTGCAGGCCGGTGCTCCCGCTGCGGACGGCGTAGACGAACAGCACCGCGAGGATCCCGCCGAGCAGCAGGCCGAGCCGTCCGGGCGACAGGCGTCGGGGCTCGGGCGGGGCGGGTGAGGTGGGTGCGGTGGCTGCCATTGGTCGAGCGCGAGGGCTGCGCTAGGGTGGACGAGCGCGCCGCCGGAGTCCATTGCCCGAAGCCGGGCGCGGCGCCGCACCCTCCGATGCGGTGTCTCCACCGTGCCCGCCATGCGCCCCATCGTCCGTTGCCTGCTGCTCGTGACGCTCATTGTGGTCGGGGGCCCGCTGGTCGCCTGCGGCGGGGTCGGTGATTCGTCGGCGGACGCCGGATCTCCCGGCGAGGCATCATCCGGCGAGGCATCAAGCAGCGCTGGGTCGCCCGAGGGAGGACGGGCCGTCGACCTGCCTGATGGGACCCGCCTGACCCTCGACGCCGTCCCGCAGCGCATCGTCGCCGGGAACAACAGTGCGCTCGATCTGCTCATGGCCTTGGTCGCGACCGAACGCATCGTCGGCATCCCCGCCGACGCCTCGTTGTTCGCGTCGGGTGGGGTGAGCGCGGCCGGCACCTTCACGCACTATCGCGGCGAGGACCTGCTCGCTCTGGAACCCGACCTGGTCGTGGCCCACTCCTGGCAGGACCTGAACACGACGTCGGTGCTGCGTCAGTCGGGCATCCCGGTGCTGGCGTTGCCGGCCCTGCGCTCGTTCGACGACCTGGAGACCATCATCAACCTGCTGGCCCGGGCGGTGGACGCCGAGCCGGCCGCCGCGGCGTTGTGGGCCGACCTGAGCCGCCGTCGCAATGCGCTCGTGGCCGACGGGTCGCGCGCCTCCATCGGCGTGCTCAGCTACACCAACTTCGGGTCGGGCGGCTGGACCGCGGGCGCCGACACCTCGCTCCACGTGGTCATGCAGTTGGCGGGCCTGCGCAACCTGGCCGCCGAGGCGGGCCGCGTCGGCAACGATCGCATCGACATCGAGGAGCTGCTGCTCATGGACCCCGATGTGATCCTGGTCGACGGCACGGCCGAGGAGCCCGGGACCAGCGCCCGCTACCTGAGCGACGAGCCGTCCCTGCGCCACCTCACCGCGCTCAAGACCGGCCGCGTGGTGTTCCTGCCGCCGCACCTGCAGAGCACCGTGTCGCACCACCTGCTCGATGCCGCCGAGGAGCTGGCCGCCCGCATCGACGCGTTGCCGGAATAGGCGGGCCGGATTCGAGCGGCTGTGGCGGCGCGGCCGGCGTGAGCGCCGCCGTGCGCCCTACCAGTCGGCGCTGACGGCCTCGCCGGACATGCGGTAGAGGCTGTCGAGCAGCTCGTACTCGTTGATCACCTCGCCGACGGCGAGCCGACCCGTCACCGTGTACATGACGAAGGGGTCGTACTCGGGCTTGTCCGCGTCGGCCGCCATCTTCACCTCGATCCACTGGTCGAAGGCGGGGATGCCGCCGAAGCAGCAGCCGGGCGGGTCGCCGCTGAGGATGAACTCGGACACCACGTCGCCCTCGAAGGTCGACGGCACCATGAAGCCCTCGATGGTGATGCGCCGCCCGTGCAGGGCGCGGACCGGATCGGGGAACGGGGTGGGCTCGCGGTCCGCTGGCAGCGCGCGGCCCGGGTCCGGCGGCACGAAGTCGTTCAGGTAGAGGTCGAGGAAGGAGACGTTGAGCAGTGAGTCGTCGGCGGGGTCGACCGCCTTGCCGGGATCCGGCGCCGGGTCGTCGACGCCGCTGTCGTTCGGGGCGGCGAACGAGGTCGCGAAGTGGGGCGCGGGGCGGGTCGGCTCGGGGGCTGCGATCTCGTCCGGCGCGGACTCTTCAGGCTCGCTCGCGGCGGCGACCGTGCCGACCGGTGGCGGGGGCGGCGGCGGAGGGTTCGGGATCGTCGAGACGAAGGGCGTCAGGACCGGCACGACGTCCGGCGTCGGCGCGGGTGTGGCGTTGGCGACCTCGCCAAGTTCCTCCGGTTCGGCCGGCTGTTCCCCGACGGCCGGCTTCGACGCGTCGGCCTGGGCTTGCGACTTGACCGGCGCCTTCGACACGACCGGCGCCTTGCGGATCGGTTCGCCGCGCAGGGCGAGCACGGGCGTCGCGTCGGCCGGCGGGGTGTTGGCCGCCATCCACCACACGCCGGCCCCGCCCATGAGGGCGAGCAGGATCAGGATGGGTCCGAGGATGGCGCCGCGCATGGCTCTCATTATGGCCTGTCCCGGCGGCCTCTGCCGCAGGTTCGCCTCACGACGTGGGCAGCAATCCGGCGGCCACGTCGGTGGCGTAGGCCTTGGCGGCGGGCAGCAGCCCCGCCAGACCGCCGAGCAGTAGCATGCCCACGGGCGTGGCCGCCAGGGCCGGATGCCACGCGAACACGTCGAGCACCACGCCGGTCTGCTCGCGCACGAGGTGGGCCGCCACGGCCATGATCGCCCCGTAGACGAGCAGTCCCGCCAGGCACCCCAGGGCGGTGATGGCCATGGCCTCGAGCACGATGGCGACCATGACCGTGCGCCGCCGGGCGCCCAAGGCGCGCAGGATGGCGAACTCGCGGCGCCGCTCGTTCATGGTGTTGTAGAGGCTCGCGAGGATCGTGCCCGCCGCGACGACCACCACCAGATAGGCCACCAGCCGCAGCACCGAGACGACCCAGCCGAGCTTGTCGAAGAGCTGCGCCAGCGATGCGGCTACGGGCCACGCGACCGTGTAGTCGCTGCCGCCGAGGTTGTACTGCTGGTTGAGCGCCATGCCGGCCTGGGGCCCGCGCAGCTTCAGCATGATCGCGCTGACCTGTTTGACGGCGTCTGGGATCTCCTCGCCTTCGTGCTCGTCGGCGTGGAACTCCTCGCCGTCGCCGCGCAGGACGTGCCCCGACATGTGGAACATGCCGTCGATGGGGATCCAGATGACCTTGTCGGCCGGGCTGTTGGTCGGTTCGAGCACGGCGACGACGAGGTAGTCCTCCTCGTGCTCGTCGCGCTCTCGGCCCGTTGCGACGACGCCGTGGGTGGGCTGGAAGGTGGCGCCCAGCGTGAGGCCCGTGCGCTGCGGCACCGCGCTGCCGATGACCGCCTCGCGCAGGTCGGGTTCGAACACGCGGCCGCCGGGCCCGGGGGCCAGCGTCTTGCCGTCGCGGTAGCTGAACGCGGTGAACAGCTCCGGCGTCGTGCCGACGATGCGGTGGCCGAGGTAGTTGTCGCCCACGGCGTAGGGGATGGCGAGGCCCACCCGCGGGTCGCTCTGCAGTTGCTCGTACAGCGCCCACGGCACGTTGCCGGGCGAGGTGTCGAGGTGGAAGACCGAGTTGAGCACGAGCTGCAGTTGGCTGCCGCGGGCGCCGACCACCGCGTCGAAGCCGAGGTCGCCGCCGGTGAACGCGCCCTCAGTTTGATCGCTCACCGCGAAGACGGCCATGACCAGCCCCGTGGCGAGGCCGATGGCGAGCACCGTCACCGTGGTGGAGAGCAGGTGCCGACGCAGGCTGCGCCGCACGATCATGGCGATGCCGGAGAGCGGGCCCTTCACGACGCAGACCCGTCGGTGGCGGATCCCGCGCTGGCGTCCGTCGCCCCGCGAGTGGCGGTGCCGCCGGCGCTGTTTGCGACTTTGGCGGCGTGGTTGATGGCGGCGAGGTCGACCACCTCGTCGAAGTGGGCCAGGGCGGCGGGGTCGTGACTCACGAGCAACAGCGCGGCGCCGTGCTGAGTGCAGGTGTCGCGAATCAGGTCGAGGGCCTCGCCGGCGCGGTCGGCGTCGAGGTTGCCGGTGGGTTCGTCGGCCAGCACCAGCTCGGGCTGGTTGGCAAGGGCGCGGGCGAGGGCGACGCGCTGCTGCTGACCGGCCGAGAGCTGCGACGGTTGGTCGTGCAAGCGGTCGCCGAGGCCCAGCGAGGTGAGCAGCTCGGTGGCCCGCCGCACGTCGGCGCCGCGGCCGAAGAACATGCCCAGCTCGACGTTCTCCAGCGCGGAGTAACCCTGCAGCAGGTTGAATGTCTGGAACACGTAGCCGATGTGCCGGGCCCGGAAGGCGTCGCGCTTGCCCTCCGAGAGGGCGGCCACGTTGGTCCCGGCGACCTCCACCGTGCCGGCGTCGGGTCGCAGGATGCCGGCGATGCAGTGCAGCAGCGTGGTCTTGCCCGACCCGCTCGAGCCCCGCAGGGCGACCTGGGCCTTCTCGGCCAGCGTGAAAGCGGGCACGTCGAGCACGAGGCGCTCGGAGCCGTCGGGCAGGCGGTAGCCCTTGCGCAGTCCTTCGATGGTGAGCAGCGACATGCGCGAGAGGTTAGCCGATCGCGCCCGGCGACTCAGCCCACCCCGTGCTCGATGGCGTGTTCCATGGCGTCCGCGAAGCGATCGATCTCGGCGGGCGTGGTGTAGACGCTCGGCGAGACGCGGATGCCCTGGAACTGGTCGTGGACGATGGGGGTGGTGAGGATGCGGTGCTGCTTCCACAGCCAGCGCTGCAGGTCGCCGGGCTCGATGCCGTCGATCTCGACGGTGGCGATGCCGCAGGCGAAGCCGGGCTTCAGGCTGGTGTGCAGCTTGATGCGCTCGGATCCGAGCAGGCGCTCGGCCCAGCGGTTGCGCAGGTAGACGAGGCGGGCGGCCTTGCGCTCGGCGCCCAGCCCCTCGTGGAAGGTGAGCGCCTCGGCGACCGCGAGGGCGTTGGCGGCCGGGTGGGTGCCGATCTCCTCGAACTTGGTGATCGATGCGCTCTGGGGGTCGTCGGCGCCCATGAGCGGCCACAGGTCGGCGATCTTGTCGCGGCGCACGTAGAGGAAGCCCGTGCCGTGGGGCGCGAAGAGCCACTTGTGCAGGCTCGACCCGTAGTAGTCGCAGTCGAGGTCGGCATGGGTGAAGGGGAAGTGGTAGTGGGCATGGGCCCCGTCGACGATGACCGGGATGTCGTGGCGCCGCGCCATGGCCACCACCGCGCGCACGGGCAGGATCTGCCCGGTCACGTTGATCATGTGGCACATGAGGATCAGCTTGGTGCGCTCGGTGATGGCGTTCTCGAAGCGGCGCACCACCTCGTCGTCGTCCTCGGCCGGGACGGGCAGGTCGAATTGCCTGAGCACGATGCCCTCGCGCCGCTCGCGCTGCTTGAAGGTGTTGATCATGCGCGGGTAGTCCTGGGTGCTGGTGAGCACCTCGTCACCCGGCGCGAGGTCGAAGCCGAACTGACAGATCTGCAGCGACTCCGACGCGTTGCGCGTGATCGCCACCTCCTCGGCGCTGCAGCCGAAGGACCGGGCCAGGCGCGCGCGGACCGCCTCGCGCTGGGGCTCGAGCACCTTCCACATGGTGTGGGCGGGGGCCTTGTGGCTGTAGTCGAGGTGGGCCTTCATGGCGTCCTGGACGAAGGCCGTGGCCGGGCTCACCCCGCCGTTGTTGAGGTTCATCAGGCTGCGGTCGACGGTGAAGGCCCGGGCCACCTCGGCCCAGAAGTCCTCGTCGCGGGCCACGAGGGCGGCCGGACCCGGCGCGGGCGGCAGGGCGGCGAGCAGCGCGCGGGCGGCGCCGGGGCGCAGCAAGGCCGGGGCCACGGCGGCGGCCGGCAGGCCCAACGCACCCAGGAACTGTCGGCGGCTGAGCATCCGATCCCCTCTCCGGTCGTGCGGCCGGTCCATCCGGCTCCCGAAGCGATTGTAGTCCCGGGAAGGGGTGCGTGGTGAACCCGGACGCGGGGCGTGGTGAAATGGCCGGCGATGATCCTCCTCTACACCCTCATCATCGGCGGGATGCTGTGGGCCGTGGCCCTGCAGACGTCCACCGAGCCCGTGGCCAACCGGCGCATCTTCGGTGAGATTGCGTCGATCCTCTACGTGGTGGCGTTCGCGTTCGTCTGGCTGACGACGCTGAGTTGGTGCGCCGTCGAGCGCCAACGCGTGTTCGAGCGGGCCGGTTGGCAAGCCCGCGATCGCGCCGGCGGGCTCGGTTGGATCTGGCAGGGATGGCTGATCCTGTTCCTGCTGTGGGCCGGCGCCGGCGCCCTGGGGGGGCCTTCGTGGACCGCCGTGAAGGGGCCCATGGGTCTCGTCATCGGCATGGGCGGCTACGCCGTGCTGGGCCTGGCGGTCGTGGGCCTGCAACTCCCGCGCCGGCTCGGCAAGTGGCTCGCGCCGTTCGTGCCGCTGGTCATGGGCGGTGTGCTCTACCTCGCCTTCCTGTGGCTGATGGACTGGGCCGCCTACGGCACCCTCGTGCCTGAGTTCCACGCCAAGCTGCGGTCCATCGCGCTGTTCGTGGGGCTCGCGGCCTTCGTGGCCCTGCTGCTGAGCTGGCTCATGAGCGGCGGGCGCGGCGAGGAGCCCGCCGAGGAGCACGTCGAGTACGTGCCGCGCTCGGTGGACATCGGCTGGGCGCTGATGCCCATGGCCGCGCCCGTGGTGGGCTTCGCCTGCCTGCACTACTTCAGCATGGACGACTGGTGGTCGTCGTCGGTGGCGAGCCACGGACAGGTGGGTCTCATGTTCCACGCCATGCTCGTACCGATCTTCCCGGCCGGGTTGTTGGTGGCCTGGGGCCTCGATCGACGGGACGGGTCGCCGGGCTGGTGGGGCATCCCCGCCCTGCTGGTGACGGCCATGGTGGTGTGGTGTTTCATCGGCCCCGAGGTGCTCTGGTCGCTGCACGAACAGCCCACCGTCAGCGCCGAGGCCGCGGCCGGCGGTGCGCCCACCGATCCTTTCTGGGCGTGGGATCGCGCCGCCGTCACCTGGGTCAAGCTGCCCGTCGACGGGCTGGTGCGCGCGACGTCCGCCATGCTGGCGGCGCTGTCGCTGCTCGCCACGACGCTGATCTTCCGCGCGGGGCGCGGCGAGACCCGCGGGACGCTGGTTTCCCTGGGGATGCTGGTGGTGATCATGCTCGTCTGCGCCGCCCTGGTGCAGGACAAGTTCGGGCCCATGGGCGCGCCGCTGGGCGTGGCCGTGGCGGCCTTCGCCACCTGGCTCTACGAGCTGTGGGAGGGTGGCGAGCGCCACGCCTCCCCTGGCGTGCAGGACTGAGCGTGGCCGCCGGCGGCATCAATTACTTGTTGCGCACGGTCGTGTATGCCGGCGTGCTGGGCGCGGTGGGCTACGGCGCCTGGAGCGTGAACGAGACCTTCCGCGAGCACGAGGCCGCCCTCGCCGAGCGCGAGGAGCAGATCGGGGCCCTCGAGCGCACCGTGTTCGACCAGAAGGAGCGCATCGCCATCCTCAACCAGGCGAACCAGGCGTTGAAGGTCGACCGCCGGGTGGCGCGGCTGGCGGTGCTCGGCCAGGTCCGCAGTGACGCGGGCGCCTACACCACCCAGGTGTCGTTCCAGGAATTGTCGCCCAAAGGCACGCCCCTCGCGCCCCAGCGGATCTTCGACCTCGACGGACGCCGGGCGTACATCGACGCGCTGGTGATCAAGTTCGAGGATGCCTACGTCGAGCGCGGCGACCTGTGGCGGGGCGCCTCCATCTGCCTGTTCCAGCGGTTGTTCAGCGAGAACCAGTCGCCGCGGGACGGCTTCGTCCTCGATCCCATGGGCGAGCGGCCCACGCCCTATGCCGGCGAGTACGACGAGGAGGTGGACCCCGACTTGTGGAACCGCTTCTGGGACTACGCCAACGACGTCGAGCTGTCCCGGGCGGCGGGCGTGCGCGCCATGCACGGCGAGGCGCCCTACATCGAACTGCGCCAGGGCGCCGGGTACCTGATCACGCTGCGGGCGTCGGGCGGCCTGACGATCACGCCCGAGTGAATGTGCCCCGAGTGAGAGTCCAGCGACCATGACCGCACCGAGAGTCGTCGCCGCCGAGTTCGATTCGTGGGCCGAGGCCGGCCGCGGCGAGTCCATGGCCGACGGGCACGGCGACATGACGGCCCAGGCCCTCGACCGGGTGGACTTCGACAGCGACGACCGGGCCCTCGACCTGGGCTGCGGCATCGGGTGGGGGGCGCGGGAGATGCTCGCCCGCGGTTGCGGTTGGGCGGCCGGCGTCGACCTCTCGGCGGCCATGCTTGCTCGCGCGCCGGCCGGCGCCGGCGCCGGCTATGCCGTCTCCCGGGCCGAGGCCCTGCCCTTCGTGGGCGGCACCTTCACCCGGGTGCTCACCGTGGAGGCGCTGTATTACTGCCTCGACCTGCCGGCGGCGCTGCGCGAACTGCGCCGGGTCTGCGCCGACGGGGCCCGGGTCGTGTGCCTGCTGGACCTCTACGCCGACAACCCCGGCGCCCACGGCTGGGTCGACGCCCTCGACGTCGATGTGCACCTGCTTTCGGCGGCGCAGTGGGCCGAGGCCTTCCGGAACGCCGGGTTCGCCGGGGCCGAGACCGACGCCATCGTCGATCGCCGCCCGCTGACGAGCGCCGAGGAATTCGAGCCGTCCCGCTGGTTCGCCGACTACGCGTCGTATCGGGGCTACCGCGAGCTCGGCGGCCTGCTCATCGACGCCGTGGCCTGACGCGACCGGCTCCCATCGGTTGCGTCCTCCGCACACGGGGGCCATAACGGGGACCATGGACGAGGGGACCGCCACGCCGAACGCTGCCGACGAGGCCGACCTGGTCGCGCGCCTGAAGGCCGGCAACGAGGAGGCCTACGAGCAGTTCGTGCGCGAGAACATCGGCCGCATGCTGGCCGTGGCCCGGCGCATGCTGCGCAAGGAGGCCGACGCCCACGACGCCGTCCAGGACGCCTTCCTCTCGGCCTACAAGGCCATCGACCGCTTCGAGGGCGGCAGCAAGCTCTCGACCTGGCTGCACCGCATCCTGGTCAACGCCGCGCTGATGAAGATCCGCTCGGCCAAGCGCCGCAAGAACGAGGTCTCCATCGAGGACCTGCTGCCGCGCTACCGGGACGACGGGCACCAGATCGACCCGCCCACCGGCTGGGAGCACACCGCCGAGGCCGCCGCCCAGAACCGCGAGGTGCGCGAGCTCGTCCGCGCCAGCATCGACAGACTTCCCGAAACTCACCGTACCGTGCTGCTGTTGCGCGACATCGAACAGCTCAGCACCGAGGAGGCCGCCCAGCAGCTCGAGGTCAGCACCAACGTGATCAAGACCCGGCTGCACCGAGCGCGGCAGGCGCTCAAGACCCTCCTCGACCCCCATCTCAGCGGACACGGCGCATGAACTGCCAGGAGTTCATCGACTTCATCATGGCCTACCTCGACGGCGAGCTGCCGGACGAGTCCCGCATCGTGTTCCGCCAGCATCTCGACCTGTGCCCGCCGTGTGAGCAATACCTCGATGGATACGTGAAGGCGGTGGAGCTGGGCAAGCGGTGCACGGAGGGGGCCTCGCTGCCGGCGGATGTGCCGGACGCGCTCGTCGACGCGATCCTCAAGGCCCGCCGCGCCGCCGAGTCCTGACGGGGGCGCCGCGCCCGGCGAGGGGCCCCACGAGGCTCCCGCTGCCGCGCCTGATGAGGCGCCTGATGAGGCGCCCGATGAGGCGCCCGATGAGGCGCCCGGGCGACGACCCATTGGCTACACTGCGCGGCCCTCGCTGCGGCCGGACGGAGCCGGGCGGGGCCACCACCACCGTCACCCACCGCCACCGTCACGAGGTCCTTGCCGATGTCGCCCCGCTCGAAAGTCGTCGTCCCGCTCGCCGTGATCGTCGCCGCCCTGCTGGCCACGGCCGGTTGCCAGGGTCTGCTGGGATCCGAGTCGTCCTCGGGCGTGCTCCTGTCGCAGTCGCGCATCCTGCCTCCGTCGCTGCAGTGGGATTGGAGCCTGGAGAACATGCCCTACGACCGCTCGGCGGATCAGCTGCAGGCCGACGCCGAGGAGCACCTGAGTTACGCCCGCGGACTGCGGGACACGCTGCTCGCGGTGGAGGGTCCCCGCACTCTCGGCAACACCTGGGTGGTCTACGACGAGATGCTCATGCACATCGACTCGGCCGGCCAGGAGTCGGGCTTGCTGGCCAACGTGCACCCGTCGGAAGCGGTGCGTGACGTGGCCGAGGAGATGGAGGCGGCCGCCTCGCGTCTCGGCACCGAGCTGAGTCTCTCGGTGGACCTGTACGAGGCTGTTGCTGCTGTCGATCTGAGTGATGCGGACGACGTGACCCGCTTCGCCGTCGAGAAGGCGTTGCGCGACTTCCGCCTCTCCGGCGTCGACCAGCCCGAGGAGGTGCGCGATCGCGTGGCCGCCCTCAGCGACGAGATCACCATGCTCGGCCAGGACTGGAGCCGCAACATCAACGACGGCAAGCGCGAGATCGTGATCGACTCGGTCGACCAGCTCGCCGGACTCACCGACGACTTCATCGCGAACCACCCGCCGGGTGACGACGGCAAGATTCGCATCGACACGACCTACCCCGACTACGGCCCGGTGATGAAGTACGGCACCGACCCCGACGTCCGCCGTCGTCTGTACGTCGAGTACAACAACCGCGCCTTCCCCGAGAACCTGGACGTGCTGCGGACCGTCCTCGAGAAGCGCTACGAGTACGCCCAGTTGCTCGGCTTCGACCACTACGCCGACTACGTCACCAGCAACAAGATGATCGGGTCGGCGGCAGCGGCCCACGAGTTCATCGAGAAGGTGAAGGTGGCCGCCGCGGCCGCGGCCGAGCGTGACGCGGCCATGCTGCTGGCCCGCAAGCGTCAGGACATGCCGGGCGCCACCGCCGTGGCCGACTGGGAGAAGGGCTACTACGGCAACCTCGTGCGCGCCGAGCAGTTCAACTTCGACGCCAAGGAGGCGCGCAAGTACTTCGACTTCGAGGACGTCCAGCGCGGCCTGATGGAGCTGACCGCCGCCATGTTCGACATCCGCTACGAGCAGGTCGACGGTCTCGACCTGTGGCACGAGGACGTGACCGCCTGGGACGTTTTCGACGACGACACCCACCTCGGCCGCTTCTTCCTCGACCTGCACCCGCGTGACAACAAGTACTCCCATGCCGCGCAGTTCGGCTACCGCGAAGGCGTCATCCATCGCCGCGTGCCGGTGGCCGCGCTGGTGTGCAACTTCCCCAACCCGCGGGACAGCGGCGACGGCGTCGCGCTCATGGAGCACGGCCAGGTCAGCACCTTCTTCCACGAGTTCGGCCACCTGCTGCACACGATCTTCGCCGGGCGCCAGCCGTGGATGGAGGTCGCCGGCATCAGCACCGAGTGGGACTTCGTGGAGGCCCCCTCGCAGATGCTCGAGGAGTGGTGCTTCGACTACGAGACCCTGTCGCTGTTCGCGCGGCACTACGAGACGGGCGAGACGATCCCGCGCGAGATGGTGGCGAACCTGAAGCGCGCCGGCGACTTCGGCAAGGGCACGGGGACGGCGCACCAGACCTTCTACGGCGCGCTGTCGCTCAACTACTACAACCGTCCGCCGAGCGAGGTCGACCTCGTGCCGCTGATGGTCGAGCTGCGTGAGCGTTACAGCCCCTACGCCCACGTCGACGGCACCCACTTCAACGCGAGCTTCGGCCACCTGTTCGGCTACTCGGCCATCTACTACACGTACAAGTGGTCGGAGGTCATCGCCAAGGACATGTTCAGCCGCTTCGAGGACGAGGGCATCCTCAACCGCCGCACGGCCCGCGAATACCGCGAGCGCGTGCTCGAGGCGGGCGGGAGTCGGCCGGCCGCCGACCTCGTTGAGGAATTCCTCGGGCGGCCCTACGCGTTCGACGCCTTTGAGCGCTGGCTCAACGCGGGCGGCACGGCAGATGATTCTGCGATGAACGCGGACCTCGAGAGCATGGGCTCCGTCGGCGGCTGAGGCGGCGGTCCCGTGCCCGACATGTTCGCGCCGGCGCCGGTGGTCCTGCAGGGACGGCATGTGCGGCTCGAGCCGCTACGGCCTGACCACCTCGACGACCTGTTCGTCGCGGCGGCCGAGGCGTCGGTCTGGACCTGGATGTCCGTGGGGCCCTTCGCGGAGCGCGCCGACCTCGCGGCGTGGATCGAGGAGGCCGTGACGGGCAGCGCGGCGGGGGAGCAGGTGGCCTTCGCCATCGTGCCCACGGACACGGGCCGGGCGGTGGGCTCGACGCGCTACTTCGACATCAAGCCCGCCGACCGCGGCCTCGAGATCGGCTGGACCTGGGTTGGCCCGTCGCATCAACGCACCGGCGTGAACACCGAGTGCAAGCGCTTGCTGCTGGGCCACGCCTTCGAAGTGCTCGGCGCCCACCGCGTCCAGCTCAAGACGGACGCGCGCAACGAGCGCAGCCAGCGGGCCATCGAGCGCATCGGCGGCGTGCGCGAGGGCGTGCTGCGCCGGCACATGCGGGTCAAGGACGACCACCTGCGCGATTCGGTCATGTACAGCGTGATCGATTCCGAGTGGCCTGCCGTGCGCTCGAAGCTGGACGCCCTGCTCGAGCGCTGAGGTCGTCCTGCGTCCCGAGGGCCGCTGGGCCGACCGGGCGGTGTGAGCCGAGTCGATCGCGCTCGACGGACGCGCCGCGCTGGCCGTCGGGTCGACCGGGTTGGCATCATGGCCGTCCGTCGCCTGGAGACCGCCCGCATGGGCTCACCTCGTCCTTCCCGCCCTTTGTTCCTGTTCATGCTGGCCGTGATGGCGGCGGCGTGCCTGCCCGCCTGCCGCGGGGGGCCCGATCAGGTGCGCTCGAGCCAGGTCGCCTACAACGAGGCCGTGCGTCGGGGCGGCGACGAGCAGCTGCTGCTGAACCTCGTGCGGTTGCGCTACCGCGACGCGCCCCTGTTCCTGCGGGCGGGCAGCGTCGTGGCCCAGTTCAGCTTCGAGTCGTCGGCCGAACTCTCGCGCACCGAGTCGGATCTCAAGGCCGACTCCACCGGCCTGAGCTTCTCCGCCCGCATGAGCGAGAAGCCCACCGTGGCCTTCACGCCGCTGCAGGACGACGAGTTCGTGCAGCGCATGTTGAAGCCCATGGACCTCGGCGTGATCGCCTTGCTGCAGCGCTCGGGCTGGAGCCTGGCCCGGGTGCTGCGCCTCACCGTCCAGCAGATCAACGGCATCGACAACGCCGCGCGGGCCAGCGGTCCGACTCCGGGCACCGAGCCCCGATGGCGCATCTTCGACGGTCTCGTGAACGATCTGCGCGCGCTGCAGGTGCGCGGCGAGGTGGCCCTCGGCTACGAGAGCCGCTCGGGCGACGTCGTGCCCGTGGACTTCGACGGACGGGACCTGAGCGTGTCCGATGCGTTGGCCCTGTCGTCGGCGGGCTACGCCTTCGAACCCGGCGAGGCGCACGACGGATCGGCCGGCCGCCTGCGGCGTGCGTCGACCGCGCTCGTGTTGCGCCTCTCCGAGCCGGGACGCCGCAGCCCCGAAGGGCGGCGCGTGCTGGAGACGCTGGGCCTGCAGGTCGACCGGTCTTCGTGGGAGGTGCGCGCCGGCGCCGTGGGCTTCGTCGAGGATCTGGCCCCTGCCGGCGAACGGACGGCCATCGTCGTCGACACCCGCTCGTTCATGGGATCGCTGTTCTTCCTGAGCCAGGCGGTGGAGGTGCCTGCCGATCACGTCGACGACGGGTGGGTCACCGTGACGCGTGACGCGAGCGGCGCGGCCTTCGACTGGAGCGCGGCGACCGGCCGGCTCATGTCGGTGCGGGCGTCGTGGCTCGAGCCGGACGCGGTGTCGGTGTCCGTGCCCTATCGCGGATACTGGTTCGCCGTGGCCGACGACGACCTGGACAGCAAGTCGACCTTCTCGCTGCTGCAGACGCTGTTCGCGCTACAGGCCGGCGTTGACGCGGCCGGCTCGCCGGTGCTGACCCTCTCGGTGGACTCGTGATGGCGGCAGGGAGGGAGAGCACCGAGGGCCCCGTCTTCGTCCCGCTGGACTTCCGCGGCTTCGACGCGGCGGAGATGCAGCAGCGCGCGGCCGACTTCCAGGCCGAGATGAGCCGCCGCCGGACGGTGCGCGATTTTTCCGACCGGCCCGTGCCGCGCGAGCTCATCGAGGCCTGCCTGCGCACGGGGGGCAGCGCGCCGAGCGGCGCGAACCTGCAGCCGTGGCACTTCGTGGCCGTGAGCAACCCCGACCTCAAGCGCCAGATCCGCATCGGCGCCGAGGAGGAGGAGCGCGAGTTCTACGAGCAGCGGGCGCCGCCCGAATGGCTCGAGGCCCTCGCGCCCCTCGGCACCGACGCGAACAAGCCCTTCCTGGAGACGGCGCCCTGGCTCATCGCGGTGTTCGTGCGCCGCTGGGGCGAGCGCCCCGACGGCAAGAAGGTGAAGCACTACTACGCCGTCGAGTCGGTGGGGCTCGCCACGGGCCTGGTGATCGCGGCCGTGCACCACGCCGGGCTCGCGTCGTTGACCCACACGCCGAGCCCGATGAACTTCCTCAACCGCATCCTCGGGCGACCCGATAGCGAGCGACCGTTCCTGCTGCTCGTGGTGGGTCACCCGGCCGACGGTGCGCAGGTGCCCGACATCGGGCGCCTGTCCTTGGAGGACATCGCCACTTTCTCGTGAGACCTGCCATGTTCCGACTCGAGACCGAGCGCCTGTTCCTGCGCGCGTGGCGTGACGACGACCTCGACGCTCTCGCGGCCCTCAACGGGGACCCCGAGGTGATGCGCTACATCACGGGCGGCGTGCCGCGCACGCGCGAGCAAGCGGAGGTGGGCCTGCGGCGTCAGCAGCAGAACCAGCGCGAGCTGGGCTACAGCTTCTGGGCCGTGGAGGAGCGGGCCACCGGTCGGGTCATCGGGCTCAACGGCATCCAACCGCTGCTCGACACCGGCGAGGTGGAGATCGGGTGGTGGCTGGCCCGCGACAAGTGGGGACAGGGCTTCGCGTCCGAGGCCGCGCGCCGCGCCGCCGCCTTCGCCTTCGACGAGGCCGGGCTGCAGCGCCTGGTGGCCATCGCCATGCACGAAAACGGGGCCTCGCTGGCGATCATGGCCAAGCTCGGCATGACCTTCGAGCGCGCCACCACCTTCGGGGAGCTGGGCAGCACCAACGCCGACCTCCAGGACATCGCGCTCGACTTCCACGGCCTCGATGCGCAGACCTTCGCGACGGTGCGCGCCGCCGCCGCTGCGTCCGCGACCGCCGCCACGCGGCACGGGCGGGAGGGAGACCGGTGACCGTGCTCGCATGGATCGTCTTCGGCCTGGTCGTCCTCGCGCTGTGGGACGTGCTGCAGCGGGACCATGCGGTGCTGCGCAACTTCCCGCTGGTGGGACACCTGCGCTACCTGTTCGAGGCGGTGGGGCCCGAGCTGCGCCAGTACATCGTCACCGACAACGACGAGGAGCGGCCCTTCAGCCGCGACCAGCGCCGGTGGGTGTACACCTCCTCCAAGCAGGTGAATTCCTACTTCGGCTTCGGCAGCGACAACGCCATGGAGGAGGTCGACAACTACCTGATCATCAAGCACAGCGCCTTCCCGCTGGACGCGCCGCACCCGGGCGACCCGGGCTACGACGGTCAGCACAGGATCCCCTGCGCCAAGGTGCTCGGCGCCTGGCGGGGGCGGGCCAAGGCCTTCCGGCCGGCGTCGGTGGTGAACGTCTCGGGCATGAGCTACGGCTCGCTCAGCTCGGCGGCCGTCGAGGCCATCAGCCGCGGCTGCGCGGTGGCCGGTGCCATGCAGAACACGGGCGAGGGAGGCGTGTCGCCCCACCACCTGCACGGCGGCGACGTGGTCTGGCAGATCGGCACCGGGTACTTCGGCTGTCGCAATCCCGACGGCAGCTTCTGCGAGGAGCGGCTGATCGAGACGGTGCAGCGTCACGAACACATCCGGGCTTTGGAGATCAAACTGAGCCAGGGAGCCAAGCCCGGGCTGGGCGGCGTACTCCCGGCGGCGAAGATCTCGCCCGAGATCGCCGCGGCCCGCGGCATCCCCATGGGGCGCGACTGCATCAGCCCGCCGCGGCACTCGGCCTTCGGCGGTGTCGACGAGATGCTCGACTTCGTCGAGCGCCTGGCGGAGCGCACGGGGTTGCCGGTGGGCATCAAGTCGGCGGTGGGCGAGGAGTCGTTCTGGGAGGAGGCGGCCCGCTTGATGGAGACCACCGAGCGCGGCGTCGACTTCATCGCGGTGGACGGGGGCGAAGGCGGCACGGGAGCGGGGCCGCTGGTGTTCACCGACCACGTGTCGCTGCCCTTCAAGCAGGGTTTCGCGCGGGTGTACCGCACGCTGGCCGAGCGGGGCCTGCACGAGCCCATCGTGTTCATCGGCGCCGGCCGCCTGGGGTTCCCGGCCGAGGCCTTGTTCGCCATGGCGCTCGGGTGCGACCTCGTCAGCGTGGCGCGCGAGGCGATGCTTTCGATCGGCTGCATCCAGGCCCAGCGCTGCCATACCGGGCACTGCCCCACGGGGGTGACGACGCACAACCGTTGGCTGGTGCGCGGGCTCGATCCGAATTCGAAGGCCGTGCGCCTGGCCAACTACGTGATCAACCTGCGCCACGAGATGCTCAAGCTCTCCCACGCTTGCGGCGTCGAGCATCCGGCGCTGGTGGGCTCCCGGCACTTCGAGATCCTCGACGGCCGCCTCGGATCCCGGAGCCTCGACGAGGCTTTCGGCTACGGACCGGGGCTGGCACTGCCGTCCGCCGCCGACATCGAGGCGATCCGGGCGATCATGCTGGCGGAGTCAGCCCCGGGCACGCCGCCGGGTGTCGCGAGCGGTCACGGCTAGGCGGGTCTCACTGCAGCCGGGCCCACCGCCGCGGGGCTCACCGCAGCAGCGCTTCGTCGCCGGGGCGGTTGCGCTTCCAGTAGTCGAGCCACAGCGTCTTGCGCAGCTTGTAGAAGCTCGAGCCGGCGTCGTCGAGTTCCATGCCGATGAGCACGCGCAGGCCGTCCTGCTGGAAGAGGTAGCCGCGCCGGCGGCCGGCATGCTCGACGACGACACGCCGCGCCACCACCGTGCGGTCGCCCAGCGTGGTCTCGATCTCGTCGACGAGGGTGATCGTCGCCGGCGAGACCGTGTAGGCCGGCCGTCCCGTCATGAACGAGGGCACCATGTCGAAGGTCAGGCCGGCTTCGAGCGCGGGCAACCGGGCGCGCAACCAGAGCATGAGCCCGTCCTCGAAGACCGGCACCTCGTCGGCGGGGATGTCCCGCTCTTCGACGCCGGTGTCGTCCATGTAGCTGTTGACCAGCAGGTGGCCGCCGTCGGCGTCGCGGCGGTAGAGCACGGAGCTGTTGCCGCACCACTCGTTGTGGACCACGCTCAGCTTGACCAGCTCACCCGAGTCGCGGTCGACGAAGACGGAGGCCATCTGGTCGTACTCGTAGATGCCGGTGCGCGTCTCGCGGTGGATGTTCATCTTGAGCACGTCGAGCACGGGCTTGCCCGGGGCCGGCGCCGTCTTCACCAGGCGCTCGGGATCGAAGTGCTCGCGCACGGTCACGATCTCGAGCGTGCTCGGCCGCCCTTCGTCGTACACGCGCAGGTTGCCGTCGTACACGCTGACTTCGGCCAGGCCCTCGTCCCAGCGAGGTAGGCGTCCCCAGGGTGTGTCGTCGTCGGGCGCTGCGGCTGACGCTGCGGCGGACGCTGCAGCAGACGATACGGTCGTCGGCACGGCGGGCGGTACGGCGGCCGGCACGGCGGGATCGTCCGTCGCTTCGGCGACGGGCCCGGCCGAGGGCTCGGCGGCGGGGAAGCACGCCACCGCGAGGCCGCCGACGGCCAGCAGCAGCCCAGGGACGGCGGCGCCGAAGGGGAACATGCCGGACGTCAGGTCAGGGCCTGCACGACCTTGGCGAGGGCGCCGAGATCGCGGTCGTCGACGATGGCCTGGGCCTGGTGCTCGTGGATGCCGGCCGCCTGCATGTGCTTGAAGGCGTTGCGCCAGGCGGTGTCGATCTTGCGCTTGCTCGTCTCGACGTAGAGGTCGGACACGGTCTCGGCGAGCTTGTTGATCGCGATGGAGTCGCGGTTCTCGTAGTAGCGCCGGACGATGCCTTGCTGGTAACGGCTGAGGTCTTTGGCCATGGCTGAGATGCTACGGCACGCGCGCGCGCGGAACCATGTCGGGTTCGGAGCTGCGGGTGGGGCCCATGGCGGCCAGCTCGTCCTCGAAGAAGAAGCGGCGTTCGCCGAAGGCCGGGCGCAGGTCGTCGAGCCAGGTGGCGTGGCGATCGAAGTGGGCGAAGAAGTGCCGACCGACCCAGTCCGGGTTGCGGGCCTGCAGGAACTTCAGCACGAACACTCGTTCGCCGGCCACGGTGGCCGTCCCGTCGACCACGATCTTGCCCGGCGTCGTCGAGAGGGACGGCCCCCGGACGGTGCGGGCCAGCCCGGAGGTGCGCCGGTAGGCGCCATCGAAGATGGACAGGGCCCGGGCCAGGGGCACCTCGAAGTAGCGCTTCGCGCCGGTGTCCCGCTCGACGAACATGTAATACGGCACGGCGCCGAGCTCGACCTGTCGCCGCCACATCTCGGTCCACACGTCGGAGCTGTCGTTGACGTGGCGGATGAGCGGGGCCTGGCAGCGCACCACGGCACCCGCGGACTGGATGCGCTCGAGGGCGCGCTGGGCCATGTCCGTCGAGAGTTCGCGCGGATGGCTGTAGTGGGCCATGATCGCGATGCGCTTGCCCGCGGCGCGGGCTTCGTCGATGAGTCGCAGGAAGTCGTCGGCGTCGTCGTCGGTGACGAAGCGCTGGGGCCAGTAGGCCGGCGCCTTGGTGCCGATGCGGATGGTGCGCACGTGCTCGAGTGCGGGATCGAGGAGCGGCTCGACGTAGCGGCGCAGCACCTTCGTCTTCATGATCATCGGGTCGCCCCCGGTGATCAGCACGCCCTCGACCTCGGTGTGGGCCTGCAGGTAGCGCACCAGGTGGTCGGACTGGCGCGCCGCCATGCGCAGGTCTTCGATGCCGACGAACTGCGCCCAGCGGAAGCAGTAGGTGCAGTAGGCGTGGCAGGTCTGCCCGGCCGACGGGAAGAACAGCACCGTCTCGCGATACTTGTGCTGGATGCCCTCGACGGACTCGCCGTCGAACTGCGGCACGTTGAGTTCCAGCTGCCCGGCGGGGTGCGGGTTGAGCGACGCCTGGATGGGGCGCGCCTGGGCGGTGAGGGTGGCGTTGTCGGAGCCGCGCCGCACATGGCCGAGCATGGTCTCGAACTCGTCCTCACCGAGCATGCCGGGCTGGGGGAAGGTGAGCTGGTAGATCGGGTCGTTGGGGATGTCCGACCAGTCGATGAGCTCCTCGAGCACGTACTCGTTGACCCGGAAAGGGAGCACCGCCGAGACGGCCTGCATGGCCTGACGCGTGGCGACCGGCAGTGACTGGAGCTGGGGGATCCGGTCGATCTCGCTGCGTGTGAAGGCACGGAAGCGCCGTCCGGACCAATCCTTGCTGGTCAGTCGATTCTCGGGCGCGATGGGGTGCTTGTAGGTCAAGTCGGTCTCTCGTGGGGCGGTGTCGGTGCGCGGGGGAAACCGTGTCGCTCGGCCGCCATCACCGTGCAGGGCGACGCGGAGGCCTCTGCATGAGCGGCCTCGTCGGTTTGGGAATCGTCCTCCCGGAAGCCTCAACCTAACATGTGAGGCGTCCCTTGATGGCGAAGCGGAGGTGAAGTGCGCGAACCCGTCGCATTGCTGTTGATGACGGTCCTGGCGGTGATCGCGTCGGCATGGTCGCCGCACAGCCCCTTCATCTGGTGGCTCGAGGCGGCGCCCGTGCTCATCGGTCTGCCCGTGCTGCTGGCGACGCGGCGGCGCTTTCCGCTCACGGCGTTGACGCTACGGTTGCTGTTCCTGCATGGGCTCGTGTTGCTCCACGGCGCGCACTACACCTACGCGCAGGTGCCGCTGGGCGAGTGGGCGCGCGATGTGTTCGAGATGTCGCGCAACCCTTACGACCGCCTCGGCCACGTGATGCAGGGCTTCGTGCCGGCGATCCTGGCCCGGGAGTTGTTGCTGCGCACGTCGGCGCTGCGGCCGGGTCGCTGGCTGTTCTTCCTCGTGCTGAGCATCGCGGCCATGGTCACCGTGAGCTACGAGTTGTTGGAGTGGTGGGCGGCGGTGTTGAGCGACTCCGCGAAGGAAGACTTCCTCTCGCTCCAGGGTGACGACTGGGACACGCAGTGGGACATGGCTCTCGCGCTGGGCGCGGCGGCGGCGGCGCAGCTGCTCCTGGGCCGCGCCCACGACCGCGCGCTCGCCGCCCGAGGATTCGTCGGGCCGGCGCCCGCGGGCTGGCCGGGGCCGGGGCATATGCCATGATGCGCCGAACCATCACCCTTCCGACATTCCCATGAACTCCCGAGTGCGACGTTGGTCGATCACGATGGTCCTGGCCCTGGGCGCCTCCCTCGCCCCGGTCGCTTGCGGACCCGCCGATGCCGCCGAAGGCAGCCAGGAGGACGCCACCGTGCCCGAGTCACGGAGTGAGGAGCACGCCCACAAGCCCGGCGCCCACGAACCCGGCGCCCTGAAACCCGGCGAGTGGATGGTGGGAATCGAGACGCCCGGCGGTCGGTTGGTGTTCGACATGGCCGTGGCGCACACACCGCAAGGCGTGAAGGCCACGGTCTCGGTGGGCGGCGAGAGCTGGTCGTTCAGCCAGGTGCGGAGGGAAGGGGACCAGGTCGTCTTCGATGCGCCCTACTACGACGCCCATCTCACCGCGACGCTGGCCGACGACGGTTACAGCCTGACCGACGGCATCTGGTATCGCCGCCGCGGCGTGGACAAGTTCCACCGCATGCCGACGCGGGGCGTGCACCGCGAACATCCCGCGGTGGCCGGCGCGGGCACGGCGGCGACCCAGGCGCTCGTGGAGCGCGGCGGTCGGGCGCCGTACGAAGCGGTGGACGCTGCGACGGCGGAGGCCTGGTCGGGCCGCTGGGCGGTCGACTTCGAGTCCGAGGAGAAGCCCTCGGTGGGCATCTTCGACGTGGCCGCCGACGGCACAGCCACCGGCACCTTCCTGACGGTCCCGGGGGACTACCGATTCCTCGGCGGGGGGCTCCGCGACGGCGGGCGCACGCTCGAGCTGATGGGCTTCGACGCCTCCCACGTCTTCCTGTTCCGCGTGGTGAAGGCTGAGGACGGTCGACTGTCGGGCGACTTCTGGTCGGGCGACCACTGGCACGAGGGCTTCACGGCCACCAAGGACCCGCACGTGCGCATGGCCGACGCCCTCGATCAGACCCGCTGGACCGGTGAGGCGTCGTTGGAGGCCCTGGCCTTCCCCGACCTGGACGGCAACCCGCGCTCGCTCGACGACCCCGAGTTCGCGGGGCGGGCGCGCATCCTGCAGTTGTTCGGATCGTCGTGCCCCAACTGTCACGACGCGAGCCTCTACCTGGCGGACCTGCACCGGCGCTACGGCGACCGCGGCCTCTCCATCCTGGGGCTGGCCTTCGAGGTGACCGGCGACGTCGAGCGGGACATCGAGATGGTGCGCCGCTACGCCGACCGGCACGGCGTCGAGTACCCGCTGCTGCTGGCCGGGCTCTACAACAAGACCAAGGCGCTGGAGGCGCTGCCCCTGCTCGACAAGATCCGGTCGTTCCCCACGACCATCTTCCTGCACGGCGACGGACGGGTGCGCGGGGTCTACACGGGCTTCGCAGGGCCGGCGACCGGCGTGGAGTACGACGCGCTGCGCACCACGTTCGAGAGCATCATCGAGGAGTTGCTCGCCGAGCAGCCCGTGGAACCGGCCAACGGCTGAGCCGTGCGGACGGCCGTCCTCCTGATCGTCTTCGCCGGGGCCTGGGCCCTGACCTGCGCCGTGGCGAACCCGCTCTACACGCGGCCCGTGGTCGACATCCTCGGCGCGAAGCTCGCCACGTTCGAGCAGCAGAAGGACGAGTTCACCAGCCTGTTCATCGGCAGCAGCCGGGTCTACCGCGAGGTGGTGCCGGAGGTGTTCGAGGCGGAGATGGCCCGGCGGGGCCACGACGAGCGCGTCTTCAACTTCGGCGTGATGGGCATGGACGTGCCCGAGTCGACCTGGGCGCTGCGCGAGGTGCTCGAGATGCAGCCGGCCAAACTGCGCTGGGTCTTCTTCGAGCTGCAGACGTTCCGCACCGATCTCGACGACGACAACTTCCTCTCAGATCGGCAGGTGGGCTGGCACGCCTACGGCGAGACGCGGTTGATGTCGGACTCGATCATGCGGGACGCGAACCGCGACTTCACCACACGGGTGTCCGACGCCTGGCAGCACTGGCGCCACTTCTTCGCCTACGCGAGCGGCCTGAGCCTGGGCAAGGTGGCGCTGCCTTTCGAGGTCCCGCTACCGGCCAACGTGGCCGGTTCGCAGGAGGTCATCCAGGGCGATCAGCTCACGAACTTCATGCGGCGGCAGCAGGGCTGGGTGCCCCTCGAGTTCGAGTCGGGCAGCCAGTACGAACGGCGCTCGAAGAAGTTCCAACGTGAACAAGACCTGTTCCACGCGGACATCGAGGACCTCAAGGTCAAGCCGAGCTACATCCCCGAGCTCGTGCCGCACCACCGCGCCGTCATCGAGCGGGTGATCGAGCTGGTGGAGCCCACCGGCGCCCGCCTGGTGTTCGTGATCATGCCGGGGCTGTCCCACGAGATGCAGTTCACGACGGCCTTCGCCGACGGCCTGATTCCCACGCTGGTGGCGATGAACAACCCGCGTCGCTTCCCCTTCCTCTATCGCGCCGACGCGCGCTTCGATGCGGCGCACCTGAAGCAGCCGGCCTCCCGCGCCTTCACGCGCATGTTCATCGAGACCCTGGTCGAGCAGGGACTGCTGACCGACCTCGTCGCCGGCGAGGACCCGTAGGTGCTCTTCACCGAGTTCCGCTTCCTGCCGTTCTTCCTGCTCGCCTTCGTGGTGGCGTGGGCGCTGCGTGGCGACCGGTCGCGCAAGACCTGGCTGCTCGCTTGCAGCTACGGCTTCTACGCGGGCTGGGACTGGCGCTTCCTCGGGCTCATCGTCCTGTCGACCCTGGTCGACTCCGTCGCCGGACTGCGCATCCATGCCAGCGACGACGCCGGCACGCGGCGGCGCTGGTTGTTCACGAGCCTCGGCGCCAACCTCGGCATCCTCGGATTCTTCAAGTACTTCCACTTCTTCCACGACTCGGCCAGCGCCTTCTCGGAGTGGCTCGGCTTCTCGGTGTCGCCGTCGACGCTGCACATCGTGCTGCCGGTGGGGATCAGCTTCTTCACCTTCCAGACCATGAGCTACTCCATCGACATCTACCGTCGACGGCTGGCTCCGGCCAAGAGCCTGCTCGACCTGGCGCTGTTCGTGGGCTTCTTCCCGCAGCTCGTCGCCGGCCCGATCGTGCGCGCGCGGGACTTCCTGCCGCAGCTGCTGTCGCGACCGGTCTGGTCGTCGGTGCCGGTGCGGGCCTGCCTCGTGCTGTTCCTCTCGGGCTTCATCAAGAAGGCCTGCGTCGCGGACTACCTGGCGCAGTTCGTCGACCGCTACTTTGCGGCCCCGGGGTTGTACGACGCGCACAGCGCCTGGATCGGCGTGACCTTCTACGCGGCGCAGATCTACTGCGACTTCTCCGGCTACTCCGACATGGCCATCGCCACCGCCGGGCTGCTGGGATACACGCTGCCGCTGAACTTCGCGTTCCCGTATCTCGCCGGCAACATCACCGACTTCTGGCGGCGCTGGCACATCAGCCTGTCGACGTGGCTGCGCGACTACCTCTACATCCCGCTCGGTGGCAGCCGCGGCGGCAAGCTGGCCACGCAGCGCAACCTGATGCTGACCATGTTGCTGGGGGGGCTGTGGCACGGCGCCGCCCTCAACTTCATCATCTGGGGCGGCCTGCACGGGGTGGCGCTGATGGCGCACAAGGCCTTCGTCGCCGTGGTGGGCGATGCCTTCGGCGGGCTGCGGCGCGTGGTGGGTCCCGTCCTGACCTTCTACTGGGTGTGCGTGACGTGGATCTTCTTCCGCACCGGATCGCTCGACCTGATGGCGCGCGCCGAGCGGTTCGACGTGGCGCAACGCATGGAGTCGGGTGACATGTTCGAGGCGGTGGGGGTCAACCGACTGGCCGAGATCAGCTCGGTGAGCGGCATGGCCGCCGCGCAGGAGATCCTGCGGGCCTTCGTGCTGTTCGAGTCGCCGGGCGAGCTCTCCCTCGACCGCGGCCTGGTCTGGGTCATGGCGGTCTTGCTGGTGGGGCACCTGCTGGCCTGGCGGCGCGTGCTCGAGCCCTGGTGGCGGCGAGCGCCGGATTGGGCCTTCGCCGCGTCATACGGCGTGTGCTGCGCCCTGGCGATCCACTTCGTTGCGCAGACGAAGACCTTCATCTACTTCCAGTTCTGAGCGCGACCTCGCCGGGTGAACCGGCATCCCACTCGGTGAGCATCCGCACCGCAGCGAGCCCGCGCCATGTCTTCCGATTCCACGCCCGTCTCGGCCCCGGCTTCGTCGTGGTCACCGACCCACGGCTCGTTCCTGCCCGGACCCTGGCGCTACCTGCCCGTTGTGCTGACGCTCGTGTTGGGTGCGGTGGGCTGGTGGACATTCCAGACCATCGAGGAATCCGCGCGGGAGAAGGTGCGGTCGCTGCTCGAGATCATCCGCGACGCCGACGTGGCGGCCCTGGAGGTCTGGGCCGAGAGCGAGAAGGCCACGGCCGTGCACGCGGCCATGCGCCCCGAGGTCCGCGCCCTGGCCCGTGAGCTGCGGGCCGAGTGGGAGGCCGGCGACGGCGACCGCCGGGCGCTCGTTTTCTCCGAGGCCGGTCGTCGCATGGCGGAGATCATGAACGACCTGTGCAAGGCCCGGGGGTACACGGGCTACGCCATCGTTCACCCCGACGGTACCGTGCTCGCCGCCATGAACGACGAGTTTGTCGGTCGCAAGGGCGAGGCGGTGCACCAGGAGTTCGTGGCCGCGGTCGCGCGGGGCGAGCCGCAGATCTCGAAGCCGTTTCTCTCGCCCGTGGCGCTGCCCGACAGCAACGGCATCCCGCGGGTGAACATGCCGACCATGCTCGTGGCCGCGCCTTTGATGGACGCGGCCGGGGTGGCGGAGGCGATCGTCGGGCTGCGCATCCGCCCCGAGGTCGACTTCACCCGCATCCTGCAGGTCGCCCGGGCCGGAGAGACCGGCGAGACCTACGCCGTCGACACCAACGGCGACATGCTCTCGACGAGCCGCTTCGTCGGCGCGCTGCGGGACATCGGCCTGCTGCCCGGCAACGAGCAGGTCTGTTCAATCCGGAACGTCTCGGTGCGCGACCCCGGCGTCGACATGACGACGGGCGCGCGGCCGGACCGGCCCCGGTCGCGCCAGCCCCTCACGCGCATGGCCGCGTCGGCCGTGACCGGGGCGGCGGGCGTCGACGTGAGCGGCTACCGCGATTACCGCGGCGTGCCCGTGGTGGGCGCCTGGCGCTGGGTGCCCGGGCTCGAGCTCGCCGTGGCGACGGAGATCGACAAGGCGGAGGCCTTCCACGGGCTCTTCGTCCTGCGCCTGGTGTTCATCATCGTGTTCGGCATCCTCGTGCTGGTCGCGCTGGGGCTGGTGTTCTCGTCGCGCCTGGCCTTCGTCATGCGCAAGCGGGCGAGCCGCGCGCAGGACCGCGCCGACCAGCTGGGGCAGTACACCCTCGAGGCCTTGCTCGGCGAGGGCGGCATGGGCGCGGTCTACAAGGCGCACCACGTGCTGCTGCGGAGACCGACCGCGGTCAAGATGCTCAAGGCGCAGCGGGAGGCCGGGCCCGCCCGGGAGCGCTTCGAGCGGGAGGTGCAGCTGACCGCGGGGCTGACCCATCCCAACACCATCGCGGTCTACGACTACGGCCATACGCCCGAGGGCGTCTTCTACTACGCCATGGAGTACCTCGACGGCGTGACCCTCGACCGCCTGGTGAAGGAGTCGGGGCCGCTGCCGGCGGGGCGCGTGATCCACATCCTGCGACAGGTGTGCGGTTCGCTCGACGAGGCCCACGGCCTGGGGTTGATCCACCGCGACATCAAGCCGGCCAACATCATGGTCTGCCAGCGCGGCAACATCGACGACCACGTGAAGGTGCTCGACTTCGGCCTGGTGAAGGACCTCGGGAGCACCGACGCCCTGAACCTCACGTCACCCGACGCGCTCACGGGCACGCCCAACTACATGACGCCCGAGGGCATCCAGGGCTCCGACCTCGACGCGCGGGCCGACCTGTATGCGGTGGGAGCGGTGGGCTACTTCCTGCTCACCGGGAAGGAGTTGTTCGACAGCAAATCGGTGGCCGAGGTGCTGACTCACCACGTGGCGACCACACCGCTGCGCCCGTCCGTGCGCCTGGGCGAGCCGGTTCCCGCCGACCTCGAGGCGTTGCTCATGGCGTGCCTGGCGAAGGACCCGGCCGACCGTCCCCAGAGCGCCCTCGCCCTGGAGCTGCGCCTCTCGGAGTGCACCGACGCCGGGAGCTGGTCGCGCGGGCAGGCCGAGACGTGGTGGTGCGACCACGGCGGCCGCTGCCGCATCAACAAGGTCCGCGACCTGGAGTCCGACGAGGCCCTGGTGCTCGCCGTGGGCAGTCGCGTCGGCGCCTGACCGGTCCGGCCGGCCCGGCCGTCAGGCGTCCGCCGCGCCCTCGTTGCGCTCGATGGGCGTGATCTCCATCAGGCTGTCCTTGGCCAGGTGTGGGCTGATCTGCTTGAGCGCGTGCTGGATCACGACGAGGCGTTCGCGCACGCCCCCGTTGCGCATGTGGGCCGAGGCCTCGTACTCGAACGTCACGCCGTAGCGGGTGACGCCCGAGCTCGCCGGTCGCCGATCGCGCACGACGGCCACCACGTCGGTGGCGCGCACGTCCTCGACGGAGAGGTCGATGAGCAGGCGCGCATCGACGTCGAGGTCGGCGTCGGCCTCGAAGTCCATGCGCTGGGGATCGAACTCCATCCAGGTGGCGACGATGGGGCCGCGCAGCCGTCCGAGCAGACCGCTGCGACGCACGCTCACCTTCAGATTGCCGTGGCGGGGCTTGCCCGTCGGCCCGGCCGAACCCGTCTCGCCCATGTCGCTTCCCCCTTCGCGATGCGACGCGGAGTCTATCACGGCCTCCCCGGCCCGGGCCCCGGACGACCCCGGCGGCGGTCGACCTTGTTCCCGTCCCTCGGCGGGGATAACGTCGCCGGGGCCGGCGGTGGGGGCGAGCGACGAAGAGGGTGACGGGTGCGAAGTCGGTGATGAGCGCACAGGGGAAATCGCCCGGGAGCAAGCCGCCCGGGGAGGGCGTCGCCGACGGTCTGCTGACGCGTCGACGTGACCCGCAGGGCCGCGAGGTGGTGGCCTTCTCCGGCCGTCTCGACGCCGAGGCTGCGGGGCGCCTGTGGGAGCCGGCCATGGAGGCCGTGCGCGACCTGACCAAGACGGCGGGGGCACGCGTCCACGTCGATGCGCACGCGGTGTCGGTGTGCGACAGCGGCGGCGCCATGTTGCTCACCGCCATGGACGAGCAGTCCCGTCGGGGCGGCGCCGACATGGAGTTGATCGGCCTGGCCGACGAGTACCAGCGACTCGTCGCCTCCCTGCGCGTGGTCGAGGCGGTGGACGGTCCGCCGGTCCATCAACCCGAGCCGCTGGTGGCCGCGCTCGGTCGCGGCACCCTGCAGGCCGCCCACGACACGCGCGTGCTCGTGGCCTTCGTCGGCGAGACGTTCCTCGCGCTCCTGTCCGCGATCCGGCGTCCGAACACGGTGCGCTGGCGGGACGTGGTGCTCTATGCCGAGCGAGCCGGCATCGGCGCGGTCCCCATCGTCACGCTGATCGGCCTGCTGCTCGGGCTGATCCTCTCGTTCCAGTCGGCCATCTCCATGCGCAAGTTCGGCGCCGAGATCTTCGTGGCCGACCTGATCGGCATCTCCATGATCAAGGAGCTGGGACCGCTGATGGCGTCGGTCATGCTGACGGCGCGCTCGGGCTCGGCCTTCGCCGCCGAGATCGGCACGATGAAGATCAACGAGGAGATCGACGCCCTCACGACGATGGGCCTGGCGCCGGTGCGCTTCCTCGTGGTGCCGCGGGTCATCGCCGCCGTGATCGTGGTGCCGACGCTGACCATGCTGATGATCCTGAGCGCGCTGGTGGGCGGCGGCATCATCATGTTGACCATGGGCTACCCGGTCACGACCTACGTCAACCGGCTCTCCCAGGCGACCTCGCCCGCTGCCCTCGGCGAGGGCCTGACCAAGGCCCTGGTGTTCGGGTTCATCGTGGCGGCGGTGGGCTGCCAGCGGGGCCTGGCCACGCGCTCGGGCGCCGGGGCGGTGGGTCAGTCGACCACGGACTCCGTCGTGAGCGGCATCATCCTGATCGCCATCATCGACGGCTTCTTCGCCTTGTGCGTCTACTTGATGAAGTCATGACGAGCAGCGAGCCGATCATCCGCGTCGAGAACCTGAGCGCCTCCTACGGCGACGACGTGGTGTTCAACGACGTGTCGTTCGAGGTGCAGCGCGGCGAGGTGTTCGCCATCCTGGGCGGGTCGGGCAGCGGCAAGAGCACCATGCTCAAGCACATGATCGGCCTCTACCCGCCGCGGGCCGGTCGCATCCTCATCGACGGGCTCGACCTGACCGCGGCCTCCGGCAAGAGCCGGCTCGGGATCCTGCGCAAGTTCGGCGTCATGTACCAGAGCGGCGCGCTGTTCGGCTCCCTCGACCTGCTCGCCAACGTGAGCCTGGCGCTCGAGGAGTTCACCGACCTGCCGCGCCACGCCATCGCGCGCATCGCCGCGTCGAAGCTGGAGCTCGTGGGGCTCGCGGGCTTCGAGCACCACGTCCCGTCCGAGATCAGCGGGGGCATGGCCAAGCGCGCGGCCATCGCCCGGGCCATGGCCCTCGATCCGTCGATCCTGTTCCTCGACGAGCCGTCCGCCGGCCTCGACCCGATCACCTCGGCGGAGCTCGACGAGACGGTGCTGCGTCTGAGCCGCACACTCGGCGTGACCTTCGTGGTGGTCACCCATGAATTGCCGAGCATCTATTCCATCGCCGATCGTGTCATCATGCTCGACAAGCGCACCAAGGGGATCTCGGCCATCGGTTCGCCCCGGGAGTTGCGCGACCGGAGTGACGACGAGTGGGTGCGTCGTTTCTTCCGGCGCGAGGCGGGGGCCGAAGCTGTCGGGGAGGAATCGAGTCCATGACCAGTGAGGCCCACAATTTCCGCGTCGGCTTGTTCGTGCTGACGGGCGTGGTCCTGGTGGCCGCGACGGTGGTCGTGATCGGTGGCGGGGGCGGCTTCATCGAGGAGCCGCTGCAGTGCGAGACCTACTTCGACGAATCGGTCCAGGGGTTGGAGGTCGGCTCGCCGGTGAAGTTCCGCGGCGTGAAGCTCGGCGTCGTGAGCGATATCGGCCTGGTCAACGACTACTACGAGATCGATGAAGGCGCCGACCAGCTGACCCTGGGCCAGCGGGTGCTCGTGCGCATGGAGATCACCACCGAGGACGAGGATCGCCACGGCGTGAATCGCATGCGGCTGATCTCGAACCTGTCCGAGATGATCAAGCAGGGGCTGCGCCTGCGACTGACGGCCCTGGGCATCACCGGGCTCTCGTTCATCGAGGCCGACTACGTCGCGGCGAACACGCCGTACCGGGCCCAGTATCCCTGGACGATCCAGGAGGGCGTGGTGTTCGTCCCGTCGGCGCCCAGCAACTTCAAGCAGTTCACGTCGGCGGTCGAGCGCGTGATGCACAAGCTCGAGTCTGTCGAGATCGACAAGATCCTGCTGAAGGTGGACGAGCTGCTCGAACGCACCAACGACAAGCTCGGCGGCCTCAACCTGGGCGAGATGCAGGCGGGGGTGCTCAGCCTGGTCAAGGAGATGCGGGAGACGAACGCCCGCATCGGCGAGGCCATGGAGCGGGGACGGCTCGACGAGACCGCGGACTCGGTGCGGCAGACCATCGATGCGATTCAGGTGGCCGTCGACCAGGCCTCCAGCGCCATGGCGCGCCTCGAAGCGCTGATCGAGAGCGGGGCCTACGACGCGACGGCCGGCCTCGAGAACTTCCGCGTCGCGACCCAGAGCCTGCGCGACCTGGTCGAAGAGGCCCGGGGATATCCATCGCACACTTTGTTCGGCGACAAGCCGCCGCCCCCGCCGGTGACCAACCGATGAGCAAGCCGAACCGCCTGTCCTCCGCCGCGCGCCGTCGTCCTGCCGGTCGCGCACTCGTCGGCCTCGCGCTCGGGGGCGTCGCGGTGCTGGCGGTCGGCTGCCTCAGCCGCGAGCACGCCGAGAAGCAGCGCCACGTCCTCTCCCTGGCCGAGGCGCCGGTGGCGGTCGCGACGGCGGGCGCTGCGGACGGGCTCGTCCTGCGCGTCGATCGTGTGCGCGTGTCCGAGCTGTTCGAGCGCAAGGGTTTCGTCTACCGCACGGGCGAGACGACCTACGAAGAGGACTTCTACAACGAGTTCTTCCTGCAACCCGCAGCGCTGATGCGTCGCGCCGCCCAGTCGCAGCTCGCGGCCACCGGGCTCTTCGCGCAAGTGCTCGACGGATCCGACCGAGGGCGCGCCGACTGGGCCCTCGAGGTCTGGGTGCCGAGCCTGTATGCCGACTTGCGGACGGACGAGACGCGCGCGGTGCTCGTCATTGAGTACGTGATCGTCGACACCTCTTCCCCTCACCAGGACCTGGTCCTGCGGCGCCGCTACGACACGTCCGAACCGGTGGCGAGCCGCTCGGCTGCCGCCATCCTCGCCGGATGGAATCGGGGTATGGAGCGGTCGCTGGCGGCGCTGGCCGCTGATCTCGGCGAGCCGCTCTCGCTCGCGGCCGCCGCGCGCTAGAGCCGCTGCGCGTTAGAGCCGCCGCGGGCGGCGCAGCACGATCACGGGGTCGTCGGCTTCGCGACGAGCCTCGAAGTGCTCCCACCAGACGAAGGTGCCGTCGTCGACCCAAGGCGCCAAGTGCTCCTCGTAGTGTTCGAGGTCGACGATGAGGCACGCGATGCGGTGCGTGTCCATCATGGTGAGCAGCGTCTGCTTGTCGCAGGGGAACCGTAGCGTGATCACGTGGCGGTCGGCGTACCAGCTGTCGCGTCGTCGCCGAACGCCGATGCCTTCGTCCTCGGGGACGTGGGAGCGCACCCACTCCAAGGCCCGGAGCCGGGGTTCGGACTCGGTCCGGCGGGGCCACACGGATCCCAGCAGCAGCGAGACCGTGATCAGGGCGAGCAGGATTGTCACACCGCGGCGGCGCAGGGCGCCGGCATGCGCCCGCCACTCACCGCAGGCCATCGAGTGGGCCCCGGCCCCGAGCAGCGGCAGCAGCAGCACCAGCACGATCAGGACGTGGCGGTCGCTGAGGAAGCCGTGGCGCGCCACGTGGCCCGCGAGCAGCACGAGGTAGGTGCCGACGACAGCGGCGGTCATCAGCACCATGCCCCGTCGTCGGCGCAGGCCGGCCGCGATGCCGAAGGCGAGCAGGATCATGCCCTCGATGCGCAGGGTGCGCGCCGTCTTCTCGAGGGGATGCCAGGAGCGGGGCAGCATGTCGCCAATGGTCAGCAGGACGGCCTGCGGCCCGAGGGCCCCGCGCTTGACGGGGACGGCGCCGCTCTCGCCCCCCGCATCAGTCTCGGCATCGGCGTCGGCGTCGGATTCGGCGTCAGGATCGGCCTCGGCACGAGCGTCGGCGTCCATGGGCGGCGTCACGACCGCCAAGCGGGGGACCACCGGCATGAAGTGCGGGCTCGTCCGCAGACCGGGGGGCTCCTGGCGCGGCAGGTCGCCGAGGGCGAAGCCCGCCATCGAGGGCTTGAGGGACAGGGCCCACACCCCCGTCATCTCGTGGATGGCCATGGAATAGGGAGCCAATCCCAGCAGGAGGCCGAGGCCGAAGCCGACCAGTCCGCGCAGACTCGGCGACGGAGCCGTCAGGCGCAGGCGCCCGGCGACCCACCACAGCACGAGCGGGAGTCCCAGGATCAGGGCCTCCTGGCGCAGCAGGAACCCGAACCCCGTGAGGACGCCGGCGGTGAACATCCACGCGGCCGGCCGGCGGGCGAGGGGCGACCGCCAGGCGCACCACGCGGCCACGGCGAACAGGCCCAGGAACAACCCCTCGGGGTGGATGTCGGCGGCCTGGTGCACGAAGCGGTTGTGGCCGGCGGCGACCATGGCGGTGCACGCCGCGACCATCGGTTGCCGGGGGAAGGCCAGGCGTCCCAGGCCCCAGGCCGCGAGCACCATCAGCACGCCGCCGAAGATGGAGACGCCCGCGGCGACGGCGAGCAGGTCGTCGGAGAACACCGAGGCCGCCGCGATGACCGCGCCGTAACCCGGGTGGTAGTGGTGCGCGACGGCGGTCTGCCAATCGCCGTCGAGGATGCGCTCGGCCTGCCACAGGAAGTCGGCCCCGTCGTTCATCATGACGAGGGTCTGATCCCACGAGATCAGGCGCAGGACCAGGGCCGCGAGCAGCACGACCGGCAGCAGCCAGCGCGGCGGGGTGTGCTCGCCCGGTCGATCGCTTGCCGCGCTCATGGCGGAAGTGTCGACTTCGTCAGGGCCGCGCTCAAGCGCTGACGCGATGGGCGACCGTGTTTCCCTTGAGGGCCAGGAGCTTGTCGGCGGCGCCGCGTCCGTACTCGAGCCCGATGGCGGCCCACAGCTTCTTCTTCCAGCGCAGCAGACGGTTGAGGCGGTTGGCCTTGGCGCGCACGCGATCGATGGTGGTCTTGTCCATGTGCGTGCCCACCAGACCGGCCGCGTCGACGACCTCGCCCCAGCTCGTGCCGGCCAGCTCGCCCTTCTCGACGGCGTCGCCGTAGTAGCGCGTCATCGGGTAGGTGATGTTGACGTTGGGCGACATGGGGATGCCGAGGTGGTGATAGAAGCGCACCGACTCCATGGCCGTCTCTTCCGTCTCGCCGGGCAGCCCGAGGATCATGTTCGGGCTGATCTTGAGCCCGATGGACTCGCCATACCGGCGGTACTGGAGGAACTCCTCGAGGGTCAGCTTGCTGATCTCTTTCTGGATCGTCTCGCTGCCGGTCTCGAGTCCGGTGTAGATCTCGACGCAGCCGGCCTCGCGCATGAGCTTGAGCAGCTCGTTCTTCATGCCGTTCAGCCGGGTCTGGCAGCGCCACTCGATGCGCGGCGCGAGACCGCGTTCGATCAGCCCTTCACACACATCCGTGGTGTGGCGCCGGTCGAGGGTGAAGATCTGGTCCTGGAACATGATGCGCCGGACGCCGTACTTCTCGACGACCTCCTGCACCTCGTCGAGGACCTGGCTCGGCTCGCGCTTCGACTGCCGGTCGCCGAACATCTGCTTGTAGCAGTAGCCACAGGGCATGGGACAACCGCGCGATGTCTCCAGCATGGCGAAGGGCGTGTCAGGCGCGGCGGCGTCGCGGTAGCGCTCCATGGGGAGCAGGTCCCACGCGGCCGACGGGAAGTCGGCGTACTGGATCGGGTTCGGCTCGTCGGGGTTGTTCGTCACCGAGCCGTCGTCGCCGCGCCAGGTGACCGAGTTCACGTTGCGCAGGTCGCCGCCGCGGGCCAGATCGCCGAGGGCCGCGAACGAGACCGGCTCGGTCTCGCCGCGCAGGCACGCGTCGACCGCCGGCAGCTTCGCCATCATGTCGTCGGGGAAGATGGAGCCGTGCGGTCCCTCGAGCAGGACCCAGCGCGGCTTCACGTCGAGGGCGGCCAGCTCGGTGAAGAATTCCTCGATGTAGGCCGTGTCGGGGATGGGCAATTCCCAGGCGTCGGTGCGCTCGGAGGAGTAGTAGAGGACATCGGGATCGAAGTCCCGGACGGCCGCCACGGCCTCCGCCGTGCTCATGTCGTGCACATGGGCGTCGAGGAACTGCACCTCCCATCCGCCTTGATCCCGCAGCCATGAGGCCACGATGGCCGTGGACAGGGGCTGCCACAGCCGGGTCTTCCTGAACGCGTATCCGCGCTGGAAGACGGGAATTCGGGGATTGACGATGGAGATGCGCATCACGGCCTCGTGAGGATAACCCAACCCTGCCTCCGGGGCCCTCGGCTGGGTTCTTTTGGCCGATCCGTGGGTCGACTGATCCTCATATGGCGCATAGACTCTCCGGGGTCTCCGTCCCGCCCGGGCTGCGGCAATGGCCGCCCGGGACGGACCTTCTCCCCGAAGTCATCGAGGAATCTCTCCCTATGAAACACGCGTTCACCCTGTGCGCTGCATTGGCCGCCACTTTGCTGGCCAATCCCGCGACGGCCCATGACGGCCAGCCCTACCAGGTGACCGAAGGTCGCCTGGTCCTGTCCTTCCACGAGTCCGTTCTGGAATCGGCGGGCCTCCAGGTCACCGACCTCGATGTGACGGGCGAGCTGCTCGAGCCGATCATGCTCGAGAACACCGAGCCGGCGCCGATCATGTATGCCTTCGAACTGGGTGAGGGCAGCAACCTGCGCTACCTGCGCGATGCCGACGGCACCTTCGTCCCCTACGGCGTCATCGACGGCGGCGTGGAGATCGACGGCGGCTTCCGCCTCTGGTCGCCCTCGACGGGCACCGGCGTCGACTTCAACGGTCTGCGCATGGCTCCCCAGCCGGTCGTCAACGACGGCCCCGGCGGCGAACCCGATCCCGACTACTTCTTCATGGCGACGTCCGGCGACGAGAGCGGCCGCGACCTCAACATGTGCTACGTCAAGGTCATCAGTGGCGGCCCCGAGCTGCTCACCGGGTACGTCCTGGGTGACCACGACGCCACCGTCCTGGTCATCAAGGCCTGGGACCTGATCATCACCGAGGGCCTGGCGGCCAAGATGCGTCGCCCCGAGCTCGCCGGCGCGATTGTCGCCACCGGCAAGATCGAGGCCCTCACGGAGCCGAGCTTCGAGCCCTACTCCCTGCCCCGCGGTCAGAACCCCGAGACCCCCTACACGTCTGAGGGTTCCACGGCGACCGGCCCCAGTCACTCGGCGGGTGGCGGCGACGATCACACCTGCGCGCCCTACACCCCGCTGCCCGGTGCGGACATTCCGGAAGGCACGCCGGTCACCGGACTCGACGTCCAGCTCGGCATCCTGAGCAGCCTCACTGCCCAGGGCCATGTCGGCACCTTCCCGAACGGTCGCGTGGGCATGTCCAGCTCGACCACCTCGTGCAACGTCGGCTGCCTGAACGTCACCTGGCTGGCCGCCATGAACGAGGACCACCCGGGCATCGACCAGTTCCTGTTCCGTGAGCTGGACGTCGTCGACGCCGGCACCGGCGTCACGTTCAGCCGCTACGAGCAGATCGGTCGCGCCTGGATCAAGCACGGCTTCTTCGCCCTGTCGAGCAGCCAGTGCACCTCGTGCATCCACAGCAGCCCCGGCACCTTCCTGGGCGTCGGCTGCTCGGACACCTACGGCACGTCGAACAACGGCGACCGCTTCTGGCTCGGCCCGCGCAGCGAGTGGGATGCCTTCGAGAACACCTGGGAGAACTTCGGCAGCTACTTCGACGGCACGCCCGTCGATGGCGTCCGCGACGAGAACGGCTCGGGCAACGGCTCGGTCAACCACCGTCTCGAGTGCCTCGACAGCGAGCTCGACCTTGCCGGAGCGAACTACTACTACGGTTCGATGTACCTGGTCGACGGCGACGAGGACATCCGCAACAACTCCGGCACCCGCCGCGCTGAGTTCAGCTGGACGGGCAGTAGCTGGAACGTGTCGACGCCTAACTTCCCCCTGAACCTCTTGACGCAGAACCACCCGCTGGTGCGTTGGGGCGAGCTCGGCACGCCGGCGAACAACGTCGGCGAGATGACCACGGTCGAGGACCTCGGCGACGGCACCCACGACGGCAACGTCGTGCTGTCGGTGCAGGTCACCGATCTGCTGAACGGCACGTATCGCTACGAGTACGTCCTCTACAACTGGAACCTCGAGCGGCGGGTGCGCGAGTTCTCGGTGCCGAACTGCGGGGCCTCCACCAACCAGTTCTTCCGCGATTCGAACAACACGATCACGGAAAACGATTGGGCCGCAACGGGCGCCGACGGCAACATCAGTTGGGAGTTCCCGGACCTGTTCTTCCCGGGCAACCACAAGGAGACGGGACCGCTCGACTTCGGTACGGCCTACAACTTCGGCTTCACCAGCAACAAGGCCCCCGAGGTGCGTGACGTCTCCCTGCGTCTGCACGACGCGGGCCTGGGCGGCGACCTGATGCTGGTCGAGACCCTGGCTCCGGGTTGCCTGAACCTCTCGTCCAACACGGCGGCTCCCGAGACCGGTGGCACGCTCGAGTTCAAGATGCGGGGCGGCACCGAGCGGGCCTGGATGCTGTTGATGGCCATCAACGATGTGCCGATCACGCCCATCCTGATCCCGCCGTCGCCGTTCGACTTCGTCGCCGGCGAGGCTGTCTTCGGGTTCACGGTTCCGGCCGCGGCGAGTGGCTTCGAGTTCGACGTGCTCGGCGCGGAAGTGCCGAACGTTCCGCCGATCTGGCCGCTGGGCTTCACCAACACCTTCAAGGTGAAGATCCAGTAACCTAGCCGTACGCCTCAACGCTGGAAGGCGCGCCGGCCGGCCCCTCGGGGTCGGGCCGGCGCGCTCGTTTTCATGGAGCTCTGGAAGAGAAACTTCGCCTTCGTCTGGGCGAACAACTTCATCACCGCCATCGGGATGATGGCGTTCCTGCCCCTGTTCCCGCTCTACCTGCGGGAGATGGGCATCACCGACTCGGGCGAGATCCGCCTCTGGTCGGGAGTGCTGGTGGGGGCCGCGCCGCTCACCGCCGCGCTGATGGGGCCGGTGTGGGGTTCGCTCGGCGACCGCATGGGCCGCAAGCTCATGCTGCTGCGGGCGAACCTGTCCATCGTGTTGTTCGTCGGGCTGATGGGGCTGGCCCGTTCGCCGACCGATCTGCTGCTGCTGCGACTGGCCCAGGGCGTGTTCTCGGGCTTCATCGCCCCGTCGCTCGCTCTCGTGTCTGTCGCGACCCCGGAGGACCGCCAGGGCCGGGTCATGGGCCTGCTGCACACCGCACTCCTCGCCGGCGGCGTCGCCGGTCCGCTCATCGGCGGGTTCGTGGCCGATGCCGTGGGCATGCGCATGGTCTTCCCGATCACGGCGTCGCTGAGCCTCGTTGCGGCGATCTCCACGTCGCTGTTCGTGCGCGAGCCGGCCCTGGTCACGCGCCGCCACGAGGTGCGCTTCACCCCGGTGTCGCTGTTCCAGACCGCCTTCCGCGACCTGCTCGGCTTCCTCAAGGAGGGCCCGTGGCGCGCGATCCTGCTCACGGTCTTCGCGGTGCGGTTCGGGGTCGCGCTGATCGATCCCATCCTCGCGCTCTACGTGGAGACGCTCGACGGCTACGACCCGGCCATGCTGGCCACCACCACGGGCATCGTCTTCGGCCTCACGACCGTGGCGACGCTGGTGTTGACGCCCGTGTGGGGCAGCATCGGCGATCGGCAAGGGGCCCGGCGTCTGCTGTTGTTCTGCGCGACGGGAGCGTCGCTGTCGTACCTGCCGCAGGCCTTCGTCACCGACGTGTGGTCGTTGGCCGCGCTGCGCCTGATCTCGGGGGCCTTCGTGGCCGGGATCTTCCCCGCCGCCTACACCATGACGGCGAAGCACAGCCGCCCCGACCAGCGCGGCTCGGCCTACGGCTTCACGTTCTCGTCCCTGGTGCTCGCCAACGCCCTCGGTCCGGCGACGGGCGGCGCCCTCGCGGCGGTCATCGGCCTGCGTGCATTGATCGTGTGCGCGGCCGTGCTGATGGCGCTGGCCGCGCTGCGTCTCGTGCTGTTGCGGCGCTCTGGTCGCTTCGGAGACGAGCCGCAAGACGAGCCGCGCGACGAGCCCACGGACGGTTGCCTGCCCGAGGGCCGCGTCGTGTAGAGTGGGCGCGACCCCCGGGAAGAGGACGCCGCCTGGCGGCGCGGGAGCACAGGGAGGGGCGCGATGAAGTGGATCGTGCGTGTCGTGGTGTTCGTGTTAGTGGCTGTGGGCGCGCTGGCGGTGGTGGGTTCGCTCACTCCGGTGGGTCATCACGCCGCCAGCTCCATCGAGCTCGATCAACCGCCGCAAGTGGTGTTCGACCTGCTGACGGATTTCGAGCGCCACGGCGAGTGGCGTGACCTGGAGTCCCTCTACCGCCTGCCGGATCTCGACGGGCTGCCCTACTGGCGCGAGACCGGGCGCAGGGGGGCCATGGACTTCGTCGTGGAGGAGCAGCGGCCGCCGCATCACTTCGTCACGCGCATCGTGGGCGAGGATCTGCCGTTCGGCGGTCGCTGGATCTACGACATCGACGCCCGGCCGGAGGGTTCGGTGCTGACCATCAGCGAGGACGGCGAGATCGAGCATGTGATCTTCCGCGCCCTGTCCCACTACGTTTTCGGCTATCACGCGACGCAGCAGGGCTACCTGCGCGAGGTGGCGGCCCACTTCGGCCAGACCGTCGAGCCCGTCGAGGCCGACCCCCGCATCGACGGTTAGGTCGGCTCCGGCTGTCCGACCCGTGACGAGGGTCAGGAGCCGTCGCGGGCCGACTGGAGCGCCGAGAGCACGTCGGCGACGTCCGCCGGCTTCTGCAGGTAGGCGACGGCGCCGGCGTCGAGAGACGGTTGGCGGTGCGTCTCGGCATCCGAACCCGAGAGGACCACCACCGGGATGGTCCGCAGTTCGGGACTGCGGGTGAAGAGCCGGATGGTCGCGCTGCCGCTCACATCGGGGAGCGCGAGGTCGAGCAGGATCACGTCGGGGCGCTCGACCAGGGCTCGGCTCAGCCCGGACTCACCGCTGTCGGCGGTGACGGTGCGCCACCCGTGGAACTCGAGTCGCAGCTTCAGCGCGAGGAGCGACGAGTGGTCGTCCTCGACGATCAGGACCGAGTTCTGAGGGGGCTGCACAGCAGCACATCGGTGCGAAGTGACCCACCGCTTGATGGGTGTTTCCGCTACAAGGTTGGCCGTTCTTCAAGCTGTGGCTGCCCCAGCGACACGCGTGTCGGTACAATCGCCACTCGCCATGGAAGTCGCACTGATCAGCCTCGCCATCGTGTTCGCGTTGATCGTGGGCATGTTCATCGGCGCGGCCCAGCAGCGCCGGCGCGGGCAGCAGGACCAGGACCGGTTGCGTGAACAGGTCGGGAGCCTCACCCACGAGATCTCGGCCAAGGTCTCGCGGGACCTCGCCCGCGAGTCGCGCGAAGACCTGCACCGACAGAACGCCCAGGACCACGAGCTGCGCGAGAAGGCCATCGCCGAGATGCTCAAGCCCTTCCAGCTGCGACTCGACAAGCTGCAGAGCACCAACCAGGAGATGCACCGCCAGGTCAGCCAGGAATACGGCAAGCTCTTCCAGCAACTCGGCGACCTGCAGAAGCAGACCACCGAGCTCGGCCGTCACAGTCATGCGCTCGGGGTGGCCTTGAAGGGGAGCAGCCAGGCGCGCGGCTCCTTCGGCGAGATCGCCCTCAAGAACATCGTCAAGATGGCGGGCATGACGGAGTACTGCGATTTCGTCGAGCAGCAGACGGGGCAGGACGGCCAACGCCCCGACATGATCGTGCGGTTGCCCGAGGGCGACACGATCCCCGTCGATGCCAAGGCCTCCATGGCCGCGTATCTCGAAGCGATCGAGGCCGACGATCCGGCGGTCCGGGCTGAGTGCCAGCGGCGGCATGCCCGCGACATGCGGGCGCGGGTGACCGAGCTGCATCGCAAGCGCTACGACGAGGCCAGCGGAGGCCGCGTCGACTTCACGGTCATGTTCGTGCCGGGAGAGCCGATCCTCTCGGCGGCCTACGAAGCGGACCCCACGCTGCAGGCCGACGCCATGGAGAAGCGCGTGCTCATCGCGACGCCGGTCACGCTGATGGCGCTGCTGCGCACGACGGGGACCATGTGGTCGCTCGCCACGAAGGCCGAGCACGCCAAGGAGGTGTGGGAGGTCGCGCTCGAGTTCCACAAGCGCGTCACGAGCTTTGCCGACCACCTCGAGAAGATCGGCAAGGGCCTGACCGGCGCGCTCAAGAGCTACAACTCAGCCGTGGGCAGCTACGAGAAGAAGGTGCTGCCGCAAGGTCGCCGCGTCGAGGAGCTCGAAGGCCCGACGCGTGGCAACAAGGAGCTGGCCGACCTCGCACGGATCGAGCAGCTGCCGCGCGAGGTCAAGTCCGCGCCGGCGACGCGCGCTGCGGATGACACGGGCGAAGCCGCGAGCGCCGACACGAGCAGCACGAGCGCGGATTAGGGCAGCACGAGCACCGACTTGAAGTTCACCGTGTTGCTCGGCTGGTCGTAGAAGAACGTCGGGCGCTCGCCGCCCATGCCGACGAACCAGGGGTCGAGGGGATCGACGCTGCCGATGTAGGCGGGGCTGAACGTCACCACGGCCTGGGCCTCCGGGCGGAAGAACGGCACCGTGAAGACCGCGATGCCGAATGCGTTGGTGCGGCGCTCGGGGAACCAGTCGACGCCCGTCAGGCCCGTCCAGAGACCGCGCACCGGGACGTCCGCCAGGGCCCGGCCGAGGTGGTCATGGACGGTGACCTTGGCGAGCACGGTCAATGGGCCGTCGCCGATCACCTCGAGGGTGATGTTCTCGACGTGGAACATGGGCGGTTGGGTCAGCAAGGTGGTCTGACCGAAGCCCGTGTTGCCGTTGCGGTCCTGAGCCGTGGCGAAGACGGAGAGGTCGGTGTCCGCGGGCAGGTCCTTGAGGATCAGGTCGTGGGCCCGGCGCAGGTTGTTCGACGAGAAGGTGCCGACCAGCACGTCGTTGTCGTCGAGCACCGTCAACGCGATGGCGGAGGGTTCATCGGTGACCACGCGCACCGAGGCCGTGGTGACGAACACGTCCCGGACCTTGATCACGCCGATCTGCGGCGCGGTGGTGTCCGCGGGCAGTGACGCGTCGGCGACCAGGGGGTTACTGCCGAGCAGGCGCTCGAGCCCGTCGTCGTAGCCGTCCTCGTCGCTGTCCGGGTTCGCCGGGTCGAGGCCCTCGATGGACTCGATGCCGTCGAGGACGTCGTCCTCGTCGCGATCGACACCGAGCCGGTGGCCCGTGTGCCGGGGTACGCAGGTGAAGGTGATCTCCGCCTGACCGAGGCCGATGGCCGATTCCAGCGCTGAACGCTCGACGAAGACACCGACGTCCGACGACCAGGCCCACGTCCCGCTCCCGGTGTCGAGGCGGTAGTGGATGCCGACCGGCCGGAAGGGCTGCACGCCGTTGAGGATGGTGGCCTTGGCGATGAGGTCGATGGACGAGTAGGGCGGGCGGGCCTGCTCTTCGGCCAGATCGAGCCAGGGGGACAGCCCCGCGACGCTGCTCTGCGCGGCGCTGAACTGGGCGCCGAGCATGGGCGCGGTGCCCGTGTCCCAGCGGCGGAGGAACTGGACGGTGTCGGTGCGTTGCTGGGCGTTGAAGTTCGAAAACCCGTCGCCCTGGGCCAGCACGATGTTCATGAAGTCGACCAGGTTGCCGGACGTGCCGTCGTGCAGCAGGCCGAAGCCGGTCAGGTGCCGATACTCCTTCTCGTAAAGATTGCGCAGCATGCCCGTCGAGAGGTTCTGCGTCTGGGTGAAGAGCAGATCGGTCCGCGTCCCGCTGAAGTCGGTCTGGTCGAGCAGGTTGCCCTCGTGGCAGTTGATGCAGAACAGGTCGGGCTGGTCCTCCTTGATGCCGAGCGGCTGGACATCGGGATGCAGGCCGAAGAGCCCGAGACCCGCGAGGGCGCTGCCCCGATAGAGGCGGTCACGGTCCTGGAAGGGATTGGGGGGCGACGCCAGGGTGCGCACGAAGGCCGCGAGCTCCTGCATCTCGGCGGCCGTGATGCCGGTGCCGCCGAGCAAGCCGACGAACGCTCCGCGGAACTGCTGCACGAAACGGCGGTCGCCACGCCAGTGCAGGGGGTTGGCCTTCCCCTGCGGGGAGGTCAGGCCGCGCAGGGTCTGGGTGGTCATGGCGCCCTTGAGGGGATGCGTCATGTTGATGGTCGGATCGGCCACCGGCAGGCCTTCGGCGGCCGTGCCCATGGTGTCGGTGTAGAACCAGCCCAGGCCGCCCTCGGGATCGCCGAGGTCCCAGGCGAGCTGGTCGTCGTCACCGAAGATGTGGCAGGTGGCGCAGGAGGAGTTGCCGTTGCCGACGCCGGTCTCCGTGCGGGCGTCGTACATGAGGCGGCGTCCGCGGTTCACGGCGACCGGTTCGGGGTCGTAGGCGAAGTCCACCGGCCGCTCGACGCGGGGGAACCCGGAGGCGATCAAGTGGGCCGAGATGTTCTTGGCGCCGCGACTGAGGATGTAGAGCAGGCCGGCATCCTCGTCGACGGCGAGGCCGAGCGGCAGCATGGGCGTGGGGATCTCGGCGACCTCCGCCAACGTGTCCGCGTCGAGGACCAGCACGCGGCTGCTGCCCAGCGAGCCCACGAAGGCGAGGTCGCCCGTGGGCGTCGAGGCGAAGGCCAGGGCCGCCGGCTGCGCGTGCTGGCGGGTGGTGTGGGGCGGCGCCAGGGGGTGGATGGTGCGCACGGTCCCATCGGTGCCCACCACGGTGATCCGGTTCTCGACGGAGCGCCCGGTGAGCCGCCGCTCGAAGCGGGTCCGGTTGTCGGCGTCGGTGCCGGCGACCCAGAGCTCGTCCGTGCCGGGGCGTGCGGCCAGGGCCAACAGCGTGGTGCCCACGCCGTGCGCGACGGTCGGCAGCAGCGTGGCGCTCGCCGCATCGATGACGAACATGTCGTTGTCGGGCAGCTGCGGTGCGAAGGCCGCGCCCAATTCCCAATCGAAGAAGATGCGCGAGGAGACTGGCGGGAGCCACCCGTTCACCTGGAAGATGTTCAGCGCGAAGGGGACGTTCGACAGGCCCGGCGTCAGGAAGGCCGGGTTGAACAGGAACGGGTCCTCGAGGAAGTCCATGTCGAGGGGAGCGAAGGAGAGGTCCAGCGCCTGCTGCACCGAGAGGGCGGTGGTGTGATTGCCGGAATTGAGCGGCACCACGAAGACCTGTCCGCCGCTGACGGCGAGCGACCGAGGCCGGTGACCCTCGACCTCGATGCGGTCGAGCACTGCGTAGGGGGCGTCGGCCTGCACCACCACCACCGCGTTGTCGACGAAGGGGCCGGGCGAGAGCAGGCTCGACCCGCTCGATGAGCGCGCGGTGGTGACGAACAGCTTGCCGGCGGCGACCACCACGTCGGCCGGCTCGTCACCCACGTCAATGGTGGCGACCACCTGCAGGCGCGCGAGGTCGACCACCGACACCGAGTCGGAGAGCTTGTTGACCACGAACAGCCGTCCGGCGTTGCCGGGGTGCAGCGCCATGGAGACGGGGTCGAGTCCGGTGAACACCGAGGCGACGTAACTCGGCGGCTGCATGCCCGTCGGGTCGGTGGTGTAAATCTCGAGCCGGTGGTCGGGGGTGTTCAGCGCGTAGAGCACCGCGCCGTCGGGCGACAACAGCAGCGGGCGCACCGGGTCCGACTCGAAGTTGGCGAAGGGCGCGATCGCCATGGAGACGACCTCGTCGCCGGCGGCGAGCAGGGAGGCGGACATGCAGGCCAGGACGGCGGCGCGCAGTGTCACGGCGAAGCAACCCATGTGTGTTCTCCCATGTGTATGTGTTGAGGCACCGCTCGCGCGATCGTCGTCCGACATGCCCCTGCGAGCCCTGCCCGGATCTCGCGCGGACATCGCCGGACGGTGCAGCCCGGTTCTGCTTGTCCCGAATTCCTCCACAGGGTAGCGGCCCGGGCACGAATCGGGGCGAGGAGTTTCAACGGCCGGCGTGAGCGCACCGCCGCGAGGTGTCCGCCTACGGGATGGAGAAGGTGTCGTAGTTCGCGGCGTTGGCCGACTGGTTGTAGAAGAACGTCTGGTCGGCCATGTCGTCGCCGCCCTCGCCCACATAGAAGGGGTCGGCGGTGTCGGAGTCCTCGCCGAGGTAGGCCACGCTGAAGCCCACGGTGGTGGGGCCGCCGGGCGTGAAAGTGTCCGTGGTGAAGAAGGCGGCCCCGCCGGCGTTGGTGGTGCGGGCGGGGAACCAGAAGGTGGTGCCCGTGTCGCCGGTCCAGACGCCGCGCACCCGCAGACCCGCCACCGGCTGACCCTCGTGATCGGCGACCCGCACCGTGGCCCGCAGCTTCCACGGCTCGGAGGTCACGACGGACATCTCGACGGAGGTGACGTGGATCAGCGGCGGGGCCGTGGGGAAGCTGGCGCCGCCCACGCCCTGCTCGCCGTCGGCATCGGTGGCTGTGACGGCCACGTCGAGGTCGGCCCCGGCGGGCAGGCCCGAGAGGACCAGGTCGTGCACGGCCCGCAGAGACGGGTCGGCGAAGATCAGCGGGGCGCCATTGCTGCTCGGCGAGACGGCGACCTCGAGGGTGCCGGGCCGATCGAGGACGACGCGCAGGCCGGCCGTGTCGGCGAAGGCGTCGGTCACGAGCACCTCGACGACGGTGGGGGGCACGCCGTCCGGGCCGGGCTGATCCGCCGCGTCGAGGGGGTCGGTGCCGTCGACGACCTCGCGCCCGTCGCCGAAGCCGTCGTCATCGCTGTCGGGATCGAAGCCCCGGGTGCCGATGCCGCGTTCGACGCCGTCGAGCAGGCCGTCCTCGTCGCGATCAATGCCCAGTCGCCGGCCCTGTCCCGGCGGGACGGCGGTGAAGAGCACATCCACGGCGCCTTGCTCGATGGCCGTCAACAGGGTCGCGTCGTCGACGGTGACGTCGAAGTCCGCGAGCCACTGTCCGGCACGGCCTGCGGCGCCAGCGTTGCCAGCGGTCTCGTCGTTGCCGTCGGGCAGCCAGAGCAGTCCGATCTCAATGCCGGAGAGCGGGCCGGCATTGAGGTGTGCCTTGCCCACCACGTCGAGGTCGTCGACGCCGGGGGCGGCCTGGGCGCGGGCGAGGGCCAGCCACGAGGTGAGGCCCGCCACGTTGCCCGCATCGCCGGCGAACTGTCCGCCCACGAGGGGCGCGAGTCCCGAGTCCCAGGCGAGCACGAGCGCCGTGAGATCGGCCCGGTCGGTGTCGTTGAGGTTGGGGAAGGCCTCCATGCCGCCGAGGGACGCGTCGAGGAAGTCGGCGACGGTGCCGATGGTGCCGTCGTGCACGAGACCGAAGCCGGTCAGGTGGCGGAACTGCTTCTCGTAGGCGCCCCGCAGCGTCGGCGTGTTGAACAGCTGTGTCTCGGCGTCGAAGTTGATCGTGGCCTGGGCGCCGCTGAAGTCGGTCTCGCCGACGAAGTCCGCCTTGTGGCAATCGATGCAGGTGGGATTGCCGGGCACGAGGTTGTTGTAGACCTTGCCCGGGACCTCGGGGTTGAGGCCGAAGAGGTCGACGCCGCGTCCGGCCGCGTCGACGTAACGGCGGTCCTTGGGCTGGTAGGGATTGGGCGGGAACACCATCGACCGCACGAAGCCCGCATAGGCCTGCATCTCGGTGGGGCTGATGCCGGTGCCGCCCAGCAACCCCTCGAACGCGCCGCGGAACATCTGGAAGAAGCGCCGATCGCCGCGCCAGTGCAACGGCGGCCCGTTCACCTCGCCCAACCCGCGCAGCGACTGCGTGACCATGGGGCCCTTCAGGGGGTGGGTCATGAAGTTGTCGGGGTCGGTGGCCGGTAGGCCGTCGTTCCCGAGGACGCCGGTCTGCATGTCGGGGAAGGCCCAGCCCAGACCGCCGGCGGGATTGCCGAGGTCCCAGGCCAGGACGTCGCCGTGGCCGAAGACGTGGCAGCTCGCGCACGACATGTTGCCCGTGCCGGCGCCGCTCGGGGTGCGGGCGTCGTAGAGGTGGATGCGACCGACGTCGACGGCCGGCGGCTCGGGGTCGTAGGCAAGAGCCTTGGGTTGTCCCACCCGGCGGTGGTCGGCGCCGATGGAGTAGGCCGTGACCTGCTTCTCCACGCGGCTGAGCACGTAGAAGCGGTCGTGCACCGAGTCGACGGCGAGGCCCACGGGCACGGCACCCACGGCGACCTCGTCGAGGACCGCCTCGGCATCGCGGTCGATGACGACCACGCTGGCGGTGCCCAGGGCGGCGACGTAGGCGCGTCGTCCGAAGGCGCCGTCGTAGAAGGCGATGGGGGCGGGCTGCGCGTGGTGCTGCTGGGTGAAGGGCGGCGCCAGCGACAGGTGTCGCACGGCGTCGCCGTCGCTCCCGCCCCCGATGGCCTCCGGCGCGACGAGGGTCACGCGATTGTCGAAGGCCGAACCGGTGAGGGACGGCTCGAAGCGCGTGCGGTTGCGGGCGTCGGTGTTGGCGATCCACAGGTCGCGGCTGAACGGGTCGACCTCGACGGACAGCAGCGTCGTGCCGACCCCGCTCACCGGCGTGCCCAGCAGCGCGAGGGTCTCGACGTCGATGGCGAAGAGGTCGTGGTCGACGAGGTTGGGCAGCTTGGCCGGGAATTCCCACCAGAAGGCGATGCGCCCGGTTTGCGGCACGATCCATCCGTTGTTGGGCACGAGGAAGTTGAAGTTGACGTAGGGCTGGACCGAGAACTCCGGCGCCAGCAGGCCCGGGTTGACGTCGAACGCCGGGTCGAAGGCGTCGATGTCGAGCTGCTCGAGGCCCATGTTGTCGGTCTGCACCTGGTCGAGGGTGGCGGTGCCGTTGCCCGAGTTCTGCGGCACGACCCACACGCGGTCGCCGGACACCGCGAGGGCCCGAGGCTTGTGCGCGCTGAGCGGGATGCGCGCCAGCACGTCGTGGGGCGCCGCGGCGTCGAACACGACCACGGCGTTCTCGAGCTGTTCGCCCGGCTCGATCAGTCCCGGGGCCAGCGGGGCCCGCGCCGTGGCGACGAACACCTTGCCGCCGGCCACGACGACGTCCTGGGGCTCGTCGCCCACGTCGACGATGGTGCGCACGCGGCGGGTGCCGAGGTCGACCACGGCCACGGTGTCGCTCAGCAGGTTGGCCACGAAGAGCACGTTGGGGTCGTCGGGGTGGCGGGTCAGCGAGACCGGCTCGAGCCCGGTGAAGAAGGAGGCCACGAGGTTGAGCTTGCCGCCCGCCGGGCCGGTGACGCCGGTGGTGTAGACCTCGAGACGGTTGTCGGGGGTGTTGAGCACGCACAGCAGCAGCCCGTCCTCGGAGAGCAGCAGCGGGTGCGTCGGTCCCGATTCGAAGTTGGGGAAGGGCGAGGTGGCCGCCGAGATCACGCCTTGCTGGGCGGCGGCCGGTGCGGCGGCCAGGGCCGTGAAGGCCGCAAGAACGGCGAGAGACAGGGCGAGGACAGGCGCGGCGGACAGGAGACGCAGCATCATTCGACGGGTCCCGCGGTCAGGGGAATGGACTGGCAGTCCCCGTCTCGAATTGCCCTCAAAGACGGCCATCCGGACTGCCCGGCCCAGGATTCTCGGATCGTATCAGGGGAGCCCGATCTGCGGGATCCAGGTGCGATGGCGGGTTTGCGACGCGAATATGAGCGCTGCGGACGGGGGCCTCGAGCCGCTCGGTCGAGCACTCCAACTGTTCGCAGAACGACACCGATTACGCTGTGATCTCGTAGGGGCGGCGGTGTCATTGAGGGGGATCTGCCTCTCTTGCCCACTCTCCGGATCCTCTCGTGTCATCGATTTCCCATCTGCCGGACGGATCGCTGCTAGAACGTTCGCTTCCGGAACGTTCACATCCGGGGCCGATCGAGAACGTGGTCGACATCTCCGAGTTGGGCTCCGTCGAGCGCGACCACCTCGCCGCCCGCTGGACCGAGGCCTACAACCGGACCGGCCATCCGGATTGGGCGGCTCGCGTCTTCCGGGCCGTCCACGAAGACCTGACTGCCATCGCGGAATCCGTCCAGCGGCAACTCAAGCCGCCGCTCCACGCGGATGATCTCGTCTCGTCTTTCTTCATCAAGTTGGTGGAGGGGAAGATCTGCTCGACGACCCGGATCCGCAGCCTGTTCGCCCTCGCCCGGACGACCATGCGCAACGACGCGATGCGGCACCTGCGCACGGAGACCCGCCTGCGCGGGCGCCATCAGGAATTCCAGGATGCCCTCGCACCCGTCGGTGATCCCTGGCGTGTGAATGCCGAGGCGACGGACGAAGTCGCCATCATGAAGACCTGGGCGATCCTGCTGTCCGTCGCAGGCGACGGGATGCGACTCCTGCGTTCACGGGACCGGGAGAGCCTGCTCATGCGCTACGTCGACCAGCTCACCTGCAAGGAGGTCGCCCGATCCATCGGTCTGTCGGCGAACCAGGGCGGCATGATCGTCAAGCGCGCGCGCGACCGGTTCATCCATAGAGTCCAGGACGCGCTGGAAGTGAGCGACACCCGACGGCGGTTGGCCGACATGACGTATCAGGTCGCCAAGTCGCAGAGGTCGAGCGAGCCGACGTCCGGTTGGCGGCTCTGGGCGACTCACGCTCCCCTCCCCGTGTCCGAGTCCTTGCGCCAATTCGATGATGTTTTGTCCGAGACGCCGTCGCGCGGCGGCATTCCGGGCCGGACGGCGGTCGTGTTCGGCAAGAGCAAGGGAATGGACAGGCCCCAGTCGGTCGTGGAATCGCTGGAAACCCTGAGAGTGCTGGAAGGCGACTCGAACCGATTCGTGATCGCGAGAAGCGTGGCGGACGCTCGTGAATTCGGATATCGGGGAATGGTGAGATTCCTGCACAGCCACATGCGCGGCATGCGCAATCGCATCGTGCAGTGCCTTGCCCTGACGAACCTGAGTCGCACACATCTTCAGCATGGGCACTTCGAGGAGGCCGTATCGATCGCTGAACAGGCCTCGTTGACGGCACCCAAAGGACACTCGTGCAGTTTGTTGCCTCGTTACAACCGTCTGTCTGCCCTGATGAACCAAGGGCGGCACGAGCGGGTCCGCCGGGACTGCGCACGGTTGAGGGCCGATGCGAATGCCGGCTCGCTCGAGTGGATCGACCGTGTTGCTCGCAACGACGTCGAGGTCTTCGTCTCCAGGGGCTTGATGACGAGGTCCGAATGCATGGCGGTCTTTGGACTGAAGGAGGCGGCTCCATAGAGTGAGGAGGTGGGAGACCCCGCGCGCCGCCTGCTCGTGATCCTCAACCCTCGCGGTGGCGGGGGTCGGGCCGCCCGCGTGTTGAGCGAGTGCGAGTCGATCCTGCGCTCCGGTGGATTCGAGTTGGAGGTGCGCGAGACTCGCTGCGCCGGGCATGCGCGCGAGCTGGCGCGCTCGCTGGGGGACCAGGGCGCCGGGGAAGCGGAGCCGCCCTCTGCGGTGGTCGTGGTCGGCGGGGACGGAACGATCCACGAGGTCGTCGACGGCCTGCTCGCCCGCGACGATCCCGGGGATGTGCCCCTCGCGATCCTGCCCGGCGGGTCGGGCAACAGCCTGGCTCACGACTTGTCCGCCACCGATCCCCACGCCGCAGCCCGGCTCATCGTGGGCGGCCGGCCGCAGCCCTTCGACGTGCTCGCCGTCACCGGCCCACTCGGCACGCTACACGCCTTCAACATCGTGGGCTGGGGGCTGGCCATGGATTCGGGGCGCCTCGGCGAGCGGCTGCGTTGGCTGGGGTCGTCCCGCTACACGGTGGCCTCGGCCCTCTCGGTGCTGCGCGGGCGCCGCCGCACCGCGCGCCTCACCGTTGACGACGCACACGAGAGCGGCGCCTTCTCCTTCGTCATGGCCTGCAACACGCGCCACACGGGCACGGGCATGGAGATCGCCCCCGAGGCCCGTCTCGACGACGGCAAACTCGACCTGCTCGTTGTGCGGGCCACTTCCCGCCTGGCCCTGCTGGCCCTGCTCTCGCGCATCGATTCGGGTCGCCACCTGCGCTCAGCGCGGGTGCGTTACGAGCAGGTGGAGGCCTTCTCCCTCGCGCCGGCGGCCGTCGAGCCGCTCAACATCGACGGTGAGATCACCGGGCAGACACCGCTGGAGGTGCGCGTGGTGCCAGGGGCGTTGCGGCTGATCCGCTGAGCCGTGGACGGGTCGGCGGTGGCGAACGGGGGCTGGCTGTTATCGGCTGAGCCCTTCGGTGTCATTCCGTCATAGGCCACTTCGAACCCCACTCGGGGGTAGCCGTAGACCCCTGGAGGGCTGACGGCTGGTCGGGCGGCCCGTTTCTGGGAGAAGATGACGATGCGAATGAACTTGGTTTGTGTGGTCCTCGGGCTCGCGTTGGTTTCGTGCGACGGCCAGGGCGTCGAGGGATCCGTCGGTGTCGTTACGAGCACCACGACGGTGGGCGTTTCGGGCAAGAAAAGTGCCGCGGAACTCGGAATGGTTCAATGGAATGACCTGGAGGGCCAGGTCACTTCCTGGAACACCGTGCTGAAGAATCCGGGGCCCTGGGCGGAAAAATATGACACGACGCCTGCAAAGGTCGCCGAATTTGCGGCAGCACAGTTGGAGCGGGTCTGGGCGCGCAAGGACACGCTGCTCCCGCCTCCGCCCGAGCGCGTTCCCGGAGGGGCAGGGTCAGGGAGTGGTGGTTCGGGAAGCGGTGGGTCCGGGAGCGGAGGGTCCGGCGAGCCTCCGAGTGCCACGGCTTCGGGGTGGGGTGCTTGAACTCCCAAGTGTTCACGCCATGCATCGAGCGCCTCCGGTGCGCGTGATGGCTGACGCGCGGTGACGAAGCGAACACTCGCCTCCGTCCTCGGTGTGGCCGTGCTCGTCTCGGTGGCCGCTGTCCTTCTCGATCCGTTCGGGTCGACGGACGCGCCGCTCGGGTCGGTCGTCACATCGGGGACGGATGCGTCCGTGGGCGAGCCGATTGCTCTCGAGGGAGCGGACACGCCGGTGAGGCCCGTCTCGCCCGGTGAGCGTCCGCCCGAGACACCACCCGTCGCATGCGAAGGCGATGCCGTCGCGGCCTATCGGGCCTGGCGTGACGACTGGCGTGAGCGATACGACTCGGCCGAGGGGGATGGGCGACTCGAGGACCTCGACGCGGCCTTGAATGCCGACCAGCTGTCCTCGTCGGGCACGTCGTTCCCCGCGGATTCCGTGGCGGAATCCGCAGGTGAGGGCGCCGAGACGGGCGAGCCGATGACTCCGGGCGCGCTGGACTTGCCGGGCGACCTTCCGTCCCACTTCGAGGAGCGATTCAGGCGAGGTCTCGCGGACCGGAGGGTCAACGTCCAGGTCACAGTGTTCGAAGGAATGCACCGGTGTGCTGTGGCGCAGAGCAGCGTGGCTCTTCTGCTCGCTGCCGTCGCGGAGAGCTTCGATCAAGAAACCCGCCCGGCCCTGCGCGGACTGTGGTTCCGCTGCCTTGAGGTGTTCGGTCAGGCTTGCAACCCGGTCGTCTTCGACCGCACGCTCCGAGCCTTCTCGGAGGCCTTGCAGGGGGTGGGTGTGCTGCACGCCTCCGGTGCGCACCTGTTCCGCACGCAGATCCTCTCCATGTCGCACTGCGACGGGCTCTCCGACGCCGAGGTCGACCGCCTCTTCGCGCTTTGGATCGAGCTGATCCGAGTCACGTCCGAGCGTTCGGTGGTCCTGTCCTTGTTCACGTCGATCGCGGCGATGTTCCCCTACACCCCGGCCGTGGGGCGCTTCATCCTCGACACGGCTCTCGGCGGCAGGGCCTTCGACGAGCCGCTGCCTTTCGAGGCCATGGAGGTGCTGTGGGCCTACTCCGGTGACATGACGCCGGACATGATCCGCTCACTTCTCGAGCAGGAACCGCTCCTACTCGACAACTACATGGGCGGCGTGTTCGGCGCGCGCAGTGCCTTCGCGACGTACACGCTCTTGAGCGGCCGCGGGGGTGAGTGGGGTGCGCAGCGACTCCTGGATGAGATCTTCGACCCCCTTTCGCCGTTGGAGCGTCCCGAGTCTCCGGTGTCGAAGGCGCAACTCGTGTTCTGGTTGGGCCAGTCAGAGGACTTTGCCTGGATTCGCCTGCAGGATCTGCTCGCCCACGACGACGAGTTGATCCGGGATGCGGCCTTGATGGCCATCGGCGAGAAGGCGGCCGCTGTGGACGAGGCCTACGTGTGGTTGCGACAGGAGGCCCTCGACGTGCGTCGGCCCAAGGACGCCGTGAAGGCCATCCTTGCCCTGCGGACGTGTGGTCGCGACGATCTCGCCGCGTTTCTCATGGACATGGTGTTCCCCATCGGGACCCCGGAGATGCGAGCCCAAGCCCTGGCGGTCTACCGGTTGCAGCCGGGGGCCGACCCGGAACTCTTCGCCCGCCTCACGGATGCGAATCACGAGGCCGATCCGAGCGTCCGACAGGCCGCCGCGATGAATCACCTGCTCGCCACGAAGGACCTGGACGCCACATCGCAAATGCTGCACGGCATGATCGGGGACCCCGACCTGGACACACGCACCGGCGCCCGCCTGGCCCTGTCGGTGCTCTATCGCTACTCGGGTGACCCGGCCGCGGCCGACGCGGTCCTGCCGGCGGTCTACGACGTCGACGACTGGGTTGCGTCGAATCTCGGACAACAGAGCGTCGAAGCGCTGCTCGCGTCCTTCCGGAGCCCGGAATACGGCACGCACGCGAGCGATCAAGCCTTCATCGCAGGACTCCTGAGCGATCAGGCCATGTCTAATCTCACCGCTGACCAGGCTTGGTTGGTGCAGACGCTGCACGAGATCGCATCCCAGTTGGAACAGGACTGAGCCGCGGATACCGGCGAGCGAGCCCGCAGACGATTCGCCCCGAAACGCCCATTCTGGGCAACGACGCTGGGGCCACGACACGAGCTTGCCGGTTTCCCGATTCACCCTAGAATGCGGGTCGATCCCGCCCGTCCGTTGAAGAAGGGGGTGCGGGCCGAGTAGCGTTGGCCTCACGAGGTCGGCGGGATTCCAGGGCAGTGTCACGGGCGGACGCTCCGCAAGCGGCACGGGATCTCGGCGACACGAGGCAGCGCCGGAGAGGGCGAGATCTGAGCGTGCAGTCGGACGAACTGCTCCAACGATTGAAGGCGGTTCCCGGACTCGATCCGGGCATCGATGTCGGCGCATTCGACGCCGAGAATCCGCTGCAGGTCGACGAGTTGGCGCGCGGGCTGCTGCAGCGCTTCTACGGCGAGGACGACGGCCAGGCCTTCACGCTCCTGGTCGAAGCGACCACGCCGCTGCTCGCGCGCATCGCGCGGGGCTTGATCGAGGAGTTGAGCCTGGCCATCGCGCCCACCGAACTCATCGCGCGCTACATGTCGGGCCTGTTCGTCGACCTGCGCACGCGACGGGTGGAGGAGGAACGCTTCCTCGCGGCCGCCGAGCGTTCGATGCGCGGGCTGTGCATGGCCCAAATCGAGGCCGCGTCGGACAAGGGCCGGCGCCTGCTCGCGAGCAAGGCGAAGGCCGGCCCCCCGGGCGGGGCCGCGCCCGTCGGCGGCACCGTCAGCGGAACAGTCGACGGGCAGGCCGTCGCCCTGCTGGCCGGGCCCGGTGCACGGCCGTTGGTCCCTGTGCCGCGCCTGGCCGCCACCGGCCACGTGGCCGCCGATGCCGAGTTGGCCCGCGTGCTGAGCCTGGGGATGTCGTTCCTCACCGTGGTTCAGGCCAGCTTCCACGGATTGACCGAAACCGATCGGAGGCTGCTGTTGGCTTCCGAGGTCCGTGATCTGTCGTATGATCAGATCGCGGAAGAGCTCTCAATTCCCGAGTCCCAGATCGGCCCGTTGCTGCGCGACGCCCGCGAGCGGTTTTCCCGCCGCGTGGCGGATGCCTTCCAACGGCCTTCCGGACAGGGAGGCCAGTCATGACGACCAGAGACGATTGCGGCACCCCGGGCAACGGCCCCGGCGACGCCGGCCGCGAGCCCGCGCGAGCCCAAGGATCCAGCGCTCCGGGTGATCCGGGCAACCTGGCGGGGCACATCGTGGGCTGCGACCCGTGCGGCGAGTCCCTCGATTCGATGCAGGCCCAGGGCAACGCGCTCAAGTACCTCACCGCCGACGGCGAGGGAGGGAACGTGGCCTCGAACGTCGTCGTCGTCGAACGCGTGCTGGCCGAATCGGCGCGCGCGGGCCGCGAGAAGCTCGCGGACCTGCTCTACGAGTTGGCGAAGGCGTTGTTCTTGATCACCCCAGAGGCAGCGAATCGAAATCAACAGCTGGATCCGCCAAGGTCACCAGACGTTGTCAGCGCCCAAGTTCAACAACTGGCAAGCCGTGGTGGATTCAAGGCTGTTGGCAAGTACACCTTTGCCTTGCCCCAAGTACCCGCCGTCCCTGAACAGGCGATTAAGGCGAGCGAGAGTTGCCTAACTATTCTGATGAACGTTGAAGGGCAAACTGTTCGGCAGCAATTCGGAATGATCCAGGTAATGTACTTGAGAGAGGAATTTGGAGCGGCCGCGGATGCCTGTCGGAAGTTGACCTCTGCAAGTGAGTCGGCCGACACTCGAAGCATGGCGCAGGCGAATCTGGCTTGCATGCTCAATCGACAAGGGGATTTTGAGAAGGCTGCTGAAGTGGGTGAGATTGCCTTTGAGCACTCGCCTGAAGAATTCATGGTTGGATTCAATTACGCCGTCTCTCTCGCATATCTCGGGAACGCAGCCGCGTTCAAAGAAGTGGCAAGAAGATTGGCCAGCCATGTCGGGCAACCTGTCGATTCCTGGAAGACAGCATTGGTGAGCAGGGATTGCGAGGTGCTCTCAACGAGGCTGTCTTGTTCCGCCAGTGAAATGCGCAGTTGGTTTGGACTGGACGCATTCAATTCGGTGAAGACCAAGACGTGAGATACCCCGCGAACACATCGGCAAGTATGGGTGGGCTGATCGGTTTCGTGCTCGTCCTATGTGTGGTTGCTGTCGCTGGGGGACATTCTGGGGCCATAGGGCAGGCCCGCGGCGGTAGTGGCGAAGGCGGGACTGTTATCCCCGGTGTTGTGCAGATTTCACCTCCAAGCGGTACTGCGACCGACACTGTCAACTTCGTCCAGACGATCGTGTACCTCACCGATGGCGCGGGCGAGGGCATCGGGCGCGTCTGGGTGGTCGTGCGCAACACGATGGGCGACATCGTTGCGGTGGCGAAGACCAACAGCCAGGGCATCGCGCGGATCGTCACCGAGGGCCCTCAGGGCGTCATGCTCGATGCGGTCCAGGTGGGGGTGGCAGGAGTTCCCTTCGCGCCGGGGAGCAGCATGCTGATTGTTGTCGATCAGTAGCTGTTACTCGCGACCTTCGGCGGTGTCCCACCCCTAACTATCCGGTGCTTGCCGGGAGAAAGGGGTGAATCAATGGCACGGTCAGTCTGTCTTGGGCTGGTCCTGATCGTCTCGATGCCCGTGGTGGCATCCGGGCATGACGATCCGGTGGGCGATGTCAGTGCGCTTTTGGGAGGAGACGAAGGCGGAGGAATCGTCCCGGTATTCGCGAGTCAGTCGGCTGCCAACGTCATGCGGGCTGACAACGGCGGCGGGACTGTCATCTCGTCCAGCACGCTCCTTCGACGCGGGGGTGATTCGACCGGAACGGGTGTGGTTCCCGCCTCGACTGGGGTTGCAATTCCGTCCACACCACCATTCGGAGGCCCCGACGGAGGAGGCACGATCCCGGCACTCACGACGATTGTTCGCGGTGATCCGGGTGGTGGTGGAATCTTGCCCGACTCAGCCAGGGTGATCTGCACTGCTGCACCCAAGGTGGGGCGGCCAAATGGCAGTAGCGCAGCTGTTCACTTCGACAGGAGGACACGTGGGGGAGACGGCGTCGGTGTAGTCCCGAGCGTGCTCATGACTCCCGCGTTTAGCGGTAGTGGGGGAGGCGGTGGAATTGTTCCACCTCACAATCAGGCGCGGTCGGGCGGTGATGAGGGCGGGGGTGGCTCAATCCCAGGCAGCCCCACTGTCATGAGCCCGATGCCTGGAGCCTCCAGCGGTGGGATCAATGGAGGGAGCACCGTCATCCCTGGTCCGGCCTCGACGGCGATGGGCGGCGGTGGTGGCAGTAGTGGTGGCGGCACAATCCCCTCTCACTCTCAGGCACGCCCGGGGGGTGACGATTCCGGGGGCGGGGCAATCCCCGGCTTGACCGCAACAAGCCCTCATCTGGTCGCTTCTAGTGGGACGGATGGAGTGGGTGTCATCCCCGGCCCGGTCTCGATGGCCTCAGGAGGCGGAGGTGGCAGAGGTGGAGACGACACTGGCGGTGGCTTGATCCCCTTGCACACCCAAGCCCGCCCAGGCGGCGGCGACGATGAGGGCGGCGGATGGTTTCCGGGTGGCGCGCAAGTGGCCACACCAATGCCCGGAGGTTCAGGCGGCTCTGATGGCGGCGGCATCGTCCCCTTCACCCCATCCCCGGTCCGCCTCGTCGACTCGGAAGGCCTCGGGGTCAGCCTGGTCTGGGTCGTCGTACGCAACGCGATGGGCGACATCGTTGCGGTGGACAAGACGAATGCGTCCGGACTGGCCGTCATCGTCACAGAGGGCCCCCAGGGCGTCATGCTCGATGCCGTCCAGGTGGGGGTGGCGGGGGTTCCTTTCGCGCCGGGGACGAATATCCTGGTCGTCGTCGACGATTAGGGAGGGCACGGCCGCTGCGCCGACCCTCCGCTCCCGGAATCCACCAATGCTCAACCGCACGCTCCTTGGCGGCCTCGGCGCCGCTCTCGCGCTGTCATTCGCCCTCTCCGCTTGCGCGCCTTCGGGCCCCCAGGTCCTGCGCACACCCAACGGCATGCTGGCCGAGGGCTCGATCCTGCCGCCGCTCAGCGGCGTGGTCTCCGATGGCACCGTCTTCACCAACGAGACGCTGCACGGCAAGACCGTCCTGCTGAACCTGTGGTTCGTCGGGTGAATGACCTGCCGTGAGGAGTTTCCTCACATCCAGAAGCTGGCGGACGAACTCGAGGGACGCGACGACGTCGCCATCTACTCGCTCAACAGCGGCGTCGACAAGCTGAAGACCGTGCAGGCCTTCTGGCGCGACATGGGCCACACCTGGCCGGCCGTCGTGGACGCGCCGGATGCGAGGCCCGGCGATCTGGCCGAGGCACTCGGCGCCAAGCGCTTCCCGGTCAACGTCCTCATCGACGCCGACGGCATCGTGCGCCACGCCAAGTACGGCTGGGACGAAGCGGTGGAGGCGCGGCTGCGGGGGTTGCTCGGGCTCGAGTAGCGGCTCGGGCCCACGTCTCGTGCCCTCCACTCGGGCTCACGACCGAGCGCCGAGCCCCGCGCCCCAACCCAACCCCAAAAAAAGACCGGCGCGGCTCCGGTGATCCGGGGCCGCGCCGGGGGTTTTCCCTGTCTCTGCGGGGGCCTTGTCTCAGGAGGCCCCCGCGGGGGGCAAGCGTCTTGGCGCCTCAGAGACGCAGTGTCCTCCGGGGGTGTTGGTGAGGGCAGGGGGATTCTCGTGGCGGGGCCGTGACGCGGGTAGACTCGCGCCCACGTGATCACGGCTCCCGAGGCTCGAATGGGCCCGCAGGAGGCGATCGAGCAGGGAGAGCGGGGAGGGCACGATGTCCGAGCAGACTCCAGATCAACCCGGCGCGGGGGCCCCCGCACCCGGAGACCCCGCCGGTACCGGCACTCAGCAGGGCGGCGCCGACCAGGCCAGCGCCACGCGCAAGGCCTTGCTGGTGGGCGCGATCATCTCCGTGGTGCTCAGCTCGGCACTGGTGATCTCGGGCGCCAAGGCCGGCATCACGCCCGGTGTCAGCCCGCTGGTGGTGCTGTTCGGGTGGGTCGTCTTCGGCGTGTCCATGGGACCGCGGCTCAAGCGCTTCCTGGCCATCTCGCAGGTCACCGGCTCGGCCGGCGCCGCGGTGACGGCCGGCGTGGTGTTCACCGCACCGATCCTGCAGGTGCTCTCCCGCGAGGCGGGCTTCGACGTGCCGCCCGTGGACTGGGCCCTGCTCATCGTGGCGTCGCTGGCCGGCTCGCTCATGGGCTTCGGTTTCGTGGGCCTGGCCACCAAGCGCTTCCTCACCGACCCGCGCCTGCCGGCCCCCGAGGCGGTGGCCTGCGATCGGCTGATCGCGACGGCGGTCGAGAACCCGGAGGAACGTCCGGCCCTGGGGCGCTCGCTGGGCGTCGGCCTCATCGGCGGCTTCTTCATCGGCGCGGGCCTCATCGTCAACTGGCTCAAGGAGGAGATCTACGAGGTCTCGTTCCACCTCGGGAACATCTTCGGACTGTTCCCCGCCGGCGGGGCGGGTGAGACCGGCGGCGCGCCGGGTGGCGCGGCAGCCGGTGAAGGCGGCATGGAGGTCACGCTGCCACTGCCCCTGGCGCCCATCTACCTGGGCATCGGCGCCCTGCTGACACTGCCGACGGCCTTTCTGATCTTCAGCGGCGGTTTCGTCAACTCGGTGACGACGGGCTACGCGGCGGCGGCGGGCATGCCCGGCACCACCTTCCGCTGGGTGGGCGGTGCGGCCATGACGGTGGCCGTCATCTACAGCCTGGTCGACTACGCGCTGGAGGGCCGCAAGAAGGCCGCCGGCGTCGCGGTGAAGGGTCAGGCCTTCTCGGACGAACTCGCGGCGGCCATCGAGAACGAGTCGTTGCTCGAACAGTCGCCCGGCATCCGCGCCATGCTCTACGCGTCACTGGCGGCCGGCACGGCCCTGCTCATCGCCATGATGATGTGGGTCGGCGCGCCCATGACGGCCCTGGTGGTTATCGCCCTGGTGGCCTTCGCGCTCGTGTTCCTGCTCTCGGGCCTGGGCGCGTTGCTCTCCCTGCAGGTGGGCAGCTCGGCCTCGCCGGTGAGCGGCACGGTGTTCATGGGCATGCTCGTGCTGAGCCTCACGGCCCTCGGTGTGGGCATGGAAGGCATGGACGGCGTGGTCTTCCTGGTGCCCATCGTGGTGGCGGCCTGCGTGGCCATCTGCGCCGCCAACGACAGCAGCCAGGACTACAAGACGATGCAGCTCAACGGCATCAAGGTGACCGACGGCTTCAAGGGCCAGCTCATCGGACTCATCGCCGGCTCCGTCGCGGTGCCGCTCACCCTGTGGGTCGCCGACGAGGCGTTCGTGTTGGGCTCGCCCGACCTGCCCGTGCCCCAGGCGAGCTTCTTCGGCACGGTGCTGGGCTCGCTGTTCCTCGAGGCGGACATCCCCTGGGGGCCGGTCATGGCCGGCGCCGCCCTGGGGCTGCTGGCCGTGGTGATCGAGGCCATCGGCAAGCGCAAGGGCCTGATCCTTTCGTCGCTGGCCTTCGCGGTGGGCATCTACCTGCCGTCGGTGATCGGCACGGGCATCCTGCTCGGCGCCCTGGCGCGCTTCCTGGCCACCTTCAAGGTGCGCGCGTCCACCCACGAGGGCATCCTCGTGGCGGCGGGCCTGATCACCGGTGACGCCCTCGCCGCGCTGCTGCTCGGCGTCCTGATCATCGGTGGCGTCGACGAGGCCGGCCTCGGCCCGCTCATGCCGGAGGCGGCGGCCGCCGCCCTGGCCGAGGGCAAGGAAGCTGTCGGCGTGCTCATGGAGGGCTGGACCGCCGAGTCCTTCGCCCACCGGCTCGAGCTCATCGGCGGCGTGTTGCTGGCTTTCCTGCTCGGCGCCATCCTGTTCAACTACCGTCCGAGCCGCCGCGCGCGCTGACCTTCCCCGCGCACGACTCCCGAACGTCCACCCGACACGACCGAGAATCCCGATGAACACTCTCGTGCTGCTGCGGCATGGCCACAGCGAATGGAATGAGGCCAACCGCTTCACCGGCTGGTACGACTGCGGCCTGACCGAGCGCGGCCTGAAGGAAGCCCACGCCGGCGGCAAGCTGTTGCGCGAAGAGGGCTTCCGCTTCGACGTGGCCTACACCTCGCTGCTCAGCCGCGCGATCAAGACGCTCTGGATCGTGCTCGACGAGATGGAGCAGACCTGGCTGCCGGTGCACAAAGACTGGCGGCTCAACGAACGTCACTACGGCGCGCTGCAAGGCCTCGACAAGGCCGAGACCACGCGCAAGCACGGCGCCGAGCAGGTGCAGATCTGGCGCCGCAGCTACGACGTGGCCCCGCCGCCCGTCTCCCGTGACGACCCGCACTGGCCCGGCAACGACTCGCGCTACGACCACGTCGCTCGCGACCTCTTGCCGCAGGCCGAGTGCCTCAAGGACTGCGTCGACCGCTTCATGCCCTACTGGACCGAGACCATCGCGCCGGCGGTGGCCCGCGGCGAGAAGGTGCTCATCGCCGCCCACGGCAACAGCCTGCGGGCCCTGGTGAAGCACCTCGACGGCATCAGCGACGACGAGATCGTGGGGGTCAATATCCCGACGGGCATCCCGCTGGTCTACGAACTCGACGACGACCTCAAGGCGATCAGCAGCCGCTATCTCGGCGACCCCGAGGCGGCCCGCAAGGCGGCCGAGGCCGTGGCGAACCAGGCCAAGGCCTGACCCCCGTCAGGCGGCGGTGCCGCTCGGGCGCCGAAGACGGTCAGGCGCTGACGCCCTTGCTCACCGACTGGCGGTAGCCCCGATTCATCTCGGCGATGAAGTCGACGCTGATCTCCTTCGGGCAGGCGGCCTCGCACTCGTAGTAGTTGCGGCATGACCCGAAGCCCTCCTCGTCCATGGCGTGGACCATGGAGACGACGCGCTGTTCGCGCTCGGGCTCGCCCTGGGGCAGGTGCGCCAGATGCCCGACCTTGGCGGCCACGAACAGCATGGCGGCGGCGTTGGGGCACGCGGCGACGCAGGCGCCGCAGCCGATGCAGGCGGCCGCGTCGAAGGCGGTGTCGGCCTCGACCTTGGCGATGGGCAGGGCGTTGGCGTCCTGGGCGCCGCCGGTGTTCACCGAGACGAAGCCACCCTGCTGCAGGATGCGGTCGAAGGCGCCGCGGTCGACGCACAGATCGCGCAGCACCGGGAAGGCCGCTGCCCGGAAGGGCTCGATGGTGATCGTGTCGCCGTCCTTGAACTCGCGCATGTGCAGCTGGCACGTGGTGGTGGCGCGGCGGGGGCCGTGGGGCACCCCGTTGATGACCAGCGAGCAGGTGCCGCAGATGCCCTCACGGCAGTCGTGGTCGAAGGCCACCGGCTCCTCGCTGCGCTCGATGAGCGACTCGTTGAGCACGTCGAGCATCTCGAGGAACGAGGCGTCGGCGCTGATGTCCTCGAGCTCGTAGTTGTCCATGCGCCCGCCGTCCTCGGCGTTCTTCTGGCGCCAGATGCGGAGGTTGAGCTTCATGCGGGACCCTTCGATTTATTTGTAGCTGCGGATCGCGAGCTCGACGTTCTCGTAGCTCAAGGGTTCGACGTGACGGGTGGGTTCGGCGTCGGGACCGTTGTGCTCCCACACGGCGGCGTGGGCGAAGTTTGCGTCGTCGCGCACGGCCTCGCCGTCGGGGGTCTGGTGCTCCTCGCGGAAGTGACCGCCGCACGACTCGTCGCGGGTGAGGGCGTCGCGGCACATGGTCTCGCCGAACTCGAGGAAGTCGGCCACCCGCCCGGCCTTCTCCAGCTCCATGTTGAATTCGGTGTCGCCGCCCGGGATGCGCACGTCGCTCCAGAACTCCTCGCGCAACTCGGGGATGCGCACCAGCGCCTCCTCCAAGCCGGCCGCGTTGCGGGCCATGCCGCACTTGTCCCACATGAGCCGGCCGAGCTCGCGGTGGAAGTGGTCGACCGTGCGCGCGCCGCCGATGGAGATGAGCTTGTTGAGCCGCGCATGCACGTCGGCCTCGACCCGCTTGAAGTCGGGGTGGTCGGTGTCGATGTCGCCCGGCTTCTGCGTCGCGAAGTAATGGCCGATGGTGTACGGCAGCACGAAGTAGCCGTCGGCCAGGCCCTGCATGAGCGCGCTGGCCCCGAGGCGGTTGGCGCCGTGGTCGGAGAAGTTGGCCTCGCCGATGACGTGCAGCCCGGGCACGGTGCTCTGCAGGTTGTAGTCCACCCACAGCCCGCCCATGGTGTAGTGGGGCGCCGGGTAGATGCGCATCGGCACCTTGTAGGGGTTCTCGTCGGTGATGCGCTCGTACATGTCGAACAGGTTGCCGTAGCGCTCGCGCACGGCGTCCTCGCCCACCCGGGCGATGGCGTCGCGGAAGTCGAGGTAGACGCCGCGGCCGCCGTGGCCCACGCCCTTGCCGTCGTCGCAGGCCTCCTTGGCGCTGCGCGAGGCGATGTCCCGGGGCGCCAGGTTGCCGAAGCTGGGATACTTGCGCTCGAGGTAGTAGTCGCGTTCGGCGTCGGGGATCTCGGCCGGTCCGCGGGTCTCGCCCGGCTTGCTCGGCACCCACACGCGGCCGTCGTTGCGCAGCGACTCGCTCATCAACGTGAGCTTGCTCTGGAAGTCGCCGTGCACGGGGATGCAGGTGGGGTGGATCTGCGTGTAGCAGGGGTTGGCGAAGCCGGCGCCGCGCTTGTGGGCGCGCCACGTCGCGGTGACGTTGCAGCCCATGGCGTTGGTCGAGAGGAAGAAGACGTTGGCGTAGCCGCCCGTCGCCAGCACCACGGCGTGGGCCGCGTGGGACTCGATCTTCCCGGTCACCAGGTCGCGGGTGACGATGCCGCGGGCGTTGCCGTCGGCCACCACCACGTCGAGCATCTCCTTGCGCGTGTGCATGCGCACTTTTCCCAGGCCGATCTGGCGGTTCAGCGCCGCGTAGCAACCGAGCAACAGCTGCTGTCCCGTCTGGCCGCGGGCGTAGAAGGTGCGGCTCACCTGCGCACCGCCGAAGCTGCGGTTGGCGAGCTGCCCGCCGTACTCGCGGGCGAAGGGCACGCCCTGGGCGACGCACTGGTCGATGATGTTCGCGCTCACCTGCGAGAGGCGGTAGACGTTGGCCTCGCGCGAGCGGAAGTCGCCGCCCTTGACCGTGTCGTAGAACAGGCGCCAGACCGAGTCGCCGTCGTTCTGGTAGTTCTTGGCGGCGTTGATGCCGCCCTGCGCCGCAATGGAATGGGCGCGACGCGCGCTGTCCTGGTAGCAGAAGCAGTCGACGTCGTAGCCGAGCTCGGCCAGGGTCGCCGCCGCCGAGCCGCCGGCCAGTCCCGAGCCCACGATGATCACGCGGAACTTGCGCTTGTTGGCGGGATTCACCAGCTTCATCTGGAAGCGGTGGAGGTCCCATTTGTCCTGGATCGGACCGTCGGGGATGTTCGGATCGAGGTTCACGAGCCGACTCCCGCGGGGGGCACGATGAGGCCGAGTTGCACGGCGATGGGCATCGACGCGTTGCCGATCAGGATCACCCACGCGAGGCCCTTGGCGGCGGTCTTGAACAGCGGCGCCCAGGCCTGGTTGGTGACGCCCCAGGTCTGGAACAGGCTGGCCGCGCCGTGCAGCAGGTGCAGCGCGAGCAGCAGCATGGCGAGCAGGTAGGCGCCGGCGACGATGGGCTGCTGGAAGCCGAGCACGGTCATGGAGAACACGTCGTGGCGTCCCTGGGCGTCGACCAGGGAGAAGGCGTCGGCGTGGACCAGGCCCCAGGTGAAGTGGGCCAGGTGGTAGACCACGAAGGCGAGCACGAGCAAGCCGGTGAGCACCATCGTGCGCGCCGACGTCGTCTGCTGGATGCTTCCCGCCGCGTGGTAGGCCACCGGGCGCGCGGCCTTGTTCGAGGCGGCGAGGCGCACGGCGGTGACGACGTGCGCGGCGGCAACGCCGATCAGTCCGATGCGCATGACCCACAGCAACTCGGGCATCGACTTGAGCTGGGCCGCGTACGCGTTGACCGCGTCCTGCCCGATGAACATCTGCAGGTTGCCGGCCATGTGGGCGATGACGAAACCGATGAGCCCGGCGCCCGTGAGCGCGACGACCAGCTTGCTGCCCAGCGAAGAGGCCATGCCTCTCATCAGGGGGTTCATGCCGGCGGTTTCCTCGACACCGGGGAGCGGGCGGTTGGGCAGCACCTTGGGTGGGCTGCAGGGCTCCAGACCATACCCATCCCCGCCTTCCGAGCCCATCTTGGGCGGTGGCTGTCAGCGTGGCTGCCCCTGGCTGCCACCGTGGCAGGGAACGGGGGCGAGCGCGCGCGTGGGGCAACACCAGGGCCCATCCGGCCGGTGCGACAGGCCAAATCGAGCCCATTCGGACCCGTTCCCGCCGGCCCGCAACTGGCACGCAGCTTGCATGAGGAATGGGCGTCGTATCGCAGTCCGCATCGAAAGGAGTTCCCCATGCGCAATGCACTGATCCGGCCCACGAGTTGGGCCTTCCCTTCGCTCTTCGACGGCATCCTCAACGACTGGCCCCTGCAGTCGCCCGGCCCCCGCGCCGGACAGGCTCTGGCGGCCCCCGCGCTGAACGTGTGGGAGCAGGACGACCGCCTCTTCGTCGAGGTGGACGTGCCGGGCTTCCGCATGGAGGAGCTGTCGGTCTTGCTCGACGACGACATCCTCACGCTGGAAGGCCGTCGTGCCTCCGTGCGCGACGCCGACGTCACCCCCGAGGGCGAGACGCCGGTCGACGCCAAAGTGGCCGAGAGGGCCGATGAGGCGGCGGACACCCGGCGCTTCCTGGTGCGCGAGTCCGGTCGCGAGGAGTTCGCACGGGCGATCCGCCTGCCCTTCGCCGTGAATGCCGACGAGGTCACCGCGCGGCTGGACGCCGGTGTGCTCCACATCGAGCTGCCCAAGGCCGACCAGGAGCGTCGCCGGCAGATCGAGGTGCGCTCGGCCTGACGGTCGGTTCCTCACGATCCCGCAACGCCGGGATGAACGGGGCGCGGCCCGGGGGCATGATGTCCCCGTGCCGCGCCTCTTCGTTGCCATCGAGTTGCCCGAAGACGCCAAGGACGACCTTGCGCATCTGTGCGAGGGGCTGCAGGGCGCACGCTGGACCCGGGACCGGCAGTTCCACCTGACCCTGCGCTTCCTGGGCGAGCTGGCCCCCGACCGTGCCCGCAACGTCGAGGAGATCCTCAACGCGGTGCGGGCCGACCCCTTTGAGCTCGAATTGGGCGGGGTGGGCCATTTTCCGCCTCGAGGGCGACCGCGCGCCGTGTGGGCCGGGATCCGCCCCTGCGAGGGGCTGACAGAACTCCACGGCCGGGTGGCGTCGGTGCTGCGCCGGGCGGGGATCAGCCCCGAGGGACGCAAGTTCGCGGCGCACGTGACCCTGGGTCGGCTCACGGGGACGACGGCCACCCAGGTGGGCCTGTACGAGTCGCGGCACCTGCACTTCTGCCGCGAACCCTTCCCGGTTACCGGTTTCGCGCTGATCTCTAGCTTTCTTTCGCGTGAGGGGGCCCTGCACCGTGTCGAAGCGAGGTATCCGCTCTTCGGTCGGAAGGACCTCCCGGCGGGCGTTCCCACCGACCTCGGCGGACACGGGTGATGACTCGGCTTGAGGCCCGGTCGAGAGCGGGGGAGGGGCCACCGGGGACCCTTGTGCCCCCTCGATGACAGCGAGTAGACTCCCCGACCGCGTGGCCGGGGCGGGCCGAACCGCCCGTCGTGCGCCGATTTCACCCCGAATGACGAGGATGATGAGCATGCCTGCCGCTCCCCTCAGCAGCCGCCTGGGCCTGGCCCTGTCCGTCCTCGTGCTCCTGGCCAGTGCCGGGTGCACCTACAACGGTCACCGCACCTTCGGCGCCACCGAGAAGATCGTCGCCTCGGACGTGAACTACGTCACGAAGATCGCCGGCACCGCCTTCGTCTCGCTGGGCGACGCGATCCTGGCGCCGGCCGAGATGATCGCCGACCAGTACGAGCACGGGACGAACCAGTATCACCCCGACCACAAGTACCTGTCCTACGCCGGCTCGCGCGCCATCACGCGCAGCGACATGGGCCTCGGATACCAGTGGATGGCCAGCATCTGGTCCCTCGTCGCCGAGACCATCTACCTGCCGGTGACGGGATCGCTCGACCTGCTCTACATCCTCATGGCGGGCGACACCGAGCCGCCGCCGAGCGAGACCGAGCTGCTCCTCGCAGGTTACTAGGCCGGCGGCACGGAGCGCGTTCCTCCGGGAACGGCGGACACACGGGCATCACGGCGCCGCGGCGCCTCAAGGTTTCGGTGAATACACCGAAGTCATTGATGGAAGCCTTTGGCGGGGTTTCCCTCTCCACACAGCCCGGGTACCGACGATGGCGGCGGTATCCGGGCTCTTTCGTCGAGGATCCCGCGAACGCCTAGAAGGCACCGGCGGCGCGCAGCTGCTCGAACACTGCTTCGCCCAGCAGCCGATGACCCGCAGCGCTGTAGTGCCCGACGTCGTCGAGGAACCACAGGCTCTGGTCCGCCGACGGGATGTCATCGCCCGGGCGTGAACGGCCCTCGGCGTCGGTCCAGCGCACCTTGCCCATGTCGTCGGTCTGCCAGGCTTTGTCGCCCATGGGGGTGATCTCGGCCACAACCGGCTGCATGGGCCCATGGAAGCCGGGCATGGGGTCGACGTGGAAGATGTTGTCGGCGCGGGCCGCGAGGGGGGCCAGCTTGCTCGCCGCCGAGAGCAGGCCGGGCTCGAAGGCCTGACGCCAGCGGGGCAGCGAGACCAGGGCGAGCTTGCCGCCCCAGGCGGCCAGTTGTTCCTCGGCGAGGGGCAGCAGACCAGTCATGGCCTCGCTCAGCACGACGCCGCTCTCATCGCGCTGCTCGGGGCGGCCGAGGGCCTGCTCGACCCAGAAGGAGGCGGCGTCGCGGGAGAAGGGGCGCTCGCCGATGGCTGCGTCGAGTTGCTGGTGACGACGGGCGGCGGCCCGGGCCGCGGGGCTCGGCGGCACCGGCGGGACCCAGCGGTTGATGACGCGCTTGTTGAGCCAGTCGAAGGTGGCCGAGCGCAGCACCGTTGTGCGGAAGTCGTACTCCGCGTCGTCGTGGGCCGGCGCCATGGGCACGATGTCATGGGGGTGCACGGGCACGATGAACAGGTCGGGCCGGTAGGGCTGCACGTGGTCCTCCCAGACCCGCGCCATCTGTTCGTACACGTAGCCCTGCACGGCGAAGTTCATCACGACGACCGCGCGCGGGTCGCCGCGCGCCTCGAAGTCTGCGGCGAGACGCTGCTCAAGCACCCGCGGCCAGGTCTCCTCGACGGCCACGCTCGTGCCGTAGGTCATGGAGTTGCCGACCACGGCCACGCGGTAGACCGACGTGTCCTTCTCGGCGGGCGCGGGCGCCCACTCCCGGTCACGGAAGCCCATCGTGTTGATGCGCTCGGGCACGTCGAGGTCCCGCGACCACGCGTCCTGGTCGGGCAGCATGCGCCAGCCGTAGCGCTCGCTCTGCTCGGTGGCGGTCCAATGCCCGTAGCCGCCCTGTGCCAGCCCGAATTCGAGAGCGGTGAGCACGAGCAGCACCATGATCGTGCGCGGGCCGATGAGGGTGAGCGGGTTCATCGCGAGGCCGATCTGCGGGAGCGGGTGGCCATCAGAACTGGAAGTACACGAAGGGGGTCAGGCCCGGCGGGCGCAGGGCGAAGAAGAACACGATGGCGGCGGCCAGCACGAGGCCCTGGAACAGTCCCGGCGTGCGTTCCCAGCCGGACTCGAGCCGGTCCTGCCAGCGCGACGGCATGAAGTGGGTCAGGTAGCCGAGCAGCATGATCAGGGCGATCTGCCAGGCCATGGCGCGACCCGGGACGACGGCCTCACCGACCCACGCGATGCTGGGCCAGGCCACGTCCCAGTTGCCGAGCTGCTGCACAGCGGTGACGAAGTGGCTGAAGTCCTGGGAGCGGAACAGGATCATCGAGAAGGCCACGACGTGGAAGGTGAACAGCACGCCGGCCACCCGGAAGAACACCGTGTCGGGGAACTTGCCGCCCGGCAGCTTGAGCCGCACCAGCCGCACGACCCCCAGCCACACGCCGTGATAGAAACCCCACAGCACGAAGGTCCAGGCGGCGCCGTGCCACAGGCCCACGAGGGTCCAGGCGACGACCACATTGAACACGGTGCGCATGACCTTGCCCCGGCTGCCGCCCAGCTCGATGTAGACGTAGTCCGTGAACCACGACGACATGGAGATGTGCCAGCGCGACCAGAACTCCTCGAGGCTCCTCGCGATGAAGGGCGCGTCGAAGTTCTTGCGCAGCTCGAAGCCCAACACCCGGGCCGAGCCGATGGCGATGTCGCTGTAGCCGGCGAAGTCGCCGTAGAGCTGCAGCGCATAAGCGTAGGTGGCGAGCAGGACGCCGGGCGCTCCCAGTGCCGTGAGCGTCGCCTCGTCCCGGAAGGCCACATCGACCACGTGGGCGCCGAGGATGTCGGCCATGATCAGCTTCTTGGCCATGCCGCGCAGGATCTGGAACAGCCCCGACGAGAGGCGTGACCGCTCCAGCGGCACCGGGTTCTCGAGCTGCGGGATGAAGTCCTTGGCCCGCACGATGGGGCCGGCCACGAGCTGCGGGAAGAACGACACGAACACCGCGAAGTCGAGCAGGCTCTTCGTGTGCTGCATGCGCCTGCGGTAGACGTCGAGCGTGTAGCTGAGCGTCTGGAAGGTGTAGAAGCTGATGCCCACCGGCAGCACGACGTCGAGGCGGAACAGCGACGCCTCCAGCCCCATGCGCCCGAGCACCGACTCGAACGACCCGACGAAGAAGTCGAAGTACTTGAAGGTGGCGAGCAGGCCGAGGTTCACGGCGAGGCTCAGGCCCAGCCAGCGTTTCGCCGCGCCCGTATCGCCCCGCTCGTGGGCCCGGTCGATGCCGCGGCCGGCGTAGAAGTCGGTCAGCGTGGAGAGGAACAGCAGCGACGTGTAGGCCCAGTGGGCCTGCCCGTAGAACCAGTAGCTGGCCACCAGCACCAGGGAATGGCGCAGGACCCGCTTCTCCTTCCAGGTCCAGAAGAGGATGAAGACCGTCCACAGGAACAGCAGGTAGGAGAAGGAGTTGAACAGCACCCGGCGTTACCAGCCGCGGCCGGTGGGGGTGTCCGAGGCTGCGCCTGCTCTGTCGCCGGCCGCGGCATCCGCAGCAGCTTCTGCATCGCCATCGAGGCCGTAGAGACGGCGCCAGGCCGCGGCCGTGTGGAGCGGCGCGATCAGGCGGCGGCCTTCGCGCGTGTTCCACTCCTGCTGCCACGCGTTGTGCTCCGGCGTGTCGTGGAAGGCCTCGCCGGCGGGCGGCGGGTAGGCGCTCATGGCGTGGAAGGGCAGGGGCTCGACGCGCTCGGCCGACAGGGTGTTCGGGTCGCGGTCCTTGGCCCAACCGTCGACGTAGACGAGCCAGTCGCGGGTCCAGCCCTCGGGCAGGGGCGGCAGCTCCTTCGCATCGAACGACAACATGACGGCATCGCCGGCGCCGAAGATCACGTAGCGGTCGTCGACGTCGCCGAGAAGCGGGCGCACATCGCCGTACCGCGTGTAGCGGCCCGGGTGTTGGTCCCAGCGGGGTTGCTCCTCGAGCCGGTCCCAATCGAACAGCTCGGGCAGGTCGGGATCACCGGTGGCGATGGGGGCCGAGAAGCCGCGGTACACCGCCTCGGCCGCCACGGGCTCGAGGGGCGTGTCGACGAATTCGCGCGCGTCGTCGTCGACGGCCAGGCGGATGGCGTCCCAGCGCAGCTCGAGGGTGGTATCGAGGCGCACGCGCGGGTCGTTCCGGTCGAGCACGTCGGTGAGGTCGACGATCATGGTCTTGGTCTTGCCGGCCGGGAACCCGATGGGCGGGCCGATGGGGCGCCACCCGCGCGGCGCGCCGGGATCGGGCACCGAAAGGATCGGCACGTCGAACGACGCGCTCGGGTCCCGGGCCGCTGCCATGTTCACGGAGGCGTCGCCCCACTGCAGCCAGCCGGTCAGCAGCAGGCGCAGGCGCGGGGCGTTCGCGATGGCGGCCCGCTCGGCGTCGTCGCGGCCGAACTCCAGCTCGAGGCTCCACGGGTCGCACAGCCCGTTGAACTGCGCCGGCTTGGTCACGAAGGTCGCCGCGTAACGATCGTCAAGCGCGCCCAACAGGTGCGTGACGTCAACGTCGTCGGCGAAGCCTCCGGCGGCGTCGGCGTTCGCAATCGCCCGGGCGGGCGCCAGCGGGGCGTCCACCGTGTGCACGTGGTGCGGCGCGAAGGGCGGGAAGGTGAAGGCCTCGTCGGGGTGCACCTCGAGGTGCGCCGGGTGGTCGATGGCGTGCAGCCGCACCCGGTCGAGGTAAGTCACCTCGCGCAGCTCCTCGGTGAGCGCGAGCTTGAGCAGGCCGTCGGCGTCGGGCACGAGCTGGTCGCCGCGCACGCGCACGTACTCCTCGTGGTCGGGCGGCACGAGCATGCCTGGAGCCATCGGAAGACCGAGGGGCGTGGTGCCGAGCACGTCGCTGATGAAGGTGTAGGTGTCGCCGTCCCAGGTGTAGAGGAAGGGGCACGAGCCCACGAGGCGATCGACCTGCAGGATGCTCGCGGTGTCGCCAGCCGCGACTTCAAAGGCATGCTGCACGACGCCGTTGGGCCAGGTCACCCGTACGAGGTCGGCGGAGGCAAGGTCGCCGAGGCCGAACACCTCGCGCCGCCCGCGCCAGCGCTTGCGCTGATAGAGATCGCCGGCGAGCACCTCGACGAGGGCGTCGACGCCGGTGCGGTTGTCCTTCACCCCCTCGAGCTCGACGGCGATGACGTTGCCGATGGGGCCGGCGGGTTTCCAGAACGAGAAACGCTTCTCGTTCGCCACCGCCAGCTGGGGGCGCACGACGGTCGAGCGGTCTCCGACCCAGGTGTCGCCGAGGAGAGGCACGCCCGCGGGCAGCCCCTGCAGGGTGCCCGTCGCGACAGGGTCGGCATTCGTGGTCAACGGTCCTCGGCGCGCCGTGAGACCGCCCGGGTCCGTCGCTGCGATGAAGTCGAGGTGACCGTCGAGGTCGACGTCGACCAGGCCCCACGTCGACGGTGCGGCTGCGAGGCTCGCGAGCGGAGTCTCGTGGGCAAACCCTGCGTCTTCGAAGCGGTGCCAGGCGAGGTCGCTGCCCGTGAGGGTGACGAGGTCGGCGCGGCCGTCGTAGTCGAGGTCGTCCAGCACGAAGGCGTCGATGTTCGCGGGCAGGCCCCAGGTCTCGGTGGCGATCTCGAAGCGTCCGCCCCGCAGGTTGCTGAGGGCCGCGAGTCCCTCGCGTGTCTCGACGATGAAGTCGATGTCATTGTCGCCGTCGACGTCTTCGGCCATGACGAAGCGGGCCGGGCCCAGGGCCGCGGCCTCCGCGGGCGTGGCCTCCGTCAGTCGGCGCTCGCCGTCGTTGCGCAGGAGCCGCAGGCCCTCGGTGGTGGCGGCGATGACGTCGAGGTCGCCGTCGGCATCGAAGTCCGTGGGGATCGCGTGGCGCACGGCCGTGCCGTTCAAGAACCGCACGCCCCAGCGGATGGTGACGCCGTCGGCGTCGGTCGTCAGCACGTCCAGTCCGCGATCGCCGGCCACGAGGGCTTCGATGCGACCGTCGTTGTCGAGGTCCCCGACCTCGACCTGGCTCAAGCGCGGCGCCGGGATCGCCCCGAGGGCATCGAATCCGCCGTCCTTGTAGAAGCCATCGACTCCGCTGCCGTTGTAGAGGCTGAAGGCTAGCCAGTCCGCACCATCCACGTCTTTGCGAATGAGTTTGTCTGTGAATCCGTCGCCGTCCTGATCGAGGACGAGGAGTACCTCGAATGCCTTGTGGCCGAGGGTCGCCGGTTCGGTCGGCGTCCAGAAAGGCAGCGGCCCGGTCGCGGCGCCCTCCGCCACCAACCCCCGTGGCGCCGGCGCCGACACCTTGCCCAGGATGCCTTGCTCGAGTTCGACATTCTTGGCGGCGCGGTAGCCCAGCTTCGCCAGGGCGTTGCATTCGTCGAGCAGCGCGACACCCGCATCCCGGCGATTCGAACGCACGTAGGTCTGGCCCAGCTGATAGGTCGCCGAGTAGTAGAAGCCGCCGGCGAACTCAATGCCGAGGGCGCGCACGGCCAGCAGTTGCTCCTCGGCCCCGGCCCCGTCGGCGAGGCGTCGCAGGCATTCGGTCAGCTGCAGACGCGCCGAGGCGTCGTCGGGGTGGGCGGCGATGACGGCGCGGAATTCCTCGGCGGCCTCGCCCACCACGCGGCGGTTGCCTGCGGGCGTCGGTTCGGCGCCGGCCTTCCACTCGAGCAACAGGTTGCCGCGCACGAACGCCACGGCGGGGGAGTCGGGGCGGGCGGCTCGAGCCCGGGCGAGCAGGTCCCAGGCCAGGCCGTAGGCCCGAGCCTGCTGCTGGTCGCCCTGGGTGTTGCGGGCCAGGGCCGACTTGATGATGGCGGCGCTCAGCAGGTCTGCGTAGGCGGCCCCGCTGACGTCCACGAGCGGTGCGAGGGCGGCGTCGGCCTCCGCGGGCTTGCCCTCCTCGAAGTAGGCGGCGGCGAGGGTGCGCGCCCGGTGGACTTCGCTCTCCGGCAGGCCCGGTGCGTCAGCGCCGCATGCCGCCAGGAGCAGTACGGCCAACAGCGCAGCGAGCGCCCTGTGGGGACGGGCTATGATCCGTGATTCCTCCGGCCTGGCCATGACCCCATGTTCCCTGATCGCGACGCCGAGAAAAGCACGAAGAGTGGTCGGTTCGCGCCGGGCGTGACGACTCCGGCTCCGCTCCGCGCCCTGATGGTCGGGATCCTGACGGTGGCGGCCCTCTCCCTGGCGGGGTGCGGCGGCGACGGGGGCAGTGGGGAGGGCTCCGCCGACCGGGGCTCCTCCGGCCTGGGTGCTGCCGGCGTCGTCCCGCCCCTGCCCGACCGGGTCGAGGTGTTCACCCCCGACGACCCCATCGCCGTGATGGATGTGGTCGAGGACATGTCGGAGGAGGTGGCCAACCGCTTCGTGGCCCTGTCCGAGACCCTGCGCAAGCGCCACTTCCCCGAGGCGGCGGCGTTCTTCGCTGACGACTTCGCCGGGCACGCCCTCGATGGCGCCACGCCGGGGAAGCCCGAGAGCTTGCCCCTGGGCGTGGAGCGGTTGCTGGGTGACGTGGCGGCGGCCGGGATCGCCGGGCGCGACGACTGGCTCTCCTCGCTGGCCCGGGTGCTCGAGCCGTTCGGAGTGCTCGAGGGCGTGGTGCTCAAGGTCAAGGGCGCCGAGTTCCAGGGGGGCAACCCCGTGCGCGGACGGGTCAAGGTCAAGGCGGCCATCCAGGGCCGCGAACCGGACGGTGCCATGCGCGCGGTGACGGCCTGGTCGTGGTGCGAGGTCGAGTCGGTCCGTGACGAATGGATGGTGAAGCGCTGGGAGCTGACCAGCCTCGAAACGACCACGCGCCCGGCGCCGCTCTTCACCGACGTGGCCGTGCCCGCGGGCGTGGCCAACAAGGTCGGGCGCTTCGGCCAGGACGGCCCCAAGACCTTCTACTGGAATGGCGCCGCGTCCGGTGACTTCGACGGCGACGGGCGCTTCGACCTGTTCGTGCCCAGCCACGGCCGGAGCTTCCTCTATCGCAACCGGGGCGACGGCCGCTTCGACGAGGTCTCGGGCGCCTGGGGTCTGGGCGCCGAGGCCGACGGCACCGGCGCCCTCTTCTTCGACTACGACAACGACGGCGACGCCGACCTGTTCGTGGCCCACGTGGGCTGGACCCGCCGCGACGGCAAGCCCGGCGGCGACTCCTTGCGCCTCTATCGCAACGACGGCAAGCGCTTCACCGACGTGACGGAGGCCTCGGGCTTCTCGGGACGCCACGTCGCCTTCAGCCTCGTGGCCGCCGACTACGACGGCAATGGCCACACCGACGTCTACGTCTGTAACTACAACCGCATGGACGCCGTGTATCCCGAGTCGTGGCACCACGCCGAGAACGGCACGCCCAACGCCCTCTACATGAACCAGGGCGACGGCACCTTCATGGAGGAAGCCGCGGCGCGCGGTGCGGCCGACTCTCGCTGGACGTTTGCGGGCGCGGCGGCCGATCACGACGCCGACGGCGACCTCGACCTCTATCTCGCCAACGACTACGGCGACAATGCCTTCCTGGTGAACGACGGCACGGGCCACTTCACCGACCGCGCCGCCGAGTACGGCCTGCTCGACACCGGCAACGGCATGGGCGCGGCCTGGGGCGACATCGACAACGACGCCGACCTCGACCTGTACGTGGCGAACATGTCGTCCACGGCGGGCAATCGCATCCTGTCGCGATTGCTGCCGCCCGCGGCGCCGGGCGTCGTCGACGGCGCAAGCGACGGCGAGTCCGAAGCCGAAGTCGGCGGCAAGCTCTTCAAACTCGCCGCGGGCAACTCGATCTTCCAGGCGAAGAAGACGGAGTTCCGGCACAAGATGAAGGGGGTGGAGTTGGCCAAGAGCGAAGTCCCCCCTGAGCGGCCGCCCGTCTACGAGCGCGTGCCTGGCGACGCCGGCGGCACCGGTGCGGCCTGGGCCTGGAGCTCGGCCTTCCTCGACATCGACCTCGATGGCAATCAGGACGTCATGGTGGCCAACGGTTTCATTACCGGAGAATCGGCGGCGGACACTTGAAGCGTGTTCTGGCGCCACGTGGTGGCGTCGTCGGTGGAGGTCGAGGGGGTGTCGTCCGAGGCGGCCGGCAGTGAGGGCTACCAGGACGAGCACATGGGCCTGATCTTCGAGGACGGCCTGTCGTTCAGCGGTTTCGAACGCGACAAGGTTTTCTTCGGCGACGGCCACGGCTGGTTCACCGACCTCTCCAGCGTGTCGGGCGCCGACCACGTGGGTGATGGGCGCGCGTTGGTGGTGGCCGACTTCGACGACGACGGCGACCCCGACGTGTTCCTGCACAACATCCAGCGCGAACGGCACGCGCTCTACCGCAACGACCGCATCGGGCCGCGCGTGCAGGCTGACGCGGTCGGCGGAGTGGCCGGCAAGGCGGCGGCCGTGCCCGGTTTCGTCAAGGTGCGCGTACGCGGAACCACGGGGGCGCCCGATGCCGCCGGCGCCGAGGTGCGGTTGATGTTCCCACGGGACCGTGGTCATGGTTCGGGAGTCGTCTGGGAACAGCAGGCCCAGGTCGTGAGTCTCGGCAGTGGCTTTGTGAGCCAGCACGCCCCCGAATTGGTCTTCGGTCTCGGTCCGGTGGGGGACGCCGAACTCTCGGTGATCTGGCCGGGAGGTGAGCTCGAAGAGTTCGGCAAGCTCTCCGCCGGATCCCGCGTGCTCCTCGTGGAAGGCACCGGCAAACCCCAACTGATCGAAGCCCGCCCGTTCGTCTTCGCCGACCCGGCACCGTCGGGTCTGCGTGTCGGCGTGGGCGAGACGCTCGCCTCCCTCGACGTCCTCGATGCCGACGGCGAGCCGCGCACCCTCTCGCTCATCGGCGAGGGCGAGACGCTGCTCAACCTGTGGGCCACCACCTGCGCGACCTGCGTGGCCGAGATCCCCGACCTGCAATCACTCGACGACGAGGACGGGCGCCGGGTCATCGGGCTGAGCCTCGACCACCCCAACCTGCGCGGGCGCGCGGGCAAGCTGCTCGGCGACCGGGGCGGCGACTACCCCAACTGGTTCCTCGACGCCGAACTCATGGGACGCCTCGTCGACCCCGATCGCGTCTCGATCCCGACGACCCTGCGGCTCGACGCTGAGGGCCGCATCATCGAGGTCATCAAGGGCGCCGTGGAACCCTCCGAATAGGGCCCTCTGTGCGGCCGCTTGCGGGCTGCTTTTTGCTGCGATTTCGAGGGGTTCGAACAGGTCGGACGGCCCCCTCCATTCTGGTAATGTGCCGGTCCCTCATCCGAGCACCGGAATCCCACCCCATGCCCGCCACCCGTGTCGCCGTCCCCATGCTCGACCTGGCCGCGCAGTACGCGCCCATCCGCGATGAGATCCGCGCGGTCGTCGAAGAGGTCTTCGATTCCTGCCGCTTCATCGGCGGGCCCCACGTCGAAGGGCTCGAGTCCGAGCTGTCGACCTTCGTCGGCGCCGGGCACGGCATCGGCGTGAGCTCGGGCACCGACGCCCTGCTCGTGGCCTTCATGGCCCTGGGCATCGGGCCCGGCGACGAGGTCGTGACCACGCCCTACACCTTCTTCGCCACGGGCGGCTGCATCGCGCGCCTGGGCGCCACGCCGGTGTTCGTCGACATCGACCCGGTCACCTTCAACATCGACCCCGAGGCGGTGAAGGCAGCACTCACACCGAACACCAAGGCCATCGTGCCGGTGCACCTCTTCGGCCAGTGCGCGGACATGACGGCCATCAACGCCATCGCCGCCGAGGCCGGGTTGCCCGTCGTGGAAGACGCGGCCCAGGCCATCGGCGCCCGCGACGCCGGCGGTGGCAAGGCCGGCAGCCTCGGGCCCATCGCGTGCTTCTCGTTCTACCCGAGCAAGAACCTGGGCGCGGCAGGCGACGGCGGCATGATCACTTGCGCCGATGCTGACCTCGCACACACCATGGCGATCATGCGCAACCACGGCATGGAGCCGGCGTACCACCACGAGATCATCGGCGGCAACTTCCGCCTCGACGCCCTGCAGGCGGCGGTGTTGCGCATCAAGCTGAAGCAGCTCGACGGTTGGGCCGGGGCGCGTCGTAAGAACGCGGCCGACTACCGCGAGCTGTTCGCGGCCAAGGGTCTGGCCGAGGCCGACGGTGCGCCCGGCGGGCCGGTGACCCTGCCGGCCGAGCGCGCGGGTGTGCACCACATCTACAACCAGTTCGTGGTACGCATCGGCGACGGCAAGCGCGACGCCGTGCGCGAGCTGCTGCGGGGCAACAACATCGGCTGCGACGTCTATTACCCGAAGCCGCTGCACCTGCAGCCTTGCTTCGCGAGCCTGGGTTACAGCGCCGGCTCGATGCCCGTGTCCGAGCAGGCCGCCCTCGAGACCATCGCCCTGCCGATCTTCAGCGAGCTGACGGCCGAGCAGAAGGAAGCGGTGGTCGACACCGTCGCGGAGGCCCTGGTTGGCTGACGGCCGCGCGTCCGTCCGGCCGGCCTGACCGCCCGTGTGCGGCATCGCGGGCAAACTCTGGCTCGACCCCGGGCGGCCCGCCGACCGGGATGTCGTCGCGGCGATGACCGGGTTGCTGATCCATCGCGGCCCGGATGACGAGGGCTTCGCCGCCGAGGGGCCGCTGGCGTTGGGGCACCGGCGCCTGTCCATCGTCGACCTGAGCCCGCGCGGGCGGCAGCCCATGCGGTTCGGCGGTGGGTCGCAAGGCGGACGGAGTGCCGCGGCGAGCGAGGCTGCGGCGGGCGGCGCCTCGGGCGGCGCAACCGCTGGGAGCGAAGTGCTGCTCGTCGCCAACGGCGAGATCTACAACCACCGCGAGCTGCGGGTCGAGCTCGCGGCCCGCGGCCACGCCTTCGCGAGCGACTGCGACGTGGAGGTCATCGGGGCGGCCTATCGCGAGTGGTGGCCGAGCGAGGGCCCGCGCTTCGTGCGCCGCCTGCACGGTATGTTCGCCTTCGCGTTGTGGGACGCCGGGCACCGCCGCCTGGTGCTGGCCCGCGACCGCACCGGCCAGAAGCCGCTGGTGTACGCCGAGGACGGCGCGTCGCTCACCTTCGCCAGCGAGTTGAACGCGCTGGCGGCCGAGCCCTCCCTCGATCGCACCCCCGACTGGTCGGCGCTGAGTGACTATCTCGCCTTCAGAGTGGTGCCGCACCCGAAGACGGCGTGGAGCGGCGCCCGCAAGCTGCCCGCGGGGAGCGTGCTCGTGCACGAGGCGGGGGCCAGCCGCATCGAGCGCTACTGGCGCCTGTCGCCGGGGTCCGATCACGCCCGTCCGCCGCGCTTCGAAGACGCCGTCGAGGAGGTGAAGCGACGCCTCTCGACAGCCGTGAGCCGCCGGCTCATGAGCGACGTGCCGCTCGGGTGCCTGCTCAGCGGCGGCATGGACTCGGCGGCGGTGGCCGCATTGATGGCGCGTCACCACGACGGGCCGGTGAAGACCTTCACCCTCGGCTTCGACGACCCGGCCTACGACGAGACGGCCGACGCCCGGGTGGTGGCGCGCCTGCTCGGCACCGACCATCACGACGCCATCGTGCGTCCCGACGCGGGGGTGCTGCTCGACGAGGTCCTCGATCGCTACGGCGAGCCCTTCGCCGACTCGAGCGCCCTGCCGACTTTCCTGGTGAGCCGCCTGGCCCGGGAGTCGGTGAAGGTGGTGCTCACGGGCGACGGCGGCGACGAGTCCTTTGCCGGCTACGACCGGCACCGGGCGCTGCTGCTCGCCGAACGGCTCTCGACCTGGTGGGGGCGGCCCGTGGCGGCCGTGCTCGACGCCCTCTCGCCGCACACCGGCGGCGGTCAGCGCTCGCGGGCCGTGCGCCTGCGGCGCTTCCTCGACGCGTTGCCGGCCTCGCCGCGCCGCCGCAACCACCTGTGGCGGCTGGGCATGGCCGAGCCCGTGCGCGCCGAACTGCTCACCGACCAGGGGCACGAGGTCTTCGGCGGCGTGTCGTTCTATGGCGCCGACGTCGACCTGCCCTTCCCGCTCAACGAGGCGCTGGTCCTCGATGTCGAGCGCTATCTGCCCGACGACCTGCTGGTGAAGGTCGACATCGCGTCCATGGCCCACGGCCTGGAGGCCCGCGCCCCCTTCCTCGATCACGAGCTGATGGAATACGTCGCGAGCCTGCCCGGCGCCTACAAGGCCACGCCGCGCACGGGCAAGCGCGTGCTGGCCGAGGCCCTGCGCGGGTTGCTGCCCCCCGACGTCCTCGATCGGCCCAAGCGGGGCTTCGGGGTGCCCCTTGATGCGTGGTTCCGCGGTCCCCTCGCCGAGACGCTGCGGGAAGTGCTGCTCTCACCGCGCTCACGGGCCCGCGGCTTGTTCCGCTCCGAGCGCATCGCGTCGCTCATCGACCAACACGTGGCCGGAAGGGTTGCGGAGCACGAGACTCTCTATACCCTCTTGGTGCTCGAACGCTGGTTCCAACGAGAGGAGGGTGTGTGAGTCGTCGCTCAGACCTGCTGTGCTGGATCGACCTGGAGATGACCGGGCTCGACCCGAGCCAGCACGCCATCATCGAGATCGCGACGCTGCTCACGACCAACGATCTCGAGGTCGTGGCCGAGGGTCCCGAGATCATCATCAACTGCGAGGAGAAGTACCTCGGGCGGATGATCGACATCGTGCGCGGCATGCACGCCAAGTCGGGGCTCACCGAGAAGGTGCGCCAGAGCCAGACCAACCTGGGCGACGCCGAGCGGGAGACGCTGATCTTCCTCAAGGAGCACTGCGTCGCGAAGAAGGTGCCTCTGTGCGGCAACTCCATCTGGTGCGACCGCATGTTCCTCAAGCTGCACATGCCGGCCATCGACGACTACCTGCACTACCGCACCGTCGACGTGAGTTCGTTCAAGGAGGTGGCGACCCGTTGGGGCGTCAACGCCATCGCCGGGGCGCCTCGCAAGGGCGACCAGCACCGCGCCCTCGACGACATCAAGGAGTCCATCGCCGAGCTCAAGCACTACAAGACCAAGTGGTTGGCGCCCCCGGCCACTGCGGCCGGGCCGGCGTCCGGCGCGGGTGCCGGCGCGAGCGATGCCGCTGAGGAGAAGGCAGGGGGTTGAGTCCCCCGACGAAGAAGGCGGCCGCGAAGAAGCCTGCGGCGAAGAGCCCCGCCGCCAAGCAGCCCGCGCCCGGCAACAAGGCCATCCGGCGGCGCCCGGGCAAGAACTTCTGGCTGGTGAAGACGGAGCCGTCGGTCTACTCCATCGACGACCTCGCCCGCGACGGCACGACCATGTGGGAGGGCGTGCGCAACTACCAGGCCCGCAACCTCATGCGCGACGAGATGCGCGCGGGCGATCGCGTGTTCGTCTACCACAGCAACGCCGACCCCATGGCCATCGTGGGGTTGGGCGAGGTGGCGGGGGAGGCCTACCCCGATCCCACGGCCTTCCAGAAGCAGAGCAAGTACTTCGACCCCAAGTCGAAGCGCGACGAGCCCACCTGGATGCTCGTCGACATCGCCCACGTCGAGACCTACCCGGCGCCCCTCGATCGCGAGACGCTGATGGCGTGCAAGCCGCTGGCCAAGATGATGCTGCTGCAGAAGGGCTCGCGCTTGAGCGTGCAGCCGGTGACGCCGGCGGAGGCCAAGGCCATCGCGGCGCTCGTACGCAAAGGTGCGAAGACGGCCGGCTGATTGTCCGGTCACCGGCGTGCTGATAGCCGCCCCCGATCAGTCCCATCGGTGGATGCGATCAGGTTCTTGCCCCGCGCCCGGCTAACCTGGGGGCGAGCCGTCGGGCAACGGCCGTGCGTTTCGTGTTCGCCCTTGGAGATTCCCGTGCGCCCCTTCCTGTTTGCACCAGCACTCGTGATCACGCTCGTCGTCAGCCTGGCGCTCGTCTCGGCTTGCGCCCCCGGTGGTGACGGCCCGGCCCTCTCGGCCGACCTGGCCGCCCTCGAGTCCGACAACCCGGTGCGCGCCCTCCCGGGTCGCATGGTCGGTCACGACCTGTCCCTGTCCGAGACGACCACGCCGCCCGACCCGCAGCGCGCGCGCCTGGGCCGCTGGCTCTACTTCGACGGCCGCCTCTCGGCCGACGGCTCCATCTCGTGCGCGACGTGCCACATCCCCGAGCACGGCTTCAGCGAGCCGACGCCCGTCTCCACGGGCATCGGCGGTCAGCTGGGCGCCCGCAAGTCGCCGAGCTTCCTCAACGCCGCCTTCGCCTTCTATCCCGAGACCTTCTGGGACGGTCGGGCGGCGGGCCTCGAAGAACAGGCCAAGGGGCCCATCGAGAACCCCATCGAGATGGGCGAGACCCACGGCGCGGTGGTCGCCAGGATCGCGGCTTCGCCGACCTACGCCCACTTCTTCGAGCAGGCCTTCGGCGACCCCGCCGTCGACATCGACCGCATCGCCCTGGCCATCGCCGACTACGAGCGCACCCGGGTCTCGGGCAACAGCGCCTACGATCGCTTCAAGGAGTACGACGAAGAGGAGGACGGCCCCCTCGCCGCGCCGATCCTCACGCCGCTGCAGGAGCGCGGTCACGATCTGTTCTTCGGCGACGCGCTCTGCGCGACCTGCCACGTGGGCAACCACTTCACCGACAGCAAATTCCACAACCTGGGCGTCGGCTGGGATGCCGAGAACGAGACCATGGCCGACCCCGGGCGCTTCGAAGTGACCGGCGTGGACGCCGACCGCGGCGCGTTCAAGACGCCGGGCCTGCGCGAGGTCACCCGGCGTGCGCCCTACATGCACGACGGCTCGTTGGCGACGCTGCGCGACGTCATGGATCACTACGTCAAGGGGGGCGAGGAGAACCCGTGGCTGAGCCCCAAGATGGAGATTCTCGACCTCACCGAAGCGGACATCGACGCCCTGGTGGCCTTCATGCAGGCGCTCGAGGGCGAGGGCTTCATGGACACGGCGCCCGGGCTGCTCCCCGAGTAGGGACCCTGTTTCCAGCGCCGGGCCGCGCGTATCCGAGTGCGCATCCCGGTGCGTGTCCCGGTGCCTGGGTCATGAACGGGGCGGCTGCAACTGCGGCTCGAATCGCCGGGCGCGGGCTGCGACACTCGGGCCATGGGCATCGCGCGACTGATCCCGACTGAGTTTCCGACCCTGATGCCATCCTTGGCGCTGGTCCTGTGCCTGCCCCTAGCGCTCGTCGGCTGCGGTGACGCCGACCGGGACCGGGACCGCGCCGCGCCGGGCGCCGGTGTGGTTGGTGAGGCGGCCGTCGAGGAAGGCGCCCCGACGCTGACGGTGACGGCCACCGGCCGTTATGCCGCCAACCCCAACATCGTGGCCGTGGACTTCATCGTCCGGGCCGAGTCGGACAGCAGCGTGAAGGTCGTCGGAGCAGGACAGTCGCGCCTCGCCGACCTGAAGGACGCGCTGGCCCGGGCCGGCATCGCCCGCGAGGACCTGCTCGCCATGGATGACGGTCTCGAGCAGGCCATGGTCGGCAATCGGCCCGTCTATCGGGCACGCCATGTGGTGCGCGCCACGGTGCGCGACCTGTTGGCCCTGCCGTCGGTGCTCGAGGCGGCGGCGGCCGCCGGGGTCGAACGCTTCGGCGCGGCCCACTACGGTCTCGGCGACCCGGACCTGCTGGCCGAACGCGCCCGGGTGGACGCCCATGCCCAGGCCCTGGCCCGGGCCCAGGTGCTGGCGGACGAAGCGGGCCTCGCCGTGGGGCCGGTGCTCTCCATGGTGGAGCAGGCCGCGCCGCCCTGGCCGGCCGTGCCCCTGCCCGCGCCGAGCCCCTACGAACTCAGCGTGACGCTGACGATCACCTACGTGCTGGTGCAGCGCTGAGGCGGGAGCTCGTGATGCGGGGGCTCGTGATGCGGGGGCGGTGCGTCGAGACGCTTATCGGTGGGACCGCTCGTGGTGCGACGAGTGCGCGCCGAAGTGCCAGGTGAATTGGAGCAGGAGCCGCCGCGCGTCCGTCTCGCCGCCGCCGGCCTCCTCGATGTCCAGGTGCTGCCCCTGGAGCCGGACCCGGAACCCCTCGTCGAGGTACCACGAGACGTAGGGGTTGATCTCCCTCACGTCGCCGCCGTCGAGGAGCATGTCCGTTTCGCCCACACGCACGCCGACGTCGATGTGCTCTGACATCCGGCGCTGCACGGTCAGCCACCAGCCCCCGGCGTCACGACTGCCGTCGGCGAGGTCGACGGGCATGAAGCCCTCGAGATCGAGCTCGGAGTGCACGGCCTCGGCTTGCACGAGCCACGAACCCACCCCGGTCTCGTCGGGCGCGTGACGCCAGGTCAGGTCGGCGCCGTAGAGCCCCGCCTCGATCACGGCGCCGTCGGCGGCTTGCACGGCCTGGCTGCCGAGCGAACGGGCCGCCGACACTCCGAACTCGAGATTCGAGGTCGGCGACAGCTCCCGATACTCGGCCCAGCGGGCCACGACCAGCGGCGCATCGCTACCGAGCTCGATCCCCGTTGTGTCGGCGACCGCGCTCCCGAGGGCCGATTCCTCACTTGCGAACATGTCGCCGTTCACGAGGGCGAGGCTCGCGGTGGAGCTGCTCTCCAGGCCTCCGGAGTTCGTCCGGTGCGAGACCGGGACCGTGAACTCGAGGCCGTCGCCGATCAGCCCCTCCTCGCCGAGCAGGTATTGGACCGCCGCCGGGCGATCGGCCTGGGGCAGGTCGTGGATGTGCAGCTTGTTGTCGTGGCCGAAGGGCGCACGGAACCGACCCACCTTCATCCTGGTCCCGCTCGGGTCACTGTCGAGGACGTTGCCGCCGAGGTCGAGGTCGATGTAGGCCTCCTCGATCTTGGTTTCGGATTCGCTGTTGCCGAGGTCCTCGAAGGCCGTGATGAGCACACCCTCTCCCCAAGGGGCGATGGGGAGACGGAGGTCGATCACCGTCTCCCGCAGGCTGAAGCGGTCGCCGTCGTCGCGGCCGCGTGTCTCGTCGAAGTCACCGGCATCGATGACGGCGTCGGTGAACACGCTGATGCGCGGATTGAACGACGGAGGGACCACGGTGTGCGGGGCGGTGTCGGCGAATTCGTCGGGGGCGATCATCGAGCTGAGCTGCGCCCTGATGGACTCGTCCTCCGCCGAGCGCTGGCGTTCGCCCTCAAGCCGGTCGACGCGCGCTTCGAGCGCGATTCGGGCTTTTCGTTCGGCCACGAGTTCGGCCTGGAGGGACGCCCGGACCGTGCGTTCGGCCGCGAGCAGAGCAGCCAGCTCGTCGGCGCCGACCGAGGCGACCTGGGCGGCCGCCGCTGCGGCGGTCGCAAAGAGCATCACGGCGCACGCGAGGGTGGGGGTGAGACGGGAATGCCGCGGTCGGCTTCCCGGAGTCGGGAGGACTCCTGAGTGCACGAGTGCACCTCCTGCTGGGGACAAGACGTCATGGTGACCAGCCGGCGCAGCCGGCGGTGGGGGGCCCCCGGGCCCCGCCGGGCCAGGCCCCGCGGCCGGCGTGCCCCGCGGCCCCACCGCTCCCCCGCGAGCGGCG
>JAJDEP010000009.1 GCA_029259715.1 Planctomycetota bacterium | reverse complement strand
GCCCACGCCCACGAACATCTCGACGAAGTCGCTGCCGCTGATCGGGAAGAAGGGCACGCTCGCCTCACCGGCGATGGCCTTGGCCAGCAGGGTCTTGCCCGTGCCGGGGCTGCCCACGAGCAGCACGCCGCGCGGCACCCGCCCGCCGAGCCGCGAGAACTTCTTGGGGCTCTTGAGGAACTGGATGATCTCCTGGACCTCTTCCTTGGCCTCCTCGACGCCGGCGACCTGGTCGAAGGTCACCTTCTGGGTGTCGGGGCTGACCATCTTCACGCGGCTGCGTCCGAACGACATGATCCCGCCCGAGCCACCCGAGGCGCGCATCTGCCGGGTGATGATGAAGATGAAGAAGGCCATGATCAGCAGCCACGGGATCATGGTGATGATCAGCGTGGTCCAGGCGTCGCCGTCGGGTTCGTAGGCGATCTTGTTCTCGTAGCCCACCGGCGCGGCGGACACGTTGATGTTGTCGCTGCGCAAGGTCGCCAGCAGGGTGCCGACGCGGCGATCGCTCACGTCGCCGAGCACCCGCGCCCAGATGGACGTCCCGCCGACCATGTACTCGAGGTAGAGGCCCGTCTCGCCCTTGGGCACGCTGTTCCAGTCGCTGCCGATGCTGTAGCCGCCGACGACGCGCCAGCTCCCGTCGGAGATCTCGCGCGAGAGGTCGTCGAGGGTCACGTTCTTCACATCGCGGGCGACGAGGGTCTGCAGTTCGAGCAGGCGGGTTTCGCGCGCGTGCTCGGGGACCCGCACGTCGGTCCAGGTCGCGGTCGGCGGACCGCCCGGCTCGACGTCGGGGAGCGAGACCTCCGCGCTGACCCGCGCTTCGCCCACGAAGACCACCTTGTTCACCCGACCCTGGTACGCGAGCTTCATCAGGTTGGGAAAGGTCTGGCCGTTGGTCGTGCCTTCACCCGCACCGAAGGCGCGCGTGATGAGGAACACCATCATCACCACCAGGATGACGGTCAGCAGCCCGCCCATGCGTCCCTGGGGACGGGGCGGCGTGCCGGGGTTCTTGTCGTTGCCGGGGGGGGTGGTCATCAATCAGGGCTCAGAAGTCGGCCTCGAGTTCGCGCACGATGTCTCGTGCCAGGAATCGGAAGGCCTCGCGTTGGGCGTCGTCGAGGGTCTCGCCCCGACCGGGCACGTAGTTGCCGGTGCGGCGGAGACGCCGCGTCTTGATCAGCTCTCCGTTGCGCGCGTCGGTCAATTCGATCTCGACCTCGATGGTGGTTCTCTCGGAAGTGGATTCCCGTACGGCGTCTTCCGATAGCACGCTCTGCTGGACGCTCACGACCCGGCCCGAGAGGATCACTTCCGCTCGTTCCTTGCTCGTCAGCTTGAGGCCGGGTCTTGAGACGATCTCGTCCTTGACCCCCTCCGTGAGCACGAACTGCAGGTCACGGTAGAAGGTGTCGTTGCGGAACATCATCAGGAACACCTCGTCCCGCTCGGGGACGAACAACCCTCCCCGCTGCAGGGCGAAACACCCCGGCAGCGCCGATCCGGCCAGGATCAGCGCGCCGGCGAACACCAGCGTGAGACGACGGATCATGTCAGCGCTTCTCCATCCAGGGACGGCGTCCGGGCCTCATGGCGTCGACCGAGCTGAGGCTCGGGTCGCTGCGGAGGGCCGAGAGGTCGATGTTCATGGCGAGCAGACGTTGGCGCGCCTCCTCGCCGGAGGGCGTGTCGGCGTACACCAGGAAGGCATTGGCCAGGCGCACGCGCTCGCCGTCGGGAATGCCCCGGCGACGATAGAAGTCGGCCACCACCAGCTCGCTGCGCGCCAGCCGCTCGCGCACCGCGCTCAGCTCGGCCCGCGCCGTGGGGGCGTCGGCGCTGCGGGGGTGCTGGCTGAGCAGCAGGTCGAGGCGCTCCTTCGCGCGCAAGAGCTCGTCGCGATCGTATTCGGGACCGCGGTTGAGGCGCAGGCGGGCCGCACCCGCGCGCCAGAGGCTGCGCTCGACCCACTCGCTCTCGGCGTACTCCTCCACCAGGCGCTCGTAGGTGAAGGCGGCCTCCTCCCACTCCTCGTCGTCGAAGAAGTAGTCCCCCACCAGGCGCAGGGCGTCGTCGGCCCGGTCGCTGCGGCGGAAGAACGCCTGGTAGGTCTCGAACACCTCGACGCCGCGCGTGCGGTTCCCGAAGAAACCGCCGTGCCGGGGATCGTGGAAAAAGATCTGGCCGAGCTCGAACAGGCGGTCCTCGATGGCCGCGGCGTGCGGCGACCAGGGCGCATTCTCGAGCACGTAGCGATAGTGGCGGTATGCCACGAGGTGCTCGCCGTCGGCCAGGGCCGCCTCGCCGGAGAGGAAGGCCGCCTCAGCCCGGTCGGTCATCGCCACCGCATCGTCGTCGAGCAGGGGAGCGAGCAGCATCCCGGCCTCCTCGTGCCGTCCCCTCTCGTGGAAGGTCCGCGCCGTCTCGTAGCGGTCGGCGCCCTCGGGCAGCAACGGCGGGCTCGAGCACGCCGTCACGACCACGGCCAGCAACACCATCGACAGCGCCACCGCGGCGCGCACCGGCCCCTGGCGCGAAGGCAGCATGCTCAGTCCCCCACCGGCATGAGCAGGCAGCGGGGCCGCCGCTCGAGCACGTGGATGAAGTATCTGTCGTAGAAACCGCGCACCTGATTCACGACCTCGGTGGGGAGAACGATGTCGACCATCTTCCTCGGGTCCGGACCGGTCAGCTGCAGGATCGTCTGCGCGGCGATCGACGTGACGTCGAAGACGTCGTCCTCGGGAGAACGACAGGCCGAGCACACGATGCCGCCCTTGGCCGGGTCGCACCGCAAGGTCCGGAAGCCGTCCGGTCGACGGCCACAGGAGACGCATCGATCGAGTACCGGCTGGAACCCGGTCATTCTAAGGATGCCCCCCTCCATGGCAAAGACGACCGCAGGGAGAGCCTCTCCTGAGGGCTGGGACTCCAAGGCCTCCAGATAGGCCAGGCTCAGGCGGAAGATGCCGGGCACCGGTTGCCCCTCGGGCGTGACGGCTCGCAGCAGTTCCACGAGGTATTGGCCGGCCAGCATCAGATCGTTCCGGCGACGCAAGGCGGGGTGGTGCCCCAGCAGGATCCGTTCGGTCAGCATGGGCATCGAGCGGCTGCGGCGCCGGGACATGTAGGTCAGCCGGCTCACATCCAGCAGGTCCACACCGCCGCCCTTGCGGGCACGGGGGCGATGGACCCCCTTGAGCATGAGCGTCACGCGACCCTCATGACGAGTGAGGAATTCGGCGATCTGGCTCGTCTCGCCAAACGGAGTGCGCCGGAGCGCAATGGCTTCACTGGTGACCTTGCCCACGGCTGGTTGATAGCCTAACGCGATTCCGGCGCGGCTCACGCGCCTTCGTTCCCATGAGCGAACCGCGAACGGGCAACGTGTCGAGCAGCGACCAACGACCCACCGAACCCGTCGAGGTCGAAGACCTCGACGTCCTCGACCTGCGCCGCAAGTCCGCGCGCGAGGCGATGACGCTCAAGGACCGCCTCGGCATGGGCCAGACGCCCGAGTCGAAGATGTACCGGCGTCTGTTCGGGTACGTCCGCCCCTACCGTTCGCTGCTCTTCCTGACGGTGTTCATGGCGATGGTCGCCGGCATGACCAGCGCCTTGGGCATCCTGCTCCTCGAGCAGGTCCTCTCGCCCATCGTCGACCGTCCGATCCCGACCACCGGGATGTCCATCCTGCGCGACTTCCTGGGGACCCTGATGCCGAGCCTCGGCACGGACGGCGCCCTCGCCGACGTGCTGGGCACCTTCCGCCTGGCTCTGGCCAGCTTCCGCGCCTACTGGGGCACCTTCTCGCCCCAGAGTCAGCTGGGCCTGGCCATCCTGATGTACTTCAGCATGACGGTGTTCACCGAGGCCAACAACTACATGCGGCGCCTCGCGACCCGCACCATCTCCCTCGACCTGGTGCGGCAGCTGCGGGCGGCGGTGTTCGATCGGCTGCTCGACCTGTCCGTGCGCTTCTTCCAGAAGAACCCTTCGGGCCGCCTGCTCTCCCGCATCACCAACGACCTGGGCAACCTCGGGGGCGTGCTGGTCGACGTGATGGTCGTCTACTTCCCCGACATCTTCAAAATCTTCTGGATGCTCGTGGTGCTGTGGGTGAAGGCGGGTTGGCTCACCGTCGCCGCCCTGTTCATCGGCGTCCTCGCACTGATTCCCGCGCAGCGGGTGGCCCGCCGCATCCGGCGCCGCGAGCACGAGAACCAGAAGAAGATGGGCAACGTCTATCAGGTCGTGCAGGAGGTGCTGCAGGCACAGAAGATCGTGAAGGCCTTCGGGGCCGAGGGCCACGAGCGCACCCGCTTCAACAAGATCAACGACGACTTCACCCACAATCGCATGCGCATCGCGTCGCTCCGGGCGCGGACCGGTCCGATGATGGAGACCGTGGGCGGGCTCGGCATCGGCCTGCTGCTGTGGCTCGGCGGCCTGCACGTGCTCTCGGGCGGCATGGCCGGCAGCACCTTCATGGCCGTCATCTTCCTGATCATCGCCATCATCGGTTCGGTGCGCCGGCTGGGCGAGACCTCCACGAAGATCCAGGCGGGGTTCGCGTCCGCCGACCGGGTGACCACCGTGCTCAACAGCGAGCCCGAGATCTTCGACCAGCCGGGCGCCGTCGAGCTGAAGGGCATCGAGGAGGGCATCACCCTCGAGGACGTCGATTACAGCTACGACCCGGAGACCCAGGTGCTGCACGGCGTGAGCATCGACGTGCCCAAGGGGACCTCGGTGGCCATCGTCGGCCCCACGGGTTCGGGCAAGTCGACCATCGCCGACCTGGTGCCGCGCTTCTTCGACCCCGATGCGGGCCGGGTGGCCATCGATGGCCGCAACCTGCGCGAATACACGGTGTCGTCGTTGCGCGAGAAGATCGCCATCGTGACCCAGGACACGCTGTTGTTCCACGACACCATCGCGAACAACATCGCGTACGCCCGACCGGAGACGCCGCGCGAGGACATCATCCGCGCCGCGCAGGCCGCCCACGCGCACGAGTTCATCTCCGCCATGCCCGAGGGCTACGACACCATCGTCGGCGAGCGCGGCTCGACCCTCTCGGGCGGCGAGCGACAGCGCGTGGCCATCGCGCGCGCCCTGCTGCGCGACGCCCCCATCCTGATCCTCGACGAGGCCACGTCCGCCCTCGACAGCCAGGCGGAAGAGATCGTCCAGGACGCCATCGAACGCCTCAAGCAGGGCCGCACGACGATCACCATCGCCCACCGCCTCTCCACCATCCGCGACAACGACAACATCGTCGTGATCGAGCGAGGCGAGATCGCCGAGCAGGGCAACCACGCCCAACTGCTCGCGAAGAACGGGCTCTACGCGCGCCTGCACCGCATGCAGAGCGGCGGCATCAACGCGTCGCGGCGCACGGCGGCCGGCGCCGACTGAGGCGCCAGGGCGTCGCCGTCAGGGCAGTGCCGTCAGGGCTTGCGGGCCCGGAAGATCTGCACGTCCCCCTTCACGTCTCGCAGCAGACTGCGCACGAGCGGGAGATTGAACAGGGCGTCGCGGGAGGGCACCGCGATGTAGGGATAGGTGTCGAAGCGCTCGATCTCGTAGCCGGCGGCCTCGAGCGTGCCGCGCAGCTCGGACGTGGTGTAGATCTTGATGTGCAGCGTGGGCGCCGTGAAGGTCTTCTTGATCTCGGCCAGCGCCTGCTTCTGCGGCGTCTTGCGTTCGAGCCACTCGTTGATGCGCTTGAAGCCCTTGCGCTGCATCACGAAGGCGTCGTTGTCGGTGTCGACCACCAGGGCGCCGCCGGGCTTGAGCACCCGGAAGGTCTCCGCGATCATCGCCCGCCCCGGCTCCTCGGCCAGGTGCTCGATGATGTCGTTGAGCAACACCAGGTCGAAGCGCGCGTCCGGGTAGGGCAGGTTGGTCGCGTCGCCGCGCACGAGCTCGAGGTCCGGGTGGTGCTCGGCGGCCAGGTGCAGGGCTGACTCGGCGAAGTCGAGCCCGAACACCTTCGCGCCTCGCTGCCGGGCCATGTTCCCGAAGAATCCGACGCCGCAACCGAGGTCGAGCACGTGCTTGCCGGTCACGTCGCCCATGAACGCGTCGACGTGCTTGACCCGCTGGCTGTACACGACGCTGCGGTACCGGGCGAGGTGTCCCTCGAAGTACTCGGTGTCGTAGTGGTCGGCGTCGAAGCCGGGATTGTCGTCGTGCAGCAGGGTCATGGTGGGCAGCCGGGGGCGGTGGGGAAGCCTAGCCGGTGACGCCGAGGCGGGCCAGCAGGGCGGTCACCGCGTTCATGTCCGGCAGCGTCGATCCGGTGGGATCCACGTCGGCAGGCGACTCCAGGCCGGCCGCCGACGCCAGCGCCGCCACCACGAGGGACGCCTGCCGTCGCTGCGCTTCGGTCGCGTCCCCGGAGATCCAGGTCGCCAGGGTGGCCAGATCCCGCCCCACGGCAGAGGCCGCCCGTCGGTCGCCCAGGCGCAGCAACATGGCCGCCGCCAACAGCCGTTGAGCCGCATCGTCGCTGTCCAGGTCGGCGCGGTAGCGGGCCTCGAGACCGTCGAGAACGGAGAGGTCGTCGTCGAGCAGGTTGCTGGCCGGCTCACTGCGCCAGGTCGGATCACCGTAGAGCAGGTGCGCCGTCCAGAGCAGACTCGGCAGGCCCCAGCGCTCCAGGGCCCGATCGCGCCCCGCCGCCATGGCTTCGCCGATGGAGTCCCCGCGGCCCAGCGAACGATAGAAGGCGCCCGCGAACTGGCGCGCCACCTCGTCGCGCACTTCCCACAGGGTGCCCACCACGTGACGCGCGCCGCACATCAGGAAGCAGGACGCCAACCCGGCCGCCGCACCCGCGTCGGCCCCGGCAGCCCCGAATGCGCCGGGAGCCCCAGGCGCCGAAGCGCCGGCCCCCGCAGCAGCAGGACGCGCGGCTTGTGACAGCCGCACCGTGTCTTCCGCCGATCCGCAGGCGTTGAGGAACACGAGCCCGGGGAAGTCGACGCGCCCGCGGAGCTGCTCGAGCAGGTCGGTGGACATCTCCCCGTCCGCCAGCCGCAGGTAGGACGACGGGCCGCGCGTCTCGGCGTGACCGGCGTAATGCAGCACGTCGTGTCGCGCGAGGGCATCGCGGAACGCGCGGGTGCTCACGTTGCCCATGAGCATGGTCACCGACCCGAAAGCCGGCGCGTCCTCGAGGATCTCTCCGAGTTCGACGGCCTCCTCCCGGGCAGCCGGCAGGTCCCCCGACGGGTCGGCCACCACCAGCACCGAGAGAGGCGCCCGCATCGAGCGCTGTAACGCCGCGCCGCCGCCCCCGTCCATGGTCACGAGCCGGCCGATGCGGAAGCGCCGGCCGAGGAACTCGTCGCCGTCGTGGAGCAACTCCCATGGGATGCCCAGGAGCGGGCGATCGAGGTGCAGCAGCAGGTTGCCGCCCACAGCCTCCGCCAGCTTCTCCTTGAGGAACGCCGGGAGCAGGTCGACCCAGATCGCCCGGGCCGAGGTGAGCAGCTCGTCGAGCAGGCCTTCGGCGCCGGCATTGGCCCGCGCGAGCAACCCCAGGATCTCGCGGGCCCGATCGGCGACCAGGGCGCTGTTGAACGGGCAGGTCCGCGACGTCTTGACCGTGCTCTCGAGGGCCGAGCCCTCCTTGAAAGGCGTGACGCGGATGCTGTCGGCGCCCTGCACCAGGACCTGCAGCGTCATCCTGTCGGCGCGGGCCGTCATGCCTTCATTCGACCACAACCCGACCTCGGCTGGCGACGGCCCAGGACGGACGTCCCCCTTCCGGCGGCTCGCCGCCGCGGCGTCAGTCGAGCACGAGGAAGGGTGCGTGGCGGCCGGCGTCGATGCCCGGGAGGACTTCGACGGAGCCGGTGGTCACGTCGACGCGTCGGACGAGGCCGTCGGCGCCTCCGACCAGCACGGCCGCGTCGAAGCCGGCGCCGACCAAGCGCGTGGCGGCCGGCACGGCCGCCGCGAAGGGGCGTGGCACGTCGTCGGCGTCGAGCAGGTCGAGGTGATGGAGACCCTGGGCATCGCGCCTCAGCAACAGCGTGCCCCGGGAGGTGACCGCCGCATCGATCCAACGACCCGGCTCACCGCTGGGTGACCGCGGCGCGATCACGTCGCTCATGGGCAGGCCGTCGACGACGAGCGTCGCGACCCCGGCATCCCGCGGCAGCAACAACACTCGCCCCGCGCCGAGCGCCAGCAGTCGCGCCGGCGTCGCATCGAGTCGGGTCGTGGACATCACGCCGCTGTCGAGGTCGAGCACCGTCAGCGTGCCGCCGCTGCGCTCACCGCTGCGGCGGCTGATCACGTGCAGCCGGCGGTCGGTCAAGAGCATGTCCTCGATGGCCTCGTCGGCGATGCTCCCCACGGGGTAGACGCCCACCGAGCGCCGCGAGAGCAGATCGATCTCGCGCACGAGCAGCATGTCCTCGGCCACGAAGGCGGTGAGCCCGTCGTGACTCAACGCCCAACGGCGCGCGCCCACCGGGCGGCCCATCGGTCCCAGGAGCAGCTCGCCGTCGACGCCGTCGACCTCGTCGTCGACGAACACCGCGCTTCCGGGTGGCGTGAAGGGTTCGGCCCGCGGGCGCGAGAGCGCGAAGGCGGGCCCCGCGATGCGGCTGCCGGCCAGCGTGTCGGAGGCGGCGGGCAGCAGGCGCACCGCGGCCAGGCGGTTCCATTCCCGGGTGTCGTGGACGGCGAGACGGCCGCCGTCATGCAGCACGTAACCGGTGCGTCCATCCCGCGAGATCGCCGCGCCGAGCAGGTCGGTGCCGCCGGTGATGGGCGGCAGCAGGCGACGACCGTCGCGCAGGTCGATGCGCTCGATGCCCTCGCCGGCGGGAATCAGCAGCAGCGGCGGTTGCACGGTCAGGCTGAGCGGCGCGCTCGCGGCAAAGGCGGAGTAGGCCTGGGCCGTCACGACGCGGCCGGCGTCGTCCGGCCGGATCAGCGCCACGGCGATGACCACCAGCCCACGGTCGTCCGCGATCCAGAGGGTCGGCAGCGCACCGGCCTCCTCCTCGAGGATGCGCTCGGGCTCAGACCACAGACGCTGCAGCAGCGACGGCGGCGCCGCCACGGCCTCGGAGAACACCACCGTGACGGGTTCGCCCGGCTGCGCGCCCTCCACCACCAGGGTCAGCTCGGCACCGGCCATCGGCGCCGAGTGGTGGATCCTGAGCGCGTCCGCGACGACCCCCTCCCCGACCCGGTCGACGCCCACGAAGAGCGGCCCGTCCGACGCGGACACGTCCTGGGCGGAGACGCCACCGGCGCTCATGAGCAGCAAGCCGAACGCCGCGGCCAGGGTCAGCGCCGGCCACGCCCGCGACCGCACCGGCTGCCCGATCGGTCCTGCGGTGGCGATTCCGGAGCGTGACATGTGTGCAGGATACCCTTGCGTGGAGGCGCCTGTTGGGTGATCGGGCCCGCGCGGCGGCCGATCGTGGTTCATCGACCGATCAGGGCTCGATCTTGCTCGGCCTCTGGTCGTCGTTGGCCACCGCCGTCACCAGGTTGGCGATGAACCGCACCATGCGGCCCAGTTTCCCCCGGTCGATCTTGTCGGCCGTGTCGGTGGGCTGGTGGTAGTCCTCGTGCTCCCCCGAGAAGAAGAACACGACCGGGATGCCGACCCGGGCGAAGTTGGCGTGGTCGGAGCGCTGGTAGTACTGGTCGACCCGCCGCCGGACGCCCTCGGCGCCGACCACCCATTCCACCGTGAGGCCCACCTCGGGAGCCAGCTCGACCGCGCGGGTCACCAGCGTGTTGTAGTCGGCGTGGGTCGGCGACGGCGTGGCCCCGATGACGTGGGGTGCGTTGCGCCCCACCATGTCGATGTTGATGTTGCCGATGATGCGTTCGAGGGGCACGGTCGGCTGGGACACCCAGTGCTCCGATCCGAGCAGGCCCTTCTCCTCCCCAGAGACGGCGAGCAGGAGCACCGAGCGCCGCGGCGCCGGCCCGGACGCCAAGACCTCCGCCACCGTGAGCAGCGTGGTGGTGCCCGAGGCGTTGTCGTCGGCGCCGTTGTTGATGACGCCGCTCTCCGTCGTGCCGATGTGGTCCATGTGCGCCGACATGACCACCACCTCGTCGGCGAGCAGCGGATCGCTGCCCCGGATCATGGCCGCCACGTTCTGAGCTACGAGGCGCTCGCTCGACACGGGTGCCGTCAACCGGACGCGCACCTCCCGCAGGTTCTTGGCCGGCTTCACCTGGCCGCCGCGCCGCACGCGCCATTCGGTGTCGAGGTCGACGCCTCCGGCACCAAGCAGGCGCCGCGCGGCCTCCGACGTCATGGCGACGAACGGGAAGCCCGGCTCCTCATCCGCCCACAACTCGAGCGATTGATTGCCCATCATCTGGGTGAGGTAGTTGAAGGAGCGCGTCGACGAGCGCGACTCGGGGTCGATGATGACCAGCAACCCGGCTGCGCCCAGCGCCTGGGCCGCCTCGCGACGGCTGCGCCAACTGAGCGTGCCCGACGGGCCGCTCGGCGAGCCGTCGAGAGCCACCACGAGACGTCCTTCCACCGAGACACCGGCGTAGTCGTCGATGCCGGCCTCCCCATCACGACGGCCATAACCCACGAAGGTCGCGCCGGCGGCCAGCGAGAAACCGCCCCGCCCGTAACCCCTCAGGGCGTAGTCCGTCCCTGCCGTGAAGGCGAGGGAATCGACGGCGACCGCCGCACTCAGCTCGCAGGCCTCCTGCATCAGCCGGGACGAGGAGAGGTCATAGGGCTGGAGATAGGTGCCGTCCGCACCGGCCGGCTCGAGTCCGGACGCCTGCAGGCACGCCGCGATGTAGCGCGCCGTGATGTCGCCGTACCGCGTGCCCGTCTCCCGGCCGCCCAGGGCATCGCTGGCCAGGAAGTCGAGGTGGGCATCGATGGTGCGCTCGATGACCGGCCCGTCGGACCACTGCGCGATCGCGACCGGGACGGAGGTGCTCCAGAACACGGCGGCCGACACGCACGCGAAGGCGAAGGCGGGGCATCTCAAACGGGTCTTCATGAGCCGGTCCGACTCCTCGGGTTGTGCGGGCGTGTTGATGTGCGGGTGTGTTGACGATCGGGCGCGGGGGCGCGGGGGCGCGGGGGCGCTCGGGCGCTTGGGCGACGTGACGTGCAGGCGTGAGCGCCGTTGATCAGGGTGGGGCTCAGGGCGGGGTCTGCAGGGGACGGTCCACGGCGACTCCGCGCACTTCGCCGTCGGCGATGTAGACGAACGAGGCCGTCCGACCGAAGAAGACCGGTCCCTGGGCCGAGCGTCCGCCGGGACGACCATCGACGAAGACGGCAGGCTTCTCGGGCTTGGTGCGGTCCATGCAGTAGATCGCCTCGTCGAAGGGCTCGTCGCCCTGCTCGTCGAACTCGCCTTGAAGGTACACGAGCAGGCTGCCGTCCCAGGAGAGCACGGGGGCGTAGTCATGAAAGAGCCCGACCTTCGGTTGGTAACGCCCTCCGCCCCCCAGGTGTGAGCTGGTCACGTGCAGGCGGCGGTCGAGCGTCCACTGGCCGACGAACAACACCGGCGCTTCCCCGCGCACGAAGGCCATGTCGTTGGCGACCCGCCGCGACCGACCGAGGTTGCCGTCGCCCATGAATTCGAGGCGGCCCTGCTCCAGGTCGAGCAGCCACAGCCCGTCGATGCGGCCCTGCAGGATCAGGTGCTCGCCGTCCGGGGTGAAGACGGCGCCGGGCTTGGTGTGTTCCTTGGCCATCACGACGCGCCAACGGCCGGTCTCGTGCGACCGGGTCCAGGCTTCCCAACCCGCGGGCGTGGGATTCGCGAAGGCCTCGGACCACGGGCTGCACACCACCAGCGAAGGATCCACGACGGTGGCGTTGCGGCCGTCGGCCGTGACGGGTCGCCGCTGCGCGGGAGCATCGGCCTCGTCGCCGAGCACCAGCTCTTCGACCACGAGCCCCTCGAGAGGATTGACCAGCAGGAGCGCCCCATCGCCCGGGGCGCCGAGCAGGCGCGCCTGCTCAGGCAGGTCGAGCGCATGGATCGTGGTCGCGGCCGGCGTCCAGTGCGACACGTCCGCGCCGGACCGGGCCCAGACCCCGCCGGCGGCATCGATGACGGGCCGGCCCTTCAGGGCGCCGAGCGCGATGCCGTCGCCGGCGCCGCGGGCGGCCGACGAGAAGGCGAACCAACGACCCTTGCCGTCCCCCACCAGGAGCCGGTCGACGCCGGTCCGGGCGACCAGCTCCTCGCCGGGCCCCAAGGCGATGCGGGCGATGGGCTTGCTGGCGAGCCAGACTCCGACCATGACCAGCAGGATGGTCGCGACGATGACGAAGAGGCGACGCATGATCGGACGGTGGCGGGGAGTCGCAGGGAGAAACCGCGTCGGTGGTCGACCGTCGCCACCGTAGGTCTCCGGGGAATTCCCAGGTCCATTCCCCGGCGCCGCAGCCTTTCCCGGGTCTGCGGTGTGTACGCCGCGAACCCTACCACAAGCGGGGTTTGCTAGCCTTCCGGACATGTCCTGGCGCGCTCTCGTCGTGCTCTCCGTCACGAGCGTGCTGACGGCCTGGTGGTTCCTCGGTGACGCCTCGATCGGGCTCCCGTTGGATGACGCCTGGGTCCACCTCGTCTACGCCCGCGCCTTCGCGCTCGGCGAGGTCTTCGCCTACAACACCGGCCGGCTCGAGGCGGGTGTCACGGCGCCGCTCTGGACCGCCTTGCTGGCCCTCTCGGAGTGGGCCGGCCCCTTGTTCGGCAGCCTGTGGCGGCCGGATCTCGGCGCGCGCCTGCTGGGCGGGCTGGCCGGGCTCGGCATGGCCGTCGCCGCCTTCAAGCTCAACGGGCGGGCGGGTCGCTGGCCGGCGGCCTTTGCCGGGCTGTTCATGTTGATCGACCCGCTCAACGTCTTCGGGCGGTTCAGCGGCATGGAGCTGCCCCTGTTCGGGATGCTCACCCTGATGCTCGTGGCGGCCCTGCTCGACCGCGACGCCCGCCGCACGGGCTGGATGTGCGGCCTGCTCGTGCTCACCCGCCCCGAGGGTCTCGTGCTGGTGGTGGCCGCGCTGGTCTACCTGCGTTGGCAACGCTCCGCCCTGCTGCCGATGCTGTGGCGCTTCGGCCTGCTCGTGCTGCCGTGGGCCGCCTACTGCGCCGTGGTCACCGGGCTGCCGTTCCCCAACACCGTGGTCATGAAGGCGGACCTGGTCTTCGACCCGGGGGCGCTCGTCCCGACCCTGCTGGCGCTGCTGCGCGACTCCGGGTGGGGTTGGTCGCTGCCCATGCTGCTGCTGGCCGGCGCCATCGCCCTCGACGGGGGCATGCGCCTGCTCGGCACGCTCCAGGTCGGCATGGCCCTGCTCTTGCTCGGGGCCGTGCTGCTGACCCGCCCCCTGCAGCTGAGCGCCGACGAGACCCCCTACGTGCTGTTCTACGGGCAACGCTACGCCCTGCTCGCCTGGCCGCTGCTGTTGAGCGTGGCCACGGCCGGGCTCGGCTCCCTCGTGCGCACGGGCTACGCCGGGTTGTTCTGTCGACCCGGCGCCGCCGCCATGCTGCTCGGCCCGCTCGTTGTGGTGCTCGTCTGCGCCCGGCACCTGCCCGGCCACGCGGACCGGTTGCGGCAACGCTTCTCCGACCAGTGCGCCCAGGTCGAGGCACAGAACGTGGCCGCCGGACGGTGGATCGACGCGAACCTGCCCACCGACGCCCTCGTCGCCACCCACGACGCGGGCGCGGTGAAGTACTTCGGGCGTCGCGAGGTGCTCGACACCTGGGGCAACAACAACACCGAGCTCGCGGGCCTGATCTGGCGCGGTGACGAGGGCGGCATCATCGAACTGCTCGCGCGCCGACAGCCCGATGCCCTGGTCTGCTTCCCGTTGCAGTACGCCCTCAACCACGCCGGCCCCGAGTTGGAGTCGCTGCGGAGGGCCCTCGGCAACGACCCGCGCCGTCATGCCGAGGTCATGGCCTACCTCGAGGAGTCCGGCGACCGCATGGCCAGCTTCTTCGGTCTCACGCGGCGTGCGCGGACGTTCCACGTCGACCGCTCGGTGACCGTCGACAGCCCGGTCCACAGCGACCTGGCCATCTTCGTGCGCCCATGACGAGCCTGGGCCCCCGCCAGCTGCTCTTCGTCGCCTGTGTGGCGGCATTGGTGCGCATCGGCTGGGCCGTGCAGCTGGGCGCCGACGAGGGCCCCGTGGGCGTCATGTCGCGCCACCTGCTGGGCGACGAACGGGCCTACGACAGCCAGGCCCGCGACTTCGCCGCCGGTGGGCCGCAGCGCGAGCGGGCCTTCTACCAGGAGCCGCTGTACCCGTGGGTGCTGGGCCGGGTGTATGCCCTCGCGCCGCCGCCGCCGGTGAGCGGCGACCCCAACGTGATCCCCATGGCCGGGGTGCACCGGGCCGTCATCGTCGCGCAGCACGGCCTCGGCGTGTTGCTGTGCGTGCTGGTCGCCATGCTCGGCGCGCGCTGCCTCGGGAGAGCGGAGGGGCTCGGCGCGGGGCTGTTGGCGGCCGTGAGCGGACCGCTCGTCTTCCACGAAGCCATGTTGCTGAAAGCGTCGGCGGGACTGGTCGTGTTCACCCTCGTCTTGCTGCTCTGGCACCGGCTGCTCGGGCAGACCCGGCCGCGCCTGTCCGATGCCGGCGTGCTCGGCGTCGTCCTCGGGCTCGGCGTCCTGTTGCGCGGGAACGTCTACCTGCTGGGCGGCCTGGTGGGCGCCTCGCTGCTGCTGCGCCGACGGCCGGCCGTCTCGGCCGCCGTCGCCCTGGCCTTCGGAGCCCTCGCGGCGGTGCTCCCGGCGACGCTGCACAACATCGAGCGGGGCGATCGCGTGCTCACCACCTATCAGGCCGGCACCAACCTCGCCCTGGGCCAACCGGACGTCGACGACCCCCGGCGCGGCGTCTACTACGAACCGCTGAGAGCCGCGCGGGGCGACGCCCGCTACGAGGAGGCCGACGCCATCGCCCTCGCGGAGGCCGGGGCCGGGCGTCCACTGGCGAGCCACGAGGTCTCCGCCTGGTGGACCGGTGAGTGGTGGCGCCGCGTCACCGATCGACCGGGCGTCGCCGTCCAGCGCACCGCGTGGAAACTGGCGCACCTGTTCCACGGCAAGGAACCGGGCGACGTGAAGGACTGGCCCTTCTTCAGGGGCAAGGTGTTCTGGCTGGCGTCGGCGTTGTGCGATTTCCGCTTCATCGGGCCGCTGGCCCTGCTCGGCCTGCTGCTGCTGCCGTGGCGCGGGGCGTCGTCGTGGGTCCTGCGGGGCGGCGTGCTCTCGGTGGCCCTCACCCTGGGCCTGTTCTATGTCATGGGCCGCTACCGGCTGACGGCCGCGCCGTGCCTCTGGATCCTCGCCGCCGGCGGCGTCGCCCTCATCGCCCGGCGCCTCACCACGCCCGGCGCCACCGGCCGCAAGGTGGCCCTGGTCGTCGTCACCGTCGCGGCCCTCCTCGCGGGGCGCCTGCCCCTGCTCCCCGACCCGCTCACCGGTGAGATGGACGTCGAGCACAGCGCGTGGGTGAACTACGCCACCATCGAGATCCAGAGCGCCCGCGACGCCCCCGCGGCCGAGGCCGCCGGGCACCGGGACCGGGCGGTGACGGCCGCCCGCCGGGCGGTCGGCCAGGCGCCGCTCTTCATCGCCGCCTGGAAGACCCTGATCGCTGCGCTCGACCTCTCGCTCGCCAACCTCCCGCCGCGCTCTGAAGAGGCCGGGATCGAGGCCTGGCGGCTGCTCGTGGTCACCGAGTCCCTGCGCACCGGGGCCGAACTCGCCGACCCGCAGTCGGCGCCCCCCGAGGCGCTGTACCGGCGTTGGCGCGAACTGCGGGCCTTGCCCTCGCGGCCCGGCACCGAGGCCTTCGTGGGCCCGGCCCTGGCCTTTGCCTGCGCCCGCATTGCCCAAGACCTGCGCTCGGAGGACGACGGGGAGCTGGCCGTCGAGCTGCTCGACCGCAGCCTGGCCTTCGATCCCGACGAACCCCTCGCCTTCGTCCAACGCGGCGGCTTCCTGCGTCGCCTCGGTCGGCTCGAAGACGCCGAGGCCAGCTTCCGCCAGGCGCTCGATGCCGGTGTGGACAGCGTCGAATTGCACAACAACTTCGGCAACCTGCTGCTGCAGGCGGGCCGCCCCGCGGAGGCGCTGGCGGCCTTCACGCGGGCGAGCGCCCTCGCAACCGACAACCCGGTCGTGTTGCGCAACCTCGAGCGCGCGCGGCAGGCCCTCGGTCGCTGAGCCACGATTCTCCGTTGATCGATCGACCACTTCGTGGCATTCAAGACGGCATGACCATCACCGTGCAGACGCCACCCCTCCCCGCTCCGAGCAGTGCCGACCCCTTCGCGGACACCAAGTGCGGTGCCTGCATCGGCCTCTGCTGCCGCTACTTTGCGCTCGAGATCGACACGCCGGACGAGCCCTCCGACTTCGAGAACCTGCGCTGGTACATGCTCCACGAGCGGGTACAGATCTTCGTCGACGACGACGACTGGTACCTGCAGATCTACAGCAAGTGCACCATGCTCGGCGACGACCACAAGTGCATGGACTACGAGAACCGTCCGCAGATCTGCCGCGACTACACCGACGAGTCCTGTGACTACGACGGCCCCCAGGGCGAGGTGTTCCACAACATCGCGGAGCTCGACGCCTTCCGCGACAAGTGGGTCGCCGAGTACGAGGCCGGCGAAAAGCGCCGCGCCGACAAGGCCAAGCGACGCAAGGGCAAGAAGAAGAAGCGCCGCTGAGGGCCTGAGGCCTAGAGGCTCTCGAGCACCTCGCGCTCGATCTCCCGCAGCTCGCGCAGACCGGCGTCGATGCCCTGCTCGAGGGCCGTGCGCTGCTCGTGTCCGAGGCTGCGGTCGAAGCTGTCGATGGAGAGCACCGCCTCGCGGTACCAGCGGCTCCACGCCAGCAGGATCTGGCGCTCGCGGTTGAGGACGAGCTGGCGCTGCCCCTCGTCGTCCATCACCGCCGGCACGGCCAGGAAGCTGCGGGCATTGCCGGCCTCGACGTTGAGGCGCCGCCGCGCCGCGGCCATCACGATCTCCAGCACCTCGATGGCGCGCTCACCGCCGGCCTGGGCGAAGTGGTGCACGAGACCCAGGGTGGCCGCCGCCACGTGTCCCATCTCCTCGCGGCTGACCATCTCCAGCCGGTCGAGGCTCGTGTGGTAGTAGGTGTCGGTGAAGTGCCACAACAGCACCGAGGGGATGCCGCGCTCGAGGAACTCGCCCTGGTCGCTGCCGCCCTCGTAAGGGTTGCTGCGGACCTTCCAGCCCGTCCCCGCCGCGCGCAGGTTCATCGCGGCCATGACGTAGTCGTTCAGGAACGAACCCTGCAGATCGCTCTCACGCACGTCGCCCCGGCCCCACTCCGAGTGGGCGTCGAGGGGCGGGCGATCCCAGATGGCGCCGGGATCGGGCATGCGCTCCACCAGCGCGACCGCGCCCGTCTTGGCCGGGTCCTGCCCGACCATGTCGACGACCATGGCCAGGTCGACGGCCCCGGGACCCGTCTTGAGCCACTCGCGGCTGCCCTCGATCTCGGGACCGAAGAGGAACGTGATGGAGCGGCGGGGCCGCTCGACGCGCCCCTCCGCGATGGCACGCAGGTAACCCGCGGCCATGGCCGCCGTCGTGACCATGCCCGAGGCGTTGTCGTTGGCGCCCGGCTCGTCGGCCGTCGTGGCGCAGACCACCGTCCCCGCCTGGGGGTCGCTGCCGGCGATGCGCGCCACCAGCGTGCGGCCCCTCGATTCGCTGAAGCGGGCGTCGATGGAGACGCGCACGTAGACCAGACCGCTCGACAACAGCCGCTCGACCAGGTTGCGCTTGGTCTGCGAGAGGTTCAGGCCGAATCCGCGGCGCTCGGCATCGTAGGGCACCTCGTGGTAGCGGATCGAGGAGGGGTTGTCGTCGCTGTCGTTGTAGCCGGGCATGTATGACGACACGACGCCGAGCGCATGGCCCTGCTGCACGGCCCGCTCGAACAGGTCCTCGACCGGGAGGTTGCCGTAGACCACCGTGCCCGCATACGACTCGACGGGCTTGCCGTGCTCGAAGCGCACCAGCGGCGCCACCACGCCGTCGGATGAGGTCGGGAAACTGTTGGGGCAGAGGAAGACCCGGTCGATGTCGCCCTCGTCCTCGAACGACAAGACCATGATCTCGTCGGGGTGTTCGATCAGCAGTGTCGCCGAGCGGGGCGTCCAGCCCGGTCGCGTCGGCCCGAGGTCGAGCAGCTCGAGGCTGTCGCCCGAACTGCTCGTCTCGGCGAAGCCCGCGCTCTTGAGCAGCAGGAAGACCTTCTGCAGGCCGCGGTGATAGGCCTCATTCCCGCGCACGCGGTAGTCGGGATCGAGGGAGCGCAGCAGCTCCTCGGCCTCGTCCCAATCGAACAGGTCGTGCATGCGCTCGATGGACAGCTCGAGGGTCCGCCCGGGATCGAGGGCGCGCCCGTTGGCGGCCGGCGCCGACTCGTCCGACGCCTCGGCGCCGGGCGCGGCCAACGCGCACAGGATCATGGCGAGAGCCGCTGCCCTCCAGGTCCTAGAATGGCTGGTCCCGCTCTGGCTTCGTTCCACGTCCCCGACCTCCGTCCACCCGACCGCTCTCTGCCGGGAAATTCCGCGCCTGTGACGTCCGCCCCGACGATACTCCCGACGCCGATGTTCAGGAAGACGTTGGAGTCTGACGTCCCTGCGGCGTCTTTCGCCGCCGCCTTCGCGGCCGCTTCACCGGCCACGACAGTAGTCTTTCGACGGGAGTGTCCGATCTCGTGACGCATCGCCCGATCCTCTCCATCGACTATGGACGCAAACGGCTCGGCGTCGCGGTGAGCGATGGGCTCGGACTGGCCAGTCACCCCCTGCAGGCGGTGCAGCGCACCAAGCCCCAGGTCGACTTCGAGGCGCTCGCTGCCGTCGCCGAAGCCCACAGCATCGAACGGCTGGTCGTCGGCCTGCCCCTCAACATGAACGGCAGCGAGGGGCCCATGGCCATCGAGGCCCGGACCTGGGCCGAGGCCTGCGCCGCGGCTCTCGATCTGCCCCTCGACATGGAGGACGAGCGCCTTAGCACCGACGAGGCGGAGTCATTCCTGAAAGGGGCGGGACTGCGGCCGAGTGACCGGCGCAAACTGCGCGACTCGGCGGCCGCGGCGGTGATCCTGTCCACCCTGCTCGAGCGGGAACGCGCGAGCGGTTAGAGGCCGGGCCGGCGGACCCGCTCAGGCCTGGGCGGCGCCCTTGCGCAGGCGGCGGGCGAGGGTGATGCCGATGATCAGGCTGCCCACGGCCACCAGCACCAACGGCGAGGGCGCTCCCTCGAGGAAGGGCAGGTTCGACGGCGGCGAGAAGGCAGCGACGTCGGATCCCACGCCATCCAGGTCGGAGACCGACAGTGCTCGGATCTCCGAGGCGGAGATGATCAGCCCGGCCATGACGGCCACGGCGATCAGGAGCAAGCGAGACTTCGCAGCGGTCTTCAAAGGTGAATGCCCGGTTGGGTGCTGCTCGGGAAGGGGGATGGCGGAGAGGGCGTGGAAACCCGGCAGGATCCCACAGACGTCCCGAGGCGTCTGACGGCACTGCCCGTGCCCGTACGACGAAAGTTATCCCCGGCCTCAGAAACCGTCAAGACCGGGACGGGCACGCGCCGGGAAGCGACTCGGGAGTCGTAAGGACCGACCACTGCCCCCATCGACCGCCACGCCCGACGGACTGAAGCGACTGTCCGCGACGAAACGGCCCTCTGAGCGGGGGAACGGCGAATCCCCGTGCTCGCGCCAGGAATGCGGTCTCGCGCGCGTTTCACGCGCGAGAAGCGCGCGTGAGAAAAAGGTGCGGGACCCTGAGCCGCTCGTAAGCCGGATTCTGTTCCGACCGCTCCGGATCTCTCCGCAACGGCCGGGACGACCATGCCTCTAGGGCCGCCGTTGCCGACGGCCTCCAACGCCCTACCCGGAGGTCATAACGACGCGGGCCGCGTCATCCCTCCCTATGTGGACTTTCTCCCGGTGAGGTTTACCGAGCCGGAACGATCACCCGCTCCGCTGGTGCGCTCTTACCGCACCGTTTCACCCTTACCCCGGCAGCCGGACCGCCCCCGCGGGAGCGGCGTTCCGTCACACCGTGGCGGTCTACTTTCTGTTGCACTGGCTCTAGCCTTACGGCCGGTGGGCGTTACCCACCACCGTGCCCTGTGGAGCCCGGACTTTCCTCCCCTCGGGCACAGGCCGGCCGTGAAGCCTTGGGTGCACGAGCGGCGGTCGTCTCCGCGACTCAGGATCCCGCAAAATTCAAAGAGCGTGCGCGCGGCGACTCGAGCTTGTGGATCTCGACCACGGCGCGCGACCATGCATGATAGCCGAATCGGCGGGGAGCCGCCGGACCACCGTCGGGGAGGCCACACCGTGGAATTCGTCTACGTCGTCAAGCGCTACGACCTGTTCGACCTGTCGTTCCCCCACGGCTTCGCGGGCCTCGGCAAGGATCCCGAGCAAGGCGGCCACTCCCGCGAGCTCGCCACGTGGACCGGTCGCATCCGCGAGCACGGCTTCTTCGTCGAGCGCCGCTGGGCCGAGCACGACTCCTCGCTCAAGCAGATCATCCCCTACACGTTGATGACCCACGGCGACGAGATCCTGCTGCTCAAGCGGCTGGAGGCCGGCGGCGAGGCGCGCCTGCACGGCAAGCTCTCCATCGGCGTCGGCGGTCACATCAATCCCATCGATCTCGACGACGAGGCGGGCGACGCCGACACCGAGCTCGACATCCTCGACGCGGGCTGTCGCCGCGAACTCGAAGAGGAGCTCGTCATCGAGACCTCGTACAACCTGCGGCCCGTCGGTGCCATCAACGACGAGTCGGGCGACGTGGGGTCGGTTCACTTCGGCATCGTCCACCAGGCCCGCTGCGAGACGCCCGAGGTCACCATCCGTGAGACGGACGTGCTCGAGGGCCATTTCGTCACCATCGATGCGCTCGAGGAGCTGGCCGCCCTCGAGGCCGACCGCTTCGAGACCTGGTCGGCCCTGATCATCCCGCACCTGCGGCAGATCCTGGCGTGAGCGGCGGGCTCTACGAGACCGACGCCGGCGCGAACGACGGCGCCTGCGAGGGCGACCACCCCGAGTTGGGCGCCATCTGGCATGCGACCCCCGACGGCGTGCCCGCCGAACCCGGCGAGGAGGGCTTCGTCCACGCCTCCTTCCGCAGCCAGCTGGCCGAGACCCTCGCGCTGCACTACGGCCACTGCGTCGGCGTGGTGTTGTTGCGCCTCGATCCCGACGCCCTCGGCACGCGGCTGGTGCTCGAGGCCTCCCGGGGCGGACAACTCTTCCCGCACATCTACGGGACCATCACCGCGACCGACATCGCCGAGAGCCTCCCGGCGCAGCGCGGCGGTGACGGCGCCTTCGATCTCGGGGCCATCCCCGCGTAGGCAGGTTCGTCCGCGGGACTCGACAGGCCGAGGCCCGGCCCGCGGACCTCAGTAGGCCGAGCCGCCGGTCTGGAAGGCCATGCAGCCGGTCTTGCCCTCGATGCGGATGCCGCGCCCGTTGAACAGGGTGCGCTGGGTCAGGTCGTCACCGTAGACGTGCAACGAGATGGCCCGCTCGGTGCCGATGTTGCGCACGCGGTGGACCTCCGTCTCGGCCGCGGCGTTGTCGCCCACGGCGAAGGCCGAGATCTGCTCGCGACCGCACTCGCGCAGGCGCAGGGGCTGGCCCTCGTCGTTGCCGATGACCTCGTAGTTGGTGACCTCCATCTCGCCGCGCAGCGCCGCGAACACGCACCAGGTGTCGTGGTCGTGGATGGGCGTGGTGGCGCCCGGCTCCCACAACAGCACGACCACCGTGAAGCCCCACTCGGGGTCGTTGTGCACCTGATGCCGCCGGTACTTGCCGGGCAGCCGCTTGTCCGCGTCCGACTCGAGCCACATGGCGTCGAGGTCGAGGCCCTCGTCCACCGCCTGGATGATGGCGTCGCGCCCGCGCTGGATCATCTCCTCGAAGGGCGGACGCTCGGCGCAGCACTGCTTGAGCGCTGCCGCCACGGCATCGGTGAGGGTCATCGCAGCGCGGGTCATGGGCCCGAGTCTAGCCGCGATCCCCCGTTGACGACAGCAGGGGACGCCGCACCCGGCGCCCCACGTCCTTCAGCAGGAAGTGGGCCACGTCGAGGCCCGCCGTAACCAGCGCGCCCAGGCTGTCGCCCCCGCGCACACGCCGCAGCATGCGCCAGGCGAAGCGCGGGTTGAGGTAGAAGCGGCGCAGGAAGCGCTGCTGGGTGGCGAGCATCTGCTCGGGGCTGAAATGGGTGAAGCGCCACGGCGGCAGGCCCGGGTAGTAGCCGTAGCGCTTCCAGTCGGGTCGCCCGGACGGCAGCCGTTCGAGGTAGCCGCGCTCGTTGCACACCGTCCACAACTCGGTGCCCGGGTAGGGGCAGGCCACCGTGAAGGTCGCGAAGTCCGGGTCGATCTCCTTGGCCAGGGCCCAGGTCTGTTCGACCTCGTCCGGCGTCTCGTCGACGTGGCTGCCGAGCATCAGGTAGGCCGTGCGCAGGATGCCCACCCGCTTGGCCTCCGCGAAGACGGTCACGACCCGATCACGGGTCACGAGCTTCTTGTTCAGTTCGAGGATGCGCTCGGATCCGCTCTCGACGCCGAAGTCGATCTTGCGGCAGCCGCTGGCCGCCATGAGCTCGAAGTGTTCGCGCCGCAGGCCGTCCACGCGGGCGTTACAGCTCCAGGTGAAGCCGCGGCCCACGAGCGCCTGGCCCAGCTCCTCGAGGTAGGTGAGCGTGGGCGGGAAGATGTCGTCCTCGAAGTTGAGGTGGTTGATGCCGTGGTCGCCTGCCAGGCGATCGATCTCCTCGAGCACAGCCCCCACCGAGCGCCGCCGGATGCCGGGCCGGGCCCGCTCGCCCCACACGGCGTTGGTGCTGCAGAAGACGCAGCGGGCGTAGCAGCCCCGCGAGAGGTGCACCTGGGTCGCGCGGATGCCCTTGCGGATGACGCCCGGGCTGGCCACCCCCTTGTGCCCCGACAACCGCGTGTAGGCGTCCCAGTCGAGGAGCGAGCGGTCGAGGGGTGCGAGGGCATCGAGATCGCCGATGGGCTCGCGCCATCCGGTGTGCCCGTGACCGCGCACGACGAAGCCGGGCAGTTCGGTCAGGGCCGAGAGATCGGCGCCGACGCCGCCGCGCAGCGCGCCGGCCTCGATCAGGCTGCAGAGCTCCGGCAGGCTCTCGTCGCCCTCGCCGACGCAGATCGCGTCGAGGGGCGGGATCTCGTCGAGCAGGTCCTCGGGCAGGGCGGTCGCATGGGGCCCGCCGGCCACCAGCACGGCCCGCGGTCGCTGCCCGCGCACCCGAGCCAACAGCGCCGCGGCGCCGGGCACGTGGGGCGTGACCACCGAGACCCCCACCAGGTCGGGGTCCCACTCCCGGAGCACGCGGTCGAGCTCGTCCAGCCCCCCGGGCGCCACCTCGAGGTCGAGCACGCGGGCGGCGTGTCCCCGGGCGATCAGCTCACTCGCGAGGCCGACGATGTTGGTCGGGTGCTGCAGATTCTGACGGCCAATGCGGCCGAGGATCGAAGGCGGACGGACGAGGAGAGCACGCATCATTGTCCATCATAGCGGTGCGCCGCCCCGCGGTTCTGACACGGAGGCCCCGATCGCTGTCGCCGCCCCCGGTCCGGGCGCTAGACTCGGCGGTCCGAGCGGGTCGCGCACAGGCGCCGACCCGGAAGGGGAGAGGAGCGGATTTGGAACCCATCGCGGAAGGCACTCTCGGGAGCCTGCTGAGCACCCTGGTGGAACGTCGGGGCGACGGCGAGGCACTGACCTACCCGGCCTTCGTCCACGGTGACTCCCCCCTGCGGATGTCCTTCCGCCAGCTCGACGAGCGCGTCGACCTCATCGCCCGGGGGCTCATGTACCTCGGCATCGAGCGCGGCGAGCACGTGGCGGTGTGGGCCCAGAACGTGCCGGACTGGGTGCCCCTGCAGTTCGCCCTGGCCCGCATCGGTGCGGTGCTCGTCACCGTCAACACCGCCCTCAAGGCCGACGAGCTCGCCTACGTGCTCGACCAGTGCCAGGCCGTGGCCATCCTCCACGGGGCGCGTCACGGCAACCTCGAGCCCACGGCAGTGCTCGACAGCCTGTTCGAGCGGCGCGACGCCGCCCTGTCGCGCCTGCGCTACCGCGTGTGGTTGCCGAGCGGGCCCGGCGAGCTCGCGCCCCGCGGCATCCACCCCATGAGCGGCGACCAGGACGTGGTCAGGGGACCGCTCTTCTCCTTGGCCGAAGTCATGGACGGGAGCCGGCACGTCACGGCGGAGGCGCTGGCCGAGCGACAGGCCGCATGCCGCCCCGAGGACGTGGTCAACATCCAGTACACGTCCGGCACCACGGGCTTCCCCAAGGGCGTCATGCTCAGCCACGCCAACCTCATCGCCAACGCCCACGCCATCGGCGCACTGATGCACACCACCCCCGACGACCGGGTGGCCCTGATGGTGCCGCTGTTCCACTGCTTCGGCTGCGTGGTCTGCGTGCTGGGCGCCTACACCCACGGCGCGACGCTGTGCTGCATCCCGGCCTTCGAACCCGGCGCCGCCCTGCGCCTGATCGCCGAGGAGAAGATCACGATCCTCCACGGCGTGCCGACCATGTTCAGCGCGCTGATCAACCACCCCGACCGCGAGAACTTCGCATCGGCCTCGTTGCGCACGGGATTCGTGGCCGGCGCCCCGGTGCCCGCCGCGCTCATGGAGCTGATCCGCGACCGCCTCGACTGCCCGGGCATCGGCATCGCCTACGGACTCACCGAGACCTCGCCCGGCGTCACCGGCGTGCGCCCCGAGGAGCCGTTCGAGCGGCGCGCCCATGCCGTCGGGCGCCCTCTCCCCAACGTGCAGGTGCGCATCGCCGACCCCGCCACCGGCGACCCCCGCCCGATCGGTGACGAGGGCGAGGTGTGGGTCTCGGGCCCCAACGTCATGGTCGGCTACCACAACGACGAGTCGGCCACCGCCGCGGCGATCACCGACGACGGCTGGTTCCGCACCGGCGACCTCGGGTCGGTGGACGCCGAGGGCTACCTGCACATCTCCGGCCGCCTGAAGGACCTGATCATCCGGGGCGGCGAGAACGTCGCGCCGGCCGAGATCGAGGCCGTGCTGCGCACCCACCCGTCCGTGGCCGACGCGTCCGTGGTGGGCGTGCCCCACGAACGGCTGGGCGAAGAGGTGGCCGCGGCGATCATCCCCACCGCCGGCAGCGCGCTCGACACCGAGGCCCTGGCCGCGTACGTGGGCGAGCGCCTGGCCGCGTTCAAGGTGCCGCGGGTGTGGAAGACCTTCGACACCTTCCCGCTCACGGGCTCGGGCAAGGTCAAGAAGTTCGCGCTGCGCGCCTTGTTCGACATGCCCGACTGACCGGCCCGACTGACCGGCCGGCCCCGGGCAGCTCGGCGTTCAGATCAACTCAGCGTCGGTGATCACCTCGAGCAAGGCCGGACCGTCGTGGGCGAGCACCCGCTGCAGGGCCGTGTCGAGCTCGGACAGCACGGTGACGCGCACGCCCAGGGCGCCGCAATTCTCGGCGTAGCGTGAGAAGTCGGGGTTGTGCAGCGACGTCTGCCACACGTCCCAGTGCCCGGCCCGCTGCTCCTTGCTGATCTTGCCGAGCTCGCTGTTGTTGAGCAGCACGTGCTTGATGGGCATGGCGTGCTTCACCGCCGTGGTGAGCTCGCCCATGTACTGGCCGAATCCGCCGTCGCCGGTGACCGCGAGGATCTGCCGGTGCGGCGCGGCAGCCCAAGCCCCCATGGCGGCCGGATAGCCGAAGCCGATGGACCCGAGGTAGCCCGACATGAGCACCGACTGCCGCTCGCACTCGAAGTAGCGACCGAAGGAGTAGGTGTTGTTGCCGACGTCCACGGCGATGACGGCGTCGGGGTCGGCGTGCCGCGAGAGAGCCGCGAACACGGCCGCCGAGTTCACCCCCGCGCCGCGGTCGTCGGCGGCGCGGCTGGCCTTCTCGGCCCGCCACAGTTTCCAGCGCTCGGCCAGCTCGGGACGCACGTCCACGGTCTCGGTGTGTCCGTGCAGCCGCTCGCGCAGCAGGCCGGCGGTCACGCCGATCTCGCCCCACACGAGCACGTCCACCGGGTGGGTCTTGCCCAGGATCATGGGATCGAAGTCCACCTGCACCGTGGGCAGCTTGGGCGTGATGCCCGTGTGATTGGCGAAGGACGCGCCCAGCACCAGCAGCGCGTCGGCCTCGTTCATGAACCAGCTCGCGATGGGCGTGCCGCTGCGACCGAGGACACCTCCGGCCAGGGGGTGCGCATCGGGGATCAGGCCCTTGCCCTTGAAGGTGGTGATCACCGGCGCGGAGAGGCTTTCGGCCAGGGCCACCACGGCGTCCATCTCGAAGCGGGCGCCGTGGCCGACGACGATGACCGGACGCTTGGCCTTGCCCAGCAGGGCCACCGCCTCGTCGAGGGACTCGGCCGGCGGCGTGATCGTGCGCCGGGTGACGCGGCCCTCAGGCCCGGCCGGCTGCGCGCCCTCTCCAGCCGGCAGGGTCTGCACCTCGTCGGGGAAGACGAGGTGCGCAACGTCGCGTTGCAGGATCGCGTGCTTCACGGCGAGCGAGACGAGCTCGGCGTGCTTGCTGGTGGCCAGGACGGGTTGGCTCCACGCGGCCACCGCGGCGAAGGCCGCGCCGAGGTCGACCTCCTGGAAGGCGCCGGGACCCAGCACCTGCGAATCGACCTGGCCCGTGAGCGCGAGGATCGGCGCGCGGTCGACCTTGGCGTCCCACAGGCCCGTGAGCAGGTTGGTCGCGCCGGGGCCCGCGATGGTCAGGCAGGCGGCCGGACGGCCGGTGAGCTTGGCGTAGCCCGAGGCCGCGAACGCCGCGGCGCCCTCATGGCGCACCCCGATGAACGTCAGGCGGCCGGCCTGCTCCTCGCGCCGCAGCGCGTCGGCCAGACCGAGGTTGCTGTGCCCGACCATGCCGAAGACGTGGGTCACGCCCCAGTTGGTGAGCGTGCGGGCCATGACGTCGGTGACCGTCTCGGGCGGCGCCTCTTCCTCGGGCAGTCCCACCCAGAGGCCGTCGTCGCGTTCCTCCACGGGGAACTGTTCGATGCCATCGCCGAAGCCCCCCGGCGACTTGCCCGTGCAGGGGTGATAGTCCCAGCCGTGCCAGGGGCAGCGCAGCCAACCGCCCTCGATGGAGCCCTCGCCGAGGGGACCGCCCTGATGCGGGCACGCGTTGTCGAGCGCGCAGTGCTTGCCTTCGAAGTGGGACAGGGCCAGGGAGCGATGGCCCGCCACCACCGTCTTCACGCGGCCCTCGGGCAGTTCGCCGACAGCGGCGACGCGGAACCAGTGGCGGCCCTCGCGGACTTCACGATCCGTGGTCATCGATCCCCCTGTGTCCGTCGGGTGCCCATCCCCGGGCCCGGGCCCGTCCCTCTGTCAGCCCCCTCGGATGCCGGTGCGGGCCGAGGGTCACCCCGCCGCCCGGGCGCGCGTCACGAACGGACCGGACGCGCCGGTTCCCAGCGCCGGAAAGCGTCGCCATGGGCGCGGGCGAAGTCGTCAAAAGCCTCGGGGTGCAGGCAGGCCGCCATGATCTCCAGCGACTCCACCAGGCGCGGTCCCGACCGGTTGAAGTACGCGTTTCCGTCGCAGAGCCAGACGCGCCCGTCGCGCAACGCCGGCCAGGGCAGCCCGTCGAACAGGTCTTCCAGGACCTCCTGTTCGGCCTGGGCCCGCTCGAGGCGGAAGCCGCAGGGCTTCACGATGACCACCTCGGGCGCCGGGTCGAGCACCGCGAGCTGATCGCGGCGCAGCGTGGGCGCCGGCTGGCCGGTCTCGGTGACGAGGGCGCGCCCACCGGCCCACTCGACCAACTCGGGCATCCAGGTGCCGCCCACCATGGGCGGATCGAGCCACTCGAGGGTCAGGGTCGCGGGACGCTGGGGGAGCGCCGCGGCCCGGGCCTGCACGGCCTCGGCCCGCCCCTGCAACTCAGCGGCCAGGGTCACGCCCCGCTCGGAGAGCCCCAAGGCCTCACCCACCCGCCGCACGTCGTCGAGCATGTCGCCGAACCGCGTCGGCCGCAGGGTGATGATGCGCACATCGGGCGAGAGCACCGCCTTGGCCGCCGCCGTCACGTCGTCGAGGGACACGGCGCAGACCTCGCACAGGTCCTGGGTCACGATCACGTCGGGCTGCGCGGCCGCCAGGCCGTCGACGTCGATGGCATAGATGGCCAAGGCGTCGGTGAGCACGGCGCGCACGTCCCGGTCGATGGACCCGCTGGTCGCCGAGAGCTTGAGCTTCGACGAAGTCAGCGACCGCAGGTTCGCCACCGAAGGCGGGAAGTCGCACTCGTGCGAGACGCCCACGAGCTGGTCCTGGGCACCCAGCGCGCAGACGATCTCGGTGGCCGAGGGCAACAGGCTTGCCACCCGGAGCTTCGACGTCGTGCCGCCCGCGCCCACCATCAATGCAGCTCGTACTCGAAGGGCGACCCGGGCGCGTTGGCCGCCTTCCACGCAACCCAGATCAGGATCGCCAGGAACACCACGATGGGCGGGACCCAGAAGCGCTTGTTGTTCTTCAGGTACTCGATCATGACGGGCTCGGCCTCGCGGAAACTGCGGGCGTGATCATACCCGACCCCGCGTCACGCCACCCAGCGCCCCGCCCGTCCGCGGGCCCGGCTCGATGGGGGCCCGGCCCGCGCGTCAGGGCTGCTCAGACGCGGTCACGACGGCGCGCACGAAGTCGGCCATGAGGATCGTGCGGGCCCCGGGTTGCAGGTGGCACACGTCGGTCATGACCTCGTAGCCGATGAGCTCGTCGGGGACGCGGGAGCGCCACACGGCGTCGACGTCCACCAGCTCGACGCCCGGCACGGAAGCCGCCACCGCGCGCACCAGGTCGTTGGAGACGTCGTTGCCCCGCCGGGGGGCGCGGTCGGCATCGGCCGCCGCGCGCAGCAGGCGTCGGGCCGCGTCCGTCTCGCCCAGCAGGTACTTGACCAAACCGTGCTCGTACAGCGCCTGGGGGTGGCCCGGCACCGTGTCCAGGGCCCGGCCGTAGCCCTCGTCGGCCCGGCGCAGCTGGGCCCGCTCGTCCTCGGTGATGTCCCGGGCGTGCAACACCGCGAGGGTGGCCAGCAGCTCGTGCACGGCCGAGGTCCACAGGCGCGGATCGCTCCAGTGCGCCCCCTCGATGGAGCGGGCCTTGGTGTAGTCGGTGGCGGGCATGGCGGCCAGGCGCCCGGTCAGGGTGCGCAGCGCGGGCACCACCCGTGCGCCGGCCGGCGGGTTCGCGAGGCGGGCGTCGCGTTCCTCGGGGCGCAGCGTCACGCCCCAGTCCGGCTGGTCGAGGCGCACGGGCGGCATCAGGTGCCGTCGCAGGCGCTCGGGGAAGAATTCGAGGCTCACCCTCCGCAGGCGGCCATAGGCCTTGCGCACGTCGTACTCGAGCTCGGAGTTGATGTTGGCGACGTAGGGCGACGAGAAGTCGTTGCCGATGATCGTGCTCAGGATCACGGCCGCCCCGCCGGCCCGCGCCGTCTCGCACATGCGCCGCAGGTTGGCCTGGTAGGCCCGCCAGAAGCTCAGCGTGTCGTCGAGCGACAACGTCCGGTACGACTTGTCGCGCCCCACGATGCGCGGCTCGGGCTTGCGATCGAACGAGCGGTCCTTCAGGTCCGGCTCGAGCTGCGCCGTGATCAGGCGCATCGTCCGTAACCGCATGAAGCGCTTGGCCACCTTGCCCGTGAGCGACAGGGCCCCTTGTTCGGCGAGCTGGTCGCGGAAGCCCCGCTCCATGAACTCGTTGTGCCCGCAGTAGATCAGCACCGCGTCCGGGGCCAGCAGGTCCATGGCCTGTTCGAGCAGGATCGAGACGCGCTCGCTGCCGTAACCCGAGCGGCCCAGGTTCACCACCTCCCAACGATCCTGCGGCCGCGCAATGTCGAGCAGCATCTCGAGCACCGGCTCGGGAAAGCCCTGGGTGTTGCTGCCGCCGAACAGGATCAGGCGTTTCGCATCGGTCTTGGGCGGGATCGCCACCTCGAGGTAGTCGACCTCCCACATCTGGGTGCGGAAGCCGCCGGCCACCTCAGGGTCGGGGACGATGTAGGCCGCGCTGCGGTCGAAACCCCGCGAGAGTGAGAGCTGCTCGTCGCCGCCCATCCCGCCCACCCAGAACACGACCTCCAGCAGTGCCAGCAGCACGACCAGGGGCAGCAGTCCGAGAGCGAAACGGTACAGGGTGCGCAAGGAAGGCGCCCGTCAGGACCGGAACCGGCGGTGGGTGCCCTGGGCCTGCTCGGCCGTGAGCCCGCGCTCCGCGCACACCTCCGCCCACTTGTCGCGCCAGCTCTCGAAGTTGCCCGGGTGGAAGAACACGCCGTGCTCCCCCTCGAACGCGAGGATGTGGGTGGCGATGCGGTCGAGGAAGAAGCGGTCGTGGGTCACGACGATGCCGCAACCCGGGAACTCGAGCAGCGCCTCCTCGAGCACGCGCAGCGTGGGCAGGTCGAGGTCGTTGGTGGGCTCGTCGAGGATTACGACGTTGCCGCCCCGCGCGAGCATCTTGGCCATCTGCACGCGGTTGCGTTCGCCTCCCGAGAGGGTGCCGACCTTCTTGTCCTGGGCCTGGCCGCGGAAGTTGAAGCGCGCCACGTAGGCCTTGCCGTTGATCTCGTGCTCGCCGACGCGGATGAAGTCGGTGCCGCCCGTGATCTCGTCGTAGACCGAGTTGTCGGCCTTCAACGCCTCGCGGCTCTGGTCGAGATAGCAGAGGTCGACGGTCTGGCCGATCTCGAGCGTGCCGGTGTCCGTCGTCTCCTGTCCGACGATCATGCGCACGAGCGTGGTCTTGCCGGCGCCGTTGGGCCCGACGATGCCGACGATGGCGCCGGGCGGGATCTCGAACGACAGCCCTTCGAACAGCGTGCGGTCGCCGTAGGTCTTGGACAGGTCGCGGGCCGTCACCACCCGGTCGCCGAGGCGCTGGGTGAACGGGATCTGCAGCACGAATTCGTCGGTGGACGACAGCGCCTTGCGGTGCTCGCGCACGAGGTCGTCGTAACGCGACACGCGGGCCTTGCTCTTGGTCGTGCGGCCCTTGGGGTTCTTGCGGATCCAGTCGAGCTCGCGCTTGATCAGCTTGGCGCGGCTGTCGTCGCCCTTGCTGCGCTGGCGCCAGTGCTCCTGCCGCGCCTCGAGATAGGTCGTGTAGTTGCCCTCGTAGGGGCGCGCCTCGCCGCGGTCGACCTCGAGCATCCAGTTCACCACGTTGTCGAGGAAGTAGCGATCGTGGGTGACCAGCACGATGGTGCCCTGGTACTCCTGCAGGTGACGCTCGAGCCACTGCACCGTCTCGGCGTCGAGGTGGTTGGTGGGCTCGTCGAGCAGCAGCAGGTCGGGGTGGCTGAGCAGCGTGCGGCACAGGGCCACGCGACGCTTCTCGCCGCCGGACAGGTCCTTGATGGACGCCTCGCGCGGCGGGCACTGCAGCGCGTACATGGCCTGCTCCACGTGGCGGTCGATCTCCCACGCGTCCTTGTTCTCGATCTCCTCCTGCAGCCGCGTCATCTTGTCGAGCAGCTTGGTCATGACGTCGGGATCGAGGTTGGCGTCACCCAACTTGGTCGAGACGTCTTCATACGCGGAGAGCAACGCGCGCACCGGCCCCACGCCTTCGTCGACGACATCGCCCACGGTCTTGGTGTTGTCGAGCTCGGGCTCCTGCGGCACGTAGCCCACGGAGAGCCCGGGTGCCGGCGCCGCGGTGCCCTCGAAGTCGGGGTCCTGCCCGGCCATGATCTTCAGCAGGGTCGACTTGCCCATGCCGTTGGGGCCGATGACGCCGATGCGCGCGCCCTTGAGGAAGCTGAGCGTGACGCCCGTGAAGAGCTCGCGCGCGCCGAAGCGCTTCCCCACGTCGTGCAGGGTGTAGACGATGTCGGAAGTGCTGACGCCCATGATGCGGCCGATCCCAGGTAACGGTGCCGAAGGTGCGTGACGGTGCCGTGGATGCGTGGCGGGCCGAGCGTCCCCTTTTCGGGAGGCCCGGACAAAGCGGTCATTCTAGCCCCCGCGGCTCCCACTGCTCCAGCGTTGCCGGAGAGAGGTTAGCGGCCGTCGCGGTGGTGGGTGTCGGGTGCGCCGAGGGCGCGGCGTGCGGCCACCCATGCGGCCGCCTCTTCCACCGGGAATCCGATCTCCACCGCTTCCCAGGTCCCCACCAGCTCGGGGCCGCGTCCGAGGTCGAAGCCGCGCTTGGCCCCCACGAAGGTGACCGTGTGGTCGGCGCGGATGGCCACGCCGCCTTCGGGGTGCTCGGGCGTGACGCCGACCACCGCACCGTCGTCACTGGAGAGACCGCTGGGCACGTCGATGGCGAGCACCGTGGCTCCCGAGTCGTTGACGGCCAGGACGGCATCTCGCGCCGCGCCGGCGAGGGGACGCATCAACCCCACGCCGAACAATCCGTCGACCACCAGGGTGCGCTCGTCGAGGGGCGGTGTCGCGTCGCCGTCCAGCGGCCGCCAGAGGACGGTCTCGAGCTCAGCGCGCAGCAGGCCCTCGGCCACCACGCCGTCACCGCCGTTGTTGCCCGGGCCCACGAGGAACACAACCCGCCGGAGTTCTCGGGCGGCGACGAGTCGGCGCGCGGCCTCGGCCACGCGCCGGCCCGCCTGGGCCATGAGCTGCGGGATGGTGAAGCCGCGCGCGACGAGCCACACGTCCATGGCCTGGGACTCTTCGGCGCTGAAACGCAGATCCGCGGGCTGCATGGGTCCTCCCGGCGCAAGCGTTGGCGCGCCCATCACGATAACGTAGGAAGGACGCCATGAGCCCCCGCCCGCGACTCCCCTCCGGCACACCGCAGCGTCGAGCCGCAACAACTCCCCGGACTCCCCGGGAACCGCTGATCCGGTTGCTGTCGGCGGCCCCGCTGCGGATCACAGGCGCCTTCGTTCTCGCCTTCGCGCTCGCATGTGCCGCGCCGGGCTGCGGCGGGGCGCCTCCGCTGGCGCTCACGCCGAAGCCGCTCCGGCTCACGCACGACGGCTTCTTCGTCCACGACGCGGCCGTGATCGACCCCGACCGCGACGGCGACATGGACGTGGTCGCCCTCACGCAGGAGCAGATCTACTACATGGAGCACATCGAGGGCGGGTGGCTGGCGGCGACGGCGGGCACCGGCCTGGCCGGCCTGCCCACGGGTCAGCGGCTCCACCCGGTCATGGCCGAGGGCCTCGACTTCCTCATCGAGCGCGACGGCGTGGTCTCGCGGCTGGTGTACAGCGGCATCGGCAGTTGGACCGAGGCCGAGGAGCCGGGTTACGGCGGCGGTCCCGAGGTCTCGATGACCGTGGCGGCCGACTTCAACGGCGACGGGCAGGACGACGCAGCCACCGCCGAGGGTCGGCGCGTGCGCATCGTGTTGACCCAACCCGACGGCCCGCCCTTCGAGGCCACGTCGCTGGTCGGCGCCGACGGCCTGATGCTCCCCGCCGCCGCCCGGCGCCTCATCGCCACCGACCTCGAGGGCGACGGCGACACGGACCTGCTCGTGGTGGGCGGCCGCATCTTCGTGCTGATCAACAACGGCGGTGTGTCGCCGACCGCCACTCAATAACCCGGTGACCCGGTGACCCGGAGCCGTGCCGGCCGTCAGCGGCCGCCGCCGACGTAGCCCAGCTTCTTCAGCCTGCGGAGAGACTGTGCGTCGATGTTGCTGATTTCGAAGAGGGTCGCGCCCACATCGGGCGGCAGCAGCTCGGTGTCGACAGACTGCACGCGGTGCGCCGACACCTCGACGCGCGGCTGCCGCGGTTGTTTCAGCCCGCGCTTGCTGACCTGCACCGTGTAGGGCCCTTCCGGCAGGCCTTCCACCAGGCAGAAGGTCTGCGGCCCGGAGATGCGCGTGCGTCGGTAGATGTTGTGCGCGTTGACCTTCTTCACGCTGCGGATGCGGACGGTGACGTCGGTGACCGGCTGGCCATCCGCCCCCAACGCGCGCACCTCGAGGCCCCCCGTGGCCGGGAGGCGGTAGGTGCGCGTGACGACGTAGCCCCCGCGCACGACCAGCCCGTCTTCGAGGGCCGGCTTGCCGCCGCCGGACACCTGGAAGGTGCCGCCGTCGCGCAGGTTGAGTCGCACGGCCCCGTCCCGGCCCGTGCGTCCGCTCTGGCGCGAGCTCTTGTCGGGGCGCCCGTCGGCGCGCAGCTTCGTCGCCGTCACCGTGAGACCCGACACGGGCTCGCCCCGGCTGTCGACGATGAAGGTCTCGAGCACGGCGGCCGCCGCCAGGCCGATCTCCTGGTAGGCCGGCTGCACCGTGCCGTTGAAGTCGAAGGGCACGCTGCGCGCCGGCACGAAGTCCTTGGCCTTCAGCTCGACGACGAAGCGGCCGGGCCCCGGGAGGTTGACGCTGAACCCGCCCAATCCACCCGAGAGGCGCTTGATGCGCGCGTTGCCGACCCGGTTCCAATCGTCGTCGCCGCTGCCGAGTCGCAGCAGCGAACCCGTGAAGCCCTGCATGGGCATACCCGTCGCCAGCGCGAGGGCGCGCCCCTCGAACACCACCACGGGTTCGAGCACGATGACCACGTCGCGGTCGCCCCCGGGCAGGTGCGTGGTCACCGAGTGGAAGCCCTCGGCCCAGGCGCTGAGGCGGTGGGCAGTCTCCAGCGCGACCGGCTCCAGCAAGAAGCGCCCGTCCTCGTCGCTGAGACAGCGCGGCCCGTTGCTGATGCGCAGTGAGGCCGCGGCGATGGGCTCGCCGTAGCTGTCGACGACTCGCCCGGCGAGCACGCCGCCGCTCGCGAGGTCGATGGTGATCGGGTCGGCGGGGACTCCCGGCTCGGCCTCATTCAGGTCCACGATCGCGGGCAGGCTCACCCGACCGCCGAGCCGCGCGGTCAACTTGACCGCGTTCCCTGACCAGCCCACCGCGATGCGGTGGGTCAGCTCGACCGTGCCCTCGGCGTCGGTGCGCGCCAACGTCGAAAGGGCCCCGTTCGACTCGGCCAGGAGCTCGGCGCCGGCCAGCGGTGTGTCGCCGTCGACCACCGTGACCTCGACCTGCAGCGGCGGACTCAACCGCAGCGCCAGGGGTTCGTTGCGGCCGCGAATGCGGTTGCGGGCATAGCGACCGTCGGTCGCCTCGGCGCTGATGTTCACGCGGCCGACGCCATCCCAGCCCGCCATGGAGAGCGCCCACTCGCCCCCGGCGTCGACTTCGCCCTCACTGATCACGCCCATGTCGGACGTAGCGACGACGCGGGCGCCCGCCGCCGGCACCGCGTCGAGTTCGTTCAACGCCACCCCCGTCCACAGCGTCGCGGGCGTGAGGTTCACGCGGATCTCGCCCTCGTCCGAGACCTTGCGGTTGAGGTAGCGCGTACTGCGTTGCGGCACGTAGCCCTCGGCCTCGACGTCCAGGACGAAACCGATGGACGGTCCGAGACCGAGATCGAACTGACCGTTCTCGTCGGACACCGCCTCGCGTTCCGCGATGACCAGCGGCGGCCAGGAGTCGTCGCCCTCGCTGCCCGACTCCCCGGGCTGCATCAACTCGAGCGCCCAGCGGACGCGGGCCCCGGCGACGGGCGCCTCCGTCTCGCGTTCGGCGACGAGACCGTAGAGCGGACGCGCCGGCGGGAGCATCAAGCGGGTCTCGCCGAGGACCGGGGCGATCTCCTGCTCCACGGCGATGCCGTAGCCCTCCGCGTAGGCCGCGACGACGACGTCCTCGGCCGGGAGGGGACCGACGGCGAAGCGGCCGGCCGCATCCGTGAAGCCCGACACGCGCAGGTTCTCGGGCGGGCGCAGACTGTTCATCTGCCCGGCCACGGCGAACACCTGCGCCCCCTCCACGGGGGCGCCCGTCTCCTGCTCGAGCACCTGGCCCTCGAGCAGGTAGGCGTCCGGCAAGGCCACGAGCACATCGTCGCCCGCGACCACATTGGAGACCCGGCGACTCGGCCAGCGTTCGCCCCCCGCCACGAGCAGGTGGCGCCGCCCGGTGCCCGCCTCGATGGCGAAGCGCCCTTCGGCGTCGCTGCGCACCACGGCGAGCAGGTCTCCCGGCCCGATGCGCGAACGGTAGTCCTCGCGCCAGTCGTCAGTAGAGAGCACGAGCATCACGCGCTCGTCGGCGACGGGCCGACCGTTCCCATCGATGAGGCGCCCGCGGACGAGTCCGTCGAGCGCGCCCTCCACGGGTGCGACCTGCTCCGGTGTTTCGTCCGCGACGACATCGGGCGCGGCCGTCACCACTGCGCCACGGGCCTCGCCCACCGGGAGAACGTCGTCGGTGACGGTGCTTTCGGAGGGCGCGCTGACCGAGGCCGGGCCCGACATTGAATCGTCATCCTCCCCGCCCAGCAGAAGGACGAGAATCATCGCCAAGGCGATCAGGGGCAGGGTGAGGAGCAACCAGCGTGTCGACATCGGATCTCTCGAAGTCCAAGAGTGTAAGCCGCGGGCGGCTGATCGTGACGGGGTTGGTCGCCGTGGCCATCGTCGCCGTCGGGCTGATCTACCTCACCGGCGACACGGCCGAGGACGGCAGCGACACCGCCGTCGTCACCGATGCGGCCGGCAGCGCCCCAACCGGCGCGCATCCTGCCGGTTCCGTCGGCCCTAGCGAGCAGCTGCTCGACGACGAGGCCCGGCAAGAGGCCGAGCGGACCATGGCACAGGGCGCCGAGGCCGACGAGGACGTCGAGCGACGCCGCATCTCGGGACGGATCGAGGTCCAGGGCGGGGGCGCCCTCCCCGAGGGCGTCGTGGTGTACGCCACCTCGCGCCTGCCCTACCCGCGCATGGGACGCTTCGAGGACATCGTCTCCCAGCGTGATGACCTGAGCTGGTTCGAGCTGCCGACGGCGCTGACCCGCGCGGCCCTCGAGCAACAGACCCGCGTCGAGGTCTCGGACGACGGCCGCTTCGAGCTCGACGGCGTGCCGGTCACCGGCGCCTTCGTCGGCGTCGACCACGGGCAGTACTACGCCGCCGAGGTCACCCGGGTGCGGGACGACACCGAGCACGTGGTCGTGACCCTGGCCCTGGGTGCCACCATCCACGGCCGGGTGCGCGATGGAGAAGGACGCCCCGTGGTCGGGGCCATCGTCCTGGCCCGCTCACCCTTCGACCCCTACGGCATGTTCGGCAACTCGACCACCATGGCCGAGACCGACGAGACCGAGACGGACGCGCAGGGCCGCTTCGATCTCGGCCCCGTGCCGCCCGGCGTCGAGCTCATCGTCCGCGCCCGCGACGACGTCCACGCCCCGGCGAAGCAGCGCCTCAGCCGCTTGTCCGCCGGGCACTCGGCCGAGGTCGAGGTGACCATGCTCCCGGGTGCCATCGTCCGCGGCCGCGTGGTCGGGCTCGACGGCGCCCCCGTGGCGGACATCGGCGTGATGCTCATGCAGAGCAGTTTCAACATGAGCGAGATCGACACGAGCAACGACGGCAACGGCAAGGGCGGCATGGAGCGCCGCCGGCGCACCGACGACGACGGCGACTTCGCCTTCGAGTCCATGTCGCCGGGCGGCTACATCCTCTCGCTGCGCTCGTCGGACTACCGCCCGGCCTCCACCGAAGGCTTCGAGCTCAAGCACGGCCAACTCGTCGACGGGCTCGAGCTGGTGGCCGACCCGGGCCTGTCCATCAGCGGCGTGGTCCACGACCGGGACGGCGCACCCATCGAGGACGCCCGCGTCTTCGGCTCGCCGCCCATCAACGCCACGACCTGGTGGAACGCCCGCGAGGCCAGCAGCCACATGTCGGTGACCACCGACGAGGCCGGCCGTTTCGCCATGGCGGGTTACGACGAGGGCGACATCGAGCTGCGCGTGCGCGCCGAGGGCTTCCTGCCGGCCAAGCTGACCGTGGCCGCCGGCGCGCAGGACGTCGCCATCGACCTCGACCGCAACGGACTCGTGTCGGGCATCGTCATCTCGCTGGTGGATGCTGAGCCCGTCACGGCCTTCGAGGTCGAGATGCTGCCGGCGGGCGGCCTGTTCGACATGACCGACATGTTCAACATCGATCAACGCTTCGAGCGCATGATCCCCGCCCGGGAGTTCGAGTCGGAGACGGGCGAGTTCGAGATCGAGGACGTCATGTCGGGCGACTATGACCTCACCGTGCGTGCGCCGGGCTTCGGCACGGTGATCGTGGAGGGCATCACGGTGGCGCCCGGCGCCGGCACCAAGGGCGTCGTGGTGATGATGCCGGCCGAGAGCATCATCACCGGGCTCGTGCTCGACGAACGCACCAGCGCCCCCATCGTCGGCGCGCAGGTGTCCACCGGCGGCGCCGGGATGTTCGAGCAGATGACCGCACAGTTCGCGGGCGGCGACGAGGATGTGCGCACCGACGCCGACGGGCGCTTCAGCCTCAGCGGCCTGCACGAGGGGCGCGTCGACGTGACGTTGCGCCACGACGAGCACGTCGACCTGACCGAAGGCGACATCCGGGTGGTCTCGGGCGAGACCGTCGACCTGGGCATCCTGCGCATGGCGACCGGGGGCGTGATCCACGGCCGGGTTTTCGACGAGGCCAACCGCTTCGTGCCCGACATCCCCGTGCTTGTCTCCGAGGCCATGGGGCGCGTCATCCGGCGCACCCAGACCGACGAACGCGGCGCCTATCGCACCCAGGGCCTGCCGGCGGGCACCTACAACGTGATGCGTCTCGACTTCAGCATGTCCTTCGAGATGGAGGGCGCGTCCGACTTCATGAACGACCTGAACTTCGAGGTGGTGCAGCTGGCCGCCGACGAGGAACGGGAGGTCGACCTGGTAGTGAACGGCGAGGGCGCGACGCTGCAGGGCACCGTGCGCGACGCCGACGGCAAGCCGGCCGCCGCCATGATCACGCTCACGCCCGACGCCGGCGGCGCGGTCGGCGTGGAGTTCTCGTCGAGCAACGCCAAGGGCGAGTTCGCGCTCAAGGGCGTCGCCGCCGGTCGCTACACGCTCAACGCGATCCCCATGGACGGCATGGGCATGCAGGCCGGCGGGCAACCCCAGCCCGGCGCCATCGAGACGGTCACCGTCACCAACGAACCGGTGCAACATCACGACGTGCGCCTCGCCGGCGGACAGCTCGAGGTGCGGGTGGTGGCCAAGAACGGCGGCGAGGTCATCCCCGGCATGCGCGTGGTGCTCGAGCGCAAGGACGACGAGCGTCCGTTCATCCCGATGATGGAGCTCATGGGCTGGCGCGTGGGCGAGGCCTACACCAACGCCGAAGGCGTGGCCACGTTCCGTCATCTCGCGACGGGCACCTACGCCGTGGCCACCGGGGGCAAGAACATCATCGGCATGGGCGTCGGCGGCTGGGCCGGCACCCGCATCGAGGCGGTGCGCGTGGTGGAGGGCGATCCGGGCTTCCCGGTGCGCGTCGAGCTCGATCAGGCCGGCACCATCGCGGGCCTGGTGCAGGACACGGCGGGCAAGCCGCTGGCCGGCGTCTCGGTGTGGGCCCGCGACCCGGCGGGCTCCTGGCAGTCCGTCTTCGCCGAAGTGCAGACCGACGCCGCCGGGCGCTTCGCCCTCGACTCGGTCTCCGAGGGCCCGTGGGACGTCGCCATGCGTGACGACGCCCACGCCCTGCTCGTGCGCGAGGGCCTCTCGGTACGCCGGGGCGAGACCACCGACGTCGAATTCGTCCTCGAACGCGGCGTGGCCGTCGAAGCCGTGTTGCAGGAGGTCGACATCGCCCAACTCGACTTCGAGCTGTCGGGCCCCTACGGCCGCGTGCCCACCGAGCTCGTGTCCCTGGCCGACCTGATGAACGGCATGTCCACGTCCGGTCGGGTCAAGCTGGGCCGGCTCCTGCCGGGCTCCTACGACGTGCTGGTCGTCGAGAACGGCGCCCGCGTGCTGTTCTCGGAGACGGTCGTGCTGAGCGGGTCCAACGACCCCCACGTGCTGGTGCTCGGGCCCTGAGCCGTCCCCGGGCGGGATCACGGCGCCGTGTTAGACTGGGACCCTCCCGAATCCCAGCGAAAACGGCATGCCCTCCTTCCCCCTGCGACAGATCTTCACCGGCCTGAAGGCGCGGTATCACCTGTGGAACGGTCGTCGGGCCTACCGCATGGGAGCCTACGCCGATGCGGGCGCGCACTACCTCAAGGCCATCGCCGAGGGCTTCGAGTCATTCGAAGCCACCCTCGCGCTCGGCAAGATCTACCTGCGCCAGCAGGACTTCCATCGGGCCGGCGCCTTCTTCCACCGCGCCCGCATGATCGATCCCTCGGCCTTCCTGCTCGAGGGCTTCCCCGAGGACTTCGTCGAGTCGCTGCGCTCGGAAGCGCCGCGCGCCCTGCGGCCGCACTACAGCATCGTCATCACCAGCCACACCGAGTCGGCCCCGGGGACCGGGCCCGCCTCCGCAAAGAGCGCCCACGAGGATCGTGACCGCTCCCACGCGAACGCCGAGCGCGGAACGCGCTCCCACGGCGATCAGGGGTCCGGCGAGACCGCTGAGCCGAGCACCCGCCCTGCCCTCGGTCCCGAGGACGGGCGCGGCGTCGATTGGGACGCCGAGGCGCGCAAGCTGTTCGACGACTGAGCCGGCGCGGCTCTCCGCGGCCGTCGACCGGCCGGTGCTGGATTCCTCGGGCCGCTGCGAGGATTTCATCGAACCGCGACGGGTTCGCCGAGCCCGGTGGTATGGCATCGCGACGCCCCGCCGGGCATGATCCTTGGTCCGTTTCCGAGGACCCGACGGACCCCCACCATGGCCTCCGCCACCGAATTGCGCCGCACCCCGCTGACCGCCCTGCATGAGGACGCCGGGGCGCGCCTGGTCGACTTCGCCGGCTTCGCCATGCCGGTGCAGTACGAGGGCATCCTCGAGGAGGTCGGGCGGGTGCGCACGGTGGGCGGCCTGTTCGACCTGTGCCACATGGGCCGCGTGCGCATCCTCGGCGAGCGACGCGAGGAAGCCGCCCAGTTCCTCGTGCACCCGAACATCTCCAAGCTCAAGTTCGGCGCGATCCGCTACTCGTTCTTCTGCCGCGAAGACGGCACGACCATGGACGACGTCCTGGTCTACCGCGACACCGACGAGGTGTTCTTCTGCATCAACGCCGGCAACCGCGACCGCGACATCGCCTGGATGCGCGAGGTGGTCGCCCGCTACGACTGCGAGCTGCAGGACCTCTCCGACGACCTGGCCATGATCGCCCTGCAGGGCCGCGCCTCAGTGGACGCGCTGGCCCCGCTGTGCACGGGCGAGCCGCCGGAACCCGTCCGGCGGGAAGGCGCCACCGGCCCCGCCGCGCTCAAGTACTACTCCTTCATGCGCGGCAGCGTGTGCGGCCACGAGGCCATGATCTCGCGCACCGGCTACACCGGCGAGGACGGCTACGAGCTGTACTTCGCTGCTGACAAGGCTCCGGAGATCTGGAACGCCCTGCTCGAGACCGGGAAGAGCGCCGGCCTGACCCCCATCGGCCTGGCCGCACGCGACACCCTGCGCCTCGAAGCCGGCATGGCGCTGTACGGCCACGAGCTCGACGACACGACCAACCCGGTGGAAGCCGGACTGCTGCCCAAGATGGTCAAGCACACCCACGACTTCTCGGGGCGCGCGGCCCTCGAAGCGGCCATCGCCGCCGGCCCCCAACGCCGTCTGGTGGGCTTCACCACCGCCGGCAAGCGCGTTCCGCGCCAGGGCTACACGCTGCACCTGCCGGGCGACGACGGGGGCGCGGCCATCGGGACCGTCTGCAGCGGCTCGCCCTCACCGACCCTCGACACGATCATCGGCACGGGCTACGTCCGCTCCGAACTTGCAGAGGCGGGCCGCACGCTCGCCATGGACATCCGGGGCAAGCGACAGGACGTCACCCTCGTCGAGATGCCCTTCTTCAAGCGAGACTACTGACCATGAGCAACCCGACCGACCTCAAGTACACCGCGTCCCACGAGTGGGCCCGGCTGGAGGGCGACATCGCCACGCTGGGCATCACGGCCCACGCCGCCGAGAGCCTCTCTGACCTGGTCTACATCGACCTCCCCGCCGTGGGCGACAGCATCACGGCCGGCGAGGCCTTCGGCGAGATCGAGTCGGTCAAGGCCGTCTCCGATCTCAAGAGCCCGGTCACCGGCGAGGTCACGCAGGTCAACAGCGGCCTCGAGGACAACCTGTCCGTGATCAACTCCGAGCCCTTCGGCGGCGGCTGGATGATCAAGGTCAAGGTGAGCGGCGACCTGCCCGCCGACCTGCTCGACGCGGCCGCGTATGACGAACTCGCCGCGGCCGACGCCCACTAGCACCCCGGACCACACCGCAACACGATGCCGCTCGAAGCTGCCGCCGTGCGACGCCGCCGAAACCCGCCCCCTCCACCCCTGACCTGCCTACGCGCATGAGCTACGTCCAGAACACCGACGCCGATCGCGCCGCCATGCTGAAGGCCATCGGCGCCGACAGCATCGACGCGCTGATGGCGCCCATCCCGCCCGACTGTCGATTCCCTGGCGACCTCGACGTCGAGCCGGCGCTCACCGAAGACGAGCTCGTGCGGCACATGAAGCAGCTCGCCGACCGCAACGTCGCCGTCGACGACCGGCCCGGATTCCTCGGCGCGGGCGCCTACCGCCACTTCTGCCCGAGCCTGGTCGACTCGCTCGTGGCGCGCACCGAGTACTGGACGGCCTACACGCCCTACCAGCCCGAGGCCAGCCAGGGCACCCTGCGCACGATCCTCGAGTGGCAGACCATGATGTGCCGCCTGACCGGCATGGAAGTGGCCAACGCCTCGCTCTACGACGGCGCCACGGCGGTGGTCGAGGCCGTGCTCATGGCCATGCGCCTCAAGCGCGGCTGCGAGACCGTGGTCGTCAGCCGCGGCCTGCACCCGGACGCCCGCGGCTGCCTGACGACGTACTGCCGCAGCCTGGGCGCCACGCTGGTGGAGGTCGACCTCGTGGACGGCCGCACACCGGCCGAGGCCATCGCCGCAGCCGCCGGCGAGGGCACCGCGGCCGTGGCGATCCAGAGCCCCAACTTCTTCGGCGCCATCGAGGACGTCTCGGCCCTGGCCGAGGCGACCCACGCCGCCGGCGCCCTGTGCGTCGTCGCCACCGACCCCGTCTCGCTCTCATTGCTGGAAGCCCCCGGAAAACTCGGCGCCGACATGGTCTGCGGCGAGGCCACCGGCATGGGCAACCCGCCCTGGTTCGGCGGCCCCGGGGTGGGCTACCTCTGCGGTCGCATGGAGCACGTGCGCCAGATGCCGGCCCGCATCGCCGGTGAGACCGTCGACGGCCACGGCAACCGCGCAGTGGTGCTCACCTTCCAGACCCGTGAGCAGCACATCCGCCGCACCAAGGCGACGAGCAACATCTGCACCAGCCAGCAGCTGATGGCCCTGCGGGCGACGATCTGGATGTCGCTGCTCGGCAAGCAGGGCTTCGTCGAACTGGGCGAGGTGAACCTGAGCCGGGCCCACGACGCCGTGCAACGCATCACCGCCCTCGACGGCTGGGAGCTGGCCTTCCCCGATGCGCCGTACTTCAACGAGTTCACGCTGCGCACGCCCCTGCCGGCGGCCGAAGTCAACCGGCGCCTGCTGCTCGACCACGACATCATCGGCGGCTTCGACGTCGCGCGCCTGCCCCAGTGCTCGGGCCTCGCCAGCGACAACGACCTCGCCGACGACCACCTGCTGGTGTTGGCCGTCACCGACGTCAACAGCAAGGACGAGGTCGAACGACTCGTGGCCGCCCTGGAGGCGATGCGATGACGACCACCGATCCGGTCGGCGCCACGTCGGCGACCTCGGGCGACGGAGCCGGCCGCGGCAACGGCGCCGTGGATGTGTCCCGCGCCACGACCTCCACGGGCGGGGCCGCGGCCGCCCTCAGCGTCTACGAGCTCTCGATCCCCGGACGGCGCGGCGTACGCCCGCCGCCCCTCGGCGTCGACCGCGTCGACCCGGCCAGCGTCCTGCCTGCCGGGGTCAGGCGCGCCGAGCCCGCGGGCCTGCCCGAGATCGGCGAGCTCGACGCTCAGCGACACTACACACGCTTGTCGACGCTCAACTTCTCCATCGCCAACGCCTTCTATCCGTTGGGCTCGTGCACCATGAAGTACAACCCGCTCGTCAACGAGCGGGTCTGTCAGCTGCCGAGACTGGCCAACCTGCACCCGATGCAGACCGACGACCAGTCCCAGGGCATGCTCGAGATCTGCTGGCGCACGGCCGAGATCCTCAAGGCAGTCAGTGGTCTCGACGACGTGAGCCTGCACCCGGCCGCCGGCGCCCATGGCGAGCTCACCGCGCTGATGGTCATGCGCGCCTACCTCGACGACCCCGGTCACCCCGAGCGGGGCGGTGCGGCGCGCAAGGTCATCCTGATCCCCGACAGCGCCCATGGCACCAACCCGGCCTCGTGCACCATGACCGGCTTCACCACCCGCGAGCTCAAGAGCAACGCCAGCGGCCGCGTCGACATGGACTCGCTGGCCAAGGTCATCGGCGACGGCCACGACATCGCCGGCCTGATGATCACCAACCCGTCGACGCTCGGGCTGTTCGAGCCGAACATCAAGCTGATCTGCGAGAAGATCCACGCGGCGGGCGGTCTGGTCTACATGGACGGCGCCAACATGAACGCCATCCTCGGGCGCACGCGCCCGGGCGACTTCGGCGTCGACGTGATGCACTTCAACCTGCACAAGACGTTCAGCCAGCCCCACGGCGGCGGCGGGCCGGGCGCGGGCCCCATCGCGGTGCGCGACCTGCTGTCTCCCTACCTGCCCGTGCCCAAGATCGAGCACCACGGCGACGGCACCTTCGCCACGGTGTGGTCGTCGGAGAAGTCCATCGGGCGCACCCGCGGGTTCATGACCAACGCCGGCGTCATGGTGCGCAGCTACACCTACATGCGCGCCAACGGCCCCGACGGTCTCAAGGCCATCGCCGACAACGCCGTGCTCAACGCGAACTATCTGCGGGTGCGGCTCAAGGACACCTTCCGGGTGTGGATCGACGAGACCTGCATGCACGAGTTCGTGGCCACGGCCAAGGGCCTGCCCAACGGCATCAAGGCCACCGACATCGCCAAGCGCCTGATCGACTACGGCATCCACCCGCCGACGATCTACTTCCCGCTGATCGTGCCCGAGGCGCTCATGATCGAGCCCACCGAGACCGAGTCGAAGGAGACCCTCGACCGCTTCGTCGACGTGATGAAGGCCATCGCCGCCGAGTGCGAGCACGATCCCGAGACGGTCAGGACCGCCCCCCACTCGCGCATCATCGGCCGGCCCGACGAGGTGCGCGCGGTGAAGCAGCCGAAGGTCACGCTGTAGCGGCGAGAGGCGATCGCCGGAGCGCCTACAGGATGTCGATGGCGTAAGCGATGGTCGGCGCCGTGAGGTGCCAGTTGTGGTCCTCGCGCAGGCGCGCGTTCCAACGCGGCACCTCGCGTTCGGCGGCCAGCCCCAGACCCACGACCGCATAGGCGCGAACGAAGTTGGAGAGGCTCTCGTCGGCCACCGCCTCCAGCAGCGCCTGCACCGCCGCCTCGCCGCCGAGCTGCCCCAGAGCCCGGGCGGCCGCGCCTTGCATGCGCCGGTCGGGAACGTCGCGCAACACGCCGACGAGGCGCTCGACGCCGCCGGCCGGGTCGAGCAGCGCCAGGGCCGACGTGACCCGCAGCCGCAACGTCGGCGTGATGCGACGCGACCCCACCAGGTCGAGCAGGAACGGCACCGACGGTGCATGGCGCAGCAGGGCCAGGGTTTGGGCGGCATGACCCTTGAAGACCTCGTCGTTCGACAGGCGCAGATCGCGCTCGATGCGCGGCGCGTGGGTGCGGGCGTCCAGCAACCCCAGGGCCACGACCAGGGCGCCGCGGACGCTGGCATTGCGTTCCCGCCCGTAAGCCGCACCGAGCGCCTCGGCCAGGCGTCCGCGGCGATCGCGGTGGGCCCGGCCGTAGAGTCCGGCGGCCACGCACGCCCAGGGACGGCTCTCGCGCCGTGACGGTCGTTCGATGGCCTTCGTGAAGAAGGCGGTCAACCTGTCGTGGGCGGCACGCAATCGATTGGCAAAGGAATCAGGATCGCCGAGGGCGGGGTCCCCATGAGCGGCGTCCGCGCCCGTGGGGCCTCCGTTTGCTGCAGAGCGCGGCACCGGCGGTGCCGCCGCGCCGAGCCGGCCCAGCGCCATGATGGCGAAGTGCCGCACCGGATCGTCCCGACCGCGCAACGCCTCGTCGATGAGGGCGTCCACCACAGGGCCCTCGGTGAGCGCGGCGACGCGACCGAGGGCGGCCGCCGCCGACTGGCGCAGCGGCAGGGACGCGGCGGGGTCCCGTAGGATCCCCAGCAGGACCGGCGTGGCCGCCGGGTCGCCGATGCGCCCCAGAGCGATGGCCGCATGGGGCCTCAACGAGAACGGCGTGCGCGCATCGGCCACCAGGGCCACCAGCGTGGCGGCCACGTCCTGCGGCGCCCCGTCGAGCAGTCCCAGCGCGACCACCGCCGCCACGCGCACCTCGCCGGCGATCGGGCGGACCGGCAGCGTCTCGCCGGTGGCGGAGGCGAGCGCCATGCCTTCACCACGCGCCATGGCGAGCAAGGCCTCCCGCGCTTCGACGCCGCCGGCTTCGTCGCCCAGCAAGCCCAGACCCAGGGCTGCGAAGGCACGCACGAGCACCGGACGGGAGAACTCGCCGAAGCACACGGCCTTCAGCAGGGGCACCGACCGGGGTGAGCGCAGCACGCCCAGCGACAGGGCCGCCGCCGAGGCCACGCTCGGGTCGGGATGTTCGAGGCGCGCCACGGCCGCATCAGTGACGCCGTCGGTGGAGACGGCTTCGGCGCTGCGAGCCAGGGCCAGCAACGCGGAGTCGATCAGCTCGGTGTTCTGCGAGCGCTCGAGCACGTCGAGCAGCGCCGGGACGATGTCCGCCGTGACCCGGTAGGCGTCCGGCCGGCGGGCGCGGCGGGGCGCGCCCGCGAGGCGCCGGGCCAGCAACTCACCCTGCGTCCCGGTGACCGAGCGCCGCGCGTTCGTGCCCAGCCCGAGCAGCGTCTCGCCGTTGTACTCCCACCAGAATTCCCACGAGTCTCGGGGCACCGCCTGTGTGCGGTAGCGGCTGCCGGACACCGTGCTGCCGGGGGTGGGCACGCCGGTCGCCTTGTCGGAGGTGCCCGGGAGCTGGTAACCGCCGCCGTGGGCGGCCGCGACCGGAACCGTCGCGAGCCACGCGACCACCAGCAGGCTCGCCTGCCACCGGAAGCCCGGCTCCACCCTACGGACGACGCTCATGGATCCGACCCCATCGCTGCCTCTAGGCATCCCGCCGGACCGAAGTCACCGGCGGAGAGTGAATTCACCGCCCCGCCCTGGGAACATCCACCCCGAGACACGGCAACGCTGAAGGGGGATCCGACATGGAGAGGGCCTGGGCAGTGTTCTTCGCCCGCTGGATCGGCGGGTTGATGTGGTTCATGGCGGGCTGGACCAAGTGCTTCGCCATGGGACCGGTCGCTCACGCCGAGAAGTTCTTCATCGCATCGTCCCACGAAGTCGGGGCGTGGATGCCGGACTGGCTGCTCTGGGGCGTGGGCACGACCATCCCCACCGTCGAGCTGCTGGCCGGCGGGCTGCTGCTGCTGGGCCTGCGCACGCGGGACGCCTGCGTGGCCCTGGGCTTCGTGCTGATCATCGTGACCTACGGACACCTGCTCACCGACGTCGCCGGCGCGTTCTGGAGCCCGTTCACCCACGTGTTCCCACGCACGGTGCTGTTGCTTCCCGTGCTGCTGCTGCCCCGCGAGTGGGATCGTCTCAGCCTCGACGCCCTGCTCGCGCGCCGCCGCAGGGCCTAGCCGGCGAGGGTCTCGCCGGTGCTGACGGTCCCGAGCATCTCCTTGAGACCACCGATGGCGCCGAGGACGCCGGCCGACTCGAACGGCATGAAGACCGTCTTCTGACCATGCTCGGACGACGCGACCTCCTTGAGCATCTTGAGATACTCCATCGCCACCAGGTATTGGGCCGGGCTGACCCCGGCGCCACCGAGCGCCTCGGCCACCTTCTGGATCGCCTCGGCCTCGCCCGCCGCCTTGAGCACCAACCGCTGGCGCTCGCCCTCGGCCTCGGTGGCGGCCGCATCGCGCAGACCCTCGGCGCGCAGCACGCGTGAGGCCTTCTCGCCCTCGGCCTCAAGGATCGTCGCGCGCCGGGTGCGCTCGGCCTTCATCTGCTTCTCCATCGCCATCTGGATCTCGGGCGGCGGAGAGATGTCCTGCAGCTCGACGCGGTTGACCTTCACGCCCCACTTGTCGGTGGCCTCGTCGAGCACGGCGCGCATCTTCGAGTTGATCTCGTCGCGGCTGGAGAGGGCCTGGTCGAGGGCGATCTCGCCGATGATGTTACGCAGCGTGGTCTGGGCCAGCTTCTCGATGGCCATGGGCAGGTTGCTGACCTCGTACACGGCGCTGAGCGGATCGGTGATCTGCGCGAAGAGCAGGCCATTGATCTCGATCACCACGTTGTCGGCGGTGATCACGCGCTGCTGCGGGAAGTCGAGCACGGTCTCGCGCAGGTCGACCCGATCGGTGATGCGCACGACGTTGCCCGCCCGCGCGCCGGCACGGATCGGCAGGATCCACGAGACCGCCCGCGGCGAGTCGATGATCGGGATCAGCACGTTGATGCCGGGAGTGATCGTGCGGTGGTACTTGCCGAGGCGCTCGATGAGCATGACCTCCGCCTGCTTGATGATCTTGATGCCGCGCGCCAGCAGCACGACGGCCAACACGAGCAATGCGAGCAGGACCTGAGTCACGGGGTCGTCTCCCTCTTCCTAGGCGCCGCTGAGGCGCTGGTTTTCACGGACACGCTGCGCGGAGGCCTCAGCCTCGGGTCACGGTGAGCGTGTTCCCTTCGACGGCCGCCACCTTCACCCGGTCCCCGATGTCGAGGGCTTCGGCGGAGGTGGCGCGCCACTCTTCGTTGGTCAGTTTCACGCGGCCATGTCCCTGTGCGGGAACCTGTTCGATGACCGTGCCCTGTTGGCCCACGAGCTTGGACAAGTTGGTGGGCTCGTCGCCGGGCGACAGCCAGCGCACGAACACCGGCCGCATCCAGACGAGCATGCCGATGGAGAAGGCCGAGAAGGCGAACAGTTGCCAGTAGGGTCCGGCCCCGACCCAGGCCACCCCGGCGGTGAAGAGCGAGGCCACGGCCATGGCGGCGGCGAAGAACCCAACCGTCAGGATCTCGGCGATGAGCAGCACGAGAGCCATCCACAACCACATCTCGGCGTGGGTCTCGACGAGGCCGCCCAGGAGCATGATGTCGTCGGTCAGCACGTTCTGCTGGGCCAACCACGGGATCAGCGCGGACGTCGACATCCTCTCTTCCCTCCTCGAAGGTCGCTTCGCGATTCGAAGCGCCGCGGCGTCCGTCCTCAGACGGGCCGCCGTCCCCTCTCCCGGCATTGTGCCAAACGGAGGCGCTCCCATTGGGAGCGCAACGGAGACTCAGCCGGCGGTCGGACCGGTGGAAGGCGCTTCCCGGCGCTGCCCCGCGATCTCCACGGCCGCCGCCTGTTCCTGGGAATCGGGCCGGCCGGCTTGCAGGTCGCCGCACAGATCGGCGGCGAAACGACGCTGCAGCGCGTCTGCCAGGTCATCCCAGCCGATGCGGTCGTCGCCTTCGCGACCGGCGGCGAGGTTCACCGACCCGGCGCGCGGCGAAAGCGCCGGCACCGCGAGGGGGATGGAGCCGTGGTGCAGCACGCGGCCGCCACGGTGGCGCTGAGCCGAGCCGACCACCTTGCGCCCTTCGGCGTCGACGAGATCGAGGGCCGTGGCATCGAGGAAACACAGCGTGGCGTCCCGCGGACGGGTCGAGAGCGGCGCATCGTCACCGCGGAAGCGCACCGGTGCGCCGAGCTCCGCGAGGGTCGCCGCCACCAGGGTGTGCACGCGGCGATAGGCCTCGACCCGTTCGGCGGGGTAGCCATCCCGGCCCGGCGTCGCCACCAACGAAAAGGTCAATTCGACGTCGTGGTGGATCGCCCCGCCGCCCGTCGGACGCCGGACGATCTCGAGGCCGAGGGCCCGCGCCTGCTCCTCGAAGTGCTCGCGCGGCTGGAACCAACCCAGCGACAGGGCCGGCGGCTCCCATGCGTAGAAGCGCAGGACCGGACGGTCGTCCCCCGAGAGCAGCAGGGCCTCGTCGAGGGCCAGGTTATGGGACGGCGCCCCTGCGCCGGAGCGCAGCAGGCGCCAGGTCCTCGGTGTCGCCAACGCGTCGACTCGAGCCCTACGGGACCGCGATGGTGGGGATCGCCGCCTCCACCGTCGCGTTCATCCAATCGATGAAGCGCAGGTTGAGGTAGTCCTCATAGGCCATGTCGTAGTTGCGGTCGCCTTTGACGAACTGGGGCAGTCCGCCGGGGCGGTTGAACTCCACGACCTTCGCGGCCCACACGCCGGGAGCATCGCCCCACTGGTGGTGGCGCATGGTCGCGGCCCAGGGTCCGATCACGTCGCCCTCGGAGGCCCGGTAGAACGCCTCGTGCACCAGGCCGTAGCCGGTGACGATCTGCGTCAGCTCGGACTCGCGGAAGGCGATGTTCAGGCGGTTGCGCTGACCCTTGACGGTGGTCTCTCCGTCCTTCAGGCCCGGCGTCGGGTAGCGCGCCTGCACGACGTCCCAGTCGCCATCGCTCTCCTCGATGACCTGCGCCATCTCGGCCTCGGCGGCGGCCCAGGCGGCCTTGCTGAAGTCGTCGGTCATCGCGCGGAAAGCCGGTGCGAGCACGACCTCGCCGCGCTCGAAGAAGAGCCGGCCACCACCCTGGAAGTGATCGAGCACCTCCTCGTCGGTGATGGTGTCGAGCACCATGTTGTTGAACGACTTGCCGAAGCGCAGGTGCTCGCGGAAGCGGTGCACCGAGTTGTAGCCGCGGAAGGTGATCACCGTCTTCATGGGGAGCAGGGTGCCCTCGAACTCCTGTTCGTAGGAGCCCCACAGCTCGTCCCACTCCGCGGTGTCGAGCCAGGCACCCGCCGCCTGCATGGCCGTCTTGGCAGCGTGCAGCGCGACGGTCTCGCGCAGGATCATCTCGATGTCGGCGTCCGAGAGGATCGGGTTGATCAGGGCCCAGGCCTCGTCGACCCCCACCTCGTGGTCACCGACCCGCATGAGCACGCCGTCCGGCATCTCCTCGTCGAAGAAGTAGCGCACGCCCGTGACCTTCATCACGCCGTCGCGCAGCTGGGACACGATGCTGGGCTTGAACAGCTGGGGCAGCCCGGCCCTGTTGCGGCCCTGAGTCAGGATGAAGCCGAGCAGGTTGCGGCTCTGCTCGGTCATCTGGAAGGCGTCCCATGTCGCCGTCGGCATCCATTCCGGCCGCTCGGTGTGGGGGCCCAGGATGATCGGCTCGGGCAGCTGGCCTTCCTGGCCCAGTCGGTTGAGCTCGGCCTTGTGGGACTCGAGCTCGTTGAGCGGAACGGACGGCACCGCCAGGAACACCTTCTCGAACTGGGCGTCGGCGGCCAGGTACTGGTGGAACTTCTCTTCGCCGAGCGCAACCTTCATCGACTCGACCCAGGCGTTGAACTGCTCCTCGCTCTTGGCGGCCGTGTCGACGCCGGCGGCGGCATCGCTCTGGTCGATGCCCATCTTCATCAGCGCCCGGTACTCTTCGAGCTTGGCCGCGATGTCCTGGGGGCTCGCCTGGAAGGCAGAGATGTCGATACCGCGCTCCGCCCGCCGGGAGAGCTCGGCGGCGGTGATGGTGCGCAGGGCATGACGCTCGAGGTCGCCGGCCGCGGCGTAGAGCAGCGCGCGCTTGCGGAACAGGCTGCGGGTCACCGGCACGCCGTCGACGGTCAGGATCACATCGGCGTCGATGTCCACCGGACCGATTTCGAAGACGGGCATCTCGTGCAGCTTGCGCACGTAGCCGAGCTCGGCCTTGCGGTGCTCGTGGATCGACGCGATCTTGCTCTCACGCGCGTTCTGGATGCGTCCCGGCTGGAAGCCGTCGGGCACCTGAACCGACGTGCTGATACTCGACTCCTTGATGAGCTCCTTCAGTTCCCGCTTGGGCTCATCCTCGGTTGCGCCGGCGTCCTGGAACGCAGCGGCAGAGGAGGTAATGAGGAGCAGGGCGAAGAGGGTGGCGAGCGTGACTCTCATGGAATCGCTCCGAGGGCGTCGGCTCCTCGACCGGCAAGCCGGGGGAGCCCTCCGGATGGGAACCGGAACGGGGGGAAGGGAGGATGGGAAGTGACCACTACGAACGGGTGGTCGTCGGGCGTTGGAGGCGCCTCCCTTGAGGGCCGTCCGACGATCCGTCATCAAAGCCAATGGCCGTCGGGGGCGTCAAGACGGCCCGAGTTGCGCCGAACCTCGCGTCTGGCTAGTTTTCGCGGCCTGTGGCCCCGAATCACGAACTCCTCGATATCGTCGACGCCGAGGGTGGCGACCCAGCCGCTCGCAGCCTCGCCCTCGCTCACGGATGCGCCTGCACCGGGCGCTGGGAGGCCCTCGCGATCCTGTGCCACGGCGCCCTCGAGCGGGGACGGACTGCGGCCGACCTGGTCGAGATGGGCCTGCAGGTGGTGGCCTACGCCGGGTTCCCCCGGGCCATCGAGGCCCTGGGGATCGTGCGTGATGTCCTCGAACGCGCCCCGGAAGCGGCCGCTGAGGGGATCGAGCCGACGGCGGACGGCGAGCCCGATGGAGCCGAGGCCCTGGCTCGCGCCGGCCACGAGGTCTTCGAGGACATCTACCGCGAGGCCACGCCCGAGGTCCTCGCCGGGCTTGACGCCCTGTGCGCCGGATTCTCGCGCTGGGTGCTGATGGACGCCTACGGCCGTATCCTCAGCCGCCCGGGCCTCAGTCTGGCGGATCGCGAGCGGATGGCCGTCTCGGCGCTGGCGCTGATGGCCCTGCCCGCACCTCTCGGCTCGCATATCCGCGGCGCCCTGCGCAACGGCTCTACGTGCGCCGACGTAGAGGATATCCTTCGCTCCTCGCGGGCCTTGGCCGACGGCCACCGCGACCCCACCCCGACCCCCACCGTGACGGCATCCGAGGGCAGCACCCGCTCGCCGCACGACGTCATCGACCAGGCCCTCGACCGACTTTCCCGAAAGGTTTACCAGCGATGAGCGACAGCCAGCCGGCGCCGACCGCCGACGCCCCTGCGAGCCCGGCCGCACCGGCGAACCCGCCGGCCTCCGCGGCCAAGCACGCATCGCGCCTCTCGATGATCGTGCTCGCCCTGCTCTCGGTGGGGCTGTACCTGCACGTCATCAATTACGAGCTGGTCTACGACGACCACTTCGTCATCGATCGCAACGCGTCGATGGAGGCGGTCTCGACGAACTTCACCGCCATCTTCGACCTGTTCAGCCAGGAATACTGGGCCGGTGTGAACCCCGATTCACCCGAGATGCTCAAGGTGAAGGGGCAGGGGCTGTACCGCCCGCTGAGCCTGTTCCTCTGGGCGCTGATCCACCCGTTCCACGGGGCGACGACGACCTGGGCCTACCACCTGCTCTCGATCCTCGCGAACGCGCTCGCGGTGGTGCTGCTCTATCGGGCGGTCGTGTATCTCTTCGAGAATCAGCGCCTGGCGTTCGTGGCGGCGCTCGTCTTCGCGCTGCACCCGCTGCACAGCGAGGCCGTGGCCTACGTCGCGGGGCTGCACGACGTGCTCTCCGCCGCGGCCGTGTTCCTGGGTCTGATGCTGTTCGTGCGGCCGCGCAACTCGAACGGCGGGCTCTCGGCCGGCAGTCACCTCGGCATCCTGGCCGCGCTCTTCGTGGGACTGCTGGCCAAGGAGCAGACCATCCTGTTGCTGCCCGTGCTGATGCTCACCGACGGCTTCATGTCGGTGCAGGGTCGCGGGCTGCGGATGTCCCAGCGCACTCTGCTCTACGGCGGCTTGCTGGCCGTGACCGCGCTTCACGTGCTGATGCGCTACAACGCCATCGGCTACCTGTCCCCGCAGGACGGCGCCATCTCGATCCTCGACAACCCGCTGATCTTCGAGGACTTCCAGACCCGCCTGATCAACGGCCTGAAGCTGATGGCGAAGGCCACGTGGTTGTTCCTGTGGCCGCAGGACCTCGCCTCCGACTACTCGTTCAACGCCATCCCGGTGTCGAACTCGTTCTTGCAGCCGGCGCCCCTGGCCGGACTCGTGCTGGTGGCGAGCCTGCTCATGCTGGGCCTGGGGCGCATGAAGCGCTGGCCCGCCCTGTGCTGGGGCATCCTCTTCTTCCTCGGCTGCACGGCCTTCTTCTCCAACATCATCGCGCCCATCGGCACGATCTTCGCTGAGCGCCTGACCTACCTGCCCACCGCCGGCGCCTGCGTCGCCGTGGCCGCGCTGATCGACCGCTTCATCCTCTCGCGCGGCCTGAAGGACGACACCATGCACCCGCTGGCGCTGTCGGTGGTGGTGATCATGGGCCTCGCGCTGGCCATCCGCACGGTCGACCGCAACGCCGAATTCAAGAACTCGCTCTCGCTCTTCGAGGCGGCCCGCGAGGTCTCGCCCCGCAGCGCGCGCGTGCACTTCCAGCTCGGCGGCATCGAGGCCAAGAACGAGCTCTTCACCCGGGCCGAGAACAGCATGCTGACGTCGCTCAGCATCCTGCCCACCTTCATGGTCGCCAAGATCGCCCTCGGCGACATCTACATGAAGGACGAGAACTTCGACATGGCGTTCGACCAGTACCGCCTGGTGCTGCGCGACCTCGCCGGCGCGACCAACGTGAGCCCCATCATCGAGGACACCAAGCGCCTGGCGCTCCAGCGCCTCGCCGAGATCAACAAGGAGCGGGGCGACCTGCAGGGCGCCGAAGAGCAGCTCAAGTTGCTGATCCAGATCAACCCCGACAACCCGCAGCCCTACCTCGACATGGCCGACATGCTCGAGAAGCAGGACCGGGCGGCCGACGCGATCCCCTACCTCGAGGACCTGCTCGACCGCCACCCCGACAACTCCGACGGCCTGCTGATGCTGGCCCGCACCGCGGGCCTCGTGCGCGACGGCGAGGCCTACGCCCGCGCCCGCCAGGGTCTCGAGCAGAGCGAGAGCGGTCGGGCCATGGCGCTGTGTGTCACCGGGCAGGAGCTGTACCTCGCCGCCCGCGAGGAGAACGACAAGGACAAGCTCAACCGCGCCCTGGCAGCCTTCGACGAAGCCATGGCGCTCGACGACTCCCTGCCCCAGCCGTACTTCTATCGCGGCCGCTTCCTCAACGAGGAGGGGCGCCCGTTCGATGCGCTGGGGCAGCTCGAGCTCGCCCTCGAACGTGATGCGCGCCACCCCGGAGCGCTGATGCAGAAGGTGCTCGCGCTGTTCAAGCTGAACACGGTCGAGAACATCGAGGAGGCCGTCGAGACCCTCTCGGTGCTCGAGACGGTGAACCCCAACGCCGCCTGCTACAAGCTGATGTACGAGGCCTACTTCCGCCTCGGACGGCGCGGGAAGATGGAGCAGACCCTCAAGCGCCTCGAGGAGCTGGGCTCCCTTCCGATCCAGACCATCCTGCAGAGCATGTTTGCCTCCGAGGATGACGGCGAGTACGACCTGGCCATCGAGCGCGTCCTCGAGGCGATGAAGATCGAGGGCTACGCCGATCACCCCGAGGTGATCAGCCACCTGGCCCGCCTGCTCATGAAAGCCGACCGACCCGCCGAGGCGCTGGCCGCCCTGCACCGGCAGGCCGAGTCGATCCAACTCCAGCCGGCCTTCAAGGACATCTACCTCTCCATCAACAAGGCGCGGGCCCTCATGGCCCTGAAGCGCTACGTGGAGGCGGCCAACGAGCTCGAGCAGTTCGAGCAGGCCAGCAATGCCGACAACCCCATGCACCGGGCCAGCCTGCTGCAGTGGCGCTCGGCGTTGTTCCTCATCGCCGACGGGCCGTTCTACCGTCCGGCCGACGCCGCCGAGCTGTGCCGCGAGGGACTGCAGATCACCGGGTACAACCATCCGCCCTTCTTCGACCTGCTCATGGAAGCACTGCTCGACCAGGACGACACGGAGGCCGCCCTGAAGCAGGCCATCGAGGCGCGGGTCCAGTTCCACAAGGCCGACCGCTACAAGACGGCGGAGCTGGCCCTCGACAAGGCGACGAAGGGCGACGTCGACGCGGCGTTGGTGCTGCTGCGCGAAGGCGACGACGAGGTGCTGCTGAAGCTGGCCGACGCCCTCGAGCGCTGACCCCGGCGGAGCGGGACTACTCGATCTCGACGACGACGTCGCCGACGGAGACGGTGGCGCCGGCCGTCACGCTGATCGAGGCCACCGTCCCGGCAGCCTCCGCCTTCACCTCGTTCTCCATCTTCATGGCTTCGAGGATGAACAGCGTCGTGCCGATCTCGACGACATCGCCGGGCTGCACCAGCACCTCGCGCACGATGCCGGTCATGTTGGCGCGCACGGTCATGTCGCCCTCGGCCGCCGTGCCCTGGATCGAGCGGGCGATCCACTCGCGTTCGCCCAGCACCTCGGCGGGATAGCGCCCGCCCGCGATGAGCAGCGAGACGGTGTCGCCCCGCTCCTCGACGCCGATGTCCACTGAGCGGTCGTCGATGACGAGGGAATAGGCGTACCCGTCGCGCAGGGTGCCGACGTCGGCGTAGTGGGATTCATCGCCGAGAGAGATGCGGAAGCCGCCGCTCTCGCGCAGGACCTCCACCTCGTAGTGCTCGCCGTCGACCAGGACGTGGTACTTCACCGAGCGTCTCCCGGCCGGAAGGCGTCCACCCAGGCGCTGGAGGCCGAGGCCGCGGACGGACGGTCGGCGAAGCCGCGCCGCCGCCGCAGCACGTGGGCCATCAGGGCCGCGATGAGCGCGACGTTTCTCCGCCGGTTCTCGCTGAGAGGCGTGCCGGTCAACTCGGGGTGGGCCGCGATGGTGCCGGTGTCGTAACGCCCGCTGCGGAAGGCCGGGTGCACCAGCGTGCGTCGCAGCAGGGGCAGGTTGGTCGTGACGCCGGTGATGGTGACCTCGCTCAGGGCCCGGCGCATGCGATCGATGGCTTCGTCGCGGGTCGGCGCGTGCACGATGATCTTCGCCAACATCGGGTCGTAGTAGGGCGTCACCTCCATGCCCTCGAAGAGCCCGGTATCGCAGCGCACGCCGGGTCCGCCCGGCAGTTCGAGGCGCCCCACCGTGCCGGTGGCGGGCAGGAAGCCGTGGTCGGCGTCCTCGGCGTACAGGCGCGCCTCGATGGAGTGGCCCTCGAAGCGGATCTGGTCCTGGCTCAGCGGCAGCGGGCGGCCCTGGGCCACGAGCAGTTGCCAGCGCACCAGGTCGATGCCCGTGGTCATCTCGGTGATGGGGTGCTCGACCTGCAACCGCGTGTTCATCTCGAGCATGTAGAAGTCGCGGTTGGCGTCCACCATGAACTCGAGCGTGCCCGCGTTGACGTAGCCGATGGCCTGGGCGGCCTTCACGGCGGCGGCCCCCATGGCCGCGCGCATGGCGTCGTCCACCAGAGGCGACGGGCGCTCCTCGATCACCTTCTGATGACGACGCTGGATCGAGCACTCGCGCTCGCCGAGGTGCACGACGTTGCCGTGGGTGTCGCCGAAGATCTGCACCTCGATGTGGCGCGGCTCGCTGAGGAACTTCTCGAGGTAGACCGCGTCGTTGCCGAAGGCGGCGGCGGCCTCGCTGCGGGCCCGGGCGGCGGCAGCCAGCAGCTCACCTGCGTTGCGCACGATGCGGATGCCCTTGCCCCCGCCCCCCGCCGACGCCTTGATCATCACCGGGTAGCCGATGCGCTCGGCCTCGCTGCGCAGATTGTCGTCGTCGGTGACCGGGTCGGCGGTGCCGGGCACGACGGGCACGTCGGCGGCGATCATGCGGCGCCGCGCGGCGATCTTGTCACCCATGGCCTCGATGGAATCGGCCGACGGCCCGATGAAGGTGATGCCCGCGGCCTCCACCTGCCGGACAAACTCGGCGTTCTCCGAGAGGAAGCCGAAGCCGGGGTGGATCGCGTCGGCGCCGGTGCGCTTCGCCGCCTCGATGACCAGGTCGCCGCGCAGATAGCTCTCGCCCACCGGGGCCGGCCCGAGGCGCACGGCCTCGTAGGCCGCCCGCACGTGCAGGGCGTTGCGATCGGCGTCGCTGTAGACGGCCACGGTCTTGAAGCCCATCTCCTGGCACGTGCGCATGACGCGCAGCGCGATCTCGCCGCGATTGGCGACGAGCACCTTGGTGATGGTTCGGGCGGTGTCGGTCATCGTCGCGCAGCCCGCCTAGAGCGGAATGTTCCCGTGCTTCTTCGGGGGATTGCGGTCGCGCTTGGTCTGCAGCAGGCGCAGGCCCGCGATCAGGCGCGCGCGGGTCTGCCGCGGCTCGATGACGGCGTCGATGTAGCCCCGCGCCGCCGCCTCGTAGGGATTGCAGAAGCGCTCCTCGTACTCGGCCACGAAAGGCGCCGCCGCCGCCTCGCGGTCGTCGGCCGACGCGATCTCCTTCTTGTGGATGATCTCCACCGCGCCCTTGGCGCCCATGACGGCGATCTCGGCCATGGGCCAGGCGAGGTTCAGGTCGCCGCGGATGTGCTTGGACGACATGACGTCATACGCGCCGCCGTAGGCCTTGCGACAGATCACGGTGAGCTTCGGCACCGTCGCCTCGCAGTAGGCGTAAAGCAGCTTGGCCCCGTGCCGGATGATGCCGCCGTGCTCCTGGATCGTGCCCGGCAGGAACCCCGGCACGTCCTCGAAGGTCACGAGGGGGATGTTGAAGGCGTCGCAGAAGCGCACGAAACGCGCGCCCTTGTCGCTGCTGTCGATGTCGAGCACGCCGGCGAGCACGGCCGGCTGGTTCCCGACGATGCCCACGGTGCGCCCGTCGAGGCGGGCGAAGCCCACCACGATGTTCGCCGCGAATTCCGGGTGCACCTCGAGGAACTCGCCGTCGTCCACCACGCGGGTGACCGCGTCGCGGATGTCGTAGGGCTTGTTGGGATTCTCGGGCACCAGCGTGTCGAGGGCCTCGTCCGCGCGCGCCGGGTCGTCGGTGCACTCGACCCGCGGCGGGTCCTCGCGGTTGTTCAGCGGCAGGTAACCCACCAGCTTGCGCAGCAGGGTGAGGGCGTCGGCATCGTTGGCCCGGCGGAAGTGCGCCACGCCGCTCTTGCCCGCGTGGACCCGGGCGCCGCCCAGGTCCTGAGCCGAGACCTCCTCGTGGGACACCGTCTTCACCACGTTGGGCCCGGTGACGAACATGTAGCTGGTCTCGTCGACCATGACGATGAAGTCGGTGATGGCCGGGCTGTACACCGCCCCGCCGGCGCAAGGGCCCAGGATGGCCGAGAGCTGCGGCACCACGCCGCTCGCAAGGGTGTTCTGCAGGAAGATGTCGGCGTAGCCGCCGAGGCTGACCACGCCCTCCTGGATGCGCGCCCCGCCGCTGTCGTTGAGGCCGATGACGGGCACGCCCACCTTCATGGCCTTCTCCATCACGGCGCAGATCTTGGCCGCGTGGGCCTCGCCCAGGGCGCCGCCGCTCACCGTGAAGTCCTGGCTGAACACGGCGACGGGTCGGCCTTCGATGGTGCCGAAGCCGGTGACCACGCCGTCGCCCGGGGTGGGCTTGAAGCCGAAGGCCGTGGTACGGCTCTCGATCAGCCGGCCGTACTCCTCGAAGGAGCCTTCGTCGAGCAGCAGGTCGAGCCGCTCGCGGGCGGTCAGCTTGCCCTTCTCGTGTTGGGCCGCGATGCGTGCGTCGCCACCGCCCTTGAGCGCCTGCTCCTGGCGGCGGCGCAGCTCCTCGACTCGATCGGCGTTGGTCGGCATCGGTCGATCCTCACTTCGGGGACGGCCGCGGCGGCGGCTCGGCGGCCCGCCTCGCGGGGGCCGGCAGGATAGTCGATGGGCCCCCATGCCGTCAGCCTGCCGCTGCGACCCGCCGTCGCACGGCCCCCGCCGTCACGAAGTGCCCGCCATCAGCTGTCTCCGGCGGGCTCCTGCACCAGTTCGACGAGCACGCCGCCGGTGGACTTCGGGTGCACGAAGACCACCCGGGTGCCGTGGGCGCCCGGACGCGGCTCGGCGTTGATCAGGCGCACGCGGTGCTCACGCAGCCGGTGGACCAGGCCGTCGATGTCGTCGACGCTGAGCGCCACGTGGTGGATGCCGGGGCCGCGTTTGTCGAGGAAGCGGGCCACGGCGTTGTCACCTGGGTCGGGCTGCAGCAGTTCGATGGCGCCGCCCGTCCCGTCGGCGCGCGGCTCGAGCGCGAGCATGGCCACGGCCACGCCCTCGCTCTCGACGTGCTCGACCGGGGACAGCGTCAGTCCCAGCAGGTCACGCCAGAACACGATCACATCGTCGTGAGCGGCCACCGCGAGGCCCAGGTGGGAAAGGCGTGCACCCATGGAATCGGCTCCGTGGTCGGGGGTTCGCCGGTCAGAACAGCGACGCCGGGGCGTAGCGTCCGAAGACGGTTTCGAGGCGGGAACAGATTTCGCCCACCGTCGCGCCGGCCTCGACCGCATCGACGAGCAAGGGCATGAGGTTGTGGCCTGCGTCGGTGGCCGCCGCGCCCAGCGCCGCGAGGGTGGCCTCGCAGGCCGCACCGTCCCGGGCGGTGCGCCACGCGGCAACCTGTTCAGTGCGCCGGCGCGCGAGCGAGTCATCGACCTTGAGGATCGGCGGCGGGGCCTCGGCCGGCATGACGTAGGAATTCACGCCGACGATGGAGACGTCGCCGCGCTCGACGGCCTTCTGGTGTTCGTACGCCGCGCGGTGGATCTCGCTCTGCTGGAAGCCCGTCTCCACGGCCGCCAGGGCGCCGCCCTTGGCGTCGATGGCCGCGATGATGGCCATGGCCTCGCGCTCGAGATCGTCGGTGAGCGCCTCGATGAACGGCGAGCCGCCCAGGGGGTCGACGGTGTGCGTGACGCCCGACTCCTCCGCCAGCACCTGCTGGGTGCGCAGGGCCAGCAGCGCTGCCGGCTCGGTGGGCAGGCCCAGGGCCTCGTCGCGGCTGTTGGTGTGCAGCGACTGGGTGCCGCCGAGCACCGCCGCCAGGGCCTGCAGCGTCACGCGCACCACGTTCACGTCCGGCTGCTGGCTGGTGAGCGTGGAACCCGCCGTCTGGGTGTGGAAGCGCAGGCGCGTGGCGTTGCCCTCGCTCGCCCCGAAGCGCTCCTGCATCAGGCGCGCCCACATGCGGCGCGCCGCCCGGAATTTGGCCACCTCCTCGAAGAAGTCGTTGTGGGCATTGAAGAAGAAGGACAGGCGGCCCGCGAAGGCGTCCACATCGAGGCCCCGGTCGACGGCGCTGCGGACGTACGCGAGGCCGTTGCCCAGCGTGAACGCCAGCTCCTGCGGCGCGGTGCAGCCCGCCTCGCGCATGTGGTAGCCGCTGATGGAGATCGGGTTGAAGCGCGGCAGCTCACTGTTGCAGTGCTCGATCACGTCCGTCACCAGGCGCAGCGAGGGCGCCGGCGGGAAGCGATAGGTGCCCCGCGCGATGTACTCCTTGAGCAGGTCGTTCTGCACCGTCCCGCGCAGGGCCGAGGGCTCCAGTCCCTGGCGCTTGCCCGCCGCGATCATGAACGCGAGCAGCACGGGCGCCGTCGAGTTGATCGTCATCGACACCGACACCGCATCGAGGGGGATGCCGTCGAAGAGCGTCTCGAAGTCGCCCAGCGTCGCGATGGAGACGCCGACCTTGCCCACCTCTCCCCGGGCGACATCGGCATCGGGGTCGAAACCCATCTGGGTGGGCAGGTCGAAGGCGACGCTCAGGCCCTTGGTGCCGCCCTCGAGCAGGAAGCGGAAGCGCGCGTTGGTGTCCTCGGCCGTGGAGAAGCCCGAATACTGGCGCATGGTCCACGGACGGCCGGCGTACATGGTCGGATAGGGACCGCGCGTGTAGGGAAAGGCGCCGGGGAATCCGAGCCCGGGATCGTCGTCGCCGGGGCCATAGAGCGGCTGCAAGGGCAGGCCCGATCCAGTCGTGCCGCTGCGAGGACGATCTTTACCCAGGGCAGGCTCGTAGACCTCGCGGATCCAGCGTTGGAGCGCGTCGCTCATGACTCCCTCAGGATCTCGATCAACTCGACCATGTCCATGGGCAACGGCGCCTCGTAGGTCACGCGCTCGCCCGTCTCGGGATGGTCCAGGGTGAGGTGTCGCGCGTGAAGAGCGTGGCGCGACATCGTCGGCACCGGCAGGCCCGCTTTCTTGCGGCGCTCGAACCAGCCGTTCCAGGAGCCGGTGATCCGGCGTCCGTAGGGCGGGTCGAGCAGGATCGGGAAGCCCAGGTGCGAGAGGTGCACGCGGATCTGGTGCGTCCGGCCGGTGCGCGGCATGGCGGTCACCACCGTCGCCGGGCCGAGACGCTCTTCCACCTCGTAGAAGGTGGAGGCCGTCTGGCCCCCTTCGCTCACCACGGTGCGCAGCACCGGCTTACGCGGGTCGATGTCGATCGACAGGTCGATCCAATCGCTGTCGAAGGGCATCTCGCCCCACACCACCGCCGTGTAGCGCTTCTCCACCGTCTTGCGCTTGAACTGCCCCACCAGCGACTTGGCCGCCTCGTTGGTGCGGGCCACGACCATGACGCCGGTGGTGTCCCGGTCGAGCCGGTGGACGATGCCCGGCCGCTCGGCCCTCCCCACCACGGCGATCTCGGGGAATTCCTTGAGCAATCCGTTGACCAGGGTCCCGCCTTTTCGGCCAGCCCCCGGATGGATCACCAGGCCCGAGGGCTTGTCGATCACGATGATCGCCGGGTCGCTGTGGATAACCCGGTATTCGATGCCGTCTTCGGGCCCCGGCAAGGCGCTGGCTGGTATCCCCAGGGCCCCTTCGATCCGGTCGCCCTCCGCCAGCCGATACGACGGACGGGACTTCCGACCCCCAACCCGGAGGGTTCCCTCATCCAGCAGGGCCGAGAGATAGGACCTCGAGTAGTGCGGAGCGAGCAGGCGCCCGAGGTGGCGATCGACTCGGTTGCCCGCGTCCTCGGCTGTGACCGTGAGGGCCAGTCGGCCCTCGGGGTCGACCCCCGGAATGTCGGTGGGAGAAGGCTGATCTGGCATGGCGATCGGGGCTATTCCGGGGTTATTGACAGGTTCGTGAGCCCTGTTACGCTCCGCCGCGCCGTAGACTATAGCGTCCACGTGTGTCAGCCTGAGGCCGCGTCCGGGAGTGCCCCGAAGCCCTTCCCGGACACCTCGGCGTCGGCAGAGCGCACGAGGAAACGTCCCCTACTCGAACCGTGTCTCGCTCGAGGAGCGTCGACCTCGTGATCGCGTACTCGCTCGCCATGACCGCATGCGCGCTGCTCCCCCTCGCGGGTCAGAGCTCGCTCAATGCCAATCCGCTCAATGCGGAACCGGTCCAGGCCATGGCGCTGGGCAACGACCTGCAAAGCACCCGCAGCATCAGCAGCGCGCCCAACGGCCCCCCTACCGGCATGGTCAAGGTCGAGGGTGGCGAGGTCGTGGTGGGGACGCCGCCCGAGAACGTCGAGGATCTCGGCCAGAAGGACATCACGAATATGACCATGATCGCGGCCGAGACGCCGCGGCGGGTCGAGTCCGTGGAGACCTTCTTCATCGACCGCACCGAGGTCACCAACCTGCAGTGGCAGGTCTTCCTTGAGGCGACGGGGCGCACGCCCAGCGAGGCCCTGGTGAACTACGGCTGGCCCGAGGGCAAGATCCCCGAGGGCCAAGAGCACTACCCGATCACCAACGTGAACTACCCCGAGATCCGCGCCTACCTCGAGTGGGCCGGCAAGCGGCTCCCCACCGAGGTCGAGTGGATCCGGGCCGCCCGGGGTGACAGCGACCAGGACTACCCCTGGGGCACGCGCTTCAAGTCGTCGCTGGCCCAGACCGGCCTGTCGGTCCCGCAGCAGCCGGTGCCCGTCGACAGCCACGCGGGCGGCGTCAGCTCGTTCGGCGTGCTCGGCATGACGGGCAACGTCTTCGAGTGGACCCAGAGCCCCTTCGTGCACTACGAGGGCTACCGCCCCATCGACTACAAGCGCGGCCGCAAGCAGTCCAAGCTGTCGCCGGCCTTCAACAGCAGCATGCGCGTGATCAAGGGCGGCGCCTTCAACTCCACCCGCGAAGTCTCGCGCATCGACTTCCGCATCGGCATGAACCCGAGCGACAGCGACGCCAACATCGGCTTCCGTGCCGCCCGCTCGTCGAAGCCCGGCCTCGAATCGCTGCGCCACGCCGACCGCTTCCTGCAGAGCCCCATGCTCGCCAAGCACACCAGTGTCGATCACATCAACGAGGAGGACACCTTCGGCGTCGAGCGCATCGACTTCGACCCCAAGCGCCAGGTCCAGACCGAATACCACCACCTCGCCTTCGGAGTCCTCGCCCGCGGCCGTCACCCGGCCTACAGCAAGCTCAAGCGCTCCGCCGTCGACGAACCCTTCCCCGTCGGACTGCTCTCCACCAGCGAAGAGCTGTCCAAGCCACGCCTCCCCGCCGGTGAGTACACCGTCGCCTTCAAGGGCAAGGGCGAGTCGGACAACTACAAGGCGTGGAAGAAGGAGATGAAGAAGGTCAAGGCCGACAAGAAGGGCAGCGGCGCCGACCTGCCCGAGCGCTCCGACGGGGCCATGTCGCCCTGGCCCGGCCCGCCCGGCATGGGCATCCACGACTTCATGGAAGACTTCTGGGACTTCCCCCAGGACCAGGAAGTCATGCTCTTCTACAACGCCAACAACGCCATCGTGGGCTGGATCCCGATCAAGGATGCCGGCGACGATGCGGTCGGACCGCTCGAGGTCTCCGAACCCGAAGACGGTCGCACGTGGGAGATCTCGTTCTCCATCGACAACACCAAGCGCAAGGGACCGCGCTTCACGATGGCGGTCGAAGTCGCCGGCGACGGCCTGAAGAAGTAGGGCCCCGACGCTCGGCGGCCTCTTCGCGGCAGCCGGAGGCCCACCGGAAACCCCACCATTCGGGCTCGCGGTCCGTCCGCGGTGACCGCTCCGGCCTCAGGCGATAAGGTCAGGCGGACCGGAGGGAGCCTCCATGCCCGCCCGCAACACACCGCCGACCCCGGCGCCTCGTCGCCTGCTGGCGGGCACGGTCGTGGTGCTGCTGGTGATCCTCGTGTGGGTCATCGGGTTCGCGGGGGACCAACGCCGGCCCAACGCGCATCGCGTCAACAACAGCACGATGAACGCCGCTCCCGTCGACCCACCCGGAGCCGAGGAGGTGCCGGCAGCCGACGGCGACATCGACGCCGTGCCGAACACGCCGACCGGAGCACCGGTCACGGACGCCCCCACCGAGCCTGCCGACGAACTCCCGCCCCTCGAGGTCCACAACCTCCCGGACTGGGTGGCCTTGAACCGGCGCTATGTGCAGCGCCGCCTTCCGGGCATGGAGTACGTCCTGGGCGGGCCGGTGATCGTCGGCACGCCCCCTGACCAGGTGAAGGAACTCGGCCAGGGCGACATCACCAACATGACCATGATCGCGGCCGAGACACCGCGCCACGACCGTCGCGTCAGCAGCTTCTGGATCGACACCACCGAGGTGACCAACCTGCAATGGCAGGTCTACCTCGAAGCGACGGAGCAGGATCCGAGCGAGACCCTGGTGAATTACGGCTGGTTCGGCGGGACAATCCCCGACGGACTCGAGCAGTATCCGGTCTCGAACGTGAACATCCCCGAGATCCGCGACTTCCTCGCGTGGTCCGGCAAGCGCCTGCCCCTCGAGGCGGAGTGGGTCCGCGCCGCCCGTGGCGACTCCGACGATGCCTATCCGTGGGGACCCCGCTTCCGTTCGTCGTGGGCCCAGACCGGACTCTCCGTGCCACAGCAAGCCGTGCAGGTGGCGAGTTATCCCGACGGGATCAGCCTGTTCGGCGCCCTCGACATGACCGGCAACGTCTTCGAGTGGACCGACAGCCCGTTCGTGCGCTACCCGGGATATCAGCCCATCACCTTCACGCGCGGGCGCAAGCAGTCCAAGCTGTCGCCGGCTTTCAGCAGCCACATGCGCGTGATCAAGGGCGGCGCCTTCAACTCCACCCGCGAAGTCTCGCGCATCGACTTCCGCATCGGCATGAACCCGGGCGACAGCGACCAGAACATCGGCTTCCGGGCGGCGCGCGACGAAGTCCCGGGCATCACCGACGTCCGCAACCGCATCGCTTGCCTGCCGTCGTCCTCCGAGCTCGTCCCGCCACTGGACCGATTCCTGCTCGGGCTCGATGTGCACAAGGCCTTCGGCCTCTCCCACGACCCCTATGACAACGAGCGGCGCGTGCTGCTCGGACACGAGTCATTCGTCTTCATCCCCCGCTGGCGCCATGCCCGGGACGTCCCCGAGTGGGAGCACGATCCGGACACTTCACGCCTGTGGCTCGGCGTGTTCTTCACCAGCGTGTCGCTGCTCCGCCCGGAGCTGCCCCCCGGGCTGTACTCGGTCGAGGTCGCTGTCTCCCTCGACAACACGGCCGAGCTGCGCTTCCACGATCTCGGCCCGCGCGTCGCGGACGCCGAGGCCGTCTGCGGCCCGCGCCTGTTGATGCCGACAGTCGAGACGCCGCCCGTGGCCATCCGCGAAGCGACGCTCATCCCCGTCGGTCACGAGTCGCCACCGGTACTGTCGGCCTGGTCGTCGGCCACCGGACGCAGCCTACGCCTGCAGCTCTGGAACGACCTGCCGCTCGCCCAGGACCCCGGCCAAGAGCCCATCGTCGAGGTCATCCTCGTCTTCGAACGCGAGTTCTTCGAGCAGTGGAGATGAGAGCAGTGCCGAGGCCGCAGCGCAGGGCGCCGCTCCGAGCGCGCCGCGGACTAGCCCTCGAGCGCGGCCAGCAACTCGGTCACGCGCGCGTGCTCGGCGGCGACCTCCGCCTGCCGGGCGCGCTCGCGCTCGACGACATCGGCCGGCGCCTTGGCCACGAAGCTCTCGTTGTCGAGCTTGCCGGCGAGGCCCGCGAGTTGCTTCTCGAGCTTGGCGAGCGTCTTCCCGAGGTCGGCGCGTTGAGCGTCCTTGTCGACGAGACCCTCGAGGTCGACGAGCACTTCGAAGGATGACGGCGACCGGCTGTCGGTGGCGACAGCGGCCCCTTCGGGACGCGACGGATCGACGCCCACGACCACCGACTCCAGCACACCCATGCGCTGCATGATCTCGGACGCCGCGGCGAGGGGCGCCTCGGCCGCGGGCGCGGTCACCGCCACGGTCACCTTCGCGGGCTTGCGCTCGGCCACGCCGTGCTGCTGACGCAGGCGGCGCACGGTGATCACCACTTCCTGTGCGTGGTTGAGCGCGGCTTCCGCCTCGGCATCCCGGCGCAGCCCGGCGCCATCCGGCCAGGCCCCGGCCATGAGCAGCTCGGGCAGCTCGTCGACCGACGCCGCGCGCACCCGCTCCCACACCGCCTCGGTGGCGAAGGGCGCCAGGGGGTGGAGCAGGGCCAGGATGTCGCGCAGCACGCGCCCGAGCACGGACACGGCGACGGTCTCGCCCTCCATCAGCCGCGCCTTGACCATCTCCACGTACCAGTCGCAGAAGTCATTCCAGACGAAGCGATAGAGGCCGCTGGCCGCATCGTTGAAGCGGTAGCCCTCGTACGCAGCGTGGGTGTCCTCGATGGTCGCGGCCAGGCGCGACAGGATCCAGCGATCCTCGAGGGCGGTGACGGCGGCCGGGTCGAAGCGCGGCAGCTCGCCGGCGTTGAGCACGAAGCGCGAGGCGTTCCACAGCTTGTTGAGGAAGTTCCGCCCCATTTCGAACTTCTCGGTGGCCAGCTTGGTGTCCTGCCCCTCCTTGGTCAGCAGCACCAGCGAGAAGCGCACCGCGTCGGCGCCGTACTGGTCGATCATCTCGATCGGGTCGATGCCGTTGCCCGCGCTCTTGCTCATGCGCCGGCCCTGGCCGTCGAGCACGGTGGCGTGGATGTAACAGGTCGAGAAGGCGCAGCGGTTCTCCACGGGCTCGTGTTCGGCGAACTCATAACCGGCCATGATCATGCGCGCGACCCACAGGTAGATGATCTCGCTCGCCGTCGACAGGAACTGGGTCGGGAAGTAGCGCTTCAGATCCGCCGTGGGCTCAGGCCAACCCAGCGTCGCCAGAGGCCACAGCCACGAGCTGGCCCAGGTGTCGAGGACGTCCTCGTCCTGGCTCACGATGGGCTTGCCCGTCTGCGGGTGCGGCGACCCGAGCGCGAGGTCGTCGCGTGAGGCCGCCGGCTCGCCGTCCTCGTCGTACCAGACCGGGATGCGGTGACCCCACCAGAGCTGGCGGCTGATGCACCAGTCGCGCACGTTCTCCAGCCAGTCGAGGTAGACCTTGCTCCAGCGCTCGGGCTGGAAACGCAGCGCGCCCGACTTCACGGCGGCAATGGCCGGCTCGGCGAGGGGCTCCATCTTCACGAACCACTGCTCGCTGACGAGCGGCTCGATGGGGCTCTTGCTGCGATCGCTGAGCGGGACGTTGTGCTCGATCTCCTCGATGCGCTCGAGCAGGCCGCGCTCCTCCATGGCCGCCACCACCGCGCGGCGCGCGTCCTCGCGGCTCAGGCCGGCAAAGGGGCCGGCCGCCTCGGTCAGCGTGCCGTCCTTCTCGAGGATGTTGATGATCGGCAGACGGTGCCGGGCGCCGCGCTCGTAGTCGTTGGGGTCGTGGCCCGGCGTCACCTTCACCGCGCCGCTGCCGAATTCGGGATCGACGCTGTCGTCGGCCACCACCGGGATCTCCCGGTCGACCAGGGGCAGCAGCAGCGTCGCGCCGACGAGATCGGCATAGCGGGCGTCGTCGGGATGCACGGCCACACCGGTGTCGCCCAGCATGGTCTCAGGGCGGGTCGTGGCCACGGTGACGAAGCGACCGTCCTGCCCCTGCACCGGATACTTCAGGTGCCACAGCTTGCCGGCCATGGTCTTGAACTCGATCTCGTCGTCGCTGATGGCGGTCTGCAGCACGCAGTCCCAATTCACCAGGCGCGCGCCGCGATAGATCAGGCCCTTGTCGAACAGGCGCACGAAGGCCTCGCGGACGGCCGTCGACATGTCGGGCTCGAGGGTGAAGCGGGTGCGCGACCAGTCACAGCTCGCGCCGAGGCGCTTGGTCTGCTCGAGGATCGCGTCGCCGTGCTCCTCCTTCCACTCCCACACCTTCGCCAGGAAGGCCTCACGGCCCAGCTCCTGGCGCGTGGTCTTGCTCTCGGCGTAGAGCTTCTTCTCGACCACCGCCTGGGTAGCGATGCCCGCGTGGTCGGTGCCCGGGAGCCAGAGCACATCGAAGCCGCACATGCGGCGATGGCGCGCGACGATGTCCTGCAGCGTGCCGTTGAGGGCGTGACCCATGTGCAGCCGACCGGTCACGTTCGGCGGCGGGATCATGATCGTGAAGGGCTCGCGGTCGGCGACCGCCTCACGGCCGGCCGTGGTGACGCCGCTGGCCTCCCAGCGGGCGCGCACGTCCGACTCCACCGCCGCAGGGTCGTAGCGGGTCGGCATCTCGCCCAGGGTCGTCGTCGGTGTCATCCCGCGGTCTCCGCACTCTCGGTGGCCCGGCCCCCGCTCGCGGGGCGCTCCGTCGCCCGGGGGGCGCCGCCGAGCACGTACTCCAGCATGCGGAATCCCTCGTCGACGTGCATCTCCCCCGCCTCGGCCTGCGCCTCGGTGAAGCCGCGCGCCCGCACCGGCGTGATCCCCTCACCCCACAGGAGCCAGGGCACCTCGGCCCGCGATCCGGCGCGCTCCACGGTGGAGGTCATGTGGTCGGTGGTGACCAGCAGGCGCGCGGGACCGAGGTCGCGCAGGCCCGTCATGAGCGGCCCGACCACGAATCGGTCGATCTCCTCGATGACCCGCACCTTCAGGCGTACGTCCTTCACGTGGCAGGCCTCGTTGGCGGCGGCCAGGTGCAGCACGACCACGTCGTGGTCGGCGAGGGCCGCCAGCGCGGCCTCGGTCTTGGCGGCGTAGGCGGTGTCCCAGCTCCCGGTCGCGCCGGGGACGTCCACGAGGTCGGCGCCCACCGCGGCGCCGATGCCACGCACGAGGGGCGCCGCCGCCACCACGGCCAACCGCCGCCCCGTGCGCAACTCGAAGGGCTCGAGCAGGACGGCCCGGCCCGGCCCCCAGGCCCAGATGCGGTCCGCGGGATTCTCGGCCAGGTCGACGCGCACGCGGTTCACGTCGTGAGCGGCGAGCACGTCAGCCGCCGCGTCCATCAAGGCGCTCAGCTCGGCGCCGCCCGCTCCGCTCGGGCCGTGTTCCGCGAACGGGGCGCCCTGCACATTCTGGGGCGGCTGGGTGATCAGATCGAGGTCGGCGCCTCCGTGGATGATGAGCAGGTTGCGATACCCCACCCCCGGGTGGAACGAAAAGCGCTCGCTGCCGAGGGCCGACTGCAGCGCCTCGATCAGCAGCCGCGCCTCCACCGACGTGATGTGGCCCGCGTTGAAGTCGATCAACCGACCCCGGAAGGTCGACACGAGGTTCATGCGCAGGGCCAGGTCGTCGGGACCGAGCGCCACGCCCAGACCGGCCGCCTCGAGCCCGCCCCGAGCAGCGGCCTGACGCCGCGGGTCGTAACCCAGCACCGAGAGCACGGCCGCGTCGCTCCCGTCGCGCAGACCCTCGGGCACGAATCGCACCAGGCCTACCCGCGCCTCCCGCGCTAGCCGGTCGAGGTGCGGCACCCGCGCCTCCTCCAGCGGGGTGCGTCCGTCCAGAGCGGCAACGGGGACGTCCGCGATGCCCGTAGGCAACAAGATGAGTGTCTTCATGGATGTCGGCCCGCCCGATTCCCGCCTTCGGAGCGCGAGGCATTGTGCACCGGCCCCGGTCCCGAATCAGCATGGGAACGCGGACGGATCAGTCGCCGTCCAGAGGCCGCGGCACCCAGCCGAGCTGTGCGACCAGGCGGGCGCTGCACAGACTCAGGTCCGCGGGGCGACCGGCGTCCATTCCGGCCGCGACGCGCGTGGTGGCCTCGATCAACGCCTCGTCGTATCCCGCCATGCGGGCCTCACGACGCGCCAGGTCGTAGCGGTTCAAGGTCTCGTCTCCGCCGGCGTGGTAGAGCCCCGCCGCCTGGGGATGCTCCAGCAGGTCCGCCACTGCGCGGGCCAGATCCACCACCGCGATGGGACTCCGGACCTCGTCGGTGAACATGCCCGGTCGCCGCCCCTCCGACAGGGCATTGAGCAGCTGACCGGTGGACGAGCGGCGACCCGGCGGGGCCCTCCCCGTGACCAACCCGGCTCGGACGATCAATGCGGTCGGATCGACGGCCGCGACGCCCCGTTCTCCGGCCAATTTCGTCTCGCCGTAGAGGTGCAGCGGCGCCGCTGGATCGGTCTCGGTCCAATCGCCGTGGGAACCATCGAAGACCTGGTCGGTCGAGAGCTGCAGCAGCCGCAGGCCCCCGGCCACACAAGCCTGGGCGAGGTCCGCCGGCATCTCGGCATTGAGGCGCCGCGCTCGCTCCGGGTCCTGCTCACAGGGGCGGATGTCCGCGACGGCAGCAGCATTCACGACTGCGACGGGTCGGATCGCCGCGATGAGCGCGGGAATCGCTCCGGGCTCGGCCAGATCGGCCTGCAGCGACGAGTGCGACCGCTGGTCGCCCTCCGGGGCAGGCGCGCGTCGGGCCACGACCACGACCTCGTGGCCGCGCATGGCCAGGGCCCGGACGACTGCAGCCCCCACGAACCCCGTACCACCAGTGACCAGTACGCGCACTCGCCAAGCCTCGCCGGTCCTTCGACGCTCGCCGTCGGACGGATGGAGTCAGAGCTCATGATGACACAGCGCCGAGCGACCGCTTCCGCACACTGGCGCCGCGCCGATCTGCAGCTAGTCTTCCCATCCCTTGGACCGCCCCCTCAGCATCCTCTTCGTCCTGGCTCTGCTGATCCCCGCGGCGTGGGCGGCCGGGTCCGGATCGCCGGCCGACGACTTCCGCAAGGAAGGTCGCCGCCCGTCCGCATTTCCCGAAGCCAGCCTGACGTCGATTCTCGACGGCCGCTTCAGCGCCGGGTTCGAAGACTGGTTCGGTGATGCACAGGGCCTGCGCACCCCGCTCCTCGAGGCCCGCAACGATCTCTGGTGGACCACTCTCGGGCTGTCCCCGAGCAAGGACATGGTCCGCGGGCAGGACGACTGGATCTTCACCACCAAGCGTGGCGCCATCCCCGCCCACCGCGGATTGCTGCCCCTGGGCATCGGCGAGCTCCGGGCGCTGCAGCATGCCCTCGAGCGCCGCGCCCGTTTCCTTGCCGAACGTGGCATCGCCCTGCTGGTCGTGGTGGCGCCCAACAAGCACTCGATCTACGCCGAGCGGTTGCCCGGGCACCTCACCCGCCATGGGCCCACGCCCCTCGACCAATTCACGGCGCACATGGCGGAGAATTCAGAGGTCTCGCTGCACGACTTCCGGACGACGCTCAAGGCGGAGAAGGCGTTCGACCGACCCGAGGTGGGCGACTTCACCTATCACCCGCTCGGCACCCACTGGACGGATCGCGGCGCCTGGGCGGCGGCGCGCGCCCTCGTCGAGCAATTGCAGACGGTGCTCGGCGAGCGCTTCCCCGCCTTCCGCCCCTTGCCCGAGGATGGCTTCGTGCCCGCGACCGTCGGCAGCCAGGGTGACTCGGTGGCCCCTCGTCTCCATCTCGAGGAGCACCTCTCCCAGACCGTGTGGACCGGTGTCGTGCAGCCGGCCCAGGCGCGCCTCATCGAGCAGACCGATCGCATGCGCCGGTTGGTGAACCCTGCTGCGGGACTCCCCGATGCCGTGGTGATCCACGACTCGTTCGGACACGCGCTGTGGCCGCTCCTCGCGGAGCACTTTCACCGCAGCACCTTCCTGAGCGTGCGCGGTGCCGACGACGAGACGATCCTAAGCGCCGAACCCGACGTGGTGGTGATGGTCATCGTCGAGCGCAACCTCACCGGGCTGCCCGCAGTCTGGCCCTTCGCCGACGCCGACGAGAGCCGCCGCAACTAGAGTCCCGGGCGCGGGGTGTCCGGGTCGCGGTGTCGGTGTCGGAGCCCTGGACCTCTGGTATCCTCGCCGCCACTTTGGATCGCTTGACTTCCCTCGTCTTCCTGGCCCTCCTGGCATTGCCGGGGATCACCCTCGCGCTGAAGGGCACCGACGTCGAGGGCATCCGCGAGGAAGGCCGCACGCCGGCCCCCTTCCCCGACGTCGATGACACCGCCGTCCTGGACGGCTCGTTCAGCGGCGCCTTCGAGGACTGGTTCGCCGACGCACAGGGGACCCGCATCACCCTGTTGCGCTGGCGCAACCGGCTGTGGTGGTTCGGCCTGCGCCACTCGCCCACCCCGGACATGGTGCGCAGCGAGGAAGGCTGGATCTTCACGACCAAGCGCACGTCGATCCCGGTGTTCCGCGGCCTGAGGCCGCTGACCCTGCGCCAGCTGGAGACCCTGCGGAACTACATCGAGCGGCGCGCCCAGTGGCTCGCCCTGCGCGACATCGAGATGCTGCTCGTGATCGCGCCCAACAAGCAGTCGATCTATCCCGAGCGCATCCCCGAGCGCTACACGCAGCACGGCCCGACCCAACTCGACCAGCTGCTCGAGCACATGGCCGCGACTTCGGACGTCCCGCTGCACGACTTCCGCACGGTCTTGCGGGCGGAGACCGCGCACGATCGCCCGGAGGCCGGCGACTACACCTACCACCCCCTGGGCACCCACTGGACCGACCGCGGCGCCCGCGTGGCGGCGGCCACCATGATCGACATCCTCGCGCGGGGACTGGCCCCGGACTTCCCCGGCTGGGGACCGCTGCCCGACGACGCGTTCCGGGTCGAGCCGCGCGACACGCCCGGCGACTCGTCCGCCAACCGCCTGCACCTCTCCGACCTCCTGACCCAAAGCGTCTACGAGCACTTCGTCCATCCGCCGCGGGCCCGGATGGTGGACAAGCCCGCCCACACCCGCATCCTCAGAACCCAGGACGAGACCCTGCCCGACGCCGTCGTGATGCACGACTCGTTCGGCCTGGCCCTGTGGCCGATCCTCTCGCAGAGCTTCCACGAGAGCATCTTCCTCAGCGTGCGCGGCGCGAATGACGACACGGTGGAGGCCGCCGATCCCGACGTGGTCGTGATGATCATCGTCGAGCGCAACCTGCTCGGCCTGCCGGACTTCTGGCCCTTCCCGCCGCGCGGCGACGACGCTCGCAGACCCGGGAATTAGGGACGACTCCTCGTGGTCTTCAGCTCCACCGTCTTCCTGTTCCTGTTCCTGCCCGCCGTGCTGGCGGCCGTGCACCTGTCACGGCGGCGCTGGCGCAACGCCCTGATCCTCCTGGCGAGCCTGCTGTTCTACGCCTGGGGCGAGCCGGCTGCGTTGCTGGTGATGCTCGTGTCCATCGCCGTCAACGGGCGCCTGGGGCGGTTCATCCACGAGGCGCCGGGCAAGCCGACCGCGCAGCGCTGGTTGACCCTCGGGCTGGTCTTCAACATCGGGCTGCTGTGCGCCTTCAAGTACGGCCACTTCCTCTGGGACAACCTGGCTGAGGTGGCCGGATCGGTCGGCCTCGGCGACTGGCCGACCCTCACGACCCTGCTCTCGGGGTTGGCCACGGCCACGGGCCTCGTCGACCAACCGCTCCCGGCCGACTGGCACATCCACCTGCCCATCGGCATCTCCTTCTTCTCGTTCCAGGCGATGTCGTACCTGATCGACCTGCATCGCGGAGACGCCCGTGTGCAGCGCAACTTCGTGGACTTCGCCACGTACATCGCGCTGTTCCCGCAGCTCATCGCCGGGCCCATCGTGCGCTACCGGCACATCGCCGAGCAGCTCGTCGAGCGCACCCATTCCTGGAAGCAGTTCGCCAGCGGGGTGCGGCGCTTCGTCGTCGGCCTGGGCAAGAAGGTGCTCATCGCCGACGTGCTGGCCGAGACGGCCGACACCATCTTCGCCCTCGACGGGGCCCAGCTCTCACCCGGCGTGGCCTGGCTGGGGCTGCTCTGCTACACGCTGCAGATCTACTTCGACTTCTCGGGCTACTCCGACATGGCCATCGGCCTCGGGCGCATGCTCGGCTTCGAGTTCCTCGAGAACTTCAACTTCCCCTACATCGCGCGGTCGATCACCGACTTCTGGCGGCGCTGGCACATCTCCCTGTCGACCTGGTTCCGCGACTACCTCTACGTGCCCCTGGGCGGCAACCGTCACGGCCGCCTCGCCACGGCGCGCAACCTGCTGATCGTGTTCCTGCTCTGCGGGCTGTGGCACGGAGCCGCCTGGACCTACGTGGTCTGGGGCCTGTTCCACGGAGCCTTCCTGATCTTCGAGCGCAGCGTCGGGCGCGAGCGCATGGCCCGCATGCCCGCGCTGCTGGGCCACGCCTACACCCTGTTCGCCGTCATGATCGGCTGGGCCCTGTTCCGCGCCGAGACCTTCGATGGCGCCCTGGCACTCGTCGGCGGACTGTTCACCGTCGGCACCGCGTCGGCGCCGCACCACGTGGCCTTCTACAACAACCCGGTGGTGACCATCTCCCTCATCGCCGGACTGATCGGATCGCTCCCGTGGACGCGCGTACTCACCGGGTGGCACGCCGGGCTCGCGACAGGCTCGCTCACCCGGCGTGCGGCCGACCTCGCCGGCCTCCTGGTGCTGGTGGCCATCATGACGCTGAGCGCCATGCAGATGGCCGCCCAGAGCTACACCACGTTCATCTACTTCCGCTTCTGACGAGCACCGACTCGGGGTCGAGCGCCATGACGCGGGCCTCCGGGTGCGGCGTCGCCACGAGGCGCACGGGCACCTCCTCCACCTGGCCATCGGCGGTCATGAGCACCGCGATGCGCGACTGCATCATGCGGGTGACACCGTCGGCGCCGACCTCGGTCCACTGATCGAGGATGCGCGTACGCTCCGCGATGGACACCGGCGAGAGGGGCAGCGACGCGCCCGGCACGGCCACGGGCTCGGCGGCGCCCGACGTGACGGTCGCAGGCGGCGGCGCAGGCCACGAGGTCCAGAGCGTGATCTTGGCCACGTTCGTGCTGGCCACCGGGTCGTTGCTCCCATCGAGCTCGAAGCCCTGGAAGAACAACTCGATGCCGTCGGGGACGCTCGCCGGCACCGACAGCAGGCCGGACTGGAACACGCCGTCGTCCAACGGCGCACCGCCGTTCGGCGCGAGCACGATAGGGCCGAGATAGGCGCCGGCGCCGAGCACCAGGTTGAACAATGCGTCCGGCGTGAGCATCAGCTTCGTGCCCACCGGACCCACCGGCGCTCCCGGCAGCGACAAGGTCGAAAGGCTCGCCGCAATGATGGCGGTGTTGCCAATGCCGTCGAGGCTGTGCATCTCGACGCCGAGCGACGTGAGCCCCGAGTCCACCCGCAGGTGATGGCTGGCGAGCCCCGACTCGGGCGCCGCCGGTGCGCCCGCGACCTCGTCGAAGGGCACGACCCGCAGGTTCAGGGTCGGCTCGTCGAATCCGAAGGTCACGTCGAAGGCCTGGTCGCCGCCGAGGTTGCCGATGCCGATGCCGCCGAACTGCACCCCGCTGTAACGATCGGGGATGGTCGACGACACGTGCTCACCGGCGGTGGACGGCGGCAGCGAAGCACTCAGGTGGGGCATGAGCATGTAGTCCCCGAGCACGCATCCGGGAGGCTCGGCCGGGCCGGTCACCATGCCGCCGGGCTGGAACAGGCTCAGCGCCGAATTCGTCGCGCCGTCCGCCGTGACGCTCAGACCGCCGCCCGGGAACTGCACCTGGATGTCCACCGGGATGCCGGCCCCCTGGGCCACGCAGTCGGCGCCGGCGCAACCGAAGGGGTCGCCCGGGAGCAGGCACGGGTTGGTGAGCCCGCTCGCCCCGAGGGAGATGTACACGACCCCCGGATCCGCGCTGTCGGGCAAGTTGCCGCTGACGTCGGTCTCGGTGAGCGCCATGTCGTAGAAGACGGGCGACGTCGTCCAGTTGCTGTCGGAGAGCCGGAACTCCAGCGACGTCAGGGTCATCGACCCCGTCGCGTGATGCAGCCGGTCGGCGTGAAGCAGATTGAAGAAGTAATTGCCGCCGGCCCAGTCGGGCGGCAGCACCCCCGTGGCAGTGCCCACCGAGGGCTCGGGCGCGAGGATGGCCTCGGCCCCGTTGCTGGTGAACAGGTCGTTGTCGGCGGTCTGACCTGCCGCAGTGACGGCGAGACCGGCGAACATGAAGGCGGCAGCACCCAGGGCCACCGCGAGACGAACCGACTTCATCGGGTTCCGCATGATTGACTCCCTTGCCGCGCATCCCGCCGCCCTCGCATCAGGCAGCGGCGGAACCGGGCATCGTTCCTTTTGATCTTCGGGTAACCAAGATGAGCGAGGCGAGCGGACGGGGGCAGCCGTTCGCAGCCAAGGATGAACACACAGTGTAGAAGGAGATCGCGAGATCGGGGGCGCGGGCGCGCAAACAAACGTTGTGAATAGAGAGGGGACGCGAGCGGGCAAACGAAGCTGTGAAAAGATCCGGGCTCCATGCGAATATGCGCACATGAAGATCGGGACGCACGAGATCGGGCTCGGAGGCCCCCTGTTCCTCCTCGCGGGACCCTGCGTCATCGAGGACGAGCACATGCCGTTCGACGTAGCGCGGCGGTTGAAAGCCATCACCGACGAGCTCGGCATGCCCTTCGTGTTCAAGGCCAGCTTCGACAAGGCCAACCGCACCTCCGTCGACAGCTTCCGCGGACCGGGCGCCACCGAGGGCATCGAACTGCTGGCCCGCGTGCGTGAAGAGGTCGGCGTGCCCGTCATGACCGACATCCACGAGCCGGCCCACGCCGAGCTGGCCGCCGGCCGCATCGACATGGTGCAGATCCCCGCCTTCCTGTGCCGCCAGACCGACCTGCTCGTGGCCGCCGGCCGCAGCGGCTGCACCGTCAACATCAAGAAGGGTCAGTTCCTGGCGCCCTGGGACATGCGCTACTGCATCGACAAGGTGACGAGCACGGGCAACACCGACGTGGTCGTCACCGAGCGGGGCAGTTCGTTCGGCTACAACACCCTCGTCACCGACATGCGCGCCATCCCGCAGATGCAGGCACTGGGCGTGCCGGTCGTCGTCGACGCGACCCACTCGGTGCAGATGCCGGGCGGCGCGGGCGGCAAGAGCTCGGGTGACCGCACCCTCGCCCCCATCATGGCGCGCGCCGGCGTGGCCGCCGGTTGCGACGGCATCTTCGCGGAGACCCACCCCGACCCCGACCGGGCCAAGAGTGACGGTCCCAACATGATCCCGCTCGACGAACTGCCGGAGCTGCTGGCGACACTGCAGCGTCTGCGCGCCGCGCTGGGCTGAGCGCCCGCGCCGCCACTGCCGGCGACCGCGTCGTCGGCGCAACCAACCGCAAGCGCCCCCCGTTCAGCGCGAGGATTGACTCTCGAGGCCCTGGATCAGCTCGCGCAGGGTCGTGCGCTCGGTCTCCCACACGATCACCGCGCCGGAGCCGCCCGCCGAGATCAGGCGGCGGCCGTCGCGGGTCATGACCACCTGCGAGACGGGGTCGAGGTGGCCCGTGAGCACGGCCAGGGTGTCGCCGGTCGTACCGTTCCACACGTGGAGATCGCGGCCGCCCGCGAGGGCCCCCATGATGCGTTCGCCGTCCGGGCTCATGGCGAGCGCCACCAGCCCCGAACCGGCCACGTCGAAGGTCACCCGCTCCTCGCCGGTGCCGCCGTCCCAGAGCCGCAGGGTCGGCGAACGCAGCGACCCCCAGGCGACCCGCGAACCGTCGGCCGAGACGGCGACGATGCCGTCGTCGTTCCACTCCCCCGGGTCGAGCTCCAGCGTGCGCCCGCTCTCGACGTGGTGGACGCCGACGCGGCCATCGCGACCCGCCGAGACGAGGGTGCTGCCGTCCTCGCTCGCGGCCACGGACGTGACCGCCTTCTCGTGCCAGGAGAACACCGACAGCACCTGGCCCGAGACCGTGTCCCACACGCGCACCGTCCCGTCGAGGCTGCCGGACGCCGCGATCACGCCGTTCCCGACGGTGGCCACCGACGTCACGCGTTGGTCGTGGCCTTCGAGTGCGCCCAGCAGGGCGCCATCACGACCGTCCCAGACCCGCACCATGCCGTCGTAGCCGCCCGAGACGATGCGTTCACCGCCGTCGGACACCGACACCGGACCCAGGCCGTAGGGCTGCGTGAAGATCTCCGCGCGCCGCTCGCCGTTGCGTCCGTTCCAAACGTCGATGCGGCCCTCGGGTGAATACGCGATGGCGATCACCTCGCCGTCACGGGAGGCCGCCAGGGCATTCGGCGCCCGCCCGCCCCCCTCCAACACCACAGCGGCTGCGGCGACCGATCCGCCGAAGACCCGCGCACCGTCCCACACGCGGGCCCCGTCGCCGCCCACCACGATGCGCGAGCCGTCCGCGGCGAGGGCCACCGCATTCACCTGCCCGTCATGGACGGTGATCTGGGCGCGCAGTCCGCCCGACTCGGCGTCCCACATGCTCAGGCGCCCGTCCTCCTCGGAGGCCGACACGATGCGGGTCCCGTCGTCGCTGATGCTCACCGACGAGACGCGGAAGTCGTGCCCCTGCAGGACGAGCAGCTTGTTGCCGCTGTCGCGATCCCAGACGCGGACCTTGCCGTCCACCTCGCCCGACACGATGCGGTGACCGTCGCCGGAGAGGGCGACGGTGACGGCATCGCTCATGACGCCCGTGAGGGCCCCGAAGGGCACGCCCGTCTCGGCGTCCCACACCTCCACCGCGCCGTAACCCGTGCCCGTCACCAGGGTCGAGCCGTCGCGGCTGAGCGCCACCGAAACGACCGGCAGCCGCACCTGCGGCCGGACCACGATGTCCAGCCCGGCGGACACATCCACGACCCGCGCCGTCTGGTCCGCACCGCCCGAGGCCACCCGCCGTCCGTCACGCGAGACCGAGACGGCGTGCACGGGGTCCCCGTGGTCCACCAGCACGCCGCGCTCGACACCGCCGGCGCCGTCCCACGCGCGCACCGTGCCGTCGGCACCGCCGGTGACCACCACCGCACCGTCGTCCGAGAGGGCCACGGCGAGGACGGCGCCCTCGTGGCCGGACAGGCGCGCCAGCAGGCGCCCGTCCGTGCCGTCCCAGAGATTCACCGTCCCGTCGAGTGAGGCGGTGGCCACCCGCGCACCGTCGAACGACGTCGCCACCGCGGAGACCTCGTCGTCGTGTCCATGCAGGACGAGCAGCGAGGCGTCGGCGCGCAGCCAGAGGTGCTCCCACTCCCAGCCTCGGCTGCCCACGTCGCTGGCCATCAGCAGTCGACGCGCCTCGGCGCGGCGTCCCCGATCGAGGTGCATGCTCGCCGCGAGGATGTTGGCGAGGTAGCCCTGGCGCAGGGCCTCGGCCGCCCGTTGATCCGCCAGCGCCGCACTCCGCTTGGCCTGGGCCTCGCTCTCGATGGCCGCCTCGGCGTTCTCGTCGGACTGCTGACGCAGCTCGGTCTCGCGCACCAGCAGCGCCGAGATGGCCAGCACGCCGAGGCTGCCGAGCAGCACCGCCATGGCCTTGGCCGGGTGACGGCGGACCCACTTCTCGACGCGTCCCACGGCGCCGGGCGGCCGGGCTTCGATGGGTTCGTTGGCCAGGAAGCGCCGCAGGTCGCCCGCGAAGGCCTGCATCGACTCGTAGCGATCGTCGCGCACCTTCTGCATGGCCTTGCCGCAGATGACGGCGAGGTCATGGGGGATGTGGCTGCGGATCGTCCGGGGATCAGGCGGGTCGGCGTTGCGCACCCGCTCGAGGATCTGGCGCGCCGAGTCCCCCTCGAAGGCTCGTCGCAACGTCAGCGCCTCGTAGAACACCACGCCGAGGCTGAAGACGTCCGAGCGCCGGTCGATCTCCATGTCGTCGCGCTCGGAGACCTGCTCGGGGCTCATGTAGGCGTAGGTGCCCACCAGCCCGGGGCGCGCCGTCGTCCCCGCGTCCTCGGCCACGTGGGCGAGCCCGAAGTCGCCCACCCGGGGGCGACCGTCGCCGCCGATGAGGATGTTGCGCGGCTTGAGGTCACGATGCAGCACGCCCTTCTCGTGAGCGCTGTGCACGGCCTCGGCGACGTCGGCGAAGAACACGGCCAGGCGCCGGTAGTCCTCGGCCGACATGCCGGGTTCCTCGCGCCGACGGTTGATGACGTCGGCGAGGGTGTCGCCCGTGCCGACCAGCTGCTGGGCGATGAAGTGGACGCCGTCGGCCTCGCCGGCGGCGTACACCGTGACGAGCCCGTCGTGAGTGAGGCGCCCGGCGGCACGGGCCTCGGCTTGCAGGCGCGCCGGCTCGTCCGGGCCGCCGCGCCCCGAGCGCAACAACTTCAGCGCCACGCGCCGGCCCAGCGAGAGCTGCTCGGCTTCCCACACCTGCCCCATGCCGCCGCGGCCGACGAGTCGCTCGAGCCGGTAGTCGCCCGCCACCACGTCACCGGCCTCCACCTGCACCGTGGGGCCGACGGGGATCGTCATCGCGAACGACTCGTCGTCGGGTAATGGCCCGGGCAGCGCCCCGTCGAGATGGGTACTGAGCCGCGCCCAGTCGGCCTGCATCTCGCGCAGCTCGTCCGCGTGTTGCGGGTGACGCGCGATGAAGGCGTCGAAACCTTCGTCGGCACCCGACTCCACCCCGTCGAGGTAGGCGCCGAAGAGCAGCTCCACGTTGGTGGAGTTCGAGTTGGACTCGTGGGATGGCATACGGATGGGGGCCGGCTCACGTTCTAGCGTTTCCGCGACTCCGCGGTGACGGTTCGTGGCCCTCCCGCCGCAATTCTAGGACATCGAGAGGCCCACGCCTCGCCGCCGAGGCGGCGGGAGTCGATTCTCTCCTGCCTCTCGCCGTGGCCCGTCGGGACGGAGATGTCGGGCCGGGCCCTGGACGGCCGTCGAGCAAAGCACCGGGGGCGCTTAGGATGGTGGCGCCCCCTCCCCGCGAGAAAGGCCAGAGCCTCGTGTCCACCAACGCCGACGACCCCCTCTCCGTCTCGCTCGCCGGCGACGCGCTGCCCGACCTGACCGAGTCGATGCGCCTGGTCCAGGCGGCCCAGGGCGGCGACATGCAGGCCCTCGACGACCTGCTGCGGCGCTACGAAGACCGCATCACCCGCATCGTGCGCATCCGCCTGAGCGCCAAGCTGCGCCGGGTGGTCGAGTCGGTCGATGTGGTGCAGGAGACCTACCGCCTCGCCTTCCAGAACATCGAGAAGCTCGAGCTGCGCAGCACGGCGAGCATCCTGCAGTGGCTCGCGCGCATCGCCGAGAACCACATGATCGACGTGCACCGCTTCCACTACGGGCTGAAGCGGGACAAGCAGCGCGAAGTGAACATCGAAGGACCGCGCAACCTCTCCGGCGTCCACCTCGGCGACGCCTCGCCCGCGGACAAGGGCCTGACTCCCATCGAGATGGCCGAGCGCGCCGAGATCAAGCAGCTCGTCGACGAAGCCGTCGCCCAGCTCCCGGACGACGACCGCGAGGTGATCCTGCTGCGCAGCTACCACGGCGGTACCTGGGAATTCTGCGCACAGCAGCTCGGGCGCCCCACGGCGGAGGCCACGCGCCAGCTCCACCGTCGGGCGCGGATGCGCCTGGCCAAGCTCCTGCGCGAGAAGCTCGGGCCCCAGAACGACTGAGCGTCGCGAGTTGCGGGTCGGGGTTGAGGGAGGCGGGACCCGTGGTTGCGGGACCCGGGGTTGCAGGTCGCCGAGTGGGGTCTATCCTGCGCGGCCATGGAGACCCCCTGGAACGTCACGACCGAGGAGCTCTCCACCTGGTGGGACGCCGCCCTGCCCTGGGCGGACTACCTCGCCTCGGTGTCTGAGAAGCGCGACATCTGGGAGGCCAATGCCCGTCGCGCCTCCCTCCACGCCGACGAGAGCGTGCGCTTGCAGGCGTTGCCGGGACCTCGGCGGTTGCTGGTCCTCACCGAGGACTGGTGTGGCGACGCCGCACGCAGCGTGCCGGTCATGGCGGCCCTGGCCGAGGGCGCACCGCTGGTCACCGTGCGCTTCCTCCCCAGCGACGGCCTGCCCGAGATCCTCGGACGCCACCTGACCCACGGCGGCCGCTCCATCCCCCTGGCCTTCGTGCTCGATGGCGAGGGTCGCCGGCTCGGCGAGTGGGGACCGCGGCCCGCGCCCGTCCAGGCCCTGTTCCGACAGCGGCGCCACGCGATGGGCGCACCGACGCCCGACACGATGAACGAGCTCTACCAGCCGGTCATGGCGTTCTACGGCAAGGACCGCGGGCGCACGACGGTCCAGGAGCTGCTCATGCTCCTCGAGCGGGGCGGCGCGCCGCGCTGAGCGCCGTCACCACCAGGCCCAGGGCGTGGCCGTGGGCGGCGGCAGGTTCGCCGTAGACCTCGATGAAGCGGGATCGCAGCGCGGCGGGCAACTCGTCGTCGTCCGCGAGCCCGGACAGCACGGCGCAGGCGGCCGCGGCGGTGCCCATGGCGGCCGGACAGCCCTGGGCCTTGTACCCGGCGGCCTCAATGCGCCCCTCCGCAGTGGCCAGGTAGAGCACCAGCACGTCGCCGCAGGCCGGATGCCGCGCCTCTCCCTGCCGGTCGTGCCCCCCCTCGGGTGGCCCGACGTGGAGGTCGCTGTGAAAATGCTCATGCAGAGGAGCGGGGAGTCGGCTCATCGCCCCATGCTAGCCGCCGGATGCCGGCGGGAAAGGCCTCCAGCGCTTGCCTCCAAGGGCCGATGGCCTATCATCTGCGGTCCGTGGTCGGCCCCGCTGCCGGCCGTTCCTCCCGCCCGGGATGCCCACATGGCCTTCTTCATCATCGAAGAGAAGTGCGTCGGTTGCACGCTCTGCGCGAAGGAATGCCCGATGGCCATCATCGAGGGCGAGAACAAGGAACCCTTCCGCATCTTCGCGGTGGACGAGTGCATCGATTGCAGCCTGTGCGCCTGGGTCTGTCCGGCCGAAGCCATCCAGAATGGCTACGGCGAGATCGTGCCCAAGCTCAAGAAGGAGCAGCGCCCGGTGGCCTGGATCGACGAGGAAGGCTGCACCGGCTGCGAGGTCTGCATGGAGTCGTGCCCGGTCGACGCCATCTTCAAGGCCGACCCCCTCGACCCGAGCGACTCCTCGCCCACCAAGGTCTGCCGCGTCGACTTCGACACCTGCATCAATTGCTCGCTCTGCGCCAAGCTGTGCCCGTGGGAGACCATCTCGATGGCCCTGACGCGGGAAGAAGCCGACGAGTTGGCCAAGATGCAGGGCACGTTTGCGGCCGAGACAGCCGTCTCCGCTTCCTGAGCGGACGTCGACCCCGGGCTGTCATGCCCCCCCGGACCGTTGTCACCCGGCGCGGACGCCACCCCGGGCGGTGGGCATCACTCGCCGTCCGCCTGCGCCGGGGGCCGGGGGGTGAGCGGACGCCAGAGGTTCCCGGACACCAGAACCCGGGGCAACGGCGGATGAGTCGTCGCGGCGCCGTCCGGCGCCGCGGCCCGGCCGCTCGGGACCACCACCCAGTCACCCCGGCGCACCGCCCCATGGATGACTGCGTCGACAGGGCCCGCCGCGTCTGAGCCCGAGAGCCCTTGCAACGTGCCCGGCGCGGCGTCCCCCGG
>JAJDEP010000008.1 GCA_029259715.1 Planctomycetota bacterium | reverse complement strand
GGGGTGGATGCCGGGCGGACACAGAGAGGCGTATTTTGCGCTGGGCATTGTCATTGCTGCTTTAGGCGCCTGGTTTTTGGCCGCTTTCGATAGACCCGCTTGACACCAGGAACGAAGGAGCCCCAACCGGACGTCGGGATCGCAAGGCATGCCCTGCTCTTGGGTGCGGCAACCGTCCTGGCTAAGGCGTCGGGCTACGCAAGAACTCTTGCATTGGCGAGCGTAATTGGCGTTGGATCGTTGGCAAACGCATTCGGCACGGCCAACGCTTTTCCCAACATGTTGTTCGAGATGCTGATGGGAGGCGGACTACGCAGCTCCCTCGTCCCTGCCGTGGTCGGCGAATTCGATCGGAGCGAGGAGGACGGATGGCGTGCGGTGAGCGCCATTGCCAATATCGCCCTCATTTTCCTTGGCGCCTTCGCCCTATTAGGGGTCCTGGCCGCTCCCTGGATTTTCCGAGCGCTGACGTTGGGCCTTGAAGGGCCGGAGGCGGCCGAACTCCGGATTGTCGGGTCAGTCCTTCTGGCGCTAATGGTTCCTCAGATAGTGTTCTACGGTATCGACCTGGTTGCCACAGGCGTGCTGCATGCCCATCGTCGGTTCCTGCTACCGGCCCTGGCAGTCATTGTCGGAAACGCCATAGCAGTCGTAGCAGTTGTTTGGTTCGGGGCGATCCGCACCTCAAACACCTCGTTGTCTCTCACCACCTTGGAATACCTGCTTCTAGGGGGAGGAATGACGCTGGGCGTAGCGAGCATCGCTGGGGTGGAGCTGATCGCAGTTCGAAAGCTCAGGGGACGTTATTACCTAACACTGGGCCGGGGCTCCGAGGGCGTGCGCAAAGCCATTCATGCGGGTGGCTGGATGCTCCTCTACGTTCTGGGAAATCAGGTAGGGCTTTTGGTGGTCTTGGTCCTCGCCAACCGGGTGGTGGGGGGAGTGGCGGCATACCAATACGCCTATACCTTTCTGCTGCTTCCGTACGGCGTAGTCGGACTCGCTCTTGCTTCTGCGTTGCTTCCCGAGGCCAGCTCCAGGGCCCAGCGGGGTGATAAGCAGGGAGTTGCAGAGATCATGTCCGACGTGATGGGCCTTGCATTGCTCCTGTTGCTCCCAACCTCGCTGGTTTTGGGCGTCTGGGGTACCCCCATAGCCGAACTGCTCGTCGGCTATGGAGCAGCAAGGGGCGAGGGAGCCGAGTTCGTCGGAGAAATTCTGTCGGTATTTGCCATTGGACTGGTTCCCTTTACCATTTTTCAGCTTCTGGCTCGGGCCAATTACGCCTTCCACCGGACCAGGACGCCTGCCCTGGTAAACGCCGTGGGAGTTGCTGTAAACATAGCTGTCGACTTGGTGCTCTTCTTTAATCTCGAGGGCAAGCAACGGATTGTCGGACTTGCGGCCGGCCTCGTCACGGCCTATTCGGTGGCCGCGTTGGTCCTCTGGATCAAGACGACCCGGCTGCTTGGCCAAAAGATCGTGCCTCGAGTGAGGCTAAAGTCTTTACTTAGTGGGCGCTGAAGGCGCTGGCCGGCACCGGAACGGGGACCTGGTCGTTGCTCCGGCCCGGCCTAAAGGACCTCTCTTTAGGCTGTTGGCATTCGGGACGATCCTGGGGGGCACTCTAGCCATTGCCTTCCCACCCTACGATCTTCCGTTGCTTGGACTAATTGCCCTCCCCGCTCTGGTCGCCATCGGCCTGCGCGTGTCCCCGTCTTCGGCAGCGGGCCTCGGTTTCGTTGCCGGGCTCTCTTTCTTCTCGCTCTACCTTCGCTGGTTGAGCGTTCTCGGCTGGTACGCGCTGGCGGGCGCCGTCCTGGCGCAGGCCCTGTTTTTCTCGGCCTTTTTCTACCTGCTACGCAGAATAAGCGGGGGACATCCGTTGTCTTTCGCACCTGCTGCAGGAGGGGTTTGGGCGGTTCTCGAGTCGCTCCGGGGAGCGTTTCCGTTTGGGGGTTTCCCGTGGGCGACTCTTGGCTCCTCCCTCCACGATGTCCCGGCGGCTCGTCGACTGGCCTCCATCGTTGGAACGTCCGGACTTTCGGTGCTGCTCGTTGTTGCTGCCTGCTTCGTCGCCACGTTCTTTATGAAGAACCGGTGTATGAAGAACGCACCCTCATCTTTCAGCCAACGTATTTTCCCTGCGGCAATGTTCACGGTTGTCTTGGCGGGGTCGTTTGCCCTGCCCGACCTATTAACGTCGGATCGCACCTTCACCGTGGGCCTGGTTCAAGCGGGAATTGAAATGCCTGTCTACGTGCCGGCGGATCCAGAAGAAGTCTTGGAGCGCCATATCCGAGCGACCCGCACCCTCATGGGTCGCGACTTGGACCTGGTGCTCTGGGGGGAAGGGGTGGTCGACTCCGAGCCTTCCCAAGGGGTTCTTTCTCAGCTGGCTCGTGAAATCGGAATTCCCATTGCTGCGGGCGCGATGGAAAGCGATGTCGACGGCTTTTTGAATCTTGTGATCGCAACTGACGGCGAAAGGGAGTTGGGCCGTTACTCGAAGCAACATCCAGTTCCTTTTGGTGAATACATTCCGTGGCGCTGGCTTTTCGGGCAGGTACCGGTTCTAGCTCGCGAGATACCAGTTGACATGAAGCCCGGGGACCATTTCACCCTGTTCAACTATGGATCGGTAGCGGCTGCACCGGTTATTTCTTTCGAATCGACTTTTCCCTCAACGGTAAGAGAAGCCGCGAGTCCGGAGGTAGAACTCCTGCAGGTGCATACGAATAACTCGACCTTCGGGAGAGGACCGACCTCAGAGCAGCATCTCTCGCTCGACCAGATGAGAGCCGCCGAGCTTGGGGTTCCGGTCCTGCGGAGCGCTATAACCGGAATCTCGGCCGTCATCGATGCGAATGGGCGGGTGCTTGATCGGATGGAGATATTCGAGTCGGGGGTGATTGTTTCGGAAGTGTCAATACCCTCAGGCACCACCCTTTACCGCAGATTCGGTGAGCTCCTGTTCACCTTGCCGCTAATGCTCTGGGGCGGATCGTACGCCGCTGCACGGCTTTTAACGCCCTCCCGCCGCCCAGATCGATTCGTTAGATGAGTCGGCACAGCGCTCAGTGATAAGTTACGACGACGTGTCGTAGTTGCGGAGCTAGCGGGCTCGAACAGCCCATGCGAAAGGATGGAGTTCACTTGGATCTTGCGTTTGCCGGACAGCTTGCGGTCATGTCCTCTCTGGTCGCCGCACTGCTTTCACTGGGCTCTTCGGCCGCGGGCGTGATAGCTAAGAGCGGTCGACTGACCGAAGTCGGACGCCGGGCTCTGATAGCGTCGGCCGCCCTCTTGGTAACCGCGGTGGCCGTCTTGTTGTTCGCCCTGACAACTAGAGACTTCTCCCTGGTTTACGTTGCGGACTATACAAGTCGGTCGACCCCCAGGTTCCTGGCTATCGCATCGCTCTGGGCGGGCATGGAGGGATCCCTGTTGTGGTGGACGTGTCTTAGCGCGATCTACGCGGCGACCGCCGTAATGGTGACATCGAAGCGGCGGTCCGACCTGGTCGCAGTTGCCACGGCGGTGCTTGCCGCCGTCATCACATCATTCCTCGCGCTCGTTGTTCTTGGTGCCAACCCGTTCGAGCGATCGTCCCCCATCCCAGGAGACGGCGCAGGGCTTAACCCGCTCTTGCAGTCGCCGTTCATGTGGCCGCACCCGATTCTGTTGTACCTGGGTTTGACCGGTTTTGTAGTGCCGTTCAGCTTCGGAATAGCAGCGCTGATCACGGGACAACTTGACGCGACCTGGTTCACATCCGTCAGGCGCTGGACGCTGTTGTCGTGGGGATTCTTGTGGGCTGGAATTATCATGGGAGGTGCCTGGGCTTACCAGGAACTCGGATGGGGTGGGTATTGGGGCTGGGATCCGGTCGAAAACTCGAGCCTGCTGCCCTGGTTGACCGGAACAGCGTTCCTGCATTCGGTCCTGGTCCAAGAACGACGAGGGATGCTAAAAGTCTGGAATGTCGTTCTGGTGATCCTGACGTACGGGCTAGCCATTTTCGGAACCTTTTTGACCCGCTCCGGACTCCTTCAATCGGTCCATACGTTCAGTGAGTCCCCACTGGGCAAGTATTTTCTGCCGATGCTGGCGGCGATATTGGTCGGGGGGATGGGCCTGGTTGGGTTCAGGTATCAGCTGCTGCGCTCCCAGAGCCAGCTCGGATCGCTGGCGTCGCGAGAGGCGATGTTCCTGTACAACAACCTTTTGTTCGTTGTAATCGCGATGACGGTTCTTTGGGGCACCCTCTATCCGATCCTGGTCGAGGCGATCAAGGGCGACAAGATCTCGATTGGAGCACCCTTCTACAACAAGGTCCTTCCCCCGGTGGGCCTAGCTCTTTTGGCGCTGACCGGTATAGGGCCCATGGTGGCCTGGAGACGCGGGTCGTGGCGTAGCGTCAGGACTCAGATGATCATTCCATTGGCTGCAGGGGCCGGAACAGTCTCCCTGTTGGCAGCACTGGGAAGCCGCCCAACGGCCTCCTTGTTCGCATTCGGCCTTTGTGCCTTCGTCGCTACCGCTATCTTGCAAGAGTTTGCGGCTGCGGCGGGAGCTCACTCAAGACTCTTGAGCATAGGTCGCTTTGCCGCCCTAGGGGGCCTGTTCCGCAAGAATCGGCGGCGATACGGCGGGTACGTGGTTCACTTGGGGGTCGTCCTTATTTTTGTGGGACTTGCCGGCGGAGCATTCAAACAGCAGTACAGCGGCGACCTCCAACCAGGCGAGAGCTTTTCGGTTGGGCCCTATCGCGTGCTTTACTCCAGTACCCGCACATTCTCGACCGCCGAGAAGGAGGTCAGATTGGCGGTTATGGACGTCTATCGGGATGGGAAGCGGGTTGACCGGTTGACTCCTCAGCGAAACTTTCACTTTGCTCAGCGCCAGCCGCAGTCGGAGGTCGGGTTGAGATCGAGGCTTGACCACGACTTGTACATTGTGCTGAGTCAGATTGACGACACCGGCCGAGCGGCCTTGAGGGCCTGGATCAACCCCCTCGTCATGTGGATCTGGATCGGCGGAACCATCATGACGGTAGGTGTTGCCTTGATCCTTTCCGGCAAGGCTCCGAACACGGGCGCCACGCCACGAAAAGAGGAGTCCCCAGCGGAAACGAAGACGTTGGTGCCGGCTTGAATCATAGGGTGATTGCGTTGGTGCTCATTCCCGGGACGATGTTGTCGGTTGCTGCGGGATTTCTGGCTCTCCGGGAGCCCGACCCCAGAGCTGTTCCTTCCCTGCAAGAGGTTTCGGATCGGACCATCTCCCCCTACTGCGCTCCTCTCACTTTGTCCGAATGCCCTTCAGGGAAAGCGTCCGAACTGCGAGCTGAGGTTGATGAGAAGATCCGATCAGGTTGGACCAACGAGCGGATTGACGCCTGGCTGGTGACGAACTTCGGAACCTGGCTGGTCGGAAATCCAGGTGACTCTGTAGCGAAGTTGTTCCCCGCGTTGACGATCCTGGTAGGCGCAATAGTCATGGCCGCGTTTATGGGTCGGCGGTCCGGATCGCAGCCAGGAATAGAAAGAGAAGACCCGCCGCTCGAGCCTAACTCGGCCGAAATCGACCAAATCCGTCGAGAGTTGGCGGAATTCCGGTCGGGTAGCGAGTGATTATCCTCCTCGGCACGATTGCAATCACGGTTGTTCTGTTCGTGTGGGTCCTTCGAGGATTGCGTGGTCCCAACGAGAGGCTAGAGGACATACCGTTCGGTACCTCGCCGCCACAGGAGCGGAAGTATGGCGCTTACCGTTCAATTCTCGATTTAGAGGAAGACTTTGCAGTGGGAAAGGTGACGGTAGAGGATCGAGAGATCCTATCGGTGGAGTATGAAGCCGAAGCAATAGCTGCGCTTCGCGAAATCCGGATTGCAGAATCCGACAGCGAAGAGGACGTCAGGGCACAGTTGGAGCTCGAAATCTCGGCGGCGAGATCCGCTCTGAAGACGACAATGAAAGGCGGGGCGGCCTGAGCTACGCTTTTATCTTCAATGGGCTGAAGGTGCCTATATCCGTAAGGGGGCCTTTTGCAGGAGTTCACCGTTAACCAAGCGTGTCGATTAGTCGGTTGTACTGGAAATCAGCTGCGCTACTGGGATCAGATTGGACTGGTCAAGCCCAGCATTCAGTCGACGGGTGGGAAGCCCGGAGTGCGGAGGCTTTACTCATTTCGCGATCTCGTGGCCATAAAGGTGATCACGGGTTTACTAGAGGGAGGCATGTCCCTTCAACGCGTCAGGGAGGCCTTCGTATATCTGCGCAAAAAGGCGGGTCTTGACAAGCATTTGGCGAGTGTTCGCCTTCTGACGGACGGGCGGACAATCTTTGGCGTCGATGCCCACGATGGCCAGATGCTGGACGCGCTTCAGAACGGTCAAATGGCCTTTCTTCTTACCTTGGGAAAGGTCACAGCGGATCTGGATGAAAAAGTTGCTCAACTCCTTCCCCATCGCGAAGAGCTCGCGCTTAGGTGCAATGGGAACGCAAGCACATCGGGGCAGCCAGGGCAGGAGGTGGTTGGGCTGGATGGTCAATCACCCTCAGCTTGGCTCCGGCCCGGTCGTATCGGCCACTAGTAGCGTCCCAAGGTAATCCTGCAACGATCGTGCAGTGACCGCTTTTGGTAGGCCATTTGCAAGATAGGCGAACGTAAGGGTCTGCCCTGCACGGTTGTCGGCGTATCCGGCAAGCGCGGCTACGCCCTCAAGAGAGCCGGTCTTCGCTCTTAGCTTTCCAGCAGCTGGGGTGCCTATGAAGCGTCTGGAAAGGGTCCCCGTTTGACCTGCCACGGGAAGCCCGCTGGTCAGCGCCGGAGGGGCGTCCCGAAGAATCGATGTCAGCAATCGGCAGGACACCCGGTTCAACGGGCTAAGTCCTGATCCATCGCTTAACTGGGCGCCGTCAACCGGGTAGCTCTTCTCCGACAACGCCTTAGTCACGGCCTCGGTCCCGGCCGACGTAGACCCCATGCCAGATCGCCGCAGGCCGATCTCCTTGATAAGCATTTCCGCGGTCCCGTTATCGCTATCGCGAAGCATGGCGGAGGCGATGCTTGTCAGGTCCGTAGATCGCACGGACGCCACCTCCACCGTGTTGCGGATCGCCCTACCACCGATTGATCCTCCAGCGACGCGAATGCCCCGGTCCTCAAGCAGCCCCTTAAAGATCGCAGCTGCGTCAGCGGGTGGATTCTTGAACGGCACACCCGGATGCCCCCAGGTGCTGAATCCGTCGTTAACAGTTAGAGCGCTCAACGGTCCGATCTCTCCATCAACGATGAACCGATTGGGCCAAGCTTCTACGTAACGTAAACCGTCGTATCGGCTCTCGTCTCCAACGACTCTGCCCTCTACCAGCCGCACTCCCGCGGCTGCAACCAGGTCTGCCAACTCATCAAGCGATGTATGGGGTTGTCTCCGTGTGTAGTTGGCCGCCCACGCGTTCGTTGCGAGCACCGGATCGCCGCCGCCGATGAGCCAAAGGTCGCCCTCAATTGTTCCACCAATCGGCCTCGCATCTGCGGTGACTGAAGTCCGAAAGCGTGCTGATTCGCCGAGCGCCTCCAGGGCCGCTGACGCGGTCAGTATCTTGATTGCCGACGCCGGCTCGGCTGCGGCTCCGTCTCCAGCTTCATAAAGAACCGACCCAGCCGCCTCGACCAGAATGCAGCCTCTTGGTGTCCTTGCCCATAGCCGGTCCAAAGCATTGGTCAACTCGGCTGAGGTCTCGATCCGCGGGGTTGGTGATAACCCGGTTGATACCGACGGTTGCACGCTGGCCTCGGTCGAAAAACCTCTTTCGGCGTTTTCCTTAATGCGTTTTGCTGGGCCATTCGGCGCGCCGTCAGAGCAGGACGCGTTCAACATCAGCAGGCCGAACAGCATGAAGGACCTAACCCTGCGAAGCCAGGAAGGGTGGTATTGCGGACAGCCCATAAGACCACTGTAAGGGACGACAACTTGTAGTAGGGATATCTACTACAAGGTGTCGTAGGATGAGGAGGTGCAGGCCGAATCCCCAACCCCGCGAGCAACCAACACCATCGTTGTGCGTCCAATGGTCTTTGCCGACTTGGACTTTGCCACGAGATTGCATCTTCAATGTCTCAACCACGGCTTGTTTCCGGCTTTGGGAAGCAGTTTCCTCAAGGCTTACCTGAGGACCTTCATCACCAGTCCCTCGGCTGTTGCTTTGATTGCTGAAAGGAATGGGAAGCCGGCCGGCTTTTTGGTAGGTACCTTGGACGATAGGTCCCATTACGGCCACATAATTCGGCGCTGCGGATTAGGGCTCGCTCTTCGCGGCGTCATAGGTCTTTGTGTCCGACCCAGAGTCGCTTACAGATTTATTAAGACCCGCGCCTTTCGGTATGCACGCGGCGCCGTTCGGCTGGCTGGAGCACAGCCCAAACAATCGCCTTCATCTCGGGATGCGGTGCTAACGCATATGGCGGTAGTCCCAACGGCAAGGTCTATGGGCGTGGGCAAAAAGCTTGCCGAGACATTTGCTGCTCAGGTCAGCGGATCGAACGCTATTGGAGTTGCGCTCACGACAAGGGCTGGCGCGGCGGGCGCATCCGGGTTCTATGAGAAGCTGGGCTGGTGCCCGGTCACCGAATTTGTGGATCGAGATGGGTTGGCATGGCAGCGGTTCAGACTAGATCTCAGTCACTCCTAAGCGCTGTCGCGTTGTTGGTGCTGGTGGCGTTGACCGGCTGTGGCCAGCAGGTGCGGCCACCCTCGGCAGGAGCAACAGACCCGAACACTTTCCCAAGCCCTCCTGTAAAAGTGGAGTTGAGCCCACCCGCGCCTTATGTCCCGCTCGTCGGTGAGCCGGTTCGCGAGATCAAGCAGCTTGCAGGCGAGGTACTTCAAGCGATTGGGACCTACAAGAAAGGTGAAGGCACCGTTCAGGGCGCCACGGCTCGCCTGGCCGGAAGAGCGGTCCCCGCGGTTGCCCAGAGTACGGAAACGCTGCTTCTGCCGGAAGCCGCCTCGGCTGTGGACATCATCTATCCGCAGTTGAGTGGTCTCACGGCGACTAAGGCCGGAATCATGGCGGTTTTTCGTCATCGGATATTGGAGAACGGTGATGAACGATCTGTCACGCGTGCTGCGGACCTTCGATTCGAACGCACCTCCGCCGGCTGGATCGTCTCGGCGATCGATTCCCTGGGCGGTGAGCCCCCTCCCGCTCCTGCCAGACCTTTAACTCACTCGGCACAGGCTGTGCTCGATAGCGATCGGATCAATCTTCCGGATTCGGCCCGTTGGGATATTGAAAACGGTGTTGTGGACGACAGGGTTCTGGAAGTCCTGCTCCGCATAGGGGAGCAGCACACAGTCGATGTCACCGTGTTTGCAAGCGGCCACCCGCGAAACGTTTTCGCCTCAGAGTCGGTAAGTAATCACACAGTCGGCCGAGCGGTAGACATTTGGGCAGTAGACGGCAAGGAAGTTGTCGTGCAGCGAGAGCAAGGAGGTCCCGTTTATCAACTGGTGCAAAAGCTGATGACACAGGGGATCACGGAGCTAGGCTCACCATGGGACCTCGATGGACCGGGCACTGGCGCCTCGTTCACGAATACGGTCCATTTGGACCATCTGCATCTCGCCTTCGACGGATGAAATTGAATTCCATTGAATAGCGCAGGTGCCTGGATTCCGTTCGTTGGGCCCCTCATTGTTTTCTTCCTGGCGATTCGCTCCGTCAAGAGGGCACAACGGGATCAGCGCAAGGCCGCAGATAAAGAGGGCGCTAGTACTGACGATGGTCCCCAAGACGATTTTTAGGCTAGTGAGCCTACGCCAAAATCCGCATGCGCCCCTTACTGGTGCTCCCTGGAAAGGCAGGCTCGTTCGGATCCTGTCCTTCATCGTGGTTCCGGCGTTCTTCGTGGGGTTTCTTGCATTTAGTCTGACAAGGACGTCACCCGATAGGTCGTTAGCCAATAAGCCAGCGCCCGAGTTCCAGCTCCCTCTGTTAGGAGGGGGGTCCCTATCGAGCCGGGAGCTGAAGGGTCGTCCGGTGGTTTTTAACTTCTGGGCCTCATGGTGCGTGCCTTGTCGGGTAGAGGCGCGGACTTTAGAAGCTGCCTGGCGAAAGTACAAGAATACCGGAGTAATGGTCGTGGGAGTTAACGTTCAGGACTCCATCGATGACTCTGAAGAATTCGTAGACCAGTTTGGGCTCACCTATCCTAGCGTCAGAGACACTGATCTCAAGCTGTGGGCTGAAATGGGGGTAAGGGGCCTTCCCGAAACATTTTTCGTGGATCCAGGCTACCGATTCGTAAGCACCGGCGGCACCGCTCAGACTGGAAGTCAGGGCGGAACCAAGATACTTGGGGCGATTCCTCCAGAGATTCTTGAGGCCGAGATCCAATCGCTCCTGAAGGCGGAGCCGGTTGAGGAGAGGTCTTCTGGCCAGCGTTAACCCTGTAAGGAGGAGAGTTTCGTCCGAGCCCCTGGCGATTGCGTCGGACGCACCTGCCCTATGCTCGGGTGCTGCGTCGATCTATCTGCTCGAGGCCGCAAGCCACCTCGATCTAGGCCTTAGCGTTTCGGGAGAAAGGTGATGGAGCTCGCGCCGTTGGCGTTTCTGGCAGGTGTTCTATCGATCTCGTCGCCTTGCTGTCTACCTCTGATACCCGGATATCTTTCTTATGTCAGCGGCGTTTCGGCAGGGGAAACATCCAACCGCCGGCGTGTCATGGGGGCTGCGGCCCTGTTCGTAGGCGGTTTTTCAGTGATTTTCATCGCCCTCGGTGCCACCGCCTCGCTCTTAGGTACAGCAGTCCTGGGATCCCTTCCGCTCTTAATCAGGGTCGCGGGGGTCTTCGTGATTCTGATGGGCCTATCCATGCTGGGAGTCTTCCGAATTCCCTTTCTTCAGAGTGAGAGGCGGCTGGATATGCGCCGAATCCGCTCCGGCCCGGCCGGCGCGTTCCCTCTGGGTATGGCTTTCGCGTTCGGATGGACGCCGTGCATAGGTCCCGTTCTCGCAGCGATACTTGCGACGGCGGCCACCACATCGAACGCCGCCCGAGGAGCCGGCCTGCTCACGATTTATTCGCTCGGGATGGGTATTCCTTTTCTACTAATGGCTATGGCCTACACACGAAGGGGGCGGACCGCCAGTTTCTTCAAGCGACATGCCATTTTCATAGAAAGAGCCGGAGGTGTACTGCTGGTCGCGATGGGCGTATTGCTAATTGCCGGCCAGTGGACCCGGTTGTTTGTCCCTTTGCTGCGTCTGTTCAGCAACACCGGATGGCCTCCAATTTAATGGACGCACTTTTCGAGTGGTTGGCAGAAGGATCGGCCGCCGGCCCTCTTATTGCTTTTGCAATCGGTATTCTGCTGGGGTTCTCTCCAGTTGCGTTGCCCAGCTTGCCGGTGGTCGTGGGGGCCCTGGCGCCAGGTCGTCTCGACCAGGACGGCCTGCGGAGACCTCAACACTGGTTCCGAATCGTTCCGTCCGTCTTTGCATTTGCCTTCGGGCTGAACGGCGTGTTGGGCATTATGGGTTACCTTTTTACCTCCGTGAGCGTAGCTCTAGCACGTTCATCCGTGGTGCTCTACGCCGTGGCTGCGGTCGTCCTAGGCGTCCTGGGATTCAGGCTGGTCACCCGTAAAACCAGCCTGTGTAAGCGTGGTGAGAGGATTCCTCCCAAACCTCTTTCCGCTCTGCTCTACGGCGTTGGCTTTTCGATCGGAGGATGTCCCGGTTGTGGTCCCCTTGCGATTGGTATTGGAGCAGCTGCCGCGCTCGTAGGCGGGCCGGTGTACGGAATGCTCATCATCCTCACGTTCGTTGCCGGCCACGCTGCCGTAATGATTCTGGCGGCGGTTGTAGGCTCCAGAATTCTGCCTTTTGGCACCAGTAAAGTCCCATGGCCAAGGCTCGATCTGATAGTTGGCTTGATGATGCTTGCGGCGGCCGCCTATTACGCATTTCAACTTGCGAGTGGCCGGGTCACCACCTATTTGCCGGGGGAGGCGGGAAGCGGATTGCTACCTTAGGTCCGCCAACCAAATGAGGTACGTGGATGCTATCCAGATTGAGCCAGCGCCGAATTCTTCTGCGTTCGCTTATTTCGCTTTTCGTTCTGCTTACGCTGCCCGTATCGGGTCATACCCTGAGGCTTGTAGACGGAGAGGACAGTTGCCACCAGCAGCACAACGATAGCGGCGCTCGCATGCAGGACCGGAGATGAGCTCCTGAGCGCAAGGATCTCGGCGTCCGACAATGCTCGGTTGCTCGCTATGGCGGCGAGATGGTTAAAGGTTTGTGTGTAAGAGAGAAGAATGCCGGTTGCTACGAGATTGATGAGGAGCTTGAAGATCACCCAGTAGTGCCGAAACAGTCCCCACTTGCTCCCGAGGGACTGGGTCAGCCCGGTCAGAAGCGAGGCGAAACTCAACGGGATCAGCAGAAACCGCGCGACCAGTTCGAGAGTGAGGTAAGCGCCCCGCACCACCTCAGCGTCCTGGCTCATCAAGCCGGCGAGGGAGAGGACCAGCGAGGATGCGACTGCGCCGATCCAGCCGACCGAGGAAGTGATGTGGAGGGTCAGGGCGAACTTTCGAAGACGGGGAGACATCATCATGGGACTGCGGTGAGTCCTTCCGTGACATTTGCGGATGACATGTGGCGGGTTGGGCCGTGGTTGCCGCCGCCGAGGAGCAGCACCGCTGCGAGCAGGAGTGCTATTACCGCAACTACGATCGCGAAGATTTTTACCCAATGGGAGGTGACATGTTTGTTTTCACTGTCTTCGGGGGCGGGAACCGGATCGACCATGCTGCGACCTCCTCGAACACTTGGCTGGGAATGTGTAGTTTGGCAAGTGTACGAGACAATCTGTCGTAGTCAACCCATAACGTTGCTACTGTCACCACTCGTATAGAATCAAGTCGTGCCCAAGCTTTGGAATGAGACAGTCGAAGAGCACCGTCGTGCGGTTCACGCCGCTACTCTCGATGCCACGGCGAAGTTGGTGGCTGAGAAGGGACTCTTGTCGGTAACAATGTCCCAGATCGCAGCTGAGACTGGGATTGGAAGGGCGACCCTCTATAAGTACTTTCCGGATATCGAAACGATTCTGTTTGAGTGGCATAAGCGTCATGTAGCCGGTCACCTGGCGCAACTCACGGAGGTTCGTAACCGGGCGGGTGACCCGGTCCAGCGCCTGGAGGGTGTGTTGGAAGCCTTCGCTATAATCTCACGTGAGCATCAGGGCTCCGACGTAGCCGCACTCTTGCACCGTGGAGCGCACGTGGCAGATGCGGAGCAGCAGCTCAGGGAGTTCATCCAAGCATTGATCGCACGCGGTGCCGAGGCCGGCGACTTGCGCAACGATGTAGCGCCCGATGAACTGGCCAGCTACTGCCTTCACGCCCTCGCCGCAGCGAGTAGCCTGGCATCCGAGTCGGCTATAGGAAGACTTGTGGCGGTCACGATGTCTGGTTTGCGGCCTCAGCAGGGCTAGGCTGGTTTCTGGAGGCCGTAACGCCAAGCTTGCGCCAGAGGTGGATCTCGGTAACGATACTCGTCATGGACTTAAGGAGCGCTGATACCCGGATCGGGACTTTCCGTCTGTGGGTCTTGCTGTTCCTCCTTCTCTTTATCGCCTTGTGCGGCGTGCATCTGTTTGTTCTCCACCATGCCGGGGATGCTCATCTGATCGAACTGGCAACAGCCATCGAATTGGTGATTTTGGCGATGCTGGCATTTTCGCTAAATCGGAATGGCGGCGGCATAGCGGCAACCTCAGAACCGAATCTGTTCGACATCGTCCCAATGCTGAAGAAGCCGCCCGGACGAAATATCGAGTTCTTTGCGCCCATTCGGGTTTAAAACCTCCGCTTCCTGTTGCTAGGTGCATATTTGCGCCCACAGATTGAAAGCGGAGGTTGGTTTGCAGTCTTGGTCATTAATTTTATTGAGCGTTGGGGGTTTGCTATTCATTCTCGCCCTACTCGCACAGTGGAGTATCCATAGAACACGGGTGGTTCCCGGCCGCGGCGAAAAGCTCGAGTTCCTGAAGCGCATTGCCAAGGAACCGCCTCGCGATACCCCATCTGGAGATCACGAGAGCCCCTCTTGACCAACCACTTGCACATTCCTGGGGTACGAACGCGTGCGCGCCGACAAGCGGTACTGGCGCTACTCGTGACGCTAATGCTTATGACCGTTCCAACGCCGGACCTCCTTGCGGCAACAACGGATTCCGTTCAAAAAGAGCTTGACCGAGTAGCAACCGCCTACGGCAAGTTGGAGACGCAGCTGGCGGAGAACGAATCGCGGAAGTCTCGACTAGAGCAGGAGCGCAAGGTCAACGAGGAGATCCTTGCTGCGAAGGCTGCCGCTTTTCAACGCCGCGCCGGATACATGTACAAGGAGGGAGCCGCCGGATCCTTCTTCGGTGAACTCCTTACCGCTCCAGACTTCGGGGTCTTCATCAAACGAATCCAGTACCTGTCGGTTCTGGGCAACAGTGATGCCAGAGTCGTTGAGGAGCTCACCGTCACGCAGGATCGTGCGGATGAGATTGCTGCTGGTCTCTCTGCGACAGTTGACAAGCAGAAGGAGCTTGCCGCCGATCTAACAAGTAGGCGCCGGCAACTCGAGACCAAGTATGAAGAGGTTAAGAGGGCGGAAGAGGCCAGAAAGCGCCAGGCGGAGGCGCAACTAAAAGCTGCCAAGGCCGCCGAAGCAGCGAGGCGGCAGCAGCTCGAGTCTGGGCCAGTGACAAATGCTAAGCCAGCATGGGCAGTCCCCAAGCTTCAACAGTTGGAGGCCATAGTCAGCGGCGTGCCGGTAGTCAAAGTCGTCAGCGCCGGCAGATTCAGCGACTTCAGCTTGCCGATCTCGGGTCCGGTGGGGTTCGCAGATACGTGGGGTGCTCCTCGCTCAGGGGGTAGGCGCCACCAGGGAACCGACCTCATGGCGCCCTGTGGAGCCCCGGTCGTGGCTGTAACCGACGGCATCATTTCAAGACTCATGTCTGGAGGAAGCGGGGGCGTGATGGCGTACCTACGCGCCGGGAACGGAGACGAGTTCTTCTATGCGCACCTTCAAGGCTATGCGGGGGGTGTCTCCCAAGGGAAAAGAGTTAGTGCCGGCCAGGTGATCGGTTCCAATGGCCGGACTGGCAATGCGGCAGGGGGCCCTTGTCACGTTCACTTCGAGTGGCATCCAGGCGGGGGAGCGGCGGTAAATCCCTACCCTCTGCTGGCCTCCGCTCGTTAGATCGGCTGAGGGCGTGTCGTGATCCGTCTCGAGGGTGTGAGCAAGATTTACAAGGGCTCCGTGGTAGCTCTTCACGACATTTCAGCCGACATCCAAAAAGAGGAGTTCGTCTTTTTGGTTGGGTCATCCGGATCGGGCAAGTCCACGTTCATAAAAATGCTCTTAAAGGAGGAGGAGCCTACCGAGGGGACAATCTTTGTCGCAGGCAAGGATATCGGTCAGCTGCCCCGGTGGCGAGTGCCCTACCTGCGGCGGAACATTGGCTGCGTGTTCCAGGACTTCAAGCTGTTAGCGAACAAGACGGTTAAGGAAAATGTGGCCTTCGCACTGGAGGTAATTGGCCGACCCAAGCAGGTGATCCGGCAGCGGGTTCCAGCGATCATCGATCTGGTGGGTCTCGGTAACAAGTTAGGGAGCTTGCCCCACGAGCTGTCTGGCGGGGAACAGCAAAGAGTGTGTATCGCTCGGGCGATGGTTAATCGTCCGCCTATCCTTCTGGCCGACGAGCCGACCGGGAATCTCGACCCTTCAACGTCGGCCGACATCATGAATCTGCTGGAACGCCTCAATCAAAGCGGCACCACAGTTCTTATCGCCACCCACGACCACGCTGTCGTTGATCGCTCCCGGAAACGGGTGATCGAACTGGAAGGAGGCAGGCTGGTACGGGATCAAGTTCGCGGTGTCTACGGCATGGGTGTTTAGAAGTTCCAATTAACTAGGAGGACGGATGATCAAAGTAGTAAGGGGCATGACATTGATGGCAGTGGTTGTATTGGCAGCGTGCGGCGGCCGAAGTGCTGAGGATCAGGTGGTGCAAGTTCCGCCCAGTGACACCAGTCCGGCTACTCCGAGCGCCAGTGTCACGGTTGATAGCCCGGCCGACGGGGCGACGGTTGCCAGTCCGGTCAAGGTGAAGATGGCTGCCACTGGCGTTACTATTGAGCCGGCATCCGCCGGCGTCAAACCGAACTCCGGCCATTTCCACATCATCGTTGACGCGGACTGTGTGGCCTCAGGCCAGGTCATCCCAGCCGACGCAACGCACCTACACTTCGGTATGGCCCAGACCGAGGCTGATGTGGCTCTGCCTCCCGGACCCCACAAGGTGTGTATACAGGTGGCGGATGCCGCTCACATCGCTACCGACATCACAAAAATAGTCCCATTTACAGTTAGCTAGCCGAAGTCGCTCCGAATCAGCCCGCCCGAATCCGGGCGGGCTGATTCACGGTGTCCCTCCCGGACCGACCTGAATAAGGCTTTGACGTTTCACCCGCCACGCAGCTAACTCATTTGACTACGGTACCCTAGGGGGGTATGGTATCCAACCATATAACAGGTGACCGAGTCGGGAGCACGCGATGTCCGAGAAAGAATGCGTATTCGACTTCAAGGTCGAAGGAATGACCTGCGGTTCCTGCGCCGCTCGGGTACAGCGTGCGCTCGAAAAGGTGGACGGCGTGGAAAGCGCCGAGGTGAATTTCGCCACCCACCAGGTCCGTGTGAAGTCAAACGAAGGAACCATCGAGTCTCCGGTGCTAGAAGCTGCCGTCGAGCGCTCCGGCTACAAGCTTGCCGCGATCACTGATCCCAACGTGGGCAGGCATCCGACGGGCAGAGCCATCTCAGACGGTCCCGACGACCGCGGCAGCTACTGGCGTAAAAGGGTGATCGTTGTTTTCCCGGCAGCACTGTTCATGCTTGCGACGATGTTTCTTGGCCACGAGGCAATGGCGGCGCCGGCGCTGCGCTGGAGCATGCTGGCAGTCGCAACGGTCGTGCAGTTTTGGGTGGGATGGCCGTTCCTCAAGGAGGCCTCCCGCCGAGCAAAGCGGTTGACCGCCAACATGGACACGCTCATCGCCATTGGAACCATGACCGCTTACATTTTCAGCGTCTTCCAGCTGGTGCGGGGCGAGATGGAGCTCTATTTCGAGACCGGAGTACTGATCATCGCCTTCCTATCACTCGGACGGCACCTTGAGGCCCGGGCCAAAGTACGTGCCGGCAAGGCAATTCGAGCGCTGCTGGAGCTTGGCGCCAAAGAGGCTCGAGTGGTCATCAACGGTGAGGAGGCCATGGTTCCGGTCGAACAGGTGCAGGTCGGCGACTTGATCCGAGTAAAGCCCGGCGAAAAGGTGCCGGTCGACGGCGTGGTTGTCGAGGGGTTTAGCGCAGTCGACGAATCCATGTTCACCGGAGAAAGCTTGCCCGTCGAAAAGGACGTTGGACACAAGGTCTCTGCAGCGACAGTCAATACGTCAGGTGTGCTGACAATCCAAACCAGCGCAGTCGGGTCCGACACCGCACTAGCTCATATCGTGAAACTTGTTGAGGACGCTCAGACCGGAAAGACCGAAGTGCAACGGCTGGCGGATCGAGTCTCTGCAGTCTTCGTTCCTGTGGTCATCGGACTGGCGTTGGCTACCTTCGGCTTCTGGAGCATCATAGGCAACGACTCAACTCGGGGTCTGCTGGCTGCGGTTGCGGTGCTGATCATTGCCTGCCCATGTGCGTTGGGTCTCGCCACTCCTACGGCAATCCTGGTCGGTACGGGCAGGGGCGCCGACCTGGGGATTCTCATCAAGAGCAGTGAGGTGCTAGAGCGGACCAGAGCAATAACCACCGTCCTTTTCGACAAGACTGGCACCCTTACCCAAGGTCAGATGTCCCTCACCGACGTATATCCAGATGGCTCGGCCGGTGACCAGGTCCTTCGACTGGCCGCTGCTGTCGAAGCAAATAGCGAACACCCCATCGGTTCTGCGATCGCAGCGGCGCAGAGGGAGCGGGAACCCCTTCTGGCAGTCACACGTTTCGAGGCAGTGGCCGGGTTCGGTGTGCGCTCGATGGTCCAAACAGCCCAGGGCCCCGTCCTCGTCTCTGTCGGCAGGCGGAAGTTCATGGCAGAAGCCGGCCTGCTTTTGCCTAGTGAACTGGAGAGCGTGACCGAGCGCTACGAGGCGGAAGGCCGGACAGCTGTGCTCGCAGGCTGGAACGGTGAGGTGCGCGGCGTTTTGGGGGTGGCCGACACCACCAAGCCCGGAGCATCCCAGGCAGTCAGGTCCCTGAACGACATGGGACTAAAGGTGGCAATGATCACAGGAGACAACTGGACGACGGCTAAAGCCATCGCTCAGTCACTCGGAATTGAGACGGTGATCGCCGAGGTCCTACCCGAGGACAAGATCAGCGAGGTAGCCCGCCTTCAGGCGGGTGGCGAGGTAGTGGCCATGGTGGGCGATGGGGTCAACGACGCTCCAGCTTTGGTCAAGGCGGACCTGGGTATCGCAATCGGCACGGGCACCGACGTTGCGATTGAGGCAAGTGACCTGGCTCTGATGAATGGGGACCCCAGGACCGTCGCCCTCGCGATCTCTCTGTCCAGGCGTACCTATCGCACCATAGTGCAGAACCTGTTCTGGGCTTTCGGCTACAACGTCCTGGCTATTCCATTGGCCGCTTTGGGGTTGCTCAACCCGATTCTTGCCGGAGGAGCGATGGCATTTTCCAGTGTGAGCGTCGTCGGAAACTCGCTGCGCCTGCTCAGGTTTGGCCGGACTTCGCGTGCTGGCGATGCAGCCTCTAAACGCACTGAACAAGGAGCATAGAAATGGCGATCTACGGATACCAGGACCACAAAGAAGATGTGCTGGCCCGGCTCAAGCGAATCGAGGGGCAGATCCGAGGCCTGTCGAAGATGGTTGAAAACGAGACCTACTGCATTGACGTACTTACACAGATCACGGCTGCAAGCAACGTCTTAAAAAGGTGGCGATTGTTCTATTAGACGACCACATCCGTCACTGCGTATCGGACGCAGAAGAAGGGTCGGACAAGGACATGGTGAGGGAGGCGACCCTCGCCATCGAGCGCCTGGTCAAGTCTTGACCAACTCGTGTGTTTGGTGAGCTATCTGCAGATAGAGCGCACAGTCGGATAGGGATTGACTGGCTCGCCCCCGGCCGGGCGGATCTCAAAATGCAGATGGGGTGGGCCGCCCTCAGCGTCCCCACTAGAACCAACAGAACCTAGGACAGCGCCGGCCGAGACTGTCCCCTTGGCGCCATACGCATCCAGGTGGGCGAAGTAGTAAACGGTTCCGTCGACTGCCCTTAGGTGTACCGTCTTGCCGCCAAGCTTGTTTGAGCTCTGGTTCACTTTTCCGGATACCGGTGCGAGAACCGCCCGTCCGCGAGGAGCCATTAGGTCGTTGCCGCGGTGCCAGCGTCCGCCGGGTCGGGGAAATCCCCAGTCATTCATAAATTGTGAATGCCCTTGCACAGGGCAGACCGGCGGAGCTGTCGTGCCGGTCCGCTTAGCGACGAAGGCAGCGGCGGGTACCGGCCCTCTTCCGGCAACGGACACGTTGGTCAAGAGTTGGGCCCCTGCATACACGCCACCGTTAACCAGGCCATTGCGGGCAGCGAGCGCTACGGGGTTGAGGTCGAGCCTGCGCGCAATCAAGTTGAGCGTGTCGCCGGGCTGCACGATATATCCCGCTGGAGATCGTGGCATCGGATTCTGTGAGGGAGCGGGTATGTCGGTGAACAACGTAGTGCCAGCGTAGATGCGGTCGCCGACTACTTTGTTTCGCGCCGCCAAGTCAACAACGTTCACATTCAGCTTTTTGGAGATGGAGCTAAGCGTCTCACCACGCTTGACCAAGTAGGCCGCGCTCACGGCCGGCGTGGGCGCCTTAATTTCATGTGCCGACGCGTGGTCGATAGGTCCAAGAGTGTTGGCGATCACGAAAAGTGCAGAGCCGGTTAGATCATAGGCGCTCCCTTCTCGCCGGCGAAAGCGTCCTGGTGGCGCCGCATGCGGTAACTCTTTCCCTTGATGTTGACCACGGTGGCGTGGTGCAGTAGCCGGTCGAGAATCGCCCCCGCCACCACCTGATCGGCGAAGACCTGGCCCCAGTCCGAGAAACCGCGGTTGGAGGTCAGCAC
>JAJDEP010000007.1 GCA_029259715.1 Planctomycetota bacterium | reverse complement strand
AGGCAGATCGACCTCGGCCTCAACGGCAGCACGGGCTTCGGCGACGGCCGAGGCCAGGTCTCGGCCGCGGACGTTGGCCTCGACCGTGATCTTGCGTTGGATCTTCTCGCGGCTGATCTGGGCCGGCCCTGTTGCAATGGTTACGTCGGCGACCTGCTCCAGCGGAACCCAGTGCGATGGGTCATCTCCGCCACCGTCCAGGGAAACGGGCAGCCGTTTGAGTGACTCCAGGTCTTCACGGACCGCTGGGTCGAAGCGGACCTGGATCGTGAAGCGCCGCTGGTCTTCGATGACGGTACCGACCGCTCGGCCTCCGATGGTCTCGATGACGTCCAGGACGTCCTCGGCGTTGAGGCCCAAGCGCGCGATGGCCTGCCGATCGATGTCGACGGTCAGTGCCGGGAGCCCAAGGACCTGTTCGGCCTTGACCTCCTGCATGCCGTCGATCCGGCCCACGACTGAAGCGACTTCGTCGGCGATCTCGCTCATGTCGTCGAGCGTTCCGCTGCCGGCGTAGATCTGGATGCCGACGTCCGAGCGAACGCCGCTGATGAGTTCGGCGACCCTGAGTTCGATGGGCTGGGAGTAGCTGAACATCACACCCGGGAAGCGCTCCTCGAGGGACTCGTTCAAGGCCGCGATGAGCTCTTCCTTGGTCTCGAAGCGCCAGGTGTCGGGTGGATTCAAGATGAGATAGGTGTCGCTGATCTCGACGCCCATCGGATCGGTGGCGATCTCGGCTCGACCCGTTCGGGAGACGACCGTCTCGACTTCCGGGAAGCCCATCACGATCTCTTCGACGTCGGTGCTGATCTCGTTGGATGTCTCGAGCGAGATGCTGGGTAGGCGCCAGATCTGCATGGCGATGGCGCCCTCGTCGAGGCGGGGCATGAACTCCGCACCGAGGAAGGGGACGAGAGCCAGGCTCGCCAGGAAGCCGCCGCCCGCGATCGCAGCAGTGCGTCGCGGATGGGCGACGGTCTTCTTGAGGGCCGGCTCGTACAGGCGCTTGGCGATGCGGAAGAGGAAGGGGTCCTTCTCGCTCACGCGCTTCAGGAAGAACGAAGCCAGGACGGGCATCAGTGTCAGCGCGCAGACGAGCGAGCCCGCCATGGCGAAAACGACGGTCAAGGCCATGGGGCGGAACATCTTGCCCTCGATCCCGCGCAGCGCGAGGACCGGCAGGTACACGATCGTGATGATGCCCACGGCGAAGACCACGGGTCGCGCGACTTCGTGGCAGGCGCGTCGGATCTTCTCCAGGTGCGGGGTGCGCGAGTCATCGCGATGAACGCGAAGGTGCCGCACGATGTTCTCGATGATCACGATCGAACCATCGACGATGATCCCGAAGTCGACGGCTCCCAGTGACATCAGGTTGCCCGAGACACCGAACCGCTCCATGGCCGTCAGGGCGACGAGCATCGACACGGGGATGGACAAGGCGACCAGGAGCCCGCCGCGCAGATTCCCGAGCAGCAGCAGGAGCACGCCGATGACGAGCAAACCGCCCTCGAGGAGGTTCTTGGTCACCGTGCTGATCGTGCGATTCACGAGCTCGGTGCGGTTGTAGAACGTGTCGATGGAGACGCCTTCGGGCAGTGTCTTCTGGATCTCCTGGATCTTTGCGTGCACGTCTTCTGCGACTGTGCGGGCGTTGGCACCCATCAGCATCATCACGATGCCGACCACGGCTTCGCCCTCGCCGTCGCGCGTGACGGCGCCTTGGCGAATCATGGGCTGGAATTCGATGCGACCCAGGTTGTCGAGGTACACGGGCGTGCCGAGCTTGTCCTTCGCAACGACGACCTTGGCCAGGTCGCCGAGCTCCTCCACGAGACCCTGGCCGCGAACGAGGTACTGTTCGTCGGCGTGCACGATGTACCCGCCGCCGACGTTGCGGTTGTTGCCCTCGATGGCCTCGAAGACCTGGCGTAGCGCGATGCCATGTGAGGTGAGCTTCTTCGGGTCGAGCGTGACCTGGTAGGTCTTGAGCTCACCTCCGAACGCGTTGACCTCGACCACACCGGGCACGGAGCGAAGCTGATAGTTGACGACCCAGTCCAGGAGCGTCCTGAGCTCCATGGGCGAGTGATTCTCACCCTTGATCTCGAACTGGTAGATCTCACCCAGGCCGGTGGAGATGGGGCCCATCTCGGGCTCGCCGTAACCCTCGGGAACGGCCTCGCGCGCCTCGACCAGGCGTTCGCCGACCAGTTGACGCGCCCAGTAGATGTCCGTCCCTTCCTCGAAGACGACGGTGACTACGGAGAGACCGAACTTGGAGACCGAGCGGATCTCTTCCACCTTCGGAATCCCGCTCATGGCGGATTCCACCGGGAAGGTGATGAACGACTCCACCTCCTGAGGCGCGAGCCCCGGGCTGTTGGTGAGCACCTGCACCTGGACGTTCGTGACGTCCGGCACGGCATCCACCGGAAGCTCGCGCATGGACTGGATTCCCAGCACGCCGGCCAGGAGCCACAGCACAACCACTAGGAAGCGGTTGTTCAGGGAGAAATCGATGATGCGGTTGATCATGTATTCTTCCGCCTAGTGGCTGTGGCCGCCACCCAGCTCTCCAGCCCGCGCCGCGGACTTGAGAGCGAAGGTGCCGCTGATGGCGATGGTTTCGCCGGGCTCGAGCCCTGCGGTGATCTCGACGTTGTCGTGCGCAGCCGCGCCGACCTGAACGGCGCGTCGCTCGAAGACGCCGGGCTCGTCCAAGACGAACACGAACTCGCCCACGTCTTCGTGAACGAGCGCACTCTCCGGAATGACGACGGCCGCCTCGTGGGCGCCTGTAGTAATCTCCGCGATTCCGAACATGCCTGGCCGGATCGGCCATTCCTCGCCCCAAGCATCGATCGGACCGTTGGCCAACTCGATGCGGATGGAGGCTGCTCGGGTCGCGGGCTCGATGTGATAGTCGATGAAGCCCACCTCACCGCGCAGTTCGACGCCGGGGAAGGCGTCCAGGTGGACGGTCGCGGTGGCTCCGATCCGGGCGGAGACGAGGTCCTGTTCGTAGACAGAGGCGAGCACCCAGACCTCGGAAAGGTCCTGCAGGTTGAAGAGGGTCATCTCCGGGTCGACGAACTCATTCTCGGTGACGTCCCTGTCGACGATGATGCCGTCGCGAGGTGCCCGGATGACGTAGGTTCCAAACGGCGCGTGGGGCTCGTCGCCTGTCGCAACGATCGTGGCCAGGTCGGTGGCTTCGAGACCGAGGATGTCCAGCTCTCGGTGGGAGGCCGCCAACTCGATGCGCTCTCTGGCAAGCCGAGCCTCGATCTCGAGAACTCGTGAGTCCAGGCGAAGCTGAGCGTCTTGAAGCGCTTGCTCTGCAGCGTACTGCGCGCTGAGCGTCGTGATCTCCCGCTCGGCGAGGTCGCGCTCCCGTTCGAAAATCTCTCGGGCCAGTTCGAGGTTTCGAGTGAGCAACTCTCGCTCGCGCGCAAGCGTCTCCTCGCTCGTTTCGACCGTGGCCTTGGCGCCGAGAAACGCGCTCACGGCGCGACCGAGATCGACACTGTCGATTTCGCACAGCGGATCACCCGTGGTGACGGATTGACCGAGGCTCGCGTGAATCTTGCGAACAAGCCCTCCGACACGGGGGTTGATGTGTGCTTGCGCGTCGAGGCTGGCGGCAACGGACGCGGAGAGGGTCAGTACCGAATCGATCTGCCCTGACTGGACCGACGCTGTGGTTATGCCGGCAGCTTCCACCTGGTCGGAGGTGAGCTCAACGTGTCCCTCTTCATGCTCCTCGTCCTCGACGTGGACTCCATCCTCTTCGTGTTGGTCGTGACCGTCGTCGCTGGCGGCTTGAGTCGTCGGTTCCCCGCTGTGGTCGGAGTGGCCGCAGCCGATGAGAACGAACGGAATCAGACTCAGGGCGATCAGGGTTCTCATGGTTCACCTCCCGGTGTCTTGTCGCCGGTCACCCAAGTGACGACAGCGAGCGCACGTGCGTGCGCGATGCGTGATGCGAGCAGACGCTCTCGCGCGTCGAGTACCTGGCTCTGTGCGATCAGGATCTCGCCTGCTGTGACCTGACGGGCTTGAAACGCTTCGTCGACGAGGTTCAGGCTCTCGGCGAGCCGCGGTTCGATCTCATTCTCGAAGTACTCGACCTGACGGCGAGCCAGCTCGAGGGCGGCCAGCGCGTCGTGGACCTCGGCGCGCAGCTGGTGGACAGCGGCTTCCACTGCCTGACCGAGTTGCTCGCGCTCTTTCGTCGCGGTCTGGATCGCTGGCCCGTTGAACCCGCTGAAGAACGGCAACTGGAGCTCGAGGGACGTCCCGATGGTCAGGGCTGGCCATTGCTGAGCGACCGCGAGGTGCAACCGCTGCTCGGCCTGTTCGTAGGTTGCGAGCAGTGCCTGGAGATCAGGCCGGTGTTCCAGAGCCTGTTGAGTCAATGCGCCGGCATCGTCGAGGCCTTCGCTCCGCTCGTGGAATGGGTTGATCGGAGTCTGGAGCAGGTATTGAGCCTCGGGCGGGAGTCCCAGAAGAGCGTTGAGAGCCTGTCGCGCGCGACGCTCCTGCACGACGAGACCTTCCCCTTCAAGGCGGACTTCTGCTGCCTGGATGGCTGCAGTTGTTTCTTGCAGCGCCGTGGCTGCGCCCTGCCCCCGAGCCCGTAGGAAGAAGTCCCGCGTCCGAGTGACGACTTCTTGGAGCTGATCGTTGAGCAGTCGCTGCTCGACCGTTGCCAGCAGATCGATGAATGCGAGTTGGACGTCTCGTTTGAGAGTCCACTCATCACCGTGGATGGCCCACTGGACCTCGTTGACCCGGGCCTGCGCCTCGTCGACTTTGGCGTCGCGCTCATTGGGTCGCAGGAGAGGCAGGAGGACCTCGAGGTCGCTGTCGGCGATGTCCCAACCGACCGTCGGATCGGGAAGCAATCCCGCTTCGACGAGTTGAGACTCGGCCACCCCGGCCTCGGCACGGCTCACGCGCAGTGCGGGGTTGAGCGTGACGGCCACGGCGGCGGCCTCGTCCATCGTGAGGCCGTCGGATGGATCGAACGGAGGCGGCGCGAGGCTCGCCTCGCCGCCCTGCTCGGAGCTTTGCTGAGAGTCCTTGTCGGGAGCCCTCGGGGCGTCGAGGGAAACAGCCCTCAGCCCGGAGAGAATCCCGGCGGGATCGAGCGGTGCGGGCTCGTAGGACACGCACCCAGTGAATGCAAGTGGGGCGAGGGCGATCAGTCCCCAGCGCGTGTTTCGTCGATTACGTGATCGGGGGGCGACCGCAATTGGCGGTCGATAGACTCTGTGCGACATCGTGGAACTCCTGCGCTTCTGCATTGCGCCCACCGAGGCTCGGTGGGCGGAGCCGCACCGAGAGGCCCGGTGCGCTTAGCAACGAGTGCGCAGGAGAATCAGCAGAGCAGGACGACGGTGCCGGCGAGTTGGCTAATGGTCGTCGAAGCAACCGCAGGCGAAGTCACGTCGCAAGCGACGGCGCCACAGTTGAACAACTGGGTCAGCGGGGTGTCTTCAAGCGTCGCCACGACTGCGAGCTCAAGCAGGGCAAAGCTCTGGAGCTCATCCTTGACCTGAATGAACGTGACGAGGGGGGTGTCGTAGCAAGGGCCGCAAGGGTCCTGCTCCTGGATTCCACTGGGTGAGGCCGGACTTCCTTCAACGGGCGCCTCACAGCAGAACTGGGGCAGGAACTCCATGATCTGCCCGGCGACGCCCTCATCACAGATGACGACCAAACCGCCTGCCACTTGGGACAGGAGCATGAGGACGACAGCGGCGAGTCGGCGAGGGTCGGTCACAGAGAGCACGTGGGGAGGCTACGACTTGAGGTGCCCCTTGGGCAACCCAGGGCGTTTATCGGTGCTGGGAGCGGGTAGCTATACCGAAAGGTGGTATCAGGCAGCGGGAGGCCGTTCTTCCGTAGAAATGGGCCCTACGAACTCGGCTGACAACTCGTGTGACTGCGAGAGGAGTCTGCGCGGCAACGCACGACCTAGCGCAATAAGCGCGCCGGTGCCTACGCGGGAAGTCTGATTGGTGACTATCCCGCCGATAACGACTTCTGCAACTCGGTTCGACAGGCAATAGGCAGCGGTCGCCATCCCAACTCGCTGAAGGTGAGTCTTCAGCGATCAGTGCGGATGGCCGTGGTGGCTGTGCACAGCCGATCTCAGCACAGACAACTTGGCCGGTTCTTCGAGATCGCTCCATGAATCGATGCAGCGCTCCGAGCAGAAGCCCACCGACCGCCCCTCCCAGGCCACCTCGCCCGCTTCTCGCATCACACGATTACCCGTGATCGGGCACGAAGCATTCACGGTCGCCGGCGTCCAAGCGCGGACACCGAGACAGCCTGTGCCAAGTGTACATGTCGCAACAATCATGAGGATTGAGAGTCGTTTCACAGGTCTGGGCTCATCGCAAAGCCGCCTCCTAGTTGAGTTTCAGTCGCAACAAGGTACGGCTCCAAGGAACTCAGTCAAGCCCCACCGGTGCGGGTAGCGACCTCCTCAGCATCCACGGCCTGGCTCGACCCTGGGCTTTCGACATCAAGTCTGACGCTCGGCCCACACTTGACCTTTGTGGGGGTGACCTGCCCCAACTATGACGTCGAGGAGCACTTCGTCAACGCGAGCGGCGTCCAGCCACCTGTCGTCATCGCGACCAAGACCGGAGGGGCGACGTACTCCCATCCCACGGACACGCTTTTCGCCAGCGACATTATCTGGTGGGTGTTCCGGCAAACCCCATAGTCAGGTCAAACCATGGGCGACTATCCCGTTGATGCAGTGGCTGCATCAGCGGGATAGTCGCCCAAGTACCGAGTGGTACTTTGGCCAACGAAGGGAGGCCGGATGGCGGGTCAATGGGGCGTGCTCCCAGTGCTAACTGGATCACGAGCTACTGCGCGCGCTTCCTGCGGGCGTCCTCACGCACTCAGATCAACATCGATGCGACTTGCTCCCTCGAGTTCCGCGGTCGGTAGATCACGGACCTCGATCTGCACCTTCTCCTCCTTTGACGAGAAGACGACCCTCACCACGCAGCGCCTCATCGCACGGATGCGCTGATCAGGCGTGCCCTCGCGCAGCACGCCTTCAAGGCTCGCGAGGAATCCACGAAGATCGTCGAACAGCTCGCTCTGGGCAGCCCTCCCCAACACGAGCGCGTCCAGCTCCACCAACTGCCTGTCGAGTGTCTTGCGTTCTTGGTCGAAGTGCTTCAAGCGGTTGTCGACGAAATCGCGATTGGTAGGAGTGATGTTGTCGAGAAGCTTCGTGATCGTTGCCTCGATTACGACGCGCCGCTCATTGGCCCTCCCTCGCGCCCCCTCAATCTCTGAGGTGTCGTCGCCGACTCCCTCTCGCAGGGCCCGACTCATGCGCCGCCGCCCGGCCTCGCCCGAGTACCGCTCCCGGTAGAATGAGAGGACGCCTTCCACCACTGCGACTTCGAGCGCCTCTTGCCCGACCGGCCCGAACACACAAGCTGAGCGCCCCTGGCGGATGTAACTACCGCATCCGTAGTAGTGGGTCCTGACGATCGATCCGTCCTTGCGAGGCTTGCCTTTGCGGCGCACACAACCCTCGTATCGGCCTCCGCAGCGCCCGCACTCCACCAGTCCCGTCAGCAAGTATCGCGCCCTCTGCCCCCTCCACGAACCCGCCTCGCGCGGGTTGCGACCTCGCTGGCTTGAGGACGAGGACCTCGATTCCCGGACCTCTCTGGCCCTCTCGAAGAGTCGACGGCTCACGAGCGCGGGGTGGGCGCCCCGAATGGTGATCCAGTCTTCCACCAGATTGGGGACGAGGCGCGCCCCATAGGCATTCGTCCGCTCAACGGCCCGGCCATTGGCAATCTTGTGGAAGCGCGCGTCGGTGCGGCGATTCCAGACCATGTCTCCGGTGTAGAGGGGGTTGATCAAGATTTCACGCACCGTCGAACTCACCCAGCGGCCCGAGTAAATCCGGGACCACTCGGAACACCTCGGTGAAGCGACGCCGTCCTCATTGAGCGCCGAAGAGATCGCCGCGAAGCCGCGCCGCTCTTCGGCAGCCATGCGGAAGATCCGCTCGATGGCCTCGACTCGCTTGGGATCGCCAGGCGTGAGTCGCGCGCGATCCCGTTTGGTGACAGAGACTCGTTCGCCCTTCGCAAGGGTGCGGGTGACCATCCCCTCCTCATCAAGAACCTCCTTCGTGCCGTCGCGGAGAAAGCGCACCACGAAGAGGAAGCCACCTGACTCGTTCTCGTATCGCAAGTCGTACCCACAGGGGGGCACGCCCCCCATCCACCAACCGCCCACTACCTTCGAGAGCAGTCCTCGGATAGTGACCTTGGAGAGGTCCTTGGACTCCTGGCGAGCCTGCCATTGCTTGACGGGCCGCAGCAGGTCATCAGTGCTGTCGCCGTTGAAGTTCTCCGAGACGTAGAGGACTTCCACGCCGTGCATGCGGAGCACGTGCCGGTAGTAGCCCGCTTCGTCATTGTCGAGCCGACCGAAACGCTTGACGTCGTAAGCGACGACAAAGCCGAAGGGACAGTTGGGCTGCTGGGCGTCCGCTAACATCTGTTGGAATGCCTTGCGCTGAGCTGTGCCGGTCCCGCTGATGGCGTCGTCAACGTAGAGGTTGTGGACCCTCAGGCCACGGTCGGCGACGTAGCCCTCGATGGCCTGTTGTTGATCGCCAAGGGACTGTTCTTGCCGGTCGGTGGATCGGCGCAAGTAACCGACGGCGACATCGGCCCGTGCCTCGTACTGCGGGTGGCGTCGGGGGATGGATTGGATGGCCATGGGACCTCCACAAGAGGGGAGTGGTGGGTTCCCATGAGGGCTCGACACGTCACAAACAGCAAGGCCCACAGTGCCCAGAATCGGGCGAGGACTGCCCTAAGGAATACCGTGTAGCACTTTGCCCCAGAACGCGACACTCTCGTGACGTCGGTAGGCCTAGCATTGAATGGGCATTGGATTGGACAGAGCCTCGAGTCGATCTAGGAGCTATTGACAAAGAGAGCGTCACGTACGAACCGATCGCCTGTACGCTGTCCTAAATCGCATTCGAAGGGGGCATTCATGGCTGGCAGCAGCGGCATCGAATGGACGGAAGCGACCTGGAATCCCGTTGCAGGCTGCACTCCTGTGTCGCCTGGCTGCTTAAACTGCTATGCAGCCAGGATGGCACTTCGGCTCAGCAACATCATGCACGCGAGCAATGGAAAGTATCGCGAAGTTGCCAGTCGCACACCTGATGGTCGGCCCGTCTTTACGGGCCGGATAAACCTCTCTCATGAGGCACTAGACCTTCCGCGGCGATGGAAGCGCCCAAGGCTCATTTTTGTGAACTCGATGAGCGACCTATTTCACGAGGCGGTGCCCGATGAATTCATTCGCGATGTCTTTGATGTCATGGAGTCCTGCCCTATTCACACCTTTCAGGTATTGACCAAGCGACCTGAGCGGTTGGCCTCCCTCGCTCCAAGTCTCCCCTGGCCCTCGAACGTATGGGTCGGCACGAGTGTTGAACAATCTGGGTATGCCGCCCGAATTCAACATCTACAGGCAGTGACATCTGCGTCGGTGCGGTTTCTCTCGTGTGAGCCTCTTCTGGGACCGCTCCCAAGCCTCTCACTCGAGGGCATCGACTGGGTCATCGTTGGTGGCGAGTCTGGCCCCAATTCGCGGGAGATGGCGGAATCGTGGGTGCTCGACATACAGCGGCAGTGCCGACGTAACGATGTGGCCTTCTTCTTCAAGCAATGGGGAGGGCGCAACAAGAAGGCGGCAGGACGTGTCTTGCGAGGGCGCACCTGGGATGAGCTCCCCTCGGCTCAGGAAATCAGCTGACCCACCAGCGGGATTCTTAGATGCCTAGTGCCGATCGGGATCACTTCAACAGCTACCGGCTCCAAACCCGCATAAAGCACGCCATCCTCGAAGGCTATCTTCCTGCGTACTTCAACGTCATCAAATCTCAGCACTCAAAGCTCCTCTACTTCGATGGCTTTGCTGGCCGCGGCCACTACGAATCTGGTGACAAGACATTCCCCGGTTCTCCGCTGCTAGCCCTACAGATTGTCGCGGACAATCCCGACTTCGCAGAGCGCGTGCTCTGCATTTACAACGAAAAGAGACGGGGGTTCTTCAATGAACTCGAAGCGTCTGTAACGGCCTTCTACGAAGATCACCTCCATATCAAGAAGCCAGTTGTTGCTCACGGCCGATTCTCTGAACACGTCGACGCCCTTCTCGAAGGCATTGGCCCTGGTTACCAGCTCGTTCCAACCTTCTTGTTTGTCGATCCTTGCGGCGTGGATGACGTTTCAATGGAACGAATCGCCAACATCCTTGCGCGACCTACGTGCGAGGTCTTTATTTTTTTCAACCTCGATGGCATTCGTCGAGTTGCCGGACTAGCCGCCGCGCGCGGAGATTCCAATCGCATCCTTGAGGATCTCTATGGCTCAAAAGAGACCGCAGCCGACATGATCGCTCAGTTCACCGCAACCGATGACGCGGCACTTCGAGAAGCGATAATCGTAGGAACTTACAGGAATGCTCTTCGCAAGGCTGCTGGCGCTGAGTACATCTTGCCACTCCGCGTTGAGGACGCGAACCGAGCCACTACGAGTCATTACCTCCTACACGCTACAAAGCACCCACTGGGCTTCAAGATCATGAAGCAGGTGATGTGGAAGAGTGGAGGCGGAATCGAATGTGAGGGTGACACCCTAGCGCTCCTTCAGGCGTCCAAGTCCGGTACTGCGCGGCTCTTCCGCCCGGAACTAGATGCGCTGCATCGCGAGATTCTCGCAAAGCTCGCAGGTGGCCCAACGCGCGTAAAGGTCTTTAGAGACGACTGGGTTTGCCGACCAGACGACTTCTATTCCGACGCAATTTACCGAAGAGAACTACTAGCCCTCGAGAGTGCGCACAAGATTCAGGTACTCAAGGAAGATGCCACCACGCCATTCCCTCCGAACGAGCGCCGGCAGCGCCTGGGGCAACCAACTCTGGCTACTCGTCTCTACGTGCGGCTCTCTGAAGGGTCCTCGGGTATCTGAAAGCGAGATACCCAAGTAGCCGGCTTCTCGTAGCCGCATTCTTGGGTGGGATTGCCATTCAGCAGGCCGTTCATGAGACAGCCGGGGCGTCCACCCGGAGGTTGTGCTCCACCGTCAATTCCTAGGGGCAGTCGACCTGTCGGGCGAGGTGCCTGAGCGAAGAACACGAGTGCTCTATAGGCGATGCGAGAAGAGATCGCGACCAAGACTTCGAGGAGTCAGAGGAGATGCATGTGGGGCACCCGTTGCCCATGGAGCGAAGACCTGAATCGGCCGAGCAGCCGACGCGTACTTAGGGGGGAGTGGTTGCTCTCGCTAGGCCCGGGGCTTGCAGCTACGACCGCCACAATTGGTTGAGTTAGGCCTTAGCCGTGCATTCTTGCTCTAGTCGATGATCTCGCGGTAGCGGTCGCGTGTCGCGTGGATCACTTTCTGGTCGTAGAAGGCCTAGAAGAGCTCCTAGTTCCCGTACGACTCGTCGAACATGCACAGTCGCCCCACTAGTGGGTCGTTTCGTGCCCTCTGGTCTACCTCGGTGTCCCGTGGATCCGGAGGTAGTGCTCGTCGACCAATCTGACAACGCACAGCCGTTGACTCGCTCCACGGCACCGTTAGAAGATCTGATGATGGGAGAGGCAGCGCGAAGGCAAAAGAAAAGGGAGGCTGAGTTCCAGGAGGTGGATCACCGCTTGCGGTCGGACGGTGTTGACACCACACAACTTGGATTCTACGACCAGCCGGCCTTCCTCGCTCTGGAGAAGGCGGACCCCGAGTACCTCAAACTGTGCACACGGTGGCTAGCGAGGCGGCCTCTCTCAGATAGCTACCGGCGCCGGGCCAAACTGGTGGTGCCGGCGGTCGCCGCGACCGTCGCGGAGTTGTTCGCAGGCTCTGACATGGTGGCGTCGTGTCTGAACGGCTCGGCGATGCTGTCTAGAGTCCTCGAGAGAGCAGGCATCTGGAACCACGTCATCCAAGGGTCCTTCGTCCTAAGGGTGCCGCATGAGGGCATCTGGCGCGGCTTCCAAACGGTAGACGAGCAGGACTTTCCCGGCGCGGTCCTCGGCCATGCTTGGGTGTTCGCGCCGCCGTTTCACGTCGTTGACGTTACGATTGCTCAGCAGCGGTGGTTTGACGAGGAGCGCGAATTCGTACCGCCAATGGTCGTGACTACGTTCACTTCACGAACCCTGGTAGAGCTCAAGGACGTGGTTGCTGCGAGGTGGCGGCCGCGCCTACAAGGACACCCGCTCTGGGGCAAGCGGGAGCTGGTCTACGAGGAGGTGCCCGAACTGCGAGAGATGGAGATCTACGTGCCCTCAATGGAGCTGCGGGAGGGAAAGGCGTTGCTCCGGTACGTGCCGGTCGGCACGCGCTGGCCCGACACGGATCTAGAGGACATGAACACAATGGAAGGTTGCACGGGACCAACGGGTGTCAAGGTTTGGGAACATTGCGTCGAGTTGGTCGACACACTTGCTAGCGAGGAGTGAGCGCTGAAGAGCGACGGTTCTCGGCTCTAACGGGTGTCTTTAGCTGGCTCGATCGCTCTTGCGACCTCTAATGCAATCGCAATGCCAATCACCGGAAGCCTGTGTTGCGTTTCATGTGCTGCTCAGCCGCAGTCTTGGTGGCTCGTCGAGGGCCCTCGGGGGCACGGTCTCGTTCGGTGCTGCGCGAGAGCGAAGTGATGAACCGCCGTAGCATGCCGCACTCTGATAGCACTCCTCTTGCTCAGTGCGCGCTTAGTCGCTTACGTGCATCCAACTTTCGCCGGACGGGGCACTTGACCGGAATGGACTGCGAGATCGTGGCAGGTCACTCAAGGCTTCCGCGAATCAGTCTTCCCTGTTCGTCAGCCTCATCTCGAATCATGTCCCGATTCCTCACGGCACTTGGCTCGGTCCAACTGACCTGCCATCTCGTGTGATCGGTAGCGTGGGTGTCATGGCGACGGGATGAGCGCCTCGACGGGCGTAGTTGCAACCATGGCCGAATGACGGTACGGCAGCAGGTCACCACATGGCGATCTACGGCTGAACGACAGCCCTAAACTACCACCGCTAGCCGCCCATAGGTACGTTGCCTGCGTGTCCTCACCAACACCCCGCTTGATCTACCATTACTGTTCGCGCGCTGCCTTCGAGGGGATTCTGACGAGTCGAGAGATGTGGCTGTCCGACTCACAGTTCACGAATGACTCCGAGGAAAACACGTGGTCCTTGGGAATACTCAAGGGTCAGCTTCCCGAGCTGATTCCATCATTGCACGCACAGGAACACCTCGAGTTCTTCAAGCGGACTCGCCTGCCACCGCACATTGCCTGCTTTTCTGAGCAGGGCGACCTACTCAGCCAATGGCGAGCCTATGCAGATGATGGCAGTGGGTTCTCGATCGGCATGGATCCCAACAGACTCGGAATCGAGATAGGCCACATTCCACTGTCTTGGAATGCCTTTCCTGCCGGCCCAGCAGGAGGAGCCCTAATCATCGATCGAGAGACAGCGCTAGTCCCGATCATCTACGAAAAGGGTGCTCAGGAATTCCACATCAACGCCGTCTGCGCCTCATTCCACTCCGCCTTGAAGAAGGCGGCGACTGAGGGGGAGCGAGCCAACGCACGCGTTCGACTACAAATGGATTTGTACACCTTGAGCCTACAACTCAAGAAACCGGGCTTCTTTGAAGAACGCGAATGGCGAATCGTCGGGGAGGAGGCCGTCAAGGTCCAGGGCGGGTCAATCGAAACGCTGTCCGGTGGGTGCGAGTCAGGTCGGCCACGATTCGATCTACGCGACTTGGGCAACGGCGAACCGATCGTCGAGTTGCTGCTGGGTCCTCGAAACGAATGGGACGAATCGCACGCACGCCGTTTCCTGGACGAGCACGGAATGCATCACGTAATCGTTAGCCGATCGAGTCAATCTTATCGCCGACCTCCACGCCGGCCATGACGCCCGTGCTCGAAGCCTGCGGCCGACGCTGCGTGAGTCGGCGGTCACGGATTCAGTGATCCCGAGGACCCATCAGTCCTACCGAGGATAGCTTGCGGCCTCGGCGTGAAAAGCCAAGTCAATCGAAGGAGGCTGCAGCCGATGGGACGGTCACGGCGAAACTGGGATCCCAGCGGCCCAGAATTGCCGAGGGCCCGCCGGATCTCGACCACAGGCCCTCTCGTGCCTCGATCATCTCGAGTGAATGGTTGCGGTGGTCGACCACAAACCTGCGACCCGCTTGGCACCCGCTAGTCTCGTGGTGCCGTAAGTCCTTGTGGGGCAAGGCCATCTCGAGTGAATGGTAGCGGGGGCGGGATTCGAACCCGCGACCTTCGGGTTATGAGCCCGACGAGCTACCGGACTGCTCCACCCCGCGACCGGATTGCGTGATCTTGAACGGCCGTCCGGGGCCTTCACGCAACACTTGGACGGGAGCCTACGGAACGACCCCCGCCGGCGTCAATCGCACCGACGGGGGTCGTCGTCCTGATGCCCTCAGGGCACAGGAGCGGTCTCGGGTCCGAACTCCGTGAGGAGTCCGGCAGACTCACATGGCGCCGGTGCCGAAGCGCGGCGGCAGCGTCTCGCACACCGCCTTGACCACATCCTTGGCGTTCTCGAGCTCGCTCGGGCCCATGGCATAGCCGGCCGCGCCACCGAGGACGCCGCCGATGGCCACCGTGCCACCGCTGTCGCCCACGGCCGCGCCCACGCCCGCGCCCACCAGGGCGCCGGTGATCGTGCCGAGGGTCTTGTTCAGCGAGCCGTCGCCCGAGCCCATCCAGATCAATTCGCCGGTGGCCGTCTCGAGCATCTTGGCCGTCATGGTGACTTCGTTGTCGCCCATCTCCATGTTCACGATGACCAGGGCGTCGGCGTTGAGCACGTTGCCCAGGGCGCCGCGGTTGGACTGGCTGGCCAGGTCGGAGTTCTGGAAGTTGAGCTCGTCGATGGCCTGCTGGATGTTGCTGCGCTCGACGATGTTCCAGCCGCGCCGCAGGAATTCCATCTGGTAGATGTCCATGAGCGCGCGCTCACTGTCCATGGCGAACTCGGTGCCGCGACCGTTGACGATGGCGACGCGACCGATGGAGTTCAGGTCGTAGCCGGGCCGGGTGTAGCCCTCGCCTTTGCTCGACGCGCAACCCGCCACCAACACGGCGGCGGTAAGGGCCAGGGCTGTGAGCGGGCGGATGTTCTTCAGCATGTTCATGTCGCCTCCGGATTCTGTGCGGCGACGGCAGGGGAAAAAGCACCGGCGCCCGAGGGTCATCGTCTACGCAGGACGCCGACCCGAGCGCCCATCCTGCGGCGGACCCGGTTGGCACGCAAGTGACACGCCTGGGTCATGAGACGACTGAACGACCCGTCATGTTCGGTCGGCCGCGGGCCCCGCGCGAGGGTCGCGGGGAGGTGAAGCTGGTGCCCGGAACAGGACTTGAACCTGCACCCCGTTTGACCGGGACTAGGCCCTCAACCTAGCGCGTCTGCCAATTCCGCCATCCGGGCACGATGAAGCGAGGAGGGATTGCAGCCCATGGGCACCCACGCGGTCAAGGCCTTGCGCCTTCGGGACCCGCGCCGACGCGGGTCACCCGGCGGCGCCGGGAGAGCCTAGCGCCCCCGGGCCGGGGCCAGCACCGTCTCGATGCGCACGTCGAGGTCGGCATCGGTGCTGCGATAGTTGAGCGTGGCGACACCCGAGCGGACCAGGTCGAGCCAGGCGAATCCATCGCGCCAGGCCTTGGCGAGGGCCGGCACCTGCTCGTTCAGGCGGCGATCCTCGAGCCCGTTGATGATCCCGTCGAGCCGCGTGTCGAGCTGCCTCGAGAGCTCGTCCGGCATGCCGGCGCCCTCGGGCGCGTACTGCGGATAGAGCTGCCGGATCAGCTTGCGCCGCTCCTCGATGCGCAGCACGCCGAGGTCGACCAGGGTCTCCGTGTCGGCGACGTACTCGCCGTAGCTCTCGAACATCTCGCGCATCGCATCGCTATCGGCCCAAAGGGCAACATTGCTGCGCACACCGTGGAGCTGCCCGCGCTTGTCCGGCTCCACCGTGCCGTCGGGCTGCAGCTCGCCGATCCAGCGGCGCATGCCCTTCAGCGACGTGAGCGCCGGCCGGCCCGACCCCATCAGCGATCCGGACTGGATCGAGGTGTAGGTCGTGACGATCTCCCGCAGGAAGTCGTCGTCGGTGGCCACCACGAGCATGTGCGTGCCCGCCTTCCAATCGAGGGCGATGAACGAGATCTCGTCCACCGGCAGGCCCGTGAGCCCGAGCCACTTGCGCGTGCCGACGCCCTCGTCCTGCTGGAGCATGGTGTCGGGATCGATGCCGAGCGTGCGGTAGCCCATGATCACGGCCAGGGCCAGCTCCTCCCACAGCTGCGGATTGCGCAACGGCACCATGATCGCCATGAGCGGCAGGGGCTGGCTGCCCTCGGGCACCTCGTGGTCGAGGGGCCGCACCGCGATGGTGATCTCGCTGCCGAGGGTGCGGTCGAGGTACGAGACCAGTCCGTCGAGGCTCTGGACCTGCCACGCCGGCCAGTCGCGGGCCAGGTCGCGGATGGTCGAGTTGATCAGCTTGCTCACCTCGGGGTCGAGGCTGGCCACCAGCGCACGCAGGAACGGACGCAGCTCGACGTTCATGGTGACGGCGGCGGTGACGTCCGAGGGCAGCAGGCCGAACATCTCGCTCAAGCGTTGGGGCACGTCGAACGACGGCGTGTCCCGCAGGCCGTGGGGCTCGGCGCCGGCCCAGGGCGCGAGCTCGACGTGGGCGCGGATCGAGGTGTCGCCGTCCGCCACGTCGAAGCGCGCGGCCGACTCCTTGAAGGTGTAGGGGTCGAACAGGATCCGGGCCAGGTTCGCGAGGAAGTCGGGGCTGCGCCCGGGGTCGGAGCCGGCTGCGGCGAGGTCGCCGTCCCCGGGAGTCGGTCCCGCGGCCTCCAGCGCCCGCCGGTGCTCGAACCACGAGGGCAGGTCGAGCACCACCTCGGCGGAGAAGTCGGCCGCCTCGGGGTCGTCCCTCAGACCCGGGAGCGGCGCCGGCAGACCCTCGAGATAGTGCCGCGACTTGCCCAGCGACCGCTCCGGGTCGCCATGGACGGCGAGCAGCACGTCGCGCAGGAAGGTCTCGTCGGCGCTGAGCACGAACAGGTCGTTGTGGCGCGAAAAGAAGACCGGCTCGGCGTCCGGCCGCTCGAAGCGCCGCCACTGGGCGGCGGGCACCTCGGGGTCCTCCAGCTCCGTCACCACGGCTCCGGGCAGGGCCCGCTGCAGAAGCAACTCGATGTCGAGTGCCTCGATGGCCAGCTTCGCGTCGGAGGTGATGCGGGCCATGAGGGCCGTCGACTGCCGGGTCGCCGCCTCGCCTTCGCCGTAGCGGCCGAGAACCACGACCTCCCGCCCCAGGACGTCCTCCAGCAGGTCGAAGGGCAGGTCGGCGGCCAGGGCCGTCAGCTCGTCGGCGCCGGCCCCCAGCTCGCCCGGCCACTCCAGTCCCTTCCACCAGGTGGTGGACGCCATGTCCCGCCACTCACGGGTGCGCTGGAGCTGCTCGAGCAGGCGCGGCTTCGGCAGGGTGTTGATGTCGTGGGCCAGGCCCTCACGGCGCAGGTACACGTCCACATCCCGGGGCACCAGCTCGGGGAAAGGCGCCGTCTCGGGCTCACGCGGGTCGTAGAAGAGGATCGAGAAGGCGAAGTAGAGCAGGGGCACCGCCACCACCACGGCGATGACCAGCCACCGCACCCAGCGGCGGCCCTTGCTCTGCCGGCGCCGGCGCGGGGCGCGTCTGCGTCGTCGGGCCATGAGCCGCACTCTCCACATTTCATCAACGGGTTGACCACGCCGGCCCGACCGGCCGGGCCGCGCCCGGAGGGATCCCTCCGGGGAAGAGGGATTGTAGTGACGCCGGGCAGCGATTCCTTCGTCCCGAAAGGTGGAGTATCGTCGCACCATGAAGCTTTCGCGGCGTGCCCGGGAGATACCTGCTTCGGTGACCCTGGGGCTCGATGCGCGCTGCGCCGAGCTCAAGGCCGCCGGCAAGGACGTGATCAGCCTGGCGGCCGGCCAGCCCGATTTTCCGGGCCCGCCGGAGGCCCTCGACGCCGCCCGCGCCTTCCTCGACGGCTGCGACGGCAAGGTGCGCTACACGCCGAGCTCGGGCATCCCCGAACTGCGGGCCGCTGCGGCCGCACAAATCGAAGCCGTCACCGGCGTGCACTACGAACCGAGCCAGGTCGTCGTGACCTGCGGCGCCAAGGAAGCCATCGCCCTCGCCATGTTCGCCCTCACGGGACCGGGCGACGAGGTGCTCGTGCCGACCCCGGCGTGGCTCAGCTACCAACCCATGGCCATGCTCGCCGACGTGACCACGCGCTTCCTGCGCACCGCGTCCGCCGACGGCTTCAAGCTGAAGCCCGAGCAGCTCGCCGCGGCCATCACCCCCGCCACCCGCGTGCTCGTGTTGAACACGCCGGGCAATCCCTCGGGCGCCGTGTACACCCGCGACGAGCTGGCCGCCCTCGCCGAGGTCCTGGCCGACACCGACATCGCGGTGATCAGCGACGAGATCTACTGGCCCTTCGTGTACGACGGCGAGCACTGCTCACCGGCGAGCCTGCCCGGCATGGCCGAGCGCTGCGCCGTGGTCAACGGCGTGAGCAAGACCTTCTCCATGACCGGCTGGCGCGTGGGCTACGTGGCTGCTCCTGCCGACCTCGCGAAGTGCATCGCATCGATGAAGAGTCACACCACGTCGAACGCGTCGGCCACGGCGCAGCACGCGGCCCTCGGCGCGTTGCGGGCCGGGCCCGATTACACCCGCAAGATGGTCGCGGCCTTCGCCCGGCGTCGCGCCCTGGCCCTCGCCGCGCTCGGCGCCATGCCGGACGTCGAGGTGGCGCCCCCGGGCGGCGCCTTCTATCTCTTCCCGCGCGTCGACGCCTACTACGGCGGCCGCGTGAGCGACAGCATCTCCTTCTGCGAAGCCCTGCTCGACCAGACCGGCGTGGCCTGTGTGCCCGGCGCGGCCTTCCAGGAGGACAGCTGCATCCGACTCAGCTACGCCATCGCCGACGCGGCCCTGGCGGAAGCACTCGACCGCATCGCCGGGTTCCTCGAGAACCTGCGCGCCGGCGCCCGCGAAGCCACCGCGTGATGGTTTCCGGCCGAATCACGCCCGGGACACCCGTCCCGGACACCGACACCGACACCGAAATCGCCATCAACGAGGGAAACGCCGGGCGCCTCCGCGCACCGGCCTTGGGGAGAAGCCGTTGGCCACGACCACTGAAGCACCAGCCGTGAAGACCGTCGCGACCCGGGAGTCCTACGGGAAGGCGCTGGCCGAGATCGGCGCCTTGCGCACGGACGTCATCGTGCTCGACGCCGACCTGTCCGGCTCGACCAAGACGAACGTGTTCGCCAAGCAGTTCCCGGAGCGCTTCTTCAACATGGGCGTGGCCGAGGCCAACATGATCGGCACGGCCTCGGGCCTGGCGCACACGGGCCTCACCGTGTTCGCGTCGTCCTTCGCCATGTTCGCGGTGGGCAAGGCCTTCGAGCAGGTGCGCCAGGAAGTCGCGCTGCCCAACGTGAGCGTGAAGATCTGCGCGAGCCACGCCGGCGTCACCACCGGCGAGGACGGCGCGAGCCACCAGATGCTGGAGGACCTCGCCATCATGCGCGTGCTCCCCAACATGACGGTGATCGTGCCCGCCGACGGCAACGAGGCCGAGCAGGCCGTGCGCGCCGCCGCCGAGACCTCCGGCCCCTTCTACGTGCGCCTCTCGCGCATGAAGACGCCGCTGTTCCTGCCCAGCGACTACCGCTTCGAGATCGGCAAGGCCGCCAAGCTGCGCGACGGCAACGACATCACGTTGATCGGCACGGGCGTCACCGCCTACCAGTGCGTGCTCGCCGGTGAACAGCTCGCCGCCCAGGGCACATCCGCCCGCGTGCTCAACATGGCCACCATCAAGCCCCTCGATGTGGAGGCCGTGGTGGCCGCGGCCCGGGAGACCGGCGGCATCGTCACCGTCGAGGAACACCAGCGCGCGGGCGGCCTCGGCAGCGCCGTGTGCGAGGTCGTTGCTGAGAGCCATCCGTGCAATGTCACCCGCCTCGGCATGCAGGACCGCTTTGGCGAATCGGGCCCGGGCGACCAGTTGCTCGAACACTTCGGCCTCACGGCCCCCGCCATCGTCGCCGCCGCCAACACCCTGCTGGAGAAGAACCGATGATCGCCGTCGCCGACCGCCGCGCCCCGCGGGACCCCGACTTCGACGAGCTCGCGGCCATCGCCCACGAGCTGCGCATCGACGTGCTCAAGATGCTCAACCTCTCCGCGTCGGGACACCCGGGCGGCAGCCTCGGCATGGCCGACGTCTTCACCACGCTGTTCTTCGGTGGACACCTCGCCATCGACCCGCAGGACCCGACCTGGGCCGAGCGCGACCGCTTCGTGCTGAGCAACGGGCACATCTGCCCGATCCTCTACGCCATCCTCGCGCGCCTGGGCACCTTCCCCCGCGACGACCTGTGGACCCTGCGCAAGCTGGGCAGCAACTTGCAGGGCCACCCGGACTTCCACCACACCAAGGGGGTCGACGCCTGCACCGGTAGCTTGGGCAACGGCGTGAGCGTGGCCCTCGGCATGGCCCTCTCGGCGCGCATCCAGAACAAGGACTGGCGCGTGTACGTCGGCTCGTCCGACGGTGAGTCGCAGGAAGGCCAGGTGTGGGAAATGGCCACCGCGGCCGTGCATCACAAGGTCGACAACCTCACACTGCTGCTCGACTGGAACGGCATCCAGATCGACGGCTTCACCAAGGACGTCATGGACGTAGGCGACCTGCGCGCCAAGTTCGAGACCTTCGGCTGGCACGCCGTGGAGGTCGACGGCCACGACATGCGCGCGGTGAACGACGCCCTCAACGCCGCCAAGCAGGTGCAGGGCAAGCCCCAGGCGATCCTGTGCCGCACGGTGCTGGGCAAGCCCATCTCCTTCATGGAGAACGTCGCCAAGTGGCACGGCGTCGCGCCCGACGACGATCAACTCGCCCAGGCCCTCACCGAACTGGGAACCGCACCATGAGCCTCCCGCGCCTGACCCTGGTCGTGCTCGCCCTCGGCCTGCTGCTCGTCACGCCCCTGCCCGGCTGCTGGATGGTCGCCGCGGGCGCGGGCGCCGCCGCCGGTTCCATCTACACCTCTGGCGCCCTCGAGACCCAGTTGGAGGCCACGCCCGCCGAGATCACGGAGGCCGCCGGGGAGACCCTCGTGGACATGGGCACCGCGATCCTGTCCGCCTCTTCGACCACCTTCGACGGCAAGGTCGTCGCCCGCACCGCCGACGACACCCGCATCACCGTCACGGTGCGGTCCGCCGGGGCCGCCCAGGGCGCCATGACCACGGTGATCATCCGCTACGGCATCCTCGGCGACGAGGCCAAGTGCCGGGTGATCCTCGAAGGCATCCGCGCGCGGCTCTAGCCTCCGCAGCCCCACACCCGCACCGCCCGCGGCCGTCGCGACCCGGGCGCTCGGCTCGCTAGATGAACCGCGCCCAACCGTCGGGGTGGGCGGCCTTGTAGCGGCCGTACCAGCGGCACGCCGGGTAGAGCAGCAGACAGGTGAGCGCCGTCCCCAGGTAGGTCTCGGGCAGGTCGAGCTGGTGTGCCCAGCCCGTGGCCCACGCCGTCACCGTGATCATTGGGATGTGCACGAGGTAGAAGAACAGCGCCGCCCGGCCGAACACGAGCAGCGGGTCGGCCGAGTCGCGTGGCACCGCCGGCGCGCCGGCCCGGCGCTCCCAGGCGAAGAAGCCCGCCAGGCACAGGGCCATGACGCCGAGGGTCAGGCCCACGAAGGTGAGCGACGGCGGGTACTTGCTCACGTGCAGCCACTGGATCCACGAGTCGTCGGCCCGCAAAAGCGCGTGGTTCCCGTAGTCGTTGAGGCCGCGCAGCACGCCGAACACGGCGAGCCCGACGGCGCCGCCGAGCAGCAACCCCGGCACCGGCGACCGCCCCTGCGCGCGCAGCGTGACCAGCCTCCGTCCCCACACCCAGCCCAGCATCATCATCGCCAGCCACGGCATGAGCGGATACGCGACGATGAAGTCGAAGGCGCCGCCCAGGTTCATGTGCGTCGTGAAGAGCAGGCCGCCCACCAGCGGGAAGGCGAGGGCGGTCGGGTCGAACAACCAAACGGCCACCTGCTCGGTGCCGCCGAGGAGCGTCAGCGCCAGCAGGATCAGCACCACGTTCGGCAGGCGCCGGAGCGGCACCATCAACACCAGGCCGATGCCGATGGCGTAGAGCACCTGCAAGAGGATGAACGGCTGCGGCTCCGTCAGGCTCCAGATGGGCGAGACCCACAGCGGCTCGAAGGCCGCGATGATCAGGCCGCGCAGCACGAGGTGCCTGCCGACGCCGGCCGCCGCGCCTCGCTTGGCGAGGCTCAGCGCGATGGACGTGCCCGCCAGGAACACGAAGGTCGGCGCGCACAGGTGCGTGACCAGCCGGGCCAGGAAGTGGTCGGCCTCGATGACGGTCCCCGGCAGCGCCCAGCCCGCGGCGTTGGCGAAGAAGTGGTCGGCGTCGATGGCGCTGCCGACGTGGTCGAGCACCATGATGATCATCACCAGGCCGCGCATGCGGTCGATGGCGGCGAGGCGCCCGGTGCTCGGCGCTGGCTGCGCCGAGGATGGGCTCGTCACCGCTGTCCCTTCCGTCGTCATCATCGCCCCCCACAGGCCCCGGCGTCCCCGAGCATAGCCCCCGAGCCGCAACTGCGATTCACAGCGAATTCACAGGGGCGTCATCGCCCGGACGCGCACCGGCGTGAGGATCACTTTTACCCCGGCGACGGCCCAGTCCTCTCCGCCGAAGCTCCCACCACTGGCCCGACGACCGGGAAGCGCGGGCGCCGACGGCACACGACGCCGCGGCGCTCGCGCGCCTTCGTTGCGCCTCCTTGTCGCACCCGCGTCGGTTATCGTGACGCCATGGCACGTTTCGCGATCGTCCTCGCGGTTCTGGTGGCGGCGGCCGTCGGGTTCGTGGTGATCAAGGATCATCAGTCCGACGGCGCACTGCGCGAGGAGCCCTTCGTCTACGGCCTCGACGAGGCCTGGTCGGAGTCCCTCGAGAACGCTCGACGCTCAGTCGAATCCGACACCGTGACCTGGCGGGCCGCTCACTCCGTCGTCATGAGTCCGGATGCGCGGGCCCGAGCCGAAACGAATCTCGACGAGGCCTTGCACTCGATCCTCAACTCTCCGCCCAGCGAAGACGCTGCGATCTGGATCGGCCGGCGCCTCGCCTACCTCGGGCGCTACGAAGAAGCGATCTCGAACTACACCTCCGGCCTCGAGCACCACCCCGACAGCGCGAAGCTGCTGCGCCATCGCGGCCACCGTTACGTGACCGTCGGCAAGCTCGACGAGGCCATCGCCGACTTGTCACGCGCCGACGAACTCACCCGCGGCCGGCCCGACGAGATCGAACCCGACGGCATCCCCAACGCCCGCAACAGCCCCACCTCCACGCTCCAGTCGAACATCCTCTACCACCTCGGCCTGGCGCACTTCCTCAAGGGCGACTTCGCGGCGGCGCGCGACGTCTACGAGCGTTGTTACACCGTCAGCCTCGCCACCGACGACATGCTCGTGGCCACCACCCACTGGCTGACCATGACCCTGCGCCGCGTCGGCCGCACGGACCTGGCCCAGGCCGCGCTCATGCCGATCCACGCCGACCTCGACATCATCGAGAACCACGCCTACCTCGACCTGGCGCTTATGCGCCGCGGCGACATGACCGTCGAGCGGGCGCTCGGTGGCCCGGGTGTCGAAGCCGTCGCGGCCGATTCGAACGAGGCCACGCCACCGGCCCCACTGCAGCCGGGCCCCTTGCAGCCGGGCAATGTGGAGTGGTCGACGCGGGCCTTCGGCGTGGCCCACTGGAAGCTGACCCACGGCGAGCAGGACGAGGCCCGCGAGTTGCTCGAGCGCATCGTCGCCGAGCGCGGGTGGCCGGCCTTCGGATTCCTGGCGGCCCAGGCCGAGCTGGCGCGGATGGGCGACGAGTAACGCCGGTGCGCAGGCGGGCATCCAACCCGCCGCCCGTGGTCGGACGATTCCATCACGACGCGCACGACCGGAAGACGAGTCCGAGGGAGACACCATGACCCGCACGTCCGAGAAGCTGACCTTCACCAACGCCGCCGGCGAGGAGCTGGCCGCGCGCCTCGAACGCCCCGCCGGTGAGCCCCTGGGCTGGGCCGTGTTCGCCCACTGCTTCACCTGCAGCAAGGACGGCCGCGCCGCCACCCGCGTCGGGCGCGCCCTCGCCGAGCGCGGCTGGGCCGTGCTGCGCTTCGACTTCACCGGCCTCGGGAACAGCGAGGGCGACTTCGGCCGCACGAACCTCTCCTCCAACGTCGACGACCTGGTGGCCGCGGCGCAGGAGCTGACACGCCAGGGCGGCGCGCCGACCCTGCTCGTGGGCCACAGCCTGGGCGGCGCCGCCGTCATCGCCGCGTCGCGCCGGCTGCCTTCGGTGAAGGCCATCGCCACCATCGGCGCGCCGAGCGACCCCGCCCACGTCGAGGGCCTGCTCGCCGACGCCCCCGCTCTGATCGAGGAGCAGGGCGAGGCCGATGTGCAGCTCGGCGGGCGCACCTTCCGCCTGCAGCGCCAGTTCCTCGAAGACCTCCGGGCCCACTCGCTCACCGAGATCCTGGCCGCGTCCGAGGCCGCGCTCATGCTGTTCCACTCGCCCCTCGACAACATCGTGGGCATCGACCACGCCCAGACCCTGTTCGAGGCGGCGCGCCACCCCAAGAGCTTCGTCTCCCTCGACGGCGCCGACCACATGCTGAGCGACGCCAAGGACGCCGAGATGGTGGCGGGCGTGCTGGCGAGCTGGGCGGCCCGCTTCCTCGACGCGCCCGCCACGGAGCCGGACTCGGAGGCGCCCACCGGGCCGTCCGTGGGCCCGGGCGAGGTGCTCGTGTCCGAGGGCAGCCAACGCCACGCGCAGAACATCGTGGCCGGCGCCCACACCCTCGTCGCCGACGAGCCGGTCTCGGTCGGGGGGCGCGATGCGGGCCCGACGCCGTACGATCTGCTGCTGTCCGCCCTGGGAGCCTGCACCACCATGACCCTGCGCATGTACGCCGACCACAAGGGCTGGCCGCTCGACCACGTCGCGGTGCGCCTGAAGCACGACCGCATCCATGCGCAGGACTGCGAGACCTGCGAATCGGAGACGGGCAAGGTCAGCCGCATCGAGCGCGAGCTGCACATCGAGGGCGACCTCGACGACGATCAGCGCGCCCGCCTGCTCGAGATCGCCGACCGTTGCCCCGTGCACCGCACGATCACCCACGAGAAGCAGATGGTGACGCGCCTGGCGGCGCCCGTCGCGGCCGAGTCCCACGAGTCCCAGGAGACGGGACCGTGACCGACCCCTGGAAGGCCCTCGGCGCCGTGCCGCCCGCCGACCTGCACGATGCCCGGGTGCAATTGCACTGGGCCGCGCAGGTGGCGCAGAGCCACAGTCGGTCGTTGCTCGTGCCCCACGACGACGACGGTCACGCCTGCCTGCTGTGGGACGACACGACCCGCATGCTGGTGGGACGCCTGGCCCATCACCATCACCTGGCCCTGCGCCCCGACGACCTGACGCTCGTCTTCCTCGACGCCGACCGCCGGCCGGTCGACGAGCTGGCGCTCGCGGGCCACACCTTCGGCGAGGCCCACGAATGGCTGCGCACACGCATGCAGCGCAACGCCACCGCCCACACCATCGACACGCCCTGGGACCTCGACGACCACCCGCTCTCCGATGACGAGGAGCCCTTCCTGGCGCCGAAGGCCGAGATCGATCCGGCCGCCCTGACCGAGCTGGCGCGCTGGTTCGCGGCCGGGGACGCCTGGTTGCGCGGGGTGGCCGCCACCCACAACGCCAACGAGGTGCGCGTGTGGACCCACCACCTCGACATCGCCACGCTCATCGAGTTGCCGCCCACCGTCGAGCCGGGTTTCCTGCCGGACGACGACGAGCTCGACCAGGCGCCGCCGGCCGACCCCTCCATCGGCATCGGGCTTTCGCCGGGTGACGGGACCTACGACGAGCCCTACTTCTACATCTCGCCCTGGCCCTACCCGACGGATGACGAGCCCCTGCCGTCGCTGTCGGAGCCGGCCTACTGGCACGGCGAACACTTCGTCGCCGCCGTCCTCACCGCCACCGACCTGTTCGCCAGCGACGACCGCGCCGCCACGGTGAAGCGCTACACCGACGAGGCCGTGAGCGCATGCCTCGCCTTGCAGGCGCGTCGGGCCGAGGCCGCCGCGTCGTGAGCCCAACCCTGTGATCGCCACCTCGTGACCCGCGCCATGTCCGGAATCCCGAGCGCGTTTGCGCTGGCCGTCGTCGCCGCCTGCGCCGCCTTCGCATCTCCCGGGTGCCACGCGCCGGCCGCGCTCGACCTCCCACCCCGCGCCGACAACCCCGCCGGAACCGGCGCCCTCGTGGTGGGCTTCCTCGTCGTCGACGGCGTCTACAATTCCGAGCTCACGGCTCCCTACGACATCTTCCACCACGTGCCCTACCACGCCTTGCCCGGCATGGAGGTGCTCACCGTCGGACCCGACCGCACGCCCATCGAGACCTTCGAGGGGCTGCACATCATCCCCGACTACGGCTACGACGACGCACCGCCCCTCGATGTACTGGTGGTGCCCAGCGCCGAGCACTCCATGGACTCCGACCTCGACGACGAGGCCCTGCTCGCCTACGTCCGGCTCGCGGGGGGGCGCGCCGAGGTGGTGCTGAGCCTGTGCGACGGCGCCTTCGTGCTGGCGGCCGCGGGGTTGCTCGACGGCCTGGCCTCCACGACCTTCCCCTCCGACGTCGAGGCCTACCGCCGGCGCTTCCCGCACCTCGACGTGCGCGACGGCGTGAGCTTCGTCCACGACGGCAAGGCCATCACCTCGGTGGGCGGCGCGCCCAGCTTCGAGGCCGCCCTCTATCTGGTCGAGCGCCTCTACGGAGCGAAGATCGCCCGGGGCGTGGCCGCGGGCCTGGTCATCGACTGGGACCTCGACGACCCCGGCACCCTGGTCATGCCGGCCCTCGTCATGCCCGGGGCCCGCAGTCCGCCGGTGGACTGGAAACCCGTCCCCCGCGACTGAATCGCTGCAGGCGGGTTTCCTCAGCGCGTGAAGGGCGTGTTTCCGGTGCGGTCGAAGGGCAGGGAAAGCGGGCCGAAGGGCGTGCCCACTTCAAGCGTTCCCGCGAGAGCGTAGGCCGCGCCGTCGCCCGTGAGCATCTTGAACACGGCGAAGCCGAGGTCGGCCGGCGCGAAGGAGATGGGGATCTCGATCACGGCGCTCTCGCCCTCACTGATGTCGACGGACTCAGCCACGCTCGTCGAGGCCACCGACGTGCCGCCCAGGGCCAGGTCGTAGAACATGGTGTCGAGGGAGAGCGGGAACGCGTTGGTGTTGCCGATGCCCAGGCGCAACGTCGCGCGGGCCTCCGACATGGACAGCTCGTCCCACGCGATGCCCTTCAGCTCGATGTCCGGCACCGTGGGGATGGGCAACTCGCCCTCGTTCGCGAGGGGCAGGGAGAGGCGTCCCACCAGGGGCGCGTCCACGGAGAGGTTGGCGTCGAGTTCGTATGGCACGATGGAGCCGGGCTTGATCGACGAGAGCACCGAGAGCACGTCGGCGAACGCGAAGCTCGCGGGCAGGGTCAGGGTGGTCGACGACGCCGCGGCCAGCGCCTGGTCGGGTTCGAAGTTGCCCGACATGAGCTCGGTGCCCCCGCTGCCCACGCTCCACCCGATGTCGAGCAGGGGCAGGGCCACGGCGTAGGGATTGTTCACCTCGACGTCGAAGGCCAGGGTCGCGCCCGAGAGCGAGAAGTCGACCAGCGACACGCCGGTGATGTTGGCGGACGCCGAGGTCTCGCCGAGCTGCTCCACGTAATCCTCGAGCACCGAACAACCGCCCAGGACGAAGGCCATCACGCTGACGCTGAAGATGCCCGCCCACAGCGCCCCGGCGCACAGGGTCGAGGCCGGCGCCTGGCCCTTGGTGAGCGCGCGCGGGCCGAACAGCTCGTTGCGATCGGTGGGCGGGATGAAGGCGTGTCGCAACTCGGGTGAAGGCTGCATGGTCGCTCCTCGAATGCCCGCCGTGGGATGCGTCCGGCGTAGCGTTGAACTCCGGCGCGGGGAACTCCGGCACGGGCGTCCGCCCCAGTCTGTCGAAGCCGGCCGGCCGATCACAGTGACGACTCCGTGCCTGGAGTCTGTGCCGGGAGCGGCCGGGGGAGCAGCCGGGCAGGAAGGCCCAAGCGAGGCCCACGAAAAGGCGCCCGCCTCCTGCGGGAGACGGGCGCCATGCCGATGAGAGAGAGCAAGGGGCCGGACGCAATCGGCCCTTTCGGCATTCGTTCGATGTGGGTGCCCGCGCTCCTCGATCCCGGGTGGAACCAGCCGACACGATGAGCACTGAGGAGCGCGAGCCGCTGCCCTCATCGGTCGCCGTCGCGAGCCCGCTTGAATATGGTTGGGGCCCGCCGCCTGGCGTCCCTACGGACGCGGCCGACGGCGGCCAACGAGCCCCGCTCCATGACCCTGATCCTCGGCATCGAGACCTCCTGCGACGAGACGGCCACGGCTGTCGTGCGCGACGGACGCACCGTCCTCGCCGAACACGTGGCCTCGCAGATCGACCTGCACGCGCGCTTCGGGGGCGTGATCCCCGAGGTCGCCAGCCGCAGCCACCTCGAGGCGATCTTCCCCCTGCTGGAGGACTCGCTGCGTGAGGCCGGCGTCACCCTGGCCGACCTCGACGCCATCGCCGTGACCAACACGCCCGGCCTCATCGGCTGCCTGCTCGTGGGCGTCAACGCCGCCAAGGGTCTGTCCATGGCCTCGGGCAAACCGATCATCGGCATCAACCACGTGCACGCGCACATCTACGGCGCGCTCATGGACGACCTCGAGACACGGGGCGTCGACGCCACCGACGGCATCGAATGGCCCCTGGTTTCCTTGGTGGTGAGTGGCGGGCACACCTCGCTCTACGAGTCGACGGCCCCCGACGCCCATCGCCTGGTGGGACGCACCATCGACGACGCGGCGGGCGAGGCCTACGACAAGGTCTCGGCAGTGCTCGGCCTCGGCTACCCGGGCGGGCCCGTGCTCGACAAGCTCGCCGCCCAGGGCAACGGCAAGGCGTACGACTTCCCTCGCTCCCGGCCCGGGGCCCAGCGCCGCAGGCAAGGAACAGCGACGGGTGGGGCGGGCGCCGGGCACTTCGACTTCAGCTTCTCGGGTCTCAAGACTTCGGTCCTCTATGCGGTCCGAGGTCAGGACGGCGGGCGCGGCAAGCCGTTACGCAAGCACGCGCCCCCGCGCCCCGACATCGTCCCGGCCGACGTGGCGGCCTCGTTCCAGGCAGCCGTGGTCGACGTGCTCTCCGACCGGCTCATGGAGGCGGCCGACGTCCTGGGCGCCGCCGGCCTGGTGGTCTGCGGCGGGGTCGCCGCCAACTCGGGGCTGCGGGCCCGCGTGACCGCCGAGGCCGAGGCCCGGGGACTGCCGCTCTACCTGCCCCCCATGCGCCTGGCCACCGACAACGCCGTGATGATCGCGGGCCTCGGGCACCACGCCCTGCTGGCCGGACGGGTCGACGACCTCGCCTTGGACGCCGCGCCACGGGCCGACTAGGCTGGGGGCCCCACGAGCCCGGGAAACCATGAACGACACGCCCAACAACTCCGATCCCGCCGACGCGTCGCCCAGCGAGGCCCACCTCGACGACGCGCGTCTCTCCGACGGCAAGCCCTGCCTGTTCGTGTTCGAGGACGGCGAAGTCCACCGCGGCCGCCACTTCGGCCACGACGGCGAGTCCGTCGGCGAGGTGGTCTTCAACACCGCCATGTCCGGCTACCAGGAGGTGCTCACCGACCCGTCCTACAAGGGCCAGGTGGTGGTCATGACCTACCCGCTCATCGGCAACACGGGCATCAACCCCGAGGACGAGGAGTCGGACGGCTGCTACCTCTCGGGCTTCGTGATCCGCGAGCTGTCGCCGGTGGTCAGCAACCAGCGCGCCACCCGCGACCTCAACAGCTACCTCACCGAGCGCCAGATCATCGGCATCGAGGGCGTCGACACCCGCTCCATCGTGCGCAAGGTGCGCGAGGGCGGGGCCATGCGGGCGATCCTGTCGAGCGTCGACACCGACGTCGATTCGTTGCTCGCCAAGGTGCGCGCGTGGCCCGGGCTGCACGGCTTCGACGTGGTGCAGGAGGTCACCTGCGACAAGCCCTACCCGTGGACCCAAGGCCTCGACGGCCCCTTCCTGCCGCGGGTCGACGAGGCCGCCGACGTGGGCGGCGACAAGCGCCCGCGCCTGGCGGTGATGGACTTCGGCATCAAGCGCAACATGCTGCGCGGGCTGCACGCCGCCGGCTACGACGTGCAGGTGTTCCCCGCATCGACGACGGCCGAGGCCATCCTCGAGCACGCCCCCGACTGCCTGTTCCTGTCGAACGGGCCGGGCGATCCCGAGCCCCTGGGCTACGCCATCTCGACCATCCGCACGCTGGTGAACGGCGGCCTGCCCACCTTCGGCATCTGCCTCGGCCACCAGCTCACGGCCCTCGCCCTCGGCGGCCGCACCATGAAGATGAAGTTCGGGCACCACGGCACCAATCAGCCGGTCATCGACCTGACCACCGAGCGCACCGAGATCACCAGCCAGAACCACAGCTACGTGGTCGACGGCGAGTCCCTCGATCTGGGCGCCGTGGAGATCACCCACGAGAACCTCAACGACCGCTCGGTCGAAGGCCTGCGCCACCGGGACCTGCCGCTGTTCACGGTGCAGTACCACCCCGAGGCCGCGCCCGGCCCGCGCGACGCCTTCTACCTGTTCCGCCGCTTCCGCGAGATGGTCAACCAGCACGCGGGAGTGTAGGGGCGCGACTCACCAAGCGCGACCTTCGCGGTCGCGGCCGAGGCAGCCTCCTACCAGCTCCACCCCAGCGCGTCCTTCCAGCGCTCCATCATCGCCGCATCCCCCGCGAGGATGCCTATCCGCGTGACGCCGTTCGGCGCGGGCGCGATGGCCACGAGGCGGTCGAACACCTTGTCGCGGGCGGCGAGGTCGGCGTAGGCGAGCAGGTGCCACAGCGTGAGCGAGTCGTCGTCGCGGGCGGCGGCGAGGGCGGCGTCGACGGTGTCGAGATCGCGGTCGCCGGCGTCGAGCTTTTCGATGGCCGCGACGAGGGCGTCGGGCGCGTCGTCCCACACCGGCGTGCCGGGCCCTATGCCGGGCCACGCCCGCGCGCGGGCGCCCGACGGCACCGTGACCTTGCGCTGAGCGGTCTCGAAGGAGACCTGCCCCGACACCACGTGCAGCACCGTGTCGCCGCTCGCATCGACGGTGGTCTCGTAGATGCAGCCGAGGTCGACGGCGATGCCCGCCGGCGTGCCCACCTGGAACACCCGCGGCGCCGCGAAGATCGACGCCCGCACCGTGCCGCGTTCGAGGAACAGCAGGTATTCGGCCTCGCTGGGGCCGGCGTCCTCGATGCGCAGGGTCGTGCCGCCCTCGAGCTCCACCGAGCCGATGTCGCCCACCGTCAGGCGGGCCCGCGCGCCGGCCTCCACCACGAGGCGCTCGCCGGCCTGGGGCCGGGTGCCGTCGGCCGGCGCCCGGGCATCGCTCTTCTCGATGAAGGCCCCGCCCTCGAGAGCGACGAGGCGATAGTCGGGGCGGGCCGTCGACGGAAAGGCCGCCCCATGGTCCTGCTGCCACCACACCGCCACGGCGAAGAGCATCGCCGCCGCCGTCAGCAGTCCCGCCACGCGCACCAGGGCGGTGGGCGGCCAGCTCGCCGCGTGGGACGGTGTCCCCGCGGGCGCATCCGCAGACGTCTCCGCACTCTGCACCTCAGCCGGCGGCAACTCGCCCAGGCTCTCGGCGCTGCCCTTCCAGCGATGGCGCGCGAGCTCGCCCTCGAGCCGTGCGACCTCGGCATCCGGCTCGCCCTCGCGATCCCAGAGGTAATCGTCGCCCCGCTCGGCGCCGTCGCGGCGCCCGTCGTCGTGCACAGGCCGGCTCATGGCCAACCCGCCTTGCGCAGGCGCTCCTGCAACAGCTTCATGCCCCGGGAGAGGTTCACACGCACCGAGCCGTGGGTCAGGCCTGTGGCGGCGGCGATCTCGGGGCCGGTGAGCCCTTCGATCAGGCGCATGGCCAGGGTCTCGCGGTAGGCGTCGGGGAGTTGCTGAAGCGTGGCGAGGATCTCGGCCGAGCCGTCGCGGCCGGCCCGCGGATCGGCCGGCTCGGGCGCCGCACCGGAGGAGCGCCCGTCGGCCCGGTCGGACAACGAGGCCGCCGGCGGCCGGGCCCGCGCGTGGAACCGCGCGACCCGGCGGCGGGCGATGCTGGCGAGCCAGCCGCCGAAGTGCTCGTCGCTGCGCAGGTGGTGCAGGTGACGCCAGGCGGAGAGGAACACGTCTTGCATGAGGTCGTCGGCTTCCTGGGGTCGCGCCCGCGCCACGAGCACGCCGTGCACCATGGGCGCGAAGCGTTCGTAGAGCGCGCGGAAGGCGGCGGCGTCGCCGTCCTTGCTGCGCTGCACTTGCATCGAGTCGAGCACGGCCTCCCCCGAGCGCGCGGGCGCGCCGCCGGCCGCGTCGCCCCGCAGGGCGTCGGCCGACGGCGCGGTCCCCTGCGCATCAGCCGAGCTTGCTCTCGCGCCGGACTCGGGCGGCCAGCTCGTCATAGGTGTGCACGTCCAGGAAGTGGCTCATGGTCGAGACGAGGTTGCCGTGCAGCAGCCCCGCACGATCTTCGGCCAGGGTCACGGCCTTGTCCAGGTGACGCCAGGTGACGGCGTTGGGCGTGTGCTGCCCGAAGCTGGCCAGGGCTGCGCCCAGGTGCAGCGCGCCGTCATCGGGACGCTGGGCCACGGCCTTGTCGAACCAGCTCGGTTCGGTGACACCCGACCACAGCCCGGCCTGATCGAAGGCCGCGAGCAGGTAGCCGACGTCGAACAGCGCGAGACCCTTGCCGCGCCCGGCGTCCAGCCGCTGCGCCACCTGTTCGAGGGCCGTGTGCAGTCGCTTGCCCTCGTGGTTGCGCCAGCTCTCGCTCTTGGGCTTGAACAATTTGCCCATGCCGGACAGGTACAGCGTCGCCCGACGGATGGTCTCCATGTGCACGAGGGCGTTGTCGGAGCCACCCAGGATCGACAGCGTGTCGTCGACCACCCGCGCGACGTCGTAGTCGTCGTCGGTCTCGATCCAGCCGCCGTTGCCCCACGGCAACGAGCGGGCCTCGCCGATGTCGATGGGGTGGCAGATGGCCGGCGGACCGAGCAGCGTCATGGCGGGGACCATGGCGGCCGAGGCCACTGCAGGCGGGGCCTCCGCAGCGACGGCCACGGCGGGACCCGCCAACAGGGGCAAGGCAAGGACGGACAGGAACGAGCGTTGCAGCGACATCGGAGCGTCTCCCGGAGACTCGGCGGTGCGAGCCCCGCGGGCCCGTCGGGGAGAGAGAGGCCCGGACCCCTCCGGGTGTTAACGGGCGCGCTCCTCGCACAGACGGCGCAGCCAGGCCAGCGGGGTGTCGAAGTACTCGGGATCGCCCGTCCGGCCCCGCGCCCGCAACTCGACCTGGTGCCGCAACGAGCGCGCGGCCCCGACCACCCGCCAGAAATACGCGTGCGAGGCCAACTCTCCCAGGTTCCGATGGGTGCCGTAGGCCGCCAGAAAGCGCTGCTCGCTCTCGGACGAGAGCCGCCATGCCATGCACGTCTGATGGACGTTCAAGTCGAGCACGCTGCGCCGCACCGTCTCGTGGTCGATGAAGCGCACGTGACCCCGCACGTCGATGACGGTGTTCTTGCTCCTCACGTCGTCGTGGATGACGCCGGCCCGGGCGCGTTGCGGGGCGGTGGCCAGCGCCCCGGCCCGCAAGGTCCGCTTCTCAGACCGGGTCAGGTGGCCCGCGTCGACGATGACCTGCAGGTCCCGGACGACGCGACTCCGATAGCGTCGCACCTTGCGCACCTCGCCCACCGCCAGGCCGTCCACCGTCGCCAGCGTGTGCAGTCGGCCCAGGAAGTCGCCCGCCTGGGTGAGGATCTCGGGCGTCGGCGGGAAGGGCGCCTCGGTGCCGTCGATCCACTCCTCGAGCAACACCCGGCCCTCGCAGCACAGGATGCGGGCGGTCCGGGGATCGTCGAGGGCCGCCAGCGCCCGCGTGACCCAGGCCGTGTCGATGTGCTCGTCCACCCAGCGCAACTTCAGGCGCCGGCCGCCGACGGTCTCGATCCGGAAGGTGTCGCGCCGGCCCGGATCGCTGTACGGGGTCGAGATCGAAGCGTGTGTCACCACCGGCTCACCGATGGTCTTCCGGATCGCCGGGAGCGCGTGTCCCACCCGCGCTTCGAACGCTTCGAGAAAGTCCTCGCCGGCCATGCGGGGAGCTTGTGACCTGCTCCCTGGCCCGTCAACCGCCCGCCGCGCCACCCTGCTAGACTCGCGCGCCCACGGGGAGGGCCTCATGAACGGACACGGCGAGCGGCACGGCGGTCATGGTCACAGCGGCGGCGCACCCGGCGGCGACGCCGACAAGCGTCAGCTCCGCGGCGCGCTCGGCGACGGCCACGAGGACGGCCTGCAGCCCCTGCGCTCCCTCGACCTCGCCGCCACCGACTCCGTCGACGCCCTCGTGCGCGGCATGGCCTCCACCTCGTTCGGCGGGCGCGACCTGGGCGAGGCCGCCGACATCGTCGAGGCCATGGTGCGCGACGAGCAGTGCTTCAAGGTCCTGACCCTCTCGGGCGCCATGACCATCGCCAAGCAGGGCCTGGTCATCGCCGAGATGATCGACCGGGGCTGGGTCGACGCCATCGTGTCCACCGGCGCGCTCATGACCCACGGCCTGGTCGAGACGGCGGGCATGTCGCACTTCAAGCACGACCCGTCCATGAGCGACGAGGAGCTGCTCGGCAAGGGCTACAACCGCGTCTACGACACCATCGAGCTCGAGGCCAACCTCGACGACACCGAGCGCCTCATCGACGAGATCCTCGACGGCGTGCCCGACGGCACCACCCTCGCCAGCCACGAGGTGTGCCGCATGGTGGGCGCCAAGCTCGCGGCGGCGGGCGAGGGACGCGGCCCCCTGCGCTCGGCGTTCCAAGAGGACGTGCCCGTCTACATCCCCGCCTTCACCGACAGCGAGCTGGGCCTCGACTTCGCGACCCACAACCACAAGCGCCGCGTGGCCGGCCGCCCCCCCATCGCCTTCGATCCCTTCGGCGACCTCGACGACTTCCACGACCGCTTCATCGGCTGCGAGCGTCACGGCATCCTCACCATCGGCGGCGGCGTGCCGCGCAACTGGGCCCAGCAAGTCGCGCCCTACATCGACATCCTCGGCAAGCGTGTGCCCTCGAAGTACAACCCGCCCTGCCGCTACACCTACGCCGTGCGCATCTGCCCCGAGCCTGTGCACTGGGGCGGGCTCTCCGGCTGCAGCTACAGCGAGTCGGTGAGCTGGGGGAAGATCGTGCCCGCATCGGAGGGCGGTCGCTGGGCGGAAGTGCGCGCCGACGCGACCATCGCGTGGCCGCTCATCGTGAGGGCGGTCATGGAGCGGTTGGAGGCCTGAATCCGTCGCCGCGCCGCTCGACCTCGCGGTGCCCGCGCGGGGCCCGCGTCGCCTACTTCACCAACCCGAAGTGCCGCAGGGCGATCCAGAGGTACAGCTCGACGCCCGCCAACAGGTTCTCGATGGCGCAGTACTCATCGACGGCGTGGGCCATCTTCAGGTGGCCGGGGCCGATCTTGTTCACCGTGGCGATGCCGCGCTGGGCCAGGAAGACGGCATCGTTGCCGGCGGGGTTGTAGCGGAACTCGGCGTCCGCCTTGCCCAGGTCCTCGGTGATGACCTTCCACACCGTCTGGGCGATGGGGTGCTCGCGGTCGAGCTTCTGGCCCTCGCGCGGGTACAGCTCCTCCATGGTGATGGTGAAGCCGTCCTCCTCGTGCTCGGCGAGCAGCGCGGCGACCTCGCTGCGGAACAGCTTGAGGTCGTCGGCGTAGAGGGGCGGCGTCGGGCGGCAGTCGAGGATGGCCCGGGCGATCTGCGGGATCACGTTGGTGCGCTCGAGGTCGCCGGCCTGCACGGACGTGGGCGTGCACGTCGGGTTGCCGAAGTCGGGGTCGCCGTAGAGGCCGGCCCAGCGCGCCTGCATCTCCTCGAAGCCCTTGAGGATCGACATGAGCTTGGGCAGCGGGTTCTTGGCGAGGTGCGGCCGGCTGCCGTGCCCGCCCAGGCCCTCGACCTTCAGGATCAGGAACGAGGAGGCCAGGTTGCCGAGGCACATGTGGTCCATGTCCGTGGGCTCGGTCACCACGGCCACCGTCTTGGCCGGGTCGAGAAACTTCGTCTCCTCGGCCCAGTCCATGAAGGCGATGGTGCCGTCGCCCGTGGTCTCCTCCTCGATGGTGAAGGCGGAGACGAGGCGACCGGGCAGGTCGAGGCCCTGGCTCTGGATGAAGTGCTGGGCGTAGTAGGCGCCCACGATGGACGCGTGCAGGTCGCTGGCGCCGAGGCCGAACACCTTGTCGTCGGTGACGGTGGGCGTCCACGGGCCGTAGGTCCAGGGCGCGTCGTTGGGCGGCACCGTGTCGAGGTGGCCCGAGAGGATCAGCGTGTCGCTGCTCGTGTCGCCGTTGCCCACGATGCCGATGGTGTTGAAGCGGTCTTTCGCCGGCTGGAGGATGGCCTCGATGTCATGGTCGCGCAGCCATTGCGCGCACAGCTCGGCCATGGGTCCCTCGTTGCCGGTGACGCTGTCGACGGCGATCATGTCGCACAGCAGCTGGATGATCTCGTCGCGCCGTTCGGCGACCCAGGCAGCGACGGCCTCGCGGGTGAGGGGCACGGTGGCGTTCATCGGGGGGCGTCTCCGGGGGCGGCGTCGGGGGCGGCGTCGGGCCGCAGGATCATGGCCTCGCAGCAGCAGCGCAGGCCCTTGGCCTGCACCTCGGCGTAGTTGCGGCAGGCCTTGCAGCCTTCCCAGAAGGCGGGGTCGTCGGTGAGATCGTCGAGCGAGCACGGCTTGAAGCCGAGGGCCTCGTTGTAGGCGCGCACGGTGGGCGACGTGGTCAGGCTCATGAGCACGGCGTCGGGGCGGCGCGCCTTGCTCGTCTCGAACAGCACCGCCTTGAGGTGTCGCCCGAGGCCGTGGCCCCGCATGGCCGGGATCACCACCAGTCCCGAGTGGGACAGGAACTTGCCGTCCTCCCAGTCGCTCCAGTAGCCGAAGCCGATGAGCTTCTTGCCGAGCAACGCCAGGGCCGCTCGGCCGGAGCGGATCTTGCTCGCCAGGAAGTCCACCTCGCGCCGGGCGATGTCGAAGTCCTTGCTGGCCTCTTCGATGAGACCGGCCGCGATGGGCGCGAGGTGCTCGTCGTCCTCGGTGGACGCGCGCACGATGATGTCTTTGGGTTGGTTCACCATGGCAGGGTCACCATGGCAGGGCCGACGCCGGGCTCACGACGCGCGTTCACGTTTACGCTTCCGGGCGGGTGGCCGCGAACACGGCGCCGGCGGTCCACAGGCGGTTGCCGGCCTGGTCCACCACGGCCGAGCGGGGACCGTCGAGCACGCCGTCGGTGACCACGATGTTGCGGCGCACGGGCAGGCAGTGCATGAAGATGCCCTTGCCGGTGAGGTCCATCTTCGGCTCGTCGACGACCCACTCCTTGCGCAGGTGCGCCTTGTCGGCGGGCTCGTCCTCGAAGCGACCGTAGTAGTCGAGGCTGCCCCACGACTTGGCGCAGACCACGTCGGCACCCCGGTAGGCCGCTTCGATGTCGTCGGTCTCGTTCAGCGAACCGCCCAGACTCTCGACGCGGTCCTTGGCGGCAGCCATCACGCCCGCGTCGAGGGAGTAACCCGGCGGGCGCAGCACCGTCACCTCCATACCGAGGTCGGCGGCGGCGAGCAGCTGGCTGTGCGGCGTGGCCACGGGCAACGACTTGGGATGCCAGGCCCAGGTCAGCACGTACTTGCGCTGCTTGGGCTCGCCCAGCTTCTCCACCATGGTGGCCATGTCGGCCAGCCCCTGGAGCGGATGGAACGAGTTGCTCTCGAGGTTGATCACGGGCACGGTCGCGTGCTTCGCGTAGGCGTTGATGAAGCGGTCGGCTTTCAGCTCGTCGTAGCTCGTGGTCACGTCGGCCGTCGTCGAGCCCTGGGTCACCAGCTCCGACTTGCGGATGCCGATCCAGTCGCACAGCCGCGAGACCACCGGGGCCACTTCCTTCACGTGCTCGGCGGTGGCGCCGTCCATGACCACGCCGTCCTCGATCTCGAGGGCGTAGGCGTCGCTGCCGGGGTTCACCACGATGCCCGTGCCGCCCAGCTTCGCCAGGGACGACTGGCACGAGATGCGCGTGCGCACCGACGGCGCGAAGAACATGAGCGTGGCCACCAGGCCGGCGAGATCGACCGTCGTCTCACCCCGCTTCAGCTGCAGCGCGAGCTGCACCAGGGAACGCACCTCGTGCGGCGAGAAGTCGAGGGTCGAGAGGAAGTTGCGTCCGTTGAGTCCGATCATGGCGCGGCGATCCTACCGCGCAGCGCGCGGCGGGTCAGGGGGGCGGCACCTGCAGAATCGGCGCCGGGCCGCCCAACCGCCCGGCAGGCCCGGGACGCTTCGCTCAGGAGGCCGCCCGGGCCGCGACGGCGCGCTCGACGGCCTCGGCGAACTCGGGGCCCTGCTCGGCCAGGTCGTACAGCACCCGCATGTTCGGCTTGTCGATGGTGATCACCCGGGCCAGATCGATGGGCGTGCCCACCAGCACCAGGTCGCAGTCGACGGCATTGATGGTCTGCTCGAGGTCCTTCATCTGGGCCTCGCCGTATCCCATGGCGGGCAGCACCGCGCCCACGCCCGGGTACTTCTCAAAGGTGTCCTTGATCTCGCCCATTGCCCACGGCCGCGGGTCGACGATCTCGGCGGCGCCCCACTTCTTGGCCGCCACCACGCCGGCGCCGAACTTCATCTCGCCGTGGGTGAGGGTCGGGCCGTCCTCGACGACGAGCACGCGCTTGCCCTTGATGGCGTCGGGGTCGGCCACCGACACCGGCGAGTCGGCGCGCACGATGAGGGCGTCGGGGTTCAGCCGGCGGGCGTTGGCCTCGACGGTTGCGATCCCTGCGGCTTCAGCGGTGTCGCACTTGTTGAGCACGATCATGTCGGCCCGCTCGAAGTTCACCTGGCCGGGGAAGTACGACAGCTCGTGGCCCGGGCGGTGCGGGTCGGCCACGGTGACCCACAGATCCGGCTTGTAGAAGGGCGTGTCGTTGTTGCCGCCGTCCCACAGGATCACGTCGGCCTCCTGCTCGGCCTCACGCAGGATGGCCTCGTAGTCGACGCCTGCGTAGACGATGGCGCCGTTCCTGATGTGCGGTTCGTACTCCTCCATCTCCTCGATGGTGCACTCGTGCTTGACCATGTCGTCGAGGGTGGCGAAACGTTGCACGGCCTGCTTGGCCAGGTCGCCGTAGGGCATGGGGTGCCGGATGGAGATGGTGGTCAGACCCTTCTCGCGCAGCAACGAGACGATGCGCCGGGAGGTCTGGCTCTTGCCGCAACCGGTGCGCACGGCCACCACGGCCACCACGGGCTTGGTCGACTTCAACATGGTGGCGTCGACGTCGAAGGTCGAGAATTTGGTGCCCGTGCCCTCCACCGTCTGGCGGCGCCCGTCGAGGTAGTCGTTGCTGACGTCGCTGTAGGCGAAGACCACCTCGTCGACGTCGTGCTCCTTGATCAGGTCGACCAATTCGTCCTCGGGCCGGATCGGGATGCCGTCGGGATAACCGTCCCCGGCCAGCGACGGCGGATAGCGCCGGTCGTCGATGTGAGGGATCTGGGTCGCCGTGAAGGCCGCCACCCGGACGTCGGAGCGTCCCCGGTAGCAGGTGTTGAAGACGTGGAAGTCTTTCCCGGCGGCGCCCATGATGAGGACGGTGTGGACCATGCGTGGCGGCTCCTGGCGAGTCGTCGGGCCGAATCGGGTTCGCGGCCCGCATGCCCAGCCCCCCTGAGGCTGGGCACATGCATCCCCACTCTAACATGGGTTGCATATGCGCGCATAACCGGACGCCGCGCCAAACTCGATCGGGAAGGCCCTTTCGAGGTCGAATTCCCGCCTCAGCCGCCCCTTGGACAGTTCCGCCCGGCGCTCGAGAAGAGCGCTTCCGGCCTCGCGCCGAGCCTCACCGCGGGGCCTGACGCGTCGCATCTACTCGCTGAGCGGGTTGGCGGCGGCCAGGTGCTCGATCAGGTCGAGCTTGCTGAGCAGGCCCGTGAGCTTGCCGTTCTCGTCGACCACCAGCGCCGTCTCGCCCCGCATGAAGACGTCCGCGAGGGCCGTGGCGTCGTCCTCCATGGAGACGGTGGCCACCTGCCGGCACATGACCTCGCCCACCACCGATTCCATGGTGCAGCGGTCGTCGAAGAGGGCGGACAGCACGTCGGCCTCGGTGAGGATGCCCACCAGCTCGTCCTTGTGGAGCACCGGAAGCTGGCTGATGCCGTGCTGCTTCATGGAGGCCACCGCGGCGCCGACCTTCTCGGTCTCGCCCACGGTGTGGATCGTCTGACGGTCGAGGCGCCGCACCAGGTCGGCCACCTCTCCGTGGGCCCAGGGCTCCTCGACGAAACCGCTCTCGCGCATCCACAGGTCGTCGAGGAACTTGGTCATGTAGTTGCGCACGCCGTCGGCCAGGATGGTCAGCACGCGCTGGCCGGGCTTCATGGTCTTGGCGTACTGCAGCGTGGCCCACATGGCCGAACCCGAGCTGCCGCCCACCAGCAGACCCTCGCGGCGGATCAGCTTGCGCGCCATGGAGAACGACGGGCCGTCCTCGGTCTTGATCCACTCGTCCACGTAGTCGCGCCACATGACGTCGGGGATGAAGTCGTAGCCGATGCCCTCGACCTTGTAGGTGCCGACCTTGTCAGTGGGCAGGCCGGCGATGATGGAACCCACCGGATCCACGCCCACGATGCGGCAATTGGGCATCTCTTCCTTCAGGCGCTTGGCGATGCCGCTCATGGTGCCGCCCGTGCCGACGGTGGCCACGAAGGCGTCGAGCTTGCCGTCGCAGGCCTCGATGATCTCGCTGGCGGTCTTGTCGTAGTGCACGCCCGGGTTGTCGCAGTTGCTGTACTGGTCGAGGATGCGCGAGCGCGGGATGACCTGGTTGAGGCGCTTGGCCACACCGATGTGACTCTCGGGCGCGTCGAAGGCGGCCTCCGTCGGCGTACGGTGGATCTCGGCGCCCAGCGCCTCGAGCACCACCTGCTTCTCGCGACTCATCTTCTCGGGCATGGTGATGATCAGGCGGTAGCCCTTCACCGCGCACGCGAGCGCGAGGCCGATGCCGGTGTTGCCCGACGTGGCTTCAATGAGCGTGTCACCCGGCTTGATCTCGCCGCGCTTCTCGGCCTCCTGCAACATGTGCACGCCGATGCGGTCCTTGACCGAGCCGCCCGGGTTGAGGAACTCGCACTTGGCCAGCACTTCGGCGGGCACGTCGTGAGCCACGTTGTGGATGCGCACGACCGGCGTGCGGCCGACGACGTCGAGGATGTTGTCGAAGATGTGGCCCACGGGGACCTCCAGCAAGGGCGCCCGGGCCGGATTGATCGGCGCGCGAGAGGGGCGCCGGGCCGGGGCGTGGGTCGGTTGATTGTAAAGCGGATGCCCCGGTCAGCTCGATGCCTGTCCGCTGCCGAATTCGCCCGAGGATCACGAATCTTCATGATGCCGACGCGTCGGCGACCACTCCGGCCGGCCCCCACGCCCCGCCGCCGCTCAAGACACCCCCCGGCGGGATCGATAGCGGGAGGCGATGTCTTCCCTGCGCTCATCCGCCCCCATGGGAGTCTCCGAGGCCGGCGCCGCCTTCGCCCCGCGCCTGGCCGACGGCTTCCCGGCCCTGTCCGCCGTGCTCGGCGACGAGGCCTTCGCCGAGTTGGCCGGCGCCGCCGTGACCGCTGCGGCCGAGGCCGGCCGCCGCCCGGGCGAGATGATGCAGGCCGTCGTGACCCGGCGCATCGTCCGCGGCCAGGTGACGGACCCGCTCCCCGACCCGGTGACGGGTCCGGTCGCCGACCCGGGCACGAACCCCGCCGACAGCAAGACCGCGGGCGCCACCGGAAGCTGGAACGTCCCGAGTCGCCTGGTGGCCGACCTCGCCGCCCTCGAGTGGGCCATGGTCGCCGTGGATGGCGTGCCGGTGGGCACCGAGCTGCCCCTGCGCCGCGACGAGTTCCCCAGCGACGACGGCACGGTGCTCGTGCCGGTGGCGGGCTTCCGCATCGTGTCGGTGGCCTTCCGACTCGACGCCTACGTGCGGCGCATCCACCAGGGTCGCCGGCCCGAGCCCCCGGCCCGCGCCGACCAGAGCATCGTCATCTACAGACCCTACGGCAGCGCCTGCCGACTGGTGCTCGACCGTGGCGAGGGCCGCCTGCTCTCGCTGCTCGCCGTGGGCACGCCGGTGGGCGAGGCCGTCGAGGCCGCCGTGCAGCACGAGTGGATGCCCGACGCTCCCACGGCCCGCGACACCATCCTCAATTGGGTCGGGGAGGGCATGTTCGCGGGAGTGCGGCGGGCCGTCGAGGAGTAGGGCCGTCGAGGAGGTAGAGCGGCAAGAGTCGGCGACAGACCGTCGCCGCTGAATGCCGGCTCCGCGACATGGCCCCAGGCAAATGCGCGACGGACGGCCTCCATGTCTCAGCCGCCCGCCGCGCGGGAAATACCGCCGCCCTGGGAACTACGGCGTCGTGCCTCGCAGCGCATTGCTGGCCGAGAATCCGAACGCCCCCGCCGCGTCCTCGATCCAGTACTGCAAGTAGATCTCGAGCCCCGCTGTGATCCCGGCGGGCCACGTCGTACCGAGCGTCAACTCGCCCGAGCCGTCGGTGACAACCACGACGAGCAGTCCCGGCGGGTTGAAGTCGGGCACCAGCGTGCCGCCGTAGAAGGGCGAGAAGTTGAGGGCGGTGAAGCCCACGAACAGGAACGCCGGCGTGGACTCGAGGGCGTTGGTGAGCTCGATGCTCATGGCGGTGCCGGCCGTGAGCGGGCCCGTCCCGGTCAGCACGGGATCGCCGTAGAAACCGGCCAAGGCGAAGCCCAGGTCCTCCCACGGGTCGACGGGTTGGTCGAAGACATAGGCCGCGCCCGCGGCGAACATGCTGTCGTCGCTCTCATCGCCGTTCACGCCGGTGGCGTTGCTGCGCTCCTGGTCGGCGCCCACGACGAACGTGCCCCCGGACAACGCGACTGACCTGCCGAAGTGATCCGGCGTGCCATTGGTGGAGGCCTTGATGTAGGCGTCCTGAGACCACGTCGTCCCGCTGCGGCAGAATTGGTAGACCGCACCCGAACCGAAAGCGCTGTTGTCGGTCTCGTCCCCATCGATGCCCGTGGCGATGCTGGCCTCACCGTTGGCGCCCACCAGCAGGGTGTCCCCGACCACGGCGACCGAGACCCCGAAGGCATCGTCACCGCCGGTGTTGGAGGCCTTCAGATAGGCCTCCTGGCTCCACGTCGATCCGCTGCGGGTGAACACGTACGCGGCGCCGGAACGGACGGCGCTGTTGTCGCTGCCATCGCCGTCGACACCGGTGGCGCTGCTGTCCTCGGACGCCGCGCCCACCACCACAGTGTCGCCCGAGACGGCCACAGCCCCCCCGAAGAAGTCGGCGTCCAACGGGAAGACCTGTCCGCCCGGGTTGGAGGCCTTGAGGTAGGCCTGCTGGCTCCACACCGTCCCGCTGCGTACGAACACGTAGGCGGCTCCCGCCTGGGGGAACGCGTTGTTGCTGTCGTCGCCATCCACTCCAGAAGCGTTGCTCGACTCGTTCAGGGCGCCGACGACCAGCGTGTCCCCGTCGAGCGCGAGTGCCGACCCGAAGTTGTCGTTGTTGTCTGAATCCGACGCCTTCAGGTAGGCCTGCTGGCTCCACGTCGTCCCGCTCCGCACGAACACGTAGGCCGCGCCTGCACTGAAGCTCGTGTTGTTGGTCTCATCCCCGTTCACGCCGGTCGCGTTGCTGTCCTCCGTCGCGGCGCCGACCACGAGGGTCTCCCCGGAGAGGGTGACGGCCGTGCCGAAGGCGTCGCTGGCATTCGTGTTCGAGGCCTTCACGAAGGCCTGTTGACTCCACGTCGTCCCGCTGCGCACGAACACGTAGACCGCGCCCGACCCGCCGGCGAGGTTGTTGGACTCGTCACCGTTCACGCCGGTCGCATTGCTCGACTCTCCCGGAGAGCCGATGGCGATGGTGTCTCCCGACACGGCCACCGAAGTCCCGAACGCATCCTGGGTTCCCGTGTTCGAGGCCTTCAGGTAGGCCTCCTGGCTCCATGTCGAACCACTCTTCACGAACACGTACGCCGCCCCCGAGTTGAAGCTCGAGTTGTCGGTGTCGTCCCCGTCGATGCCCGTGGCGCCGCTGTCCTCCTGGCGCGCTCCGATCACCACCGTGTTGCCGGAGACGGAGACGGCCGCGCCGAACAAGTCCAGCACCGCCGTGTTCGAGGCTTTCAGGAAAGCCTGCTGCGTGATGGTGCCGGATCCCAGCGCGTGGGGAGCCTGAGGGCTTGCCGCATGGGCGGCACGGATACCAACCCAGTCATCGGCTGTGAGGCCGGCGGGGATGGGTTCGGTCTGGGCGGTCACACCGGCCGAGAAGATCAGAGCGCAGGACAGGGCCCCGGCGCTGAGGATGGGAAGACGCATCGGTAGTCGCTCCAACAGGAATCGGGTCTCGTCGGTGACGGCCCGTCGTGCGGGCCGACGACGATCTCCCCCACCACGATTCGGCGGGGCTTCCTGCAGGGCGCGCCAACGGCGAGCGATCCGTCATCAAAAGGGAGCCGAATGTCCTCGTCCCGCGATCGGGCAGATTCATGGTCAGTCCGGCCATCGGCTTGTAATCTGGTTGCACACCGAGGAGCGCGGTGGACGCGCCACCATCGTTTGGGTCGGAGATCCACTGCGCTCATGACTTCCTCTCCACGCGCAGATCCGCAGGACAGTCGGCGTGAACAGGCGGAATGCATCTACTTCGCCCGGGTCGAGCAAGCGGTCTCAGGGATCGCCTTCGACCTCGAAGGCCTGTGCGAGCAACACCCTGAGCTGGCCGAGGAGCTTCGGGCTCTGCACGCGAGCCGCGGCCGGGCCCTCGAGGCCCTGGCGGGGGCCGGGCTGGCGGACGACCCCGACGAGGCCCCCCTCGCTCAAGAGCCCCTGACCTTCCGCTTCGGGGCCGACCGCTACGAGATCCGTCGTCCTCTGGCCCGCGGTGGCATGGGCGTGATCCTTGAGGTTTGGGACCGCAACCTCGGTCGGCCACTGGCCATGAAGATGTTGCACGGATTGCAGGCCGGCTCCGACGAGGCCTCGCGTCTGCGCACGGCCCGGCGGCGCAGCCGCCTGCTCAACGAGGCCGAGATCCTCGGCCAGCTCGACCACCCGGCCATCGTGCCCGTCATCGACGTCGGCACCACGGCTGACGACGAGTTGTTCTTCACGATGCAACTCGTGCGCGGCGGGTCCTTCCATGATGTCATCAGGACAGTTCACGAGGGAACCGGCGAATGGACCCTCGCCCGAGCCGTCGGCGTGATCATGCGCGTGTGCGAAGCCATGGCCCACGCCCATGCGCGCGGCGTGCTCCACCGCGACCTCAAGCCCGAGAACATCATGGTCGGGCCCTTCGGTGAGGTCTACGTGATGGACTGGGGCCTGGCGAAGGCCAAGGGCTCGAGGGACGGAGCCGACCTGCGCCTGCGCGGCGACTTCACCGACCACGGGGCCGGGAGCGGCAACGCCCCCGCACAAGCCCACGGCCCGGGCGAGTCGGTGAACATCGATGCCGACGCCCTCGCGGATTCCGTGCGCACGGCTCGGCGCGACGACTCCGACAGCGACCCGCTCTCGCCGCTGGTCACCCTGGACGGGGATGTCCTCGGAACGCCCGCCTACATGCCTCCCGAACAGGCCGCGGGCCGCATCGAAGCGCTCGACTCCCGCTCGGACGTCTACAGCGTCGGCGCCATGCTCTATCACCTGCTGGCTGGACACCCGCCCTACGCAGTCGGCGGCCGCCGCTCGGCGCCCCGAGAGGTGCTGGCCCGCGCGCTCGACGGCCCTCCGGAGCCGATCGGCAGGACCGCCGCGCGTGTTCCCGCCGAACTCATCGCGATCTGCGAGAAGGCCATCGCCCGGCGCCCGGATCAGCGCTATCCCGAGGCCGCTCACCTGGCCGCGGACCTGCGCGCATGGAGGGAGGGTCGCGTTGTCCAGGCCCACCGCACGGGCGCGCTGACGGAACTGCGCAAGTGGGTCGGACGTCACCGGGGGACGGCCGCGGCCGTGCTCATCGCCACACTGGGCGTGCTCGCCCTGGTCATCATCCAATCGGTGTTCGCCGAACGCATCTCGGATGCGAACCGTGCGTTGAAGGACAGCAACGCAGGCCTCACGGACGCGAACACGGCACAACGTCGCCAGCTCTACCGCAACGACATCGCCATGTCCGAGCGGGCACTCAAGGACGGCGACGTCTCACGCGCCCTGGATCGGCTGGCCGGCGCGCCCGTCGAATTCCGCAACTGGGAGTGGGCGTTCCTGCATCGCCGACTGAACGAGAGCGACGTGTCCCTCCCGGTCGTGCCGTTCGAAGAGGTGCTGATGGCGCAATGGTCGCCGGACGGCACGCGCCTCGCGGCGGGAACGGCCCAGGGCTCACTCCTGGTCTGGTCGCTCGCCGACCTCAACGCCGAGCCCTACCGGGTGAACGTCGGCAACCGTCCCATGAGCGTGGTGTTCCTCCCGGACGGCAAGCTCGTCACGGTCGATTCCGGCAACCGCGCCGGCCTCTGGGATGGCGAGGGCGCCGAGTGCCTGCAATGGATCGAACTCGGCACCAGCGGTCTGTCGTGGTCCGACGGACGCACGCTGCAGGTGTCCGGGCTCGACGGCGGCAATCGCGCCTGGGACCTCAAGACCGGCGAGCGCCTCCCGGACCCGCCCTTGCCCCTTCCCGGGATGCCCGCCGCGCCGATCCACAGCGACTTCACCTTCTCACACGTGTTCCGCTTCGAGCGGCCACTCCAGGCCGTGTCGGTCGACGGAGAGCGCGCCGTCGTCATTCACGACGACTGGACCCTCTCCGTCCACGACGGCACCGGCGCGCGCCTGGCACACCTGTCCGAGCCGGCGCCGAACCTTCGATTCTTGATGCTGGCGCCCGGCGGTCGCCGGCTCGCCGTGGGCATCGACGGGTCCATCGTCCTCCGGGATCTCGGCGATGGCAACGGAGACGTCGCGATCTCGAATGGGATCCACAACAGCCATCTTTTCGCGTGGCGCCCCGATGGACGCGAGTGCGTCGTCCGCACCGGGAGCCTCATGCGCCTGTATCGCGAGGACGACCAGTGGGAGCGGCCGGTCACACTGGCCGCCTCCCGTCAGTCAGCGGCAGCCTACGCGCCGGATGGGGGCTGGCTCGCCACGGCATCCCACAGCGGATCCACCACCGCCGACGCCCAGATCGCCGAGGTCAAGCTGTGGGACCTCGAGCGCTTCGAGCGGCTGAATCGCGTCCAACTGTCTCAGACGCAGGTGCGCCACGTCGCCCTCTCTCCCGACCAGACCCGCCTTGCCACGGTGGCCCTCGATGGTCGCCTCGCCATCGTCGACATTGCGACCGGAGACGTGCTCGACTCGGTCACGGGCGAGCACGAGCTGCTCTCGGTTTCGTGGACGCGGGACGGGACCCGCATCGCGGTGGGCACAGACCATGGTCGTGTGCGCATCTACCCCGCCGATGACCTGTCCGAGCCGCGGGAGATCCATGCCGCCGGCGGACGCATCGACCGCATCGCCTTCTTCGACGACGACCGCAAGATGGTCCTCCCGAGCAATGCCGATCATGTCGTCTGCCGCGATGTGGGCACCGGCTCGACGATCTGGAACGCCGAGTACCCGGGGGCCCGCATCGTCTGGGCGGATGTCTCTTCCGACGAATCGCTCGTAGCAGTCGCGGGCTTCGAGGCACGCCGGGCCTACCTGCTCGACGCGGTGACCGGACGCGAGCTGAGACGTTGGACGACCCAGGGCAAGTGCGGCGTGGTCCACTTCTCGCCGGACGGCAAGCGGCTGCTCATCGTGGGGCGCAGGACCTCGCTCTGGAACCTGTCCGAGGAACGCTTCGAGTGGGAGAACAAGCTCAGTTCGCCGCGACTGTTCACACCCGATGGTTCCCGCTTGATCGGCGGGGCCAACGGGCTCCTCGACGTCTACGAGGTCGACACAGGCGAACGCGTCCTGAGTTTCGAGACAGTGGATGCCAACACGGGCATCTTCGACATCTCCCGTGATGGCCAGACGGTGTTCGGCACCACGGCGGGAGGTTTCGCCGCCTGGTGGGACGCGACTCCGTGGACGCCCAGCAAGCCATGAGCGACGACACCCAACTCGCCGAGAGTCTCGAGCTGCTGCGTCGTGTCCACGCCGGCGATCGCACCCACCTCGACCCGCTGCTTGCGCGTTACCAGGAGCGCCTGCTCGCTCGCATCCGCATCATGATGGGCAAACCCGCGCGACGCGTGGCCGAGTCGGCCGACTTCCTCCAGGGCGCCTTGATCGAAGCGGCGCGTGACATCGACCAGGTGCGGGTCGGCAGCGAGGCCCAGCTGCTGCGCTGGATGACGGAGATCGCTCGCAACAACATCCGCGACGCGGTGCGCCGCAAGCGCGAACGGGTCTTCTCCGAATTCTCGGAGTCCCTGGCAGGCAGCGCCACGCCTGATCAGGGGCGGCCCTCCCCGGCGTCGGTCGCGGAACAGCGCGACGACCAGCACCGGCTGGCCGAAGCCATCGAGCGCCTGCCCGACGACCTGCGCACCGCGATCGAGCTGCGCCACTTCGAGCAGCTCTCCTTCCGCGAGATCGGCGCACGACTCGGTCGCAGCGAGAACGCAGCGCAACTCCTGCACAGCCGCGCCCTCGTGCGTTTGGGCGACAACCTACCGGCCGCCTAGCGCTCGCGCGTCCTCACGACGTCGCCCTTCACCCGCCAGCCCTCCCGCCCGTAGATGAGCGGGATGTACCAGCTGAAGTACTCCAGCGTGACGTCCGTCATGAGGTCACCGCCGTGCTGGGACAGGGCCGCGTCGAGAGCCCCCTCCACCGTGGGATTCAGCTTCCCGAAGGGGAAGAAGATGATGATCTCGACGTAGTCCTCGCCGACGACCCCGCGCGCGCGCTCGGCCTTGCTGAGGTCGAAGTCCTTGGTGTCGACGAGCTTGCTCGAGAGCACCGTGTAGTCACCGTGGTTGATGACGCATGCCGGCGTGAGCGCGAGCATGACGGCCAGGGCGATCAGGTTGAGGGTCTTCATGACTGGATCCCCGAACGCTGACGCGTGTCGACCACATCGCCCACGACCTTGAACCCCGACTTGCCGATGAAGAACCACCAGGCTTCACGGTGGATCGAGATATCGGTCATCACGTCACCGCCGCCCCGGTCGAGGGCGTTCTCGATGGCCTCGTCGAGGCGGGGCAACCCCAGAGGGATGAACAGGATCACCCAGACCTTGTCCTCGCCCTCGACCCGGCGGTTGGTGGGCAGGGTGTCGAGGTCGATTGAGTCGAGGTTGACCAGGCGCGGCGAGGCGACGGTGAGGTCGCCCATGCGCACCGAGCACGCGGTGGTGCCGAGACCGAGCAAGACGGTCAGGACGAGCAAGCCGAGACGGCGTCCCATGGATCCTTCCCCCCCATTGGATCGTGATGCCGGGCCCCCGCCCGACCGCGCCATCCTACAGGGTGGAGGGACGCAGCGTCGGGCGACCGTCAGGACGTCGTCAGGTCGCCCTCTCCGCTACGGCACCAGCCCCCGCACCGCGTTGCTCGCCGCGAAGCCGAAGGGCGCCGCCGGATCGTCGATCCAGTACTGCAGGAAGAGCTGCAGGCCCGAGGGGATGCCCGCCGGCCAGGTGGTGCCGAGGGCCAGCTCCCCCGTCGGGTCGGTGACCACGACGACCAGCAGTCCCGGCGGGTTGAAGTCGGGCACCAGCGTGCCGCCGTAGAAGCCACTCAGGTTGAGCGCGGAGAAGCCCACGAACAGGAAGGCGGGCGCGCTCTCGCGGGCGCTGGTCAGCTCGGCGGACATGGCCGTACCGGCGGTGAGCGGGCCGGTGCCGAGCAGCGACGGGTCGCCGTGCACGCCGCCCAGCGCGAAGCCGAGATCGGTCCACGGCCCGTCGGGTGCGCTGCCGAACTCGTAGGCGCCCATGTCCATGAACGCCTGGGCACCGATGCCGGTGTCGACGGTGCCCGCATCGTCGAAGGGGCGCGGCGCGCCGGCCAGGTCGAGCAAGACGCCGGCACCCAGCGCGTCGGCGTCGCCCGCGTCGATGCCGGGCGAGACGGCGCTCAGGCGGTAGTCGCCGCCGGCCATGTCCACCAGCAGCGGGCTGGTGTCGAGGCAGCCGGGGAACTTCTCGGGCTCGGGCGGGTCCTCACCGGGCTCGGTCTGCAGCAGGCCCTCGACGATGCAGTGTTCGACGTCGTAGTTGCCGGTGAGGTTCTGCTTGAGGATGAACACCGGGTCTTCGCTCGGCAACCACGGGTCGGCGTAGTTGTCGTAGATGACGGTGTTGCGCAACGTCACGCCAAGGGTTCCGAGGGCCGCGATGCCGGCGCCCTTCTCGCTGTTGTTGTCGACGAAGGTGCAGTTGGTCACCTCGACGGGCGCCGTACCGGTGCTCAGGGTCAGCAGGCCCGCGCCGTAGTCGCCGTCCTCGAACCCGGCCCCATTGTCATGCGGGACCGCCTCGTTGCGAGCGAAGAGGCTGTTGGTGATGACGGCGTCGTTCCACACGGTGAGGCCCGCGCCGGCGTGGGCGAAGTTGTCGATGAATTCACAGCGGTCGACGACGACGTCACCGAAGGCGAACACGCCGGCGCCGTACGCCGTGCCCCCGCCGATGGGATAGAAGTTGCCGGTCTGGTTGCCGATGAAGCGGCAGCCCAGCAGCGTGGCCCGCGCGCCGAGGTCGATGTTGAGCGCCGCACCGCGACCCTGGCTCATGGACGACACGTAGTAGTGATTCAGAAAATCGCAGTCGGCGAACATCACGTCCGACGTGCCCGTCGCGATGATGCCGCTGGTCCAGCCGCCGTTGCCGCAGTTGCAGGTGTAGGCGTCCTTGATGACGCAGCGCTCGAATGTCGAGGCGCAGTCGACCAGGTAGGCCGACGATCCGTAGCCCACCGCGTTGTACTGGAAGGTCACCCGACGAAACGTCGGGCTGCCGCCGTCGACGAGCAGGCCGGCGCCGCCGCGCAGGGCCGGGTCGTCCCCGCGCCCCGCGAGGATCGTGACGCCGTCGAGCAGCGCCGTGGCGTCGGCGCCCGACCCCGTCACCACGTGGTAGCTGTTGTTCAGGCTGCCGGTCCAGCCGAATTGCCACCAGTTGAGGCCGGCGCCGTAGGTGTCGTCGTCGTCGATGTCGCCGCTGAGGATGGTCGGATGCGCGTCGACATCGCGCTGCGAAAGGCTCGTCTCCGTCCCGTCGAAGCCGCCGTAGACGGCGACGCCGCTCTGCAACGCGAACGTCGCCGCGCGATCACCGGGGAGCCCCGGGTGGTAGGTGCCTCGAGCGACCCAGACCTCGCCGGAGGCCGCGCCGGCCAGGCCGGACTGCAGGTCGGGAAAAGCGTCGGCCCAGGACGTGCCGTCGGAGGAGCCCGTCGCACTGACATCCACGTAGGTCACCTGCGCCGCAAGGGGGGAGCAGAGCAGGGTCAGGATGATCAGCGTGAAGAGGGGCATGGGGCGAGCTCCGGTGTCGGCACGCCTGGACCGGCGCGCGGCTCCACAACCTAATGCAGGTCGCGCTGCTGCCACATGAAAGTGCCGTCATGTCGAACAGCAACGAAAGCCGCACGGAGTCGTCGCGCACGCACCGTAGTTCGCATCTGCGAACGAGTGCGTAGGCACCGCGCGCGTCACCCTTTGGTCGCGGCGTAGCTCCCCTCGAGTTGCAGCAGGCGCACCTTCAGCGCCCGTCCGCCGCCAAAACCACCCAGCGTTCCGTCGCTCGCGATGACACGATGGCACGGCACGAAGAGCGGCACGGGGTTCGCGCCGTTGGCCGCCCCGCACGCACGCGACGCCCCCGGGCGGCCGACGCGCCGCGCGAGTTCGCCGTAGCTGATCAGCTCGCCGTAGGGGATGGCCCGCAGCTGCGCCCACACCTCCTGCTGGAACGGCGTGCCGCGCAGGTCGAGGGGGATGGCGTCGAGGGCGGTGCGGTCGCCTTGTGCGTAGGCCTGCACGGCGGCGATGGCCTCGGCGTGCAAGCCGCCGGTGTGCTGCCCCTCGACGTGCGACCCGTCGCCTTGCGACTCATCGGAGTCCGAGCTCTCGATGACGGATGCGTCGGGCAGGTGCTTCTCGATCCACGCGCGCGCCGACCCGGGCGCGGCGCCCGGGAGGGTGCAGCGGACCACTCCGCGCTCGCAGGACGCGAGCTCCACCGGCCCGAGGACCGTGTCGAAGGCAGTCAGGTCAATGCGCGCCTGCATGGTTCACATCATCGCAATGGGATCGACGTCGATGAGCACGCGCACGTTCTTCGACGGCGGCGCGTGGGGCTTGAGGCACTTGAGCACGGCCTGCACCGCCTCGTCGTCGGGGCACTTCACCACCACGTGGTAGCGGTGGCGGTCGTTGAGCCGCGCGATGGGCGCGATGGCCGGGCCGAGGATGACGACCTCGCCGTAGTCCGCGGCTTCCGGCAACTCGATCGGCACATCGACAGGCGACTCGATCGGCGTCTCGGGAGTCGGGTCGGCGCCGAACAGTTCGCCGGACCTTCCCGGCGTTCCGCTCGGTGTCCCACCTGGCACGCCACCCGATGGGCCGCCCGGCGCCGCGCCCGGTACCCCACCCAGCGCCACACCCGCCCCGGCCAACGGCACATCGAACACCGCGCGCAGGTCGGCGGCGATCTCGGCGGCGCGGGTCTCGGCGTCGGTGCGGTTCTTGGCCTGGACCACCGCGCGCACCAGGCGCGTGTAGGGCGGGTAGCCGGCGTCGTGCCGCTGCTTCAGCTCGTGACGCGCGAACGACTCGTAGTCCTGGGCCACGCCCATCTTGATCGCGAAGTGGCGCGGGTTGTAGGCCTGCACCACGACGCGCCCGCCCTTGGGCCCGCGACCCGTGCGCCCGATGACCTGGGCCAGCAGTTGGAAGGTGCGCTCCGCGGCCCGGTAATCCGGCAGGAACAACGCCGAGTCGGCGCAGATCACCCCCACCAGCAGCACGTTGGGGAAGTCGAGGCCCTTGGCGATCATCTGCGTGCCGATGAGCACCTGAGCGCGGCCTTCCGCGAAGTCGGACAGCACCGCCTCGTGGGCGCCGCGCCCCGACATGGTGTCGGTGTCCATGCGCGCGACGGACGCGTGCAGGAACGACTGGCGCACCTCGTGCTCGACCTTCTCGGTGCCGAAGCCCAACGGCGAGAGCGGCTTGCCGCAGCCGGGCGTGGGGCACAGGCGCGGGATGGGCGTCTCGTGGCCGCAGTAGTGGCACAGCACCCGGTGCACCCGCTTGTGCACGGTCATCGACACTTCGCAGTGCGGGCAGTGCAGGGTCGCGCGGCAGGTGCGGCAGATCATCACCGACGACCAACCGCGCCGGTTGAGGAACAGCATGATCTGCCCGCCCCGCGCCAACGCGTCGTCCATGGCGGCCCGCAGCGGGTCGGTGAGGAAGGAGTAGCTCTTGCGCTTCTCCTCCACCGTGAGATCGACCAGCATGACCTCGGGGTTGCGGCCGCCGCCCACGCGTTCGTGCAGCAGCAGGCGCTCGTAGATCCCCCGGTCGGCCCGCTCGCACGCCTCGAGGGACGGCGTGGCCGTGCCCAGGATGGTCACCGCGCCGGCCAGCCGCGCCCGCTCCACGGCCACCTCCCGCGCGTGGTAGCGCGGCACGTTCTGCTGCTTGAACGAGGTCTCGTGCTCCTCGTCGAGGATGATGCAGCCGAGCTTCGGCACCGGCGCGAAGATGGCCGAGCGCGCGCCCACCACCACGTCGGCGTCGCCGCGGCGAATAGCGCGCCACTGGTCGTGACGCTCGGCGTCGGTGAGGTGGCTGTGCAACACGGCCACCCGTTCGAAACGCTGGCGGAAGCGCTTGACCGTCTGGGGCGTGAGGCTGATCTCGGGCACCAGCACGATGCCCTGCCGGCCGCTGTCGACGACCTTGCGCAGCACCTGCAGGTAGACCTCGGTCTTGCCGCTGCCCGTCACACCCTGCAGCACGAAGGTGTGACCGCCCGGAGCGCCCTCAGCGGCGGTGGCGGCGGTGGCGGCGGCAGCGTGCGCACCTCCCGCACCATCAGCGTCCCACGTGTCTCCTGCGGCGAAGGTCTCTTCGACCACCTCCATGATGCGGTCGTGGGCCGCGCGCTGCTCGTCGGTGAGGGTCAGCGGATCGGTGGGCTGCACCGGCGCAGCCAGCGGGTCGTGGGACACCGGCACCTTCGCCAGCGTCACCAGCCCGGCCTTCACCAGGCTCTGCAGGGGCGAGCGGCTGATGTGGGCCAGGGTCATGAGCTCGCGCACGGCGAGCATGCCGCCGCGGTCGGCCAGGATGCGCAGGGCCCGCGCCTGCTTGGGCCGCTTCTCCTGCAGCGCGTCGACGGCGGGCTGGACCTGCCGTTGATCGTCCTGCAGGCCGGCCGCGAGATGCGCCTGCTCCACGGTGCGCGTGCGACGGCCCTTCTTGATCGCCGCCGGCAGAGCCGCGTCGAGGGCCTCGCCCACCGAGCACCCGCTCTGCCGCGCCACCCACGCGGCGAGCGCAAGGATGTCCTCGCTCGCGAGGGGCTCCTCCTCCACCAGGTCGATCAGGGGTTTGAGGCGCACGCCGGGGGGCGCCGTGGTGTCGACGCCCACGCACATGGCGGTGAGCTGCCGACCGCCGAAGGGCACGCGCACCCGCACGCCCGGCTGGACCCGGCCCACCAGCGCGGGCGGGATGGCGTAGGTGAACAGCCCGTCCACCGGCAACGGCGGCGCCACCCGCGCGTAGCGCGGCGCGGTCTCCGCCCCGTGGGTCGGCTCCTCTCGCTCCGACCCCGGGCGGCCTGGCTCCGTCGACGTCATCTCAAGGCGTCGCCGTCACCTCACGCCGAGGCGGGGTCGCCGGCTGCTGAGTCGCCGGGCATGGGGTCGCCGGCCATGGGGCCCCCGGCCGCCGCTCCGCGGGCGCGCTTCTCGGCCATGGCCTCCTCGTACCGCGGCGTGCCCGGCCCGTACTTCTTGAGCACGGCCTGATCGAGCTCGACCCCGTGCATCGACGCCAGCGTGGTCATCCAGGCGAAGACGTCGGCGAATTCCTCCTCGAGGTTGCCGCGGTCGCCCTTCTTGAGCGCCCGGGAGAGCTCGCCCACCTCCTCGACGAACCACATGAAGGTGCCGGCCGTGCCCCGGGCCATGTCCTTCTCGCCGTAGAGTTCCTCGATGTGGCGCTGGAACTCGCTGATCTTCGCGTCGCTGTCGATCACGGCCTGCTCCTCCCCGGGCGACGGGCGCCCCGTCTACTGACGCCTCAGTGTGAGCAGGGTCACGTCGACCGACAAGGGCTGCTTGCCGCGGAACTTCGCCAGCAGGGCCGCAACCCGTTTGACGAACTGCCCCGAGGGGTGCTCGGCCTCGTGCTGGATCAGGCCGAGGAAGCGACGATCACCGAGCTCGCCCCCTTCGGCGCCCTGCAGCCCACCCACCCCCGCGCACAGCAGCACGATGCGGTCGCCGGGTTCGAGGTCGACGTCCAGCACCTTCAGCGTGCGGTCGAACACGGGCCCCGAGTCGAAGCCCAGGGCGATGCCCTCGCTGTGTTGCGCGGCGATCTTGCCCGTGGACCGGCGCCACGTGATCAGCGGCGCGTGGCCGGCGTTGGCCACGCAGACCCTGCCGGTGTCGGGATCGAGCACCGCGAGCAGCACGCTCACGTACATGCCCTCGCGCAGCTCGCCCGCCATGAGCTCGTTGACCCGGCGCAGCACGACCCCGGGGTCCTGCTCGTGATGCGCCACCTCCTTGAGGTAGCTGCGCGTCATGGCCATGACCATGGCCGCCGGGATGCCGGTGCCCGAGGCGGCGGCGATGAGGAAGCCGATGCGCCCCCCGTCCATGACGAGCACGTCGTAGTATTCGCCGCCCACGGCCCCCGCCACCTCGTGGTGCCCGCCCATGTCGTAGCCCGGCACCATGGGCATGTCGTCGGGGAAGAGCCGGTCGGTGACCTCGCCCGCCACGGTCATCTGGTGCTGGGCCGCCGCGGTCTCGCGCTCCTGCTCCTGGGCGACGCGCAGGGTCTTGGTCATGTGGTCGAAGGTCCGCGCGAGCTGTCCGATCTCGTCGCTGGAGTGCGGCACGGTGTGGTGTTCGAGGTCGCCGCCGGCCACCACCCGGATGTCCTCCTGCAGCTTCGTCAACGGCCGCGTGATGCGCCGCCCCATGACGAAGGAGAGCGCGGCGCCCAGCAGGATGAACAGGGCCGCGGCGTAGCTCACCGTGAGCATGAACGCGCTCGTCGCGTCCACGATGTTGCGCGCGTCGATGTAGACCCCGAAGTAGCCGGCCACGTGGCCCGACTTGTCGAGCACGGGCGCCTGGCCGCGCACCACGAACAGACGCTGGGTGCCCGGGTAGGTGAGGTAGCCCTCCTCGGCGAACTCGTCGTCGTCGCGGGCCGATTCCTTCGTGGGCTCGTACTTGGTGCTGCCCCCCACCATCGACGTGGCCAGGATCGTGCGGCGGTCCTGCGACACGATGTCCACCTCGAGGATCAGGCTGTTCTCGTCGCTGAAGCGCTGCAGCCGCTTGCGGTTCCACTCGAGCTGCTGGCGTTGGTCGGGGGTCAGGAAGCGGTTCTCGTACTGCTCGGGCGTCCACTGGTCGACGATGGCCTGGATCTCGGCCTTGGCCATGCCCTGGTAGGGCGTGCCGTAGTACAGCTCCCACGCCGCCAGCTCGGCCTGGGCCCCGGCGCGCGCGGCCTCCTTGGCCGTGCGGATGACCTGATCGCGCATGGTGTCGTGCACGAAGCTGCGCAGGAACAGCGCGAACACCAGCATGAACACCAGCACGAGCATGGTGATGGCGACCGACAGCTTGATCGCCAGGGAGGTCCCCTTGACGTGCCGCCCCTCGCTCACGGGGATCTGTCCCATGCCCCTCCCTACCCTCGCCGCCACCACGCGGTGACTGATCCGCTCCCCGGGGCCGCGGCCCGCGAGGCGGTGTTCGGCGGGTCAGGCCTCCCGAGGCTCAGGCGACGGCCATCACCACCAGGGCCGCGAGTCCGCCGGCCACCACATCGTCGGACATGATACCGACGCCCCCCGGCAGGCGATCGAAACGGGACACCGGCCAGGGTTTGCCCGCATCGAGAACCCGGAAGACCCCGAAGGCCACCACCAGCCCGAGCGCGGACAGGGGCCTGGGCGCATGGAACGGCCCCGAGACCAGGGGCATGACGGCGATGGCCTGTCCCACCCACTCGTCGAGCACGAAGGCCGGCGGGTCGGGGCGCCCATAGTCGGCTTCGGCCGAGGCGGCCAGCTTCCAGCCCACCAGCGCGGTGATGAGCGTGACCAGGACGAGCATGCCGAGGGCGGACGACGGCAGGAATTCGGGCGGGCGATCGACGACGGCGCCGCCGACGAGCCCTTCCCCCAGGCCCTCGACGCCGAAGGCCAGCGCCAGCAGGAGCAGCGCGGCCAGGCTGCCCCAGGTGCCCGGGGCCAGGGGCAGCCAGCCCGAGCCGAAGCCCGTGCCGAGCAGCCGACGCAAGGCGGCGCCCGGAGTCTGGCGGGGCGCGCCGACGGGAGCGTCCCCTGCGGCGCCGGCGCCCATGTCAGGCCGTCCTCATGTCAGACGTTCGCGCCGTCGGCGCGCAGCTCGCGCGCCGCCGCGACGACGTAACGGGCGCCCGAGCTGAGCGTCACCAGGAACATGAGCCACAACGAACCCACCGCGATCACGTTCATCGACTGCACCAGCCAGGTCGTCCCGGGCCAGCCGAGGTCGTTCATGCGCTGAAAGAACAACGCCGGCACGGCGATGCACTGCAACACCATCTTGAGTTTGCCGTCCCAGCGGGCGGGGAAGGCCACGCCGCGGGCCTCGATGAAGCCGCGCAGGCCGCTCACCATGAATTCCCGCCCGACCACCACCACCGTGATGAGCACCAGGAAGGGGTGCATCGAACGAGCCCACGCCGCCGACGAGAGGAAGATCAGCGCGCCGCTCACGAGCACCTTGTCGACCACCGGGTCGGCGATGCGGCCGAAGGCGGTCATCTGGTTGAGCTTGCGGGCGTAGTACCCGTCGAGGGCGTCGGTGATCACCACCAGGATGAATCCGATGCCGGCGATGGCCGGCGGCCACCACTCGGGGCCGGCGCACACGTCGGTGCCGAACAGGTAGCCGAACAGCACCAGGGCCAGCGCGAATCGACCCATGGTGATGGTGTTCGGCAGATTCATGGAGCGAGGGTACCGGTGAGGTCGTAGCCCTTCACCCCTGTCATGCGCACCGACAGGAAGTCGCCGGGGCCGATGTCGCCGAGGGCGCGGGCCGCGGCGCTGTTCGGGCTGGGCAACTCCACCAGGACCCGGCCGTCGACCTCGGGCGCGTCGAAGCGGGTGCGGCCGATGGCCCGCAGACCGCTGTCGGCGTCCGGGCGGTCGTCCAGCGCCTCCACGGCGTCCACGAGCACCCGTTCGATGGAGCCCACCCGCCGTTGATGGGCCGCCGTGACGCGCTGCCGCTGACGCCGCATCACCTCAGCGCGACGCTCCTCGGCCACCTCCCGCGACACCTCGCCGGGCAGGCCGTCCGCCTCGGTGCCCGGCTCGGCCGAGTAGACGAAGCAGCCCAGGCGGTCGAAGGCCAGCTCGTCGAGCAGCTCGAGCAGGCGGGCGTAGGCCTGCTCCGTCTCGCCCGGGAAGCCCACCAGGATCGTCGTGCGCAGGACCAGGTCGGGGATCGACGCGCGCAGCCAGCCCACCACCTTGCGGATGCGATCGGGGCTGGTGCCCCGGCGCATGGCGCGCAGCACGTCGGCGTCGCCGTGTTGCACCGGCATGTCGAGGTAGGGCACGACCTTGTCGACCCGGGCCATGGTCTCGATCAGGCGCTGGTCCATGGTCGCCGGGTGGGCGTACATCACCCGCACCCACTCCAGGCCGTCGACGTCGCCGAGGCCGGTGAGCAGGTCGGCCAGGCCGTAACCCGCCTTGAGGTCCTTGCCGTAGTCCGTCGTGTCCTCGGCGATGAGGGTCAGCTCCCGCGCGCCCAGGGTCGCCAGGGCCCCGGCCTCCTCCAGCAGCACCTCCATGGGCTTGCTCTTGAGCTTGCCGCGGATGTGCGGGATGGCGCAGAACGCGCAGATGTGGTCGCAGCCTTCGCCGAGGCGCAGGTAGGCCGTGTGGGCCGGGGTCAGCAACGCCCGCCCGAGGTCGTTGTCCGCCGCCTTGGGCGCGCCGCCCGGGGCCTCGCCCGCGGGGCAGACCTCGCTGGGCGTCCCGCCGAGCACCGCGTTCACGATGGACGGCACGCCCGAATAATCGGACAGCGGCAGGAAGGCGTCGACCTCGGGCAGCTCGGCCGACAGGGCGTCGGCATGCAACTGCACGAGACAGCCCGTCACCACCACGCCCGCCAGCTCGCCGCGCTCCTTCATCTCGACATACTCGAGGATCGTGTCGATGGACTCCTCGCGAGCGGCGTCGATGAAGCCGCAGGTGTTCACGATGACCAGGTCCGACTCGGCGGGATCGGCCACCAGCTCGAGCCCCGCGCGGCCCAGGTGACCCGCCATGACCTCGCTGTCGACGAGGTTCTTGCTGCAGCCCAGGGACACCAGGCACACCGCGCGACCGGCCACCTTGGGCTCGGAGGGGCCGTCTTCGGTCGCCGTGGCGGGTGGTTGGGGGGGCGCGGACATGGGCGGCAGATTCTAGCAGTCGGCCCCCCGGGAGAACGGAGGCGGGCTAAACTGCCCGGTCGGCACGCGCTGCGCATCCAGGCATGAATCGGGCCGACACGAGGGCAGGGAGCGAGATGCAGGACGACGGGAGAAACCAGCGCAGTGGCAGCCGGCACGGGCTGGCCTTCGCCCTGGTGCTGGGGCTGCTCCTCGGGCTGGCCCCCGGCGCCGCGGCCCATTCGCCCCACGACGTGATCAATGCCGTCGGCGTGTCCCCCGCCTACGAGACCGACGGCACGGTCTTCCTCTCCACGGTGATGACGCGGCACCGCCTGTTCGCCCGCTCGGTGGACGGCGGCCTCACCTGGCAGAGCTACGGCCTGCCCATGATCGACGAGGGCGTGCGCACCTTCGCCTTCTCCCCCGACTACGCCAACGACGACACGGCCTTCGCCGCCACCCAGGACGGCGTCTGGCGCAGCGTCGACCGCGGCGACACCTGGCAGAAGGTCCTCGCCGACGTCCTGGTGTTCGACCTCGCCATCTCGCCGGACTTCGCCATCGACGGCCGGCTGCTCGCCGCCACCGCCTCGGGCGTGCAGCGCACCGGCGACCGCGGCGACGCGTGGACCGAGCTCACCAACCTGACCGAGGTCGACATCCGCTTCATCGACGTGAGCGGCGACGGCACCGTGATCTACGCGGGCACCCAGGTAGTGCACCGCTCGACGGACAACGGCGACAGCTGGACGCCCCTGGCGTCCTTCCCCCAGCGGGTCGACGCGGTGGCCGTCTCGCCGCTCGATCCCACGGGCGACACCCTGGCCGTGTGCTTCGGGCGCTCCGGCCTCGGCGTCGCGCTCAGCATCGACGGCGGCGCCCGCTTCACCTTCCACCTCGACGGGCTCGCCGACCCGATCATCACCCAGGTGCGCTACGCCGATGACGGCACGCTGTTGAGCATCGGCCAGCAGGGCGGCTGCTACCGGTCCGACACCTCCTTCGCGCCCTGGGTCGTGAGCAACGTGGGCATCGAGGCTCTCTCCAACCTCTCCAGCGTGCACTACCGCGACGTCGTGCCCGCGCCCGACTTCGCCACGAGCGGGCGCGTGCTGCTGGCCATGTTCGAGGGCTTCTTCCTCTCGGACGACCGCGGCCTGACCTGGCGACAGCAGGACGTCTACTCCATGCGGGTCAATCGCGCCCTCGAGCTCACCCGCACCTTCGGCGACGACGGCCTGGTCTTCATGGGCAACTACGGCGCAGGCCTGATCCGCGGGCGGCTCACCGAAACGCCGGTCATCGACCCCTTCCCGACGCACGACGAGGTTCCGGCCCCGGGCCAAGGCGCCGGCGGAGAGCTCGGGCTCGACGACGCGGTGTCCGGCGCCCTGTCGGGGTCACTCCTGGGCGCACCGTCGGGCGCGACGCCCCCCGCTCACGTCGACCCGCACACACCGCTGCCCGCTCCCGAGCCGCTGCCCGCATGGACCGCCCTCGGCGCCGGCGTCCTCTCCACCTTCTCGGCGTCCATGGCCGTGTCGCCCCAGTACAGCAGCGACCGCACGCTGTTCTACGCGCACATCCAGCTGTATCGCTCCCACGATGGCGGGCGTCGGTGGCAGCACATCCCCAAGCCGCCCGGCGCCACGGTGATCCGCTCCATCGCCCTGTCGCCGCGCTTCGCCGACGACCGGCTGGTGGTCATCGGCACCGCGGACGGCGGCGCCTGGCGCAGCGACGACGGCGGCGCCGGCTGGTCGCCGCTCAACGGCATCCCCTTCGAGGCCGTGGTGACCCAGCTCGACTTCTCACCGAACTTCGTCGACGACGGCACGCTCTACGCCGGCTCACCCGACCACGGGCTGTGGGTGAGCACCGACGGGGGCTGGAGCTTCGTGCCCACCGGACCGCCCGACGTCGAAAACCGCTGGGTCGAGGTGGCCGACGACGGCACGGCCTTCCTCGGCACGGCCGGCGACGGCGTCTGGCGCTCCCTCGACGGCGGACAGAGCTTCCAGGCCGTGAACACCGGCCTGCCCACCGACGCGCCCTTGGTCATCGAGAGCATCGCCACCGCGCCCCGCTTCACGAACCCCCGCGTCGCCTTCCTCGTCAGCCTCTACCACGGGGTCTTCCGCACGACCAACGGCGGCGACACCTGGGCGCCCGCGAGCGACGGCCTGCCCCGCGATGCGCCGCGCGTGCTGGCCGTATCGCCCGCCTACCGCTTCGATCGCACGGTGTTCCTCACCAACCACGCCGGCCTGTGGCGGTCGACCAACGGCGGCGCGGACTGGTCGCCCGTGCCGACCATCGTGCGCGCCGACGAGGTGCACCAGGTGGTCGAGCACGTCGGCACCTGGACGCCCGACGTGGCCCTCGCCGGAAACCTGGGCGCCGACGCCCTGGCCGCCGCCGGCTGCTCCGGGCACACGGCGGAGGAGACGGCGCCGGGCATGGCGCCCGACCTGCCGCCCCGCGGGCTCGACGCCCTGTCGCCGGCCGCCCCGCTCGCGCACGCCGACGGCGTCCCGCTCGCCGCGACGCTGCCCCACGCGCCCCGCTCGTTCGGCCGGGGCACCCTCTGGTCCGACAGCGCCGGCGACTTCACCACCACCACCTTCTACGGCCACTCCGTGACCTGGTTCGCCCTGCGTGAGCCGGGGTCGGGTTTCGCCGAGATCGCCCTCGACGGCTCGCCCCCCCAGACGGTGGACCTCTGGGCGCCTTTGCCGCTCTACGAACAACCCGTGTTCACCCACGACTTCGGCGCCTCCGGTTGGCACACGATCACGGTGACGGTGACGGGTGACGCGCGCCCGGGCGCGCTCGGCGCCGCCGTCCGCAGCGACGGCTTCGCCTACGGCATCGATTCGACGTCCGCCGTGCCGACGCTGCGTCCCTAGCCCGGGTCCGCCAGACCACCGCGCGGGCCCCTCGAACGACGGGTCCGCCGCGCCCTCAAGGCGCGGTCTGGATCACCTCGGAGTTGCCCATCACCAGCGCGAAAGGCTGCTCGACCACCAACTGCAGCGTGACGGTCACGCCGGGCGTCACCGAGGTGGGCACGGGCACCTGGAAGGACGCCTCGCCGTTCGCATCGGCGAAGCCCAGGAAGGGCACGACGATGGGCGCGCCCAGGTGCAGCGGCCCGCCGAGGGTCTGCGTGCCCGGGTTGACCTGGCTGCCGACTCCGATGCCGAACAGGGCACCCGGCGGCGCGGTCACGCCGAGGAACATGACGTCACCACCGCGCACGATGAGCGGCGGCCGTCCGCCGTAGCCCGTGCGGACGGCGAAGTTGTTGAGGCGCAGCGTCGCGGTGCAGGTCGCCTCGGCCACCAGGGGCAGCGACACCGGCTCCTGCTTCCAGATGCGTACGACGTCGGCCAGCTCGTCGATGCCGAGGATGTCGAGCATGCCGTTGCGGTCGTAGTCGACGAGCACGGCGCACGACCCGGCCAGGATCGCCGGCAGCTCGAAGCGGCCGCCGAACACGGCGTTGCCCTGATTCAGGTAGACGGTCCAGTCGTCGGTGGCGAAGTTGCTGCACACGAGGTCGAGGTCGGTGTCGCCATCGAGGTCGCCCAGGTCCGCCGCGATGGGGAAGTTGCCCACATCGAGCTGGAAGTGCGGCGCCAGGCCGCCCGCGCCATCACCGAGCAGCACCGAGACGCGGCCCGCCGTGCTGCCGCAGCTCACGGCGTCGACGGCCCCGTCGTTGTCGACGTCGCCCAGCGCGATGCTCCACGGGCCGTTGGCGATGGGTCGCGTGGCCGACACGGCGAAGCCGCCCGCCCCGTCGTTCAGCAGCACGGTCAACTGGCTCGAGGTGAAGTGGGCCACGAACAGGTCGGTCCAGCCGTCGCCGTTGGCGTCGGCGGCGGCCACGGAGGTCTCGCCGCCCCCGCCGCCCTCGAAAGCCATCATCGCCCCGAAGGTGCCGTCGCCCTGGTTGAGGAACAGGCCGAGGTCGGACGAGCCCCGGTGCGCCGTGACGATGTCGACGTCGCCGTCCCCTTCGGCGTCGAGCACGCACAGGCCCCGCGGCTGCGCGCCGGACGGATACAGGGTCACCGTCGAGAAGCCGCCCGTCCCGTCGCCCAGGAGCACGGCGATGCTGTCGCCGACGTTGTTGGCCACGGCGATGTCGATCAGCCCGTCGCCGTTGAAGTCGGCGCCCTCGTTGGCGCTCGGCGACGTGTCCTGCCCGAGGTTCCACTGCACGGGCGGCGAGGAGAAGTTGCCGCAGCCGTCGTTCATGACCATGCGCACGTCGTCCCCCACCTCGGTGGGCAGGGCCAGGTCGGGCGCGCCGTCGCCGTCGAAGTCGCCGGCGTAGGCGCCGTAGGTCTGGGCCAGGCCTTCGCCCGGTGAGCGCGTGTCGAGGTCGCCGGCCCACGTGAACACCGCCGGCGCGGTCGCGGTGCGCACCCGGAAGGAGAACGCGTGCCCGCCCGCGAGCGGGTCGTTCTGCAAGCTCGTGAGGGCGGACGAGAGCGAGACGGTCACCTGCTCGCCCGGGAAGAAGGGGCGGTCGGGCTTGAACACCACCCGGGTCTCACCGTTCTCGAGGGTGCGCGTGCCGTCCACCACGCCGCTCCAACGTCCCCACACCGCGAAGGACTGGGCGTCGAGGGTGGACGCTTGCACCCGCTTGTCGAAGTCGACGGTGATCGCCACCGCCGGCGAGGCCCCCACCGAGAAGCGCGAGGGGATGACGGACGTCACCTGCATCACGCCACCGACAACGGCCGGCGCTGCCAGCGCTGCCGGCGCTGCCGGCGCGCACATGATGGCGACCAAGATGAGGGCGAACACGCTCCGCGTGCGCGCCAGGGGGCGGGGGGACATGCCGCAAACCTACCGCGAACAGCGCGATTCGAACAGGCCTGCGCCGTGCGGAGCCGATTCGACCGCACACGGCTTCAACCGCAGACAGCCGCGCTGGCAGCCAGCATCACCCGCCAGAAGCATCATCCAATGGCGGCATTACCCAACGGCGGCGTCCACTTTCGCCAGGAATTGCAGGACGAGGTCGTTGAAGGCGTCGGGGCGCTCCATGTTGGGGAGGTGACCCACCCCCGGCCAGTCGGTCCGGCGCACGTCGCCTGCCTCGGCCTGCAAGGCCTCGGCGATCCGTCGCGTGTCGGGCACATCGTGCTCGCCCACGATGATCAGCAGCGGGCCCGAAAGTTCGTCGAGGCGCCGGCGGGCCGACGGCCACGGCTCCACCTCCCGGTCCGTCGTGCTCCAGATGTGCGCGTTGTCCAAGGCGATCTTGCGCAAGCGCTCGGCCACGTCAGCGTCGGCCATCGCCGGCGCCAGGTAGGCGCTGCCCAACCACAGCTCCGTGGCCCGCTCGGGACGCCCCTCCAACGCCGCCTGGAACAGCGGCACCATCCAACCCAGCTCGGCGGGGTTCCAGTTCCATCCGCTGATCGAGGGGGAGACCAGCACCAGCGAGGCGACCCGCTCGGGGTGGGCCAGGGCGAAGTCCACCGCCACCCGCGAGCCCAGCGAAAGGCCCACGAGGTGGACCCGGTCCAGCCCGAGGGCGTCGAGCAGGGCGGTCAGGTCGTCGTGGGCGCGGTAGGGCGTCGACACCCCCGACGAGCGGCCGCGGCCCCGGGCGTCGAAGCGCAGCACCCGATGGCGTTGCGCGAAGGGCAGGAACTGGTCGTCCCACAGGCGCCGGTCGGTCTCGCCCCCGTGCAACAGCACGACGGCGCTGCTCGACCCCGCGGGTTCGCCCGCGAGCTCGTAGTGCAGGCTGGCCCCCGGCACGAGCGCGTCACCGACGGTCACAGCCGGATCGAGGGCCCAGCTCATCAACCCGCATCCGGGCACCGACAAGAGCAGGAGGAGTGGCAGCAGGGCGCCGGCCAGGACGGCCGGGCAAGAGCCTGTCGCCGCGTCCGGACGTGAATCGTGGCAGGCCATCCCCCCACCATAGCGATGGGGCCCGCCACGCTCGCGAGCGTGACGGGCCCCTGTACTTCAGGCCGCGATCAGCAGCAGCAGCAGGGGCAGCAACCGCCGCCACACGCGGCGCAGTCGCAGGCCACCTCTACAGCGCTGGCCAGGGCCACGAGGATCGTGGCCACCGACGAGGCGGCGAAGGCATTGAGAGTCAGCATGACTCCCTCCTTGGTTCGAGGAGTTCGTTCGTCATCCGCCCGCGGTGCAGCGGCGGGCGGCCGTCGGTCACGGGCACCGCGTCTGCGGTGGCGGCGACGGCACATCGATCGCATGGCCGACGAGGACCTCGGGGCGTTCGGGCAGGCGGCCGCCCGGGAGCGGATCCGGCAGCACGGGGCCGGCGATCAGCAGGGCCGCCGAGCACGGCACGCAACAGGCGCTGCACGGGTCGCCGCCCTCGACCGGATCAGACGGGTCGTTTGGAGACCCCGGGTCGTCCGGAGATCCGGGGTCGGTGGGACAGGGGGATTCGGTGGGGCAGGTAGGGGTGGGGACGCCCGCGTCGCATCCGGCCCCGGCGCCTTGCGCGGAGGCTTCACATCCGCTCGCGGCGACCCCGTCCGTCAGGGCCAGCGAGCACCAGACCGCCGGGCTTCCGAGCAGCGTCGCAACGATGAGCACGGCACTCGGCACGGCTCTCAGTGCGGCTCGCAGCAACCCGGTCGCTTGATGGCGGCAATCTCCCACGAGCTCCCAGACGCAGCCGGGCCGCCGGCCGTTGGGGAGTGGCAGCGCTGGGGCAGCTTCCCCCGGCCGGACCGGTCAGTCCGGCATCACGAAGGCGCCGGACTCGGTCGGCATGGTCCGCTCCACGCCGTAGAAGTCGTCGTCGTCGACGTGGTTGGGATCGGCGCTGGCGTCGAGGGCGCTGCCCACGCCGGGCCACAGGTCGGAGACGTCACCGTCGAAGGCGTAGGCGGCCCAGGTCGACTGCCCCGCGAGGTCCGTCAGCCCGTTGCCGGTGACCCAGCCGTAGGTCAGGTTGCGCGCCTTGCCGAAGATCGTGTTGCCCGCGATGGTGCCGCCGAGCTGCTCCGTGCCGATGGCGATGGCGTAGGTGTTGGCGCTGTAGTCGTTGATGTAGACGGCGTTGTTCGCGAACACCAGACCCTGCTGGCCGTTCCAGGCCCACAAGCCGGCGCCGTAGCCGTTCTTGCTGATCATCGTGTTGTGGGTCACATACAGCTTCTTGAGCGTGGCCGAGTTGTGCGAGCTGTCGAACAGCTTGTTGCCCGCCGGCGAGGCCAGCACGTTGTTGCGCACCACCGCCTCGCCGCCCTCGGCCTGGATCACGTTGTCGCCCGAGTCCCAGCACACGTTGCGCTCGACCACGTTCAGCGGCCGGTTGTCGGTGGCCTCGAACTTGATGCTCGGGAAGTTGGTGCCGTGGATCACGTTCTCGACGATCCAGTTGGCGTTGCTGCGCCACTTCATGTCGATGCCCTCGCCCTGCAGGGCGGCCTGGGTGTCGTGGATGTGGTTCAGCGCCACGACCGAGTCGTGGAAGATGCGGTTGGGCGAGTTCTTGCCGAGCTGGATGCCTTCGCCCCAGCTCTGGGTGTCGTGGATGTCGTTGCGCGTGATGTGCACGAAGCCCGCATGTTCGGTGGTGGCGGCCACGCCGCCGCCCGTGTCGCGCATCTCGTTGGCGTCGATCCAGACGTCTGCCACCTTGTGCAGACGGACCGCCGCGTCGCCGCCGCTGAGCTCGAAACCGCGCAGCACGACGTAGGCCGCGATGGGCGTGCCCGTGCCCTCTCCACCGATCTCGACCACGCCGTCGAGGATGTCGCTGCGGTAGAGGTGCGGGGGAGAGCCGCTCTCGCCCTCGATGACGATGGGCAGGTCGGCGGCGGCGATGTGCAGGATGCTCATGGGGCTGGTCAGCTCGTACGCGCCGGCGGCGACCACGAGCTTGTCACCCGGCAGCAAGGCCGCCACCGCGGCGTCGAGCAGGGCGCCGTTCTGCGCATCGGTGAGGCCGCCGTCGTAGGCATGGTCGAGGGTGCGCACCGGCGTCGCGTCGCCCCAGGTCGGGTCGTAGGGACCGAGCGCCTGCGTCGGCGGGACCACCGAAGTGCCATCGGGCACCTGCAGCACACCGCGCGGCACCTTGAGACTGCGGTTGAGCCCCGCCGGCACACTCGCTCCGGGCGGCACCGCATCGCCGTCGCCGTAGAGCGTTCCGCCGGCGGTCTGCTCCCACCAGTCGTCGCCGAAGGCGGCCGCCACGGGGCTGCGCCGCACCGGCGCACGCACCGGCTCCGGCAGTTCGAAGGCGTGGGGCGAGGAGGCCGAGCGCGTGACCGCCGCACCCGCCGGCTCGTCCGCGGAGCCCGTCGACCAGGGGTCGAGGGGGCCGGCAGCATCAGAAGCGCCCGCGTGGGAGACGCGGGCGGCGGCCGTGGGAGCGGCTTGCCAGTCGACGCAGAGCGCCAGGCCGGCGGAGGCGAAGAGGGTCGCGCCGGCAAAGGCGAGCGCGAGTCCCCGACGCGCGGGGGCGGGATTGCGATTCGTCACGGTGTCCTTCCCTGTTGGCGGTCGGCGCCCGGGGCGGCGGCTCGATGCGGAGGGCCCCGGGCTCCGAAGAGAGATTGCACTTGCCCCCTTCGGCGTCGACCGGGAGCGACTTTAGCGAACTGGGGCGCCCGAGTCCGCAACGGTGAACAGGTCCAAGGGCTCCTCCCGGCCCTTCACGCGGCGGGCCTCCAGCCTCTCCACGCTCAGGTCGGCGGAAAGGCCGCGACGCGTGCCCTCGGTGAAGAGCAGCGGCCGACCCACGGCCTTGGTCAGGCCCTCCACGCGGCTGGCCAGATTCACCGTGTCGCCGATGACGGTGTACTCGAGGCGTTCGTCGGAGCCGACGTTGCCCACGATGGCCGGCCCGGTGTGGATGCCGATGCCGATGGCCAGCGGCTCGAGACCCCGCCCCGAGAGCCGCTCGTTGAGCGCCCCGATGCTGGCGAGCATGTCACCCGCCGCCGTCACCGCCACGCCCTCGTGACCCTCCACGCGGGCCGCGCCGAACACGGCCATGAACCCGTCGCCCAGGAACTTGTTGACCATGCCGCCGTGGCGCCGCTCGACAATTCCCACCATCACCGTGAGGAACTCGTTGAGCATCGACACGGCCTCGTCGGCGCTGCACCGCGAGCACCGCGCGGTGAAGTCGCGGATGTCGCAGAACATCACCGTCACCACGCACTCGCGCCCGCCGAGTCCCGGGTCGCTGGCCAGGATCTGTTCGGCCGCCGCTTCCCCCACGTGGAGTCCGAAGGTGCGTCGCAGCCGCTCCTTGTTGCGCATCTCCGCCACCATGCGGTTGAACTCGTCGATGAGCGGGCCGAACTCGTCCGCGCGCAGCAGGTCGATCTCCACGTCGAGGTCGCCGCCGGCCACGGTCTGGGCCGCGCGCTTGAGCACGTCGACGGGCTCGGCCACCAGCCGGCTGATGAGCAACGACCCCATCAGGCCGAAGGCGATGCCCAGCGCGCCCACCGCGAAGAGGAAGTTGCGCGTGACCGGCTCGACGTCGTGGGCCACCAGCAGCAGCGCCACGATGGGACACGCGCCGATGGAGATGGCCCACATGAGCCCGCGCCGCCGCAGGGTCATGGTGATCGTGCCGGGGATGCCGGCCGGATGGACGTCGGTGAACAGCACCGGGAAGAGCAGCTTGCACGCCGCATACTCGGTGGCGAAGAAGCCGTAGGTCACGGTGATGAGCGCGCCGAGGATGATCGAGATCGACAGGTGCGGCAGGAATTCGGGGTCGAGGACCTCGCCCTCCCACGCCAGCGCGCCCCAGAACACCGGGATGCACAGGGTCCAGGCCACGGTCATGATCGCGGAGATGTGCCAGGGCAGGTTGATCGCGCGGACCCGGGCGCGGGCCAGGGCCGCGGGGTCGGGAGTGCGCCCCTGCCACGCGTCGCGGAAGGCACCGCCGACGGAGAACACGGTCCACAACCACAGGCCGACGCCGAGCGGGTAGACCACCGCGTTGTAGACGGTGATGACGTCACGCAGGTGCGCCTGCTGCCCGTCGCTGAGCAGCGGCTGCACGTGGGCGAGGTTGTACCAGATGTTGAACAGGCTCCCGACGACGGCGGCCACCAGCGGCGCCGCCGCCGTGACGCCCAGCGCGTGGCGCCGCAGGAAGGGCGCGACCTCGGGCGCGCCGGGGCGGATGATCGTGGTCCCGCCGAACGGCGGCTTGCCCATCAGCCGTCGCCGCCGTTCACGTACCCCAACTCGCGGAGCTGCTCGAGCAGCGCATCATCCATGGCGCCGGCCTCGCCGGGCCCCGTGCCCTGCGACGGGAAGCGCAGCAGGTAGTCGGCCAGCACCGTGAGCAGCTGGTCGACCCGCTCGACGTCCGCGGACAGGTCGTTGCGCTCGGCCCGATCGCGCGCCCGATCGAAGAGCAGCGTGCGCACCTGATCGTCGGGCACGTCGGCGGCGTCACCGAGCCCGGCCCCCTCCCGCCGCATGAGCTTGAAGCCCTGGAAGTCCACGGCCACCTCGTTGCCGAGCATGGACACCCGCGGCCGCGGCGGCCCCGCCGGCGCGCGCAGGGGCCGGCCCGGCAGGCCGTCCTCGATGGGCAGCCCCGCTTCGGCCAACACGGTGGGGACGATGTCGAGGATCGAGGCGACACGCTCGTCGGTTCCGGTCGGTCCGTCGCCGGGGTAGGCCACGATGAGCGGCACCTGGAGCAGTTCGCTGTGCAGCGTGTGCCCGTGGCCCAGGCCCTCGTGCTCGAACAGCTCCTCACCGTGGTCGGAGGTGAAGATGATCAGGCAGTCCTCTCCGTCGAGGGCCTGTTCGAGGCCCTCCAGGAAGTCGGCCACCACGTCGTCCATGCGGGCGACGCCCTCGTCGTAGACGCGGTCCACCGTCGCGCGTTGCGCGCCGTCCAACGGGAGCAGCCCGTGGATGAAGGGCAGGATCACGTTCTGGTACCCGATCAACCCGTCGTCGAGGGACGCCAGGGCCTGCGGGTCGGGCTCGGGGAAGCGGCCGCCGTCGTGGAACGGCGCGTGGACCATGTAGGTCTGCAGGAACAGGAAGAAGGGGCGCTCGCTGTCCCGCGTCGCGACCCAGTCCACCAGACCCGACCAGTCGGGCACGGCCGGGCGGTCGTACACCCGGGGCAGGGCCTCGAACTCGTCGAAGCCCACGTCGAAGCCGTTGTTCACCGAGAGCATGCCCAGCTCGCTCACCGCGCGGGTCTCGTAGCCCACCGCGCGCAGGCGCACCGAGAGGGGCCGGACCTCCGCCGTGAGCGATTGGATCTGTTCGGCGATGCGGTGCTGGTGCACGGCCAGTCCGGTGAGGATCGAGGCCGTCGACGGAATGGTCCAGCTCGAGGTGGCCACGGCATCGCGGTAGACCACCGCCTCGCGCGCCGCCCAGGCGTCCAGCCGCGGCGAGGTGTTGCGGTCGTGGCCGTACAGCCCCAGGCGGTCGGCGCGCAGGGTGTCGATGTCGATCAGCACCACGTGGGGCCGGGACGGCGGTCGGCGCGGCGCTCCCGTCACCGCCACGCGACTCCAGGCGGCGTAGTCCCAGTCGCTGTCCCCCGCCGGGCCGGGCTCCGTCACCAACCGCAGCAGGAAGCCGCTCCCCTGCAGGTCGGACAAATCGACCGCAGCCACCACCGGGGCCTCACCGGGCCTGACGCGCTCGCTCCAACGCCGCTCGGTGACGCCTCCCCGCACCACGTCCACGGCGCAGACCACGCCGTCGCTCAACGCCGGCTCGCGCACGACCCGGGTCTTGGCCATGGCGAAGGAGTGGTCGAGCACGGAGACCTGCACCGAGAGACCGTCCCCGTGCAGCACGCCCACGGGCACCTCGGCGATTCCCGGGGCCGCGAGCAACAGTGCCACCCGGGTCCGCTGCCGTTCACCGTCCGGAGAGACGCGCCGCACCCGCGCGGCCGGATCGTCCGGCGGCAGCTCCCACTTCAGCATGTCGTCGAGGGCCACCGACCCGGCGCCCACGTTCAACGGTCCGGGAGCGTCGGGCGCCACGGCGTGCAGCACCGGCGGCGTCCCCTCCCACCAGAACATGGCCTTGCCGGTGCGGTCGACCCAGGTGCTGGGTCCGTCCTCGTCGGGGGCGGTGAGGCCCTTCTCCTCATCGTCGGCGATCTCGACGCCCGCGGCCCGGGGCTTGCTGCCGCCCATCAGGAAGCGCCGCAGGTCGCGGCCCTCGTGGACCAGGCGCAGCACGTCATCGGCGCCCGGCGGGGGCGGCGCGTCCGGCGCGGTCCAGCGGCGCATGCCGCCGGTGACGCCCCAGCGCTGGGCGAAGCGACTCACCGCGGGGTCGGCGGGACCCGCGTCACGCCAGAGGTCGGCCGGCAAGATCACCCGCTCGGCCTGCCGTTGCTCGCGGTCGGCCAGCAAGGCGGCCGGCACGTTGCCCGGCGACGCGGCGACGATGTGTTCGGGTCGCAGCCGCGCCACGAGGTCGTCGCCCGGCGCCAGTTCCAGGCCCTCCGCCGTCGCGCCGCCGCAGGCCGCGCAGACGAGGGCCACCACGAGGACGACGAGGGACGCGCGCATCGTGCGGATCGTATCAGGCCCGGCCGCGGCGGAGCGCGGTTGCGAGCCGACGCCCCCCGCGACGCGTCGCCCGTCGGACAGGCCCGGGACCCCGGGCCGTCAGAGGGCTCAGCAGGGCGCCGCCTTGGGATTCAGCATGGGCTTGAAGTTGCCGCGGTAGCTGAACGCCAGGAACAGCGTGAGGCCGGTGACGGCGATGGCGATGCCCTGCGCCTGGGGATCGGGCGCCAGGAAGATGTGGAAGGCCAGGATGTTCACCACGATGGGCGCGAGCACGGTCAGCGCGAGCGGCACGAACAGGCCCACGAGCAGCGCAAAGCCGCAGACTGTCTCCACCGCCTTGATCATCGGCCACATGTAGTCGCCCGTGCCGATGCCGGTGAGGAACACCGTGGCCTCAGGGTTGTGGGTCGGCTCCTCCAGGAACTCGAAGAAGCCGTTGAGTCCGAAGACGAAGAACACGAGCCCGAGCAGGACTCGGGCGAGCAGGGTCAGCTTGCCCATGGGCACGCTCCTGGAGGGGACGATCAGGCCCCGTAGTCGTCGTCGTCCGGGGCCCGGGCGTCGGGGTTGAGGGCGATCCAGTCCTCGAGGCTGAGGGTCAGCTCGCGGGCCTGGCTGCCCTTGTACTCACCGAGCACACCCTCCTCGGCCATCAAGTCGATCAGGCGCGAGGCGCGGGTGTAGCCGATGGCGAATTTCCGCTGCAGCAAGGAAGCCGAGCCGCGCTGGGTCTGGAAGATGAAGCGCACGGCCGCGTCGTAGAGGTCGTCGACCTCGCTCGGGTCGGTGGAGGCGCCGGCGTCCTTGCGCTGCACGAGCTCGCGTTCGTACGCGGGCCCGGCCTCGCTCTTGACGTCCTTCATCACGTCGCGTACCTCTTCCTCCGACACGAAAGTACATTGCCCGCGCATGACGTGCGAGGAGTGCGGCGGCAGGAAGAGCATGTCGCCCTGGCCCAGCAGCTGCTCGGCGCCGTTCACGTCGAGGATCACACGGCTGTCGATCTTGCTCGACACCATGAAGGCGATGCGCGTGGGCAGGTTGGCCTTGATCAGGCCGGTGATGACGTTGGTCGACGGCCGCTGGGTGGCCAGGATGATGTGGATGCCCACCGCGCGGCTCTTGGCGGCGAGGCGCGTGATGGAGGCCTCGACCTCCTTGGCCGAGGTCATCATCAGGTCGGCCAGCTCGTCGACGATCATCACGATGAAGGGCAGGAAGGTCGGGAAGTCCTCGGCGTCGACCTTGTCGCCGAAGCGCTCGCGCAGCCCGTCGACGCCCAGCTTGTTGTAGCTGTAGATGTTGCGCACGCCGGCGCCGGACAAGAGCTTGTAGCGCTCCTCCATCTTGTTCACGGCCCAGTCGAGGATGACCGGCGCGCGCTTCATGTCCGACACCACGGGACAGGCGAGGTGCGGCGCGTTGCTGAACTGACTCAGCTCGACCATCTTCGGGTCGATCAGGATCAGCTTCACCTGCTCGGGTGAGCGCGTGTAGAGGAACGACGTGATGATCGTGTTGAGGGCCACCGACTTGCCCGAGCCCGTGGCCCCGGCCACGAGCAGGTGCGGCATCTTGGCCAGGTCGACCACCATGGGCTGACCCGCGGCGTTCTTGCCGAGGAAGATCGGCAGGGCGAATTTGCCCTCGGTGAACTCCTTGCTGTGCAGCAGGGGCTTGAGGCGCACGACCTCGCGCAGCGGGTTGGGCACCTCGATGCCGATGGTGTTCTTGCCGGGGATCGGCGCGACGATGCGCACCGAGCGGGCGCGCAGCGCGATGGCCAGGTCGTCCTCGAGCGAGCGCACCTTCTCGACCTTGATGCCGGGCGCCAGCTCCATCTCGAACATGGAGATGACCGGGCCCTTCTGGATCTCCACCACCCGGCCCTCGACCTTGAACGACTTCAGCGTGTCGGTGAGGACCTTGGTCTTCTCGGCCAACAGCTCGTCGAGTTCCTCCTGGTCGACCTCCTCCTGCTCGTCGAGCAGCGACTCCGACGGGAAGCGGTAGGCCGCGGGGACGTCGCCCACGGAGACGTCGGAGTTGTCGTCGTCGAAGGTGAGCTGGAGCGGCGGCACGTCGCGCGTGGTCACCACCGGCGGCGCGTCGTCCTCCTCTTCTTCCTCGTCCTCGTACTCCTCGTCTTCGTCCTCGTACTCCTCCTCGTCTTCGCCTTCCTCCTCGTCTTCGTACTCCTCGTCCTCATCCTCGTACTCGTCGTCGTCCTCGTACTCTTCTTCCTCTTCGTCCTCGATGCCCAGGTCCTCGGCGAGGGCCTCGACCTCGCCGGCCATGGCCTCGACGGCGTCGTCGTCCTCGGCGACCTCGACGCCGGGCTCGTCCTTCACCGCCTCGAAGGCCTCGAGGGCCTCGTCGCGGCGTTTGCCGACGAGGGCCGCATCGATGGCGTCGGCATCGGCCCGCTCGCGTTCGCTCTGCTTGCTCTTGTCGCCGATCATCCGGCGCCAGAGGCTGCGCTTCTGCACCGCCTCTTCCGACAGGGCGATCTCGACGTTCTTCTCGGCGCGCTCGGCGGCGGCGGACTTCTGCGCCACGTGCACGGCGTGCTTCTCCTTCACCCACGAGGCGCCGGCCACCAACGAGGAGTAGTAGGCCACGTCGGTGGCGAGCACGAAGGTGATCAGGGTCAGCACCACCAGGGTGATGCGCGTGCCGACGATCCCGAGCCCGCCGCCCACGATGAGCTGGACGTTGATGAACTCGCCCACCACGCCGCCCGCCGGGAACGGACCCGACACGCCGGCGAACACGTGGGACAGCAACGCCGCGAATGAGACCAGGCACAGCATCAGGCCCGAGAGGCGCAGGCTGAAGCTGTCGGAGGGGACGCGCGCGAAGAGCATGCCGCCCCACAGCCCCATGATCGCCACGAGCAGGTAGGCCGAGAAACCCACCGAGCCCAGCAGCAGTCCGGCGAGCGATTCGCCCGTGGGGCCGCACAGGTTGCTGCCCTCGCCCCAGCTCAGGCAGGCGAGCAGCAGGAACAAGGTCACGCCGAAGAGCAGCAGCGCCAGGATCTCGCGCAGGCGTTCGCGGGACTCCTCGGACATGGGCTCGCGCTCGACCTTGGTGCGCCCCTTGCCGCGACCCTTGCCGCGGGCCGCGGTGGCCGCCGCGAGCAGCCCCCGGGCGAGGCCGGCCGCCCGACCGCTCGATTTGCGGGTCCCGGAGCGGGCCGGACGCTTGCGCCCCACCGACTTGGCCGCCGGCTTGGCGCGGCCCCGCGGGGCGGGTGGCTTGGACGTGCGCTTGTTCAACAGCGGCGTCCAGGTCGCCTTGCGCTTGCGCGACTTCGCCATCTCGGAGCCGTCCTCCCCCTCGTCCGCGGTCGATTTCAGCCGTTCAGGGCCGATTCCGTCCGTCCGTTCCCTCTCTCAAGGGCCGACCCGCCACAGGCCGAAGAAGACATCGTGTCCATACCTACCTGGCTCATCAATCTCTTTCCCCTGCCTGCGCGGGTCTACGTCCAGGCGATCCTGCCCTTCGCCTTCCTGGGGGTGGCGCTGATGCTGTGGGGGGCCTACCGCTTCCTGAGGCGCCGTCGTCGGGAGGGCGTGATCCAGTGCGAGGCCCAGCAGATGGGCCTGAGCCCGGCGTCCGCCCGCTTCGTCTCCCACCAGATCGCCTCCGGGTCCCTCGTCGCGGCCCGCGAACTGCTCCACGGGCGGGAACTGCTGGCCGACCTGCTGGTCGAGCGACTGAAGAGCATCGGACGCACCCAGGCGGCGGCCCGCTTCGCCGAACGAGCGGCGACCCTGCTCGCCGAGATGGGCGGACAGCTCTCCCCCATCGACACGCGTTCGGTGGCCGATGCCGAGCTGGACGGCGCGCCGCAGCTGTTCCAGGGCATCGCGCTCAGCGATCCCACCCAGCCCGACGCGCCGGTGGTCTGCGGCTACGTGACGGCCATCGACGGCGAGTCCCTCACGATCGTGTCGACGGACCGCTGCCCGTGGCCCACGCGTCGCTCCCTGCTGGTCACGGCGTTCGAGTCCGAGCCCGCACCCTTCGAGGTGGTGTTGCTGCTGCGGCCCATGCCCGGCGCCCACGAGTGGACCCTCTCCCACGGTCTCGCCGGCGACCTCGCCAACCGCCGCACAAGCCCCCGCGTGCCGGTGCGCATCGACACCTGGGCCCTGTCCGCCACCGAGCGGGTCGGCGCCCTGCGCGAGCGGCTCCGCCGCGGCGACCGCCTGCTGGTCGGCAAGCTCAAGAAGACCGACGGCTGGGTCGACCGCCACCACGTCACCATCGAGGACCTCTCCCCCGACGGCGTCGGGCTCTCGGTCGATCACGAGGTGGTCGTGGGCGATCGCTTCTTCGTGATCCTCCCGGCCGACGACGAGCGGCCCGGCGATCCCGGTCAGGCCGGCGAATCGGGCTGGCGCCGGGGCTTCGGCGAACGCCAACGCATCGCCGTGCTGCCGCTGGTCGAGATCGTCAACCTGCGCTCAGGCGCCGGCGGACGACTCCAGGCGGGCGCGCGCTTCTGCGCCATGCGCCTCAAGGAGCGCGTCGCGGTGGCCGGGCTGGTGCGGCGCATCACCGCGCGCCACCGCCAGCAGGTGACGGCACCGCCCGCGAACGGCTGAACCCGCGGCGGCGCCCGGCGTCCCGCCGCCCAAGGCGAGCACGACACCGGGCCCCGCGGGTCCGCTACTTCTTGTCGTCGGACGCGGTGTCCGCGGTCTTTGCGACCTTCGTGGTCTTCGAGACCTTCGCGGCGGCTGCCGGCTCGACCGGAGCGGCCCCGTCGGCCGGTCCCCCGTCGCCCACGCGCGAGCGCAGGGCCTCGAGGATCTCGGCCTCCTCGGTCGCCATCTTGGTCTCCTTCTGGAGCGCGGCGAGCTCGGCTTCCGAGAGATCCACGAGCTCGATGGCGTTCGCCTCGACCTCGAGCATGGCGATGTTGATCGGGTCGTCCTCGTCGGTCTTGATCAGGCGGGGCGCGCCGTTGACGAGTTCGCTCACTCGCTTCTGCAACAACACCGTCAGGCGGAACAGTCCGCCCACCCTCTCAGCCAACTCCATGACCTTCGTACGATCCATGACGTTTCTCCTGTGGTTCGCGCTACCCCCCCGCCTCCGGTGCGCCGCAGTCGTTGCCGCTGCCGGCGCCCGTCGTCGAGGGCGAGGTGTCGGACAGGCCGATGCGACGACGGACCTCGTCGACGCACCGATCCAGTGATTCGTTGGTGACCATGAACGCGCCGGCCTCCTCGGCCTGACGCATCTCGTCCCGCGCCCGCCCGAGGCGGCGCTCGATGGCGGCGTCGTCGTCGGTGCCGCGGTCGCGCAGGCGCCGCTCGAGCACCTCCATCGACGGCGGACGGATGAAGATCAGCTCCATGTCGAGGCCGGCCGCCTTCAAGTTCGCCGCGCCGATGACGTCGACCTCCATGATGTACACGCACGACTCGTCAGCGAGAGCAGCGTCGAGGTCGGCCCAGGTCGAGCCGTAGAGGTGCCCGTCGCTGAAGACATCGTTGGTCTCGATGAAGTCGTCAGCGGCCTTCATCGCGAGGAAGGCCTCGCGGTCCACGAAGTGGTAGTCGCGGCCGTCGACCTCGTCGGCTCGCGGCGGCCGCGTGGTGTGCGACACCGAGACGCGCACGCGGGGCTCGGCCCGCAGGCGCTCGATGACGGTGGTCTTGCCGGACCCGCTCGGTCCGCAGATGACCACCAGGCGGCCCTTACGCGCGGGATGCGTCGCCGGGGTCGTCATTCGATGTTGGCCGCCTGCTCGCGCAGTCGCTCCACGGCGGACTTGAGCTGCACCACGTCCCGCGCGGTGACGGCGTCGGCGCTCTTGGCGCCCAAGGTGTTCACCTCGCGCCCGACCTCCTGCAGCAGGAAGTCGAGTTCGCGACCGGCCGGGCCCCGCGCCGCGAGCCGGTCGTCGAGGGCCGCGAGGTGGCTGTGCAGGCGATCGAGTTCCTCGGTCACGTCGCCGCGGTCGGCGAGCACGGCCAGCTCCCGCCGCAGGATCGCGTCGTCGCTCGCCAGGCGTTCGTCGAGCAACTTGCCGACGCGCTCGCGCAACTGCCGGTGGTGGCGCGCCACCAACCCCGGCACGCGCTTGGCGACGCGGGACGCCAGGCGCTCGAGCGCCGCGAGCTCACGACGCAGCACCTGCATCAGTCGCGCGCCCTCCGCGGCCCGGGCCGCGTTCAATGATGTCACCGCATCCCGCGCGGCCTTGAGCAACAGCCGCTCGACGGTCTTCGGCGAGGGGCCGTCCTCGGCCAGGGTCACCACGCCGGGGAGCTGCAGCAGCGCGGCGCTCGGCTCTCCGCCCAGCGCGGTCAACTCCTTGCGGTAGATGCCCAGCACGTCGCGGTCGATGCGCGGCCGTCGCCGCGGCTTGCCCGTCTTCACCGAGCAGTGCACGTCGACGCGCCCCCGCGCGACGGCCTTGCGCACCATGCCCTCGACCTGCGGCTCGAGCCGCAGCATGTCGCCGGGCAGGCGGCACTTGACCCCCAGGTGGCGACCGTTGACGGCGCGCATCTCGACCTCGGCCACCAGCTCGCCCTGCGACGAGGTGCCGTGGCCGTAGCCCGTCATGCTGCGCAACGTGTTCGCCTTGGAAGGTGTCATGGGCGGGAGTGGTGCGGCTCGTCGGAGCGCGGTGGTCCTCAGGCCCCGGGCCGGCTGCCGGGCTTCACGGGCACTGAATCCTTGGCCCACGCGGGCGGATCGGAGGGGTCCCAGGTCTCGACCTTCACCTTCAGCAACGTCTCGAAGGGCTGCTCGAAGGGCGACTCTTCGGCGCGGCACACCAGCGAACCCACCGCCACGACCTCGGCGCCGAGCCCGGTGAGCAGCGCGATGACTTCTTTCACCGACTTGCCCGTGGTGACCACGTCCTCGATGACGACCACGCGCTGCCCGGCCTCGATCGCGAATCCCCGGCGAAGCGTCATCTCACCCTGCTGGCGCTCGGCGAAGATCGACGGCGTGCCCAGGTGCTTCGCGGTCTCGTAGGCCACCACGATGCCGCCAATGGCCGGCCCCACCACCAGGTCGGGCGAGTAGCTGCGCATGCGGTCGGCGAGGGCCTTGCAGGCCACCTCGGCGTGCTCGGGATGAGCCAGCAGGCGCGCGCACTGGATGTAACGGTTGCTGTGCAACCCCGACGAGAGCAGGAAGTGCCCCTCGAGCAGGGCGCTCGCCGACTTCAGCCGCGCCAGCAGGTCGTCGGCGACGGCGTCGCCTTGGTTGCGGCCGCCGGTGATGTCTCCTGTTTGCATGGTCGCGTCGCTCATCAGCCGTCCTTCTCTTCCGGTTCGGGCGTCGAGGTGTCGCCGCCCGCAGGCGCGCCGCTCGCGTCGCCGGCAGGCGCGCCGTTGGCGTCACCCGCGTCGACCGGCGCCCCATCGACACTGGTCGGGATCGCCGACCCGTCACCGAGGTCGATGACCGACTCGGTCGAGCGCATCTTGGTGATGCTCACCGCGAGCAGCACCAGGGCCGCGCAGAGGTAACCGGTGAACTTGGCGATGCCACGGTTGTCGACGCCGAACGCCGCCTGACCGGTGCCGCCGAAAGCCTCGCCCAGCCCGCCGCCCTTGGAGTCCTGCAGCAGGACCACCGCGGACACCACCAGACAGACCAGGATGAACAGCACCCAGAGAATGCTCTCGATCATCGATCGACTCCTGTGTTCCCCGAGCCCTGCTTGTCGAAATCGACGATGGACCCGAAAGATGAAAAGGCGAGGGACGCGCCGCCCACCAGGGCGCCGTCCACGTCGGGGCAAGCCATGAGCTCGGAGACGTTCTCCGGCTTGACGCTGCCCCCATATTGAATCACCAGGCGCGCGGCCGTGTCGTCGTCGAGCAGCGCGCCGACCTGCCGGCGCACCTCGGCGTGCACCTCCTGGGCCTGGGCCGGCGTGGCGGTGAGCCCGGTGCCGATGGCCCACACGGGTTCGTAGGCCACGGTCACCCGATGCGCGACGACGTCGCCCTCGAGGCCCGCGAGGCCCGCCTGCAGCTGGCGCCCGACCACCGCGAGGGTCTGGTCGGCCTGGCGCTCGTCGAGGGTCTCGCCGATGCACAGGATCACGTCGAGTCCCGCGGCGAGCACCGCGTCGAGACGCGCCCGGACGTCAGCGTCGGTCTCGCCGAAGACGTGGCGTCGTTCGCTGTGGCCCACGATGACGCAGGTCGCGCCCACGTCCTTGACCATCTCGACGTTGACCTCGCCGGTGAACGCGCCCTTGGCCTCGGGACGCGCGGTCTGGCTGCCCACGGTGACGTCGACGCCCGCGAGGGCCTCCACCACGCGCGGCAGGTAGACGAAGGGCGGGAACAGGCCCACGCGCACGCCGCGCTGGGCGGTGGTGCTGCCGGCGAGGGCGTCGCGCACCTCGGCGCAGAAGTCGTCGATGTCGGCAGCACGCAGGTGCATCTTCCAGTTCGCCGCCATGAAGGGGGTGCGGGTCATGGCGTCAGGCCTCCGCCGCCGTACGCAAGACCGGGCCGTCGCCGGAGGCGCCCGTTTCAGCCGCGCCGCCGTCGGACGCGACCTTGCCGGCCCGGCGGCCGGTGAGCGCGGCGAGCCGCCTCACGTCGGTGACGAGCTGGGCGAACGTCGTCGGCGAGAGGGCCTGCAGCGCGTCGCAGCGCGTCTCCTCGGGGCGCGGGTGGACCTCGATGATCAGGCCGTCGGCGCCCGCCGCCACGGCCGCCCGGGCGAGGGCCGGCACCAGCCGGTGATGACCGGCCGCGTGGCTGGGATCGACGATCACCGGCAGCCCGACCCGCTCCTTGAGCCAGGGCACGGCGCCCACGTCGAGCAGGTAACGCACGTGGCGCTCGGCGCTCTTGATGCCCCGCTCGCACAGGATCACCTGTTCGTTGCCCGCGTCGAGGATGTACTCGGCCGCCAGCAGGAACTCGTCGAGGTCGGCGGACATGTGCCGCTTGAGCAGGATCGGCTTGCCCAGCTTGGCCGCCTCGGTGAGCAGCGGGAAGTTCTGCATGTGCCGCGCACCGATCTGCACGCCGTCCACCAGGTCGGCCACCGCGCTCACCTGGCGCGGGTCGTTGAGCTCGGTGAAGAACGGCAGCCCGCACTCGCGGGAGACGGCGCGCAGCTCCTGCAACGCCTCGATTCCGCCGCCCTGGAACTGGTGCGGCGAGGTGCGCACCTTGTACGCGCCGCCGCGCAGCGCGTCGGCGCCCGCCTGCTTCACGAGCCCGGCGATCTCGCGCAGGGTGCCGGCGTCCTCGATGGTGCACGGGCCGGCCACGATGGTGAGGGTCTCGGCGCTGAAGAGCGTCGTCCCCACGGACACCGGGCGGCCGCCGCCGGCGAGGGTCGCCGCGGCCAGGGGCGCCGGTGTCTCGGTCTGGATCACCTGCTCAACCGCGGGCAGGCGGGCCAGACTGGCGGCCGGGTGTCCGTCGCCTTCGGTCACCAGGGCTGTTCGCGCGCCCAGGCTGACTTCCGACACCGACATCCCGAAGCCTTCCAGGGCCTCGCGCACCGCGGCCCGTTGGGCCGGTCCGGCGTCCAGATGAAGAAGGATGATCAAGGGATGGCCACCCCGCGTGATGACCTCCGGGCCGCCGTTTCGGGCCCTAAAAGAGCCCCGTAGCGTAGGGAATCGCTGCGGTGGCGGTCAACGGGTGCCGATCATCCGGTCGGTGGCCATTTCCTCCAACCGGCTCTCGTCGAGGCCCCCGCCGGGGTAGTCCTCCATGCGGCGGGAGTCGGTGTAGGGCTCCAGGGGCCGCAGGATCACGATTCGGGGGCGGTCCGAGGCATTCATGCGCCAGACCATGCTGCGGTAGTTGCGGTGGACCCCCAGGGTCGGCTCGCGCACGAGCACCTTGATCGTGAACACCTGACTCTCCACCCAGAACCACTTCTCGAAGGCCTCCCGGGCCAGGCTGTCGGCGTTCACCTGGACGCTGAACTCCCGCTCGATCTTGGTGAAGACCTCGCTGGGGTCGGAGAAGACGAAGTCGGTGACGTCCTCCTCGTCGTCGGTTCCGCCGGTCGCCCCGCCATCGCCGCCGTCGCCGAACCCGAAGCCCCCGCCCGAGAACATGGAGTCGGACCCGCTGAAGCCCTCGTCGTCGAATTCGTGGATCTTCTCGCGGAACTCGACCACCAGCTCCAGCGCCGAGCGCGGGATCTCGTCGCCGGCCACCGCGCGCAGCACGGCCAGCGGGGCCGTGTTCACGTTGATCAGCCCCTGGTGGGTCGAAGCGGCGGTGATCTCGTCTTCGTCGGCGTCCTCGTCCTCCTCGGCCGGCGGCTGACCGAAGGGGCTGGCCGCGAATTCCGACTCCTCCTCGGGCTCCGCCTTCAGCTCGAGGTGGCTGTAGAGCGTCAGGTACTCGCGCAGACCGGGGAAGTGCTCGCCGTTCTCCACGAAGCCGTCGAGGTGATGCCGCTCGACGGCGCCCATGAGCACCAGCTCATCGAGGGACAGGGGGTAGTTGTTCTCGTCGTCATCGAACAGCGCGGTCTCGAGCTGGTAGGTCTCGTCGGACTCCTGGGCGTCGGTGGGCTTGAGCTCCGGCGTGGGCACCGGCGTCCCCGAGCCGCGGCTGCCGCGCGCCCACTCGTCGAGGCTGTCGAGGAAGTCGGTGGCCTCGCCGAAGTCGATGTCGTGCGTGGTCCCCTCGAAGGCCACGTCGATGAGGCGCTTGACGATCTCGCGGGTCTCCTCGGCCTCGTCCTCCTGGGAGCTGAAGATCCCCAGCAGGTTGATCTTGGAGTCCTCGTCCACGATTTCGACGAAGATCTGCAGCCCCTCGCCCATGGCCGGCGAGAGGGCCTCGGGGTTCATCCACTCGTCGAGCATGGAGTCGGTGGTGGCGGTGACCGCGGTCACGTCGGTCTCGCCGCCGTCCCCTCCCTCGGCGGTCGGGGACGCCGCGCCGCTCAGGGCGCTGGCCGCTCCCGGCGTGCCCGCGTTGCCCGAGTCGCCCTGGGCCGCCGCCTCCTCGAGATCCAGCAGCAGCACCGACTCGGCCTGCCGGGTGGCCGCCCGGGAGATGTGCTCGAGGCGCCCGTGGACCAGCCGGAACTGGCTGTGTTCGAACTCCACAAGCGCGGCAATGGTCAGGTGGTACGCCACCGTCATCATGATCAGCATGGCCAGCATGACGAGCACCATGGTGGTGCCCGCCTGGCGTGCCGGCGCGGGGCCGGTGACCAGCCCGGGGCCCGTCATCGGCGCAGGGCCGCGCTCACGACCCGAGGGTCGGACCGGCGATCGGCGGTGGGAGCGGTGGTGGTGCATGCATCCTCGACGGTGAGGGGCCGGCGTCCGACGGGGCGCCACGCTTGGACGAGCCACGCGCGGCCGGTCGTCCCACCTCGGGCCCAGCTTAATCGCTGAGGGACGCCGAGGCTGCGGTCGGACACGGGTCCTCTCCGGGATATGATCCCCCCCGTGGTCGATCTCTCACTCGTCATTCCCGCCTACAACGAGGCCGCGGGCATCACCCCCTCCCTGGAGGAGGTCGTGGCCGCGCTGACGGATGCCGGCATCGACCACGAGGTGGTGGTGGTGGACGACGGCAGCACCGACGGCACGGCCGAGCGCATCGAGGAGCTGGCCGAGCGCCTGCCCGGCGTGCGCGTCGTGCGCCACGGCACCAACCGCGGCTACGGCGCCGCCCTCAAGACCGGCATCCGCGCCGCCACGGCCGACGTCATCGCCATCACCGACGCCGACGGCACCTACCCCGCCGACCGGCTCCCCGGCCTTTATCGCCGCCTCGTCGACGAGGGCGCCGACATGGTGGTGGGCTCGCGCACCGGCGCCGACGTGCACATCCCCGCCATCCGCCGTCCGGCCAAGGCGTTCATGCGCCTGCTCGCCAACTACATCACCGGCCGGCGCATCCCCGATCTCAACTCGGGGCTGCGGGTCTTCCGACGCGCGCCGGTGGAGGAGCGCTTCAACCTGATCAGCGACGGGTTCAGCTTCACCACCACCGTGACCCTGGCCCTGCTCGTGCGCCACCGCATCGTCGCTTACGAGCCCATCGACTATCACGAGCGCACGGGCAGCAGCAAGATCCGCCCCATCGCCGACACGCTCAACTTCCTGGTGTTGATGCTGCGCGCGTGCGTCTACTTCGAACCGCTCAAGGTGTTCCTGCCCGTGACGGGCGGGCTCGCGGTCGTCGGCGTGCTGTGGGGCGCGCGACAGATCTCGCAGATGGGCGGCATCGGCGACGCGCCGGTGTTGTTCCTGCTCGCGGCGTTGCAGGTCCTGCTCGTCGGCCTCATCGCCGACATGATCAGCCGCAGGAACTAGCCGCCCGGGGCCCGCACACTCCTGCCGCACCCTCGCGCGGCGACCCCTGCGGGAGTTCCCGCGAACCGGTGATCGGGCAGGTCATCGAATTCGGCCCGCCAGGCCCCCGTAGCGGACACCGCTACAGTCGCTCGGCGAAGGCGACGAATTTACGGGGATCGGAGACGCCACGGCCGTCGCGCTGCACTTCCTCCTCCCTGCCTATCACCCCGCCCTGCGCGCGGCCGTCGGCGTCCTCCTTTCCTCCTCGGACGCACCCATGAGTTCCGCCACCGCCATCGACGTCGACTTCGGTCGCATCGCGCGCGTCTACGCGCGCTTTCGCCCCCCCTTCCCCAAGGTCTTGTTCGAGCGTCTCTACGAAGTGGGTGTCGGCGCCGCCGGCCAGAAGATCCTCGACCTCGGCACGGGCACCGGCGCGCTGTCCCGCAAGCTGGCCGAGCAGTCGTGCCTGGTGACGGGCCTCGACAAGAGCGGCCCGCTGATCCAGCAGGCCATGCGCATGACCGGCGAGGAGAGCCTCGCCATCCGCTTCATCCAGGCCACGGCCGAGGACACGGGGCTGCCCGACGCCTCCTTCGGCGCGGTCACGGCCAGCCAGGCCTGGCATTGGTTCGACGGCACCCGCGCCGCCAAGGAGGCCATGCGCGTGCTCAAGCCGGAAGGCACCCTCGCCATCATCGCCTACGACTGGGTGCCCTCCTCGGGCAGCGTGGCCGAGGCCACCGAGGAGCTGATCCTCAACTACAACCCGACCTGGATGTTGGGCGGCGGCACCGGCCTGCACCCGGTGTGGATGCGCGACCTCGTGGAGGCCGGCTTCCAGGACATCGAGTCGTTCAGCTTCGACGTCGAGGTGCCCTTCAGCCGCGAGGCCTGGCGCGGACGGGTGCGCGCGAGCGCCGGCGTGGCCGCCAGCCTCGATGCCGACCTCGTCGCCCGCTTCGACGACGCCCTGCGCGTGATGATCGAGGACAAGTTCCCGCAAGAGCCTCTGCGCGTGCAGCATCGCGTGTTCGTCGCGGCGGGGATCAAGCCGGTGCTCGACGATCCGGCGATGGATGAGTTGACCTAGGGGCCTGGAGGACGCACCCCCCGGGAAACCGACGGGGGCTCCGTTCGTCTGAGCGAGAAGGCCGAACTCCGCCCCCGTCGGTTTCCCGGGGGGTGCTTGCGCCGGCTCCTGCGGGGGGGGGCTTGGGCTCCGACTCCCGCGTTGGCTCCGGAGGTGAGGGGGAGTCTGGCTTGGCGCGCGGACGCGCCGTAGCCTCGCTCCCATGGGCGCGAGGGCGAGCACCACAGCGACGGCAACGCGACGACGGGAGCCCGGCAGCGGGAACGGGCTGGTCTGGCTGACGGTGTTCGGGCTGGCCTTCGGCTACCTCGAGGGCGCGGTGGTGGTGTACCTGCGCGCGCTGTACTACCCCGAGGGCTTCGACTTCCCGCTGAAGGCCTTCGACCCGGACGTCTACCGCGTCGAGTTCGCCCGCGAGGCGGCGACGTTGTTCATGCTGCTGGGAGCGGCCTGCCTGAGCGCCCGCGACCGCATGCGCCGCTTCGGCGCCTTCGCCCTGCTGTTCGGCCTGTGGGACCTGGCCTACTACGTCACGCTCAAGCTCACCCTCGACTGGCCCGCGGGAGGGTTCGAGGACGTGCTGCTCACCTGGGACGTCCTGTTCCTGATCCCCGTCGTGTGGATCGGACCCGTGGTCGCGCCGTGCCTGGTGTCCGTGGCGCTGGTGGTCTGCGGCGCCCTCGTCTACCGCGAGCCCGAGGGGCGCGACTGGTCGTTCCTGCGCACGCGCGACTGGGTCAAGCTGATCGGGGGCGGACTCGTCATCATTGCGTCGTTCATGGTCAACGACATGCCCCCGGCCGGTGAGAACGCCGAGCACACCTACCGTTGGTGGATGCTGGGCGTCGGCCTCGTCGCCGTGATCGTGTTCGCGCAGCGCTGGCGCACGCGGCCGCCGGCCTAGACGCACACCGGCCCGAGCCTGCGGGCACCGCTGCGAGCGGTGCCCGCCGCGAAGGGCTCAGTCGACGCGGAAGACCTGCCCCGTGGCGACGCCCTCGACGCTCTTGCGGTAGGCCCGCGCCGCCCGCGCGGCCGGCACCGGCTCGAAGCCGGGGAAGAACGCGTCGTAGTCGGCCACCGACTCGGTCAGCAGCCCCGGACTCACGGCGTTGATGCGCAGGCCCCGGGGCAGCTCTACCGCCGCCGCCATGACGAAGGCGTTGACCGCGCCGTTGACCATCGACGCCGACGAACCGGCCGCGATGGGTTCGCGGTCGAGCACGCCGGTGGTGAGGGTGAACGATCCGCCGTCCGCCAGCACCTGCCGCCCGGCGAGCACCAGGTTGACCTGGCCCATGAGCTTGTCGCGCAGCCCGACGGCGAAGTCGTCGGCGCTCATCTCGGCCAGGGGCTTGAAGGTCACCTTGCCCACGGTGGCGACGACGGCGTCGAGGGGGCCGGCTGCCGCGTAGGCTGCCTCGATGGAGGCCGGGTCGGTGATGTCGAGCCGCACGTCGCCGGAGCGGCGGCCGGCACTGACGATCTCGTGCCGGCCGGCCAACGCCGCGGCGACGGCACGTCCCAGAGTTCCTGAAGAACCGACGATGAGGATGCGCATCGACGCAGGTTAGCAGCACCGATCGGGTTAGACTCCCGGCCATGTCCACCCCGCCGGCCACGAGCCCCGCCCTCGACCCGCGCTGCTTCAGCGTCGTCCTCCCCGCCTACAACGAGGAGGAGTGCATCCACGAGGCGGTGCAGCAGTGTGTCGACTTCCTCCCGACCTGCTTCGCCACGTGGGAGGTGCTCGTGGTGGACGATGGCAGCAAGGACCGCACGGCCGCCATCGTCGAGGAGCTGAGCGCCGAGCACCCGGGCGTGCGCCTGATCAAGCACGAGGTGAACCAGGGCTACGGCCGGGCCATCGCCACCGGCTTCGACGCGGCGCAAGGCGACCTGATCTTCTTCACCGACTCCGATTGCCAGTTCGACGTGCGCGAGCTGGCCCATTCCCTGCCCCTGCTGGAGGACGCCGACGCCCTCTTCGGCTTCCGCGTCTACCGCTACGACTCGGTGCTGCGCTGCCTGCTGAGCTGGACCTACAACCAGATCGTGCGCGTGCTCTTCCTGGTCAAGGTCCGCGACGTCGACTGCGCCTTCAAGATCTTCAAGCGCCCCGTCATCGACCGCCTGGAGCTGGAGACCACCGACTTCTTCATCGACACCGAGCTGGTGGCGCGCACGGCCCGTCTGGGCTTCAAGAGCGTGGAGCAGGGCGTGCGCCACTACCCGCGCAAGGCGGGCAAGACCACCGTCCGGGCCAGCCACATCCCGCTGACCCTGTGGACCGTGGCCCGCATGTGGTGGCGCCTGCGCTTCGGGAAGTCGGCCGGCCGCGGCAAGTCGTGAGGGAGGTCGTCCACGAGGAGCACCGCTCGCGCTCGGGACACTGGTGGTTCCGCGCCCGGCGGCGCATCTTCGGACGCCTCATCGACGACCTGGTGGGCCTGCCCCCGGGCGCCCGGCTGCTGGAGCTCGGGCCCGGTCACGGCGTGAACGTCGGCGAGCTGGGGTCGCGCGGCCACCTCACCGTGCTCGACACCGACGTCTCCTCGCTCGAAGCCAGCCGCGCGGCCGGCGCGCCGGGCGCCGTGTCCGCCGACGCCTCGCGCCTGCCCTTCCGCAGCGGTCACTTCGATCTGGTCTGCGCGTTCGACGTGATCGAGCACCTCGACGACGACGACGCGGCCCTGCGGGAGTGCCGGCGTGTGCTGCGCCCGGGAGGCGCGCTGTTCATCTCCGTGCCGGCGTTGCCCCTGCTGTGGGGCCGGCAAGACGTCCTCGCCGAACACCGCCGGCGCTACACCCGGCGGCTGTTGCGCGAGCGGGTCGAGGCCGCGGGCCTCAGCATCGAACGCCTGACCTTCTTCAACACCTTGCTGTTCCCGCCCATCGCCGCCGTGCGCCTGCTCATGCGGCCCCTGCTGCCGTGGACCTCCGAGGGCGGCAAGTCGGACCTCGGCATGGGCTCGCCGGGCGTCCTCTCGGCGTTGCTCGAGGGCGTGTTCGCGTCCGAGGCCGGGTGGATCACGCGGCGCAACCTGCCCGTCGGCGTGTCGCTGCTGTGCCTGTGTCGGCCGGTCGACCCGGGGCCGTGAAGCCGGGCCGCTTCAGCCCCATGCTGCTGGCGGCCATCGCGCTGCACGCTGTGCTTGCGGGTCTCTACCTGGTGAACACGCCGGTGTTCGAGGCGCCCGACGAGTACCTGCACTACGACTACGCCTTCAAGCTGGCCCACGCCGGCGCGCTCCCCGTCATGGACGGCACGGCCAAGGGGCTGGGGCGCCTGCCTTCCGACCAGAACGGCCTGGCCCATCACCCGCCGCTGTTTTACGGGTTGCTCGCCGCCACCCTGGAGCTGGCCGGGCGCCCCGACGTCACGCCCTCGATCCTCTACAACGACGACTTCGCCAGCCCCGACGCGGATCTGCCCTCGCGCCACCTGCGCTACCGCCACGGCTTCGACGAGCAGCCGCCCCGTTCGCCGGAGGTGCGGCTGCTGTTCGGGCTGCGCGGGTGGTCGCTGCTCTGCGGCCTCGTGAGCATTCTGCTCGTGCACCGCCTGGGACGCCTCGTCTTCCCGGGTCGTCCCCATGTCGCCGACGGCGCCGCGTTGTTGCTCGCGTGCCTGCCGATGTGGTCGTTCATGCACGGCGTGCTCGACAACGGCAACCTCGCCACGGTCTTCAGCCACGCCGTGTTCGTCGTGCTCGCGGTGGCCGTGGTGGACGAGCGCTTCGACGCGCGTCGCGGCCTGCTGCTCGGTCTGCTCGTCGGCGCGGGCCTGATGACGAAGCTCACCGACCTGGCCCTGCTGCCGCTGGTGGGCGGCGTCTACCTGTGGGCCTGGTGGCGCGCGGGCGAGCGCCGCGGCACGGTGCTGCTCTCGGCCCTCGTCGGCGGGACCGTCGTCGTGGCGCTGTCGGGCTGGTTCTTTCTGCGCAACCAGACGCTCTACGGCGATCCCTTCGCGCTGGCCGTCCACGAGGCGGCCTTCGCCGTGAACAAGGTGCCCGACGGGCAAGCGCTCGACTGGATGCTGCACGGCTTCCTGACCCGTGTGTTCTCGTCGATGCTGGGACGCTTCGGCTACTGGATCGTGCCCACGCCGGATTGGTTGATCCTCGTCGGCTGGGTCACGGTCTCGCTGGCCAACATCGGCATCGTCGGGGCGGGTCTCCTCGGTTTCATCAAGACCAGCGCCCCGCCCGCGCCGACCCCGCCACCGGACTCGCCGCCGACCGTCCAGCCGCGCGCGCTCCTCGTCGCCGTGGCCGGGGCCGCGCTCGTGTTCCTGCTCGTGGCCCGCTTCAACACCGTCTTCCGTCAGCCCCAGGCCCGCTACCTCTTCCCCGGCATCGGACCGATGGTGCTGGTCCTCGTGTTCGGTCTCGACCAGTTCGTCCGCATGCTCCCGCGTTCGGCCGCGGCCGTGCTGCGGGTTGTCGGGCGGCATGCACCCTTGGTCATCGCCGTCGTCGTGTACCTCACCGTGTTCCGTCCCGCCCTGCGCCCCGAACTGGCCCCCGCGCCGGCACCCCACGCCGTGCACCATGCGACCCTCGCCGGCGGCCTCACCACGCCCCGCGCCGCGCGACCCTATACGCTGCTCGCACCGGCCGACGGAGCCCGCCTCACCGCCCCGCCCGAGCTGCGCTGGACCCGCGACCCGCCGCCGCCGCCGGGCCGCCCCCCGCTCGTCACGCTGCACATGTTCACCGCCGACGGGCGCGTCCTCGTGACGAGCTACGAGTGGTTCCACCACGACCTGCGCGGCGACCGCCTGCCGCTGCCCCCCCGCTTCTGGGACCGGCTCCCGGTGGACACCGAAGTCCTGTGGACCATCCAGGAGGTGGCCGACCGCAGCGCCGGCCAGGCGCCCGAGGACATGCCCGGCAGCGACGTCTTCCGCTTCACCCGCCTCGCCGAGGAGTAGCCGGCCCATGATCGATCGCAGCGACAACGACGGCGTCACCTGGCTCACCCTGAACCACCGCAAGGCCAACGCCTTCGACCTCGAATTCAGCCTCGCCCTCGTGGACGCCATGGGTGAGTTGCACGACGGCGCCGGCGCCGTGGTGTTCACCGGCCAGGGCTCGATCTTCTCGGCAGGCGTCGACCTCAAGCGCATCGTGGCCGAGGGCGAGAGTTACATCCGCGCCTTCCTGCCCGCCCTCGACGACGCCTTCCGCGCCGTGTTCACCCTGCCCCGCCCGACGGTGGCCGCCGTGAACGGTCACGCCATCGCCGGCGGGGCGGTGCTGGCGTGCGCGTGCGATCACTCGGTCATGGCCCGCGGCGACGGTCGCGTGGGCCTGCCCGAGCTCGCCGTGGGCGTGCCCTTCCCCCCGAGCGTGGTCGGCATCTTGTCGTCGGCCCTCCCGCGCCCGCGCCTGCGCTCGATCCTGCTGGGCGGCGGACTCTACGCGGCCGACGACGCCCTCACCGAAGGCCTCATGCACGAGCTCGTCGACGCGGACGCCCTGACGGCCTCGGCCCAATCCCGCGCCCAGGCCCTGGCCCGGGCACCCGCCGCCAGCTACGCCGCCACCAAGGCGCTGATCAACACCCCCGCCCTGGCCCCGGCCGACGCCCTCGGGCTCGACGCCACCATCGAGGCCTGGTGCAGCGAACCCGTGCGCTCGGCCATCGCCCGCTACGTGGAACAGACGCTGGGCGGGTGAGGGCGGCTCACCCTTGCAAGATCGTCGCCCGCAGGGTGAACGCCGCGACCACCAGCGACGCCGTCACGGCGACGAGCACCGCGCCGGCCGCGCAATCCTTGGCCATCTCCACCGCCGGCACCTGCTCCGGCTCGAGGTGGTCGGCCAGCTGTTCGAGGGCCGTGTTGATCAGCTCCGTGGCCAGCACGAAGGCCACCGCGACGGACGACAGCAGCCACCAGAGCGGATCGGCGCCGACGACCACCAGCACGGCGAACCACACGCCGCCGAGGATCACCTCGGTGCGGAAGCTCTGCTCGGAACGCCACGCGGCCGCCAACCCGGAACGGGCGTAACCGAAGCGGCGCAGCAACGAGTTGTTCTTCATGACGGACACCTCTTGAATACGAACTCACGGCTCACAACAGATCCGACGGCACCGCCGCCCGCATGCCACGGCCCCCGCCAACTCATGACCGACGGCGGGACGACGCCAGCGCCGCCGCCACGGCCATGGCCACGAGCGCGGCGCCGCTGAAGGCGAGGCCGATGCGGAAGGCGGCCGGGGTGTAGACCATCTCCACGGTCGAACGACCGGCCGGCACCTTCAGCGCCCGCAGGGCGTGGAAGGCCGGATAGATCGTGGCCGCCTCGCCGTTCACCGAGGCGCGCCAGCCGGGGAAGAAGGCATCGCCCACAACGAGCCAGCCGCCCTCGTTGGTGTCGGTCTCGATGACCAGGCGTTCGGGGCCGTCCTCGACGACGCGGGCCTCGCCCGCGAAGGCCCGGGCGACGGCGTCGGGCGCGGGCGGCGGCCCCCGGGGCATCGACGGACCCGGGCCGTCGATGACGATGGCGTCGCGCGGGTCCCAGTCCTCGCGATAGGCCTGCGCCACACCGCGCATCACCGCGCGGCGGTGGTCGAAGTGCACGACGCCCGGGTCGCCGGTGCGGCCCGGCGGCGGTGAGTCGATGAACTCGCTGATGGAGAAGGCCCGCGGCGCGAGCCACGTGCGCGAGCGCGGGCCGTCATTGCGCCACAGCGTGATGTGTCCGTCGTCGAGCACCCGGCTCAGGGTCGCGCCCTCGGGCGGCTCCCACGCCAGCGGCGCGAGCAGATACCCGACGTCGAGCAGCGAGAAGAGCGGGTGCGTCACGTCGACGACCTCGCCCAGCACCACGCGCTCGCGGTCCTGCGGGCGCAGGGCCCCGAGCAGGATGTCCATGCGGTCGACCTCGAGGGCGTCGTAGCTCTGCAGGTCGCGCAGGCCGTAGACCGAGGCCGTGTTCGGCAGCAGGATCACGCTGCCCAGGGCCCACACGCGGAATGGCCCCCGGGTGCGCTGCACCGCCGCGAGGTGATCCGTCACCGGGTTGGGCGGATAGAACTGCTCGGGCGGGATGGTGGGCTGCAGGCCGCGCCCGAAGAGGAGCAGGTCGCCGACGAGCAGGGCCAGACCGGCCAGCGGCAGGAGCGTCGACGGCTTCGCCCCGCGGCGCCGGCTGCCCCACAGGAGCAGCGCCGCCCCGAGCCCGCCGAGCACGTACCAGCGCGGCTGCACCGGGTGATCGGGCTGCACGGTCAGACTGCGCCGTCGCACGAGTTGTCGCGGATGGTCGGTGGTGGCCATGCGCAGGCGCAGGTGCAGACGACCGGCGACGTAGCCGTCGAGCGGCACCTCCACCCGGAAGCCCGCCAGGCCGCGGAAGGGATGGTCGGCGGGGACCGGCGGCGGCTCGAGCGCGGGCCCGCGTCCCTCGAGGGGCGACAGGGTCACGATCTCGCGCCGCTCGCCCTGGACGAGGTCGATGAACACGGTGGGCAGACCGTCGTCGGTCAGCGCCCAGCCTTCGACCACGAGCGGCTGGCCTGGTGCGATGACGTTGGTCACCCGGAGCATGTCGCCGATCGGGGGGCCCGCACCGGCGCGGGGCGCGGGGGCGTCGGGCGCGGCGGCCGGCGGCAGGCTGCGCACGCCGAGCGATCCGAGCAGCGACTCCGACCACGGCAGGTGCGGCGCCAGCGCCAGGGCTCCCGACAGGCCGAGGGCGAGGATCCAGAAGCGGCGCAGGCCCCCGCGTTCGCCCGCCGGACGTCGACCCGCCAGGGCGTCGAGCCCGAGCGCGGCCAGCATGGCCCCGGCGAAGCTCACCACCAGCATCAGCCGGCGGTTGTGCGAGATGTTCATCAACGGCAGGTGGTCGGCCAGGTCGCTGAGCACCGGCACCTCGTAGCCGACGACGAAGGCGGCCAACCACAGCCCGCCCAGCGCGGTGACCACGGCGCGCCGACGGGCGACGCAGCACGCCAGCAGCGCGAGGGGCAGCGAGATCAGCCCCGCGTAGCCGCCGTTGACCTCGAAGTAGGCCAGCTCGGCGCCGTAGGTCAGCCCCCGCGCGGTCACCGGGTGGCCGTGGCCGTCCGGGTGGACCAGGCGGCGGTAGTGGTCGGGCATGCCCAGCGCGTCGGCGAGGGAGCAGGCCCACGCGCCGAACACGGCCAGCGCCACGATGGCCACCACCATGGCCGCGGGGCGTTCCACCCGCACCAGCCGGCGCACGAACAGCCAGGCCCCCGCGACCAGCAAGGCGAGCACGAACCAGCCCGGCGCGGCGCCCCACTCGACGACGCGCCACAGGTCCTGGAAGCGCACCCGCTCGGCGTAGGCGCGGGAGAGGCCCAGGTACTGCACGAAGGGCACCACGGCCACGGCGGACAGGCCGAGCCCGATGACCGACCACCCGCCGATGGTGAACAGCTCGGTAAGCCGACGGCGGGCGTCCCCGCTCTGGCGCAGCACCGCGTAGAGCGCCACCGCGAGCGACACGTGCAGGGCCGTCTCCACATGGCCCGTGAGCAGCAACGCCCCCACGCCCAGCGACAGCGCCGGCCCGCTCCACCACGGCGCCGCGGCGCCCGGCGACGGATCGTCGCTGCCCTGCGCACGGTCCGCCGCCTCCGCCACGGCTCCCGACTTCGCGCCCGCCTCCACCCTCGCTTCCGCTCCCGCTCCCGCCCCCGCTTCCACGCCCGCTTCCTCGCGGCCACCCACCCGCCGCTCGACCAGATAGAGCAGCAGCGGCAGCAGCGACGCCGTCGCGCTGTGGGGCCAGGCCAGCCAGAGGAATTGGTAGCCGCCGAAGGTGTAGGCCAGGGCGGCGAACAGCGCGGCCGGGCGGCTCGCGCCGAGGCGACACGCGAGCAGCACGGAGAACAGCGCCGCCACCATGAGCTTCAGCAACTGCATGACCAGCTCGGCCGTGGCGAAGGGCAGCAGCAGGTGCGGCGCCACGTAGGGGCTGAACACGCCGCTCTGCATGTTGGCCATGAAGGGCTGCCCGGCCGCCGCCCGGTCGTTCCAGAGGGGCAGCTCGCCTTCCGCCAGGCGCTCACGCAGGTACATCCGCCAGGGCTGGAACTGCACCACCGGGTCGGTCATGCCCGGAAAGCGCGGCGTGAAGTCGTCGGGGGCCACGGCCCGCCAGGGGTCGCGGGCCAGCAGCAGGTCGGCGGAGCTCAGCACCTCACCGTCGAAGACGGCACCGGGCAGCAGCGCGAGCAGCAGAGCCGCCGTCGCGAGCAGGACGAGGAGGGCGGGCGGGCGGACGCTCACGCCGGGATTCTAGAGACGCCGCGCGCGAAAACAGCCGTCGAGACGGGACGGGCGCGCCGGAATGAAAAAAAGGCTGCCTGCGGGGGCCACTCTCCCGGAATCAGAGCCGTCGAATCGCCCCCGTTGCAAACTCTGTCACCGCGCACCACCCAAGTCACTCGGTGGCAGAGTCAGCTATGCCAAGGATTCTCCGGACCCAGTCCCAGGGACTGATGGGTGAACGCCACGCAGGCAACCTCGCGTAGAATACCGAGCCCTCATCATCCGTGTTGAACTGACTGGAGGATTCGATGGCCACCCCAACGGCCGTTGCCCAAGCGATCGCGGACATCGACCCGGCCACGGGCGAAATCGTTGCGCAGATCCCCTGTGCAGGCGCCTCCGAGGTCTCGTCCAAGATTGAGACAGCCCGGAAGGCGCAACCCGGTTGGGCCGACATGGGCCTCGCCGGACGCGCCACCGTCTTGCGCCGCATCGCCGCGCGCTTCGACGACGAGGCCCTCATCGAACAGCTCGCCGGACTCGTGACGCGGGAGATGGGCAAGCCCATCGCCTCGGCGCGCCAGGAAGCCGGTCGCATGGGGCCCGCCATCGTCGGCCTGGTCGAATCGTGCGAGGCCGCCCTGGCCGCCACCGAGACCAGCAAGGACGGCACCACCACGCGCATCACCCGGGAACCCCTGGGCGTGGTGGCGGCCATCACGCCCTGGAATTTCCCGCTCTCCATGGCGCGCGAGGTGATCGTGCCCGCGCTCATGGCCGGCAACGCGGTGGTCTTCAAGCCGAGCGAGATCGTGCCCCTGTGCGGCGCCGCCCTGCACGAGGTCTTCGCGGCGGAGCTCCCGTCGGGCGTGATGGAGCTGGTGCAGGGCGATGAGACCACCGGCAAGGCCCTGGTCGCCGGTTCCATCGACATGGTCGGCTTCGTGGGCTCGGTGGCGGCCGGCCGGCACATCATGGCCGCCTGCAGCGCGGGCCTGAAGCGGCTCGTGCTCGAGCTGGGCGGCAAGGACCCCATGATCGTCTGCGCCGACGCCGACCTCGAGGCCGCCGCCGACTACGCCGTGCGCGAGTCGATGCGCAACACCGGACAGGTCTGCTGCTCCGTCGAGCGCATCTACGTCGAGCAGGGCGCGGCCGAACGCTTCACCGACCTGGTCACCGAGAAGGCCCGGGCGCTCACGTACGGCCCCGGCACCGACGACGTGAACCTCGGGCCCATGGCCAGCCTCGCCCAACGCGACAACGTGGTCGCCCAGCTCGGCGACGCCGCGGCCAAGGGGGCCCGCATCGTGCTCGGGGGCGCTGCGGTCGACGGCATCGGCTTCTTCATGCAGCCCACGGTGATCACCGACGTCGACGAGTCCATGGAGATCATGAACGAGGAGACCTTCGGCCCCGTCGCGACCATCCGGGTGGTGGCCGACGCCGAGCAGGCTCTGGCCCTCGCCAACGACTCGCCCTTCGGGCTCGGCGCCAGCGTGTGGAGCGGCGACCCCGAGCAGGGACGCGCCCTGGCGGCGCGGGTCCAGTCGGGACAGGTGGGCATCAACCGCGGACTCGGCGGCGTGGGCGATCCGCCCTGGGCCGGCGCCAAGCAGAGCGGCTTCGGCTTCCTCGGCAGCCCCGACGGCTATCGCCAGTTCACCCGGCCCCAGTCGGTGAGTTGGGACGACGCATGAGCCCGGCATCCTGATGAGCCCCATGTCCCGATGAGCCCGGTCTTGCCATGAGTGCCGCCGAGCCCTGGTACGCCGAGGGCCTGCGCTTCGAGTGCACGGCCTGCGGCAAGTGCTGCCGCAATCACGGCGACGGCTTCAGCTACGTCTACGCCAATCGCGCCGAGCGCCAGGCCGCCGCCCGCCACCTCGGCGTGTCCCTGAGCCGGTTCGAGGAGGAGTGGTGCCGCCGGGACCGGGGCTGGTTCGTCTTCCGCGACAAGGGCAACGCCTGCGTCTTCCTCGACGGCAAGGGCCAGTGCTCGATCTACGCACACCGGCCTAAGCAGTGCCGCACCTTCCCCTTCTGGCCGGAACTGCTGGTGGACGAGGAGACCTGGGAGAAGGACGTGGCCTCCTTCTGCCCGGGCGCCGGTGAAGGCGACCTGTACGACCTCACCACCATCCGGGCGCGGATGAAGGCCAGCCGCTGACCACACGGGGCCCGCCCGGGGCGTTGTCCCCGACACGGCGCCCTTGGTTACACTCCGCCCCGAATGCCCCCGGCCCCCGGGGCCCGGCCGACCTGGAAACCGCGATGACCCCGCAGATCCGACACCTCTCCGCCGCCGAGGTCGCGACGCTGATGCCGTCGTGGCCCGAGATCATCGACATCGTCGAGTCCGCCCTGAAGGAGCTCGGGAACGGTACGGGACAGATGCCCCCGAAGGTCGACCTGGCGCCCGGCGGCTCCACCTTCCTGCACGCCATGCCGGCCCAGGTCGCGGGCATGGCCGGCATGAAGTGGGTCGGCGGCAGCCCCGACAACGCGGCCAAGGGGCTGCCCTACGTCCAGGGCAACATCATCCTCAACGATCCCGAGACGGGCACGCCTCTCGCGATCATGGACGCCACCGAGATCACGGCCAAGCGCACCGCCGGGTGCACCGCCGTCGCCGCGCGCCACCTGGCCGACCCCGGCTCCGAGGTCATGACCATCCTCGGCTGCGGCGTGCAGGGGCGCGCCAACATCGCGGCGCTGCTCGCGGTGTTCCCCGACACCGAACGCATGCTCTGCTTCGACATCGACACCGAGAAGCAGGCGCGCTTCGCCGACGAGGTCGCCCTCAAGCACGAGATCGCGGCCATCGTCCCGCCCGACCCGAAGGAATGCTGCGTGGGCGGGCACATCATCGTCACGTCGGGCCCCATCAGCCGCGACCCCAAGCCGGTCATCGAACCCGACTGGATCCAGACCGGCACCCTGTGCGTGCCCCTCGACTTCGACGGCTACTTCATGCCCGAGTCGTTCGCGGCCGCCGACCTGCTGCTCACCGACGACCTCGCCCAGTTCGCCCACTACCGCGGGCAGGGCTTCTTCAAGGACTGCCCCGACCCGACCACCGACCTGCCGGCCATCGTCGCCGGCAAGCACCCCGGCCGGCCCGACGGCGACCCCATCGTCATCACCGCCAACCTCGGACTGGGCATCCTCGACGTGGCCCTGGGCGCGCACATCCTGCGGGCCGCCGAGGCCAAGGGCACCGGGACCATGCTCGATTCGTGAGCCGCCCGGTCCGATGAACGAGCCCACCCCATGACCGCCGGAACGTCGGGCCACACTCTGGTGGTCATGCCGACGCTCAACGAGCGTCTGAACTTCGAGCCCGTGATGCAGGACCTCGACGACCTCGGCGACGAGCACCTGCACGTGCTCCTCGTCGACGAGGACAGCGTCGACGGCACCTGGCGCAACTACGGCACCAACTGGGCCGCCGACAACCCGCGCTACTACCTCATGCGCCGCACCGGCCGCTACAAGGGGCAGGGCTCGGCCATCCGCGACGCCATCGGCTGGGCCTTCGAGAACGAGAATGAGTTCCAGTACCTGGCCATCATCGCGGGCAACGGCACCGACGACCCGACCTTCGTCCCGGCGCTCATAGAAGCGCTGAAGGGCGGCGCCGACGTCGTCGTGGCCCAGCGCAGCGCCGAGCCCGGCGGCGGCCCGGGCACGCCCCGGCGTCGGTCGTCGGGTCTGGCGCGCCTCGCCGCCGGCGCTCCCCTCGACGACGTCGAGTCGGGCTTCCGCGCCTTCTCCATGGCCGCGCTGCAATCCCTCGGCCACGAGAAGCTCAAGCAGTCCGGCCACGGCATCAAGCTCGAGCTGCTCGCGCGGGCGAGCAAGGCCGGCTGCCGCTTCGACTCCATCGAGGTCCCCTACACGCCCCGCTCGGGAACCGTGGAGGTGCACGGCGGCGACTCGGGAGCCGCGAGCTGTCTCGGCCTGGCGCTCAAGCGCTTCACCGGCCTGCTGTAACCGGCGCGGCCGGCCGTCAGCGGGAGTCCGCGCGCAGCGACGGGCTGGCCGTTCCCGAGGAGCCGGCGACCGGCGTCTCGCTCGCATTCGCCACTTCCCCCGAGCCCACGCCGACGGGCGTCCCACGCAGGCGCAGCCACACCCGCGCGGCCACGTCGCGGGGATCGAGCAGCGGGCCCGCGCCGACGCGCATCTCGACGTGGCGCAGAAAGCGCCCCGGCGGCAACACGAAATCGCGTTCGTCCGCCTGCAGGTCGAGGGTCACGACACAGGCTTGCGTCGTCGCGGCATCTCCCCCGACGCCGGCCACCGCGCCGGGCAGCCGCAGGGTCGCGTCGAACTCACGGATCTCTTCGAAGGGCTCCAAGAATTCGTGGGGCCCCAGCGCCTCGTGGGGATCCGTCCCGTCGACGGGCCGCCGGGCGCCGAGCACCAGGCGCAGGCTCACGTCCTCCCGCGTGGAGACCAGGTAGCCGATTTCGAGACCGGTGATGCGCAGGCCCTGGGGCCCGGCGCGCACCACACCGTCGGAGACGACCAGCCCCGGCAAGTCGTCGAAGCTCGGGCCGCCCCGGAAGGCGCCGTGGGTCAGGTCGTAGGGGCCCAATTCATTCAGGCGTGCGTCGATGGCGAAGCCGTCGAAGGGGCCGGGACCTTCTGCCGCTCCGGCGGGCCGTCGGAAGGTCGCGATGACCAGCACCGCCACCACCACGAACCCCCACATGACGACGGCGTCGCTGACGGCCCCCCGGCTCGACCCCATGCTGCTCCTCCTCGCGACGGTCGTCGGCCCGCACACCTGTCGGCGGCAGGGCCGGCCTCGTCCCTTGGAGTACGGCTGCGAGGGGCAAACGTGACGTCCCGATTCCGAACGGCTCCGGCCGGGACGCGCGGGTGAGCGGCGGGAGCGAGGCCCGGACGAGGGGCGCGCGCGGCCCTACATCCCGTCGATGACGGCGCGCAAGCGCGCCACGGTCGCCTCGGTGCGCAGGGCCGGGTCGGTGATCACCGCGAATTGCGCCGCGTTGGCGATCTTCTCGTTGCGCGGGGCCGCGGCCACCCGGGGCACCACCCGCCGCAGCAGCTCCTGAGCATTGCCCGCGTTGAGCTTGAGCGTCTCGAGCACCACCTGGATGTCGACGTCGTCGTGCTCGGTGTGCCAGCAGTCGTAGTCGGTGACCATGCAGATCAGGCCGTATTCGATGCCGGCCTCCCGGGCCAGCTTGCTCTCGGGGACGGCCGACATGTTGATCAGGTGCGCGCCCCAGCTGCGGTACAGCTCGCTCTCGGCCCGGGTGGAGAAGAGCGGCCCCTCCATGCACACGAGGGTGCCGCCGGCATGGGCGGTGACGTCCATCTGCGCGAGCTCCTCGGAGAGGATCGCGCCGATGTTGTTGGCGAAGGGGTCGGCGAAGGCCACGTGGCCCACCACGCCGTCACCGAAGAAGGTGTCGGGGCGGTGCCGCGTGCGGTCGATGAGCTGGTCGGGCACGACGAAGTGACGCGGGGCGTACTCCTCGCACAGGCTGCCGACGGCGCTGAAGGCCACGATCTTCTCGACGCCGAGGCCCTTGAGCGCGGCGATGTTCGCCCGCGACGGCACCTCGGTGGGCAGCAGCCGGTGGCCGCGACCGTGCCGCGGCAGGAAGGCGATGCGCTCGCCGGCCATGGTGGCCACGGTGATGGCGTCGGAGGGCGGCCCGAACGGTGTGTCGGGCGTGATCTCCTCGACCTGCTCGAGGCCGTCCATCGCGTACAGGCCGCTGCCGCCGATGGCTGCGATCTTCACCGGTTCCATGCCGTGCTCCGTGCGGGGTCAGGGCGCCGAGCATGACGGCGGGCCCGGGGACGCGCAACCACCACGCGCCGCGACTCCGCTCCGCGCGCGCGTCAGCGCTCGCTGCCCGGAGGCAGGCAGACCTTGCCCAGGACGCAGCGGCGTCTCGCGCCGGTGACCGCCGGAATGTTGCCGGGCACGCCGGCCACCGAGGCCGCGCCGATGATCGCCATGGCCAGGGCCTCCTTGGCCAGCACCGGGATGCCGAGGGCGTCGGCGCTGTCGCGCACGACCATGGGAGCCAGCCGTCGGGTCAACGTCTGCATCAGCGTCGCGTTGAGGGCGCCTCCGCCCGAGACCACGAGCTCGTCGGGCGCGCGTGGCAACGCGGTCAGCGTGAGGGCGACGCACTCCACCGTGTAGGCGGTGAGGGTCGCGAGGGCGTCGGCGAGGGGCAGCGCACCGAGCCGCGCGGCGTGACGCTCGAGGAAGTCGGCGCCATAGCGCTCGCGCCCCGTGCTCTTGGGCGGCGGCGCCGCCACGAACTCATCGGCGGCGAGGAGCTCGGCCAACCAGGGCGCGTCGACCCGGCCCGCGCCGGCGAGGGCGCCGTCGGTGTCCATGCGCCGGGCGCCGCCGCTGCTGCGCTCGATCCAGCCGTCGATGAGCATGTTGCCAGGCCCGATGTCGAAGGCCGCGACGTCGGCCTCGGGGTCGAGCACCGTCACGTTGGCGATACCGCCCAGGTTCAGGGCAGCGACGACGCGGTCGGTTTGCGCCAGCAACACCTCGTCCGCGAAGGGCACCAGGGGCGCGCCCTGTCCGCCCGCCGCCCGGTCCCGAGCGCGCAAGTCGGAGAGCACGAGCAGGCCGCACTCCTCCGCGATGACGTCGCCGTCGCCCAGCGCCAGGGTGGCGCCATCCTCGGCCACCGCACTGTCGGCGGCGGCGGCCACCGGGGCGGGCACGCCTCCCGGCGGGAGGTGACACACCGTCAGTCCCGCGGAGACCACCGCGCCCACGTCGCTCGGATTCACGCCGGACGTCGCCAGGGCCTGCGCCGCCGCGGACCCGAAGCGCCGACCCATCTCGACGTTCAACAGGGCCAACGCGGCCACGTTCATGGTGGGCGCGCTGAGGATGCGGGCGCGCACGGCGTCGTCGAACGGCTCGTGCCGGTGTACGAGGAACTCCGGCGCCTGCGCCTTCCGCGCACCGGCGACCCCGCCCCGGATGCGGCCGAGCAACGCCGGCCCGAAGCGCGCCACGACGGCGTCGATGCCGTCGGCGGAGGTCCCCGACATGAGCCCGACGAAGACGTCGGGCGAGGGCGCGGTCACTCCTTGGGGAGGATCAGCGTCGTCCCGGTGTGCAGCACGTTGGGGTCGGAGATGCGCTGGCGGTTGAGCTCGTAGATCTCTTCCCAGCGACCCCGGGAGTTGAGCTCAGCGCCCGCGATGGAGAACAGCGAGTCGCCGCCCTGCACCTCGTAGAGGCGCTTGGCGCCGTCGGCCAGCTGCTGCTTCGGCGTCGGCGTGATGACGCCCGGCACGGCTGCCAGGTTCGGCAGCTTGAGCGTCTGCCCCGGCATGATGTGGTCGGGGTCGATGGCCGGGTTCTCGGACACGATGGCGTCGACCATCTGCTGCACGTCGCCGTCGCCGTAGACCGTCTTGGAGATGCGCCACAGGTTGTCGCCGGCCTGCACCGTGTAGGTGTCGGGCACGGACTTGGCGACGGGCGACTTCTGCTTGCCCTTCGGCCCGGAGGCCTCGGCCGTCTCGCTCTTGCTCAGCGGCACGCCCGATCCCGCGGCTTCGGCCATCCCCGACTTCGCATCGCCGGCCCACTCCTGCAGAACGCTCTGGGGTCCGGTGGACTTGGCCGTCGACGGTGCGCCGGACTTCGCCGGGTTGTGGTCGGAGCCTTCACCTGCGACGGACGACGCGGTGTCCTTCGCCTTCGCGGTGAGGTCGCGGCCGAGCAGCTTGCCCTGCGCGGCGTCGTGACGGGCGAGGGCCTCGCGCTTCTGGCGACGCGCTTCCTGCACGCCGGGAGGATCGCCGGCGGTGTCCGGCAGCGGCCCCTGCTTGCGGGCAGCGCTGCGGGCGTCGTCGGTCACAGGCAACGCCCCGGCGTCCGTGCCGCCATCGGTCACGGAGCCGGGATCGTCACCTGATCCCGTGGCGTTCCACCCTGCGATCCCGAGGATCGCGAGCACAACGACGAGGATGCCACCGACAAGAATGCGTTCGACGGAGCCCGTGCCATTCACGGGTTTTCCCTCCCACGGGACAAAAACAACCACCAACACGCGATGTTAGGCCCGCCTCGTGGGCGTTTCAAAGCAAAGTTGACGACATCGGCGCGGGTGCGGGAGAGCCGGCGCGCACGCCGACCAAACTCTTCACAAGGTTATCCACCACGTACGAACAACCAGTCGAAGAGGCGACGGACGCTCACCAGCACCGGACGGCGATGACGGATGCCGTAACGGGCGACGATGCGATCGCGTTGCGCGGGATCGATGGTGTCGGGGGCGTAGCGGGCGCGGAACTTCAGCACCGCGTTGCGGTCGAAGCGGGCGAAGCAGGGGAAGAGCAGGCGCCGGAACCAGTTCTTCGAGCAATCCACGCCCTGGGCCAGGTCGATGATGTTCACCTCGCCGCTCTCGCTGACGAGGATGTTGCGACGCTGATGCAGGTCGAGATGGGCGAATCGGCGGGCGTGGAGGGCCTCGAGCGTGCGCTGCAGGCTGTCGAGGCCGGCCCGCAGCCGCACCGGTTCGAGCTGGCGGCGCATGGGCAGCCCCTCGACGAACTCGACCACGAAGGCGAACTCACCGAGCCGGGTCAGCAGGCGCGGCACCCCCACCACGCCCTCGAGACGCCGGTAATTGCGGGCCTCGCGCCCCATCACCCGCTCAGCCCACCAGCGCGCCAGGACCCCCTTGCCGGGCGGCCACTCCTTGAGCACCACAGGGCCCTCGGAAAGGTCGTAACGCACGACCCGGGGCCGCCCGGGGCCGTCGTCCTTGAGGACCGTGGCCGGCGCGGCCTCGAGGCCCTCGCGACTGATCGCCCGCTGCGTTTCTGGTCTGCTTGACACCATTTCCGGGCCTGGAATAGTCTCTGCGCTTGCCGATCACATCGACTCGACCACGAGCCGCTCGGGCAAGCCTCCCCCTCGCTGGACGGCCCCACGCGGCACCCGCCCCAACGGGTGGCCATTCTTGCACAGGCGGTGCCGCCCGCGCCGCTCCGGGAACGGCTCTCTCTCTGGTCCCGATCCTGGCCTTGCTGATCGCGGGCCTCGGCCTGGTCGGTTGCTCCTCCCCATCCGGGGCCGTCTCGGTCTCCGAGGGCAGCCGCGTGGAAGTCCACCTCTACGATGGCCGCGCCGGCACCATGCTGGGCCTGGCCAACGAGTCGCACCCCGACTGGGCCGGCATCTACTCCCGGCAACAGCCCAACGCCGCCTTGAAGCTTGCTCCCGAGGACACCATGGCGGCGCTGCTGGGTGAGCTCGACGAACTGGGCTTCATGCACCGGGCCGCCCCGGGACCGCCCACGGCGACAGCTTCGGTGCGGGGCTTCCTGCATGTCCGTCGCGGGAACGAAGACTTCACCCTGGCCGTGCCCACCAGCAACTACGACCCCGACCTGCTGGGGGCCTTCGCCCAGATGAAGCTGCTCATGACCCGCTACTACCAGAGCGTGGCCGGCCTGCAGTTCATCGACAACGAGCAAGGCCACCGCTTCTTCGAGCCGGGGCGATGACCGCCCCCCGGGCCGCCGCCGTCGTGCCGGCCCGCTACGCTGCCCACCGCCTGCCCGGCAAGCCGCTGCTCGACGAGACGGGCAAGCCCTTGCTGCAGCACGTCTGGGAGCAGGTCCGCCGCGCCCGCAGCCTCGATCCCGTCGTCATCGCCACCGACGATCAACGCATCTTCGCTGCGGCCGAGGCCTTCGGAGCCCGGGTGGTGATGACCTCGCCCGACCACGCCTCGGGCAGCGACCGCGTCGCGGAGGTCGCCCGCGGGCTCGACGCCGAGCTCATCGTCAACGTGCAGGGCGACGAACCCGAGATCGACCCCGACGACCTCGACCGCCTGGTCGCGACCCTCGCGCAAGAGGGTTGCGAGCTGGCCACCCTCGCCCGACCGCTGCGAGCCGACGAGAAGAACGTGCTCAACGACCCGAGCGCCGTCAAGGTCGTCATGGACGCCGCCGGCAACGCGCTCTACTTCTCGCGCAGCCCGATTCCCTGGGGCGACGATACGGCGGGCTGCCACCTGCATGTCGGCGTCTACGCCTGGCGGCGGGACGCCCTGCTCGCCTTCACCGCGGCGCATCCCACCGCTCTCGAGCAGCGTGAGCGCCTCGAGCAGTTGCGGGCGCTGGCGCTGGGCATGCGTTGCGCGGTGGTCGTCACCGAGCATGATGCCCTGGGAATCGACACGCCCGAGGACTACGCTCGCTTCGTGCAGCGCATGGGCAGCGCGCACCGCCCGGACACCCGGAAGGCAACATGACCAAGCACATCTTCGTGACCGGCGGCGTGGTGTCCTCGCTCGGCAAGGGACTCACCGCGGCCTCCATCGGCTGCCTGCTCGAGAACGCCGGCCTGAATGTGCGCATGCAGAAGCTCGATCCGTACATCAACGTCGACCCGGGCACGATGAACCCCTACCAGCACGGCGAGGTGTACGTGCTCGACGACGGGTCGGAGATGGATCTCGACCTGGGCCACTACGAGCGCTTCACCAACGCGCCGCTCACCGCCGACTGCAACTACACCACCGGCAAGATCTACAGCGCGGTGATCAGCAAGGAGCGCGCCGGCGAGTACCTGGGCCAGACCGTGCAGGTGATCCCGCACATCACCGACGAGATCAAGGCGGCCATCGACAAGTTGAGCGCGCCGGACGTCGACGTGGTCATCACCGAGATCGGCGGCACGGTGGGCGACATCGAGTCGCTGCCCTTCCTCGAGGCCATCCGCCAGTACTCCCTCGAGCAGCCCAAGGGCGACTGCCTCTTCGTGCACCTGACCCTGCTCGTGTACCTCACGGCGAGCGGCGAGCTGAAGACCAAGCCGACGCAGCAGTCGGTGGGACGCCTGCGCGAGATCGGCATCCAGCCCGACATCCTCATCTGCCGCACCGAGAAGCCCATGACCGAGGCCATGGCGCGGAAGATCTCGCTCTTCTGCAACGTGCGGCCCGAGGCGGTGATCGAGGAGCAGGACGTCGCCCACACGATCTACGAGCTGCCGCTGATGCTGAAGGCCCAGGGCCTGCCCAAGCTCATCGGCGAAGGCCTCAACCTGCAGCTGGGCGACCCCGACGTCTCCGCCTGGGAGCGCATCGTCGACACGGTCATCGGCACGACCAAGGAGGTCGAGATCGCCGTGGCGGGCAAGTACATCGAACTGCACGACGCCTACAAGTCGATCTACGAGGCCATGGCCCACGCGGGCATCGCCAACGGCGTGCGCATCAAGCTGCGCAAGCTGTCCTCCGACGACATCACGCCGGAGAATGCCTCCAAGCTGTTGAGCGGTGTCGACGGCATCCTGGTGCCGGGCGGGTTCGGCGGGCGCGGCATCGAGGGCAAGGTCGCCGCGGTGCAGTTCGCCCGCGAGAACGGCGTCCCCTACCTCGGGCTGTGCTACGGCCTGCAGATGGCGGTGATCGAGTACGCGCGCAACGTCTGCGGCCTGGAGGGCGCCTCCTCCATGGAGATCGACCCCGAGACGGCCCACCCGGTCATCTGCCTCCTCGACGAGCAGCAGCGCATCACCGACAAGGGCGGCACCATGCGGCTCGGCGCGCAGACCACCAAGCTGACGGCGGGCCGCGCCCGCGACGCCTACGGCACCGAGCACATCACCGAGCGGCACCGCCACCGCTACGAGTTCAACAACGCCTATCGCGAGCAGCTCGGCGCCGCGGGCATGGCCTTCACCGGCATCGACAGCGACAAGGACCTGGTGGAGATCGTCGAGGTGCCCGGCCACCCGTGGTTCGTCGCCGTCCAGTACCACCCCGAGTTCAAGAGCAAGCCCACGGCGAGCCACCCGCTGTTCCGGGAGTTCGTGAAGGCCTCGCGCGCCTTCGCCGACGGCACCCTCGGAGCCGACGGCGAGAAGAGCAACGCGCCCGAGCACGCGCCCCACGGAGAGGGTCGATGAGCACCGAAGAGAGCGCTGGACAGCCGGACGCCGGGCAACAAGCAGGGGAACTGCCGCAGGACGCGCAGCCCGCCGACGACGGCGAGCACGCCCTGCCCGACCCGACGCTGCAGATGCACGTGTTCCACCTGGCCTCCCAGGTGTCCATGGCCCTCGGCGAGATGGAGAACCCGCTGACGCGGGAGAAGCAGGTCGACCTGACCGCGGCCCGCTTCCTGATCGACACCATCGGCATGCTCGAGACCAAGACGGCCGGCAACCGGACGGATGAAGAGGAGGAGTACGTCTCGGGCGTGCTCGCCAACCTGCGCATGGCCTTCGTCCGCAAGAGCGGCGGACAGTAGCCGAAGGGAGCGACCGTGCGCGTCGCCCTCGACGTCACCTCCTGCGCGAAGCAGCAGCGCGGGGGCATCGGCAATTACGGGGCCTTCCTGATCCAGGCCCTCGCCCGCGTCGCCCCCGAGCACGACTACGTGCTGTGTCTCCGCCCGCAGCGCTTCCTCGACCGGCGGCGCTGCGACGACCTGATGCCCACCCAGCCGCGGCGGCTCATCGTCGACCCGATCAGCGCGCTGCTGCTCGGGAAGGTCGACGCCTTCCACGGCATCGGCGTGCGGCTGCCGGACACCAGGGCCTTCGGCAAGTCCTTCATGCTCCACGACCTCAACGTGTTCGAGCACCCGGAGCTGGCCCGCCCCGACTGGCGCCGCAAGCGGGGCCGGCGCATCCGTCAGACGGTCAGCCGCGCCGACCTCGTCGTGGTGCTCAGCGAACAGGGCGCCCGGGCAGCGGTCGAGCACCTGGGCCTGCCCCGCGAACGCCTGCGCGTCATCCCCCACGGCGTGGACACCACGCGCTTCCGGCCGCCGACGGAGGAGCAGGTCGCCGACCTCCGCGGCCGCCTCGACCTCGGGCAGCGACCGTACGTGCTCACCACCGGGCCCTTCGGTCCGCGCAAGAACCAGGCCGGCCTGCTGGCGGCCCTGGCCGCCGCCGACCTCCCCGACGACTGGCTGCTGGTCATGGGCGGACCGCGCGGCGAGAAGGCCGACGCCGCTCGCGCGGCCGCGCAGAGCGTCGGCTGGCCCCTCGACCGCCTACGCCTGCCCGGCTGGGTCGCCGAAGACGACCTGCCCACCCTGCTCGGGGGCGCGGGCTTCTACGTCTGCGCCAGCATGCACGAGGGCTTCGGCATGCCCGTGCTCGAGGCCCAGGCCTGCGGCGCGCCCGTCGTGAGCAGCGACCGCGGCGCCCTGCGTGAGACGCTCGGCGACGTCGGCCTCGCGTTCGACCCGACGGACAAGTCCGGGTTCGTTGCCGCGCTGCGGCGCATGGCCGACGACGCGACCCTGCGCGCGAGCTTGTCCCGGCGCGGACCGGAACGCGTGCGGGACGCCTTCACCTGGGAGCGCTGCGCCCGCGACCACCTGGCCGTGTTCGAGGAGCTCGCCGCCCGCTGATTCGGGCGGGCCGACCGGGCGGGCGTCACTTCTTCGGGTAGGTCGCCTCGACCCACGCGGCCCATTGGACGTCGAAGACGTCGGGCTCGAGCTGATAGGCCGCGCCCAGGGCCTGCACCTGCCGCGCCTGGACCTGCTCCACCGAGAAGAGTCCGTCCACCGTCCCCGGGTGATCCTTGAGGACGTCCATGAAACGGGCGAAACGGTCGGGCCCCTGGTCGATGAGGAAGTCGATGCGCGACCAGATCATCATGTGGTCGACGACGCTCAGGTCGTCGTAGTCCATCCAGTTCATCAGCTCTTCGGCGGCGGGGAAGTACTCGTGCCCCACGCGGGCGCGCACGCGCACCGCCCAGTCCTGCTCCGCCTTGCCCGGCCCGTCGTTGTCCTTCACCGCCGTGAACTGGTTCCACACCGGATCGACACGCCTGCGAAACCAGTGGGAAATGCCCTCGGGCACCCAGACCGGCAACTTGTAGGCGAAGTACTTGAACGAGTTGACCAGGTTGTGCGTGACGTTGAACACCACGTGACAGTGCAGCGACACGTCCTCGTCGAACAGGCCCTTGCCGGTCTCGATGGACGTGGCGAAGGTCATACTCGGCGGGTCGTAGAACAAGCGGCGCACGGCGGCATCGACGGTCTGATCGGTGAAGCGGACGCGGTAGCGGCCGAGGCTCGAGGACTTCTCGAACAGCAGCACCGTGGGTTTGCCGGGCATGCCCAGGCACGGCCCCTCCCCCATGTACTTGCCGCCCTCGGTGGCGGGGACGAAGTCGTCATCGTCGACACCGAGCAGCTCGCAGAGCTCGGCGTGAAGCCGCTCGAGGCGCAGCGCGTAGAGGTGCAGGCGCAGCCAGGGATCGAGGCGCTTGGTGCGCACGTTCACCTTCGGGAGGAGTTGCTTGAGCGCCTTGAGCTCCTCGCGCACGCCGTCCTTCTCGGCGTTGGGCACGCGATAGGCCGGCAGCGATGAGCCGATGCGGAAGTGCGGCGTCTCGACCCAGCGCATGGTCACGTCGCCCAGGATCGCGTCGACGTCCTCGGTGTCGACGCCATCGGCCCAGGGGAACGGGCCCAGTGACAGGTAGCCCGCCGCGGCCAGCAGCTCCGGGTCGCCCTTGCTGTAGGGATCGACCTCGTCGTCGACGGGCCGGGCCGCCGACACCAGCGCCACGGCCAGGCAACCGGCCAGCAGCGTCCGCGCTGCGACGGCCCGTAGGGCGGGCACCCGACGCGACGGCTGCTGCGATGGCTGCTGCAACGTCCGATCCATCGCCGACGGCACCCCGCCGAGCAACCGGCCTAGCGTGCCGCCGTCTCGACCGGCCCGTCGGCCGGCATGACGGCCGCCTTCAGGGTCAGCGCGGAAGCCTCGGCCAGTTCCGCGTCGAGCTTCTCCCGTTGCGTCGCCAGCTTGCCCAGGTCCTTGCGGAGGGACTTCAGCTTGCCGGACTGCGGGCCGTGCTTCTCGATGGTCTGCTCGAACCTGGCCTCGACCAACGCCTCCTTGGCGTCGATGTCGTCGTACTTGTCGAGCAGCTTCGCGAGGGACTTGAGCGAGCGCTCGGCGTTGCCGTCGTAGTCGCGCTCGAGCGCCTCGAACATGACCGCCCACAGCTCCTGCTGCGACTGGTCACCGGGCAACTCCACGGCCTCACTCCCGTCGAAGCGGCAGATGAACAGGTGCGGCGGCTTGCGCTCGGGGAACAGCTTCGAGAACGGATGTCCCGCTTCGAGCACATGGGCCGGCAGCTTGACCATGTGGAACCAGCGGGCCATCAACTCGGTGCGCTCGTTGCTGAGGCGCGTGCTGAGCAAGGCGTCGTCGGTGCCCTCGCACCAGTTGCACTCGCGCATCACCAGCATGGGGCGGCGGTCGTCCGAGGCGATCCACTCGAAGGCCTTGTGGCGCTCGAGGGCGCCGGTGTCACCGAAGCTGTACTTGCTGGCCTTGTTTTCCTTGCGCTCGCCCTTCGGCGTGTAGACCGCGTAGTCCCACTCGATGGCGAGGGCGGCGCTGCTCGACTTCTGGCGCGGCATCAAGAGCGCTTCGAGGGCTTCCGCACTGTTGGATGCTCGCTTCCGCTCGCGGGTCTTCAGCGGGCCACCGGTGTTGCCACCGCCGGAACCGGCCGCGGGCGCCGAACTCGGCGCCGGGGAGGGGCATCATTGGCCTCGGGCGTGTTCCGCCATGAGCAGGACAGCGAGGCCGGCGAGGAAGAGCGGGAGCGTTCTCACGGTGCGACCCTCCGGACAGGCGGGCGAGTGTATCACGCACCTTCGAAGGGCCTCGCGGTGCGGCACGACCGGGTGATGCGGTCAGTCGTCTTCGACGAGCCGGGTCAGCGAGATCGCGGCCGTCCAGCCCCGTTCGTCGCCATCCGGCTGGGCCACGAGAGTGAGCGGGCCGCTGTACGGGCGGTATCCGTCGGCCCGCACCACCAACCGTCCGACCTCCGGCGGCACGTTGAGCAACGCGAAGGAGAAGGCGCCCCCGGCGTCGCTGAAGTCCTGATCGTAGATGCCACTGTCGAGGCCCAGCCAACCTTGAAAGAACGTCAGGTGGAGCGTGGCGTCGGCCACCGGCGAGCCCTTGTCGTCGGTGACGTGACCGTGCAGCGTCTGCAACGGACCCAGCGCCACCCGCAACGGCGCCGACCGGCCCGCGTTGTCGAAGGCGGGCATGGTCACGACAGCCGGGCCGAGGTCATCGAGCCCTTCGACGTGCAACCACGCCCCTTGCAGGGGCAGGTCCTCCGCCTCGAGTTCGAAGGCGCCCTCGTCGTCGGTGAAGTCCCACGTGTGGTTGTCCTCGAAAGCGACGAGCGGCGAGCCGAGCGTCAACGAGGCCATGGACACGGGCCGGCCCGTGCCCGCCTCCACCACGGTGCCGGAGACCACGTGGGTCGGTGCGAGGCGGAAGTCGACGCGCAGCGCGTCTTCGTCGCCGATGTCGAAGGGGCCCTGGACGGCGGCCTGGTACTCCCAGCCCCGGCACGACACGTAGAGGGCATCGCCGGGCACGCCCGTCACTTCCACGCTGTAGCGACCGTCGAGGTCGGTCTCGTCGAAGGAGTCCTCGAGCAGGAAGGCGGTGCGGTTGGTGCCGACGGAGATCTCGGCGTCCTCGACGGGGCTGCCCGTGACGAAGTCGAGCACCCGGCCGGTCACCACGGGTGCCGTGCGCACCCGCAGCTCGCACTCGACCGGCGGATCGTCGGGGGAGTGATCCGCCTGATCGCCCGACCAGGCCGGCAGCAGGGAGAGCAGCGCTGGACCCGTGTCATGGTCGACGGCTTCGGTGCCCACGCCCCAGCCGCCGCGCAGCGGAGCATCGTGGAAGATCACGAAGGCGCCGTCGGCGCGGGCGTCGGCCCAGGCGACGTCGCCACCCTCGGCGTCGTAGAGGACCACCGTCATGCCGCTGAAGTCGAGGTTCATGTTCGACGTCAGGTGACCCCGCACGAAGGGCGGCGCGCCCCACTCGTCGATCTCGTCTGCGACCGTGCCCACGTCCGTGCCCACGTCGAGGGGGCGAGCCGCCGCGCCTTCTCGCCCCTGTGGGTCGAGCGGTGCCTCGCGGCCGGAGTCGTCGTCGACCGCGCCGACGGCGGTGACCGGCGCGTCGCCGCCTCCGCGGACCGGGCCGTCGTCGTCCGCCAGCAACCAGAGCGTGACGCCCGCCAGCAACACCAGGAGCACCACCACGAACGCGATCCGGCGTGAGTCGTTCATGCTGCTCCTCCTGCGGGTTGCCCGTCGACGCCTCTCGGCGCCATGCCCTGACGCCAACGCCGCGCCGAGCTGAACAAGCGATAGCGCATGGCCACCTCCATGCGCCGACGGCGCCATGAGGTGCCGGCACTGTGGTGGTCGCCGGTCGGCTCGTAGCCGTGGCGCCGCATGTCCGGTGCGAGCAGCTCCTCGATGGCCTGCACCTCGTCCGTCGAGAGGTGCTCACGCCAACGCTCGAGGGGCGCCTGGGAGACCGTGGTGGCCTCCTCACCGAAGCTGCTGTGGGCCGAGAACTTCGAGCCGAGCCGCGAGGTCTGCAGGACGCACTCGTCCCAGTCGAGCCCGAAGTGCTCGAGGATCCTGGTCAGCTGTGTGCGGGTGTCGAGCACGAGGTCCTCGTAGCGGACGAGCAGGACGGCCGGGTAGTCGTCGACGAAGGCCATGGTCATGCGCTCGGAGGTCGCCCAGCGCCTGGCGAAGCGCCGGGCGGAGCGCACGCCGGACCGGTCCCAACGCTTGGACTGGCTCGAGAACACGCCGCGGGGGTCGCGCATCACGATCACCACCGGCGTGTCGTGCCCGAAGCGGTCGAGCAGCAGCGGGATCGAGCGCAGGTGCTTGGGGGTCTTCTCGATCCACAGGCGCGCGTCGGGGCACGGGTGGACCTCGGCCAGCGCGTCCGCCACGGCCTGCAGGGCCACGCCGTGATCGACGGGGCCGCGGATGCGCCGGCGCAGTCCGGCCTCGAAGGCCTCCTGCTCGGCGCGTCCCTCGGACTCACCGTGGTCCGCGAACTGCTCGTCGTAACCGGTGATCTCGAGGAAGCTGCCGACCGGGTCGGGCGCCGCGTGCCACTCGAAGACCTTGGTCTCCTGCGGCAGGATCATCGCCTGGGGATGACCGTCGAGCAGGGCGTTGAGCATGGTCGTGCCCGAGCGGGGCACGCCCACGATGAAGCCAGCGCGCCGGGGCGCGGCGTCGGCCGGCGTGTTCGCGGGGTCGTGCGTGCTCTCCGTCATCGCGCCCATGCTAGCCGAGCGGCGCTCGGATGCCCGTCACTCGAACGCGGGAATGCCGGTGACATCCTGACCCAGGATGAGCGTGTGGATGTCGTAGGTGCCCTCGTAGGTGTTCACCGACTCGAGGTTGCACATGTGGCGCATGCACTGGTACTCGGCCGTGATGCCGTTGGCGCCGAGCATGTCGCGGGCGACCCGCGCGATGTCGAGGGCCCGGCCGACGTTGTTGCGCTTGGCCATCGACACGTGCTGCGGGCGGGCCTTGCCGGCCTCCTTCAGCTTGCCGAGACGCCAGGCGAGCAGCTGCCCCTTGGTGATCTCGGTGACCATGTTGGCCAGCTTCTGCTGCACGAGCTGGAAGCCCGCGAGGGGCTTGCCGAACTGCTCGCGGTTGAGCGTGTAGTCGAGGGCCTCGTCGTAGCAGGCCATGGCCGCGCCCATGCCGCCCCAGGCGATGCCGTAGCGGGCCTGGGTCAGGCAGCCCAGCGGCCCCTTGAGGCCCTTGATGTCGGGGAAGCGGTTGGACTCGGGCACGCGCACGTCGTCGAACACCAGCTCGGACGTGACGCTCGCGCGCAGGCTGAACTTGCGCTTCTGCTCGGGGGCGCTGAAGCCCGGCGTGCCCTTCTCGACCAGGAAGCCCTGGATGCCCTCGTCGGTCTGGGCCCACACCACGGCGACGTCGGCGATGGTGCCGTTGGTGATCCACATCTTGGCGCCGTTGATGACCCACTCGTCGCCGTCCTTGCGGGCGTTGGTGACCATGCCGGCGGGGTTGCTGCCGTGGTCGGGCTCGGTCAGGCCGAAGCAACCGATCTTCTCGCCCTTGGCCATGGCCGGCAGCCAGCGCTGCTTCTGCTCTTCCGTGCCGTACGCGAAGATGGGCCACATGACCAAGGAACCCTGCACCGACACGAACGAGCGCAGGCCCGAGTCGCCGCGCTCGAGCTCCTGGTTGATCAACCCGTAGGCGACGGGGCCGAGGCCGGCACAGCCGTACTCCTCGGGCAGGTTCGCGCCCATCATGCCCAGCTCGCCGATCTTCGGAACGAGGTGCAGCGGGAACTCGGCGTTCTCGTAAGCCTCGCCGATGATCGGCATGACCGCCTCGGACACGAAGTCCCGGGTCATGTCGCGCACCATGCGCTCCTCCTCAGTGAGGAGGTCGTCCAGCAAGTAGTAATCGACGCCCCGGTATTCGCTCATGGGTGCCTGCGCTCTCTTTTTGGCCCGGAAAACCGCTGCTTCGGCCCCTCGGGCCAAGCGCGAGATCCTACCAGGAGGGTGGGCCCGGCGTCTCCGGGGCGGAGGGGCCCCTCGCCGCCGCGAGACCGGGTCGAAAGAGCGCTGGCCCGGTTCCCAACCATCCCTCGTGCCCGCTCACGGCCGTGAGCCCCATCCCTTCGTGGGCCGATCCCTTGCATGGTATGGAGGAACCCATGAACGCCGCCGACCCGGGCGTCGCGCCCGCACCCCCCGTCCCTATCACCCGGCGCTGCTGGGCCTGCGGGCACCTCCCCGAGCCGGGCCAACCGGCCCAGCCCTGTGAGCGCTGCGACGAGGGCGATGCTCCCGCCGAACGCCCGCGCGGCCCCGGGCCCGTCGCCGGACTGGGCGCGGTGTTCGCCGGCCTGCGCTTCCTCAACCGGAACCCGCGGCTGTGGAGCTGGATCTTCGTGCCGCTGATCCTGAACGCCGGCATCTTCTTCTCCGCCTTCCTGTGGAGCCGCGGTTACATCGACGCCCTGGTGCCGGAGATGACCACCGAATGGTGGGCCTGGATCGACTGGCTGCGGGTGGGCTTGGCTTCCGTCGTTCCCGTGCTGATGCAGATCGTCGCGTTCATGGCCTGCCTGATCGTGACGCTCTTGCTGTCGGGCATCGTGAATGCGCCCTTCTACGACATCCTCTCGGAGAAGACCGAGGCCACGCGCCTCGGACGCCCGGAGGTCTCACGGCCCTGGTCGAAGTTCATCAGCGACCAGTGGCGCTCGGTGGGCGCGGCCCTGATCCTCGCCGCGCGCCAGATCGTCGTACTCGGCATCCTGTTCCTGCTCAGCTTCACCGCCATCGGGGCGCCGTTCTTCGTGCTGGCCGGCTTCTTCTTCACCGGCTACGCCATGGTCGACGTGCCCCTGGCCCGCAAGCGCTACACGGCCGGCGAGCGCATCCGCTGGGGCCGCCGGCACATGGCCCACCTGGTCGGTGTCGGCCTGCCCATCAACCTGCTGCCGCCGCTCGCACCGCTCGGCATCGTGGGCGCGACGCTGGCCTACCTCGACACGCCCGACAAGGGCTAGCTCAGCCGGGAATCGCCGAGGCGTTCACGCCGGTCGGGCCCCGCGCGCCGAGGGGTCAGTCGACGGGCAGGCCGATGCCGGCGGCATACACACGCACGAGGTCCTCCCAGGCGTTGCCGTCGAACGGGTCGGCCTTCACCGACGCGTTCACGAAGGCGATGCCCCGGCGCGGGTCGTCGAGCTCCTTGGTGTAGAGCTTCCAGCCGATGTGGCGCTGGGCCCGGGCGTAGCTGTGGTGGTCCTTGGGCACCGAGCGGTACAGTGCGATGGCCTGCTCGGGCCGGCCGTTCCAGTGCTCGTACTCGGCCATCTCGTAGACGTCGGTGGCGTCGGGCGGGTTCTTCTCCCAGCGCTTCTGGTAGGAGAGCAGGATCTTCTCGCGCAGGTCGTCGGCGCTGAGCGCCGTGCCGGCATCCCACTCGACGAGGAGCTCGCCGTTCTCGTCGACGATGCCGGACCGCTCCAATTCCCCGGCGACCTGCTCCGGCGGCACCTCGGTGGCGCCCGTCACGTCATCGGCATCCCCACCCTCGACCAGGGCCAGCTCGACGTCAACGCGGGTGTCGAGGGTCTCCCAGTCGACATCGACCCGCGACGAGCTCGAGCGCTGCGGCGTTTCGCTGCGCGCCAGCAGCTCACCCAGGGGTTGCTCGCTCCCGTCGGGCATGGTGATCAGCAAGGCCGGGTCGACCGGGGGCAGCTCGTCGAGGGGCGTGGCCAACAGGTTCACCGTCAGGCCCAGCAAGACCACCACCGCCAGGACACCGAACAACACCTTCAAGATCCGAGCCATCACTCACTCCCTGGGGTCCCGACGACAAAGTGGCCTGTTTCGTGCGCCCTCGTGGGCGGCACTCTCAGGACGCTTCGTTGGGATCCGTGCGTGGGGGATTTTAACGCCGGTCTCGGTTAGTCTCGGCGCCTGATCGCGGCGGCCTCCGCGGATCGCCCTCGAGGGAAACGGACTTGCAGCTCGGTTTCGTCATCGACCACTCGCGCTGCATCGGCTGCCACGCCTGCACGGTGGCCTGCAAGTCGGAGAACGACGTCCCCCTCGGGTCGTTCCGGACCTGGGTGAAATACACCGAGTCGGGCACCTTCCCCGAGGTGAAGCGGGACTTCGCGGTGCTGCGCTGCAACCAGTGCACCGACGCGCCGTGCATCACCATCTGCCCGGTGACCGCCCTCGACAAGCGCAACGACGGCATCGTCGACATCGACCCGTCGGTGTGCATCGGCTGCAAGGCCTGCATGCAGGCCTGCCCCTACGACGCGCTGTACATCCATCCCGAGCAGGGCACGGCGCAGAAGTGCCACTTCTGCGCGCACCGCACGAGCATCGGGCTCGCACCGGCCTGCGCCGTCGTGTGCCCCACCGAGGCGATCATCCCGGGCGACTTCCACGACCCGAACAGCGCGGTCTCGAAGCTCAAGGCGAGCGGGGAGCTCTCGGCGCGCAAGACCGAGGCGGGCACGGGGCCCAACGTGCTCTACCGCGACGCGGCCCCTGCCGGGCTCGACCCGTCGCTCACCAACCTCTCCGGCGGCTCCATCTGGGCCACCCACCCCGACGGCGTGCGCCTCGACGCGCAGATGTTCGAGGCCCTGGAGGACAAGGCCCGCGAGAGCCAGCAGCGCAAGGGAGCGGTGAGCACGGCGCGCACGGTCTACGACGTGCCCCGCGACATCCTCTGGGGCTCGGCCATCACCGGCTACCTGTTCTTCAAGTCGGTGGCCGCGGGCTGCTTCATGGCCGGCGCCGGGCTGCTGCTGCCCTGGGCCGGCGAGGCGGCCGCCGCGAGCCCGGCGGCCGTGGCTGTCCCGCTGGCGGCCCTGCTGGCCCTGGCCGTGACCATGGTGCTCCTCGTCGCCGACCTCAAGCGACCCGAGCGCTTCCTCAAGATCCTGCTGCGCCCCAACATGGACAGCTGGCTCGCCAAGGGCAGCTTCATCCTCATGGGCTACGGCATGCTGCTCACCCTGTGGCTCGGTCTGGGCTTCGCCGAGGTGCGGCCTGCGGGCGCGTTGGCCTGGCCGCTGCAGGTCGCGACCATCGTCCTCGGCGCCCTGTCGGCGGGCTACACCGGCTGGCTCTTCGCCCAGGCCAAGGGCCGCGTGCTCTGGATGCGCCGCGGACTGTGGCTGCACCTCATGGTGCAGGCCCTGGTCGCCGGCGCCGCCGCGTTGTTGTTGCTGCGCGTCGCCATGAGCGACTTCGGCACGGGACGCCTGCTCGAGCTGCTGCTGCTGGTGGGCGCGAACCTGCACCTCCTGTTCATGCTCACCGAAGGGCGCGGCGCCCCCGAGGGACGTCACGCCGAGTACGCCCGCGCCGTGCGGCTGCTCTCCCACGGCCCCTTCGCGGCCGTCCACTGGGGCCTGGGGGTGGGCCTCGGCGCCGTCCTGCCCATCCTGCTGCTCGGCGTCGGGCTGCTCACCGGCGCCGACTGGACCGCGCCGGTCGCCGCCGTCGCCGCCCTCGTCGGCCTCTGGTTCGAGGAAGACGCCTTCGTCCGGGCCGGCCAGGCCCTGCCGATCAGTTGAGCCGTCCCCGCACACCGCCCGTGACACGGAACCCATGACCACCGAAGGCACCGAGACCCGACCCACCGCGCAAGCCGGCCGCGAGTCCCCGTGGGACCTGGCCGTGGGCCCGCCGCCCGCGCACTGGGACGACTGGGTCGAGAACGACGCGACGGCCTGGCCCCGTGTCGTCGAGAAGCATTACCGCTGCATCCCCACCATCTGCTTCAACTGCGAGTCGGCCTGCGGGCTGCTCGCCTTCGTCGACAAGTCGTCCGGCGAGCTGGAGAAGTTCGAGGGCAACCCGGTGCACCCGGGCAGCCGCGGCCGCACCTGCGCCAAGGGACCGGCCACCATCAACCAGGTCGAAGACCCCGAGCGCATCCTCAAGCCGCTCAAGCGCGACGGCCCGCGCGGCTCGGGGCGCTTCAAGGAGGTCAGCTGGGAGGAGGCCCTCGACGACATCGGCGGCCGCATCGGCAAGGCCTTCGGCGAGGGACGCCAGGACGAGGTCGTCTACCACGTGGGCCGCCCGGGTGAGGACAACTTCGTCCTGCGCATGCTGCAGGCCTGGGGCATCGACGGGCACAACAGCCACACCAACGTGTGCAGCGCCTCGGCACGCACGGGATTCGCCCTGTGGGCGGGCTTCGACCGCCCATCGCCCGACTACAGCGAGGCCAAGTTCGCGCTGTTGCTCTCGGCGCACCTCGAGACGGGCCACTACTTCAACCCTCACGCCCAGCGCATCATCGAGGCCAAGGAGCGCGGCTGCACCATCGCCGTCGTCGACACGCGGCTAAGCAACACGGCCACCCACGCCGACAGGTGGCTCTCGACCTGGCCGGGCAGCGAGGCCGCGCTGCTGCTGGGCGTCGCGCGCGAGCTGCTCCACTCCAACCGCTTCGACGCGGCCTTCATGCAGCGCTGGGTGAACTGGAAGGACTCGCTGGCCGCCTGCGACCGCGACGGGCCGGGCACGTTCGAGCGCTTCATCGAAGTGCTCAAGAACAAGTACGAGCGCTACACCGACGAGTACGTCACCTACGAGTGCAAGGTGGCGCCGGGCACGACCAAGTGGCTCGCCGACCAGATCGCCGACGCCAGCAGCCACTTCACCAGCCACCTGTGGCGCGGCGCGGCCAGCGGTCACCTGTGGGGCTGGGAAGTGGCCCGCGCGCTCATGCTGCTGCACACCCTCTCGGGCAGCATCGGCACGCCGGGCGGCGTGAACCCCAACAGCTGGGACAAGTTCGTGCCCAAGCCGAGCGAGAACCCGCCGCCCATCACGCGCTGGAATGAGCGGCACTGGCCCAAGGAGTACCCGCTCGCGCACTACGAGATGAGCTTCCTGCTGCCGCACCTGCTGCGCGAACAGGACAGCAAGATCGACGTGTACTTCACCCGGGTCTACAACCCGGTCTGGACCAACCCCGACGGCTGCTCGTGGATCGAGATGTTCGAGCAGGAGGGTCGCATCGGTTGTCACGTGGCCCTCACGCCGACGTGGAATGAGACGGCTCAGTGGGCCGACTACGTGCTGCCCATGGGGATGGGCCCCGAGCGCCACGACGTGATGAGCCAGGAGACCCACGCGGGCTCGTGGATCGGCTTCCGCCAGCCCGTGCTGCGCGAGTTCCAACGGCTGGAGAACGCCGCGACCGGCGAGCCCGCCCCCGACTCGACCCTCGGCACCAACCCCGGCGAGGTCTGGGAGGAGGCCGAGTTCTGGATCGCGCTGACCTGGCGCATCGACCCCGACGGCTCGCGCGGCATCCGCCAGTGGTTCGAGAGCAAGCAGCGGCCGGGCGAGCCCATCAGCAGCGACGAGTACTTCGCCGACCTGTTCGATCACGGCGTGCCCGGGCTGCCGGAAGCCGCGGCCGCCGAGGGCAAGTCGCCGCTCGAATACATGAAGGCCTACGGCGCCTACGCCCTGCCCTATGCCGGGCAGCGGCGTTACGAGGCCGACCGCGACGCCGCCGCGCCGGGCGTCGACGTCGGGTCGTCCGAGCGCAAGGCCGGCTGGGGCACGCCCAGCAAGCTGCTCGAGTTCTTCAGCTCGACCCTCTCGGAGTGGGGCTTCCCCGAGCACGCGGTGCCCACCTATGCGCCGTCGCAGGTGCACCACGGGGCGCTCGACCTCGAGGCCGGGGAGCGGGCGCTGCTGCCGACGTTCCGCGTGCCGACGTTGATCCACACCCGCTCGGCCAACAGCAAGTGGCTGCAGGAGATCTCCCACACCAACCCGCTCTGGGTCCACCCCGACGATGCCGCCAAGCTCGGCCTGGTCAACGGCGGGCTGGCGCGGGTGCTCACCGGCATCGGCTGGTTCGTGCCGCGCGTGTGGGTCACCGAGGGCATCCACCCCGGCGTCGTGGCGTGCAGCCATCACACCGGGCGCTGGCGCATGCACCGCGAGGTAGGCGGCACGAAGCTCGGCTCGACCCTGGTGGACATCAAGCGCAAGGACGGGCGCTTCTTCTTCCGCAACAAGTCCAGCGTCGGGCCCTTCGACTCCTCCGACCCCGACTCGTCCCGGGTCTGGTGGCAGGAGGTGGGCGTCAACCAGAACCTGACCTTCCCCGTGCAACCCGACCCGGTCAGCGGCATGCACTGCTGGCACCAGAAGGTGCGCGTCGAGCCGGCCCGCTCCGACGACCGCTTCGCCGACGTCTTCGTCGACACGGCCAAGTCGAAGGAGATCTACTCCGAGTGGCTGAAGCTCGCCCGGCCCGCGCCCGGCCCCGGCGGGCTGCGGCGGCCGCTGTGGCTCAACCGTCCGCTGCGCCCGGTGGACGACGCCTTCAAGCTGCTGTGATCGTCACCCTCGCAGGCTCAGCGCTTGGCGCTCCGCTTGCGGGAGGCCGAGGCGCTCTTGCGCTTGGCCGCCGACTTGCCGGTCGCCTTTGACGCCGACTTCGTCGACGCCTTGCGCTTCGCCTTCGTCGCGGTCTTGGCGACCACCTTGTGCGAACGCTTGGCGGGGGTCCTGGTGCTCGCCGGCTTCCCGCTCGCCGCCTTGGCCGCCTTGGCGGTCTTGGCGGTCTTGCGGCGCGTCGCCGTCTTGCTCTTCGTCGTGAAGCGCTCGAAGTACTTCTCATCGCGCGGACGCGACACGACACCGAGCGTCTCGAACACGGCGAGGGACTCCTTCCGGCGGGTGGCCGGACTGCGCTCACTGCCGGCCGCCTGAGTCAGGTCGCTGAGAGAGACGATGCCCTCGAGGCGGCCGTCGGCGTTCACGACGGGCAGGCGTCGCACCTGCTCCTTGCCCATCACCTTGCGCACCGACTCCACCGAGTCCGTCGAGCGGCAGGTCACGAGCCGGCCGGTCATGGTGCGCTCGATGTCGATGTCGTGGAGCGGGCGACCGCTGACGAAGGCGGCCATGGCCACGTCGCGGTCCGTGATGATGCCGACGGGACGCTGCTCGCCATCGATCACCGGCACGCAGCCACAGTCGTGGGCCAGCATGATGTGCGCGGTGCGATCGAGGGTGTCGGACGGGACGCAGGTCTTCGCGTCGCGGGTCATCAGGTCGGCGACCTTCATCGGGCTGCTCCAGGGTGGGGGTTCGACCCCGCATTCCAACCGTTCGGGGCCTCACGAATCCAGACGTGGTCCATGAACTCCCGAATTTCACCGATTCCCGGCCGACCCCGGTGATCCCCGGCCCCCGGCGGTGTCTTGGAACCGAAGACTGGGAGAAGGGCCTGCCGGGGGGAGCCCCGCGGGCTCGAGAGAGAGAGCATGTGGTCGGCGGCTCCGCTTCGGGGCCGTCGGCCCTTTGCTCGTGCCGTCGGGCGCTCCTCGTGCGTCGTCCTGTTCGGACGCGGTCGCCGTTGCAGTGTCGGGTCAGGCGTCGACGCAGAGGCTCGTCGTCTGACCACGGGGCTCGTCCGAGCAAGGGCCGCAGGCAGGGGGGCCACACCTGCCCACGGTCGGGTTTCTCGCCGGAGGTTTCCGGGTGTCGCTGGCCGCGTCCCCGCCCGGGCGGGCCCCGTCATTTCCCGCCTTCGGAGTCTGCTCCCCCCTTCGGGCCGACTTCAGCCGTCCCGGGGGTCGACCCGCCCGCCCAGCGCCTTGAAGGTCACCGTCACCGGTGAATTGCGCGCGGGCATGAGGTCGGGGTTGATGGTGTAGAGGCCGTCGTCGACGCCGTCGAGCGAGTTGCGTTCGAACAGGCTCGTGCCGTGACCGTCGAGGTAGATGGCCGCGACGTTGCCCTCCACGTCGGCCATGAACACCTCGACGAGTTCGCGACCCTGGCGGATCTCGCCCTTGCGGCTGCCCACGTAGATCCAGCCGGGCGCCGACAGCGGCCGCCCGGTGCGGATGTCGATCAGCAGGCCATCGAGCGAGCTGGTGTGACGCGCGCCCGCATCGTCGATCCAGTCGACATCGATGGACACCAGGGGACCGTGACCCTGGGTCACGTCCCACGGTGAGACCTCGCCCGAGGCGATCTTCGCTTCGGGCGGCAGCGGATCCTTGAGCAGAACCTGCGTCGGAGCGCCGGGCTGCAAGGTCAGCGCCTGCAGGCAGGCGTCGAGGACCGAGGGGCGCGCCTTGACCAGGAACGCCGCTTCGTGGGTCTTCCCGTGCTCGGTGACGATCAGGTATTCGATCGGGTAACCGAGGGATTCCCGGTCGTGGAGCGTGGCGCCGCGCATGGAGACGGTGCCCGCCGCCAGGTCGAGCATGAGGCCGTGCTCGCTGAGCAGCTCCTCGAAGTCTCCGGGCGCCGCCCGCAGGGCCGCGGGGTCCGGGGGCTCTCGCTCGAACCAGCGCTTGCCGCCGCGCTCGTCCTTGCGCGCCGTCGCGGCGCTCGATGCCGCAGCGCTCGCCGAGGGATCTTCTGCTCTCGCGGGGTCGGGGTCCGCCGCATCAACGGCATCACCCCCAGCGTCACCAGCAGCATCGCCCGCGGAAGCCGGCGTCGGGGCGGCCGCCTCCTGGGGAACGGCCGGCGGGAACCATCCCGCCAGCACCGGTCCTGCCAAGAGAAAGCCCGCGATGGCGACCATCGCGGCCCGCATCACGAGCCTGACGAGACCTCCGCCGGTTCGGCGGGCTCCGCCGGCTCGGCCACGCCCACGAAGGTGAGCGCCTCGGCGCCCTCCACGTGATCGGCCTTGATCCGCTGCGCGTTCTCGAACTGACCGCGCAGCAGCTCTTCGGACATGGCGTCCTCGAGGTAGCGCTCGACGGCGCGGCGCAGGGGCCGCGCGCCCATATCGAGGTCGCTGCCGTTCTCGATCAGGAAGGCCTCGGCCGCCGGGGACAGCTCGAGCACCATCTTCTTCTCGGCCAGGCGCGCGCGCACGCCGCGCAGCTCGATGCTGAGGATGCTGACGAGGTCTTCCTTGGTGAGCTGCTGGAACACGATCACGTCGTCGAGGCGGTTGAGGAACTCCGGCCGGAAGAAGCGATTCACCTCGTTCATGAGGTTCGCCTTCATCTTGGTGAAGTTCTTGTCCGCGTCATCGGAAGCAAAGCCGAGGCCGGTCTTGTTCTTGATGATGCCGGCGCCGATGTTGCTGGTCATGATCAGCAGCACGTTGCGGAAGTCGACCTGCCGCCCGAAGGAGTCGGTCAGGCGCCCCTCTTCCATGATCTGCAGCAGCATGTTGTAGACGTCGGGGTGGGCCTTCTCGATCTCGTCGAGCAGCACCACGGCGTAGGGGCGACGGCGGATCTTCTCGGTGAGCTGGCCGCCCTCCTCGTAGCCGACGTAGCCGGGAGGCGCGCCGACGAGTCGCGAGGCGTTGTGCTTCTCCATGTACTCGGACATGTCGATCTGCACGAGGGCCTCCTCGGAACCGAAGAGGAAGGCCGCGAGCTGCTTGGCGAGGTGGGTCTTGCCCACGCCCGTGGGGCCGAGGAACAGGAAGCTGCCCATGGGCCGGCGCGGGTCCTTGAGTCCCGAGCGGCTGCGACGCACGGCGCGGGAGATCGCCGTGATGGCGTCGTCCTGGCTGACCACGGTCTCGTGCAGCTCGTTCTCCATGTTGAGCAGGCGCTCGGCCTCCCCCGCATCGAGGCGCTGCAGCGGCACGCTCGTCATCTTGCTGACCGTTTCGGCGATGACGTCCTCGTCGACGGTGCCGTCGATCTCGCCCGAGCTCGACTTCCACTCGTGCTCGATCTCGTCGCGCTTCTTGCGCAACTGGTCGGCCCGGTCACGCAGGCTCGCGGCGCGCTCGAAGTCCTGGTTGGCGACGCACTCCTCCTTCTCCTTGTCGAGCTTGAGGATCTCGACCTCGAGCTCCTTGAGGTCGGGCGGCGCGGTCATGGCCTTGAGGCGCACGCGGGCGCCGGCTTCGTCCATGACGTCGATGGCCTTGTCGGGGTGGAAGCGGTTGGTGATGTAGCGGGTCGACAACTCGACGGCGAGCTCGAGGGCCCCGTCGGTGATCTGCACGTTGTGGTGCTTCTCGTAGCGCTCGCGCAGTCCCTTGAGGATCTCGAGGGTCTCGTCGGGGCTCGGCGGCTCGACCATCACCGACTGGAAGCGACGCTCGAGGGCCGCGTCCTTCTCGATGTACTTGCGGTACTCGTTGAGCGTCGTCGCGCCGATGCACTGGATCTCGCCGCGTGACAGCGCCGGCTTGAGCACGTTGGACGCGTCGATGGCGCCCTCGGCCCCGCCCGCACCCACCAGCGTGTGCAGCTCGTCGATGAACAGGATGATGTTCTTGGCCCGGCGCACCTCGTTCATGACCGACTTGATGCGCTCCTCGAACTGCCCGCGGTACTTCGTGCCGGCCACCATCATGGCCAGGTCGAGCACCACCAGCCGGCGGCCCTTGAGGATCTCGGGCACCTCGCCCGCAATGATGTCCTGGGCCAGACCCTCGACGATGGCGGTCTTGCCCACGCCGGCCTCGCCGAGCAGCACCGGGTTGTTCTTGGTGCGCCGCGAGAGGATCTGGATCACCCGCTCGATCTCGTCGCGTCGACCGATGACCGGGTCGAGCTGGTTCTCGCGGGCGAGCTTGGTCAGGTCGCGACCGAAGGCGTTGAGCGCCGGGGTCTTGCCCTTGCCGCCGCGGGGCGCGGCCTCGTCACCGCCCTCGCCCTCCTCGGCGCGCTCCTCCTCCAGCTCCTCGCCGCCCTGGGGCGCACCCAGGAACTCGAGCACCTCTTCGCGGACGTCCTCGAGCTTGACGCCGAGGTTGGTGAGCACGCGAGCGGCGATGCCCTCGCTCTCCTTGATCAGCCCGAGCAGCAGGTGCTCGGTGCCGATGTAGTTGTGGCCGAGCTGGCTGGCCTCCTCGAGCGACAGCTCGAGCACCTTCTTCGCCCGGGGCGTGAAGGGCAGGTTCCCCATCGGCACCATCGTGGCGCTGCCCTTGACGAGCTTCTCGATCTCGGCCCGGATGCGCTTGAGGTCGATGCCCATGTTGCGCAAGACGTTGGCGGCGACTCCGCTGCCTTCCTGCACCAGTCCGAGCAGGATGTGCTCAGTGCCGATGTACTCGTGATTGAGTCGCTGGGCCTCGCTCTTGGCGAGGTTCATGACCTTGCGGGCGCGATCGGTGAAGCGGTCGAACATGGGTGTCGGTCGTCCGAGATCGGGGGGCGGAGGAGGCACCGGGGCCCTCCATCACCATCGTCACCCTCGGCCGGATTCTGGAGCCCTGCGGCCCAAAGGCGGCCTTACGGGCGAACCCGGCAGTGGGTCCGGGGATGATTAGCACCGGTCGCGAGAGAGTGTATCCCGGATGAGGTCCGCCCTGACAACGTCCCTCTCCTGCGGCTGCAGCTCACGGCCGGCCTTGTGTTGCAGGTGGCCCGGCCGCATCGAGACCATCAGGCCGTGCAGCGTGGGAATCGTCACCGAATCGATGATCTCGAGGCACACGCCCAGGCGCAGTGAGGAAAGGTGGCTGAGGGCCTCCGCCGAGGCCATCCGCCGCGCGTGGGTGAGCGTCGCCCAGGCCCGCCACACGATGTCCTCGATGCGCGGCCGGTCGTCCTTGAACAGGATGTCCCGCATCTGCCGCTCATAGCTGATGACCTGCGGCAGGGCCGACTGCAGGTCCTCGACCGCCTGTTCGGGCGAGCGGCCCAGCGTGACCTGGTTGCTGAGCTGGTAGAAATCGCCTTCGGCGCGGCTGCTCTCGCCGTGCATGCCGCGCACCGCGAGGCCGAGTTTCTGAGCGGCGTTGTGGACCTTGATGATGCCCTGCTCGATGGGCTTGCCCTCCTCCGGCTTGAAGGCCAGGGCGGGCAGGTGGAGCATCACCGAGACGCGCAGTCCGGTGCCCGTGTTCGTGGGGCACGACGTCAGGTAGCCGAAACGCGGCGCGAAGCAGTAGGTGACGCGCTCGGAGAGCGAGCGGTCGAGGGCGCCGATCTTGTTGCCCAGCGATTCGAGGTCGAGACCCGATCCGAAGACCTGCAGGCGCAGGTGGTCCTCCTCGTTGATCATGACGCTGGTGGTGCCGTCTTCGCTGAAGGCCACGCCTCGGGGCTGAGACCCGGCCACGTGCTCGTGGCTGACCACGTGGCGCTCGAACAGGACTTCCCGCAGCGCGGGCGTGATCGACTCGAGGGAGACGTAGCGCAGCCCCTGGTCGACCTCCCCCAGCAGACCCGAGAGGTGTTGTTCGAGCTTGAGCGCCTCCCCCTCGCGGAAGCGCGAGCGGAAGTGGTAGCCGTCGATGTTGCGCGCCAGGCGCATGCGTGAGGACACCACCACGTCCTGCTCGGGCCCCGGCTCGAGCAGCCACAGCGACGGCAATTCGGCGGCCGGCTCGCTCACCGCTAGTTGTTCCCCTCGCCCGGGGCCGTGAGGTCCGGGGCGTCGGCATCGATGCGGCGGATGACGTCGCGCAGGCGGGCTGCCTCCTCGTAGTCCTCCGACTCGATGGCGTGTCGCAAGGCCTCGCGGGTCTGGGCCAGCTCGTCCATCAGCTCGCCGTTCACGATCCGCTGGCCGTCGGGGGCCAGGCCGGTGTAGCGGTCCTGCCCGTGGATGCGCTTGAGCAGGCGCTCGACCTCCTCGCCGAAGATCTCGTAGTCCTTCGGGCAGCCGAAGCGGCCGTGTTGTCGGAATTCGGCGAAGGTCATGCCGCACTCGGGGCAGGTCCGGTCGCTGCGCAGCTTCGACTGGGACAGCGCCTCGGCCGGGCCGAAGCTCTTGAGCAGCTTGGCCAGCTCCTTGCTCGCCTGAGGAACGTGCAGCGCCCGCGCGCACTTCTCGCACAGGTGCCGCTCGGTCTTCTTGCCGCCCTTGATCTCCGTCAGGTGGACGGTGGCGGGGTTCTCGCAGCGATCGCAGCTTCTGAACATGAGGCTCGTCTAGTCGGTCGGTCCGGTCGCGGCTTCGTGACCCGGCGCGACGGCGTCATCCTCGGTGTCGGCCGACGTCGCCGCCAGCCGCTCCACCGCGCGCACGAAGGCCCGGCCCCGCTCCTCGTAATTGCAAAACTGATCATGGGAGGAATAGCCCGGCGAAAACAGCACCACTTCACCCGGGCGGGCCAGGCGCGAGGCCCGCTCCGTCGCCGCCGCCACCGTTCCCAGCGACTCCGCCTGCAGGCCGCCCTGCGTGAAGGCCCTGCACAAGGCCTCGGCCGTCTCGCCGAGGGTCAGCACGATGCGCACCCGACCCCGGCTGCGATCGATGAGGCCTTCCGGGTCGAGACCCTTGTCCCGGCCGCCCACGATGAGCACACACGGCGCGTCGAGGGCTTCCACCGAGGCCGCGGTCGATTCGGGCGTGGTCGAGACCGAGTCGTCGACCCAGCTCACCCCGCCCCAAGCGCCGAGCAGGGTCAGCCGGTGCGGCAGGGGACGCCACGCCTGCAGGGCCGCCGGCAGCGCCCGCGCCACCCGCAGCTCGTCGGCCAGGGCGGCGCTCGCCGCGAGGGTCGCCGCCGCGAGGTCGATGCGGTTCATGCGGCCCGGCACGGGGATGTCCGCATCGGCCACGAGCACCGAGCCGAAACGGTCGAGCAGATCGCCCTGCGGCGAGACGGAGACCTCACCCCGCGAACCGAAGTGGAAGACCTGCCCGTGATAGCCCTCGGCGAGCAGCGCCACCTCGGGGTCGTCGGCGCACAGCACCGCGTAACGGGCCTGGGCCAGGATCGACGCCTTCGCCGCGCGGTACGCCTGGTAGGTGCCGTGGCGGTCGAGGTGGTTGGGCGTGATGTTCGTGATCACGGCCACCCGCGGGCCCAGACCCAGCGGCGCGAGGCCCTCGAGCATGAAGGACGACAGCTCGAGCACGGCGATCTCGTCTTCGGCGGCCTCGTCGAGGCGCTCGAGCAGCGACCCGCCCACGTTCCCGCCGAGCGAGCTGCGGGCGCCGGCGGCCTCGAGCAGGGCGTGGGTCATGGCCGCGGTGGTCGACTTGCCGTTGCTGCCGGTGATGCCGATGACCGGGCCGGGCCAGCGCTCCAGCAGCAGGGCGATCTCGCTGGTGATCACGACGCCGGCAGCCCGGGCCCGCTCGACCTCGGGGGCGTCGAGGGGCACGGCCGGATTCACCACCAGCAGGTCGGCCCCCTCGAAGTCGACGCCCGCATGCCCGCCCAGGACGAGCTCGACGTCTTCTTCCTGGAGCGCCGCCGCGGGCCCGGCGAGAGCGGCCGCGTCAGCCCGGTCGGTGACGACGACCTGCGCACCCTGCCGTGCCAGCCAGCGCGCGGCGCCGAGTCCGCCACCGAAGTGCCCGAGACCGAGCACGACGGCGCGGGCGCCCCGCAGCGACGGGGTCATTCGTCCTCGTCAGCGTCGACGTTCGAGAGTCGCTCGCGCATGCGGCGGTAGGCGGCCTGTGCGTCATCCCAGGTGCTGCCGCCGGGTGTCCGGGCGATCAGCGGGAAGCTGAAGTGATGGTCGTCCCGGATCTCGCCCGGCCAGAGCAGGTCGGTGAACACGTCGAAGGGCAGGTGTTGCCACCAGGGTTGCACCAGGTCGATGCGCCCTTTCCAGGGCTCGTAACCCTCGGCCTCGACTTGCAGGTGGTACTGGCCGTAGCCGATGAATTCCGCTTCGTAGGGCGTGGTGCCGACGACGGTGTCGTCGAGCATCACCCGGGCGCCGGACGGTGTGCTGTCGATGAACATCTTGCGCGTCACGCACGCGGGCGCGACGGCCAGCAGGACGGCCAACGTCAGGACGGCGGCGATGCGGCGCGCGGCGCGGGCGCGCCCGGCGGCTTCAGGAGCGGGACTCGGGTCGATCACGGTCGCTCGCGAACGGAGAAGGCTTGGCGGACAGGGAGGGATTCGAACCCTCGGACGGGGAAAAGACCCCGTCAACAGATTAGCAATCTGCCGCAATCGACCACTCTGCCACCTGTCCGGCGCAATCGGGCGATTGGATCCGCCCGCCCCCCGGCGTGTCAACCGGATCGTCCGTGCCGACGGGTCTGCGGCCGGCAGGTCTGCGGCCGGGTGGCGGAGGGGGTGGGATTCGAACCCACGAGCCCTCGCGGGCCAACGGTTTTCAAGACCGTCGCAATCGACCACTCTGCCACCCCTCCGATATCTCTCAGGTCGGTCCCTCGGCCGGCGCCCGGACTCGGCTCAGCCGCCCTCGGCCATGCCGCCTGACTCTCCGGACGCGCCGCCCGGTCCCTCTTCGTCCCCAGGGCCGCCACCGTCACCCTCGGTGGAGGGTCCGTCGGTGAGCGGTCCGTCCTCTTTGCTCGGGCCCGGCGGGCCGCCTGCCTCGCCTTCGTCCTCCGCTTCCCGCACGCCGATCTCGTCGAGAATGCGCTCGTTGGCGAAGAGCGGCGCACTGACGCCGGTGGCGATGGCCACGGCATCCGACGGACGGGCGTCGATGGTGAAGGTTTCGCCCCCCTCCGTGCGGAAGTGCATCAGGGCGTAGAACACCTCGCTCTTCAGCTCGGTGATCTCGACCCGCTCGAGCGACACCTTGGTCTGCTCCATGAGCCGACCGAGGAGGTCGTGGGTCATGGGGCGGCGGGTCTCGATGCCGTGGACCTTGCGGTGGATCTCGGCCATCTCGTTGGCCGCGATGATGATCGGGAAGACGCGCTCGCCTTCCGTCTCCCGCAAGTACATGTGGCACTCGGGGGTCTGGTCGCTGTGGACGATGCGAAACAGTTCGACCGCTTTCATCCGGCCGAGTCTAGCAGCCGGGCCTTCCCGCCCCGTCCCCTGGGAGACAGAATCAGCACTTCCCCGGAACCGCCGACTTGGATTCGCTGCAACCGTTGACGCTGGCGCACATCCCTCCCCGGGATCCCGACGCGCACAAGGGCACCTTCGGGACGGTGCTGGTGGTCGCCGGGTCGCGGGCCTACCCCGGCGCGGCCGTGCTGGCCGCCCTGGGTGCGGGACGGGCCGGCGCCGGGCTGGTGCAGATCGCCCTACCCGCCGGCATCGAGGCGTCCGTCGTGCCGGCCGTGCCCTTCGCCACCATCCTGACCGTGCCGGCCACCGCCGGGGGCGGACTCGCCTCGGCCGCGGCCGACCGCATCGTGGAGGCGTCCCATCGCGCCTCGAGCGCCGTCATCGGCCCCGGGCTCGACACCGATGAGGACACCGGGGCCCTCGTCGGCGAGCTGCTGCGACGGCTGGCCATCCCGGTCGTGCTCGATGCCGACGGCCTCAACCACGTCGCCCGCCGCGAGCTGGTCGACCTGACCGAGCGCCAGGGCGCCACCGTGCTCACCCCGCACCCCGGCGAGATGGGCCGGCTCATGCACGGCCCACCCCCCCGCGGGGACGCCGAGCGACGCGAGGCCGCCGCGGATCTGGCCCGCCGCACCGGAGCCGTCGTGGTGCTGAAGGGCCACCGAACGGTGGTCACGGACGGCCGGCGTGTCTGGATCGAGAGCGCGGGCAATCCGGGCCTGGCCACCGGCGGGACGGGCGATGTGCTCGCCGGCGCCCTGGGCGCGCTGCTCGGCGTGCTCACGGGCCCGGCCGAGACGGCGGCGCTGGCCGTCCACCTGCACGCCCTGGCCGGGGACCTGGCGGCCGCCGAGCTCGGCGAGGAAGCGGTGCTGCCCCCGGACGTGGCCGAGAGGCTCGGCCGCGTCATGCGCCCCTTCAAGGAGCACCCCCGAGGCTCCTGAGAGTCCCGGACCAGCGGGCAGACGAGGAGGCCACCCTTGCGCTAGGCTGGGGCGATCTCTGCCGGGAGGGTGCACTCAACCGTGCCACGCAGGACCGACATCCAGAGCATCCTCGTCGTAGGCGCCGGGCCCATCGTCATCGGCCAGGCCTGCGAGTTCGACTATTCCGGCACCCAGGGTTGCAAGGCGCTCCGCGAGGAGGGCTACACGGTCATCCTGATCAACAGCAACCCGGCCACGATCATGACCGATCCGGCCATGGCCGACCGCACGTACATCGAGCCGGTCGAGGTCGACGTGGTGGCGAAGATCATCGAGCAGGAACGGCCCGACGCCATCCTGCCGACGCTGGGCGGACAGACCGCGCTCAACTGCTGCATCGGACTGCACGAGGCCGGCATCCTCGAGCAATACGGCGTCGAGATGATCGGCGCCAACGCCGAGGTCATCGCCAAGGCCGAGGACCGCCAGCAGTTCAAGGCGGCCATGGAGCGCATCGGCGTGAAGCTCCCGCCGTCGGGCGTGGCCCACTCCCTCGAGGAGGCGCAGCAGGTCGTCGCCCACATCGGCTTGCCGGCGGTCATCCGGCCCGGCTTCACCATGGGCGGGTCGGGCGGCGGCATCGCCTACAACCCCGAGGAGTTCGAGCAGATCGTCTCGCGCGGTCTCGAGCTCTCGCTCAACAGCGAGGTGCTCATCGAGAAGTCCATCGCGGGGTGGAAGGAGTTCGAACTCGAGGTCATGCGCGACCGCAAGGACAACGTGGTCATCGTGTGCTCCATCGAGAACCTCGACCCTATGGGCATCCACACCGGCGACTCGGTCACGGTGGCGCCGCAGCAGACGCTCACCGACCGCGAATACCAGGAGATGCGCGACGAGGCCATCGCCATCATCCGCGAGATCGGCGTCGAGACGGGCGGCAGCAACATCCAGTTCGCGGTGAACCCCGAGAACGGCGACCGCATCGTCATCGAGATGAACCCGCGGGTGTCGCGCAGCTCGGCGCTGGCCAGCAAGGCCACCGGCTTCCCCATCGCCAAGATCGCGGCCAAGCTCGCGGTGGGCTTCAGCCTCGACGAGATCGCCAACGACATCACCAAGCAGACCCCGGCCTGCTTCGAGCCCACCATCGACTACGTGGTCGTGAAGATCCCGCGCTTCGCCTTCGAGAAGTTCCCGGAAGCCAAGCCCGAGCTCGGCACGCAGATGAAGTCGGTGGGCGAGGCCATGTCCATCGGGCGCACCTTCAAGGAGGCCCTGCAGAAGGCCCTGCGGTCGCTCGAGACGGGCAACCCGGGGCTGGGTCTCAAGGCCGGCGACATGTGGCTGCCCTCGGCGCCGCGGCGCGGGCGGCCGTCGGTGCGCGACCTCAAGCGGCGCCTGGCCCAGCCGCGCCCCGACCGGCTGTTCACGGTGCGCGACGCCCTCAAGAGCGGGATCAGCCTCGAAGAGGTCCACGAGATCACGCGCATCGACCCGTGGTTCCTCGCGCACATCGCGGGCCTGATCGCCACCGAGGACCAGATGCGGCGCTACGGTTCCTTCGAGGACGTGCCCGCCAACACCCTCGCGACGTACAAGCACAACGGCTTCTCGGACGAGCAGATCGCGCGGTGGTTCGGCACCGATCCGGCCCGCGTCCGCCGCCGGCGCCACGAGCTCGGGCTGGTGCCGGTGTTCAACCGCATCGACACCTGCGCGGCCGAGTTCGAGTCCTACACGCCGTACCTGTACTCGACCTACGAGACCGCCACCGAGGTCGTCGACACGGGCAACAAGAAGATCATGGTGCTCGGCGGCGGCCCCAACCGCATCGGCCAGGGCATCGAGTTCGACTACTGCTGCGTGCAGGCCTGTCTCGAGCTGCGCCAGCGCGGCTACGAGATCATCATGGTCAACTGCAACCCGGAGACGGTCTCGACCGACTTCGACAGCTCCGACCAGCTGTTCTTCGAGCCGCTCACCGTCGAGGACGTGCTGCACATCTGGCAGACCCAGTCCATCGAGGGCGCCATCGTGCAGTTTGGCGGCCAGACGCCGCTCAACATCGCGCTGCGGCTCAAGCGCGCCGGCGTGAACATCCTCGGCACCACGCCCGAGAACATCGACCTCGTCGAGGACCGCGAGAAGTTCAAGGAGATGCTCGAGGAGCTCGAGATCCCCCAGCCCAACAACGGCATCGCCACCTCCACTGAGGAGGCCGACGAGATCGCCCTGCGCATCGGCTATCCGGTCGTCGTCCGCCCCAGCTACGTGCTCGGCGGACGCGGCATGGAGATCGTCTACGACCGCAGCAAGTTGAAGCACTGGATGGCCACGGCCGTCGACGCCTCGCCCGAGCACCCCGTGCTCATCGACCAGTACCTCGAGAACGCCCACGAGGTCGACGTCGACGCCGTCTTCGACGGCGACACCTGCGTCATCGGCGGCATCATGGAGCACGTCGAGGAAGCCGGCATCCACAGCGGCGACAGCACCTGCACCCTGCCGCCCTACTCGCTGTCCGACGAGATCCAGGACGTCATCCGCGACTACACGCGCAAGCTCGCCGAGGCCGCCCAGGTGCGCGGACTGATGAACATCCAGTACGCCGTAAAGGACGACAAAGTCTACGTGCTCGAGGTGAACCCGCGGGCCTCACGCACCGTGCCGTTCGTGAGCAAGGCCATCGGCCTCTCGCTGGCCGGCATCGCCTCGCGGGTGATGGCCGGCGAGAAGCTCGTCGACATCGGCTTCACCAAGGAGATCGTGCCGCCCCACTACTCGGTGAAGGCGCCGGTGTTCCCGTTCAACAAGTTCCCCGGCACCGACGTGATCCTCGGCCCCGAGATGAAGTCCACGGGCGAGGTCATGGGCATCGACACCGACCTCGGCTGCGCCGTCGCGAAGGCCTACATGGCCACCAGCCGCACGCTACCGCTGAACGGCACGGTGTTCATCTCCGTGCGGGACGCCGACAAGACGGCCGTCGAGCCCATCGCGCGGGCCTTCGCCGACCTGAACTTCCGCATCCTGGCCACGCCGGGCACCAAGCGGCACCTCGACCAGGCCGGCATCCCCTGCGAGCAGGTCTACAAGCGCGGCGAGGGGCGGCCCGACGTCACCGACACCATTGCGTCGGGCGAGATCCAGCTCGTGATCAACACGCCGTCGTCCGACCCGCTCACCCGGGACGATGAGAAGGCCATCCGCACGGCGGCCCTGCACCGCAACATCCCCACGATCACCACGGTGTTCGGCGCGCGCATCATCGCCACCGCCATCGACTCGGTGCGGCGGCACGGGCTCGGCGTGCGCGCCATGCAGGACTACTACGCCGCGGCGGCGACGCAGCCCGCCTGATCGCGGGCGCCGCAGCGTGTGGCCGGCCCGCGGGCTAGCTCTGCCGCGGACGCTGGTCGAGCTCGGCCCGGAACTCGGCGAGCAGGTCATCGAGGTCGCCCATCGCCGCGTCGCCGTCGAGCGAGATCACCGGGGTCACGCCGGTGTCGACGTTCTCGGTGACGGCGGCCGGCTCGCCCTCGTTCTCGCCGCCCCCTTCGCTCCGGTCGTCGTCGGCATCGGTGTCGGTCGGCACCGCCGCGCCCTGCTGCCGCTGCAGCAACAGCTCCTCGAGCTCGATCATCACCTGCGCGGCCTGGGGCGGTCGCGTGAAGAAGCGCTCGATCTCGCCCGCGTTCACGGCCGGGAGGATGGCCTCGAGGCTCCGGTCATCGACGATCAGCATCCGCACGACCCGCGGCCAACGCATGGCGACGGCGGCGAGGAAGTCGGCGCCGGGCATGCCGGGCGCGCCTGAGTCGCAGATCACCACGTCGACGTCACCCTGCTCGAGCAGAGCCAGGGCCGGTTCCGTGTGGTCGACGTGCTCGAACCGTTTGGTCGCACCGAGCGAGGTGCCGGCGAGCGCGTCGGAGAAGTGGGGGCGTTGATCGACGACGAGGATGTTCGATGTGTGCACGCGGAGTCTCCGAGCCGTTCCAAACAGCCCATCGGCACCACGGGGGGATGTCTTTCGGGTCAATTCCGGGAGGACCCGTGTGGCCGCCGGCTCCCTGCCCGGAACCGCGGCTTCCCGCGAAGAAACCGGCCTGATCAGCTCTCGGAGATGGCCGGCTGGCGATCGGTGACGGTCAACGTCAGCTTCCAATCGTCGTTGCCGGCGCCCTTCCGCGTCGACTTGTCGAGGCGGATCCGCGACACCTTCATGCGCGTGGTGTTCGCCTCGAGGTAGATCAGGAAGGTGCCGATCTGCTGTCGCGTGAAGTCGTGCTCATTGAGCGTCGGCGAGATGTTGTAGACCGAGTCCTGCCAGCCGTCGCCCTTGGTGCCGTCCTGCGACTGGATCTTGAACTTCTTGCCGATGCGGCTGCCGACCATCTGCTCTTCGATGTAGGCGAAGGGCTGGCTGTTGCTGAGGCCGTCCTTGTCCAGCTCGTCGTGCAGGTTGAACGTCTCCTGGGCCATCTGGCCCATCTCGGTCATCTGCCGCTCGGCCTGCTGCAGGCCGCCCTGCAGCTCGTTGGCCACCGAGCGCTGCCAGAAGGTGAGGACCAGGCAGACCAGGATCAGCAGCGCGGTCACCAGCAGCACGGTGCGTTCGAAGCTCCACTTCATGGCATCACTCCACCCGGCCCGTGAGCAGCGCGTCGTCGAGCAGGATGTTCAGGTCGGTGAACCGGGTCGTGTCGCGCGACGTGGTCTGCAGCGTCGCCGACGTCACGCTGCGGAACACCGGCTGGGCGCGCAGGAGGTCCTCGAGCGTCTGGTAGTGCGTGATGCTCTCGACCTCGCCGCTCATCTTGATGAAGGGCTCGCGCACGGCCACGTTGATGTCGACCCGCTCGAGGCCGAAGCGCCCGACCTTCACCTCGTTCTGCTTGAGCGTGTCGAACAGCTTGATCCAGGCGATCAGCGCCGACCTCTGCTCCTCGATCTGCTGGCCGCGACCGAGCTGGCCGGCGACCTCCTCCCATTTGCTGGTGATCAGTCGCAGGCCGGTGTCGATGCGGCGCGGCCCGAACTCGGCCCGCATGAGCTGCGCCTCAAGGTCGCCGCTGTCGGAGTCCATCTCGCGCAGTTGTTTGATGGTCGCGTACTCCATCTGGACGTACTCGCGCTCGAGCTTGCGCACATCCATGAAGGCGTCGATGCTCTGGAACGCGACGGCCAGGAACAGCAGGAAGCCCACGACGATCAACGGCGCCACGACCTGGTCGAACTTCTTCGTGTACGCGGCCTCCTCGCGGCGGAACTCGGTGTCGGTCTCGTCGAGGCCGTTGAGCTTGTAGGCCATGCCGAGGGCGACGCCGATGTTGCGCCCGACCGCCTCCGCCTCGGCTTCGTCGAGGTCGTGATCGACGCGATCGAGGAAGTTGAGGGGTTCGGTCGCGGTGCCGAAGATCTCCTCCATCTTCTCCGCAAAGCCTTCGAGCCGGCTGCCCGGTCCCGTCACGTACACCTTCTCGAGCTCGCGCTCTTCCGCGGGCAGCACCGAGAGGGTGCGACGCACTTCACGCACCAGCCGCGAGAGGTAGTCGTGGGTGCGCGCCGCCTCCACTTCCTGATCGTGGGCGCTGCCGGCCTCGTCGGCGTGGCCGTGGCTCACGGTGTGGGTGCCGATGCGGATCGAGCGCACCGCGTTCAGGTTGCCGTCCTCGATGAACAGCAGCGACGTGGTGCGCTCCTGGGCGTCGACCACGGCGAAGCGTGCGTGTTCGTCGACGAGCGCCGAGCCCACCAGGGCGTGGTACAGCGCGAGCACGTCGATCTCGACGTGCATCGGGTCGAGCCCGGCCTCGTTCAGGATGTCGAGGCTGTCGAGCAGGTCGTCCTTCTTCACGGCAGCCACGAGCACGTGGCTCTTGTCGCGGGTCTTGCGCAGCACGACGTGCTGGACGATGACCTCGTCGATGTCCACCGGCATGTGGCTCTCGGACTCGAAGCGCACGACCTTGCGGATCTGATCGTCATTGGTGAACGGCAGGCTGAACTCGCGGAAGATCGCGTGGGCCGAGTCGAAGGCCATGGCGCTGGGGTCGGTGCGGAAGCCGGCCTCCTCCACGGCCTCCGCCACCAGCGCCGCGCGGGCGTCCTCGGCGGCCTCGGGATCGTCGGGCGTCTCGGCCACGTCGAGGCCGGCCTCGTGGAATCCCAGCACGCGCACCTTGCGCCCGGTCCCCTCGAATTCCAGCAACCGCAAGCGGCTGGCGCTGTAATCGATCGCCGTCTGAGAGACCATCTCGCTCCGTCTGGTGCTGGGGCCGCGCGTCAGCGCTGCTGCAGTGTCAACTCTTCGTATCTGATCCGCTGCCCGTCGTCGAGGACCGCGAGGACGGCTTCCTCCGTCTGCTCGCGCCGATCGGCGATGGGGCCCTGCAGAGCGAGGCGGTGTTCATCGAGCAACGCGGCGAGGTCGGCGTCCTCTTCAGCCAGGATCGACTCGATGCGGGCCACCTGTTCGGTGCTCAGCCCGAGGTCGTCGGCCAGCTGGGCGAGGTAGCTCTCACCCGCCCCCTCGGCGCCGATCCAGAGGCTGCCCACCGAGAACCCGACGGCCAGGCACAGCGCCGCCAGGAGCGCCACGCCGCCCTTGGTGCTCATCGCGGCACCTCCGCTGCCGGAGCTGCGTCCAGCGCCGGGTCCGGTATCGGCGGCGGGCTGGTGGGGTCGGGGGAGCGGAGCAGCGAGTGGATGCCCCGGGCGAGGTCGTCGGCGGCGTAGGGCGACGACCGGAAGTGGTCGACGGCGTGCCACGCCTGCTCGATGGACGCATCGGCGGCGGCGACCAGCGGTCGGGCGAGGCCCCCGCCCACGGTGACGCCGAGGGTGACGGCCGCCGCGACGGCCAGGCGCCGAACGAAGGGCAGGATCGGGGCCGGCTCGTGGGTGGGCGCAGCGGCCGCAGCTGCCGCCACCACCCGATCGGCGAAGCCGGCCGAGGCGGTCAGGCCCGGCAGCGCGGCGAGGGCGGCCTGCGCCGAGCCCATGTCGCGCCACGCGGCTGCCAGCGCCGGGTCCGAGTCCAGGCGCGACCGCGCCCGGGCTTCCTCGGAGGGCTCGACGGGTTCGCCGTCGAGGCACCGGCTCAACACGGCCAGCGCCTGCTCCGACTCGGCCGAGAGCGTCTCGCTCTGCCGGGCGTCGTCGGCGTTCAGGTCATCAAGAGGATTCATTCGGGGTCCTCCCTCTCGAGCAGCGCGCGGAGCTTGCGGCGCGCCCGGAAGATGCGGGATTCGACGGTGCCGATGGAGATGTCCAGGATGCGGGCGATCTCGTCATAGGTGTGCCCCTCCATCTCGCGCAGGACCAGGGTTGTGCGGAAGGGCTCGGCCAGGTCATCGAGCGCCGAGCGGACCCGCTGCTGGATCTCGCGGGTCTGCAGGCGCGCGTCGGGGCCGGCGGCGTCGTCAGCCGGGTCGACCCCGGCGGAGTCGAGCGGCACGGCCGGGCGGCGACGGCGATGGGCGAGGTGGTCGCGCGACGCGTTGACGGCGATGCGATAGAGCCAGGTGAACAGGGCCGAGTTGCCGGCGAAGCGGTCGATGGACCGCAAGGCCTTGATGAACGTCTCCTGGGCCACGTCCTCGGCGTCGGTGGTGGACCCGCAGACGCGAGCGCACACCGTGATGATGCGGTCTTGGTAGGTCTCGACGAATTCACGGAAGGCGTCCTCTTCGCCGGCCCGCAAGCGCTCCACCAGGGCGATGTCCTCATCCCTCATGGCAGCCTCCGCGGTCCCGGATGGGAGCTGCGGCCCTCGGGGCGGAACGCGGGCCGGGAGCGCTTGGACGGCGCCGGCCGTACCCGTCTTCCCTCCCCGTGGCCCCTCCCCTCCGCCGGCTCGATCACCGGCCTGGCGAGCGCTCTAGGCCCGACCGCCGTCGGGATCGCCCTCCGACGGGCCCTTCGGCCCTGATTCCTGGCTCTCGCCGGGCGGCGCGTCGGTCGTCTCCCCCGGCGCCGTGAGGCGGTGCCCCAGCTTCTCGCGCTTGGTGCGCAGGTAGGCCTCGTTGTGCGGACCGGGCGGGAACTCGATGGGCACCCGCTCGGTGATCTCCAACCCGTAGCCGCGCATGGCGTGGTACTTGGCCGGGTTGTTCGTAAGCAACCTCAGGTGCCGCACGCCGAGGTCCCGCAGCACCTGAGCGCCCACGCCGTAGTCACGCACGTCCACGGGCAGCCCGAGGGCCTGGTTCGCCTCCACCGTGTCGAGCCCCTGGGTCTGCTGCAGGTGGTAGGCCTTGAGCTTGTTGGCCAGGCCGATGCCACGGCCCTCCTGGCGGCGCATGTAGAGCAGCACGCCCTCGCCTGCCGCGGCGACGCTGCGCATGGCGGCGTGGAGCTGAGTGCCGCAGTCGCAACGCAACGACCCGAGGATGTCGCCGGTGAGGCACTCGGAGTGGACGCGCACGAGCACCGGCTGTTCGAGGTCGTGGCCCGCGCCCGGTGTGGGCGCACCGACGGTGAGGGCCACGTGCTCGCTGCCGTCCTCCGTGCTGCGATAGAGGTGACAGCGGAAGTCACCATGTTCGGTGGGCAGGTCGACGGAGACCACGTGCTCGACCAGCCGCTCGTTGCGGCGGCGGTAGGTGATCAGGTCGGCGACGCTGGCCAGGAGCAGCCCGTGCTCCTGCGCGAACGTCTTCAGGTCGGGCAGGCGCGCCATCGACCCGTCGTCGTTCATGATCTCGCACACCACGGCGATGGGCCGGCACCCGGCGAGCTTGGCCAGGTCGACCGCGCCTTCGGTGTGTCCGGCACGGCGCAGCACCCCGCCGGTCATGGCCCGCAACGGGAACACGTGGCCGGGACGGACGAGGTCGTCGACGCTGGCGTTCGGGTCGGCGGCGACCTGGATCGTGCGAGCGCGGTCGGCGGCGGAGATGCCCGTCGTGACGCCGGTGGCCGCCTCGATGGAGACGGTGAAGGCCGTCTTGCGCGACGAGGTGTTGCGGTCGACCTGAAGCGGCAACTCGAGCCGGTCGGCCACCGCCTTGTCCATCGGCAGGCAGATCAGCCCCCGTGCGAACCGGGCCATGAAGTTGACGTGGTCCGCCGACGTGAGTTCGGCCAGGCACACGAGGTCGCCCTCGTTCTCGCGGTCCTCATCGTCCACCAGGACGATCATGCGGCCGGCCTTCAGCTCCTCGACGACCTCGGGGATCGAGGCCATCGCGTCGTCGCCAAGGGGTGGGGAGCCCATCGTCATCCGGCGCTACTCCGCGTCGCCTGCCGGGCCGTCGTCGACCGGCTCCACACCGTCGCCGGCGGCGTCGCCGACAGGAGCCGGGTCGCCGCCCTCCGGCACATCGCCGTCGTCGCCCGCCACCGAGGCCACCGAGGCGAGCTGGTCGCCCTTCTTCAGCGTGATCAACCGCACGCCCTGGGTGTTGCGCCCATAGCTGCTGATCTCGGAGACCGGCGTGCGCACGACCTGGCCACCCGAGGTGATGTACATCACGTCTTCTTCATCGTGGACGGTGCGGATCGTCACCACCGGTCCGTTGCGCTTCGTCGCCTGGATGTCGATCACGCCCTGACCTCCGCGCCCCTGGAGCGGGTACTCGTCGAAGGCCGTGCGCTTGCCGTAGCCGTTCGCGCAGGCGCTCAGCAGCGAGGCGCCCTCGGTGACCACGGCCATGCCGCAGACCCGGTCGTCCTCCTGCTTGAACTTGATGCCAATGACGCCGCGGGTATCGCGCCCCATCGCGCGCACGTCGTCCACCTTGAAGTGGATCGACTGGCCGCAGCGTGTGCCGAGCACGACCTCGTCGCCGTCTTCGCACACGGCCACGTCGATGAGCCGGTCGTCGTCGTCGAGCTTGATGGCAATGATGCCGCCGGCCTTCGGGCGCCGGTAGTCGTGCAGCCGCGTGCGCTTGACGATGCCGTTGGCCGTCGCGAACACGATGGCGCCCTTCTCGAAGTCGCGCACCGGGATGACAGCCTGGATCGAGTCTCCCTCGGCGAAGCCGGCGATCAGGTTGATCGCGGCGCGACCCAGGGCCGTACGGCTGAGATTCGGCAGGCGGTAGACCTTCAGCTGGTGCACCTTGCCGCTGGCCGTGAAGAACAGCAGCGAGTCGTGCGTGTTGGCCAGGAACAGCTTCTCGATGAAGTCGTCCTCATGGGCGTCGCCGCCGCGGATGCCCGAGCCGCCCCGCCGCTGGCTGCGGTAGGTGTCGACATCCATGCGCTTGACGTAGCCCTTGTTCGACATGGTCACGGCGACGGTCTCGTCGACGATCAGGTCCTCGTCGTCGAAGTCGCCGATGGGCGGCCCGATCTCGGTGGAGCGCGGACGGGCGTGAGCCTCGGCGATGGCGTCGAGGTCGTCGACGATGATGGCGTCGATGAGGGCCGGGTCGGCCAGGATCGCCTCGTAGCCGGAGATCTCCTCGCGCAGGCTGTTCCACTCCTGCTCGAGCTTGTCGACCTCGAGGCCGGTCAGCGCACGCAGGCGCATGTTGACGATGGCCTCGGCCTGCCGCTCACTCAGCTCAAAGCGCTTGCACAGCTCGGCCTTGGCGGCGGCCGTGTCCGTGGCCCCGCGGATCGTGGCGATGACCTCGTCGATGTTGGCCTGGGCGATGCGCAGGCCCTCGACGATGTGCAGCCGGTCCCGCGCGACCCCCAGCAGATGTTCCGTGCGCCGGCGGATGACCGTGCGCCTGTGGTTCAGGAACTCGGTCATGAGCTGCGGCAGCGAGAGCGTGCGCGGCCGCATGTCGACCAGGGCGATGTTGATGATCGACACCGTGGTCTGGAGCTGCGTGTACTTGTAGAGCTGGTTGAGCGTGACCTCCGGGTCCTCGCCCTTCTTCAGCTTGACCACGATGCGCATGCCCTCGCGGTCACTGTGGTCGACGATGTCGTGGATCGCGTTGACCCGGCCGTCCTTCACCAGCGCGGCCATCGCCTCGATCAGCGTGGTCTTGTTGACCTGGTACGGGATCTCGGTGATGACGATCTCGGCGCGCTTCTTCTTCTCCTCCTCGAAGCACTCGGCGCGGGCGCGCAGCAGGCCGAGTCCGCGGCCCGTCGTGTACGCCTTGCGCACGCCGCCCTGCCCGCACAGGATCCCGCCCGTGGGGAAGTCCGGCCCCGGGACGATCTCCATCAGTTCTTCGATGGAGGTGTCGGGGTTGGCGATCAGGAGCTTGAGGGCCGTGCAGATCTCGCCCGGGTTGTGGGGCGGGATGCTCGTGGCCATGCCCACGGCGATGCCGTTGCTGCCGTTCACGAGCAGGTTCGGGAAGCGCCCCGGCAACACCGTCGGCTCGTCGCGCGAGCCGTCGTAGTTGGGCACGAAGTCGACGGTGTCCTTGTCGAGGTCGTCGAGCAGGGCCGCGGCCGAAGCCGTCATGCGGGCCTCGGTGTAACGCATGGCCGCCGGGGGGTCGCCGTCGATGGAGCCGAAGTTTCCCTGCCCGTCGACGAGGGGCACGCGCATGTTGAAGTCCTGCGCGAGGCGCACCAGCGTCGGATAGACCACGCCCTCGCCGTGGGGGTGGTAGTTGCCGGACGTGTCGCCGGCGATCTTCGCGCACTTCTTGTAGCGGGACCGCGGGCCGAGGTTCAGGTCGTTCATGGCGACCAGGACGCGGCGCTGACTCGGCTTGAGTCCGTCACGCACATCCGGCAGCGCGCGCGAGACGATGACGCTCATCGCGTAGGACAGGTAGCTGTCCTTCATCTCCCGCTCGATGAGCACTGAGGATTCGCGCGGGGTCGCGTCGTCGGGCATCGGAAGAGCTCTGATGGAGTGCGGAGAGGGCCCGGATCGGTCCAATTCACGGACCCGGGCCCAAGCCCCCATTGTCGCCGTTCAGGCGTAATTTTTCAACGTAAGCGGTGGCCTGTAAGCCTTTGCACGGCCCTGCTTTAGGGCGGTGGAACGGGCCTCGTGGCGGGACCTCCGGCGCCCGCTGGTCAGCGACTCCCTCCGCAGCCGCGCCGGGGCGGCGGAATCACCCGCGACCGAGCCCCCCGGAGTTGGTATCCCCTGGGACCCGGCGCTCGGCGTCGGCTCAGGACTTCATTCCCCCGTGCCTTTGAAGCGACCATGAAGAACGAGGAGGCAAAGCTCCTCCAGGCCGTGTTCGACCAAGAGCCCGGGGCCTTCGAGGCCCTGCTCGATCGCTATCGGGCGCTGATCTACTCGGTCTTCCACGGCCCGATCTTCTCGTTCAAGGCGGACGAGATGGACGACCTCTACCAGTCGTTCGTCGTGGCCCTCACCCACCGGGACTACCGCAAGTTGCGCGCCTTCGAGGGCCGCAACAAGGCGTCGTTGGCGACCTTCCTGCAGGTGGTGACCACGCGTTTCGCCCTCGATGAGCGGCGCAAATGGGCCCGCCAGCCCCGCGGCTACGGCACGGCCGGTCTCGACCGCGAACAGACCATGCCCGACTCGGAGGACGAGGACGCCCAACAGCCGGACGAGCCGGCCCTCCAGCAGGAGCAGTTGGACACCTTCCACAACCTGCTGTTCTCGCTCGACTGGAAGCGCATCTCCGCCGTGCTGTGGGTCTTCCGCGACGTCCAGCGCGAGGAGATCGCCGTGGTCATGAGCACGTCCCGGGCCAACATCGACGCGCTCTACAAGCGGGCCAAGGACCAGATGTCCGACCTGCATGCCTCGGGCGCCGGTTCCCGGCGTGTGCGCCAGGCCGACCCCGAGGTCCTCACCGATCCGGTGGCCGATCTGCTGCGGGAGGTGCTTCCCTACCCCGCCAAGCGGGTCCACCGGGAGCTGCTCCAGCCCGACGCCAAGCGAGACGCGCTGCTGGGGATGGTGCTCACTGAGTATCCCCGCTTCCTCTGCTCCAAGGCCGAGCTGATGAAGCTCGCCGACACTCAGGACCTGCAAGAACAGGCCGTGACCGTGCTGGGGGGCCTGATCCGCCGTCTGAGGGCCTCGCCATGAAGGCCCGGCTTTGCGGAACATCCGTTCCGCGTCTCGCGCCCCAGCCCGGCGCCGGGCCTGTCAGACGAGCACGGTGGACCCGTCCCAAGGGGGATCAGTCGTCCCCTCTTCCGGGGGGCGGTTCGCGTCTCTCCAGGGCTGTTGCAGCATGACCAACCCCATCGATTCTGTGTTCTCAGCCCTCGGCCGGGCACCGGTGAATTCCATCCCCAGCGACCTCCTCACCGACGAGATCCTCGCCATCTACCTCGATGGCGGCCTGTCCCCGGCCGACTGTGCAGCCCTCGAGAGGCGCGTCCTTACCGACCCGGCTGCCTTCGAGCTGTACCGCGCCGCCGTCGACGTGATCGGGATGCGCCCGGCGCGCGAGTCCGAGCCCTTCCGCATCCTCGCACGGATCCACGAGCGGGGGCTGAAGGTGCTCAACGAGCTCGAGCATCGCTTCTGGGCTCTGGTCGACGGTTCGCTCCAGCCGGCCCTCGGCCCGCTGCGCGCCGGCGCTGTCGCCGAGCCCGACCTGCTCACCGTGCTGGGCCCGGGTAACGGCCTCGACGAACTCGACCTGCAGCTGCAGTCCGACGGCTCGACCCGACTCGAGGTCCGCTCCCGCGTCCGCCCTGAAGTGGGCGCCGACGAGAAGCTGTCCATCCTGCTGGAGACCGACGGGCAGGTGCGTGAGAAGCGCCCGTTCGAGGGCGACCGGGCGGCCTTCGACGGACTCGTCGTCGGTCGTCACGTGGTCACTCTCCAGGCCCGTGCTCCCGGCGGTCAGCCGCGCACGCTGGCTCGCGCGGAGGTCGCCCTCCAGGCCTGACCGTCAGGGCGTACGCAAGCGCTCGGCCCTGCGAGCCGCCTCGAGGGCGAGCTCGGGCTCGAGCATCTGCCGTCGCGCGACGGCCTCGAGCATGGCCAGGCGCCAGTGCGCCATCTCGCCGGCGCCGGCTTGCTCGTAGACCATCGCGAAGCGCGTGAAGTTCCCCTCCTCGATGAGCGGACGCAGCAGAGCGGCGAGCGCCTGCATCAGCACCGGATGGCCGCGATCCTCTCCGGCCGCCGTCGCGTATTCGATCCACTCCTGGTCGAAGGCGTCCCAGTCGACATCCTCGACGACTTCGACGACCTGCGACCGCAGGCGCCAGAGGTCCATTGAATAGGCGCCGTGCTGCACGAGTCCCCGCATCAGTCCGTCGGGCCAGGGCGCCAACGCCCTCGTGCCGGTGATGACCCGCCCCAACCGGGCCTCCTCGTCGAAGACCTCGGCCACGGCCGTCCAGCCGCCGCGGTCCGCTACGAACGGCACGGGCCGCGAACGACGATGGCGCGGCCACTCGTCGGCCGCGCGCACCAGGCCCGGGCCGTCCCGCACGAGCAGGGCGGCCAGGTCATCGAGGTCGTTCATCCGCGTACGGAAGCCCTGCGCCCAGGGCGAGGGCATGCGCGCGGCGAGGGAGTCGGCGTCGGGGCGGCCCGCCTCATGCTTCCACCCCAGCAGCAGCAGGAACGGGGCGTCGAGCTCGCGCATCTCGACGAAGGCGGCGCTGCGTTCGCCGAACACCGAACCGAACGCCGCCAGGCGCGACCGCAGCACCCCCGCGCTCAACGACGAGGTGTCGACCCAGACCAGGCAGCGGCCGTTGTCCGCGAGCATGCGGCGCATGCGTTCGAGCGACTCGCAGGCGAGGAGTGGTGCCGAACCGGGCCATTGACCGGGACCCGGAGACACGACCACGCTGGCGAACGCTCCGGCCGGCGCATCCCGCAAGCGCGCCCCGGGATCGTCGGTGACGTTGCCCGGGAAGCCGCTGTCGAGACCCAGCTCCTCGAACAACACCGCCCGCTGCAGGAAGCCCAGGGGGACATCGGACGCCACGTCCACCGCGTCGGCGAGGCCCGCTGATGCGAGGTCGGCCGCGAGCAGTTCGCCGCCGAGGCCGAACACGAATGAGCGGCCCGCCGGAGCGAAGAGTCGCGTCAGGCGCGTCGCGCTCCCTTCGGGGCCGACCGGCATGTGGTCGGCGTGAAGCGTGTGGCCCGAGATCCGCAAGCCGAAGTGCCGCATCGCCCGCTGTTCCTCCGCGGTGAGCACTTCCTCGGCGGACTCGTCCCCATGATCGTGTCCCGCATGCGCGTCGGTCGGCTCGAGCGCGAACTCGGGATCGAGGAAGACCTCCGGCAACACGTAAGGCTCACGATCGGTGAACGTGTTGTAGTAACGCCCCACGCCCTCGGGCGAGCTGACGTCACTGCCGAACGTGGAGAACACCACCGCGTCCGCCCGGGTGCGACGCGTCATGCCGTCGATGCCGGGTTCGCCGATGCGGCGGATCGTCTCGAACGGGTATTGCCGCTCCGGCGGAACCACCACGAAGGGCACCACCAGCAACACCACGCCCAGCGGGCCCCAACGACCGGCCCATGCGCAGACCGACGAGACGAGGGCCGCTCCGGAGGCCAGCAGCAACAGGGTCATGGGGCCGAGGTAGGTGATCGGAAGCGGCTCGCCCCGCAGTTCACGCGGGTCGACATCCATGACGCCCTCGGCCAGGGCCAGGGCCCCCGCCACACCCAGGACCAGGCTCGAGAGCGAGCGCACGCCGAGGGTGCCCAGGGCGCCACCGAGCGCCGCCGCGATGTACCCGCCCAGCGCCAGCAGCCAGAACCACCACTCGGCCACCGCCGGAGACCCGAGCGCATGACTGTGGAGCGTGCGCGACATCACCACGTGACGGCCGGGCACTTCGTACATGCCGAGGGCATCGCCGGCATCGAGCAGCGCCAGGGCCAACCCCACACCGGCAAGGGCGCCGAAGAGGCGCCGCGCCCAAGGTGAGGACGCGAGCACGGTCACCGGCCAGGCCACGAACACGGCCGGCGCGAGGAGCGCGATCCAGACTGACGTCGTGCCCCCACCCACCGGCTCTTCGTAGGCGCCGATCACACGCCGCAGGACCACCACGGTCAGGCCCAGGGAGATGCCCAACCAATACGCCTGCCAACCCGCGCGGGTGCTCGGCTCGGCGGCCGACAAGCCCGCCGGCTGGGCCGTCTCGCTCAGGGCGGCGAGCAACCCCGCGGCGATCAGGCCGGTGAACAGCCCGGGCATGAACCCCACTGCTCCCAGCTGGACCAGGAACTCACCGAAGCAGAAACCGATCAGCGCCGGCATCAGCGACGAGCGTGAGACCAGCGAGACCTGCTTGCCCAGGATGAACCCGAGGGGCGCGAGGGTCACCAGCGCGACGACACCGACAGCGATCGCGCCCGTGGGCAGCATGGCGAACAGCGCATCACTCAGCGGCCCGCGCAACGGAAGCAACAGCGCCAGCCCCACCAGCTCCGCGAGATACGGCAAGCGGGTCATCGAGCGCATGCCGAGCCCCGCGCCGAGCAGCAGCGCGATGGCGATCACGCCGCTCGACTCGGGGCCGAGGTCGATCAGCGCCCCTTCCCAGGTGAAGTGGCCGACGATCACGAGGATCAGGGTGGAGAGGGCGGCGCTCATCGCTGGGCGAGGACTCCTGCGTGTGGCCAGGTTCCGTCGAAGACCAGGCGTGCCGGGCCCATGAGAGAGGCCGTGCCCGCCTCGTCGAAACGCACGCTCAGGTCACCGCCCGGCATGGACACGGTGATGCGGTCGCCGTGGCTCCAGCCGCGCTCGCGCACGACCGCGGCCACCGCGACGGCCCCCGTGCCGCAGGCCCGGGTCGCGCCCGAGCCTCGCTCCCACGTGCAGGCGACCCAGTGGTCGTCGCCGGCGGGGGCGATGAAGTGGACGTTCGCCCCCTCGGGAAAACAGTCGGCCTCGGCGATCTCCGGCCCGTGGCGGGCGAGGTCCACCGCCTCGGGACGCGGCACGCGCACGACAGCGTGGGGATTGCCCACCGAGACGCACCACGCCCGGTCCGGATCGGCGCCCAGCGCGGGGGGCACGGACACGGAGGCTGCCTCACCATCCGGGGCCAGCGCCGCCTCGACGTCGAGGGGCAGGGCCGCCGGTGCGAAATCCGGTTGGCCCATGTCGAGCTCGACGCCCTCGGCCAGGAGACGACCTCGCCGCAGACCGGCCGCCGTCTCCACCGTCAACTCGTCGCCGAGAGCCCGTCCGGCCCGCTTCAGGTAGAGCATCACGCAGCGCAGGCCGTTGCCGCACATGCGCCCCTCGCTGCCGTCCGCGTTGAAGATGCGCATGCTCGCGACGGCGCCGTCGTCGCCCATGGGCGGGCCTACAAGGATCAGTCCGTCCGAACCGACGCCCCGATGACGGTCGCTCACGGCGCGGGCGAGGGCCGACGGGTCCTGCGGCTCGCCTCCGGCGTCGACGTCGAACACGTCCACGAGGACGTAGTCGTTGCCCGCCCCTTCGACCTTGGTGAATCGCGTCCGGCTCATGGCAGCGAGGAAGATACCCCACCACCGGACGATCGGTCAGCGCCGCGACGGTCTCCGGGCCGCCTCCGCCGACGAGCGCAGCAGCCGTTCGAGGCGCCGCTCGAGCTGGGCATACGGCAGCTGCAGGGTTTCCTCGATGACCGCCGCCTCCAGGCCCATCGATTCGAGCAGCTCCCGGACATGGGGACGCAGATACTCCAGGACGGAGTCATACTGCCGGTCTTGCAGGGCCGCGGCCACGCGCTCGCGACGGATGTCCGGCAGGGCCAGGACCCGGCCGGCCTCCCCGAGCAACCCCCGCTTCTGGCGCTTGTCCCGCAAACGGTCGACGACCTCCACCGGCTCGAGCGTCCGCAGGGTGGCGAGATCGTCGTCGTCCGCTTCCCCGGCCTCGTCGTTCTCGAGCGTGCTCTCGTACAGCGCGATCAGCTCGGACTTCTGCAGGGCCAGGCTCTCCCGCAGCAGTTCGGCATGCGGCAACTCGAGCATGGCCTCGCGTTGGGCCAAGTCAATGCGTCCCTGGCGCACCAGGCTGGTCAGGAAGGCGCGCACACGGCGCACGGTGCTCGCACGGACCTCTCCGGCGACATCGGATCGGGCCTCGGCCACGATCAGCGTGCGCGCAAGGGCCTCGATCTTGCCCAGGCGCAACCTCAGCGCGTCGGCCGACGCGTCATCCGGGAGCTGCGCCTCGCGCTTGCGGTTCAGTCGGCGCAAGGCGCCGAAGCGGCGGGTCACCTCGGCGCGGCGGGCTTCCGGCATGGCCTGGAACGCGCGCCAACGGTCGCGCAGCACGAGACGCTGACCGTCGTCCATCGAACGCCAGCGGTCGAGGTGCACTCCGAACTGCTCGGCGTCGAGCAGGGGCACGTCGATGAAGGCGAGGCCCGCCACCGCGACGAGCGCCACGGCCATCACTCCGCGCAGGGGCGTGTGGGTCCAGCGCTTCATCGGAGCGTCTCCGTCAGCTCGCCCTCGAAGGCCTGCAAAGCCTCCACGTCCGCGGCGAGATCGAGCTCGGTCTCGAACTGCTGGAGCAGGTCGAAATTCTCGAGGAGCTCGAGGTTCTGCACGATGTGCCGCTCCTCGGGGGTCAACCGCGCCCAGGGCTCGGGTCGATCGCGCAGCACCAGCACGAGCGCCATGACCAGGGCCGCGGCCGCCAGGACACCCATCGCGCGTCGGCGCGCACCCCGCTGACGCAGGCGTTCTTCCCGGTGCGCCCGCTGCACGGTGTTCTCGCGGAAGCCGGCGCCCGGCGAGGCCTCATCCGGCACCGGCAGTTCCCCCAACAATTCCCAGGTGCGCCGGTGCTCGTCGAGAAGCCGGCGCAGGTCGGCGTCCCGCGCCAACCACGCGTCCACCCCCGAGCGTTCGTCGGGCGACAGCCGGTCGTCGAGGTAGGCCAGCAGCTGCTGCTCCTGGGCCTCCGACAGGACGGGCCCGTCTCCAATCCGTTCGTGGTCAGGCATCGGGGCCCTCCCCCAGTTTGGGAATCAGCGCCTTGCGGACGTTGTCGCGCGCGCGCCAGAGCAACGATTTAACGGCCTGCAGCGAGAGGCCCATGATCTGCCCGATCGCCTCGTAACCCAGGCCCTCGTAACGCGACAACAACAGTGCCCGTCGTTGGGCCTCGGGCAAGGTGTCGATGGCCGCCCTCACCATGACCGCGCGCTCCTGCTCTTCGATGTTCTCAAGCGGGCGCGCCATGCCCGGGTCCGCGGGCTCGAGAGCGTTGCCCCGTTCGTCGTCGTCGAGAGCCCGATCGAGGGACAAGGCGCGGCGACGGGCCATGTACTGGGTGAAGTTGACACAGGCGTTGAAGATGACCCGATAGAGGAAAGTCTCGAAGCGAGCCGTCGGTCGATACCGCTGGCGCGCCCTGTACAGCCGCAGGAAGATCTCCTGCGACAGGTCCTCCACCGATGACCGGTCGTTGATCGACCGCGCGACGGCCGCCTTGACCCGCGGCTCATAGGCCTCGACCAGGCGCTCGAAGGCACCCGGCACGTCGGCCGCAACGGCCATCATGAGGTCTCGTCCGTCGATCAACTGTCCGGGTGCACCAGTGGGAGGGACATGAACCCCCTCTCCGCCCGAGGGTTTCGCCGGACCGGGATTCACCGGGCCCCGCGACTCACCGGACCCTGCTTCTCGGACCGAATCCGGCCGGGCCCAGCCACCGGTGGCGGGCCCACGGGCTGTAGATCGCGAGCGGTCGGCCCCGCACCGCGGACCCGGGGATCGGCCCGAAATAGCGGCTGTCCCGTGATTGCCGGCTCGCGTCCCCCAGCAGGAACAGGCCGTCGGGGGGCACGCGGGCCGGGGTCAGGCCGCCCCGCGGGTCGGTGCCGTGGGTGCCCTGGGCCGAGTAGTGCAGGTCGCGCAAGACGAGGGCCCAACGGATCTCGACTGCGCCGGACGTCACCCTCAGCGAAGGCGCGTTCACGACAGCGGTCCCTGGCGGCCGGGGCTCGTTGGCCGCGTAGTCCCAGCTCAACCACAGCTCCCCGTCGACGAAGACGCGCACGCCGTTGTCCACGTTCCAGGCCAGCACGGTCTGGTTGCCCGACAAGCCGCGCCCCTCCACCGTGGTGGTGGCAACGACCCCGCTCGCGCTCAGGTTGTGGTGGATCGAGGCCGGGCCCTCGCCCGCAGGCGGCAAGCGCACGGTGAACACGTCCGGCTTCTCCTGCAGCACGATCTCGAGGGTGCCGGTGACCTCTCCGAGCACGAGCTCGACGGCCGTGTCGTTGACCTCGACCTCGCCGCCCTCCCAGCCCTGGCCGTCCGCTGGCCATTGCCCGTCGAGGACGGGGCCCTCGAACGTCGCCCGGACCGGGCCGCTCGCGCCACCGGGCCCGGCGTCGAGCCGTACCCAAGCGGGAGCGCCCGGGGCCGCCGCCGGGTGCTTCGGGAAGTTCCACGGAGACTGCAGGCCCGTCGAGGTGTGCGCCGTCACCAGCAGGCCCCGCGTGACGTCGTCGGGCTTGCGCGCGATGGCGAGTGGTTGGGTCGCCGGCGCATCGGCCGGCCGCACCCACACGTCACCGTCACGGATCTCGATCCACTCCCCCGGCAAGCCGACCACGCGCTTGATGATCGCGTCCACGCCCGCCGCCACCTCGAGGTCGACGGACCGGTCCGCCATGACCACGTCCCAGCGTGCCACCTCCCGCGTATCGAGCGCGGGCTTGAGCACGAGCAGGTGGTCGCCCGTCTGGAACCCCGGGTTCATGGAGTCCGACTGGATCGCATAGGCCTCGAGCAGCAGTCCGCGCACGAGCAGCGGCGGCAAGAGCAGCACGGCCACGACCCATGGCCAGCGCCGTCGCCGGGCGGGCGGCGACGCCTGCGGCGCGGGTGCTGCCGCCGCCGATGTTTCAGGCGCCGGCGAGGACATCCTTCAGCGCGAGCGCCACGCCGAAGTAGATGGCGATGGCGGCGAGGTCGTTGAGGGTGAGCAGGAAGGGTCCGCCGGCGTAGGCCGGGTCGACCTTGATCGAATGGCAAAAGAACGGGATCAGCGTGCCGGCCAGGGCCGCCGTCAGGATCGAGGCGGGCAGGGCCAATCCCACCACGAGGCCGAGCCCGTCCACGGAGAAGAACAGCGTCGTGGCCGCACCCACCACGATGCCGGCCATCACGCCGATCATCACGGCCAGGATCAGCTCGCCGCGCAGCACGCGCAGGGGGCGCGTCGGGTCGACCTCGCCGGTGGCGAACCCCCGCACCATGATCGTCGACGACTGGGTGCCCACGTTGCCGGCCATGCCCGCGATGAGCGGCACGAAGTAGAGCAGGGCGCTGAAGTAACTCGTGGTGCCCGTCCCGCCGAACCACTTCAGCTCGATGGCCTCGAGCATCAGTCCTGCGAAGAAGGTGCCCGCGAGGGTGATGGCGAGCCACGGCGCGCGCGCCCGCAGACGTCGCAGGATCGGCTCGGTGGTCGGGTGGAGGACGCTCGTGCCCGCCAGGCGCAGCATGTCCTCGCTGGCTTCTTCGGCGAGCACGTCGATGACGTCGTCGAGTGTGATCACGCCCTTCAGCCGACCGGCCGCGTCCACCACCGGAAGGGACGCGAGGTTGTAACGCTCGACCTGGCGCGCCGCCTCCTCCTGGTCGGCCTCGAGGGGCACGGAGATCACGTCGGGGTCCATCACCGACTGGACCTCGGCCTGCGGGTCGGCGCCCAACAGATCCTGCAGGGCGACAACGCCCACGAGGGTGCCGGCGGCGTCGGTCACGAACACCGCCGTCGACGCCTCGGGCTGCTCGGCCTCGCCGACGACCTCGAGCGTTGCGGCCACCGTGTCCTGGCTGCCCGCCGCGATGACCTCGGTGGTCATGATGCCGCCGGCCGACTGCGGCGGATACTCGTGCAGCGCGCGCACCGAGCGTTGCTGCTCCTCTTCGAGTCCCGCGAGCACGCCCGCCTGCAGATCGTCAGGCGCCAGCTCGATGACGTCGGCCGCGTCGTCGGGGTCCATGAGGTCGAGCAGCCGCACCATGCGCTGCTGGCTCATGTGCTCGAGCACCGTCTGCGACGTGTTCTCGTCGGTCTCGACCAGCACCTCGGCGGCCTTCTCGTCCGAGAGCAGCGAGACGATCAGCACCTTGGTGGCTTCATCGACATCGCTGAGGACGTCGGCGATGTCCTCGGCGCGCACCTCCTCCACGCCCATGGTCCCGACCGGCAGGGCCCCGCCCGGCGGCAGGCCCTCCAGGCTCTCGACGAGGCGCTCGATATCTTCCTTGGTCATGCCTGGATTCCTGCCGCAGTCCCCGGGAGGGTAGCGGCACCGGGCCCTTGCAGCCATCCGCCAAGGGGCAACGCAGCGGCCCTCAGCCGCCGCCCGCCTCCCCTCGGGTTACTCTTCCCTCGGGCGGTCGGTACCAGGGAAAAGATGTCTCACTCCGAATCCGAGATCCTCCAGCAACTGCTCGATGCCGTCGACGGCGGCTCGGGCGAGAGGGCGGGCCCGCTGGCCGGGCGCCCGTCCGAGGGTCACTTCTTCGGAGCGCTCGAGGCGGCAGGGCTCGACGACCTCGAGGCCGCCCTCGTCCTCGTGGCGCTCGCGGCCCGGCTCGAAGGCCTCGCAACGCTGAGCGGACGCGACCTCGTGGCACGGGTGGCACCCGACTCGGCGCGCCGCCTCGCCGCCCTCGGCCGCCTCACCCCGGGCGGCCGGCTCGTGCAGAGCGGCCTGCTGGTGCCCGAGATGGCCCAGGGCGGACCGGCCGAAGCCCACGCCGGCAGCTGGCGCCTCGGCGATGCCGTCTTCGTGCGGGCCTGCGAAGTCTTCGCGCGGCCCTCCGAGACCGGGCAGGGCAGCCGCACGTCCGGCGCCTACCGCAACAACGCCGAACTGCTCGCCGACCTGCGGCGGCTCTCCCTGGTGTATCGCCGGCGGGCCGCCCGCATCTTCCACCTCGACCCGTGGACGGGCACCGGCATCGAGACCAGTGACGGCCCCGACGAGCTCGTGGCCCAGGCCCAGGACCTGACCACCCGCGTCGCCGAGCGCATGGCCGTCACCGACGGGGGCGAACGCATCCCGCTGCTGCGCTTCCGCGACGAACACAACCTCGACCTGGACGCGCTGGTGATCCTGGTGACCGTGCTGTTCCAGGAGCTCGTCGAAGGGGTCGGTGCGGTCGACGCTGTCGACCTGGTCAAGCTGGTCAGCGAGAGCGAAGCGGACCTGGTGCGCCGTCGGCGCTTGTTGCGACCGCTGGTCACCAAGCAACTGCTGCGGCTCGAGGGTGCCTACGGCGACAAGGAGCTGACGGCCGACGCCTCGCTGCCCAACGAGGTCATCGCGGGCATGCTCGGCGACGATGTGGGCATCCCCAGCGACGAGGCCATCGACTTCCACGCCTACCTGCAGGACCTGCAGTCGAGCGATTCCTTCTTCCTCGATCTCGACGGGCGCCCCGACTGACGCGCGGCGCCGCGGCGCCGCAAACGCTAGAATGGCCCTTCGCATCACCGTTTCGAGGAGGCCGACTTGGACCGCGACGAGCTCATCTACGACTGGAACCTGGTGGAGGACACGCCGGCTCCGAAGCACCCCATCGAGTTCGACGACGAGACGCTGCGCGACGGACTGCAGTGCCCCTCGGTCACCAACCCGCCCATCGAGCAGAAGATCGAGCTGCTGCACCTGATGAGCGACCTCGGCATCGGGCACGCCAACGTCGGACTGCCCGGCGCCGGCCCGCACGTGGTCGAGACGGTCACGCGCCTCGTCGAGGAGATCCGGGACGCGAAGCTCGCGCTCAAACCCAACTGCGCGGCGCGCACCATGGCGGTCGACATCCGTCCCGTCGCCGAGATCACCCAGAAGACCGGCGTGCCCATCGAGGTGTGCATGTTCATCGGCAGCAGCCCGATCCGGGCCTACACCGAGGACTGGGATCTCAAGACCATGCTCAAGCACTCGGTCTCGGCCCTCGAGTTCGCGAACAAGGAAGGCCTGCCGGTCATGTTCGTGACCGAGGACACCACCCGCGCCCACCCCCGCACGCTCGATGCGCTCTACGGCGCGGCCCTCGATCACGGCGCCGGACGTCTGTGTTTCTGCGACACCGTGGGCCATTCGGTGCCCCAGGGCGTCGTGAGCCTGATGCGCTGGGCCCGCTCGTTGATCGACAAGAGCGGCCGCACCGACGTCAAGATCGACTGGCACGGCCACATGGACCGCGGCCTCGGCGTGCCCAACGCCATCGCCGCGCTGCAGTCGGGCGCGCATCGTGTCCACGGCACCGCTCTAGGCATCGGTGAGCGGGCCGGCAACGCCCCCATGGACCTGTTGCTCGCCAACCTCAAGCTCGCCGGCTGGATCGATAACGACCTGACGCGCCTCGGCGAGTACGTCGAACTCACCAGCCGCGCCGTCAACGTGCCCGTGCCCGCCAGCTATCCCATCTTCGGGCGCGACGCCTTCGAGACCGGCACGGGCGTCCACGCGGCCGCGGTCATCAAGGCCAAGCAGAAGGGCGACGACTGGCTCGCCGACCGGGTCTACTCAGGGGTGCCCGCCGGGGAATTCGGCCTCAAGCAGGTCATCCGCGTCGGCCCCATGTGCGGCAAGTCGAATGTCGTCTGGTGGCTCGAGTCCCACGGCTACGACGCCAGCGATGCCCTCGTGGACCGGCTCTTCCAGGCGGCCAAGGACGCGCGCAAGCTGCTCGAGGACGACGAGCTGCACGCCCTCGCCAAGGGCAGCTCGACCGGAGGTCAGGCCCCGAAGGGATCCGCTGCCGCCGAGGTCTGACGGGCTCAGTCCCCGAGCGCGGTGAAAAATTCGTGGGCGCGGCGCGCCGTCGAAACCGGATCGTGACCGTGACGCGGGAGCTCGAGGGACGCGAGCCCCTCGAAGCCGACCTCCGCCAGCGCCGCGACGACGTCGGCGAAGTCGATCTCGCCGTCGCCCGGTAGCAGGTGTTCATGGCGCCCGTCGAGACAGTCGTCGAGCTGCACACCGCCGAGCTGCGTCCCGAAGGCCCGGATCACATCGCCCGGCCCGATCGACTCGGTCACCGGCACGTGCCCGACGTCCAGCATCAGGGCCGGGGCGGTCCCCACCGCCTCCATCGCCAGGAAGAACTCGCCGGCATCCGCGATGGACGGGATCGCCATGCCCGGCTCCGGCTCGAAGCACACCGCCACCCCCCCGCCGGCCGCATGGTCGGTGAGCGCGCGCGCTCCCGCGCAGAGTCGGTCGAGGGTCTGCGCCCGGTCCTGCCCCGGCGGCGCACGGCCCGACCAGAACGAGAACGTCTCGGCGCCCAGCTCGACGGCGATGTCGAGGCAGCGCTTCAGCATGTCGAGGCGTCGCGCCGCGTCGGCCGGTTCGTCCAGCAACGTCGGCCAGTGCTTGCGCCGCGGGTCGAGGACGAAGCGCGCCCCGGTCTCCACGGCCACGGCCAGGCCGAGATCCGCCAGGCGCGGGCGCAGCTCGATGGCTCCCCGCACGCCGGCGCCGGCGTCCCCGCCGAATGGATTCAGGTGGAACACGTCGGGCGTGATGGCGATGCCCGCGTAGCCGAGCTCCGCCAGGATCGCCGCCGTGGTCTCCACCTCGTGATGCGGGAAGCCGTTGGTGTTGTACGCCAGGCGCAGGGTCACGAGCGCTTCCCGATCCAGACGAAGGGCGAGCGGGTCGGCTCCAGTCCGTGGCCCTCGTTCTCCTCGGGCTCGAGGCTGCAGGTGCTGTAGATCAGTCGGCCGCCCGGCGCCAGGTGCTGACGGACCGCGTCGATGAGCCGTCGCTGTCGCTCGGCCAGGTTCGTGACGGCGTCCGTGTCGAGCCGCCAACGGGCCTCGGGCCGACGACCGAGGACGGCCGTGTTGCTGCACGGCGCATCGAGCAGGATGGCGTCGAAACCGCCTTCGGGCACGCCGGGTGGCGCCGTGTCGCCCAGGATGTCGAACACCTCGACGTCGACGTTCGTCAGGCCGAGTCGTTGCAGGTTTTCGTGCACGCGTTCGAGGCGACCGGCGCTCGCGTCGGTGGCCACGACCCGGCCGTGCCCCTCGAGCCGCTCGGCCAACTGGGTCGTCTTGCCTCCGGGCGCCGCGCAGGCATCCCACACCGTCTCGCCCGGCTGGGCGTCGAGGACCTCGACCGCGTCCATCTGCTCGAGGGCCTGCACGCTGAACAGTCCCCGCTTGAACGCGCGACTCGTCAGCAGCTTGCGGGTGCCCGGCGCCACGGCCACGGCGTCGGCGCCCTCGCGCTCGATGCGCGCGGCCGGCAGGTCTTCGTGGCGCAGGCGCTTGAGCAGCCCGGCCGCGTCGACCCGCCCCGCGCGCGGTCGCAGGGTGGTCGACGCCGGCGCGTTGTCGGCCTCCATGCGCGCGATCACCACCGCCTCGTCGTCCCGGGCGAGCCAGCGCTCGACCAACCAGAGGGGATGGCTGTACACCACCGAGAGCCAGGCGGGGCGACTCTCCTCCGGGTCGGGGAACACGGCCCGGGAGAAGAAGGTCACCGTGCGGCCGGGCCGGGCCAGGCGCTTGGTGGGGCTCGCGCCGCCCCGGTCACGGCCCTCGTCGACGGTGTTGCTCTCGCGCTGCACCGATCGCAGCACCGCGTTGACGTAGCCGCGGCCCCGCTCGGGCGCTGCGCCCACCGTCTCGGCGATGGCCGCGTGGTCGGGGACGCCGTCCATGAACAGCATCTGGTACAGGCCCGCGCGCACGGCAGCCCGCACGGGCGGATCGAGGTCGTCCAGCGCGCGCCGGCCGAAGGCCGCGTGGACCGCGTCGAGGGTCAGCCGACGTCGGAGGACGCCGAGCACCAGCTCGCGCACGAAGCGGTGCTCCTCGGCGCCGAAGACGTCGCCGGCGAATTTCCCCTTCTCGACCTCAACGAGGACATGGACAGCGCGGCCTCTCATGGCCCGAAGCGTGCGCCGTCGGGCAGCGGGTGTCCACGCAGATACGCGTCGACCGCCATGGCCTTGCTGCCCTCGGGGCGCACTTCGTGCAGGCGATAGGCCTCGCGGCCGCAGGCGACGAGCAAGCCCTCTTCCTCGTCGGGGATGATCTCGCCCGGGAGGGGCAAGGGCGGGTCGAGGGCGGGCAGCACATCAGGCCCGCCGCGCAGGATGGCCAGGCGCGTGCCGTCGGGCAGCAGCGTGAAGGCGCCCGGACGCGGGGTGGTGGCCCGCACGCGCCGATCGACGTCCCGGGCGTCGTGCTCCCAACGCACGCGCCCGTCATCGCGGCTCAGCTTGCGGCTGCGGGTGACGGCCGACTCATCCTGGGGTCGGCGCGTCAGGTCGCCCTGGGCCATGCGGTCGAGCACTTCGAGCAAGAGCTCGGCGCCGTCGAGGGCCAGCTCGTCCAGCAACTCGGCGGCCGTCTTGCCGGCCACGGCCGTCTCCTTGCGCGCCAGGACATCGCCCGCGTCCATGCGCTCGACGACGTCGATGACGCACACGCCGGTGCGCTCGTCACCCGCCAGCAGGGCGGCCGGGACGGGGGCCGCGCCCCGCCACCGGGGCAACAACGACGGGTGGATGTTCACGCAGCCCCAGGGCGCGATGGCGCGCACGGCGCTGCCCAGCTTCTGTCCGAACGCGACGACGGCCAGCACGTCCGGCGTGGTGGCGGTGATCCACTCCAGGCCGGCGAGGGCGTTGACGTCCTCGATCTCCTCACACGGCACGCCGAGGGTCGCGGCGTGGGCGGCCACGGCCGTGGGGCGCGCCTTGCGGCCGCGGCCCGCCGGTCGGGCCGGCTGGGTCGCGATAACCACCTCGTGCCCGCCATGGACGAGGGCGTCGACGGTGGGCACGGCGAATTCGCCCGAGGCGAGCACGGTGATCTTCATGGGCGCAGACCGTTCCCGCGCGCGCCGCGATCACGCGGGCCTCGCGACGGGGAGGGCCGCCGAGCCGGCGTCAGACCGAGACGCCGAACGCCTTGTTGAACTCCTGCTTGAACTCCTCGGCGGTCTTGCCGCCGCCGACGAGACGCCCGGCTTCCTTGCCGTTCTGGAAGAGCAGGATCGTCGGGATCGCCGTGACGCCGTACTGACTCGGCGTGCCCGGGTTCGCCGTGATGTCCATCTTGCCGATCTTGATCGTGCCGGCGAGCTCGTCGCCCAAGGCTTCGATCGTCGGCGCGAGCGCACGGCAGGGCGCGCACCAGTCGGCCCACAGGTCCACCACGACCGGGATGTCCGAGTTGATCACTTCCTGCTCGAAGTTGGCGTCGGTGAAGTGGACGACGTTGGCTGACATGTCGGTGTTCCTTCCAGCTGCGATTCGTTGCGTCGGACGGGAGAGGGCCCAGCGGATCGTTCGTGCGCCCTGGATCGGTCCGAGAGGACCAGGACATGGATGCCGGGCGGGGCCGAGGAGTCACACGATACCGGCCGCCGCGCAGGCGGCCAAGGGCATCAGCCGGCGGTGGCGTCGCCCGAGGCGGTCGGGGTTTCGGCCGGCGCCGCGGATTCGCGCTCCGTCGCGCTCAACGGCTCCGGATCGACCGAGGGCGTCGGATCGTCGAAGGACAGCAGACTCCCGAGCAGGGACTCGTCGCGACCTTCTCGCAATCGCACGATGATTTCGGCCTTGTTGTGCTCCTGCAGCACCTCCACCTGCATCGACTTGACCAGCTCGAGCACCGAGAGGAACACCGGGAAGACTTCCTGACGCCCCCCCGCGGCTTCCACCAGGTCGACGAAGGAGTTGGGGCCGCGGCCCAATTCGCCCAGCACGTCGCGCATGAACTCGCGCAGCGGGCGTTGGATCGAGAGGGCGTCGAAGCGCCGCTCGAGGTCGAGCTCCTCGACCAGCCGCGCGTAGGTGCCGACCAGGTCCCACAGGCCGATCTCCTCCAGCTCGCGCTCGGGCTGGGGCGGGATGTCGTTGACCCCGCGCTCGTAGCGTTGGCTGCGCTCGACGGCCATGCGTCCCAGCGCCATGGAGAGGGTCTTGAAGCGTCGATACTCGAGCAGCTGGGAGATGAGCTCGTCGGCCGGGTCGATCTCTTCGGCCAGGTCGACCTCCTCGCGCGGCAGGATCGCCCGCGACTTGATCAGCATCAGCGTCGCCGCCATGACCATGAACTCGCCGGCGACGTCGATGTCGAGCTCGTCCATGTCCGCGATGATGCCGACGTACTGGTCGCACAGGCGCGCCAGGTCGACGTCCTCGATGGCCACCTCCTGCTCGCGCACGAGGTGCAGCAGCAGGTCCATGGGGCCGCGGAAATTCTCGAGCACGAAGACCGTGTCGCCCGCGCCGGGCTCAAGCATGGGGTCGGAGGGCCCCGCCTCGGGAGATCCCGCCTCGGAGGGCGCCGTCTCTTGGTCTTGTGCCGGGTCGGTCATCGCTGTCTCAGGAGGGCGACACCCAGTGCACGGCCTCCGCCACGAAATCGCTGGTCCAAGAGTGTAGGGGATCGAGGATCAGCCACACGTATTCGAAGCCCCCGAACACGTAGAAGAACAGCAGGATCAGGAAGATCCCGATGCGATCGAGGCGGTACCAGGCCAGCGCCACGGGGGCCGGCAGCAACCAGCCCACCACCCGCGAGCCGTCCAGGGGCGGGATCGGGATCAGGTTGAAGGCGGCCAGGAGCAAATTCAGGAACACGCCCCAATAGAGCAGGCGCATGGTGAAGGTGCCGTCCATGGCTCCCTCGAGGGTCTTCGGCACCTCCCGATACCCGGCCTGCACGAAGTCGTCGGGGATCACGTCGGGCAGGATCACCCCGGCCCAGACGCACACGACGAAGGCCACGGCGAAGAGGGCCGCCAGGACCAGGTTGCTGCCCGGCCCGGCCAGGGCCACGAACATGAAGTCGCGGCGCGGGCTGTTCAGGGCCCCCACGTTCACCGGCACCGGCTTCCCGCCCCCGAAGATGAACCCCACGGTCACGTACATCAGCACCGGGAGGATAAAGGAGAGGAAGGGGTCGAGGTGCTTGAGCGGGTTGAGCGTGACCCGGCCGAGCTCCCGGGCCGTGGGGTCGCCGCAGCGATCGGCCACCCAGGCGTGGGCCGCCTCGTGCCAGGCGACGGCCAGCAACAGCACGAGGATCGGCGCGGGATCGATGGACATGATGGAATCGGGCGGCGAACGGGGCGCGAGGGATGCGCGGGAGCAGCCCGAATCGCTACTCTAGCCCCCTGGACGCGCCATATTGCGGACCATTCTCCCGGGAGGCGCCGGCCGCGAACGCGTGGCTCGCAACAGGGTGGCTGACGACGCAGAAATCCTGCAGGGCGCCCGGGAGTTGCTCGGGACGGAGGCCGAGGCTCTCGGCCGCCTGGTCGAGGTCCTCGACGACGACTTCGTGGCGGCGGTGCGCCTGCTCGCCGCCTGCAAGGGCCGGGTCATCACCACGGGTGTCGGCAAGGCGGGGATCATCGCCCAGAAGGTGAGCGCCACCATGGCGAGCACCGGCACGCCCTCGCTGTTCCTGCACCCCACCGAGGCCCTGCACGGTGACCTCGGTCGGGTCACCGCCGACGACATCGTGCTCGCCTTCAGCAACAGCGGCACCACCGAGGAGGTGCTGCGCCTGGTGGGCCCGGTGAAGGACATCGGCGCCGCCACGGTGGCCCTCACCTCCGACGCCGACTCGCCGCTGGCCCGTCATGCCGAGGTGGCCCTCGACTACGGCAAGGTCACCGAGGCCTGCCCGCTGGGTTTGGCCCCTACAACCAGCACCACCGTCATGCTCGCCCTGGGCGACGCCCTCGCCATGGCGATCCTGAGCGAGCACGCCTTCGACAAGGAACAGTTCGCCCGCTTCCACCCCGCCGGCGAGCTCGGCCGTTCGCTGATGAAGGTGAAGGAGGTCATGCGCACCGGTCGGCAGCTGCCCCTCGTGCCCGCCGGCGCATCGCTGTCCGAAGCCGTCGACGCCATGAATTCCACCGACGGTCGGCCGGGCTCGGTGCTGGTGGCCCGGCCCGACGGACACTTCGCCGGGTTCTTCACCGACGGCGACCTGCGCCGGGGCCTGCTGACGCGTCGCCCCGGCTCGACGGACGACTACATGGACCAGCGCATCGATGACGTCATGACCGTCGACCCGGTCACCGTGGGACCCGAGCAACTCGTGGGCGAGGCCATGCACCTGCTGCGCGAACGCAAGATCGACCAGCTCGCCGTGGTGGACGACGAGGGCCGGCCCGTCGGCCTGCTCGACATCCAGGATCTGCTGGAGATCCGCGCGCTCTCCTGAGTGCCGAGGCGACATGCCCACCATCCCGGACCCCCATTCCTCGGACAACGCTCGGCCGCCGTTGCGGCCCGCCGCCGACCTCGCCGACTTGCGCCTGCTCGTGCTCGACGTCGACGGCGTGCTGACCGACGGCACCGTGGTGCTCGGCGCCGGCGACGAAGAGCTGAAGGCCTTCCACACCCGGGACGGCGCCGGCATGGCGGTCTGGCGCGACTCGGGCCGCGGGGTCACCTTCCTCACCGGCCGCGGCGGAGCGGCGGTGCAGCGTCGCGCCCGGGAGCTGCGCATCGAACGCATCTGGGAGCGGGCCGGCGACAAGGACCGCGCCTTCGACGAGATCCTCGAGCACTTCGGCGTCGAGGCCCGGGCTGTGGCCGTCATGGGTGACGACATCCCCGACTTGCGCATCCTCGAGCGGGCCGGCTTCGCGGCAGCGCCCGCCGACGCCGCGGCCGACGTGCGGAGTCGCGTGCACCTGGTGACGCCCTCGAACGGCGGACGGGGCGCAGTGCGCGACCTCGTGGAGCACGTGCTGCGCGGCTGCGATCAGTGGGACGGTCTGCTGGAGGCCATCCGTTGAGCCGCACGCGCCGCCTGCTCACCTTCTTCGCCCTCGTCGCCGTCTCGGTGCTGCTCGCCTGGCTCTGGTCGGGAGACCGCATCCCCAGCCTGGTGGACTCGGTGCGCGATCAGGACGACGAGCTCCCCGAGGACGCGGACGCGATCAACATCGAGAACCCGGGCAAGCCCGAGGACTCGACCCGCATCTCGTTCCCGGGCCAGTTCGAATTCGACGTGATGAAGGTCGACGAGCGCGACGACGGGACCACGGTCGAACGCAAGGCGTACAAGGTGCACATGCTGTCGGGGCGTCCCACCGACGACGGCATGTTCCTGGCCGATCACCCCACCATCACCTTCCTCGACGAGAACGAGCTGCCCGAGGGCACGGTGACCGCAGACGAGGCCCGCTTCGCCATGGCCCACCAGATCGGCGGGCGGGCGACGGTGGTCCAGAACCAGATGTCCGTCGACCACTTCACGCTCACGGGCAACGTCGTGGGCGAGTTCCCGCTGGCCGACGGCGAGATGGCGCACCTCACGGCCCCCCGGCTCATCGTCGACGGCCCCCTCGTCCAGGGCCCCGGGCTGGTGACCTGGACCCGCCCCGACCTCAAACTCGAGGGCACCGACTTCACCTGGGACGGCGAGACCGGCCGGCTCAACTACGTCATCGACGCGCTGCTCGTGTTGACGCCCACCGCCACAAGGGCCGGCATGGACCTCTTCGCCCCCGGCGGCCTGACCTGGACCATCCCGCCCGAGGGCGAGGCCGGCGCGCCCGGCGGGAGCGAGGACGGCGGCGAGGCCTCCCGCGGCTACGGCGAGCTCCGCGGCCGGGTCTCGGGGGTCGCGGACGACGGCTCGCGCCTCGGCGCGGACACCGTCTACGTGCGCACCTCGACGATCATCATGACCGGCAGCTCGGTGTACGAACGGCGCGAAGGCAGCGACCTCTACCGCGTCACCGCGCAGCAGATCACCGTGCAGCCCGACGACGCCGGCGTCTTCTCCTTCGCGGAGGCCGACGGGGACGTCCACGTGGTGTCGGCGCCCTTCGCTCTCGTCCCCTCCTGGATGGTCACCGACCACGCGGTCATCCAGAACCAGACGGTGCGCTCGCCCGGCGAGGTGCAGATCACCAAGGGCGAGCTGACCGCCACCGGCGACGTGCTGGAGTCCGACCTGTCCGCGGGCGACCACTCCTTCGGGTCCAACGCCGTCATCGAAGTGGACCGCAGCACCGGGAGCACGATGGGCGGGCTGCTGGTGGAGGGTAAGGGCGGCCTGGAGATGAACCTGCCGCCCCAAGCCGAGGATGCCGCGGCCTCGCTCAACGGAAAGCTGCTCGGCGGCGTCACCGGCACGCTGCCCGACGGCTCGACCTTCCGCAGCAACGTGCTCATCATCGACGGCCCCCACCGCCGTTACGTCCTCGACGGCGACGCCTCCATGTTCCGGTCCGTCGAGACCACCGACCCGGACGGCGCGGCCGGCCCGGAGCAGCCCATCCTCGGCATCGAGCAGGCCCTCGAGGCCCAGCGCATCACCATCGAACAGGACGAGCTCGGCGCCATCGCCCTCGTGTCCGCCGACGGCGACGTCCTGTTGCTACAAACGCCGGTGGACATGCTGCCCACCCGCGTCGTCGCCGGCCGCCTCGACATGACCTCGCCCTTCGTCACCTCTCCCGGCGAGGTCACCTGGACCCGCGGCGACATGACCGTGCTCGGCGTGGGCATGACCTACAACGAGCAGACCGGGCAGCTCGACTACGAGCGCTCGGCCGTGATCACGGTGTTCGACCCCGAGCGCTCTCTCGAGAAGCAGATCTTCGCCGACGGCGGGCTCCGGTGGACGGCGCCCGTCGACACCCGCGCCCCCTACGCCGAGGGGGACGGCCTGCTGCGGGGACCGGTCAAGGGGCGCTCGAGCGACGGTTCGACCCTCGAGACCGAGACGCTGACGATCCACGATGGCGGCGAGACCATGTTGCTGACGGGGCCCTCGGTGGTCACGTGGGTCGCCCCCGACGGCAGCATGTCCGTGACCTCCACCGAGCTGATGGTCGAGGGCTTCGGTGACTCAGCCGTCGTGACCAGCAACGAGATGGTCGACTGGGTCCGCCCGGACATGAGCGGCCGCGGGCGCGGCATGATCTACGAACAGGCCACCGGCAGCATCGACATCCGCGAGGACGCCGAGCTGCGCTTCGGCGGCGACACGGGCCGCACCTTCGACGTGGACGCCGCCGGCGGGTTCACCTGGAGCCAGCCCGCGGTGGCCGGCCAATCCGGCTTCGGCCAGATGCGGGGCCGGGTCAAGGGGCGCACCTCCGACGGCGGCCACTTCGAGACCGACACCCTCTGGCTGGACGGCCGCACCAACCACATCCAGATGCGGGGCGACTCCCGCTACGACCGCCAGGCCCCCACCAGCTCGGTGCGCCTGGTGGCCTCGCGCCGGATCGACCTCGAGCTCGACCCCCTCGGCGAGCTGCGCTGGCTCGAGGCCGAGGGGGACGCCGACGCCTGGATCTGGCCCACGGCCCTGCAGACCCCCGGATCCGACGCCACCCACGTGACCGGCGACCGCATCGTCGTCGACCAGATGCGGGACGAGGTCACGAGTTACGGCCGCACGGCTCGATACGAGAACACGGCCCAGGGCAAGACCACCAGCGTCAAGGCCGTCGAGTCGATCCACGCCCGGACGGATGCCGCCGGAGGCATCTCATGGCTGCGGGCGGTGGGCGAGGTCGACTGCATCACCGGGTCCTTCCAGGCACAATGTCGACGCTTGGTCTGGAACGTGGCCGACGATCACGCCACTCTGACGGGCGAGTGCCGTCTGCTCACGGGGGGTGCCCAGGTCGACGGGCCGATCATCGACCTGTGGCCCAACGAGGGGCGGTGGCACATCCCCGAATCCACGATCAAGGTCCCTGGGTCTCGATGACGCTCCGGTTCGCCGCTCTCCTCGCCGTCGCGCTGTGCGTGCTGGTCTGCTCGACACCGTCTGCCGCGGCTCAGGTCTTCGGCGGCGACTCGGCCTCCGGCGAGCTGGTCATCACGCCCCACGGCCCTCAGTACGGATTCCGGGACGAACAGAACCCCGAGAACTTCGTGGTCGTGTTCCTCGACGGCATCGAGGCGCAGCAGGGCGGCCGGCGCATGACCGCCGAGACCCTGGTGGTGGTGCTCAGCACCGCCGGGAGCGACGACCTCGCGGACGACGACGGCAGCGGCGACTTCGGCGGCCAGAAGGTCAGCGAGATCTACCTCGAGGGCGACGTCTCCGTCGAGCAGGAGACCGACCGGGTCGCCGGCGCCGAGGCCGTCTACATCAACAACGCCACCGGCGCCATGGTCGTCGTGCAAGGCGAGCTGGTGTTCCCGGTGCCCGACACCGACGGCACCGTCTACGTGCGCTTCGAACAGATGCGCAAGCTCAGCGAGGACCGCCGGGTGCTCGACGGCGTGACCTACTCCGCCTGCAGCTGCGGCGACCGCGACTGGTACATCCGCACCAACCGCGCGGTGATCGAGGAGACCTCGTCCGGCCGGGTGCTGGCCACCGAGGACAACACGCTGGTGTACGGCGGCTACACCATCCTGTGGTGGCCGGGCATGCGCGTGAACCTCGACAGCGGCGCCATTCCGCTCAAGAGCGCCAGCTTCGGCAGCTCGTCGCGCTACGGCACGGGGCTCAGCACGGTCTGGGGCGGCGAGGCCGGCGACGGCGTCACGTCCTTCGCCGAACTGTTCGGCTACGACGGCGCGCCGTTCGAGGCCGAGTGGGAGATGGAGGTCGGGCTCTACTCCGAACGCGGGCTGTTCATCGCACCGGGCGTCAAGTACGAGAACGCGCACTCGCGGGGCAAGCTCTTCGGCGCGTTCATCAACGACGGGGCCGACACCGACCGCCTCGACATGCCCATCCCCGACCGCACGCGGGGACGCATCGACCTCGAGCACCGCACCGAGATCGACGAGCACAAGGTCGTCGACATCGAGTTCAGCGACATCTCCGACAGCAACTTCCTCAACGAGTTCTACGAGAGCGAGCAGCGGACGGGGAAGGCGCAGGAGACGTACATCAACTACCGCGACGTCGAGGACAACCACGCCTTCCAGGTCCTCTTCCGCAATCGCACCAATAACTTCCAGACCCAAGTCGAGTACCTGCCGCGGGTCGAGCACCGCCTGGTCGGCGAGCCCATCGGCGAGGTCTTCGGCAACGAGGCCTTTCTGTCGACGACGACCTTCGCCGACAACGCGCGCCTGAGGTTCGACGACGAGCTCTTGGTGAAGATGAGCGACCGGCGCAACACGCGGGTCGGCACGCGGGCCACCGTCGACGTGCCCATCGACGTCGGCGAGGACCGGCTGCTGCTCTCCGCCACGGCCGACGTGACCCACTTCAGCCACCACGTGGGGAGCGATGACGCCACCCGCACCGGGGCCAGCGGCCAGATCTCCTACTCACAGACCTGGTCGGGCATCGACCCGGCCGCCCAGAGCGACACGTGGAATATCGACGGGCTGCGTCACATCGTCGAACCCATGGTCAGCTACTTCAGCCAGTTCCACCTGTCGCATTCGCCGACTGACCTGATCGCCATCGACAACGTCGAGACCCTCTCGCGCTTCCAGCGGCTGGCCATCGGCGTGCGCGACCGCATCCAGACGCACCAGGACGGACAGGTGAAGACCATCCTCGACACCGAGGTGATCATCCCCCTGTACTTCAACCCCGGCCGCGACAACCCCATGACCCTCTCGGGCGGCTCCGAGGTCGAGGGCGACGTCATCGTCGACGCGGTGTGGACGCCCGGGGCCAACCTGCCCCTGCTCGAGCACTCGCGCACCCGCTGGCGCGCCGAGATCGACCCGAACGCGAAGACCTACGTCGAGTCGTTCCTCAGCTTCTCGACGCAGCTGTCGCCCGGCAAGACGCTGCTGATCGCGAACAACAAGGCCCGCAAGGTGTTCAACTTCGTCACCGTCGCCCACCAGTGGGTCATCGACCCCAAGTGGTCGTACGCGGTCTTCTGGCAGCACGACGTGCTGCTCAACGAGTCGTCGTGGGTCGGTGTGGTCGTGCGGCGCCGCGAGAAGTGCTGGATCACCGACATCGAGATCAGCAACCGGCGCGGCGACAACTCGTCCGGCGACAACGCCAACGACACGCGCTTCGAGGTCTCTGTCATCCCGACGATCTTCGAGGGCCGCGACCCGCTCATCGAGAAGGTCTCGCGCCGGATCCGCTAGTCGTGGTGTCTGCTCCTGCCATGGCGATCGTGGGTGACGCGCCCTTGGGCCTGCTCAACATGGGGCCGCTGGAGATCGTGCTCATCGCCGTGGCGGCGGTGATCTTCTTCGGCGGCGACCTCCCTACCGCCCTGCGCAAGGCCGGACGCGCACTGAGCAAGCTGCGCAACGCCGCCGCCGACATCACACGGGTCGTCTACGACGCCGCGGACGAGGAGCCGCCGGCGCCGCGGCTGCCACCGCCGCCCGCATCGGAGACGGCGTCGGCGCCTGTGTCAGCGTCGGAAACGGGACCCGATGCGACATACGGGCCGAGTCAACCGACCGCGCCCGATGCTGGTAGCGAAGGCGCAGGCGGCAGCAAAGGCGAGAACGAGAATGGGAGCACCCAAGAAGCGGAGCAACCCGACCGCGAAGGCGGGCCCGCCCGCTAGACGTCGAGGTTGCGCACCTCGAGGGCGTGGCGCTGGATGAATTCCCGTCGCTGCTCGACGCCCGGCCCCATCAGCACCGAGAAGAGGTGGTCGGCCTCGACCATGTCCTCCAGCACGACGGAATAGAGCATGCGCGTCTCGGGATTCATCGTGGAGTCCCAGAGCTGGTCGGCGTTCATCTCACCGAGGCCCTTGTAGCGCTGGATGTCGACGCCCTTCTCTCCCACGGCGCGGATGCCCGCGAGGACCCCGCGCAACGTCTCGACGGGGTTCGGTTCGGCCTTGCCGTCGGCATGGACCAGGAAGCGGGCCGGCGGCTCGTCGCTGTCGTCCGACGGACCGCTCACCGACGGCTCGCGGGGCACTCCGAGGTAGTCCTCGATGGAGAAGCCGAGCCCGGCGAGGGCTTCGAAGCGCTTCTCGACGCCCTCGGCCTGGGGCACTTCGGAGACCAGGCACTCCTCCGCCTTCGCTTCGCCGAGCCCCTTGAGGAACTCGTCGCAGGTCTCCTGGTCGGTGAACGCGTGCCGCTCCCCGTCCGGGGTCCGCACGACGCGCCTCGGCAACCGGCCGCTCACACCCCGCTCGACGAGCTGGGGCAGGGTCAGCCCATGCCGGGCCTGGCTGATGCGCTCCTCGGCCAACTCGAGGGCCACGAGCTGCTCGACGAGCCCGCCGAGTTCGTTGCCGCTCATGCGGGCGCCCGTCGCGAGCACCTCAAGCTCGGCGCTGCTGTCGCCCAGGTCGAGCAACGCGGCCTTCAATCCGGCCTCGTCGAGGATGTAGCGCTCCTTCTTGCCCCGCCGGAGTTTGAACAGCGGCGGCGCGGCGATGTAGATGCGCCCCTCCGTCACGAGCTCGGCCATCTGGCGAAAGAAGAACGTGAGCAGCAGGGTGCGGATGTGCGAGCCGTCGACATCGGCGTCGGTCATGATGATGACCTTGCCGTAGCGCAGCTTCTCGAGGTCGAACTCGTCGTCGCCGAACCCGGTGCCCAGCGCGGTGATCAGCGTCTGGATCTCCTCGTGGTTCAGCATCTTGTCGAGGCGCGCCTTCTCGACGTTGAGGATCTTGCCGCGCAGCGGAAGGATCGCCTGGAATGCACGGTCGCGCGCCATCTTCGCGGTGCCGCCCGCCGAATCTCCCTCGACGATGTACAGCTCGGTCTCGTCGCGGTTCTTCGACGTGCAGTCCGCCAGCTTGCCCGGCAGGTTGCCGCTGGCGAGCGCGCCCTTGCGACGCACCAGGTCGCGCTGCTTGCGCGCCGCCTCGCGCGCCCGCGCCGCGAGTAGCGCCTTGTTGATGATCGCCTTCCCGACGGAAGGGTTCTCTTCGAGGTGCGTGGTGAGCTTGTCGTTCACCGCGGACGCAACGATGCCCTCGACGTCGCGGTTGCCCAGCTTGATCTTGGTCTGGCTCTCGAACTGCGGGTCCTGGAGCTTCACGCTCAGCACCACCGCCAGTCCCTCGCGGAAGTCCTCGCCGCTGGGCGCGACCTCGTTGGGCTTGAGCAACCCGCCCTTCTTGGCGTAGTTGTTCAGGACGCGGGTCAGGCCCGACCGGAAGCCCGAGAGGTGCGTGCCGCCCTCCCCCGTGTTGATGTTGTTGACGAAGGTGTAGATGTCCTCGCGGTAGCCGCCGTTGTATTGGAAGGCCACTTCGACGAGGACCGGCTTGCCGCCGGCGTCGGTGCCTTCGGCTTCGAGGGAGATGACCTCGGCGTGCACCGGCTCCTTCGTCTCGTTGATGAAGTCGACGAAGTCCACGAGGCCGTTCGGGTAGTGGAACGACTCGGAGCGCTCGGTGGCCTCTTCCAACAGCGTGAGCACGACGCCGGCCTTGCCCATCAGGAAGGCCAGCTCGCGCATGCGGTTGCTCAACACCTCGTAGCTGAACTCGAGCGTGTCGAAGATCTGGTCGTCGGGCTTGAACACGACGGTCGTGCCGTGCTTGTCGGTGTCGCCGGTCCTGGCCAGCTCGGTCGTCGGGGCGCCGCGACCGAAGCTCATCGTGTGGGTCGCGCCGTCGCGATGGATCTCGACGTTCAACCACTCGGAGAGTGCATTCACGCAACTGACGCCGACCCCATGCAGTCCACCGGAGACCTGGTAGGACTCCTTGTCGAACTTTCCGCCGGCGTGCAGCTTGCACATGATCACCTGCACCGCCGGGACGCCTTCGGTGGGATGGATGTCGACCGGGATGCCGCGGCCGTCGTCGTCGACGCGGACCGAACCGTCCGCCTTGATGACCACATCGATCTTGGTCGCGAAGCCGCCCATGGCCTCGTCGATCGAGTTGTCGAGCACCTCGAAGACGCAGTGGTGCAGGCCCTTGGCCGACGTGTCGCCGATGTACATGGCGGGACGCTTGCGGACCGCCTCCAGGCCTTCGAGGACCTGGATGGAGGAAGAATCGTAGGTCTGGCTCATGTGGTGCTGTCGCCCACCCTGAAGACGAGTTTGCGGACGTCCGGAATGGTCTCGTCCCGCTGGAGCAGGGCCAGCAACTCAGGCCCACCGAAGGCCTCGAGTTCATACCGCTGGGCAGCAGACTCCACCTCTATGGTAAGGATCCCGTCGCGGTAGGTCGCCACCCGAGTGCTCCCGGCGAGGCGTTGTCCGGCCGCCCGCGCCCAGGCTTTGCTCAGGCCCTCGTGAGCCAGGGGCTTGCCGTAGGACTTGCGAGCCAGCAGGTCCGCCAGGATGTCCCCGATCCGCTCGGTCTTCCCGCGCTTGGACACAGCGCTGATCCCTCCCTCAGGCCCGCTTAGGAGGTGATCGGCATCACGACGTAGAGCGACTCGTCCTTGCTGCTGAACAGGCCCGCCGAGGCCCGGTCCTTGAACCGGAAGCGCACCGAGGTCTCCGGCAGGGCCCGCAGGTACTCCCCGATGAATTCGGGATTGAAGCGGATTCCCACCGAGTCGCCGGCGTATTCGATGTCCATCTCGCTCTTGGCCTCACCCAGCCCTTCCTGGCGGGACGAGACTTTGAGGCTGCCGCTGTCGAAGGCCAGCTCGACGCTGCGAGCGCCTTCGCCGGCGGTCACCGCGGCCCGACGGATCGCGTTGGCGAATTCCGCGGTGTCCATCGAGACGTCGAGGGGCGTGTCGTCGGCCTTCGGGATGACCGCCCGGAAGTCCGGGAAGTCGCCCTCCACGAGCTGGGTCACGATCTCGGTGCTGGGCAGGTCGAAGGCGACCTGGTTCTCGAGCAGGCCGATGGTCAGCTCCTCGCCGTCCTCGCTGCCGGCCTTCTGGAGCTGCACGAGCCCCTTGAGCGGGAGGATGCGCGAGTGCGACTCGGACACCCCGGTCGGTCCGGGAAGTCGCGCCAGGGCCAGCCGGCGACCGTCGGTAGCCACCATCGTGATCTCGTCCTTGCCGATTTCGAGCAACACGCCGTTGAAGGCGTAGCGACCCATCTCGCGCGCCGCCGCGAACATGGTCCGGTTGCACAGGTCGAGGAAGCTCGCCAGGGGAACTTTCACCTGGGTCGACGTCTCGAAGGTCGGGATCGACGGGAACAGATCCGGCTCGTCACCGTTGAGCTTGAACAGCGCTGACCCCGAACGGATCTCGTGCAGGGATTTCTTCTCCTCGATGATCACTTCGTCACCGCTCATCGAGCGCACCGCCGAGAGCAGCGTGGCCGCGGGCAGACAGGCCGTGCCGTCGCCCTTGATGCCCTCGTCGACGAGGCGCGTCCGCAGCGAGACCTCGCCATCGGTGGCCAGGATCTCGAGCTTCCCGGGCACGACGGTGATCATCACGTCCTGCAGGATCGGTCGGGGACTGCGAGTCGGGCAAACCGAAGCAGCGAGCTGCAGGTGGTGGAGGAACGACTCTCGGGGAGTGGTGAGTTTCATGCGGCGGTGTCCCTCTTTATGAGAGAGATGAATTAATTCTCTTCTTCATCATCAGGGTGAACGAATTGGGGAACGATTCTCGCCGGCGGCGTGATTCGTCGGAGCAGGTGCAGACAAAGGGGCGGCGGCCCGTGCGGAGGAGGCCGGCCCGATTCGTGGGGAGTCGGCAAGACTCGTGGGAAGCGCACCGTCGGCCCCGACCCGGTCGGTGGAGACGCCCCGGGTGGATCGTGGGATGTCGGTACCCCGCTCCCCGGGCCCTGCACGAAACGGGAGCGTTGTTCGAACACTCCCGTGGGGCGGGCAACTCCGGCGCCCCCCAGATGTAGGCACGGACGAACTGACCACGGGACGCTTCAACGGCCCTGGGTCTGCAGTTCGAGGCGGCGGACCTGGCGGGCGAAGTCGACGTCCTCGGTGGTCCGGCGACGGATCTTGTCGACGGCATAGAGGACGGTGGAGTGGTCGCGGCCACCGAAGTGCCCGCCGATCTCCTCGAGGGAGAGGGGCGTCAGCTTGCGCGCCAGGAACATGGCCACCTGGCGCGGGAAGGCGATGGACTGGGTGCGCTTGCGCCCCTGGAGGTCGGTGATGCGCACGCCGTAGTCCTTGCAGACTACGTCGAGGATGCGCTCGATGCCGGTCACAGAGGGCGAGCGGCCCGAGTCGCGGTACCCCAGGGCGCGCTTGGCCACCGAGATGTCCACCGTCTGGTGGATCAGCTGGGCGTAGCCGACGACCTTGGTCACGGCGCCCTCGAGTTCGCGGATGTTCGTGTCGATGTTCTCGGCCAGGAAGGAGAGCACCTCCTCGGCGATCTGCTCGCCGCGGTCGGCGGCCTTGCGGCGCAGGATCGCCAGGCGGGTCTCGTAGCCCGGCGCGGCCATCTCGGCCACGAGCCCCCACTTGAAGCGGCTGATCAGCCGCTCCTTGAGCGTGGGGATCTCTCCGGGCGGGCTGTCGCTGCTGAGCACGATCTGGCGGCCGGCGTTGTAGAGCGCGTTGAACGTGTGGAAGAACTCGTCCTGGGTGCGCTCCTTGTTCGCCAGCAGGTGGATGTCGTCGATGAGCAGCATGTCGACGTTGCGGTAGCGGTAACGGAAGCGATCGAGCTCGCCGTCGCCGATGGCGCTGATGAACTGGTTCACGAACGTCTCACTCGAGAGGTAGAGCACGTTCATGGACTTGCCCGACTGCATCGCCTTGTGACAGATGGCCTGGAGCAGGTGGGTCTTGCCGAGGCCGACGTTGCCGTGCAGGAACAGCGGGTTGTAGCTGCCCGCCGGGGCGTCGGCGACGGCCATCGCGGCCGCGTGGGCGAGCTGGTTGCTCGGGCCGGCGACGAAGTTCTCGAAGGTGTACTTCGGGTTGAGGACGACGTCGGAGTGCTGCAGGAAGAACTGGTGGTTGTCGGCGGTCGGGTCGGGCGCGGGCGTGTCGACGGGCGCCGGCATCTCGATCGGGGCGTAACCGCCGCTCGATTCCTCGGGCGCGGGTGCCGAGATCTCCACCGCGAAGTCGTCGCTCAGCGTAAGCGCCTTGTCGAGCGCCTCGCGGATGACCTCGGCGTAGTACGACGAGAGCCACTCGGAGATGAACGCGTTGGCGACGGAGAGTTCGACGCCCCCGTCCTCGACGGCCTTCACCGCGATCGACTTGAACCAAAGATCGTACTGCTGCTTGCTGACGCGCTGACGGATCGCGTCGTGGAACTGGCTGGTCGGATTGACCGGCACCTCTGCCATCGTCATGAGTTCGTTGTTCCCCTCTCTGCATTCGCGCGCGGACGCGCTGCGTGCACCACCCGACGCGACGGCCGGTCGTGCATGACAACGCTCCGAAGCGTCAACCAACCTGGTTCGCACTCCCCCCCCACGAGCGGCGATGAAGCAGGGGGATCCCGATGAACGGCCTTGCGGCTCGCTCTCCCGCCCCCCACGGCAGCCCGACGAGGACATGCGTTCTAGCTGGGTTTTCCTGATCCTGTCAACGGGTCCTGCCCGATGCATCCCGAGTGCAGGAGTCAGCGCAACGCGCGCGGCCTCACCGCGTCGAGCACAACGGCGAGTCGTCGCATCAACTCGGCCACTTCCGCGTCACTGTTTCGGGGGCCGAAGCTGATACGCACCGAACACCGAGCGCGTTCTTCGTCGCCGGTCATCGCCAGGAGCACCGCGGAGGGTTGCAGCGAGCCGCTCGCGCACGCGGAACCGTGCGAAACAGCGACGCCTTCGAGGTCGAGTCGGTGCACCAACGCGGGACCGGGCCGACCGGGGAACGACACGTTGAGTGTGTTCGGTAGACCCCCCATTGCCGGGGAGTTGAGAATTACCGAGTCGTCCACATCGCGGATGTACGAATACAAGTCGCGCACCCAACCGCGATAACGCGAGGCGTGCGACGACAACTCGTCGCGCGCCGCACGCGCGGCGGCGGCGAACGACACCGCGAGGGCGACCGCCTCGGTGCCCGCGCGCCGACCGTGTTCCTGCTCTCCGCCGCGGACCAACGGGCGCAGTGCGGCCCGATCCCCCACCAGGAGGGCCCCGATGCCGACGGGGGCCCCTATCTTGTGGCCGGACAGCGTCGCCAGGTCGACGCCCAAGGTCGTGAAGTGGAACGGGATGCGTCCGAGAGCCTGGCTCGCATCGGTATGGACGAGGACATCGCCCGCAGCGGCCGCGGCCGCGACCAGCGCCGCGAGGTCCGGCACGGTGCCGACCTCATGGTTGGCCGCGGCCATGGAGACGAGCCCGGCGGCCCCGAGACGGGAGGCCCGGGGATCGGAGGCAACGAATTCAGGCCCGGGGGCCAGGGCGCCCTGGGCGTCGACGGGCAGGACCTCGACACGGGGTTGCCGCAGGACGGAGGGGTGTTCGATGGCCGAGACCAGGATCGGCCGGTCTGCGGGGGCGGCCGCGAAGGCCAGGGCATTCGACTCGCTGCCGCCGGAGGTGAAGACCACCTGTTCGGCGCGGCACCCCACGACCGCGGCGAGCTCATCGCGCGCGTCCTCCAGCCGGCGGCGCGCGGCCCGCCCCTCGGCGTGGGCGCTCGACGGGTTGGCGGGCCCGCGGCCTGCGAGCGCCTCGAGCAGGGCGTCGCGAGCCTCGTTCCTCAGGGGCGAGGTCGCGTTGTGATCGAAGTAGAGGCGCTGCACGACCAGGGCCTCAGACTTCGGCGAGGAGCCGTGCGTAGAGCTGCTCGTGTCGCTCGACCATGGTCGGCAGGGAGAAATTCTCGCGCGCACGGGCGACGCCGGCGGCGCTCATGCGCGCCGAGAGCTCGGCGTCGCCGAGCAGGCGGCCGACGCTGGCCGCGAGGGCGTCGCAGTCCCCCACCGGGTGCAGGAAGCCGGTCTCGCCGTGGACGACGACCTCGGGCAACCCGCCCACGTCGGTGGCGACCACGGGCACGCCGCAGGCCATGGCCTCAAGGGCGGAGAGGCCGAACGACTCGCTCTCGGTCGGGAACAGCGCGACATCCGCCGCCGAGACGACGCAGGCCACGTTCTCGATCTCGCCCAGGAAGCGCACCCGGTCGGCCACGCCGTGGCGCACGGCCAGGTCACGCACGTGGGGTTGGTCGGGGCCGTCCCCGACGAGGAGCAGCAAGGCATTGTGCTCGGCCGGCAGTCGGCGCAGGACCTCGACGGTGTCGGCCACGCGCTTGAGCGAACGGAAGTTCGAGGTGTGCACGATCAGGCGGTGGTCGTCACCGCCCAGTTCCTTACGCACCGCATCGTCCTGCCGGGGCCGGAAGCGCTTCGCGTCGACGAAGTTGGGCACCACGTCGATGCGGCCCTTGAAGTCGAAGGCGTCGCGGGTCTGCTGCTCGAGCCAGTCCGAGACGGAGATGACCGCCTCGCTGTGTTCGAGGCCGAAGCAGATGACATCGCGATAGCTGGGGTCGCGGCCGAGGATGGTGATGTCGGTGCCGTGCAGCGTGGTGACGATGCGTGTCGAGCAGCTCCCGCACATCTCCCGGGCCAGGTAGGCGCACAGGGCGTGGGGCACCGCGTAGTGCACGTGCAGGATGTCGAGTTTCTGATCGGCCATGACCTCGCGCATGACGGAGGCGAGGGCCAGGTCATAGGGCGGGTACTGGAACAGCGGGTAGGACGAGACGGAGACGTTGTGGAACTCGACGCCGTGGTGGTAGGCCGAGAGTCGCGACGGCCGCGCGTAGCTGAAGATGTGGACCTGGTGTCCGCGATCGGCCAGAGCGAGCCCGAGCTCGGTGGCCATGACGCCGCTGCCGCCGAACGTCGGGTAACAGGCGATGCCGATGCGCATGGAGGTCATGGCTTCCATCCGAACAGCTTGTGCCCGCGCCCGCGCACGAGCGGCATCGGGTCGTCGACGGCCAGCGGGCCCTCGACGACGAAGGGTTCGCCGTAGGTGAAGCCCACGAGGCTGCCGAAGTAGCGGTTCGCCGCCTCGATCTGATCGAGGAACTCGGGCGACGCGATGTTGGTCATGGGTTCATTCGACCCGGGGTCGTGCAGCTGCGAGGCGTGGGCCCGGACGGCGACCATCTTCGCCTCGAACACGGCGCTGATGTCGACGATGAGCGTCGGGTTGCACGGCTCGCGGGAGGGATAGAAGAGCACGCGGTCGGGGCGCCAGGGCTCGCCTTGCGGGCCGATGTTGCTGCAGCCGGCGAGGAAGCGTGCCTCCTTCACGAGCAGGCCGGTGCGCGAGTGGTCGGGGTGGTCGTCGCTGGCGATGGGCGCGACGACGAGGCGCGGGCGGTGCCGACGCAGCACATCGATGACGAGGTCGCGGGCCGCCTCATCGGCCGACAGCGCGCCGTCGGGGAGGCCGAGGCACTCGCGGAAGGCGAGGCCCAGCAGTTCGCCCCCCGTGGCGGCCTCCTGTCGCCGGGAGTCGGCGCTGCCCCGCGTGCCCGCCTCGCCGGCCGTCATGTCGACGCCCCCCACCGTGTAGCCCTGGGCCCGCAGCGAGAGGACCAGCCCGCCGGCACAGATCTCGATGTCGTCGGGGTGCGGTCCGAAGACGAGGGCATCAACCATGGGAGGTCTCCGGTGACGAGGACTCCAGAGGATAGACGTGGGCCACGTGTTCGGGGGCCTGCAAGGGGCGCGCGAGGCTCACGATGTGCTCAGCCCAGTCCGGTCCGCGGAGTGCCTCGGGGAGCCAGGCCAGCACGGCGTCCTGGTGGGAGTCGCGCGGACGCAGGAAGGCCCGCACGCCGGCGGCCTGTTCGCCCCGGAATCCGGGCGCGGCGGCGAGGCGGTCGGCCCCCTTGCGGGCGCCTTCGAGCCAACGGCGCCCCTTGCCGGCCAGGCCGGGGTCCACCCGGCCCACGGCATCGACGAATGCGGTGGCGGCCTCGTCGAGGGCGCCGCGAGCCGCCTCGAGCTCCGGCGCGATGTTCCGGCTGCCCGAGGCTTCGAGGGCCTCGGGTCCGACGCCGGCCGGCAGGCGCGTGGCCTCGAGTCGTGGAACGAGTACGGGTGGCGGGACTTCGAACGCCCCGTGGAGACCGCGGGACTGGCCGAGGTAGAGCATCTCGCTGGGACCGGCCACCTGGGCGATGACCGGCAGGGCCGCGGCCTGGACGATGGGCCTCAGGGCGGCGTGGGGAGAGAAGTCGTCCGGGTGCGCGGTGAGCCGGGACGTCGCCTCCCCATCATCGGGTCCCAGGCGACGGCGACGGCCGTCACTGGACTCGAGGACCAGGGGGCGTGGATCGGCGGCGTCGAAGCTCGGCGGCAGGTCGAGGGCCTGCAGGGCGCGCCCGCCCTCATCGAGAATCGCAGCGATCGAATCCGATGCGTCGAGCGCCCGCCGGAGCACCGGGAGGGACCGGCTGGTGACGAGGTGGCTCTGGACGATGTGCAGTCCGAGCGGGCCGAACACCGCATCGATCAAAGCGATCACATGGGACGCCAAGGGATCAGCCTTTAAATGGACTTCAAAGGGCGTGCTTGTTCCCGCGATCGATGAGATGACGGGCCCGAGGCGTTGGGGGTCCCACCCGCAGCGATGGAAGCTCTCGTGAGGTGGATGCACGGGACACCGGTGGCGAGTGAGGCGTCCCTTGCCCCCATCGACGGTGTCGACGTGGTCGACCTCGGAGGAGTCGTGATCTTCGGTGGCCGCCAGGAAGACCGGGATGACGGGCCGATGGAGTTCGATGGTGAGGGCGTTGGCCAGGTTGATGGCGCTGGCGATCTTGTGGGCCACGAGCAGGGACCCGCCCCCCAGCACGGGTTGCTGGCCGGCCAGGACGACGAGGGCCTCCTCATCGGGGACGTCGGCGCGTCCGCTCTCGAAGGCCCGGGTCCAACCGCTCTTGCGCGCGGCATCGACGGGTCCGGCACACGCGCGCAGGGCCGCGAGGCTCGGCGGCGGACCGAACGTCGAGGCGAGTCCCCCATCGCCGGCGAACCAGCGAGCGGTCCAGGCTCCGTGCTGTCGTGCCGGCAGACGGTGGACGCCGCGTTGCGGGGTCACGGGCGTCAGGTGGTGGCCGGTTGAGCTGCGGAGCGCAGTTCGTCGCGGAGGTCGCGGGCGGCGGTGGCGATGGAGGCCTCCCAGTCGGCGGTCTCGGGGTCGCCGTAGGCGTAGAGGATGCCGCGCGATGAGTTGACCACGGCGCCGAGTCCGCGTTCGTCGAAGGCGGCGACGAGGTCGGCGGCGCGCCCCCCCTGTGCACCGACGCCGGGGATCAGGAACCAGGTCTGCGGCAACAGCTCGCGCATGCGGCTGAGGTGTTCCGGGCGTGTCGCGCCGACGACCGCGCCGATGTCGGAGTAGCCGTGTTCGCCGATGCGATCCGCGCCCCACCGGTTCACCAAGGCGGCGACGCGTTCGTGCACCGGGTCGCTGCCCACCGTGAGGTCCTGCAATTCCGCTGCCGACGGGTTGCTCGTGCGGACGAGCACGAATAAGCCTGTGCCCGTGGCGGACGAGCGATCGAGGAAGGGCTGCAGGCTGTCGGTGCCGAGATAGGGATTCACGGTGACGGCGTCGGCGCGCGGCAGGTGTGCTTGTGCATACGCCGTGGCCGTCGAGCCGATGTCGCCGCGCTTGATGTCGCCGATGACGAGCAGCCCGAGTTCTCGAGCCCGGTCGCACGCCTGCTCGTACGCGCGGATGCCGGCCGGCCCCCACTGTTCGTAGTACGCGATCTGCGGCTTCACCGCCGCGGCGTACGGCGCGACCAACTCGAGCACGCGCTCCTGGTAGCGCTGGATCGCGTGGGCGGCCTGTTCACGCTCGTCGTCGGCTTCGGAGCGCGCGGCCTCCACGAGGACGCGCGGCATGCGCTCGAGGTTCGGGTCGAGACCGACCACGAGGGAGCTGCCCTTGGACAGGACGGCGTCGGCGAGTCGATCGGCGAAGGTCGTCACAGGCGGAGGAAATTCTTCACGAGGCGTCGACCCGTGTGAGACATGAAGGACTCGGGATGGAACTGCACGCCATGGTGGGGCCGGTGTCGATGGCGAAGGGCCATGATATCCCCCGCGTCGTTCCATGCCGAGACGACCAGGTCGTCGGGGAGCGAGGGGCGGTCGACCAGGAGCGAGTGATACAGAGCGGCCTCGAAGGGGTCGGGGACTCCGTCGAAGAGCGGTGAGTCATCGTGGTGCATGGCGACGGGGCGGCCGTGGGTGGGGCGGGGCGAACGTCCCACCTGACCGCCATGAGCGAGGGCCAGAGCCTGGTGACCGAGGCAGACGCCGAGGATGGGGGTGTGGGGGAGGCGTTCGGATGCCAGCAGGGACACCCGGGATTCACGCGGATGTCCGGGGCCGGGGGAGAGCACGACCCGGCTCGGAGCACGCTCGACGAGGTCATCGGGCTCCAAGGCGTCGTTGCGCACCACTTCAACGCCCTCAGCGGTCCCCGCACAGTCGGCAAGGAGCTGGTGGAGGTTGTAGGTGAAGGAGTCGTAATTGTCTATTAAAAGGATCACTAGTGGCATTTAAAGACGGCGTAGATGTGAATCAAAGCTCCGGTGGGGAGCCCCATGCAGCGGCGAGCTCGGTGATGACCCGGTCCGCTCGGACGAGTGCGCCGGGTGCGAGCCGAAGTCCGGCAGCGTCGATCACCAGCAGGCCGGAGTCGAGCATGGCGTCTCCGGCGGTGACCACCATCGCTTCCCAGCCGGGGCCGAAGCGACGGGTGAGGTGCTCACGGCCCAGACCTGTCGGCGTCCTCAGCCCGGCCCCAAGGCTCTCCAGCAGGCGGTCGCTGGGAGTCAGGCGCTCACAGGAGCTGCGAACCGAGAGCGGGGAGCCGACCCGATCGATATACGTGCGGGTGTCGCGGAGATTCGTCCAGCGCCATGGATGCACCGAACTTGATGCGCCGGGGCCGAGGCCGAGATAGGACTCGTTGTCCCAATACACCCGATTGTGCCGAGAATCATGGCCTTCCAGGGCGAAATTGGAGACTTCGTAGCGGGTGAAGCCGGCCGCTCCGAGGCGGGCGGACCAAAGGTCGTCGAACGCGGGAGACCGGTCCGGTGGGGCGGTGACGGTGCGGCCGGCGTCTTGGAGCGCCTGCAGCGGGGTGCCGGGCTCAATGGTCAGTCCGTAGATCGAGATGTGGGGGGGCTGGCGGCTGACAATCTCCTGCAGGTCCGACTCGAGGTGCTCGAGAGTTTGACCCGCCCACCCGACGAGGAGGTCCGCGCTCCAGGTCCCTGACCACCGCGCGGAGACGCGGTCGAGGGCGCGGCGGGCCTCGGCGCCGTCATGGTGGCGACCCAGGCTCGCCAACACGGAATCCTGGAAGGTCTGGATGCCGATGGAGAGGCGGTTGATGCCCAGGTCCCGCCAGGCCCCGAGGTTCTCGTCGGACACGTTGGCCGGATTGGCCTCGAGCGTGACCTCGGCCGCGTCGGACCGGGGGTGGAGCGCTTCGAGCAGCCGCTGCAGGCGGTGAGGCGCCAGGAGGCTGGGGGTCCCGCCGCCGAGATAGAGCGATGTCAGGGGAGCGTGTGGGGGGCCCTCATCGTGCTCCCGGACCAGCGCCTCCACGAGGGCCTCGTGCAGGGCGGTCTCGTCGGCGAGCGTGGCGAAGGCGCAGTACGTGCAGCGATCACGGCAGAACGGGATGTGTGCGTAGAGCGCGGAGAGAGGCCGTCGGGGGCCGGTGTCGACCAGATCCTGCTCGGGAGCTGCCGAAGCGGCGCTGCCGCTAGACGAGGGAGTTGCTCGACATGATGGAGAGGAGGAGCGCAAGGGCCTCGTTCTGGATCTGACGGACCCGCTCCCGGGTGAGACTGAGCTTCACGCCGATCTCCTTCAGCGTCATCGGCTCAGCATATCCGAGGCCGAAACGCATCTTCAGGATCTTCCGCTGGCGTTCATCCAGGGAGCCGAGGTGGCTGAGCATGCGCGTCACCTCGGCGTCCTGTACCAGGGTGTCGTGGGGGTCGTCCGAGTTGGGGTCGACGATGGTGTCGGCCAGGTCGCCGTCCTCATTGGAGCCGGCGATGGATTGGGTGTACCGGGACGCTGTGCGCATGGCATTGCGCACGTTGCCGATGGCCTCGACCTTGAGGTCCATGCCCTCGGCGACCTCGTTCGCGGTGGGTGGGCGACCGAGCGAAGCTGTGAGCTGGTCGTTCGTCACGTTCCAGCGCGACATCAGCTCGACCATGTAGGAGGGGATGCGCACCGTCTTGACCGTGTTGGTCAGGGCGCGGCGGATGGACTGCTTGATCCACCAGGTGGCGTAGGTCGAGAAGCGGCAGTTGGCCTCCGGGTCGAACTTCTCGACGGCGCGCATGAGGCCGACATTGCCCTCCTCGATGAGGTCGAGCAGGGTCATGCCGCGGTTCATGTATCGCTTCGCGATGCTGACCACCAGGCGCAGGTTGGCGAGCGCCAGGTCGTTGCGCGCTTCGGTGTCGCCGGCCTGCACACGAACCGCCAGCGCTCGCTCCGATTCCGCCGTCAACAGTTTGACGCGGTTGATCTCCCGCAGGTAGATCTCGATCGTCTTGTCGCCAGCGATGGTAGACCCCTCCCGTTTCTCGCTCCGTCGGAGACTTCTTCGGTCGGTTGGAGGCGGTGGCTTTAGACTGGGCTGGCTGATGACCGAAAGGCGAGGTTTGCTGCGCTCGAGCGGGCAAACCGAAACTGCTGGATGAACCGATCCGACCGATGATGGAAACCCACTCACGCAACGTCGTGCTCCACGAGGAGGACTTCGCTCCGCTCCTGCGGGCGACGACGCGCTCGTTGGGCGGGTGGGTGCTGGGCCTCCTGCAGGACCCTTCGCTCCTCGCCGCGTCGAAGGCGTCGTGGCGATTCGCCGAGGAGGCGCACCGGGTCGAGTCCTTCCTCGACGACTTCGGGGGGCGGCAGAATCGGACCTTCGTGACGTTCGGGGAGCTGCTCGCCTCGACGCGTGGGCTCTTCATCGTGAAGACGACAGGGCTGCACCTGCTCGAGCGACTGAACCGGTACGGCCTCGACATGGACGTCGCGGAGCTCGAGTCCGACCTGCGCAAGGGGGACGCGCGCCTGGCCAAAGCGGCCCAGTCGATGCTCGCCGCCTTGAGCCGCGAAGCGGAGACGCTCTCACTGGGTTGGTCGGCGAGCCTGGTCGAGACGGACCTCGAGCCCGAGCAGCGGATGCTCTTGCCTCGCAACATCGAGTTCGAAGACTCGGTCGACGAAAAGCAACACATCGCGGAGATCGCTGGCCGCTTCCTCAAGGTGCTCGAGACGAGTCGCGGGCTCGACCTCGGCAAGGTGCGGGACCGGGAGGCCCTGCCCACCTATGTGGCCGAGTACGCGACCGAGGAACGTTGCCGCTGGTATGAGTCCGCGGTCCACAACATCCAGTCGATGTACGACACCTACGTCGCCAAGACGGCGCTCGAGCACCACCATTCCTGGCTGCGGTCACTGCGCGGGCACGCCTCCGTGTCGTTGCATCTGCTCGAGATGGCCACCGGCCTGATGCACTTCTACCAGCGGCACGAGAACGACATCCGCCACGAGCCGGCGGTGATGGCGGTCTCGGCGGTGGTGGCCAAACACGAGGTGCTGGACCTGGCGGTCAACACCTGCCTGCGTCACGCCTACTTGACCGTCGAGGGCGCGAGTTCCCTGGCGGACAAGATCCTCGAGACCTTCGTCGACCGGAGTGAGGTCGTGCTCGTGCTGCCGAAGGGCATGACCTTGCACGCACGCCCACTGGCCCTGATCGCCCAGATCGCCCGGCACTACGGAACCCCCCTGGAGATCACCCTGGACGGGGAGTCGTGCTCGGGGAACTCGCTGATGGGCCTGATCATGCTGGGCGGCAAGCACCCGCGGCCGGCCACGGTCTCGGCTCGCGGTGATGCGGTCATGCTCGAGGACCTCGAGCAGCTGTTCTCAGCCGGGCTGGGCGAGAACGAGAAGCCCCTGCCGGACTCTCTGAGCTACCTGCGGCCGGGCTGATCCGGCTGACGCCACCCGAATTCGGGCGGCATCAGGCCCGACTGTTGCACGTGGAACCAGCCCCAGGGGCTGGAAGCCGCAACGCCGGCATCCCCACCAACAGCCTCCGGTTTCACGTGGAACCAGGATTGAACCGGCCTCTCAGTGGTCCTAGATTGGTGCCCTGACGGCACTTGGGACGAATTCTGGGGAGAGCAAGGTGATCGAAAAGAGACTGGGAAGAGGCTTGGAGTCACTCATCACGCGGACTTCGCCCCGCGAGTCCAGCCCGGACCAGGTGGTCGAGGTCGAGCTCGACGCCATCGTTGCCAATCCGGCGCAGCCCCGGCAGATCATGGACGAGACCGCTCTCGAGGGGCTCGCGCGCTCGATCGGGCGCCACGGGGTGCTCCAGCCCGTGGTCGTGCAGAGGTCGGGAACCGGGTATCAGCTCGTGGTCGGGGAGCGCCGGGTGCGGGCCTCCCGGCTCGCGGGCAAGACGACCGTGCCGGCCATCGTCGTCGACGTGGATGAGCAGCGGTCCCTCGAGATGGCCATCATCGAGAACATCCAGCGGGAGAACCTGACCGCTCTCGAGGAGGCCTCGGCTTTCGAGGCGTTGATCGCCGGGAACGGCTGGACCCACCAGGAGGTGGCCGATCACCTGGGCAAGGCCCGGGCGACGGTGAGCAACACGCTGAGGCTGCTGGAACTGCCTGATTCGGTGAAGGTCCTGGTCCAGTCCGGAGCGCTCTCCGCAGGTCAGGGTCGCGCCCTCCTGGGCTCGGGGACCGAGGCGGAGATCGAGACGCTGGCCCATCGCGTCGTGAAGGACAACTGGTCGGTCCGCGATGTCGAGACCCACGCACGGGCTCTCAAGGGGAAGACCAAGAAGACCCGCCGCCGCCGCGCCGCGGTGTCCCCGATGGGTACTTACGAAGAAAAACTACGCCAATTGTACGGAACTAGAGTGGTCGTTAAGGATGCCGGCGAAAAGGGCGAAGTGCGCTTCGAGTACTACTCGGCCGACGACCGCGACCGCCTGCTGCACCAGCTCATGCAGGGGGAACGCGCGAGCTGAACCCGCGCGGGAGGCCCTAGGCGTCCGCGGCGGGAGCAACCTCGAAGGAGTCCACAGCCTCGAGGACGCGACGCAGGTTCGAAGCGAGCCTGTGATCGGGATCCGAGTCGAGCGCCTCGCCGGCGACCTGGCGGGCCCGCTCGAAGTTCTGAGTCCCGCCCAGCTCGTAGAGGCGCTGCGAGAGCATCAGGGAAAGCAGCGTCGCGGCGGACGAGCCCTTGACCTGCTCTCGCGCCGCTTCCATGGCCTCGATGTCGCCCTGGAGGACGGCCTCGCTCCCGACGACGGCCCAGGCCTCTTCGTCTGCTTGGGCCTTGAGGTTGCGCGCCACGACGAACACGATGGCCACCGCTGCGGCGGCGATTGCGACTTTGGCCCATGAAGGCATTTTAGAGTCCATTTAGAAGCGCTTTCAGAGGTAGATGGGTGCTTCGACGGGGTGGTGGGTCGGTTTCGCCCGGCGAATCGTACCCCAGGGCACCGCGTCGCGCCGAACCCGCAGTCTTGGAGCCGGCTCGGCGAGTGGTCCCCGGCGGGGCGCGGCATTCTTGCCGGAGGGCCGGCGGGTGACAAGTCCGCAGGCGCAGCCAACTCGCCGGCCGCCGGCTCGCGGGAGCGACCAAAGATCCGTGGCGGAGCGGTGGCGGGTGACATACCGGGGTGACCATTCGGTGTCGGCCCCCCCGGCGGGTGGACGCGGGTTCAAGGCATCGCACATCATCGCCAATGAATAGGGAGTCCGGGCTGACCGGATCCCCGTCACTCGCGACCGTGGTGAGCACCTGCCCCATGGATCGGAGCGAGCGATCACCGCCGAATCAGAGGACGACCCCGATGCACGCGACCCTCACGACTGCCCTGGCCCTCTCCCTGCTGCTCTCGCCTGCAGGCGCGCAGGACCCTGCCTCCCTGCTCCCGGCCGACACGATGCTCTACACGGGCACCGACAGTCTGCGTAAGGGCTCCCTCGCGGCGCGCAACTCGGCCATGCGCCTGATCCTCAACGAGCCCGAGGTGAAGGCCTTCCTGAACAAGCCGCTCACGACTCTCGATCGAGTGTTCAGCGAAGCCTCGAAGCAGTCCGGACTCGACGTGCCGGCGATCTCGATGACCGACATCGTCCTGGGTTCCGAAGAGGGCCCGCCCGTCGGCCGCCTGTTCACGGCGCTGACCCACTTCAACATGGAGGCGGGCGACGGCGGTCAGCCCAGCCTGGACATCGGTCTCGTCATGGGCGTCGAGATGCTCAGCCGCGACGACCTGGGAATGATCCAAGGCCTGTGGAACATGATCCCGGCCGCGCAGGAAGAGACGGGCTACGAGGGGCACACCCTGTTCATCAAGCATGGTCCGAGCGGGAACCTGTCCGCGCACCTCGCCTTTCTCGACAACCTGGCCGTGTTGAGCCTGTCACGCGACACCATCGAGGGCGTGATCGATCGCTACTCGAGCGGCGGCAACAGCCTCGCGTCGACGACGGAGTATGCGCGCCTGCTCGAGCTCGGCGGCGGCGAGCATGCCGGCGGTTCGACGACCTTCATGCGTCCCGGTTCCTTCATGACGCTCGCGCGCCAGGGCATGGCGATGGCCCTCGCCCAGGGAGGCGAGCAGGCGATGACGCCGAAGGTCATGGCGATCCTCGACGGCGTCGGCATGGAGGCCTTGCAGGCGTTGGGCTCCACGAGCTACCGCGACGCCAAGGGCCTGGTGCACTCGACCCAGGTGACCTTCCGCGATCTAGGCGGACAGGGCTTCCTCGCCGACATGATGGAGACCAAGCCCATCGACATGGACAACCTCGCGGGCCTGCCCGGGAACGCCATGGGCGCGGCGGGCCTGAGCGTCCCGAACCTCGCCGTGATCTATGACTTCATCATGGGCATCATCGACCAGATCGAGCCCGCGGCCTCCGCGAAGGTGCGCAGCGAGATCGAGCGCATCATGCCGGAGAGCGACCTGCGCCGAATGGTGCTCGAGAACGTGGGCGGCGAGATGTGGAGTTTCACGCTGCCCAACCAGGGCATCATGCAGATGCCCGCCTCGGTCTACCGCGTCGAGGCCAAGGACCCCGAGCTCTTCGTGCAGGCGATCGAGAAGATGATCGCCTTCGCCTCGAGCGAGTCGGGCATGTCGATCAACCTGAAGGCTGACGAGTCCGACGGGGTCAAGGCGTGGTCGCTGGACCTCTCGAAGACGCCGGCCGCGATGATGCTGCCGGGCATGACCCCCGGCTTCGGCATCGACGGCGGTGACCTGCTCTTCAGCATGGAGTCGGTGGACCTGTTGCGCAGCTCGGTCAACGGCAAGGCGGGCGAGGGCTCGCTGCTGTCCATCCCTGAGTTCGCCTCCTTCGTGAGCGGGCTGCAGAGCTCCGGCGAGGTGGTCAACTTCACGTTCAGTGACAACGAGCAGGCCTTCAAGGCGATCTACGGACAGTTTGCCGGCATGGCCCAGATGTTCGGCGGCGGCATGAAGGACCTGCCCATCGACCTGGCGCTGCTGCCCACCGAGGGTTCCGTCAGCCAGCACCTGCGCTACTCGATGTCCGGCGGATATCAGAGCGGCAACGAGGTAGTGGGCCAGTCCATCAGCCAGTTCGAGATGAGCGACTTCATGCCGTTCATCGTGATGGGCGCCGCCTTCTTCGGCCTGGCCGAGTCGAATGCCTTCGGCGACGTGATGGCCATGGAGGACGCGGCCGATCCGTCGAAGCAGGTCATGGACGACCTCGGGCGCATCAAGGCCGGGTTGACGATCTACAAGATCATGGACGCCGACCGCGCCTACCCCGACACCCTCGACGCGATCATCCAGCCCCTGCCCGACTACCCCAACGGCTACATGGGCGAGCTCGAACTGCCCCTCGACCCGTGGGGCAACGGTTACCACTACGCCCTCGACGGCCGGAAGGTGAAGCTCTGGAGCGGCGGTCCCGACGGGATCGACGAGCAGGGCGACGGCGACGACATCGTCAAGACGAAGTAGGTTGTCTGAGGACGCCCGGGGAGCGGGGCGGCGCTGAGTCGTCGGCCGTGGTCAGTCGACCCACGGACGTTTGATAGACTCAGTGGCCGTCGCCAGCCTCGGGGAAGGGCGCCTCTGCAGGGCGTAGCCGGGAGGACCGGGCGCGGCGGACAGGAGTCCCAGGGTGACCTCCAAGGGCACAGACACGATCTCGCTCGCCGGGCGGGATCTCGTCTCCATGCGCGACTTCTCCCGGGAAGAGTTGCTGGCCTTCCTGGATGCCGCCGAGGGCTTCGAGGGCTACGACCAGCCGATCCTGGCCGGGAAGATCCTGGGCACGCTCTTCTTCGAGCCGTCCACGCGCACCCACCTGTCCTTCACGGCGGCGATGCAGCGCCTGGGCGGACAGGCCCTGGGATTCGCGGACGCCAAGATCTCGAGCACGGCCAAGGGCGAGTCGCTGGCCGACACGATCCGCGTCGTCGAGAATTACTGCGACATCATTCTCGTGCGGCACCCGCTCGAGGGGGCGGCGCGCCTGTCGGCCGAGAGCACCCGCCTGCCGGTGATCAACGCCGGTGACGGCACGAATCAGCATCCGACCCAGACGCTACTGGACCTCTACACGATCCGACAGAAGCGGGGACGGCTCGACAACCTCAAGATCGCCTTCGTGGGCGACCTGAAGTACAGCCGCACGGTTCACTCATTGATCGAAACCCTCACCCACTTCGACAACGAGATCTTCCTCATCTCGCCGCAGTCGTTGCGGATACCGGCCGACTTCATCGAAGAGCTCGACGCGCGCGGCACCATCTACTCCGAGGACGAGGACTTCTTCAGCCTGGCTTCGGATGTCGACATCCTCTACACGACGCGCATCCAGCAGGAGCGCTTCCCGGACCCGGTCGAGTACGAGAAGGTCAAGAACGCCTACCGCATCGACCGCGCGACGCTCGACAAGATCGGCGGGAGCGTGACGCTCATGCACCCGCTGCCGCGCCTCAACGAGATCGCGACTGAGCTCGACGACTATCCGGGTGCGGCCTACTTCGACCAGGCGCGCAACGGCGTGACGGTGCGCAAGGCCGTGCTCTCCCTGTTGCTGGGGATCGACCGTGTCTGAGGCGGAGGCGCAGCCCGTGCAGGGGGAACCCACCGAGCCCGCGGCGAGCAGCGGGGACATGCCGCTGATCAAGGTCTCGGCCCTGCGCAAGGGCACGGTCATCGACCACCTCGTCGCCGGCACGGCCTTGAAGGTGCTCTCGATCCTTGGCATCCGCTTCGAGGGCGCCGTGACCATCGGCCTGAACCTCGAGAGCGGCAAGGTCAACCGCAAGGACATCATCAAGATCGAGAACCGCGAGATCACGCCGGAGGAGGTCTCGAAGATCGCCCTCGTCTCGCCGCGCGCGACGTTCTCGATCATTCGTGACTTCAACGTTGTGGACAAATTCAAGCCGGCCCTGCCGCCGGTGATCGACAACCTGATCCACTGCCCCAATCCCTCCTGCGTCTGCAACGACTCGCGGGTCGCGACGCGCTTCAAGGTAGAGCGCACCGACCCATTGAAGGTCCGCTGCCACTACTGCGAGCGGTCGCTCAAGAAGGAAGAGGTGGAGCTACTGTGAAGGCGACCGAGAGCATGATCATCAACGGCTACGACCTGAACGCGGAGCACGACCGACTGGCTTTCCCCGACGTCACGGTGGGTGAGCGCCGGCTCAACCGCGGGACGGCGAAGGCCGCGGCCGAGGGCACGCCGCACGGCGACTACGCGGACGTGAAGGCGGCACACCGGGGCAGCATCTTCCCGAACACCATCAGTGAGGCCAGCCCGGTCATCGACTACAGCTACCCGGCGACGGGTATGTTCGTCGACTCGCCGGCCGGCGTGTACCTCGACCTCTACCAGGGCGTGGCGCAGAAGCTCATCGACGCGCACCACCCGGCCTATCGCAAGACGGTGCAGCGCCTCACGGAGACCGGTCTGATCTTCCGGCGGGAGATCAACACCGACGACTTCGTGACCCTCGGCGACGGCCTCGAGGGCCTGGTCACTTCTCAGGACCTCGCGAGCCTGGCGAACGGATTGTGCAAGTCCGCGTTTCCCAACGTGGGGGCCTTCCGCACTTTCTTCACGAACAGCGGCGCCGAGTCCGGCGAGGCGGCCATCAAGCTCGCGCAGATCCACGCGTACAAGCGCTTCGTCGCCCGCCACGGCATGCAGGTCCTCAGCCGGGTCATGGAGGACCTCGCGATCCCGCGCGTGCCCTACTTCGACAGCCAGAGCGACGAACCCACCTGGGCCGACTACCCCTTCTTCGTGGTGGCCTGCGAGAGCAGCTTCCACGGGCGCACCCTCGGGGTGCTGAGCCTGACGCGCAGCAAGCGCAACCACCATCTGGGCTTCGGCAAGATGCGGTCGGTGCGGCACATCCCCTTCAACGGGGAAGTCTCCGACTTCACCGACCTCATCGACGCGCGCCCGATCACCGAGATCCTCGACGCGCCCGGAGGCGTGTCGGCCGTCGTGCAGTCCGGCCGCATCCCGGTGGACCTCGCGGCCCTGTTCGTCGTCGAGTGCTACCAGGGCGAGGGCGGTTACCGCATCGCCGACCGCACGTGGTTGCGGGGCGTGGCGAGCGCTTGCGCCGAGCACGGCATCCTGTTCGGGTCCGACGAGGTGCAGTCCTTCGGGCGCACGGGAACGGTCTTCGCCGTCGAACACTACGGCGTGGCGCCGGACATCCTGTGGACGGCCAAGGGCGCCGTGGTCGGCATGATGTTCGCCCGCGCCGAGCTCGCCGACGACTGTCACGTCGGGTGGCACAGCAACACCTTCGGCGGCGGCAAGTTCTTCGACGTGAACATGTCGCACACGACGTTGCATCTGCTCACGCAGCACGAAGAGCCGCTCTTCGACGACCGCACCATCCTGGAGAACTCCCAGATCAAGGGGGAGTACTGCCGCGCGCGCCTGGCCGATCTTTCCGCGCGTCACCCCGAGCTGTTCCCGGACTTCTCGGGGCTCGGCGGGATGTGGGGGCTGACCGTCCGCTACCGCGAGGAGATCGTCGAGGCCGGCTGGCGCATGGGCGCGAAGCTGCTCGGATGCGGTCCGGCGGGCGAAGAGGCGCGTCTGCGCATCGTCCTGCTCGCGGACGTGCTCACCCGCGAGATCGACCAGATGGCTGAGGTCCTCGAGCGCCTCTTCACCGAAATCGAACGCCGCCACGACGACCTGTAGTCGCCGCGGCGGCATCGGAGTGGCGCCGGGACGGCCCGCGTCGGCGGGGCCCAGCGGGTGGTGGAGTCAGGGGGCGGTCAGCCCTCGGCCGACTCGACGGCCGCGGTGGGCAGCGCCTCACCGTTCACGGCCAGGTAGCGCAGCACGTTCCGCTGCACCTGGTCCGGCATGCCCATCATGGCGGGCATCTTCATGGTCGTCGTGATCGACTCGAGGATCACCAGGTCGCGCACGTTGCGGTAGCCGTAGTCCTGGATGGTCTTCTGCTCCATCTCGCCCATGGGCGTGGGGAACTTGACGGTGATTTCCCAGCGATCGAAGACGAGGCCGGCTTCGGTGTCGGAGGCCGCCTTCCAGAAGAACTGGATCGTGAACGGGACGGCCTGTTCCGGAGTGCTGAGGGTGCTCTCGAGGCGCTGCAGGACCGACTCGTCGTCGACGAAGAGGGTGGCCTGCTCGTACTCGGCGTTCGAACCGGGCTTGCTGGTGAGGCCCACCTTGACGAGGCCGTCAGCGCTGGCGCCGTCGAGGGCCGCCACGTAGTCGTCCAGCATGTCCGAGACGAAGCGATTGAGCACGTTGTCGACCAACTGCTCACCCTGGAGCGAGTAGAGCTGCGGGGCCGACTGGACGATCTGCTGCTTGATGCTGGCCGAGTCGGCGCCGTACCGCTGGGCCAGCTCTTCCGGAACCTCGAATTCGAGGGTGTCGACGGTGACGGAGGCGCCGGCCTCGGCCGCCCAGCGGGTGTGGGCGGTGGCGACCTTGCCGATCATCGGCTGCTCGAAGTCGACGTCGAAGGCCAGGCTGGCGAGGCCCTTCTGCTCCGGCATGTAGAGCCGAGCCTGGATGTCGGACATGAAGGCCCGGACGGCGGGGTCGGTGACGGCCAATTCAGTGGGGGCCGCGTCCTGGGCAAAGGGCAGGAGGGCCACGGAAGTGAGCAAGAGCGAGGTGAGCATGGAACTCTCCGGGGGTGAGGTCGGCAGGAGCCGGGGGGTGCGCGGAGGCGGAGGGGGCGCAGCAGGCCTTGCTTGTCTAGCGCGGCCAGGGCATCGGGTTTCGTCCGCTCTGCAGAGGGCGGGAAAAGCGGGACCGAGCATACGGTCCAGCCGTCGCCCTGGGCAGCCTGTCGGTGAGGACGTTTGGAGCCCGACACCGACTCGCCACCGCCTCATAAGCGGGCTAGAATGGGCTTCCGAGTCCAGGGGACCTAGCCGCCATGTGCGGATTCATCGGCATCATCGGCCCTTCCGGGGTCGAAGTCTTTCCCGATCTCTACAACGGCCTGCTGACAATCCAGCACCGTGGCCAGGACGCAGCGGGAGCGCTCGTCTACAACGGCGCGTTCCACGGCACCAAGGGTCTGGGGCTCGTGCGCGATGTCTTTGACACCGAGGACGCGCGGAATCTGCGCGGCTCGTTGGGCATCGCCCATGTGCGCTACCCGACGGTGGGGCGCGGCAAGGTCGAGGACACCCAACCCTTCTCGATCAACTATCCCTTCGGCATCGGGATGGTGCACAACGGCAACGTCACGAACTTCGACGACATCCGTCAGGAGTTGAGCCAGGACAGCCATTGGCACGTGAACACGTCGTGTGACCTCGAGGGCATCCTGAACGTGTTCGGCGACGAACTCGCCCAGCAGCAGATCAAGAAGCTCAAACCCGAGCACGTCTTCGAGGCCGTCGCCGGCGTGTTCCGACGCGTGAAGGGCGCCTACTCGGTGGTGGGGATGATCGCGGGCGAGGGCCTCTACGCCTTCCGCGATCCCTACGGCATCAAGCCGATCATCGTCGGCGAGCGCGTGGACGCCGAAGGCCGCTCCACCTGGTGCGTCGCGTCCGAGAGCGTCGTCCTCGACGTGCTCGACTTTCACAACACCTTCGATCTCGACGCCGGCGAGGCGATCTTCATCGACACCGAAGGCAACCTCGAGCGCAAGCAGCTCGGCGACCAGACACACACACCGTGCCTGTTCGAGTGGGTCTACTTCGCCCGCCCCGATTCGTTCCTCGACAAGGTCAGCGTCTACAAGACCCGCATGCGCCTGGGCGAGCGCATGGCCGAGATCTGGAACGAGACCGGGTGGAGGGCGGATGTGATCATCCCGGTCCCCGAGTCGTCGACGACTTCGGCCATGGCGATGTCGCGGGCCCTCGGCCTGACGTACCGCGAAGGGCTCGTGAAGAACCGCTACATCGGCCGCACGTTCATCATGCCGGACAACGAGTCGCGACGCCGGTCGATCCGCCACAAGCTCAATCCGATCCAGCTGGAATTCGACGGCAAGGACGTGCTGCTCGTCGACGATTCCATCGTGCGAGGCAACACCTCGCGGGAGATCGTGGAGATGGCGCGTCGGTCGGGTGCTCGCAAGGTCTACTTCGCGTCGGTCTCGCCGCCGCTGCGCTATCCGTGCATCTACGGCATCGACATGTCGACGAAGAACGAGTTCGTCGCGCGGGACCGGACCGCTGAGGAGGTGGCCAAGGAGATCGGTGCCGACGGCGTCGTGTACCAGACCCTCGACAACCTGATCGACTCGGTGAAGGAAGGCAACGACGCCATCACGAAGACCTGCAACGCCTGCTTCAGCGGGCACTACCCGACCGGTGACGTCGACGAGGACCGCCTGGCGCGGATCGAAGCCGAACGGCTCGTGAAGGCCTGACGCCGGAGTCCGAAAGCCCCTTCCGGGCCTCGGTTCCATGCGAGATCCATTCAGCGGCTTGCCTGATCCCTCCGAGGGTCTAGGATTCAGGGCTGGATGGCGCGGGACGTCGGCCCCAGAGCGTCGACGCACTCAACGGGAGGCAGATCGATGAAGAGCACGATGCTTTCGCTGCTGAAGTTCTGCTGCGACAACCCCCAGTGCCTGTTCGAGTGCTGGATCAACCGCAACAACAACATGCTGATCCACTACAACGCCGACATGTCGGCGCTCCTCGACTGGATCTGCCCCGAGTGTCGGGAAGGCCGGCTGCGCTACGCCCCGGCGAATGCGCGCTTCGAATTCGAGCTGCGCAAGAAGTCGAAGCTCGAGGACGGGACCCCGGGCGGCAGTTCCGCCTCCCTGCAGGGTGACGGCACCGCGCACTGACCGTTCCTCGGGGGAGTGACGCTCGCCCCCGGAGGTCCGCCCTCAGACTCCGGCGGCGCCCTCGTGGTTGCGCCCGGGAACGTCTCCCGTCGCCGCCGTGACACGCCGCGGGTCGATGATGCGATGGCCGTCCGGCGTGGGCACGGGCGGCTCGGCGGCCCGGAAGCGGAACGAGACCGAGAGGGTCTTGAGATCGAAGATGTCGGTGGGGCCGTCGGCGTGTTCTTCGCGACGGTGGACCGACTCCTCGATGGAGTAGTTGATGTGCCGGCCCTGGCGCCGATTGCGGATGATGCCCGCCTGCTTGAGGATGGCCAGGTGATGCGAGACCTTCGGTTGGTCGATCTCGAGCTTGTCGACCAGGTCCGAGACGCAATACTCACCGGTGACCAGGATGGCCAGGATCCGGATGCGATTGACGTCGCTGACGGCCTTGAGGCCCTTGGACATCTTCGCGGCTGCCGCTGTGTCCATTCCTGAAAGCCCCCTCTTCCCGTTCCCCCGCTCCCAGCCCGCTGGGCCGATCCGGGCTGTTCGCCCGACCAAACCAGCTTCCTCCGGGACATTGTTACCGCAGGTCGTGACCCGAACTGACCAAGAATTTCCGCGTCCTTCCAGCTTTCTCTTCGGGATTCCGATGAATGCGGGCCCCCCGGCCCCCCGAACGACGACCAGTGTAGCGGGAAACGGCGGGAGCGGTGTCTCGCGCGAGCGCCGTCAGGATCCGCCCGCCAGACCCGCTGCTGGGTATGATTCCGCCCCCTCGGGCCCGGCGGATGACGCGCCCGAAGCCCGCAACGTTCCTCCGAGGCCTGCCCGATCGTGACTGCTTCTCCCCAGGACGGCCCCATCGTCATCATCGGGGCCGGCATGGCCGGACTGGGTGCCGCCACGACCCTGCGCCGCGCGGGTTTCGACGTAACGGTTCTGGAACGGCACAACTACGTCGGCGGTCTGGCGCGATCGATCGCGTACGGCGACCACATCTTCGATGTCGGTCCCCACTACTTCTTCCTCGACGTGAGCGACGACGTCAACGCGCTGATCCGGTCGTGCATGGGTCCCGGTGAGTGGCGCCCCATCGACTTCAAGATCAGCGCGCTCATCGGCCGTCACGACGTGGCCTGGCCGCCGTCCCTGTCGGCAGCCTTCAAGATGCCGCTGCGCGGGATCCTGCAGTACGTGAAGCTGTCGCTGCAGCGGCGGGTGCCCGAGTCGTTCGTGACCTCCGAATACCTGCAGGGGGCCTACGGCTCCGCCATGTACCGGATCTTCCTCGACCCCTACCTGCGCAAGAAGTGTCCCGTCTCCGACGGGGCCAACGCGCTGCACCGCGACTGGTACGCCCAGACCACGCGCACGATCCACAACGTGCCCGACGTGAAGCGGGACAAGATGCTGCAGTTCGAGCCGGCGCTCGTCGAGCAGTACCTCGACCGCTACCCGGAAGTGCGCGCAGCGGCCGAGCGGCGCAGGCAGGAGGCCGCCGAGACCGGGGAGAGTGACGAGCCGGAGCGGGCCGGGCCGATCAAGCACGCCTTCAACGTCGTGCGGGGCCTGACCAAGCTCGCCGCCAAGAAGGACTACAAGAAGGTGCTCTACCCGCCGGGCGGCGTCGGCGTGATCGTCGAGCGCGTGGCCGACGACTACGTCGCGCAGGGCGGCAAGCTCGAGCTGCGGGCGGCCAACGTGCAACTGAACGTCGAGGGCAAGCGCGTCCGGTCGGTGACCTGGGACGGCGGTTCCATCGAAGCTCCGGCGCAGGTGATCTGGACCGGTTCGGTGCACCGCCTCTGCTCGATGCTCGAGATCCCGCGGGAGGAGCTGCCGTTCATGACCATCATGCTCTGCATGATGAAGCTGGACCGGCCGCTCCCCGACGGCGATGCCCTGTACACCTACGTCGCCGACCCGGAGATCCCGTTCAACCGCATCTACTATCCCAACCGCTCGGTGGAGGGGCTGTGCCCGCCGGGCAAGGACAGCCTGTGCGTCGAGATCTCGCCGACCGACTTCAAGGACGAGGCCGATCCCGAACGCCTGTGGGACAAGATCGCGAGCGGGCTCGAGAAGCTCGGCGTGTGTCGGCGCGAACACGTCACCGAACACATGTTCATGTTCGTGCCCGACAGCTATCCGGTGTACCCGCTCGACTACCGCGAGAAGCTCGACCGCATCTGGGAACAGCTCGACACCTTCCCGAACCTGCGCTCGATCGGGCGTTCCGGGCAGTTCTGGTACAACAACATGGCGAAGTCGATGCGCGCCGGCGTCGAGGTGGCGCAAGATCTCCTGGGCGAATACCGTCCGTGACGGCACGTCCGCGATGACCGCGAACATCATGATGGTCTCGGCGGATCGGGGCGTGGTCGCCGGAGAGAAGGGGCCGTTCCACTACATGCTGGAGACGTTCTCCCGGCATTGGGACCGGGTCGACGTGATCGGCACGCGCCCCGAGCGCATCGCGACGACCCACGTGTTCGACAACGTGCGCCTGCACCACCCGACCACGGGCAAGCTGGTCCAGGCAGGATTCATTGCGCGCACGGGGTTGGCGCTCGCGGCCGAACGGCCCTACACGGTCATCACCAGCCACGACTACAACCCGTTCTACAACGGGCTCGGTTCGTGGCGCATCGCGAAGGCCACGGGCATCCCCTATGTGGCGGAGATCCACCACGTCCCCGGGCACCCGCGAGCCACGACCATCCGCGAGCGCGTCGACCGGGTCGCCACCCGGGCCTACGTCCGCTGGGCCAACAAGCGGGCGGCGGGGTTCCGCGTGGTGAACGCGGGAGAGCTCGTGCCCCTGCTCACGGGCTGGGGCGTGCCCGACGAGCGCGTGCATGTGCTGCCGTCGCTCTACCTCGACACCCAGGCCTTCCGTCCCGCGTCGACGTCGGCCGCGCCCGGTTTCGCGTGCGACGTGCTCGCCGTGGGCCGCCTCGTCCCGAGTAAGGGCTTCGACCAGCTGCTGCGAGCCTTTGCCGGACTGGTGAACGTGCACGGCCTCACCGGGCTGAAGCTGCGCCTGGTGGGGCGCGGTCCCGAGCAAGAGCGCCTGCTGGCCCTCGCGGCCAAGGCGGGCATCGCCGACAACGTCGAGCACATCCCCTGGGCCGAGGACAGCGACGCCCTGGCCGAGCTCTATCGCACCGCCCGGGTCTTCGTGTGCGCCTCCGCCAGCGAGGGCGGGCCGCGGGTGGTGGCGGAGGCCATGGCCTGCGGGACGCCGGCGGTGTCGACGCGCGTTGGCATCGTGCCCGAGATCATCGAACACGGCGTGAACGGCCTGCTCTACGACGGGACCCAGGGCGAGCTCTCGCTGCGGCTGCTGCGCCTGCTCACCGACGAGAAGCAGGAGCTGCGGCTGCGCTCGAACCTCCCGGCGGACTTCGCCGCCATGGACCGGGATGCGGTCATCGCCAATCTGGCCGACGGGCTCAAGGCCATCGGCGCGACGGCCCGCTCAGGACTCCCCGCCGGGATGCGCCGCGGCGCCTGACGCGCCGCCGGCCCAGCGGCGTCCTCCGAATTCGGCGATGAGCACTTCGTCGAGGTGATCGGCGTGGTGAGCCACCGAGGCGAGCACGGCCCGGAACTGAGCCCGGTCCACCGACTCACCGAGCAAATTGTGCTCGATGAAGATGGTCCCCTCGTGGAAGTAGAACTTGCCGAAGACGGTGGTGTTGTTGAACTCGGAGAGGCGGCGGTGCAGGCCCGGCATGGGCGCGATGTCGACGACCACCGGCGCGATGAAGCGCAGCAGGGTGCGGCCCTTGGTCCAGTCGAGCGGGTGCACGATGATGCGCGTGGACTGATACGGCACCTCGTAACGGTCGGCGACGGAGGCGAACTCGCGCACCGAGGCCGCCAGCAGCTTCTCGGCGTGCTGGCGCAGGGCGAGCAACTCGGCGCTGGCTTCGGTGCGGCTCTCCATGGTCCCCAGGTTAGCCGCCGCTCTCGTGCCGGTAGACCTGGTGCAGGCGCCCCCACGCCGAGCGGCGGAAGCGGGCGGCGCGCAGGGCGCCCACCAGTGGATACCACAGGCCGTCATGGTAGAGGTTCGAAGCCAGGGGGGCCCAGAAGAAGAGGGGCGAGTGGAGGGCCGGCCCTTCGAGGAAGCGCAGCGCCCCCTTGCGCAGCAGTTGGTCCCCCGTGATCACCAGGCTGCGCTTGGTGGTGAAGGGACGCGCGGGCGCGTCGAGCCCGTCACCGACGACCTCGATGTCGGCGAGGTCGGCGCAACCGAGGCCCCGCTCGGCGGCCATGGCCAGGTAGGGGACGGTCACGGGGTCGATGCCCATGAGCGCGGCGCCGACGGCGTCGACCGCCACCGGGTCGGCGCCGGCGATGAGCCGCTCCCGCAAGCGGGGCTTCATGGTGCGCGGCCCGGCGCCATCGCCGGCCACGGATCCGTCGATCACGGAGAACTGGGCCGGGTGGAGCTTGCGCTGCATCACCAGGAGTTCGACCAGCACTTCGTGGATGTGCTTGTGACAGTGATGACGTTCCTCCCGCAGCAGCCCGCCGAAGGCGTTCTTCACCGCGCCGGTGGTGACGGTGTGGCCGTGGGTCTTGAGCGTCGGCAGGTGCACGATCTGCCGGCCCGGATAGATCGACGGGACCCAAATGCCGTCGGGGAAGATGCGGTCGAGCACCGGCGTCTCCCCGCCGAAGTCGGCGCGCTCCCACTCGACCTCGGTGAGCGGTTGGTAGCTCACGCCGTGCCGCTGCAGCGGGCCGGTCCACGCATTGCGGCGCGCGCCTTCGACGGGGTCGGTGACGACGGTGGAATTCTCGACGGCCAGCAACCGATCGGGGGCGTGGCCGGCGCGCTTGAGGCCCCGCAGGACGCCGTCGATCTGCCAGGGCCAGGTGCTGCACGCCGGATAGAAGCGCGTCCAGGAGAGGTTGAGCTTCAGCAGGGTGGAGAGGGCCGGGTCGAGGACCTCGGCGACGCCGCCCAGCTCCATGCAGCGCACCGTGTCGTCCACGACGGAGCGCGGCGAGGTGCGGACGACGGCGACGGTCGCGCCCATGAAACCCCTACTGGTTGAAGAAGGCCTCGAGATCATCGGTGTGCGCCGCGTAGGCCGCGCCGGCGGCGGCCCAGTCGACCTCGGCGATCTTCCAGTCGGACAGTCGAAGGACATGGTCGGGACGGGCCACATCGTCGCGCACGGGGATCTGCGCCGAATGCCCCGCCGCCAGCGAGGCCTCGACCTGCCGCGACAGGATGAAGTCGATCAGTTCGCGCGCCGCGTCGGGGTGGGGCGCGTCCTTCACCAACGACACCGTGTTGGGGATCAGCACGAGGCCCTCTCCGCCGGGCTGTTGGCCGGGCACGACCATGGCCACGGGGAATCCGCCGGTCTCAGCGGCGCGGTAGTCGTCGGTGTCGGTCCAGCCGAAGACCAGCTCGCCGGCACGCACCAGCTTCATCAGGTGCGCGTTGCCGGGACCGAAGCGCACGCGGTTCGCGCGCATGGCGGACAGTTGCCGCTGCAGGGCCTCCCACCCGTCGCGGGCGATGATCATGCCGGCGTGAGCGGCGGTGGTGCCCGTGAGCGGCTTGGCCATGCCGATGCGGTTGGCGTAGGCGGGGTCGAGGAAGGACGGCCACCCCACCGGCGCCTGGGCCGGGTCGGGCAGCAGCTCGGTGTTGACGATGAGCACGCGCCCCCGCGCCGCGAAGCCGGTCCAGTGCCCGTCCGGGTCCTTGAGGTGGGCGGGCACGTCGGTGGCGTTGGGGGAGACGTACGGCTGGAGCAGGTCGGCCTGGGCGAGCAGCACCGTCTGCACCACCTCGTTGTTCCAGAAGACGTCGCAGCGGGGGTTGGCCGATTCGGCCTGGATGCGCCGGCGCAGGCCGACGGACTTGTTGGCCTCGACGTCGTAGTGGGCGTCCACCACCCGGCCGGTGGCCTGCTCGTAGGCCTTCACGATGGGCTCGGAATGATTGCGGTCGAGCGCCACGTAGAGCACGACGTCAGCCTCGGGTCCGCCGCAGGCAGCGATCAGCAGCGCGGCCCCGAGCAGGGCTGCCCGCCGGAAGGCGCCCCGAGGACGAGTTGCGCAGGGGCCCACTTGCGCAGGGCGACGGCCTCGAGGCCGGTGGACGCTGGACATGGGTGCACTCCGATCAGGGCGCGCGGGGGCGCCAGCCGGGAGTATAGGAATGCACCCGAACCGGGGAACAGGCCGCAGGGGCCTAGTCTTCCATGTGGTTCATCACGCGCTCGTCGTTGAGGTTCATCCGCACGGCCAGGCGGGCAGCGCCCTTGCCGAACACGACGGTGAAGACGCGGATGAAGCCCTTCTTGATGACTCGCGAGACGAAATCGACGGCCGGGATGGTGCCGAAGCCCTTGTTGCCCTGGACCCGGTTGTAGAGCTTGTTCTGCTCGGTCACGAGCCACTCGCTGTAGAGCATGTAGATCCAGGTGTAGGGCTTGCTCAGCCACTTCCACCGGATCATGCGCCGGACGGCGGGCATCATCCACGGGTTGCGCACCACGATCGGGAACCACTTGTGCAGGTTCTCGTAGTAGTGGCGGTGCGGCAGGGCGATGGACGTGGTGCGGTTGAACAGGGCCGGGAACTCGTCCCACTGGTCGGTGGCCAGGCCCATCTCCCGCGTCATGTCGTTGATGTCGGTCATCGGGTACGGCTGCAGCAGGCTGACCAGCGGGTGGTCGACCTTGCACTCGATGTTCAGCTCGACCGTCTCCATGTCGTCTTCGATGGTCGCGCCCGGTCCGCCGAGCATGTTCAGGCTGCCCAGGCGGATGTCGTACTTGCGGATCAGGCTCGCGGCGCGGATCAGCTGCTGACGCGTCGTGTTCTTCTTCATGATCGCGTTGCGCATGTGATCGTTGGCGGCCTCGAAGGCGATGCGGGCGTAGATGCACCCGGCCTTCTTGAGCAGCTGGATGTGCTTCTCCTGCACCATGTTCGCCATGAGGATGGCGTCGAAGGGCAGACCGACCTCCTTGGGCCAGCGCTCAGCGAACTCGTCGAGCCACTTCTTGTTGATGTTGAAGATGTCATCGAGGAAGTGGACGAACTTGAGCGGGTACGCCTTCTGCATCTGCTGCGCTTCTTCGATCACGTGGGAGACCGTGCGGCGACGCACGTACTCGTTGTTCGTGACCTTGTAGACCTTCTGCTTCCAGGCGTGGTGGAAGCAGAAAGAACAGTTCATGGGGCAGCCGCGGTCAGTCTTGATGACCTTGCGCTCGGAGTTCCGGTAGAAGCTGGCCGCGTCGTAGACGATCGATCGATCGCAGAAGCCCGCTTCATCGAGATCCTGGATCAAGGGGCGCGGCTCGTTCTGGTGGATCTTGCCGTCCTTGTCCTTGAACCAGATGTTGGGGATGTTCGTCATGTCGCCGCCCTGCTCGGCCGCGTTGACGAAGTCGACCATGGCCTGCTCGCCCTCGCCGCGACAGATGGCGTCGAATCCCTCTTCCTGCAGGAACTCGGGCACCACGGTGACATGGGCGCCGCCCGCGATGGAGAGGACGTTCTTGTTCGGGGCCCAGTGGCGGACCATGCGGTTCAGTGTGGCCACGGGCTGATGCGTGCCGGTCATGACCGAGTAGCAGAGGACGTCGGGGTCGTACTGCTTGATCTTCTGGGGCGCCGTCGCGTCCGGCACGAAGATCATCTTCGTCTCGTGCCCGGCATCCTTGAGGGCACGCGAGAGGTACATCACCCCCAGGGGTTCCTGGGCGAGGAAGGTGGAGAGAAATAGAACTCGCATGGCGTCAAGACGCTCGACGGAGGGTGCGCCGCAACACGGCGTGGGGGCCCGAGACCGGGGCTCCGGGAGTAACCCCGGGGATGAGCGGTCCGAACCCCGAAAGATACCACGATTCCCATGTACGCGCCGGAAGGCGGCACGTCGCGAGGCGGTTCGGGTGGCGGGTAACTGAGGACATCGCGGTCGCGTGAAGGGGCTTCGTCCGATGGTCAGAAGCGCGCCGAGAACGGTGCGCCATAGCCGACCAGCTCTCCGTAACCTCGACCTGAGACGGCCTCTTCCTGGAGGCGGCCCGAGAATTCACACAGTCCTTCCCAATAGGTGACGCTCGTGGAATCCGGTGTCGTGACCTCCTGGTCGGCGAACAAGGGCCGAACCGTGAGCTCGAGGCCCTCTCCCGGCACGGAGAGGCGCCAGCCTGCGGGGTAGGTGATCCCGGTCGAAGGGCTTGTCCAGCGCCGGGTGACGGTCACGGAGAAATCCTCGGCCGTGAGGCGCACGACGCGGCCGTCGGCGTGCCGCAGGGTCCCTGCACTGGCCCGGTCGCGGGTGTGCCCGACCCCGTCGTCGCTCCCGCGGTCGTCGTCGGGAGCGCCCGCCGCGCGGCGCAGCTCGAACAGCATGAGCTCGCTGCCGTTGTCGAGGGGCACCGAGAACCAGTCCCAGCCGACCTGCTCGTCGGACAACACCGACGATCCGAATTCGTGGTCGAACCACGCCGTGCCCTGGACCGCGAGGGGCTCGCGACCCGGCAGCGTGACCGTGCCGCGGGCCGAGATGCGCGGGAGGCTGTAGTACCAGCTCGCCTGTCCGGGCTCGTCGCCCTTGGGGCTCAGGCCTTCGTCGTTGCCGTGCAACAGCGGCTCGGTCGAGTCCAACGCGAGGGTCAGTTGCACCCGGGCGTCCCCCGCGCGGTAGTCGAGGACGGCGGTGCGGTGATCGTCGTCGGCGACGAGGCTGTGCCCGAGCAGGTCGAGGGCCAGGCGGTCGGTGTCGGCCGAGGCCCAGGGTCCGTACTCGCGGCAGGCCTGCTCGCTGCCGAGCATGCGCTCGCCGCGCAGGTCGGTGAGGTTGCCATGGAACATCATCACGGCCTGGGCGCCGAGCGGCGAGGCACGCTCGATGGGCGTGGCGACCAGCGCCCGGCGGAACCACGTCGCCTGGAACCCGAACACCTCGCCCGTCTCGGCCTCCAGCGGCCCGGTGAGATACCACCACTCGGTGCGGGCGGTCGGGTGGGCGCCGTGGTCGGCGGGCAGGACCAGTGGGCGGCCCGGGAGCGCGCGCAGGAAGCCGTCATCGGCGGCGGCGGCCGGCGCGAGGAGCAGCGCGGCCAGGGCGAGGGGGGCCGTGGAGTGGAGCAGCCGGGCGATGCGCGCGCGCCGGACCAGCAACCACGGCACCATCCCGGCGAGCAGGGCCGCGACGATGGCGAGCCCGAGCACCGAGGCGATGGCCGCCGGGTCGAAGACCATGGGGAAGCTCCAGCCGAAGGAGCGCGTGTTCACGAGGGCGATGAGGATCCACGCGAGGGCGCCGCCCAGGGGCACGGCCAGGGCCACGGCGAGCCCGACGATGACGAGGGCCTCCGCCAGGAGCAGGCGGCCGATGGTGCGGTGGGTGGCGCCGAGGCTGCGCAGGACGCCGAGCTCGTGGCGGCGCTCGAGGTGCAGGCAGAGCAGACCGGTGAGCACGCCCACCAGCGCGAGAGCCGTCGAGATGGCCTGCAACGACCAGGTCACCCGGAAGGTGTTGTCGAAGGCCTCCATCACCGCGGCCCGGAGGCCCTCGGTGGTCTTGAACTCGCCGTCCGGGAAGCGGTTCGCGAGAGCCGCGGACACGGCCGCTGCATCGACGCCCTCGTCGAGCAGGAGGGCGGCGTTGCGGACGCCCGTCTCACCGTAGTGGTCGAGGTAATGCGACTCCTCCATGAGGCAGTAGCCGCGATCGTAGGAGAAGTCCTGGAACACGGCGGCGATGGGGAACGACCGCGGGCCGTCGCGTCCAAGCAGCTCGATGGTGTCGCCCGGCTCCAGCCCGGACTTGCGCTGCAGCGGCTCGGTGATCAGCACGGCGCCTTCCTCGAGGCGCTCCCACAGTCCCTCGGACTCGCCCTGCAGGATGCGCAGGTCGGCCTTCATCCGCAGGGTCGAGAGGCGCGCCCCCGCCACCAGGAACGAGCCCGCGCCGCGGCGCTGTTCGGTGCCCCGCAGCAGGTCGAGGCCGGTGACCCCGGGCCACGCCTCGAGGGCAGCGAGCATGGTCGTATCGAGGCGTGCCGTGCGCGGCGCCAGCTGCTGGTAGAGCGGGCTGACGTAGATGTCGGCGCCGATGGTGGCGTCGACCCAGGCCGTGACCTCGCGCTGGAAGCTGTCGATCATCACGGTGATGCCGACGGTCATGGCGATGGGCATGACCAGCGCGCCGGCCGCGGCGCCGGTGCGCGAGAGCGAGCGCTGCAGACGCCCGGCGGCGAGGGAGGTCACGGTGCCGCGGGGCGCGTGCCGCACGAGCCGTCCGAGGATGCGCGGCGTGATCATGGCGACGCCCAGCAACAGGCACAGCACCGACAGCGACTGCAACAGCAGGCCGCCCTCGGGAGGGAGCAGCAGCAGGACGGCGATCACCAGCAAGCCGAGCGGAATGCGCGCCGGCATGAGCTGTTCGCGCACCACCGCGCCCGCAACCACGGCCGGGGGCGTCGACGCGGCGGAACGCGCGGGTCCCCAGCTGGCCACCAGGGCGGTGATGACGGCCAGCACCAGGGCGCCCACGGCGGTGAGTCCGTCGAGGCCGGCGGAGGGCGTCTCGATGTGGCCGTAGAGGGTGCTCACCGTCAGGGCGACGTCGTCGACGAGGGCCGCGGCCAGGAGGCGTCCGCAAGCCAGGCCGAGCACGCCGCCGGCCAGGCCCAGGACCATGGCTTCGCCGAGTGAAGCCGCCAACAGCGCCTTGGCCGAACACCCCAGGCAGCGCAGCTTGCCCAGCATCGTGCGCCTTCGGGTCACCGCGAACTGCGACATGTTGAAGACGAGGAAGGCCCCCACCAGCACCGCGAGGAAGCCGAGGGCCATGAGATTCAGTCGGAACGCGCGGGTCAGCGTGCCCGCTCGTTCGCCGCGCTGGGCCGGCCGCTCGAGGACCTCGCCCGGGAGCAAGGGGAGCGCGGCCTCGGCGTCGGAGAGGATCAGGTCGATGCGGGTGAGCGCGTCCCCCAGCCCCAGGACCTCCTGGGCCGTGGCGATGTCGACGAGGGCGAAGGGCGCTGCGCCGGTGTCGCCGCCGGAGAGCGCGGCGCTGGCCACGCATGTCAACGTCGCCGCGCCCGCCGGACCGCGGACCGTCAAGGGGTCGCCGTCGGCCAGGCCCAACCGGGCCAGGTCCTCCGTCGCGAGGAGGGCCAGGCCGGGCTCGGTCATGAAGCGCATGAGCAGACCGCCATGCGCGGATGGCGACGCGTCGTCCGGAGTGAGTCGGCCGTAGAACGGCGGGGCGAGGAAGGGGTCGATGCCGACGAGGCGCAGCGTGCGCAGCGCGGTCGTTGCAGGCGTGGGTGCAAGTGCGGGCGCCGCCGCGGGCGCGGGCGAGCGAGCGGGAGCGGAGGCAATGGTGGGTGTGGGCACGACGGGCGCCTGCGGCAACACCACCGACGATTCGATCACCGGCTGGATCGCGCGGACGGCGGGATGCACGGCGAGCGCGCCGAGGCGTGCGGCCGAGAGCGGCCCCACCGCCGTGAGTTGGTGCGTCGCCTTGCCGGCCAGCGCTCCATAGGTGGCCTGGAAGCTCTGCAGGGACGAGCGGCTCGCCAGGTGGATGGCGACGACGACCGCAACGCCGGCGGCCACGCCGAGCAGGCTCGTCAGCGTCTGCAGTCGATGTCGCCGCGCATCCGCGAGGAGCACGCCGAGGGCGGTGGTGGCGGCCGGCCACCATGCGGGCGCGGCGGGACGTCCCGGCTTCATCGCCGGGGGGCGGCCGCATGATCGGCGGGCGCACCGGCGCGGGGCCCCTCGACGCGGCAACCGTCGAGCAGGGCGATCTCACGGTCGGCGGCTCCCGTGACCGCGGGGTCGTGGGTGGCCACCAGCACGGCCACGCCCTCTTCCTTGCCGAGGCGGATGAGCAGGTCCATGACCTCGCCGCCGGCGGCATGGTCGAGGTTGCCCGTGGGCTCGTCGGCGAGGACGAGCGCCGGAGAATTCAGCAGCGCGCGCGCCAGCGCGACCCGCTGGCGCTGCCCGCCCGAGAGTTGATCGGGAAAGCGCTCGAGGTGCTCGCCGAGCCCCACGCGTCGGGCCAGGTCGGCGGCGACCGCGTCGCACTCGGCGCGGGGGCGGCCCGCCAGACGCCCCGGCAACGCGATGTTCTCGCGGGCTGTGAGCGACGGCACGAGGTGGAAGAACTGGAAGATGAAGCCGAGGTGCCGATTGCGGAAGACCGACGCGGCCTCGTCGTCGAGTCGACCCAGCTCGTGGTCGAGGACGGTGGCCGACCCCGAGGTGGGCACGTCCATCGTTCCGAGGATGTGCAGCAGAGTGCTCTTGCCCGAACCGCTCGGTCCCGTGAGTGCCACGACCTCGCCGGCCCGGAGTTCGAGGTCGACCCGGTCGAGGGCCCGGGTGGCGATGTCCCCCCGGCCATAGATTTTCGTGAGCTGTTCACAGCGCACGACCACGGCCTGAGGGCGGGTCCGCTGGGCGGAATCCCCGCCGCCGGGGTCGTCGCCAGGGGCGTCGGTGGAGATGTCGATGGGCGAGTCAGACTCGGACATGGTGCCGGCGCGGGCAGGGGGTGGTCCCGCGCGTCAGCGGTCGAGGATCTGTCGCAGGGCCGGTTCGACGTCGGGGAGCTGGAAGACATAGCCCGCACTCTTGGCCACCGCCGGTTCGCAGCGTTGGCTCGCCGTCAGCACTTCCGCGGCCTGGCCGAACTTCAGACGCAGGGCGAAGGGCGGCACGGGGAACAGGGTCGGCCGCTTCAGCACCCGACCGAGGGCCTTCGTGAACTGGGCGTTGGTCACGGCGCCGGGGGCCGTCCCGTTCACCGGGCCCTTAACACTGGCGTCGTCGAGGGCGTGCATGACGATGCCGCACAGGTCGTCGAGGTGGATCCAGCTGAAGTGGCGCCGTCCCAGGCCGATGGGTCCGCCGAGCCCGAACTTGAAGGGCGGGAGCATCTGCTGCAGGGCCCCGCCGCCGCGCCCGAGCACGACGCCGGTGCGCAGCAGCACCGTGCGCGCCTTGCAGCGCGTCGCCTCGGCCTCCCAGTCGACGCAGACCTGCGCCAGGAAGTCGTTACCGGGCGAGGACGCCTCGGTGAGGGCTTCGTCGCCGCGGTCGCCGTAGTAGCCGATGGCGGATCCGTTCACGAGCACGTCCGGAGGCTCGTCCGAGCGGTTGATGGCCTCGACGATGCGGCGCGTCGTCTCCACGCGCGATGAGCGGATCTGCTCGCGGTAGGAAGCGTTCCAGCGCGGCCCGAAGATGGGCGCCCCGGCGAGGTTGATGACCGCATCGAAGGCGGCGACGTCGGGCAGCCAGCCGCGGAACTGCAGACCGGTCCGCCGCAGGCGCTGGCACCCCGCCGGATCCCGGGAGACGACGGTCACCTGGTCGCCGCGCTCGACGAGCAACTCGATCAGCCGACGGCCGACGAAGCCCGACCCACCCGCCACGAGAATGTTCACGGTCACCTCCCGAAAGACGCCCGCCCAGGCTGCAGCGGCGTCGGCGCGCATCTTACGCATCGGGCGGTCGCACGGCTCCCCACTCCGGGGGCGGCCTCCGGGGAGTCGCGGCCGGAGGCGAGGTGCAGGGGCGAATTGAAGGCGCGCGCCGTGACAGGGGGCGTCACGGCGCGCGCGGCGGATCGGGCGCCGGGCAGCGCCCTTTCGGGGGGAGGGAGGTCGTTTCAGTCCACGGAGCGCGGCGTCTTGGGGAAGGCCCAGCGGGCGGCCGACTCGGCTTCCCAGTAGCGGCCGGCGAAGAGCAGGAAGGCGCGTTCGAAGAATGCTTCGAGACGCATCCATCCTTCGGCGTCCTCGTCGCCGGCGGTCTCGACCTTCAGCGACTGCACGGCGTGGTCACGATTGAAGGTCGTCGACTTGGCCGTGACCCTCACCGCGTTCTTCTTGGTGTCGATCTCGAGCTCGAACTCGAGCCGTGAGTAGCCGAGGTCTCCGGGGCCGCCGGTGGTGCGCACGCCGATCACCCAGGCGCCGCCGTACGTGCGGCGGACGAGGGACAGGTCGGTGAGGGCTTCGCGGAACTCGTCGAGGTAGGGCCGCAGGATCGATTCGATCCGTTCGCGGATGGAGATGGAGAGCAGTGCCCGGCTCTCGCGGGTGGCTGCGACGGGGGGCATCGGGTTTCTCGGGCAGGGGGGAGGAGGGTGCTGCTGGCTCTTTCTGCTCCGACGGAGAAGCGTCTGCTTCCTTATCGGCCGTGCTGGGTGATCGGGTGGTGATGGGTGCTGCCGGCGAGCCTTTTGCCGAGGATTCGACCGGCGGCGTTGATGCTTTTTCTAGACGATCAGGGCTGTCCCGCAACAGACAGGAAAAGTTGCTCCTTCTTCCTGAAGATCTCTTCAGGGTCGAAGCCGGCGGCCTTCTCGCGACTCCTCTGCGCGAAAAGGGCGGCACGTGCGGGATCGCCGACGATCTCGGTGACGGCGTCGACGATGGCGGCCGTGTCCTGGTGGGGGAAGGTGCGGCCGTTGACGCCGTCCTCGATGAGCTCGGGATTGCTGCACACGGCGGAGACGGCGGCCGGCAGCCCCATCCACATGACTTCGATCAAGGTGTGCGAGAGGCCCTCGTAGACGCTGTTGAGCAGGAACACGTCGGCGCCGCGGATCCACGCGACGATTTCTTCGAACGGCACATTGCCGAGGAAGTGCACCCGGTCGGCGATGCCCAGGGCAGCGGCCCGCGCGGTCCAGTTGTCGAGCTCTTCGCCGTCGCCGGCCACGTAGAGGTGGTGATTCTCGGGCAGCTCGGCGAGGGCGTCGATGAGACCGTCGACGCCCTTCCACACCATCAACCGGCAGATGGAGAGCAGCACCACGCGGTCGGCCGGCAGCCCCAGGCGCTCCCGGCAGCTCTCCCGGTCGGGCAGCTCGCCGCGCGGGCCGTGGTAGTTGTTGTAGATCATCGAGATCTTCTGGGGCGGCACGTCGTGGCCCTCGATGATCTCCTGCATGAAGCGGCTCGGCGCGATGAGCTGCCGCGCCCAGCCCCACCACAGGCGTTGCAACCGGCGCAACCAACTCACCCGCCAGCCGTAGTCCTTGCCCTGGTACTCGACGATGCCGTCGTTGTGCCAGCCGAGGCGATGTGAGATCTCCCACGTGCCGTCGACGTAGGTGCGGATGATCACCGGCTTGCCCCGCAGCCGCGCCGCGAGCACGACGTGGAAGGCCAGGTGCTCGTTCACGTAGACGAGGTCGGCGTGCTTCGCCTCGCGCCACACGGCGACGAAGTCGCGCCAGTAGCGCCGCGGCATCCACAGGCGCGGCACGGAGACCACGCGGAAGGGCCAGCCCTGGGGGTCGGGGTCGCTGCAGAAGGCCACCACCGTCACGGCGTGGCCGCGCTCCACGAGCCAGCGGGCGATGCTCGGCACGTAGGTCGAGGGGCCGCCGAGGTCGGGCGGGAAGATGGGGCTGGTGATCAGGATGCGCACGTCGGTTGAAGATTGCCCCAATCGCTAGGCTGATGCCAATGCCCGAGCTTCCCGAGGTCGAGACCGTCGTGCGCCAGTTGCGGCCGCTCCTGCAAGGCCGCCTCATCGAGGGCGCGCGGGTCCTGTGGAAGCGCACCATCGCCCAGCCCTCGGCGGCCGCCTTCGCTCGCGACGTGACGGGCCGCCGGGTCGAGGCCCTGAGCCGTCGCGGCAAGTACTTCGTGCTGCACCTCTCGGCGCAGGAGGCGGCGACACGAGCACGAGGAGCGCGAGCGCCGTCGGCTCGCAGTGCCCCGGTGCGGGCCGACCGGGCCCCGAAGCTGCTGGTGGGTCACCTGCGCATGACCGGTCGCCTCTTCGTCGACGACGACCCGAAGCCGCCGTGGACCCGCGCCACCTTCCCCCTCGACAACGGTCGCCACCTGATCTTCGTGGACGTGCGCAAGTTCGGCCGGCTGGCCCTCGTCGACGCGCTCGAGCAGGCCCTGCCGGCCATGGGGCCCGAGCCCCTCGGGCCGGAGATCGACGGTGAGTGGATGGCGCAGGCCCTGGGCGAACGCAAGCGCATGCTCAAGCCGCTGCTGCTCGACCAGTCGTTCCTCGCGGGGCTCGGCAACATCTACGTGGACGAGTCGCTGCACCGTGCGCGCCTGCACCCGCTGCAGCTGAGCCACCGGGTGAGCCGCGCGCGGGCCGTCGATCTCGCCGCGAGCATCCGCGACGTGCTCACCGCGGCCATCGCCAAGCAGGGCAGCAGCTTCGACGGCTTCTACCGCACCCCCGAGGGACAACCGGGCGACTACCAGCACGAGTTCACGGTGTACGGCCGCGAGGGCGAACCGTGCCTGCGCTGCGCGGCCCCCATCCGCCGCATCGTCGTCGGCCAGCGCGGCACGCACTTCTGCGCGCGCTGTCAGCGGGCGCCGCGCAAGGCGGTTGGCGAACGGCGGCGCGCTTCGAAGGCCGGCGGCTCGCGATGAGCTTCCTCGATCCCTACAGCAAGAACCGACGGGTCCCCTTGATCTGGATCGGGCGGGTCGTGTTGTTGCTGCTGGTGGTCGGTGTCTATTACCTGGTGCGGTGGGTGTGGGGGATGCTGGCGTAGGGGCGAGAACCGAGGGGGCCATGGAGTCGCGAGGAGGGCAGGGCATGGGCAAGCGGTTGATCGTTTCGACCCTGGTGCTCGGCCTCGCCCTCATTGCGGTGTGGGTGCTGCTCGACGACGTGGACGGCCTCGATGTCGCCGGAGAAGTCGCCCGGGACGACGCCTCCTCGTTCCCGAGTGGTGGGACGGACCTCGCGCCCCCGTCCGATGACATCGCGCCCAACGCCGCCGCGGTCTCGCTGCTCCTCAAAGAGGTTCCGGGCGAGGCCGATGAGCCAGTCGGTCCGTTCCCTGGACTGTGGGGGCTGGTCGTGGACGAGGCCCGGCAGCCCCTCGCGGACGCCGCCATCACGGTGAGGCGCATCGCGAAATCGGAACAGGGCATCGACCCTGAGAGCCTCGACCCGATCGGATCGGCGACGACCGACGAGTTCGGCCGATACCGCTGGGAGGACGAGGGCGACCGCTTCGCCGGCGAGACGGTCCTGCTCACCGTGACGGCGCCGGGGCACGGGCGGGCAACGCTTCTGTTGACCGTTCCCGGCGGCGAGACAAAGGTCGAGACGTTCGTTCTGCCGAAGGCGGGTTCTCTGCGCTTCCAACTGTTGGCCGCGGACGGCAAGCCCGGCATCGGCGTGGACGCATCGATCTGGCCGCTCGACACGATGAGCGCGATGCGCTGGAACCTGGCGTGGAAGGCCGGTGACGCGATCCCCGACCCGGCCCACACCGCAGTCACGGACAACGAGGGCAAGGTCGCGCTCCCGTCGGACATCGAGCACCCTGCCTTGGTCTTGTTCGGACGTGAGGACCGGGCCATCCTGCCCCTGGTGGTGGTGGAGGCGCCCGAGGACGTGACGGTGGTCGACTGGTCGCCGGCGGAGGCCGTGACCGGAACGGTCGTCGATGACGCAGGCGAACCGGTTCCTGGAGCTGATGTGGTCATGGGGCACTCGCTGCCCGAGATCCCCTCAGCCGATCTCGCTTACCAGGAAAGAGGACGTCGTCCGGTGCCCGGGGGATGGCTCGGGGAATCGACGCGCTCGGACGCCGAGGGACGGTTCGCCTTCGGGACGCGCTCTCTCTACGTCTCGACCCTGCAGGCCACGAAGCTCCGGCATCGCAACGGCGGCGAACGTCTGCACGGCGATCGCGGTCCGGTGATCGTGACCCTCGAGCGATCGCGCACGATCCTCGTCGAACTGCTCGACCGCAGCACCGAGGTCCGGGTCGACGGGACGCTGGTGGCCCGGGCGAGCGATGCGTTCGGCAGGGAGCCTGCCGATGGGAAGGCCCCGGTCGGGGTGCGCATCCGGCGCGCCGAAGTCGGCCTGTTCGAACTCGAGATCGACCGCTCCTATCAGGTCGATGTGATCGCCGCCGCACCGGGGTACACCGACAACCGGGCCACCGTGAACTACGAGGCGGCGCTGAAGCGGAAGGAAATCACCGGCAAGGACTTCAGGATCCGGATGTGGCCCGGCGACGGGCTCGTGGGCGTCGCGACCGACGGCCTGGGGCGCCCGGTCGAGGGCGTGACGGTGGATCTCGTGGAGAGCCCGCGTCAGGGCATGCACGCGACGACACCGCCGGGGCCACCGGTGGCCACCATGGTGACGGCCGCCGACGGGCACTACGCCTTCCGCGACCTCCCCGAGGGACGGTTCCGACTGAACGCTGCCCACCCGCAGTTCGCGCCCCACGAAACGGCATCCTTCTCCCTCGCGGGTCGCGGCAGGACGGTCGATCAGAACGTGCGCTTGTCCGCGCCCGGCGCTCTCGTGGTGGAGGTCGAGGACGTCTTCGGTTTCCCGGTCGAGGGGGCATGGGTGGGCACCATCCCCAGGATCCAGGAGGTCGAGATGCCCACGGGATTCGGCTGGGTCGATGGTCACACGGATGTCGAAGGCCGCGTCAGATTCTCCGACCTCGAACCCGGCCCGCGCCTCGTCATGGCTCGTCTCCCCAACGAGGACGAACGCGACATGCGCCTGCTCCACGGCGCCAAGGGCATGCTGCTGATCTCCGCCCGCGAGAGCGGCCCCGAGGCGGACCAGTCGGTCGATGTGGTGGCCGACACGGCCGTCCCGGTGTTCCTGGTCCTGGGCGTGCGACCCGCGATGGGTTGCCACCTCACCGGACGGCTGATCGGCATGGACGCCGACGCTGTCGACGAACACCGTGTGCGCTGGAAGTGGCTCGGCTCCGACGCCCGGGATGCGGGTGAGGGACCGTATGCGGGGAGGCCATTGATGGGTGAACTACAGCCCGCCGAGGTCGACGTGTCACCGGACGGCAGCTTTGACTTCGGCGTGGTCCTTTCCGGGTGGGCCCTGATCGAAGTGAAGCACGGGGAAACTCTGTTGGCGACGCCGTGGGCGACACGACAGGTGGACCTGCCGCACGCGACGCGGCATCACCTCGACATCGACCTCCCCTATCCGCGGCGCGTCCGTTTGCGCGTGCTGGCGCCGGAGACCGGCGCACCTCTCACTGCGGGAGAGGTGGCGTGGATCGACGGGAGCAGCCCGCCCGTGACGGGGAGCGCCACGCTCACGGGGGGCGCACACGACCTCGACCTCGCAACCGGGCGCTGGACCTTCGCGATCCGGGCGGAGGGTTGGGGGCAGGATCCGCGCCCGATCGAGATCCCGAAGGGGGTCGGGGTGCACCTCGTCGACCTCGAGGCCGAGCGGGCGATCGAGTGGGACGCGGTCCTGGTCGACCGGCGTGATCGACCTTTGTCCGGCGTCCGGGTGCATCCCTACGAGCGTGACGGTGTGGGGTGGCGCATCTCGCCGCCGTCCGTGATCACGGATGACTCGGGACGCGCAGTCTTCTCGACGCTGCCGCCGGGCCGCTATCGCGCACGGATCTACCAGTCGAATCCGATGGGGCGCCGCGGCGAGTCCGAGTTCGAACTCGACCTGACGGGTCCATCGGGCGGCCGAATCGTGGTCCCCGACCCGCGCTAGGCCCGCCCCCGCCCAACCCCACCAACACCCGCACCCCGTATGCCAACCCGAAGGCCAGGGGCAACGTCGCCACCCACGCGAGCAGGATGCGGCGACAGGTCTTGCGCACCAGACCGCCCGTCGAAGCGCCGAGGCCGAACAACGAACCCACGGACACGTGGGTGGTCGAGACGGGCAGGCCGAAGCGCGAGGCGCCGAGCACGAGGGCGGCGGTGACCACGTTGGCGGTGAAGCCCTGGCCGGCGTTCATGGGCGTGATCTCCTCGCTCATGGTGCGACCCACGCGCAGGGCCTGCAGCAGGGCGCCGGCGGCCATGCCCGCGCCGACGCAGGCCATGGCAGCGGCGGTGCCGGTAACGCCGGTGGCCATGAGCAGCGCGGCGATCTTGGGCGTGTCGTTGAGGCCCCGGGCGAAGCTCACGGCCCCGCCGCTGAGCATGTGCAGGCCGTCGAGCAGGCGCCGCGCCTGCACGCCGAACACCGTGCGCACCGGGTCGAGGGCGATCGCGGCCGACCGACCCTCGGCGAGGCGACGATCGGTGGCGGTCTTGGCCATGAGCAGGGCGGCCTCGTCGCCCACGGAGCCGCCCACGGAACGCCGCAGCTCGAGCATGTCGGTCTCGCCGAGGTCGGTGCGCGTGCGCAGGCGCTTCATCACGGGATAGAGCAACCCGACGCCCGCGGCCGCCACGAACGGACTCAATGCGAGCGGCACGGCGAAAGCCATGCCGAGCGTGCCCCACTCGAGGGCTCCGGAACCTGCGGCGGCCCAGCCCGCGCCGGCGAGCCCTCCCACCAGGGCGTGGGTGGTGGACACCGGCAGCCGCAGCACCGTGGCCGCCATGACGACGATGGCGGCGCCCGTGCCGGTCGCGAGCAGCAACGCGGGCTCGCCCACGAGCGCATCGGGGACGATGCCGCGCCCCGAGAAGGCCCGCGCCAGCTCTCCGGACAGGGCCACCGCGAGCAGCGAGCCGGCCAGCGTCGTGACCGTGCCCCACAGCAAGGCTGCCCGCGCGCCCAGGGTGCGGCTGCCCAGCAGAGTCGCCACTCCCTTGAAGTTGTCGTTGGCCCCGTTGCTCCAGGCGAGGAAGAGACCGGCGGCGAAGAGGAGTGCGGGGGTCACGGGGAAACAATGTTGGGAGAGTCGGGCTGCTGTTGCGAGAATTGCTTTGCGACCGGATTCTCGCGATCGTGTGGCATTCCTGTCGGGAATCCTCGACGTCGCGGAGGCCGTGGTGGCTCGCAAGTCCAAGTGGAAGCAGCTCAGGGCGCCCATACGGCGCCCGCGCCCGCGCACACGGTTTCAGCAGCCCGGCGTGGCGCCGGGCGAACTCATTGCCGACCCGCGGGCCGCCGCCTCCGCCGTGCGTGTGTTCGGCTACGGACCGGACGAGTATCACGAGGACGCCCTCGACGGGGTGCAAGAGCTGTCGAAGCTCAAGGGCCGCTGGCCCTGCCTGTGGGTCAACGTCGACGGGCTCGGCGACGTCACCACCCTGCAGGCCATCGCCGACGTCTTCGACATCCACCCGCTCGCCATGGAGGACGTGGTCAACATCGGCCAACGCCCCAAGCTCGAGGACTACGCGGGCAACATCTTCATGGTGGCGCGCCAGACCCTGCCGGACGGTTCGGGCACCGAGCAGCTCTCGCTCTTCATCGGCCCGGGCGTGCTGGTCACCTTCCAGGAGTCCATGGGGGATGTGTTCGACGGCGTGCGCGAGCGCTTGCGGTCCGGGCGCACGCGCATTCGCAGCAGCGGTCCCGACTACCTCGCCTACGCCCTCGTGGACGCCGTGGTCGACGCCTACTTCCCGCTCATGGAGCGCTTCGCCGACCGACTCGACGACTTCGAGACGGCCATCATGGGGCGCCCGGATACAAAGCTGGTGACCGCGTTGCACGCCATCCGGCGCGATCTGCTCAGCCTGCGTCGCGGTATCTGGCCCTTGCGCGACGTGGTCAATTCGATGATGCGCGACGACAGCGACCTGGTCGTGGAGGAGACGCGCCTGTTCCTGCGTGACGTCTACGACCACACGGTGCGCGTCATCGACCTGGTGGAGACCTATCGCGAGCTGGCGGCCGGCCTGATGGACATGTACCTGTCCATTGTGAGCCACCGCATGAACGAGATCATGAAGGTGCTCACGATCATCTCGACCATCTTCATCCCGTTGACGTTCATCGCGGGGATCTACGGCATGAATTTCGACCCCGGCTCGGGACCGCTGTCCATGCCGGAGTTGGCCTCGCCCTGGGGTTATCCCATCGCCCTGGGCGCCATGGCGATCATCGCCATCTGCCTGGTCGTGTTCTTCCGTCGGCGCGGTTGGATCGGCCGTGCGGACATGGCGCCGCTCGGTCACGACGAGCATGCCGGCCACGACGGCCACGACGAGCATGAGACGCGGGACCGCGTCGAGGCGCACGACCCGGCGTCCCGTTCGTGAGCCGGACAACCCCCATGCTCCGGACGGCCGTGGCCGGGTTTCTCGTGGTCGCTGTGTTGCTCGTCACCGGCGAGGCGACGGCCCTGCAGGACGCGCAGGCGACCCCGGACCCGGCGATCCAGCAGGACCCGGCGGCTGAGCCGCCCGCGACGCCGAAACCGCTCGAACCCGCGCCGCCCGAACCCGAACCCGCGCCGGCGACGGAGCCCGTACCGGCGCCCGTCTCGGCCACGCTGCTGCCGGAGACCGCGGTCCCGGCCGAGTTCAACCAGGAGCTGAAGGTGCGCCTCGAGCGCCTGACGGTCCTGGGCACGGAGGCGGACGCTGCTCACATCGCCGTCCGCGAGAGCCTGAACGCCCTGCGCTCGCAGGTCCGTTCGGTGCGCTCGCGCGTGGAGGTGGCGGGCGTCACGCCGGCCGTGGGGTTGTACCTCGTGCGCCGGCGGGCCGAGTTGGGCGACGTGCGCGACCACATCACCGCCCTCGACGCGCGCCAATCGGTGCTGGCCGAGATCCAGGTGCGGCGCATCGAGATCGATGAGGCCCTGGCCGAATTGCGCATCTCCCCGCGTCGCTTCGATGGCGGGACCGGGCTCAGCGAGGTGTTGCGCGAGAAGCGCCGCCTGCTCGAACAGCTCTTCGTGGCCGAGCGCGTCCACTTCCAGAAGTTGCTCGACCTCGACATCGACGAGCGCCGCCTGGTGGACGAGACCGAGGCCCTGGCCGACTACATCGACCGGCGCGCCCTGTGGCTGCGGACGGGCGCTCCCCTGCACGACAACATCCCCGAGTTGTTGCGGGACACTGCCGCCAGCTTCGCCTGGTTCACGGACGGTGAGGCCTGGGAGGTGGTGAGCGCGAAGGCGCGGCGTCGGCTGCTGCCACCGCCGGTCGGCATCGGCCTGGGCCTGCTCGCGACCCTGATCCTCTGGTTGGGGCGACCCCGCCATCGGCGGGCGCTGGTGCAGACGGCCGTCTCGGCGCGCCACATCCGCACCGACGGCTTCGCTCTTACCGTCTCGGCCCTGACGCGGACAGCGCTCCTGGCCGTGCCGGGGCCCTTGCTGGTGTGGACCCTCGCCCATGCCCTCGCGGAGAGCGCTGCCGGCACGCCCCAGGCCCTGGCTCTGGCGGAAGGGCTGCGCACGGTGGCGCAGCTCTGGATCCTGCTCGCCTTCGCCCGGGCGATCTGCCTCCCGGACGGTCTCGGCGGCGCCCACTTCCGCTGGCACCAGCCCGGCCTCGACCTGCTACGGCAGAACCTGCGCTGGCTCACGGCCGCGCTCCTGCCGGCGGCCTTCGTCGGCGGCGCCGTGGCCTGGACCCGTGACGAAGGCCAGGCGGCCTCACTGGCGCGGCTCACCTTCATGGCGGCGCACCTCGTGGTCGCCCTGTTCGTCGTGCGCACCTTCGCGCCCCAGCGGGCCCTGATCGGCGGGATCATCGAGGCCGATTCCGACGGTCTCACCGCGCGGCTGCGTTGGCTGTGGTGGCCCCTGGCCGTGGCCTTGCCGCTCTTCCTCTTGGTGCTCTCGGCCCTCGGCTGGGTCTACACGGCCAACGAGCTGCACCAGCGCTGTGAGATCAGCGGACTGATCTTCCTGGGCGCCTTGTTCGTCCACGCGTTGAGCCTGCGTGGCTTGTATGCCGCCCGTCGCCGTCATGCCTGGGAGCAGGTCACGAAGCGCGCGGCCGTTCGCAAGGACAAGGAAGAGTCGAGCCAAGAGACGAAGGCGGGCGGTGCGTCGTCGGCCGCCACCGCGACGGGGGCCGGCGCCCACGATCCGCGCTCGGTGGATGCGCGTCTCCCCGAGGACGACGTCGATCTCGACTTCGAGGAGTCGACGCAGCAGAGCCGACGCCTGATCGCGTCGTCGTTGATCATCGGGTTGCTGGTGGGGTGGTGGTGGACCTGGGCCGACATCACGCCGGCCCTGTCGGCCCTGGAGAGCGTGACCCTCTGGACCGACTCCGCGGCGGCCGAGGCGGCGGCCGGTCCGGCCCCCCTCTCCTTCTCGGCCTCCACCCCGTCCCCGTCGTCGGGGGTGACGCCCGCCGAGGGGGGCGCGGCAGCGGGCGGGAACGGTGCGGGCGGCGGACTGCTGCCTTTCAGCGCGTTCCCGTCGCTGTCCCCACCGCCCGAGGCGACGGACACGTCGCCGGGACGCGTGACCCTGGTCGACCTGCTCGGCGCGCTGGTCGCGCTGGCGCTCACCCTGGTGGCGGCGCGCAACGTGCCCGGTCTGCTCGAGATCGCGGTCCTGCGGCGACTGCGACTCGACACCCCCGTGCGCTACGCCACGGCCACCATCGCCCGCTACCTCATCATCGTCGTGGGCATCGCCATCGCCTTCGGCACGTTGGGCGTGGGCTGGTCGAAGGTCCAGTGGTTGGCGGCGGCCGTCACCGTGGGCCTGGGCTTCGGCTTGCAGGAGATCTTCGCCAACTTCGTGTCGGGCCTGATCCTGCTGGTGGAGCAGCCGGTGCGCGTGGGCGACACGGTGACGGTCGCGCAGGTGAGCGGACGGGTCTCGCGCATCCGCACCCGCGCCACGACCATCCGCACCTGGGACCGCAAGGAGCTCATCGTCCCCAACAAGGACTTCGTCACCGGGCACCTGGTGAACTGGTCGCTGTCGGACGCCGTGCTGCGCGTGGCCATCCCCATCGGCATCGCCTACGGGTCGGACACGGAGAAGGCGGAGGAGGCGCTGGTGCGCGTCGCCCGCAGCGTCTCCACCGTGTTGCCCGACCCCGAGCCCTATGCGGTCTTCCTGGCATTCGGCGACAGCGCCCTCAACTTCGAGCTGCGCTTCTTCATCGCGTCCATCGACGACTGGGTGCCGAGCGTCCACGCCGTCAACGGGGGCATCGACGCGGCCTTCAAGGAGGCGGGCGTGGTGATCGCCTTCCCCCAGCGGGACCTGCACCTCAAGACGTCCGATGCGAACGTCCGCATCGAACGCGTCGAGCCGGGGGGCGGCTCCTCGAGCGCCGACGCGGCGTCACCGGGAACTGCAGGCCCGCCGGACCCGGAGGCGGGACCGCGCGGCCGCTGACGCCGCCGCGCCCCGAGCCCAACCGTGCACATGGATCCCCTGCTCCCGCTGGCCGTGGCGGCCGTCGCGGGCATCCTGCTGGTGGGCCTGGTCATGCGCGGCCTGGGCCAGCCCCACGTGGTGGCCTACCTCGCGGCGGGCGTCATGCTCGGACCTCACGGCTTCGGCTTGTTCACCGATGCGGACCAGTTGACTCGACTCGGCGACGTGGGCGTGGTGCTGCTGCTGTTCTTCGTCGGGATGGAGGTGTCGTTGCCGCGCCTGGCGGAGGGCTGGCGCGTGGCGGTGGTGGGCACGGGACTTCAGATCCTCGCCAGCATCGGCGCCGTGGCGGTGCTCGGTTGGTGGCTCGACTGGACCCTCGCGCGCATCCTGCTGATGGGCTTTGCCCTCTCGCTCAGCAGCACCGCGGTGGTCTTCTCGTTGCTGCGGGCGCGCAAGGAGCTCGACTCGCCCCGGGGCCGCGACGCCGTGGGCATCCTGCTGGCCCAGGACGTGGCCATCGTGCCCATGTTGATCGTTGTCGGGCTGCTCGCCGGTGACGGCCCCTCGGCGGGCGTGATCGTGCGGCAGGTCGTGGGCGGGCTCGCCCTGGTCGTGCTCTTCACGCACCTGGCTCGGGGCGGCAAGGTCCACGTGCCCTTTCGGGTGCTCATGCGCGCCGATCACGAATTCCAGGTCTTTGCGGCCTTCCTGCTGTGCTTCGGCTTGGCCGTCTTGTCGGGCTTCCTGGGGCTCTCAGCCGCTCTGGGCGCTTTCGCCGCAGGGGTCTACGTGGCGGCGGCGAAGGAGACCGACTGGGTCCACCGCAGCCTCGAGCCCATGCACGTGCTCTTCGTGGCGCTGTTCTTCGTGTCGGTGGGCCTGTTGCTCGACGTGACTTTCCTGCTCGAGAACTTCGGACTCGTGGCGGTGCTGGTGATCGCGGCGCTCGTGCTCAACACGGTCATCAACGCCGTGGTGCTGCGCTTGCTCGGGCGGCGCTGGATCACCGCGGTGACCATCGGCGCCATGCTGGCCCAGGTCGGTGAGTTCAGCTTCGTGCTGGCAGCCCTGGGTCGGTCGTCGAACCTGATCACCGACTTTGCCTATCAGGCCATCCTCGGCGTGATCGTGTGCACGCTCGCGCTGAGTCCGCTGTGGATCGCGGCGGTGGGGCGGCTGGGCCGCCGCTGGACGCCGGCGACGCCGGCCTGACCGAACGTGCGCGTCGCTCTCGCAACCTGTGCCGCGTTGCCCGCGCTCGACGCCGACGAGCTGCCCTTCGCGGCCGCCTTGCGGGCGGCCGGCCACACGGTGACGCCGGCCGTGTGGACCGACGCGTCCGTGTCGTGGGCCGACTTCGACGTCGTTCTGCCCCGCTCCTGTTGGGACTACCACGAGCACTACGCCGGGTTCCTGGGCTGGCTCGACGACCTCGACGCGTGCGGCGCGCGGGTGTTCAACCCCACGCCCGTGTTGCGTTGGAACGTCGACAAGCGGCACCTGGTGGACCTCGCCCGCGCCGGCGCGGCGGTGACGCCCACGCGCTACTTCCCGGGCGGCGCGTCCGCATCGCTGGACGCTGTGCTCGCCGAGGAGGGTTGGGACGCAGCGGTGGTCAAGCCGTCGGTGTCGCTGAGCGCCTACGGTACGTGGCGCACGGATACGGCCCGGGCGCGGGAACACCAGCCCGCCTTCGACGAGCGGCTGGCGGCGGGCGGTGTGCTCGTGCAGCCCTACCTGCCCGAGATCCAGACAGCGGGCGAACTCTCGTTCGTGTTCCTCGGGGGCGAGTATTCCCACACGGTGCTCAAGCACCCGGCGGCGGGAGACTTCCGGGTGCAGTCCGACCATGGCGGGCGGCGCATGCTGCACGAGCCCTCCGCAGCGCTCATCGAGGAGGCCGCTGTCTTGGCGGCGTGCGCGCCGGGCCCTCAGCTCAGCGTGCGCGTCGACGGCGTGCTCGTGGACGGCCGCCTGCTGCTGGTCGAGCTCGAACTCATCGATCCCGAGCTGTTCTTCCGGTTGCAGCCGTCGGCCGCGGAACGGTTGGTTGCGGCGCTGGAGGGGGCCGTGGCGCGCGAGACCTGACGCGCGGCCGGCGAACACGACGGAAACGTTGGTGCGCCCGGCAGGAATTGAACCTGCGACCTATCGGTTAGGAACCGATCGCTCTATCCGACTGAGCTACGGGCGCGGCACGGCGGCCGTTCTGGACGCACGGTCGGCAGAGGATAACGGTCTGCGCCCCGATCGCGACGCCACTAGTCGGTTTCCGGTGGCCGCTCTATCCTGTGATGACCCTCGGGAGGCTCGACCATGTTGTTGGTGACATCGCTCCGTGACCGCTTCACTTCGCTCGGCGGGCCGCTGCGTGCCGTGTTCGGCCTGTCCGCGACGTTGTTGCTGATTGCCGGGCCGGTCTCCGCTCAACTCACTGACATCCAGGCCGGTCCCAACTTCTTCGGGGCGGATGCCTTCGGGGCGCACCACACCGAGAGCCTCGATGTCGGCGACGCGGACAACGACGGCGACCTCGATGTCATCGTCGGCAACGGCGGCGACTCGGGCCCCCAGGCGAACCGCATCTACATCAACCAGGGCGGCTTGCAGGCGGGCACCGAGGGAGTCCTGGTCAACGAAACGGCGACCCGCTTCGCCGGCATCCCGCTCGACACCACCCGCGACATGGAGTTCGTCGACATCGACAACGACGGCGACCTCGACATCCTCTCGGTGAACCGGGGTTCGACCGTCAACGGTCAGGTGAGTCGCTGGTACGTGAACCAGGGCGGGCTCCAGGGCGGCACCATCGGGGTCTACGTCGATGACACGGATGCGCGCTGGGGCGACCTGGTGAGCGTCGACCCCGACGACGAGCTGGCGCCGGTGGATGGCACGGGACCCTTCGGCGACTGGTCGTGCGATTGCGACTTCGGCGACCTCGACGACGACGGCGACCTCGACCTGTTCTTCAGCTCCTACGGACCCGCCATGAACGGCGCGGTGGACTCGCGCATCTTCCTCAACGACGGCGCGGGGGTGTTCGACGAGCTGTGGCCGTGGGCCGATGCCGGCGCGGACACGAGGCTGCACACGCTCAACGTCGACCTGGCCGACTTCGACGGCGACTTCGACCTCGACATCTTCGCCAGCAGCCGCGACAGCCAGGCGCGTGTCTACGTGAACAACCTGCGCGACCCCATGAGCGATTCGCCCTTCCACGACATCACGCAGGCGGCCCTGTTGGACACCGGCGCGGGTCAGGCCGGCCAGGGCAACTACGACGCCGAGTACGGCGACCTCGACGGCGATGGCGACTTCGACGTCTGGATGACGAATTATGCGGGCGTCGGCTTCGGTCTTGAGGAGCGCATGCTGCGCAACATCGGGCCCGGGGCGGGCGTCGGATTCCGGTTCGCCAGTCAGCCCGGCGCCATCCGCGGCGACCCGGCCGTGGACGAGAACGAGGCCGACCTGCTCGACTTCGACGGCGACGGCGACCTCGACGTCTACATGTCCAACTTCTTGGGCACGAATTCCATCTACACCAGCGGCATGGCCCAGGGACTCACGCCCGCGCAGGGTCTCTACCACCGCAACGGCTTCGCCGGCGCGGGGGGCCTCGCGCCCTGGGCCGAGCTCTCGGGCAGCAATTCGGGGACGTCCCGCGCGGGCACGACCGGCGACATCGACGGTGACGGCGACACCGACGTGCTGCGCGCCCAGGACGGGGGCCAGATGAACACGTTGGTCGAGAACACCCTCGGCGTCCCCGACACCCACGCGCCGACCTTTCAGGGCGTGTCGAGTCAGTGCGACAAGCCGGAGGGCACGCCGACCATCGTGCACGCAGCCGTGCGCGACAACAGCAGCTGGTACATCGTCGACATGTACGCCACCGATCTGGTCTACACCGTGAATGGCGGACCGAAGCAGAGCGTCGACATGTTCGCCCAGGGCGGCATGCAGTTCCGGGGCGTCATCCCGGCCGTCGCGGGCGACGTGGCCTATTGGATCGAGTGCACCGACCGCGCGGGCAACACCGGTGTGTCGGCGGTGCAGGTCTACGAGCAGAGCGGTCTCATCTGGCAGACCGTGGGTCCGGGTACGCCGGGCGAGCTGGGCATCCCCAAGCTCAACGGCACGGGCACGTGGGAGCCGGGTTCGGCCGTGACCATCGACCTGACCGACGCGGCACCCGACCAGTTCGCCGCCCTGTTCTACGGCTTCAGTGCAGGCCCGCAGCCCATCGCGGGGGGCTTCCTCGTCCCCAATCCGGCCCTGGGTCCGGTGATCGCGCAGGTGGGACCGGGCGGGACGCTGACGCTGCCGGTGACCGTGCCCAGGAACACGCCGTGCGGATTCAGCGTGTGGATGCAGTGGCTCATCGCCGATGACGACGCGCTGGGAGGCATCGCCGTTTCCACGGCTCTGAAGTCACGCGGGCCTTAGAGGAAGCCGGGGCGCGCACACAGCGCCACCGCACGCTGCCGCGGTTCAGGCGATGGACGATCCGCCGTCGACGTGCAGCGTCTGCCCGATCAGGTGGTCGGACGCGGCGCTCGCCAGATAGACCACGGTGCCGGCCAGGTCCTCGGGCTCGCCGTGCTGGCCGCGGGGGATGCCCGCCATGATCTGCTCGAGGAACGCGGGGTTGTCGAACACGCCCGCCGACATGTCGGTGTTGAACAGTCCCGGCGCGATGGCGTTGACGTGGATGCCGTGGGGCGCGAGCTCGGCGGCGAGGCTGCGCGTGAACAGGATCACGCCGCCCTTGGCCGTGCAGTAGGCGGCCGCTTCCGCCACGCCGGTCCGTCCGAGGATCGAGGCGAGGTTGATGATCTTGCCCCGGCCCGCCGCCTTGAGCACGGGGATGACGGCCTTCGCGAACAGGAAGGAGCCGGTCAGATTCACCTCGAGGATGCGGTGCCAGACCTCCAGCTCCGTCGCCTCGGTGGGGCCCATGGCATAGGCGCCGGCGTTGTTCACGAGGATGTCGAGGCGGCCGTACTCGCGCACCGCGGCCTCCACCGCATGGGTGGCCGTGGCCGGGTCGGCCACGTCGCCGGCGACGGCATGGCACTGGCGGCCGAGGGCCTGGACGGCGGCGACGGTTTGGGCGAGGTCGTCCTCCCGGCGGGCGACGACCACCGAGTCGGCGCCGGCGCCGGCGAGGGCCAGGGCCATGGCGCGGCCGAGTCCGCGGCCTCCGCCGGTGACGATGGCGGCCTGTCCGTCGAGGCGGAAGAGCGTGTCGGTCATGGTGTCGGGTTCCGGGAAGGGGGAGTGGTCAAGGCACGCGACGCACGCTGCGGATGCGGTCGCCGATCTCGAAGCGGGGAATCGACGACTCGCCCTCGACGATGCGGCCGAAGGCGGTGTAACGACCGTCGAGGTGAGGCGTCGGGATGTGTGTGAAGAAGATCTGGCAGCCGCCGGTGTGGGGCTCGCCCGCGCTCGGCATGCCGATCACGCCGGTGTCGTAGGCGAGGGTGTTGAACTCGTCGGGCATGCGGCGTCCACCCACGCCCCAGCCGTCCCCGCGCGGGTCGAGGCCCTGCACCACGAAGTTGGGCACGACGCGATGGATGTCGAGTCCGTCGTAGAAGCCCGCCTCCGCGAGCTCCAGGAAGGACTCGACGTGGCGCGGGGCGGCCTCGCGGTGCAGCTCGACGAGCAGCGGGCCGCGATCGGTGTCGAGGCGCACGCGCGGGCGCGGATCGGCGCGGGCCGCCTCGTTGAGGCTGAGCAGGCGGTCGAGCAGCGGGGCGCCGCCGGCCGGGCGGGGTGGCCAGGGAGCGCCCCGGGGCAGACCCATGGCGTCCTGCAAGGCCTGCCGCGCCTCGACCAGCTCGAATCCCTGCGAGTCCTCGAGGGCCGCGGCGACCTCGCTCAACAGGGCCGGGTCGGCCTGGCCGCTCTCGATGTGCGGCTTGGCGGCCTGGGCGGCGGCGGTGCGCACGGCGGGGTCGCGCTGTCGCAGCGAGTCGTGCAGTCGGTCGGTGCGCGCGAGGAAGCGCGGGTCGGCCATGGCGGCCAGCGCGGAGACGCGCACCATGGGCTCGACGTCGCCGAGCAGGTCGTCGAGCACAGCGTCAGCCCGCATGGCACCTTCCGCGAGCAGGTCGGCGGCCGCGGCGCGATCGCGTCGGTCGTTGCTGCGGGAGAGGGTGTCGAGGGCCTGGGCATCGCGGTCGAGGGTGATCAGACCGGCCAGGGCGCGTCGCCGCACGACCCGCGAGTCGTCGGTGTGGGCCAGCGACCAGAGCAGGTCGAGCACCTGTCGCCGGTCCGGGCCGGTGCTGTCGCCGAGGGCGTTGGGCAGGGCGTCGACGGCGATGTGGCGCACGCCGGCCGACTTGTGTTGGCGCGCGACGGCGATGAGCCAGGCGGTCTGCTCGAAGGGCGCGCGCACGGCGACGGCCTCCATGGCGACCCGGTTGTCGGGGTCGTCCCACACGAGGGGAGAGACGGCGACCGCATCCCCGAAGCCTTCCTCGGTGAGCTTGCCCAGCCCGCGGACGGCGAACACGCGCACCCGCGCGTCCTCGTCGCGCAGGCACTGTTCGAGCACGGTGCGGCGACCGCCGCGTCCGGGGATCTCGGCGAGGGCATAGACGGCGCGCCAGCGCGCGCTCACGTCCGGGTCCTGCAAGGCGATCGCGGCGAGGGCCTCGTCCCGTCGGACGCGTTCGTCGTCGGAGGTCCAGCGATCGTGCTCGTAGCGGCGCCCGTCGAGACGGAACAGGGCCAGGGCCGCCTGGCCGCGCACCTCCCCGTCGTCATCATTCAGCGCGTCGATGAGGATGCCGGTGTGGCCGTCGTCGTGGGTCTTGCCGAGGGCCTCGGCGGCCGCGGAGCGCACAGGGGCCCAGGGCGAGGTGGTCAGCAGGGTCGACAGCTTCGCTCCGATGGACACATCACCCCACTGCCCGAGCGCGAAGCACATCGCGGTCTGGGTCTCGGCGGCCGGCTCGTCGCCGACGACGGCGAGCAACGCCTGGCCGGCGGCGTCCGAGGGCAGCCAGGCCAATCCGCGCGCGGCCACACGGCGCACGTCGGCATCGGCGCTCTGGAGCGCGGCCCGCAGCGAGCCGTCGTCATTCACGTCGACGAGGAAGTCGCGCGGGCTGCTGCGCGCGTCGGTGCGCAGCGCGCCGACGTAGATCGGGCGCACCGGCGGGGCGTTGGACGGGATCGCCGGCGGACGCACCACCTCGGGGGGCGCGTCGCAGGCCCCGATCAGTCCCAGGGCCCCGATCAGGCTGAGGGCCCGGCACAGTCTGTGGGCGCGTGCGGCGCGCGGTGCCCTGCGCACGGGCGCTGCGGGGGTCTCCGGGCGCGGCGTGCCTCGGGCCTCTAAGGATGCGTCGACCAAATCCTCCCCTTCCGGTCCTTCTCGCCATCGAGTGTCGCGAGCGCGCGAGTATAATCCTCGGCCCATGGCGACCGTCGAGACCACGATCCGAGACGATGTGAAGGCGGCCATGAAGGCGGGCCGCAAGGACGAGCTGGAAGTCCTGCGCATGGTCCAGGCCGACGCGAAGAACGCGGCCATCGCCGGCGGCATCGATCGCACCGGCATCCCTGACGACCTCTTCCTCAAGGTGCTGCGCCGGGGCATCAAGACGCGCAAGGAGTCGGCCCAGGTCTTCGAGCAGGCCGGGCGCCAGGAGTTGGCCGACAAGGAGGCCTTCCAGATCGGGATCCTGGAGCGCTACATGCCCCAGGGGGCCAGTGAGGAAGAGGTGGCGGTGGTGGTCGATGCCGTGATCGCCGATCTGGGCGCCAAGGAAAAGAAGGACATGGGCCCGGTCATGAAAGAGGTCCTGAGCCGCCTGTCCGGCCGGGCCGACGGCAAGATCGTGAGCCAACTGGTCGGGTCCCGACTGACGTAGAGGGCGGGACCCGCCGTGCCGCCTTGCCCGGAAGCACCGCCCCGGTGAAGCTATGGGGCCCTCCCGAGCCGATCCGCACCAGTTCCCGGACGTCTCGGCTGCCTCGAGCCCCTCAGGAGAACGTGATGGTCGTGCGCCGCAAAACCATCCAGGTCCCCGTCGGCAAGTTGATGATCGGCAGCGACTACCCGGTCCGGGTCCAGTCGATGACGACCACGGACAGCCAGGACGTCGAAGCGACGGTGGCCCAGATCCTGCGCATGCAGGAGGTCGGCGCCGAGCTCGTGCGGGTGACCATCCCCGACCAGATCTCCGCGGACAACATCCCCGCCTTCATGCGGGCCATGGACGTGCCCTTCATCGCGGACATCCACTTCAACCACAAGATGGCCCTCGCTGCCATCGCCCATGGGGCCGACAAGGTGCGCATCAACCCGGGCAACATCGGCAGCGAGAAGAAGGTGCGCGAGGTGCTCGCGGCCGCGCGGGACAAGGGCACGGCCATCCGCATCGGGGTCAACAGCGGTTCGCTGGAGAAGGACCTGCTCGAGAAGCACGGCTGGCCGTCGCCCGAGGCGCTGGCCGAGTCGGCCTTGCGCCACGTGGCCTTCGCGCGGGAGTCGGGCGTCGAGAAGATCATCGTCTCCATCAAGAGCACCGACGTCGAATCGGCGTTGACCGCCAACCAGGCCTTCGCCGTGCAGTCGGACGTGCCGCTGCACATCGGCATCACCGAGGCCGGCGACCCGCCCTACGGCGTGATCAAGTCGTCGGCGGGCATCGGGGCCATGTTGCTCGCGGGCCTCGGCGACACCATCCGCGTCTCGCTCACGGCGGAACCCGAGGTCGAGATGCCCGTGGCCTACGACCTGTTGAAGGCCACGGGCGTGCGCGTCACGTCGCCCGAGATCATCGCCTGCCCCACCTGCGGCCGCATCGACATCGACCTCGAGAAGATCGTGGGCGAGGTGCGGGAAGCCCTGGGCAAGTGCACCCTGCCGGTGAAGATCTCCGTTCTGGGCTGCGCGGTGAACGGACCGGGCGAGGCCCGCGAGGCCGACATCGGCATCGCCGGCGGCGCGGGCGAGGGACTGCTGTTCCGCAACGGCAAGACGGTCCGCAAGGTGAAGGAGAGCGAGATCGTCAGCGCCCTGCTCGAGGAGATCGCCGAGATCGAGAAGGAGCGGGCGGCCGAGCGGGATGCCGCCGAAGCGCTCACGGACGCCGCGCCGGTCGGCGAGCGCTGAGGTCGCACCCTTGAGCACAGCCCGGTGATCGCGGCCGTTCGTTCGACGTTCTTCCGACTCGCCCTGGTGGTGGCGGTCGTTGCGGCCTGGGTGCCGTCCGCCGCGGGGCAATTCGCCTTCCCCGGCGAGGACGGCAACCCGGTGCACGTGGAGGTGTCGGGGCCGGCGACCCCGGTGGCTCCCGGCGGCGAGTTCGACGTCGTGGTCGCGGTGCGCATCGACCCGCCGTACCACATCTACACCGACGACAGCGAAGGTGACGAGTACCTGATCCGCACCCGCGTCGAGCCCCTCGTCGACGGCGAGGCGGTCGCGGCGGGCGACGACGTCGGGCCCCACTTCACCTATCGCGACACGCGCTACCCGGACGACGAGAAGGACCTCTACATGTCCGGTCTCGACGAGACCTTCCAGGTGTGGGAAGGCCGCTTCGAGATCCGCTCGCGCTTCGCCGTGGCGGACGACGCGGCCGAGGGCCGCACGGACCTGCCCGTGCGGGTCACCTACCAGGCCTGCGACGACCGGGGTTGCAAGCTGCCGCAGTTCCCCGAGTTCACCGTGCCCGTCACGGTCTCGCGGGAGGGCGCCGCCCAGGTCGGCGGCGGCGACGACTCCAGCCTCGACGAGCGCATCGAGAATGCCCTGGAGGCCGGCGATCTGTGGCTGTTCCTGGGGCTCGCGGTGTTGGAGGGGTTCGTCTCGCTGCTGACCCCCTGTGTCTTCCCGATGATCCCGATCACCGTCTCCTTCTTCGCCAAGCGCGGCGAGAGCGGTGGCGGCGGGACCCGCTACGCCCTGGCCTACGGGCTCGGCATCGTCGCCACCTACACCGGGTTCGGCATGGCCATGGCGCTGGTCTTCGGCGCGAGCTCGGTGCAGGGGGTGGCCACCAATCCCTGGATGAACATCGCCATCGGCGCGCTGTTCGTCTTCTTCGGCGTGTCGTTGCTCGGCTTCTTCGACCTGCAGCCGCCGGCCTTCCTGGTGAAGCGTGCCTCGGGTGGCGGGGCGTCAGCGCCCGGTTATGCGCCGGTGTTCGTGATGGGCTTCGTGTTCACGGTGACGGCGTTCACCTGCACCGTGCCCATCGTCGGCGCGCTGCTGGCCCAACTCACCAGCACGGGCGAGCCCGCCTTCATGGTGGCCGGCATGCTCGCCTACTCGGCGGCCTTCGCCCTACCCTTCGTGTTGCTGGCCTTGTTTCCCGGCGCCCTCAACGCGCTGCCGGGGGCCGGCGGGTGGATGGTCACGGTGAAGGTGATGCTCGGGTTCATCGAGATCATCGCGGCGCTCAAGTTCTTCTCCACGGCCGACCTGGTGTGGGGCAAGGAGTGGCTCACGCGGCCGGTGATGCTGGTCATGATCATGGCCGTCGTCGCCGCCATGGCGCTGTACGTGTTCGGCGCCTTCCGCCTGCCTCACGACATCCCGGGCAAGCGCGCGCGCCTGCCGCGCACCGTGGTGGGCCTCGGCCTGATCGCCCTGCTGATCTACCTCGGCCTCGGCCTGGGGGGGCGCCTGCTCGACGGCTGGACGGAGTCGTACCTGCCGGCGCGGGCCTATGGAGCCGACGGCCGTCACGCCGATCCCATCCCCTGGCTCGACGATCTCGACGCGGGCCTGGCGGTCGCGCGGGAGTCCGGCCTCAACGTGTTCGTCGACTTCACCGGCCGTTCCTGCCAGAACTGCCGCCTCGTCGAGAAGACGATCTTCTCCGAGGAGGAATTCGTCGTGGCCATCGGACAGGTGGTGCCGGTGCGGCTCTACACTGATCGTCGCGACGAACCGCACCGGGCCGGTGACCTTCGCAATCAGCAGATCATGATGAACAGCTACGAGTCGGTGACCCTGCCGCTCTACGTGTTGCTCGAGCCCGACGGCAGCGTGATCCACAAGATGGGCTATTCACCGGGCCTCGACCTCGAATCATTCATCGCCTTCCTGGAAGCCAAATGACCACGTCCGAAGAGGCTCGCAAGACCCCGTCGACCGACACGCCCTCGACCGACGCCCCGGTCTCGGCCGCGGGGAGTGGAGCGGGAATCCGCCCGGTTGACGGCCCCGCCGTCGAGGCCGCCGTGCGCAGCCTGCTGGCGGCCGTGGGCGAGGACCCCACCCGCGAGGGACTGCTGGGGACCCCCGATCGCGTGGCGCGCATGTACGCGGAGATCCTGTCCGGGGCCCAGCAGGACCCGGGACACCACCTCGAAGTGGTCTTCTCGGAGGGCCACCACGAGATGGTCGTCGTGCGGGACATCGCCTTCGAGTCGATGTGCGAGCACCACATGATGCCGTTCATGGGCAAGGCGCACGTGGCCTACGTCCCCAACGGTCACATCGTCGGGCTGAGCAAGATCGCCCGGGTGGTGGAAGGCTTCGCGCGGCGCCTGCAGGTGCAGGAGCGGCTCACGTCGCAGATCGCCGACCTGCTCATGGACCGTCTCGAGCCCCAGGGCGTCGGCGTGGTCCTCGAGGCGACGCACACCTGCATGACCATGCGCGGCGTGCGCAAGCCGGGCTCGGCCATGGTGACCTCGGCGGTCCGCGGCACCTTCAAGTCGTGCGCGGAAACGCGCAACGAGTGGATGTCGTTCCTGCGGGGCTGACGAATCCGCCGGAGGGGCGGAGCGATCGACCTCTCCGTCAGCTCGTGCAGACGCGGTGAATTCCGGCCTCATCGGACCGATGAGCGTCGAATGCGGGCAATGGCATGGGTTTTTCCACCCACTGGGCACTTCGACGGGCTCCGGAGTGGGGCCTGCGGATGCGTTGCAAGCCACCGCAATCCCCGGAATTCGGCTTATACTCACAGCGTTGGTGTGAGACCCCGAAAGTCATCCGCGCCGACACTCTCCCCGAACTCCCTGTCCCTGCGTCCCGCTCCAAGGCCTGACTCCACGCACACATTTCCGCGTGGCCGACCTCCGAGCGCCTTTCACCCGAAGGAGGCTGTCCATGCGCCGGTCCCGTTCCGTCATCTTCGCGCTGGGTGCGCTGTTCCTCGTCATGTCGACGAGCGCATCCATCCGGCCGATGAGCTTGAAGGAGTACATGTCCATTTCGCACGAGGTGCTGCACGGCACTATCGTCGCGAAGGAGACCTTCCGCAGCGACGAGCCGCTGCCCGAGACGGTCTACACCAAGCTCACCATCCAGGGTGACGCGCTGCGCGGCGGTATGCGCGGCGAGACCACCGAGGTGATCTTCATGGGCAGCCACGACCCGAAGGACGATTTCGTCCACAGCGAAGCTCCCGACCTGCGCGACACGCGCATCGGCGGCGAAGTGGTCGTGTTCTACTTCGACGACGACCAGATCCACGACAAGGTCGACCGCGGCCAGAACATCGTGGACAACTGGCAGGGCGTCTACCGCGTCGAGCGTGGCTTCGGCGTGCCGGTGATCATCGGCAAGGGCGACGGCTATGCCTTCCCCGCGAACACGCGCCTCGACGAGGCCGTGCGCCGCATCGAGGACACGCACGAACTGATCAAGGCCGAGCGACTGGCGGCCGCGCAGGGTTCGTCCGCCCAGCCTCAGGCCCAGAAGTAAGGAGAGCCGAACGATGCGAAATATGACCAAGACGATCGTCGGCACGCTCGGGCTCGCCCTGGGCCTCTCGCTGACCACGGGCCTGTCCGTCACGACCAAGGCGTCGCATGCGGAGGGCTTCGCCCTGTTGGGTCACAGCCTCTCGGTGACCAACAACCAGTATCGCGTGAACAACAACTTCACCGACTCGCAAGCCAACGACAATCAGACCCCCCACATCGACTACCCCGGCGCCCAGGGCGCCGTCATGGCGATCTGGAAGGCCGTGGCCGAGTGGGGCAGCAGCGCCCACGGCTCCGGTGGCGGTGACAGCGGCAACCTCATCGGCAGCGGCGGTAGCAACTTCGAGACCAGCTTCCAGGGCACCACGACGTCCACGAGCAACTACATCGAAGTGCACCGGCAGCTCGACCTCGACGGTGGCAGCACCTACGCCTTCCACCAGCGGTCGGGCAGCAGCTGGCGCATCCGCTACTACCGCGACCCGTGGACCTGGAATGACGGCCCGGGCGGCATCAGCGGCAGTCACACCGATCTGCAGGGCGTGGGTTGCCACGAGCACGGTCACGCGCTCGGGTTGAACCACAGTGTGGCCGGCGGCAGCCCGACCATGAACGCGGGTTGCTTCGTCTGCACGTCGCAGCGTTCGATCTCGAGCGACGACGCCGCCGGCGTCCAGGCGATCTACGGCGTGGCCTCGGCCACGAAGCCGGACATCACCGGGCTCTCCGGGAGCTTCCTCATCGGTCAGGTCATGACCATCACGGGGACGAACTTCTCGGGCACCAACAACCAGGTGTGGTTCACCAAGCAGAGCAGCAACGGGACGCCCACCAAGGTGACCGGTGTCTCGAGCAGCGGTGGCGGCACGGTCATCAACGTGACCATTCCGGCGGGTGTGCAGGACGGCGACGTTCACGTCCAGCGCAACCAGTCGGGCCACCAGTCGCTGTCGCCGGGTCATCCCTTCGACCTCGACGACGGCTCGCCGCAACCGCCGGTCATCGGTGAGTTCAGCCCGGAAGACGGTCCGAATGCCGGTTACACGGTGATCACCATGGAGGGCATCAACTTCGACGGCGCCACGGCGGTGACGTTCGACGGGACTCCGGCGATCAATTTCAACGTGGTCAACGCCGGTCTGATGACCATCACCGCGCCTCCGGGCACCAACGGTGAGATCGTCGACATCGCGGTGACCAACGCCGATGGGACGGCCACGAAGTTCAACTCCTACACCTACGGTCCCAACCCGGCCATCGACATCAACGCCGTGACGCCCAATACGGGCGCTGCCGCGGGCGGTGAGACGGTGACCATCACGGGCCCGAACGTGGTGCCGGTGTTCAACATCAAGTTCGACGGCGTTGCTGCGACGAACATCCAGGTCGTGAGCATGACCGAGCTGACCTGCGAGACCCCGGCCGGTACCCCCGGCGCGACGGTCGACGTGTTCATGCAGGGCTCGGGCACCGACACCATCGTGGGCGGGTACACCTACGACGGCTTCGGCGGCTCATTCGAGGACATCGGCCCCGGACTCGCCGGCGGTCTCGGCGCGCCGGTGCTCGCGGGCACGGGCGACCTGACGCCGTTGGGTGCAGGCGGCACGCTGGACCTGACCAACGCGGCCACCAGCGCCCCGGTGATCTGGTTCATCGGTCTGACGGAAGCCTCACTGCCGCTGGAGACGGGTACGCTGTACGTCTTCCCGTGGCTGATCCTCGCGGTCGTGGTGACCGACGGATCGGGTGAAGTGCACATCCCGTTGACGATCCCGGCCTCGGCGGCCGGTCTCGAAGTGTTCCACCAGATGTGGGTGGAAGACGTCACCGGGCCGTTCGGACACACGGCGAGCAACGGTCTGAAGCTGACCATCCCGTAGGGAGACGTCACTTCGGCCGTCACCTCTCCTCTCGGGGAGAGAACGGGCCCGTCCGCCTCCACAGGCGGGCGGGCCCGCGCCGTTTCAAGCCGCCAGGCGGGGTGAATGACTGGTTGGAACGGAGATCCCGGCCTATAGTTGCAGCGGCAGCGTGATGTCCGGTGGGTCGGCCCCGAATCTGGCCCTCGGTGAAACAGCGCTCCATCCTCTCCTCCCCCCGTCCCGTGAATCGGATCCCGGCCACCGCTCCGGCGTGACCGAGGTCCTCCTCCCTCCCAGCGAGGCATCTCGTCATGAAGTGGATCCGTCCCTTCGCCGTCGTCGCGGCCGTGCTCGTCGCGGTCGCGTCCAGCAGCGCGGCCATCAAGGCCATGAATCTCAAGGAACTCATGGAGATCACCGACCAGGCCGTCCACGGCCACGTGATCGCCAAGGAAACCTTCCAGCACGACTACCCGATCGAAGGCGGCGTCTACACGCGCCTGACCATCGAGGGCACGTCGCTGCGCACCGGCGAGGCTTTCGAGTCCACCGTCGTCTTCTTCGGCAGCCACGAGCCGGACAACCGCTTCTTCATGAGCGAGATGCCCGAGATGCGC
>JAJDEP010000006.1 GCA_029259715.1 Planctomycetota bacterium | reverse complement strand
CTGCAGCGGGTCGAGGCACTCCATGCCGAGGTTGTAGCTGCCGGTATTGAAGTAGTCGTCGTCGAAGACCTCGAGCAAGTAGGTTTCGGTCTCCAGGAGAGTGAATGAAGCATGCTCGCCGTTGACGATGGTGTCGATCTCTCCCTGCAAGGGCGACGACAGCCGAGCCTGGGGACTGAAGCCATCGGCGAAAGTCGTCCTGCGAAGCGTCAGAGAGATGGTGTCACCCGCGTTGCCCTCGAAGGTGTAGTCGTCGACTTCGTTACGGGCATCGATCGATCCCGAGATTACGTCCCCGCAAGAGATGTCCAGGGCGGAGGCCTGGTTGTCGGGGCAGACGAAGTCCACGCAATTCAGGAACAGTGCCTCATTACTGGCGAAACCCGCTCCAAAGGAATCTCCGTCAGTAAACACGACAACACGCCCCGAACCGAGTGTCAGCGCGTCCGAGTCGATGGTGGCGAGAGCGGGGCCGTTCGCATTCGACGCTTGGGCCACCCCGTAGGGACCGAGGTCAGAAAGTGCTCCCTCCCAGCCCTGGCTGAATGAGGAGACAACGCCAAATGGTCCATCTGTAACAGGACTCGATGACGGACTCGGTACCGGAACGTTGTTCCAACCGTTCACAAGTCCGTCGATGTCCATCGACAAGGCGGCCACGAGACTGTCTCCCCCGGCTGGTGAATCAACAACGTTTTCCGGCATGAGAATCGCCCCGCCACCGGCCTCGATGAAATCAAGAAGAGCCTGCCGCTCTTCGGAGGCAAGCGGGACGATGTCTCCGACGCCGCCTGTGACCGATACCAGAACGACGACATCCACGCCAAGGAGCGTTGTGCTGCTGATGACATTGAATGACTTCATCGAACTCTCGGGAAAGTTGCTCGAAACTGCGGCGCGCGCTGCGGCGAAATGGGATCCGAACTCAAAGGAGCGATCGCCACCTCGTGCAGAATCGAATCCTCCGATGACCGAGCCGACCTGAGCCAATCCGGGCGATGACGCGGCATTCATGCTGGCCGGAGCCGAGAATGCGAGTGCGTGAGCGACCCACTGGAGCGGCGTGACGTGACCAATAGTGTTGGGCACTAGTGCGGTGGCCCAACTCACTGCTGTGATCAGGATGATCTTGAGCAGCATCATTCATCCCCCCGGATGCGACGCCCTGGTCTGCGAGGCGCCTGGCTGATTCCTGTCCCGCGCATAGGATAGGCGACGTTCGGCATCTCGTGTGACCGCCGCATGTCGGGCCTGCGGCCCGATTCGGAGCCGAATGAGCGAAGCGGATTACGATCGTTCGCCCGGTCCCCCTAATCCCCTTTACGGGTGCGACCTCCCGCGCATCGTCCGCGACTGATTGCATTCCCCTACACCCGCCGCGGCGCCAGGATGTCCACGTCGAGTCGCCTTGAAAAGTGCAACAGCGGCGGTGCCTCTGGCAGCCCGATGCCGGCGGCCGCGGCCATGGTGTTGACCTCGATCTCGGCCTCGGCCGGTTGCAGCGGCCAGGGCACGTGCTCGACGTCGCCGCGCAGCACGTCGCCCGCGTTGTTCGCCGCGAAGAGCGAGTAGCGCTCGGTGAGGAAACTGTCGAGCGAGCCGGGCACCGACGGCACGACGGGTCCGGTGGGGCGGTAGCGCCCGACGAACTCCGCGGCGGGTGCGCCCTTGTGGGTGCGCCGGCAGCGGTAGCGGATGCCGGTGTCGGCGCGGCCGCCAGCGCTACCGTCACGGACACCGTCCGCGGTCCCGTCATCCTCGCAGGTGATGCGCGCGCGATAGTAGGGCAGGTGGAACCAGCGTCGCGCGGCGGCCACGGCGATGCGGCTCGTGGCGTCGAGGCTCAGGAACCACACGCCGGCCCGCTCGCCGTGACGCACATAGGTGCGCACGTTCAGCTCGGGGAAGGCGTGGGTGCCGGGGACGGGCGGCAGTCGGGCGACGCGGACGCCGGTCATGCGGAAGGGCACCACGCCGAGCCAGGCTGCGCCGTCGAACAGGTCGAGCGCGAGGCCGGTCGGCAGCAGCGCCCGCAGCGGCGCGGGGTCGACCGGCCAGTGGGCGAAGAGGACGTCGTGCCAACGCTGCACCATCACGCGCCGGGGAGGCTTGCGCGAAGGCGGGCGAGCGGGTGCGCGGGGTCCGGATGCGGCCATCGCTCCCACTTATACGTTTCGACCTCGGCGCCCGGCCCCAGGCGTCGCATCGATCGCCGCGCCGGGCGCCGTGATGGTCGCAGCGCCCGTTGCGAGGCCGTTGGCCGAAAGGGTTGACGCCCCTCGGACAATAGATAACCTATTGGTTATGCAACGGAATCGGATCGATCTGGTCTGGTCGGCCCTCGCCGACCCCACGCGGCGCGGGATGCTGGAGCGGCTGGCGGAGGGGGAGACCAACATCACCACACTCGCGGCGCCCTTCGCCATGTCGCAGCCGGCCGTCTCGAAGCACCTGACCGTGCTGGAGCGGGCCGGGCTGATCCAGCGCACCCGGAAGGGACGCGAGCACCACATCCGCGTCGACCCGCGACCGCTCGCTGAGGCCGGCACCTGGATCGAACACTACGCACGGCTCTGGCAGGAGCAGTTCGACGCCGTGGACGCCTACCTCAAAGCGCGCTCCGGCAAGGCATCCAACCGCAAAGCACCAACCCGCAAGACATCCAACCGCAAGACATCCACCCGCAAGCGCACGAGTTCCAGCAAACGCACAAGGGAGCGAAAGCCGAGATGAACACCGAAACGAAGTTCGAGGATGGAAACCTGATCGTCACGCGCCTCTTCGAGGCCCCGCGCGCGGACGTGTTCGAGGCCTGGTGCGAAACCAGCAAGGTCCAGCAGTGGTGGGGCTGCGCCGATTGCACGGCGGTCCGTTCGGAGATCGAGCCTCGGGTGGGCGGCGCGTACAACCACCACATGACCATCGGGGGCGGCACCGAGATCCCTGGCTTCGCGACCCTCTCCGAGTACGACCCGCCCAAGCGGCTGGCCTACACGTCCGAGGGCCCGGGAGGACCGGGCACCAGCATGACCGTCTCGGTGGACTTCACCGAGGTCGAGGGCGGCACCCTCGTGCGCCTCGTCCACGCAGGCATCCCCGACATGCGGGTCGACGGCGACGTGGAACTGCGCGAGATCATCCGCACCGGCTGGACGGCGGCCTTCGGCAAGCTCGACGGATTCCTGGGGGCGGCGCTCCAAGGCTGACGCCGTACCGAGTGCTCGCCGGAGTCGCTCGCCGAGTGCTCGTCGAATCGCTCGCCGAAACGTTCGTCGAAACGTTCGTCGGCACATCGATCGTCCGTCGTCGCGGTTTCTGTCAGACTGGGTGCATGCACAGGCACAGGAACAAGTTCACGCTCATGCGCGGGGTGGTGTCCATGCGCGGGCGCCTCGCCCGGATGACTCTGGTGGTCGCTGCCCTAGGGGCCTTCGGGTGTTCATCGCCCGGGCTCGGTGGGCCGGCCAAACCGGCGTCGCCTCCGCCTGCCGTGTCGCCGGTCACGCTCTCGTCGGCCCTTGCTCCGCTGACTCCGTTGATCGGCGAGTGGACGGCCGACTTCCCGAACGGCATGACCGACACCAAGCGCTTCGAGCCCATGGTGGGCGGAACGTTCCTGCGCAGCGTCCATTGGGTGACGGACGCCGAGGGTCGGGTCGTCTACGAGGGCGAGTCGATCTACGGCCCCGACCCCGAGGCGGACCCCGCATCGGGCGCCATGCTGTGGTGGTACTTCAACGCCACCGGCGGCTGGATGCACGGAACGTTGGTCGTCCGGGGCGACGGTACGTTGTTGTTCGACGGCGACAACCACGCGACCGGGAACCAGACCCCGCGCGTCATGGTCATCATTGACCTCGACGAGGTCGCGGCCGGTCGATACTCGAACAAGTCCTGGTCGTGGCATGAGGGACGCTGGGTGGCCGAAGGGGAGCTGGCCTACCGACGGGAGGTGGATTGACCGCCCCCCTGTCGCCCGACCATGGTTAACCTGGACCCACCGGGCCCGCCGTGGTCCGGCGGACCGACCGACGCCTGCTCGGATGGGGGGCCTGGGATGAACGGGACAGCTTCGAGGTGTGGGTTCACGGCGTCGTTCAGCGCCGGCGTGATCGCTGCGTTGCTTGTTGCGGTCGTCGCGGGACCCCTCGCCGCACAGAACATCCTGCACCAGTCCTCCGGCGTCTTCCCCGGCGACCGCTACGGGTGGCAGGTGGACGGCCTGTCCGACCTCGACGGCGACGGCCACGACGAATTCATCGTCGGCATCTACCACGCCGACGATCCCTTGGGCGCGAGCACGGGCGCGGCCCTCGTGTTCTCGGGCGCCGACCGCACGTTGATGTACGAGCTCTACAACGACGGGCCGAGCCTGTTCGGCATGGCCGTGAGTCGACTGGGCGACGTCGACCAGGACGGCACCGACGACTTCGCCGTGGGCATCCCCACCGTGGACGGCCCGAACCCGGGACGCGTGCGCGTCTTCTCCGGCGCGACGGGCGACGAGCTGCTGACCCTCACCGACGCGCCGCCGGCCAAGCGCTTCGGCTACGAGCTGGCCGACGCCGGCGACTGCAACGACGACGGCTGGCCCGACCTCGCGGTGGGCGCGCCCGAGGACGACACCTTGCTGAACAACGGCGGTCGTGCCTACGTCTTCTCGGGCGAGTGGATCGCGACGACGGCCGCCGGGGGCACGCCGGCCTCGTCGCGCGTGCTGCAGCTGTGGGAGGGCACGTCGCTCGAGGGCCAGCTGGGATTCTCGGTGGCGGGCGCGGGCGACGTCGACGACGACGGTCATGACGACGTCATCGTGGGCGCACCCCTCGACATCGGCGGCGGCGACTTCGCCGGAACGGCCTTCGTCTTCTCCGGCCTCGACGGAACGGTGCTCCACGCCTTCTCCGGCACGGCCTTCGCCCAGGGCATGGGGGCTTCAGTGGATGGGGGCGGAGACGTGGACGGGGACGGGGTGCCCGACGTCGCCGTGGGCGCCTACGGCTGGGACGCCGGCGCCTCGACCATCACCGACGAGGGCGCGGCCTTCGTTTTCTCGGGCGACGACGGTTCCCTGTTGCACCAGTTCGCCGGCGACGACGTCGACGACATGCTGGGCTGGTCGGTGGCCCTGCCCGGCGACCTCGACAACGACGGGCGGTGCGACGTGGTGGCCGGTGCCCCCGGCGATGACGACGGGGGCTCCGACGCCGGAGCGATCCGCGCCTGGTCGGGAGCGAGCGGCGTCGAGCTGTACACCCTGCACGGCGCGGAGGCCAACGACCACTTCGGCCACTTCGTGCGCGGGGCCGGCGACACCGACGGCGACTGCATCGACGACGTCATCGTCGGCAGCTACTTCGACGACGGGGTGAGCGTCGGCTTCGCCACGGTGGTCTCGCCCATCGAGGCGGTGTGGGCCGATCTGGATGCGTCGCTGTCCGGCGGCGGGGCGGGGGGCAGCGGTGAACCGCCGTGCCTGTCCGTCCACTCGACACTGCTGCCCGGCGCGCCCATCGCCCTGCGCATGACCGGCGGGCTGTCCGCGTCACCGGCTTTCCTCATGCTCGGCTTCTCGGCACTGAACCTGCCGCTCATGGGCGGCCTGGCCGTGCCCGACTTCCAGCCGCCGGGACAGATCATCCCGCTGGTTCTCGACGGCGAAGGGCGCTTGCACCTGGCCGCCACCTGGCCCGCCACCGTGCCCTCCGGGCTCGAGCTCTACCTGCAGGTGTGGACCGAGGACGCCGGCGGCCCCTTCGGCCTCGCCGCGAGCAACGCGGTGGTGGGGACGGTCCCGTAGGCGCGCGTATTCGCCGACGGCGCTCCCCTCACCCTGCCCCTCGCGCGGCCGCCTACCGCGGTGCCTTCAACATCACGGGCACGCGCAGCGTCTCCTGCCCGCGCAGGATCGTGAGCGTAACCTCGTCGCCGATGACGTACTGCTCGAGGGTCTCGACCAGGGACACGCGGTCGAACACCTCGGTGCCGTCGACCTCGAGGATGAAGTCGCCGACGATGCGGCCCTCACGGTCGCGGAAGGCGCCGGCGCGCAAGCCGGCCTGATGCGCGCCGCCGCCTTCGACGATCTCGTCGATGAGCAGGTAGGGCTTGCCGCGCATGCGGTAGGTGTAGGGCAGGATGCCCAGGGTCGGCCGCTGGTACACGCCGTGCGAGATCAGGTCGGGCACCACGCGCACGACCACGTCGATGGGGATGGCCAGTCCGACGCCGGCGTAGCTGCGGGTGTTGCTGATGATCACGGTGTTGATGCCGATGACCCGTCCGGCCGAGTCGAGCAGCGGGCCGCCCGAGTTGCCCGGGTTGATGGCGGCGTCGGTCTGGATCACGCCGTCGATGGTGACCCCGGTGACCGAGGGCGTCTTGCGCTCGAGGGCGGAGATGACGCCGGTGGTCAGGGTCTGGTCGAGGCCGAAGGGGTTGCCGATGGCGAGCACGGACTGGCCCACGCGCAGGTTGCGTGAGGTACCCAGCGCCAGCGACTGCAGCTTCTCGGCCGGCGCCTCGATGCGCAGCACGGCCAGATCCTTGTCGGGGTAGATGCCCACGAGCTCGGCGGCGTAGCTGGACTGGTCGCTGAGCGTCACCGTCGCGCTCTCGGCCCGCTCGATGACGTGGAAGTTGGTGACGATGTGGCCCTGGTCGTCCCACATGAAGCCGGTGCCCGAGCCGGCCGGCACCTCGGTGACGATGCGCGAGAGGTAGTTCGAGCGCCCCGTGACGAAGGCGTTGATGTGCACCACCGAGGGGGAGGACCGCTCGAACACCTCGATGGTGTGGCGTTCCAGTTCGGTGAGGCCCGGGGGCAGGTCGCGGGTGTCGGGGGGCAGGCCGCCCGGCCCCGGGTTGGTGGCGGCGTGGCCGTTGGCGCAGGTGAAGGGCCCGACGGTGGCGGCGGCGAGAAGCAGGCTGGCGAGCTTCATGGTTTGGATCCCACTGGGTTGGTCTCCCGAGGCGCGGCGTCCGGCGCGCTGGAGAGAGAGCGTCCTGCCCGATGAGGGCGCGTCCGTACCGACAGCATACGGAGCCGAAGCGCTCATGGTGGGAGGGCGGGTTGCGGCGTAACGGGGTCGGCCGGGCCCCGACAGTCCCTCGTCAGCAGAAACCACCAACCAGGCAACGAGAGCCGGCTGATGGGCCCGCGGCGACGCGGCGCCCTCCCGGCGTGAGAGGAGGTCCATCCATGGGTAATTGCAGTCTTACGGGAATGTGGCGTGTCGAGGCGGGGCGTGTCGCGAGGGGTTTCGCCGGGGGCGCCGCGTTGGCCCTGGCGCTGTGGGCGCCGGTCCTGTCGGTGCTGGCGCCGGTCGCGCTGGAGGTCACGGCTGGTCCGCCCTCGATCGCGATCACGGTCGCGGGCGCGGTCGCGGGGGCGGGGGCCGACGCCGAAGGCGAGAGCGAGGCCGGGCAGGTGGCCCTCGACGCCGCCTCCGCGGCGCGCAAGGCGGCCTATCGCGAGGCGGGCGAGGCCCGGGCCGCGGGGCTGCTGGTGGCCGCGCAACTCTTCGGGGCCGTGGCCGACGACGCTTCCCTGGGTCCGGCCCAGCGGGCCGAGGGGGCATTCCGGGCCGGCGAGATCCTGCGGGCTCAGGACCGCGGCGAGGACGCACGGCAGCGCTTCCAGCTCGCCGCCTCTCTCACCGACGATCCCGACGCTCAGTCGTTTCCCGCTCGGGCCCTGCTCGAGTTGGCCCACCTGGCCCGACGCGCGGGCGACGACGCGGAGGCCCTCGCGCTCTACGGGCGGATCGGCCGAGACTTCGCCACCGAGCGGCGCACGGCTGCCCACGCCCTGACCTGGACGGGCAAGCTGCTGCTCAAGGAAGACGGTTGGACCGAGAACACCGAGCGGGGCGTCGAAGCGCTGCTGCGCTTCGGCAGCACCTATCTCGAGTACGCCGGTGAAGCAGTGCGCAACGCCGACATCGCCGCGGTGCGGTGCGCGCAGGAGGGCGACCGGAAGCGGGCGGCGCTGATCCTGGCCAGCATCCGCGCGCGCTGCGTCGAGCCGCTCGCGAAGGGCGGACGCAAAGCCCAGAAGCTGCAGGCCTCGCTCGACCGCATGAAGATCGCCGAAATCCTCGAGGGCCCGCCGACACCCGCGACGTCGGGCGCCGCCCCGACGGAAACAGGGTCGACGGATTCTGGGTCGACGGACGAGACCTGAGCCGGAGTCCCTCGAGCGACGAGCGCAGCCGACTTCGTCCGTGAGGCGTCGAACCCCGAGGGGGCCGGCGCGAACCGTCTAGGCGCGGACCGTATCTAGGCGCGGACGGGGTCGGCGCTCTTGTGCGCTTCGTTGACGGCGGGGTTCGACCCGATCGGGTAGTAGGTGAAGCCCTGCTTCGCCAGCTCGCCCTTCGGGTAGATGTTGCGGCCGTCGAAGATGACCGGGCTCTTCAGCCGCGACTTGACGGTGTCGAAGTCGGGGTTGCGGAACTCGCTCCATTCGGTCACGAGCAGCATCGCGTCGGCGCCGTCGAGCGTGTCGTAGGGGTGCTCGCAGTACTCGATCTTGTCGCCGAAGATCTCCTTGGCCACCGCGATGGCCTCGGGGTCGGTCGCCTTCACCTTGGCGCCCTGCTCCAGCAGCGAGTTGATGATGTAGATGGCCGGGGCCTCGCGCATGTCGTCGGTGCGCGGCTTGAAGGCCAGACCCCACACGGCGAAGGTCTTGCCGGCGATGTCGCCGCCGAAGTGCTTCATCAGCTTGTTGAAGAGCAGGAACTTCTGCTTGGCGTTGACGCTCTCGACGGCCTTCAGGATCTCGAAGTCGTAGTCGTGCTCGCCGGCCGTGCGGATGATGGCCTGCACGTCCTTCGGGAAGCAGGAGCCGCCGTAGCCGCAACCCGCGTAGAGGAAGGGCATGCCGATGCGGCCGTCGGAGCCGATGCCCGAGCGGACGCGGGTCACGTCGGCGCCGACCCGCTCGCAGATGTTGGCGATCTCGTTCATGAACGAGATGCGCGTAGCGAGCATGGCGTTGGCGGCGTACTTGGTGACCTCCGCGGAGCGGACGTCCATGTGGATGATCTTGTTCGGGTTGTCGTGCACGAAGGGCTCGTAGAGCCGGTGCATGACGTCGCGGGCGTTCTCGTTGTCGCTGCCGACGACCACCCGGTCGGGCTTCATGAAGTCGTCGATGGCGGCCCCTTCCTTCAGGAACTCGGGGTTGCTCACGACGGTCATGCGGTACTTGGTCTGGCTCTCGGCGGCTTCCTTGACCAGGTCGGCGGTGCCCACGGGGACGGTGGACTTGTCGACGATGATCTTGGGGCCGTTGGCGGCACGTCCGACGCCGCGGGCGGCCTCGAGCACGTACTGCAGGTCGGCGCTGCCGTCCTCGCCCGGAGGCGTGCCCACCGCGATGAACACGATCTCGCTGGCCTTCACGGCGGTGTCGTTGTCGGTGGTGAAGGAGAGGCGACCCTCCTTCACGTTGTGCTTCACCATCTCATCGAGGCCCGGCTCGTAGATCGGAATGACGCCGTTGTTGAGCCCATCGATCTTCTTCTCGTCGACATCGACGCAGACGACCGTATTGCCGCTCTCGGCGAAGCAGGTGCCAGCGACCAGGCCGACGTATCCAGATCCGATGACCGCGATGCGCATCTCAGGTTCCTCGTGGAATGGTGGGCGCGGCGGCGGGATGTCTGCCGAAGGTGCCCGGGGATGTAGATCGGTTGGCCGAACCGGCGATCTTGAGGGGGGCGCCGAGGAGGAGAGGCCAATGAAAAGGGGCGAGCAAGATACAAGCAGTCCGGAATCCCTGTCAACCGCCCGATTCCGTCGCAAGTGCCTTTGGGGGGCGAACTTGTGATGGGAATAAACGGCTGTATCCGTAAGGTTCGCGGGGCGGGCGATTAGCTCAGTTGGTTAGAGCGCCTGCCTTACACGCAGGATGTCGGGGGTTCGAATCCCTCATCGCCCACCATCATCCTCCCTCGCACCGGGGTTCTTGCTCGTCATCATGGCCCCCGTGCTGACTCGACTGCCGCGCCTGATTGGCCCGCTGCGCGTGCCGCGCCTGCCGCGGCAGTCTCGCCCGTGCCGGGCGTCTCGTCGCGGACTCGGCGTGGTCCTGGTCGCCGGCCTGGCCCTGGCCTTGGGGTCGGCTCCGGCGGGTGCGGCGTCGTGGGCCCCGATGGGGGAACCGGCGCCGGCCCCGGTAGCCCCGGAGCAAGCGGAGGAGGCCGCCCGGGAAGCCGCTCACGAGGAGGCGCCGCTGGCCCGGAGGGCAAAGGAGCTGGCCGACGCCGGCCGCCCGCTCGACGCCTGGAACCTGCTGGTGGAGGAGCTGCCGGGCCTCCTCGGCGGCCTCTCGAGGCAGGCGTCGGCCGCGGCCCCTCGAACGCGGGCCGAGGCCGAGGTGGCGTTGCTGCTGCTGGCCCGCCTGACCCGGATGCTCGATGCCTGGCCCGAGACCGCGGCGGCGCTGGCCACCATCCCCGGGGGCGGTCCGCCGGGCTCGCCGCTGCAGGGTGACCTGTCGCCGTCGCTGGCCTTCCGGCTGCGGCACCTGCACGCCGAGGCCCTGCGCAACGTCGGGCGTCCGGACGAGGCCCGCAGCCTGATCGACGCCCAGGGCGCCATCACCGCCTTCCAGATCATCGGGCCCTTCGACAACGAGCGGGGCGGCGGGCACCACATCGCCTATCCGCCCGAGGAGCGCATCACCTACGTGGCGCCGGACTGGCCCGACGGGGCGGGCGACTTCCAGGTGGTGCCCGGCAAGTCGCGCGACGTCCGCTGGCGGCCCATCGCCGGCCAGCACCACCCCCTGGGCCGCTTCCTCATCGACGCGATGTTGCGCCCCAGCACCCAGAGCGTCGCCTACCTCGCCACCACCCTCGAGGTGACCGCGCCGCGTGACCTGCTGCTGCACTTCGGGACGGCGGGCGACTTCAACCTGTTCCTCAACGGGGTCAACCTCGCCGGGCGCCAGGTCGAACGTCCCCACAACGCCGACCTCGAGCAGGTGGTGCTGCCGCTGGCCACCGGCGTGAACGTGCTGCTCGTGAAGCTCGGGGTGGAGGAGGGGCCGTGGACCTTCGAGTGCCGCCTCACCGAGAGGGACGGAACGCCCGTCAAGAACGTGCCGGCCAACCACCAGCACATCGGGTGGGAGCCGCCGGCCCCTCGCGCGGCGCCGGCCGACAGCGACCCGCGCCGCGAGGTCACCACCCGCGCGATCCTGGAGGGGCTCGACGACGTGCGCGGACGGCGCATGCTCGCGCTCTATCACCTGCTCGCCCATCCCGACGACGTGGTCGACCGCAGCGCCCATGCGGCGGCGACGGCGGCGCTGGAGCTCGAGCCCGACGACGTCTTCACCCGCTACCTGCTCGCCCAGGCCAACGAGCCGGAGGGGGCCAGCCGCCACGAGATGGAGGTGAACCGTCGCCTCTCGGCCTTGCGCGCGGTGCTGGAGCGGGACCCCGACCACGTGGGCGCGTTGCTGGACCTGGCCGAGTTCTCCATGCGCGAGAGCCCCCAGCCGGATCGCGCCGATGAGTTGACCCGAGCGGCCCTCGCGGCGGCGCCCGGATCGTGGCAGGCCCTGCGCCTGCGGGCGCGACACCTGCAGGGGCGCGGACGGGCCATCGAGGCCGATGCGCTCTTGCGGCAGGCCGAGGCCGGCGCCGAGGCCGACCTGAGTGCTGCCGGACTCCTGGCCCGGGCGCGCCGGCTGGGTCGCACCGAGGGTCGCTCGGCCGAGCTCGAGGCCCTGCGCCGGGCGTTCCCGCGCCTGACGCTGCCCGGCCCGCTCGCCGACCATTACGTGCGTCGGCTCATCGACGCCGAGCAATGGCAGGCGGCCCTCGACGTGGTCGACCAGACGCTGTGGTCGGCGCCCTTCGACAACGCCTTCGCCCGGCGGGCCCTGCGGCTGTTCGAGTCGGGCCCGCTCATCGTGCCCGCCCGGCGCCTGTCCGAGCGCGTCCTCGACATCTGCCCCGAGCACTCCGGCGCCCTGCTCGACCGGGTGCGGCTGCGTCAGCGGGTGGGCGACGTGGCCGGGGCCGTCGAAGATCTCGAACAGGTGCTCGCGCTCACGCCCGGCGACGAGACCTCGCGTCGACGCCTGACCTTGATGACGCAGGCCGTCCGCGACGAGTTCGAGACGCCCTGGCGTCGCGATGGGGCGGCCCTGGCGAACGCGCCGCTCGACCCCGACCTCGACACCGAGGCCGTCGAGTTGCTCGACCGCACGGTGGTCTGGCGCGTTTACCCCGACGGCACCGAGCACAGCTACCACCACGAGGTCTGGCGCGTGCTCGGCAGCCTGGGCATCAAGCAGCTCGACACCATGGTCGTGCCCGCCCCGGCGGGGGCCACGGTGCAGGTCTTCAACGTGCGGGTGATCCACCCCGACGGTCGCATCGAGCGGGCCCCGGCGCCCCGCGGCCGGTTCGAGGGGGCCCGTTGGTACGACCTGCCGACGCTGAGGATCGGCGACGTCGTCGACGTGGAGTACCGCGTCGACCAGTCCGAGCCCGACGAGTTCGGCGAGTACTTCGGCATCCGCCACGTGTTCTATCCCGACCAGGTCGACAGCCTGGCCCCCACGCGTCGCAGCGAGCTGGTGGTCATCGCGCCCGAGTCCATGCCCGTGCACGTCGCCGAACGCAACGCCGACGCGCTCGAGAAGAGCGTGGTCACCGGCGACGACGGGCTCACCGTGCACCGCTGGGTGGCGCGGGATCTGCGGCGCCCGATGGGCCAGAGCGGCATGCCCGTGCGCGACGAGTTCGCGCCGCTGGTCGACATCACCACCTACCGCGACTGGGACGCCTTCGCCCGCTGGTGGTACGCCTTCATCGAGAAGGAGTTCGTCACCACGCCGCCCATGCGCGCGAAGGTGGCGGAGCTGACGGCGGGGCTGCAGACCGAGGAAGAAATGGTCGCGGCCATCGCGCGCTTCGTCGGCCAGGAGATCCGCTACAACGCCTGGCCCTTCGGCACCCACGGCTACGAACCCTTCAGCGCGTCGACGATCTTCGAGCGGCGCTTCGGCGACTGCAAGGACAAGTCGATCCTGCTGCGGCAGCTGCTGGCCGAGGTGGGCGTCGAGGCCGTGCCGGTGTTGATCAAGGCCGAGTACCGGCGCCCCGACGAGCCCCTCGACGCGGCCATGGTGGGGCACTTCAACCACTGCATCGCCTGGTTGCCGCCCACGGACGCGCGGCCCGGCTACTACCTCGACGCCACCGCCGACCTCAACCCGGTGGAGTACCTGCGGGCCGACGACCAGGGCGCCCGGGTGTTGCGCGTGAGTGCGACCGGCGGCGAGCTCGCCGACATCCCCTTCGCGCCGCCCGACGAGAATCGCCTGCAGCGCGAATACCGCATCGAGCTGGCGGACGACGGCGCCGGCATCGTGACGCTGCGCGACGACAGCAACGGCAGCTTCGGCGTGCGCCTGCGCGCGCGCTTCGGCGGCGAGCAGGGCGACATCGAGCGGGCCCTCGGCGCCGAGTTCCGCGGGGCCTTCGGGGCGCTCGACGTGCTCGACGTGTCGAGCTCCGACCTCGAGGACATCGCGGAGCCGGCCTGGCTCGACGCGCGCTGGAGCGCCGAATCGCTGTGGGCGGCCCAGGGCGACCTGCGCAGCCTGCCCGTGGGCTTCGACGACCTCGGGCTCGCCGGGCTCGCCGCCGAGGCGCCCGCCGAGCGCACCTGGGACCTGGTCCTCGACCGGCCCCTGGCCCACGAGACCAGCGTGGAGTGGGTCTTGCCGCCGGGATGGATGCCGGCCGAGCTGCCCGACGACGTGCGCGTGGAGGCCCCGGGCATGCTCGACTACGAGCAACGCATCGAAGCCACCGCCGACGGCTTCGTCGTGCACCGGCGCTTCGTGATGCACACGCGGCGCGTCGCCGTCGACGGCTACGCGAACTTTCGCGAGGCCCTGCGCGCGGTGCGCCAGGCGGAGGAGCGGCGACTGCTCGTCGGTCCCGGCGAGGGCGGTTCCGGCGGGGGTGGCCGGTGATGCGCGCGGCGTCGAGGCACGCAAGAGTCGGGCGCCAGCGTTCCGGTGGCGGGTGGCGGGCGTGGGGCTTCGGCCTGGCGCTCGCACTCGGCGTCGTCACGAGCGCGCCGGCCCAGCAAACGTCGTCCCCGCAGGCGGCCGCCCCGCAGACGTCCCTCGAGGACTACGCGAAGATGTTGCTGTCCGGCGACGAGCTGGCCGTGGGCGACATGGACGCGGCCGTGGGCAACATGCTCGACGCCCTCGAGCGCGAGCCGTCGCACCCGCTGGCCGACGCCGCGGTGGAGCTCGTCGCGGCCATGTTGGGCGACGTTTCGGATCCCGGCGCCGTCGACGCGCGCATCCAGGCACTGGCCGGTGCCACTCCGGGCGTGCCCTTGTCGGAGGCGCTCACGCGCCCGGCGCGCTTCCGCTTGCGGGAGCTCGCAGCGGAGCGTGCCGCGGTACTGTCGCCAGTGGAGGCGTTGCACGGCGACCTGTTCCCCGATCGGCCGCGGCGGTGGCAGGTGCTGGGGCCGTTGGCCCGGGGCGCGGGCCCGGGTGCCGGGCACCTGCTGGTGCGCGAGGTCGCAGAGCTGGGCTTCGCGGGCCCGGGCCCTCTCGGCCCGGTGGAGCTTCGCAAAGTCCGGCGCCATCCGCTGCGGGCTTCGTTGTCGCCGTCCGACGTGGTGCGACCGTCTGCGGGCCGCGCTTTGATGCGGACCGACTACTTGAGCCGGAGCGCGGGCGGCGCGTGGTTGGAGATCGACACCGGCCGCAATCCCCACAGCTATGCCTTTCGCGTCAACGAGGAAGAGGCGGTGTGGGTCGACCGCTTGCGCTTGCCGATGTCGCCGCGTCAGCTCCATCCGGTGATGCTGCGCAAGGGCGACAACGCGTTCGTGTTCGGCGTCGACCTCGATATCCGCGGCTTGGACCTGCGCGTACGGCTCATGACCCCTGCGGGTGAGACGCTGCGCTGGAGCCACAATATTGAGAAGAAGATCCGGAAGGGTGAGGACATCCCCGAGCTCGGCGATCCCGCGACGATGACGGCGCCGCGTGAAGCGCGCTCCGTGCTCGCTGCGCTCGAGGGCGACCCCGCGCGGGGCCCCTACGCCTTGGCGCTGGCCGGCGTCCTCGACATTCGCAACAACCTGCATCACGAGGGCGTGGCCAAGCTCGAGCAGGCGTCGACGTTGCTGCCCGACGACAACGGCGTGCGCATGCACCTGGCGCTGGGCATCCAGGAGGCCTGGCACCTGCCGGACGTGTGGCGCCGGGGTCGCGCGCGGGAACTGGCCGAGGCGATCCTCGCCGACGACCCCGACCACCTCTCGGCCGGCCTGTTCGTGGCCGAGATCCTGGCCTCCGAGGATCGCGAGGAAGAGGCCATCGCGCTGCTGCAGCGGGAGCGGCCGGCGGACGGCGGGTGGGGGCGCGAGGCCCACTGGCGCCGGCGGCTGGGGTTGGCTTCGGTGTACCGCCGCATGGACATGGACTTCGAGGCCGAAGAGACCATCAAGCGGGCCTTCGAGGAGGCGCCGGACGCCGCGGACGTGATCGCGGCCTTCGCGGCCGTGCACGAGGGCAACGGCCGTCCCAGCTGGACGGCGCAAGCCCACGAGCAGCTCATGGCGTTGCACGGGCGCACGGCTTCGCGCCTGAGCAACCTGTCGCGGCGCTGGCTCCAGTTGGGCGACATCGAACGGGCCCAGGACCTGATGCGCGAGTCGATCACGCGGCACGGGACGGGCGAGCGGACTCTGGCGGGCCTGTTGCTGGAGCTGGGCAAGTACGACGAGGCCCGGGCCCAGCTCGCCGTGCTGGCGCAGCGCCATCCGGCCTGGGCCGACCCGTGGGCCCTGCGGGCCGACGTGGCGCGTCTGGCCCTCGACGGCTTCGGGGACGCCGCGGCGGAGACGTCGGCGCTGCGCGAGGCCCTGGCGCGGGCGCCGTCCCGGCGCGATCTGCGCGACCGCCTCGCCGCGGCCGGCGACGACGAGTCCCTCGCCGCTCGCTACGGCCTGGACTCCGACGATGTCCTCGCGGCCTACGACAGCGACCGCGACCGGTGGAACGAGTCGGTGGTGCGCGTCCTCGACGAGGGCGTGGTGGAGGTCTTCTCCGACGGCGCCTTCGAGACGGTCACCCACGACATCTACCACCTGCGCGACCTCGATGCCTGCGAGCGCCTGGGCACCCAGCAGCTGCAGGGCGACGTGCTGGCCGTGCGCACGATCAAGGGCGACGGTTCGGGCGTCTACGAACCGGTGCGCACCGGCAACTACGTCATGCCGCTGCTCCAGCCGGGCGACTTCGTCGAGACGATCACGCGCCGCTTCTCGCCGGCTCCCCGCGACGGCGTGGTCCGCCTGGGCCGCTGGAACTTCGCCTCGTCCAACGAGCCCTTCTCGGTGAGCCGCTACGTGGTCTCGCTGCCCAAGGCGCTGGAGCTGCGCCTCGTCGAGCACAGTCTCGACGGGAAGCGCCTGCCCGGGGCGCCCGTCGTCAGCCACGAGGTGATCGACGCGGGCGACCGCTGGGTGCACGTGTACGAGGCCCGCGATGTCTCGCGGGTGCGGGTCGACCCCTACAGCCCTCCGCCCGAGTGGTATCTGCCGGGGGTGGAGTTCGGCAACGACCAGTCGATGGCGTCGGTGGTCGACGAGCTGCGCAGCCGCGTGGCCACGGTGCGGTGGTTGACGAACGAGCTGCGCACGGCGGCCCAGGCGGCCAGCGCCGACGCGCAGGGCCACGAGGCACAGGCCCGCGCGCTGTACGCCTTCGTCAACGCCGGCCTCGACCAGCGCTTCCCCTTCCCCTCGCCGGCGGCCCACGCCCTGCTCATGCGCGAGGGCAACGGCACGGTGTTCTTCGCGTCGCTGCTGGAGGCGGTGGGCATCCCCCACGACGTGGTGTGGGCCCGGCGCTTCGAGCCGTCGGTGGACCCCGAACCCGATCCGTCGTTCGTCACCGCCGACTACTGGGCGGGCAAGCTGTTGGTGCGTGTGCGTCCCGACGACGGGCCCGCGGTCTGGTGCGACCTGAGCCCGCGCCAGGCAAAGTACCTGCCTTACGGAACCGTGCTCGACGAGTCGCCCGGCGCGCCCGCCCTGGTGGTCGACACCGGCGAGTTCCTCACGCTGCCGACGATGGAGATGACGGAGCGGTCGGGCGGGCGTTACACAGCCGACTGGACGATCGCTCGCACCGGCGACGCCCGCGGCGAGATCGAGGTGGGGTGGACCGGCCCCACGGCCTTCCTGCCCAAGGAGACCTTCAACGAGGTGCCGGCGGCCCAGCGCCCGTGGATGGCGTCGGGCATGACCGCCCAGGTGGCGCCCGCCATGGACGTCGAGGACTTCGAGTTCGTGGGCCTCGACGACCCGGACGCGCCCGTGAGCCTGCGGGTGAGCGGTCCGCTGCCGCGGCTGCTCGACGCCGACGGCGCTTGCGCCCTGCCGCTCCCGGCCATGGATCTCGCGGCGCGCTTCGCCGGCGAGGGCACGCGGCACCTCGACTTCCGCCTGGGCCAGCCCTTCCTGATCGCGACCCGCACGCGGCTGCGGTTGGAGCCGGGCCTGACCCTCATCGAGCACCCGCAAAGCGTGGAGATCGCGCTGCAGGGCGGCGGGACCTACACCCTGGCGGTGACCTCCGAGACGCCCGACGGGCCCTCGCCTGAGCCCTCGGCGGATCCACGGGTCGAGCCGTCCTCGGCCTCCGGCGGCCGGGCCTCCGACGGCCGGGCCGGTGGCACGGAGTGGGTCATCCGACGGGAGCTGATCCTGCCGGCCGGGATCATCGCGGCGGCCGACTTCGAGCGCTTCGCGGCCGAATGCGGGCGCATCGACGAGCTCGAGCGGGGGCGCCTGCGCTTCGCCGGGATGGTTCGGGCCGCGGGCTCGGATGAGGAGGAGGAGCCGACCCCGTTGCTGCGGCCCATTGCCCCGGATCGTTGACCCTGCCCGGGGGCCCCGCTAACTTCGCCTCGATCATGGCCACACACCGCGTTCACTTCCGCAAAGAGGACGTCACCGTGCGCGTCGCCACGGGGACGAACCTGCGCCAGGCCTGCCTCGACGCCGGCATCGATCCCTACCCGGCACTGGGCGGGCTGCTCTCGTGCCGGGGCAAGGGCTTCTGCGGCACCTGCGCCGTGGAGGTCGACGAGGCGGAGGTGCTCGCGCCCGCGTCCAAGCGCGAGCAGAAGTACCTCAAGAAGCTGAAGCATGACACGCAGCTCGTGCGCCTCTCGTGCCAGGCCCACGTGCAGGGCGACGTGATCGTCACCACCAATCCGGACATGAAGCCCGCCTGGCGCAGCCACGGCTTCTATTCGGGCCGGCCCATGCGCAGCTGGCAGGTGGCCAACCTCGACCTCGATCCCGTCGACGGTCCCGAGGTGGGTTCGGGGCCCTCGGGCTCCGGGACCAAGAATTGAGCGCGGCACTCGGGAGGGCGCGCGCCGTGGCCCTCGGCCTGTCCGCGCTGCTGGCGGGTTGCACGGGCATCGTGGCGGTCGTGGCGGCGCCCCCCGCGCCGCTGCCCGACGCCCCCGACCGGACCCTGCCGGGCGAGTCGCATCTGACCGGCGTGCGCCAGCTCACCTTCGGCGGGCAGAACGCCGAGGCCTACTGGTCGTTCGACGACCGCTTCCTGATCCTGCAGTCGCTGCGCGAGGGCGCCGCGGGCAACGCCGACACCTGCGACCAGATCTTCATCATGGACGTGGAGAGCGGCGAGACGACGCAGGTCACCACCGAGGGGCGCACCACCTGCGCCTACTTCCTGCAGGACAGCGACCGCATCCTGTATGCGTCGACGCATGAGGCCGGCCCCGAGTGTCCGCCCGAACCCGACCGCAGCGCCGGCTACGTCTGGCCCCTCTACGACGGCTACGAGATCTACACCAGCGAACGCGACGGCTCCGACCGGCGCAACATCACCAACTCGCCCGGCTACGACGCCGAGGGAACGGTGCGGGCCACCGACGGGCGCATCCTGTTCACGTCGACGCGCAGCGGCGACCTCGAGCTGTGGTCGATGCGTTCCGACGGCAGCGACCTGGTGCAGCTCACGGACGCGCCCGGCTACGACGGCGGCGGCTTCTACAGCGCCGACGGGACCATGATCTGCTGGCGCGCCAGCCGCTTCGACGATCCCGAGGAGCAGGCCGCCTACTTCGCGCTGCTGGCTCAGGGACTCGTGCGTCCGAGCAAGCTCGAAATCTTCGTGGCCGACGCCGACGGCAGCAACGCCCGTCAGGTCACGAACAACGGCAAGGCCAACTTCGGGCCCTACTTCACGCCCGACGGTGGGGCGGTGCTCTTCAGCAGCAACCATCACATGGAGAGCGGTCGGGTGTTCGACATCTTCCGGGTCGACCTCGAGACCCTGGCGGTCGAGCGCATCACCCACAACGACGAGTCGTTCGACGGCTTCCCCATGTTCAGCTGGAGCGGGAGGCGCCTCGCCTTCGCCTCGAACCGCTTCAACGGGGCGCCCTACGACACCAACGTCTTCGTCGCCGACTGGATCGATTAGTCCGGTCGCGACGCGGGACGGGACCGCGGCGCGACCTCGCCGGGCGGATCCGCCGTGTACGACGGCCGACCCGGGTCGCCGGTTAGCACTGCCGAGGGGGCGGACTGGTAGACTGCGGCGATGAAGGACACCGTCGCGATCATCATGGGGGGCGGACAGGGCTCGCGACTGTTCCCGCTGACCCGTGATCGGGCCAAGCCGGCGGTGCCGGTGGCCGGGCGGGCGCGACTGATCGACATCCCGCTCTCGAACTGCATCAACTCGGGACTGATGCGCATCTACGTGCTGACCCAGTTCAACAGCGCGTCGCTCAACGGGCACATCACCCGCACCTACAACTTCGGCGCCCTGGGCGCCCACGGCGGCGTCGAGGTGCTGGCGGCCGAGCAGACCTTCGGCAACCGCGACTGGTTCCAGGGCACGGCCGACGCCGTGCGCCGTTCCCTGCATCACGTGCTCGACAAGCGCACGCGCAACGTGCTGATCCTGGCCGGCGACCACCTCTACCGCATGAACTACGCCGCCTTCCTCAAGCGGCACGTCGAACTGCGCGCCGACATCACCATCGCGGCCTGCCCGCAGATGGAGTCGGAGGCCTCGTCGTTCGGCCTGCTGCACGTGGGCGACGACGGGCTGGTGACGCGCTTCGCCGAGAAGCCCACCGGCGGCGCGCTGGAGGCCATGCGCGTCGACCCGAGCGCGCCCGTGGCCGGCAGCGGCCCGCCCGGTGCGCCCTTCCTGGCGTCCATGGGCATCTACATCTTCTCGCCCGAGGTGCTGGTCGAGTCGCTCAACGCCCAGCCCGACGCCCACGACTTCGGCAAGGAGATCATCCCCGCCGGCCTCGACACCTATCGCGTCGGCGCGCACTTCTTCCAGGGCTACTGGGAGGACATCGGCACCATCTCGGCCTTCTACCGCGCCAACATCGCGCTCACCCGGGCCGGGCAGTTCGCGCTCTACGATCCGGAGTTCCCGCTCTACACGCGCCCGCGCTACCTCTCCGCCACGCGCCTCAACCACGCGCAGGTCACCGAGTCGCTGGTCGCCGAGGGCTCGATCATCGGCAAGGCCACCATCAAGGACTCGGTCATCGGCATCCGCTCGATCATCAACAACGGGGTCGAACTCGACGGCGCGCTGGTGATGGGCAACGACGACTACCAGACCGAGACCGAGCGCGTGGCCGACGAGCAGCGCGGCATCCCGCCCCTCGGCATCGGCGAGAACACGGTCATCCGCCGCGCCATCCTCGACAAGGACGCGCGCATCGGCCGCAACGTCGCCATCGTCAACGAGCGCGGCCTCGACGAGGAAGACGGCACCTTCCACTACATCCGCGACGGCATCGTGATCATCCCCAAGGGCGCCACGGTGCCGGACGACACGGTGATCTAGAGGAGCGCGCTCCTCGGGCCGGGCGCATGCCCTGCGCCGGGCGGGCTCAGACCGCGTCCATGGCCTCGACCAGGATGTCGGCGAGCACGGCGAAGGTGGCCTGGCCCTCTTCGGCGGTGGCGTCGGCCGGACGGCCGAAGTAGGCCTGGGTGCCACCGCCTTCGCTGAAGGTGGTCTTCCCGGCGCGGATCACGTCGACCAGACTGATGTCGACGGGGGGCAGGGCGGCGCGGGCTGCGTCATCGACGGCGTCGGGGTCGTCGGCCAGCACGAGCGAGGTCTCGTAGCAACCGGCGTGGCAGGCCCCGCTCTGGAACTCGGGCGTGAGGCGCTCGGCCAGCTTGCGCCGGGTCACGTTGGGGAAGGCGATGGGCTGGCCGCTGATCGTGACGGCCTGCGTGACAGCGTCGTCGAGGCTGGCGATGTGGGCCGGGTCAAGGTGCCCGTTGGCCACGGCCAGGGGCGCGAAGCCGGTGCCCGCGGCCGCGACGAGCACGTCGCGCACGTGGGCCGTGGACGCCGCGGCGCTGATCGAGAGCGTGCCCGGGAACTCCGCGGCGTAGTCGGCCACGACGAAGACCACGGGCGGCAGCACCACGCAGGCCTTGCCGTCGGACTCGAGGCGGGCGGCGGCGCGGCGGGCCATGCCCATGGCGATGGTCACGTCGGTGTCGAGGGGCAGGTGCGGGCCGTGGGCCTCGATGGCGCCCACCGGGAGGATCGCTGCGCAGCCCTCCGAGAGCAGGGCCTGCACGCTCGGCCATGACAGCTTGGCGAGGTCGGTCATGCCGTGGTGCCTTCGGACGCCTGGCGCGCCTTGAGCGCCTTGCGGTTCACCTTGCCGCGGTCGTTCTTGGGCAGGTCGTCGACGTACTCGAAGAAGCGCGGGAACTTGTAGGGCGCGAGCTGGTCCTTGCACCACTGCTTGAGCTCGGCGCTCAGTGCGTCGTTCCCCTGGCGGCCGGAAACTGGCACCACGAAGGCCTTGGGCTTCACCAGGGCGTCGTCGTCGCGCCAGCCCACCACGGCGGCCTGCTCCACGGCGTCGTGGGACAGCAGGCACTCCTCGATCTGGTGCGGCGCGACCCACACGCCGCCGACTTTCAGCAGCTCGTCGGCCCGGCCTTCGTAGAAGAAGTAGCCGTCGTCGTCCTGGCGGAACAGGTCGCCGGTCATGACCAGGTCGCCGGCGAAGGTGGCCTTGCTCTTCTCGTGGTCGAGCCAGTAACACAGCCCGGCCGACTCGCCGCGCACGAAGAGGCGGCCCGACTCGCCGCGGGGCAGCTCGCGCCCCTCGGCGTCGACCACCTGGCAGTCGTAGCCGGGCACGGCCTGCCCGAGGCTGCCGAAGCGCACGGCCCCGGGCCGGTTCGAGATGTAGACGTGGAACAGTTCCGCCGCGCCGATGCCGTCGAGGATCTCGATGCCGAAGCGGTCGAGCCAGCGCTGGTGCAACGGGTCGGGCAGCTTCTCGCCGGCGGACGTGACGAGGCGCACGCTCGAGAGGTCGTGGCCCGGCCCGCCGGCGGCCTGGGCGGCCGCGTCGATGTCGAGCATGCGCCCGATCATGGTGGGCACCGAGGTGAGCATGGTGGGGTGGTAGCGTTTCACGATGTCGAACATGCGCTCGGGCGTCGAGCGTTCGTCGAAGAGCACGGCCGAGCCGCCCACCGCGAAGGGGAACATGAGGTTGTTGCCGGTGGCGTAGCCGAAGAACAGCTTGGGCACCGAGGCGGTGACGTCGCTCTCGCGGATGCCGAGCACGCCCTTGGCGTAGTTCTCGATGGAGTAGATCCAGTCCTCGTGGAAGTGAACCACGGCCTTGGGGTGGCCGGTGCTCCCGGAGGTGAACAGCCAGCCCGAGAGGTCGTGCTTGTGGGTGTCGACGGCGGCCAGCGGCCCCGGCGCCTGCTCGATGAGCTCGGACAGGGCGTGCTGGCCCGTGGCCCGCTCGGGGCGCGCCGTGCTGGCATCGCCGCCCACGACGACGACGTTCCGTAGCCCGTCGTGACGTTCCGCGAGCTTGGCGAAGAGCGGCGCGATGGTCGCGTCGACGATGGCCACCGAAGCGCGCGAGTAGCCGAGATAGTAGTCGTAGTCCTCCTCGGTGAGCAGCGTGTTCACGCACAGGAACACGGCGCCGGCGTTGAGCACCGCGAAGAAGGCGTGGCTGAACTCCGGGCGGTCGGTGAGGGCGATGAGCACCCGCTCCTCGCGGCGCAGGCCGAGGTCGACCAGGGCCCGGGCCAGCCGACCGGCCGAGTCGTGCAGCGAGGTGTAGCTGTGCTCCTCGTCGCGCCAACGCAGGGCGATCTTGTCGCCGCGACCGGCCTCGAGGTTGCTGTCGAGCAGGTAGCGGGCGAGGTTGCTGCGCTCGGGGACGTCGGTGGCGTCGAACGTCTTCATCAGTCCTCGAGCAGCGTGCGGACGTTCCACAGGTCGGGGAAGGCGCGACGGCTCAGCGTGGTCTGCAGGTAGCGGATGCCGTCGAGGGCGCCGGTGTTGGTGGCGCCCGTGCCGCGCTTGTCGCCGATCTGGCGCTCGACCATCATCACGTGGTGGCGGCGCCACAGGATCACCTGCTCGTCGATCTCGACCGCGGCCTCGCACAGGTCGTAGAGCAGCGGGTGATCGTCGGGGGAATCGTAGACGGCCTTCAACGCCTGCAAGGTGCTATGGGCCTCGGCGTCGGTGCGGTCGGGGCCGGGCGCCACGATGTCGAGGCCGCGGTTCTTCAGCACGACGTACATCAGGTCGGACAGGCTGGGTTCGCCGAGGCGGCGCTGCAGGATGTCGGAGCGCGGGTCGCCCTCGGCGTAGCCGGCCATGGTCGTGTCCTTCAGGCCGAGCACGCACTCGAACTCACGGAACTGCACGCTCTGGAAGCCGCTGGCCGGGTTGAGCAGGCGGCGGAAGAGCAGGAAGTCGGCCGGGCGCATCGACTCGAGCACGTGGATCTGCTTGATCAGCACGTCCATGATGCGCTGGATGCGGCGGCACAGGCGCGTGGCCCCGCGCAGGTCGGCGTCGCTGCCCGCGGCCACGAGACGCAGGATCTCGTCCATCTCGTGGAGCAGCAGGCGGAACCACAGCTCGTAGACCTGGTGCACGACGATGAACTGCATCTCATCGTGGACAGGGGGCTTGGTCAGCGGGACCTGGTGCTCGAGCAGGTCGGCCACGTGCAGGTATTCCGAATAGGTGACCGGCTCGGGCGTGGCTGGATCGGGCAAGGCGCGTCCCTCGGGTGAGTGCGTGCCGAGGATACGTCTCGGCCCTCGGGCCGCGCAATCGCGGCCGGCCGGCATGCCTGCGCCGGGGTTCGGCGTCCGGCGCGGGCGGTCCCCGCCGGCGTCAGCGCCCGAAGTTGATGGTGGCGCCGAGGAACAGCCGTGCGTCGGCGGCGGCGTCGTTGAGTCCGAGCTCGACGCCGGCATCCCACACGACGCTGGGGTCGCGGCTCCAGGTCACGGCGGCCGTGGTGAACACCGGATCGTCGAGCGCATGGCTGAACAGGCCGGCGACCTCGAGCAGGGCCGACATGCGGTCGTTGAGCGAGCGGCCGCCCACCAGGGCCACGCCGTGCTGGCTGTCGCGGCCGTGGCCATCGGTCTGGCCCAGCAGTCCAAACTGGTAGTAGGTGGTCCAGAACCACGGTCCGCGTGCGCCGTTGGCGGTGACCGCGGCGTAGACGTCCACTTCTCCGTTGGTGATACCGGCCGAGTGGCTCCCGGTGGGGAACTTGGCCGAGACCTGTGCGGCGGCCGCCCAGTCGTCCGCCTCATGGAAGCGGTGGCGGATGCCGAGCGCGGAGTCGCCGACGCCGGTGTCGTCGGTGCCGCGCTGCTTGACCTGCACGTACGGCGTCCAGCCGAGCCAGACTTCGGTGCGCGGACCGGCGCCGTACTTGAGCGTGAGCGGCGTCTCGCGTGTGTCGCCGAAGTCAACGGTGGCGCCCAGCTCGAGCTCGAAGGTGCCGGGGGCGGTGGTGTTGCTGTCGAAGGAGAGGCCCGGGCGCTGCGGGGTGGCGGCGGGGGCTGTGGCGGCGGGTGACGCGGCCGCGAAGGTCGCAGCGGCGGGGCGCGTGTCGGAGGCGGACGACGGTCCGCCGGGTATCAGACTGCACCCGACGAGACTCGCCGCCGCGAGGGCGGCCGTGAGGCGCATCACGGTGTCAGTAGGCCGCAGTGCCGGCGGCGTGCGGTTCCCAGGCGCCGCTGGCCAGGATCTCGTCGATGGCGTCGAGGCACAGGTCGAGTTCGTCGTCGCGGGTGTAGAAGTGGGGCGAGATGCGCAGGCCGACGTCCGGCCGGCAGTCCACCAGGATCTCGCGGTCGGCCAGGGCCTTCACCACCGCGGGCGCGTGGTCGACCTGCAGCGTGACGGTGCCGCCCCGGCGCTCGGGGTCGCTCGGCGACGAGGTGCCGTAGCCGCGCTCGGCGGCGCGTTCGAGGAAGCGGGTGGTCTGGGCCAGGCTCTTCGCGCGGATGGCCGCGACGCCGATCTCCGCGATGATCTCGTGGCCGGCCCGCGCGGCGTAGAGGGCCGGCACGGCGGGCGAGCCGTGCAGCAGGCGCGTGGCGTCTTCGGCGTAGCGCTGCTCGCCGGTCTCGAAGGCGAAAGGCGCCGCGTGGGCCATCCAGCCCGTGAGCATGGGCTGCAGGCGGTCGCGCAGCTCGGGCTTGCAGTAGAGGTAACCCGCGCCGGGTCCGCCGCAGAGCCACTTCACCGACCCGCCGCAGACCATGTCGACGTCGAGGTCGCGCACGCTGAACGGCACGATCCCTGTGGACTGGTAGCAATCGAGCAGCACCAGCGCGCCCACCTCGTGGGCCCGGGCGATGACGGCCCGAGCGTCCTGCTGGTAGCCCGTCTGGAACAGCACGTGGCTGATGGGAACGATGAGCGTGCGCTCGTCGATGGCGGCGAGCAGGTCCTCGGTGGGGACGCCCACGCCGTCGGGGCTGGGCACCGTGACGATCTCGGCGCCGCGACGCCGCTGGGCCTCCCACACGTACATGACGGTGGGGAAGTTCATCGACGTGTAGACCACGCGGTTGCGCGGCGCCTCGAACGCCAGGGCCGAGGCCACCAGCCCCTGGATCACCGAGACGTTCTGGTGCATGACCACCGAGCCCTCGGGCGCGTCGATGATGGTGGCGAGCCGGTTGCCGGCGGTGATGGGCATGTCCCACCAGCCCTCGGCCCAGGCGCGGATGCCGCGGGTCTTCCAGATCTCGGCGTACTCGGCCAGGTGCGTCTCCACCGCCGCGGGCATGGCCCCCAGCGAATGGCTGATGAGATAAGTCGAGTGCTCGAGGATCGGGAAGCGGTCGCGCCAGGCGAGCAGCGGGTCGGTCATCGCGCACCCGCCCCGGCCGCGCAGGCGGCCTCGACGTCCGCGATGGTCTTGGGCGCGTCGCCGGTGAGCACCTCGTGTCCGTCGGCGGTGACGAGCACGTCGTCCTCGATGCGGATGCCGATGCCGCGGAACTCCTCGGGCGCCGTCTCGTCGTCGGCGGCGATGTAGAGGCCCGGCTCGACGGTGAGCACCATTCCCGCTTGCAAGGGGCGGGAGGTCTTGTCGGCCTCGGCGCCGTCGGTCCAGTATTTGCCCACGTCGTGGACGTCGATGCCGAGCCAGTGGCTGGTCTTGTGCATGAAGAAGCGCTGGTCGGCGCCGCCCTCGAGCACCTCGTCGAGACTTCCGGTGAGGAGTCCAATCGCGAGCATGCCCTCGATCAGGGCCCGGCGCGCCTCCTCGTGGACCGAGTGGAAGGTGTTGCCCGGGGCGACCCGGCCGATGCCGCGCAGCTCGGCTTCCAGGACCACCTCGTACAGCGCCTTCTGCGCGTCGGTAAAGCGGCCCGAGGCGGGATAGCAACGGGTCACGTCGGCGGTGTAGCCGTCCACCTCGCACCCGGCGTCGACGAGCAGCAGCGCGCCGTCGGCGATGGGCTGGTCGTTCTCGGTGTAGTGCAGGATCGTGGCGTTGTCGCCGCCCGCCACGATGGACGGGTACCCCGGTCCCCAGCCGCCGCGACGACGGAACACGCCGTTCACCGTGGCCTCCAGCTCGTACTCGTACATGCCGGGGTTGAGGGCGGCGGCCACGGCGCGGTGGCCCTCCACGGTGATGACCGAGGCTCTCCGCAGCACGGCGATCTCGTCGGCCGTCTTCACCAGGCGCTGTTCGTGCAGCAACGTGCCGGGCTCGACGATGGTGGCGGGCCCGGTGACGCCGTCGCGGGTGCGCGCGTACATCTGCTGCAGCGAGCTGAGCAGCTTACGGTCGAAGTCCTCCGAGCCGGCGTCACCCGTGCGGTAGAACAGGCGCGCCGCGCCGCGCAGCAGCTTGGGCAGTTCGGCGTCGAGGTCGTCGATGGAGTGGGCCTCGTCGGCGCCGTAGAGGGCGGTGGCCCCGTCGATGCCCGCGCGGCGACCGTGCCAGGTCTCCATCTCGGGGTCCTTGGGCCGCACGAAGAGCACGAAGCGGTCGCTGCTCGCCGCGCCGTTGTCCTCGCCGTCGGGGGCGGCGATGAGCACCGCCACCGCATCGGGCTCGGGAAACGCGGTCAGGTACCAGAAGTCGCTGTCCGGCCGGAAGGGGAAGTGCACGTCGCGGTTGCGGACCTTCTCGGGGCCGGTGCGGAAGATCGCCACGCCGCCGCCGCCGGCGGCCATTGCCGCCACGAACGTCTTCCGGTGGGCTGCCGCCATGGACGGATTCATCGGTCTTGCTCCCCAGGGTGCCGCGCCGTGTGGCCCGCGTTGCGCTCGTCCGGCGGTCGGTTGCGTCCGTCCGGCGGCGGCGACATGATAGCCGCCATGGCCGCCCGTGACATCGACCTGCGCACGTTCACCTACATCGACGTGCTCCAGCCGCAGCTCGCCAGCTTCCTGGCGACCGTGTCCCAGGGCTATCTGCCCGTCGAGGAGCAGGCCTCGCTGTTCGTCGAGGTCAAGCCGGGCATCTCGATCAACCGCATCACCGACGTGGCGCTCAAGAACTCGTCGGTGCGGCCGGGCATGCAGATCGTCGAGCGGGCCTTCGGCTGCCTCGAGGTGCACGCCGACGACCAGGGCGACGTGCGCGCCGCCGGCGACGCCATCCTCAACTTCCTCGGCAAGACGGTGGAGGATCGGCTCACCCCGCAGGTCGTCACCAGCGAGATCATCACGGGCACCGACGCCTACCAGACCATGTTGATCAACCGCTTCCGCCATGGCGACGCCATCCTCAAGGGGCAGTCGCTGTACATCCTCGAGACGCACCCGGCGGGCTACGCGCTCATCGCCGCGAACGAGGCCGAGAAGGCGTCGCCCATCCGGCTGCTCGAGGTCGTGACCTTCGGCGCCTACGGGCGGCTGTACCTGGCCGGCGGCGACGACGAGATCAAGGAGGCCGCGGCCGCGGCCGAGGCCGCGTTGTCCAACATCGCGGGGCGGCCCAACGAGGAGCTCGTCGACGTCCGCTGACGTCGGGAGCCGGGGCCGGGGTTTGTCGGCAGCGTTGCGACGGGCCGCTGCGATCCCCGCGGTCATGCGCCTGCTCGGGTGGGCCCCGAACCCGGGCGCGGCGCTGAGCGCGACCCTGAGCGCGACGCTGCTGCTCGTGGTGTTGCCGGGCTGCAGCCTGATCGAGTCCATCGGCGATCGCATTATCGAGTCGGTGGGCGACAAGCCGCAGTCGGGGCGCTCGGCGGCCAGCGGCGGTGAGATCCGCGGCACCGACCTGTCCCTCGCCGTCCAGCGTTGGGCCGGCGGTTTGAGTCAGAGCCGTGTGGTCGTCAATCTGCCCGAGCACTGTCCTCACATCGCGGTGGCCGGCGTGGCCTGGCAGTCGGGCGCGGCTCCCGGCGACGACGCCGAACCGCTGGTGACGTTGATCGAGGAGCACCTCGCGGAGAGCGGGGATTGGAGCGTCACCGCCCACGAGGTGGTCACCGCCGACCCGGCCGTGGCCGACTTCGCCGCCGCCCCCGGCGACACCCTCTCGGTCATGTGCCGGCAGGCCCTGCACGGCGCCTTCGAGGTCTGCTTCGCGGTCCACGGTCGCGTGGGCGATCGCGTCCACGGCACCGGTGCCGACGCCCGGGCGCGGCCCTACCTGTTCCTGCGTGTGACTGACTGCCGCTCGTCCCGGGTGGTCTACCAGGAGCTGATCGACCTGCCCTGAGGCCCGTCGCACGCGGGACAGGCAAGCCCGCGCCCTCCCGGCGAGGGTCAACTCCGCGGGGTCCGCTGGCCGATGAGGTGCTTGCACCTTGTGAGGATCCGCGATGCCCCAGCCCCCGAGCCCGTCCGAGTTTCCGAGCCCGCCCGACTCTCCGAGCCCGCCCGGGTCCCCGGGCGCGTCCGCGCGCCGCGACCTGCTCGATCCCCGCGCCTTCGACGAGCGCCTGGTCGTCTGCCACGAGCCCGAGAGCGTGCAGTCCGAACAGTACCGGGCCTTCCGCACGAACCTGCTCGCCATGCCCGGGGGCGACGCCTCGCGGGTGATGCTCTTCGGCTCGGCCTTTCCCGAAGAGGGCAAGACGATCACGGTGGCCAACGTGGCCCTGTGCCTCGCGGAGATGACCGAGGCCCGGGTGTGCCTCATTGACGGCGACATGCGCGTGCCGTCCCTGGGCGAGATGTTCAACGTCAGCGACGCGCCCGGCCTCACCGACGTGCTCCTCGATCGCGTGGGGCCCGAGCGGGTGATCCGGAGCAGCCACCTGCCCAACCTCTCGCTGATCACCGCCGGCCGGCCCGCCGACAACGTGCCCGAGGCCACGAGCAGCGAATACATGGTGCCGCTCGTCTCGTACCTCAAGCAGCGTTACGACTATGTGCTGATCGACTCGCCGCCGTGCCTGGTCTTCGCCGACGCGATGGACATGGGCAAGGTGGCCGACGGAGTGGTGCTGGTCATCGCCGTGGGCAAGACCAGCCGCAAGGACGTGGAGTCGGCCATCGAGCGCATCCAGCGCGGCGGGGCCAAGATCCTCGGGTCGTTCGTGACGGGCGGCTTCGTGTTCCGTTCCGAGCCGCTCTACACCGGCGAGCCGCTCTGGTAGAGCCGGCCCCCCCGGGGGCGGCTTCAGCCTGCGCCGGCGATGGCCTCGGCGGCGAGGCTCTTGGCCGTGCGCAAGTCGAGCTTGCCAGTGCCCAGAACCGGAAGAGCGTCGATGCCGATGAAATGTCCGCGCTTGGGCACGAACAGGTTGGGCAGGTCGCCGGCCCGCAACTTCTCGTAGACCTCGTCGACCTGCTCCTCGTCGAGGGTGTGCAGCACGACCAGCACTTCGCCCTTGCGCTCGTCGGGGACGGCCGTCACCGCGAAGACCTGGATCTCGCTGCCCACGATGCGATGCAGCTCTTCCTCGAGCCGGCCGTGGGGCACCATCTCGCCGCCGATCTTGCTGAAGCGCGAGAGGCGGTCGGTGATGCGCACGAAGCCGTCCTCGTCCATGTAGGCGATGTCGCCGGTGACGTACCAGCCCTCGTGCATGACCTCGGCGGTGAGGTCGGGCCGGTTGAGGTAGCCCTGCATGACGTTGGGCCCGAGCACCAGCAGCATGCCCGGTTCGAGGGGCGGCAGGGGCTCGTAGGTGTCGGGGTCGACGATCCGCACCGCGACTCCGGGCAGGGGCTGACCCACGAACCCGCGCCGGCTGCCCGGCTGGAAGAAGCCCGAGCTGCGGTAGTCGGGCACCGAGGCCGCGATGACCGGTGAGCACTCGGTGGTGCCGTAACCCTCGAGCGGGCGCAGGCCGAAGTGATCCTCGAAGGCCTGGGCCAGGCGCGGGCTGAGCTTCTCCGCGCCCACGATGACGATGCGCAGCGAGCCGAACTGGCCCGGCGTGCAGCGGCGCAGGTACATCTGCAGGAAGGTCGGCGTGGCCAGCAACAGCGTGACCCGGTGGTGGTGCACCAACTCGCCCACGGCTACCGCGTCGAGCGGGTTGGGATGGAAGACGATGGCGCCCCCGAGGTTGGGGATGGCCCACATGGTCATGTAGCCGAAGCTGTGGAACAGCGGCAGCACGCCGAGCATGCTGTCGGTCTTCTCGAAGCGCAGCACCTGGCCGATGCCCTGGACGTTGCTCTCGACGTTGAAGTGGCTGAGCAGCACGCCCTTGGGCTCGCCGGTGGTGCCGCTGCTGAAGATGATGGTGACCGTGTCGTCCATGCGCGGACGGGCCCGGGCGCCGCAGCTGCGTTCGAGCGATCCCGTCGGGAACAGGGGCCACAGCGCGGCACGCAGCTTGGACGTTCCGGAGATGTTGGCGGCCACGTCCTCGAGGTAGATGGCCTCGACGTTGTCGGGCATCTCGAGCTTGGCCTTGTGCAGGAAGACCTTGCTGGTGAGCACGGCGTGCAGGTCGGCCTGGCGGCAGGCCGAGGCCATGCCGTCGGAGCCGGCGGTGAAGTTCAGGTTCACCACGGTCTTGCCGGCGAGGGCGGCGGCGATGTTGCACAGGGCGCCGGCGGTGCTCGGCGGCAGCATGATGCCGACGCAGGCGGTGCCGTCCCAGCGCGGGCGCATGGCCCGGGCGATGACGATGGCGCCGGTGACGGCCTTGTAGCGCGAGACCGTGCCGCGCACGGCGTCGGTGAACACCGTGGCGAAGGGGCGCCAGCGGGCCATGCGCACGAAGGTGCGGTGCAGCGGACGCATGTCGCGCTTGCGCGCGTGCCAGCCCTGTTGGCTCAGCTCGTGCACGGCCCGGCGCAGGACGTGCACCGGCGTGTCACTCGAGAGCGGCTCGCCGAAGGTCACCGTCACCGGGTAGGGGATCTTGCGCGGGATCTTGCTGACGAAGCGTCCGTGCGAGTGGCTGAACAGGCTGCCCCACACCCGGTCGAGGTTCACCGGCATGACGGCGGCCTTGCGGCCCTTGACGATCCGTTCGAGGCCGCGTCGGAAGGGCAGCAGCATGCCCGTGCGCGTGATCTGCCCCTCGGCGAAGATGCACACCATCTCGCCCCGGTCGAGGGCCCGGCCCGCCTCGCGGAAGGCGTGCAGGATCTGTTTGGGCCCGCCGGACGTCGAAATGGGCAGGGCGTTGAGCGCCTTCATGAACGGGCGCAGGAAGCGGTGCTGGTAGTAGCCGGCGTCGACGATGAAGCGCACGGGACGGTCGACGGCCGCGAGGATGAACAGCCCGTCCACCAGGGAGACGTGGTTGGGCACGAGCAGCACACCGCCGTCGGTGGGCACCCGCGCGCGGCCGACCACGCGCAGGCGGTAGAGCGTGTGGGTGAGCAATACCAGGGCGAGACGGAGCAGCGCCTGGGGCAGCAGCTTGATGGCCCACACCGTGCCGATCAGGGCGGCGACGGCCGTGGCAATGAGGATGCCCTGGGCCGACATGCCGAGTGACGAGAGGCCGCCCGCCACCAACGACCCGGCCAGGATGCCGGCGAACACGAACACGTTGGACAGGGCGATGACGGCGCCGCGTCGGCTCGCGGGCGCGCGCCACTGCAGCAGCGCGTTGGTGGGCACGACGATGAGCCCGCCGCACGCGCCGAGGATGCCGAGCAGCACCATGGTCCCGGTCAGGCCGGGTCCGAGCACGCCGAGGGCCAGGCACGCGGAGGCCATGCCGATGGCCCCGAGGGGGATCAGCCCGAACTCGACCTTGCCGCCCGAGAGCTTGCCGGCGGCGAAGCTGCCGAGGCCGGTGCCGAGCCCGAGCACGGCGAGGGGCACCGAGGCGAGCCAGTCGCTGCTGCCGTTGCTGTCGATGATGCCCTGGGTGTAGACCAGCACGTCCTGGCCGAGCAGGCTCGCGGTGCCCCAGAAGAACGTCAGGCCGAGCATCGAGAGCCAGAGCACGCGGTCGCGCCGGAGCACGCGCCAGGCGCCGCTCACGGCCGCGGTCATGCCGCGGGACTTACCGACCTCCACGGCGGGCGGCACGCGGGCGAGGCCCCGCGCCGCGAGGAAGCCGACCACGGCGAGCCCCGCGAGCACCACGCCCGCCGGGCCGGGTGAACTGTCGCTCATGGCGATCAGCGGTGCGCCCGCCGCCGTGCCCGCGATGATGGCCACGAAGGTCCACATCTCGAGCACGCCGTTGCCTTCCGACAGGCGTTCGTGGGGCAGCAGCTCGGGCAGGATGCCGTACTTGGCCGGGCTGAACAGGGCGCTCTGCACGCCCATGAGCGCGAGCACCGTGAGCAGGCCGCCCATGGCGACCTCATCGGCGAAGAGCAGCCAGGCGCCCAACGCCATGAGCCCGATCTCGAAGACCTTCAGCGCGACGATGAGGTTGCGCTTGCTGAGGGAGTCGGCGAGGGCGCACGCCGGCAGGGAAACGAGCATCAGGGGGAGCGTGAAGATCACGAAGGCCTTGGTGGTCTCCCACTGGCGTGCGGTCTCGAGCACGCCGATGTCCACCGCATCGCCGCCGGCCGCGGCCCTGAGCGCCGTCTCGGCCGCGCCCATGGCGAGCAGCGCGACGATCATCTTGAACGCGTTGTCGTTGAACGCGCCCAGGCCCTGGGAGATGAGCAGCGGGTCGAGCTTGCCCAGCGGTCGCGGCGGGAACTTGGACTCGGTCATGCCTGCGCCCATTCAGGGAGCCCGTCGAGCACGAGCCCGAGCACCGGCCCGCCGATCAGCCACACGGTGCCCACCACGAGCACGACCCCCAACAGGTTGAACCAGATCCCGGCCCGGATCATGGCCCGGATGGGGATCTTGCCCGTCCCGAACACGATAGCCGCCGGGGGCGTGGCCACGGGCATCATGAAGGCGCAGGAGGCCGAGAGGGTGGCCGGGATCATCAGCGCCCGGGGATCGATGCCGATGGCCGGAGCGGCCGCGGCGAGCACCGGCAGCACCATTTCGGTGGTGGCGATGTTGCTCGTCAGCTCGGTGAGGCCGGTGAGCAACAGACACACGAGGGTCACGATGACCAGCGGGTGGGCGTCCTCGAGCACCACGAAGAGGCTGCCGGCCCAGGTCGAGAGCCCCGACGCCGCGAAGCCCGACGCGAGGGCGAAGCCGCCGCCGAACAGGAGCAGCAGGCCCCACGGCACCTCGTGGGTGAAGCGCCACTCGAGCAGGCGTTCGCCCGGGCGATCCTTGCTGGGCAAGAGGAACAAGGTCAGCGCCATGGCCACCGCCACCACCGCGTCGTCGACGAAGCCGTCCACGCCGAGGGCCTCGCGCCATCCGGTGATGTGCAGGTCGCCGAACTCCATGGTGGCGCCGGTCATCCACAGCAGCGCGGTGGCCACGAAGACGGCGGCGGTCCAGGACTCGTCGCGGCGGCGGGGTCCGAGGGCCTGACGCAGTCCGGTGATGGTCTGCTGGCCGCCCATGAGCTCGGCGTCCGGCAGCTTGAACAGGAAGCGCGTGAGCATCCACCACCCGCTGCCGAGGAACAGCACCGACATGGGCAGGGCCACCATCATCCATTTGAGGAAGGAGATCTCGGGGGCCTGCGGGAAGAGTTGGTGGAACAGGCGCTGGAAGGCGAGGTTGGGCGGCGTGCCCACCAGCGTCGCCATGCCGCCCATGTTGCAGGCGTAGGCGATGCCGAGCAGCAGCGCGATGGAGAGCGGGCCCATGTGCTGCTCGTCGGCGCCCTGGTCGCGGGCGGTGGCGAGCACCGACAGGGCGATGGGCAGCATGAGCATGGCCGTGGACGTGTTGCTGATCCACATCGAGAGCATCCAGCTCGCGAGCATGAAGCCGAGCACGATGCGCCGCGGGCGACTGCCGACCTTCGCGACGATGGACAGGGCCAGGCGCCGGTGCGCGCCCGAGACCTGCAGCGCCAGCGCGATCATGAAGCCGCCGAGGAACAGGAAGATGGTCGAGCGGCCGTAGTTCACGGCCACGTCCTTCACCGGCGCGATGCCCATGAACGGGATCAGAACCAGCGGCAGCAACGACGTGGCCGGGATGGGGATGGCCTCGGTGATCCACCACGAGGCCATCCACGCGGCGATGCCGGCCATGGCGGCGATGTTCCCGTCGTCGCCGGGGTTCAGCCACAGCATGAGCGCGAAGAGGGCCGGGCCGAGGGCCACCTTCCACCAGCGCATGCCGCCGGTGTCGCCATGCACGGCATCGCCGCCCACCGCGCCGCCGGTGCTGCCGCCCTCCGCCTCCCGCTGCTTGGCCCGCTCGTCCATGGCGGGACGATCTTCCCAACGTGGGGTCGAGGTTGCGAGGGAGGGCTTGCGAGGCCGGGTGGCGGTGTCGGGGCGCGGCGCCGGGCTTGTCCGGGGGGGGCCGGCGCGTCAGGCTGGGCAGCGTCGTCGCGGGCGCCCCTCACGCGGGCCCCGTGCGCGCCCCGGAGATCGGACGTGTTCGAACGCATCATCGCCCGCATGCCGCTGCTGCTCATGGTGGCCGTCGTGGTGCTGACCGTGCAGGTGGCCTTCGTGCAGAACCGGCGCACCGAGCGGGTGGTGGCCGCCGTGCCGTTGGCCATCGTGACGCTGCTCTACTTCCGGGCGGGACGGGGGGGTGGCGGCGGACGGGGCAGCCGCGGCCGCGCTCGCAGCGAACGCTCGCGCAGCGAGGCGGAGGCATGACCGTCGACCACGAAGGGCTGCGCCTGTTCCTCGCGCTCGGGTTCTTCTTCGCGGGCGCCCACGCCTACGCGAAGCTCTCGCCCTACTTCGCGGCGACGTGGTTCGGCGCGGGGCTGGTGTTCGGCTACTTCTGGACCGGGCGCCAGGCCGACCTCGAGTCGCTGCTCACGCCGGCGCTCGTCTTCTACATCGCGGCCGCGGCCACCAAGGGGCTCGTCGAGAGCCGCGAAGGCCTCGCCGGCAACCACGTGGTGCACGTGCTGTTCACCGGCCTCTTCTCGGGCATCGCGGCGCTCCCGCTGCTGGCGTGTGCGCAACTCCTCGGCGTCGACCTGCCCGGCGAGAGCGTGGGCCCGGCCTTCCTCTCGGACGTGCCCGCCAGCGTGCTCGGCCACGTCAGCCCGACCCTCTTCGCGGCATGGGTCGTGGCCGGCACCGTGTTCTACGGCGCGTACAAGACCCTCGACCACGTCGGGCTCGGGAAGCCGCTGCAGACCATCGCCCTGTTCGTGTCGGCGGCGTTCCTGCCGCAGCTGGTGGGGGTGGTGCTGGGGGGCTAGCTCTCGCCCGGTCGAAGGTCCTGCGACTCTCAGCCCCGCGGCGCGAACACCAACGCCGCCAAGGGCGGCAGCCGCAGCCGCATCGACCCCGGCCGACCGTGGCAGCCGACCGCCTCCACGTCGGCGGTGCGGGGGATGTCCACCTCGCTGCCGCCGAATTCCCGTGCGTCGCTGTCGAGCAGCAGGTCGTAGCGGCCGGACGCGACGGGCACGCCGATGCGGTAATCCTCGCGGGGCATGGGCGTCATGTTGAGCACGACGACCACGTGGTCGGGCACGCCGTTGCGGGCCGGGGCACCCGGATCGAAGCGCAGGAAGCTGAGCACCGAGTTCTCTTTGTCGTTGCAGTCGATCCACTCGAAGGCGCCGGGGTTGCCGTCGCCGCGCCACAGGCACGGCACCTCGCGGTAGAGGTGCGCGAGGGCCGAGAGGTAGCGGTGCAGGGCGGATCGCAGCGGGTCGTTGGCCAGGTCCCAGTCGAGGGAGAGGTCGTGGTCCCACTCACGGCGCGGCGCCAGCTCGGTGCCCATGAACAGCAGCTTCTTGCTGGGCCTTGTGAATTGATAGGCAAGCAGCGTGCGCAGGTTGGCCAGGCTCTGCCACTCGTCGCCGGGCATCTTGGACAGCAACGAACCCTTGCCGTGCACGCACTCGTCGTGGCTGAGCGACATGACGAAGCGCTCGCTGTGCTCGTAGAGCTGGGCGAAGGTGAGCTTGTCCTGGTGCCAGCCGCGGTGCAGCGGGTCTTCCTTGAAGTAGGCCAGGGTGTCGTGCATCCAGCCGAGGTTCCACTTGAGCGTGAAGCCCAGGCCGCCTTCCTCGAGGGGCGCGGTGACGCCGGGCCAACTCGTCGACTCCTCGGCGATGATGGCGCGGCCGGGGAAGTCGTCGCGGATCACGCCGGTGAGCGCTTTCAGGAACTCGATGGCGTCGAGGTTCTCGCGGCCGCCGAACTTGTTGGGGATCCACTCGCCCTCGCCGCGGCTGTAATCGAGGTAGAGCATGGACGCCACGGCGTCGACGCGCAGCCCGTCGAGGTGGAACTCGTCGAGCCAGTAGAGCGCGCTCGCAAGCAGGAAGCCGCGCACCTCGCTGCGCCCATAGTTGAAGATGAGCGTGTCCCAGTCGGGGTGGGTGCCCTGGCGCGGGTCCTCGTGCTCGTAGAGGGCCGTGCCGTCGAAGCGGCCGAGGCCGTGCTCGTCGCCGGGGAAGTGGGCCGGCACCCAGTCGAGGATCACGCCGATGCCGGCCTGGTGCAGCGTGTCGATCAGGAAGCGCAGGCCGTCCGGATCGCCATAACGGGACGTGGGCGCGAAGAAGCCGGTGACCTGGTAGCCCCACGACCCGCCGAAGGGGTGCTCCATGATGGGCAGCAGCTCGACGTGGGTGAAGCCCAGCTCGGACACGTGGGCGGCGAGGCGCGGCGCCACCTCGCGGTAGCTGAGGGGCTGGTGGTCGCCGCCGATGTCGACGCCCACGCTGCCGCCGGTGTCGCCGGCGGGATCGCTGCGCATCCAGCTGCCGAGGTGCACCTCGTAGATGGAGACGGGTTCGTCGCGCAGGTTGCGGTGGGCTAGGTCGGCCATCCAACCGCCGTCGCCCCAGGCGTAACCGCTGGGGCTCTGGGTGATGGAGGCGTAGCCCGGGTACTGCTCGTGGTAGCGGCCGAAAGGGTCGGACTTGCTGCGGGTGATGCCGTCGGCGCCGGTGACCTCGTACTTGTAGAGGGCGCCGGGCTGCACGCCGGGCACGAACACCGCGCGCACGCCGGCGTCGACGGCCTGCAAGACGTGACGGCTGGCGTCCCAGTCGTTGAAGTCGCCGACCACCGCGACGCGCTGGGCATTGGGCGCCCACAGGGCGAACACGAAGCCGTGCTGCTGCTTGCCGTCGGCGCCGACGAGGGTGCGCGGGTGGCTGCCGAGCACGTCCCACAGGCGGCGGTGGTCGCCCTGGCCGAAGAGCCACAGGTCCGTCTCGCCCAGCAGCGACTTCGGTGCGGGCGTGGGTGCGGGCGACGTCACGGGCTCAGCCGCCGTTGCGGCTGGAGAGCAGCATGAGCGTGTTCGACAGCACGCGCATGGTCGAGCGTTCGACGCGGCGTTCGCTCGGTTCGGCGCGCTCGAGGCCGGGGCGGGCGGTATCGAGCAGCAGGTTCCAGGGGCCGCCCGACGGCAGGGTGAAGCGCCGCGGACGGCCGCCGCCGTTGAGCAGCAGCAGCAAGGTATCGCCCCAGATGGGCCGTCCGCGTTCGTCGCGCTCGTCGCCCGAGCGGCCGTGGAGCAGCATGGCCAGAGCATGCTTGCCGCTGCGGTGCCAGTCGTCCTCGGCCATCTCTTCGCCGCTGGGGCGCAGCCAGACCACTTCTTCGCGGGGATCGCGGGCGGTGCCGAAGAAGCTGCTGCGCCGCAGCACCGGGTGGTCCTTGTGAATGGCGATGAGCGAGCGCGTGAACTCGAGCATGTCGCGCTGGGCCGGCGTCGTCTCCCAGTCGACCCAACTGATCTCGTTGTCCTGGCAGTAGGCGTTGTTGTTGCCATCCTGCGAACGCCCGAGTTCATCGCCGGCGAGGATCATGGGCACGCCCTGGCTGAACATGAGCGTGGCCATCAACGAGCGCTTGACCCGGTCGCGTCGCTCGAGGATCTCCTCGTTGGCGGTGGTCCCTTCGGCGCCCCAGTTGTGCGACACGTTGTTGTCGCTGCCGTCGCGGTTGTCCTCGCCGTTGGCGTCGTTGTGCTTGCCGTCGTAGCTGACCACGTCGTGCAGGGTGAAGCCGTCGTGACAGGTGACGAAGTTGATCGAGCGGTTGGGCGTCAGGCCGAACACGTCGGCGCTGCCGGCGAGACGGGACGCGAGCTCGGGCAGCACGCCCTTGTCGCCCTTCCAGAAGCTGCGCACGGAGTCGCGGTAGCGGGCATTCCACTCGGCGAAGCGCGGCGGGAACTGGCCCAGCTTCCAACCGTCCTGCCCGAGGTCCCAGGGCTCGGCGATGAGCTTGACCTCCGCCAGCACCGGGTCCTGCAGCATGATGTCGAACAGCAGCCCGAAGCGGTCGGAGAGGTTCTCGCCCCGCCCCAGCGTCGCGGCGAGGTCGAAGCGGAAGCCGTCGACGTGCATCTCGGTGACCCAGTAGCGCAGCGAGTCCATGATCAGCCGGATCACCTGCGGGTGGGTCGTGTCGAGGGTGTTGCCGCAGCCCGTGAAGTCCATGTAATACCGAGGGTCATCGGGCGACAGACGGTAGTAGCTCTTGTTGTCGATGCCGCGCAGGCACAGGGTCGGGCCGTTCTGGTTGGTCTCGGCCGTGTGGTTGTAGACCACGTCGAGGATCACCTCGATGCCGTTGGCGTGCAGCTTCTTGACCATGGTCTTGAACTCGGAGACCTGCTCGCCGTTGCGCCCGCTGGCGTAGCGGGAGTCGGGCGCGAAGAAGCCCAGCGAGTTGTAGCCCCAGTAGTTGCTGAGGCCCTTGTCGTGGAGGTCGCGCTCGCTGATGAAGTGGTGCACGGGCAGCAACTCCACCGCGGTCACCCCGAGGGTCGTCAGGTGCTGGATCATGGGCTCGCTGGAGAGCCCGAGGTAACGGCCGCGCAGGTGCTCGGGCACATCCGGGTGCAGGCGCGTCAGGCCCTTCACGTGGCACTCGTAGATGACGGTCTTGTGCCAGGGCAGCCGTGGCGGGCGGTCGTCGCCCCAGGGGAACGAACTGTCGACGACCACGCTGGCCGGCACGAAGGGCGCCGAGTTGCGGCCGTCGCGCTGGGTGTCGTCGGCGTGGGGGTAGACGGTGTAGCCGAACAGGGCGTCGTCCCAGGTCACGTCGCCGGCGATGGCCCGGGCGTAGGGGTCGACGAGCAGCTTGGCGTCGTTGAAGCGGTGGCCCTGCTCGGGGGCGTAGGGCCCGCTCACCCGGTAGCCGTAGAGCTGGCCCGGGCGCGCCTCGGGCAGGTAGGCGTGCCACACGTGGCCGGTGCGCTCGCGCAACGGGATGCGCTGCTCACTCTGAGGGTCGCCCGAGGGATCGAACAGGCACAGCTGCACCTCGGCGGCGTGCTCGCTCCACAGGGCGAAGTTGACGCCCTCGCCGTCCCAGGTGGCGCCCTGCGGGTACGGCTTGCCCGGCCAGACCAGCATGTGTGTCCCCGCGCGGTGACGTGGGCCGCCCGGAGCTGGGGCGTCCCGCTTGCTCGACTCTCTTGACCCTATCGGCGACTCGGCGCCGAAGGCCCCAGCGTAGCGCGCCGAATTGCCCGTTCCACGGCGGATTCAGTCGTCGCCGGCAGGGACGTGGGCTTCCCAGGTGGCCAGGTCGAACGGCCGGCAGCGCTCGCCGGGGAGGAAGCCGCGGAACAGGGCCTTGCAGCGGTAGCAGATCAGCAGCCGCTTGATGACGAGGCGCAGCAAGGCCCAGTCGAGCAGGGCGACGGCCACCAGGCCGGCGAGGGTCCAGGCCAGCGGGAGCTGCAGGAACAGCAGCAGGCCGAAGGTGATCACCACCACCGCTAATCCGAAGCGCGCGTTGAAGTCCTTCTGGATGGCGAGGGTGTGGTAGTCGCACAGCGGACAGCCATCGAGGTGACCCATGTCGTCGACGTGCTCGGGCCAGTGCGCCGGCCGCTCCGCCGAACACGACTCGCAGTGCAGGCTCGCGGGCAGGCCGGTCGCGTCCGCGCCGCAGGGGCCGATCAGGGTCACGTCGGTCCAGTGGGCGCAGGTCTCGCAACCGCTCACCACCGAGCGCACGGAGTGATCGCGCGCGGGGATGAAGGCGGCGTCGTCGCTCATGGGGCTCGGATCACAGCGGCACGCCGGTGGAGCCTGCGAGCATGCGACCCATGAGCTCGCCCATGTAGACCAGCACGCACATGGCGTAGAGGATGCCGGTGGCGGGTTGGGTCTTGCGCATGCGCACGGTGACCAGGGTCATGAACGCCAGCACGGCAGGGATCACGAGCCCGACGGGGATGCGCGCCCACACGTTCGCCACGTCGAGGACGCGGTCGGGATTGCGGGTCATCACGTCGGCCAGGCTCTGGTTGCCCGGGCCGAGGACGCGGTCCCACAGGGTCCAGAGCACCAGGCCTGAGAGGGCGGCCTTGGCCAGCAGGATCCACGGCAGCGGGCGCACCAGCCGGGCCAGATGGCGGATGTCGAGGCCGTGATCCACCAGGTACCAGTGGCCCAGGATCATGCCCCACGTGGTGAAGCCGAGCACCAGGGTCGAGCCGGCGGAGGCCGCCAACACCAGCGCGCGCTCGCCGTCGGTCCAGCCGAATCCGGCCGCGGGGCGCAGGGTGGCGAGGGTCACGGCGGCGGCCGCGGCGAGGATGGACGTTCCCAGCGAGAGCCGCTCGAGCAAGGGGCGGTCCCAGCCGGAGACGGAGGCGAAGGCGACCACACCCACGACCGCCGCGGCCACGCACAGGGCGAGGGGACGCGCGTCACCGGTCGGGCCCAACGCCGACGCCTCCGAGCCGCTGCCGAACGCCGCCGGCCACACCAGACTGCCGGCCAAACCGAACAGCGCGGCCAGCACCCAGCCGCCGAACTTGAAGTACTTGGCGCCCAAGGCGCGGCGGTCGTTGACCAGGAAGGTGATCAACGAACCCAGACCCATCTGCAGCAGGAACAGGAGCGAGATCTGGGAGAGGGACATCGCCGGGATGTTATGCCGCGCCCGCGGCCTGCCGCCACCGCAGGGGGTGCCCGGGACCTCCGACTACTTGTCGAAGATGTTGCGGTCCTTGGGGATGTGCTTGTCCTCGATCTCCTCGATGCGCAGATCGGGTGCGCCCTTGGTGCCCTTGCGATCCTTCTTCCGCGTCGGCGGCGAGAGGGGCAGGGCGTTCTTGTCGAGGGCCGAAGGGGCCGGCTTGCGCTTGCGATCGGTCATGGGGGCTCCCGGAGAACCCCCGTGTTAGTCCGAAGGCACCGATGGGATCAAGGGCGGCCGATGCCCGGAATGAAATATGTCCTGAGCCACGAAAACCCCCTTCGGTTCGTGACCCAGGACATGATTTGTTCGCAGACCGGGGGATTCCCCCTACCGGTAATCCCATCCCCAGAGTTACCTGCGGCACCCCGGTCCAGCCGCCTGATCGTAGGGACGGCCCCGAAGAGGGGGAACCAGGCGCCTTGTCACGCATCCCGCCGGTTCCGTGTAGCGAAATCGCTACATATCCGGTTCCGTCGAGAGGGGGCGTCCCGGGGCGACGAGGCGCCCGGGAAACCGCGGGGTCTCAGCCGTCGATGCCGTGCTCGAGGGCGAAGCGGATCAGGCTGGCCGTGCTCTCGAGGCCGAGCTTGCCGACGATGCGCTGGCGGTAGGTCGACGCCGTGCTCTCGCTGATCTGCATCAGCCGCGCGCACTCCTTGAGCGGGTGGCCCCGGCCGAGCAGGCGCAGCAGCTCGAACTCACGTCGCGACAGCCGGTCGATGGTGGCGCGCTTGCGGCTGGGGACGCTCAGGTGCTGGGCGACCTCGCCGGAGAGGGTGGGCGAGACGTAGGTCTTGCCGCTCTGCACGATGCGGATGGCGTCGATCAGCTCGGAGAAGGGCTGCGACTTGACGACGTAGGCCTTGGCCCCCGATTGCAGGGCGTGCACGGCGTAATGCACGTTTTCGTGCATGCTCAGGATGACCACGTGGGTCGGGTCGGACCGGTCGGAGAGGGCGCGCGCCACCTCGCTGCCGTCCATCTCCGGCATGGTGTAGTCGAGCACGGCGACGTCCGGCTTCGTCTGCTCGACCAGTCTGAGGACGCCGGCTCCCGTCGGTGCCTGCCCGACGACCTCGAAGCCGTTCCGCTCGGTCAGGATCTGGGCGAGGCCCTCACGCACCATCTCGTGGTCGTCGCCCAGAACGATGCGGATCGTCTCGGTCATGGAGCTGTTCCCCAGGTCGGCCATGGAGGTCTTCTCCAGAACGGCTAGTCTGCCCTGCCGTGGAATGATGGTTCCACATGGCACCGGGAGCTTCAGCGTTCAATCCCGTTAGGAACGGACAGGAAAAGCCGATTTTGTCCGACTTGACCTCCCTCGAAGGTCAGGCGGCCCTCCAGCATGCGAACCCTTTGACGGACGATTTCGGCCGCGTAGCGCCCATCCTCGGCCGACCACGCGGGCCCATCATCCTCCAGATGCATTTCGATGAATGGGTCGCGCTGTCGCACCCGAAGCGTCACGCGACTGGGCGCATCCGCCCGAGCAATGCGCTGCAACGACTCCTGGACGATGCGATAGAGCTGGCCCCGCAACCGCTCCGGCAGCCCCTCGTCGGCCAACTCGATGTCGGTTTCGACGACGGCGCCGGTGCGACGCTCGAACTCGGACAAGGACTCGCGTAACGCCTGGTCGAGGCCCAACTCGTCGAGCAGCCGCGGGCGCAGCCGGGACGAGAGTTCGCGGGTGCGTTCAAGCGCTTCGCGGGAACTCGTGAGAGCGCGCCGCAGCGCCTCGCCCCGGCGGGGGGCGTCGTCGAGGCGCTCGGCCAACTGCAGATCGAGGGAGACGGCCGTCAGCAGCTGGCCCACTTCGTCGTGCAGTTCCTCCGAGATGAATTGGCGTTCTTCCTCGTGTGTGGCGACGAACTCGGAGGTCACGGCCTCGAGCCGTTGCATCTCGCGCCGCCGCTCGCGTTGCCGCAGCAGCCAGGTGGCGGCCAGGACTGCGAGGGCCATGACGACGAACAGGCCGCTCAACTTCAGGGCGTTCTGGCGGGCAAAGGGATCGGGCACGGTGGTCTCGAGCGGCGCGGGCATGACGCCCGTATTCCCGACGGCATCCGTGGCGCTCAGGCTCACCGAGTGGTGACCGGGCTGCATGCCGCGCAGCGTGTGCTGGCCGAAGTCGGTGATGGCTGACCATTCGTCGCCGTCCACCTTGATGGCGTACCGCAGCTTCTCGGCCGGGGTCTCGGCCCAGTAGTCGGAGGCATTCCAGCGCACGATGACGGACGTGTCCTCGGAGTGGGGCGTCAGGCGCGGCGCGAGGATCTTCGGGGCGCGCCGGTCATCGGGCGCGTAATGCACGAGACCGTCGCCGCGACTGCCGAGCCAGAGGCCGCCGGCGCCGTCCGAACGCAGCGGCCAGAAGGTCGAGTAGGGCGCCTCGGTCAGCCGGGTGAGGTCTTCGAAGACGTCCTCGTGTACCCGGTAGAGGCCCGTGTCGGAGGCAAAGAAGATGCGGCCCTCGGCGTCCTCGGTGAAGGCGGCGGCCGCGGCAGGCAGGCCGTCCATGGGGCGCAGGTGCTTCCAGGTCCCGTTGCGCCAGGCCGAGACGCCCACGTCCATGAGGCCGCGCCCGGCCCACAGGGTCCCGTCGGATGCCGCGAACAGTGCGAAGACGCGTCCTTGCGGCGCCATGGGATCGGTGATGGGCTTCCAGCGCTCACCCTCGAGGCGCGCGAGGCCCAGGAGCGTGGCGGCCCACAGCACGCCGTCGGGCGTGCGTGCCACGTCGTAGCAGCGACCGTGGGGCAATCCGTCGGCTTCGGTGAAGCGGCGCCAACCCTTGTCATCGAGGCGAACGATCCCGCCCGACTCGTGCAAGTCCCCTCCGGGACTCAGCAGCGTGAACCACAGCCCGCCGTCGTCGAGGTTGCGGATGGCATGGATGGGGAAGCTCCCGATCTGCGCGGGCGCCGTGTGGTGTGTCCAGGTCTCGCCGTCGAACTCGACCGCACCGTGGAACGTCTGGGAGTTCCCCGATCCCATCCAGATGTGCCCTCGCGCGTCGACGGCGACACCGGTGAGCGCCTGGAGCATGGGGCCGTCGTCCCCGGCCTGGTTGAAGTAGCGATCGAACGTATGACCGTCCCAGTGGGCGAGGCCCTCGTGGAGCCCGACCCACAGCCCACCCTCGCCATCGGGCTCGATGGCCGACACGTTGGAGACGTCCTTGTACCCCTGGTCGGGGCCATGGGGTTGCCAGCGACCGGTGCTGAGGTCGGCGGCGTAGAGCCGGCTCGACGCCGTCAGCAGCACGAAGCGCTGCTCGGAGGTGAAGCAGATCGAACGCACGAACTCACCGCTGCCCATGGGCGGGACGGCATCGACGTGCCTCCACGCGCCGTCGCGGAACACCGACAACCATCCAGGGCGAGTGGCGATGACCAGCTCCCCGTCCACCGAGGCCACGGCGTCATGCACATACCGCGCCCGCCCGTCGTCGAGGGGCGGCAGTCGCATGAGTTGGTCGTCGTCCCAGAACCAGCCGGGGCGCGCCTCGTCGATGGTCGCGGGCAGCAGGAAGACGCGGTTGCGGCCGCCGATGACGACGCGCGCGATGGACGTTCCGGGCGGCCACAGGCGGCCCTCGTCGAGGTGCTGCCAGCGCTCGCCGTCGTGTTCCCACAAGGCGCCCTCGGTCACGGCCCGCAAGCGCCCCGCCGTCGACCGATACAAGGCGCGGATGGGGGCCTCGGTCTCGGGGCCGCGGAGGACCGGCCGGCCGCCGAGCGTGGTGAACTCCACGATGTCGCCGTCGACCCAGCTGAGGATGCGCCCGTCGGGCATCTCCACAGAAATCGAGGGGGGGCGGCCGTCGCGGGCCCCGGCGAGGACGCGGGCGTCCGCTCGGCCGGACGGGGGCGTGGCGTGGTCGGTCAACACGACGACGCCGGCCTCGTGGAAGATGATCCACTCGTCGCCGCGCGGATAAGCGGCGGTCACGTGGGCGAAGCCGGGCACGTCGAGCGCCGGGATGATCGTCCAGCTCCAGCCGTCGTAGGCCAGCACGGCGCGCTCCTGGCTCGAGATCACGCCGCCGTCCCGCGACGGGCGCACCTCGCGCAGCAGGGTCGGCGACTTGTCGGCCGGGATGGCGCGCCAACGCCACGACTGTCCCAGCAGGTCCTCGAGGGCGTCCTGACCCGTGACGGGGCGGGACAGGGTCAAGGCGGCCAGCAGTGCGAGCCCGACCCACGCGGTGGGGGCGCGACGGATGCGTCGCCGGCGCGTGCCTCGGTCGTGGCCCAACGTTCTGCCCCCCGGACACCGGCTTCCCGGCCGGACTCGATCAGGAGGGCGATTCTATCAGCGCCGCTTCTCCCCGCCTGGGCGCCCCGGTCCGCTCAGTCGCGGGCGTCGCTGGGCACGTGCCCGAGGCTGCTCCCGTGCGCGGTGGCCTCCAGGCGCAGGACCTGGACCGAGCCGCGAGCCGGCGTGGGCGAGTGGAAGTCGTCCGAACCGACGATGACCTCCGGGCGACCGTCGCCATCGAGATCGAGATCGCCCTGGACCGAGATGCCGAAGCGCTCGCCTTGCCCAGCGCCGTCGATGGACTGGAGCAGCGAGCCGTCGCGGCCGGAGTAGAGACGGACGCGGCCGGCGAAGCCGTGGCCGGACGGGGCGAAGGGTGTGCCCACGATGAGGTCGTCGCACCCGTCGCGGTCGACGTCGCCGGCGCCGCTGACGAAGGCGCCGCGTGGTCGCAGGACCATGAGCTGCCGGCCGTCGGCGCCGGAGAAGACGCGGGTGCGGCCGCTGGCCTCGGACGTGCGGAAGTCCTGGTGGGTCCCGGCGCCGATGATCACGTCGAGGACGCCGTCGTCGTCGACGTCGCCCGCGCCCGCCACCGAGCCGCCGAAGTTGTCGCCGGGGTGCTCGCCGACGACGGTGAACAGGGCCGCGCCCGTGGCGCCGGAGTAGGCCCGGGCATAGCCCGCGCCGTTGCGCTCGTCGCCACCCTGGTCGGCGCCGACCAGCAGGTCGGCGTGACCGTCGTTGTCGAGGTCGCCGGCGCCCGCGACCGCCGCGCCGAGCCGGTCACCGCCCGCGTCGCCGTCGAAGCGGTGCAGCAGGGCGCCGGTGGCGCCGCTGTGGACCCGCGCGGAGTTGCCCCGCGCGGCGCCGACGATGACGTCGTCGATGCCGTCGGCGTCGACGTCTCCCGCTCGTGAGAGCGCGGAGCCGAATTGGCTGCGGGGGTCCGTTCCGGTGAGTTCGTGCAGGACGGAGCCGTCGGCGCCCGAGAAGATCCAGGCCGCTCCGGCCTGGAGGATCTCGCCCTGCGAGGTCATGGGCGCGCCGACGACCACGTCGGCGAAGCCGTCTCCGTCCACGTCACCGAGGCCGGCCACCGCGGCGCCGAAGCGCACGCGACCCTCGATGGGGGCCACGAGATGGTGCAGCACCGAACCGTCGCGTCCCGAGAAGATCCAGGCCGAGCCGGCGGAGATGCGGTCGTAGGCGGCGCCCACGATGATGTCGCCCGTGCCGTCGCCGTCGACGTCGCCCGCAGCCCCCGAGGCGTGTCCGAAGTGACCGCCGATGTTGGGGCCCTCAAAGGCTTGCAGCGGATCCTGGACGGGCAGGTCTCCCGGTCCCCAGGCCAACGCCAACAGTGCCACTGCGATTCCCGACATGCCCATCTTCAACCTCCACTCTCATCCCGTGATGAGTTCCCGTTACCCATCGCCTCTACGAGACACCTTCTTGGGCGTTTGTGCTGTGTCCGTTCGGTGTCCGCCCGTTGATGCCACGGCTGCGACACGGACGCGTTCCTTCCAGCGGTACGCGTCCGGACACTTCGTCGTCCAGTCGTTGAGTGCCGCCGGCCGTGTGAGCGTGGCCGGCGACACCTGTGGTCACCGATGCGACACAGCTGCCCGTGCCCCGAACCGGCCCTGCGCCGGATCAGCAAACCCAACAGGTCGGCAAGCGGACACTCCGACTTGAGGGGCTGATCGCCGCCGGAACGAACGCTGTGCTGCTCGGAAAGTCGCGGCGGGTCAGGCCGGAACGAGCAGTCCCTCGCGCAGGGCACGGGACAGGAAGCGCGCCACGGCCGGACGGTGTTCGTCCCCGAACACACCGAGCGCGGCCTCGGTGTCGCCCTCGGTGGCGGCGCTCAGCAGCGAGCCGGCATCGGCGCCGAGATCGAGGAAGCGGTGCTCGTCACCGAGATAGGCGAGCCAACTCTCGCCCCGGGGGACGGGCGTGGCCCCGGGAGCGGCATGCGAGCTGCTGCGGGCCACGCCGCCGAGGGGTGCGGGGTCCGACCAGGCCCGATCGAGGCGGGCGGTCACCTCCCCGTAGGGGAAGGGGCGGGCGAGCAGGTGGGCGTCGGCGCGCAAGGCCAGCCGGGCGGGCAAAGCCACGTCGCCCGCTCGGGCGCCAGCATCGAGCCGGCGACCGTCGTGCGTCTCGTGGTGCTCGCGACGGAAGGTGTCCCGGCCGAAGCGGCACAGGTACAGGAAGATGTGGCTCTTGTAGCGGTAGTACAGGAAGTTGTCGCCGCGCAGGGCCGCGAGCGCCTCGGTGGCCGCGCCGAGCACGTCGTTGTAGGCCGCACGGACCTCGTCCGGCGTCATGCCCGACACCGACTCGTGACGCAGGTAGCGCGCGAGGTCCTGCTCGAGGCGCTGCCCCGGCTGGAGGTCCCGGGGGTCGTCGTGGATGCGCGCGATGCCGAACCGCTCGGGCTGCCGGTACATGGGGGAGACCATGTCGAGGTTGAAGATCTGCAGGCTGATCTCCCCGATCCAGGCGGCGTTGCGCACGATGAAGGCCCGCGTGGCGTCGGCCTCCTCGCGCGTCTCGGTGGGCAGTCCCACCATGGTGTAGAGCGTGGCCGAGATGCCCGCCTCGTGCGCATGCCTCAGCACCCGCTGGGCCTCCTCGAGGTCGGTGCCCTTCTCGACCAGGTCGAGCACGCGCTGGCTGCCCGACTCGAAGCCGAACATGAGCTTGCGGCACCCCGCGTCGTAGAGGCGACCCAGCGACACCGGGTCGAACATGCGCTCCTCCATGCGCGCATCGCACCACCAGCGCACATCGAGGCCCGCCGCCTCGAAGGCATCGGGGATCTGCTTGGCCAGCAGGGGCGGCAGGTCGTCCATGATGAAGTAGAAGTACGGTGTGCCATGCCGCTCGACGAGGACCTGCAGGTCGTGGACGAGCTGCTCGACGTCGCGCTCGCGATAGGTCGGGCCGATGGCGGTGTAGAGCGTGCAGAAGCCGCACTTCTCGTAGTAACAGCCGCGGGTCGGCGCGACGGGCAGCACCAGCTCGCCGGAGAAGTAGCGCTCCAGCGGCAGGTCGCTGAAGTCCGGCGTGGGCAGGTCGTCGATGGGCAGCGGCAGCAGCTCGCCGTTGGTGTGCACCGTGCCTTTGCCGTCGCGCCAGAGCAGGTTGCTGATGCCCGCGAGGTCGGCGTCTTGGGCGCCGCCGCCGGCCTGCTTGCTCGCGGCGACGGCCTGGCACAGCTCGAGCAGCGGGCGCTCGCCCTCGTACACTGCGATGGAATCGATGCGGTCGAAGAGCGGGGCCGTGTGGGCCAGGCGGTGCCCGACGTACGCGAGCATGCCCCCGCCCAGGGTCACGTGGACGTCCGGCAGCTGCGCCTTGACCATGGTGGCGAGGGTCAGCGCCGGCAGGAGCTGGCTGCCGTAGGTGATCGACAGGCCGAGCACGTCGGGCTGGGCCTCGATGATGCGCGGCAACGCGCGTTGCTCGAAGAACTCCGTGAACAGGTTCTCGCCCTCGGCGTCGACGCCGGCGAAGAGGTCGACGCTGTCGTCGATGGACGTCGACTGGGTGTAGTTGTGCGCGGTGAACAGGGCCGGGTGGTGCTCGGTGGAGAGCAGCTTCAGGCCCGCCTCGAAGGTGCGCATGGCCCAGAGGTAGCGCTCGCGGTCGTAGAACCCCTCGCGGTCGCGGATCACGTCCTTGGCCGCGTCGATGGAGCGGACCAGGTAGGGGCCCGACGCCAGCGCGTCGGTGTCGAGGCGGTAGCGATCGAGGTCGACCGGTTCGAGCTGCTCGCCGCGCTGACGTTCCCACTCACCGGCCCGGGCCGCGATGCGCTCCACACACAGCGCCAGGCGCTCGCCCGACAGGAGCTCGTCGTAGGCCGCAAGGTTCAGGTCCCACACGGTGCAGTCGTGGAAACCGTGCTGCGCCAGCCAGGCTTTCAACGAAGGCAGAGCCAGGTAGGGCTGGGTGGGGTGGCCCTGCGGCGGGAAGGCGAGCAGGACGCGCACGTCGTCGCCCGGGCTCTGGGGGGCGCGCGGCCCCCGGGGGTCGTCATGCATGCGGATCATGGTGGTCAGGCGTCGAGGGAGGCGAGCAGTTGGCGGGCGCGGGCGAGGGTCGCTTGGTCGCAGTCGGGCCAGCGGCCCCGCAGCTGCGCTTCGTCGAGGCCCTCGGCGAGGTCGGCGAGCAGCGGGGAGAGAGCATGGGCGCGGGCGCGCTCGCCCCGGCGCGTGAACAGCACGGCCTGGGGTTGCGACGGCCGGCGGCGGCTCCGGGTGAGACGGCGCCCGGCGTCGATCTGTTCGAGCAGGCGCACGGGGTCGTCGTCGAAGCGCACGAGTCGGGGCGCGTCCACGGTGGCGAGGGCCTCCTCGTAGGTGGCCAGCGCGGCCAACTCGGGGCGACCGAGGCCCCGCGCCCGCTCCGCGAAGCGGGCGATGGCCACGTCGCGGCGCAGAACGAAGGGCTCGTTCCAGAGGGCGGCGTCCCACACGCCGACATCGCTCGAGGTCTCGCCGGCGACGTGCGAGTCCTCACCGTTCGTCGCGTCGGCGGCCTCCCGCAGGAACGCCAGCAACTCGGCCAGCAGCGGCGCGGGGCCGCGGCGGGCGAGGGCCAGGGCCTGGGCCGTGCGCGGCAGGGCCTCCAGCAGGTGTGCTGCGTTGCGCGAGAGCAGATACAGGTCGCGGCAGTCGAGGTCGGCCGTGCCGTGGACACGGAAGGCCGCGAAGACCTCGCCGTCCTCCTCGATGAGCTGCCGCTGGCGGGCCGGCAGGTCGCCGAGGGGCAGGTCGAAGCCGCGCACCAGGTCGGCGGTGAAGGGCGGGCGCAGGGCCAGGGGATCGGCGCCGGTGGAGGCGGCGTCCGCGGCCACCTCGGCGGCGCGGTCGTTGCCGGGGGTCACGTTCATCCAGTGGAAGGAGAGCGAGACGCCGTCGATGACCGCCAGGTCCGCGAGCAGGGCCAGGTTGGCCTCCACGTCCTGCGGGCGTTCGCCGGGGATGCCCGCCATGACGCCGACGATGGCGCCGATGCCGGCCTCCGACACCCGCCGCACCACGTCGCGCACGTCGACGGCCCGCCCGCCCTTCTCGATGCGCTCGAGCACCGCGGGGGAGTCGCTCTCGACCCCGAACAGGATGCGTCGGCAGCCCGCCGCGCTGAGGGCCGCGAGCAATTCATCGTCGACGAGGTCGATGCGGGTGCGGCATTCCCACGGCAGCTCGACGGCCCGCGCGATTTTTTCGCGGCAGATGTCGAGCACGCGCTCGCGGTCGAAGGTGAACAGGTCGTGGGTCACGTAGGCGCACTCGACGCCGCCGAGGGCCTCCAGTCGTTCGAACTCGGAGACGGCACGGCCCGCCGACAGCTGCCGCGCCTTGCGGCCCCAGAAGACGGGCGTGGTGCAGAAGGTGCAGCGGAAGGAGCAGCCCCGGCCGAGGTCGATGGGGAACAGGGCGCCGTCGGTGTCGCCGGCCGCGGCGTAGGCGGCGGGCGACTCGCACAACGTCCAGTCCACCGGGGGAACGCTGTCGAGGTCGGCCAGCACCTCCCGGGCCTCAGTGCGCTGGGGCAGGCCGCCCGAGCGGATCACCAGCCCGGGGACGCCGGCCCAGCGGGCCGGTTCGCCCAGCCGGTCGAGCCACGCGGTGAGGGTGCGATCGGCCTCGCCCACGGCCACGGCATCGAGGCAGGCGTAGCGACCGATGAGCGCCTCTTCGATGGTCTCGGCCCCCTGGCCGCCCAGGATGATGGGCAGGTCCGGCCGCCGGGCTTTCAGCGCCTCGGCCAGGTGCAGGGCCGCCGGCATGGACGAGATCATGGCCCCGAGGCCGACGGCGTCCGGCCGGCGCGCGAGGATGGCGTCCGCCGAGCGGGCGATGAGCTCGTCATCGACGGGGAAGGGCTCACGGGAGGGGGCTTCCGCGGGCTCGTCCGTGGGGGCGGTGGCCTCGTGGTCGCCGAGGCGCCAACCACGCCGAGCCCACAGGGCCAGGTCGATGAGCTCGACCTCGTGTCCGGCCTCCCGAGCGCCGGCGCCGACGTGAAGCAGCCCCAGCGGCGGCATGGAGTAGCCGAAGGTGTCCCGGTGGGGCGGCTGGACGAGCAGGATTCGCGCCATGGGTGCTCAGGCTAGCATCCGAAGACGGCCCGCCCTGACCCTTGCCGCCCCGCGTCGGCACCTCTTATATTCCGCCCTCCACTTCACGGGCGCTCGCGCTCGTGCGGCGGGGGTGTAGCTCAGTTGGTTAGAGCGCCAGCCTGTCACGCTGGAAGTCGAGGGTTCGAGTCCCTTCACCCTCGCCATTGCCTTCGCGCCCTGGCCGGCGCTTCGCGCGGCTTCCCGGCGGGTCGGAGCGCCTCTCCGGGCGCCAAGTCGACAGCGGACGGGCGCCCGTGCAACCATTGCCGCGCCGATGGCCTCCGCCCTGCACATCGCCTGCAACGACTGCGACATGCTGCACCACCGGGTGCCGCTGGCCCCGGGGACGAAGGCCCGCTGCGTGCGCTGCGGCGCGACCCTCTATCACCAGGCCACGGACGTCATCGAACGCACCCTGGCCTGCGCCCTCGCCAGCCTGCTCCTGTTCGTGGTGGCCAACCTCTATCCGTTCATGGAGTTCGAGGTGGCCGGTCGCGCCCAGGTGAGCCGCATGTTCACGGGTGTGCAGACCCTGTGGGCGCAGGGCTACCCGTCGCTCGGCCTGCTCGTGGGCTTCACCAGCATCGCGGCGCCGCTGGCCATGATCGTGATGCTGATCTACCTCACCGGGGCGCTGCGCTTCGGCTGGCATCCCCCGTTCATGAAGCGGGTGCTCCAGCTCATCGAGCACATCCAGCCATGGAGCATGATGGAGGTCTACCTGCTGGGCGTGATCGTCTCGGCGGTGAAGCTGATGGACCTGGCCGACATCGTGCTGGGCCCGGCGGCCTTCGCCTTCATGGGGCTGATCGTGACGCTGACCGCCGCCATCGCCGTGTTCGACGCCGGCGTCGTGTGGGACCGTCTCGAGCCGGCCGGCGCGTTCGGGAAGCGTAAGCGGGGACCGGACCGGGTCGCCTCGCGGACACCGCAGCGCGTCCCGGAGTCGGCCTCGTGAGCCACGCCGTCTCCGCCCACTCTGCCGGTCTGGTGAGCTGCCATGACTGCAGCCTGGTGAGCCGCATGGCGACGGTGTCGCCGGGAAGCGTTGCCCACTGCCCGCGCTGCGCCGCGCCGCTCCACAGCCGCAAGCCGGACAGCATGGCCCGCACCTGGGCGCTGCTCATCGCCGCGGCCATCCTGTACGTGCCGGCCAACCTGCTGCCCGTGTCGACGGTGATCTGGCTCGGCCAGGGCAGCCCGGACACGATCTTGAGCGGCGTGAAAGCGTTCTTCGCCGACGGCGACGCCCTGGTAGCGATCCTGCTCTTCGTTGCTTCCGTCTTCGTGCCGCTGCTCAAGCTGCTCGTGCTGACCTGGCTGGCCCTGTCGGTGAATCGCCGCTGGATGTGGCGCCCCCGGGACCGCACGCGCAGCTACCGCCTGGTCTCGATCATCGGTCGCTGGTCGATGCTCGACATCTTCGTGATCTCGTTGCTCGTGGCGCTTGTGGATCTCGACGCCATCGCGACCATCGAGGCGGGGGCGGGCGCCGTGTGCTTCGGCGCCGTGGTGATCCTGACCATGTTCGCCGCCGAGTCGTTCGACGCCCGCTTGATGTGGGACGTCGTGGAGGAAGACCGATGACCGACGGACCCGAGCCCTTGCGATCCGGCTCCGGCGACCCGTCCGCACGCGGCGATGGGTCCGGGCCCGACGATGCGGGCGCCTCGATCCCCGATGTGGTGGTGCGACGTCGGAGCGGCTTCTCCATCGTCTGGCTGATCCCGATGGTGGCGGCCCTCGTCGCCGGTTGGATCTGGATGCAGGCGCTGCAGGAGCAGGGCCCGGTGATCAGCATCACGTTCGAGACGGCCGCCGGCCTGGAGGCGGGCAAGACCAAGGTCAAGCACCGCGAGGTGGAGATCGGCGTGGTCGAGGAGATCGCGCTGTTGCCCGACCTCAAGGCCGTGCGCGTCACGGTGCAGCTGGTGCCCGAGGCCGAGCCCTACCTCACCGAACAGACCCGCTTCTGGGTCGTGCGTCCCCGCATCGGCGCCGGGGGCGTCTCGGGCCTGGGGACGTTGCTCTCCGGCGCGTACATCGAGGTCAATCCGTCGCTGGCCGGCGCGGCGGCCACGCAGTTCGCCGGCCTCGAGCTGCCGCCGTTGCGGCCGGCGGACGCCCCGGGCCTGCGACTCACCCTCGAGTCGTCGCGCCTCGGCTCGCTGAGCATCGGGTCGCCGGTGTTGTTCCGCGACCTCGAGATCGGCCAGGTCGAGCGGCTCCGGCTCACCGCCGACGCCCAGGCCGCCGAGATCGACCTGTACGTCGAAGCCCGGCACGCCCACCTCATCCGCACCGGCACGCGCTTCTGGAATGCGAGCGGCGTGAAGGCCTCCCTCGGCGCCGAGGGCATCGGCTTCTCGGCGGAGTCGCTCGACACGCTGCTGCGCGGCGGTATCGACTGCGACACGCCGGCCGGCGACGAGGCCGGTGCGCGCGTCTCCAGCGGCCACCGCTTTCCGCTCTACGCCAACTTCGAGTCCAGCCGCGAGGTGTTCGCCGTCAGCGAGGAGTGCGTGATGTACTTCGACGGTTCGGTGCGCGGGCTGTTGCCGGGCGCGCCCGTGGAGTGGCGCGGCATCAAGATCGGCGAGGTCACCGGAGTGTCGATGGTGTTCAGCCAGGATACCGAGGCCATCCGCATCCCGGTGCGTGCGGAGATCCAGCCCGAACGTTTCTCGCATGAGGGTGCTGACGACCTCGACTCGCGCCAGTCCCTGGCCGTGCTCGTCGCTCGCGGACTGCGCGCGCAGCTCGCCACGGGCAGCCTGCTCACCGGCGCGCTCTACGTCGACCTCGACTTCCACCCGGGCTCGTCGCTCAAGCTGCACGGCGAGGGCGACCTGCTCGAGGTGCCGACCATCCCGTCGACGGTGGCGCAGATCCAGGCCACGCTGCTCGAGCTGCCCGAAATGGTGGACGACCTGCGCATCGCCATCGCCGGCGTGCGCGAGCTCGTCGAGAGCACGCAGGTCCGGGACGCACTGTCCGGGCTCGAACAGACCCTGTCCGCCGGCCCGGGCGTGATGGCCTCGGTGCAGGACACGCTGCGGTCCATCGACGACACCCTCGACTCGCTCAAGGCGACCGTCGGCGACGACTCGGAGATCCGCTACGGGACGGTGCAGGCCCTCAGCGAACTGCGCGACACCCTGCGCTCGGTGCGGTCGTTCGTCGACTACCTCGAGCGGCACCCCGAGGCCCTGATCACCGGCAAGGAGAATCCGTGATGCGCACCACCCTGCTCAGCGTGAGGCTGCTCGGGCTGATCGTGCTGACGGCGTTGCTGCCGGCCTGCATCGGCGGCAAGTCGGTGCCCTCCCGCTTCTACGTACTGCAACCCCTCGCGCCGCCGGCGGCCGGTCCCGAGGACGCCATGTCCGTGGCGGTGGAGCCGGTGAGCCTGCCGTCGTCGCTCGACCGTCCGCAGATCGTCACCCTGAGGGGTGCTCACGAGCGCGGCATCGCCGAGTTGCACCGCTGGGCCGAACCCCTCGAGTCCGGCTTTGGCCGGGTCCTCAGCGAGAACCTCTCGGTGTTGCTGGGCTCACAGACGGTGCATCGGCTGCCGACGCGCAGCGACTTCTCGTGGGATCGCGTGGTCTCCGTCGAGGTGCAGGAGTTCGGCGCGACGCCGGGCGCCGAGTGCGTGCTCACGGCCCGCTGGCGCGTGCTCGACCGGGGCCATCGGCCGCTGGTGGCGCGCCAGAAGACCTATCGGGCCCCGGCGGGCGACGACCACCTCGCGCACGTGGAGGCCATGAGCCGCGTGCTGGCCGACCTGAGCCGCGAGATCGCGGCGGCGCTGCAGCAGTGACCGACCCGGAGCGCGTGGCCGGTGCGCGCCGACTCCCCGCGTGTCCGTCGAGCCCGAACTGCGTCAACAGCGAGGAGGGCAGCACCGCGCCGCTCCTGTGGACGGGTACGGCGGGCGAGGCCATCGCGCGACTGACGGCGTGGGTCGACACGATGCCGCGGGCCCGCGTGGTGGAGACGGGGGACGACTTCCTCCGGGCGGAGTTCCGTTCGCTCGTGTTCCGCTTCGTCGACGACATGCACTGTGTCGTCGACACCGACGCGCAGCGGGTCCACTTACGGTCGGCGTCGCGCGTGGGGCGCTCGGACTTCGGCGTGAATGCGCGAAGGATGGAGGCGTTGCGCGCGTGGTGGTCGGACCGTCCGCATCCGGGCGTCGCCGATCCCGCCGTCCGCCCGGTCGGTTCCGCAGGACCGTGATAGGCTGAGCGTTCCCGCACCGGGAGCGTTCCCGCACCGGGAACGCCCCCTCCGGTAGGCCCGCCCCATGTCCCGCAAGCTCTTGCTCCCGGCGATCTTCGCCGCGCTGGCCGTCCTGGCCTTCACCAAGGCCCAGCAGGACACGGTGCAGGGTGACTTCTCCTTCGGGGGCGGTCCGCTCCCGAGCGCCATCACCGAACGCATCCGTGCCAAGTCGGTGCTGCCGCCGGAGGCCGAAGGCAACTTCCCGGGCAAGTGGATCAACGGTGACGACTGCGACAACGAGCCGCCGATCCAGGTGCACGCCTACAACGAAGACTTCTACATCCTGCGCCAGAGCAAGTGCGAGATCTTCGAGGCGCCGTTCATGTTCCTCATCTTCGGTGAGGACACCGCGCTGCTGATGGACACCGGCGCGCTCAACACCACGCCGGTGCGGCAGATCGTCGACGGCGTCATCAGCGATTGGCTGGCCGCCAAGGGGCGCCGCTCCATCGACCTGATCGTGGCCCACACCCACGGCCACTTCGATCACGTCCAGGGTGACGGGCAATTCCCCGCTTCGCCCTACGTGGTGCAGATCGTCGACGCCGCCATCGGTGAGGCCCTGCCCTTCTGGGGCCTCGAGGACTATCCGCTCGACGTGTCCACCATCGACCTGGGCGGTCGGGTGCTCGACGTGATCGGCACGCCGGGCCACCACCCGGTGAGCGTCACGCTCTATGACCGCCGCACGCAGATCCTGATGACGGGCGACATCGTCTACCCGGGCCACCTGTTCGTGTTCAGTCAGCCCCAGTGGCAGGACTTCCGCAAGAGCCTGCGGCGCCTGACGCTGTTCGCCGCCGCGAACCCCGTGACCTGGGTTCTGGGTTGTCACATCGAGACGTCGGAGGACCCCTTCGGGTCGTTCGCCTACGGCACCACGGTGCATCCGAACGAGCACCGGCTGCAGTTCAAGCCCACGATCCTCAGCACGATCTACGACGCCGCCAACTCCTTCCTCGCCAGCCCCCAGTGCACGATCTTCGAGGAGTTCGTGATCCATCCCGTCTACCTGTGCGGGATCGGCTGGAACGGCTGACCGCCGTCCGCGGCCGTCGGGAACCCGATCGTGTGGGCCAGGCCGGGGCAAGCACACCGTGGTCGCCAGACCGTAGCGACCAACCCTTGGTGACCAACCCTTGGTGAGTCGTCTCCTCATCGGTCTGGTGCTGCTGTGCGGTGGGCTGTGCCTGGCGGCGGCGCCCGGCCTGCACCCGGATTCGCTCAGCAGCACGGCGATCACGGTGGCCGGGGCCCAGGCGCACCTGGTCATGCGCTGCCAGATGCTCTCGCTGCTCGAGGTCATCCCCGACCTCGACGCCGACGGCGACGGTCAGGTCGATGGCGCCGAGGTGCAACGCTCGCGGGTGCCCATCGTCGACTACATCGACACACACTACGGTCTCGTCGTCGGGTCCGACCGCCAGTTCGAGGGCGGGACGCGCCTGTCACCACAGTTCCTGCGGCTCGAGCACTTCGCGCCGGGCACCGAGGGCGGCAAGGGCTACCGCATGGGGGCCGTGGAGATCGAGCTGCTCTACGCGGCGCCGGAGCCCATCGTCGACCTGCACCTGCACTCCACGCTCTTCGCCGACACCAGCCCGGGTCACATCGACATGGTGGAGCTGCGGCGCGAGAACGGGACGCCCGAGCACTTCGCGCTCATGCTGGACACGCCGCGTCACCGCTCGGACCCCGAGGGGCGCGGCGCCTTCGCCGCCTACGTCCCGCTGGGGTGGCACCACATCCTGGGCGGTTGGGATCACCTCGCCTTCGTGTTCGTGCTGGTCCTCGGTTCGCGCCGGCTGCGCTCGGTGCTCGGCGTGATCACGGCGTTCACCGTGGCCCACTCGGTGACGCTGGCGCTGGCCACGCTCGACGTGGTCGACCTGAGCGCCTGGACCCACTTGATGGAGGGTCTGATCGCCCTGTCCATCGGCTACGTCGCGGCGGACATCGCGCTGTTCCCGACCCGCCTGCGCAACCGCTGGGGCGAGGCCTTCGTGTTCGGACTCGTGCACGGCTTCGGCTTCGCGGCCTTTCTGCGCGCGTCGCTGGTGAACGAGGCGGCCAAGCCCCTGGCGTTGCTGGGCTTCAACGTGGGCGTGGAGCTGGGGCAGATCCCGGTGGCGCTGGTCGCGGGGTTGGTGCTCGCCCGGCTGCCGCGTGGCTCGGGCGCGCCCGCCGCAGCCAACCCCGCTGCCGTCGCTTCCGAGCAAGCCCTCGCGCCGTTGGGGGTGCGCCGCGTGGCCGGCGCGGTGCTCGCCGTCGTCGGCCTGTGGGTCTTCGTGGACCGGGTGTGGGGTGGCTGAGGAGTCAGACCACTTCGGTGGCCGCGGCCCTCGCGGTCGTCGTGGCGCGCACCTGCTCGAGGATCCAGGCGTAGGTCTGGGCCAGGCCGTCGCGCAAGGACGTGTCGGGCGCCCAGTCGAGCTGTTGCCGGATGAAGGTGTTGTCGCTGTTGCGGCCGCGCACGCCGAGGGGGGCCTCGGTGTTGTGCCGGCGCTTCAGGGTCACGCCCGCGATCGCTTCGACGATGGTCACGAGCTGGTTGATGGTCACCTGCTCGCTGCTGCCGAGATTGAGGGGCACGGTGCAGTCGCTCTCGTGGATGGCCACGATCCCGCGGGTGCAGTCGTCGACCCAGGTGAAGCTGCGGGTCTGCTCGCCGTCGCCCCAGATCTCGATGGTGTGGTCGCCGCTCACGACGGCCTGGGCCACCTTGCGGCAGATCGCCGCCGGCGCCTTCGTGCGGTCGCAGTCCCAGGCGCCCAGCGGGCCGTAGACGTTGTGCAGGCGCGCCACCCGCGTGACCGGTCCGCCCTCGTCGGCGAAGGCCGCGCACATGCGTTCGCCGAAGAGCTTTTCCCAGCCGTAGCCGTCCTCGGGCATGGCGGGGTAGGCGTCCGTCTCGGCGAGGGCGTCGACGTCGACGCGGTCCTGGCGGTAGTCGGGGTAGACACAGGCCGACGACGTGAAGAAGAAGCGTTCGACGCCGTGGGCCTGGGCGGCCATGAGCAGGTGCGTGTTGATCAGCACGTTGAGCATGCACGCGCGGCGCTGGGTCTCGATGAAGCCCATGCCGCCCATGTCCGCGGCCAGATTGAAGACGTCGGTGGGGCCGTCACAGGCCTCGTGGGCTGCCTCGATCCGCGCGAGGTCGAGCGAGGAATTCTCGGCCGCGGCGTGCCGCTGATGCCAGGCGTCGAGGGGCTTGATGTCCACCGCGCGCACCGCGCCGTAGCCCTGCTCGACCAGGTGGCGCACGAGGTGTCCGCCGATGAACCCGCCGGCGCCGGTCACGAGGGCGCGGCGTCGGGAGCGGTGCAGGAGCAGGGCGTTATCGTCCATGGGCTTTGTCGATGGCTCGGCGCAGGCGTTCGGCGAAGGCGTTGATGGCCGTCTCGGCGTTGCCGCGATGGCTGAGGCCCCCGGCCGTGAGCTTCACCTCGGCGATGGGCTCGATGATCACGGCGACCGGCCGGCGTGTGGCCGGGTCGAGCACTTCCCCTTCGATGGCCAGTCCGGTGAGCCCGGCGCCGGAGACCACCGCGTCGTCGACGTCGTCGAGGGCCGGCGAGTCGTCGGAGAGGTTGGTCAGGGCGACGCGGATCATGGCGATGCCGTCGTTGGCGACGTTCTCCACGCGGTAGCCGCCCTCGAGGGCCACCCGCAGGCGCGCGTTGGTGAAGCCGATGAGTTCCCTCAAGCCGGTCCCGTGGCCCGGGGCCTCGTCGTGCAGGAAGACCCTGGTGTTGAGGATCACGAAGCCCTCGTAGGCGCCGAGGTCGGGGTCATCCCCGAACCAGGCCATGCCCGGCTGGGCCGGACCGAGGGATGAGTAGTCGCTCAGGAAGCCGGGGTTGTCACCGCCGCCGATTCCGGTCGAGCCGCACCCCGCGGCCCCGGTCAGCATGACCATCAAGGCGAGCGCGCAAGCGGCGCCTCTCGTTGCTGCTCGACCGAGCGCTGCCGACTGCTGACGTGCAAGCATGGTCTGCCCCCCCCTGTGCCGTGTGGCGTGGCGACCATTTCAACATCCGGGTCCGCTGCGGGCCACCGCAGGGAGGGTCGGCGCGCGGCCGAGGGATGGCGGTGCCGCGGCCCGCTTCACCGGGCCCCCAGGTGCCGTTCGATCATGGCCGCCGTCGCCTGCGCGTCGAGGACCGAGTTCTCCACGGCCGGGAGGGCCCAATTGTCCTGGTTCACGAAGTGGATGCGCCCGCCGATGGGACGGCGCATCGCGTCGGCGTCGCCCTCGAGGATGAACCCGCGGCGCGCGATGGGCACGCCGTGGCCCCAGCGGACGAGTCGGATCTGCTCGATGCGGCTCTCCTCGATGCCGAGCAGGGCCAGGGTCTCGCGCAACTGCGGGGCGAGCCGCTCGGCCTGGGGTTCGTAGCCCTCGTTCAGCAACTGCCCGCGGGCGCTCACGAACGGCAAGGGCCAGTAGAGTTGCAGCACGCTGCGCCCGTCGTGGTTGGGAGCGGCATAGTCGCCGCGCAGCACGTCGATCACGGGACGCTCGGTGGCGACGTCGCCCGAGTCCATGGGGAATCCTGCGTCGCCGACGAGGAACATGTCGTAGAAGCGACTGTCGATGGGGCCGTTGAGCAGCACGTTCGCCACCAGGTAGGCGCCGGTCCCCAGGGCGCGCATGGCGTCCCACTTCTCCGGGTCGAGCTCGGGCAGGCCGTGGATGATGTCCTTGGCGATGTGCTTGCTGCCGGCCATGACCACGTGCCGGGCCTTGACGGAGTAGACGCCGCCGTCGGGGTGACGCCAGGTCACCAACACGTCGTCGCCTGAGGGGCGCACGTCAACCACGGGACAGCTCGGACGCAGGCGGGGCCGCTCGGTGGTCCCCTCGAGTTGCGCCAGCCGTTCGTGCAGTGCAGCCACAAGGGCGCCGTTGCCGCCTGGGAAGACCCAACGACCGAACTCCTCGGCGGCCAGGAAATTCCAGCCGGCGGCGGCCGAGATCTCGTCGATGCCGGCACAGAACGAGCTGTAGAAATAGGCCTGGACGCCGGCCGCGAGGAGCGGCGTGAGCGGCATGCCCATGCGTCGCTCGAGATCTTCGCGGAACGTGAAGCCGTCCAGCTCGAGCACCCAGGCCGCGCTCTCGGGGTCGTCGGACAGGGGGATCTCGGGATAGCCGTCGCCAGCCATGTAGCGCACGGCGCCGCGGTAGGCCAGCAGAGCGCGTTGCTCGTCCTCGGGCAATCCCTCGCCGGTCCAGAAGTCGCCCACGATCTCGCCGCCGAGCTCGACGGGGTCGGGGGGCCAGCTCTCGCGTCGCAGCGCGTCGACTCCGAGCTCCTTGTAGAAGCGCTCGAGGAAGGAACCCTCGTCGGGCGTGATCACATAGGCGCTGCCCAGTGAGTAAGGCACGCCGTCCCAGGTCTCGCCCATGGCGACTCCGCCGAAGCGCTCGCGCAGGTCGAACACGATGGGCTTGTGCTCGCGCAGCAGCCACGCGGTCGACAGTCCCGAGATGCCGCCGCCCACCACCACCACGTCGACCACTTCGCTCGGCTCGGGCGGCTCCACCGGTGCGTTCGAGTGGAACGGGATGGTCGGGTCGCGCCAGGAGTCGCCGGTGAACCGGGTGTCGAACGGCAGGCCCGCGATGAGCTGCGAGTGGGGATGCCGCGGGATCTCGGCCAGGGGGCTGCCCGGTCCCACAGGGCGCCACGCGGCGGGCCTCGGGAGACTCGCGGTCAGGCCGGGCATGCCGGCCGCCAGCGCGCGCTGACCGAGGAGGCCCCAGGACAGCGCGGCGAGTCCGCCGGAGAGGACTTGGCGACGGGTCGGCATGGCAGTCCTCGCAGGCGGGGGGCGCCCATTCTATGCGAGGTCCGGCAAGCGGGTGTGTCGCGCGCCCCGTGCCTGTGGATCGGTGGCATCCCAGGACCTGCCGTTCGGCGCCCCGCGTCCCCTAGAATCGCGACGTGAACCGTCTTCCCCCGTCGCCGCGCACCGTGCTGAGGCGTCGCGCCCTCACGGTCCTCGCCAGCGTGGCGCTGGTGACGACGGTGGTGACGACAGTGGTGCTCGGCGTGGGGTGTTCGCCCGAAGCACCATCGCCCGTGCGCGACGCGTCCGAGTCGCCCGGCGGCGACGTCGACTTCCCCGCCCTGGCCATGGATGCCAAGGGGGCGGTGTGGATGGCGACCCAGGCCTGGACCGGCAAGCAGGACGTCCTCTCGGTGCAGCGGCTGGAGCCGGGTCCCGACGCACCCATCGTGGTGCGCGAGGGCGAAGGCCGTCTGCTCGGCACGGCGTTGGCAGCCCTGGACGACGAGGTAGTCGCCGCCTGGGTCGAGGAGACGCCGGACGGCTGGCACCTCTTCACGCGGTCGCTCGAAGGGGCTGCGGGAACGCCGGGGCCGACGCTCAAGATAGGAGGTTCGGCGGGCGTGAACGTCACCGATCCCGCCCTCGCGAGCGGCCCGGAGGGAGACGTGTTGGCCGTCTGGCGTGAAGTCTCGGCGCAGGGGCTCGTCATCGTCATGCGCTACCGATTCCCGGACGGCACGTGGGACGAGCCCATGATCGTCTCGGCCGCCACCGGTTCGGGCTGGGCTCCCACGGTGGTCGCGTTCAGCGAGTGGACCTGGGATCGCGATGGGGATGACTTCGCACCGCCCAGCTTCGTCATCGCGTGGGACGCCGCCATCGACGGCGACTTCGATGTGTACATCGCCCGCGTCGGCTTCGGAGTCTTTCATGGGATCATGAGGCCTGATGATCCGCAACGCGTCACGGACACTCCGCGCTTCGAGGCACACCCTTCCCTGGCCGTGGACGGCAACCGCCTCTACCTCGCCTACGACGTGGCGCCCGCCGGGTGGGGCCGCGAGGGGGCCACCAACGACCCGGCCCAGGCGTTGCACATCGAGCGGACCATCGAGGTGGTGTGCATCGAGGAGGGACGCGTGGCGCCGCTCGCCGTGCAACCGGCCGACTCGATCGGCGCGCCCCTGGCCGGCGACGTCGACCAACCGCGCCTCGCCGCCGGCGGCACGCTCTTCTTCCGCGGCCTCAACCTCGATGGAAAGGTCGACGACCCGGGCGACCCGGCCTTCGCCGCGCATCCGCGCAATGGTCGCGGCCCGGTCGGCTGGCGCCACGCCGCGTGGACCGAATACCGCACTCACTGGGACGGGACGGCGTGGACCACGCCCGAGCCCCTCGCCGGCAGTCGCGGTCGGCTCGATGCGCCGGCGGCCGTGGTCGCGCGCCCCGACGGCTGGACCGTGTGGGCGGTGACCGGCGACGGCCGCATCAACAGCCACGACAAGCCGCCGACGCCCGACGCCCAGGGCAACTGGTGGGCGCCCATCGGCTGGTGGGAGCCCGTCGCCGGCGAGACGCCCACCCGCGTCACCTTCGGTGGGCGCACGGAGCCGGTCGTCGGGTGGCCCGCGCCCGGTGTGTGGCGAACCCTCGGTGAGGCCCCGCAGCGTGCTGCGCGGAACGGTGCCGCATCGAAGGGGGAAGGGCCGAATGGGGCAGCGCCCCGCACGGCCCCGACGCGCACCCTCCCCGACGGCCGCACGCTCACGCTCGCCCTCGGCGACCTGCACCGGCACACCGACATCTCACGCTGCTCGATGAACTGGGACGGTTCGTTGGCGGACGCCTACCGCTACGCTTGGGACGTGGGCGGGCTCGACTTCCTCGCCGTCACCGACCACTTCGAGCACATGACGGCGTACGACTGGCACCGCTCGGCCGCCCTGGCCGACGCCATGGACGCGCCCGGCCGCATGGTCGCGCTGCGCGGCTACGAGCGGGCGGTGGTGGGGTCGGGGCACCGCAACGTCATCGCCCGGGGCGGCGGCCCGCCCCTCGTCGGCTACCCCGATCACCACCACCCGTACCGCGACGACGCCTACGCCGAGTCCATCGATGAGCTGTGGCAGCGGCTGCAGGCGGGGGAGGCGCTCACCATCCCGCACACGCCCGCCGGCATGCTGTCCGGCGACAACGCCTCCCTCGACTGGCGCGACTTCGACCCGGCCTTCGATCGGGTGGTGGAAGTGTTCCAGGGCTACCGCGGCTCGTCCGAGGCCCATGATGCGCCGCGGGCCATGCAGGGCTTCAAGCCGTGGAAGTTCGCGCGGCCGCATCTCGCCCGCGATCTGCACTTCGGCTTCGTAGCGTCGAGCGACCACCAGTCGTCGTTCGGTGCCTTCGCGGGGGTGTGGGTCGACGAGCTGTCCCGGGCGGGCGTCTTCGACGCGTTGCACGGGCGCCTCGCCTTCGGCAGTACCGTGCCCGCCTCGGTGTGGATGGAGTGGGGCGGCCATCCCATGGGCACCAGCGCCCAGGCGCCGCCCGGACCGCAGCCGCTCGAGGTGACCGTCGACGGCTTCGACCGTGCGGTGAACCTCGTGCGCCTCATCGTCGACGGTGTGGAGGATACGGTGTGGATCTCCGGGTCGTCGCGGCCGGGCGGGTCGACGCGCATCGTGGCACCGTTCGTGGTCGACGTCCCCGCGCACGGATCACGCTTCGCCTACGCGCGCATCGAGTTCGCCGACGGCGAGCTGGCCTGGACCAGCCCCGTGCGCCTCGGCGACGGCGCCGACGGGAGCGACGGACTCACGGGCGCCGAGGCTCTCGAACGCCACGGGTCCCCGGCGCCGCGCTGATGCCGAAGACGACGAACAGGCGTCGTGAAGGTGGTGCCCCGGGCCGCGGCCATGTTGCGGCGGGCCATCGGCTCGTAGCCCAGGCCGCCGCCGACATGCTGTCCGCCGGGGGCAACGCCTTCGACGCCATCGTGGCGGGTGGCTTCGCGGCGTCGCTGGCCGAGGCGGGACTCACCAGCCTGGGGGGCGGCGGGTACTGCCTGGCGCGCACGGCCCAGGGGCACGCCACGCTGTTCGACTTCTTCGTCGACATGCCCGGACGCGGGCGGCGTTCGCAGGAGCCGCCGCGCATGGACGCCGTGACCCTGCGCTTCGGCGAGGCCGACCAGCACTTCCACATCGGTCTCGGTTCGTGCGCCGTGCCGGGCGTCCTGCGGGGGCTGGTCCACCTGCACGAGCGGCTCGGCCGGTTGCCCCTGGCCGAGGTCCTGGCGCCCACCGTGACCCTGGCCCGTGAGGGCTTCACGCTCGACCGCTTCCAGGCCTACACGTTGGGCATCCTGGAGGGCATCAACGCCTCCACCGAACGGTGCGCCGAACTCTTCGCGCCGGGGGGCAAGGCGCTGCAAGCGGGCGAGCGACTGGTCAGTCGGGACCTGGCCGACTTCCTCGAAGTGCTGGCCGTCGAAGGCGACCGCTGCTTCTACGAGGGTGAGGTCGCCCAGGCGCTGGCGGCGGAGATGGAGGCGGGCGGCGGCCTGATCACGGCGGCGGACCTGGCGGCCTACCGGGTCATCGAGCGCGAGCCCTTGTCCATCGATTACCGCGGTCGCACGTTGCTGACCAACACCGAGCCGTCCCTGGGCGGTCCGCTCATCGGCGAGTCGTTGCGCTTGTTGTCCCAGGCGCCCCTGGCGGCCGGGGGCCACGGCACGCCGGAGCACCTGGTGCGCATGGTGCAGGTGCAGCAGCAGGTCGACACCCTGCGTGCCCGGGCCACGAGCAAGGGCACGACCCACCTCAGCGTCACCGACGCGGAGGGGGCCGCGGCTGCCATGAGCCTCAGCAACGGCGAGGGCAGCGGCTCCATCGTGCCGGGCACCGGCATCATGCTCAGCAACATGCTGGGCGAGGACGACCTGGTGCCGGAGGGCTTCGGCGAACGGCCGCCGGGCGAGCGGGTGGCGTCGATGATGGCGCCGTCGATCCTGCTCGAGGACGGCCGGCCCCGGCTGGTGTTCGGCACGGGCGGCAGCAAGCGCATCCGCATGGCGCTGGTGCACGTGCTCAGCGAGGTCGTCGACTTCGGCCTGGCGGTGGACGCCGCCGTGGAGCGCCCGCGCATCTTCTGGGACGGCGAGACGGTGCAGCTCGAGCCGGGCTACGACGCCGCGACCGTGGCCGCGTTGGCCGAGCGCTGGAACGTGTTCGAGTGGGCCGCCCCGCACCTGTACTTCGGCGGCGTGCACGCCATCGATCCCGAGTGGGGCGGTTGGGGCGACTCCCGCCGCGACGGCTGCGCGCTCAGCGTGTGACGGCGGGTTCCAGCAACTCCTCGGCGACCCGACCGTCGACGTCGGTCATCTCGACACCGAGCCAGGCGCACAGGGTCGGGGCGAGGTCGGTGATGGAGAGGGTGCGACCAAGGTCGCCGGGTTCTTGTCCCGGCCCGGAGACCAGGGCCAGACCTTCGGGGCGGTGATCACCCGTACGCCGTTCGAGCAACGGCCCCTCGAGGCGCCCGACGGTGGGCGAGTGCAGGGCCGGGTAGTGGGCGCTGGAGTCCCATTCGGCGAAGAGGTCGGCCAGGTCATCGGCGTGGGGACCGCGGTAGAGCGTGTCGCGTCGCAGGAATGACTTGAAGGCCGGGCGGTCGCTGCCGGGGTTGCGGACCAGGCTCAACTCGTGCTGCAGGGCGTCGAGCCACGCGTCGGTCTGCGGGCCCGGAGCGAGGCGCCCGAAGCGGTCGCGCCCGGCCACGTTGAGGCGCAGGGCGAGCCAACCGTCGCCGTTGGGCACGACGAAGGCGTGATCGAAGGCGTGGCGCGCGAGGCGCCGCACCGGGCCGGCCTTGCGCGCCTTGCGCGGTGTGCGCAGCCAGCGACGCGACAGGCGTTCGCCCGAACTCGGGGGCCGGCCGGCGGGGAGCGACGCGCTGAGGTGGCGCACGAGGCGGCGCACGAGCCGGGGCGCGAGGTGGCCGGCATCCGGGTGAGTGCGGAAGCCGTGGGTGGCGAGCAGCATCACCCGGGTGTCCGGGCCGGCGTGGTCGAGCAGGCGACCGACGGCGCCGTCGAGAGCCTTGTACACCGCCAGCATCGGATCGCCGGCGCGCGTCGCCGCGCGTTCGTGGGCGTAGTGGCCGGGGTCGTGGAGGTGCCAGCACTGGTGGCCGACGCAATGCGACTCCGAGAACACCACGGCGGCCAGGTCCCATGATTCGCGCCGGACCAGGTCGTCGAACAGGCGTTCGCGGGCGGCGATGCGCGCCACCAGCCCGGCGACGATGGCGCCCTCGTCGCCACGATGCCGTCGGGCGAAGCGGTCGCAGCTGTCGGCGTCGAACTGCCCGTGGCGCGCCGTGATCTCGGCGGCCAGACCGGGAGGATTGGTGACGAAGCCCCGCGGGTCGGGGTCGTGGGCGCCCCAGTCGACCAGGTGCACGCCGCCGAATCCGGGTGCCGGACGGCTCAAGGGCACGTCGACCACGAGGGTGCGCAGGCCGGCGTCGTCGAGGCGTTGCCAGAAGGTGGGGGCCTCGATGTCGTCGGTGCGGAAGCGGCGGGTGCCGTAGGTCTGCGGGTCATGCCGCTCCCACCAGGTGTAGCCGTGGCGGTCCGGCTGCCATCCCGTCACCAAAGAGGGCCACAGGCCGCCGAGATAGACGGCGGGCGGCGCCTGCGTCGGGCAGCGCTGGCTCTGCGCCAGCAGGCGGGCGACGTTCGGCAGTTCGCCCGCGTCGGCCCAGGCGCGCAGCAGCGATTCATCCGCCGCATCGAGACCGATGAACAAGACGCGCGGTGCCGTCATCTCAACGACTCCCGCAGCTGTCGGGCCATGCCGAGGTAGCGGTGGTGATCCCAACTGTTGACGAAGCGTTGGCGCCGGCGGCCGAGCATCCCGCAGACTTTCGCGGCGAGGGCCGTGCGCAGCAGCCTCCAGAGCAGAAGTCCCGGGAGGCGGCCCGGCAGCCAGTGGCTCGGCCGGTAGCGGCGCTCGCGCATGCGCTGTTGACCGCGCCCGAAGCGCACGGCCCGCCCCATCAGCCAGCTCTCCTCGAACTGCTCGGCGAGCACGTGGTGGTCGACGTGAGCGTCGGAGACGAACCAGGCCTCGTGCCCCTGGGCCTGGAGTTGCATCAGGACCGCGGTCTCGCTGCCCATGGCGTAGTCGGGGTTGCCGTTGGGGCCGATGGTCTCGTCGAAGATCCGACGGTCCTGCATGAGCGTCGATCGCAACGCGAAGTTGGGTCCGTGGAAGCGCTTGGCCGGGAAGGGTCCGTCGGCCCGGGCATCGAGGCGCACGAAGGCCACGCCCTGGATCCCCGCGGGAACGCACTCGTCGATCCATGGCGGCGGATCGGCCTCCCACTGAGGGATGACGGGCCCGCCGAAGATGTCGCACTCGGGGTGCTCGCGGGCGGCGCGCTCGTAGGCCTTCAACCAGTGGGGGGGCGGCACCGAATCGTCATCCGAGAAGATCAACAGCTCGCCGCGGGCGGCGGCGGCACCGACGTTCTGGCCGACGGTCTGGCCGCGACGGGTCTCGTTCAACAGCACCATAGGGAGCTGGTCGGTGTAGCGCTGCAGAATCTCGGACGTCCCGTCGGTGCTGTCGTTGTCGACCATGACCAGCTCCCACCCGCCGGAGGGCGCCTCGAGGGCGGTCAATCCGCGCAGCGTGTGCTCGATGGTGTCGGCACCGTTGCGGGTGGTGATGACGACGGAGATGCGGGGCGTGCCAGCGCTCAAGGGAGTTTCAGCTGGTCGAGAATGCGGTCGGCCATCCAGGCGTGGCCCTCGGCGTTGGGGTGCAGGTCGACCTTGGAGATGGCCCAGCGCTCGGCCTGCTCCGCCGTGGTGACGACCTCGATGCGCTGCAGTCCCCGGTCCTCGCAGAAGCCGATGATGCGCGGGACCTGCAGCGTGTCGAGCAGGACCATCTCGGCGCCCGCGTTGCGGCACAGCTCATGGATCTTGCCGAGCACCGCCAGGGCGAAGTCGAGGTGCTCAGTGCCGGGCGTGCGGGTCGGGTCGTAGTCGGCCGGCGGCGCGTCGTGCAGCAGGTAGGCCAGCGAGTCGTCGACGAAGCGCAGCACGAAGACCTTGCGCATCCAACCGGGGAAGTACTGCGTCTGCGGGATGTGGAAGCGGGCGCGGGGATTCACGCCTTCGTCGCGCTTGATGTCGTTGTTGATCAGCATCAGCAGCACGATGTCGGGGCCGTACTTCAGGCCCTCCTGCTCGAGGAAGGCCCCATACTGCACCGGGTCCCAGCCGGGGTAGGCGCCGTTGATGACCTCGCAGCGGTCGGGGGCGCAGGCGCGCTGCTCGTTGAGTCGGCCCTGGATCACACGCGGGAATTCCTCCCCCTCCGCGACGCCCCACCCGAAGGGCACCGAGTCGCCCAGGACCAGCAGGCGCCGCACGCCGGGCGGTGCGGCGTAGGGCGTCTCGGGATTGCGCAGCCCGCGGCTGTTGGTGCGCACCGGTTCGCCCAGGTAGGTCGTGTCGACGTCCGGGACGCGGTCGCCACCCGGGCCGACGATGGTGCGCATGAAGCGCTTGCGCTGGTCGGCCTCGGCGTACGAGAACGGATCGGCCAACCGCAGGAAGATCTCGCCGACGCCGAACGTGGCGAAGGCCAGGACAACGAGCAGCAACACCCGGGATCGCTTTCGGCGCACACCGCTCGGTGGAGGCATGGGGACGGATCCTAGCAGGGTCGGCCGGGGGACTCGCCCCGGGTTGTCGAGAGGGATACGGTCGGGGCGATGGCGCACAGCAGCGGCAACCCCTCCGGGTCGGTGGAGCAAGGCGGCGGTCCCCCGACGGGGCTGGCCCGGCCGCTGCTGACCTTCGACGGTGACTGCGGCTTCTGCCTGCGCACCGTCTCGCGTTGGCGCGGCGCGACGGGTGAGCGCGTGGACTACCGGTCCTATCAGGGCGTCGCCGCTCGCTTTCCCCAGGTCTCGCTCGAGCAATTCGCCGAAAGCGTCTGGCTGTTCGAGCCGGACGGGCGCACCACCCGCGCCGGGGAGGCGGTGCTGCGCGCACTGGGGCAGGCGCCTGCCTGGCGCTGGGCGCCCTGGTGCTACCGGCGCCTGCCCGGGGTGCGGCCCCTCGTGGAGGCGGTCTACGGCTTCGTGGCCAAGCGGCGCGACGCCGTCTCGCGCCTCGACCGGCTGCTCATCGGGACCCACGTGGGCGGGTCGACCTGGCAACGCAGCCGGCGCTTGTTCCTCGCGGCCGTCGGGGTGGTGGCCCTGCTCGCGACCCTCTCGTTGTGGGTGCAGGTCGACGGACTGATGGGCAGCGGTGGCATTGTGCCCGCGCACCGGAGCGTCGAGCTCTATCGCGACTTCCATGGCGGCGTCGCCTGGGCCCAGCTGCCGACCTGGCTGTGGGTCAGCACCAGCGACGCCTTCCTGCACGGGCTGTGCGCGGCGGCGGTGGTGCTCGCGGTGTTGCTGATGCTCGACGTGGCGCCGGCGTTGTGCGCCCTGCTGCTGTGGTCATTGCACCTGTCGTTCGTCCTGGCCGGCGACGTGTTCCTGCAGTTCCAGTGGGACAGCCTGCTGGTGGAGACCCTGGCGCTGTGCGTGTTCGTGGCGCCCTGGCGCTGGGGCCGCGCCCCGCGCGCCGCCGACGGGACGAGCCTCGACGCCCCGCCCTCGCGGCTCGCGCGCGGGCTGGTCTGGTGGCTGCTGCTGCGTTTCACGCTGCAGTCGGGACTGGTCAAGCTCACCGCCGGCGATCCGGCGTGGCCCGACCTGACCGCCCTGACGTGGCACTACTGGACTCAGCCTCTGCCGCACGTGATCTCTGTCTGGGCCCATCGGTTGCCGCTGCTCGTCCACCAGGTCTCGGCGGCGGGGATGTTCTTCGTGGAGTTGGTGGTGCCGTTGCTGATCTTCATGCCGCGTCGGCTGCGGCACCTGGCGGTGTGGCCGCTGGTCGGCTTGCAGGTCGTGATCGGAGCGACGGGCAACTACGGCTGCTTCAATCTGCTCACCATCGCCCTGTGCCTGCTGCTCGTCGACGACATGGGGTGGGGCGCCTGCGGACGCCGGTTGCGGAAGCTCGCCTGGTTCCGCTGGCCGGGACGGGGCGCCCACGACGCGGCCGACGCAGCGGCTGACGACGCGACCGGCGACGTGACCGGCGACGTGACCGGCGCAGCGTGCGGGATCGGCGTCGCGGCGGGGAACCTGCCGCCCTGGGTGGCGCCGCGACCGCGCCCCCGGCTGCAACGCGTGGCACTCGCGGTGTTCGCACCCCTCGTCTTGCTCATCAGCGCCGTGCAGATGCGCGACGTGCTGCACGATGTGTGGCCCCTGGTCGGCCTGTCGGATCCGCTCGGCGCGCCGGGAGCCTCGACCCCGGACGCTTACGACGCCGGGCTCGCGGCGACGCTCTTCGAGGAGGGGCCGGCCGCCGCGACGCGCCTGCTCATGGTGCACGCCTGGCCCTTCGTCAGCGTGAACGAGTACGGGCTGTTCCGGGTCATGACCAAGGAGCGCCCCGAGATCATCGTGCAGGGCAGCGAGGACGGCGAGACCTGGGTCGACTACGAGTTCCGCTGGAAGCCCGGGCGCCTCGACCGCCCACCGGCCTGGGTGCAGCCGCACATGCCCCGCCTCGATTGGCGGCTGTGGTTCGAGGCCCTGCGTTGGGAGGCCTTCATCCAGCCCCTGCGCGGGTACCAGCCCTCCCCCTGGTTCGGGGCCTTCCTGCGCCGACTGCTCGAGGGGGAGCCGGCGGTGCTCGGCTTGCTCGCGTCCGATCCCTTCGACGGTCGACCGCCCCGGGCCGTGCGCGTGTGGCTGTACCGCTACCGCTTCGCCGCGCCGGACGCCGCCGACGGCGCCGCCTGGGAGCGGGACCGCTACTACCCGACGTCCTACGTCGTGCGCCGCACCGACTGACGAATCGCCGGCTGGCGCCGCACCGACGGCGGGGCCCCGAAGCGGCCGGTCGGCCCCGAAGCGGCGGCTCAGCGCGACTCTTCGAGCACCCCTGCGTGGATCAGCGAGACCAGCATGCGCGGCTTGATGAAGGCGGAGGGCGAGCTGTATTCGCCGTCGTACGCCGCGGAGGGCTTCGCGTCCTGGATGGCGTCGAGGTCGAGACCCTCGGCGACCATGCGGGCGATCTTGCCGCGCACGTCCGCGAGCATGTCGCGGTAGCCGCGCAAGTCGGCGGGCGTGGAGAGCGGCCCGTGGCCGGGGATGATCTTGGTCTCCTCATCGCACAACGACAGGGCCCGGTCGGCCGCCGCGATGATGCCGTCGATGTCGCCGCCCGTGCCGGTGTCGATGAACGGATACATGCCCGCGAAGTACGTGTCGCCCATGTGGATGACGTTCGCCTCGCGGAAGTGCACGAGCGCATCGCCGTCGGTGTGGGCGTTGGGGACGTGCAGGACGTCGATGGTGTCGCCGTTCCAATGGAAGGTCATGCGATCGCCGAAGGTCACGACCGGCAGGGCTTCGGGCGGGGAGGCCGGGGTCCGGCGGCCCATGGCCTGCATAAACTGTTCGGTGCTCATGCGCCGGCGCACGTTGTCGTGGGCGACGATGGAGACGCCTGCGCTGCCGAGGTTGGCGTTGCCGCCGGTGTGGTCACCGTGCCAATGGGTGTTGATCACGAAGCGCAGCGGCTGGTCGGTGGCGGCGAAGACCTGCTCGAGGATCTTCTCGGTGTGGTGCGGGTACTGATCGTCGATGAGCAGGGCCCCGTCGGGGCCGGCCGAGAGGCCGATGTTCCCGCTCCCGGGGCCGATCAGCATGGACACACTGCCGGACACGTCCTGGCGCTCGATGACCAGCGGGCCCCGGTCCTGGACGGCGGCCCGGCTCGTGAAGACGGCCGAGAGGGCCAGCAGGAGGCCACACAGGGGGAGGGCGAGGTGCAGGCGGGACGGGCGCATGGCGGGCTCCGGGGCGGTCCGGGATGAGGGAAGCCGGCGATTCTAGTCGGCAGAGGGCGTCGGAGGGCGTCCTCGGCGGGGCCGGTGCCCGCGACTTTCCGGGGCCCGCGAATGGCGGTTGATTCAGCTCGTTTTCGCCACTGATCCTGGATTCCCGGATAGAATCCCCCTTCGGTCGGATCATCGATTCCTCTCGCAGGGGCAAGAGGAAGGTCCCCATTCCGCGCGGTCCCCAGACTCGCCGCGGGAGCCAAAGGGGGCATCCGGCACACATCGAGAGGAAGAGATGATGACGGGCAGCTTCGTGAAGCTGATGGCCCGCACGGCCACGGTTGCGTTCTTGGGTGTCTTCATGTCCTCGGGCGCCTTCGCCCAGGACCCGGGCGATGTGCTCGACGAGAAGAAGATCAGTGACCTGTTCGGCGGGCTGGGCGCAGCCCTGCAGAACAACGACGAGTTCGGCCACTCGGCCGCCTCGCTGGGTGACCTCGATGGGGACGGTACGGCCGACCTCGTCGTCGGTGCGCGAGCGGACGGCGACGGCGGACTCAAGCGTGGCGCGGTCTACGTGCTCTTCCTCGACGTCGACGGCACCGTCGAAGGCGAACAGAAGATCAGCGACCTGGCGGGGGGCTTCGGGGGCGTCCTCGACGACAGTGACGAGTTCGGCTACTCGGTCACGGCCCTGGGCGACCTCGACGGGGACGGCATCACCGACATCGCCGTCGGCGCCAAGGACGACGACGACGGCGGCACCGACCACGGCGCCGTGTGGATCCTGTTCCTGAACGCGAACGGAACGGTGAAGAGCCACGCGAAGATCAGCAGCACCGCGGGCGGCTTCACGGGCGGCCTGGGCGACGGCGACGAGTTCGGTCGCGCGGTGGCCGGCCTGGGCGACCTCGACGGCAACGGCTCCATCGAGCTGGCCGTGGGCGCCCGCAACGACGACGACGCCCGGCCCGACGCCGGCGCGGTCTACGTGCTCTCGCTGGACATGACCGGCAGCGTCGAGTCCCACGTGAAGATCACCGAGGGGCAGGGCGGCATGGTCGGATTCCTGGCCAATGGCGCGAATTTCGGCCAGTCCGTGGCCGCGCTCGGCGACATCGATGGCAACGGCGTGGGCGACCTCGCCGTGGGCGCCTGGCGCGACAACGACGGCGGCCGTCACACCGGCGCCGCGTGGGTGCTGCGCCTGAAGGCCGACGGCACCGTGCTGGGCGAGTCCAAGATCTCCGCCCTGGGCGGCGGCGCCGTGGGTCCGCTCGACGCGGGCGACAACTTCGGCGTGTCCGTGGCCGGCCTGGGCGACTTCGACGGCGATGAGCGTCCCGACCTGGCGGTCGGTGCCATCGGCGACGACGACGGCGGCCTCGATCGGGGCGCCGTGTGGCTGTGCGCGTTGACGAAGACCGGCGCGGTGGCGGAGTCGTTCAAGCTCAGCTCCACCGAGAGTGCGTTCGTCGGTCCGCTCGACGATGGCGACCGCCTCGGTCAGTCGGTGGCATCACTGGGCGACCTCGACGGCGACAGCGTGATCAAGCTGGTCGTCGGCGCGCCCCACGACGACGACGGGGGCGGCCGCCGTGGCGCGGCCTACGTCGCGTTCGTGCAGGGTCCCGAGCAGCCGGAGGTGTTCCAGCCGCCGACCCTCAACAGCTTCAACGGCCGTCCGGGTCGCAGCACCCTGTTGCCGCGTCCGCCCGGAGCCGGCGACGAGGCCATCGCCACGCCGGTGGTGGTCGTGCCCAACCGCAGCGGCGAGACGCTGACCATCCGCATCGCCCAGACCACCGAAGGCACCGAACCCGGCCAGGAGCCGCAGACCCAGTTCATCGATGAAGGCCCGGTGGACTCCGGCAATGGACCGTCCCACTCGGCCAGCGGCGGATTCTTCGGCGGTCCGGCCGCCGACGGCGTGCCCGAGCCGGGCGTGCCCTTCTTCACCGACCTGGTCGTGGCCAACGAGCTCGACGACACCTTCGGCCTGCTGCGGGTGAACGTCACGGGCGACGGCTACGAGGCCCACGTGCCCTTCACGCTGCAGCCGCAGAACGCGCGGCCCGTGGTGATCCGCACCTGTGACCTCAACGACGACGGCTTCGACGACGTGGTCGTGGGCGGCGCGCGCGGCGTGTCCGTCTTCGTCAGCGACGGCGTGGGCTCCTTCGTGCCCACCAGCTTCGTGGCCACCGAGATCCCGGTGACCGACATCGCCGTGTCCGACATCGACAACGATGGCGACTGCGATGCCGTGGTCACCACCGGCCGCCAGGTCGAGGGCGGCGAGTCTCAGGCCGGCTTCTGCGAGGTGTTGCGCGGTGCCGACGACGGCACGCTCGTCCCGGACGGCCGCTTCAACGAGGACGGCCGGGCCAAGGCCTCCATCCTCGTGAGCGACTTCGACGGTGATGAGCGCGACGATGCTCTCGTGGTGTCGCACACATTGGACGGCGGCCCGCTCGGCGAGCCCAACGGCACCATCGAGCTGTTCATCGGCGACGACGGCAGCGATGGCGCCGCGGGCGGCTTCGTGCCCTCGCCGCTGTTCGCCGGTTTCGCGGTGCCCAACGCCGACCGCATCCACCCGACCTTCGGCGCGGTGCGCGACTTCGACGGCAACGGCCTGCTCGACGCCATCTACACCAGCAGCGACAACGTGGCCTTCCCGGCCATCGAGTTCTCCGACGAGCAGCCGCCCGTGATCCTCACGGTGCTGCGCAACATCGGCGGGACCTTCGAGGTGACGCGGCAGCAGACCGCCTACGTCGGCCGCGGCGTCGATCCCCTGGCCGAGGACATCATTCCGGACGAGGGCGACAACGAGGACAGCATCATCGTCTTCTTCACCGACAACAACGCGGGCCTCGGCGAGGTCGCGGCTGCCGCGCAGGGCTTCTCCAGCTACATCACCATCTTCGAGGGCAACGGCGAGGCGGGCTTCGTCGATCCGGCGCCCAACCAGCAGACCACGGCTCTCGGCCCGGGTGACGGTGCCATCGCCGAGATGGATGGTGATGAGGCCGGCGCGCTCGACATCCTGATCCCCGAGCAGGGCAGCAACTCGCTGACCATCTACCTCGGTGACGGAGCGGGCGGGATCTCCAGCCAGCACACCCTGTTCGACGTGGATCTGAGCGATCCGTCCGAGATCCCGGCCGGCTTCGAAGGCGGGCCCCGCTTCGTCGACGTCGGGCTGCTGAACGACGACGCCATCCCGGACGTCATGGTCACGAACCTCTGGGAAGACCCCGAGGACCCGGGCGCCGGCGCCCAGATGACGATGACCGTCTACAACTCGTACTTCAGCAAGGTCAAGCAAGTGCGGCCGCCGCGGGCGGGCGAGACGACCCTGGCCGACATCAACGGCGACGGCCTTGACGATGTCGTGGCCACTCAGCGTCGTGGTGCGGGTGGCCCCGACGAACTGCTGATCTACTTCGGCGACTCCGATGATTTCGTGTCCGCGGCGGCGGTGCCGATCGCCGTGCCCCCGGGCGCCGCGCTGACCGGTGGCCTGCAGGCCGCCGACGTCGACGGCAACGGATCCATCGACCTGGTGACCACGGCGCTCGCGGTCTCCGCCGCGGATGGTGCGCCGTCGGTGGGGCACCTGCTGGTGTACTTCAACGAAGAGGGCACGCTCACGCCGGCGCTGTTCGACATGAGCGCCACCTGGAGCTCGATCCGCAGCCTCGACATCGGCGACCTGACGGGCGACGGCCGCGTGGACGTGGCCATCGGCGAATCCGACGCGCGCCTGTTCCTGGCCAAGGGCGTCGCCCCCGTGGCGGACGGCGACGTCGGGAGCTTCGTCCGCGGTACCCTCAATCCGGGTGCGGCGGCGACGGGCGGCGGCGCGCTGCGCGTCGGCAGCCTCAACGGCGACGACGTCGGTGACGTCTTCTCCAGCAACGCCAACACCGAGGGCGACATCGATCAGGCCTTCGTGCGCATGCTCGTGGGCCAGGGCGGCGGCAGCTTCTCGGTCAATGCCGTGGGCGGCCTGACGGCCAACGGACCCTTCGGCCCGCTGCGTCCCATGCTCGACGACCTCAACGACGACGGCGCCACGGACATGGTGCTGGTGCACGGCAACGCCGACAGCTTCTCGATCCTGATCAACCAGCTCAGCCGCTTCGAGCGCTACGGCGAGGGCAAGCCCGGCAGCGGCGACCTCACGCCCACGCTCAAGGGCCGCGGATACAGCACGCCCGGCGGCGAGGTGACCATCGAGGCCGGCAACGCCCTCGGCGGCGCGAGCGGGGTGTTGTTCCTGGGCGTCGGCCGCACCGAGTCCTTCTTCGCGGTCGACACCGTCCTGACCCTCGTGGTCCTGCCGCTCGGTGGCGACGTCGGCGTGGCAGGCGAGGGCGGCTTCTCCATGTCGGCGAGCCTGCCCAACAACGTCAACTTCGTCGGACTCGAGGTGACCATGCAGTTGGCCGTCCTCGACGCGGGCGCAGGACTGTTGCCGGCGCCGGCGGGGGTGGCGTTCAGCAACGGGCTCTCGATGACCATCGTGAAGTAGGGACGGTCGCGGGGGACGCGCGGGGGATTCTTGCGGGGGGCTTCGCTCCTCGGGCAGTCCTCGCTTGCGCGCGCATCCCCGGCGCGGCCTACGGGCCGCACCGGGGATCCGTGCTCGCTGCGGAATCTCGGCTCGAAGCCCCCCGCAAGAATCC
>JAJDEP010000005.1 GCA_029259715.1 Planctomycetota bacterium | reverse complement strand
CGGCTTCCCCCCCCGCGCCCGGGCCCCACTTGTCCGGGGCTCGCCCCCCCCCCCAAAAACCCCCCACCCCGGCCCCTCCGCCGGGACCTAGAAGGTCCCGAAGAGAAAGCTCCCCACATCGGCCACCGGCGAGGTCTCCCGGGCGTCCTCGATGAGCCCCCGCATCTGCTTGATGATGTCGCGCAGGTCGTCGGCGAGCTGGTCATCGGTGACGAGGGTGCCGAGCACGCCGCCTCCGGCGTTGAGCTTGGAGGTGAAGCCCTCGATGTCGTCGACGATGGTCTCGATCTGTCCGTAGACCTCCGCATCCTCGGAGAAGAGGCGACCGAGCGTGCCCTCGCCCCGCTCCATGCGGCCCGAGACATCGAGCAGTCGCTCGCTCACGAGCTTGAGGTCGTCGGTGATGGACTCGGCGTTGTCGACGACGCTCTGGGCGTCGATGTAGAGGCTGTCGTCCTGGAGCAACCGCCCGAGCAGGCCTTCGCCGCGTTCCAGGCGCTCGCTGCTCTCGCGCAGGTTCGACGACAGGGTCTGCCAGTGCTCGAGCAGCTCCTCGTCATACATGAGGGCGCCCAGGAGGCCGTCGCCCGCCTCGACGCGTGCGGTGAAGTCCGACAGGTCCTCGAGGATCTCGCGGATGGAGGCGCGGTTCTCCGAGATGACCTCGGTGCCTGTCTGCCACAGGGACTGGCTGCTGCGGGCGATGAGGATGCTGCCCCGGGCGATGAGGGGTTGGGCAGAGCCGGCCTCGATGCGCAGCAGGCGCCCGCCGAGCATGCCGCGGTCCTCGATGTAGATGCGGTGGTCGACCCCGAGGATGTCGTAGGGGTCGAGTTCCATGCGCACGCTGACGGCGATGGTCAGCGCCAGGTTGCGGCCGTTGTCCTCGACGTGGTTGACGGGGTCGGCCATGCGCTGGATGTCGAGCACCTTCCCGGCCGGCATACCGTGGAGCAGGATCGGATCGCCCGGTCGCAGGTAGCCCACGTCGGGGCTGAAGATCTCGACGTCGTACTTCGGCGGGCCCATGCCGATGAAGGTCAGGTCGGAGACGCCGATGGTGACGACGCCGAGGCCGATGAGCGTGCCGAAGAAGAGCAGGCCGAGCAGGATGTCGGTGAAGCGGCTGTTCATGGGTTTCCTCCGCCCGAGGCGGCTGTGCGCATGGTGCCGTCGAGGAACGACCGCACGATGGGATGTTGGCTTTTGCGGAACACATCGGGAGGGCCGAGCTCAACGAGGCGGCCCTCGGAGTGCAGGCCGATCCGGTCGGCGATGGCGAACGCGAGTTCGAGGTCGTGGGTCACGACCAGGGCGGTGTTGTGCCGGTCGACCTGGACGTCCTGGATCAGGGCCGCGACCGTGCGGGCCAGGATCGGGTCGAGGCCGGCGGTGGGCTCGTCGTAGAGGATCGCGGCGGGGTCCTGTACCAGCACCCGCGCCAGGGCGGCCCGTTTGCGCATGCCGCCCGAGATCTCTCCGGGCAGCCGGTCGGCGGCGTCGAGCATCTCCAGCTTGGCGAGGACCTCCTCGACGCGTTGGTTGATCTCGGCCCGCTTGAGCTGGCGGCGCTCGACGAGGGGCAGCGCGACGTTGGCCCGCACGCTCATCCAGTTGACCAGGGCGCCGGTCTGGAATAGCAGGGCCACGCGGCGGCGGACGGCGCGCAGGCTCTTGGCGTCGGCGGCGGCCACGTCCACGTCGTCGACGAACACGTGGCCGGAGTCGGGGCGGATCAGGCCGACGATGTGCTTGAGCATGACGCTCTTGCCCGAACCCGACCGACCGAGGACGACGACGGTCTCGCCCTGCGCGATCTCGAGCGCGAAGCCGTCCAGCACCACGTTGGACCCGAAGGCCTTGCACACGTTCTCGAGGCGGATCACTTGAAGAAGAACCAGGTCAGGTAGTAGCCGGTGACGATGATCAGCAGGAAGCAGCGCACGACGTCGGCGCGCACGGCCCGGCCGACGCCGAGGGCGCCGCCGCGGGTGCGCATGCCCACGGCGCACGACACCGTCGAGATGATGATCCCGAAGACCACCGCCTTGAGCAGGCCGGTGTAGATCTCCTCGGGGAAGCCGCCGAAGCCGGGGTCGGCCTGGAGCGACTCGCGCACGTTGCGGTAGTAGACCGTCAGGGGCACCGAGAGTTGGGTCAGGCTCACGATCCCGCCGCCGACGACGCCCAGCACGCAACCGACGAAGGTCAGCACCGGCGCCCACAGCGTGAGGGCGAGGATGCGCGGCAGGGCCAGGAAGGAGACCGTGTCGATGGAGAGGCACTCGAGCCCGTCGATCTCTTCGCTGACCGCCATGGTGGCGATCTCGGCGGCCATGGCCGAGCCCACCGACGCCGTGAGGATCATGCCCGTCATGAACGGGCCCATCTCCCGGAACAGGGTGGGGGCGATGACGTTGCTGAGCTGCTCGGCCTGGCCGTAGGTGGCCAGCTCGAGGCCGAGCTGCAGGGCCAGGATCATGCCGGTGAACAGGCCCACCACACCGACGACCGGCAGCGGCGCGATGGCGCACACGACGAACTGGTCGCGCACGAAGCGCCAGCGCAGGGGCAGATCGGGAATCAGCCGCGCCGCGCTGTGGAACAGGATGCGCAGGGCATAGCCCGCGTCGCCGATGGAGCGCCGCAGGCCCCGGCCCTGCTCGGCGAGCATGTCGGTCAGCGCTGCCACAGGTCGAACCCCAGCAGGGAAACCGAGCTCAGGCCGTCGGCGTTGTCTCGAGTGGTGACCGCGCCCCACAGCCAGGCGTCGCGGTGGTGGCCGTCGCCGTCGGGCCGGCGGCTGTAGAAGAACGGCACCGAGATGCGCGTGCCTTCGGGGCCCGTGCGCCATTGGACCAGGTCGAAGGCGTAGCGGCGGTCGGTGGTCTCGCCGTCGGTGCGCTTGCTCCACAGGGCGAAGATGGGGGTCCAGCTCTCGTCCACCGGCTGCAGCACGTCGACGTGGCGCCCGGGCACGAACGAGGGCAGGGCGAAGTCCTCGCGACCGCCCGGTTCGGTCTCGCGGTGGTAGAGGGGCCAGGCCTGCTCGTTGGTCACGCGGCCCGCGTGCCGCTGAGCCCACCATGAGTGCCAGAAGGGGAACACGTCGGTGACCCTCTGTTCAGGTTCGGCATCGAGTCCAGGCCAGCGCATGTCGCGGACGAACACCGTGAGGAAGGCTCGGGAGGAGAGCGTTTCCGAATCGAATCGCGAGTAGAGCGGAAACAGGGTGAAACGCTCGGAGGTGCCGGTCCGTGAACTCTGGAAGAACGGCCACGGCAGATGATAGAGGAAGTCGGGATCGTCGACGACACGCTCGCGGTTGTAGCGGAAGAAGGGCCACAGGACGGTGGTCTTGGTCCAGGCGTCGGACGACTCGTGCGACCACAGTGGCCACAGGCCTTTGCGGTCCGAAGGCGTCTCGCTGTCGAGGTGGTCGTAGCCCCAGGTGTAGAAGGGCCACGGCGCGCTGTGCTGGTCGACCACCAGTTCGCCCTCGGCGTTGCGCTGCAGGCGGTGCCGATAGAAGGGCAGCAGGCGCCAGCTGCCGTCGCGGGGGCCGCCCGTCGTCCAGCCGCCGAGCAGCATCACGGTCCACGAGGTCGAGGGCTCCGAGATGTCCATGCGCGTGCGCATGAAGAACGGCCAGAGCAGGAAGTCGTAGGTCTCGAGGCCGAACAGGTTGCGCAGGCGCCCCGCCAGAGGCCAGAAGGCGAAGTAGCCGTCGCCGTCCTGGGGGCCGCTGCCCATCCAGAGGAAGGGGATCAGCGCCGCATCCCACTCCGGGCCGTCGGGTCCGTCGATGCGGGAGTCGCTGTACACCAGCGGCCAGATCTTCCAGCGCGTCCCCGAGTCGCTGCGCCGGTGCCGGTAGAAGGGCGCGAACACGTCGGTGAGCGAGTCGTCCCCGAAGGCCTTGTGCTGATAGAAGGGCCGCACGGCGTGGGACAGCCCCTCGGGTCCCGAGTGGATGTCGACGAAGGGGCCGAGGGCCTCGATCTCCACGACGCCGTCGGGCAGATGGGCCACGCGCACGAACGGATTGAGGTCGAGCTCGGGCAGGCCCGTGCAGCCCGTCACCATGAACGCGGAGGCGAGCGCAGAGAAGAGCGCGGCGAGCGTCGCCGTCAACCGGGTGGGGAGGCCCATGCGGGGCCACGATGACGCCTCGGGCCTCCGCGATCCACCGTCGTCCCGCCGGGTCGTGAGGGGGCGATTCGATCCGGGAGTCGGGTCTGCTACCTTCCGAGCATGAGCGCCGCCGGGGCAGACCAGAGGGCCAAGCGCATCCTCTCGGGCGTGCAACCCAGCGGACTCCTGCACCTCGGCAACTACTTCGGCGCCATCCGCCAGCACATCGAGCTGCAGGACGAGGGCGAGGCGTATTACTTCATCGCCGACTACCACGCCCTGACCACCGTCCAAGACCGGACGGAATTCGCGCGCATGGTGTCGGATGTCGCGCTGGACTACCTGGCCCTGGGCCTCGATCCCGAGCGCGCCGTGTTCTGGCGCCAGTCGGACGTGCCCGAGGTCTGCGAGCTCACCTGGCTGCTCTCCACGGTCACCGGGATGGGCCTGCTCGAGCGGGCCCACAGCTACAAGGACAAGGTGGCCAAGGGCATCACGCCGCGGGCCGGGCTGTTCCTCTATCCGGTGCTCATGGCGGCCGACATCCTGGCCTTCCGCTCGGACCTGGTGCCCGTGGGGAAGGACCAGGTCCAGCACATCGAGATGGCCCAGGACATGGCCGAGTCGTTCCATGCGGCCTACGGGGCCAAGGTGTTCCGTCGTCCGGAGCCGCGCCTGGCCACCGGTGCGGCCCTGGTGCCCGGTACCGACGGCCAGAAGATGTCGAAGTCGTACGACAACACCATCCCGATCTTCGGGCAGGGCAAGCCGCTCAAGAAGTCGGTCATGTCCATCGTCACCGACTCGGCGGGCGTCGATGACGCCAAGGATCCCGAGGCCTGCAACGTCTGGCAGATCTACAAGCTCGTGGCGAGCGCCGACCAGGCCGAGGAGATGGCCGGGCGCCTGCGGGCGGGGGGCTACGGCTACGGGGATGCGAAGAAGGCGTTGCTGGCCGCCCTCGACGAGCACTTCGGCGCGGCGCGTGAGCGTCGGGCCGAGCTCGTGGCGGACGCCGGCTTCGTCGAGGACGTGCTGGCCACCGGGGCCCGACGCGCCCGCCGGCAGGCCCGGGCCGTGGTGGGCGCGGCGCGCGAGGCGGTGGGCATGGCCGGCGGTCCCGTCGAGAGCCGTTGATCGTCGTCCTGCAGCGGGTCACCCGGGCCGCGGTGAGCGTGGGCGGGGAGACGGTGGGCGTCATCGACCGGGGCCTGTGCTTGTTGGTCTGCGGCGTGGTGGGGGACGCCGAGGCCGACGCCGACTGGCTGGCGGAGAAGGTGGCCGGCCTGCGGGTCTTCGAGGACACAGACGGGCGCACCAACCTCGCGCTGCACGACGTGGGCGGCGCGGTGCTCGTCGTACCCCAGTTCACCCTGGCCGCCGACGTGCGCAAGGGTCGGCGACCGTCCTTCGTGGCCGCCGCCGCCCCCGAGCACGGGCGCGCGCTCACCGAGCGCTTCGCGGCGGGGCTGCGCCGGGCGGGGCTGCTCGTGGAAGAGGGGGTCTTCGGTGCCGACATGAGCGTGGAACTGGCCAACGACGGCCCCTTCACGCTGATCATCGACAGCAGCGTGCGTCCCGGCTGACGGTCGTGCGCGCCGTGTTGACTGGGTGGCTGACGCGGTCTATTCTCGCCAAGTCCATTCTTTGCAGGTACTTAGTGCCTTCCATGGCGCAGGTGCCGCGGCCACGGTCGCCGTCCCTTGGGGGGACGGGCGGGCCGCCGCCCGGGGGGAAGCGGTCTTGGATCAGTCGACGGACGCCGAATCCGAAACGAGCCCGGTGGTGACCATCACCAAGAAGGATCTGGTGAATCGGATCGCCGAACGCACCGGCGAGACCAAGGTCGTCACCAAGAGCATCATCCAGATGTTCCTGGACGAGATCATCGGCGAGCTGAGCCGAGGCAACCGCCTGGAGTTCCGGGACTTCGGCGTGTTCGAGGTCAAGGCGCGCCGCGCACGCCGGGCCCAGAACCCGCGCACCCTCGAGAAGGTCGACGTCCCGCCCAAGCGGGTGGTGAAGTTCAAGGTGGGCCGGGTGATGCGCGAGTGCGTCACCGACGTCCCCGAAGAGCCCGAGGACGAGTAGACCCGGGGCCGAGTGGGCCCTTCGGCCTCCGGCGAGCCCGGACGGCTTGAACGCTGGGGGCGGGGTCAGCCCGCGAGCGCCTGGTCGAGGTCCCCGAGCAGGTCGTCGATGTCCTCGATGCCCACCGACAGGCGGATGAGTCCGTCGTCGAGGCCCGCGGCGCGGCGTTGCTCGGCGGGGATGGACGCGTGGGTCATGGACGGCGGGTGCTCGATGAGCGACTCCACGCCCCCCAGGCTCTCCGCCAGGGCGAAGATCTTCGTGCGCGTGGTGAGTTGCTTGGCTTCCTCGACGCTCGCCTTCAGCACGAAGGAGAGCATGCCGCCGAAGTCGCGCATCTGCCGCGCGGCGATGTCGTGGCCCGGGTGGTCGGGCAGGCCGGGATAGAACACGCTCGCGACGCGGGAGTGGTCCGCGAGGAAGCCGGCGATCCGCCGCGCGTTGCGGCAATGGGCCTCCATGCGCAAGGGGAGCGTCTTCGTGCCGCGCAACACGAGGAAGCAGTCGAAGGGCCCGGGCACGGCGCCCACCGAGAGCTGCTGGAAGCCCAGCTTCTCCGCGAGCGCGTCGTCGTTGGTGCAGAGGGCGCCGAGCACGACGTCGCTGTGTCCGCCGAGGTACTTGGTCGCGCTGTGCATCACGACGTCGCACCCGAGGGTCAGGGGCTGCTGCAGATACGACGAGGCGAAGGTGTTGTCGCAGGCCACCAGGGCGCCGGCGGCGTGGGCCAGTGCGGCGGCGGCTTCGAGATCGGTGATGCGCAGCAGCGGATTGGTCGGCGTCTCCAGCCACAGCAGGCGTGTCGGCTTCGCCAGCGCCTGCTCGAGGGCCTTGAGGTCGGTGGTGTCGACCACGGAGAACTCGATGCCGAACGGCTCGAAGGCGCTGCGGAACATGCGGAACGTCCCGCCGTACAAGTCGTTGCCGCAGACGACGTGGTCACCCGGGCGCATCTGCGAGAGCAGGGCGTGGGTCGCCGCGAGGCCGCTGCTGAAGGCGAACCCGTGCTTCGCTCCTTCGAGGGCGGCCAGGTTCTCCTGCAGCGCCGAGCGCGTGGGGTTGGCGGCCCGCGAATAGTCGTAGCCCTCCACCATGGGTTCGGCCGGGGCACGCTGCACGTACGTCGATGTGGCATAGATGGGGGGCATGACCGCACCGTAGGCGGGATCGGGCGCGTTGCCGGCGTGCACGGCGAGGGTGGCGAACTTCACGGGTTGCTCCGGGGACTGGGTCGTGGGATCGCGCGTCGGGCGATCCGATCGAGCCGTGCGACCGAGTGAGCGCGGCGGGCTGAGGATAGGAGCGAACGTCGGGCGCCTCAAACGGCCTCTCTGGACACCCCCGCGGCGTCGATGGTCTGATGCCGCGATGTTCCGACGCTTGAGGGTTGCCACGGCGGGCGAGTCCCACGGACGGGGGATGGTGGCCCGGGTCTCGGGGTTCCCCGCCGGTTGGCGGCTCGACACCGCCGCAATCGACGCCTTCCTGGCCCGGCGCCAGGCCGGATACGGGCGCAGCGCCCGCCAGAAGCTGGAGCACGACCGGGTCGACGTGCTCTCGGGGCTCCACCGGGGCCGCACCACGGGGGCGCCGCTCGTGCTGGTCGTCTGGAACGTCGACGACAGCCTCGACGAGAAGCCGCCGGTGACCTGCCCGCGCCCAGGGCACGGAGACCTGGCCGGCGGGCAGAAGTACGACACCTCGGACATGCGCGGCGTCCTCGAGCGGGCCTCGGCGCGGGAGACCGCGGCGCGCGTGGCCGCCGGGGCGTTGCTGGCCCAGTTCCTGGAGGATCTGGGCGTCGACATCTTCGGGCACGTGACCGCGCTCGGGGGCGTGGCCGTCCGGCCGCCCCGCAGCTGGGCCAACCGCCCGGCCCTCGTGCGGCGCCGGGATCGGTCGCCCTTCCACCAATTGGACCGTGAGGCCGAGGCGCCGCTCAAGCAGGCGGTCGACCGGGCTCGCCGGGCCGGGGATTCGCTGGGCGGGGTGGTGGAGGTGCGAGCTTTCGGCGTGCCGCCGGGTTTGGGCAGCCTGGACGAGTTGGACAGCCGGCTCGATGCCCGCCTGGGGGCGGCCATGCTCTCGATCCCGGCCATGAAGGCGGTGGAGATCGGGGACGGGTTGGCCGCTGCCTCCGAGCGGGGGTCGGCGGTCCATGATCCGGTGGGGCGACCCGGTCCCAAGGGCCCGTCCCGACGCGGAAACCGGGCCGGCGGGCTCGAAGCCGGCATGACCAACGGCGAGCCGGTGGTCGTCCGGACCTACATGAAGCCCCTCTCGACCCTGCCTTCGGCCCTCCCGAGCTGGGACTACGCCGCCGATCGGGCGGCACGGGCCCATGTGGAGCGGACGGACGTGACCGCGGTCCCGGCGGCGGCCGTGGTGGCGGAGGCCATGGTCGCGCTGGTGCTCGGCGATGCCCTGCTCGAACGCACCGGAGGCGACACGACGGCCACCGTTCGGGCCGCCGTCCGGCGACTCAGGAGCGCGGCCGGCAAGCGCTTCGGGAGGGGGGCGGGGGGGCGCTGATCGAGGTGCCGAATCGGGGAAAAGGGCCTCTCTGGCCGTGTTGACTCCCGATTCCGAGTTGCCTACGATCTCCCTCTTTTCCCGGGTGTTCCAGGAAGGCCTCGCGCAACCCGTCCGACCGCTAGCGTAGCTCAATTGGTAGAGCCCCGGTTTTGTAAACCGGAGGTTGTGGGTTCGAGTCCCGTCGCTAGCTCCATGCTGCGACACGGCGCACGACCCGACCGTCGAGTCACGCAGCGATGACGAGTTTCGCGGTGACGATTGGGCGCACGGGAAGACGAGTCGACGCCGAGTGCGCGGGCGCAGTCGCCCGCCGCGTGTGGAGAAACCTGCCGAACATTGTCCGAGCCGAACGGTGACCGAGCGGATCAACAGGCCCAGCCCACGACGGCGTCGGTCTCCCGCAGGAAGCCGAGTGGCAAAGAGGGGGAATGCCCGAGTGGTTAAAGGGGACGGGCTGTAAACCCGTTAGCTTAGCTTTCGTAGGTTCGAATCCTACTTCCCCCACCATTCGCAGCACCCGCGAACAGAGCGAGACAGCAGGACCAGACGAACGGCTGAACGAGACGGAACGAGGAGAGGACGAACCGAGACGAGATCGCAAAGGGAATCGAACGACCACGTTCGGGTGCAGCGCTGACATGCGGGTGTAGCTCAGTGGTAGAGCCCCAGCCTTCCAAGCTGGTTGCGTGGGTTCGATTCCCATCACCCGCTCCATCGGCAAGCTGCCGCAGAGCGACGCGGACACAAGACCAAACTCACGCTGCTGTGGCTCAGGGGTAGAGCACGTCCTTGGTAAGGACGAGGTCATGGGTTCGAATCCCATCAGCAGCTCCAGGGACCGAAGCACCACCACCAAACTCGCAGGAACTGGGGGCCGGACACGTCGAGCCGGCCCACGACGAACAGCAACAAACAAGCAGATCACTCGACCGGCGGGTTTACCTCCCGGTCGCGGCATTCAGGAGATTCGAAGCGACATGGCGAAGGCAAATTTCGAGCGCAACAAGCCGCACCTGAACGTAGGGACCATCGGCCATGTCGATCACGGCAAGACGACCCTGACCGCCGCCATCACCGGCGCCTTGGCGCTCAAGGGACTGGCCGACAAGCGGGCCTTCGATTCCATCGACAAGGCCCCCGAGGAGCGTGAGCGCGGCATCACCATCGCGACGGCGCATGTGGAGTATCAGACGGACACGCGGCACTACGCGCACGTCGACTGCCCCGGCCACGCCGACTACGTGAAGAACATGATCACGGGCGCCGCCCAGATGGACGGCTCGATCCTCGTGGTCAGCGCCGCCGACGGCCCCATGCCCCAGACGCGTGAGCACATCCTGCTCGCCCGTCAGGTCGGCGTGCCCAGCGTGCTGGTGTTCCTCAACAAGGTCGACCAGGTGGACGACCCCGAGCTGCTCGAGCTGGTCGACATGGAGATCCGCGAGCTGCTCAGCAGCTACGACTTCCCCGGTGACGACACGCCCATCATCTCGGGTTCGGCGCTCATGGCGATGAACGCCCTCGAGGAGGGCGCGAGCACCGACGACGAGCGCTTGAAGTGCATCTACGAGCTCATGGATGCGGTGGACGCGTGGGTCCCGGAACCCGAGCGTGACATCGACAAGCCGTTCCTGATGCCTGTCGAGGATGTCTTCTCGATCAAGGGTCGCGGCACGGTGGCCACCGGGCGCGTCGAGCGCGGCATCGTCAAGGTGGGCGACAACCTCGAGTTGGTCGGCCTCAAGGACGAGATCGGCACGACCGTGTGCACGGGCGTCGAGATGTTCCAGAAGACGCTCGACGAGGGGCGCGCGGGCGACAACGTCGGCGTGCTGCTGCGCGGCATCGACAAGGAAGCCATCGAGCGCGGCCAGGTGCTGGCCAAGCCGAAGAGCATCACGCCGCACAAGAAGTTCAAGGCGGTGGTGTACGTGCTCAGCAAGGAGGAAGGCGGTCGTCACACGCCGTTCTTCAACGGCTATCGCCCGCAGTTCTACTTCCGCACGACGGACGTCACCGGCAACGTCACGCTGCCCGAGGGCACCGAGATGGTCATGCCGGGCGACAACGTCACCGTGGACATCGAGCTGATCACGCCGATCGCCATGGACGAGGAGCTGAAGTTCGCCATCCGCGAGGGTGGCCGGACGGTGGGCTCCGGGCGCGTCACCGGAATCACGGAGTAACAGCAGAGAATCAGCAGGGACGGACGCACGGGCCGATGCCGGCCCGGTGGGGTTCTGGTGAAGCTCACCTGATCCGGCGAACGGTGTCGGACGTCGGTCGGAGGTCTTCAGAAGGCCAGTAGCTCCAACTGGTAGAGCGTCGGTTTCCAAAACCGAATGTTGGGGGTTCGAGTCCCTCCTGGCCTGCCATGTCTAACGCAGGAAGAGAAGAGTGACGCCGCCGCGAGATGGGCGGCGACACGAACGAGAGAGTCGAGATGAGCAAGTACAAACCAGACCAGGGCAGCTACGCGAGGACGACGGCGTTCGTCCTGCTGGGGTCCCTCGTGTGTTTTGGCTGTTACACGCTCTACTTCTTCCTGATGTCCTTCCGCGGCGATGGCGGGGACGGCCTGCTGGTGCAGGACCTGTCGGGCGGCAACTTGCCGGTGCTCGGCGTGCCCCTGACCTGGTCGCTGATCATCACGCTGGCCTTCACCACGCTCTGTCTGTTGAGCCTCGCACGCGTCCTCGGCCGCCCCAACGTGGCCGACATGCTGATCGAGTCCGAGACCGAGATGCGCAAGTGCACCTGGCCGTCGTGGGGCGAGACCTTCAATGCTTCCATGGTGATCCTGGTGGTGATGTTGTTCTTCACGGCCATGCTCGCGGGCATGGACTTCCTCCTGAACAGGATCATGAAGGACTATGTCTTCTGATGCCCACGCGCCTTCTGACGAGACGGGTCGTCTGATGTCTGAATCCTCGACCACTCCGCGGACGCGGTGGTTCGTGCTGCGCTGCGCGACCAACGTCGAGAACCGCATGCGCGACAAGCTCGAGCAGCGGGTCGCCACGGCGGATCTCGAGGAGATGGTGCCGAGCGTGCTGGTGCCGACCGAGACCGTCACCGAGATGAAGGGCGGCAAGAAGCGCACGCTGCAGAAGAAGCTGTACCCCGGCTACATCATGGTCGAGATGGCCGTGAGCGAGGACGGCCAGATCCCCGAAGACGTGTGGTTCCTGATCCGCGAGACGGCGGGCATCGGCGACTTCGTCGGGGGCGACCGCAACCAGCCCGTGCCCATGGAGGCCCACGAGGTCGAGCGGGTGCTGATGGGCATGGAAGTCACGGAAGAGCGCCCGGCGCTGCGGATCACTTTCAAGCTGGGCGATCGCGTGAAGATCAACGAGGGACCCTTCGAGTCCTACACCGGCGTGGTGGACGAGGTGAACGAGGCCAAGGGCACGGTGCGCGTCATCGTGACCATCTTCGGCCGCGAGACCCCCGTGGAACTGGAGTACTGGCAGGTCGAGGAAGCTGCCTGACGGCTTTTTCACGGGAGTTCGAGCGAGACAGATGGCCAAGGAAATCACAGCAACACTCAAGCTGCAGCTGCCCGCCGGGCAGGCTACGCCGGCGCCGCCGGTGGGCCCCGCCCTCGGCCAGCACGGCGTGAACATCGGGCAGTTCGTCAAGGAGTACAACGACGCGACCCGCGACCAGATGGGCCTGATCATCCCGGCCCAGCTGACGGTGTATGCCGACCGGACCTTCTCCTTCACGCTCAAGACCGCCCCGGCCTCAGCGCAGCTCAAGCGGGCCGCCGGCATCGTCAAGGGCAACAGCGATCTCGAGATGGTGGGCAGCGTGACCAAGGCCCAGGTCGAGGAGATCGCCCAGAACAAGATGGTGGACCTCAACGCGCGCGACCTCGACGCGGCTTGCCGCATGGTCGAAGGGACGGCGCGTTCCATGGGTATCGAGATCAAGGGCTGACCCGATGACGACCGCGAGCAAGAGATCACGAGCCAATGCCGGCAAGGTCGAGGAGCGGCGCGTCTACGCGCTGGCCGACGGCATCGCCGCGCTCAAGACCACGACTGGCGTCAAGTTCGACGAGACCGTCGACATCGCCGTGAACCTCGGCATCGATCCGAAGAAGTCGGACCAGGCCGTGCGCGGCGCGGTGGCGTTGCCCAACGGCACGGGCCGCACCCGCAAGGTCATCGCCTTCGTCAAGGACCCCGAGAAGCAGGCCGCCGCGAAGGCTGCCGGCGCCTCCGAGGTGGGGGACGACGACCTCGTGGCCAAGGTGGCCGACGGTTGGACCGACTTCGACGTGGCCATTGCCTCGCCCGACATGATGGGCAAGGTGGGCAAGCTCGGTAAGGTGCTCGGCCCCCAGGGCAAGATGCCGACCCCCAAGGCCGGCACCGTGACGCCCGATGTCGAGACGGCCGTACGCGAGTTCGCCGCCGGCAAGATCGAGTTCCGCGCCGACGCCGGCGGCACCGTCCACGCCCCGGTGGGCCGACGCAGCTTCGACGACGCCCTGATCGCCCAGAACGTCGAGGCCTTCCTCAACACGCTGGTGTCGATGAAGCCCGCAGCGTCCCGCGGCCCTTACCTCAAGAAGGTCTTCCTCTCGACGACCATGGGCCCTTCGGTCCAGGTCGAGATCGCGAGCTGACAACATGCCGAACGCCGTCAACGAAGCCATCAAGGACGAGTACAACGGCATCCTCGCCGAGGACGTCGACGTGCTCTTCGTCCAGCCGGTCGGCATGGACGTCATGGACAGCAACGCCTTCCGGGTGAAGCTGGCCGAGCAGAACCTGCGCATGCAGCTGCTGAAGAACTCGCTGGCGAAGCAGGTGCTCGCCGACCGCGGGTTCGACCAGACCGACTATCTCTTCGACGGGCCGGCGGCGGCGATCCTGGCCCTCACCGACGACGTCGATGCGGCGGCCATCGCGGCCAGCAAGGTCGTGGCGGCCTGGAAGAAGGAGACCAAGACCGAGCTGCCGGAGGTCAAGGGCGGCCTGCTCGACGGAACCCTGCTGGACGGTGGCCAGGCCACCGAACTGCGCAAGCTACCCAGCCGCGAGGAACTGCTGTCGATCCTCGTGGGACAGATCCTGGGCCCGGGTCGCGCGCTGGCCGCGCAGCTCAAGGGGCCGGGCGGATTGCTGGCGGGAGCCCTGAAGGCCCGCGTCGAGCAACTCGAAGACGGCGGCAGCAGCGAGACGGCCGACTGACGTCTCGATCGAGATTGAGACACCGGTCACCAAACGAACCAAGAATCACTTCAAACCCGGCGTCGCGACCACCACGAATGGTGGGCCCGGCGCCCAGAAAGAGAGCGCAAGCATGACGGAAGCAGCGACCAGGGAGTGGAAGCCCGAGACCAAGGACCTTGGCGAGAAGATCGTCGGTCTGACCCTGCTCGAGGCGCAGGAGCTCTCCGACTACCTCAAGGATGAGCACGGCATCGAAGCCGCCGCCGGTGGCGGTGTCATGATGGCGGCTCCCGCGGGCGGCGACGCCGGCGGCGGCGCCGAAGAGCAGACTGCCTTCGACGTTGTCCTCGAGTCGATCGGCGACAAGAAGATCCAGGTCATCAAGGCCGTGCGCAGCATCACGGGCCTGGGCCTCAAGGAGGCCAAGGATCTCGTCGAGGGCGCGCCCAAGGCGGTCAAGGAAGGCGTCTCCAAGGAGGAGGCCGAGAAGGTCAAGGCGGAACTCGAAGAGGCCGGAGCCAGCGTCGCGGTCAAGTGACCCGGTTGCAGCTCGCCTCTTCACTCTGCGGACGGACTGCTTCCCCTCACGGTTGTGAGGGGCGCGGTCCGGGTCCGTTCCCTGCACCACCCCGTTCCGGATGCTCCGGCCACTGCCGGTGATCCCGTTCCCGGGGCTCTTCGCGTTGACGACCGGTCGCTCCGGTCGCCGCCGCTGAGCCCTCTGAAGAAACAGGCTCGATGACATCTACCGACATCCGCCACTACGGTCGTTTCCGCTCGCCGCTGGCCGTGCCCAGTCTGACCGACATCCAGCGCGTCAGCTTCTCCGAGTTCCTGCAAGAAGATGTGCCCTTCAACCGGCGCAACGAAGCGGGCCTCGAGGCGATCCTGCGTGAAACCTTCCCGATCTACTCCTACGACAAGACCGTGTCGCTGGAGTACATGGGCTACGAGCTCGGCCGGCCGCGTTACACCGCCGACGAGTGCCGCGTGCTCGGCGTCACCTACGGGATGCCGTTCAAGATCCTGGTGCGCCTCGAGAAGCCCGAGCCGGTGGAGGAGTGGGTCTACCTGGGCGAGATCCCGATCATGGTCGGGGGCGGTGAGTTCATCATCAACGGCAGCGAGCGCGTCATCGTCAGCCAGCTGCACCGTTCGCCCGGTGTCGACTTCTCGATGGAGCTGCACACCTCCGAGAAGAAGCTGCACTCCTGCTGGATCATCCCGCAGCGGGGCAGCTGGGTCGAGCTGTCGGTCACCAAGAAGGACGTGCTCGACATCAAGATCGACCAGTCGAGCAAGTTCCCGGCCACGACCTTCCTGCGCGCCATGTCGGAGGACTACGGCACCGACGAGCAGCTCATCCCCATGTTCTACGAGACCAAGAAGATCTCGTTGAAGAGCAGCAAGGACAAGGACCTGCTCGGCCGTCACGTCGTGGGCGACGTGGTCGACCAGGAGACCGGCGAGGTGCTGCTGCCCAGCGGCTCGGCGATCACCGCCGAGACCCTGGAGGTGCTGCTGGCCAGCTCGCTCAAGAGCATCCAGGTGATCCTCAACGCGGGCGAAGACCCGCTGCTGCTGTACACGCTGCAGGAGGACGACTCGCGCAGCCACGAGGAGGCGCTGCTGAAGATCTACACGCGCTTGCGCCCGGGCAACCCGCCCAACATCGACAAGGCGCGCAACCTCTTCCGCGAGCGCTTCCAGGACCCGACCCGCTACCGCCTCGGTCCGGTGGGGCGCTTCCGCATCAACCGCAAGTTCGATCGCAAGAGCAGCGCCGAGGAGGAGATGACGCTGCTGCCCGAGGACATCGTCGACTCCATCCGCTACATCATGGAGCTGCGGGCCGGCGGGGGGCTGGTAGACGACATCGACCACCTCGGCAACCGCCGCGTGCGCACCATCGCCGAGCTGGCGGGTGACGAGTTCCGCAAGGGTTTCCTGAAGCTGCGGCGCACCGCGTCGGAGCGCATGAACAACCAGGAGACGATCCAGACCGCGACGCCGCGTCAGCTGATCAACAGCAAGACGATCAGCTCCGCCATCGAGTACTTCTTCGGGCGCGGCGAGCTCAGTCAGGTGGTCGACCAGAGCAACCCGCTCAGCCAGCTGACCCACGAGCGGCGCCTCTCGGCGCTGGGCCCGGGCGGACTGAACCGCAAGCGCGCCGGCTTCGACGTGCGCGACGTGCACCTCAGTCACTACGGCCGCATCTGCCCGATCGAGACGCCGGAAGGCAGCAACATCGGACTGATCGCGAGCCTCTCGCTCTACGCGCACCTCGATGAGTACGGCTTCCTGGTGACGCCGTACCGCAAGGTGACCAAGGGCAAGATCAGCGACGACGTCACCTACCTGCGCGCCGACGAGGAGTTCGACGCCGTCCTGGCCCCGGCCGACACCAACGTCGACGGCAAGGGCAAGATCGAGGGCGACACGGTGCTCAGCCGCGTGAACGGCGAGTTCAGCCAGGTCGCCACCAAGGAAGTCGAGTACATCGACGTCAGCCCGATGCAGCTGGTGGGGGTGAGCGCCGCGCTGATCCCGTTCCTCGAGCATGACGACGCGAACCGCGCGCTCATGGGCAGCAACATGCAGCGCCAGGCCGTGCCGCTGCTCCAGACCGATCCGCCGCTGGTGGCGACGGGCATGGAGCACGAGGTCGCGATGAACTCGGGCATGATCATCCGGGCGAAGAACGCCGGCACCGTCGACTACGTCGATGCCGACACGATCATCGTCGGCGAGGACACCTACAACCTGCGCAAGTTCGTGGGCCTCAACGAGAAGACCTGCCTGAACCAGCGCCCCGTGGTGAAGAAGGGACAGGAGGTCCAGCTCGGCGACCTGCTCGCCGACGGCGCCTCCACCAAGAACGGCGAGCTGGCCCTGGGCCGCAACATCCTCGTCGGCTTCATGGTGTGGGACGGCTACAACTTCGAGGACGCGATCATCGTCTCGGAGCGGCTGATCCGGGAGGACATCTTCACCTCCATCCACATCCAGCACTTCGACGTGGAGATCCGCGAGACGAAGCTGGGGCGTGAGGAGTTCACCCGCGACATCCCCAACGTCTCGGAGACGGCGCTGGCGCGCCTCGACGAGACCGGCGTGGTGATGATCGGCACCAAGGTGCAGCCGGGCGACATCCTGGTCGGCAAGGTCTCTCCCAAGAGCAAGTCGGAGCTGACGCCGGAAGAGAAGTTGCTGCACGCCATCTTCGGCCGCGCCGGCGAGGACGTGAAGAACGACTCGCTCGAGGTGCCCCCGGGCGTCTACGGCACGGTCATCGGCACGCGGCGCTTCACCCGCAACGTCGACACCTCCGAGGAGCAGTCGGCCAAGAACCTGCGCATGATCCGCAAGGCGGAGCGCGAGTTCTCGGGCTACCTGCGCGAGCAGGTCGAGAAGCTGCTGATCGAGGTCAAGGCGATCTCCACCGACACGGTGAAGGACGACCAGACCAACAAGGCCCTGAAGGTCGACGAGGACGGCGACACCCAGGAGCTGCGTCGCGTCTTCGAGGTGCTGCGCAAGAAGTGCATGGAGAACTACCGCCGCGGCACGGGCGAGAAGCTCTACAAGCTCTTCCGGGTCTTCGCCGACCGCATCGAGGAGCGCGAGAACGAGAAGAACAAGGTGGTCAACCGCCTCTCGCGCGGCGACGAACTCCCGACGGGCGTGCTGGAGCTGGTGAAGTGCTTCGTCGCGACCAAGCGCACGCTCTCGGTGGGCGACAAGATGGCCGGGCGCCACGGCAACAAGGGCGTCATCTCGGTCATCCTGCCGCAGCAGGACATGCCCTTCCTCGACGACGGCACGCCGCTCGAGATCCTGCTCAACCCGCTCGGCGTCCCGTCGCGCATGAACGTCGGACAGATCCTCGAGACCCACATGGGCTTCGCGGCGAACGCCCTGGGATTCCAGGCGGTCACGCCGGTGTTCGACGGCGCCTCGGAGAAGCAGATCAACGAGGTCCTGGCAGAGGCCGGGTTGCCGTCCGACGGCAAGTCGCAGCTCTACGACGGTCGCACCGGCGATGCCTTCGACCAGAAGGTGACGGTGGGCTACATGTACATGCTCAAGCTGCACCACCTGGTCGCGGACAAGGTGCACGCGCGGGCGACGGGGCCCTACTCACTGATCACCCAGCAGCCGCTGGGCGGCAAGGCCCGCTTCGGCGGTCAGCGCTTCGGTGAGATGGAGGTGTGGGCGCTGGAGGCGTACGGCGCCGCCAGCATCCTGCAGGAGTTGCTTACGGTGAAGAGCGACGACGTGGAAGGCCGGACGCGCATCTACGAGTCCATGGTGAAGGGCACGAACCTGCTCGAGCCGGGCACGCCGATCTCGTTCGACGTGCTGACCAACGAGATCCGCGGGTTGTGCCTCAACATGGAACTGCACCGCACGCGCAAGTGACCGCGCGGGCAGGCAGGCCCATCGGCTCGACAACGAACACGAACGACACGAACGAAACAGGCAAGAAAGGCGGCAACGGATGACGAATTCCAACGTGCTGAGGACGAGTCCCACGGACACGGCCTACGTCACGATCCGGCTCGCGTCCCATGAGGACATCCGGAACTGGTCGTTCGGTGAGGTGCGCAAGCCCGAGACGATCAACTACCGCACTTACCGTCCCGAGAAGGACGGCCTGTTCTGCGAGAAGATCTTCGGCCCCACCAAGGACTGGGAGTGCTTCTGCGGCAAGTACAAGGGCATCAAGCACAAGAACATCATCTGCGACCGCTGCGGCGTGCAGGTCACGCACTCCAAGGTGCGCCGCACGCGCATGGGGCACATCAACCTCGCCGCGCCCGTGGCCCACATCTGGTTCTTCAAGGCCACGCCGTCGCGCATCGGCAACCTGCTCGGCATCAAGCTGTCCGACCTCGACAAGGTGGTGTACTTCCAGGAGTACATCGTGACCGAGGCCGGCGGCACCGATCTCGAGATGAATTCGCTGCTCACCGAGGAGGGGCTGCGCGAGGCGCGCAGCAAGTTCGGCGCGGCCTTCGAGGCGGACATGGGCGCCGAGGCCATCAAGAAGCTGCTGCTGGCCCTCGACCTGAACGTCATCTCCGAGGAGCTGCGCGAGGAGCTCAAGACCACGCGCAGCAAGCAGCGCAAGACGGAGATCGTCAAGCGCCTGCGCACGGTGGAGATGCTGCGCGACTCGCCCAACAAGCCGCACTGGATGGTGCTGGACGTGATCCCGGTCATCCCGCCGGACCTGCGTCCGCTGGTTCTGCTCGACTCGGGCAACTTCGCCACGTCCGACCTGAACGACCTCTACCGGCGCCTGATCAACCGCAACAACCGCCTGAAGAAGCTGCTCGACCTGAACGCCCCCGAGGTCATCATCCGCAACGAGAAGCGCATGCTGCAGCAGTCGGTGGATGCGCTGTTCGACAACAGCCGTTGCCGCCGCCCGGTGCTGGGCACCAGCAACCGGCCGCTCAAGTCGCTGACCGACATGATCAAGGGCAAGCAGGGCCGCTTCCGCGAGAACCTGCTGGGCAAGCGCGTCGACTACTCGGCTCGCTCCGTGATCGTGGTGGGCCCCGAGCTGAACCTGCACGAGTGCGGCCTGCCCAAGGTCATCGCCCTCGAGCTGTACCAGCCGTTCATCATCCGGCGCCTCAAGGAGCTCGGCTACGCCGACACGATCAAGTCGGCCAAGAAGATGCTCGAGCGCAAGGAAGAGGAGGTGTGGGACATCCTCGAGGAGGTCATCCACGAGCACCCCGTGCTGCTGAACCGCGCGCCCACGCTTCACCGTATGGGCATCCAGGCCTTCCAGCCCGTGCTGGTCGAGGGCAATGCCATCCGGCTGCACCCGCTGGTCTGCGCCGGCTTCAACGCCGACTTCGATGGTGACCAGATGGCGGTCCACCTGCCGCTCTCCTACGAGGCGCAGATCGAGGCCACCGCGCTGATGATGGCGACGCACAACATCTTCACGCCCGCCAACGGCAGCCCGGTGATCAGCCCCAGCCAGGACATCGTGCTGGGCTGCTTCTACCTGACCACCAATCGCGAGGGCGAGAAGGGTCAGGGCATGCGCTTCGCCGACAAGGAGGAGGTCTTCCGGGCCTACGCCGACGGCAAGGTCGGCATCCACGCGCGCATCAAGGTGAAGATGGTCCCCGAGCGTCTCACCGTCGGTCGCGAAGGTCGCGTCCTGGCCGGCGTGAAGCCGGTCGAGACCACCGTCGGCCGCGTGATCTTCAACGACATCCTCCCCGACGACTGCCCCTACTGGAACGTCGAGCTCGACAAGGGCTCGATCAAGCGGGTGATCAGCGAGGCGTACGAGATCATCGGCAAGGAGCGCACGGTCATCCTGCTCGACGCGCTCAAGGCGCTCGGCTTCAAGTCGGCCACCCGCGCGGGCCTGTCCTTCGCGACGTCCGACCTGCGCACGCCGGCCCACAAGGGCAAGATCCTGGCGGAGACGGACGAACAGGTCGCCGCCATCAACGTTCAGTACAAGCAGGGCGTCATCACCGAGGGTGAGCGCTACAACCAGGTCATCGACCTCTGGACCCACGCCCGTGAACGGGTGGGTGAGGAGATGATGATCGAGTGGCGCAGCGACGAGCGCGACGGCGAGCCCTACCTGAACCCGGTCTACATCATGGAGCGGTCGGGTGCTCGCGGCACCATCGAGCAGATCCGCCAGCTGGCGGGTATGCGCGGACTGATGGCCAAGCCCTCGGGCGAGATCATCGAGGTGCCGATCAAGTCGAACTTCCGCGAAGGCCTGCGCGTGCTCGAGTACTTCAGCTCGACCCACGGCGCCCGCAAGGGACTGGCCGACACGGCGCTCAAGACGGCCGACTCGGGTTACCTGACGCGCAAGCTCGCGGACGTGGCGCAGAACATCGTGGCCAGCCGCGTCGAGTGCGGCACGATCAACGGCATCAGCAAGAGCGCGATCATGAAGGGCGACAAGGTGGACGTGAGCCTCGCCCAGCAGATCCGCGGGCGCGTGGCGCGCGACACCATCGTCGACGTGGTCACCGACGAGGTCATCGTCGAGGAGGGCCAGCTGATCAACATGGAGGTGGCCGAGAAGATCGAGTCGCTCGGCTACGAGAAGGTGCGCGTGCGTTCGGCGCTCACCTGCGAGGCGGGCGACGGGGTCTGCGCCAACTGCTACGGCATGGACCTCTCGCGCGGCAAGCGGGCCGAGCTCGGCCTGGCCAGCGGCATCATCGCCGCCCAGTCCATCGGCGAGCCGGGCACCCAGCTCACCATGCGGACGTTCCACATTGGTGGTACGGCCAGCCGCGCCCTGCTCGAGTCGTCGATCAAGGCGGCTCGCAAGGGCACGCTGCGCTTCCAGTCCGTGAAGCTCGGTGAGAACCCCGAAGGCGGGTCGGTCTCCCTCGACCGCAACGGCTTCCTGGTCATCGTCGACGACAAGGACCGCGAGCTCGAGCGCTACGCCATCCCGCTCGGTGCGGTGCTGCCGAAGCCCGAAGGCAGCAAGGTCAAGACCAACGAGATCCTGGCGCAGTGGGATCCCCACTCCATCCCGATCTTCGCGGATCGCGCCGGCAAGGTGCGCTTCGAGGACATCGTCGATGGCAAGACGGTCAAGCTCGAGAAGGACGCCGCCGGTGTCGAGCGCAAGCTGATCATGGATCACAAGGGTGACCTGCACCCGCAGATCGTGATCGAGGACGACGAAGGCACGCCGCTGATCTACTACCCGATCCCCGAGAAGGCCTACCTCGAGGTCGACGACGGCGGGAAGGTGAAGCCGGGCGCCCTGCTGGCCAAGACGCCGCGGGAAACCACCGGTACGCAGGACATCACCGGCGGTCTGCCTCGCGTGACGGAGGTCTTCGAGGCGCGTCGGCCCAAGGAGCCGGCGATCATGGCGGAGATCGACGGCACCGTGGAGTTGGTGCGCGAGATGAAGCGCGGCAAGCGCACGATCCTCGTCAAGAACGAGGACTCGGGCATCGTCCAGGAGCACCTGGTGCCGCACGGTAAGCACCTCAAGGTGCAGAGCGGTGACCGCGTCCGCGCCGGGCAGCCGCTGGTCGAGGGTCCGCTGATCCCGCACGACATCCTGCGCATCAGTGGTGAGGACGAGCTGCAGAACTACCTGCTCCGCGAGGTGCAGGGTGTCTACCGCAGCCAGAACGTGAGCATCGACGACAAGCACATCGAGGTGATCATCAGCCAGATGCTGCGCAAGGTGCAGGTGGGGGACCCGGGCGACTCCGAGTTCCTCCCCGATGCCGTGGTCGACAAGTTCCGCTTCCGCGCCTCGAACATCGCCCTGCAGAAGGCCAAGAAGAAGCCGGCCACCGCCGAGCCCGTGCTGTTGGGCATCACCAAGGCGGCCCTGCAGTCCGACTCGATGATCTCGGCCGCCTCCTTCCAGGAGACGACCAAGGTGCTCACGGAGGCCGCCATCGCCGGTCGCCGGGATCCGTTGCTGGGTCTCAAGGAGAACGTGATCCTGGGCAACATGGTGCCCACGGGCACCGGTTTCCGGCCCCTGCAGCGCACCCGGGTGAAGCACAAGGTCGAGGTCCCCGAGCAGGATCGGGACCTCTTCCCGGACCAGATCCCCGAACTCGGCCTGGCCGGAGAAGCCGTCTGAGTCACCACCTCACCGGGACCCCGATGGGACCCCCGGTGAGGGCTCCGAACCGAGCCACCGCTTGACCCGAACGGGCGCCCCTGATGGAATGTCCCGTTCGACCCTGACCGCAGCAGAGCAAACCCGAGACCCGCATGCCGACCATCAACCAGCTCATTCGCAAGGGGCGCCGCAAGGTCGTCAAGCCGAGCAAGTCCCAGGCGCTCGGCAAGTGCCCGCAACGGCGAGGCGTGTGCCTGCAGGTCAAGATCCAGACGCCCAAGAAGCCGAACTCGGCCTTGCGCAAGATCGCCCGCGTGAAGCTCAGCAACGGCAAGGAGATCACGGCCTACATCGGCGGTGAGAAGCACACCCTGCAGGAGCACGCCATCGTGCTGGTGCGGGGCGGTCGCGTGCGCGACCTGCCGGGCGTCCGCTACCACGTCATCCGCGGCGCGCTCGATGCCGCCGGTGTCTCCGACCGCCGCCAGGGCCGCAGCAAGTACGGCGCCAAGCGCCCGAAGTCCTGAGCCGAACCCCACCCGACCACTGGCCGCACCGCTCGCCGCCTAGGAGTATCCGATGCCTCGCAAGTACCAGTCGACCGCCAAGTACCTGCGGCCCGACCCGAAGTTCGACAGCCTGCTCGCGAGCAAATTCATCAACTGCTTGATGCACGACGGCAAGAAGTCCATCGCCCGCGCCATCTTCTACGACGCGATGGAGCTGGTGAGCCAGAAGGTCCCCGGCGAGGACACCATCGAGGTGTTCGGCACGGCCGTCACCAACGTGAAGCCCATGGTCGAAGTGCGCAGCAAGCGCGTCGGCGGCGCGACGTTGCAAGTGCCCCACGAGATCAAGCGCGAGCGCCAGCAGGCGCTGGCGTTCCGCTGGCTGTTGAACGCCACGCGCAAGAAGAAGGGCAAGCCCACCGCGCGGGCGTTGGCCGAAGAGGTCTACGACGCCTACAACACGCAGGGCGTCGCCTTCACCACGCGTGAGAACACGCACAAGATGGCGGAGGCCAACAAGGCCTACGCCCACTTCGCCTGGTAGGCGAAACCTCGGCCGGACGGCCGAGGGTCCTGCGCCTCCGGTCGACCGGCTCGCTGAACGGCTGAAGCCCATGGCGCGACCGAAGAAGACCATGCCGGTGCGCAACATCGGCATCATCGCCCACATCGACGCGGGCAAGACCACGCTCACGGAGCGCGTGCTGTTCTACACCGACCGGACCCATCGGCTCGGTGAGGTGCACGAGGGCACGGCGGTCACGGACTACCTGCCGGAAGAGCGCGAGCGGGGCATCACGATCACCAGCGCGGCGACGAGCTGCGAGTGGGCCGGTCACCGCATCAACATCATCGACACGCCCGGGCACGTCGACTTCACCGTGGAGGTCGAGCGCAGCCTGCGCGTCCTCGACGGGGCGGTCGTCGTGCTGTGCGGTGTCGCGGGCGTGCAGGCCCAGTCGGAGACGGTCTGGCACCAGGCCGATCGCTACGGCGTGCCCCGCGTGGTCTTCATCAACAAGCTCGATCGGGTGGGCGCCGATTTCGACCGGGTGGTGGGCGACATCACCAGCCGTCTGGGCGCCCGGCCGCTCCGGATCCAGATGCCCTGGGGGCGCGAGAAGGAGCTGCTGGGCGTGATCGACCTGGTGGCCATGAAGGCCCTGCGTTTCGAGGAAGGGGACCTTGGCCAGGCGGTGTCGGTGGAGGAGATCCCCGCCGACCTCTCCGAGGAGGCGCATCTGGCGCGGCACGAACTGCTCGAGGTGCTGGCCGACGAGGTGGATGTCTTCACCGAGGTGTACCTCGAGCACGAGGAGGCCAGCCCGGTTGCCGATGTGATCGCGGCCATCCGCAGCGGCACGCTGGCGCTGAAGTTCGTGCCTGTGGTGTGCGGCTCCGCCTTCAAGAACGTGGGCGTGCAGCCGGTGCTCGATGCGGTGCTGAGCTATCTGCCGGCCCCCGAGGAAGGGCGCCCCGCCGTGGGCACCCATCCCCATGACGGTTCGGCACAGGTGCGTCCGTTGGAGCCGGGCGGGCCGCTGTGCGCGCTGATCTTCAAGACCATCTGGGAGAGCCAGGGCGACCTGGCGTTCATCCGCCTCTACTCCGGCACCTTGCCGGTGTCGGGGCTGGTGCACAACCCGCGCACGGGCAAGACCGAGCGCATCAACCGCCTCTATGTCATGCACGCCGATGCTCGCGACGCCATCGAGGAAGCCCGCGCGGGGGACATCGTGGCCGTGGTGGGGCTCAAGCGCAGCGCCACGGGCGACACCCTGTGCGACAAGTCCGACCCCATCGTCCTCGAGGGCATGGTCTTCCCCGATCCCGTCATCTCCATGTCCATCGAGCCCCACAGCCTCAAGGACAAGGACGAGCTGGTGCGCGTGCTGGGGCTGCTCTCACGCGACGACCCGAGCTTCGTCTGGCGCGAGAACGAGGAGACCGGGCAGATGCTCATCGAGGGCGTCGGCGAGCTGCACCTCGAGGTGCTGCGGCATCGCATCGAGCGCGACTTTGGGATGTCGGTGCGGGTGGGGGCGCCGCGGGTGGCCTATCGCCAGACCGTGGCCGGCACCGGGCGGGCCGATGCGACCTTCGATCGCACCCTGCCCAACGGCAAGCGGCTCTTCGCCCAGGTGAGCCTGGCCGTCGAGGCGGATCCCGAGGTCAAGACGGTGGACGTGGTCGACGCGGTGCCCAAGGGCAGCCTGCCGCCGTTGCTGGTGGCCACTATGATCGACAGCGTGAAGTCGGCGGGGACCTCGGGGCTCTCCCTGGGCTACCCGCTCACCGGGATCCGGGTGCGTTTGCTGGGGGGGGAGGCCCGGGAAGGCAGCGTCGACGAGGCCGCTTTCAGCCACGCCGCCCACATGGCCTTCGAGCAGGCGGCCCAGGCGGCCGGGCCGGTGCTGCTCGAGCCGATCATGGAGTTCGAGATCCGCTGCCCCGGCAGCTTCCTGGCGGGCGTGAACTCCGACCTGAGCTCCCGCCGGGCCCGGGTCACGGAGCTGGTCACCGACGCTGAGCCGGCCATCATCCGGGGAACGGTGCCGCTGGCCGGGATCTTCGGATATTCCACGGCCCTGCGGTCTCTGACCCAGGGCCGGGCCAGCTTCACGGTGGAGCCGCGGGCCTACGAGGCGGCTCCCGAGTCGAGCCTGAGCGGCCCGGCGTGAGCAGGGCTGTGGAGGCCTCACGGACGCCGCGGGACATCCCGGCGGGAGCCGCCCGGAAGGGGGTGCGGCGAACGGCCGAGAACGGGCCCGTAGGGGGCAGTTTGTCTTTGACTCAAGGACGACCAAACTTAGAATCGCCGGTTTTTCGCCCAGTCTCCGAAGACCAAAGGCTGGACGTCGCCGGACACGGCGAGTGACTCCCCACGCAACGGCGCGCCGCACGCGAGCGCGCACGGCGCGGGGCAGGGCTCTCGTCACGTCTGTCGGCGCCTTCTTCGGAGGCAGGCACACCACACGCGCAGGTTCCGATGCAGGCCAAGAAGATCATCATCCGCCTCGAGGCGTACGACCACGAGACGCTCGATCAATCCGCCGCGGACATCGCGGAGGGAGCGCGCCGCACGGGCGCACGCGTGGCCGGACCGATTCCGCTGCCGACGCGGATCGAGCGTTACACGGTCCTGCGCTCGCCGCACGTGGACAAGAAGTCCCGCGAGCAGTTCGAGATCCGTACGCACAAGCGGCTGATCCACATTCTCGAGCCGACTTCGAAGACGGTCGACGCGTTGAGCAAGTTGACGTTGCCGGCCGGTGTCGACATCCGGGTGAAGGCCTGACGAACGATCCGGGTTCCTGACGAACGACAAGAGTCGAGAGCGCGAGAGAGCACGGAGACGATGAGGATGGAGAACGACAGGTGAAGGCGCTCATCGGAAGCAAACGAGGGATGACACAAGTCTGGAAGGACGATGGCACGCGTGTGCCCGTCACCGTCCTCGACCTGGGTCCCAACACGGTCACGGCCGTGCGCACGTCCGACCAGGACGGCTACGAGGCGGTGCAGCTCGGCTTCGGCGAGATTCGCGCCAAGCTCGTGGCCAAGCCGCAGCTCGGGCAGTTCGGCAAGGCCGGCGTCGAGCCCCGCCGCTGGTTGCGCGAGGTGCGCGGCCTGGATGGCGAGCACACCATCGGCGACGTGCTCACCGTCGAAGGCTTCGAGGTCGGCAACAAGGTCGACGTGATCGGCACGAGCAAGGGCAAGGGCTTCGCCGGCACCATCAAGCGCCACGGGTTCTCCCGCGGCCCCATGAGCCACGGCAGTCAGAACAAGCGCAAGTCGGGTTCCATCGGCCAGTGCAAGTACCCCGGTCGTGTGATGCGCGGCAAGCGCATGGCGGGACGCATGGGCCACGAACGCATCACGGTGAAGAACCTCGAGATCATCGCGGTCGACCTCGAGCACAACCGTTTGCTCGTGAAGGGCGCCGTGCCCGGTCACGACGGCGCGCAGGTGCTCGTCCGCAGCGCGTGGATTGGAGGCTCGGCAGCATGACGACCATCAACCAATGGGACGGCAGCAAGCTGAGCTCAACGACCGTCGACGGCGACGCGCTCGGCCAGTCTGGCGAGGGCGGGAGGCCCAAGCGCCGGCTGATGCGTTCGGCCGTGCTGCAGTACGAGGCCAACAAGCGGCAGGGCACGGTCAAGACCAAGACCCGCGCCGAGACGGCCTACACCGAGAACAAGCCCTACCGTCAGAAGGGCACCGGCAACGCCCGCCGCGGCGACCGCAACTCACCGCTGCTCGTGGGCGGCGGCATCACCTTCGGCCCCCGGCCGCGGAGCTACCGCCAGCGCATGCCGCGCAAGGCGTTGCGCGAGGCGCTGCGCTCGGCTCTCCTCGGCAAGCTCGGCGACGAGCAGGTCGTGGGCGTCGGCGGCAAGGTCTTCGGAGAGCCGTCGACCAAGACCGCAGCGGCCGCGATGGCTGCGCTCGGCGTGGGCGGTTCGGCTTGCGTCGTGACGCCGGCCCTGAACGAAATCGTCTGGAAGTCCTTCCGGAATCTTCCCCGCGTCGTCATCCGTCGCGCCGAGGATCTCAACGCCTACGACGTCCTGGCCCACGACCACCTGATCCTGGTCGACGATGCCTGGGCGACGCTGCAGAGTCGCCTGGCCGGCGACAAGGAGGGGAGCAAGTGAACAGCGATCCGCGCCAGATCATCAAGCGCCCGCTCATCACTGAGAAGGGCACGGACATCACCTCCGACCACAACGGATACACGTTCCTCGTGGCCCCCAAGGCCAACAAGGTGCAGATCCGCCAGGCCGTCGAGCAGCTCTTCGACGTGAAGGTCACGCAGGTCCGCACCATGACCCGCAAGGGCAAATGGAAGCGACGCGGCCGCAGTGTGTTCCAGCGTTCCGGCTGGAAGCGCGCCGTCGTCACACTCGCCGAAGGCGACACGGTGGAGTTCCTCTAATGGCCGTCCACAAATACAAGCCCACCAGTCCGGGCCGTCGCGGCGCGACGACCATCCGCGACCCGATCCTGAGCAAGGACAAGCCCGAGAAGTCGCTGCTCAAGTCGCTCAAGCGGCACTCGGGCCGCAACTGCCACGGGCGCATCACGTCCCGCCGTCGCGGCGGGGGGCACAAGCGCAAGTACAGGGTGGTCGACTTCAAGCGCCGTCACGACGGTGTGCCGGCCAAGGTCAAGTCGATCCAGTACGACCCCTACCGCACGTCGTTCATCGCGTTGCTCTACTACGCAGACGGCAAGAAGGCCTACATCATCGCGCCCCAGGGTCTGAAGCCGGGCGACACGGTGGAGTCGGGCCCGCAGGCCGAGCCGAACCTCGGCAACGCCATGGCGCTGCGCCACATGCCGCTGGGCACGATCATCCACTGCGTCGAGCTCGAGCCGAAGCGCGGCGCCCGCCTGGCCCGCTCGGCCGGGTCGTCGGTGCGCCTGGCCTCGCGGGACAAGGAAACCGCCAACCTGATCCTGCCCTCGGGCGAGATGCGTCAGGTCAACGCGGAGTGCCGCGCGACCATCGGCCAGGTCGGCAACGTCGACCACGGCCTGATCAAGATCGGCAAGGCCGGACGCAACCGCTGGAAGGGCCGCCGCCCGAAGGTGCGCGGCTCGGCCATGTACCCGGCGGCCCATCCGCTCGGTGGTGGCGAAGGCCGCACGTCCGCTGGGCGCCCGCCCTGCTCACCGTGGGGCAAGCCCAGCAAGGGTGGCAAGACACGCAACCCGCGCAAGCCGTCCAACTCGGCCATCATCCGCCGACGCAAGAAGAAGAAGTGATCGGGGGAGTGAGGAGACCATGAGCCGCAGCCTCAAGAAGGGACCGTTCGTCGACGTCAAGCTCGACAAGAAGGTCCATCGCATGAATCAGGAAAACCGACACGACCCGATCAAGACTTGGGCTCGTGCCTGCACCATCTCTCCCGACTTCGTAGGCCACACGTTCCTGGTCCACAACGGTCGCGCCCACGTGAAGGTCTACGTGGTGGAGGACATGGTGGGTCACAAGCTCGGCGAGTTCGCGCCGACGCGTACGTTCCGTGGTCACTCGGCGAAGAAGGACAAGTAGGTCGACATGGCTGAGTTCAAGGCATCCCATCGCTACGCGCCCGTCACCGCGCGCAAGGCCCGGCTGGTCGCCGACCTCGTCAGGGGTCTGCCGGTCAACCGCGCCCTGATCGTGCTCGACCGGGCCCCGCAGCGCGCCGCCCAGATGCTCGGCAAGGTCGTCCGCTCCGCGGTGGCCAACGCCGAGAACATGGCGGAGATCGATCCCAACCACCTGCACCTCGCGGTGTGCCGCGTCGACGAAGGCCCCATGAAGGGCGGTTACAAGCGCTGGCGTCCGGCCGCGCGCGGGCGCGCGATGCCCTACCGCAAGCGCACGAGTCACATGCATGTGACCCTCGCCACGGCCGTCTCCGAGAACTCCGGGGTCGTCGACAACACCAGCCCCGCGAGTGCGGGGTCCGCCACAACCATCTCCGACGACCAACCGGTCGCCGCTAAGGACGACTGACATGGGGCAGAAGGTCCATCCCATCGGATTCCGGGTCGGTATCACCGAGCCCTGGCGTTCGCGCTGGTACGCCGACAAGAAGAACTACGGCGCTCTGCTCTTCGAAGACCAGAGCATCCGCAAGTTCATCAAGAAGGAGTATCACGGCGCCGCCGTGCCGCGCATCGACATCGAGCGCACCCGCGAACGCGTCACCGTGATCATCCACACGGCGCGACCGGGCCTGCTCATCGGTCGTCGGGGCGCGCAGGTCGACAAGCTCAACGACGAGCTGACGAGTATCTGCAACAAGCCGGTGGCCATCCGCACCGTCGAGATCAGCAAGCCCGAGTTGTCGGCGCAACTCGTCGCCGAGAGCATCTCCGAGCAGCTCATGCGCCGGGCCTCCTACCGCCGCGCGCTGAAGAAGTCGGCGCAGCTCACGATGCAGGCGGGCGCGCTGGGCGTGAAGCTGCAGATCTCCGGACGCCTGGGCGGCGCCGAGATCGCCCGCACCGAGAAGACCTCGATGGGCAGCGTGCCGCTCTCGACGCTCGACGCCTGGATCGACTACGGCTTCGCCATCTCCCGCACCGCCATGGGCGTCATCGGCGTGAAGTGCTGGATCTACCGCGGCAAGTACAGCGATTTCGAGGCTGACAGCATCAGGAGCCGTGGCCGATGAAGAACATGCCCAAGAGGACCAAGCACCGGAAGGTGCAGAAGGGTCGCCTGAAGGGCAACGCGACCCGGGGCCACACGGTCGAGTTCGGTGACTACGGACTGCAGTCGCTCGAGGCGGGCTGGATCAGCTCGCGCGCGCTGGAGGCCGGACGTGTCGCTGCGACGCGCGCCGCGCCCGGCGGCCGCATTACCATCCGGGTCTTCCCGCACAAGCCGATCACGTCGATCCCTGCCGAGACCCGCATGGGTAAGGGCAAGGGCGAGCCCGAGTACTGGGCGGCGACGGTCAAGCCCGGCACGGTCATCTACGAGGTGGGGGGCGTCGACGCCGACGTCGCCAAGCTCGCCATGAACCGGGTCGCGCACAAGCTCAAGGTGTCGACCCGGCTGGTGAAGAGGAGAGCACGGTGAGTTCCGGCAACGCAAAACTGAAGGAGCTCCGCGAGAAGACGGACAGCGAGCTCGACTTCGACATCGACGCCGCGCAGCGCGAGTTGTTCGACCTGCGCTTCAAGTCGAGTTCGGAAGGCCTGGCGAACCCCAGCCAGATCGCGGAGCTGCGTCGAGACGTGGCCCGCATGAAGACGATCCTGAACGAACGCCGCAACAGCATCCGCGGCGCTCAGGCCCGGTCCTGACCGGGGAGGAAACGATGACGTCCGAAAACATGAAGAACGAGGTGAACCGCATCGGCCGCGTGAAGAGCGACAAGATGGACAAGTCCATCGTCGTGACCGTCGAGCGCAAGGTGATGCACCCGATCTACCGCAAGATCCTCAAGCGCTACACGAACATCACGGCGCACGACGAGAACAACGAGGCTCGCATCGGTGACCTGGTCGAGGTGTCCTTCGCCCGCCCGATCAGCAAGCGCAAGCGCTGGCGGCTGGTGAGCGTGCTCGAGGCCGTGACCGTGGCCGGATCGACGGCCGCTGGATCAACGGCCGCTGGATCAACGGGAGGTGCCGAATGATCCAGATGCAGACCATGCTCGACGTGGCTGACAACACCGGCGCCAAGACGGTGATGTGCTTCAAGGTGCTCGGCGGCAGCAAGCGCCGCTATGCCGGCATCGGCGACGTCATCATCGGCTCGGTCAAGAAGTCGATCCCCACCGCTTCGGTGAAGAAGGGTGCCATCGTGCGCGGGGTGATCGTGCGCACGCGCAAGGAGGTCACGCGCCGCGACGGTTCGCGCCTGCGCTTCGACCGCAACGCCCTCGTGATCATCGACAAGGACGGCAACCCGCTCGGCACCCGCATCTTCGGTGCCGTGGCCCGTGAGTTGCGCGCCCGCAACTTCATGAAAATCATCAGCCTTGCCAACGAGGTGGTGTGATGACGCGCATTCGCAAGGGAGACGAGGTGATCGTGGTCGCCGGCGCCGACAAGGGCCGCACAGGCCGGGTGCTGAACGTCGATCGCAAGAAGGACCGCGTGCTGGTCGAGGGCGTGAACATGAAGTGGAAGCACGTTCGCCCCAGCCAGGAGAACCCGCAGGGCGGGCGCATCCAGCGCGAGTACCCCATGAATCCCAGCAACATCGCGTTCCTCGATCCCGAGTCCGGCAAGGGCACGCGCCTCGGCATCGCGATCGAGGGCGGGAAGAAGGTGCGCGTCGCGCGGCCTTCCGGCAAGCCGGTCGACTGACCGATGGCGAACAGAATCAAAGAGAGAGCAGGACGATGACAGCCACCGCGACGATCCCCCGGCTGCGCCAGAAGTACCTCGATGAGGTGCGGGCGCAGATCATGGAGGCGCACAGCATCTCCAACATCCACGCGGCCCCCGGCCTGGAGAAGGTGGTGGTCAGCATGGGCGTCGGCGAGGCCCGCGAGAACAAGGCGGTGCTCGACGCCGCCGCCGCCGACATGACGCGCATCACCGGCCAGATGGCGCAGCTCACCAAGGCCAAGCACTCGGTCAGCAACTTCAAGCTGCGCGAGGGCATGCCCATCGGCTGCCGCGTGACGCTGCGAGGCCCGCGCATGTGGGAGTTCCTCGACCGGCTCATCTCCGTGACCATCCCGCGTATCAAAGACTTTCGCGGGCTCAAGCGGCAGGGCTTCGACGGGAGGGGCAACTTCTCCTTCGGGCTCTCCGACCAATCGGTCTTCGCTGAGATCGACCTGGACAGGATCAAGCACCAGCAAGGCATGAACATCACTGTGGTCATGTCTTCGAAGACCGACGCGATCGCGCTCGACCTGCTGGAGCGGCTCGGAATGCCGTTCCGCAAGCCCGACGCCGAAGCCTGACGAACGAGGGGACTGAAGACGTGGCAAAGACCAGCTGGATCGCCAAGAGCAAGAAGAAGCCGAAATTTTCAACTCGGCAGAAGTCGCGCTGTTCACTGTGCGGCCGCAGTCACGCGTTCCTCCGCAAGTTCGGCATCTGCCGCATCTGCTTCCGCAAGCTCGCGCTGCAGGGCGAAGTACCCGGCGTCCGCAAGGCGTCGTGGTAACAGGAGCACCTTCATGACCATGACCGACCCCATCGCCGACATGCTGACCCGCATCCGCAATGCCCTTGGCACGCGGCGTGACGAGGTGGCCATGCCGGCTTCCAAGATGAAGCGCAACATCGCGGACGTCCTCAAGCGTGAGGGCTTCATCCGCGATTACGCCATCGAGCCCGGCAACGTCCAGGGCGTGCTGCGCATCCAGCTCAAGTACGGGCCGGACGGCGAGCTGCTCATCCGCGAGATCAAGCGCGAGAGCAAGCCCGGCCGCCGCATGTACGTCGGCGCCGAGGGCGTCGACCGCGTGCTCAACGGCGTCGGGATCGCCATCTACACGACGCCCGCGGGCGTTCTCTCCGACCGCGAATGCCGCGACCGTCATGTCGGCGGTGAGCGCCTCGCCACGGTCTGGTAAGCCCATGTCACGCATCGGAAAACAGCCGGTCGTCTTCGCCTCGGGGACCAAGGTGTCCTACGCCGGCGGCGTGCTGACCGTGGAAGCCGGCAAGGGCAAGCTGAGCCAGGCCATCGACCCGGTGATCAAGGTCGAGGTGGACGGCGACGGCCGCAGCATCGTGTTCACCCGCGACGAGGACACCAAGAACGCGCGGGCCATGCACGGTCTCTACCGCAGCCTCGCCGCCAACATGGTCACGGGACTCGAGAGCGGCTTCTCCAAGTCGCTCGAACTCCAGGGCGTGGGCTACAACGCCAAGCTGCAGGGCAAGAAGCTGGTGCTCGCCATCGGCTTCAACGCGCCGGTAGAGATGCCGGTGCCCGCGGGCCTCGAGATCGAGGTGCCCGACAACACGCACATCAACATCAAGGGTGCCGACAAGCAGCTTGTCGGCCAGTTCGCCGCCGACGTCCGCCGGGTCCGCCCGCCCGAGCCGTACAAGGGCAAGGGCATCCGGTACGTCGACGAATTCGTCCGCCGCAAGGTCGGCAAGTCGCTGGGTGCCTGAGGCCAACGATGGAACGTAAACTCAAACTTCGTGACAAGCGCCGGACCCGCAAGGTCATGCGCATCCGCAAGAAGATCCTGGGCACCTCGGAGAGGCCTCGCCTCGCCGTGTACCGCTCCAGCAAGCAGATCTACGTGCAGGCCGTCGACGACCTCATCGGCCGCACGCTGGCCCAGTCGTCGTCGCTCGACAAGGATCTGCGCGAAGGCCTGTCCGGCACCAAGTCGGATGTGGCCAAGAAGGTGGGCGAGGCTGTGGCCAAGCGCCTCGTCGACCAAGGAGTCAAAAAGGCTGTGCTCGATCGCCGCTGGTACAAGTACCACGGTCGGGTGAAGGCCCTCGCAGACGGCGCCCGTGAAGGCGGGCTGGAGTTCTAACGATGGCTGCACCGAACCAGGAACTCGCCGTCAAGGCGCCCGGCCTCTACGAAGAGGCCGTGGTCAAGATCAACCGTTGCGCGAAGGTCGTCCAGGGTGGGCGGCGCTTCTCCTTCTCGGCGCTGGTCGTCGTCGGCGATCACCACGGCAGCGTGGGCATCGGCTTCGGCAAGGCCAAGGAAGTGCCCGTGGCGGTCGAGAAGGCCGTGAAGGACGCGCAGAAGAACCTGGTCGAGGTGAAGCTCAAGGGCGGGACCATCGAGCACGCCATCACCGGCCGCTTCGGCGCCGCCAAGGTGCGCCTGATCCCGGCTGCGCCCGGTACCGGCATCATCGCCGGCGCCACCGTGCGTTCGGTGCTCGAGCTCGCCGGCGTGCGCGACATCCTCACCAAGAGCCAGGGCAGCAACAACCCGGTCAACCTGGTGAAGGCCACCCTCGCCGGCCTGCTGTCGGTGCGGGGCATCAAGGAGGCCGAGCGCCTCCGGGAGGTGTCGATCACTTGAACCTGAACGACGTCAAGTCTGCCGGCAAGCACAAGCGCCGACGCCGCATCGGTCGCGGTCAGGGCAGTGGCTGGGGTTGCACGGCCGGTCGCGGTAACAAGGGTGAAGGCCAGCGGGCAGGTTCCGGCGGCGCGCTCTACCACGAGGGCGGCCAGATGCCGCTGTACCGCAAGCTGCCCAAGCGCGGCTTCACCAACGCGCTGTTCAAGACCGTCCACGCCATCGTGAACGTCTCCGACCTCGAGAAGGCCTTCCCTGATGGGGGCGAGGTGGACATCGAGGCGGCCAAGGCGGTCAACCTGGTCAAGAAGCGCGCCAAGAGCCTCAAGGTGCTCGGCAAGGGTGAGCTGAAGGTCAAGCTCACCGTCAAGGCCGACAAGGTCTCGGCTTCGGCGCGCGAGAAGATCGAAGCGGCCGGCGGGAGCATCGAGACGCCCGCATGAACCTCGGTTTCCTGAACATCTTCCGGGTCCCCGAGATCCGCACGAAGCTCCTCGCCACCGTGGGGTTGCTGGCGGCGTATCGGCTGGGCTTCCAGATCTACATCCCCGGCGTGAACTACGCGCGGCTGGCGCAGATGGATCAGGAGTTCGGTTTCGCCTTCGGCATCATGAACGCCCTTTCGGGCGGCGCCTTCGGCAGCCTGAGTCTGTTCACCCTGGGCGTGATGCCCTACATCAGCGCGTCGATCATCTTCTCGCTGCTGGTGAAGGTGGTGCCTCAGCTCGAAGCCCTCTCCAAGGAGGGTCAGGCGGGGCAGCGCATCATCAACCGCTACACCCGCTACGCCACGGTGCCCATCTGCATCGTGCAGGCCCTGTTCATCGTCTTCGGCGTGATGTCCTCCAGCGCGGCGGAGGGCGCCATCGACCCCGTGCTCTACAGCGGCTTCGCCTACAAGATGTTCGTGGTGCTGGCCCTCACGACGGGGACGTTGGTCGTGATGTGGATCGGTGAGCAGATCACCGAGTACGGCGTGGGCAACGGCATCTCGCTGATCATCATGGCCGGCATCGTGTCGAACATGCCGTCGATGCTGGTGCAGTTGTTCCAGACCTCCGAGGGCTCCGAGGGCGTGCAGGCCGTGGCCACGCTGCTGCTCCTGTACGTGGTGATCGTCTTCTGCATCGTCTTCGTGACGAAGGGGCAGAGGCGCATCCCGATCCAGCAAGGCCGGCAGACCCGCGGTCGACGCGTCTACGGCGGCCAGCGCCACTACCTGCCGCTCAAGGTGAACCAGGCCGGCGTGATGCCGATCATCTTCGCGTCGTTCCTGTTCGTCGTGCCGACCGTCATGGACAAGATCTTCGGCACCACCTGGTTCCAGCAGGTCTTCCGCTGGGGCGGCTTCTGGTACATCACCTTCTACGCCTCGCTGGTGTTCCTGTTCTCCTTCTTCTGGACATCGCTGATGTTCCAGCCCAAGGAGATCGCCAACAACCTGAAGGAGCACGGCGGCTTCGTGCCGGGCCTGCGCCCGGGCGCGCGGACGGCCGAATTCCTCGAGTCGGTCATGTTCAAGGTGACCCTGGCCGGCGCGACCTTCCTGGTGCTCATCGCGGTGTTGCCGCAGGTGTTGTCCAGCAACGTGCCGAGCATGCCGCCCGCCATGGCCATGTTCCTCGGCGGCACGTCGATCCTGATCGTGGTCGGCGTGATCCTCGACCTGGTCGACAAGATCAACGCGATGCTGCTCATGCGTCGCTATGAGGGCCTGGGCGAGAGCAGCGGCTGGGCTCGCAAGAGCGGCGGCCGCGGCGCCCGCAGCCGCTCCGGTTCGGCCGGCACGCCCACGGGAGGCTCGGCATGACCTCCCTGCGCTGCGTGCTCATCGGCGCTCCGGGCGCCGGCAAGGGGACCCAGGCCAAGCGCCTCTGCGGCGAGTTGGGCCTGGCGCACCTCTCCACCGGCGACATGCTGCGGGCCGCGGTGGCCGCGCAGACCGACGCCGGCATCGAGGCGGCGGCCGCCATGGCCAACGGGCGCCTCGTGCCCGACGGCGTCGTGATCGAGATCCTCTTCGACCGCATGGGTTCCGGCGACGCGGGCTACCTGCTCGACGGCTTCCCCCGCAACCTGGCGCAGGCCGAAGCCCTCGACGAACGCCTGCAGATCGCGGGCAAGCCCCTCGACGTGGTCGTCGAAGTCGACGTCCCCGACGAGCGCCTGGTGGCTCGCATCACGGGGCGCCGCGTGTGCCGCGACTGCGGGGCGAACTACCACGTCGAATTCATGCCCAGCCGCACCGAGGGTCGCTGCGACAGTTGCAACGGCGAGACCTACCAGCGCTCGGACGACAACGCGGAGACCGTCGCCCAACGGCTGGCCGTCTACCACGAGCAGACCGTGCCGCTGAAGGCCTACTACGAAGCCAGCGGGCTGCTGCGCCGCGTCGACGGCGACCGCGACCCCGATGCGGTTACGGCCGACCTGCGCGACGTGCTGCAGGCCCAGGCCCAGAGCACCGGTGGGGGGCACTGAGTATGGCCCGCGCCACCAACCTTCGCGTCCAGGGCCGGGTCATCGAGACCAAGCCCAACGCGATCTTCATGGTGGAACTCGAGAACAAGCACAAGCTGGTGTGCCACGTCTCCGGAAAGATGCGCATGCACTACATCCGCATCCTGCCGGGCGACACGGTCACCGTTGAGATCAACGCCTACGACCTGACCAAAGGTCGCATCGTCTACCGTGGCACGCCGCGCAACCCGGCCGCTGCGGCACGGCGCAAGTAGACAGGCGGAAACAGGAGCAAAGCGATGAAGGTCAGAGCATCCGTCAAGCGCATCTGCGAGAACTGCCGCATCGTGCGGCGTTTCGGCGTGGTGCGTGTCATCTGCACGAATCCCCGCCATAAGCAGCGCCAAGGGCGCTGACGGAATCCACCTGCACGCATCCCCCTGAAGGGGAGGAGAGTTCATCATGCCGAGAGTCCTCGGTGTCGACATTCCGAACAACAAGCGCGTGGTCATCGCGCTGACCTACATCCACGGCGTGGGCCTGACCACGTCCCAGAAGGTCTGCGCTGACCTGGGCTTCGACGAGAGCCTACGCGCCAAGGACCTCACGGACGAGGACGTCCAGAAGCTGGCCAGCCACCTCGATACCGACTACGTGGTCGAGGGCACCCTGCGCCGCCAGACGGCGCAGAACATCCAGCGCCTCAAAGACATCAACTGCTACCGCGGCCTGCGCCACCGCCGCGGCCTGCCCGTCCGCGGGCAGAACACGCAGACGAACGCTCGGACCCGCAAGGGTCCGAAGAAGACGGTGGCCGGCAAGAAGTCCGTCAAGCAGCTGTAGCCGACCCCTTAGCAACGAGCCCAGAGAGTCGTAGTAAACATGGCGACCAAGAAGATCCGCCGGTCCCTCACGCGCGCAATCGTGAACGTGAAGGCGACCTTCAACAACACCATCATCACCTTCACCGATCCCCACAACGGCGAGGTCCTGGCATGGGACAGCGCAGGGACGGCCGGCTACAAGGGCTCGCGCAAGAGCACGCCCTTCGCCGCACAGAAGGCGGCCGAGCGCTGCGCGCAGAAGGCCATGAAGATGGGCATCAAGGATGTCGAGGTGCGCGTGCGCGGACCCGGGTCCGGTCGCGAGTCCGCCGTGCGGGCCATCGCCCAGGCAGGCATCAAGATCAAGGCCATCGAGGACCGGACGCCCGTTCCTCACAACGGCTGCCGGCCACGGAAGCGGCGTCGTGTTTGATGTGAGCGAGGCGGCGAGCGAACGAGTCGGAGAGACCAGATGTCAGTTCTGAACAACCAGAAGGCCTGCGTACTGTGCCGCCGGGAAGGCGTGAAGCTCTTCCTCAAGGGTGCACGGTGCGAGACGAGCAAGTGCGCGGTCACGAAGCGCAACTTCCCGCCGGGTGCCCACCCCTGGGCGCGCACCCGCCACTCCGAGTACCGCATCCAGCTGCGCGAGAAGCAGAAGCTGAAGCGCTACTACGGCGTGGGCGAGAAGCAATTCACGATCTACTTCAAGAAGGCCACCCGCATGAAGGGCAACACCGGCGAGAACCTGCTGGCGTTGCTCGAGCAGCGGCTGGATAACGTGATGTTCACGCTCGGCTTGGCGCCCAGTCGCAAGGGTGCGCGCCAGCTCATCGCCCACGGTCACGTGAACGTGAACGGTCGCCGTTGCGACGTCGCGTCCGCGCAAGTGCGCGCGGGTGACAGGGTCGGCGTGACCGAGCGCGACAGCATCCGCAAGCTCGTGAAGGGGTGGGTCGAGGAACGCTCGAGCTTCCCCCTCCCGGGCTGGATCGAGCGGGACACGGCCGCCCTCGGCGGCAAGATCACCAGCACGCCGACTCGTGCTGATGTGACGTTCGAGGTGCGCGAGCAACTCGTCATCGAGTTGATGTCGAAGTAGTTCAAGGACAGCAGACGGATCCCGGCGGCGGCCGAAGCCGCACCGTGGACAGAGAACTGAGACAGGACGGATCAGGCGCCCACTCGGGCGCGAGGAGCAAAATCCCATGAGAATCCGGTGGCGGAATTTTGAGCTGCCTTCGGTCGTCGCGGCCGATCGCGAGACCCTCGACAAGAACTTCGGTCGTTTCACGATCGAACCGTTCGAGAAGGGCTTTGGTCACACCATCGGCAACGGCCTGCGCCGTGTGCTGCTGTCTTCCATCGAAGGCACGGCGGTCGACTCGGTGCGCATCGAAGGCGTGCAGCATGAGTTCAGCACGATCAAGGGCGTCCAGGATGACGTGACCGACATCGTCCTGGCGCTCAAGGGGCTGCTCGTCGACCTCGACCAGAACGACACGGCCGAGCTCACGGTGAGCCGCAGCAAGGCCGGCGAGATCAAGAGCGGCGACATCAAGGTGCCCTCCGGCGCGACCGTGCTGAATCCCGACCACGTGCTCTGCACGCTGACGGAGGACGTCGAGGTCGCCATGACCATCACGGTCAGCCGTGGCCGCGGTTACGTCACTGCCGAGGAGCACGAGGCGGACGAGCGGGTGCTCGGCGTCATCGCCATCGACAGCAACTACTCGCCGGTCAAGCGCGTGCGCTACCGCGTCGAGGAGACCCGCGTCGGCAAGATCACCAACTACGACCGGCTCGTGATCGAGGTCTGGACGGATGGCACGGTGGAGCCGGAAGAGGCGCTGGTCGAGTCCAGCCGCATCTACCGCAAGCACCTGAACGCCTTCGTGAACTACTACGACCTCGACAAGGTCGTCCCGGCCGGCGAGAGCGGCAACCTCGGCGGTTTCGACGGCCCGGTGGGCGAGACGGACAGCGAGATGCAGGCGCTGTACGACCGTCCCATCGAGGATCTGGACCTTTCGGTGCGCTCGCGTCATTGCCTCGACAGCGAGAACATCCGTACGGTGGGGGAGCTGGTTTCCCGCAGCGAGCAGGAGTTGCTGAAGGTGCGCAACTTCGGCAAGACGTCGCTGACCGAGATCCAGAAGAAGCTGGCGACGTTGGGACTGTCCCTCGGACAGGATGCCAGCGGGACGCCCGTGATGACCGAAAGCCCGGCCAGCGAGACCCCGTCGGCCACGTCCTGACCCTCGCGGTCGGACGCGGCGCTGCGGGAGAGGAGCGAAGCACATGAGACATCGCATGAGAGGACGGCGCCTGGGGCGTTCGTCGTCACACCGGATCGCGCTCTCGCGCAACCTGATCGCGGCCCTGTTCCGGCACGGTCGGATCGAGACGACCCTGGCCAAGGCGAAGGAGTACAAGCCGACGGCCGAGAAGCTCATCACCCTGGCGCGGACGAAGGATCAGCACCGCATGCGCCTGGCGATGAGCCGCCTGCAGGATCGGGACGCCGTGCAACGCCTGTTCGACGAGATCGCGCCCAGCTTTGCCGAGCGTCCGGGCGGCTATTGCCGCATCGTCCGCCTCGCGGGTCGTCGTCTCGGCGATCAGGGTGCTCGTGCCCTGCTCGAGCTGGTCAACTACGTGCCCGGCGGTGCCGGAGCCGGCGACGGAGAAGGGTCGCCGAGCGCCGAGTCGTGACCGCGCGCCTCGCCTGCGTCGCCCTGCTGCTGCTGGCCACCGGCTGCAGCGCAGTGGGTACGTATGGACGAGGCCGTGTCGCCGACCTGCAGGATGCCTTCCCCATGAGCGTGGCCTGGGGCTGGGGCCTGCACATGTCCGCTCAGTTCTCGCCGTTGTTCCAGGTCGGCCTGACCGGCATACCGGTGAGGGCCACGCGCTGGGGCTACGACGACCGCATGTTCCGCGGCTCGTGGCGCGAATATCAGGTCGGTCTGCCCCACGTGCTCTGGGTCGAGAGCACGGGTGTCCTGCCGGAGCCGCCCTCCGGGCGCAGCCTCGGCGAGCGCGGCATGCCGCTGCTCTATCGTTGGCAGTCCTTCCGCGACGCTCCCCAGGGCGAGGGCCTCGACAGCAGTGATGCCGAGCCCGAACGCCGGTCGTGGGGGCGCCACCCGCCGGTGACGCGGGAGTCCCGGGGCGCCTTGGGCTGGCCCGGCATGCGCGCTGCGGTCGACTACACCGACCTGCGCCGCGAACAGGGCGGCCCCGACAGCCTCGATGTGATCGGCTCGCCCAACCGCACGACCCTGTGGGCGGCCCGGCGCGACGGGCGGGCCATGCCCCGGGCCTGGGACCTGTTCGAGATGGACTTCATGTTCGGCCCCGCGGGTGCGCGGCTCGGCCTGCGGCCGGCCGAGTTCCTCGACTTCTTCCTGGGCATCTTTCTCGTGGATGTCCTCGGTGACGACCTGCCCGAGCCGACCTCCGCCGACCCGGCGGATCGCGAAGCACTCCGCGCTCAGGACGGCCACGGCGGCTAGTCCCGCGGGGCGGCCCGGCGCTCTAGCGCAGGTGGATGTGCTCGTGCCCGAGGAGTTCGCCGAGCTCGTCGACCAGTCCGACGGAGACGGCCACGCGGTGTTGGTGGCCGAGGCGCCAGGTGGAGCGCTTGCCGGGTTCGGATTCCACGGCGAGGTAGGTCTCGGTGGGGCCCGGGTAGCCGGCCAGCAGCGGTTGCAGGCGCGCGAGCCTCTGCCGGGCCACGTCCTGGCTCGATGCGCGCACGTCGAGGATCAGGCGGCGTGATTCGCCCACGGCCGGATCGTCGAGGCTGAGGATCTCGTCGACCAGCAGCTGGGGTTCGTCGCGGGTGCGGTCGACCTTGCCCCGGAACAGCGCCACCCGGTCCTCCTGGATCAGGTCGCGGTAGCGTTCGTAGCTGCGCGGGAAGACGACGGCGCCGCATGTCCCGCCGCCGCCCTGCACGCGCAGCATGGCCATGGGCTTGCCGGCCGTGCGCCCCTTGCTCGTGACCGTGGTGCGGATGCCCGTGATGATGCCGCCCACGAGCACCTCGGCGCGGTCGTTGAGCTCACTCAGCTCACCGACGTCGTGGGTCGCCACCAGGAGCAGCATGTGGCGGTAGGGGCCCATGGGGTCGGTGCTCAGGCACAGGCCCAGGGCCTCCTTCTCCATGGCGACCAATTCGATGTCGGTGGCGGGGTCGGCCGGGCCCAGCCGCACCTCCACGGCCTGCCCTCCTCCGAAGAGCGACGACTGCCCGACGGCCTTGTCGCCCTGTTGCCGGGCGGCATCCCGCAGCAGTCCGTCGGACGAGGCCAGCAACGCCGCCCGGTTGGGCTCGAGGGAAGTGAAGCCGCCGGCCTTCACGAGGGCGTCGAAGGCCGCCCGGTTGAGCGCCCGGTGATCGACGTTGTCGATGAAGTCGGCCAGGCTCCCGAATTGCTCGCCCGCCGCCCGGCGCCCGGCCAGGATGGCCTCGACCGCGCGGGAGCCCAGCCCCTTGATGGCGCTGAGGCCGAACCGCACGGCGTCGCCCTCCAGCACGAAGTCGTCGCTGCTCTTGTTCACGTCCGGGCCCAGGACCTCGCGCCCGATGCGCCGCGCCTCCTCGACGTACTCGCACAGCTTGTCGGTGTTGCCCGCGTCGCACGACATGAGTGCGGCCAGGAACTCGCCCGGGTAGTTGGCCTTCATGTACGCAGTGCGGTAGGTGATCAGGCCGTAGGCGGCCGAGTGCGACTTGTTGAAGCCGTACTGGGCGAAGCGGCTCATGTCGTCCCAGACCTTCTCGGCGCGCGGCGTCGGGATCTTCCGTTCGCTGCAGCCCTCGAGGAACTGGGCCTTGTAGGACTCCATGATGTGGAGCTTCTTCTTGCCCATGGCCTTGCGCAGCCCGTCGGCGTCGTTGAGCGACAGCCCCCCGAGCTGCTGGGCCAGGAGCATGACCTGCTCCTGGTAGACCATGGTGCCGTAGGTGTCCTTCAGCACCTCTTCCATGAGCGGGTGGTCGTACTCGATGCGCTCGGTGCCGTGCTTGCGCTGCACGAAGCTGTCGGTCATGCCCGACTGCAGCGGCCCCGGACGGTAGAGCGCGATGAGGGCGATGATGTCCTCGAAGCACGTGGGCGCCAGGCGCCCGATGAGCTCACGCATGCCGGACGACTCGAGCTGGAAGACGCCCGAGCAGTCGGCGCGCTGCAGCAACTCGTAGGTGGGGGTGTCGTCGAGGGGGATCGTGTCGTAGTCGATGTCGATGCCGCGGGCGGCCTTCACCATGATCCGCGCGCGCTCGAGGATGGTGAGGTTCTTCAACCCCAGGAAATCCATCTTGAGCAGGCCGATGCGCTCGAGGTCGGTCATCTGATACTGCGTATTGACCTGGCCCTGCACGACGCACAGCGGCACCAGGTCGATGAGCGGGCGGTCGGTGATGACCACCCCCGCGGCGTGGGTCGACGTGTTGCGGCACATGCCCTCGATGCTCATGGACACGTCGCGCAGCTCGGTGAGTTGCTCGCTGCCGGCCAGCAGCCCGGCCAACTCCTCGTCGGCCTCCAGCGCATCGCTGAGGGTGAAGCGCTGGGCGCCGTCGGGCAGCCGCTTGGCGATCTTGTCGACCTCGGGCAGCGGGATGTCGAGGACGCGGCCCGCATCCCGGATGGCGGCCTTCGCGGCCAGGGTGCCGAAGGTCACGATCTGGCAGACCTGATCGTTGCCGTACTTGTCCCGCGCGTACTGGATCACGTCCTCGCGCCGGTCCCGACAGAAGTCGATGTCGATGTCCGGCATGGAGATGCGGTCGGCGTTGAGGAAGCGCTCGAACAGCAGGTCGTACTTGAGCGGGTCGAGCTGGGTGATGCCGAGGCTGAACGCAACGATGGAACCGGCCGCCGAGCCGCGCCCCGGTCCCACGGGAATGCCGCTGTCCCGAGCGAAGCGGCACAGGTCCCAGACGATGAGGAAGTAGGAGACGAAGCCCATCGAGTGGATGACCTCGTACTCCTTCTCGAAGCGGGCCCGGACGGGGCCCTCGACGGCCCCGTAGCGCTCGGCCAACCCGCTCTCGCAGAGCCGACGCAGGTAGACCTCTTCGGGCTCGCCGGTGGGGATCTCGAAGCGCGGCAGGTGCATCGTCTCGAGGTCGAGTTGCACGTCGCAGCGCTCGCCGATCTCGACGGTGCTGCGGTAGGCCTCGCTGTCGACGCCGAAGAGCTCGGCCATCTCCTCGCTGGTGCGGAAGTACAGCTCGTCGGTGTCGATCTGGAAGCGTCGGTTGGTGTCGTGCATGCGCTGGCCGCTGCCGATGCAGATCAGCGCGTCCTGAGCCACCGCGTCGCCCTGACAGCGGTAGTGCACGTCGTTGGTCGCCACCAGCTTGAGCCCTGTGCGCGCGGCCACATCGGGCATGGCGTCGATGATCGTCTCCTGCGCCTTGATCCCGTTGCTCATGACCTCGAGGTAGAAGTTGTCGCGCCCGAGGATCTCGGCGTACTCCTCGGCGCTCGCGCACGCCTCGTCGAGGCGCCCGCCGATGAGGTGCTGCGCCACCTCGCCGGACATGCAGCCCGACAGCGCCATGAGTCCCTCGGAGTGGGCCGCCAGCATGGTCTTGTCGAGGCAGGGTTTGCGGTGGAAGCCCTTGGTCCACGAGAGGGACGAGAGCCGGCACAGGTTCTCGTAACCGGTGCGATTGCGGGCCAGCAACGTGATGTGGTTGCGACGCCGCTTGATGCCCGGTTGATGCGGGGCGGTGGCGTCGCCCTGCACGAGGTAGGCCTCGCACCCGATGATCGGATTGACGCCGGCCTTGCGCGCCTTGATGTAGAACTCGAGGGCGCCGAACAGGTTGCCGTGATCGGTGAGCGCGAGACTCGACATGCCCAGGCGCGCCGCCTCGCCGACGAGGTTGTCGACGGTGATGGCCCCGTCCAGCAGCGAGTAATGGCTGTGGACGTGGAGGTGGACGAACGCCGGTGTGCTCATCGTGGTGACCCCTCCATGCCCTCACGGTAGGGGGCGGACCGGGCGGCTTCAACGGAGGTGGCGAGAGGGACCCGGTAGAGGCACGCCCGGCTTGTGAGTGACGCGGTGCCCTGCTAGCTTCGCTGCCCCGCGCGACGGTCACCTTACGAGGCGGCACCTCACGAGGCGGTCGACCCACAAGACGGTTGCACGGTTCACACGCGGCGGAGATGACACCTGTGACGTTGCAAGAGGGTTGGGACATCCCGTCCGGCTGCCATCCTTGCGATGCGTGCGAACAGCCCGCCGGTCCGGGTGACGCCGTCACCAGCGTGTTGCGTTTCGGGGACCCGGGGCTCGACGGTTTGGGAATCCTTCGGGAAGACCTGTGCGCAACCTGTCCAAAGTTGGGGGAGTTGAGCGGCCAGGACGACTTCTACTGGCGGCACACAATCCCCGTGGACGGCGCTCCCCGACTCGTGGTCGACTACCAGATGCTGCGCGAGATCTTCATGCTGCTCGTGAAGCGCGAGGAGCCGGAGTACCAGCGCCTGGCCTACCTGGTGGGGTTGGTGCTGCTGCGCAAGCGGCTGCTGCGCCTCAAGCGCTTCGAGGCCCTCGACGGCCATGAGGTCATGGTGGTGACGCGCGGCGCGGGCCAGCCGGAGGTGGTCGTGCCTGCGCCGCACCTGGACGCCGAGGCGCTGGTCGAGACCCGCGAGCGACTCGCCCGCATCCTCCAGAGCGATCTGCCCGAGGACTTCTCGGTAGAGGAGATCCTGGCGGGGGCCGAGACCGAGGCGGGAGAACCGGCGACCGACGACGGGACCGCTGACGAGGGGGAGACCGGCGCCGCCGGCTGATCCGCCGCGCCCCGACGGGCGGCACCCACCGATCCCCACCGGCCGGACCGGGCCCGCGCCTGACCGGCGGTCGGCCCGCCTCAGCCCGGATTCCCCGGTGCGGGCCTGATTCCGCGGGGTTCCGGCCCGTTCTCCAGCCGGGCTCGAAGTCCGCCCCGACATCGGCAGCGGCTCCCCTGAACCACCCTTGTGGGGCGACGTCGGATTATCTGGTTCGTTTTCCCCCGAGATGGGCACAGGTGGGATATAGTGGGATCTCGGGTCACGAAACGGGAATCAGGGGGAGAACCGCCCGAATGAACCTCTTCACGGGCTGCTACACGCACGCGATCGACGCGAAGAACCGCGTCTCGGTGCCCCGGAAGATGGTGGAGACCCTGCGTCGGCTCGACAGCGCGTCCGAGGTGGTCGTGACCACCGGTCTCGACGGCTGCCTGTTCCTCTACACGCCCGACGGGTTCGCGCAGCTCGGTGAAGCGGTCGAGTCCAGCCCGATGGGTGAACAGGGCACGCGCGACTTCTCGCGCACCTTCTACAGCTCGGCCGAGCCGTGCTCCATCGACCGCAACGGTCGTTTGCTCCTGCCCGAATCGCTGAAGGCGGTGGTGGGCCTCGACGACAAGGTCGTCTTCGCCGGCGTGGGCCGGCGCGTGGAGCTGTGGGAGCCCAAGGCCTGGGCAGCGCGCATGAACGGTGCGCGCGACGACTACGAACAGCAGGCGAAAGAAGTGTTCCGGTGATTGTTGCGTCGCACGGAGCGGAGACAGCGATGAACCATGTACCCGTGATGGCGGGGGAAGTCATGGAGCTCATCGACGCTCCCTCTTGCAGTTCCCTGCTTGACCTGACGGTGGGTGCCGGAGGCCATGTCCTGGCCTTCATGGCTCTTTCGGCGCCCACCGCCCAGGTCTTTGCCTGCGATCGCGATGAGGTCGCGTTGGAACTCTCGCGCACGACGCTGGACGCATGCGGCGATCGGGTGCGCTTCCTCCACGGCGACAGCGAGCAGTGTTGCCGGCGTCTCATCGAGCAGGGCGTGCAGGTCGACGCCGTCCTGCTGGACCTGGGCGTGTCGTCCATGCAGCTCGACGATGTCGATCGCGGCTTCTCGCTGCGGGTCGACGCGCCGCTCGACATGCGCATGGATGTGACGCAGGGACAGACGGCGGGGGATCTCGTCAACGGCAGCAGCGTGGACGAACTCGAGCGCATCCTGCGGGACGGGGGCGGCGAGCCCCGGGCGCGTCGCATCGCTGAGGCCATCGTGGCGCGCCGGCGGCAACGGCCGGTGCGCACGACGGGTGACCTGCGCGTGTTGGTCGAGGAGACCCTCGGCCGCCGCGGCGGACGCATCCACCCGGCCACGCGGGTCTTCCAGGGCCTGCGCATGGCCGTGAACCAAGAGACCCAGCTCATCGAGCGGACGTTGCCGCTCGCCTTGCAACTCCTGGCGCCGGGCGGATGCCTGGCCGTCATCGCGTTCCACTCGGGGGAGGACAGGATCGTGAAGCACTTCATGCGGGACCGGGCGCGGGCGGGAGACCGCCTGCTCACCAAGCGCCCGGCGGGACCGTCGCCCGCTGAACGGCGCACCAACCGGCGCAGTCGCAGTGCGCGGTTGCGCGTGCTCGCCGTACAGGGGGAGCGGTCATGAAGGCCTCCGGATGGTGTCTGGCGATCACGGGCGTTGCGTTGCTTCTGCTCTCGCTCTTCACCGTGCGCGTGCGCGCCGAGACGTTCGCCGATGGCCGCTCACTCGTGCGTCTCGATGCCGAGGAGCGGGTGCTCGACCGGCGGCGCGCCCATGCGCTGGTGAAATACACGGCGTCGCGGCACCTCATCGCGGCGACGTCGGCGCGGGCCCAGTCGGCCTCGCCGCGGCCGCCGACCACCGACCCCCTCGTTGCCCTGAACCTGCGGGATGATGCGCCCGAGATGGGCAGCGTGCGTCCGTGATCCTGCGCGCGCGCCGGCTCGTCTTCGCCTTCGCGGCCATTCTGTTCCTGGCCCTGGGCGGACTCGCCGGGCGCATCGCGTGGGTGCAGGCGACGAACGTGGAGGATGCGCAGCTGCGCATGTTCACCCAGTCGTCGCGCTGGAGCACCAAACCGGCCATCCGCGGTCGCATCCTCGACCGCTTCGGGAGTCCTCTGGCGCTCTCGGTGCCGCAACTGCAGCTGGCCGCCTACGGCCCGAACTTCACGGGGCCTCCGGGGGGCCGCAAGAGCGACGCCCGCATCACCGCCCTCGTCGATCGCACCGCGGGCTTCCTGGCGCCGCGACTGGCGCGCCCGCGTGCGGACATCAGCCGGCGCCTGACGACGGGCGGCTACAGCCGCCTGGGGGCGCCCATCGTCGATCCCGACCTCATGGACGAGTTGGAGGCCGCCCAGGGTCGGCGTGGCGCCCTGGCTCTGGTCGACTTCGAATACGGTTGGGCCCGACGTCATCCCGGCAACACGGTGGCGGGCAACGTCGTCGGCTTCCTCGATCATGAAGGCCATGGCGTGGCGGGCGTGGAGCGAGGCCTGCATGACCTGCTCGTCGGCATCGAGGGGCAGCGCTTCCATCGCGTCGACGTCCACGGTGCGCCGATCCATCACCCCGACGACTCCGTCATCGCGAAGGTGGCGGGCAGCGACGTCCGTCTCACCATCGATACACGCCTGCAGGGAAAAGTCGAGCGCATCCTGGCGGCGGCCGTCGCCGAACGCGACGCCGACGGTGCGGCCTGCGCGGTCATGGACGTCTTCACCGGCGACCTGCTCACCCTGGCCTCGGTGCCCCTGTTCGATGCCGGCGACCGGCGCGTACGGGACAAGAACCGCTACCGCCACCGCGCGGTGGAGGACATCTACGCCCCCGGCTCGATCATGAAGCCGTTGATGATGGCCGCGGCGCTGGAGCTGGGCCTGGTCACGCCCGACTCGCGCATCGACTGCCGCGCCGACCGGGGTCACTTCCCGCGGCGCTCCGCGATGGTGAAGGACACCAAGCCCCAGGACCATCCGCTCAACCCGCGCGAGATCCTGGTCTACTCGTCGAACATCGGCATGGCCCGCATCTTCACCTCGATCATGGACGGCGCCGGCCAGAAGGACCCCGAGCGCATGCGCCCGGTCTACGACGTCTTGCGGCGCCTCGGCCTGGGCCAGCGCACGGGCATCCCCTTGCCCTACGAGTCGGGCGGAGTTCTCTCACGCCTCTCGAGATGGAGCCGCGACAACACCCTCGTGTCGGTCTCGCACGGTTACGAGATGGCCGTCACGGTGGTGCAGATGGCGGCCGCCGTGGGCACCCTCGCCGACGGCCACCGGCGCACGCCGCGACTGCTCGACGCGGTCCAGGGCAGCGCGGGGGAATGGCTCGAGGCCGCCCGTCCCGCTCCCGTCCCGGTGTTCCGCCGCGACACCTGCGACCTCATTCGCGACTGGATGGTGGCGGTGCTCGATGAGGGCACCAGCAAGATGGGCCTGCTCGACGGCGTCCTCGTGGCGGGCAAGACCGGCACCGCCCAGGACGAGCGGGACCACTCCAAGGAAAACCATTCGTTTGCAGCCCTGCTGCCCGCCGACGCCCCGCGCTACTCGGTCGTCGTGCTCATGCAGGATCCTCAGGGCGGCCGTTTTTCGAGTCAGACCACGGTTCCCGTGGCCCGCGAGATCCTGCGCGAGTTGCTGGCCTATGAAGGCCTGTCCCGGTGACGCTCGCGGCCACCACCACTCCCGGGCTCTCGATGCGCGGCGTTGATGACGGCCCCTCGGGCGGCGATAACCTCTGGCTGCGCCGACTCCGGAGGACGAGTCGCAACACCATGGATCTCCACACCCTGTGCGCGCCGCTGCTGCAGGCCTGGCCTCGGGCCGGCGACGTCCGACTCGTCGGCGCTGATCGGAATCCGCCCATCGACGGGCTGGCCGGCGACAGCCGCAAGGTCTCGGCGGGCGACCTGTTCGTGGCCACGCCGGGCGCTCTCGATGACGGCGTGCGTTACGCGCGCCAGGCCGCCGAGCGGGGGGCCGTCGCCATCCTCGGCCCGGCGGACGCGACCCTTCCCGACGATCTCCCCTACGTCGCCGTGCCCGACCCGATGCGGGCCAAGGCGCTGGTGGCCGATCACTTTTTCGGACGACCCTCCTCCCGTCTGCAAGTGATCGGCATCACCGGCACCAACGGCAAGACGACCACGGCCTTCATGTTGCGGTCGATGCTCGCACAGGACGGACGACGTACGGGGATGATCGGCACCCTCGGCCGGTGGATCGGCGAGGCCCATGGCGAGCTGGCCAACACGACACCCGACGCCATCGAGTCCCAGCGTCTGCTCGCGCAGATGGTGGACGACAACGTCTCGACGGTGGTCATGGAGGTCAGCTCGCACGGCCTGGCGCAACACCGGGTGACGGGCATCCGCTTCGCCGCCGGCGTGTTCACCAACCTCAGCCGCGATCACCTGGACTACCACGGCACGATGGAGGAGTACGCGGCCATCAAGGGGCGACTGTTCGCGTCGCTCTCGTCCGAGAGCGTGGCCGTGCTCAACGCCGCCGACCCGGTGAGCCGTGACTACGCCGAGCAGACCGAGGCGCGTGTGCTGCGCTACGGACTCGACGTCGAGGCCGACGCCCGCGCCACGGTGCAACGCATGGACGCGGATGGCGCGGCCTTCCGCCTGACGGCTCCCGAGCTGGAGGCGCCCGCCGCCGGTGCACGGGCCGCCGGCGGGGTCGACATGCTGCTGGCCACGCGACTGGTGGGGCGGCACAACGTGACCAACGCCGTGGCCGCGGCCACGACGGCTCTGGCCTGCGGCGTCCCGCCGACGGCGGCGCGCCTCGGGCTGGCCAGCCTCGCGGCCGTGCCGGGCCGGCTCGAGCCGATTGACTGCGGCCAGGACTTCCGCGTGCTGGTGGACTACGCCCACACACCGGATGCCCTCGAGCAGGTGCTGAGCATGCTGCGGCCGCTCACCCGGGGGCGCCTGCTGGTGGTCTTCGGTTGCGGTGGCGACCGCGATCGCACCAAGCGCCCGCTCATGGGGGCGGCGGTGGCGCGTGCGGCCGACGAACTCTTCGTCACGTCCGACAATCCTCGGGGCGAAGACCCGGTCGCCATCCTGGACGACGTCGTCGCGGGCCTCGGCGCCGCGACCCGGGCCCACACCGTGATCGAGCCGGACCGGGCCGCCGCCATCGCCGCAGCCTGTCGACGGGCGCAAGGCGGGGACATCGTGCTCATCGCCGGAAAAGGCCATGAGACCACGCAGATCCTCTCCGATCGCGTGATACCGTTCGACGATCGCGAGGTGGCGAGGGAGGTGCTTTGGAGCCTTTGAGGCTGCAGGCCGTCGCGGAAGTGGTCCGCGGCACCTTGGCGGGAATGCCCGCCGGTGGGGAAGCCGGCGAGGAAGCGGTGCCGGCGGGTGGCGAGGGAGCCGAGCCCACCCGGGCGCTGCGTCTCTCCACCGACAGCCGTTGGATCCGGCCCGGCGACCTCTTCGTGTGCCTCGAGGGGCCGCGTTTCGACGGCCACACCTTCGCGGCGGAGGCCATCGAGGAGGGCGCCGTGGCGGTCATGGCCCACCGCGCGGTTCCGGCCGGCGTGCCGGCGGTCATGGTGGACGACACGCTGGTGGCGCTCGGGCGCCTCGGCGCGCATGTGCGCTCCGTGGGCTTGCCGGCCCTCGAAGGGCGGGTGATCGGTGTCACCGGAACCAACGGCAAGACCTCCACGAAGGACCTGACGGCGGCGGCCCTGTCGGCGCGCTTCACCAGCGCCTCCTCGGAACGCAGTTACAACAACGCCATCGGTGTGCCCCTGACTCTGCTCGGCGCCGCGCCGGAGACCGAGGCCCTGGTGGTGGAGATGGGCACCAACCGACCGGGTGACATCGCGGAGCTGTGCGCCCTCGCGCGGCCCGAGATCGGCGTCATCACCAACATTGATCGCGGCCACCTGGAGGGGCTCGGATCGCTGCAAGGGGTGCGCGCCGAGAAGTCGTCGCTGCTGACGGCCCTCGACGGCCGCGCCCTCGCGGTGCTCAACCGCGACGACGCCTCCTTCGAATGGCTCGCGCGCCGGGCGCCGGGCCGCGTCTTGAGCTTCGGCACCGATCCCCGGGCGGACCTGGTGGCCAGCAACGTGCACTGTTCCACCGAAGGCACGACCTTCGTGGTCAACGGCGAGGTGGAGGTTTCGCTGCGTATGCTCGGGCGGCATGCGGTCAGCAACGCCCTGGCCGCGCTCGCCTGCGCCCGCGCGTTGGACGTCGACCTGCCGGCGGCCGCGGCGGCCCTGGGGCGGGTGCTCCCGCCCTCGGGGCGTCTCCAGGTCCGGCCGTTGGGCGACGTGACGCTCATCGACGACAGCTACAACGCCAACCCGGCCAGCCTCGGTGCGGCCATCGCGGCCCTGTCCGAGCTGAACTGGCCCGGACGCCTGATGGTGGTGCTGGGCGACATGCTCGAGTTGGGGGAGGCGTCGCCGGCGGCCCATGAGCAGGCCGGGCAGGCTCTGGCCGCAATCAACCCCGCGGTGCTGGTGGCGGTGGGGCGGCACGCGGCCTCCGTGCTGAAAGGGGCCCGGGACGCGGGCCTCTCGGACGACAACCTGCTGGCCTGCGACGATTGGCGTGAAGCGGCCGACCGCCTGACCGACGATCTCGGGCGCGGGGATGTGGTGCTGGTGAAGGGCTCGCGCGGGGTCGTGCTCGATCGACTCGTGCAGCAGCTCGTGGATCTCGCGCCGACCGTGGCCTGACCGGTACGCGAGGGGCAGCGGTGATCCTCTACTTCCTCGACGGCCTGTTGAACCTCGGCTTGCCGGTGGCCGCGTTCCGGTCGCTGGCCGTCCGCGCCGGTTGTTCGGCGGTGCTCGCGTTCGCCGTGGCGCTGATCCTGGGCAAGCCCCTGCTGCGCTTCCTGCGGCGGCAACAGTACATCGAGGACGAGACGTCCACCGACAGCCCGCGGCTCAACGAGATCAACGCCACCAAGGGGCCGGTGCCCACCATGGGCGGCCTGATGATCGTGGGCGCGATCCTGTTCGCGGGCCTGATCTTCGGCGACCTCGCGAACAAGTACGTGCAGATCGGGCTGCTCTCGACCTTCGGCTACGGCCTGATCGGCTTCATCGACGACTGGGTCAAGCTGACCCACCCGACCCGCAAGGGACTGCAGGCGGCGAGCAAGTACCTGCTGCAGTTCCTCGTGGCGGTGAGCCTGTCCTTCGTGGTGACGCTGATCTTCAAGCGCACGGGGCTGCCCAACCTGCTGGCCCTGCACGTGCCCTTCACCGATGGCGTCCACATCGACCTGTCGATGGCGTCGGGCTTTCCGCACATGCTGCTGGTGCTGCTGGTGGTCACCGGCACGTCCAACGCCGTGAACCTCACCGACGGCATGGACGGGTTGGCGGCGGGCTCGATGGTGGTGGCCGCGGTGTGCATGGCTGCGGTCACGGTGGCCGTGGGGCGCGCGCCGTACCTCGAGCTGAACCTGATGCAGGTGCCCACCGCAGAGGAGATGGCCGTGTTCTGCAGCGCCATCGCCGGGGCGACCCTGGGCTTCCTGTGGTTCAACGCGCCGCCGGCATTGGTCTACATGGGCGACACCGGGAGCCTGCCCCTCGGCAGTTTGCTGGGTTACGTCGCGGTGGTGGCCAAGCAGGAGCTGCTGCTGCTGATCATCGGCGGGCTGTTCGTGCTGGAGGTCCTGTCGGTCATCGGACAGGTCGGTTTCTTCAAACTCTCCGGTGGGCGCCGGCTGCTGCGTTGCGCGCCCCTGCACCATCACTTCCAATTCGGCGGCATCCCGGACACCCGCGTGGTGGTGCGCTTCTGGATCGTGTCGGTGCTCTTCGCGGCCCTCGGCATGGCGGCGTTGGCGGTGGCCCGGTGACGGGCGCCCCATGAAGGCCGCCCGCACCGTCTCGTACACCCGCCCGGACCAGATGGCCGCCAGTCGACGCTGGCTGTTCGGGTCGATGCTGGCGTTGATGGGACTCGGCCTGGTGATGGTCTACTCCGCCGACATCCTGAAGCACATGGACCGGGGCAAGGACCTCGTGTTCCTGCAGAAACAGCTGGTGCGCTTCGGCGTGGGCGTGGCCGGGTTCCTGGTGGCCTCCCGGGTGGGCCCGCGCCTGCTCTTCGGGCTGTCGCGCCCGCTCTGGCTGCTGGCCGTGGCGTTGCTCGGACTCGTGCTGGTGCTGGGCCCCGAGATCAACCAGGCCCAGCGCTGGCTGGTCATCGGACCGGTGCTGTTCCAGCCCAGCGAGCTGGCCCGGGTCGCGACGATCATCCTCATCGGCGCGTGGATGGCAGCGGCCGGCGAGCGCACCCGCAACCTGCGCGAGGGCGCGTTCGTGCCCCTGATCATCGCCGCCATCCCGGCCGCACTGGTGCTCATCGAGCCCGACCTGGGCTCGTCGCTGTACCTGCTGTTCATGGCCGTGCTGGTGCTGTGGGTGGGCGGGGCCCGCTCGCTGCACCTGATGGCCGGATTCCTGACCTGCCTGCTGGGGGCCGCCGCCTATGGGTGGACCCGCTTCGCCCACGTGAGCCACCGCATCGACCTCTGGTTGCATCCCGAACCCACGAGCCAGGTCTCGCAGGGCCTCACCGCCCTGGCCTCGGGCGGCATCTGGGGGGCGGGGCTGGGCGCCTCGGTGGGCAAGTGGGGGTTCGTGCCCGAGGCCGAGAGCGACTTCGTTTTGGCCATCATCGGCGAGGAGCTGGGCCTGGTGGGCATCCTGCTCGTGTTGCTGCTGTACGGCGTGTTCCTGTGGCACGGCGTGCGCCTGTTGATGGGGCTGCGCTCGCGCTTCGCCCTGGTGGTGGGGTCCGGGCTGATCATGCAGGTGGTCGTCCAGGCTCTGGCCAACGTGGCGGTGGTGGCGGGGACCGTGCCTCCCAAGGGCATCCCGCTGCCCTTCGTGAGCGCGGGAGGGAGTTCGCGGCTGGTGCTCTGCATCTCGGCCGGATTGCTCCTTGGATTGTCGCGCCGGCCGGAGGAAGATCCGGTTGGGGACTCCGTCTTGGCGGGCGGGTCCCGACCGGTGCCGTCGGAAGACCCGGCGGTGGCGGAACGCGTGGTGGAGGGGATGGGATGAACGAAGTCGAGAAGTACGGATTGTTCGCTGTCGTGGCCGTGGCCGGGCTCATCGCCGCCATCGCCTGGACCACGACGGAGGAACCGGGCGTCGCTGCCCTGGTGCCGCCCGCGGGGACGCCGCTGAGCATCGACTACCAGAGCGCCGACGACGACGGCGCGGCCGACAAGGGCCGCTCGACGGCGAAGGACGCCGCCGCGGCCAAGCTGGCGGTCGCCGACAAGAGCGGATCGAAGGCCGGAGCGGTCAAGCCACTGGCCGCCGCGAAGGGCAGCAAGCCCGCGGTGAAGTCGACTGGACGACCGTCGGGCAAGAAGCTGCCCGTCGTGCGTCACATCAAGCCGATCACGCCCGACGACAAGGCCTTCACGGCGGACGAGCCGCCGGTGGCCTACCCCGGATCCCGTTCGTACAAGCCCCCGCCGGGTGAGACGGCCACCGTCGCCAGTCAGCGCGTGACCCACACCATCAGCGAGGGCGAGACGCTCGGCGTCATCGCCCGCACCTACTACGGCAGCAGCTCGCTCTATCCGCAGTTGATCAAGCTCAACCCCGGCCTCGACCCGCTCAAGTTGCAGATCGGTCAGGTCATCGTGGTGAAGGCGGGCAGCGCGCCGCCGCCGGAGAAGACCGCGGCGGCCAAGCCGCCGACGCGGGCCCGCGGTGACGTCGGTGTCGAGCGTTTCCACGTGGTCAAGGCGGGCGAGAACCTCGGCACCATCGCGCAGCAGGAGCTGGGGTCGGTGCGCTTCCTGGATGATCTGTTCGAGGCCAACCGCGACATCCTGTCGAGTCCCGACGCGATCTCGGTCGGCCAACGGCTGCGCATCCCCGCCCGGTGAGAACGCTCTTCCTGGGCGGCGGAACCGGGGGACACCTGGCCTCCGGCATAGCCGTGGCGGATCTGCTGCGTCGGCGCGGCCACGAATCCGTGTTCCTGGTGGCGGGACGCGCCGTCGAGCGCTCCATGCTCACGCCGGGCGCGCACGCTTACGAGGCGCTCTTCGGTGACAGCCCGCGCCCGTCGGTGGCCCGGCTGCGTCGCTGGATGGAAGCCACGAGCCGGTGGCGGGCGGCGGTCCGACGGCACGATCCCGATGTGGTGGTCGTGCTCGGCGGTTGGGTCGCGGCCCCGGCGCTGCTGACCGGCTTCTTCGGGCGACCCTCGGTGCTCATCGAGCAGAACGCCCGGGCGGGTCGCGTCGCCCGTCGCCTCGATCGGCGCGTCGACCATGTGTGCCTCTCCTTCGCCGGTGCGGAGATGCCCCGGGGGCGCCGCACGACCCAGGTGACCGGGCATCCCTCCAGCCCCATGCCGCGCCTCGAGCGGGGCACTGCGGCGCGTCGCCTGGGCCTCGCACCGGATCGGCGCACGCTGTTGCTCATGGGCGGCAGTCAAGGCGCCCGCGACCTGAACCAGCTGCTCTCGCCCCTGTGCACGGTGCTCGAGACCAGCGGCGACGCCTGGCAGGTGCTGCACCTGACCGGCGGCCGAACCGCCCCCGACGGTTCCCCGCCGGAGGCGCAGAACTCCGACGTGCCCGTGGTGGCGCTGCCCTTCCTCGACGACATGTCGGCCGCGTACTCGTTGGCGGACGTCGCCGTCTGCCGGGCGGGCGCGGGCACGGTGGCCGAGCTCTCGTTGACCGGCACGCCGTCGGTGCTGGTGGCCTATCCCCACCACGCGGATCGGCATCAACGGGCCAACGCCATGGCGCTGGTCCTCGAGGGAGGCGCGCTGCTCGTCCCGGGCGAGGACCCGACGGGCAGCGCTACCGTGCCGGGCCTGCTGTGTGCCGCGCTCGATCGCCTGCCGGCCATGGCGGCAGCTGCGCGACGCACGGCTCGCCCCGATGCCGCGCGACAGGTGGCGGACGTGATCGTGCGGGCCTCGGGCGCCGAGCCCCGCCCCGTGCGACGGGCCGTCGAGGTGCCGGCCGCCCTGGTCGTGGGCGTGGAGCCGTCGGCATGAGCGTGCCGCGCTTTCCGCCCCGGGTGCACATGGTCGGCGTGGCCGGTGGGGGACTCTCGGGTCTGGCGGTGTTGCTCGCCGACGAGGGCCACAAGGTCTCGGGCAGCGACCGCACCCCGTCCGACATGCTCAAGGCGTTGCGGACCCACGGCGTGGTGGTGCACGAGGAGCACGACGCGACCTGGGCCCAGGGCGCCGACCTGATCGTGCACTCGGCCGCGGTGCCGGACGACAACCCCGAGCTGCAGGCCGGACGCGACGCCGGGATCCCCGTGGTCAAGTACAGCGAGGCCGTGGGCGCCTTGCTGCGCGGTCGCCCAGGGATCGCCATCGCCGGGACCCACGGCAAGACGACCACCACGGCCCTGCTGGCCCACCTGCTGCAGGCCTCGGGGTTGGCGCCGGGTTGGGTCGTCGGCGGGCGGCCCCTGACCCTTCCGGGCTCGGCCCATTGGGGCGACCCGCATGCGCCCTTCGTGGTCGAGGCCTGTGAATACGACGACTCGTTCCTGCACCTGCCCTTCCAGGTGGGCGTGGTGCTGTGCGTGGCCGCCGACCACCTCGACTGGTTCGGCGACGAGGCCGGCGTGACCGCGGCCTTCGCGCGCTTCGCGGGCCAGGTCCCGCCTGGCGGCGGACTGGTCCTGGGGGGCGCCGTACCCGAGGAGGTGGCGCAAGCGGCGCCGGCCGGCACGACCACGCTGCGGCTCGGCGTGGACATGGCCCTCGCCGACATCGTCGAGGACGCCGCGGGCTACTCCGGCCGCGTGGTCGTCGACGCCGGAGAGCGCAGCCTGGGCACGTTCCGCTGCCCGCTGCTGGGCCGACACAACCTCGACAACCTCCTGGCAGCGCTGGCGGCCGCGGCCCTCGTGGGCATCGACCCGGCGCTGTTGCTGCCGCACGTCGAGACCTGCTCCGGCGTGGCCCGGCGGCTGCAGACGCTGGGCTCGGTGGACGTCGACGGGGGGCAGGCTGTGATCATCGACGACTTCGCCCATCACCCCGAGGAGGTGGAGGCCTCGGCGGCGGCCGTTCGGGCCCGCTATCCGGGGCGCCGGCTCGTGGGCGTCTACCAGCCGCACCAGGTCAGCCGCACCGAGAGCTTCCTGCAGGGCTTTGCCGATGCCTTCGGGCGTTTCGATGAACTGCTGCTGTGCGATATCTTCGTGGCCCGGGATGCCCATCCCGAGCGGGCGGAGGACACCGGGGCGCGGCTGGCGGCCGCTGCCGGTGAAGCCTCCGTGCATCGGGTGGGCCCCGCGTCCGACGCCACCGCAGCCGTGCTGACGGCCTTGCGGCCCGACGACGTCTGCCTGGTCATGGGAGCTGGCGACATCGATGGACTTGCCGGAAGTCTTGCGCACGGGGTTCCTTGTCACTGAGGCTGAGCCGCTCGGGCCGCGCACGACGTTCGGTATCGGCGGCACGACGCCGTTCCTGATCGAGCCTCGCGACCGGCGTGAGCTCATCGTCGTCGTCGCGGCGTTGCAGGCTGCGAAGCTCCCGTTCCGCCTGCTGGGGCAGGGCAGCAACCTGCTCATCAGCGATGCCGGGGTGGACGAGGTCGTGATCCACACGCACCTGCTGCGGGGCATCTATCACCACGGCGAAGTGGAGTACGCGCTGCGGGCCGACGCGGGGGCGTCGCTGGCCCGCCTGGTGAGCCTGTGTCAGCGCCAGGGACTCTCCGGCACGGAGGGCCTGGTGGGCATCCCCGGCACGGTGGGCGGAGCCGTGCACGGCAATGCCGGCGGCAGCATGGGCTGGATCGGTGAGCGCGTCGTGTCCGCCACCATCGTGGATGCCGACGGTCAGGCCCAGGAGATCGCCCTGGGACCGGGGGACTTCGGCTACCGCACGTCGGTCTTCAAGGGCGGCGAGGGGCTGGACGCGAAACACCGCGGCGCCACCCTGGTCGATGTGGTGCTGCAGCTCACCCCGGAGGCGCCCGCCGTCGTCGAGGCCCGGGTGGCCGAGGTCCTGCAGGCCAAGCGCTCAAGCCAGCCCCTGGCGGCGCGCAGCGCCGGCTGCATGTTCCGCAACACCGAAGACTCGCCCTCGAGTCGGCTCATCGATGCGGCCGGGTGCAAGGGCCTGAGCGTGGGCGGCGCCCGGGTGAGCGAGCGGCACGCCAACTTCTTCCTCAACGCAGGCGGCGCCACGGCGGCCGACGTGTCCGCCCTGGTGGAGCTTGTGCGCCGCCGTGTGCGCGCTGCGGGCGGTGATGAACTCTCCCTCGAAGTCGAACTCTGGGGCCCCGTGGCAGCCGCCCAGGAGGGCTGAGACCGAGCGCTGGTGCCCGGCCCGGGAGCGCGAGCCGCACCCGTTGCGCCCATCCCGCCTCTGCCGCACAATGGATCCCGATGGCGGAGGGTGCAGGCCTGGCGGGCCTGCTCCAGGTGAGTTGCAAGTCGGATGCGGTTTTGTGGAAAGCTGACTTGAAGTGCGCCGCGACCCCCTATATCTAGGGGCGCTGTCGAACGAGGCCCCCATGCGTGGGGGCGGGTCGGTGGCGGCCCGACATGCGGTTTGGGCCTCGAGGCACGCAAAACGGGCATCACAGCCGGGAGGGAGACGAGTTGACGGATACCACGAGTGGGGGCGTTCTGGTCGATGGGGGCAAGCCGGAGTCAGCCGGGAAGCCCATGTCCGCCGGACAGACGGCGCTCGAGGCCGGCGGCGAGAGCGCCAACGGCCCGTTCACCGAGAACGCGCTGCGCGTCCTCGCCAACCGCTACCTGAAGAAGGACGGGCGGGGTGAGATCGTCGAGAAGCCGCGTGAGCTCTTCCGCCGCGTCGCCGATCACGTCGCCTCCGTCGAGACCGAAGCCGACCTCTGGGCCGATCGCTTCTTCGAGATGATGTGGACCCGGCGCTTCATGCCGAACAGCCCCACGCTCATGAATGCCGGCCGCCCCCTCGGCATGCTCTCGGCGTGCTTCGTGCTGCCCCTCGAAGACTCCATCGCCGACATCATGGAGACGGCTCGCCAGATCGCCCTCGTGCAGCGCGCGGGTGGCGGCACGGGCGTCGACCTCAGCAAGCTGCGCCCCAGCGGCTCCATCGTGCGCAGCTCCGGCGGCACCACCGAAGGGCCGCTCTCGTTCCTGAAGATGCTCTCGGCGGTGACCGACGCCATCCAACAGGGCGCGTTCCGGCGCGGCGCCAACATGGGCACCATGCGCGTTGATCATCCGGATATCCTGCAGTTCGTGCGGCTCAAGGAGGACCTTAGCCAGGTCACGAACTACAACCTGTCGTGCACCACACCCGATGAGTTCATGCAGCGGGTCACGTCCGATCCGGACAGCCTGCACGTGGTGGTCTCGCCGCACGACCAGCGCAAGGCCTTCCTGCGCAAGAGCGACAGCAAGGCCGACTTCGAGGCCTACGAACAGGGCAGCGACGACGCCTCCGGCTTCTGGACCACCCGCGAGCTCTACGACCTGATCGTCACCAAGGCGTGGAACTCCGGCGAGCCGGGGCTGATCTTCCTCGACCGCATCAACGAGGTGAACCCGACGCCCAACATCGGGCCGATGACGTCCACCAACCCGTGCGGCGAGCAGCCTCTGCTGCCCTACGAGGCGTGCAACCTGGGCAGCCTGAATCTGGCCGCCTTCTACGTGAAGCCGACCGGCACCGGCGGCACGGCCGGCGGTGCGGCCGACGAGGTGGGCACCATCGACTACGACGCGCTCGGCGAGACGGTCCGCACAAGCGTCCGTTTCCTGGACAACGTGGTCGAGGTGAACAACTACCCGACCAAGGAGATCGACGCCATGTGCCGGGCCAACCGCAAGATCGGCCTGGGCGTCATGGGTTGGGCCGACCTGCTGTTCGAACTCGGCGTGGCCTACGACAGCGACGAGGCTCTCGCGCTGGCCAAGGAAGTGGGCGAGTTCATCCGCAAGGAAGCCTGGGACGAGGACACCAAGCTGGCCGAGGAGAAGGGCACCTTCGCCAACTGGGAAGGCTCGCGTTGGGACAAGGTCGAGAATCGGAAGATGCGCAACGCGCACTGCGTGACCATTGCGCCCACCGGCACCATCTCGATCATCGGCGGCTGCTCGGGCGGCATCGAGCCCATCTTCAGCCTGGCCTTCAAGCGCCAGGTCATGAAGGACAGCGCGGGCAAGGCCCAGATCATGTACGAGACCAACCCGGTCTTCCTGTCGGCGCTCAAGTCGTCGGGCCTCGATCAGGCGGCCGTCGACACGGTCGTCGACCACGCCTGCAACAAGGGCACCCTCGAGGGCTGCCCGATCGATCTGCCCGAGTCGGTGCGGACGGTCTACCGTTCGGCGCGGGACATCACGCCGGAGTGGCACGTGCGCATGCAGGGCGCGTGGCAGGAACACACCGACGCGGCCGTGAGCAAGACCATCAACTTCCCCTCGGAGGCGACGGTGGAGGAGGTCGATCAGGCCTACCGCCTGGCCTTCGAGCTGGGTTGCAAGGGCATCACCGTCTACCGCGACGGCAGCCGCAGCGGGCAGCCCATGGCCCTGGACACCAAGAAGTCCGAGGGCGAAGATAAGCCTGCGGGTGCCGGTGAAAGTGCTGCATCCAACGAGAAGGATGCCATCGTCGACATGCTGCTCGACGGCAGCGGCAACTGACGGCGTTCGCCGCGGACGGGAGGGCCCGAGAGGCCCGCTCGTCACGCGGCGGCGCGCGAGAAACGCGACGATGATCCAGAAAATGGAACCGGAGTTGGGACCCGTGGCGGTCCCGGGGGAGGCGCAATTGGCGGACGCGAAGGGCGGGCAGACGGGGAGCGGCGCCGTGGGCGGCGATCCGCTCGGCAGTGAGACGGCGAAGGACCGGGCGGCGACCGTCGTCATGGCCTATCGCGAGGTGGACTGGGACGGCGTCGTGGGCGGTGAGAACGACGCGGTGGCCCAGCTGGTCTCGGCCTGCGAGCAGCACGAGGCCACGCGCCTGTATCTCGAGACCCAGGAGGGCGAGCTCGCGCCGCTGGCCCAGCGTCTGGCGGAGGGCCTCGAGCGCTTCTACGCCGAGAAGGTCGCGCCGCGACTGCGCCACGAGAAGGTGATCCGGCAGCTGTTGGCGGTGGCCGAGCCGCCGCCCATGGCGGGTGGGGTGGCCGACGCGACGGGCGAAGACGGTCTCGCGCCGCGACGCCGGCCCGCCGTCACCGTGGGCCACACCATGCGCGTGAACACGGGCTGCGGGAACCTGTACATCACCGTCAACGAGGACGAGACGGGCCGCCCCTTCGAACTCTTCAACCACATGGGCAAGGCCGGCGGTTGTGCGGCCTCGCAGAACGAGGCCATCGGCCGGTTGATCTCCTACTCGCTGCGCTGCGGGGCGTCCATCGAGCCGCTCATCAAGCAGCTCAAGGGCATCTCCTGTCATCGCCCGGCCTGGGGCGAGGACGGCAAGATCAGCTCGTGCGCCGACGGCATCGGCAAGGCCCTCGAGAAGTATCACGTGGCCCAGCAGGGACGTTTGGATGCGGGCCTCGGCGACGCATCGCCCGTCGATCCCGGCGGCGCCGGCACGGCTGAAGACGCCGCGCCGCCCAAGGACCTGCACGCCGAGCGTCGCGATCTCACGGCGGCCCTGGCCGCCTCCGGCCCGGCGTCTTCACGGCCCCAGACCCAGGGCGGCGGGCACAAGGCCGGCGGACGCGAGAGCCGCGTGGTGCAGGGCGCCTGTCGCGATTGCGGCAGCCAGTTGGCCTACGAAGAAGGCTGCGTGAAGTGCTACTCGTGTGGCTTCACGGAATGCGGCTAGGCCGCGCCGGGCGGTCAACGTCGAGCTCAACCTCGTTCGGCGCCTCGCCTGGATCACGGGACTCTGGTCCCTGGCGGTGGCCGAGCCCATCCTCCAGGCCTTCGGCCGCGACGCAGCGGGTCTTGTGGCCCGGGGGATCGGCGGGGGGCGGCTGGTCGGAGTGGCGTTCGGCCTGAGCCTGGGCCTGCCGCTGCTGCTGGCGGCCGTGGTCGAGTCGTCGGGCCTGTTCGGCGCCCGCGTGCGCTCGCCGGTGCACGGCGTCGTGTGCGTGGTGTTGCTCGCCGCGCTGCTGTTGCCGCTCGTGGGCGCGCTGCCCGGCGGTGACGCGCTCGCCGCCGCACCGCTGGCGGCCGTGGGGCTGTGCGGGCTCGTCGGCGTGCTGCTGGTGGGGCTGGCCCTGCGCTGGGCGCCGGCGTCGCTGCTCCTGACCCTGCTCGCGGCCGGCACCCTCGTGGTGCCCATGGTCTTCCTGACCCGGCCCGGCGTCTCGCGCCTGGCCTTCGGGGACGAACGCAGCGGGAGCTGGGACACCGCGTCGAGTGCGGTGACCGCCCACGTGGGCGCCGGCGCCGATCTCGACGTGGTGCTCGTGGTCCTGGACGAACTGCCCCTCGATTCGCTGCTGGCCGCCGACGGGGGCATCGACGCGACGCTCTTCCCCGCCTTCGCGCGCCTGGCCGCCACTTCGACCTGGTATCGCAACGCCACGGCGTCCCATGACCAGACCGCCCAGGCCCTGCCGGCCATCCTCAGCGGGCGGGCCCCCGACGATCCCTCGCGCCTGCCCGTGGCGGTCGACCATCCGGGCAACCTGTTCGCGTGGCTCGCGCCCCGACACCGCTTGCTCGTCGCCGAGCCGGTGACGGACCTGTTCCGCCCGGACACCGCGGCCGGCGCCGGGCACCGAGACCTGGTCGAGGACCGCGAGGGCCGCTCTTCCGCTGCCACGCTCGCGGTGCTGGCCGTCGACATGGCCGTGGTGTGGGCGCACCGCACCCTGCCGGCCGCCTGGTCCTCGTCGCTGCCGGCCATCGACACCGGGCCGGCCGGGTTCCTCGCGGGCGCCGACACGGCGGACGGGTGGATCGTGCGTCGCCTGGGCGCGCTGCAGGGTCTCGACCATTCCGAATTGTTCGAGGACTTCATCGACGCTCTGCCCGTGGCCGGCAAGGGTGACGACGAGCCACCACTCTTCGCCTTCCTGCATGTGTTGCTGCCGCACCAGCCCTGGGAACACCTGCCGTCGGGGCGACGCCTGGCGCGGGACGGCGTCACGGTCACGCGCGGGCAACGGGAAGGGCGCTGGGACCAGGACCCCGACCGGGTGCACCTCGCCTGGCAGCGTCACCTGCTGCAACTGGGCGCCACGGACCGGCTGCTCGGGCGGCTTCTCGACCGACTGGAGCAGGCGGGGCGCGGCGACCGCACGCTGCTCGTGGTGCTGGCGGATCATGGCTTGAGCTTCGTCCCGGGCGGCGCGCGTCGCAAACCCGCCGACGCCGACATCGACGCCGTGCGTCGCGTGCCCTACTTCGTGCGCATGCCGGGGCAGACCGCGGGAGCCGTCAGCGAGAGGAACGTCCAGACCGTCGACACCGCGCCGTCCATCGCCGACTGGATGGAGCTGGCGGTTCCGCCCGGTCTCGCCGGCGTGCCGTTGGACCGGGCCGAAGCGCCCGCGACCAAAGTCATGCACCGCGGGGGGCAGACGCCCTACCGCAGCGGACCGATGCCGCCGGACCGTCGGGCCGGGCGCGACCGTCGGCTGGCGTTGTTCGGCGCTGGCGTCGGCTGGGACGGCGTGTACGGCGGGCTCGGCAGCGCCGACGTGCTGGGGCGGGCCCTCGACACCTTGCCGCGCACCGAGCCGCAGGCGGGGCAGGCGCCGCCCCTGTCGGTGGCGCTGACCGCGGCGAGCAGCTTCCGGGTGGCCCGGCGGCCGGACGACGAGGTGCCGGCCTACGTCGAGGGCCGGCTGTGGGGGCGCGCAGACGGCACCGACTGGCCGCGGCGCCTGGTGTTCGTCCTCGACGAGGTGGTGGTGGGGGCGACGCGGCCCGCCGCCAACGGTTCATCCGAGGCGGGCTTCGCCCTCATGCTCGACGAGCGGCGCATGGGCACCGGGCCGTACGACCTGTCCCTCTACGCCGAGGACGGCGCCGGCACGCTGCACCCCCTGCGGCTCGAACGCTGGACGCTCGACGCGGGAGCGACCCGACTGCGCGATGCCCGGGGCCGGGAGTACGAGCTGCGCGCCGCGGGCCCCATGGGCGCGGTCGAGGTGGCCACCCTCGACGACGGTGAGCGGCTGCGGCTGGCGGGCTGGGCCGCGGACCTGCGCGCCGCCGCCCGGGTGCGCAGCGTGGTGGTCATGCGCGACGATCAGGAGCTCTGGTCGGGGCCCGCCGCCGAGGCCCACCTCGGCCTGGCCCGGCGCTTCGACGATCCGGCCCTGCAGGCCTGCGGCTTCGTCTGCGTGATCCCGGTTGACGCGCTCGGGGGCCCGGTCGCCGGCCGCATCCGCGTGTACGCGGTGGGTGAGACGTTCGCCCGCGAGCTCGACTACGAGGCGCCGGCCCGCTGGTTGCGCCCGTGATAGAGGGTGCGCGTGCCGCCCTGCAGCGACTCCTTGCGCACGATCTCGAACGAACGTGAGAGGCACTCCTCGAACACCTCACGTTCGTAGTCGGCGTACTTGTCCTCCTTGTTGCGCAGCAGCGTCCGCGTCATCTCGTCGTTCTTGTCGACGAACTCGATGACCAGGTCGGTGCCCATGTCCGCGAGCCAGCCCACGAATTCCTGCAGGGGCACGTGGGCGCTGATGACCACGTGGTGGATCAGGGCCAGGCACAGCGTCATGTCGGGGCGGCCGCGCTCGGGCAGTCCCTTGCGCTCGGCGCCGCGCCACCCGAGGTTCGGGGAGGCGTCGTTGAGGTTCATCACCAGGGGCAGGATCTTGTTTGCTGCGGGACTCTCTTCATCGCGCAGGCGACGGTAGAGGTTCTCGATGGCGAGGTGGTCGCCGTCCATGGCCACGACGGCGTCGGCGTGCTCGGCGGCGATGCGACTGTAGTCGCCGGTGTTGCAGCCGAGGTCCCAGACCAGCTTGCGCGGGCGGTCGCGCACCGCCGTGCCCACGAACTCCTCCTTGAGCTTGCGGTTGGCCTCGTCGTAGCTGTTGTCGTTGGTGTAGTTGGCCCACTCGGACCCCGCGGCCTTCCACTCGAGCTTGCCCACGAGTTTCCGCAGGCTGCGCACGTTGGCCAGGATCAACTCCTTGTGGAAACCGGCCTTTTTCAGGTCGTCACGCACGTCACGCTTGGTCTGTCCCTGGCTCGACTGCAGGGCGGCGTGCAGCACGACGTGTTTGAGCACGCCCGCGCGCAGGACGTCGCGCCACGACATGAGCGAGCGGAAGTCGTTGGGCGAGATGCCGTCGATGGCGCCGCGCAGCCAGGCGTGGAAGGGGACGCCCTTGTAGGCCTGGAGCATGAGCGGGTAGAGCTGCAGCTCGCAGAACTGTCGGTAGCCCTCCCACGGATCGCCGGGGGCCAGCTCGACGAAGGACGGCACGTCGATGAAGGTGGGTCGCGCCCCGCGCCACTGCACGTTGTAGGGCGTGGCGTCCTTGAGGGTCATGTCCTCGGAGAGGGCGGCGGTGAGCAGGTCGAGCTGCAGGGCCGCCGCGTCCTTGAGCATGCCGAAGCACCACTCGTACGGATAACTGACGAAGGGGATGCGCTCGTGGCGCAGCAGTCCGGCCCAGGCGAGTTCGAGGCCGGCCACGGGTGCGGCGGATGCCTCGACCTCCTCGGTGGCGACGATGCGTCCGGCGCCGTGTTCCTTGGCGAAGAACTTGCTGGCCGCCAGGCGGCGCCACTGGGCGAGGCCCTCCTCGCTGAGGCCCCGGAACACGCCGTCGGGGCCGTAGAACACGCGGCTGTCGCGGTCGCGGAAGGAGCCCGGTTCGAGGCGGCGCTCTTCACCCGCCGAGGGCGGGGAGATGTCGGCGGAACTCGTGCTCATGCCCGTTGCCCGTGCGCGGTCGGCCCGTCCTGCGCCGAACGCTTCAGGACTCGCCGCCGTCCTCGGGCGGCTGCTCGTCGCTCGCGTCGTCCGGCGTGCGCGAGAAGAGGCTCATGAAACGTCGCCCCTGGAACTTCATGAAGACGAAGATGCCGGCCACGCCCGCGAGGAGCATCTGCAGCAGCATGCTGCCGGAGCCGGGGTCGAGGTAGGCGAGGGGGACGAGCAGCGGTTCGGTGGGCATCGGGCCGGTCCGGCGGGGCGGGGAGTGTTCCGTCGAGGCAGGAATCGGCCACGTCGGGTGGGAATCTTCAGCATAATAACCCGCCACGGTCAGCGGGCGTCAAAGCGCCGGGGATCCGGCACGGAGGGTGAGATCGAGCAACGCAAGGGCAGCGGCGCCGCGGCGGCGACCGGACGCGAGGCGTCGGGGCTGCTCGGCTTGGGCGCAGGACTGCGTCTGGCGCACATCGGCGTGTTGAGCGCCTTCGCCCTGGCCCAGCCCCTGTTCGAGGTGCTGAGCCGGGATGTGGCCTTCTTCGCCGTGCGTCGCAGCGAGCCCGTGGACCTGGTGGTGCTCGTGGTGGTGGCCATCGCCGCCGTCCCGCTGGCCGCCGCCCTCGCTGCCGGACTGGCGCGTCTGGCCGGCCGCCGGGTCGCGTTGGCGCTGCACCTGACCCTGGTGGCCGTCCTGCTGGCGGTGTTCGTGCTGCCGCCGGCCGGGCGCGCCCTGTCGGCGACAGCGGCCGGTGTGGTCGCCGCGGCCGTGGGTGTGCTCGGAGCGCTGGCCTACGCCCGGCTCGAGCCGTTGCGGTCGCTGCTGTCGGTGCTCAGCCCGGCACCGCTGGTCTTCGCCGGGCTGTTCCTGTTCGACGGCAACGTGCGCAAGGTGCTGCAGCCGTCGTCCGGTGCCGAGTTGCCCGCCGTCAGCGTGACGTCGGAAACCACCGTCGTGCTGCTGCTCCTGGACGAGCTCCCGACGGGATCGCTCATGGATGTCGAGGCCGGCATCGACCGCCGCCTCTTCCCTCACTTCGCGGCCCTGGCCGACGCCTCGACCTGGTTCCGCAACGCGTCCACGTCGCACACCAACACCGTGCAGGTGATCCCTTCGATCCTCACCGGTGAAGTCCCTGACGATTTCTCGCGCTTGCCCATCGCGGCCGATCATCCCGGCAGCCTGTTCCGCATCCTGGGCGACTCGCACCGCATGCGCGTGCACGAGACGGTGACGTCCGTCTGCCCGCCCGCGTTGCTGTCGACCGACGCCCCTGCTGTCGGCACGCTCGAGGGAGCGTCGGGCGAGGCGTCGCCGGCGGACGCGGCGGCGGAGGGTGCGCTGGCGGCGCGCTTGCGCTCGCTCTTCAGCGACCTCGCGGTGGTGCAGGGCCACATCCTGCTGCCGGCCGACTGGGCCACCGGCCTGCCGGACGTGACGGCCAACTGGGGCGGCTTCGCCGACGGGGCTGCCGAGGGCGTTCCTGTCGGCGGACTGGCGGGTGCTGCGGACTCCGCGCACGCCGTTTCCGGGGAGGGGGTTTCCGGGGAGCCGGCGGGCCGGCCGCTCGACGCCGGGGCCTTTGCGCGGGAAGACCTGCTCGAGGCGACCCTCGACGACCGCTCGGCCATCTTCTCGGACTTCATCGCGACCATCGAGAGCGACGACGAGCCCACGTTGTACTTCCTGCACGTGCTGTTGCCGCACTATCCGTGGACCACCTTGCCGTCGGGTCGGTCCTATCCCGGAGCCGCCCGGACCATCGGCTTCGCGGCGGGCACCTGGTTGCCCGACGACTGGGTCGTGGCCCAGGCCTATCAGCGCTTCCTGTTGCAGCTCGGCCACGTCGACGGGCTCATCGGTCGGCTGCGCGCGCGGCTCGAGCAGGCCGGCGTCTGGGACGATGCCCTGGTCGTGGTGGCCGCCGACCACGGCCTGTCGCTGCAGGCGGGCGAACGTCGGCGTCGCATCACCGCGTCCGCTTGGGAGGACATCGCCTACGCGCCGCTGTTCGTGAAGCGACCCGGGCAGACGCAGGGCGCGATCAGCGACCGTCACGTCGAGACCCTCGACATCCTGCCGACCATCATCGACGTGCTCGACGTGGACTTGCCCTGGGACCTGCCGGGGCAATCGGCCTTCGACGAGGCGCCGCCGCGGCGCGCCGAGAAGGTCGTCCATCGTCAGCGGGAGGAGCCCCTGGTGCTCTCCGCCGCGCCGCCGCTGCGTTGGCCGCTGGCCGAGCGCAAGGCGGAGTTGTTCGGTGCGCAGGCGCAGTGGTCCGACGTGTTCGCCCTGTCGACCCGCCCCGAGTTGGTGGGCCGCCGGATCGAGGAGATCGGCCTCGGTCCGGTCGCCGCACTCGACGTGGTCCTGCGCAGCGGGGCCGGGTTGGGGGCGGTCGAGCTCGACTCGGGTCGCGTGTCGGCCATGGTCTCGGGCGAGGTCACGGCCCGCGATGGCGGCGAGGACGTGCTCGACTCAGGCCTGGTGGTTCCCGTCGAACTCGCCGTGGCCCTGGGGGGGCGTGTGGTGGCGGTCTCCCGGAGCTTCGGCCTCGACACCACCCGCCGTGCCGAATTCCTGGCCATGGTCTCCGACGACGACCTGACGGACGGCGACAACGGGCTGCAGCTGCTGGCGGTGGCCCTCGATGCGGAGGGGGGCGTGCGCCTGCTGCCGCTCGAGATGGTCGACTACACCCTCGAAGAGCAGGACGGCGCACCGGTCCTGCGCGGCGACGACGGCCGCGTCGTCGCCGTCGAGCCCGGCCGTTTCGAAGGCCAGGTGGATCAAGCCGTCCACCGCTTCAACGATCTGCGCCTCATGGGCTGGGCCGCCGACACCCGGGACCGCCGGGCCGTCCACGGGATCCTGGTCTTCGAGGACGGGCGCCAGGTCTTCCGGGGTTCCACCGGACTGGTGCGCGAGAAGGCCGAGGCGGTGGCCGAGGATCCGCTGCTCAGCACCGCCGGCTTCCAACTCGACATCCCGCGCACGTCGCTGGGGTCCGGGCACGCGGGGCACCTGCGGGTGTTCGCCCTGCTGGGCGACGTGGCGAGCGAGCTGCGCACGACCCGCGAGGCGCGTTGGATCGGCGAGGTCTTCTGGACCCGTGAGGGTGACGCCCTGCTCGGGTCCGACGGTCGGCGCGTCGAACTGACGACCACGGGACTCTCCGGCAAACTCGACATGGCCCGCTACGACGGGGACATGCTGCGTCTGCTGGGCTGGGCAGTGGACACCGACGCGCTGGCCCTGGTGGATTCCGTGGTGATCCTGCACGAGGGCGAGCACCTGCACGCGGCGCCGACCTGGATCGCCCGGACGAACGTGGCCGAGCATTTCGGCGCACCGCAGCTCGAGACCGCCGGCTTCCACTTCTGGCTGCCGGTGTCATGGTTCGGCGGCGCGGAGGGCGAGCAGCCCCGTGGACGGCTGGAGCTCTACGCCCTCGCGGGCGATCGCGCCTTCCGCCTCTCCGCCGCGGCGGATGCGGCCTGGGTGGAATCCGGGATCGAGTCCCGGCCGTGGCCCGTGCCACCCGAAAGCGAATCCGCAAGCGAAGACGCGGGCGGGACCGAAGGCGCGAGCGGGATAGACGGGATCGACAAGGACGGTTGATCGGCGAGCCGGGTGGACTCGTAGCGCCGCCTGCTCGCCTCAGGCATCAGGACGCCCGACCTCAGGCTCCTCGCAGGGTCAGATCTTGGTGACCACCCAGAAGCCGGCGAGCAGCAGCACCACGAACAAGAGCGCGAACAGGTTGAAGCGCTTCTCGATCATTTCCTGAGCGGCCGGACCGAAGCGCCGGATCAGCAGCGCCACCAGGAAGAACCGCGCCGACCGCGACACCGCCGACGCGAGCACGAACATGGGGAAGGTGATCTGGAACACGCCGGCGGCGATGGTGAAGATCTTGTAGGGGATCGGCGAGAAGCCCGCGGCGAAGACGATCCAGAAGTTCCACTGCTCGAACCAGCCGCCGATCCGGGCGAAGCGTTCGGGCGTGAAGCCGTGGACGTGCTCGTAGAACCACGGGCCCAGGGCTTCCCAGAAGTACATGCCCAGCAGGTAGCCGCCGATGCCGCCCAGGATCGACATGACCGAGCAGATCGTCGCGAAACGCAGGGCCTTGCGCGGCTGGGCCACGCACATGGGAATCAGCATCACGTCCGGCGGGATCGGGAAGATCATCGACTCGGCGAAGGCGAGCACGCCCAGGGCGCGCTCCGCCGTGGGCCGCCGCGACAGCATGAGCACCCAGTCGTAGAGTCGTCGCATGAGGCCGCGACGCGGCGCGGCCGGCGCCGCGGCGTCGGACTCGGGCGGCTCGGCGCTCATGCCGTGGTCTCCTGTGAACCTGTTTCCGTGGCGGCGGGCCCGTCGTTGGCCGGTGCGGCCGTGGCCGGCGCCTCGGCGCTGGCGGGGACGTCTGCCGGCTGCCTAGCCGTCGACAGATCGACCAGCTCGAGTTGAACCGTTGTCCGTCCCCGGAAGTGGTTGAGCTTGGGCTTGAACAGCACGTCGACCACCTGACCCACGTTGAGCGTCTTGGCCAGCTGACCGTTGCCGAAGGAGACGGCGCGGATCGATGCCGGCCCCTGTCCCAGCTCCAGCGAGAGGTGGCTCTTGTCCTCTCCCATGGTCTTCTTCGCCACGACGGTGACGCCGCGGGCGCCGAAGACGGGGGCCGGATTGCCCTGGCCGAAGGGGGCCAGGGCGTTGATCTGCTCCAGCAGTCGCCGGTTCAGCGAGACCAGGGGCAGCTCGGCGTCGAAGGTGAGGGGCACGGGGCCGTGGTCCTCACTCGTGACGGAGCGGATGTGGTCGAGCATGGTGCGGCGGAAGGCGTCGAAGTCCGCGCCGTTCAACGAGAAGCCGGCGGCGAAGGCGTGGCCGCCGTAGCCGGTGAGGTGCTCGGCGCAGGCCACCAGGGCCTTCTGGGCGTGGACGCCCTCCACCGAGCGCATCGAGCCCTTGGCCGGGTCGCCCTTGAGTCCCGAGACGAGCACGGCGGGGCGACCGGTGAGCTGGGCCAGTCGGCTGGCCACCAGGCCGAGCAGGCCGGGGTTCCAGGTGTCGTCCCGCAGGACGATGACGGGGTCTTCGACGGGCCCGTCCCCCAACTGCTCGCGGATGGCGGCGAACATGGCCCGGTCCTCGACCTGCCGCTGCTTGTTGAGCTTGTCGAGCGACCAGGCCAGCTGGCGCGCCCGCTCGGGGTCGTCGGCGGTGAGCAGCGCCAGCGAGAGGTCGGTGCGGCCCATGCGGGTGGCCGCATTGAGACGCGGCGCGATGCGGAAGGCGATGTCCTCGGCGCTGAAGCCCTCGGCCTCCACACCGGCGACATGGCACAGGGCCATCAGGCCCGGGTGGGTGGAGCGGGGGATGGCGCGCAGGCCCCGCATGACGAGCACGCGGTTCTCGTCGGACAGCTCGACCATGTCGGACACGGTGCCGAGGGCGGTCCAGGCCATGGCCTCGCCGAGGAAGCGCATCATGTCCGGCGAGCGCTTGCGACCCTCGCTCTGCCGCGAGGCCACGGCGCAGGCGAGCTTGAAGGCGACGCCCACGCCGACGAGCCCGCCGAAGGGGTAGCTGCAGTCCTCCCGGCGCGGGTTGACCAGCGCGTAGGCCGGCGGCAGGACCTCGCCGGGCAGGTGGTGGTCGGTGACGATGACGTCGACGCCCGCGTCCTGCAGCCGGCCGATGGCCTCGACGCTGCTGGTGCCGTTGTCGACGGAGATGACGACCTTGGCGCTCGTCGCCAGCACCGCCTCGACACCGGCATCCGAGAAGGAGTAACCCTCGAAGTTGCGGTTGGGCACGTGGACCAGCGGCTCGACGCCCAGGAATCGGAAGAAGTGCACGAGCAACGCCGTACCCGAGAGGCCGTCGACGTCGGCGTCGCCGTACACGAGCACCGACTCGCCGGCGGCCACGGCGGTGGCCACCCGGTCGGCGGCCCGGCCCATGTCCGCGAGCAGGAAGGGATCGCGCAGGTCGTCGACGGACGGCTCGAGGAAGCGGCGAGCCGCGTCCACGTCGCGCAGACCGCGCTGGCACAGGAGGGTCGCCACCAGGGGCTCGATGTCGAGGGCCTCGACGAGCGCCCGCACGGCGCGGCTGTCGGCCGCGCGAGCGGTCCAGGCGACGGGCACACCGGACTGGGAGGGGAGGGCTGACACGGTGTCGTCGCAGGGTCCGGGGGACGGTGGGCACATTCTACCGGGAGGTGCTTCCGATTCCCGCGCGGGATACATTGGAACCGTCATGACTGCTCCGTCGGATTTCGCCGCCCGCCTCCGAGCGTTGCCCGCCATCGATCGCGTGCTCGAATTGCTGGGCGACCGGCCCGGCGCCACGGCGGCGGCCCGGGCACTGCTGGACGAGCTGCGCGAGGCGATCCGCGGCGAGGCGCCCCTGCCCTGCGCGCCCAGCGCCGAGGGGGTGGCCGCAGAGCTGCGTGCCCGCCTGTCGGATGAGTCGGCCGGCCGTTACCCCCGGGTGGTCAACGCCACGGGGGTGCTCCTGCATACGGGCCTCGGACGGGCACCGCTCGGGCTCACCGCGGCTTCCGCGCTGCAACGCTCGGCCGACGGTTACTGCCGCCTCGAGGTGGATGCCGAGCAGGGAGAGCGGGAAGACCGGGAGGCGGGACTGCTGCCGGCTCTGCTCGCGCTCACCGGGGCGCCGGCGGCGACGGTGGTCAACAACAACGCCGCCGCGCTGCTGCTCGTGCTGCGGGCCCTGGGCAACGATCGGGAGGTGATCGTCTCGCGCGGCGAGCTGATCGAGATCGGCGGGGGCTTCCGCCTGCCCGAACTCATGGGCCTCTCCGGGGCGCAGCTGGTGGAGGTCGGCACGACCAATCGCACCTACACAGCGGACTACGCCGCGGCCATCACCGACCGCACGGCGCTGCTGTTGGCCGTGCACACCAGCAACTACCGCGTGGTCGGGTTCCAGCATTCGCCGCCGCGCGACGAACTCGTGGCGCTGGCGCGCGAGCGCGGGCTGCCCCTGGTGGAGGACGTGGGCTCGGGTTTGCTGCAGCCCGGAAGCGGTCCGCTGGAGGCCGAGCCGGCGGTGCGCACGGCGGTGGAGGCGGGCGTCGACCTGGTGCTTTTCTCGGGCGACAAGCTGCTGGGCGGTCCCCAGGCGGGCATCCTCGTGGGCGACGCGAAGCTGGTCGCCGCGTGTCGCCGCGATCCGCTGTTCCGGGCCCTGCGGCCCGGCCGCCTGACGCTCACCGCCCTCGCCGCCACGCTGACGGCCCACCGCGACGCCCCCGAGGATGTGCCGGTGACGGCCGCGTTGGCCCGCTCACCCCGGGCACGGCTCGAGCAGGCGCGCGAGCTGGCGCTGCACCTCGAGCGTCACCTGGGCGCATCCCGCCCGGGCGCTGTTTTCACCGCGGTGGTCAGCGAGGCTCGCGTGGGCTCGGGCAGCTCCCCGGGGCGCGAGGTGAAGTCGGCGGCGGTCGAGATCGAATGGCCGGACGCCGACGCCGAGACATTGGCCCGCGCCCTGCGCACCGGCAGTCCGCCGGTCTACACCCGCATTTGGCGCGACCGCTTGCGCCTCGACGTGCTCGGTCTGAGGCCCGGTGACGACGAGCGCCTGGTGCGCGCGCTGCAAGGCCTGGCGTGAGCAAGCGCAAGTGGCGCAGCGGCCGACAGGTGCGGCTGACGAACTACGCCAACTGCGCCGGTTGAGCCGCCAAGGTCTCGGCCCAGGACCTGGTCCAGGTCCTCTCAGTGCTCCCGACACAGACCGATCCGCGACTGCTCCTCGACGCCGGTGGTTTCGACGACGCCGGCGTGGCGAAGCTCGACGAGCAGACGGCGTTGGTGCAGAGCGTCGACTTCTTCCCGCCGGTGGTCGACGACCCCTGGTGGTTCGGGCGCATCGCCGCCGCGAACGCCCTCAGCGATCTGTACGCCATGGGGGCGGTGCCGTTCTCGGTGCTCAACGTGGTGGTGTTTCCCACCGACAAACTGCCGCTGTCGGTGCTGTCGGACATCTTCAAGGGCGCCCAGGATGCAGTCACCGAGTCGGGGGCCATGCTGCTCGGCGGCCACTCGGTGAAGGACGACGGCGTGAAGTTCGGCATGGCCGTCACGGGGCTGGTGCGCCCGGGTGATCAGGTCACGAACGCCGGTGCGCGCCCGGGCGACGTGCTCTTCCTGACCAAGGCCCTGGGGACGGGTTGCCTGACCACGGCGGCCGGGAAGGGCAAGCTGAGCGACGAACGCCTCGAGGCCGTTCAGCGCCAGATGGGCGCCCTCAACAAGGCGGCGGCGGAGGCCATGGTCGCCGTGGGCGTGCACGCCGCCACCGACGTCACGGGCTACGGCCTGCTGGGCCACGGCGGCGAGCTGGCCGCGTCCTCGGGGGTGGACGTCGTGTTCGAAGCGGCATCGCTGCCCTTGCTCGAGGGGGCGGCCGAGCTGATGCAGCGCGGCTTCGTCTCGGGGGGCGCCGCGCGCACCCTCGCGCACCTGGAGCAGCGGCTCGACGTGGGCGCGGATGTGGACCCGGTTCTACTGCGTCTGGCGGCGGATGCCGAGACGTCCGGGGGACTGCTCATCGCCGTGGCGTCCGAAAAGGCGGAGGCTCTCGCCGCCGCCCTGGCGGAGCGCGACGTGCTCGCGGCCGTCGTGGGTGCGGTAGTGGCCGGCACCGGGCGCTTGTCGCTGGGCTGACCCCCGGCTCGCGTCGCGCTAGCGCACCTTCTCTACGTAGTGGCCGCCGGTCTCGGTGGCCAGCGCGCGCAGCAGCGTCGGGTCGGCCAGGCTGCCGGCCAGCGAGATGCAGTGGATGCGCAGACGCAGGTCGCGGTTGCGTTCGCGCACGGACTCGAGCAGCAGCCGCGTGTCGGTCAGCTCGCCCACGGTGGGCGCGCCATCGGTGAGCAGGAACAGGGTGTCGATGTCGTGGTCGGCCTCGCGGGCGTCCCGCGCGGAAGCGTCGGCCATGGCGAAGGCCAGCTCGAGGGCGGCGTGCACGTTGGTGCCACCGTTGGGACGGTAGTCGCGGATCTCGGCCTTCGCGGCCTGCAGTCCCTTGGTGTCGGCGGCCACCGGGGCGCGGCGCCAGGCGCGGGCGTTGTTGGAGAAGGTGATCAGGTTGAAGCGGTGGGACGTGTCGAGGCTGGCGAGCAGCCGGGCCAGCTCGGTGATGGCGATGGAGAGGCGGGCGTCCTCCCCGGCGTAGCCGTCGACCCGGGCGCCACGCGAGCCCATGGAGTTGGACAGGTCGGTGGCGCAGACGAAGCGGCGTGAGGCCGAGGCCACGTCGTGGTAGGTGATGCCGCCGGCGTAACGCGCCGGCTTGAGGGCGACGGTGTCGGCCAGGGCCAGGAAGTCGTCGGGTGCGTCGGCCAGGAACCCGCGCCAGTCGGCGGGGTCGGCGCCGAGGTTGCGGCCCGTGAGCCGTTGCAGGGCGAGCAGGGCGTCCTCGCGCAGCCGTCCGGTCTCGGCTTCGAGTCGTCCCACCAGCCGCTCGACGCCCACCCGGCTCTTGAGGTCGCGGTAGCCCTCGAGCGCGGCCAGCCGCACGCGCCAGCGGGCGTCGCTGGAGAGAGCGTCGAGCACGGGCAGGCTGCGTGCGCCCACCAGGCGTACCAGGCAGCCCGCGACCTCGGCGCGCACCACGGCGTCGGCATCGCCCGCGAGAGCGAGCACCCGGTCGAGGCGCCCGTCCGCCCGCACCCGACCGGCCGAGCGCACAGCCGCGGCCCGCACGCGGCTGTCGTCGTCGTCGAGGGCGGCTTCGATGACGCCGCGCCAGTCGCGGTCGCCGGGCCGCGACTCGCCCAGCATGAGCAACACCTGCCGGCGCACCGCGGGGCTGCGGTGGTGGATGGCCTTGGTCTCGAGGCGGCTCAGGGACTTGGCGGCGTGGAAGCTGCCGAGCACCTCACGGGCCGTGGGTTGGAGCGCGGCGTGGCCCTTGGCGAACACGTCGAGCAGCACCTCGACGCTGCGCGGGTCGTCATGGCCCGAGAGCTCCTGCAGGCGCGCGAGGGTTACGGGGCCGGGCCCGTCGCGCCACGAGTCCTTGAAGGCCTTGACCGCCTTACTGGCATCGCCGCCCGGAGAGACGCCCGGAGAGACGCCCAGCGCGATGGCCGCGGGAGACGGGGCCGGGCAGGGAGCACGCGCGACGACGGGCGTCGGCGCCGAGGTGGCGGCGACGGCGAGGATCAAGGCCATGCCCCGCGGCGCCAGCCGGCCCGGGCATGGGCGCGAGGTCACCAGGCCGGCTCGAACACGTCCGGCAGGGCGGCGGCCGCGACGTGACGCATGAGCACCGCGTTGGTGACCGGACCGACGCCCCCGGGCACCGGCGTGAGCCAGCCCGCGACCTCGGCCACATCGGGGTGCACGTCACCGCTGACGGTCCAGCCGGTGTCGGTGGGCTCGGCATGGGTGCCGACGTCGACGACCACGGCGCCGGGCTTGACCCAGTCGCGCTGCACGAGGTGCTTGACCCCGGCCGCCACCACGAGGATGTCGGCCCGGCGGGCGTGGGCCGGCGTGTCGGCGGTGCCGCGGTGGCACATGGAAACGGTGGCGTTGCCGCCCTGGGCCGAGCTGGCCAGCATGGCGGCCACCGGCCGTCCGACCACGAGGCTGCGTCCGATGACGCAGACCTCTTTGCCGGCGGGGTCGCACGCGGGCTCGCTGAGCAGCAGCTCGATGACGGCGGCGGCGGTGGCGGGGGCCGTGTGGCGGGTCTCGCCGGAGAAGCAGGCGCCCAGGCTCTCGATGGTCAGGCCGTCGACGTCCTTGAGGGGCGGCACGGCGCGGGCGACCCGGCGGGCATCGACGCCCCGGGGCAGCGGGAACTGGATCATCAGGCCGTGGACGCCCGGGTCGGCGCCGAGTCCCTCGACGGCAGCGACGATGGCATCCTCGTCGGCGTCGGCGGGGAGCACGTGGCGTGAGCTCAGCAAGCCGAGCTTGCCCGCGAGCTTGTCGATGGCGCCGAGGTACGAGAGCGAGGTCTCGTCGCCGCCCACGATCACGTTCACCAAGTGGGGCACGACGCCGTGCTGCTTCAAGGCGTCACTCACGGACGCGCGGATGGCCGCTGCGATCGGTGCACCGCGGAGCAGGTTCGCCGACGGCTCGGCCACGGTTGTGTCTCCTGTGCTCATGCTTGGTCCTGGGCTTTCTTGAGGGCGGCGATGCGCGAGGCCATCTGGTTGCGCGGCATCAGGTCTCCGTTCTTCTCAGCCACGGGTACGCCCTGCTCATAGATGGGGAGAGCGTCGCGCGACATGTTCGCGGCTTCGAGCGCCTTGCCCAGATCGAGGTAGAGCGTCGAGAGGTCGGGGTCACGCTTCAGCGCCTCGCGCAGGTGGCCCACGGCCTTCACCGGCATCTCCAGCTTGAGGTAGCTGCCGGCCAGGGCCATGCGCGCGATGACGTCGTCGGGGCGATCGGTGACCGCCTGTTCCTGCTTGGCGAGGGCGTCGGGATCGATGGGGCGTTCGGTGGGCGCCGTGCCGGCGGCCGTGCCCTTGCGGGAGATCTCGTCCTTCCAGCCGAGCACACGCGCCTTGCTCTGCCACTCCTCGGCGATCTCCTTGTCGCCCTTCAACATCCAGAAGCGCGAGAGGTTGGCGTGGGCCATGATCGACTCGGGCTGCAGCACGACCAGGCGCTCGGTGATCTCGATGGCCTGTTCGAGGTCGCCCTGCTCCTCGAGGATCTTGCCGAGCACCTCGAGGCTGTCGGGGTGGTCGGGGTGATCGGCGAGGATGCCGTTGAGGATCCCGATGGCGCCGGCGGCGTCGCCCTGGCGATAGGCCTTGAGCGCCGTCATGAAGGTCAGGTCGGGAGAGGCGGCCGGCACGTCGGCGCTCCTTGCGGTCGGTGGAGGAGGGACGGAAAGGGAAGCCGATTCTATCCGCCCGCCCGCTCCGTTTGCCCCCGGATGCGGTCAGGTCCTACGATGTGGCCCAGCAGGGAGCGGCAAGGCGCTGGTGTACCTACTGGTCTTCAAAACCAGATGGGGGGCTGACAAGGTCCCCGGGTGGGTTCGATTCCCATTCGCTCCCGCCATCCCCTCCCTCAGCCGTCCGCGGGCTCGTCCAGTGGCACAGGGGGCGCGTCTGTTGGCACCGGGGACTCGTCCTCGTCCTCGAGGTCGGCCGGCACGGGATCCTCGGGCACGGGTTCCTCGGGCACGGGCAACTGGCCTGCCACCATGCGCTGCTTGAAGTCGGCGAAAGTGGCCGCGCGCTTCAGCAGGAACTTGCTGCGCCAGGGTTGGAGGCGGGCCTGGGTGATGACGAGGTCGATGGCCTCGTCGATCAACCCGGGGTTCTTGGCGATGGCGCCGTTGGCATAAAGCACCGGCGCGACGTGATCGAGCACGGCGGGGTCGTCGGGAGCGAGGCGCAGGGCCCGCCGCGCGCGGGCCAGGGCCAGCGGCGGGTCGTACACCGCCTGCCCCGGTCCGACGTCCACGGTGCGGGTCTTCAGCAGCGTGTCGACCTGGATGTGGGCGGCGGTGGCGAGCATGACCGGGTCGCTGGTGCCCGCGAGCAGCGCCTGCTCGAAGTGGGTGAGGGCCGCGACGGGCATGCCGTTCCAGGCGTAGAGCGCGGTGCCGAGGTCCTTGTGTGCAGGACCGTGGTCGGAATGCAGACGGATCTCCGCCTGGAACGAGACCACCGCCTCGCGGGCCTCGCCGAGCAGCCCCTGCACCCGGCCGATGCCGTGGTGCGCCCCGCGCACACCGGCATCGCGGGCCAGAGCGCGCGCGTAGTGTTCCAGGGCGAGGTGGCCCATCTCGATCTTCTCGCCGCGCTTGGTGACCGAGACCAGGGCCTGGTAGGCGTCGCCGAGAAAACGATGGTGTTCGGCCGAGGACTCGGGCATGGAGAGCGCGGAGATGCATGCGGCGAAGGCGTCCTCGATGTAACCCCAACGCACCTCGAATGACTCGTCGAGGGTCTTGCGGGCGGCCTCGATGACCTCCCACTGCAGGTCGCGGTAGCGGATGGCCTGCTCGACGTTCCCCGATTTGAGGTGCATCAGCATGATCGAGGTGTTCTTGTTCAGGTCGTTGTAGGCCGAGCGGTCCGACCAACTCCACGTCGTGAGCAGCGCGAACAAGACGCCGGCGAAGACCAGCGCGGCGGTGCGCCGGCCGCGCCACGCCGTCCAGGCCCAGTCGAGGGTCACGGCCGCGAACAGCGCCAAGAGCGGCAGCACCTGCAGCCGGAAGCGGGCCAGGATGTAGAGCGCGATGACGGACGCGGTGAGGGCGCCGAAGAGCCCGTAGGCCACGGCCATGCGCTTGCGCCGGTTCCAGGCCAGGAGCAGCCCCAACAGGGCCGCCGGCCCGAGGAAGGTGACCGACACCACGCCGGCCTTGAGGCTCTTCAGGTGCGCGCGATGCAGGTAGAAGTTGACGTTGTTGGGCACCTCGTAGCCGTTGAAGAAGGCCCGGGTCTTGTTGCCGATCAGGTCGAGGAAGCCCAGCGGGTCGGCGCGGTGCGTCGCCAATGTGCGCCAGCCGGCACCGAGCAACGAGAAGTTGCTCTCCATCAGGATCTCGCGCATGACGTCCACGGGCGGGTCCCAGCTCACGCCGTCCTGGCCCTGGGCATTGCCGGCGATGAGCACCTCGGGTCCGCGGGTGCTGAGCTTGGTGGTCGGCGCGCCCACGATGACGTTACGGGCAAAGGCCGGGCCCACGAGCACGAGCCAGCCCACGAGGAGCAGGGCGGCGGTGCGGGCCACGCGGCCGGGCTGACGCCACCACGCCACGGCGACCCCGAGCAACGTCAGCCCCAGCAGCGGCACGCCGGTCTCCTTGCCGAGGGTGAAGAGACCCAGGGCGGCGCCGGCCACGATCCAATCGCGAGTGCGGCCGCGTTGCACGGCGCGGTCGAGGGCCAGTGCCAGGATCATCACCAGCAGGGCCATGAGCCCGTCGCGCAGGACGAAGGCGTCGTAGAAGTAGAACGGCGCGCACAACGCCAGCAACAGGCCCGCCAGCAGGCCGACCCGCAGCGAGACCATGCGCCGACCAAGCATGAAGACGAGCAGGCACGTGAGCGCGCCGAGGAAGGCCTGCACGTAGCCCACGGCGTCATGGGACCGGGCGACGCCGGCGTAGACGGCCGCCACGAGATAGGCGTAGAGCGGCGACTGGTGGTAGGTCATGGGCCCGCCGTACCACTCGAGCCAGCGGCCCTCGGGGGCGACATCGCGGGTCCACAGGTGCCAGGCGTGGGGCTGTTCGCGGCAGAGCCAGTCGCCCTCGGCGATGTTGGCGGCCCATTGATGGAAGACGAAGTTGTCCGTCTGCGGAAGACGGGTCATGTCGAGCCCGAGCACGTCGTGGTGTTCGTGGATGTAGGCCACGCGCAGGCCCAGGGCGAGCACGAACACGGCGAGGCCGGCGAAGAGGACGCGACCGGTCACGGGATCGTCTCCAGGCGCAGTCGCAGCAGGGGCGCGTCGTCGTCGAGGGCGACGGCTTGTTGCAGCAGGGCCTTGGCCTGGGCCCAGGCGTCGTCGAGGCCCGACTGGGAGATGGCGCGGGCCTGCCAGCCCAGCAGTCGAGCGGCCATGACCGGGTCGTCGGCGGCGTGGGCGACACCCTTGCCGAACCACTCCGAGGACGGCACGTAACGACCGCGCATGAGGTCGGCCAGGCCCAGTTCGAGCCAGCGCTGCGGGTCGCGCTGCAACGCCTCCTGCGTGCGCATGCGATCCGCGAGGTGCTCGAACAGGAACTGGGCGGAGGAGGCGACGTTGAACTGCTCGATCACCTCGCGCAGGGCCATGGGCACGTCGCGATGACGGCCGAGGGCTTCCAGCGCGAACAAGCGCATCCACAGAGCCAGGGGATGATGCGGGTGACGCAACAGCAGCAGATCGGCCTCGTTCAGCAGGCTGTCGGGCCGGCCGGTCTCACAGAACAGACCGAGCCGGAACAGGCTCGGCCCTTGTCGCGGTGAGTGGAAGTCCGGCAGGGCCCAGGCGCGCGTGAGGCACTCCGCACGGGCCGCGCCCTGCGCCCGCCAGGCGGCCACCATGTCCGCGGCCAGGGTCTGCGGGATGGTCTCGATGTGACCCAGGCGCAGGGTCTCGAGGGGGAAGGGCTTGGCCGACAGGAGCGCGAGGCTGCGGCGGTGCGCCGACAGCGAGCGTTGGGGATCGCCGGCGAGCAGGTGCAGACGTCCGATCTGTTGCCACTGGCGGGCCCGCTCGATGATGTCGTCCTGGAACAGCAGCAGGCGCTCGGCCATGTGCGCCGCTTCGCCGAAGCGCCCCTGTCGCTCGAGCACGTCGAGGGCCGTGCGATAGGCCGGCACGTGGGCCTCCTCGAAGGCCAGCAGTCCCAGGGACACGGGCTGGACCGAGGGCGCCGGGGCGTCATCCGCGAGGTCGGTGGCGCGCGTTGCCATGTCGTCCGCCGACTCGGTGCCGGTGCCCCCCGCAGCGTTGGGGGTGCCGTCGAGCGGCGCCGGATCGGGGGCGGCCTGACGGCGCGCCTCGGTGGCCTGCCTCTGGAAGTAGGGTTCGCCGGAGATCTCGTAGGCGGCGACGAAATGGGCAGCCGCCGTGAGGCCGTCGCCCTCGGCGAGGGCCAGCAGGGCGCGCTCGTTCTCGATGCTGTGGTGTTCGACCTCCGGCACGTTGTCCCAGAGATAGGTGAGCAGCTCGCGAGCCCGTGCGTGCAGCAGCGGTCGGCCGTCGTCGAATCGGGCGGCCTCGCGGAAGGCCAGCACCGCGTCCATCCAGAAGCGGCGGCCGACGTCGCTCCCGGCGTCCTGGGCAGCGCGATAATCGGTGACGAGATCGTCGAGGGCCTCCAGCAACGAGACCGGTGCGGCCCCGTCCCCGGCCACGGGCAGATAGGACAAGCCGTCGTTGCCCTGCTTCCATTCGATGCGTTCGACCACGCCGCGGTCGAGTCGCAGGCTCTGGGCCAGCACCGCGCGGGCGGCGTCGCCCTGGGCCGACCGCGCCAGGCAGACGATGCGCAGTGCGCGGTCGCCGTTGGGATCGTCGCCGCCCTGGGGATTCTCGGCGGCGCGGCCGAAGGCGTCGGCGGCGGCATTCCACGCGCCGGCGCGCATGAAGAGGTGTGCTTGCAGGCTGTGGCCGCGACTGCGGCGGGGGGCCAGGTCGATGTAGCTCTGCAGCACCTCCCGAGCCTGGGTGAAGCCGTCCTCGGTGGCCTCGAGCCAGCGGGCCAGGTGCTCGTGGGCGCGGGGCTGGGTGGGGTCGAGGCTCAAGGCGTGGCGCAGGGCACCGCGGGCCTCCTGCAAGGTGGCGGCCCGGTCCGACGAGCGACTCGAGAGGAAGGCCAGCAGCTCGGCGCGCTCGACCTCGGATTCGGCGACCAGAGGCCGCAAGCCGAACGTCCAGAACAGGGCGAAGGGGACGAAGGCCAGCAGCAGGGCCGGCGCCGGGCGCAGCTCCCTCGATGCGTCGGCGGTGGGCCGGGCCGCGCGCGACAGCAGCAGACCCGACACGACCCACAACGGCCAGGGCAGCACGGTCTGCAGGGCCATGGAGAGGTCGAGCATGTTGGCGAACAACAACGCCACTATGGCTGCGGACAAGCCGATGGCGAGGGTCGGCGGACAGGCATCGTCGGGCGGGCTCTCCTGGGCTCGCACCCGGTTCCACAGGTCGCGGCCTACCAGTACGACCCACATCAAGGCGGCGAGCAGGGCCACGAGCCCCGCGGACTGTCCCACGTACAACAGCACGTTGTGGGGGTGGGGGGAGGTGGGCTCGTTGGCGAAGCGGCTGCCCGGTTCGAAGCGCTCGACCGTCTCGAAGCTGCCGGGCCCGACGCCGAGCACCGGCTCGCGGGCGATGAGCTTGAGGCTGTTGGTCCAGGCGTCGACGCGGTAGTGCCACGAGCGGGTCAGCCGTCCCACCGAGGAGACGAGGGGGTCACCCTCGGGGGCCGTGGAGATCCAGGTCACGGCGCTGCCGGCGAGCACGACGCCGATGACCGCGGTGAGGGTCAAGACCCGCCGACCGCTGGGCTTGCGGGCGATGTGACGCAGCAGCAGCAGCCCCGGCCAGGTCGCCGCCCCGAGGCCCAGGGCGGCGAGGCCGGTCTTGCTGTCGGTGTGCCAGACGCCCCAGGCCATGACGACGAGCCCCACCAGGGCGACCTTGCGCCAGCGGGGCGCCGACACGGCCAGTCCGGCGGCCAGGAGCATGTGCACCGCGTAGAAAGGAGCCAGGAAGTTGGGGTGTTGCCGGAACAGCACGAGGCGTGTCGACAGGGCGCTGGACGGTGAGATGCGCTCGGCGAGTTGCAGGGTGAGCGCGAGGTCGGCCAGGGCTACGAGCGAAGCGACGCCGATGCCGACGGCCAGGAACAGGCGCCAGGCATGGCCGTCGCGACGCCGGGCGGCGAGGGCGAAGGCACAGGCCGCGGCGGTGCCGACCCAGGTCGCCGTCGGTTGGGTGGCGAGGCGGTCTTCCCCGAGGGCGGCCGCCGCCGCGAGCAGGAGCACGAGCACGCCCATGGTGACGGCGAGTCCCGAGCGGGCGAAGGGCCGCTGAGTGTGGGCCCACTGGAACAGCAACGCGGTGAGCGCGAGGGCGAAGGCCACGCCCGGCGACGCGAGGATCAACGCGCCGCTCAACGTGCCCAGGGCGAGCGCCGCAACGAGGACCTGGTCGGCGACGTCGAGACGTCGCGCGCTGCGGGCCAGCAGGATCGGCGTCACGCCGGCGACCACGAGATAGAGGGCCGAGAAGAGCGGCGGGATACCTTCGCGGATCACGCGGGTGGAGAGGTGGGGGGCGACCTTGGCGAGGCCGATGACGCACAACAGCGTGACGAGCAGCGCCAGGCCGTGGCGGTCGGCGCCGAACCGGGTGCTGCCGTCGGAGCCGAGCCGACGCCGCGCCGCGACGACCACCAGGCCGAGTGCATGGGCCCCCAGGCAGACCGGCAGGGCCCAGATCAGGCGACTGTCGATGGACGCCGCCCGCGTCGAAGCCATGTAGGCGAGGCAGCCGCTGGCGACCACGAGAGCCCACAGCGCGATCCGTGCAGTTCCGGCGAGGATCACCATGGGGCGCTCGGCCTGGTCTCGGTCCCGGGGCTCACCGGCAAGGAGGGGCGATTCGCCGCAAAAAAAGCGATAGGGTCGACTCCGCGGTGCGGAGTCGACCCTATCCTCCTCCCTTCAATCCTGTTTGCGGTGCCTGGGCCCGATCCCTGGCGCTCCGCAGGATTGAGCATCCGAAAAATCCTCGGCACCCATTCCCTTAACAACTCCTGTGCCAAACGGGCAAAGGGCTCGAAGGAAATCTCTAAACCATTTATGATTAATGAGTTGCGTCTGCCGATGGCATTGTCGGGGCGGTCCAGGCCGTCGGGGCGCTTTGCCTGCGAGGGCACCCGAACGGATGGCGAACATGCGTAAGTCTTTGAGTGGGAGTGCTTTGTGGAATTGAACGGGAGGGCATGGTGCTTGGCCCTGATGGTTGCCCTCGGGGGCACCTTGGCGTGCGGGGCGCCGGCGACGGTCTCCACCGGCCCTGATGATGCTGCCATCGACTCGGTCTGGGTGGGGCTCATGCGCGGTGACGTGGCTCGGGCTCGGGAGGGAATGCAGGCCATCGAGGATCCCGTCTTCAAGGAACGCGCGCAACGGGACATCGAGCGGCTTCAACGGGGACGCGCAGCGGCGCTGGTGAGCGCCCTCGATGATGGTAGCTGGCTGGCGGCCCGGTACGACGCCAGCAATGAACGCGCGTTGTCGCGGCTGGCGTCCACCGGCTTGGTGGCCGAGGCGGCGACGGCGGTGTGGTTGGAATCGGCCCAGCGCTCGGTGGAGACCAAGCGCGGTCTCTCCGCGGCCCGCGCGGCTCTCGGACGGACGCCCGGCGGTGCCGAGGCTGCGGCCTTCGAGATCGAGACCTTGCTGCGCACGGGCAAGCGCGCGGAGGCGACCCGGCGACTACGGGCCATGGACTTCGAGACGGCCCGGCTGCGCCTGGCGCGTCGCCGGCTGCATGCGCTGACGGGGCGTCTGCGCCTCGCGGTGACCGGCCTGCTCGACGACATCGAGGCGGACCTGGCCGTGCCCGCGTCCCTGCGCTTGCTCGACGACCTGCTGGCGACGGTGCCGATGGCCGACCTCGAGCAGCGCGCCACGGCGTTGATGACGGCTCACGAATTCGGGAACGACTGGATGGGGCGGGTCGGCTTGCGGGTGGCGGCCGCGCTGGCGCTGCGTTCGGGCGACACGCAGGTGGCCGAGCAGATGCTGGCACGCCTGGTGGCGCCGACGGCAGAGGAGTGGCGGCTGCTCGCGCGTCTCTCGGCGCGCGCCGGTGGCCCGGCCCTCACGCCGGAGGCCGCCATCGACGTCGACAGCGAGCGGGACCAGTCGACGCCGTTGCGCCAGCTGCGGGTGATCCGCGAATGGGGTCTGGTCGCCCGGGAGAGCTACCAGCGCTTTGTCGAGCAGGGGGAGTCCACCGAGCTCGAGGACCTGTTGGCGACGCTGGACGCGTCGACCTTAGGCCTGGCGGGGCGCGCCGAACTCTCGCAGGTGCCGCATCACGACTATGGCGTGCTCGGTCGGCTGCTCGACTCCGAGGCCCTCGACGATGCCTGGGAGGGCCAGTTCCTCCTGGGTGGCCAGGCGCTGGGCCTCACCGCCGAGATCGCCCTCTGGGACGTGGACGAGCGCCGCGAGATGCCGCTCCCCGAGCGTCCCGAGGCCGGGGCCCACTACATCGAGTACCGCGTGCGCAATCCGCGGGTTCCGGGCTTCCTGGCCAGCCAGGGCGCCGACTTCCAGGGCGTCGGCCTCGACAAGGTGGTCTTCCTCGACCTCGACCGCATCGAGGCGGGGGAGTTCTGGACCACGAGCCTGTCCGGCCCCGAGTTGGCGCCGCTGCCGGCGGCCGGCGCCTCGGAGCGACGCGACCTGCTCGAGCCCCTCGACGTGGCCCAACGCCTGCGCTCCGCCGCCCACGCGCACTACGGGGATGACTATCGCCGGGCCGTGGTCGACACGGTGTCGCTGCACGAGCGCAAACACATCCTCGACGGACGCGACTTCCTGGCGAAGGGTGTGGGCGGGAAGCTGGTGGCCTTGTTCTCGGCGGGGCTGCTGCCGTCAGCCGTGAGATCCCAGCTTGAGCGGCGGGCCCAGCTCCACGCCCTACGACACGCCGAAGACCCGCGCATCGCGTTGGCCCAGTGCATCGCCTTCCTGCCCGTGGAGGGAGCGCGCCGACACAGCGAGCACGCCGTGGGCTACGCCATCCTGGTGAAGGAGTTCCTCACGGTGCTCGACGAGGGCGAGTGGGAGGGCGCGGTGCCCCTCGCGGGCCTGGGCCTGCAGGGCGACGCCTCGCTGCTGCAGCAACTGCACCACTTGGAGCCGGAGACGATCCGCGCCATCGCGCAGGCCATCGACGACTGACCGGTCCCGGGTCGCGGTTCAGACGGCGCCCTGTTGCAGCACCACGACCTTCACGGTGCGCAGCAGGATGGTGATGTCGAGGGCGAAGCTGCGGTTCTTGATGTAGTACAGGTCGTACTGCAGCTTGATGAACGCGTCGTCGACGGTGTTGCCGTAGCTGTGGTTGATCTGGGCCCAACCCGTGACGCCGGGTTTGACGATGTGGCGCTGGCTGTAGTTGGGGATGGCGTCCTCGAGCTCGCGCACGAAGAAGGGGCGCTCGGGACGCGGGCCGACGAGGCTCATGTCGTTGCGGATCACCGACCACAACTGCGGCACCTCGTCGATGCGCAGCTTGCGCAACCAGCCGCCCACGCGGGTGATGCGGTCGTCGTCGGCGGCGGCCCACACCGGCCCGCTGGTGCTCTCGGCGTCGACGCGCATGGAGCGGAACTTGGTCAAGAGGAAGCGGCGCCCCGCCTCGCCCACGCGCTCCTGTGAGTAGAACACGGGGCCGCGTGAGTCGAGTTTGAGCGCCAGGGCCACGAGGGCGCACAGTGGCAGGGCCACGAGCAAGCCGCCGGTGGCGAGCACCAGGTCGAGGCCGCGCTTGACCAGTTGTCCCGAGACCTGCAGACCGGCGGTGGGGCTCAGGAACAGCTCGGACCCCGAGAGGGTCTCGACCGCCACGCGACCCGAGAGTTGCTCGTAGAACTCGGGCGCGTTGACGATCTTGCAGCCCTTCTCGCGCACCGAGAGCAGCGTCTGGCTCGGCGGGCGCAGCGACGGCTCGAGCACCAAGAGCTGCAGGTCGTTGGCCTGCACCACGGCGTCCAGGTCGAGGGCCTCGCCGAGCATGCGGCGCCCATTGCGGGCATGGGCGCCGAGGAAGCCGACGAGTTCGAGGCCGGGCAGGCGCCGGCGGCGGATCTCCTCCTCGAGCACATCGACGGCGTGCCCCTCGCCGGCGATGGCGAGCCGTTCGGCGAAGCGCGACCGTGCGACCCAGCGGGGCCAGCGCATGCGCAGCAGGTAGGCCACGAGGAAGGAGGCGCCCCCGCAGCCCAGCACGAGCAGGGGATGGATGCGCAGGCGCAGCAGGGTTCCGCCGAGGTCGAGGCGCATGTCCGCCTCGCCCATGCCCACGTAGAGCAACACGGCCGCCAGGCTGGCGATGATCACGGCCTCGATCATGCGCACGGCGACTTGCTGGGGCTGGAGGATCACGGTCCAGCGGTACAGGTCCCGCAAGGCAAAGGACGACTGCATCACCAGCACGAGCAGCAGGGCCCGCAAGATGATGAAGGCGGTCTCGTCAGGCGCGAGGGGGACCACGTCCACGGGCAGGGCGAACCGCTCGACGAACGAGCGCAGGTGCGCCACGGGGACCACGACGAGGAGCAGGACCAGCCCCTCGACGAGGAAGAACGGCAGGAAGGATGTCCGCCGATTCACCTCACCGTCGCTTCTGCATGAGCTCCTCGATCTCTCCCGGGTCACTCGGGATCCCGGTGGAGATCTTTTCGGCACCCGTGGGCGTCATGATGTAGTCGTCTTCGATGCGGACGCCCAGGGCCTCCTCGGTGATGTAGATGCCCGGCTCGATGGTGAACAGGGTGTCGACCTCGATCGGCACCGAACCGCCCACGTCGTGCACGTTCAGGCCGATCCAGTGGCCGAGGCCGTGCTTGAAGTACTTGCCGTACCCGGCCTCGCTGATGATCCCGCGGGCGATGGCGTCGAGCTGCCGCATGGTCATGCCGGGACGGGCCGCCTCGGCCGCCGCGGTCTGGGCGGCCAGCACGAGGTTGTAGATCTCGAGCTGGCGCTCGGTGAACTTGCCGTTGACCGGGAAGGTGCGCGTAACGTCCGCGGTGTAGTAGCGGTACTTGGCGCCCACGTCGACAACGATGAGCTCGCCGCTGTCGAGGGGCTCGCGGTTGGCGTTGTAGTGCAGCGTGACGCTGTTGGGCCCCGACCCGCAGATGGTCGAAAAGCCCGGGCGTTCGGAGCCGCGGTGCATGAACCCGCCCTCCATGGCGGCCTGCACCTGGTATTCCCAATGGCCCGGTTGCACCTGCCTGAGGGCTTCGTGGAACGAGTCGCAGGTGATGTTGATGGCGTTGCGCAGGCACTGGATCTCGTAGGCGCTCTTGACCAGACGCAGGCTGGAGAGCCAGCCCGGGTGGTCGCGGTTGCCGAGCAGCTTGGTGGTGTCGCGGGTCAGGTGCACCGGAAAGTCGACGACGAGGTCGCCGGCATGGGTGTGCACGGTGGTGCCCTCGGGCAGCGCGTCGAGCCAGGCCTGGCGTTCGTCCACGGGCGCGGTGGTGCCGAAGCCCGTGACGGTCTGCGCTTCGATGCCGGGGGCGAGGCGGGCCCCGTTCCACACCTCGAACATGGGGTCGTGGGGCGGGAGGAACAGGACCTCTTCGGCCACCGTGCCGTCCGCGACGCGGATCGCCAGGGCGATCTCGGGGATCTCGACCCCCGAGAGGTAGTAGAAGTCGTCCTCCTGAAAGAAGCGGCCCAGGTTGTTCTCGGGCGCGGCTTCGAGCCAGACCACGCCCTCGCCCATGGCAGCGGCCAGGGCGGCGCGGCGGTCACGGGTCTCGGCGGGCAGTCCCCGGCTCGGCGGCACGACGGGCTGGCCATGGGTGCCGATGAGCGGGGCGGCTTGGGAGTCGCCGATAGGGTCGTTGTGGCTCAGCCCGCTGGACGAGCAGGCGAGCACGAGCAACACGGCGGCCGGCAGGGCACACCAGCGGGAGCCGGAGATGAGTCCCCGAGTCAGGGATGCGGAGACGTTAGAGGCGGCCATCGTGGTACTCCGGCAGGTGACGAAAGGGATCTTCGAGGATGGACGTGGAGATGGGGCGGCCGGTGGCGTCGAGATCGACGGCGACGACGACGCAGCGCCAGTCGGCAGCGGCGCGGCCATGGGCGGCGAGCCAGGCCCGGGCGCCGCGCAGGAGCAGGGACGCCTTGCTGCGGCTGATCGTGGACGAGGGCTCGGGCCCGTCGGGGCCGCGCGCACGCACCTCGACGAAGACGAAACCCTGGTCGTCCCGGCAGACGTGGTCGATCTCGGCGCCCTGGGTGCGCCAGTTGCTCTCGACGACGCTGTACCCGGCGGCCGTAAGGGCCTGGGCGGCGGCCCCCTCGGCGACGCGACCGCGGCGATGAGCCGGTGTCGTCATTCGCTGGACTTGCTGCTGTCGATGACCTGGGCGATGGCGGACTTGAGCATCTTCACGCGGGTGGGCCCGTCATCGAACTTGACCGTCACCTCGTTCTCGTTCACCGCCGCGATGGTGGCGTACATGCCGCCCGTGGTGACGACCCTGTCGTTCTTGCGGACGGCTTCGATCATGGCCTGCTTGCGAGCGCGCTCCTTGCGCTCGGGCCGGATGGCGATGAAATAGAAGATCAAGGCCATGCCCCCGAGGAGCACGAAGGGGCTGAAGGGCGATTCGGAAGTCGAGCCGCCGGCCTGCAGGGCCAGGGAAGTCAGGGGCATGGTGCCGTCCGGAGGGGTGCGTGAGGAGGAGCGAAGGGCGTCCCGGTGTCGGGGGGCGTTCGCCCCGGTGGGGTCTTCGAGAGGGGGGCGGCCATGATAGGGGTCGACCGATGGGGAGGCCAACGCCACCCCGCGCCGGTAGACTCGCCGCCATGGTTGCGCCGCGGGCCCCCCGCGGTCCGCAGCCCGAAAACGGCCGTCCGAGACACGGCATCTCTGAGGAGGTCTGGTGGCACGCACGCTGGTGGCCTTGAGCGGAGGCGTCGACAGCGCCACGGCGGCGGCCCTGCTGGCCGAGGCCGGCGAGGAACTGGTCGGCGTCTTCATGCGCAACGGCGTCACGGCCCCCGAGGGCCGTGCGCGGTCGTGCTGTTCGATGTCGGATGCCGCCGATGCCCGGGCCGTGGCCGACCGGCTCGGCATGCCCTTCTACGTCCATGACATGCAGCGCTCCTTCGACGTCCTGATCGAGGCCTTCGCCCGGGACTACGCGGCCGGGTTGACGCCCAACCCGTGCATCGTGTGCAACAACGACCTGAAGTTCGGCGACCTGATGCAGCTCGCCGACGACCTCGGATGTGACGGCGTAGCGACGGGACATTACGCCCGCCTCGAGGACGGCGCCCTGCGGCGGGCCGCCGATCCGGCCAAGGATCAGAGCTACCTGCTGGCCGGACTCACCCCGGCGCAGCTGCGACGCTCGCGCTTCCCCCTCGGCGCGATGTTGAAGCCGGAGGTGCGCGACCACGCCCGGCGCCTGGGGCTCAAGGTGGCCGACAAGCCGGACTCGGCGGACATCTGCTTCGTGCCCGGCGGTGACTACCGCGCGGTGGTGCATGAACGCCTCGGCGACGGCGGTCGGGCCGGCGAGATCGTGGACGCTGACGGACGCGTGCTCGGTCGCCATGAGGGCGTGGCCGGATTCACCGTGGGACAGCGGCGGGGACTCGGCGTGGCGCTCGGGCGGCCCGCCTTCGTGACGGCCATCGACCCCGACAGTGGACGCGTGACCATCGGCGACCGCGACGATCTGCGTCGCGCCGACTGCGTGGTCGCCACGCCCAACTGGCTCACGCCGCCGGCCGGGGGAGATCCGGGGCCGGAAGGACGGGCGCTGCCTGCACGGGTCGAGGTCCAGTTGCGGCATCACCATCAGGCGGAGCCGGCCCGCCTGCTCCGTCGCGGCGACGATGTGGAAGTGCGCTTCGATGGGCCCAGTCAGGACGTCACGCCGGGCCAATATGCCGTGTTCTACAGCGGCGATCGGGTCATAGGCTCCGGGCGCATCCGCCGTCCCGGGGCGACGGCGGCCCCCGCGACGGAGGTCGCCCCATGAGCGCGGGACCGACCCTGCGACCCGACGGCGAGCGCGTGCGCTTCTGCCTGAGGTGCGGCGAAGTGGTGCCCTTCGCGATCCACGTGTGTCCGGCGTGCGGACACTACGAAGCCGGCGATGGAGTCGGCGCCGGTCCCACCCGCGACTGCGACGCCTGCGGGGGCGCTGTCGCCGGCGGTGCGATCTGGTGCCCGTTGTGCGGAGACGAGACGGGCCTCGTCCCGATGCCGACCCTCACGGTGGCGCCCCGGGACGGGGGAGCGGAAGGGACGCCGACAGCCGAGTCCGCCGGTCCGGCGGGAGTGCTGCTGTGGACCGTGCTCCTGGCCGGACCGCTGACGGTCGCCGCGGCCTTGTTCCTGACGATGCGCTCGGGCGGCGCCTAGGCGCCTTCGGCGGAGGTCTCGTCCGCCGGTTCGTCGTCGCCGCTGAGATCGCCCTCGGACGCCGTCCCGGCGCCGTAGTGCTGCTCGAAGTGCTCCTGCACGAGCGCGAAGCGCAGGTCGTCCCGCAGCCGGCGCAGATCGGGGTCGCGACGCAGGTGGTCGAAATCGCGATATCCCAGCTCGAACGACTTGATCAGCGAGGTGGCCGAGGCGTCGAGGTCGCCCACGAGCGACTGCGAACAGGCGAGGTTGTAGCGATGGATGGGGTCGTCCGGCGCACGATTCACGAGCTCCTGGTCGACCACCAGGCCGGCGCGGTAGCGCCGCAGGCGGGTGTAGGCTTCGCCCAGGGCGGCCAGGTAATCGAGGTTGTCGGGCTCCCGCTCCACCAGCTTCTCGAGGATTCCCGTCTCGAAGCGCAGCCCGGCCCGCCGCGACTTGCGGGTCAATGAGCGGCGCGCGGCGGTATTTAGCGGTAAGGAATCCATACGTTGGAGCCGTCCCTCGGGGCCGGGGTGTGCCGGAGGAGACCAGCTCGCCGGTGAATCACACCCCGCGCCGCGATAGAGTTTGGCCGTCTGAGTTGCAGCGTCAGGCGCGGTGGGTAGCCGGCTGCAACGTCCCCGAGTCTAGGGGGGCCCGGAAGGGCTCGCAAGCGCGTTCGGCATGAAGATCTACTTCTGCGACGGTTGCAGCGAGAGCATCCCGGTCGGGGATATCCAGGCCGGACAGGTCACGACCATCAAGGGCAAGCTGTTCTGCCGTAAGTGCGTGCCCATCGGCGCCTCGGCAGCGGCTCCGGCCGCACCGGTCCGTCACCGCAATCACCCGGTGCTGATCGCCTGCGTCGTCGGGCTCGTCGTCCACGCCCTCTGGACCTCGGATGGCATGGGGGACCTGATCGGGCGGGGCGCCGAGGTCACGGGCCCGGCGGTGGTGGATGACCGCTTCGAGCGCCGCCTGGCGGATCTCGAGGGCGAGGCCGCCCATGTCGCGGCCGGCGCTGAGGAGCTGACCCGCAAGGTCGAATTCCAGCAGGCTGACATCGAGACGCTGCGCCTCGCCGACTCCGACGCCAGCCGCTCCCTCGACCAGGTGCGCATGGAGTCGGAGCGACTGGCGCGCGGCCAGGCCGACATGGGCGAGCTGATCGAGAAGATCGCCATGGCCGAGAACCGCTCCGAGGTGCTCGAGAGCCGGCTCAATGTCCTGGCCGACAAGGTCTACGGCCTCGAGAAGAAGATGGAGATCGGACTGGCCGTCGTGGGCAACGGCGAGGTCGCGACGTCGGGTCCGGCGGTGAGTTCGGTGGACGCGTCCCGGCAGACGGAGATCGAGACGTTGCGACGGCGACTGCTCGATCCCGATCCGGGTGAGCGCTTCGATGCCGTCCACACCGTGGGCTACCTGCGGCTCAAGGAGTTGGCCGACGACCTGGTGGCGGTGTTGCGGGACGAAGACCCGTTCGTGCGTCAGCAGGCCATGACCGTGCTCGGCGACTTCGGTCACGTGGCCGCCGTCCCCGAATTGCTCGACGCACTCGAGGACAGCCAGCAGACCCTGCGGCGCACGGCGGCCGAGACCCTCGTGCGGCTCACGGGCTACGACCCGGAGTACGACTACAAGGCCAGCAAGGCCGAGCGCAGCAAGGCGATCAAGCGTTGGCGTGAATGGCTCGAGAGCCAGTCCGGCGGCCCGAGCGGCTGACCCGGCCCGCGAAGGCCTCAGTGCAGGAGCAGCTCGGCCTGGTACTCGGCCATGACCCAGGCCCGCACCGCCAGGATATCGGCGCTGTCCGGGCCCTGTTGCATGACCTCGGCCCGCAGGGTGTCGGCGATTTCGTCGAAGCGCACGGTGGCGCGCTCCACGAGGCGGACAAGGTAGAAGCCGTTGTAGACCTGCACCAGGCCCGTCGTGTCGCCCGGGTCGTCGAGGCGGCTGACGGCGAGTTCCACCTCGGGGCCCAGCATCAGCCGGCGGTAGTTGGGCAGCTGGCCGTCGACGACGAAGTGCGACGGCACGGCGTCGCCCAGCGGTCGCACCTCCTCGAAGGGCGCCCCGGCGGACAGGACCGCGTGAGCCCGGAGGCCGCGCTCGCGGGCCTCGTCCCGCAGGGCCGCCATGTCGGGCGCGTTGCCGTCGGGTTCGTAGTGGGCGTACATGTCAAAGAACAGCACCTCGAGTGTGACCTGCTCGCCCTCCTCGCCGCCTTCACTGCCGAAGCGGTCGTCGAACTCCTGACGCAATTGCTCGTCGGAGACGACGCGTTGATCGGCCGCGAGTGCATGCTCGGCCAGCTCCATGCTCATGGTCAGCTTGCGCCGCTGGGCGTAGGTCTCGGGCTCGAACCCGCGCGCGCGCAAGGCGGCGTCGTAGCGAGCGGAGTCTCCCTTGTGGAAGTTGTCGATGATCGTCTGACGCTCCTTGTCGTAGGCGGCGTCGAGGGCGGCCTCGGTGGGTTCCAGGCCGCGTTCGCGGGCGGCTCGCAGGATGAGCTCGGACACCACGTAGTCGCTCAGGTGGGTGACACCGTGGTGACGCACGAGCCATTCGGCGTAGTCCGCGCGGGAGAACTCGACTTCACCGGCGCGAGCGACGAGGTCACCGGCATCCGTGCCCGGGGTCTGCAGGCACAGCAAGAGGGGGAGGATCAACAAGGACATGGAGGCCATCCTGACGGGGTTCATTCGGGGCGGCCCATCCTACGAACCGGGAGAGCGCCCCGTGAGGATGGTCAGCGCCAAGTCAGGCCCGCGTCGCCGGGCACGAGTACGTGCAGGGGGCCGCCGCGGGCGGGAACCACCCGTTCGAGCAGCGGGGAGCCCGGCGTCGCGAGCTGCAGGGCGAAGCGCGTCGTCGTGGTGGGCAGCGCCAGATGGAGCCGCGCCGGGCCGGCGCCGTAGTAGCTCCCGGCGGCGGTGACCTCGCGCACCCTGGAGGTCCCGTCCGGGGTCGTGGCGACGACCCGGGTCCCCGGCGGGATGCCGGCCACCACGATGCCGGTCCCCGGCGGGGCCCGGTCATTGCGCAGCAGCAGGGCCGGCCCACCACACTGGGTCACGACCAGGTCGAGGTCGCCGTCGCCATCGAGGTCGCCGGCATACAGGCCGCGCCCCACGAGGGGACGGGCCGAGAGCCCGCCGGCCCGGGCCGTGACGTCGGTGAAGCGACCGAGCCCGTCGTTGCTGAACAGCTGGGATGTCTGGGCATGGGTCTTGCCGTCGAAGTAGAGCTCGACGTTGTCGATGATGTGTCCGTTCGTCACGGCCAGGTCGAGGTCGCCGTCGTGGTCGAAGTCGGCCAGCACGGTGCCGAAGCCCACGGGGATGCGGCTGGGCGCCTCGAGCCCCGTCGACACGGTGACGTCGGTGAACAGCCCCGCGCCGTCGTTGCGGTACAGCGTGTTCGACTCGTCGTCGAAGTTCGTGACGAACAGGTCGAGATCGCCGTCTCCGTCGACGTCGCCGGCCGCCACGCCCATGCCGGCCTCGGACAGGCCGCGGGCGTTGGTGCCGGTGCCCGAGATCAGGGTGCCGTCCTCGAAGCGCCCGTCACCGGTGTTGATCCAGAGCCGGTTCTCCACGCTGTCGTTGGCGACGTAGAGGTCGAGATCTCCGTCGGCGTCAGCGTCGAACGGCAGCACACCCAGGCCCTTGCCCGGCCGCCCGGGGGGCGACTCGAGCCCTGCCGCGGCCGTCGCCTCCGTGAAGCCCCCGCGCCCGTCGTTGCGATAGAAGCGGTCGGGCAGCCCGGCGTAGACGTCGGGGTGGCAATAGCTGCGCCAGCCCGGGCGCCGGTCGCCGCACCACGTCGGTGCCGCGACGTCGATGTCGACGTAGGCGCTGACATAGAGGTCGAGGTCGCCGTCGTTGTCGGCGTCGAAGAACGCGGCGCTGCTGGTCCAGCGGGGATCGGCGAGGACAGGTGGGGTGGCCTCGGTGAAACGCCCGGCCCCGTCGTTGAGCAGCAGCACATCGGGCCCGAAGTTGGTCACGAACAAGTCGGTGTCGCCGTCGCCGTCCACGTCCCCGGTGGCGACCGCCATGGCGTAGCCCGTGTGGGCGGCAGCGCCGGCGGCGGCACCGGCCGCGGAGAAGCGTCCGCTCCCGTCGTTCAGGTACAGCGCGTTGGCGGGGCTCGTCGGGGGGGCCTTCCCGCCGGGCGGCGCCGGCGGGAAGGGGCCGCCCTGCAACAGGTACAGGTCGAGATCGTCATCGCCGTCCACGTCGATGAGGGCCGCGCCCGCGCCCATGGTCTCGGGCAGGTGCCGCTCCGGGGAGAGGCCGCTGTCGTGGAGGAAATCGAGGCCGGCGGCGGCGGTCACGTCCGTGAACCAGGGCGCATCGGCGGTCGCGGCGGACGGCGGCAATCCCGCTTCTGATTCGCCCCCGCAACCCGCTACGGCGACCCCCAGCGCGAAGACGCAGGCGGCGCGCCGACTCCGGCGCCGCCACCACGCGGGACGGATGTCCGGTCTCAGCGGTGGTCCCCCGGCGGCGTGCCGTGGGGGTCGAGGGGCTTGCCGTGAGCCCGGACCGCCTCGACCTCGGCCTCGAGGGCATCGAGGGCCCGCGTGAGCCGTGCGCCGATCTGGACGTCCTCGGGTCGCATGCGCTGGGCCCACTCGAAGCGCATGACCGCCTCGCCCAGGCGGCCGGCGCGCATGAGCACGTCGCCGGCGCGCACGGGCAGGCGCGGGTCGCTGCCCGTGCTCGCGACCTCGTCGAGGAGCGCGATGCAGCGCTCGACGTCCTCGGTCACGTCGAGGATCGCACGGGCGTGGCGCAAGGTCACGGCCACGACCTCGTCGGGTGTCGCCAGCGTCTGGGCGTGGGCGAAGCGCTCGAGGGCCTCGTCGTGCTGCCCCAGCGAGCGCAGCACGTCGCCGAGCTGCGCGTGGTTGCTGGCGCGGGTGGGGGCGAGGTCGACGGCGCGCAGGGCGAAGTCGTAGCGGTCCCGCAGGGGGACGAGTTCACGATGACGCTGCAACACCTCGAGCGCCTCGGTGCGCGCGCCGGTGCGCAGCAGCGCCTGGCCGAGGCCGTACAGCGCCTCGAGCTGCAGCGGGTCGGCCGCAAGGGCCTGGCGGAACAAGTCGGCGGCGTCCTCGGGGCGTTCGGCCAGCGCGGCGCGTCGTCCTCGAAAGGCCAGCAGTTGGGGGTGCTCAGCGCCGAGCCGCTCGCCGGCCTGTTCGGCCACGGCGACGGCCTCGTCGCCCCGTCCGAGCGCCTCGAGGGCGTCCATCAACATGAGCGTCGCGGTGGGGCCCTGTCCGGAGGCGGTCGCGGCCAGCAGGGGGGCGGCCGGGGCGAACTCCCCGAGCAGGTAGTGGGCCCGGCCGCGCAGCGCGTCGGCCTGCGGACCCAAGGGGGCCACGGTCTGCAGCGCCTCGGCATAGCGGTGGACGGTCATGAGGCGTTCGGCGTACAGCCGACGCAGGGGTTGGTCGTCGGGGGTCGCAGCCAGTTCGTCCGCCATGACCGCCAGGGCCTCGACGCGCAGGCCGGCGGCCCACAGCGATTCGGCCTCGCCGTCGAGCCGGTCGGGGCCGGGCAGACTCGGATTGTCGGCGGCAGGCGTGCCCGTCGGCGGGGCCACCGGCGCATCGGTGGGCACCACGGCCCTCTCTGACGCCTGCGGGGAAGCGACGCCCGGGTCCGCATCCTGGGCGTCGGTAGACGGACCGCAAGCGCACAGCAGGGTGGCGACCAGGAGTCCTCGAGCGACTCGAGGCGGGCGGGTGCGGGCTCGGTACGGCACGGACGGAAGCTAGACCGCACCGGGGGCCGTGTCAAAGCGCGCGCCGTCCCGGTGGTCCTTACCGGTGACCCGTCCCGTTGGTCACTTCGAGAGCCGCAGGCCTGCCCGCGCCCGAGCGGCCGTCGTGATCTGGCACAATGCCCGGCGTGAACGATGCCGTCCTCAGCCCGCCTCCTCCCGGACATGCCGGCGGACCCAAGGTCCTGCTGGAGGTGTTCGGCTGCCAGATGAACAAGCTCGATGCCGAGCTGATGGCCACGGCCCTGCGGCGTGGCGGCTACGACTTCACCGATCGCGACGAGGAGGCCGATGCGGTCATGCTCGTCACCTGCTCGATCCGCGACCAGGCCGAGCATCGCGTGCACAGCCACCTGGGCGAATTGGCGCAGCTCAAGCAGCGCCGGCCCGAACTCGCGGTGGGCGTGCTGGGCTGCATGGCCCAGCGCGAGGGAGATGCGCTGCTCAAGCGTTGGCCCTCCCTCGACTTCGTGGCCGGCACGCGGGACTTCCCGGCGGTGGCCGACATCCTCGACGAGGTCCGCGCGGACCACACGCGGGTGCTCGCCATCGAGGGCGCCCCGGACGTGCGCACGCCGCGTGATCCCGCTCTGCGTCCCCACAAGGCGCGGGCCTTCGTCTCGGTCATGCGTGGCTGCCACAAGCGCTGCACCTATTGCGTGGTGCCGAAGACCCGCGGCGACGAGGTCAGCCGGCCCATGGACGACATCCTGACCGAGTGCCGTGCGCTGGTGGACGACGGCGTGCAGGAGCTCACGCTGTTGGGGCAGACGGTGAACGGTTGGGGACGCCGCGAAGGGCGTTCGCTGGGCGACTTGCTGGCGGCCCTGCAGGAGATGGACGGACTGCAGCGGGTGCGCTTCATCACCAGCCATCCCGAGGAGATGGACGACGCGCTCATCGAGGCCATGGCGGCCTGTCCCAAGGCCGGGCTGTTCCTGCACCTGCCGCCCCAGTCGGGCAGCGACGCCGTGCTGCGGCGCATGGCGCGCGGGTACACGGTGGCGCGCTACCTGCAGATCGTCGAGCAGCTGCGGGCGCGGGTTCCGGGCATCGAGCTTGGCGGCGACATCATCGCCGGGTTCTGCGGCGAGACCGAAGACGACCACCAGGCCACGCTGGCCCTGCTCGACGCCGTCCGCTTCAGCCAGGCCTACATCTTCCGCTACTCACCGCGCCCCGGCACGCCGGCCTGGGGACGCCTCGACGACGACGTCCCCGACGAGGTCAAGCGGCGCCGTCTCGCGGAGCTGCTGACGCGGCAGAACGAGATCATGCTGGAGCGTCACCGGGGCATGCTCGGCAGCGTGCACGAAGTGCTCGTGGAGGGTGCGAGCCGGCGCGACGCGACGCGCCTGTTCGGGCGCACGCTGGCCTTTGATCGGATCGTCTTCCCCGGCGAACCGGAGTGGGTGGACGCGCTCGTGTCGGTGCAGGTCAACGACGCCACGGCGCTCACGTTGAGCGGTGAGCGGGTGGCCGCTCCCGTCGCCTGAGCGGGATGGACGAGCACCAGGCCCTCGCGCGGGCGGTGTCGCTCGCGGCCCGCGGGCGCTTCGACGTCGAGCCCAACCCTGTGGTGGGGGCCGTGGTCCTGCGCGACGGTGACGTCGTCGGGGAGGGCTGGCACGCGGACTTCGGCGGTGCCCACGCCGAGATCGTGGCGCTGGCGGCGGCGGGCTCGGCGGCCCGCGGCGCGACGGTGTGCGTGACCCTCGAGCCCTGCTCGACGCGGGGCAAGACCGGCGCGTGCACGGACGCCCTGCTGCGGGCGGGGGTCGCCCGGGTCGTGGTCGGCTGCCGCGATCCCCAGGTCGGACACCAAGGCGCGGGCCTCTCGATCCTGGAGGCGGGGGGAGTCTCGGTGCACGTGGCCGACGCTGCCGACTGCGTCGCCCTGCTCGAGCCGTTCGTGTCCGCCCAGGCCCTCGCGCGGCCCTGGGTCATCGCCAAGTGGGCCATGTCGAGCGACGGGGCCATCGCCCCCCCCGGCGGCGGCCCGGCCGCGATCAGCTCGGAGGCCTCACGCGCGCTGCTGCACCGCTGGCGGGCCCACCTCGACGGTGTGCTGGTGGGCGTCGGCACCGTGCTCGCCGACGACCCGCGCCTGACGGCCCGGGGAGATGTGCCGGTGGTGCGCCCCGGTCACCGTGTGATCCTCGACCCGGAGCTGCGCACGCCGCTGGGCGCGCGGGTGATGGCGTCGGGGGCGGGCACCGACACCTGGATCTACACCACGCCCGAGGCCGACGAGCAGCCGGCGCAGTCGTTGGAGAACGACGGGGCGGCGGTGCTGCGCATCCCCGGCGGGGATGATTGGCTCCACGGCGTCATGGCCTCACTGCATCTGCGGGGCGTGCGCCGGCTCATGGTCGAGGGCGGCGCGACGACGTTGACGAGCGTCCTGCGGGCCGGGCTCGTCGATCAGGTGGACGTGTTCCTGTGCCCCGAGCCCCTGGGCCCGGGGGCCCTGCCGGCCTTGACCGATCGCGCCTTGGACGCGACCTCCCCCGAGGCGGTCGCGGCCGCGCTGGGACTGGTGGATGTCGCCGTGATCGCCGTGGGCCCCGACCGCTTGCTGCGCGGCTACGTGGGTGCGAACCGGGCGCCCCGCTCGCCGACAGGCGCTTAGGAACGGGCGCTTCGGAGTGGGTTCCTAGGGAACCGGATCCGGGTCGATGTAGCGCGGCGGTCCGGTGAACTCGAGGCTCGCGTCCGGCGGGTCGTTGTCGCCGAGGTCGAGCGGCGTGTCCCACAACCACAGGTCGTCGCCGGCCGGGTCGAAGCCGACGATGCCGACGGCGAAGTCGAACATCTCTCCGAAGTTGAGGTAGGCCCCGCCAAGGGCGCTGAACAGCAGCAACTCACCGCCGACGCGGAAGCGGTCGATGACGGGGGCCCGGCGGATCTGGCAGCAGTTGATGCCCGCGCCGTAGAACGCCACGCTCGGCCGCATGCCTTCCATCAGCGGCGGACCATCGGCGCCAAAGACGAGCAGGTGCACGAAGTCCATGTGCGAGCGGCGCTCGAGGCGGCCGTAGCTCTCCTTCACGTCGGCGTAGGTGCCGAAGCCGATGCCCAGCCCGCCGTAATCGGTCAGCTCGAACTTGGCTCCCAACCCGAGGCTGTTGAAGTTGCAGGCGTACTTCAGGTCGACCATGTCGAGAGCATCGAGCAGGCGGGGACGCACGTAGGTCTGGCACGCGGACGTGCAGCAGAGCAGGGCGAGCAGGGCCAGGAGGGGAAGACGCTTCACTCGATGATCTCCAAGGGTTCGCCGCGGCTGACGCCATCGTCGCCGGACGGGTCGAGGGTGACCAGGCCGGCGAAGAGATCGACGATTTCCATCAGGTTGAGGTATCCGCCCATGTGGGCGCGCGGCAGCAGGACCTCGAGACCGACACGCCACTGCGCCGACAGGGGGCCATAGTAGAACGGATTCATGAAGGAGAAGTTCATGGTCGGCCGGCTCGACGGGCCGTCGCCGCCGAACAGGACGTAGTGGCCGAAGTGGTTCTCCTCGTCCCAGGCGAAGCGCCCGCGCCCCTCGTGGACGAGGTCGGAGCGGCCGTAGCCCGCGGCTAGGCCGAAGAATTCGGTGATCTCCAACTTGCCGCCGATGCCGAAGGTCTCCGCGCCGAAGCCGTACTTGAGGTCGACCACGTCGATGAGGTCCATGCCCCGGTCGCCGAGGTAGGTGCCCACGGCGCAGGCCGGCAGCAGGGCCAGGAGGGCGCCCGCGAGCAGGGTCGCCAGGGGGCGCGGACCCGGGAGGCGGGCAGCGCGCCGACGGGGGTCGGGATTGGGCTTCATCGAGGGACCCGTGCTGCGTCGGAAAGTGCCGGAAACGGGCGGATGCTCGTCCAGGACGGCGGCCCCCGCTTGTAGGGAATGACCGCCGGCTAATCCAGGTCGACCTCGATTCGACGGCTCCAGTGCGCCGAATCGTCCCGGACGAAGGGCTGCAACTTGTAGTGCAGCCCGATGACCGCGCGGACCGCCGTCGCCGGGACCTCGACCGACACGCTGGCGGTCTCGCCGGCGGGCAGCTGGGTGCTCGGGGCGCCGGAGCTGCGATACGGATTGCGGAAGCGGCGCCGGGCGGTGCCGTCCTGCTCCCAGCTCTCACGCTCGGTGCCCGGCGGGGGACCGAGGGCGCGACCGTGGGCGTCGAAGAGGGTCACCACCAGGTCGAGGGCCCGGTTGCGCGAATCGGTGGGCAGGTTGTGACCGGCGAAGCGGTTGTGCAGCCGCGCGGTGAGGGTGCGGCCGTCAGCGGACAACTCGTGGGTCAGGTCGATGGCCTGCAGCGTGAACTCCTCGTCCCGTCCGCCGAGGAACCGGTGGGAGCGCCCGGCGCGCGGCGCGCCGACTTCGGCGCCGCTGCGCTGGACCCGCGGCATGTGGCAGGAGATGCAGTCATCACCACGCGCCGCGGCGGGGGAGACCAGCCACTCCTGGTTGGTGTTGTGCTGGTCGTGGCAGGCCGCGCAGGAGAAGTGGGTGGAGAGCTCGGTTCGCAACGTCGGCCGGCAGGCGCCGGTGAGCCCGGCCCGCGATGCCGCGACGCCGCCGCCGTCGTCGGCCGGCAGGCCGTGGCACGAGAGACAGTCGACACCGTCGGCGCGTCGCTCGACCCGGGCGAGCACCCGCGCGCCTGGTTCGATGCCGTGTTCGAAGAGCGGTCGGGGTGTGTGGCACGGCAGGCACTCGGTCTTGCGGAAGTTGTCGGACTGGTCCGGCGCGCGCACCTGTGGATCGGTGAAGGACTCGGCGTGCATGGAGTCGCGCCATTCGGTCACGACGTTGGCGTGGCACGGCAGGCAAGTGGTCGGTCCGGCCAGGACGGTGGCGCCGCCGGCCGGCAAGGTCACGTCGCCCGCCTCGTCCCCGGGGCCCAACGCGAAGAGCAGCACGCCGCTCACGGCGAGCAGCACCACGCCGGCGACGACGCGGCCGTTCACCGGGTGGGACTCGCGCCCGGACCGTCGTCGAGGATGCGCACGGCGCCCTCGATCTTCACGGGCACCGAACAGCCGGGCCGGCGTGAACCCATGGTCTCGGCCGAGCGCACCAGTCGACCGTTGATGCGGACCCAGGTGCCGCCGCGCTGGTCCGGCGCCACCAGGGTGCCCATGAGCCCGGGGGCGTCCGGCGCTCCGAAGCGCACGGCGTGAGCGTCGAGGAGGGCCTTGATGCGGCGTCCCGGGGCGACGTCGTCGCACGCGAGACCGAAGCCGAAGTCGACGTGGCCTTCGGCGTCGGCCCGGCCGGACAGCAAGGTGCCGCGCTCCGACCAGGCGGCCAGGGCGGCGTTGGGCGGCGACGAGATGGCCACCTGCGCGGGGCCGTCCCACCACCCGCCGTCGCCGGTGAGGCACAGCAGGCGCGCACCGAACAGGAGCACGTCGTCGACCTGGTGCGTCACCACGATGGCGGCGGCGCCGAGGTCGTCGAGGGCCACGGGCAGGGTCGCACGCACTTCGTCCCGGACGGCCGGGTCGAGGTGGGCCAGGGGTTCGTCGAGGAGCACCCAGCGGGGCCGTCCCGCCAGGGCGCGCGCCAGGCCGAGCCGCGCCTGTTCACCGCCCGAGAGGCTCTCGGGGCGTCGCTCGGTCAAGGCCGTCAGGTCGAAGGTCTCGAGCAGGCGCGTGCGCCACTCCCGATCGCCGCGGGTGTCGACGAAGGCGAGGTGTTGCGCGACGGTCATGTGTGGCCACAGGCCGCCGTCCTGGAAGTGCATGCCGGGCGGGTCCTGCGGGCGCTCGACCTGCCCGGCGGCAGGAGGCTCGAGGCCGGCGAGCACGCGCAGCAGCGTGGTCTTGCCGCTGCCGTTGGGGCCCACGAGGGTCAGACGCTCGCCCGCATCGAGCGCGAGCTCGAGGGCCTGGACGAGCACGCGCGGACCACGCGAGACGGTGAGGCCGGCGAGGCTCAGCAGGGGCGCGGGGCTGGGCTCGGTGATGGCCGGTCCTCGGAGTCCGGAGGGGCGCGGCGGCGCGGTGCGGGTCGGGGGGTGGTGCGCCGGGGTGGATGACTACAATGACACCATGGGCAACGGCGTGCCACCGAGCTCCGGACGACCGACCGTGCTCGTGGTGGGCGGCGGTCACGCCGGCGTGGAGGCCGCCCTTGCGGCGAGCCGGGCCGGCGCGCAGGTGCTGCTGGTGACCCTCGACCCCCGCGCCATCGGTCGCATGAGCTGCAATCCCTCGGTGGGCGGCCTGGCCAAGGGGCAGCTGGCTCGCGAGGTCGACGCGCTGGGGGGGCTGATGGGCGTGGCGGCCGACGCGGCCTGCCTGCAGTTCCGCATGCTCAACACCAAGAAGGGGCCGGCGGTCCAGAGCCCGCGCAGCCAGGTCGACCGCGAGGCCTACGCCGCATTCGTGGCCGACGCCGTAGCTGCGGAGCCCCACATCCGCGTGGTGGCCGGTCAGGTGAGGTCGCTGATGGAGCGCGGAGGGCGACTCACGGGCTTGACCCTGACGGATGGTACCGAGCTGCGGGCCGACGCCGCGGTGCTCACCACGGGCACCTTCCTGCGTGGGCTCATGCACGTCGGCGACCGGGTCAGCGCCGGCGGTCGCGTGGGCGAGGCCCCGGCCCACGAACTGTCGGCGCACCTCGTCGCCCTCGGCTTCGAGCTCGTGCGCCTCAAGACCGGGACGCCGCCGCGCGTCGACCTCCGCAGCGTCGACCTGTCCGCGCTCGAGCGGGTCGAAGGCGCGCCGGATGACGGCCGGTTGTCGTTCCGCGTGGCGCCGCCGGACGGACGTCCCCGGCGACCGAGCTACCGCACGCGGACCACGGCGGCCACCCATGAGCTCGTCCGGGCCCATCTGCACGACTCGCCCTACGGCCGCGGCGCGCTGCAGAGCGTGGGGCCGCGCTACTGCCCGTCCCTCGAGGACAAAGTGGTGCGCTTCGCCGACCGGTCCAGCCACCGCGTGTTCATCGAACACGAGACGGCGGACGGCCCGTCGCTGTACGTCAACGGGCTCTCGAATTGCCTGCCGGCGCCCATTCAGGCGGAGTTGCTCGAGACGGTGCCGGGCCTGGAGGGGGCGCGCATGCTGCGCCCCGGATATGCGGTGGAGTACGACGCCGTTCCGGCGTGGCAGCTGCGCGACACGCTCGAGAGCCGCGCCGTGTCGGGGTTGTTCCTGGCCGGGCAGATCAACGGCACGAGCGGTTACGAAGAGGCCGCCGCCCAGGGCCTGATGGCCGGCCTGAACGCCGCCCGTGCGGTGCGGGGGCTGCCGGGAGCCGTGCTCGGCCGCCACGAGGCCTACATCGGCGTGCTCATCGACGACCTCGTCACGAGCAGTCCGCGCGAGCCCTATCGCATGTTCACGTCGCGGGCCGAGTACCGGCTGCTGCTGCGCCAGGACAACGCCGATCGGCGGCTCATGCCCCGCGCCTGGGAGTGGGACCTGCTCGATGCGACCTCCTGGCGCGACCTGCAGGCGCACGAGGCATCGGTGGCAGAGGCCGAACGCCACCTGAACGAACCGGACCGGCTGCGCATCCGCCGCGGGGAGTCCGTCGACGCCGTGCTCGATGACGCGCCGTCGCACGAATTCTCCGGTAAGGTGCGGCAGCAGGTCGAACTCGACGTGCGCTACGCCGGCTATGTCGCGCGCCAGCAGCGGGCGGTGGAGCGGGTGACGGCGCTGGCGGCGGTGCCCCTGCCCGAGGACGCCGACTACCTGGGCATGCAAGCCCTGCGCACCGAGGCCCGCCAGGTGCTCGATCGCGTGCGGCCGGCGAATCTGGCGCAAGCCGCGCGCCTGGCCGGTGTCACGGCGGCGGACGTGTCGCTGCTCGCCCTCAGGCGCTCGAGGCCGCGTCCCGACCCTGGCTGCGCGTCAGCCGCGCCAGCGCCCGCTTGACCTGGTCCTCGAGGCTGGTGGGGGCGCCGTCGTCCTCGGCGCAAACCTGTTCGGCGGCACGCTGGGCGGCCGGACGCGGGTAGCCCAGCGCCGCGAGGGCCGATGCCACCGACACGCTCTGATCGGCGATGCGGCCCGGGAGCGCCAGTCCGACGTCGAGGCGGCCCTTGAGGTCGACGCACAGCCGCTCGGCCGTGCGCTTGCCGACGCCTTTGACCCGCGCCAGCGTGGCGTGATCACCGGCGTCCACGGCCGTGGCCAACGCGCTGGGTTCGAGGGCGGAGAGCAGCGAGAGCGCGGTGGCCGGGCCCACTTTGTTCACGCCGATCAGGCTGCGGAACAGCCGCCGTTCCTCACGGCTGGCGAAGCCGAACAGCACCGGCCGCTCGTCCCGCACCACGTCGTGGACCCATAGGGTCACGTCCGAGCCGACGACGAGTCGGGAGGCCGTCGCCCCCGACACCGAGAGCCGATAGCCGATGCCGGCCGCCTCGACGACGACCTCGTCCGCCCGGGTCTCGACCAGCCGGCCCTTGAGGTAGTCGTACATGTCACGCGTCCCGAGGGAGGCGACGCTGCGGGTCGGCGCGGGCCCTAGGCGTTGAGCGAGAGCCCCAGGCTCGAGAGCTTGCTCTTGATCTCGTCGAGCGAAGTCTGCCCGAAGTTCTTGCACGAGAGCAGCGTCGATTCGGTGGTGTTCACGAGGTCGTTGAGCGTGGCGATGCCCAGGGTCGAGAGGGCCGCCCGCGAACGCACGGAGAGATCGAGCTCGGTGATGCGCATCGAGTTCATGTCGCCCTCGCCCGCGGGCGGAGAGATGACCGCCATGTTGCCCGCGCCGCTCGCCGACGGCGGCAGCATGCCGAGGCGCAGGCCCTTGATGGAGAGGATCTCCTTGACCTCCTGCAGGCTGGTCTCGCCGAAGTTCTTGAATGCCAGCAGCTCCGTCTCGGTGCGCTGCACGAGATCGCCGAGGGTGTGGATGTTCATCCGCTGCAGGCAGTTGCGCGCCCGCACGGAGAGTTCGAAGTCGGTGACGGGAATGCGCAGCACGGCGTTCTGCTTGTCGACGTTGCGCTCGCGCGACTCGTCGTAGTACTGGTGCATGCTCGACTCGGCGTCGGCCCGGTAGCGGCGCGCGCGCTCGTTGGTCGGGTCGGCCTCGACCACACGGCGGAAGCAGCGCAACGCGGCACGGTCGTCGCCGATGTCCTCGTAGAGGACGCCCATGTTCATGAGGGCGCCGATCCAGGTGGCGCCGTCTCCGGCATCGAGACCCAGGTAGAGCTCGAGGGCCTCATCGTCCTCGCCCAGCAGGTCGAGACGGTGCGCCAGACGGAAGCGCGCGTCGGCGTGGGCCTCGTCATGCTGCAGCGCCAGCCGCCAGGAGGCCACCGCGCCTTCGTGGTCGCCGTTGGCTTCGGCGACGACGCCTTCGGCGTAGGTCACGTCGGCGATGGGGGCGTTGCCGGTCTTCAGGGCCTGCAAGCATGCCGCGGCGCCCTCGGCGTCACGGTCACGCAGGTGCAGGTCGAGCAGCGAGAGCTGCGCGCGGTTGGCGACGGTGGTCGACGCGGTCAAGGCGGTCCACGCGGCGCTGGCCCCGTTCGGATCACCGGTGCGATCGAGACACCAGCCCAGGAGCAGGCGACACAGGTCGCCTTCGGCCGACTTCAGGTGGCGCAGTGCCGCGGCCGGCTGACCGGCGGCGCACAGTCCCAGGCCCAGCTTGTCGGCGGCCTGCTGATCGGCGAGCCAACTGCGCAGGCTCTCGCGCGCTTCGCGCGAGGCGCAGGCCTCACGGCGGAAGGCGACGTACCCGTCCCAATCGGTGGGGACGGTCTCGAGCCAGTTGCGGGCGGCGGGTGCCTCGGGGGCAGGTTGGGAAGTTTCGATGTCCATGGTCTCTGACCGGAGCTCTCTCGGGGTGCGCTCGACCGCTGTCGGACCCTCGGCCGCGGAGGGCGCGAGCCCGTGAGACCGCTCGGTCTCACGTTGATCGCCGACGGAAGAGCGCCTACCGTCGGCGTCCTCCCGCCCTGACTCCCACGGGGGGTGCGTAATCCCACGATGGTAGGAGGGGCCTGCGCCCCATGCAAGCGGGCCCGGAGCACGTCGGCCGGGGGTGATGGCGGCCCGCGGCAGCGGCAGTGAGAGGAGCGGGATGGATCGGCTGGTGGTCAACGGCGGGGCGCGGTTGGAAGGGCGTCTCACGGCGTCGGGTTCCAAGAACGCCGTGCTGCCGCTCATGGCCGCAGCGCTGCTGACGGACGAGCCGGTGGTGCTGCACCGCGTCCCGGCCCTGCGGGACGTCACCACCATGGGGCTGATCCTGAAGCAGCTCGGGGTCGAACTGCAGGCCGAGGACGGCACGTTGGTGCTGCAGGCGGCGTCCACGGAGAGCCTGCGGGACGAGCCCCGCGAGGCGTCCTATGACCTGGTCTCCACGATGCGGGCCTCGGTGTGCGTGCTGGGGCCGCTGGTGGCCCGGGTGGGACAGGCCCGGGTATCGCTGCCGGGCGGGTGCGTGCTGGGGGTGCGGCCCGTCGACATGCACATGAAGGGGCTCAACGCCCTGGGCGCCCGGATCGAGGTCGATGGGGGCTATCTGGTCTCCGACGTCGGCCGGCGGCTGCAGGGCAGCCGCCTGTTCCTGGGCAGCACCTTCGGCAGCAGCGTGCTGGCCACGGCCAACGTGCTCATGGCCGCGACGCTGGCCGAGGGCACGACCCGCATCACGTCGGCGGCCATGGAGCCGGAGATCGTCCAGCTCGTCACGCTGCTGCAGTCGATGGGGGCGCGCATCACGGGCATCGGTGGGCCTGAGCTGCTCGTGGAGGGCGTTGAGCGTCTGAGCGGCACGGAGATGACCACCCAGGGGGATCGCATCGAGGCGGGCACCTTCCTGATCGGCGCCGCCATGACCCGCGGCGACGTGACCATCGACGGCGTCGACCCGTCGCACCTCGCCGCCGTCACCGACACCCTGGGGCAGGCCGGCGCCGAGGTCACCTGCGGCGACGACTGGATCCGGGTGCAGGCCGACCGGCGGCTCGAGTCCACGGACGTCACCACGCTGCCCTACCCGGGCTTCCCCACCGACCTGCAGGCCCAGCACATGACGGCCATGGCGGTGGCGCGGGGCCTGTCGGTGATCACCGAGCGCATCTTCCCTGACCGGTTCATGCACGTGGCCGAGCTGCTGCGTCTGGGGGCCGACATCCGCAAGGAGGGCAACCAGGCCATCGTGTCGGGCTGCGAGCGCCTCTCGGGCGCCCCGGTCATGGCCAGCGACCTGCGGGCCTCGGCGGCCCTGGTGCTGGCGGGTCTCGTGGCGGAGGGGCAGACCGAGGTCCGGCGCGTCTATCACATCGACCGGGGCTACGAACGCATCGACGCGCGGATGGCCGCTTTGGGTGCTGAAATCAGGCGCGAAAAGCAGCCCCACCTTGATCCGCAACGGCCTGATTGGTAGAAAGCCCGGCTTCCTTCAGGCTCGCAAAATTCTGTTGCGAGCAGGCGCCGCGCCTTCCCCATGAGCCGTCCTGACGGCCCCGGTCCATGTTCGAAAGCCTCTCTCAACCGCTGACCAAGATCTTCTCGGGTCTGAGCCGCCGCGGGCGTCTCTCCGAGCAGAACATGGAGGAGGGTCTGGGCGAGGTCCGGGCGGCGCTGCTCGAGGCCGATGTCCACTTCCGGGTGGCCAAGGACCTCATCGAGCGGGTCAAGACCAAGGCCCTGGGCGAGAAGGTGCTCGAGTCGGTCAGCGCCGGCCAGATGCTGGTCAAGCTCTTCCACGACGAGCTCGTGGAGATGATGACCGACGCGGGCGAGCCCTTCGTCTTCGAGCGGGGGCGCCCGACGGTGATCCTGCTCGCCGGTCTGCAGGGCGCGGGCAAGACCACCACCGCCTCGAAGCTGGCGGTCCATCTGCGCGACGACCGGCACCGCAAGCCGCTGCTGGTGGCCGCTGACATCCAGCGCCCCGCGGCCGTCGAACAGCTCAAGCAACTCGGTCAGGCCCAGGACGTGCCCGTCTTCCACGAGGCGGGCCTGCCGCCCGAGGCCCTGGCCGAGCGGGCGCTCGCCGAGGCGGGCCGCTTGGGCTGCGACACCGTCATCGTCGACACCGCCGGTCGTCTCCACATCGACGACGACCTGATGGACGAACTGCAGCGCATCGTCGAGCGGGTGCGACCCGACACGACACTGCTGGTCTGCGACGCCATGACCGGGCAGGACGCCGTGCGCAGCGCCGGCGCCTTCAAGGAACGCCTGGCGCTCGACGGCCTGATCCTGACCAAGCTCGATGGCGACTCCCGCGGGGGCGCCGCCCTCTCGGTGCGGCACGTCACCGGCGCACCGGTGCGCTTCGTCGGCGTGGGCGAGAAGGTGGGCGACCTGCAGCCCTTCCACGCCGACCGGCTGGTGGGCCGCATCCTCGGCATGGGCGACGTGGTCAGCCTGGTCGAGAAAGCTCAGGACGTCATCGACGAGAAGGCCGCCGAGCAGCAGATGGAGCGTATGCTCAGCGACCAGTTCACCCTCGAGGACATGCTCGGGCAGCTCAAGGCCGTGCGCAAGATGGGCTCGATGAAGGACCTCATGGGTCACCTCCCGGGGATGCCCGAAGGGGCCGCCGAGCAGGTCGACGAGAAGCAGGTCGACCGCAGCCAGGCCGTGTTGCTCTCGATGACGCCGGCCGAGCGCAAGCGCCCGGGCGTCATCGATTTGAGCCGTAAACGCCGCATCGCCAAGGGCAGCGGGACGTCCGTGAAGGCCGTGGACGGGCTGCTCAAGCAATTCAGCGGCATGCAGAAGATGATGAAGCAGCTCCAGAAGGGCGGCCTGATGTCCCGCCTGGCGTCGAAGTTGATGCCGGGGATGGGTGGCGGCATGCCCGACATGAGCGAGATGATGGCGGAGCAGGCCACCGGGGGGAGTCCCGCGGAGGTCCGCCGCACCGTTTCGACCGACCAGCGGCGCAAGTCGCGCAAGGCCGAACGCCAACGCAAGAGAAAACAGAGGCGCCGGCGCTAGCACGTCGCCAGATCGAATCAGTGGTCGCGTCTCGCGGCCGCAGCAACCCAGGAGTCACCTACAGTCATGGCCGTCAAGATTCGGCTCAAGCGTATCGGTCGGAAGAATCGCCCCTTCTATCGCGTCTGCGTGTTCGACTCGCGGACGCGTCGCGACGGTGCGCCCATCGAGGAGCTCGGCGCGTACGACCCGCACGCCCGCGCCCTCGGCAACAAGGTCAGCCTCGACGCCGAGCGCGCGTCGTACTGGCTCTCGGTCGGGGCTCAGCCCTCCGAGACGGTGTCCTCGCTGCTGCGCGGACTGGGCATCGACAAGAACGGTCAGGATGCGGCGATCGCCGAGAAGGTGGCGGCCGAAGCGGCTGCCACCGACGAGAAGGTGAAGTCGCAGGCTCCCCAGCCGCCGGCACCGAAGGCTGAGGCCGCTCCGGCTGAGGCCGCTGCGGCTGAAACGGCGCCTGCGGAGGAAGCCCCCGGTGGCGACGCGACGGCCGCAGCCGACGCGGCCCCGACATCCGAGCCGGCCGGCGATGTTGCTCCGGCCGCGGATGCCGGCGCCCCCGAAAAGGAAGGCTGATCCCGGATGACGTTGGCGGCGAAGGGGAAGAAGGGCCGGTCGGGAACTGCGGCGGGCAAGGCGACGGGTCGGACGAAGGCATCGTCCGCTCGCAAGACGACATCCAAGAAGTCGACGGCCAAGAAGCCGTCAGCGAAGAAGCCGTCGGCGAAGAAGAAAGCAGCGCCCAAGCAGGCCGCTGCGAAGAAGCCGGTGGCCAAGAAGGCGACCGGCAAAAAGGCGACCGGCAAGAAGGCGACCGGCAAGAAGGCAGCGCCGAAGAAGAAGGCGTCGAAGCCGGCCGCTGCCAAGAAATCGCCCGCGAAGAAATCGCCCGCGAAGGCAGCACCCGCGAAGGCGGCACCTGCGAAAGCGGCTCCCGCCAAGAAGGCGCCGGCCAAGCCGGCGGCTCCGAAGAAGGCGGCGGTCCGCGTCAGCCGGGCCTCGCCCAAGGTGCGTCTGCCCAAGATCTTGGAGCTCCTCGACAAGGCCTTCGGCACCATCGTGCCGCCGCAGACCGAGAGCGTCATCGAGAAGGCCGTGTATCTCGTGCTGCGCGAGTGGGGCTCGAGCGCGGCCGTGGCCAAGGCGATGGACACGCTGCGCAGCGAGTTCGTCGACTGGAACGAGGTGCGCGTCTCGAGCACCTCCGAACTCGCGCGCATCATGCTGGGCAGCAGCCGGCCCAGCAGCCTGCGCAAGCTGCACCCCTTCGCGCTGCGGCTGCGGGACATGATCGACCAAGTCTACAGCGACCGCAACGACACCTCGTTCGACTTCCTGCTCGACCTCAAGCCGAAGGATCAGATCGAGTTCCTCGAGGACCTCGACGACCTCGGCCTGCACAACGCCTACGCCCTCGTGCAGTGGATCGCCGGCGACGACAAGCTGGCGCTGGTCTCGAGTGAGGCGGCCCAGGTGGCGCAAAAACTGGGGCTGGTCGAGTCGGCCGCCGTGACCCGCGTCCGCAAGGACCTGGGCGCGCTCGCGCCGAACAAGGACTTCATCTCGTGGCAGGCGCACCTCAACCAGTTGGGCGAGATGGAGCCCGACGAATGGCCGTCGTCGCTGGCCGAGTACACGGGCTGAGCCCTCGGGCGCCGATGCCGCCGGCGCTGGCGCCCCTGGTGCTGGCGTCGGCCTCACCCCGTCGCACCGAGATCCTGGCGCGGGCGGAGTGGGAGCACGACGTCGCGCCCGAGGACGTCGACGAGACCCCGCGGCCCGAGGAATCACCGCGGGCCGCGTGCGAGCGCCTCGCGCGGGACAAGGCGATGGCCGGCGCACGGGGCCGGGAGGTCGGGACCGTGCTGGGCGCCGACACCGTGGTCATCCTGGGTTCACGCCTGCTCGGCAAGCCCGTCGACCGGGAGGATGCGCGGGCCATGCTGCTGGACCTGTCCGGCGCCTCCCACGAGGTGGCCACGGCGGCCGCCCTCGTCCGGGCGGCGGACGGCGCGTGCGTGTCCGGCGTCGCGGTCTCGCGGGTCCGCTTCGAGCCCCTCGACGAGGATTGCCTGCGGGCCTATCTCGACGCGGGAGAATGGCAGGGGAAGGCGGGGAGCTACGCGATCCAGGGGCTCGCCGGCAGCTTTGCGCAGCTGGAGAGCGGCGACATCGATACCGTGGTCGGGCTGTCCATGGCTCTGGTGAGGTCGCTGGCCCGCCGCTTGGAGGAAACACGATGAGGAGCGCAACCTTGACCACGGGCGCGGTCGTGCTCGCCGCCGTCATCGGCGCGACGCTGCTGGCCGGCTGCGGCGAGGAGCCCAAGCTCTCCGAGCCGGCGCCCCGCACGGACCAGGTGGTGCTGACGCTCGCGGGCCGTCCGGTCACCCTGGAGCTGGCCATCACTCCCGGCGATCACGGCCGCGGGCTGATGGGCCGCACGCACATGACCGACGAGCAGGGCATGCTCTTCGTCTACCGCTCCGAAGCGATCCGGCGCTTCTGGATGCGCGACACGTTGATCCCCCTCGACATCCTGTTCCTCGATTCCGAGGGCGTCGTGATCAACATCGAGGAGGCCGCGGCCGGGGTCGAGAAGCCTGGATTCGTGTCCCGGGGCAAGGCCCGCGCGGTGATCGAGCTGAACCGCGGATGGTGCGCCGGAAACGGACTCGTGCCGGGAAACCGGATCGAGATCCCGCCCGAAGTGCTCGAACGCGCCGTGATCGACTAGGGCCTCGAGAGCTGGGTCTGATCGCCCCGGAATCCTCAGGAACCGGCGGGGGAGCCGGGTCTGGGGGCCTTGATCGACCGGCGACCCGCTCCTAGAGTGTGCGGTTCGCCGTCCCCGCCCGCACAGGGGAATTCCCGGACGGCCGAGAGCGATCCATGAAGGCTGAAATCCACCCTGACTACGTCGAGTGCACGGTGACGTGCGGCTGCGGCAACACGTTCTTCACCCGGTCCACCAAGGCGGCGATCAACGTCGAGATCTGCTCCGCCTGCCACCCGTTCTACACGGGTCAGCAGAAGTTCGTGGACACGGCGGGACGCATCGAGAAGTTCAACCGTCGCTTCGCGGCCGGCAAGCAGGCCTCCAAGGACTAGCCGGCCGGCGCCCCCTGCTCGGCGGGCTCCACGGCTCCCAGAGGGCGGGCCCGTGCGTGGCTCGGCCCGCGTGGTCGACGCGCGGCGAGTGGTGACGGCGTTCGGGCGCTGACCCATGTTCGAACGCCTCAAGCAGAAAGCTGACCGGTACCGCGAGCTCGAGACGCTCGTGTCCGATCCGCAGATCGCCAGCCAGCCCGCGCGCATGCAGGCGCTGCTGCGCGAGATGGGAACTCTGCGCAGCAAGTCCGAGGCCTACCGTCGGTGGGAAGAGCTCGAGGACGCACGGCGCAAGTCCGAGGTGATGACGAGCGACAGCGATGCCGAGATCGCCGAGCTGGCCCGCGAGGAGCTGCTGGAGATCTCCGCCGAGCTCGAGCGCATGGGCGCCGACCTGCGGCGGGAGGTCGTGGACGACGATCCCGATCGCGGGCGCAACGTGATCATGGAGATCCGAGCGGGCGCGGGGGGCGACGAGGCCAGCCTGTTCGCCGGCGACCTGGTCAAGCTCTACGGCAAGTTCGCCGAACGGCGCGGCCTGAAGACCGAGCTGCTCTCCAGTCACCCCACGGAAGTGGGGGGCTACAAGGAGATCATCCTCGGGATCGCGGGCGCCGAGGCGTGGGATCTGCTGCGCTTCGAATCGGGCGGGCACCGGGTGCAGCGCGTCCCCGAGACCGAGACCCAGGGGCGCATCCATACCTCGGCGGCGACGGTGGCCGTGCTCGCGGAGGCGGAGGAGGTCGATGTCGACATCGACGAGGGCGACCTGCGCATCGACACCTACCGGTCCAGCGGACCGGGGGGGCAGAACGTGAACAAGACCTCCTCGGCGATCCGCATCACCCACGAGCCCTCGGGCATCGTGGTGCAATGTCAGGACGAATCGAGCCAGCACAAGAACAAGGCGCGGGCCATGCGCATGTTGCGCTCACGCCTGAAGGACTCCCAGGAGCTCGAGCGTAAGAACGCCGAGGACGCCACCCGACGCTCCCAGATCGGCACCGGCGACCGCAGCGAGCGCATCCGCACCTACAACTTTCCCCAGAACCGGGTGACTGACCACCGGATCAAGACCAGTTACAGTCTCGAAACCGTGATGACCGGCAACCTCGACGGCGTGGTGGACGATCTGCGCCGACACGATCTCGAGGCCCGCATCGCGGCGTTCGACGAAGGAGCAGCCTGACGTGAACGACCCCGGCGACGGTAAGCAGCAGGACGACGAATTCGATCTCGATCTCGACCTGGATCTCGAGGATCTCGACCTCGACGAAGGCACCGAGGCCGAGCCGGCGCCGGACGCGACGAATCTCGCGTCGGGTGAAGGCGGTCCTCCCGAGGATGAGGGAGGCTCCGGCGAGCCGGTTGAGCTCGACCTCGATCTCGAGACCGACACGGGCGACGCCGAGGCGAGCAGGGCGGCCACCGAGGGCGCGCTCGACAGCGCCTCCGAAGCGTTGACCGACGTCGCCGGTGACGGTGCCCTCGCGGTCGGTGCCGCCGTCGCCGCTGCGGGCGTGCTGGGTTCCGGCGAGTCGTCGTCGGGCTCTGCGGCCTCGACAGGTGGCGCGCCTGCGACCGTTGCTGCAGACGCCGGTGCCGCAGGACAAGTCGAGGGGCAGTGGGTCTGGCAGTACGCCGCCGCGCCTCCGCCGCCGTCGTTCTCGGCGGTGTTCTTCGCCGGCAACGCGCTCAAGGAGCTCTATCGTTTCTTCGCGTGCGGCGTGCTGGTGGTCGTCGGTTGCCTGTTGCCGTGGAAGGCGGGGGTCGGTGAGCTCGAAGGCACGGTCCCCGGGTTCTCGCTGCCCATGGGCGCGGTGAGCTTGGCGCTCGCGCTCTGGCTGGTGTGGGCCGCCTGCACGGGCATCTACTCCCGCAAGCAGAAGATCCTGCCCGTGTTCCTGATGCTGCTCCCGGCCGAGATCGCGTGGGCGCGCCTGCTGGAGGAATGGGGCAGCGCCGACGCATCGCTGGGCTTCATGGACCAGCTCAATGAGACCTTCTTCTCCATGGGCTCGGGCGTGTTCCTGACGCTGGTGGGCTCGACGGTGGTCTCGCTCCAGCTGCTGCTGACCATCATCCGCATCGTCGGCAAAAAGGACGACAAGGGCGGTCGCGGTGGCAAGGGGGGCGCGTCGAAGGGCAAGGCCAAGAAGAAGGAGAAGCCGGCCAAGTCTGAGAAGCAGGCCAAGCCCGACAAGCAGGCGAAGGCCGAGAAGAAGGGCAAGCCGGAGAAGGCCGCCAAGAGGAAGGACAAGGGCGGCGGCGACGACGCAGCGGCCGACACCGGCAAGAAGAAGTCGGCCGCGGGTCGGGGACGACGCGGCCGTCGCCGTTGACCGAGGAGCCCATCGAGTCGTTGCTGCGCGAGAGCGCTGCGCGGCTCGAGGCCCGCGCGGGTGACGCCCCGGCCGCCCGGCTGGAGGCGGAGGTGCTGCTGGCGCACGTCGCCGGTGTCGATCGGGCGCAGCTGCTGATCCGCGACCGCGTGGAGGCGGCGACCGCCGAGCGTCTGCGCGGTCTGGTCGAGGAACGGGTCGCCACGGCCCGACCGGTGGCCTACCTCGTGGGACAGCGGGCCTTCCGGGACTTCGTGCTGCAGGTCGACGAGCGCGTGCTCGTGCCGCGACCGGAGACCGAACTGCTCGTCGAGCGCTTCGAGCAACTGCTCGCCGAAGGGGCGGTGCCGCCCGGGCCCGTTGTCGACCGGGGGACCGGCAGCGGGAACCTGGCCCTGTCGTGCTGCGGACGTCGTCCGGTGGTGGCCACCGATCTCTCGGCGGACGCGCTGGAAGTGGCCCGGGCCAACGCCGATCGCCTGGGGACCGGTCAAGGGCTGTTGCTCGTGCAAGGCGACGGCCTCGCCTGCCTGCGTCCCGCGAGCGTCGCGGTGATCGTGGCCAATCCGCCCTACGTGGACCGCAGCGAGCACGCGGCTCTCCCCGAGGACGTGGGCGCCCACGAGCCGGCCATGGCGCTCTACGCGGGCGAGGGAGGCTACCGGGCCGTGTTTGCCGCCCTGGTGAGCGAGGCTCGCGTGGTGCTGGTGCCCGGCGGTTGGTTGATCGCCGAGGTCGGGCAGGGGCAGGCCGACGAGGTCATGGCGACGTGCCGGTCACAGGGCCTGGAATCGGTGGCGTGCCGCTCCGACCTGGCGGGCATCCCCCGGGTGGTGTCCGCGCGACGGGCCTGAGGCCCGCGCGGGGTCAGCCGCCCTGCTGGGCGTCGATGAACGCCTTGAGCGTGGCCGTGTTGGCCTCGTCCATGTGGGTGAAGAAGATGGCCACGATGAAGCCGTCCTGAGGGGCCTGCTGGCAGCGGACCACCGCGCCCCCGACCTTGAGGGTCTGCCCCTCGGACAGGGTCATGGTGACCTCGAGCACGGCCATCTCGTCAAAGGCGACGGGAGACAGGCAGGACAGCCCCGACATGCTCAGGTCGCGCAGGCTCGCCGTGCCCTCACGGCCCAGGGCGATCTCGCCCTCGACGGAGAAGCGTGTGTGGAGGCGCCGTTCCTTCGGACTATTCGGTTGGGTCATGTCAGCGCGGGGCTCAGGGGGCCATGCGGCGGGAGGTGCGTAACCGGCTTGCAGCGACGCCGTCAACCTAACGGCCGGCGCGGGATTTTCCAGACATTGGTCAGACCCGGTTCGGCGGGATCGTACGATGTCCCGACCGCGGCTCGGAGGCCGGTGTCGGCTCGGAGTCTCGGTGGGCGGTACGAACAGGCAGTTTTCTACTCATCACGCACTCGCACGTCCTGCCCCGATGGATCCATCGGGTGCAACGAGGGCCACGAGTCCAACCGACCGGTCCCTTCCGACAGGGACGTGCAAACGAAAGGACGAAAAGAACCATGGCGAGCTTCAACAAGGTCATGCTCATGGGCAACCTCACCCGCGATCCCGAAGTCCGGTCGACCCCCAGCGGGCAGACCGTCACGGCCTTCGGCATCGCCTCCAACCGCACCTACACGGTGGGCGGTCCGGGCGGCGAGAAGCGCGAAGAGGTGACCTTCATCGACGTCGATTTCTGGGGACGTCGCGGGGAGGTTGTGGCGCAGTACCTGAAGAAGGGCGACCCGATCTTCGTCGAAGGCCGGTTGACCTATCGACAGTGGGAAGACAAGGAAGGCAACAAGCGCAACAAGGTCAGCGTCACGGCCGAGAACTTCGAGTTCATCGGCGGGCGTGGAGGCGGGCAGTCGGGCTCGGGCGGCGGATCCTCCGGCGGCCGGTCCAACGAAGGCCAGAGTGGCGCAGGCCAGGGCGGTGATGGCCACGCTGTCGGAGGCGGAGACGGTGACGGGGGCTTCGACGAGGTCCCCTTCTAGCCGTCGCGTCGTTCGCTGCGGAGTGCTCGCATCATGCGCGTCCTGCTTTTCGCCGGTTTGGCGGAGGCCCTGGGCTGCCGGGAGATCGATATCCCGGCAGCCCAGGTGCCCTCAACCGTGGCCGAGTTGGAGCACTGGCTGCGCGAGGCGCACCCCTTGCTGGCCTCCCGGCGCTTTCGCGTCGCAGTGAATCAAGGCTACGCCGGAGCCACCGATGCGGTGGCGCCCGGTGACGAAGTGGCCCTGATCCCGCCCGTGTCCGGAGGGTGAGCTCGTGGCCACCGCACACACGGTTCAGTTGACGCACGAAACCATCGACCTGACGGCGGTGCTCGATGCCGTGGAGGGCGAGGCCGAAGGCGCCGCCGTGCTCTTCGTCGGCCGGGTCCGCGATCACACGGGAGAGCGCGAAGTGACCCAGCTCGACTACGACGCCTACGGCCCGATGGCGCTGAGCGAGATGGAAGCGCTGGCCGAGGAAGCCTCCCGCACGCTGGGCGCGGTCCGCGTGGCCATCGTGCACCGGACCGGACGGCTGCCGCTCGGCGCCGTCGCGGTGGCCATTGCGGTCTCGTCCGGGCACCGTCCCGCGGCCTTCGCGGCCTGCCGGTGGCTGATCGACACGCTGAAGGAACGGGTCCCGATCTGGAAGAAGGAGTTCTTCGCCGACGGCAGCGAGTGGATCTCGGACCGCCCATGAAGACGTCGGAGCGACTTGCCGGACTGGCGGGCTACGCCTTTGCCGAGCTCGACGCGCTGCGCGATCGCCGGCTCGGCGAGGGGGCGGACGTGATCGACTTCGGCGTGGGCGACCCCACCGACCCGGTGCCGGAGCTGGTGGTGCAGGCCGCCCGGGACGGGCTGGAACGTCACCGGACGACGGGCTATCCGTCCTACGTCGGGAGTCGGGAATTCCGGGTCGCCGTCGCCGATTGGCTGGAGCGTCGGCATGGCGTGCGGCCTGACCCGGAGACCCAAGTCACCATCAGCCAGGGCAGCAAGGAGGCGATCTTCCATCTCCCGTGGGCGTTGACCGATCCCGGCGATGTCGTGCTGGCGCCGAGCCCGGGCTATCCGCCCTACGCGCGCGGCGCCCGCATGGTCGACGCGCGGGTCGAGTTCTACCCGGTGACGGCCGATGGGCCCGGGCTGCCGGACCTCGATCAGCTGCCCGCCGAGGTCTCGGAGTCCCTCGCGTTGGTATGGATCACCCAACCCCACGTGCCGACCGGCCGTAGTGCGGGTCTGGCAGCGCTGACGCGCCTGCGCGACCAGGTGCGGGACCGGGGCGCGGTGCTCTGCTCGGACGAGGCCTACAGTGAACTGTGGATGGACAGCCCCTGTGACAGCGCCTTGCAGACCGGGCTCGAGGACGTGCTCGTGTTCCAGTCGCTCAGCAAGCGCTCCGGCATGACGGGGTACCGGGTGGGCTTCGTGGCCGGCGACGAACGCGGCATCGCCGCGTTGCGGACGATCAAGACCAACATCGATTCGGGAACGCCGCGCTTCATCGAGGACGCCGCGATGGCGGCGTTGGCCGACGAGTCCGAGCCGGCGGCCGCCCGGAAGCGCTACGCGCGCCGGGCCGAGACCATGCTGGCGCCGCTGCGGGCGCTCGGTTGCCGGGTCGACATGCCGGACGCGGGCTTCTACCTGTGGGTCCGCACACCGCGGTCGATGACCGGCGTCGAATTCGCGCGCCGCCTGCTCTCCGAGGAGCCCACGCTGGCGGTCATGCCCGGCGAGTGGCTGTCGGATCCGGCGACGGTGCTGAGCGACGACGGACTCCCGGGCGACGGCCATGTGCGTTTCGCCCTCGTGCCGTCGCTCGAGCGTTGCCGCCAGGCCGCCGAACGACTGGGGGCGTGGTCGTGCTGAGGGTCGCGGCCATCTTGCTTGCCGTCGCGCTGACGGCCACCTCGGTGGGCGCGCAGGAGACCGACGAAGACCGCGCCTTCCTGGAGGAGGTGCGCCAGGTCTTCGTGCGAGGCGGCAGTCACTCCGCCCGGCGTGACCTGGCCGAATACCTCAAGGACTTCCCGGATTCGACCACCGCGCTCCGCCTGGCGGCCGAGGTGGCATGGGGCCGGGGCGACCTCGACGCCGTGGAGGCGCACCTCGCGGGCGACAAGGGCATCGCACCCGAGCTGTGGACGCGGGTGCTGTTGCGCCGGGGCCGCTACGAGGAGGCCCTCGAGGTCGCGGGCGGAGCCGAGTTGGCGCCCTTGGCGGCGGGTGTCCTGCAGGTCACCGCCCTCGATGCCCTGGGGCGGCGCACGGAGGCGCTGGCCCGCGCCAAGCAGCTCACCGAGGAGACGGACGACCGCGGTCTCGACGGCGAGGGCCTGATCGACCTGGGACGCCTGCTGCACTTTCAGCGACGATTCGAGCTGGCCAACCAGGCCCTCGTCTATGCGGACGCCGAATTGAACGGGCGCCAGGGTCCGGGCTACCGCTTGCGCCAGCCGGAGGCCCTGGTCGAGTTGGCGCGTGTGTACGCCGCGACGCGCCAGAGCGGAGGCGGAGGGGTGGACCCGGCGCTGAAGGTGCTGAATGAAGTCCTCGACGTCGACGCGAGCCATCCCGAGGCGCTGGTGGTGAAGGCGCTGGTCTACGAGTACGGCATGGCCGCCGGCAAGGCCCGCGAGGCCCTGCGGCGCGCGCTCGACCGCGACCCGACCCATCCCGAGGCCCTGTTCCAGCGCGGCCGTATGGCCCTGATGACGCGTCAGGTGCGCCAGGCCCTGGCCGACGCGGAGATGGTGTTGCAGGGTGACCCGCGGCATCGCGGTGGCCTGGCATTGCATGCGACTGCGTTGACGGTGGCGGGTCGCAAGGCCGAGGCCGGGACGGCGCGCGCCCTCTACGAGCAACACCATCCCGAGAGCGCGGCCCTCGATGCGCTGCTCGGTCAGGTCTTGCAGCAGCACTACCGGTTCGCCGAGTCGATCGCGCCGCTGGAGCGGGCGCTGGCTCGTGAGCCCGGTGACGAGAGTCCGTTGCCGGTGCTGGCGCAGAGCCTCGCCAATCTGGGACGCGAGCAGGAAGCCCGCGCCGCGCTCGAGGAGCACCGGCGCCGCAGTCCCTTCGAGTACCCGTGGCGCGAGAACATGTTGAAGGTGCTCGCGCGATTGCAGGACGCCGTGGAGATCGAGGACGAGAGCGGATTCCGGTTGCGCCTGCCGCCGGGAGAGCAGGACGTGCTCGGACGGCTGCTGCTCGCACGGCTCACGGACGCCCGTGAGGAGATGTCGGCCCGCTGGGGTGTCGCGCTCGATGAAGAGGTGCTGGTGGAGGTCTTCGATCGGCACGCTGACTTCTCGGTGCGCACGGTGGGCTTCTCGGGCTTCATGGCCCTGGGCGCTTGCTTCGGCGATGTGTTCACGTTGCTGTCTCCGCTGAGCGAGATGCGCGGACAGTTCCATTGGGCGCAGACGGCGGTGCACGAGTTCGCCCATGTGGTCACGCTGAAGCTCAGCCGCCAGAAGGTGCCGCGGTGGTTGACCGAGGGCGTCAGCGTCGTCGAGGAGAAGCGCATCCATCCGAGCTGGGCGCGGGAGCTCGACCGCGATGTGCTCGATGCCCGCGCGAACGGGATGATCCTCCCGGTGGCGCGGCTCGATGAGGCCTTCCGCGACGGCTCCACGGTGATGCTCGGTTACTACCAGGGCAGCCTCATCGTCGAGGTCGTTGAGCGTGACTTCGGCTTCGAGAAGCTGCGCAACCTGGTGGCCGCCTATGCCGACGACCGATCGACACCCGGCGCCATCCGGCATGCCCTCGGTATCGAGCCCGAAGAGCTCGACCGGCGGCTGCACAGCTTCCTCGACGAGGTGGTCGTGGCCCGTGCGGCGGTGCGTCCGCGCTTCACACCGGCCGGCAAGGACGCCTTGCGCCAGCGGCTCAAGCAGGGCGATCAGGAGGCCTTGATGCCGCTCGCGGCCGCCTATCACGATCTGGGCCGGACGGCTGATCGCGACGCCGTGCTCAAGCGCTACCTCGACCGCCATGGCGAGACCCCCGAGATCCAGCGTCTGCTGGCCGAGCGCGACCTGACCGAAGGGCGGCGCGTGCGAGCCCGCGAACGGCTGGATGTGTGGCGTGAGGATGCCGAGCAGCTCGACGCCGACGGGTTGGTGCTCATCGCCAGCCTGCACCTGGAACGGGGTGAGCACGCCGAAGCGCTGGAGGCCCTGTGGGCTGCGCACGCTCTGTTTCCCGGAGACATCGCGCCCGGCAGTCCGCTGCGCCTGATGTTGTCGCTGCTCGATGCCGACGACGACACTGAGGAGTGGATCCGCGTGGCGGAGCTGATCGTCGCGCATGACGAGCGCGCGCTGCATCTGCGCCGATCGCTCGCGCGCCGCTGGATGAAGGCGGGGCGCACCGACGAGGCGCTGGAGTTGCTGAGGCAGGCGGTGGAAATCGACCCGTACCGGCCGGACCTGCGCATGGAACTCGCGGAGCGCCTGGTCGAACTCGGGCGGCCCGAGGAGGCGACCACCCAGTGGCAGTTGGTGTTGGCCATGCGTGCCGACCAGGTGCCGGTGCCGAGCGGTGGGGGCGGAGCGGGCAGTCTGCTCGGTCATCCCGATGCCGGGGACGTCGAAGTCAAGGGGCCTGTCGACCTCGAGGCGCTGCAGGAGCGGGCGCGTCAGGCACTGCGAGAGGCGACCAGCGCCGGAGATTGACCGCGGGTTGCTTCTGCGGTCGCGCCGTTGCTAGCCTCGGCCGTCCCTATGAGTGTGCCCGGGACAGACATCTGGTTGGCGGTCGTTGACGCGTTCGAGCGTCTGCGTGGTCGCAAGACCCGCGACCTCTGGTTGCGCGACGCGGTCCCGGTTTCGTTTCGTCGCGGGTTGTTCACGCTCGAGGTGGCGAACCCCTCGGCCAAGGCCGCCATCGATGCCCGCTACCGCGATGACCTCGAAGCGTTGTTCCGAGAGTTGACTGGCAGCCCGGTGCGCGTGCAGACCCAGGCCGTCGAACGCATCAACGGCGCGGTCACCAGCGCCGGCATGGGCACGAGCACGGGAGCTGGCTCCGGCACGAGCACCGGCACCGGCACCGGCACAGAGAACGGGACGGCGCGGCGGTTGCCCGACGCCGTGACCGACCACGGGGTCGCTCCGGCCTGGGCTGAGCGGTGCGTGCGCTCGACTTCCAACCAACTGGCCTTCGATGCCGTGCAGCGCTTCGTGCTGGCCCATGACGGCGGCTTCAATCCGCTGCTCGTGTTCGGGCCGGCCGGGACGGGCAAGACCGAGCTCGGGCGCATGGCGCTGCGCAAGCTGACCGAGGCGGGCGAGGCGTCGCATCCGCTGGTGGTCTCGGGCGAGACGCTCGCGCGCGACGTCTATCGCGCCATCCGTTCGAAGGACATGCCGGCCTTGCACCGCACGTGGGCGGACTGCGATTTGCTGCTGCTCGACGAGGCCCACCGACTGCGCGGGCAGCGCCGGGCCCAGGCCGAACTGGTCACGCTGATGGAGCATGTGCGCGGGCGCGGCGGGCGCATCCTGCTGCTGTCGCGCCACGCGCCCCAGGATATCCACGGCCTGGACGAGCGGTTGGTCTCGCGTTGGCTCTCGGGCATGGTCGTGCCCGTCGGCGAGCCCGACACGGCCGACCGGAATGAAGTCCTCGCGGCCGTCTGCGCGACGTTGGACCTGCCCGTGGACGCGGGCGTCGCGGCGGCGGTGGCCGCGCGCTGCCCGGGCAATCTCACCGACGCTGTCGGTCTGCTGGGGAGCCTGGCGGCCGAGGCGGCGGCGCGGGGCGGCGCGCTCGATATGGAGCGGGTCCGGCGCCGTCTGGATCGGGCCCTGCCCGGTGCCGCGGGCATGGACGCGTTGCTCGACATGGCTTGCACGGCCACGGGCGTGGACGTCGCCCGCATCCGCTCGGCGGAGAAGGCCCGGGAAGTGGCGGCGGCGCGCCACCTCGTGGTCTACCTGGCGACGCGCAGCCTCGGGCTCTCGGCCCGGCAGGTGTGCCGCCACCTCGGCCTGCGCTCTCCGTCGGTGGCAGCCTATGCCCGGCGGCAGGTCGAGCGTCGCCGCCACAACGACGAAGGCTTCGATCGCCTGGTGCATTCGCTGCAAGGACGTCTCGAGGGCGCCCAGCGCGACCTGCCGTGGTAGGGCCCGGCTGCCTCGTCGCCTTCGAAGGCATCGACGGCGCGGGGAAGACGACGCAGATCGAGGGGCTGGTCGAGTGGTTGCGCGCCGACGTCATGCCCGGCCGCGAGATCGTGGTGTTGCGCGAACCCGGCGGGACGGCCATGGGCGAGGCGGTGCGTGAGTTGCTGCTGCGGGGCGACCCGCGCGGGCCGCGGGCAGAGCTGCTGCTCTACATGGCGGCGCGCTCAGAGCTCTACGCGCAAGTCGTGCTGCCGACATTGGAGCGCGGCGCACTCGTCATCATCGATCGCAGCAGCTACTCGACGGCCGCGTACCAGGGCGGAGGCCTGGGCCTCGATGTCGAGGCCATTCTCGCCCTGGGTGACGAGGTCACCGGCGGGAGGCGTCCGGATCGCGTCGTGTTGCTGCGGCTCGACCCTGAGCAGGCCGCGCGTCGCCTGGATGGGCGCGGGACCGGCGTCGACCGGGACCGGATCGAGGCGCGCGGTCTGGATTACTTCCGGCGCGTGGCCGCGACCTATGACGCCTGCGCCGCGGCCGAGCCGGACCGATTCGTGGTGGTGGACGGGAGTCTGGATCCCGAGGCGGTGGGCGCCACCGTGAGGGCCGGACTGGCCGACCTGGGCCGGCGGTGCGACGAATCCGCTGCTCCGGCGGGTGAATGAGGGTGGCTCGCCGCGCGCCCCTCGCCGCGTCCGGCTCTGGCAATCCCGGGGGGACGGTTCCGGCGGCCCCTGCGGCCCTGGTGGGGCATGTCGAGGCGCGCCGATCGCTGACGGCCGTCCAACGGGCCGAGCGCTGGCCCCCGGCGTTGCTGATCAGCGGCGAGGAGGGCATCGGCAAGGCCCGCTTCGCCACGTGGGCTGTCCAGTCATTGTGGTGCGTCGCGCCCACGCCGGGAGGCGAGCCCTGCCTGACGTGTTCGCCGTGTCGCAAAGTGGACTCGGGGCAGCACCCCGACCTGCATGTGGTCCGGAGGGACCCCGAGGATGAACTGGGCTCGCGGCACGAGATCACGGTGGGCCAGGTGCGCGATCGCGTCCTGAAGGCGCTGGCCATCCGACCCGTGGAGGCGCCGGCGCGCGTGGTCGTCCTCGTCGATGCCGATGAGCTGAATGAGGAAGCGCAGAACGCACTCCTGAAGGTGCTCGAGGAGCCGCCGGGCGGCGGGCGGCTGCTGCTCACGTCGGCGCGCCCGGATGCGCTGCTCGACACAGTCCGTTCCCGCTGCCAGACGCTGCGCCTCGCACCGCTCGACGAGCGGGAGATGGAAGCCTTCTCATCCTGGGCGGAGCCTGCGCAACGCCGGCTCTCAAGGGGACGGCCGGGCTTGTTGCGGGCGCTGGACGGCCTCGACCTGCCGCGACTCTGGCGTGCCTTCGACGCGACGCTCACCGGCCGGGCGCCGGGGGCCGTGCTCGCGGCCGAAGTGGCCGCGCTGGTCGATGCCGGTGAGGAGGGCGACATCATCACCCGTCAGCGCCTCGTGATCGATTTGATGCGCACGCGCTTGCGGGATCTCGTGGCCTGGCGTTCGGGCGCGCCCCCCGAGCGCTTGCTGACGCCACCGCCGGAGGGCGCAGAAGGCTGGCCGGCTGCCGAGGCTCTGCTGGCGGGCGAGGAGGCACTGTTGGCGGCGGGAGAGGATCTGCGCCGGCACCTCCCCGGCGCCGCCGTGTGGACCGCACTGGGTCTGGCCCTGACCAGCCTGCGGGTGCACCCCTAGGGGTTCGAACCGCCACGGCCCCCTAGATCTCGGGGATCGTCAAGGGAGAGCACCGCACGGCCGATGGTCTGATTACCATCGGGCCCTCCGTGGCCGGTTGCCCATGCTGACCGAGACTTCCATCAACGCTCGTATCGAAGCCCTGGCGGAGCGCAAGTTGCGCTTCTTGCCGGATGCCTATCACTTTGTCTTCCAGGCCCTCGACTTCGTGCTGGAGCGTGAGGACCGGCTGGGTCGTGGCGCCGCGAGCGAGCCGCTGGCGGCCGATCGCCACATCTCCGCGCCGCAACTGCTCGAGGGCCTGCGCGCCTTCGCGCTGGAGCAGTACGGTCCTCTGGCGCGGCTCGTGCTCGAGCGGTGGGGCGTCTGCACCACCGACGACTTCGGTGAGATCGTGTTCGACCTGGTGGATGGGCGTCTGCTGAACAAGCAGGACAGCGATCGCCTCGAGGACTTCCGTAACGGGTTCAACTTCCGCGAGGCCTTCGACAAGGCCTGGAGAACGGGTCGACCGTCGAGAGCATGACCATTCGGTGGAGGAAGGTCGCCTTCCCGCTGCTGGTGGTGGCCGCGATCCTGATCTTCGCGCGGAGCCTCTCGCCGGTGTTGACGCCGGTGTTGCTGGCGGCGCTGGCGGCGGTGGTGCTCAACCCGGTGGTGGACTTCGCGGCGCGGCTCGGCATGCCGCGCGTGGCGACGGTGATCCTGCTCTACGTCGTGGCGGGATTCCTCGTGGCCGTCGCGGGGTCGGGGCTGGTCGGACAGTTCGAGGCACTGCGCAACGCCCTCCAGGGTGAGCCCCTGCTGCTGGTGAGCCCCGACGGCCTCGTCGACCATCCCGACGAATTCATCGACCTGAACGGCAACGGCGAGTTCGACCCGGGCGCCCTCAAGCGCCTCGAGGGGTGGGTCACCACCCAGCTCGACGACAGCGACAGCGATTTCCTGGGTTCGACCGTCGATGAGCTGCGCCAGTCGTTCCTGAAGCTGCTGGGAGACTTCGCCCGTCCCGCCGGCGAGGTCGTGGGGCAGATGGTGGACAGCCTGACCCAATGGGCCGGCGGCGTGGTCGCGCTGATCACCCTGCTCGTGCTGATCCCTTTCTACCTGTTCTTCTTTCTGGCCGAGTACGCGGTCATGTCGCGGCGGCTGCACCTGCTCGTGCCGCCGCGCTATCGCGAGCAGGTCGACCGGGTCACCGGCGACATCGGCCGCGAGCTGGTCGCCTTCCTTCGCGGCCGGCTGCTCTGCGGCGCCGTCAAAGCGCTGATGCTGTGGGTGGGCATGATGTTCCTGGGCATCCCGTACGCCCTGCCCATCGCCCTGGTCTCGGGTCTGCTCTCCCTCGTGCCGTTCGCGGGCTTCCTGGCCGGCGTGCTGCCGGCGTCGGTGATCGCCCTGACCATGCCCGGCGGCGGCACCGAGCTGATGCTCTACGCGGTCGGCCTGTTCGTCACCGCCGAGGCCATCGAAGGCGCCGTCCTGTTCCCACTCCTGCTCGGCAAGGAGACGGGCCTGCATCCCGTCATGATCGTGGTGGTGTTGCTCGCCGGCGGATCGCTGATGGGGACGGTGGGCGTCATCGTCGCCATCCCCCTGGCGTTGATCTGCAAGGTCGGCTGGCGGGAATTGGGTCAGCCGCTGTACCAGGCCTGGGCCAACCCGCCCGAGGACGACGATGCTGAGCCGCAGGCGACGGCCGCGGCCGACGCCTCGGGGGGGTGAGCGCGCGGGCGCGCCTCAGCGGGGCTGGCCGGCCTCCGTCTCCAGTTCGCTCTCGAGATCTTCGCTCTCAGCGAGTTCGGCGTAGCCTTCGACGGCAGCGAGGTCGAGTGACATCGGGGACGCCACCTCACGGATCGCGGCCTGCAGCTGGCGGTCTTCCTGCCAGTCGCCGTAGGTGAAGTTCCCGGGCAGCTGACGTCCCCGCTCATCGGCGATGCGGGAGCGGACCCAGCGGCTGCGCAACCAGAGGCGGACGGTCTCATCGGGCAGCGGCGTCTCGAGTTGCGCGCGCAGCTCGGTGAATCCGGGGTAACGCTCGACATCGTGCCCGTCGCCCACGGCCAGCTCGGCGACCAGCTCGGGGTCCTCGGTGTAGAGCCGGTCGACGTAGGCCTCGAACGGATCGACGAACGGCTCGACGTGATCGGGGTCGTTGACCTCGTAGTCCTTGCGCAGGCGCTGATAGAGCTTGGACAGCTCGAAGTTCTCCCAGCCCTGCAGACCGCCGTTGAAGAACACCTCGACGTCGGGCTCGACACCGCCCTCCTTGTCGATGCGGCCGTCGAGGTCGAGCTCGGTGTGGATCGACCGACCCGACGGGAGGTAGTAGCGGGCGTTGGTGATCTTGACGTGGGCGGCGGGCGTGTAGCCGTCACTCTCGTCGAGGTCGAGGAACTGATCACCCGGGTCGTAGAGCCCGTTGTAGTTGCGGTCGGTGAGCAGCTTGTCCCCCGGGCGGGTGGCCAGGGAGAGGTCCTGCTGGACCGAGCCCTTGCCGAACGTCCGGTTGCCCACGATGCGCGCGCGCTCGTGGTCCTGCAATGCCCCGGAGAGGATCTCGCTGGCGCTCGCGCTGCGGTGGTTCACGAGCACCGTCATCGGGCGCTCGAACTTGACCGGCTCGGGGCGCGCCTTGTACTCGCGCTTCTTCACGCCGCGGCCCTGGGTGTAGACGACGAGCTCGCCCGGCTCGAGGAAGAGCGAGGTCATGCGCACGGCTTCTTCGAGGTAGCCGCCGCTGTTGTTGCGCAGATCGAGGATCAGGCCCTTCATGCCCTGCTCCTCGAGCGCGCTGAGGGCGACGATGGTCTCGTCGGTGGTGCTCTCGGCGAAGCTCAGGACCTCGACGTAACCGATCTGCCCGGGGAGCAGCTCGTAGTTCACGCTGGGGATCTGGATCACCTCGCGGTTGATGGCGAACTCCTGGGCGTCCTCCCAGCCGTCGCGGTAGATGCTGACCGTGACCTCGGTGTCGGGTTCGCCCTTGAGGCGCTTGATGATCTCGTCGTTCATCTCGCCGCGGGTGGCCCAACCATCGACCTTGAGGATGCGGTCGCCGGTCATCAGTCCGGCGCGGTAGGCCGGCCCCGAGTAGATCGGGCGGGTGATGGTGAAGTAGCCGTCGATGGTGTCGACGTAGGCGCCGATGCCCGCGTAGTTCCGCCGTAGCTCGAGGATCCACTTGTCGTAGTCCTTGGGCACGAAGAACGTGGAGTGGCGGTCGAGGGAGGAGAGCATGCCCTGGGCCGCGGCGCTGATCAGCCGCTCGCGCCCCTCGTTGTTGTCGAGCTGCTCGCCCAGCAGGTGGAACTGGATGATCTTCTCCATCAGCTCCTCGAGCACATCGATGGAGCCGACGCCCGAACTCTCACCGTTGTTCACCGCCGGCGAGCGCGGGAGCGAGTCCTGCTTGTAGAGCTTCTCGAGGTAGTAGTTGTTCTTGTCGTCGGTCTCGAGATAGGCGCGGGCGAGGCGGCCGCGTTCGCCCGGGTCGGCTGCGAGCAGCTGCAGGACCGGACGGGCGGACTCGTAGTCACGTAGCTCGGCCAGGGCCAGGGCGGCGAGGGCCCGGGTCTCGGCTTCATCACTCTCGAGGCCGTCGAGCAGGACGCGCCGGGCCTGCAACTTGGTGCGTGAGCGACTGACGCGCACGAGCGCCTTGGCCACGGCGATGCGTGTGTCCGGGGCCAGCGGCTGCTCAAGGGCCCGGCTGAGGCCGTTGGCCACCGACTCGACGTTCTTGAACGAGCGGTGTGCCAGGAGGTTGAGCGCGGCCGGACTGTCGTCGCTGCCCACCATGGGCAGCAGGATCGCGGCGGCCTCCTCGGAGGCGTCGAGGGCGATCAGCGTGCCGGCCAGCAGCAAGGCGAGTTCGCCGTCGCTCTCGGCGGCGGCTTGGGCCAGGTGGGGCACCGAGACGACCGTGTCCTCGCGGGCGAGGTCGCGGAGCTCGCGGGCGTCGACCCAGGTCTGGGCACCGGCGGTGCCGTCGAGCCGGAAGAGGACCTCATCGAGGCGGGTCGTCAGGTCGTCCGCGGCGAGCGGGGACACGGCCAGGGTGAGGACCAGCAGAAGAATGCTCATGCGGGGCTCCGGCAAGTGGGCGAGGATGGGCACCATTCGTATCGGGTGACGCCCATGTTGGCCTGGAATGATCCATCATAGCTCGGGCTGACCCTGGGAAAACGCGCGGGACGATGACGGAACCAAGGCCCGGGTCCGCGCCTCGCGACGGCGGCGGGATGGCTATCATGGATGGATGAGCGCCCGTCCCACCCATATCGGCCCCGATGGGGAGGCCCGCATGGTCGATGTCGGCGAGAAGCCGGCGACCCGGCGGGTGGCCGTAGCCAGCGGACGGGTGCGGATGTCGCCGGAAACCCTGGATGTGGTCCGGGAGGGGTCGGGGCCCAAGGGCCCGGTGATCGAGACGGCGCGCCTGGCGGGCATCGGCGGCGCCAAGCGCACCGCGGACCTCGTGCCCCTCTGCCACCCCTTGCCTCTGGATTCCGTGGACGTCGAGATCGCGCCCGAGGGCGTCGACGGCCTCCGGATCGTGGCCACGGCTCGGACGACCTGGAAGACGGGCGTCGAGATGGAGGCCATCACCGCGGTGGCTGTCGCCGGCCTGACCATCATCGACATGCTCAAGGCCATCGACCGGGACCTGGTGCTCGAGGCGATCCGGCTCGAGAGCAAATCCGGCGGCCGCAGCGGCACCTGGACACGGGGGACCGGCTGATCCTTCGCCGGCCGGCGGTTAGGATGCCCGCCGATCTCGCGACGACTCTCTCGGGCCGAGCATGAACCGCACGACTCTCGCACAGACTGTCGCCATGCTGGTGATGCTTTGGGCCGGGTTCCGTTGGCTGCCCGTCGACACCGAAGAGCCCGACGACGTCCTCGGACGCGGCGATATCCAGCGCATGCTGTTCGTGGACAACGAGCTGTGGCGCGGCCGCCTCAACCCGCTTCAGGTCCAGAGCCAGGCCCGCTCCATGGCCCGTGGCCTGGGCCCGGTCTCCCGGTCGCGCAACATCGAGTTGCTCAAGTGCGCGCGGTCGGTCAAGCGCGCGGCGTGCCCCGGCGACCTGATCCAGATCAAGGGCATGCCGGGCAACGACGGCTACATCCTTCAGTACTACCTCTACCCGCTGCGCACGACGTCGCGGTACTCGGAGAACGGGAGTCGCATCGACGACCCCACGCACCCGAACGCCATGTGGATCATCACCGGCGGGCTCCAGCCGAAGTTCTGGGAGACCGGACGGTCCATCGCCCGCCGTGAGCAAGGCGACGCCTGTTCGGTGGACGGCTGAACCATGGACGGCGAACTCAACCTGACGCCGCTCCTGTCCGCCATCGGGGCCTGCCTGGCCCTGGGGCACTGCGTCGACCGCTTCGTCTTCGGGCTCCCCGGCGCGGGGTTCGTGGAGCGCTTCGGCCGCGCGCTGATCCTGGGCCTTGGGCTGACCGGGCTGCTCTCGCTGGCCCTCGACCAGGCCCACATCCTGGTGGGGCCGGCCTCGCTGGGTCTCGCCATGGCCGGCACGGCGTTGCTGGCGGTGATCGGCGGGCGGTGGCGTCCCGTGCTCGCGCCGCAGTCGATCGCGCCGACCCGGACGCCTGTGCAGAAGATGGCGACGGTGCTCATGTGCGTGCTGGCGGCGGTCTCGCTGGCTCTCGTCGTCCGCTCGGCCTTCGTCCGCCCGACGTTCCAGTTCGATGCGCTGACCCGCTGGATGTTCAAGACCCGGGTGCTCGTCACCGAGGGCACCCTGAGAGGGGACATCTCCGTCGATCCGGGGCTCTGGTTCACGCACCAGCGTTACCCGCCCCTGGCTCCCCACGTCTCGGCCCTACCCAGCTGGGCCATGCGCGCCTTCGACGAGAGGCACGAGTTCAACACCGAGGACGACCGCCTCGACTCGGCCGTATACGCCTGGTTCGCGGTGGCGCTCGTGTGCGTGCTGTTCGGTGGCGTGGCGCGCCGCGCGGGCATGTTGGCCGGGAGCTTCGGCGCCGCATGGACGGCGAGCCTGCCGTTGATCGCGTACCTGGCCTGGCCACCTCCCGGTTCGGGAGCGTTCTCGGCGCTCGCGGATGTCCCGCTGGCCGCGTTCAGCCTGGCGGCGGCCTTCGCGGTGCTCGAGGCCCTCGAGCAGCGGCGTCCCCGGGCCTGGCTCGAGGCGTGCCTGCTGCTCGGCTGCGTCGCGCTGACCAAGAACGAAGGCCTCCCCATGGTGATCGCTTGCGGCCTGGGCATCGCCGTGGCCGGGGGGCGTTCGCGGTGGCGGCCGGCCCTGCTCACGGTGGGGGGCGCGGCGGTGATCTACGCGGCCCTGTGGGGCGTCTTCTCCATGTCGTTCGAGGGGCTCGACGAGAACTACTGGGAGCGGCTCAACGCCAGCGCCGTGTCCTCCGGGTTCACGCGGATCCCGATGATCGTGCAGGCCTTCTTTGCGGGCATGCTCGACTTCCGGCAGTGGAACGTGACCTGGCTCGCGGCGATCATGCTCGTGGCCTTCGGGTGGAATCGTCGCCGGCGCATGGCCGCGCGCTTGATGATCACGATCGTGTGTGCGCAGCTGCTCGCTTACGGCTTCGCCTACCTGGTCACCAAGTGGACCAGCGCCCGGGCGGAGTTCGTGATCCGGGAGGAGGGTCTGGACGATCCACTCACCGTCCTGTTCGGCCTGACCCTGGGGCGCCTGCTGTTGCATGTGGCGCCCATTGCCATCGCCCTCGCGGCGATGACCGCCCCGTTCGAGGCACCCACCGAGAAAGGCCCGCAGGAAGCGACTCCGGGCTGATCCGGTCGGGTTGAAACCCTCCCGGATGGCCGGTTCAATGTGCGGCTCCCTGCACCTGAGGTTCCGATGGTCACCATCTCCACCAATCAGTTCTCGACCGGCATCACGCTGCGCATCGACGGCCAGCTCTTCGATATGGTCGATTTCCAATTCGTGAAGCCGGGCAAGGGCGGCGCCTTCGTGCGCACCAAGCTCAGGAACCTCAAGACCGGCGGCGCCAAGGAAGTCACCTTCGACAGCAAGGCCAAGGTCGAGCAGGTCCACATCGACAAGAAGGACATGGAGTACCTGTATCGCGAGGGCAACTCCTACGTGTTCATGGACCCTGAGACCTACGACCAGGTGCCCATCGACGAGGACCAGCTGAAGGACCTGCTGCAATTCCTCAAAGAGAACACGATGTGCCAGTTCAAGAGCTGCGAGGGTGACGTGATCTCGATCAACCTGCCGGACCACATGGTCTTCCAGGTGGTGGAGACCACGCCGTGGCTCAAGGGCAGCACGGCGGCGGGGGGGAACAAGCCCGCCACCATCGAGACGGGGGCGACGATCCAGGTGCCCGTCTACCTCAACCCCGAGGAATACGTGCGCGTGGACACGCGCACGGGTAAGTTCGTCGATAGGGCCAAGGCGCCCGAATAGCCAGGCCCGCCGCGGCGACGCGGGCGTCCGAGCAAAGGGAGGAGAGTCGGTGGCGGCACGCAAGAAAGCTGCGCGCAAGAAGACGACGCGCAAGACGGCGAAACGCAAGCCGGCAGCGCGCAAGCCGGTCACGCGCAAGCGGGCCATGCGCAAGCAGGCGGCAAAGTCCAAGCGGGCGGTGCGCTCGTCGAAGTCCATCGACGTGCCGGTGTTCCCCGAGGTCGAAGCCCTGGTCAAGCTCATGAATCGGCACGGCCTCGATGAGCTGGCCTACACCGTGGCGGCCGACGGCAGCAAGGACATCTACATCGCCCGCGGCGGTGCCGCAGGGCGGTCCGGGGGCGCCGTGAGCGATTCCGCTCCCGCAGCAAGTCCGGTGGCCGCGCCGGCCGCGGCTCCCGCTGCGGTGGCACCCGCTGACGACCTGATCCCCTTCCGGTCGCCCATGGTAGGGACCTTCTACCGGGCGCCGAGCCCGGAGGCGTCGGCCTTCGTCAGCGTCGGCGACACGATCGAGCCGAGCGCCACGGTGTGCATCATCGAGGCCATGAAGGTGATGAACGAGATCTCACCGGATGTGACCGGTGAGGTGGTGTCCATCGAGGTGGAGAACGGCGAGGCCGTCGAGTTCGGGCAAGTCCTCTTCCTCGTGCGGGCGAGCTGAGGCTCCGCCTCGCCCGGTGTTCCAGCGCATCCTCATCGCCAACCGGGGAGAGATCGCCCTGCGCGTCTTGAGGGCCTGTCGGGCCCTCGGCGTCGAGGCCGTGGCGGTGTACTCGGAGGCCGACAAGGACGCCAGCTACGTCGAGCTCGCCGATGAGGCGGTGTGCATCGGGCCCGCGCCCGCCGCGCAGAGCTACCTCGACGTCAACCGCGTGATCAGCGCGGCCGAGATCACCGAGGCCGACGCCATCCATCCCGGCTACGGCTTCCTGGCTGAGAACGCGAAGTTCGCGGAGGTGGTGCAGGCTTGCGGCTTCACCTTCATCGGCCCGCCGCCGAGCGTCATCGCCGGCATGGGCGACAAGAATTCCGCACGGGCCACGGCCCGCGCAGCCGGCGTGCCCATCACGCCGGGCAGCGACGGCCTGGTGCCGGACATGGTCACGGCGCGCCGAGTGGCCGAGGAGATCGGCTACCCGGTCATGGTGAAGGCGACGGCGGGTGGCGGCGGGCGCGGCATGCGCCGGGTCATGACGGCCGACGACCTGCAGGGCGCCTTCGACGCGGCCCGCTCGGAGGCCAACGCTGCCTTCGGCAACCCGGACGTCTACCTGGAACGGCTGGTGCAGGGGCCGCGCCACGTCGAGGTGCAGGTGCTCGCGGACAGTCAAGGGCACTGCATCCACCTCGGCGAGCGAGAGTGCTCGGTGCAGCGGCGCCACCAGAAGCTGGTGGAGGAGAGCCCTTCGCCGGCCCTGTCCGATGAGCTGCGCGAGCAGATGGGCACGGCCGCGGTCGCGCTGTGCCGCGAGGCCGGCTATGTGAATGCCGGGACGGTGGAATTCCTGGTCGACGACCAGCGGCGCTTCTATTTCATGGAACTCAATGCCCGGGTGCAGGTTGAACATCCCGTGACCGAGATGGTGACGGGGGTGGACATCGTGCAGGAGCAGATCCGGGTGGCGGCGGGCGAACCGTTGAGCCTGACCCAGGACCAGGTGGAATTGCAGGGCGCCTCCATCGAGTGCCGCATCAACGCCGAGGACCCGCAACACAACTTCCGGCCCAGCTGCGGGACCATCGGCCGGATGCTGCACCCCACCGGCCCGGGGATCCGCTTCGACACCCACGCTTTCGGGGGCTGGAAGGTCTCGCCCTACTACGACTCCATGGTGGGCAAGCTCATCGTCCACGCCGAGAACCGCCCGGAAGCCATCAAGCGCATGCTCCTGGCGCTCGATGAATGTGTGATCCGAGGCATCTCCACGACGGTGGACTTCCACAAGGAGATCCTCAACGACCCCCGATTCCGGTCGGGCGATTACGATACGTCGTTCATCGAGACCATGGAGGAGACGTCCTCGTGACCCTGCGCCCCCTGCTCATCCTAACGGCCACGGCCGTGCTGGCCGCCTCCGCGGCGGCCCAGGAGCAGGTGTACCTGCGCCGCTTCGCCGACTCGGTGGCGGTGCGGATCGGTGAGCTCGGCCACGAACGCATGCTGTACTACTTCAGCCCGACGGCCTACCTGAGCGTGGGCGACGAGCTCGAACAGGAAGGCGGGGCCCACTCCGAGGTGTTGCTCTCAGCGGGTGGACGCGTCGAGCTCACCGGGCCCGCGCACATGTCCGTGGAGGCTCTCGACGGCGCCGGGGACACGCTGCGGTTCACGACCCTCTCGCGCCTCGCGGTGGTGGCCGGTGATCGCGTGCTCAACCTCGAGCTCCCGGGCGGCATCCGCTGCGAGATGCAGGAGACCCGCATCGACATGCACATCGAGCTCGGCCGCCTGCGCATCCGCAACACCGGGGCCCTGCCCGTGACGATCCACGGCATGGTGGATCTCGAGAGCAAGCCGGCCCGCGCCCAGGCGGAAGGCGCCGACGGAGTCGCGGAGATCACCGCCTTCGAGATCGGTCGCGGCGAAGAGGTGCGCATTCCCTACTTCGGCGACGTCGACGAGGTGAAGGGCCGCATGCGGACGCGCTGGAACCGCAAGGCGATCTGGCACGACAAGCGCAGCACGGTCGAGGCGCAGGGTGACCGCGTGCGCGTCGGGACGCAGGACACGGGCGCCGAGCTGAGCCTGGCCGGGGTGGCCACTCGCCTGCCGCCGAACAGCGGGCTGGTCGTCACCGACCGGTCCCGCCGAATGGGCGGCGCGAACGCCGAAGACGACAAGGGGCGCTGACTTGACCGCCGAGACCGGTCGCAGGTCCGCCCCTGCAAGCATCCTCCGCTGCGCCGCTTCGTTGGCGTCGGCTGTTCGGGAATGGAGATGAGGTCATGAGGGCATTGGTCACCGGCGGCGCCGGGTTCCTGGGTTCGCACCTCTGCGAGCGACTCATGGCCGAGGGTTGGGATGTTGTCTGCATGGACAACCTCTCCACCGGAGACCTGGCCAACATCGACCACCTCAATGGTCAGGACGGCTTCCGGTTCGTGAAGGTGGACGTCACGGATTACATCCACGTGCCCGGACCCGTGGACCGGGTGTTCCACTTCGCCTCGCCGGCGAGCCCCATCGACTACCTCGAGATGCCCATCCCGACCCTCAAGGTGGGCTCGCTGGGGACGCACAAGGCCCTCGGGCTGGCCCGCGCCAAGAGCGCGCGCTTCGTGATGGCCTCGACGTCCGAGGTCTATGGCGACCCGCTTGAGCACCCGCAGAAGGAGACCTACTGGGGCAATGTGAACCCGGTCGGCCCGCGAGGCGTCTACGACGAGGCCAAGCGCTTCAGCGAGGCCATCGTCATGGCCTATCACCGCTACCACCAGCTCGAGACGCGCATCGTGCGCATCTTCAACACCTACGGCCCGCGCATGCGCCTCAACGATGGCCGCGCCTTGCCGGCTTTCATGAGCCAGGGGCTGCGGGGCGAGGACCTGACCGTCTTCGGCGATGGTTCGCAGACGCGCTCGTTCTGCTTCGTCGACGACCTCATCGACGGGATCTGGCGGCTGTCGGAGAGCGATGAGCCGAACCCGGTGAACATCGGCAACCCGGCCGAGATGACGATCAAGGAATTCGCCGAGACTGTCTGCGAGTTGACCGGTTCGAAGAGCTCCATCACCTACCTCCCGTTGCCCGAGGACGACCCGAAGCAGCGGCGTCCCGACATCACACGGGCGCGCGAGATCCTCGGCTGGGAGCCGAAAGTGGCGTTGGCCGAAGGACTCAAGCGGACGCTGGACTATTTCAAGACCAAGGTTGATGTGACGGACGCATAAGCCGTGTGCGGGATCATGGGTGTCGCCGGGAAGCCGGGCGCGAGCCGCGTCCTGATCGAGGGTCTCAAGACCCTCGAGTATCGTGGCTATGACTCCGCCGGCGTGGCCATCCAGCACGAGGGTGGGCTGGTGGTGTTGCGCCGGGCGGGCAAGCTGGCCGAGCTCGAGGCCGCCCTCGCCGAGTTGGAGCCTTTCGGCACCACGGGCATGGGCCACACCCGCTGGGCCACCCACGGTCCTCCCACCGAACAGAACGCCCATCCCCACGTCGACACCCATGAGCGGGTGGCGGTGGTCCACAACGGCATCATCGAGAACCACGAGGCCATGCGTCGTGAGTTGGAGGCGACCGGTTGCCGCTTCCGGTCGGACACCGACACCGAGGTGCTGGCGCATCTGATCAGCGAGCGCATCAAGGCAGGGGACGACCTTTCCGAGGCCGTGCGGGTCACGGCGCAGCGTCTCGAAGGGGCCTACGCCTTCGTCGTCGTGTCCGCCGATCACCCCGACACGGTCGTGGGGGTCCGACACTTCTCACCGCTCGTGGTGGGGCTGGCGGAGGGCGCTTCCTTCCTCGCCTCGGACATCCCGGCCCTGCTCCCGCACACCCGCTCCGTCATGCCGCTCGAAGACGGCGACGTTGTCACCCTGCGCCCGGACGGCGTCTCGGTCTGCGATGTCGACGGCGCGGCGGTCGAGCGGCCCACACGGACCATCGACTGGGATCCGGTGCGCATCCAGAAGGGCGGCTACAAGCACTTCATGATGAAGGAGATCGAGGAGCAGCCGGCCGCGATCGCCGCCACCATGGCGTCGCGGCTTGACGACGCCACCGGCTCGATCCACATGGACGCACTCGATGCATTGGGCGACCGTCTGCGCGCCGTCACGCGGATGACCTTCGTCGCCTGCGGGACGAGCTGGCACGCGGGGCTCGCAGGCAAGTTCTACATCGAGAACATCGTCGGCATGCCCGTGGGCGTCGACTACGCGAGCGAGTTCCGCTACCGCTCGATCCGGGGCGGACCCGACCACCTGATCGTGCCCATCACCCAGTCGGGCGAGACGGCCGACACCCTGGGAGCCCTGCGGGACGCGAAGGCCGAAGGGTCGCCCTTGATCTCCATCTGCAATGTTCCGGAGAGCTCGGCGGCGCGGGAGTCCGACGCCGTGATCCAGACCGAGGCGGGCCCGGAGATCGGCGTGGCCTCGACGAAGGCCTTCACGACCCAGCTCGTGGCTCTCTACATGCTGGCCCTCGACCTGGGCCTGCGGCGCGGCGTGCTCAGCCATGACGACGTGGAGGCGCGCATCACGCCTCTGCGTCGGGTGCGCTACGCCATGGAGGGCGCGCTGCGGCAGGCCGCCCTCGTCAAGGAGGTCGCGCATCGGTACGCCGACGCCCAGGACTTCCTGTTCCTCGGGCGGGGGGTCAACTATCCGATCGCCCTCGAGGGGGCCCTCAAGCTGAAGGAGATCAGCTACATCCACGCTGAGGGCTATCCCGCCGGCGAGATGAAGCACGGACCCATCGCGCTCATCGACGCCTCCATGCCGGTGGTGACGATCGCAACGCCGGGCCGCGTCTACGAAAAGGTCCTCTCCAACATCGAAGAGGTGCGGGCTCGCGACGGCGTCATCATCGCGGTGTGCGCCGAGGGCGACGAACGCGTCAGGGCCCTGGCCGACGAGGTGCTCGAGGTCCCGGCCGTGGACGAAGACCTCTCGCCACTCGTGAACGTGGTGCCGCTGCAACTGCTGGCCTACTACATCGCCGAGAAGCGGGGGTGCGACATCGACCAGCCCCGCAATCTGGCCAAGAGTGTCACCGTCGAATGAGCGCAGCGGAGCGGATGTCGGAGCTGCCGGAAGGGCCCGTCCTGGTCACGGGCGCGGCCGGGTTCATCGGATCGCACCTGTGCGAACGGCTGGTGGCGCGGGGCCAGGAGGTGGTGGGCCTCGACAGCTTCACCGACGACTACGACCCGGCCATCAAGCGCTCCAACCTGCAGGGGCTCCTGGCCGGCAAGGGCTTCCGCCTGGTCGAGGGTGACATCCGTGACGCCGACCTGCTGGCGCGCCTGTTCGGCGAGCACGGGTTCGGTGCGGTGGTGCACCTGGCGGCGAAGGCGGGGGTGCGGCCCTCGGTGGCCGACCCGCCCCTCTATCACGACGTGAACGGGACCGGCAGCGCGCGGCTGCTCGTGGCGGCCCGCGATGCCTCGGTGCAGCGCATCGTGTTCGCCAGCTCGTCCTCGGTCTACGGCGGCAACGAGAAGGTGCCCTTCCACGAGGACGACGACGTCTCGCTGCCGGTGTCCCCCTACGCGGCGACCAAGCGGTCGAACGAGCTCACGTGCCACACCTTCCATCACCTCTACGGCATGGACATCGCGTGCCTGCGCTTCTTCACCGTGTACGGGCCGCGTCAGCGCCCGGAGATGGCGATCCACAAGTTCGTGCGGCTGATCGAGCAGGGGCAGCCCCTGCCGCTCTTCGGCGACGGCACCACGGAGCGCGACTACACCTTCATCGACGACATCATGGACGGGGTGGTGAAGGCCCTCGATCGCAGCCGTGGCTACCGCATCTACAACCTGGGTGAGTCGCGGACCATCAGCCTGAAGCGGCTCGTCGAGGCCATCGGCGAGGCGACGGGGCGCGAGCCCCGGGTCGAGTGGGAGCCGATGCAGCCCGGCGATGTGGTGCGCACCTTCGCCGACATCGGTCGGGCCCGGGAGGAGCTGGGGTACGACCCGCGCATCGACCTCGAACAGGGGCTCGAGCGCTTCGTCACGTGGTACCGCTCGCTCGCGAGCGCGGCGCGATGAAGGTCCTGGTCACCGGCGGCGCCGGCTTCATCGGATCGCACATCGCGCAACGCCTGCAGGAGCGGGGCGACGCGGTGGTGGTGGCCGACGACCTCTCTTCGGGGAAGACCGCGAACATTCCGGAGGGGGTCCCGCTGGTCCAGGGCGACCTGTCGCGCGCGGACGTCGCGCGGGAAGCCGTGGACGGATGCGATGCCGTGGTGCACTGCGCTGCCCGGCCTTCGGTGGCCGGCTCCATCGACGATCCCGTCGGCAGCAACGAAGCGAACCTCCAGGCGTCGTCACGACTGCTGGTGGCCTGCCGTGACGCCGGCGTGAAGCGGTTGGTCTACAGCAGCAGCTCCGCCGTCTACGGCGGGACGGATGCGGGGTCCGTCGACGAGAGTCGACGCGAGCGGCCCATGTCGCCCTACGGCATGAACAAGCTCGCCGCCGAGCACCTCTTCCGCATGGCCCCGGACCTGTTCGACGTCGACACGGTGTGCCTGCGCTACTTCAACGTCTACGGACCGCGGCAGGATGCCAGCTCGCCCTACTCGGGCGTGATCTCCCTCTTCGTGACCCTGGCCTTGCAGGGGCGCGCTCCGACGATCCACGGGGACGGGCTGCAGAGTCGCGACTTCACCTACGTCGATGACGTAGTGGCCGCCAACCTCGCGGCGCTGGACGTAGGGCATGGCGGGGGGCGGGTCATGAACGTGGGTCGCGGGCTCTCCACCACCGTGAACGAGTTGTGGGAGGCGATCCTGCTGGCCTGCGGAGCCGGCGATCTGCAGGCGCAGCATGTCGAGCCGCGAGCCGGCGACATCCGGCACTCGTTGGCGGACGTGCGGGCGGCTCGGGAGCATCTCGGATTCGAGGCCGCCACCCCGCTGGAGACCGGGATCGCGGCCACCGTGGCGTGGTATCGTGCCGCCCTCTCCCACGCGCGCTGATCCCCCCGTCGGCGTGATTCCCATCGATTCGCCCCCAGCACGGTCTGTCATCCCATGAAAGGCGTCATCCTCGCGGGCGGTCTCGGCTCACGGCTCCTGCCGTTGACCAAGATCACCAACAAGCACCTGCTGCCGGTCTTCGATCGGCCGATGATCTACTACCCCATCGAAACGCTGCGCAACGCCGGCATCACCGAGATCCTGATCGTCACGGGCGGGAACAGTGCCGGCGACTTCCTGCGCCTGCTCGAGAACGGCGACGAACTGGGCGTGAAGATCAACTACGCCTACCAGCGGGGTGAGGGCGGCATCGCCGACGCGCTGGCGCTGGCGCGGGACTTCGCCGACCAGGAACCGATCTGCGTGATGTTGGGCGACAACATCATCGAGCGGGACATCCGCGAGACGGTGGCGCGCTTCAGCGCGTCGGACCAGGGCGCCTGCATCCTGTTGAAGGAGGTGGAGGACCCCGAGCGCTTCGGCGTCGCCGAGCTCAAGGGCGACAAGATCGTCGGCATCGAGGAGAAGCCCACGGCCCCGAAGTCCAACCTCGCCGTCATCGGCATCTACATGTACGACGGCCGCGTGTTCGACTTCATCTCGACGCTCGAGCCGAGCGCGCGCGGCGAATTGGAGATCACCGACGTCAACAACGCCTACATCGCCGCCGGCGAGATGACCTTCGGCGTGCTCGACGGTTGGTGGACGGACGCGGGTACCTTCGAGAGTCTTCTGCGGGCCAGCAAGCTGGTGGCGGAGGGCGGGGCCAACAGGCTGGGCTGAACGATGCGGGTGCTGGTCACAGGCGCCTCGGGGATGCTGGGATTCGCCTTGGCGGACTCCTGCCCGAGCAACATCGAATGCGTCGGCACCGATGTCGACACCCTCGACATCACCGACGCGGTGGCGGTGGGTGAGGCCTTCGCCAGGCAGTCCCCGGCGGCGGTGATCAACGCGGCGGCCTACACCGACGTCGACGGCTGCGAGTCCCATGAATCCGAGGCCCTCGCGGTCAACGGCGCGGCCGCGGGCGTGCTCGCGGCGGCCTGCAGCGACGCCGGGATCCCGCTGTTGCACGTCTCCACCGACTACGTCTTCGACGGCACCATCCCGGCCCCCGGGGAGTACAGCGAGGTGGATCCGGTCGGGCCCGTCTCGGCCTACGGCCGCACCAAGCTGGCCGGCGAGACGGCAGTGCGGGAGCGCCTGCCCGAGCACTGGATCGTGAGGACCCAGTGGCTCTACGGCTGTCACGGCAAGAACTTCGTCGAGACCATGCTGCGGCTGGCGTCCGAACGGGACGAGCTCGCCGTCGTCGACGACCAGGTGGGGAGCCCGACGAGCACCCATGTGCTGGCGCCGTTCCTCTGGCGCATGGTGGCCGAGCGACCGGCCTTTGGCACGTACCACGTCACGGGGGGCGGCGCCTGCTCGTGGCACGGCTTCGCGGAGGAGATCTTCCGTCAAGCCGGCCTGCTGCCCGGGAGCCTGACGCTCTCGACCATGGGCAGCGACCAACTCGATCGCCCGGCGCCACGCCCGGCGCGTTCCGTGCTCAGCAACGCGAAGTTGCGGGCGGCACTGGGTGAGGCGCCCGGCCCCTGGGTCGAAGGCCTCCAGGACTACATGAGCCGCCGACAGGCGGTGGGAGCTCGGACATGAAGATCCTCGTCACCGGCGGTGCCGGGTTCATCGGCAGCAACTTCGTCCTGAACACCCGGGCCAAGCGGCCGGACGTGACCATCGTGAACGTCGACCTGCTGACCTACGCGGGCAACCTCGAGAACCTGAAGGCCATCGAGGGCGACGACAAGCACCTGTTCGTGCGCGCCGACGTGAGCGACCGGGAGGCCATGGGCGCCGTCTTCGCCGCCCACGAATTCGACGGGGTGTTCCACTTCGCCGCCGAGAGTCACGTCGATCGCAGCATCCTCGACGCGACGCCGTTCGTTCAGAACAACGTGCTGGGCACGCAGGTGCTGCTCGACCTGTCGCGCGAACACAACGTGGGCCGCTACCTGCAGGTCTCGACCGACGAAGTCTATGGCACGCTCGGCGCCGAGGGGCTGTTCACCGAGGACACGCCCATCGCACCGAACTCGCCCTACGCGGCGAGCAAGGCCGCCGCCGACCTCCTTGTCCGCGCCGCCGTCAACACTCACGGCATGAACGCTGTGATGACGCGCTGCTCGAACAACTACGGCCCGTTCCAGTTCCCCGAGAAGCTGATCCCGCTCATGATCGCCAACGCCCTCGAGGGCAAGCCGCTGCCGGTCTACGGCGACGGTCAGCAGATCCGGGACTGGATCCACGTGGATGATCACAACGAGGCCGTCTGGGTGGTGTTCGAGCAGGCCGAGGCCGGCGCGGTCTACAACCTCGGCGGGAACGCCGAGCGCGCCAACCTCGATGTGGTCAAGCGCATCCTCTCCGAGCTGGGCAAGGGGGAGGAGCTGATCAACTACGTCGAGGACCGGCCGGGCCACGACCGCCGCTATGCCATGGACGCCTCCCGGGCCCTGGCCGATCTCGGGTGGAGCCCTCGCAGGACCTTCGAGGAGGGCCTGTCCGAGACGATCCGCTGGTACATCGAGCAAAGGGATTGGTGGGAGCGGGTTCGTTCGGGTGCCTACCGGGACTACTATGAGGCCCAGTACGGCTCAAGGCTGGGCGTTTAGGCTCCATCCCGCCGCCGATAGCGACGATATTTCCTCTGAGGGATCCGCCCGAGCTCCCGGGCTCAGCAACCCCCGTGCGGTGCGGGGGTTGGAACCGGACCCCTCGAATACTGGATCGGAGAAGAGAGGCGTGACGCGCGGACGAACGCTGTTGCTTGTCGTCGGAGTGGCCATGGCCCTGGCGGGCTGTCGGTCGACCGATGACGCCCGCATGCTCCAGGTCCTGAACCAGCGGGGCTTCGGCCGGCCGACCCAGGATGCCAACCGGCAGTACTACCTGGGCATCGGCGACACGGTGGTCATGCGCGACCCGAACCACCCCGAATACAACGGCGTGGTCGAGGCCGTGCGCATGGACGGTGTCGTGACGCTCCCCGACGTGGGGCCCGTCTACGTGAATGGCCTGACGCCTCAGGAGGCTTCCCAGGTCGTGCAGATGCGCTATGAGGACTACATCACCGACACGACGGGCATCACCATCGAGGTCACCGGCATCCAGAGCAAGGTCTACTACGTGACCGCGGCGCCGCCGCGCAAACCGCAGTGGGTGCGCTTCGAGGGTGACGTGACGCTCATCGATGCCCTCATCCGGGCGAACATCAGTGAGCCGCTCATCGACACCGAGGCGGTCCTCGTCATGCGCGGTGATCCGGTCAACCCGCTCGTCATTGCGTGCAACTACGAGAACATCAAGCGCAAGGGACTCACCCGGGACAACATCATGATCCGGGAGAACGACATCATCTATCTTCAGCCCTCGGTGGTCGGCTACATCGCCTGGGGCGTCGACGTGATGCTGGCGCCCCTCACGCCGATCAAGGAATTCATCTTCGGCACCAGCAGTGTCCTCTCGGCGACGAGCACCTTCGGCAAGACCGGCACCGGCAACAAGAACTTCAACAACAACTTCAACAACTTCTGATGGCTGAGTACCCGTACAACGATCCGAACGTGGCGGCCCCGCCGCCCGATCCGCGCGAGGCGATCCAGGAGGTCCTGCGCGCCATCAAGCGGAACATGGTGCGGGTCACCTTCACGGTCCTCGTGGCGCTCATGATCGGCTACGCCCTCTCGCTGGTGTGGCCGAGCAAGTTCGAGTCGGGCACCGAGTTCGTGCTCAACCAGACCCGCTTCGTGTCCGACGTCGTGGCCAACGACCTGCGCGAGATCCCGCTGCCCAAGAAGTTGCAGACGCTCGAGAACGAGCTGAAGTCGCGCAAGCGCATCGACAAGGTCATGGCCGACCTGCAGTGGGTCGAGTGGCTCGAGACCGCGGGCAAGGATTCCCGCCGCAAGGACCTGCGGGACAAGGTCAAGGACAACCTGTTCGTGTCGATGGAAGTCGACACCCGCGGGCTGCACCACATCTCGATCAAGTTCCGCTGGACGCGGCCGAGCAAGGCCGCGCAGTTCGTGAACTCGCTGCGCGATCACTGGATCTCGCTCACGCTCGACGGTCATCGCAAGAACGTTGAGGACCACAAGGAGCGGTTGGAAGGCATCGTCGCCGAGCGCGAGGCCAACTTCCAAGGCGCCCTCAGCGCCCGGCAGAAGTTCCAGCAGGAGAACAACGTTCCCCAGCTGATGACGCCGGAGGTGAACAACCAGCTCAAGGCGGAGATGCTCTCCAAGCTCACGGAGGCCAAGGTCGAACTCGACGCCTCGATCAACGTGGTCGAACGGTTGGAGGGCGAGCTGTCGGCGCTCGAGCCCCAGATCAAGATGCCGCCCCAGCCCAAGAGCCCCGAGCACGCGGCGGCCATGCTGGGCTACTCGGCAGCCGAACAGGCCTTCAGCCTCGCCAAGAAGGACTACACCGAGCGCAATCCGACCTACCAGAAATTCGAGCGGGCCTTCCTCGAGGCCGAGGCCAAGCTCAAGGCATTGGGACCGGTGACTTCCATCAACCAGGTCGAGATGCAGACGAATCCCCGGTACTACGACAAGGCGCAGGCCTGGGAGATCGCCCGGGAGGCGGAGAAGCGCTATCGCGCTCAGGTGACGCGCTACGAAGAGGAGCTCGACGCCATCCAGGGGCGGCTCGACGCCTGGCCCATGGTGGCCCAGGAGATGCAGCGCCTCGATGACGACGTCAGGGTCGCCGAGGAGCTCATCGGGCAGGCCAAGATCGAAGTCCAGCCCTGGCGCGACCAGGTCTCGCAACTGCGTTCGATGAACTTCGAACGCGCCGAAGACTTCGGGCTGGGCAACATCGGTCCATTCGAGATCCTCGAGCCCGGCGTCGAGCCCGAGAAGTCGGTGTTGCCGGTCGGCGCCCTGATCATGGCCTTCGCCCTGATCGCCGGACTGACCATCGGCGTGGCCGGACCGATCCTGGGCGAGCTCACCCGCAGCAGCTACGGCAGTGTGAAGGAGGTCTCGCGCAACCTGGGTGTGCCGGTGCTCGGTGCGGTCGACCTGATCCTCACCTCGCGAGACCAACGCGCCCGGCTCGTGCAGCAGGCGTTGAGCGTCTCGACGATGGTGCTCGTGCTCGCTGCAATGGGCACGGCGCTCTACATCTACACCAACCTGCCCGACGTGCTGCCGGCCTCGATCAAGCAGTTCGTGCGAGACATGAAGATCGCCCTTACCTGAGAGCCCGCGTCGTGGAGCCCGTGGAGGTCTTGTTCTTGGCCCATCGGGCTCCCTTTCCGCCGGACAAGGGTGACCGGTTGAGGGCCTGGCGCCACATCGAGCGGCTGGCGCAGCTCGGCCCGGTCGACGTGGTGGCGCAGGCGGACGACGATGAGTCCGCGGAACGCGCGCGCGAGGGTTTGCGGCAGGTCTGCCGCGAGGTGGTCGTGCACACGCGGCGCCGGCCGGCGGCGCTCGCCCATGTCGGCGGCGCCCTGCTGGGCGGCAGCAGCCTCACCGCGGGCTGGCACACCGACGGCCGCATCGAGCGCGACCTGGAGGCGCTGCAGCAGCGGCATGACCACGATCTGGTCTGGGCCTTCTCGTCGGGCACCGGGCCCTGGTGGCGGCGTTGTCGCGCACCCCGGCGCATCTTCGACCTGTGTGACCTCGACGCCCTGAAGTGGGAGGCCCTGGGCAAGGCGGGACAAGGGCCCCGCGGCTGGGTCTATCGCGTCGAGGCGCGCCGTCTGCTGCCGCTCGAGCTGGCCCTGGCCGTCGACGCCGACCTGTCGCTCGTGAGCACGCAACAGGAAGCGGACGACCTCACCTCCCGCTGCGCGCCGCGGCACCTCGAGATCCTGACCAACGGCGTGCCGTGGGAGCAGAGCGCGGGGCTCGCGCCGCCGTCCGCAGCTCCGCCGGTGATCGGCTTCCTGGGGCAGATGGACTACCCGCCCAACGTCGAGGCGGCGACGCACCTCGCCCGCGAGGTCCTGCCCCGGGTGCGCGCGACGGTGCCGGATGCCCGGTTGTCGATCATGGGGCGAGCGCCCACGGCGGCGGTGCGGGCCCTGGCCCGCGCGGGCGAAGTGGAGGTCACGGGGGCCATCGACGCGGTCCCGCCGGCGCTCGAGCGGGTGGCGGTGTTCGTGGCCCCACTCGACGGGGGACGCGGCATCCCCAACAAGATCCTCGAGGCCATGGCGGCGGCGCGTCCCACGGTCGTGTCGTCGTGGTCGGCGCGCGCCCTCGTCGGCGAGCCGGGACGCGACTACCTCGTGTGCGACGGTGCGGCAGACCGCGCCCGCACCGTCACCGACCTGCTGAACGACGGTGGTCGACGCGACGCGCTGGGCCAGGCGGGCCAGACCTACGTGCGGCGTCACCACGACTGGGAGGTCGTCCTCGATCGGCTCGAGGCGCTCGTGCACCAGACCCTCGCGGGAGCACCGACCCGTGCGTGATCTGGTCGTCTTCGGCCTCTTCGTGTTCTTCCTGCCCATGTGCCTGCTGCGGCCGTGGGTGGGTATCTGCGCCTTCAGCTTCCTGGCCTACAACCGCACCCAGGACCTGACCTGGGGCTTCGCCCGCGGCCTGCCGATCTCCCAGGCGGTGGCCATCGCCATGATCTCCGGCTGGCTGCTGTTCGAGTCGCGCGCCCTCGTGCGCAACGACCGGCGAGTCAAGGCCATGATCTGGCTCGTGGTGGTGATCGCCATCTCCATGTTCAGCAACACGGTGCGCTGGGACTTTCAGGGCCACCGGTTGCAGGAGCTCGGCAAGGTCATGTTCGTGGCCGTGCTCACCTCGGCGTTCTGTGTGGACCGCAAGCGCCTGCGCCAGATCTGCCTGGTGGTGGCCTTCGGGCTCGGATTCTACGGCGTGAAGAACGGCCTCATGTGGCTCATCGGCAGCAACACCATCGCCGGGCCCGGCGGCATGTTGAAGGACAACAACGACTTCGCCCTGGCCATGGTCATGAACCTGCCCTTCCTGATCTACATCTCGAACGACGTGGCGGACATGCGCAACGGCCGGGCGATCAAGTGGGGCATGTGGGGCATGGCCGCCTGCACTTTCCTGACGATCGGAGCCACCGGTTCGCGCGGGGCCTTCCTCGCCACGGCCTGCACCGTGGGGTGGATGGTCATGAAGACGCGCTACAAGCTGCCGGCCCTGTTCGCGGCCGTGCTGCTCGCGATCATCGGGTGGTTCGCCGCCCCGACCGAATACCAGGAGCGCATCAGCTCCATGTTCGTCTCGGACACGCGCAAGCTCGACCAGTCCGCCAAGGGTCGCCTCGTGTCGTGGGCCGTGGCCCTGAACATGATCAAGGCCAACCCGGGGCTCGGCATCGGCTTCAACAACATGGTGCACGAGTACCACAAGTACACGGACGGCGTGGACATCCCGCTCGGGTACGACGCGACCATGGCGCGGGTGGCCCACAACAGCTACCTGCAGATCTGGGCCGAGTCGGGCACCTTCGCCTACCTGATCTTCATGTACATCCTGCTGTCGACCATCCTGTTCATGTGGCGCAACGGTCGGAGGTACAACAAGGACGACGACAGCGGGTGGGCGGTGCACTACTGTCGAGCCTTGGAGTCGTCATTGATCGCCTTCGTGGTGGGGGCCACCTTCCTCAACCGAGCGCACTTCGATCTGGTCTATCAGCTCGTAGCCGTGGCTGCGGCCATTCCGGCCATCGTCGTGTACGAGAGGGCGCGCCTGCCCCAGGCCCGCTGGGGGCGGAGCGCCGCCCGGAAGGCCACCCCCCGACCGGCGTGGTCCGCCGGACGTCCGCCCGCGATCGGCACCGACTACCGATGATCCCGCTCGGCGTGATCCTGCCCGACTTGCGCATCGGCGGCCTGCAGAGCCAGGCCGTGCGCCTCGCGACGTCACTGGGGCGCGACGAGTTCTCACCGCACTTCTACACCTTCGACGGGGCCGGTCCGCTGCTCGATGAACTGCGCGCGGCGCACATTCCACACACCAACGTGGCCCGCCCCGGGGGGATCGCGCTCGGCTATGCCGCTGAGCTCGCGGAGCACCTGCGCGACGACGGGATGGAGGTGGTGCACTGTCACAACGTCACCGCCCTCTTCCACGGTGCCCGTGCGGCGCGCCTGGCGGGGCGGCTTCCGGTCCTGTTCACCGAGCATGACCGCGAGATGCCGGCGCCGTGGCGGCACCGGCTGCTGCACCGCTGGGCCGTCCGGAAGGCGACGCGCATCGTGGCCGTGTCCGCCAACCTCGAGCGGGACCTGGTGCGCTACGAGGGCTTCCCGCGCGCGCGGACGAGCACGTTGTTCAACGGTGTGCCCGATCCGGCCGAGGAGTTTCCCGACGACCGTCCGCGGGCGCGGGCCGAGCTCGGCTGGGACGATCGGCCCGTGGTGGTCGCCGTCGGCGCCCTCACGCCGGTGAAGAATCACGCGGGGCTGCTGCGGGCCATGATGCGCGTGTGGGCCGCACTGCCCGCGGCGCGCCTCGTCGTGGCAGGGGTGGGGGAGCTCGACCAGGAACTGCAACGCCTCGCCGCCACGACGACGTGCGCCAGCGTCGACTTCCTCGGAGAGCGGCGTGATGTGGCGCGGCTGTTGGCCGGCGCAGACGTCTTCGTCCTGCCGAGCCATCGCGAAGGCTTGTCGCTGTCGTTGATCGAGGCCCACGGGGCGGGACGCCCGAGCGTCGTCTATGACGTGGGCGGCAACGGTGAGGTCGTCCAGGACGGCCTGACCGGCTGGTTGGTGCCGGCCGAGGACGAGGGGGCCCTCGGTGACCGCATCTTAGCGGCGCTCAACGACCCGGAGGCCTGCCGCCACGCGGGCACCGCGGCCCGTCGGCGCTTCACCTCGACGTTCACGCACGATCGCATGGTGGGCGCCTACGTTGACCTCTACCGCGAGTTGGGCCGCACGGTCGCCGCCGTGACACGGGGCTCGTCGGTTCGACCCGGTGGGGCGCGCTGAGATGTGCGGCATCACCGGATTTGTCGCGGCACCCGGCGCCGCCGCTCCCGCGCCCGGTGTGATCGAGCGCATGACGGCGGCCATCGCCCATCGGGGCCCGGACGGCGACGGCTTCCACGTCGAGGGCGGGGTGGCCTTCGGTCACCGGCGTCTGTCCATCATCGACGTCGCCGGCGGCGACAACCCGCTCTTCGACGCCGAGGGTCACGTGGCCGTGATGTTCAACGGCGAGATCTACAACCACCTCGGGCTGCGCGCCGAGCTGGAGCAGCGCGGCCGTCGTCCGCGCACCGGATCGGACGGGGAGGTGCTGGTCCACGGCTACCTCGAGTGGGGCATCGACGAATTGCTCCGCCGCGTGCGGGGGATGTTCGCCTTCGCCCTGCACGATCGCCGTGACGGCGCGGTCCATCTGGCCCGTGACCCGCTCGGGATCAAGCCGCTGCACCTGCACGTCGACGGGCAGGGCCTGCGCTTCGGCAGTGAGGCCAAGTCCATCGTGGCGGCTCTCGGAAAGCGGCCCGCCCTCGACACGCGCGGCCTGTTCGAGTCGGCCTGCCTCGGCTTCATCCTCGCGCCGCGCACGATCTACGCGGGCATCGAGAGCCTGCCGCCGGGACACCGCGCGCTCTACGCCGAGGGGCGGCTGACGCTCACCCGCTACCACCGGCTCGCCTTCGAGCCGGGACGCGAGGTCGCCGACCCGGGCGAGCTGTGGTCGCGGCTGAGCACGGCCGTCGACAGTCACCTCATGAGCGAGGTTCCGCTGGGCGCCTTTCTGTCGGGGGGCATGGACAGCTCGGCGGTGGTGGCGGCCATGTCGCAAGTGGCCGAAGGCGGCGTGAACGCCATCTGCGTGGGGGTCGAGGACGAGGGCCTCGACGAACGTCCGTTCGCACGCCAGGTCGCCGAGTCCCTCGGCGTGACCCTGTTCGAGGAATCAGCGCGCTCCGACCTCGCCGATCTGCTGCCCCGGCTTGCGTGGCACCTCGAGGCGCCCTTCGCGGACACGTCGGCCGCGCCGACCTGGTTGGTCTGCGAGGCGGCCCGGCGCCACGTGACGGTGACCCTCTCGGGCGACGGCGGCGACGAGAACTTCGCCGGATACCGCCGCACTCGCTACGACGTGCTCGAGGAGACCTGGCGTCGACGCCTGCCGGGGTGGTTGCGGTCCGGGCTGCTCGGCCCGCTCGGGCGGGTGTGGCCGCAGAGCTCGTGGCTGCCCCGCCCGTTGCGGGCCGGGACGCTGCTGCGCAACCTCGGCGACGACTGGCTCAACGCCTACGTGCGTTCGATGACGCGTGTCCGCGAGGAGCAGGTGCGGCGCATCCTGCGCCCCGAAGTGTGCCCGGACGAGCCGCTGCGCGCGTCCTTCGAGCCGGCCGCGAGCGCGGCGCAGGACCTCGACCCGCTGTCGCGGGTGCAGTCGATGGACTTTGCCACGTGGTTGGCGGACGACATCCTGGTGAAGGTCGACCGCACCTCCATGGCGCACGGGCTCGAGGTGCGCGTCCCGTTGCTCGACACCGACTTCGTCGAGTGGGCGGCGGGGTTGCCCGGCGAAGCGAAGCTGGCGGGCGGCGAAGGCAAGGCCTTGTTCCGCCGGGCCTTGCGGGGGCAGGTCCCCGACGGCGTCATCGACCGGCCGAAGCAAGGCTTCCACTTGCCCGTGGGCGGTTGGTTGCGGGGTGACCTGCGCGAGCGCCTGGCGGAGATTTTGACCGAGTCGGCGGGACCGGCCTTCGATTTCGTCGATCACCGGCGGATGGAGCGCCTGGCCGACGAGCACCAGGCCGAGCGGGCCGATCGCAGCGGCGAGCTGTGGATGCTCATGACCCTCGACGCCTTCCTGCGCCATGGGCCGGGGGGCCCGCAGGAGGGCGGCCCGTTGGCGTCGGAGCCCGCCGCCGTCGGGACCGCTCCGTGAAGCTGCTCACCTACACCATGCTGTTTCCCAACCGGACGCGGCCGCACTACGGTGTGTTCGTCAAGGAGCGCCTGGCCCGCTACCGTCAACGACACGGAGCCGAGGTGCGCGTCGTGGCCCCCACGCCCCTGCTGCCCGGTTGGTGGCCGCGGGCCCTGGGTCCGGCTTCATGGGATGAGTGGCGCGGCGTGCCGCTCGAGGAGGAGATCGACGGCTTCCCCGTCGCGCACCCGCGTTTTCTCAGCCCGCCGGGCGTGGGGGACGGCTGGCGGGCGCGGCTGCAGGCGCGGGGCGCAGAGCGGACGCTGGTGGCAGCGGCTCGGGCCTTCCAGCCGGACATCCTCGACGTGCACTACGCCTACCCCGACGGCGCAGCGGCCGCGCGCCTGCGTCCGCGTCTCGAGCAGGCCCTGGGGCGGCGCCTGCCCATGGTGCTCACCGTCCGCGGCACTGACCTGAATCTGTTGCCCGAGCTGCCGGCCGTGCGCGACCAGATCGCCGGGGCCCTGCAGGCCGCCGATCACGTGGTGTGCGTCGCGGACGCCCTGCGAGACGTCGCCCTCGAGCTGGGGGCATCCGCGGAACGCACGACGACGCTGCGCAACGGCGTCGACGCGGACCGCTTCACGCCCGGCGATCGAGCTGCCGCCCGCCAGGCGACCGGCTTGCCGGCGGCCGGGCGCCTCGTGCTCTGCGTCGGTCACCTGATCGAACGCAAAGGGCAACACCTGCTGATCGAGGCCTTCGCGCGGACGTTCGGCGATGACCCGGAAACGCTGCTGGTCCTGGTGGGGGACGGCGAGCGCCGGGCCGACCTCACAGCCCAGGTGACGGCGCTCGGCCTCTCCGACCGGGTCGTGTTCGTCGGCGCCGTGGAACCCGGGCGTCTCCCGGACTACTACCGCGCGGCCGACGTGTCGGTGCTCGCCTCATCGCGGGAGGGCTGGGCCAACGTGGTGCTCGAGTCCCTGGCCTGCGGTACGCCGATCATCGCCACCCGGGTGTGGGGCACACCGGAGATCCTGAACGGCTGCGCCGCCGGTCACCTGGTGGACGCCACGGTGGACGGTCTGGCGGGCGGCCTGTCCGCCCTTCACACCCTGCAGGCCGCGGCGGCGCGGCCGTGGGCGGAGCGTCACGGTTGGGAGCCGACGCTCGACGGGCTGCACGAGATCTTCACCGGGCTCGCTGCGACGCTCGCGCCTCGTGTCGCCTCCGGGGCGACGCCGTGAACATCCTCTACCACCACCGCACCAAGTCCCGTGACGGTCAGGCCGTGCACATCCGCGAGCTCATCGCGGCGCTGCGCGGTCGCGGTCATGCGGTCGAGGAGTGGGCTCTCTCGTCGGGCGATGCGGGCGCGATGGGTTCCGAGGGGGGCTGGTGGGGGCGCCTGCTCAGCATGGCGCCGCGCGGGGCCTACGAGCTGGCCGAGCATGCCTACGGCCCGATGGTCAGCCGGCGCCTGGTGCAGGCCGGCCGCCGCGTGGGGGCCGAGGTGCTGTACGAGCGCCATGCCCTGAACAACACGGCCGGAGTGCGCGCCAGCCGGCGCCTCGGCGTCCCGCTGCTGCTCGAGGTGAACTCACCGCTCGCGCACGAGCGTTCCGAGCACGAGTCGCTGGCGCTGCCGCGCTGGGCGCAGGCGACGGAGCGCGCGGTGTTGCGACAGGCCGACCGGATCCTGGCGGTGACCCGGGTCCTGGGGGACATGCTGGTGGAGCTGGGCGTGGACGCCGAGCGCGTTCACGTGGCGCCCAACGGCGTCGACCTGTCGCACTATCCCGAACGACCGGCGCGGGAGGACGAAGCGCTGGTGGTGGGCTTCGTGGGGTTCTTCCGGCCCTGGCACCACATCGAGTCGTTGGTGGACCTGCTGGCGGGCCCGCACATGCCGGACCGAGCGCGCCTGCTGTTGGTGGGAGACGGCCCGTCGCGCAGCGCCATCGAGGCCCGGGCCGCGGCGCGCGGCGTGAGGGACCGGGTCGAGGTCACCGGCGCGGTGGGGCGCGAGGCCATCCCCGGCCACGTGCGCTCGATGGACATCTGCGTGCAGCCGGCGGCCACCGCCTGGGCCTCGCCGCTCAAGCTGTTCGAGTACATGGGCGCGGGCCGGGCCATCGTCGCGCCGGATCAGCCGAACCTGCGCGAGGTGCTGACCGATGGGCACGACGCCCTGCTCTTCGCACCGGACGAACCGGGCGCCATGGCGCAAGCGGTGGAGCGCCTGGGTGGCGACGCGGCACTGCGCGGACGCCTCGGTCGATCGGCGCGCGAGACGGTGGTGTCCCGGGGCTACACTTGGGACGCTGCGGCCCGTCGCGTTGAGCAGGCCGCCGTCGCCGCGGGAGCCGCTGCACCATGACCACGAGGAAGCCGACGACGGTGGTCCACGGGCTGTCCTTCGACATCGAGGAGGCGTTCCACGCCCTGAACATGTGGACGGCCACGCCCCCGGAGACCTGGGACGACCAGCCGAGCCGGGTCGAGCAGGTCGTCGACGGGATCCTGAGCCTGCTCGACGAGCGTGGCCTCAAGGCGACCTTCTTCGTCCTGGGACTCGTGGCCGAGGCGCGACCGGCCGTCGTGCGCCGCATCGTGGAGGCGGGACACGAGCTGGCGTCCCACGGGTACTCGCACCGCATGGCGGGCGACCTGGGGCGCGAGGGATTCGAGCAGGACGTGCGGCGTGCCCGAGGGCTCCTGCAGGATGTCTCCGGCGTCGAGGTCGCGGGCTTTCGCGCGTCGACCTTCTCCATCGGGCGCGGCACGCGCTGGGCTCTGCCCATCGTCTCCCGCGCCGGTCACGCCTGGGACAGCAGCGTGTTCCCCGTGCGGCACGACCGCTACGGCGATCCGGACTGGCCGTCCGAGCCGGTGCACCTCGACCTGCACGATGACCAGGGCCGCGCGCCGCCCTTGCGCGAATACCCGTTGCTGACACGGCGCCTGCTGGGACGCTCGTGGCCGGCGGCCGGCGGTGGCTACCTGCGTCTGCTGCCGTTCGGTGTGGTGGACGGTGCGCTGCGTGCGTCGGCCGCCCGCGGGCAGCCCGGAGTGGTCTACCTGCATCCGTGGGAGCTCGACCCGGGCCAGCCGCGGCACGACCTGGGGGGCTTGCGCACGCTGCGTCACTACTCCGGATTGCAGCGCATGGGCGAGCGCCTGCGCACGCTGCTGGATCGCCACGCCTTCGGACCCATCGGGGACATCCCGGTGCCCGACGACCGGCGCCTGGATCCGGCCCGTCTGCCGGACTGAAACTCTCCGTCACCGACGCATGGCCGCCCGTGGTGGGGTGACGCTGGCGACGGGGGGGGCGTGGACGCACGCGCCCCGGGCGCCCGGCGCCGGTCAAGCGTCGTCGTCGTCCGCCGCGTCGCCGGTCTCGCCTTCTTGGGCCATGACCGCTTCCTCCTCGGGAGAAGGTTCGGGCTCGGCGGGCGGCTCGAGGCGGCGCTTCAGGATCCAGTGAGCGCGCAGACGATCGGGATGGTCGCGGTCCCCGCTGAAGGTGATGGTGTTGAAGAGCTTGTACGCGGTGTCGAGCATGCCGGAGGCGTAGGCGATCCGGCCGAGCGTGTAGTACTCGTCGTCGCCGATGAGGGGTGACGAACTGACCCGGGCGAAGGCCTGGAAGGCCTCGTTGGGATCGCCGAGCAGATAGGACTCGGCCGCCAGGATGGCCACGGCCCAGGGCGGGGGGCTGCCGGGGAACGACCGACGCACCACGTTGGCGGCCTCGATGGGCCGCCCGAGGCGGTTGGCGTAGAGCTGCGCCAGGGTCTTGGCCGCCTCTTTGTCGGACAGGTTGATGAAGGTCAGGACCTCGAAGTAGCGCCGGGCGATGTCGAGGCGACCTTCTTCCAACTCGAGGTAGGCGATCTCCTTGTAGCGGGGGATCGCGCCGGGGTCGATGCGCAGGACACGCTCATTGAGGTCGCGCGCCAGGGTGTTGAGGCCCTGCTGCCGGGCGACGCCGGCGGCGTGCACCAGCACCGAGGCCACCCGACGCCCCGCCTCGTTCTGCGTGAGCTGACTGGACCCGTCGACGATGCGCACCAGCTCCGACAGCACCGTCTCGACGTCCTCCACGCGGCCCTTGTCGGCGTAGGCGCGCCCCATCAGCTCGATCAACTCGAGTTGATCGGGGACCAGCGCGTGGAGTTCCTCGATCAGGAGCAGGGTGCTGTCCAGCAGACCGGCCTGACTGAAGAGGGCCATGGCCGCGACATCGATGACGTCCGGGTCGGGGCGGACCTGCAATGCCTGCCGAACGTAGATCTCGATCCGGCGCTGGTGATCTTCGGTGCCGAGGGCTGCGATGATGCCCTTGAGCGCCCGGGGGTCGTGGGGGGAGTGGGCGAGGAAGGACTCGTAGTACTCGATGCTCTCGGCCGCGTGGCCCCACTCACGCAGGGCGTCGGCGAGGGCCAGGCGCACATCCGGGCGGTCGACCATCTCGAGGCAGACCGCCACGCCCCATTCGGGGCGGCCGGAGTCCCGACTCGCGCGCAACAGCAGCTCGATGGTGCGCAGGTCGGTGGGAACCTCTTCGCGCTGGGCGGCGGCCAGCAGGGGGCGCAACAGGAGCAGGGCCTCGTCGGGACGTCCCTGCTCGATGCGCCGCCGGGCGACCACATGGGTTGCCAGGGGGAGGTCGGGCGCCAGCAGCGCCACCTGCTCGGCGAGGTAGCCGGCCTCGCGGGCCCAGAACGGCCGGTCGCCGGTGAGCAGGAGCAGGGCCAGCAGATCGATGACCTGCTCGGCCTTGGCGGGCTCGTCCTTGCAGAGCTGCACGAGGACCATCACGTCGGCCCCCGCGGCGCGGTAGAGCTTCGCCGGGTCGGAGACGACCTCCCGCGGACGGACGTCGCCGAGACGCCGCGTCGAAGGCGCCAGCCGCAGCAAGGCGTCCATCAACTCGAGGCCGCGCTCATCGATGAGGCCGTTGAGTTGCAGCGCGCTCAGCCGCTTGACCGGTGTGAGATCGAGGATCGATGTGCGCCGCATCATCGCGCTGCGCACCATCTGGCAGATGTCGATGGTGTCGCGCATCTCGGGCGGGACGATCTCGAGCCGCAAGCGGCGGCCGGCTTCATCGCCCTGGCCGGCGAGGGCCAGCAGCAGGAAGCGGTCGAGGGCGGCGTAGTCGTCGTCGAGGAGCTGCAGCAGGTCGTCGGCCTCGTCCATGCGCCCGGTGGCCGTGCAGGCGCGGATGATGCTGCGCAGCGCCGGACGCGCCGAGGGCTGGACCCGGATCGACTCGTCGAAAGTATCGAGCAGCTCGTCGTAGAGCCCGGCCTCGAGGAAGCGCTCGGCGACGCTCGGCATCTGGTCCGGGAACAAGCTGCTCGCGAGCGGCTTGAGGAAGTGCGCCGCGTCGCCGACGAGCTTGTGGTCGCCGGTGGCGAGGCCGAGGTCGAAGGCCAGGGAGGCCACGGAGACCGAGTGGCTCTGGCTGGCGAGGGAGTCGAGGATCTTGCGCGCCTCGTCGAAGCGGCCGAGCGCGATGGCGGCCCGCGCGCCCACGATGACCACGTCGAGGCGGCCCTCGAGCCCTTCCCAGCGTTGCAGCCGCTTGATCAGCTTCTCGGCCATGGCCGGGCGACCCTGGCGCACCAGGCTGAGTCCGTAGTGGGTGGCGCCGACGCCGAGGGGATCATCGAGGATCATGCGCGTCAGCAGCCGCGAGGCCTCGAGGTGACGCCCCAGGGCGATCTCCGTGCGCATGGCCAGGTCGAGCACCTCGGTGTCGCCGGGCAGGGCTTTCACCAATTCGCGGTACTCATTGGCCGCCGAATCGAGCATGCCGTCGCGGACGAGCAGGTCCGCGAGCCGGTAGCGGAACTCGTGGATGCGCGGGAAGGCCGAGGACAGCCGACGCAGCGCGGAGCGGGCCGATTCGAGGTCGCCGCGGTCGATGAGCTCCTCGACGATGGCGAAGGAGAGTGCCGGATCCTGGGGCCAGAACAACTGGATGGGGATCTCGGCGAAGGCGGTGCGGCTCGGCATGCTGCCGGCCTGCTGCTTCTGCCACAGGGCGTCGCCGTGCTTGTCGCGCCAGGCCTCGGCGTCCTCGGCGATGTCCGCCGCCAGCTCGGTGAGACCCCGTCCGCGCCGCTTGCGCGAGAGGTCGTCGGCGATCTCGAACCAGTGATCGAAGTCGTCCGAGTTGCGCACGGGCAGGTGCAGCAGCGCCTGGGCGTCTTCGAGCGCCGCCTCGGTCCGATTGTCGGCGAGGTTCACCTCCATGCGCAGGCGCCGCACGACCGGGTCCTCGGGGAAGTCGCGGATCAGCGCGTCGAGGGCCTGTGTGCGTCGCGGGTCGCCGGCCGCCGCCAGCAGCCGCTCGACGGTGAGCAACAACTCACGGCGCCGCTCGGGATTGCGCCGCAGGCTCGTGTAGGTCTTGCTCGTGCGCCCCATGGTGAGCGTCGAGACGTGCTCTTCGATGGCCTGCAAGGCAGCCATGAGCTGGCCATCGATCTCGAGCGCCCGCGCCACGGCGTAGCGCATCATCACGTCGTCCCCGAACACCCGGGCGTGTTCGTCGGCATGGGCCCGGATCCAATCCCATTGCTCGGCGCGGACGCGCACCTCGTAGAGGCTGTGCAGGTAAACGTCCGGGACGGGCTGATTGCCTTCGGCCAGCCCCTCGATGAGCATCTCGTAGCGGTCGCCGGCCTCAGACCACGAGCCGATGGCCTCGCTGCACTTGGCCTGCATCTCGAGGTACTTGCGGCGCTGCGGCCCATTGAGGCCCGGCTCCTGCAAGGCCATCCCCGCCTCGATGTGCGACTCGTAGATGCGCCCCGAGCGGAAGAGCATCTCGACGTACGCGCGGCTGACGGCGATGTCGGCGCCCGGGTAGTAGCGATACTCGTCGAGGATGGAGACGGCTTCGACGTAATTCTTGCGAGTGTCGAGCAGTCGGGAGCGCAGGTCCCGCTTGGCGACGACGTCGCCGTCCAACAGCACCATCTGCACCAGGACCTCGACGTCGGGATCGCTCCAGAGGTCGGTGACATACGACTCGACGCGGTCCGTCAGGTCGTCGACGCCGGCCGCCAGCGCCGACGAGACATACTCCTGCAGTAGGTCGCGCTGCTTGGCCAGCGAGGCGTCGTACATGGCGAGGCCGATGCCGAGGCGATGGAGGGCCGACTCGGGTTCGAGCTCGGCCATCTCCTGGGCCATTTCCACGGCCTCGTCGTAGCGTTCCGCCTTTTGCAGGTAGACCCGTGCCAGCCGCTTGGCGCGCACCGCTTCCTTGACGTCGGTCGTGACGTTGGCCGCCTGCTTCAGCTCGGCGACGGCGTTGTCGTAGGCGCCCAGGGCGGCCCACGCATTCCCCAGCTCGAAGTAGGCGGCGTAGTTGCCGGGGCTGCGCTCGACCACCCGCTCGAGCATGTCGATGGCGGCGGCGGGCGATTTGGCTCCGCTGGGGCCCGAGCCGTCGATGAGCTCGGCCGCCTGCAGGATCTTCATGGAGTCCTTGGTGCTCCAAGTCTGGCTGCCCAGCCACAAGGTGGCGGCCAGCAGCCCCAGGGCTCCCGCGAGGAAAAGCAGACGTCGGAAGTGGCTGCGGCGTCGGACCATGGCGCTCAGGGGGGGCTCGGTCTCTTCTTCGTCTCTTGAGGGCCTCGGGCTGTCGTCGAGCTGGGCGGAGACGGGCGCAGGGTTGAGGAGGGGCCCGGGGCCCGGGGCAGGATGGCATCAACCCGCAGCCATCCGGAGGGTTCCTGACGGGCTCGCAGGTCTCCGCCGTGGCGCAGGAGGGTGCCGCGGGCGGCCGACAGGCTCAGGCCGTCGGTGAGGCCGAGCGCCTGGCGGGCCCAGAGCGGGGTGAACAGGCGCAGGGCGGCGTCGTCGGGAAGGCGCGCCGCGCGGCAGCGACTCCGCAGCGTGACCGTCGCGCCCGCGGCCTCGGCCTCGACGTAGACCGGCTCGCGGTCGTCGTCCGCGAGCAAGAGATAGCGCCACAGATCGGCCAGGGCGTGAGCCAGGAGTTCGCCGTCGACGTCGATCTGGGGGCCGGCGCCGGGCGGCTCCGGCAGCACGAGGCGGTCGACCCGCTCGGGCTCGAGGGCCGCGAGGGCCTGACGCGCGGTCTCCAGCAGGTCGCCGAGGGCGAGGGGAGCGGCATTCACCGGGCGTCGTTCGGAAGCGGCCGTGACGTCCTCGAGGACATGCTGGATGCGCCGGCCGCTGTCCTCGATCAGGTCAATCTGCTCCTTCAGGCCGTTGAGGCCGCCCTCGGCCTTCATCAGCTCGAGTTGGAGCAGCAGGGCGGTGAGCGGGTTGCCGATCTCGTGGCGGATGCCCGTGGCCATGTCGGCCAGGACGGCCTCCTCCGGCGGTGCCTCCCGGGCGCGAGCGCACCAGCGCACCACGTCTGCCAGGTAGAAGGGCGCTGTGAGGAAGGCGTCTACGTCGGCAGGAGGCGCGAGGCCAGGGGCCAGCAGGCACAGGACCCGGGCCGAGGGGAGCGCCAGCCGGAGCCGCCGGACCAGCTCGGCGCCGCTCTCGGCGGCCCGGCGGAGGTCCGCGACGAGGACGTCGCGTCCACCGGCCCGCCGTGCCGAGACCACGTCCTCGAGGCTGGAGGCGGTGGCGAGATCAGCGAAGCTCGCGCCCAGCGCCGCCCGCAAGGCGACATCCTCAGGATGGGGTGGAGGCGAGACCAGCAGGACGCTCATTGGGCTGATGTTAGCGCTCGTCCGCTGCCGATGCTTGTGATGCCGCCCGCAGGGCGCGACAATTTCGATTCACTCCCGAGGAGCCGTCCGGCGCGGGCGGGATCTCCGTGGTCGACCTGTCGATCATCATTCCTGTGCACGACGAAGAAGAGTCCATCGGTCCGCTCCTGGAGGATCTGGAGCGGTCGCTGGATGAGATTCCGCGTCGTTCGGAGATCATCGTCGTCGATGACGGCAGTGGCGACGGCACCCTGGCGGCCCTGCAGGCCCACCGGAGCGGGAGCCGTCGCCTGCGGGTGCTGAAGCTGCGCCGCAATTTCGGCCAGACCTCGGCCATGGCCGCGGGGTTCCATGCCGCCCGTGGCGACCTGATGATCACCATGGACGGGGACGGCCAGAATGACCCCACCGACATCGAGGGGCTGCTGGCCGACCTCGACCGCGGCTATGACATCGTCAGCGGCTGGCGCCGCGACCGGGCGGACAACTTCATGAGTCGGCGCGTGCCGTCCATGGCGGCCAACCGCATCCTGGCGGCCATCACCGGAGTGCGCCTGCACGACTTCGGCTGCACCCTCAAGGCCTACCGGGCATCGTTCATCCGGCGCGTGCACCTGTACTCGGACATGCATCGCTTCATCCCGGGCCTGGCGGCCGCTGTCGGCGCCCGCGTGGGCGAGCGCATCGTGCGGCACCACGCCCGGCGTCATGGCACAAGCAAGTACGGCATCGGTCGCACCTACAAGTTGCTCACGGACATGGTCGTGTTGCGCTTGCTGGTGCGCTTCGCGGATCAACCCCTGCACTACTTCGGTCTGCTCTCCCTGTTCACCTTCATGGGTTCGCTGGCGGCCACCTTCATCGCCTTCGTGGACACGACGTCGATGCGCCTAGTGAATTACTCGACGCTGATCATGCCCTCGGTGGCGGTTCTCGGCTTCTGTCTGGCGTGCTCGTTCCTCATGATGGGCCTCCTGTGCGAATTGGCGCTGCGCAGCAGCAACCGTTCCGTGCGCGATACGACGCATGCGCCCATGGCCCGGGAGGAGTGGCGGTCGTGACCGAAATCGACGTGAGCGCCGTCCTGGCCCTGATGGACGACACCCCGGAGCTGGAGGAGATCCTCAGCCAGTACGCGCTCGAATTCCGCGACCGTGGATTCGCCTTCGAGTTCGTACTGGTCCTCGACGGGCTGAGCGAGGCGCGTTCGGCGGCGCTGCGGGCGCGCGTCCCGGCGGACATCCCCACGCGCGTCGTCAGCTTCAACCAGCCCTTCGGGCAGGAGCGCGCGCTGGCCACGGGGTATCGCGAGGCGAGCGGGCGGCTGGTGGTGAGCCTGCCCAGCTACATGCAGCTCGACCCGGGCGACATCCACAAGGTCATCGACGCCCTCGAAGGCGACTACGACCTGGTCGCGGGGTGGCGTGTGCCGCGGGTCGATCCGTGGACCAACCGGCTGCAGTCGTGGCTCTACAACCGGCTCATGAGCTCGTTCACGGGCGTCGACCTGCACGACCTCAACTGCGGGCTGGTGGGCCTGCGCCGTCGGGTCCTCGACGAGATCCTGGTGGAGGGCAACGTCTCGCGTTTCCTCCCGGTCCTGGCCCACCGCAAGGGCTTCCGGGTGGGCGAGGTGCGGGTGCGGCACCTGCGGGAGAAGGGCCGGCAAGGGTTCTTCGGCCTCGGCGTCTACGTGCGGCGTGTGCTCGACGTGGTGGCGCTGCTGTTCATCACCCGCTTCACGCGCAAACCCCTGCGGTTCTTCGGTGTGGCCGGCGGGCTGTGCGTGCTCTCGGGTCTGGCCGTCTGCATCTACCTGGTGCTCGACCACTACTACGGCTGGAGCATGCGCGGTGATCCGAGCAACAACGCCCTGCTGATGATCGGCGTCGCCCTGATCGTGCTGGGCGTACAGATCTTCGCCATCGGGCTGGTCGGCGAGATCATCATCTTCACCAATGCACGCAACGTGCGTGACTACACGCTCGAGCACGAGTGGGGCCCGGGGCAGCGGGACGGCGAGGCGCCGAGGGATAACGGTGGCGATCCCGGCGGGCGCGACCCCATGGGCCACGACCCCGACAGCCAGGCGTGACGAACCGGACCATGGTCCTGGTCTCCGTCGTCGTGGTGGCCCTCGCAGCGGCCCTGCGGCTCTACGGCCTGGGCACGTGGAGCATCGACGGCGACGAGCTGTACTCCTGGTACGACGTGCGGCGCATGCTCGACGGCGCCGCCTGGCCGGAAGGGCCCCGGACCTACCCGCTGGGCTACCTCGGCATGGCCGGGGTCGTGCGGGTGCTGGGCTTCGGCGAGGGGGCGCTGCGCCTGTTCCCGGCGCTGTGCGGGACGGCCGCCGTGGGCGCGTTGGCCTGGATGCGGCGCGACGTCATCACCGCGCGGGCGGGCCTGTTCGCCGCCTTGCTCGCCGCCCTCTCCCCGTGGCTCATCTACCACGGCCAGACGGCGCGCTTCTACGGCCCACTGCTGCTCTTCTCGACCCTGCTCACCCTGTGGTCGCTGCCGGGTGCCGGCCGCCGACCCTGGGCCGCCGCCGGCGTGTTCGTGGCGGCGTTGTTGTGTCATCCCTCCGCGGTGCTGCTGCTCGCTGCGCTGGCCTGGGGACTGTTTGTCGGGGCCGGTACGACGCGCGGCGCAGAGCGCGGGGCCCTGGCCGCCGCCGTGTTGATGGGGGCCGCATGGTTGGCGCTCGGCGAAACGGTGTCCGATGTCCTCGGGCGGGCGCTCGCGGTCGAAGGCGGAGCCGCCTATGCCACGCGCGATTTCATCCTGGGACTGGGCTACAACCTGGGCCCCGAGGTGGGCCTGCTCGCCGGGGTGGGCTGCGTGGGCGCGCTGCGACGACGCTCGCCGGCGGGCGACCTGCTCCTGATCGCCGCGGTGGCCGGGCTGGTGGCGCTGCTGGCCGGCGGACTGTCCGGGATCTCGATCCACCAGCGCTACGCCATGGCGCTCGTGCCCGCCATCGTGCTCCTGGCGGGGCGGGCGGGGGACGACGTGAGCCGTCGCTCCCGGGGCCTCGGCGTGCTGCTGCTCGTGATGGTCCTGGCGGCGCCGGCGTTGAAGCTCGCCGACCACTATCGGCAGGGCAACCGCAGCGACTTCCGGGCGGCGGCGGCGTGGCTGAGCGAGACCATCGCGCCGGAGGACCTGGTCGTCGCCGACGAACACTCCACCCTCGAGCTCTACCTGCACGCGGATCCCGACTTCGCGGACATCGTCACGCATGAGGCGCCGCTGACGGCGAAGATGATGTTCGGCTTCGTCCGGAATCGCCACGAGGTGTGGGTGCTGCTCAAGGCGAATCGGCTGTCGGGGCACTATCCCGCCGCCTTCTCGGAGTGGCTGGCCACCTACTTCGACGAGGTCCAGCGCATCGGCGAGCCGCCCTTGCCCCTGGTGAGGCACGACAACGTGCTCGTGGTGTACAAGCGGCGTGTGCGCATCCCCACGGTGATCCCGGAGTCTCGGTGATGAACATCGAGCTGATGGACGGCGCCGATGCCCGCAAGGTCGACCGCTTCGTCCTGAGCCACCCGGACGGCACGCCGTTCCACGAGACGCGCTGGATGCAGTTGGTGCGGACGACCTTCGGCTTCGAGACGCAGTCGCTGGTGGCCAAGCAGGACGGGGTGGTGGTGGGTGTGTTGCCCCTGGCGATGGTCACCGCGCCGATCACCGGGCGCCGTCTGGTCTCGGTGCCTTTCGGTGTCTACGGCGGGATCCTGACCTCGGACACCGACGCCGTGGCCGGCCTGGACGAGGCCGCTTGCACCCTGGCCCGCCGCGCGAGCGCCCGTTATGTCGAGATGCGCTACATCGGTACCGCCCCGACGCAGCACGAGTCGCTGTCGCTCTACGAGACCTATCGGCGCGAACTGCCGGAGGATGCCGCGGACGTACTGAACCTGATCCCGCGCAAGCGACGCGCCGAGGTGCGCAAGGCCCGGGACCGGCACGGCGCCACGATGACGGCCGGGCGGGCGGGACTCGACGAGTTCTACGCACTCTACGTCTCGAACAAGCGCCGGCTGGGCTCGCCGCTCTTCTCCAAGCGCTACTTCACCTGCCTGCTCGACCTCTACGGGCCCCGGGCGAGCCTGCATGTCGTGCGCATCGAAGAGCGGGCCGTGGCGGCCGTGCTGTCGCTCCGGGCGCGCGACGTGATCTATCCCTACTACAGCGGGTCGGTGCCCGACGCCGACCGCCTGGGCGCGAACAACTACATGTACGCGATGCTGATGGAGGAAGCCTGTCGGGGCGGCGTGCGCATCTTCGACTTCGGGCGCAGTCGCGCCGACTCGGGGGCGGCGGCCTTCAAGCGGCACATGGGGTTTTCACCCACGCCGCTCGACTACCAGTTCTACTTTCCCCGCGGGGGGCACCCTCCGGCGCTGACGCCCTCGAATCCGAAGACGGCCGTTCCCCGGCGGATCCTGTCCGCTGTGCCCGAGTGGGTGGCCCGGCTCGTCGGTCCCGTGATCATGCGCCACGTGCCCTGATCCGCGCGCCCGCCCGGGGGCTGGTGGGCCGGCGCTTGGTCAACAGCCAGTCGATGGCCTCGACGACGGAGGGCGCCACGTGATCGGCCGGACCGCGGTCGGTGAGCGGGTGTCCGGTGCGCACCAGAATGCGGGCGGCCACGCCTTCCACGGACGGGAACAGGTCGCGCAGGCTGTCACCGATGAAGGCCGAGCGGCTCAAGTCGATGGCGTGTCGACCGAGGGCCAGGTCGAGCAGACCCGTGTCCGGTTTGCGGCAGTGGCAGGGCACGGCATAGCCCATGGCGATGCCGTCGGGGTGGTGGGGGCAGTAGTAGAGCGCGTCGAAGCCGCCGCCCACCACGGCGAGCTTGTCGCCGAGATCACGGTGCAGGTCCGCCAGTTCCTCCTCCGACAGCATGCCCCGGGCCACGGCGGACTGGTTGGTGAGGATGATGCGGAGGTAGCCGGCGGCCGCCAGGCGGGCGAGGGCCTCGCCGACCCCGCGGACCGGGACGATGTCCTCGGGCTCGGTGGGGTAGCCGCGCTCCTCGATCAGGGTCCCGTCGCGGTCGAGGAAGACCGCCGGGCGGGGTTCGGCCGTCATGGCCGCCTCACCTCCGGCCGAAGAGGGCCTGCTCGACCAGGTCGCAGAGCATGTGGCCCACGGTGATGTGCATCTCCTGGATGCGCGGCGTGCTGGCGGAGGGCACGCGCACCGCGACGGACGCGGCCTCGGCGCAGCGGCCGCCGGCCTGCCCGGTGAAGGCCACCGTGGCCAGACCCTGGCGGGCGGCCTCCTGCAGCGCCCGCAAGACGTTCTCGGAGTTGCCGCTGGTGCTGAAGCCGAGGGCGATGTCCCCGGGGCGGGCGTGGGCCACGAGCATGCGCGCGAAGACGTCGTCGTAGGAATAGTCGTTGGCCGTCGCGGTGAAGGAGGCCGGGCTCGAGAGGGCCACGGCGGCGACGCCGGGCCGGTCGACGGAGAAGCGGTTCACCAGTTCGCCCTCGATGTGCAGGGCGTCGCTCATGCTCCCGCCGTTGCCGAAGAGGATGGCCTTGCCACCGCCGCGATAGGACTCGAGCAACAAGCGCGCGGCGGCCTCCACGGCCTCGGGGAGCTGCTGCGCGGAGGCCTCGAGCACCACCCGGTGTTCGGCGAAGGTGGCATCGATGACCGCCCGCAGGTCGAGGTCGGTGCCTTTGCCCGTCGGCGCTTGTGTGGGGTCCATGGCGACAGTCTACTGAATGCTCCGGCAGGGCCGCAGGAACGGCGGCGCCTGCGGTCGCCGAGCATGCCCAGCCTCCTCACAATGCCGAGCCCCCCGACGCGTCAGGCGCGCGCCATCGAGCGCGCCTACTTCGTCTCCGATCTGCACCTGCACGGGGGCGACCCCGGTCTCGTGGAGCGGGCCCGGGCCTTTGTGGCCCAGGCCCGGGCCGACGGCGCTGACGCGCTCTTCCTCCTGGGCGACGTGTTCCGGGCGCTCCTCGGCGCCCGGTCGTTGCGGGCGCCCGGCCTGGCACCGTTCCTCGACGAGTTGCGGCTTTGCGTGGCGAGCGGGATGCGGGTCGTCGCCACCGAGGGCAACCACGACTTCATGCTCGAGCAGGCGCTGTTCGAGGCCACCGGAGTCGAGTCGCCGGGTGATCAGGTCGACGTCTCGCTGGGGGGGCGCAGGGCCCGGCTGCTCCACGGCGACGCCTTCTGCACGCTGGACGCCGACTACCACCGACTCCACGCGATCCTGCGCAGCGGGCTCGGGCGCTGGCTGATCCGGACAATCCCGCCGAGCATCATGATGCTGCTCGCCCTGGGCCTGATTCGTCTGGCCGAACGCCGCACCAGCGAGAAGGACCCGGTCATCATGGACATCGTCGACGAGGCGGTGCAGGCCCACCTGGAGGGCGGCGTCGACGTGGTCGTGTGCGGCCACGTCCACAGGGCCCGCGATGCGCAGCTCGGATCCACCGGTCGCCTCGTGGTGTTGGCCGACTTCGAGTCGACCGGTTCGCACGCCGTCTACGCCGACGGGGAATTGACCCTCGTGCCCCAGGACGCCCGCTTCGCACCGCCGGCTCCGGTCTGCGTGACCATCGACGGCCCGGCGGGCAGCGGCAAGTCGGCGGTGGCGCGGGCGCTGGCCCAGCGGCTCGGCTTCTCGATGCTCGATTCGGGGGCCCTGTACCGGGCGGTGACCGCCTGCGCGCTGAGCCGTGGAGTGCCTCTGGACCCGGTCGGGCTGGGGGCCCTGGTGGATGGCCTGGCGATCGAATTCTCGGGCGCCGGCCGGGTCGCTGTCGACGGGTTCCTGGTCCCCGAGCACGTCCTGAGGGGCGAGGCCGTCACGGCCCATGTGTCGCAGGTCAGCAGTGTGCCCGCGGTGCGGGCGGCCTTGCTGCCGGTCCAGCGCGGTCTCGCCCGGGGGCGACCGGGGATCGTGGCCGAGGGTCGTGATATGGGCACCGTGGTCTTCCCGGACGCCGCCCACCGCTTCTTCCTGCAGGCCGACCCGGAGGTCAGGGCGCGGCGCCGCCTGGCCCAGAACGCCGGGGAGGGTGCCGATCTGGCGACCGTCCACGCAGCCCTGATGGCCCGGGATGAGCGCGACAGCGGCCGGGAGGTCTCGCCCCTGAGGGCCGCCCCGGGCGCCGAGGTGGTGGAGACGTCCGACCTGACGCTGGAGCAGGTGGTGGACCGACTCGAGGCCTCGATCCGGGCTGGATCGGCGCCCGCGGTGGAGCCAGGGGTCGCCTGAGGTCGGCCCGGTTCCCTAGAATGGAAGGTTTGCCATTCGACCGTCGGATTCCACGCTGGAGCCAGGCTCCAGGTCCACCCGAGCGGTCTCACGAGCTGCGCGTTCGGACCGCGGCGCATTCAAACGAAAACCCTGACAACCCATGAGCAACAAGGCACTCCTCAAGCGCTTCGCCGTCGGAGGCGACGACCTCGACCGCGCGGTCGCCGACGCCCTCGGTTCCCAGACCATCAACGACGTGGCCGAGGCCTACGCCGAGTCGGTCAAGGACTTCACGCCCAACGCCCTGGTCAAGGGCGTGGTCATGCGCGTCGTCGGCGAAGACCTGCTGGTCGACATCGGCTTCAAGAGCGAAGGCGTCGTCCCGCTCTACGAGTTCGACGACAACGACTACCCGGATCCGGGCAGCGAGCTCGAAGTGCTCATGGAGGGCATGGACGAGGAGTCCGGCCTGCTCCTGCTCAGCAAGCGTCGCGCCGAGCGCGTCCGCGGCTGGGAACAGATCGTTGAGACCCACAGCGAGGGCGACATCATCCAGGGCACGGCCACCCGCAAGATCAAGGGCGGGCTGCTGCTGGACGTCAACGGCGTGGCGGTCTTCCTGCCCGCCTCGCAGATCGACATCCGCCGCGTGCCCGACGTCGGCCTGTTCATCGGCAAGCCGCTCGAGTGCAAGATCATCAAGATCGACCGCGACCGCATGAACGTCGTGGTCAGCCGGCGCAAGTTGCTGGAGGAGCGCCGCAACCGCCTGCGCGACGACCTCATCTCGACCCTCGAAGAGGGCCAGATCCGCAAGGGCGTGGTCAAGAACATCGCCGACTTCGGCGCCTTCATCGACATCGGCGGCGTGGACGGCCTGTTGCACATCACCGACATGAGCTGGGGCCGCGTGAACCATCCGAGCGAGGTGGTCCAGATCGAGCAGGAGCTCGAGGTGAAGGTGTTGCGCTTCGACCGCGAACGCAACCGCATCGCCCTGGGCCTCAAGCAGCTCGAGGCGTCGCCGTGGGCCGAGGTCGAGGCCAAGTACCCGATCGGTTCGCGGGTCAAGGGCGAGGTCGTGAACATCATGCCGTACGGCGCCTTCGTGAAGCTGGAGGACGGCGTCGAGGGCCTGGTGCACATCTCCGAGATGTCGTGGACCCGTCGGGTGAACCATCCGAGCGAGCTGGTCGAGATCAGCAACGAGGTCGAGGTGGTCGTGCTCGACATCAACCAGGAGAAGCAGGAGATCTCGCTCGGCATGAAGCAGACCGAGACGAACCCCTGGACCGAGGTCGAGGAGCGCTACCCGGTGGGCACCATCATCGAGGGAGTCGTGCGCAACCTGACCAGCTACGGCGCCTTCATCGAGATCGAGGAAGGCATCGACGGCCTGCTGCACGTCTCCGACATGTCGTGGACCAAGAAGATCACCAACCCCAGCGAGTTCGTGAACAAGGGCGACCTCGTGCGGGCGGTGGTGCTGTCCATCGACACGGAGAAGCGCCGCGTGGCCCTGGGCATGAAGCAGCTCGAGCAGGACCCGTGGCAGGACGAGATCCCGCGCCGCTACGGCCCGGGCGACGTGGTCGCCGGCCGCGTGACCAAGGTCACGAACTTCGGCGTCTTCGTCTCGCTCGAGGACGGCCTCGAGGGTCTGTTGCACGTCTCGGAGCTGAGCGACAAGAAGATCGAGAGCCCCGAGGAAGTCGTGTCCATCGGCCAGATGGTGGACGTCCGGGTGCTCAAGGTCGACACCGAGGAGCGCAAGATCGGCCTGTCGATGATCGGCGTGCCCCAGCACAGTCACCTGCTCGAGGAGGAGCAGAAGGCGGCGGCGGGCGAAGAGTCTCCGGCAGCGGATGCCCCGGCTGATGCGGCCACGGACGGCGATGCTACTCCGGCGGCCGATGAAGCTGGAGCAGACGAGCCGGCTGCAGACGGCGGTGATCAGCCGGCGGCGGACGAAGCGCCTGCGGGTGGCGATGCCAAGCCGGCTGCGGACGAAGCGGCAGCGGCCGAGACGGCTGCGACGGACGTGCCGGCATCGGACGCAGCGGCTGCCGAGGGTGACGCGGCCACGGGCGACGAGGCGAAGGCGGACTGACCGGGCGCCGGACAAGCGTGCAAGTCTCGGTCAGGCGGTCGGCGCAGGCACCCGCCGTCGGACTGATGGCTGCAACGGTGCTGGCGGTGCTGGGCGCGTGCGCCGCGCCGCCCGCACCGTTGCCGTTCAAGGCGCTGGTGCCTGTGGGGTCCATGAGCGTGGAAGCGCTTGGGCCCGGCCTCGCCGATTCCGTGTCCATCGTGACCTGGCTGTCACCGCCGGCCGACGAGCCGGTGACGATCGTCGGGCAGCGCCCCGCGGGGCGCGACGGTGACGACGCATTGCTCGACCTCTCGGTGCGGTATCAGGACTTCCCGGGGGCGGGGCCCGTGGCCCACGGACGCACATTGAAGCGAGCGCTGCCGTTCGGCGGCGATGGAGTGGCCTCGCCGACGCTGCCGCTGACGCGCTGGTTCACCGTCGACCTCGACGCGCCGCGGGATGCCCTGGCCCGCCGGGTCCACGTTGTCGGTCGCCTGTACACCGTCGACGTCCACGATCAGGAGGGCCATGCGGGGAGCGTCGTCATCGACCTGCCGCTCGCGAGCGTCGAGACCATCGCGCGACCACCGTCCCTCTCTCTTGCGGTCGCCTTGCGGTCCGGGCCGGCCGACGAGGTGTTCCTGGCGGCCGCAGCGACGCCGCCGGCCCTGCGCCCCCGGGCGGTCGATCAGCTGGTGCAGAGTCTCGCGACCACCCAGGGGGCGGTGCGCGAGGCCGCCTTCGCCGGGTTGTTGTTCCTGACCGGTGAGACCCTGGGTCGCAGCGAGTATCGTTGGCAGCAGTGGTGGCGTGAACGTCGAGGCACGAACGCGGGGCTCCGGTGACCGAAACTCCTCTCCCCTCCGAAGTCGATGTCCGGGGCTTCCTGGCCGGGACCGTGGCCTGCCACACCGAGGCGGACCTGGCGTCCAAGCTGAAGCTGTCGCGGCCGCTGCGCATCAAGCTCGGGGTCGACCCGAGTTCGCCCGACCTGCACCTGGGGCACGCCGTCCAGCTGCGCTACCTGCGCCGCCTGCAGGATCAAGGCCATCTGCCGGTCCTGATCATCGGCGACGCGACGGCGCGGGTGGGGGACCCGACGGGGCGCAATGCGACGCGCCCGCAGCTGAATGCCGAGCAAGCGGCGGCCAACGCCCAGACCTACCTCGAGCAGGCGGGCCAGGTGCTCGACCTCGACCGCGCCGAGATCGTCCACAACGGCGACTGGTTCGACCGCATGGGCTTCATGGATGCCATCGAACTGGGCGCCTTCATGACGGTCGCGCGCATGCTCGAGCGCGACACCTTCGCGACGCGGCATGCGGCGGGGGTTCCCATCGGCATCCACGAGTTCCTCTACCCGCTCATGCAGGCGCGGGATTCGGTGGAGGTGCGCGCCGATGTCGAGATCGGGGGGACGGACCAGACCTTCAACCTGCTCGTGGGCCGAGACGTGATGCGGGACGCCGGCCTCGAGCCGCAGGTCTGCGTGACCCTGCCGATCCTGCCGGGGCTCGATGGCGTGCAGAAGATGTCGAAGAGCCTGGGCAATGCCGTCGGCTTGAAGGACCCGCCGACGGAGATGTTCGGCAAGGTCATGTCCGTCCCCGATGCCCAGATGGCCGAATACTTCGGGCTTTGCACCGACGAGGACCCCCAGCGGGTGGAGACGCTGCTGGCGGGTTCGCCCCGGGAAGCCAAGGCGGCGTTGGCCCGGTCCATCACCGCGATCTATCACGACGAGGACGCCGCGGCGCGGGCCTCCGCCGAATTCGACCGGGTCTTCCGTGACAGGGGGCTGCCGGACGAGATACCGGAGAGCGAGTTGCCTACCGATTTGGTGGAGGACGATGGCGCCTGGATCGTCCGCGTGCTGACGCACCTCGATCTGGCCCCCTCGGGATCGGCGGCGCGCCGGCTGATCAAGGAGGGCGGAGTGAAGGTCGATGGTGAGAAGGTGCAGGATGAGCAGGCCCGCTTGTCGCGCGGAAGCCATGCTCTGGTCCAGGTGGGCAAGCGCCGGTTTCACCGAGTGGTAGTACCCTGATGTCATGAATGCACCCGCACAACGCACCCGGAACCGACGGCTGTCAGCCCTGGCGCTGGCCGCCGTCTCGGTCCTGTGGTGGAGCCCTGCGGTTGCCGCCGGGGGGCTCGACACCGGCGTCGACGTCACGGTCGACGCGGAGTTGTTGACGGCCTGGCGGGCTTCGATCCTGGACCGCCAGGGGCAGGACGCGGGGCGGCCGGCGGAGTCCGGTTCGCGCTGGTACCTGCAGCGGTCAGCTGGGACTGCGCAGCCCGGTCCCCTCGATGCGGTCCCCGAGGTGGCCTTCCGTCTCGCGTCGCTCATGCGGGACGGCGGAGTGCCGGGTTTCTACGACGGCCAATTCGCCTCGACGGCTGACGACTTCGAGGGCCTGGCCCGCCTCGTGGCCGATCGCGACGTCCACCATGTCCTGCGCTTCGTCGCGATCATGGCCCTGCAGGAGTCCAAGGGGTCGAACGCCCAAGTCGAGCAGGTGCTCACGCCTTTGGTCATGCTCCCTCAGGTGGAGTATCAGATCGAGCTGGATCACTTCGATTTCCTGACGTCCTTCGAGGATGTGCCGCCCGATTTCATCCCGCACCTGCTGGACGCGCAGCTCTCCCGCTATGGGCGTTTCGCCCTGGCCAAGCGGGGCATGCCGGCGCTGATCAAAGAGAAGATCGTGGTGATGGAACACTTCGTCGACCAGAAGAAGCGCTCGCTGCCCCGATGGCCCGTGTCCCGGCGACCGAACCGGCAATCGGATTGGATCAAGGAGACCTGGTTCAACATCGGGTACTACTACCAGCAGTTCGACGACTACGAGAACGCCGCTCGCTGGTTCCGGAGCCTCACCGAGGCGTTCCCTCGGGACCGCAGCACCCGTTGGGCGCACTACAACCTGGCCTGCATCGAGGCGCTCCAGGGCCGTCCGGCCGAGGCCGTCGTCGAGCTCCGCCACGCCTATGAGGCCGGGTTCCTCGATCTCGCGTGGATGCAAGAGGACGGCGACCTGACCTCGCTGCGGGACCGCGAGGACTATCAACAGCTCCACCAGGAGATGGCCGTCGGGACCACCGAGGCGCCTCCACCCACCGGGGGCAATTCGACGTCCAGTCGACTTTCGGTCATTGAAGTCCTCACGGTCACCGAGGGCCTTTCGGCCACCGATGCCCTATCGACGGCCGAGGACCCTTCGAGCCCTGACGGCTAGAGGCTTGGCTGAAAAGGCTGCCTCGCCCTCGTGTGGCCTCTCAGGCGTCCAGAAGCCCGATTCTGTGACCTCGTACGAGCCGGAAGTCCCGGCGGAGGCCGGAGTTAAGCGAAGCTGAAGGTCTGTTGAGAGGCTGTGGATGTCCCGTTCAGACTTGACGACGAGATGTGCACAGGCTTAGATTTGAACGTGTGACCGGGCTCCGGCCCGGGAGACGAGATCCATTGAAGTCGGTGGTCTGTGGGGCTAGAGCCGTTTTCCCCTCCCCAACCGCCATCTCCAGCCTGATAGGCTACCGACCGATACACGTTGGTCCTGCCCGGAGACGGGCTGGACCAACTCTTTTTCCCGGACGCTCACAAACCTTCAGGGGGCCGAAGGGGTTGTCGATAAGACACTGGGTGAGCGCTGGTTGAACCAGCGTCATCGGGGCACGCGCCCCGAGGGAATCGAGGGGGCCCGATTGAACTCCGGGCTGTCGGAGAGCGGGATGGCAAAGGGCGGAGATTCCGGGCTGTTCTCGTACACGCAAATCCTGCATTTGCTGAAGATCGAGTTTGCTCGCGCCCGTCGGTACCAATACGAGCTCTCGTGTGTGCTCGTGGAGATCGACCGGCTTGGCCATGTGGGCGACCTGCATGGCGCCGAGATCCGGGATCAGGTCGAGGCGTCGGTGGCGGAATTGCTGAATCGCCATTCCCGCAGCTGCGACTTCGTGGGCCGGTTGGGCGAGCGCTTCGTGATCCTCCTGCCGCATACCGATTCCACGGGGGCCCAGCTGCTGGCCCAGCGGCTGCATGACCGCATCGCCGATCTGGGCATCCGTATCGACGATCGCGCTCTGCGAGTGAGCGCGAGCATCGGCGTGGCCAGCCTCGAGGGCGACGACTCGATCTTCTTCGATACGGTCCTCAAGCGGGCGGAGAAGGCCCTGCACGAGGTGGTCTCCCATGGCGGAGACTCGGTCACCCTGGCCGGCTAGAGAACGAAAGCCGGCTAGAGCACCACGGTCACGGCGTCCGAGACGCCCGCGATGGGGGTCTCAGCACCTGCATCATCCGGAGCGTGGAGCAGGAGCAGGCAGGCTCTCAGGCCCGTCTGGGGGGCCTGGCGCCGGAGGAACTTGGGGACGAACAGGACGGCCTGGCCCTCGTCGTCGAGAGTGCCCGAGAATTCGGGCAGCACGCGGGTCTGGGCCAGGACGTCGTCCTCGGCCACCGGGATCTCCACCGATCCGACCTTCAACGGGGCTTGGCCCGGTTCGTACTGGCGCGACAACAACACCTGGAAGGCCCACCCGGGCGGTCCTGACAGATCCAGCCGGCCACCCCGACTGGTCCGCAGCTGCGGGGGCCGGGTGGGGATGCTGACGGATGCGGAACCCGAGCGCCCGGCCGCGGCCAACCCGGCGGCGCGCAGCCCGGCGGCCACGTCGTCGGCGAGCAGCTCGTACCCGCGCAGATTGGGATGGTGGTCGTTGAACATGATCACCGGGTAGCCCTCGCGTTCGAAGTGGCCGGTGAACGTGCGTTCGAGATCGATCAGCGTGACGTCGAGGGTGGCGGCGAGATCGCGGATGGTGCCGTTGACGACACCGTGGCTTCCTTGAAATTCGGGATAGGTCATGAGCACCGGCTCGGCGCCCTGTTCGCGAGCGCTCGCCACAGCGGCTGTGAGCCAGGTCTGGACGCTGCGGGTCAGGTCAGCGCCGCTGCGGACGAAGCCACTGTCGACGTTCGGGTCCACCAGCGTCGTGTCGTCGCCGCGGCGGACGAAGAAGCGCCCTTCGTCGTCAGTGGCGACATCGAACGGCTCGGGGTTGGTGACGCCGGCGACGACGACCCGCACCAGCCGCACGAGCTTGAGCTTTCCGATCAGATCGCCGAAGCCGGAGGACTCACCCTGGGCATTCCACGTGTCGTTCACGCCGGCCAGCAGGATCACGATGTCGGGGTCGATCTCGAGCAGGTCGTCCCTCAGGGCGTCGGCCATCTGGGCGGCGTTGCGTCCGGGCACGCCGCGATTCACGACGGAGACGGGCGCGTCATAGCCGCCCTGAAGACGCGCCTCGAGTCGTGCCGGGTAGGACCAGGGCTTGGGGACATTGAGCCCGAAGGTGTTGCTGTCGCCGACGCACAGGATGGTCAGGGCCGAATCCGGATCGGGGGCACCGTCCCGGCGGGACATCGCAGCGCGCACGAGCGGCGCCGCGACCTGCAACGCGAGTTCGAGCACGACGAGGGCGAGGATCAGGAGGGGCCAGCGCCGGCGCCTCCGCGGGGCAGGACTCAACGTCCCCCGTAGCCCGTGGCCTTGATCAAGTCGATGGTGTCGAGGCCGGGTTTGCTCTGGAGGGCGCCGGCTCCGCCGAAGTGGAGCATGGCGGCTTCGGCCTGACGCCCGTGCTCGGCGGCCAGCAGGGCGCGCATGTGGAGCAGGCGTTCGCTCTCATTGGTCACCGGTCCAGCGGCCTCATCGGGGTCGGTGGCGAGATCGAACAGATACTCGACCACGCTGCCGGGGTCGGGCGTGCCCGAGACGTCGTTCGGCTTGCGCTGATCCCAGGGCACGTTGACCTGACGAACGTACTTGAAGCCCTCATGGATGAGGGACTCGTGCCGGATGAGGATGTCACCGAGCGGGCCGCCGTCTTCGGGCCGCGGGACAACGTGCAGGGCTCCGGTGATCGGGCGGGGGGGCAACTCGCGCCCCTCGATGAGCGGACGCAGGCTGCGTCCCCAGATCACGTCCTCGGGCGCGATGCCGGCATAATCCATGAGGGTGGGCAGGACGTCCGTGAGCGCGACGGGGTCGTCGATGACGGCGGGTTGCTGAATCAGGCTGGGACTCCAGACGATGAGCGGGATGCGCAGCACTTCGTCGCGCAGATCGTTGCGGTGGCCGAATCGCCCGTCTTCGTAGAAGGCCTCTCCGTGATCGGAAGTGATCACGACCAGCGTCGAGTCGAGCCGCCCCTGCTTGGAGAGGGTCTCGAGCATGCCTTGCAGGTAGTGGTCGACGAAGGCCAGCTCGGCGTCATAGAGGGCCTTGAGCTGCTCGACGTCCTCGGGCTCGATCTCGCCGTTCACGATCGGGGTGGTGTAGACGTCCCGCCCGTTGATGTCCCCACCGTAGTCCGGGTCGACGAAGCGCTTCGCAAAGGCCCGCGGCGCCATGAAGTCGTAGTGGGGGTCGAACAGGTGCATGAAGAGCAGGGTGCGCTTTTTGCCGAAGGTCTTGAGGGCCCGCAGCCCGCGCTGCATGACTTCCGGAGTGCTGACCTGCCGGTGAGACTCGGCCTCCAAGCGGTCGAGGCTGGCCTTGCGCTGCGACAGCGGGATGTCCCAGATGGTCGGCTTGACGCAGCGTTCGTAGTAGTCCATCGACCGATCGAAGCCGAATTGACCGTGGAGGTAGGGGGCACTGTAGAACCCGAGGGTGCGGAATCCCGCCGCGCTGAAGATCTCGCCCAGCGTCTTGCGCGAGGGGTGCAGCACCGCCTGGTCGAGCACGACCTCGTGCATGTTCGGGGGGAGCCCTGTGAACAGCGACATGTGCGCCGGCAGCGTCCACGACGAGGTCGAGCGCGCCTCGGTGAACAGTGCGCCCTCCGCCGCCATGCGGGCGAGGGTCGGGGTCGTCTCCCGGTCGTAGCCGTAGGGTGTGAGGTGGTCGGGGCGGGTGGTATCCACGGAGATGACGATGATCGTCATCTCGCTATTCGCGCCGCAGGCCGGCGTCCACGCCGCCGTTGCGACAAGGACTGCGCTCATCAAGGCCCGCAGGCCCGGGCTCGCGGGTGTCTTCCGGGAAGGCGTCATGCGTTCGGGCTCGGCGTGCGTATGGGGGCCGTGCCGACCCGTGCACGACAGGACGGGGGACTCAGTTGCCTTCCTGCCGCACCCAGCCGTGGAACTGGATGTCCTTCTCAGGGATCTCAGGGTGTCGCGCCCTGAGCCTCAGGTTTCCCCGGAAGAACGGCATGCCGATGGCGCCGTCCGCCGTGAGGGCGACCTGATAGCGGACGCCCTTCTGGATCTCCCGGATGGAGGCCTTGAAATACTCGGACTTCGCACCGGCCACCTCCACGGCTTCGAGGATGTAGGGCACCGTCGGGTCGCGGTTCTCGATCATCAGCGTGCGCGTCGCCGTGGCATCGGCGGCCATCTGGTCGAACACGAGGGCCTCGGGGAAGGTCTTGTGTCCCGACTGGAAGCTGATGTCGGGCTGGACAGAGCCGATCAGCGTGAAGGTCGCTTCGGATACGCGGGGGTGATCGATGAGCACCTTGATCTGCGCGTTGAAGGGCCCGACCTCCCGGGGGCCGTGGACCGTGATCTTGACGCGCCGGGAGTCGCCGTCCTGGCTCACCGTCTTCAGCGAGATGAACTTGGGCAGCGGGACTCCGGCGTAGTTGGATTCGAAACCGGAGATCTTCCAGTCGCCGATGTCGCGGGCCTCGACGACGACCTCGCGCTCGATGGTGCTGCGCTTGTCGAGCGTCCCCAACTGAAGGTAGTTGGGCGTGACCATGATGACGCGGTTGACCCGCGCCTTCAGCTTGAGCTCCACAGTGGGGTCGGCCGGATTGAGCCCGTAGACGTAGAGCTTCTTTTCGACCTGGCCCTGCTGGTTGGCGGTGTTGAACCCGACCTCGACCTTCAGTGATTCACCCGGACCGACGGTGGCGATGGGCAGGTCGCCGCGGCTGGTGTCCGGGACCCGGTCGCCGTTGGGCGCGAAGACGTTGGCAACGGTGCACCCGCAGGACGGCTTGACCTGGCGGACGGCCCAGGGCGTATCGCTGCGATTGGTGAACGTGACCTCGGCGGCGGCCTCTTCACCGGCGTAGAGATCGCCAAAGTCGACCTCCGGCGGGGTGACCTCGATCGGGCCATCGCCGCCGGACGGTTGCGGGGAGTCTTGGGCCACGAGGGGGACAGCCGTGGCCAAGGTGAGGGCCAGCGAGCCGAGAAGCGTGTGGATCGGGGTCATTCGGTCAGCCTCAGGAGGTCGGATCAAGATTCGGGTTCCGACGGTACGAAGGGGTTTATCGTACAAGACGGCGCCCACCTCAACGCTCTCCGTCACGCCGGTGTTGTGCCCGAAGTCGCTGGTATACTGACGGAGCGCTCCAACGGGTCCCGTCCTCTGCCCGTTTCACGCCCCTTGGTGCGCCGCTACGGCTGCAGCCGCCCCTCCCCGATCCGAGAATCCCGAGCATGCCCACCGCCGCCCCCGAACCGAACCGCCGCAACGGCCTCCTGGCCGGTGGACTGGTGGTCCTCGTCGCCGTTCTCGGCGGATCGCTGTACCACCTGCTCCAGGACGACGGCTCCAGCGGGGAGGCCACGGTCGTGACCGATACCGAGAGGGAGCGCGAGGCCTTCGAGACCCCGCCGCCTGCCGAGCCGAAGTCGGTTCAGTTCAGCCACATGACCCCGCAGGAGAAGCTCAAGCAGAAGCGGCTCGACGCGGCCCTGATGAAGATCGAATGGGCCAAGAAGAACGGCGAGCGTTTCGGGAGCATGTATCGCGTCGAGCGGGACGGCCATGAGGTCTACATCGGCGCAACGCTCGGCAAGGGCGTCGGCCGCAACGGCGAACCCCTCTACGCGACGGTCGAGGCCCGGCGCGTGCCCATGGGAGAGGTGCGAGACGGCAGCTCCCTCAGGAAGGCGCCGAAGTTCGAGACGCTCCGGCTGAAGAAGCCGATCACTTCCTTGCCCAACGTCACGGCCCCCGGCAAGGAGGGCAAGAAGATGATGGACTACCACAAGTCCGGCGGGAAGCCCACGATCAAGCTCCCGGATGACGATGAGGGCTAGTCCTCCGCGGCTCGCCCGCGACGCCTGACGCGCCACGCGTCGGTCGGGGACTCCCGCGGGATGCCGTGCCGGCCCGGTGAAGCCGCACCGCACTTCGCTATGCTCGCGCCATGCCCGCGCGCTTGATGGTGATCGACGTGGTCGGTCTCGTGCCGTCCCTGATGGGGCCGCGTCTGAGACGCTTGGCGGAGCGCGGCTGGCAGCAGTCGCTGCGGCCGGTGTTCCCCGCGGTCACGTGCACGGCGCAGGCATCGATGCTCACCGGCCTCCGCCCCGACGGGCACGGTATCGTCGGCAACGGCTGGTACTTCCGCGACCTCTCTGAGGTCTGGCTCTGGCGCCAGAGCAATCACCTGGTGCAGGGGCGCAAGGTCTGGGAGACGGCCCAACGGAAGCGTCCCGACCTGCGCGTCGCGAAGATGTTCTGGTGGTTCAACATGTACTCCTCCGCAGACATGGCCGTGACGCCGCGCCCGGAGTACCCCGCGGATGGGCGCAAGATCCCAGGCGTGTACACACACCCGCACGCCCTGCGCGGTCGCCTCGAGGAGAAGCTGGGGCCGTCCCCGCTGTTCCACTTCTGGGGCCCGGCTGCCGACATCCGCTCGACGCGCTGGATCGTCGACGCCAGCCTGGACGTGCTCGAGCACGACCGCCCCGACCTGCTGCTCGCCTACCTCCCTCATCTCGACTACGTGTTGCAGCGGGAGGGACCGGATCATCCGTCCGTGGCCGGGCATGCGGCCCAAGTGGATGCCGAGGCGGGACGCCTCATCGATGCCGCCGAGGCCGCGGGCATGGAGGTGCTCGTGGTCTCCGAATACGGCATCGGTCGGATCTCGCGCCCGGTGTTCCCCAATCGGGTCCTGCGCGAGGACGGCCTGCTCTCCGTGCTGTGGCAGGATTCGGTGGGTGAGACGCTGGACGCCGGCGCGAGCCGTGCCTTTGCGCTTTGCGACCACCAGGTCGCCCACGTCTACGTGGCCGATGGGCAGGACGTGCCGCGGGTTGCCGCTCTCATGGGCGAGTTGCCCGGGGTGCGTCGTGTGCTCGTCGGAGACGGGCGGGGTGACGAGGGGCTCACGCACTCGCGGGCCGGCGAGGTCGTGCTCGAGGCGGAGCCGGATGCCTGGTTCGCTTATCCCTATTGGCTCGACGACGAGCGGGCGCCGGACTTCGCGCGCACCGTCGACATCCACCGCAAGCCCGGCTACGACCCGGTCGAGCTGTTCCTCGACCCGGCCTTGAAGTTCCCGCGGCTGGCCATCGCCCGGCGCCTGCTCCAACGCAAGCTGGGCCTACGCACGCTGATGGACGTGATCTCCCTTGACGCCGGCCTCGTGACGGGATCGCATGGTCACGTTCCGGACGATACGGGGCTCTGGCCCCTGGCCATCGGCAGCCCCGGGGTCATGCCGCCGCCCGGTGCTCAACCCAGCCTGACGTCGGTCCACGACATGATCCTCAACACGCTCACCGAGGCGGACGGTTGAAGGGCGCTGTTGCCATCGTGGGCGAGGATGTGGGGGTGGTTCGGGCGGCCCTCGAGGCTGCGAGGTTCGTGATCACGGGCGTGTCCCCGGAACTCGTAGTGAGCCATGGAGGCGACGGGACGCTGCTGCGCGCCGAGCGACTCTGGCCGGGGATCCCGAAGGTCCCGGTGCGTGTGGGGCGGCGCGCCCGGCCGTGCGCCCGTCACGAGCTCGGCGCCGTGATCGCCGCACTGGCCGACGAGGCCCTGGTCCTCACGCATCTCCCCAAGCTCGGGTTGACCGTCGGCGCGTTCCGCGGACTGGCGCTGAACGATGTGGTCATGCGCAATGCCCTGCCGACCGAGGCGGTTCGCTTCCGCGTGGGGATCGGCCCGCAGCGCTCCGGTGAGATCACCGGCGATGGTCTCGTGATCGCGACACCCTTCGGGAGTTCGGCCTACTACCGCAGCATCACCCGCCGTTCGATCGGAAGCGGCCTGGCGCTCGCCTTCAACAACACGACCGATGAGCGACCGCCGGTTGAATTGTCGGCGGACAGCCGGGTCGACGTCGAGATCCTCCGAGGGCCGGCCATCCTGGTGCACGACAACGACGTCCGCGCCGTGCCACTGAGGACGGGACACCGCTTCACGGTGTCGCTTTCGTCCGAGCAGGCGGCCGTGCTGGGCCTCGACGCTCTGACCTGCGAGGACTGCAGGAAAGCCGATGGGGCACCGTTCAACCCGCATTGAGCGCGTCGTGACGCGCCTCGCGGCTACCAGTCGAACATGTCCTCGATGTCTTCGGGATGCTGATGCGCGAGGGCGCCCGGCGAGTCGTCCTTGACCTTGCTCTCCTCGCCCTTGGTGCTGGTCGCTTCTTCGGGGCCCTTGTCGCTCGACTTGCGTGTGGACTTGCGGCGCTGGTTGCCGCCCGAGGACTTGCCTCCCGAGCGCTGGGAGGACCCGCGCCTCTGGCGCTTGCCGTCCTGGCGGTCGGACGAGCCACCACCGCCCTTGCGAGAGCGACTGCGGCGCCTCCGACGTCGCGACGACGAGCCGGATTTGGAGCCGGACGGGGAGCCGTCGGATTCCTTGTCGCTTGCCTCCGCATCGGTCGCGTCGGTGGCCTCGTTCGCGTTCCCGTCGGCAGAGCGGTCGCGCTGATCGCGGCCACGAGATCCGCGTGATCCGCGGCGTCGACGGCGCCGGCGCGATGGGGTCGCCTCGGTCTCGGTCTCGGCGTTGGGCGCGGTCGTCGGGTCGGCGTCCGCCGTGTCGGAAACTTCCGCGGTACCGTGCGAAGCTCCTGCAGAGGGACCCTCGTCGGCGGTGGCTTCGGGAGTGCGCCCGACCAGCTTCTGGAAGAAACGCGCGGTGCGTCCGAGCCAGCCGGACTCGGCAGCGCCGTCAGCGTCTGCTGCGGAAGCGGCTGCTGAACGCGCGGCTGAGTGCGTGCCGACGGTGGGCTCGGCGACCGGCTTCGGGGGCGTGCTGGTTGATTCGACGCGGTGGGACCGGGACGGGCGGGACTCGGTCGGTGTCGCGTCCTCTGCGTTCGAGGAGGCTTGCGTCGACGTCGCGGGGTCCGTCGTTGTGTCCGCTGACGCGCCTTCGCGCTGGCCACGGGAACGCGAGCGACCGCCGCGCCGACGCCGCCGGCGACGGGGACGCTTCTCGGACTCGCCGGACTCGTCGTCGGCCGCGTCCGCGCGCTGGCGGGGAGGCTGCGCGCCTTCCGTCTCCGCCAGCCGGCGGGCCCAACCGGCATGCATCTCCGGGTCCATGCTTCCGGCGAGCGAGGCGAGGTACAGCAGGTCGATGGCGGTGCGTGTCGACGGTCGCGCCAGGAAGTCGGCCAGCCGCATGCGGCGCGGACGACGGTTCTGCGCCAGGCGGCGATACAGCAGCAGGGTCTGCTTCACCGTCGCGACGTCACGTCGCGGGATGCTCATGCGCAGGGCGGCGGGCGTCAGAAGGGAGGTGGCGATGTCCATCGGGTCGCCTTGCTCGACTTCGATGGCGGCCAACCAGGGCTCGAGGAAGAGCGCGGTCAGCAGGAAGGAATTGGGAAGGCGGCGGGACCCGTGATCGAGGAGGTCCAGGGCGCGCCCATACGCGGTGAGTTGCTCGCGGTGGTCGTCCCAGTAGGACGACACCTCCGGCAGCAGGTGCGGGAGCAGCCCGTATTCGACCAAGGCCGGCAGGGACCGCACGGCCTGACCACAGGCCAGCAACTTGTAGATCTCTTCGAGGACGCGCGGTGGCGCACTCTGTTCGATCAGGGGCGCCGAGTCACCGAAGCAGGCCTCGAGTTCGGCGTCGAAGGTCAGCCCGAGGCGGCTCGAGAACTTGATCGCGCGCAGCATGCGCACGGGGTCTTCGGCGAGGCGGATGACCGGGTCGCCGATGGTGCGCAAGACCCGGTTGTTGAGATCCTCGACGCCGCCGCAGTAGTCGATGACCTCCTCGCTGTTCACGTCGTACAGCAGGGCGTTGATGGTGAAGTCGCGACGAATGCTGTCTTCCTGGGCGTTGCCGTAGACGTTGTCCCGCGTGATCAGCAGGTTCTCGTCGTCGTCACCCTCCGTGTCGTCGGCGTCCTGCGGCGCGCGGAACGTGGCTACCTCGATGATCTTGTCGCCGAAGTGCACGTGGGCCAGCTTGAAGCGCCGACCGATGACCCGGCAGTTCCTGAATCGGGACCGGATCTGCCGCGGACGGGCCGCGGTGGAGACGTCGAAGTCCTTCGGGATGTGGCCGCACAGCAGGTCGCGCACACAACCGCCGACGAGGTAGGACTCGAAGCCCGAGTCGACCAGGCGCTTGACGACCGAGACGGCGTCGGGGTCGAGGCTGGCCGGGAAGATGATGGTGTTGGCGTGACGGGTGGGTGATTCGGTCATGTGGTTGGGGTCAGGTCCGCGCTGCGGCGACAAAGGCGAGAGCCTGGCCGCGCTGCAAGCGTCCTGTTTCGGGGTCCTTGAGGGCCGTTCCAACGATGGCGCCATGGCAGTGCCTGAGCGTCTCGGCGATCCCTTCGGGATCAGTGCCGCTGGCCGCCAGCACCGGGCTGGGGGCGACGGCGCGAGAGACGTCATCGAGGGTCTGGAGATCCGCGGCGTGACCGGTGGCGTCACCGGTGACGAGCACGGCGTGAGCGCCGCCCCTCGCGACGAGGTCGCGGGCGCGGACGGCGAGAGGGCGGGTGTCGAGGGAGGTGGCGTGTTTCACGTCCACGTCCGCGAGGATGGTGACGGAGCTCCCGAGCGCGGCGCGCCGACGCATGAGCTCGTCGGCGCGACCGACGATGCGGCCCTGATCGGTGGCGGCCTCTCCGCAGAGCACATTGACCCGCAGGAAGTCGGCACCGCTGGCGGTGGCCACGCCGAGGGCGGCGAGGGCGTCGTTGCGCAACACGTTGATGCCGACGGGGACGTTCACCGCGTCCACGACCTCTCGAGCGATGACGGCCATGGCCGCGATCGTCTCGGGGTCGACTTGCTCGGCGCGGAACGGGGCATCATGGAAATTCTCGATCATCACGGCCGTGAAGCCGCACTCCTGCAACATCCTGGCGTCATCAGCGGCCCGTATTCGGACGGCTTGCACGGGCTCAGTGAACCCGGGTGCTCCCGGCAGTGCCGGCAGATGCAGCACACCGATCAGCCACGGTCGCGGACAGGCCTCGAGGGAGGCCAGACCCTTGCGGGTTGGTTTACGACCTCGCACCCCCCGATTATCCGCCTCAGAGCACAAGACTCAACCCGCAGGGTTCGGCGGGTCTGGGTGCGGAGGGGCGAGTCCATCGGCTATGGTTCGCCCCGTGCCCACCTCCAGCCTCGCCGCCAGCTCTGCTTTCGTTGTCCTGGATGGTCCCGGCGGCCTGCCCGTGCACCTGCTGCGGACCCGCAAGTTCAAGACGGTGGCGCTGAGCTGGGCCCTCGAATGCCCCTTGGATGAGCGCCGAGCCGCCCGGGCCTTGCTGGGCGATCTGCTCACCCGCGGCACGGCGAGCCATCCCGGCCTGGCGGACCTCTCCGCCCGCTGCGACGAGCTGTATGCCACCGACCTCGGCGGATCCGTCGGGGCCCATGGCCCGCTGCAGTTGGTGAAATTCTCCATGGTCACCCTCGCGGACCGCTACGCCGAAGGCCTCGATCTCTTCCGGCAGGCGTCCGAGCTGCTGTCGGAGGCCGTCCACGAGCCGCCGCTGCAGGAGGGCCGTTTCCGGCGCGACCATCTCGAACAGGAGCGTGCCAATCTCGTGCGGGCCATCGAGGGACTCGCCGATGACAAGGGCCATTGGGCCCTGAGACGGATGATCGAGACCCTGCACGCCGACACGCCGTATGGCCTGCACTCGTGGGGCACCGCGGAAGAAGCCGCGGCGCTGGACGAGGCGGCCGTGCACAGCACGTGGGACGACCTGCTCACGTCGGCGCCGGGACGGCTGTTCGTCGTAGGCGATGTCGAGGAAGAGCAAGCATTGGAGGCCGCCGAACGTCTCGGCCGCAGTGTGCCAAGACCCGAGCCGGCGCAACGCCTGCCTCTGCCGGAACAGATCGCGCGGGCGCCGCTGCGGGTGACCGAGGCCGAAGACCTGTCGCAGAGCAAGCTGGTGTTGGGCTTCCGGTTGCCCGAGAGCGCCGTGCGCTCCCCGGCTGCCACGACCTTCGCGACCGTCTTCGGGGGCGGTTCCCATTCGCGGTTGTTCAAGCGCGTGCGGGAAGCGGAGAGCCTGGCCTACGGCTGCGGAGCGCGCATGCTCCACGACAGCGGGACGTTGGTGGTGCAAGCGGGCATCGACGCGTCGTCGGCAGCACGCGTCGAAGAGCTGGTGGTCGAGGAACTGGCGCGCCTCGCGATTGAGCCGGTGAGCGACGACGAACTGCAGCTGTCGAAGCGCGCCCAGTCCCGGCGCCTGAGGAGCCTCGTGGATCACCCGCGCGCGCTGGGCGGATTCCGCCTGGCGCAGCTGCTGGCGGGGCGACCGCACGAATTGCCCGACGCGATCGCGGCGGCCGAGGCCGTGACAGCGGCCGACGTAATGGAGATCGCGGCGGCCGTGCGCCTCGACGCGGTCTACCTCCTGGAGGGAACGGCGACGTGAGCTTCGAACGCCTCGAGAACCCGCTCGGCGAGCCGCTCCTGGCCATGACGGCGAGTTCGGGACTGCGCGTGCTCATGCACCATCGGCCGGACTTCGTCGGGACCTTCGCGGCCTTCGGGACGAACTTCGGCTCGGTGGATCGCGTCGGTGGCGCGGACGGTCAACCCGTCCCCGAGGGCCTGGCGCACTTCCTCGAGCACAAGCTGTTCGAGGACCAGGACGGCGACGTGAGCGATCGCTTCGCCGAGTTGGGCGCCTCGACCAACGCCATGACCGGCTTCGTGGGCACGACGTACATCGTCTCGGCCATCGACGAGGCGGAGCGCTGCCTCGACCTGTTGCTCGACTTCGTGCAGACGCCGTGGTTCACCGACGAGCTGGTCGAGAAGGAGCAGGGCATCATCGCCCAGGAAATCCGGATGTACGACGACGACCCGGACTGGCGCGCCTTCTTCGGCTTGATGGGGTGCCTGTACGAGCGGCATCCCGTGCGCGACAACATCGCCGGGACGGTCGAGTCCATCGCCGAGATTGACGCCGCGACGTTGCAACGCTGCTACGACCTGTTCTATCACCCGAGCAACATGTGCCTGGCGCTGTCCGGGCCGCTGGACCCCGAACGCGTGCTGGCGCTGGTCGAGGCGGATCAGGCGCCGCGGGGAACGGATGCGGCGCCGCGCCATCGGCGGGTCGACGGGGGCGAACCGCCCCAGCGTCGGCTCGAACGCTTCGACATGGAGCTGCCGATTTCCCGGCCGCGGTGGCTCATGGGCATCAAGGAGCGCGACACGGGAGGCGCCGGTGAAGCGGTGCTGCGCCGCGAGTTGGCGACCCGGGTGTTGCTCGACATCCTCTTCGGGCGCAGCTCCGCGGCCTTCGAGTCGCTCTATGCCGAAGGGCTCATCGACGAGACGTTCGGGGTCAGCCACACGGCCGAGGCCTCCTTCGGGTTCTCGACGCTGGGCGGCGACTGTGACGACCCGGGGGCGCTCCAGGCGCGGGTGATGGACGTCTTCGAGCGCGCGCGGCGCGAGGGCTTGGACGCCCAGGCCTTCGGGCGGGTGCGCAACAAGCTCTACGGCGGGCTCCTGCGTGCCGTCGACTCGCCGGAGAACGTGGCGTACTCGTTGATCTCGGACTGCTTCCGGGGCAGCCGCCCCTTTGCGTCGGTGGAACTCGTCGAGCAGCTGACCCTGGATGAGCTGATGCGGCGTCTCGAGGAGCACGTCCATGACGAGGCCATCGCCACCGCCGTCATCCGGCCCGCGTCGGCCTGAGGCGCGCGGCGTGCGACAGCGGGTCCTCGTCGGCACCACGGCGAGCGGCAAGAAGGCCGTGGCCACCGAGCTCGCCCAGCGACACGGACTGACGCTGCTCTCGATGGACTCCATGAAGGTGTACCGGGGCATGGACGTGGGCACGGACAAGCCCAGCCCCGAGCAGCGGGCGCGGGCGCCGTGGCGGCTGCTGGATCTCGTCGGGCACGACGAGGCGTTCTCGGCGGGGCGCTGGGTCGAGGCCGCCGTCGAGGTGGCCGCAGCCGCGACCGGTCCGCTGCTCTTCGCGGGGGGGACGCCGCTCTACCTGCGCCTGCTCGTCGAGGGGCTGGCGGAGGGACCCGGTTCATCCCCCGAGCTGCGCCAAGAGCTGGAGGCGGCGTGGGAGGCCGAGGGCGAGGCCGTCATCCGCGCGGAGCTCGCCCGGGTCGATCCGGTGATCGAGGCGCGGCTTCAGCGCGGCGACAAGAAGCGGCTGCTGCGCGCGCTCGAGGTGCATCGACTCACCGGCCGGGCCTTGAGCGACTGGCAGCGGGACACGACGCGTCCTCCGCTGCCGGGAGACTTCACGCTGGTCGGACTGCGCTGGCCCGAGGCGGCGCACCGCCAGCGGTCGGAGCAGCGTGTGGAGGCGATGCTCGCCGACGGTCTCGTCGAGGAGGTGCGGGCGCTCAGAGCGCGAGCGCCGTTCGCCCCCGAACCGGGCAAGGCCATCGGTTACGCCGAGGCCCAGGCCTTCCTCGACGGATCGCTCGACGAGCAGGGACTGCGCGAACGCACGGCGATCCGCACTCGCCAGCTGGTGCGCAAGCAGCGCACGTTCTTCGCGGCGTTCGCCGACCTGCACTGGGTCGACGTCGACCCGGCGGAGAGCCTCGAATCGCTCACCGATCGCACCGAGCGGGCGCTGGGCCTAGGGGACGTCGGCTGAGGACGATTCCTGGGCGGCGGGTTCCTCAGCGGTGGGCGGTTCGGCCGGTGCGGACCCGATCTGCTGGAGGACGAACGCGATCTGCCGGGCCAGCATGGGCTCGGTGGTCAGGTGGCGTCGCGCGCGCTGCAGGCGGGGGCGCAAGGCGTCGTCGGAGGGGATGCCGAACTGCTGCCAGCAGGCCAGCAAGGTCTGGAGGGCGTGGGTGTCGGCGACGAAGCGATCGAGCCGGTCGAAGATGAGCGGCAGCGCCTCCTGCGGCTCTTCGTGCAGCAGGAGGATCTGGGCCTCGAGCATCTCGACCTGCCCCTGGATGCGGAAGGGGACGGGGGTCGGCATGGTCTCGAGTCGGCGAGCGGCCGCGTCGAGGTCGGGCGTGCGCATGCCCTCGATGACCCAGGCGATGTGGAGGTCGACATGACCGGGGTGGCGCGTGCGGGCCCGCTCCAGCAGGGCGGCGGCCGCGGCGGCGCGCTCGGGGCGACTGGCCGTGAGCTCGAGCAGGTAGCCGATGCCGGTGGGGCCCTGATCGAGGCACAGGTCGAAGGCCTCGTCGGCTTCGTCATGGCGGGCGAGGAATTCGAAGTCGAGGGCGACCGACGCGAATCCCCGTGCGGTCAGTCCGGCGTCGATGCCGGCGACCGAGCCCAGGCGGAAGCACTCGTCGAGGGCAGCATCCGGGTCGCCGGAGCGCAACAGACCCTGGATCCGATAGCTGCGCAGCACGGCGTGCATCAGCGTCGACGGCCCCATGGCCAGCTCGCGCCGCACAGACCGGTCGAATTCGTCATCGCGCTCCAGGTCGCCGAGGATCTGCAAGCGGGCCAGCACCAGGTTCTCGTTGCGCGGGTGCACGGCGAGCGCGGCGTCGACGATCTCGAGCGCTTCCTCGGGGGTTTCAGCGCCGACCATGGAGACGAGCCATGTCTCCGCGACCAGCGGATCGCGCCCCCTCAGCTCGGCCAGGCGTTGGGCGTCGAGTGCGCCCAGGCCGAGTTCGTCCAACGTGTCACTCTTGCGACCGAAGCTGCCACAGGCGGGGAGCGCGCACACTGAGACCAGGGTCAAGGCCAGCAGCAGGGGCGCGAAGGCGCTTCGGCGAGCCCACGCGGAAAGGGTCAACGACGGTCGGCCTGTTAGTGCCTGTGACCGGGTCCTGTGGCAAAGGACTCGTCGTGCCAATCGTGGTAGGGGTCGTCCCAATCGAGGTTCAGGAAGTAGCGGTCGTACTTCCGGTGAGCCTCGCGGGCATCACGGGCGAAGGCGTCGTGGTGGTCCTTGGCGTGGTCGTGGAACGGCGACACGCAGGCCGGGACGATGACGATGAGAGCGAGGAGTACGAACCAACGCTGGGCGCGACGACGCATGACCGAATGTCCTCAGGGACGGTGAACGGACGGCAAGGTAGCAAGGGCCCCATGGGGTGTCAAAACCGGCGCTCGCTGTGGTTCTCTAGTTCTCCGTCCCCGCGCGGTGACCCCATCCGGGGGCGCATCCCGCGGTCGCCGGGCTAGCCTGGAGTCCCATGCGTTCGTCCCTGATTCCCCTGATCGCCGCCGCACTGTTGGTCGGTCTGGTGCTGTTGCTGCCCTCCCGGGAGGAGGCCGCCAGCCTGGGCGACCTGAACCTGCCCCTCCAGCCCCTGGATCTCTATGAGCCTCCGGCCTGGGCCGTGGACTCGGCCACCGACGAGATCGAGCGGAATCTCGATCGTCTGCACTGGGCCGGTCACGTGGCGCTCTCCGAGTCCCGCCGGTCCCTGCGTCGCCATCGCGGCAGTCTGAGCGAGGAGGTGCTGGCGCGCCTGCAGATCTTGGGGTCTGACGAGCCGGTCATCGTCCAGAAGTTCCTCGAGGTGTTGGGGGAGGAAGACCTCGACGGCCCCGGAGTCCTCGACGAGTTCATCCGGCGGGCCTACTCGCCCCACGGACTGGTCGCCAAGACGGCGCTGCGGGTCCTCGCGCGGCACCCCGACGACGGGGCGACGGCGGGCATCTTCCCGCGGCTGCAGGACGACGATCTCGACGTGCGCTCGCATGCGCGTGCCGCCCTGGCGCGCCGCGCGCGTTCGGGCGACAGGCAGGCACAGGAACTCGTGCTCGAAGACCTCGAGCAGCACCCGCACGCACCCGACCTGGCCTACTTGAGCGTGCTCGACGTGATGGACTCCGAACGCACGCGGGCGACGCTCGAGGTCGTCAAGGACCGAGCGGGCGAGGCGGCGATCTTCCTGGCCCTGACCGTCCAGCTCAAACTGGGTGTCGAGGTCGCGCGCGAGGAGCTGGAGCACATGCTCCTGCACGGTCAACCGCCCACGCGCATCAACGTCCTGCAGGCGGCCGTGGGTGCGGGCAAGGTGGTGGGGCAGGAGCACTGGCGCAACCTGCTCCTGCGCGCCGGCCGTGTGGAGGCACTCGCCCTGGCCGATCTGTTCCTCCTGGCCGTGGACACCGGTCATGAGGATGCGGATCGCGCCATCATCCTGCTCGAGGAGATGGCCGCTCACGGGCCGGGAAACGCCCACATGGAGGTCACCGACGCGCTCTTCCGGCGTGAGCACCCCATGGCCATGGACCGCACGCGACAGGAGTTGCAGGTCGAGGTTGGCGGGCGCTTGTCACAGGTGTGCGACCGGGTCATCAGCGCCATCCGGGTCGACCGCAGCGAGTTCGTCGCCCTCGCGGCGAAGCGACTGTCGGAACCGACGCACCGGTCCACCGACCGGCTGCCCCTGCTCCGGCTCCTCGCGCACGTCGCGCCGGAGCAGGCCGTCGAGCCCGTGGTCGAGACTCTCTTGGAGGCCGTCCGGAGCGATCCCGAGATGTTCGCGAGCACTCTTCCGCTCCTCGATCGGCTCGGCGTTGCCGGCGTGCAAGCCCTGGCGGCCCACGCGCCCTCGCCGGATCGCGACGCACTCCTGGTGTACGCCGCCGGCAAGGCCCGCTCCGGGTTGGCCCTGCCGTCGCTCGAGACCGTGATCCTGGCGGAGACGACCAGCCCGAGCCTGAAGGTGGAGGCGCTCGATGCCATCGTGCGGCTGGTGGACGGACCCCGCGAAGAGGTCCTGCGACGCGTGATCAAGGGTCTGAGCGACCCCGAGCTCACGGCCCGCGCGCGGCTGCTCTACTGGAACTACCTGTAGACCCGGCTGTCGTCCCAGATGGGGATCCACGGAACTCGGGGATCATCCATCCCGAGCACCGGCACGGCCGGGAGGTCCTCCTTGCGGTGGCCACCGCGCCCCTGCAGGTTGAGGCCCTCGAAAAGGCGCCCGGCTTCGGTGACGTAGTACTCGCGATCGCCCGTCTCGCCGAAGCTCAATGGCCACGCCCGCACCGCGAATCCGAAGCGCTGGCGGTATCCAGCCTTGATCGTCGTCGCCATCGCGTAGACGTACACGTCGTCCTTGGCGAAGGCTTGCTCGCCCGTGCTCAGGTCAGCGAGCAGCTCGAGGCCCAGATCGTCGCCGGCCTCGGGCTGCAACAAGGCCTCGAGTCCCGGGTGGGGCGTGCCCTGGCCCAGCAGCTGGTGGGAGCGCTCATATAGTTCTCGCACCGTCGACAGCCCGTGCGCCTCCCCGGCCACCAGCACCTGGGCCGTCGCGTAAGTGCGCTGGTGCAGCAGATAAGCCGCACAGAGCAAGCCTGCCGCGATGAAGAATCCGCCGAAGCGTGTCATGGCCGAGCCCCGATCCGCGCGCGCTGACCATCCCGCAACTGGACGGGATGGGATGCGCATCCTAGCCTCCGCCAGGGTCATGTCGCGAGCTGAAGCCCGAGAGGTAGCGCGCTGTCTGAAGGAGGCCGGCCACGAGGTGGTCTTCGCCGGGGGGGCGGTTCGCGATGAGTTGTTGCAGCGCGAAGGCGGCGATATCGACATCGCGACCTCGGCGACGCCGGACGAGGTCTGTGCCCTGTTTGCTCACACCCTCCGGGTGGGCGCGGCCTTCGGCGTCGTGAAGGTCATCCGGGAGGGCGGCCAGTTCGACGTCGCGACCTTCCGGCAGGATGTCGGCATCGGTGACGGTCGACACCCTGCCGCCGTGGCGCCAGCGACCCTCGAGGAGGACGTCCTCCGTCGGGACTTCACCATCAACGGGCTCGTCCAGGATCCCTTCACCGGCGCGATCATCGACCACGTGGGGGGGCGCGACGACCTGTCAGCCCGCCTGATCCGAGCCATCGGCGATCCGGCGCAGCGCTTCGAGGAGGACGGGCTGCGCTTGCTGCGCGGGGTGCGCTTCGCCGCAACGCTCGGCTTCGACATCGAGGAGCAGACGCGCACAGCTCTATCGACGTGTCGGGAACGGTTGCGTGCGATCTCGGGTGAACGCGTCCGGAGCGAGCTCCAGCGCATGCTGGTCGGGCCCTGGCGCCGCAGGGCCGTCGAACTGCTCGATGAATCGGGCCTGCTGGAGGTGATCCTGCCGGAGGCCCTCCCGATGAAGGGGTGCGAGCAGCCGCCTGAGTTCCATCCGGAGGGCGACGTCTGGATCCACACGCTCCTGGCCCTCGACGGTCTCCCCGACGACACCACATTCGAGTTGGCTCTGGCCATGTTGTTGCACGACATCGGCAAGCCCCCGACCTTCGTGCGCGCGCCCGATCGCATCCGGTTCGACGGACACGTCGAGCTCGGCGCGGAGATGGCCGAGGCGATCTGCGGGCGACTGCGCATGTCACGGTCCGCCACGCGCCGCGTGCACGCGCTCGTCCGGGACCACATCATCTTCAAGGACGTGCCGAGCATGCGGGCGTCACGACTGAGGCGCTTGATGGCCGAGGAACACTTCGAGGAGTTGATGTTGCTGTACCGGGCCGATTGCGGGGCTTGTCACGGACTGCTCACGGCGCTGCCGGCGATCGAGGCCATGCAGGAGCGTCTCGCCGAGGAGGCGTTGATTCCCGCCCCGTTGCTCACCGGTCGCGACCTGATCGAACGCGGCGTGGAGAGCGGGCCCCGCGTCGGCGCCCTGCTGCGGGAAGCGGCCGATCTTCAGCTCGAAGGCAACCTGGAGGGCAGGGAGGCCGCCCTGCACTGGCTCGACGAGCGCCTCAGCTCGGGGGGAACACCCGGAGCATGAGCCGCGACATGCCGTAGAGCAGCAGGATGATGACACCGGCCACGGTCTGCAGTCCGAAGTGCACGGCGATGCCGGCTTGGAGCAGGAACAGGTTGGACAGGGCCACTCCCGTGACCGCCGGAGGGGGGCGCTCCGCGGCCGCGCGCACGAGACGCAGCAGGGCGATGATGAAGACGGCGCCTGCGAGGTGTCCTGTCTGGGGGTAGGGACCTCCGAAATGGAACTGCCACTCGGTCTCGACGAGGGCAATCATCGCGAGGGCCAGGAGCAGCAGGCCGCACACGAGCAGGCCGAACCGGCTGATGCTCCTGAGCAGCGGGGTCCGCTCGACATCGTCGGTGCTCGCGTGCAGCGAGGCGCCGGTGATGTAGAGGGCATAGAGTGCGGGGAACATGAAGAGCGGCCAACTCCCGCCGTCCCATCCGATCCGTTCGAGGGCGCCGCCGGTGAGGGCCGGTGTCATGGCGTCGACCACCATGATCCCCAAGGTCATGTCCAGGCCGCGCGCCAGGCCCAGGGCGACGGAACCCGCCAACCGATGACGCTTGAGCCCGACGTGATACAGCGCGCTCACGACGATGACGCCGGAGGTCACGGCGAGGAAGGGCAGCGACAGGAAGGTCGCGATGAGCAGGGCGATGCCCGCGCCTCCGAGGTGGACCGCACGCACCGATGTCCGGCTCACAGCGCCGCGAGGGAGCGGGCGGTCGGGGCGACGGGCGCGATCGGCGTCGTGGTCGACGAGGGCGTTCTGCGCCATGCCCGACGCCAACAGGCAGACGCCGACGAGGGCCGCCAGCGCGACGGGGCGCCCGATGACCGTCAATGCCGGGTGAGGCGAGTCGAAGAGCACGCGCGAAGCGCGAGCGCCGGCGGGGACGAGCGTGGCCATCGCAACGCTCGCGCCGGCGAGGACGTCCGCGATCGGTGAGAGCAGCAGCGGTGCGCGCAGCGTCTCGAGCATCGGCCGCAGAGAACCCGCGCGGCGTCCGTCAGGGATCATTGGATGATGCGCTGGATGTCGTTGTACGTGACGTAGACGACGAGCAGCAGGATCGCGAGCAGTCCGGTGATCTGCGCGGTATTGAGGAAGCGCTCGCTCAGGCGTGAGCCTTTGATCTTCTCGAAGAGCAGGAACAACATCTGCCCGCCGTCGAGCACCGGGATCGGCAGGATGTTGATGAAGCCGAGGTTGATCGAGAGCAACGCCAGGAAGAACAGCAGGCGGCTGAATTCGGTGTGGGCGTACTGATAGGTCACCTGTCCGATGCCGACGATGCCGCTGATGTTCTTGCTGCCGACCTCTCCGCTGATCAGGCGCACGAGTGTGAGCCAGGTCGTGCGCAGGCTGTTGATGGACGTCTCGAATCCGGCCACGATGGCGCCGCCGAGGCCGACCTTGTGGCGGACCTGTTCGAAGCGTGGGCGCAAGCCGGCCGTGAAGTAGTCGGGCGTGCGTGTCTCCACTACGACGGTTTGCTCCCGGTCGTCGACAGGACGCCAGAAGCGGATGCTGTGGCGCTTCGACTCGCCCGTGGCCACCGTCTCGGCGAGGTCCATGTAGCGGTGCACGGTGACGCCGTCGATGGAGCGGATCTCGTCTCCGCTGCGCATGCCGGCATCCGCGGCGGCGCCGTCGGCTTGCACACCGATGCGCGCGCCGTCCAACTCGAGACCCAGGGCGATCTCTCCGGCGAGCAGGCTGTGGCGGTGCGCGGGGCCGAGGACGACACGCCGTTCGTCGCCTTGACGCAACACCGAGAGGACAGCGGTGTCCCCGGTCACGTCGCGCAGGGCCTGCTCGATCTCGTCGACCTGGGTCACGGGCCGGCCGTCGACCGACAGGATGACGTCATTCCTGCGCAGCGGCAGGGTCCCGTCGAGCGCGGCTTCGCCCCGCAAGGCGACCACGCGCCCGGAGCCTCTGAGGACACCGAGCATGGGCCGAGCGGTGAGCTCGGTCTCGTGCCGGGGGGTGATGGTGGTTTCGAGGCGCTGGCCGTCGCGCAGGTAGGTCACCGGGAGCGGCGATTCGTCCCGGAGCGAGGCGAGGGCGCGCAGCAGCGCCCGGCCGTCGGGGCTGGGCGCAGCGTTTCCCAACATGATCAGGCGGTCGCCGTCGGCCAGCCCGGCCGTTTCGGCCGGGCCCCCCGGTTCGACGAGGATCTCGTCGCTGACCGCGGGCTCGATGCCCAACTCGAAGCGATCCTCGTCCTCGTTGCGCAAAGGCCGCAACCCGAGTTCGAACTCGCGGCCGTCTCGCAGGATAGTGGCCCGCATGCCCGTGTCATCGGCGAGCGCCGACTCGAGTCGCAGGTCGCCGAAGTCGTAGATCTTTCGCCCATCGATGGAAAGGATCTCGTCACCCGGCTGGAGGCCCGCCTGCCAGGCCGCGCCTCCCGGCGTCATCGAGCCGATCACCGGCGCCGTGGCCGGCAGGCCCATCGCGAAGACGATGGGGAAGGCGATGAAGGCGAACAGGAAATTCACGATGACGCCGCCGGCGAAGATGATCGCGCGTTGCCAGGCAGGCTTGGCGTTGAGGTCGTCATCGGCGAGGACGGTGTCGTCGTCGTAGTCGCCGTACTCTCCGGCCATCTTGACGTAGCCGCCGAGCGGGATGATCGAGAGGCGGTAGTCGGTCTCACCGCGCCGCATGCCGAAGACGCGCGGACCGAAGCCGATGGAGAAGGTCTCGACCCGAACTCCGAACAGGCGCGCCGCGAGGAAGTGCCCGCCCTCGTGGATGAAGATCAGGAAGCTGATGCCGAGGACGGCGAGGGCAATGGAGCCCACGGAATCGAGGATGCCTACGAGGGTCTGCACGGGAGGTCCGTCGAGGGGTCAGCGGGCGAGCGCGAGGAGACGCTCTTCGGCGTATCGGCGTACCCGTCCGTCCATCTCGAGGATGGTCTCGAGATCCGGCGCCGAGGGATGACCGAAGGTATCCATGGCGTCGGTCACCACGGTGGGGATCGCGAGGAACGGCAGCCGGCCGGCGAGAAAGGCATCGACGGCGATCTCGTTGGCGGCGTTCAGGACGCAACCCGACAGTCCTCCCTCGCGGGCGACGCGAACGCCGAGGTCGAGGCAGGGGAAGGCCTCGCGATCGGGCTCTTCGAAGGTGAGTTGGCCGAGGGAGGCCACGTCCACGGGCGGATGGCCGCTCTCCATACGTTGCGGCCAGGCGAGGGCCCAACGAATGGGCACGCGCATGTCGGGTGGCCCGAGCTGCGCCACGATGGACCCGTCCACGAACTCGACCATGGAGTGGATCACGCTCTGAGGGTGGACGACGACTTCGATCGAGTCGGCGCCCACGTCGAAGAGGTGGCAGGCCTCGACGATCTCGAGGGCCTTGTTCATGAGCGTGGCGCTGTCGATGGTGATGCGCGGGCCCATTTCCCAGCTGGGATGATTGAGGGCCTGCTCGATGGTCACGTCGGCCATGTCTTCGCGGGTGCGACCGCGGAACGGCCCGCCCGACGCCGTGAGCACGAGACGGCGCACCCCGCCATGGGAGGCTCCCGCGAGGCACTGGGCGATGGCCGAGTGTTCGCTGTCGACGGGCAGGAGTTCGCTGCCCGACCGTGCGCACGCCGCCTTCACCAGGTCGCCGGCGAGCACGAGGCTCTCCTTGTTGGCCAGGGCGAGGTGGGCGCCGCTCCGCGCCGACTCGAGCGTCGAGGCGAGGCCTGCCGCACCGGTGATGGCGCCGATGACCACATCCGGTTCGGTGCGCCGGACGAGCTCGACGAGTCCGTCGGCGCCATGCAGGACCTGGCACCCCGCGGGAACGGAGACCGGGCGCTCCTCGACCAGACAGACCGCCACCGGAGCGTGGGCTGCGGCTTGCGAGGCGAGGAGGTCGGCGGATGAGTGGGCGGAGAGACCGACCACTCGGAAGGAATCGCGGGCCCCGCTCAACACATCGAGAGCCTGCTGTCCGACCGAGCCCGTCGAACCGAGGACGAGGACGCGTTTTGTCATGGACCGGGCGAGTATACCTGCGGCGACTGCTATCATCCCGCGGCATGACGCCACGATTCTGCACGGCCTGTGGTGGAGCGTTGCTCCCACGGGAGGAAGAGGGCCGATCGCGGCTGGCGTGCCCGGAGTGCGGGTGGGTCGCCTACGAGAACCCGGTTCCGGCGGCGGCGGTCTTGGTCACCCGAGGGCGGGCCGTCCTGCTCTGCAGGCGTGCCATCGAGCCCTTTGTCGACAGCTGGTGCCTGCCGGCTGGTTTTCTTGAGATCGACGAGACGGTCGAGACGGCGGCGGTCCGGGAGGTCCGGGAGGAGACCGGGCTCCTGGTTCGATTGTCGGGTCTCCACGATGTGCTCACGGTGGAGGACGACCCACGCAAGGTGGGGCTGTTGGTGGTCTTCACGGCTGAGGAGGTCGGTGGCGAGTTGGAGCCGGGCCCCGAGTGTCGGGAAGTCGGCTTCTCCTCGCTGGATGCGCTGCCCGACGACATCGCCTTCCAGAATCACCGAGCGGTCCTGGACGACCTGAGGCGCGGGCGGAATCGCTGGGCCACGGATCGTGCACGCCGGGGCTCGTGAAGAGGGGCTGCGATCCCTTAGGCTGGAGCGGATGAGCAACCAACGCACCCCCCTGACGTACAAGGACGCCGGCGTCGACATCGACGCCGTCACGACGGCCCTGCGCTCGGTGGCGCGCATGGCAAAGTCGACCCACACGCCCCCGGTTCTGACGGGGCTCGGCAGCTTCGGCGCCTTGTTCAAGCCGGACTTCTCGGCCATGGACGAGCCGGTGCTCGTTTCGAGCGCCGACGGGGTGGGCACCAAGTTGATGGTGGCTCGTCGGGCGGGGCGCTTCGACACCATCGGGGCGGATCTCGTCAATCACTGCGTGAATGACATCCTGGTGATGGGGGCCGAGCCCCTGTTCTTCCTCGACTATCTCGTCGCCGGTCATTGGCCGAAGGGTCGCCTCGAGGATCTCATTTCGGGGTTCGCCCGCGCCTGCAGGGAGCAAGGCGTCGCATTGATCGGGGGCGAGACCGCGGAGATGCCGGGGCTGTACCAGCCCGAGGACTTCGACCTGGCCGGCTTCATCGTCGGGGTGGTGGACCGAGCGCACATCCTCGTTCCCGAGCGCGTGCACGCGGGCGACGTGTTGATCGGGCTCAAGGCCTCGGGGCTCCACACGAACGGGTATTCCTTGGCGCAGAAGGTGCTGTTCGAACGAATGGGGCTCGATGTCACCGACCAACTCCCCGGGACGACGACCACCGTTGGTGAAGCGCTGCTGGCCGAGCACCGTTGCTACTTGCCGTGCTTGAAGGCGTTCCTCCGGGACCCCGACTTGCATGCGATGAGCCACGTCACGGGGGGCGGATTCACGGACAACCTGCCCAGAGTCCTCCCCGGCGAGCTCGGGGCGGTGATCGACCGTACGCGTTGGGAAATCCCTCCGTTGTTCGAGGTCATCGCCGCCGGTGGGCCCGTGGAGCGTGACGAGATGGACCGGACGTTCAACATGGGCATCGGCATGGTGCTGGTCGTCGAGGCGTCGGCGGCCGATCGAATGGTGCAGGGCTTGGAAGCCCAAGGTGAGGAACCGGTGCTGATGGGAACCGTGGAAGCGGGCGGCGGCGTTCGTTACGTGGGGGGGTGATCCTCGCAGGATGGTTGCTCGCGGCAAGTCTGGCCGTGGGAGCCGACCGCCTCGAGGAGATGGCTGCGGCTGGGCAGTGGGACGACATCGTCGTGCTGGCCAGCGAACGGTTGGAAGCGCAGCCGTCCGACGAAGTGGCCCGATTCTGGCTGGGTCGCGCCTGGATCGTCCGCGGGGAGGAGTTGTCGGCCGGGAGTCCGGGGCGTTTCGCCCGCGACCTGGCGCGTTCGAATTTCACTCGAGCGATCGATGCGCTCGGCGCCGTGTCCGTAATCTCGCCCCTGTACCCGGATGCCAGCGACTGGCGGTCCTATGCGCGCTTCCGACGAGACGACGAAGATCTCGCCGCGGACATGGAGCGCGACTGGGCCGAGAACGCGCGCGGGTACCCGGCCTACATCCGCGGCTTGATCGCTCGTCGGGAAGGCTCGGACGACGCCGTGGTGTGGTTCCGGCGTGCCACCGAAGCCGGCCTGGCAACTGCGGATGTCCGCGTCGCCCTCACCGATGAACTCGGGCGACAGGGCCGTGTCGAAGAAGGGCTCGCGGCCTGGGAGTCGGCGCGTGCGGCTGGAGTGGACGCCGCGGTCTTGGCCGCGTCCTTGATGGCGCTTCTCCCGGCGGAGTCGCAGGCCGAACAGAGGTTGAGCCGGCTCGCGAGCCTGGAAGGAGAACCGGGCGACGCCGTGATCGCCTGGTATCGCGCTCATGCCTTGGACAGCCTCGGGCGCACCGCAGAGGCGGAGGCCTTGATGCGGGCAGCGAACTTGGGTCGGAATGCCGAGATCGAGCGGTTCCATGCCCACTTGCTGATCCGGCTCGGGCGGCATGATGAGGCCCTGTCGCGCCTGACTCCGTGGGTCGAGGCAACGGACGCGGACGCGATCGAGATGGTGGTCGACCTGGCGGATTGGCTCGGGCTCGCTCAGCGTTGGAGCGAGGCCGTTTCGGCCTATGATCTCGTGCTTGGTCACCAGTCGAGCCATGAGCGGGCGGCTCGGAATCGGGCCCTGACACTGAGTCGAGCCGGTCGCGAAGGAGAGGCCTTTCGGGCCTGGGAGCAACTCGTTGCGTCCTATTCGCGCCGGGCTGACGTATTGAATGATGCGGCGCTCATGTACGACGGCGCCGGGTCCCCCGACCGAGCGCGAGCCCTCTGGGAACAGGCCCTGTCCCTGGGCCAGCCGGGCTCGGCAGCAGAAAATCTGGCAGCCTTCATGCTGGACGCCGAGCCCGAGCGAGCGCTCGACCTGCTGGAGCAGGTCGTGGCCACTGACCCGACACGTGATCGGGCGCTATACCTGCGCAAACAGGCTCGTCGGATGCACTTACGTTGATCCGGCTGAATCGGGCCAGATAGACTCGCAGATCCGAGCGCCGGGCCGGTCATCGTGCCGGGCGGCACCTCCCCCTAGGACGGAGCGGCAACTCATGCGGCTGAGACTCTTCCTGATTGTGTCCCTGTTGTGCCTACCCGCTTGGGTTGGAGCCGAAGACGACCCGGCGATGCGCCGCTCGTCCATCAAGGACAAGGACCTCCAGGGATTCGCCAAGCACGTGACGGCGTTCTTCGAGGCGCACGAGAACCCGAATTTGCGCGACCAGATCGACTCGCTCGATGAGCTCGATGACGCGATGGCCAAGTCTTCCAAGCGCGCCAAGCTCAGCGGGAGCCCCCTGGAGTTCCCGGGCGATTGGGAGCTCGTCTTCGAATACGCCAAGGGCGAAGAGAAGACCTACAAGTCCAAGGCCGGGAAGGGATTCTTCCTCGACAACTTCACGGATCCATACGAGAAGCAGCCCATCTCGTATCTGCTCTCGTTGCCCGGTGACTACCTGAAGGGCGATGACCTCCATGGTGTCGTTCTCGCCCTCAAGCCCGTGATGAACTTGAGCGGGGATGACCTTGAGGAACGCGTGACGGAAGTCGCGACGGCGATGTACGGGGAACTGATCAAGGACACCATCGTGATGATCCCGCTCGGACCGATGTCTGGAAAGGGGCGCAAGGCGGAGGTCACGGAAGTCACGGCGAGTTGGATGACTTACGATGGGCTCTACACGCTGCTCACGTCCATGCGGACGCTGTTCGAGCGCGTACAGTATGACCGGGCACGCCTTGTTCTGGACGGCTGGGGGGATGCCAGCGGCGACTCCCTGCGTTTGGCGAGCCGTGCTCCACAGTGGTTCGCCGGTTGCCTGGTCCGCTCGGGGGCGCTGCCCGAGAAAGGTGACGTGCTGTACTCGAACCTCCGACCGTCGCCCATCGCCTACGTGAGCGCGAACGGTGGCGAAGGTGGCGCTGACAAGACAGCCCTCGATGAATTGGGCGCAACCGTCATCGCGGACAGCGGAACCTCCATGGAGCCGGGTGACGAGGCCCGTGGGAAGATCGCGGACTGGGTGCGCGGCTGCCGTCGGGATCTGGTGCCCATGGAGATCGATCACCTGATCGACGCCGTGGAGTATCAGAGCGTCTACTGGGTGAAGGCGAGCCGGGTGAACCGCCGGGCGACGGCCAAGCCGGATGACGAGGACTTTCCTCGCATCAAGGCCACGGCCGATCGGGCGAAGAACAAGATCACGATCGAAACGACCAACGTCCTTGACGGCATCTGGGTCTACCTCTCCGATGCACTCGTCGACATGAGCAAGCCCGTCACAATCGAGGTGAATGGGACGGAGAAGGTCAACCGGATGTTCGAGCGCGATCTGCGAACCGCCCTGGAGAACCGCTTCTACAACAACAGCGGTGACTTCGGCGTGTACATGGCGCAGGTCCTCATCGACGACATCGGCTGATCCCGGGGGTGCCCACTCCGCTGTTGCTCATCGTCGCTCTGGCGACTGGGGCCGCGGTCATGGTCGTCGAACTCATGGGAGTTCGGCTCCTGGCGCCGTGGTTCGGGCAGAGCCAGATCGTCTGGACGAACGTCATCGGCGTGGTGCTCCTTGCGCTGGCGATCGGGCAATGGCTCGGGGGCCGTTGGGCTGAGAGCCCACGCGGTGTGCGACCCGGGGTCCTGCTCGTCGTGGCCGGGGGATTCTGCGTCGGACTGCCTGACCTCGTCGAGATCGTGTCGGCATGGGTCATGCCCAGCGACCTCAGCCTCGGCGAGGCGTACGGGTTCGTGGCGCTCGGATCACTGCTCGTTGCGTTGCTGGCGTTGGGGCTGCCCATGTTCGCCCTTGGCGCCGTCGCACCCTGGCTCGTCAGGCTCTCGCGGGATGCTAGTGAGCATCCTGGCCGAGCGACCGGGCGGGTCCTCGCCGCAGGGACTGTCGGTAGCCTGATCGGGACTTTCGGAGCGACTCATGTCCTGATCGCGTGGGTCGGATCGGCTGGAGCTGTTCGGGGCGCGGGCATCGTGATGGTCTTGACGGGCCTCGCAGTGCTCGCCACGAAGCGCTCACGTCTGTCCGCCGCTGCCCTCGCTTTGGCCTTGATGATGGGTGTGCAAGCGCTCCCGGGACGGCCGGTGGACTTGGATGTCCTTGAAGAGCGCGAGACTCTCTACCAGTGGGCTCGAGTGGTGGAGGTCGATGGCCTGAGGATGCTGAAGCTGAACGAGGGACTGGACAGCTTCCACTCAGCCTGGCGCCCTGGGGAGGTGCTCACGGGGCTGTACTTTGATTCCTTCCTCTTGCCGGCGTTGCTTGCGCCACAGGACATCCGGGGTCGGCGGCGCGTCATGGTCATCGGTCTGGGCGGGGGCACGATGGCGCGACAGATCCACGAGATCGACCCGCAGGTCGAGGTCATCGGGGTGGAAATTGATCCCGAACTCATCGACCTGGGCATGGCCTGGCTCGGATTGACACCCGAGATGGCGAGCCTGGTGCCGACGGACGGCCGGGTCGCACTGCGTGTCAACTCCGAGCCCGTGGGTGCAATTCTCTGTGATGCCTACTCAGACCAGATCTATGTCCCGCACCATCTCTGTACGCGTGAGTTCTTCGAGGAGATGCGCGACCAGTTGCTCCCGGGTGGCATCGTCGCGCTGAACGTGGGGGGCATCACACGTGACGACGCAGTCCTCAGCGCCATCGCGACGACCCTGGCTTCGGTCTTCTCGGGAGTCGAACTGGCGCGGGTTCCGGGCTCGAGGAACTGGATCCTGCTCGGTTGGAATGGAGTCCCCGCGGGATTGGAGATGCGTCGCCGCATCCTGGCCGAGTCCGGCCTGGGCGATTCGTTGACCTGGATGGTCGATGACAGCCGGTTCTCAACTTGGGAAGCGAATGGGGACACGGCGCTGGTCGATGGACACTCCCACATCGAGGCATTGGCTCACGAGGCCTGGTCGCAATGGTGATCGTCGCCGCTGTGCTCATCAGCCTCGGGTGGCTGCCGGTGCTTGGGCAGGACGGTCTCGAAGAAGCTCGGACTCTGATCCAGAAGGGCCTTCTCGATCAGGCGAGTGCGGTCCTCGAGGCAATGCCTGCGTCGTCAGAGCCTGCTCATGGCGGGTGGGCCGAGATACTGCATGGGAACATCGCCTTTGAACGCGGGCGCTTGGGAGAGGCCAGTGAGGCGTACCGCAGGGCCCGGGCGTTGTTTGGGACCGCGGGAGTCGGCTCGGAGGGGGCGCGCGTGGCGGTCGACAACCTCGCCCTCGTCCACGATCTCGAGACGCGTCAGGCGCACTTACGCGGGCTCAGGGGGCGCATCGCTGCCTGCATCGCGTCTGTCGCCCTGCTGTCAGGTGGTGCCCTCTTGCTCCTTGCCCGGCAGGCAAGCGAACGGGCGCGGAGCCCGGAAGCTCCACGCCCGTCGTAGGCCGCTCGAGCAGCTGCGCTCGATCAGAGGATGTCGAGCACCTCATCGATGGCCGGCACGCGTGCGCGATAGTTGTTGTCCTCGCTGATGGTTGCATTCCAGGGGAGGTCGGTCTTCTCACCGACGATTCCCAGGGCTACAGCAGCGAAAGCACGGGTGAGCTCGCTCTTGCTCTTGTTCTCGGCAAGTTGGTTGAGCGGGCCAATCGCGTTGCGGTCACCGATAAGACCCAGGGCCTTGGCGACTGCCGAACTGACGCCCAGGGTCTCCGCAGCCTGCAGCGTGTCGATCAGGACGTCGATGGCCTGCTCGTCGCCCATCAGGCCGAGGCCCGTCGCGCACTGCAGACGGAAGGTCGGAGTCGTCGTCTTGTCTTTGATGCGACTGCGAAGGGCTTCGGCTGCATCGATGTGCTTCAGGAAGCCCAGCGCCACGGCAGCGTATCCCTTGAAGTCGTAGTCCTTGGACTCCTGGAAATCGTCATAGATCATCGGAGCTTCGGACTGCGCGTTCAGAAGGCCGAGCGACACAGCGAAGGACGCCTTGAATGACGGGTCCTTCTCCTTCTCATACGCAGCCTTCAGACGGTCGATGATCTCGGGCTGCGCATCCGCGTGCGCGCGCCCGTAGATCGCAGCAGCAATGCCGGCCCACGAGCGATTCGTCTGGCGGTCGGGCTTGCTGATCTCCCGCGTGAACAGGCTGAGCATCTCTTCATGAGTCTCCGCCCGACTCTGGGGTTCGTCGTCCCGTGCGCCGATCTTGGCGAGGCTGATGAACGCGAAATGACGCGTTTGCATGTCCTTGCCTTCCTTGACGTAGTCGGAAAGCGCTTCGATCACCTTTTCTTCATCGATGGTGGACAGGCGCCCGAGGGCGATCGCCGCGGACTGACGAACCAGGTTGTTCGAGTCGCGATCGAGGAACGTCTTGAGCAGCGGATCAACGGCTTCCAGCCGGCCGAGCTTCCCGAGTGAAGTCGGGATGTAGCTCTTGATGGTGACGTCCATCTTGCGGTCGCCGAGCTTCTTGGTCAGGAATGCGATGGCCTCATCAACGCCATTTTCCTTGAGCAGACTCAGGCCGACGATCGCGCAGACCTTGATGTCCTTGTCCGCGTCGCTGAGGTTCTCGATCACGTCGATCAGCGTTGGGGCCGCTTCCGTCGAGCCGACGAGTCCGATGGACAATGCGGCGAAGGCGCGCACCAGCCAGGGCACTTCGCCGCCGCCGATCAAGTTCCGACCTTCGGAGCTATCCGCGAGGAGTTCCCGCAGGTAACCCTCGGCTTCAGGCGAAGCGAGAACGCCCAGAGCCAGCGTCGTAGAGGTCTGGACCGAGAGCTCATTGTGCTTCAGCAACGGAAGGGCGTCCTTGATGACGTCCTTCGCATTGTCTTCGCGGGTGACGCGTCCCAAAGCCAGCACGGAAGAATCGATGATGTCCCGGTCGTCTTCGCCCTTGAGCATTCCGCGCAGGACGGGGATCACTTCGCTGTTGATCATCTCGAGGGAGGGGCGGCGAGAAGTGCTCGCATCCGTCTTACGACCGCGGCCGGTCAGGACTCCCAGAGAACCCGACACGTTGGAGGTCTTGATCAGACGCTCCTTGAGGTCGAGGTAGCGGTCCTTGTTGTTCTCCCACCAAAACTCCCAGACCTCGTAGCTGGTGCCGGCCTCGAAGCCGGAGCCAGTAACCGACTTGCCTCGGTCACTGCCGCCGCGACCCTGGCCGCGACCATAGTTGCCAGTGTTGCCGGCAGTTGCGACGCCGGGGCGTGATGGGGCGCCGGGACCAGGAGCGGCCGCGCCTCCCGGGTTCGTCGGCGGAGCGTTTCCGCCGCCCCCTGAGGAACTGGGGCCACCCGCATCTGCCGGGCCCTTGTACTGGCCGCCGTGGGCATCAAGAGGGTTGGTGATGAGCGCGATCAGGAGGGCGCCGACAAGAATGCTGCGCATACGCATGGCTGGGAAACCTCTCATTGATTTGGAGACGAGCTCGGAGCGGCAAGCCCGCCGTCGACGCCTTCGTCGATGGCTCGGCTGTGCCCTTCGCGCCGTGGCCAAGGGGCCGGCATTATGCAGGATAAACTGGTGGAAACCGGGCCTGAGCCATGGAATCCGCCGGTCGTTGCGTTAGCTGAGGCTGGCCGTCCTTGGGTCCAGCACCTTCCGAACAGCCAATACCTCATCGATTGCAAAGTCATGACGTGTTTCGGTAACGGCGTTCACGACGGTGCCCGTACGCCGAATCGGATTCCTGATGACATTGCCTTCGTAGGTTCGGCCATCCCTGAGGGTGACCTCGACCCACTCGACTCGCTCGGCCGACTCCAAGAACACCGCCGCCGCAGACAGTTCCTTCCGCACCATTGCTCTTCCCTCCCACCAATCGGGACCGCCAGGCCCTCGTCCCGCCTCGCCAACCCACGAGATATGCGGTAAGGGGGGCGTACCAACACCAGATATGGCCTGTCAATAGGACAGGAACGACCGTGTCGGCATAAGCCACTTTGAAATAAGCACTTAAATGCGGCGCGTCAGAATCAAGGAATCTCCGCATGGCGGAATTCCCGGGGTGGACCCCGGTTCGACGTCGCGGACCGAGTTGGTCAGCCTCCCGGCTGGCTCCGTCGCATGAGCATGGCCCAGCGCCCCTTGAGGACACGCTTGCCGTCTTGATTCACAACCTGCACGCGGAAGAGGGCGGTGGCACGGTCTTCCGCATCTCCCGGCTCGAGGCTTTCAACCTCGAAGTGCGTGGTGAGGCTGTCGCCGGGACGCACAGGCCGCAGGAACGCAGCATCCAGGCTCCGGATCGCAACAATGGTGCCCTCGAACACTCCGATCGCGTAGGCGTGGCCCGTGGCAATCGCAAGCACCAGGGCTCCGTGGGCGATCACACCTCCGTGGATCGTGGTGGCGGCGTACGCCGCATCCGTATGGAGGGCCGTGTGGTCGCCCGAGAGTTGTGCGAAGCGACCAATGTCCGAGGGGGACAGGATCCGCTGCTCGGATTCGAATCGATCGCCGATGGCTAGATCATCGAAGGATCGCGGCTCGTATCGCATGGGTGCCGATGATCCGCGTTCTACGCCTTTCGCGCCACGGCTCTGTGCGTAGAATCCCCCGACTGTCCCGGCCGCGGTCGCACGGATGCGCGGCGTAGCCATCGAGGAGTGAAAGTGACTGAGCCGCTGGGTATCTGGATGGTCGGTGCCCTCGGAGGGGTCGGCACGAGCATGGTGGTGGGGGCGCGTGCGATCTCCCGAGGTCTGGTGTCGGACGCTGGCCTCGTCACCAACCGCCCCGAGTTTGCCGCGCTCGACCTCGTCCCCCTGCCCGAGATCGTCTTCGGCGGGCACGAGGTGCGTCACGGCACCTTCTGGGACAGCGCGTACGAGATCTACAAGCGTTCCGCGTCCTTCGACTTCGAAGTCCTTCAAGAGTTGAAGGAAGACCTGCTCGACATCTCCGAGGCCCTGAAGCCCGGGACGAGTGTGAACGCGGGTGAAGCCATCGAAGACATCGTCGAGAACCCCATGGCGCGGCTGGATGACGGCCTGCGTTCCATCGTGCAGCGGATCCAATCCGACATCCGCTCCTTTCGCGCGCGCGAGTCGGTCGAAGACGTCGTCGTCGTCAACCTGGCTTCGACGGAACCGCCGATCCCTGAGGGCCCGGCAATTGGATCGCCCGAAGAACTCGAGCGCCTGCTCGACGAGGGCGACACCTCCCGGATCCGCCCGAGCATGCTCTACTCCTACGCGGCCTTCCTCGAAGGCTGCGGCTACATCAACTTCACGCCCTCCGAGAGCGCTCTGTGTCCGGTGATGCAGGAGATCGGCACGGCGCAATCCATGCCGTTCATGGGCAATGACGGCAAGACCGGCGAGACGCTCGTGAAGGCGGCATTGGCGCCGATGTTCAAGCACCGCAACCTGCGCGTCCTCTCGTGGCAGGGTTACAACATGCTCGGTGACAGGGACGGTCAGATCCTGTCGAACCCCGAGAACCTGCGGTCGAAAGTCGATTCGAAGGACTCGGTGCTGCAGGAAATCCTCGGCTACCCCCTGCACACGAAGGTCGGTATCGACTTCGTCGAGTCCTTGGACGACTGCAAGACCGCTTGGGACTTCATTCATTTCCAGGGGTTCCTCGACCGGAAGATGTCGATGCAGTTCACATGGCAAGGCGTCGATTCGATCCTGGCGGCGCCGCTGGTGCTCGACATGGCGCGACTGACGCACCTCGCCATGCGCCGCGGCGAGAGCGGGCCGATGCGGCAGCTCGGGGCCTTCTTCAAGTCACCGCTGGACTGCGACGACCACGACCTCCACCGTCAGTACGACGCCCTCTTGAAGTACTACGGTGGTCTCGAAGCCGGAGACGCGTCGGAAGGGTGACGGCGCGGCCTCAGGTGTGCGCCGCGGACACCAACTTCTCATAGACGGCACGTGTCGTCCGGGCAGCGAGCTTGATCGAGTGGGCTTCGGCGCTGGCCCGGGCGCGTGGCGCGCCGCCCTCGACCGAGAGCCAGTGCTCGAGAGCCTCCGCGACGTGATCAGGATGGACCGGCGTCCGCAGGACCGAGCCGGTGACCCCGCTTTCCACGATCTCCGCGGCCCCGTCCATTGCGCTCGTGATCACCGGCAATCCCGAGGCCAGGGCTTCCAGGGTCGTGTTGGCCGACGCGTCGTACGCAGTGGGGAGGACGTAGACGTCTGCGCAGCGGTACAGCGACTCGGGATCGCTGCGCGGACCGAGGAAGTGAACCCTCGCCGCAAGGCCAAGCTCGTGGGCGAGCGTGTGCCAACGAGCCGGCGAGGGATCGCGCCCTGCCACGAGCAGGTGGGCGGTCTCCCGATGCGAGCTGACAGGCTTCCAGGCACGCAGCACGGCCTCGAGTCCCTTGCGCGCGAATCCCGTGCCGAGAAAGAGAGCGACCTGCGCGTCCGCGGGCAGGGCAAGACCGCGGCGCAGGTCGGTGCGCTCCGGCACCGTGCCAGGACGGAAGAGGTCGAGGTCGACGCCGTTCCTGACGACATACAGGCGACTCTCGGGGACGCCGTATCGGCGGCGCAGGTCGTCCCGCACCATCTCGCTGTTCACCAGCACAGCCCGGGTCGACGGAGCCCGGATCGCCTGCTCCTCCATCCTCGCCTTGAGCCGCTGATAAGGCGTCGCGGCGAGCGCGTCTCGCCAGCGGGGGGGGCGCTCGAGGGCGTGGGCCGTCTCGAGATAGGTGCGATGGCACCCGCCACCGAGGCGATACACGTCCTGTCCGACCGTGCGTCCGAAGGCATGGCGGATGTCGAAGCGCCCATGCTGACGTTCGTGGACCGAGATCGCCTTGCGCGCCCACCGGGAAAAGGCCAGCAGCTGGAGCGTGTGGCCCAGGGGAAGACGAGGCATGCGGTGGAGCGTCACGCCCGCGGGCGGAGCGTCCCGTACGCTGGCGCAGTAGACGTGGACGTCGTCGCCACGCTCGGCCAGATGTCGGCTGAGCATGGCGACCTGGCGCTCCGTGCCGCCGCCGTGCGCAAAACGCTTGAAGACGAGTGCAACGCGCATGACGCGCACGGTACCAGCTGGAGCGGGGCGCCTGGAGACTGTCGGCGGAGTCGCCCTATGATGCGCCGAGCATGAATAAGCGCCTGGGGATCGTGTTCGTTGTCCTGGTCATCCTGTGTGTGATCCTGTGGGACCGCACCCGCGAGTCGGTGCGCTCCCAGGGAGGGTCCCAGGCGCCCGTCGATGCGATCGAGGACGTCATCGGTGCTGGCTCCGTCGAGGCCGAGACCTCCTCGACTCTCGAGGCGATCGCGGAGATCCTGCGCGAGCTGCCGGGCGACCGGGTCCCGGGGCGAACCGGGCATGCCGAAGCGCGGGCGATGATCGGGCGCCGTCTCGGGGCCAGCGGCGTCGAGCACGAAGAGGTCTCCATCGAGTGGCCCTATGCGCCGGAGAAGACGGTGCGCAATCTCGTGGCCCGCCTCGGCTCCGGCGCCCCGGAGGCGGACGTCTTCGTCGTGAGCGCACACTACGACGGGGTGGCACGGTCACCGGGGGCCGACGACAACGGCGCGGCCGTGGCCGTCTTGCTCCTCCTGGCCGACCGCCTCGCAGGACGGGCCGCCGAGGCGGAGATCCGCTTGATCTGGTTCGACGCGGAGGAGGCCGGCCTGGTGGGCTCGATCGGCTATGTCGGTGCGCTGTCGGCCGCTGAGCGTCGGCGCATCCGGGGCGTGATCAACCTCGAATGCATCGGATTCACAGACCGCCGGGCGGGCCGTCAGAGTCTGCCCTTCGGCGTGAAGCTGGTCTTCGATCCCGGAGACGTCGGCGACTTCCTGCTCGTCGCCAGCAACGTCGCGTCACGGCCGTTCCAACAGCGCGTCGTGAGCGGGCTCGAGCCCTTTGAGCGTGCCGGCGTGTTCCGGGTCGAGGAGTTTGGATTCATCCCCGGCGAGGGCCTGGTCCTGCCGGACATCCGACGCTCCGACCACGCGCCCTTCTGGGACGCGAGCATCCCGGCCGTCATGCTGACCGACACGGCGAACTTCCGGAATCCGAACTACCACGCTCGGTCGGACACGCTCGAGACCCTCGACCTGCCCTTCGTGGCAGCGACCCTCGATGGGCTCGAGGCCGTCCTGGTCGACTTGGCCCGCGTCGGCTCCCGCTAGGGATCACCGCGCCGAGCCGATCTTCAGGCGCAGTGCTCGTCGAAAGCCTGGGTCAGGCGCTCGGCGATCTCGCGGGGATCGCGTCCCTCGATCTCGTGGCGCTGAAGCATGAACACGCACTCGCCGTTCTTCATCAGGGCCATGGACGGTGAGGAGGGCATGTACCCGCGGAAATAACTGCGCGCCCGGTCCACCGCATCACGATCGACACCGGCGAAGACCGTCGTGAGGTTGTTCGGCTTCTGCTTGTGACTCGCGGCGAGGATCGCGCCAGGCCGGGCATTCGCTGCGGCGCAGCCGCAAACTGAATTGACCACCACGAGGGTCGTCTGGTCCTTGCGGGTCAGGACGTCGTTGACCTGGTCGGTCGTCGACAAGGACTCGAAACCGGCAGCAAGAAGTTCGTCGCGCATGGGCGCGACCATGATCGGGTCGTACATGGGAAGGCTCCTCCGAGGGCGCAGATCATAGCGCGCCGTCCGCCCGATGCTCGACAAAACGCCCCGGATCGACGCGGACCCCGAGCGCTTGAATGACGACGGTCCCGAGGCAGGATGGGACGGGCAGCGGACCTTGCCGGCAAGTCGGAGCCGGTGATCCGTGCCCACCGAACTCGGAGAGCGTGAAATGACAGGAGGACCGGACGGCCCCGGATTCCTGCTCGTGGCCAGCCCCGAACTGCTGGACCCGAATTTCGCCCGGACCGTCGTGCTCACCATCACTCATGACGACGAGGGCAGTTATGGGCTCGTGCTCAACCGCCCCCTGGGTCGCACACTCCGCGACGTGATGCCGGCGCCTGGCGACGTCGGTGGCGAGATCCCGCTGTTCCAGGGCGGGCCGGTGCAGGTCAACGTGTTGCAACTTCTGAGTCCCGATCCCGCGGCGGGACGGGAGTTGCTGCCGGGCGTGACGCTCGGCAAAGACCTCGAGTCCGTCCTGGGCATCGCGGATGGGCGCGGCGCGCGCGGCTTTGTCGGCTACGCCGGGTGGGGCGCACGACAGCTTGAGAGTGAGACGGCCGAGGGCTCGTGGGTCATCGCGCCGGCCCGTTCCGAGCACGTCTTTGAGATTCCGACGGCGGACCTCTGGCCCACCGTGTTGAAGGAGCTGGGGGGGCAGTACCGCTGGCTGTCCATGGAAGGCGGCGACCCGGACGTCAACTAGGGCGGGTCCGCGCCGTCCACGGCACCCTCGGGGCCGTCAGCCGGCGGCGACCGTCCTTGCTCATGGGGGGCGGGGTGGTCTCCTCGCCCCCGGCCCAGCGGTCCCAGAGCTGACAGGTGACCTCGAGGTGGCGCTGGTCGAGCGCCTCGCAGTAATTGGTGTAGAGACACCGCTGCACCTGTGCGCCGCGCCCCTCCCGGACCTTCGTCCACCAATCGGGATCGGCGAGGCTCTGCCGGGCGGCAGCGATGAGGTCGGCATGCCCCGCCTTCAGCGCCGACTCGGCCAGGTGGAATCCATTGATGCCTCCCGAAGCGACGACGGGCGTCTCGTGGCCGTCGGTACGGATCGTCGCGCGGATGGCGGCCGCCAGGGGCAGGTTCAACCCGAACGGCGCCTCGGCATCGAACACGGTGGGCATGCACGCGTGGCCCGAAGCCCCTGTGTAGGGGTAGGCCGCCGCGCCGACGGCCGGTTGCCGGGCGTCCTCGAACTTGCCGCCCCGGGAGATCGAGAGGAAGTCGACGCCCGCCGCCGCGAAGCATCGGGCGTAGTGCGCGGCGTCAGCGACGGTGCCGCCGCCGTCGATGGCCTCGTCGCCGAGCATGCGGATGCCCGTGGTGAAGGTCGGGCCGACGCGGTCGCGGACGGCCGCCAGGACCTCGAGGGGCAGGCGGACGCGCGCGTCGGGCGTCTGTCCGTAGCCGTCGGGCCGGTCGTTCCGGCGGGAGAGGAAGGACGCCATCGTGTAGGCGTGCGCGTAGTGAAGTTCGACGCCGTCAAAGCCGGCCAGGCGCGCGCGCTCGGCAGCATCGGCGAACAGGCGCGGCAGGACCGATGGCAGCATCGCGATGTGGTCGAGGTGGACATCCGTGACCCGCTCGCGGTAGCCCATGGTCAGGTCTTCCCACTCGCGGGGAGCGAGGAGCTCCTCGAGGGTTGCGAGATCACACGCGGCCAGGGCAGCGCGGACGGCCTCGTCGTCGGCGGGATCCACGCGGGGATCGAGCGCGGCGACGCCCTGCCGATGTGCCGGCGTCAGCGCCAGGAAACGCTCGAAGAAGCGCGCCGGCTCGGGGCGCCGCTTGATGGCGAGGAAGTCGATGACCTGGATGAACAGCCGTGTGGCCCCGCCGCTGCCGCGCCGGACGGCCGCCACGAGGTCGCGGAGCCCCGGCAGGAACCGGTCGTGCCCGATGCGCAGCAACGGGCCACTGGGCATGTCGCGGATGCCGGTGGCCTCGACCACGATGACGCCGGGCTGGCCCTCCGCGAAGCGCTCGTACCAGTCGAGGATGGCCGGCGTCACGTGGCCGTCGTCGGACGCGCGCCAGGGCACCATCGCCGGGACCCAGCTGCGCTCGTTCAGCGTGAGTCCGCTCGGCAGAGTCAGCGGTGAGAACATCAGGCTCCCGCGGGCCTCGCGCGCATCGGGCCAGGTCTCGGGCGGCAGCGGGTGCAGAGGGCGGGGCATGCGAGTGGGTTTCCTGCGGTCGTCGACGCGGCCGGACTGCAGCCGCCCACCGATCCTGCCGAAAGATTGATGCTAGACTGCCCCCTCGGGCAAGCCTGAGCAGGAAACTCCTGCCGGGAGCGCCCGGGATTCGCCCCGCACACGCCTCGTTCCCCCGGCCCGTCGCAGCAGATGAAGAAGAAGGTCGTCATGTACATGCCCTACCGGGGCGACCCGGTGAAGGGCGAGCTCATCTCTGCAGACCTCACGCCGGTCGAGTTGCAGCAGATCGCCGGCGTCGCGCTGCAGCGGGGGTGGTCGGTCGAACTCATCGACGCCATGGTCGAGGACCGCCCGGTCGAGCGGGTGCTCGCCGCCTGCGAAGACGCCGACGTCTTCTGCAGCAGTTGCATCCTCGGCTACCAGGTCTTCGACGGTGTCGAGATGAGCAACTCCGTCCGCGAGCGGTTCGCGAGCCTGCCCATCTGGTGGGGCGGGTGGTTCCCGTCCGCGGTGCCGGAACTGTTCCTCACCGGCGCCTCGGCCGACGCTGTCTGCATCGGCCAGGGCGAGCTGACTTTCGGTGAGATGCTCGACGCGTTGGAGGCCGGTGAGCCGCTCGACGGCATCAACGGGCTGGCCCTGCTGCGCGACGACCATGTCGTGCTCACGCCCAAGCGCAAGATCATGGGCTTCGAGGCGTACCCGCGGGCGCCGTTCCACGGCATCCTCGACCTGCAGGATTACTACGCCGAGCAACAGCGGCAGTGCGAGATCGAGCGCAGCCCGAACGGGCGCGGGATCCGGCATCGGTTCCCCGATCCGCCCGGCCGATCGGCGTACCCTGCCGTCTCCTATTTCTCCAGCTTCGGCTGTCCCGAGCCCTGCACCTTCTGCAACTCACCCGGACTCACGGGCCGCGCCTACAAGATGCAGCCGGTCGACGACATGCTCGACCACATCCAGGAGATTCACGCGCGCGACCCGTTTGTCGGTCTGCGCTTCCAGGATGCGAATTTCGGCGTCAGCAAGAAGCGCACCAAGGCCTTCGCCCAGGGCCTGATCGAGCGGGGGCTGGACGTCGTCTGGCACACGACCATCGAAGTCAAGTCGATCAATTCCTACGACGACGAGACCATGGACGCCCTGCGGGACTCGGGCCTGTTCATCGTGACCATCGGCGTCGAATCGGCCGACTGGGAGACCCAGAAGTCCATCGGCAAGCGCATCCGTCCGGGCGAGGCGATCAAGGCCATCTCGCGCATGGACGAGCGCGGCATCGTCGCCGGGGCGAGCTACATCATCGGCTACCCCGGCGAGACCGAGGACTCGATGCGCGCCACGTTGGCGGAGGCGCGCTACGTGAAGAACAACTTCAAGGTCGCGTCCGTGGACATCTTCCCGTACAGGCCCATCCCGGGCGCCGCGTTGTGGCAGTCGGCGCTCGACTCGGGTTACCAGCCGCCGCAGACGGCCCTCGAGTGGGGGCGGGTCTTTGAATACAAGGCCGACTCGTGGAAGGGCGCCATCCCTGAGCGTGTCGCGCGCGACTGGAATGTGTTCAGCTTCCTGGCGCCTTGGGCGGACGGGCATGTGCGCTGCAGCCCGCTGACGCGCAAGGTCCTGGGGGCCGCGGCGCGCTGGCGCATGAAGACCGGATTCTTCTCGATGCCCGTCGAATACAAGGTCTACCACTACGCCCGGCAGGTCCTCGATCGCATGGGCGTGCCGCGCGTCGAAGCCGCGGGCCTGCTCGGCGAGTGACCACTCCCGGGGGGAGGGATCAACGACCGGTGCGCTTGCTGGGCGTCCCCATGGACCTCGGGGCGGGCCGCCGCGGCGTGGACATGGGCCCCTCGGCGATGCGCCATGCCGGCCTGGCGGACGCCGTTCGATCGGTGCACCGGCCCTTCGAGGATGGCGGCGACATCATGGTGCCGATCCCCGAGCGCCGCGAGCCTGGCAGCGGACCGCGCTACCTGAAGGAGATCCACCACGTCTGCGACCGCCTCGCCCGTCGCACCGAGGCCGCCCTGGAAGATGGGGCCTTGCCGCTCGTGGTGGGGGGCGACCACTCGATGGCGGTGGGTACGGTCGCCGGCGTCTCGCGCTTCCATCGCAAGCGCGGCGAACGCATCGGCCTGATCTGGATCGACGCCCACGCCGACATGAACACGCCGGAGACTTCGCCCTCGGGCAATGTGCACGGCATGCCCCTGTCGTCCATCCTGGGCCATGGCGCGCCCGAGCTGGTCGAGTTGGGCGGAGCGGTCCCGATGATCGCACCCGAGAACACGGTGCTGATCGGCATCCGCGACGTGGACGAAGGTGAACGCCAGCTCGTGATTCAGACCGGCATCGATTACTACGAGATGATGAAGATCGACGTCCTGGGGATCGGCGAGGTCATCCGGCGGACCCTCGAGGTGGTCACCGACGGGACCGCCGGCTTCCATGTCTCCTTGGATGTCGATGGCATCGACCCGGACTTTGCTCCCGGCGTGGGGACGCCAGTCGTGGGCGGCCTGACCATGCGGGAGACCCACGTGATCCTCGAGTTCATCGCCGACTCCGGGGGCATGACATCGCTCGAAGTCGCCGAGCTGAACCCGATCCTCGACAACGGCAACGGCACGGCGACCCTCATGTGTGAGCTGGTGGCCTCGGCCCTGGGCAAGAAGGTGATGGGCCGCTTCGAAGGCGCCGGTCACTGAGCCGGCATCGACGCCCGCGGGGGTGATGAGCGCTCGTCGGGCCGACAAACCGTGGTCGCGGACGGGTTGATGGTCGTCGCGACGGGTTCGTGTCGGTAACCTGTCCCGCCGTGAAACTGCATTGGTGGGTAGGCGTCGCTCTCGTGGCCGGCATGCTCGTCGGCTGGGCCATCCAGGCCCAATTGCCGGCCGACCCGACCGTGGGGGCCGACTTCTCGGACGGGCCGCAGGCGGCCGTCGTGACCGCCATCGCGAGCGACGGGCCGAGCGAAGGCAAGCTCGTCGTGGGCGAACGGGTCGTTGCCATCACGCGTCACCGCGACGTGGAAGGCAAGGAGTCGACGACGATCATCCGCCGGGGCGCGGACGTGGCGGCCGTCCTGGCGACCACGCGGACCGGCGAGGCGATCTGGTTGCTGGTCGAGGGCGAGGACGAGCCGCGGGCCGTGATCGTCGACATGTCGCCGGAGTCCGAGCGAGCCCTGTTCATCCGGCCGTTCGACTTCGTCGCCGAGCTCTTCCTCGCCCTGCTGAAGATGCTCATCGTCCCGATCATCCTCACGTCGATCATCACAGGCGTGTCGGGTGCGGGCTCGGGCAAGGACCTGCGCCGCCTGGGCATCAAGACGTTCGGCTACTACATCGCCACCAGCGTGCTGGCCATCGCGCTGGGCCTGGTGCTGGTGAACCTGATCCAACCGGGCGAAGGTGCGGCGCTCGGGTTGCGTCCGTCGAACAGCTTCGAGGGCGTCGCCCAGCAGAGCTTCGTCGACATCCTGCGGCGCATGGTCCCGGAGAACCTGTTCACCGCCCTGGCCGACAACCGGCAGATGCTGCAGGTGATCTTCTTCGCGCTGCTCTTCGGCTTCTTCATCACGCAGACGGAGAATCCCCACCGCGATCGCATGCGGAACTTCTTCCAGTCGGCGTTCGAGGTGATGCTGAAGCTCGCCGCGTTCGTCCTGAGCCTGATCCCGATCGGCGTCTTCGCCCTGATCGTGCGGGTGGTCGGGAAGACCGGATTCGGCCTGTTCGAGAGCCTGCTCTGGTACATGGTGACGGTGGCGTTGGGTCTGGTGCTCCACTCCTTCGTGACCCTGCCGTTGTTGCTCAAATTCGTGGGCCGCGTCAGCCCGTTGGCGTGGGCCAAGGCCATGTCGCCGGCGCTGCTCACGGCCTTCTCCACCTCGTCGTCGGCGATCACCCTGCCGGCATCGCTGGAATCGGTGGAGAAGCGCGGCAAGGTCAGCAACCGCGTGACGTCCTTCGTCCTGCCCATGGGGGCGACGATCAACATGGACGGCACGGCGCTCTACGAGTGCGCGGGGGTGATCTTCCTGGCCCAGTACTACGCGGGCATCAGCGACTTCGAGCTGACCATGGCCAGCCAGATGTTCGTGGTGGTGATGGCCTTGCTCGCGTCCATCGGCGCGGCCGGCATTCCCTCGGCGGGCATCGTGATGATGCTCACCATCCTGAGCGCCCTCGACCTGCCCATCGAGGGGGCGGCCCTGATCCTCGCCGTCGACCGTCCGCTCGACATGATGCGCACCATGGTGAATGTGTGGAGCGACTCCTGCGGCGCGGCCATCGTCGCGCGCAGCGAGGGCGAGACGGGGCTGGCCGGCGATCCGGTCGTCCCTGCCGCGGCGGGCGGACCCTAGAGCCCCAGCGACTCTCGGCGTCGGGCCAGGATGCTCAACAGGTCGCGGACGCAGTCGGCGCTGGAGGCCAATGGCAGGCTCGCGGCGTTGTCGCGGCGGGTCGCCTGCTCGGGCGTGAGCGGCACGTGCACGAAGAGCGCGCGGCAGCCGCGCCCCAGGACCTCGTAGTAGACCGCGTTGCAGAGATGGCGCCCCGCATCATCCGAGCGACCGACCGCATGGCCCTGTCCGGCCAGGTCCGAGACCAGCGCGTCGACGGGCAGCGGCGAGCGACGCGCGCTCGGCCCCTCGTGCTCCAGGGACTCGGCGGTCGCAGCGTGCCCGCCGTTGTCGCAGGCGCCGTTGAAGTCGAGACCGTTGTGCGCCGTCGACTCGATGTCGACCTGAGGGCGCCCGGTCGCCTGGCCGAGGCACACGACCAGCTCGGCCTGAGCCTGAGCCAGGGCCGCGTCGATGGCCGCACGGTAGCGTTCGCGATCGACGGGCAGGACCGCCGTGAACAGTTCGATCCCGTCGGGGGGGCCGACATCGACGAGGTGCCGCACGATCTCCCGCGACGGGTTGATGGACTCGCCGCCGAACGGCTCGAAGGCCGTGACGAGGACCCGGGTTGTCGTCACCCGGGCTCGCCGTCGTAGGAGTAGACGCCGCGCTGGCCGGCTGTCTCCTCGACGGCGAAGCGCAGACGCCGGACGTCGATGTCGGAGAAGCGCTCGCGGAGTCGCCGACGCAATTCGCGGCCCATCCACGTGGCCAGGTTCTCGGCCGAGATGTTGTTGAGCGGCAGGATGATCACGTCCTCGGCGGGGGCCGCGTAGTACCGCTCGGCGAAGCGTACCTCGACGACGCCGTCGTCACGGCGGTCGGCCCGCAGCGTGGGGTGTTCGCCGGGGATCAACCAGTGTTCGTCGAGTTCGTCCACCAACTCCTTGATGACCGGCTTGACCTGGATGAAGTCCAGCACGAGTCCGTGCTCGGACAACTGGGCCTCGATCTCGACGAACACCCGGTAGTTGTGACCGTGGAGTCGCTCGGCCGTGCCGTCGGGAAAGATGAGGAAGTGGGCCGCAGAGAACTTGTGGGCCTGCTTTTCGAGCTGAATGGACCAGCGCTCCATGGTCGGTTGTCGCGCTCCGGGGTGGGGGAGGGGCCAGGGCCCAGGACCGCAGAGGATAGCGCCTCGGGACCGTCTCCCGGAGGCTGCTCACAAGTCCGCCTCCCAGGAAAGCCGAAGAAGGAGCGTCCCCCTGGAGCAGAGTCCCATGCCGGATGAATTCGCCAACTTCGACGGTGTCGAAGACCGCCGCAGCCACCGTGACCGCCGCCGCAGCTTCAAGCCGTCGGCCGTCTACACAGTGGGCGAGAACAAGATCAGCATCAACGACCTGCTCATGCGGTTCTCCGAGGACGAGTTCCAGGACGGGGCGATCTCGCGTCTGGCCGACATGCACCTCAAGGTGGGCGAGCCGGTCCGCTTTCGCCTCGACCACGACCTGGTCCGCCTGGAAGGCGCCGAGCCGCTGACCCAGGAACTCGTCAAGGGGCTGATGTACCCGCTGCTTCGACCGGACCAGATCGAGGTCCTCGAGCGAGACGAACCCCACGACGTCGACGCGTCGTATCGCTTCGAGGAAGGCAAGATGAACTTCCGTATCAACGTCTTCCGCGATCGCGACGGCCTGGCCGCCGTCATCCGGTCGTTGCCCAACGAGGTCCCGCCGCCATCGGAGCTCGGCTTCCCCGACCAGAAAGTGGTCGAGGACATCCTCAACTTGCGCCAGGGGCTGGTGCTCATCTGCGGCATCACGGGTTCGGGTAAGTCGACGACGATTTCCTCGATCCTCGAAGAACTCAACAAGACCTCGAAGCTGCGCATCATCACGCTCGAGGACCCGATCGAGTACGTCATGAAGGCCGACGAGTGTCTGGTTTCGCAACGCGAGGTGGGCAAGGACGTCGAGTCGTTCCAGCGAGGGCTGCGGTCCGCGTTGCGTGAGGATCCCGACGTCATCTTCGTGGGTGAGATTCGTGACACCGAGACGGCGTCGTTGGCCCTCAGCGCCGCGGAGACGGGCCACCTCGTGGTGAGCACGCTGCACACCCGCGATGCGGCCGGCGCCATCAGCCGTATGACCGACCTGTTCCCGCCCGAGCGGAGCCGCGAGGTCATGTCGCAGATGTCGTTCGCGATCTCCTTCATTCTGGCCCAGAAGCTCGTGCCCAAGAAGGACGGCACGGGCCGCATGCCCGCTTTCGAGATCCTGCGCAACGTCCCGTCCATCGCCAACCTGATCCGCACCGGCAACTGGCATCAGATCTACGCCACCATGCAGCTGGGCGGCAAGAACCAGATGATGACGCTGGAGAAGCACCTGATGGATCTCGTCGACCGCGATCTGATCACGCGGGACGCGGCGAACCGGTACGCCAACGACGCCTCGCAACTCCAGACCGAGCAGAATCCGATCCTCAGCGTGCGCTGATCTCGCGGACGGTGCCCGCTCGCGCAGCAGGGCGATTTGAGATCGCCGACGTCATTTTCTATCGTTCGTCGGATGACCGTCGAGGTCGTCGAACAACGCGACGGAGACGCCCGTTCGTTCCGTGCCGCCCTGGCTCGTGACGTCGCCACCGGTCTGACCGCCGAGCACTTGCACCTGCCGTGCAAGTACCTCTACGACGACCGTGGCAGCGAACTCTTCGACGAGATCACGCGTCAGCCGGAGTACTACCCGACGCGGACCGAGGAGGCGATCCTCGAGCGTCACGCCGACGAGATCATCGCCCTCGCGGGTCCGCATGAGCTGGTCGAGCTGGGCTCGGGGGTCGGGCGCAAGGTGCGGCTGCTGCTCGACGCCATGCAGGCTCGCGGACACCTGCGGCGCTGCACGCTGATCGACATCAACCGCGCCTTCCTGTCCGATTCGCTCGAGCAGTTGGACGCGAGCTATCCCGAGCTCGAGGCGGTGGGCCTTCACGGCGACTTCCTCGATGACCTCGAGATCCTCGGGGCCGGGGGCGGGCGCCTGGTGATCCTGTTGGCGGGGACGATCGGGAACATCCACCCGCAGCACGTGCCGGGTTTCCTGGCGCGGGTCGCGAACCTGCTCGACCCCGGAGACGGATTCCTGGTGGGCCTCGACCGGGTCAAGGACCCGGCGCGCCTCGAGGCGGCCTACAACGACGCCGCCGGGGTCACAGCCGCCTTCAACCGCAACATCCTGCAGGTTCTGAACCGTGAGCTCGGTGCCGACTTCGATCCAGCGGCTTTCGATCACGTGGCCTTCTGGGACGCCGAGAACGCCTGGGTCGACATCCGCCTGCGTTCCAACCGTGCGCAACGCGTCTCGATCCCGGGAGCCGACCTCGCGCTCGACCTCGCGCACGGGCAGGAGATCCGCACGGAGATCAGCGCCAAGTACACCGAGGCGTCGTGGACCGGGCTGGTCGACGCGACGGGTCTGAAGCCCCGAGCGTGGTTCACCGACCCCGACGAACTCTTCGCGCTGTCCTTGCTGGTGCGGAGCTGACGTGACCGACGACGTCATCGGCCGTCTCCAGGCGGCCTGGTCCATCAGCGACCGTCTCTTCGCCAGCGTGAAGCCCGAGGCCATGACCCTGCGCCCGATCCGGCTGCGCCATCCCTTCATCTTCTACCTGGGTCACCTGCCGGCGTTCTCCTGGAATCAGCTCGGCGGGGGTTTGCTGGGCAAGGGCCCTGTCCGCGCAGAGTTCGAGGACCTGTTCGCACGCGGCATCGACCCCAAGGACGACGCCGACCCGACGGCGGGCGACCGCGAGGCCTGGCCCGACATGGGCACCGTCGAGGCCTACCGGGACGAGGTGCGTGGACGCTTGTTGGCGGCTGCGCCGGAGGTCGAGGCGCGCGCTGCCGACTCGGTCATGGCGCAGAACGGACGCATCTGGCATGTGCTGCTCGAACACGAGCTGATGCACCACGAGACTCTGCTGTACATGCTGGCTTGCCTCGACCCGGCCCAGCTCCTGGGCCCGCCGTCGGTCCCGGCGGATTCCGGGTCCCGACGCGGCGCTCCGACGAATCCGACGAATCCGGACGCAGACGTCGGCGACTTCGGGGACGCGCCGCCGATGGTCGAGATTCCGGGCGGTGACGTCACGCTCGGCAGAGCGTTCGAAGGCTCCGGGTTCGGCTGGGACAACGAGTTCCCCGAACGGGCGGCGCACGTCGCTGACTTCAGCATCAGCCGGCTGCCGGTCACGAACGCTGAGATGCTCGCGTTCGTCGAGGCGGGCGGCTACGCCGACCGCCGCTGGTGGAGCGATGCCGGCTGGGACATGCTGCGACACTACGAGTTGCGCCAGCCCTGGTCGTGGTCGCAAGATCGCAACGGGTGGCGCGTCCGGACGGTCTTCGGTCACGCGCGTTGGGAGCAAAACGCCGCCGCCCGCTGGCCGGCCTCGGTCTCTTGGGTCGAGGCGGAGGCCTACGCATGCTGGAAGGGCTGTCGGTTGCCGACCGAACCGGAGTGGCTGCGAGCGGTCTTCGGGACGCCGGATGGTCCCGAGCGGCGCTACCCCTGGGGGGACGACGACCCCACGCCGCGACACGCCCGCTTCGGTAACGAGGGCTGGGCGCCGTCGCCCGTGGACGCCCATCCCGACGGAGCCAGTGCCTTCGGCCTGCTCGATGCCGTCGGGAACGGCTGGGAGTGGACCACGACGGTGTTCGCGGAACACCCGGGCTTCACGCCGTACATGCCGCACTATCCCGGCTACTCGGCGGACTTCTTCGACGGCGCCCACCGGGTCATGCTCGGCGGCTCGTGGGCCACCGCGCGACCGCTCCTGCGGCGGAGCTTCCGCAACTGGTTCCAGCCTCACTACCCCTTCGTGTTCTCGGCGTTCCGTTTGGCGGACGCCCCGGGAGGCGGGAACGCGTCGACGGCGGGCTAGTCGAAAGCGGAACCCTGTCCCTGCACCCACTCAGCGACGTTGCGGCGCAGGATGTCGAGGGTCACGGCACCGCTGCCCAAGACCACGTCATGGAAGGCCTTGATGTCGAAGCGGTCGCCGAGCGCGGTCCGGGCCCGCGTGCGCAGGTCGAGGATCTCACGCTGGCCAACCTTGTAGGCGAGCGCCTGGCCGGGCGTCGTGATGTAGCGATCGACCTCGTTGACCACATTGTTGTGGGCCAGCAGGGTGTTCTCGAAGACGTAGTCGATGGCCTGCTGACGACTCCAGCCCATGGCGTGCAGGCCGGTGTCGACGACGAGGCGACAGGCACGCCAGGCGTCGAAGCTGAGCACGCCCATGCGATCGAGGTCGCCTGAGTAGAGGCCCATCTCGCCGCTGAGGCGTTCGGTGTAGAGCCCCCAGCCTTCGACGAAGGCCGTGGATCCGCCGTGGCGCCGGAAGGCGGGGATGCCCGGCAACTCCTGTGCGATGGCGATCTGCAGGTGGTGCCCCGGGATGGCCTCGTGATAGGCGAGCACCTCGGCCTCGTAGCGCGGCCGTGTCTCCGGCGCCCAGGAGTTGACGAAGTAGCGGCCGGGCATCGAGCCGTCCGCGGCGGGGCCGCGGTAGTAGGCGATCGTCGTCTCGGGGGCCTCGTGATCAGGGATGGGCACGATGATGCAGTCGGCCTGGGGCAGCCGTCCGAACCACTCGTCCATGGCCTCCGTGGCGCGGGCGAGGGACGCCGTGGCGGTGGCCTCGACGGCGGAGCGGGAATCGAAGTGCAGGTCGGGGTCGTCCCGCAGGCGTTGCTGGATCTCGGCGACGTCCGACGTCGCGAACAGCGCTGCGCCCAACGCGGACATCTCCGAGCGGATGCGCTCCACCTCAGCCAGGCCGAAGGCGTGCAGCTCGTCCGGAGTCCAGGGCAGCGAGAGGTGGACGTCCATGAGCGTCGCGTAGACCGCCTCGCCATCCTGCAGCGAGGCCAGTCCCGGGGCGTCATCCGAACGGGCGTGCGGCAGGATCTCGTTCACGAGCACGGCCCGGTGCCGACCGAGAGCGGGGCGCAGACCGTCCCGCAGGTGCTGCTCGATGGCGCCGTAGAACGCTGCCCGCTCCGCCGAGACGAGATCGGGCGCACGGGCCGGTCGGGCCAGCGGCCATTCCTCGACGTCCTGCTCGAGCAGGCGATCAAGTTGTTCGATAGTCGTGGACACCGCGTGGTGGCTCGCGAAGAGGCGCGCGCGGACGCCGCGCCGCAGATCCGCGGTGGACTGGTCCAGGAATGCACCCATGCCGGACCAGCGCCGGATCAGGGCCGCCCGCTCGGCGGCCGTCTCGGCGGGCTGGTCGCCGGCGAGGCCGAGCAGCATGTTGTGGGGGCCGCGGAGGGGATTGACCGCCCAGCGGTCGAGGTCCGCCGTGAGCATGCCCCTGGCGTCGAGGATCGATCGACGCGCCATCGCGAGCGTGACCCGGTCCTGGGCCTCCAGCGTCCTCGATTCCAGCGCCGCGGCGCGCTCATCGAGGGCCTTCAGGTCGTCGGCACGCTGCTGCCGTGCCGCGGCGGAGCGATCCGGGAGGCGGCCGAGGTAGCGCGCATCCCCGAGACGCCCGGCCATGACGGGATTCCAAGCGAGGGTCTGCTCCCAGAGATCCCGCGACAGCGCAGCGAGGTCGGCGTCGCTCACACCGCCCGCCGCATCAGCCCAGAGGTCCGAGGCCGTCGAGGGGGAAGGCGACGCACAGCCGCCGGCGAGCAGGGTCGCGAACAGGGCCACTGCGCACAGCAGCGAAGCGTCCACGGAACGGCCCGGTGGCGCGGACGGAAACGACGGTGAAGGCAGCAAGGGACATTCCTCGGAGGGGCCCGTGTGGGTGGGAGTCGCCGATGATCGGGAGGTGGGCAGAATGTAACCTCCGGGGCCGCGCCCCACCGGAGCCCATTCGATGAGTCAGACCGAGGAGTTCGCCGCGGATCTCGAGGGCGGCATGGCGGTGATCACAGGGGCTTCGGCCGGGATCGGCGCGGCAGTGGCGGCGCGACTGGCCGCGCGGGGTCTCGACCTCGTGCTGGGCGCGAGGCGAACCGATCGGCTCGAGTCCCTCGCCGCCGCGTTGACGCAGGAGCATGGTGTCGGGGTCTGCGCCCATGCGCTCGATGTCCGGGACAGCGTCTCGGTCGAGGCCTTCGCTCAGGCGGCTGAAGACTTCGCGGGCGATCGCGGCGTCGCGGTCCTGGTCAACAATGCGGGCCTCGCCCGTGGTGTTGCCCGCATCCCCTCGGCGACGGCCGAGAGCGAAGACGATTGGGCCGAGATGTTCGACACCAACGTCATGGGCCTGCTGCGTGTAACCCGCCGCTTCGTGGCTGACATGGTGGCGCGCGACCGCGGCCACATCGTGAACCTGGGTTCCCTGGCCGGCATCGAGACCTACGAGGGGGGCTCGGTCTACTGCGCCACCAAGGCTTCGGTGCGCGTCATCACTCGGGCGCTGCGGCTGGAGTTGCTGGGGACTCGGGTGCGCGTCACTTGCGTGAATCCCGGACTGGTGGAGACGGAGTTCTCCCTCGTCCGGCTGCAGGACGCCGACCAGGCCGCGGGCGTCTATGCGGGCATGACGCCGTGCACTGCCGACGACGTCGCCCGCTGCATCCAGTGGTGCGTCGGTCTGCCGGCGCACATGAGCATCGAGGAGATCCAGGTGCAGCCCGTCGACCAGGCATCCGCCCAGAAGGTCCACCGGCGGAAGACGGACGCGTCGACATGAGGCGCGCCGTCGTGCTCAGTGTCTTGCTGGCGCTCGGCGCGTGCGGCTCGGGGCCGGAGGGCGGGGATCCCCAGCCCGCCGGTGCGACCGCTGGAGATGCTGCGACTCCCGAGGACGTTGCGAACCTCGCGGGCCTCTCGCGGACGGCGAGGCCGGAAATCGTGGAGGGCTTCGCTCAGGATCGTCTGGCCCCGCGGCATGCGTCGGACGGTGGGGGGCGGGCCTGGCTCGAGGAGGGGGGCGACGTCGTGGCCGGCTCCTTCGGGCGCTGGACATTCCTGTTCGAAGCCGGCCCGCTCGGCGTCGCCGAAGGGGGCGCGGTCGTTTTTCAGGCGCCGCCGTTCTGGCACTGGAGTCCGGTCCAGGATCGGCGCTCTGATCAACCGGGCTACACCCGCGTGGAGACGGAAGCGGAAGGCGTCATGCTCGACTCTCTCGCATTCTCCTCGCCGCCCCCCGGCATGCTGGTCGTGCGCATCGGCGGGCGGGCCCTGGAGCCGGGTGAGCGACTGCGGTTCTCGTACGGGGCCGGGCAGGCGGGGGCACGCGCCGACTCCTACGCGGATCGCGACTCGGCGTTCTGGTTCGCCGTGGACGGCGATGGCGACGGCGTCCGCAGCCTCGTTTCCAACCCGCCGACCATCGACGTGCTGCCGGGGAACGCGGCGAAGCTGTCGCTGGTCCTGCCGTCGACGGCGCGCCCTGGTGATCGGGTGCGCCTGGTGGCCGCGGTGCTGGACCGGACCTCCAGCGCCGGCGTGCGCTGGGAAGGCGACATCACACTGCGCAGCGATCGGGAGGGCCTCACGCTGCCGGGCCGGATGCACCTGGAAGCGACGAACGAGGGCAGCCGGACGGTGGAGTTTCGTGCCGTGTCGCCCGGAACGTATCGCGTCCACGGTCGACTGACCGGTGCTCGCGGCGAGGAGATCGCGGCGATCAGCAATCCCCTCGTCGTCGGCGCCGAGGTGCCCCCGGTGCTCTGGGGGGACCTCCACGGACACAGCGGCCTCTCCGACGGGACCGGCCGTCCCGAGGACTTCTTCCGCTATGCCCGGGACGTCGCGGGACTCGACATCGTGGCCCTCACCGATCACGACCATTGGGGTGTCCGGCCGCTGGACGACCATCCCGACCAGTGGGCCGCGATCAGCGCGCAGGTCGAGCACTACCATGAGCCGGGGCGCTTCGTGACCCTGCCCGCCTTCGAATGGACCAGCTGGCTCCACGGCCACCGGCACGTCCTCTGGTTCGAAGCGGGGGGGCATGTGCTCAGCTCCCTCGACCCTCGCTACGAGACGCCTCAGGGGCTCTGGGACGCGCTGGCGGGGCAGGAGGCCGTCACCGTCGCCCATCACTCGGCCGGCGGGCCCATCGCCACCAACTGGGCCTACCGGCCCGATCCGCGCATGGAGCCGGTGACGGAGGTGGTCTCGATCCATGGCAGCAGTGAAGCCCTGGACTCGCCCGGTCTGATCTACAGCCCGGTGGAGGGCAACTTCGTGCGGGACGTGCTCGACTCGGGGTTGCGCTTCGGCTTCATCGGCAGCGGCGATGGCCATGACGGGCACCCTGGGCTGTCGCGTCTGGCGAGCCCGAACGGCATAGGTGGCCTGGCCGCGTTCCTGACCGAGGATCTCTCCCGAGAGGGGGTGCTCGCGGCGCTGCGGTCGCGCCGGACCTACGCCACGAGCGGCAGTCGCATCGTGTTGCGGGCGGACCTCGACGGCGTGCCCATGGGCGCAGTGGTGTCGGCGGGCGGCCCTCGGCGACTCATCGTAAAGGTCTCGGGCACGGCATCGGTAGCGAACATCGAGGTGGTGCGGGGAGGCGTCGAGCCTGGCCGTGTCGTAGACCGCTCGGCCCACACCGCCGCGGACGTCTCCACCCGCTTCACCCTGCCCTTGCTGCGTGCGGGCGAATACGTTTACGTGCGCGTGACCCAGTCCGACGGGGGGCTGGCCTGGTCCAGCCCGCACTTTGTCGAGGAGTGAGGCGCACCAGGCGCTCCGGCGAGGGCGGGTGATACGCCGGAGTCGGGTCGCCTGGCATCCCCGGTTATCCTGCTGGCCATGGAGCCGCGCGACGACCTTGCCGACGATCCCGGGGATGGCACCGGGGGTGGCTCAGTGCTCATGCTGCTGGTCACGGTCGCTCACGCGGAGGAGGGTGAGCGCATCAGCCGCGAACTCGTGCATGGGCAGCTCGCGGCTTGCGGCGTGGTCGTGCCCGGTGTCACGTCGCTGTATCGCTGGCAGGGCTCGGTCGAACGCTCGGCGGAGTGCTTGCTGCTCGTGAAGACCACCCGTGCTCGGGCCGCCGCAGCAACCGCCCGGGTCGTGCAGTTGCACAGCTACGAGTTGCCATGCGTGTTGGAGATCCCCGTGAGCGGGGGCCATGCCGCCTACCTCGACTGGGTGCGAAGTGCCACGGCCGACCCGGGTGCCTGAGACGGTCCGCGGGTCGCCCTTCAGTCTTCGGTCAGGCGCCAGAGGGTCCACGCGGCCACCGAACGCAGCGGCGTCCAGGCCTCGGCCCGCTCGAGCACCCGCGTCGGCGGGGGACGCTCGTCGAGCCCGTCGAGCCTCCGGAGCCCCTCACGGACGCCGAGGTCCGTGGCCGGCATGACGTCCAGGCGACCCAGCCGGAACATGAGGAACATTTGCGCGCTCCACACACCGATGCCGCGCACCTCCACGAGGCGTTCAATGATCGCGTCGTCGGCAAGTCGCCCGATGCCGCTGAGCCGCAACGCCCCGGTTTCGACCCGCTGCGCGAGGTCACGGATGGCGGCGGTCTTGTTGGCGGAGAGTCCGACGGCGCGCAGCGCCGGTACGGGCAGGTCGAGGACTTGCGGCGGTCGGGGAGGGCGACCGCTCGTTCCCAGGGCGGCGAAGCGACCCCAGATCGTGGCCGCCGCCTTGCCGGCGAGCTGCTGATAGACGATCGAGCGGCACAGGTGGTCGAAGTGGGTCAGGCGGCGCTGACGCGGATCCGGGAAGCCTGGATACGCCGGCAGACGGCGCATAGCCGTGCCGAGGACGGGATCGGCCGATGCGAGCCGCCTCAGCTGTGAGCGGGACGGAGGCGGGGAGGGGCCCGGACTCATGGCGCCGCAGCGGTGGGCGCCGCCTCATGCACGAGACCTTCGAGCGCACCGATGAAGGCTGCATCCGAGTTGAGGCAGGGGACGAGGCCCAGATGTTCACCTCCGGCGGCCACGAACGTCTCGGCCAGGCGAGCGCCGATCTCCTCGGTCGTCTCGAGGCAGTCGGCGGCGAAGCCCGGGCAGACGACGAGGAGCCGCCGGTGGTCCTGCGCCAACGCGGTCACGTGTTCGATGATGTAGGGCTGCAACCACGCCTGCGGACCAAAGCGGGACTGGTACGCCAGCGACCACTGAGCCGGCTGCAGGTCGAGGCGCGCGGCGAGATCGATGGCGGTCTGCCGGCATTGCTCGGGGTAGGGGTCGCCGCGTCGGACTTGCGACAGGGGCAAGCCATGAAAGCTGATGACCAGGTGGGTGTCGGCGTCCACGCCTTCGCGGTGGCGGCGGATCGACGCGGCCACCGCCCCGAGATAGCCCTCGGTGGCGTGGTACGGCGGTACGACGACGGTGGAAGCCGGAACGAGGGCTCCCCCGTGCAGGGTGCGCAGTTGCTGCTCGATGGAACCGACGGTGGCGCGCGCGAACTGTGGGAAGAGGGGCACGACGACGATCTTTCGGCAGCCCTCCGTCTGCAGTGCGGCGAGTTCTGTGGCGATCGCGGGGCGGCCGTAGCGCATGGCCGAACGCACGATCCAGCGGTCCCCCAAGCATTCCTGCAGCGCCGCGGCCTGCTGCCGGGTCGTCGCGACGAGGGGCGCGCCGGCGTCCGTCCACACCTGCGCGTACTGGCGCGCGACGCGGCGCGGGCGCAGGGGCAGGACGATCCCGTAGAGGACCGGCCACCAGAGCCAGCGCGGCGCGTCGACGACCAGGGGGTCGGAGAGGAATTCGCGCAGGTAGCGTCGCACCGCTGCCGGAGTCGGCGCGTCCGGCGACCCCAGATTGACGATCAGGACCCCGATGGGGGGCTCGTGCGCCTCAGCGGCCAAGCGGTCAGTCGAGTGTGGAGAGGAAAGAGTCGCGCAGCTCGGTCGTCGGCTCGAGATACAGCATGGAAACGAAGCCGCCGCAGATGACGGAACCCATCGACTCAGCAGTCCGGTGGCGACCGAGCTCGCCCTGTTCCTGTCCTTCGCGGATGACGTTGGTGACGGTCTCGGTCATCCAGGCGACGGCCGCGGCGACCCGCGCGTGGATCTCCGGGTGACTCTTGCGGAGTTCACCCGACAGCTTGAGGGCGAGGCAGCCGCGCTCCTGCATGCTCGACCAATAAGGGTCGGGACCCTTGGGGCACCTCAGGTCGAGGAAGTCGCGGATGCGTTCCCGTGCCGATCGCTGTGAATGCAACACCTGCACCAGCGACTGGCGCCAGTACTGGATGTATTGATCGAGTGCCGCCTCGAGCAATCCGTACTTGCTGCCGTAGTTGGCATACAGGCTGTGACGATTCAGCCCCGTGTCCTGCACGACATCATCGACGGAGACATCGCGATAGCCGCGAGTCCAAAACAGGTCCATGGCCCGGTCGAGGGCCACGCCAGGGTCGTACGTAATGGGTCGGGCCATGACGGTGAAGGTGATTCTGGGGATAGGGTTTCGGGGATGGGGGCGTCCCCAGGGACACGCTCTCCTACTTTAACTCACCTCGCGCTCGATCCAGAGCGCCTTGTGGACCCCACAATTCGTGCCATGAATGCGTTAAATTCGCCAAATCTCCCTGTCGACCCTCCAAGCACCACTCCGAGATGCCCATGTTCGTGCTGAATCTGATTCTGGCCGCCAGCAGTCTTCTCCCCCTGAGCGCCTCATCGGCGACCGACGGCGAAGGCGATGTCTGGCTCACCGATCTCGCCCCGGCCCTCGAAGTCGCCCGTGAGAACGACAAAGAGCTGTTCGTGTACTTCACCGGTTCCGACTGGTGTAAGTACTGCATCCTGCTCGACCGCGAAGTGTTCGGAGCCGACTACCTGGACAAGCTGGCCGAGAAGTACGTCCTGGTGAAGCTCGACTTCCCGGATCCCCAGGGCGAGGTCTACCGGGCCATGTCCAAGGATCTCCTGCGGCGCAACTATGCCCACAAGGCGGACTTCAGCGTGGCCGGTCAGCCGGTGATCCTGATCATGTCTCCGGATCGCTGGGTGGCGGGGCGGCTGGGCTACATGCCCGGTGGTGTCCCCGCCTTCGAGCGGCAGCTGCAAGGCGTCGAGTCCGGTCTGGATGACGTGATGGGGGCCTATGCCGCGTTGCATGGCAAGGGGGACACCGCTCCGAAGGAGCAACTCGCCGCGGCCTACCGCCTCAATGAGCACCCGTTCCTGCGCCTTGAGGACAAGCAGCGCATCATCGAAGTCGTAAAGGCCCACGATCCGGACGATTCAAAGTTCGTCCTGGCCTACGCTGCGATCGACGAGTTCATTGCGACGCACTTGATGCGGCGCAACGCGCCCGGGCAACCGGACTGGGCGTCCATCGAGACAGTGCTCGTCGAACTAGCCGAACGCCTTCCGAGCGTTGAGGGTGTGGCCGAGTTTCACGCCTACCGGGCGATGTCGTCGGCGTGGCTCGGCAACGATGAGGCGAGCGACGCCTCCGTGGAGCGGGCCCGGGCCCTCGGCATGAGCGCTCGGATGGGGCAGTGGCTCCAGGGCCACCTGACAGCCGCTCGCTCGGGTCGCTAGGACGCGTCCGGTGGGCTTCCGGCCATCCTGACGACGTCGTAGACGTCGAAGCGGGCGCGACGACCCGCGACGACCCGCGTGGGGGCCTGGCCCGCCAGTGGGGCGGCATGGGGCGGGCGCTTCACCACGACGCGGCGACCCGCCGCATGCAGGGCCGCCGGCAGGAGTTCGGCCGCGTCGTCATCGGGGCCGACCAGGTGTCGCAAGGCACGTAAGTCCTTGCGCACCAGGGCGGAACCCCGGCGGGGCGGGTGCATGGGGTCGAGATAGACGACGGCCGCACCGCAGCCGGCGCCTTCCCGACCGAGACGGGAAATGACATCCCCAACCCGGAGTTCGATGCGCTCGAGGGCACTCGGTGGCGAACTCGGTGCGTCGGCGCGAGCCTGTGCCAGCGCCTCGGCCAGAACCACCGCGACGGCCGGAGATCGCTCCCAAGCCTCCACGACCCACCCGCCCTCGGCGAGGGCCCGCGCATCACGACCGAAGCCCGCCGTCGCATCGACCAAGTGTTCGCCCTCACGTGGCCGCCCAACGGCCCTGAGCAGCAGGTCCCGGCCACCTGCCGGACCGCCCCGGCCGCCCTCCTTGAGGCCGGCCTCGGGCACGGACAACACCCACTGTCCATGATCGCCGAAGCGAACTCCGAGACCCTGCGGACCGAGGGCCAGCTGCACCGTCCCGTCCGCCGGTTCGGATGCTTGCGCGTCCACGGCACAAGCCAAGCCGGGGACACGACCGGCGAGGGCCCGTGCAGGCCCCTCGAACGCGGGGGTCAGCCAGACCAGCTTCGGCAGGGATTGGGGCAGGTCCGGCACGGGAGTCGCAGGATACGTCTCGGAGCGATCGAGAGCGGTCAGCCTTGGTTCCCGGCCCCTCGCGGCCTTCGGGCTCGATCCCTGCATCTCACCATAATAATGATTATCGGACGTTATGGAGATCGCGCGGACAGGGGCCGAACGTTGCCCTGCGAGGGCCTGACCGCTAAGCCTCAGCCTCATGCCGAAGCCCTCCGACGACCGCGACTCGCCCGCTAGCGACGCCCGCCCCGCCACCGAGTCCCTCGGTCGAGGACGAGCTTGGATGTGGGCACTGGTCTGGCTGGCGATTGGCGTGGGCCTCCGACAGGCTGCCATCGCCTCCGTCGGTCCGGACATCCGCGAGTGGGAAGCCGGCGCACTGCTCGACGCCTGGGCGCCGCAGGGACTGGATGCGGACGCGAGCTTCCGGCCTGTCGGCCCGGGATGGTTGATGGCTTGGTGGTTGTCCGACGTGTCGGAGACTCCCGGATACGACGTGGCCGCAGCTCGTCAAGCCAGCCTGTGGCTCCAGTTGCTGGCACTGGGGTGCGCGGGCCTGCTCGTGGCGAGCCTCGGCGGACTCCTGGACATGGGCAGTCGGTCGTTGGGTCGGGGCTTGTGCTGGATGACGGCGGCCTGGGCCGTCCATCCCACCCTGATCGCCAGCGGCGTGGGGATCAGCAGCGAAGCGGTCAGCGGTGCGGCGTGCTGTCTGGTGCTCACCGCCCTTGTGCTCTGGCGCCGCGTCGGTTGGATCGCCTGGTCTCTGCTGCCGGTGGCCTTCTGGCTGAGCGCATGGGCAGGCGGCGTGGTCGCAGCCTCGGCGGTGCTGGCGGGGCTCATCGTCTTCGTGCTCCCGGTCCCCCGCCTGCGGACTTCATTTCCGCTTCTGAGCGCGGTGCTGCTGGCGGGAGCGGGTTCGGTCTGGCTCCACCAATCCGAGTCCGCGCTGATGCCGGCGCTCGACACCGGGCCGGCTCACGGCGTCGCGCAGCTGGCCGGACGCTCGCTCGTGCAGGAACCGTCGGATCCGGTCATGCCCCACGCGCTGGCTCGCCATCGCTATGGACAGACTCTGGATGTCATTGCAGAGGAGGGCCCCGCGGCCGCCATCGGAGGGCTTGTCGATCGCGTCCTCCTCGATGACCTCGCCCCCCATCGTCATGCGCCCTCCGGCGTGCTGGGGCTCCCGTGGGTCGTCCAGGGGGTACTGGAGTTGTTCATCCGCGGCGGCCTGTTGTTGTTTGCGGTGGCCGCCTGGACGCGCTTGAAGCTCGACACCGAATCGGCCTGGCCACGGGCGGGCGCTGTGGCCGGCATCGTGGTCCTCGCAGGAGGTTGCGTTGCCTTCGGCGTCGGCCCGCATCTCTTCGCGCCCGTCGACTTCGTGCTCCTGGCCGTCGCGGGTGCGGGCGCCACGGGCAGTCGCGCTGATGGTCGTTCCACGCGCTACCTGGCCTTCACCCTGGGGGGCCTGCTGTTCTGCACCCTGGCGGTGGCCTCGCTGGTCAGTGATCCCCGCCAGCCGCGCTGGTCGACGTCGCTCATGCGCACCGGGACGCCGGGTGTTGAGCACGTGGAGCGCCTCCGGGCCCTGACGCCTGCGAGCACGGCAGGCGACCTCGCCGACGCTGCGATGGGCCTGCTGGCCCCTTCCCGGCCGGACCTCTACCACCCCCGCCTGGCCCTGGCTCTGGCGCAGTCTGCCGTTGAGCGATCGCCTCAGTCGCCCGTCGCGCTCGGAGTCCTGGTCCGAGCCCACATGGCCGTGCGGCAACTCGAAGACGCCCGCTCGAGCCTTGCCCGGCTGCGGAAGGAATCACCGTCGGGGGACCCTCGCGTCGCCGACCTGCAGGAGCAGCTGCAGGAGCAGGAAGCGCGGCTCGCCGTCATCAGCGAGTCGCCCTGAGTTCAGCAGATTCTCCATCTTCCCTCTGGAAACGCCCCCCTCAGGCGTTTCAACATGCGCGTTGATCCGAGGGGACGCGGTCCATGGCGGACGATGGTGCGAGCAGGCCCTCCGGCCCGACGCTCGCCGGAGAGACGGACGCAGAGCATCAAGCTCGACTGGCCCAGGCCGGTCGCTTGCTCGCCGAGGTCATGCACGAGGTCAAGAATCCCCTGGCCGTCATCCAGGGATACGCGCAGTTGCTCCACGACCAGTGCCACGTCGATGCCGACCGAACAGACCTGGCCGCCATCATCGAGGAGACCCGCCGGATCGAGGCCCTCGTGCACGACATGCTGTCCTTCACGCGGCGGGTCTCCGACACCATCGAAGAGGTCGACCTGTCCCGCGTCGTGCAGAGTTGCGTCAACTTGATGCAGAACTCCATGCGACAGCAAAGCATCTCGGTGGTGGCGTCACTGCCGGATCAGCCCGTGCTCGTGCGCGGCCAGCACGGCGCCTACGTCCAGGTCCTGCTCAACCTGCTGGACAATGCGCGCGACGGCCTCGCGTCGGGGCGAGACGAAGGCCGCGGCATCGCCATCCGCACCGAGCAGCCGGCCGCCGCCCACAGAGTCGACCTGATCATCGCCAACAACGGCCCCCCCATCCCGGCGGAGACGGCGGAGGAAATCTTCACGCCCTTCTTTACCACCAAGGCGGAAGGCGAGGGCACCGGTCTGGGCCTGGCCTTGAGCCGGGACATCTTGCGCCGCTACGGTGGCGACATCCGGCTCGACGCCAACAGTGCGACGGGTGGCGTCGCCTTCCGTGTGCAATTCCCTGGCTTTGATTCGTAATGGAAGGTGGACTCGCAGCGGCGATGTCCTGCCCGCCCGCCTCAGCCAGCCACCTGGAGATGCACCATGTTCGAGACCGTCTCCTGGCTTGACATGGGCGCCGGCGCGCTCGTCCTCGCGCTCGCGGTCGCTGGAGCCCTGCGAGGATTCGTCCGCACGCTGTTCTCGCTGATCGCGGCCAGCGTGGGGCTCATGCTCGCGACACAGTACGGGCACACCCTGGGCGCCGAAGACTGGCCGGTAATCTCGGGTCTCCCGAATCCCGAAGGCCTCGGCGTCGCCTTGGGTTGCGCCATCGTCTTCGTCGGCGTGCTCCTGGTCGGCGTGCTGCTCGGACGCCTTGTGCGTAAGATCCTCGAGGGTGCCGAGCTCGGCGCACTCGACCGGGTGCTCGGTCTGGTCCTCGGCGGCGCCAAGGGAGTGCTCATCGCGGCCGTGGTGACGCTGGGACTGCTGGCGCTCGACCAGCCGACCTTCGAGGACGCGGCGCAGGATTCCTACACGCTCGAGGGCACCCGCAAGGTGTTCGAGGTCGTCGAGGAATACCTGCCCGAACCCATCGTGGCCTGGACCGCAGACCAGCTGGGTGATCAGCGCTTGAACGCCTCGGGCACTCCGCCAAAGTAGCGCTTCAACCGACGCAGCACGCGCGTGTCTTGCGCGTGCCGGGCGCCGAGTTCCATCAGCTCCTGCGCCCCCGCCTGCTGTTGGCCCGTGGCCATCAACGCGTCGACGCGCAGCACGCGGAAGCTCACGTTCTCACCATCGGTGTCCTCGCCTTCGGAGGAGTCCTTGGGCGGCAGGATGAAGCGCAGTTCGCGCAGGGCGGCCTGAGGGTCGCGCAGCGAAGGATCCGAGGCCTCGAGCAGCAGGCGTACGTATTCCTCATTGGCGAGTGGGTGGCCCGGATTCGAGCGCACGAAGGTGCGGATGGTGTCGATGGCCACGTCGGAGCGGCCGACTTCGTCGAGCCGGCGGGCCAACTCGATGGCCAGCCGGACGTCGCGGCGGTTCGTCTCCATGATCGCCCCGACTTCGACGATGGCCTCTTCGATGCGTCCCAGACCCACGAGGGCCCGGACCTTCCTGTGGGCGTCGCGCTCCAACAGATTGCCCGATTCCTCACGACGTTCGATGGTGCCCAGGGCGACGTGCCAGGCCTTGACCAGGGCCGGTTCGTCGCCACCCATGGGCGGGCAGCGGACACGCTCGGTCTGCGTGTCCCGATCGAAATTCGGTGAGCGCTCTTTGGTGTGACAGCTGTAGCACTCCATGTAGTCGGCTTCGCTGGACGTGAACAGCGTGTCGACCACGGCTCCAGGCATGCCGAAGTGAGGGAACGTCGTGCCGTGGCAGTCGAAGCAACCGACAGGACCGAAGGGCGCTTCCTCACGGGGGTCGCGATAACCGCCCTTGGTGTCGAACCCGCTGGTGTGGCAACCGAGGCACAGCACGTCGTAGTCCATGCCGATGCCTTTCAGCGTCTCGTAGGCCCCGGCATGATCGGTGGTCTTCCAGAAGTCGTACTGCGCCTGGTGGCAGTCGAGACAGCTGTCGGGATGCGGGATCTCCATCTCGGGGTCCGGCGTCCTCAGGGGGCCGAAGTCGACCTCCTCATAGGCCCGCACAAAGCGGTCGGGCAGGGTGGCGAGCTTGGCCAATACGGGACTGTCGTCAGGGATCTCCACCGCTGCGGCCGGCCGATGGTCGAAGGCCGAACCGGTGTGGTCGAGCAGTTCGGCCACGTACTCCCGGTTCTCGTTGATCTGCATCGCCTTGCGCAGGAAGTAGTCCGGATTGTCGGGGGTCACCAACTGCGCCAGGGTCACCAGGTCGTCGGTTCCGAAGCGCTCGACGTAGGACTCGAGCTCCTGCTGGTGCGCTTCGACCTTGCGCGGCAGCTCGTGGACCGGCGACATGTTGACGACGTTGACGAGGTCCCCGTCGACGATGCGGATGGTCGTATGCCCGATCTCGCGACCCATGGGCTCGACCATCATGTAGAGCGCCCCGTCCCGCAGCATGGCCCCCTTCTCGGCGCCCTCATCCGGACCGAGTGTGCCGAGCACGGCGTGGACACTGGGGAGCTTCGTCATCGCCAGGCTGGGCGACTGCGCCACGTTGCTGAAGACGATGACGAAGTCCGCCATGTCGTTGCTCTCAAGGCGCTTGCTGGTCACGTTGGCGGTGACGCGGGCCTTCTTGGCGTTGACGAGGTCGCGGTCGGCCTCCCGGATGGTGTGCGCGCGGGTGATGCCGAGACAGCCGAGCCGGAAGCCGTTGTTCTCGATCACCTTGGTGAGCAGCGTCTCGTCGTGACCGACGACGCTCACGTTGGTCATGAGCACCGGGATGTTGAGCTTGGCGCACTTGTTGAGCAGCCAGTCCGGGTCATGGGCCAGATCGGCCTGCCCGGGGACATATAGATCGACGCCGGCGACCGCCATGGCCTCGAGCACCACGCTGGCCCGCGTCCGCGACGAGAGGTTGCGCGCCGGGTGCACGTCCCCGATGCCGGTCGGCAGGAGCATGTCCCCCACCGCGATGAGGTAGCTCGCTTCACCGGCCTCGAGGGCGAGGCGCTTGGTCTCGGCGGCGGCGGCCAAGGGCTGAATGCCGCCGGCCAGGCAGGGGATGCCTTCGGCCTGGCCTTGCATGCGGTAGAGCGAGAACAGGTGGATCGTGGCCACGGATCCCGGAGCCATCTTCGTGCCACCGCCGCCGGTGGGAACGTCGCCGGAGGAAGTGGCCGGCGGTCCGGAAGAGGATTCGTCGTCGCCGGGTGACGGGGCCTCGCCCCCACAGGCTGCCAGCAGACCGAGGCACAAGATCACAGGGGCCAGCGAGTGGAAGCGGTTCATTCGGCAAATCCGGGCGGAGGGGCAGGCGATGTTACCGCCGAGCGGCCGGCCGATCATCCGGGGAGGCCAATCCGTCGGGGTCACCATCCGGCACAAGCACCTCGGGTCGCCGCCACCGACCCCCACGAGCGCCGCGACGCTCCACACGCAGGGAGTGTGGCGGATGTTGGGCGGCCGGTTGGGATCGAGGTCGCCGCAGGTATCATCACCGCCCTTTCCCCAGCAGAGAGACCGGTCTTGACCGAACTCGTCATCGCTCGAGAGCTGCGAAAAGTCTACGGAGGCGGCCGCAAGCAACGCACCGTGGCCGTCGACGGCATCTCCTTCACCTGTCGTGCGGGCGAGATCTACGGGCTGATCGGGCCGAACGGTGCCGGCAAGACAACGACGCTGCGCATGATCTCCACGGTCCTGGCTCCCACCGGCGGCACGGCAACCGTCGCCGGGCACGACGTGGTCACGGATGGGCACCGGGTGCGCGAATCGATCGGCTTCCTTTCGGGCAACACGGGCCTGTACGGGCGGCTCACGCCCGAAGAGGTGCTGAAGTACTTCGGCCAGCTGCACGGCATGGACACAGGGCTGATCGCCGAGCGCATCTCCGAACTGGCCGAGCTGCTCGACATGACCGGCTACCTCGGCAAGCGCTGCGACAAGCTCTCCACCGGCATGAAGCAGAAGGTCAATGTGGCGCGCACGGTGCTGCACGACCCACCGGTGCTGATCCTCGACGAACCGACCTCGGGCCTCGACGTGCTGGCCGCCCGCACCATCGTGGACTTCATCCGCGTCTCCCGCGAACAGGGCAAGTGCGTAATCTTCTCCACGCACATCATGGGCGAGGTGAGCCGGCTGTGTGACCGGCTCGGCGTGATCCACCAGGGCACCATGCCCTTCGAGGGCACACTCGACGGCTTCCGCGAACAGCACGGGCAAGATCTCGAAGAGGCCTTTGTCGGGATCCTGGAGACGAGCGCTTGAACCTCGCGTCCATCGCCACCATCACGCGCAAGGAGTTCAAGGACGTCTTGCGCGACCGGCGCACGCTATTCTTCATGATGCTGCTGCCGATGTTGGCCATGCCCTTGGTGATGATCGGGTTCACGAAGTTCATAAAGCAGCAGGCGGGTGAGCGCGAGGCCCGTGTGCTGACGGTCGCCATCGAGCCGCAACAGCGGGAATTGCTGCGCGCTCTCGCCCTCCGCTGGCGCGATGCCCACAACATTGAGTTCGGCATCGTCATGTTCAAGTTGTTCGGGGGAAGCGACGGCCAAGACATCGAGGCCATGTACCGGCGCCTGGCAAAGGCGGCGGTGGCCCGCGAGTCAGGAGCTGGTTCCGTCGTCGAGGGCAGCCTCGGGGCGCTCTACAAGAATTGGGATCAGCTCACGGAGGACCAGCAGGAGCTGCTCACCGATTTCGGGAACATCAACAAATTCCTCGACCAGATCGAATGGGTTGGGTTCGACGACCTGAAGACGGTCGGCACACTCTCGGGCGGTGTGGAGATCCCCGGAGACCTGCCCGGTGCGCTCTCCCAGGAGCGCGTTGCGCTTGCCATCCAGGAGAAGGAGATCCAGGCCTCCCTCCACGTCCCGCTCGACTTGCTTGAGCGGCTCGAGGAGGACCCGTTGCAGGCCGAGATCTACGTGCTCTACGACCGCAGCATCAACCTCTCGAAGGAATTCTATGAGCGCTTCCACGGATATATCGAAGCGCTCGGGCGGCACGAGGTCGACGAGCGCCTGCGCATGAACAACTTGCGGCCGGCGTTCATCGATCCGTTCGACGTGCAGGCCGCCGACATCGCCACCGATTCACGCATGCTGCAGGCGGTCCTGGGCGGAGTCATGCCCTACATGCTGTTCATCTTCTGTTTCCTCGGTGCGTTCTATCCGGCTCTCGACCTGACAGCCGGAGAGAAAGAGCGCTTCACGCTGGAGACCCTGCTGCTGAGCCCGGTCTCGCGCATGGACATTGCGGCGGGAAAATTCCTGGTGACGTTTATCGCAGCGGTGACCGCCGCAGTTCTGTTCACGGCCTCGATGTACCTGACGTTCACGCAAGGCATCCTGCCCGAGGGCGCCACCGAGCAGCTCAATATCCAGTTCGAGCCCCTTGCGCTGGCGCTCACCGCTTCGCTGCTGATCCCCATCGCGGCGCTCATCGCTGCGGTGGTGCTCGGCGTGGCTCTGCTCGGGCGCTCTTTCAAGGAGGCCCAGAACTACGTCACGCCGCTGCAATTCCTGTTCATCATCCCGTCAGGCGTCGCGTTCCTCCCCGATCTCGAAACAGAGATTCACCTGGCCTTCATCCCGCTGGTGAACGTTTCGATGCTGATGAAGGAGCTGATGAAGGGGAACTACCTGTGGGACTTCTACTGGATCACGCTGGGCAGCCTGCTGCTGCTCACGGGCCTCGGCTTGTGGGGCACGTCGTGGCTGTTCCGCCGCGAGTCTGTCTTGATGCGGAGCTGACCCGGCGCTCCCCGCAACGGCAGACGCCCGCCGCGGCCTGAGCCGGGACGGGCGCCGTGGACACCGCGGGGATGGTCCCCCGAGTGGGCCTGGGATCTAGCCGTCGATGCCGTCGTTCTCGGCGTCTTCCGCGTTGCCCTCGACTCCGATCACGTCCTCAGCGGCGGGCGCCTCGATTATCCGGATCGGACGGCGCTGCGACGAACGCTTGAGGGGATTGGCCTGCTGCGCAGCGATCCGCTGGGCCGCGGCCCACGAGTCCCGACGCTGCTGGATCGACGCCGAATCCATGGCGAGGGCAACGCGCTCGCCGTTCCGGATCGCTGACTGCTGCACGCGGGCCAGGCGCATGCGCTCCTGCACCTCGGTGCGACGCAGCTCGCGCTCACCCTGTGACTTGATGCGCATCGCGACCTTGCGGGCGTGGTTCGCGGCCCAGGCTTCACGGCGGGCACGGCGCACGTCGTCGCTGACGGCATCGGTGGCCATGGCGGTGGCCATCGCGGTGGCGCCGTCGGGCGAAGTCACCATCGGCTCGGAATCGGTCATGGCGACCTCCACGGTCACCGTCTCGGCCGCTGGCCTGACGTAGACGGGCGGACCGCTCCAGGCGCCACCGATCTCCTGGTTCTCGACCTCAGCCTCGATCTCCTGACGCATCTGCGCGCGGACAGCGCGGCGACGGCGTTGGCGTTGCGGCGCGTCGGGGTCGGCCGTTGCCGTGCCCATCGCGACCGTGGTCCTGTCGACGGCGGGCGTCACGTTCTCGACGGCGATGTCGACGACGGCCGCGGCGACCCGGATCGAGTCCGTGTCACTTCCGGCAGCCCAGGCGAGGCGACGGGCGTGGTTCTCAGCCACAGTCGCCGACGCATCCATGATCTCGGCGGCCCACGCGAGTCGGCGGGCGCGATTCTCGGACTGAGCCCGGATCTCTTGGGCTTCGAGGCGCGCAAGGCGCTCGGTATTCCTGAAGCCCCAGGCCTCGCGCTTGGCGAGAGCTTGAGCCAGGAGCATGGCCTCTTCGGCGGCCGCTGCTTCGGCAGCGGCTTCATTCCGGGCTTGGACGCGAAGCCAAGCCTGGCGGACCTTCGAGCCCGGCGTGTCCTGGGCGGCGCCCGCGGGTGCCAGCAGCAGTACGGCCAGAGCGGTGAAGGTAAGGGTCACGATGCGCATCGGAGATCTCTCCTGGGGTGCCCCTCCGAGGGGCGTGTCGGGAACGGCCGTCGGAGAAGTCCATCGACAATCCAGCGTCAGGACTTCAATCCGCTCCCAAGGCGGGCCGACGGGCTTGCTAGGCTGGGCACCGTGCGCCTGAAATCGTGTCTCCTGGCCGTCATGGGGTGCCTCCTGGCGTGTGGCTCCGATCGGGCCCCACATCCGGACGTCCTGCTGGTCGTGATCGACACGCTGCGGGCTGACCGCACCACGGTCCTGAGGCCCGATCTGGTCACCACCGAGCGGCTGGCGGCCTTCGGCGCCCGCGGCATCGTCTACGAGCAGGCCGTGAGCCCGTCGTCGTGGACGCTGCCGGCCATGGCAGGCCTCTTCTCGGGACGCCAGGTGACCACGAGCCGCACCCGCGTGTTCAAGGATGCGCCCACCCTGGCCGAGCGCTTCGGCGAGGCGGGCTACCGCACGGTCGGCATCGTGGCCAATCCCCTGCTCACGGCCGACAACGGTTTCGATCGCGGCTTCGAGGCGTATGACGTCGCGCCGGCGCGTGACCGGGAGTTGCTGAAGCAGGACCTCTCGGCGCTGCGGTCTTGGAATGCCGAGGCCGTCGTCGACCGTGCGCTGGCACACCTGGCCGAGCCGGCGGATGATCGCCCCCTGTTCGTGTACGTCCACCTGATGGATCCCCACGCGCCTTACGACCCCGACCACGCCCGCTACGCTCCGGAGAGTCCGGGCTGGTCGGCGCCCCTGCCGGACGGCACGCCCCCGCGGGTCTCCTGGACGCCCCGCCTCGACGCGGCCCAGCAACGCCTGCTGCAGACTTTCCGCCGGAGCTACGACGGCCAGGTCCTCTACACGGATCGCATGCTCGGGCGTCTGGTGGACGCCTGGGGAACCGGGAGCCGCGGTGAGGCGTTGATCGCGGTGACCTCCGATCACGGAGAGGGCCTCTTCTCCCATGCCCGCAACGCCGACCGGGACCAGGACGACGGACCGCTCGGAGGGGCCTACGACGAACACGGTGAGCAGCTCTTCGAGGAGGCCCTCAGGGTTCCGCTGTGGCTCGCGGGGCCGGGCGTGCCGTCCGGGCGTCGCGAGACCCGCGCGGTCTCCACGGCGGATCTCGGCACGACGCTCCTCACCCTGGCCGGACGGTCGCTGTCCGGCAGCCGCTTGCCGCTGTCCGCGTCGGATCCATCCCCCGCCGTCATCGCCGGGACGGGGAACCGCGGCTGGTTCGCCCGCACGGCGACCCGCAAGCTCATCGAGCCCTTCCCCTATCGCAGCGAGAGGCCGGACGTGGCCCCCCGCCTGTTCGCCGTGGAGGCCGGAGGTTTCGCCGACGAGACCGAGGACCTCGGCGCCTCGGAGCCCGACACGCTCTCCGAGCTCCGGGCGCTGCTCGACGTCTGGCGCGGCACCGAGGACCAGGGTGACGACGGCGCTGCGCCGGTGGACGAGGCCACGCTCGAGCGGCTGCGACGGCTCGGATACGTGCGCTGACGGCCCCCCCCTGAAGGGCCCAGCCGCCGCTTGCGGGCCGGCAAGGCGTTCCGCACACTAAGACCTCGTTGGGCGAGTGGCGCAGTTGGTAGCGCACCTGGATCACACCCAGGGGGTCAGGGGTTCGAGTCCCTTCTCGCCCACCATCGTCGTGAGTTTCCACGCGCGATGCCGCTGCGGCTGACCCCCGCAGCCTGCGTGCTATGTTTCGCCCATGACCAAGACGGGCAGCCACGCGGGACGGTCCACGGCGCTCATGGTCGTGACCGTGATCGGCATCCTGTTCTTCGTGGGCGGCGCCATCGGCTTCTTCGCCGGCGGCAACGCCCTGGTCCTGCCGGCGATCGCCTTCGGGCTCTTCCTGGTGCTGCAGTTCTTCATCTTCCGAGCGCTCGGTCTGCGCAGTCGGGCCGACGAGGAGCCGGACGACGCGCGGGCGCAGCCCGAGGACGACTGGCGCGCCTGGCGCGGGTGACCTTCGCTGTTCAGCGCCGCGTTGTTCGAGGCGGTGGTGCCAGAGGGGGGACTCGAACCCCCAAGCCCGTTAAGGGCAGCGGATTTTGAATCCGCCGCGTATGCCGATTCCGCCACTCTGGCCGCCGCGCGTTTGCGGGCGCGCGATCTTAGCAGCCGGCGTCCTCGAGCAAAGGGTCCAGCCCGATGATCAGCCGGTCGAGGGCGCGCACGCGGGAGACGGCCAGCAGCACCCCCGCCACGTAGGCGCGGCGATCGTCGACGTGGTGGCGCAGCTCCAGCGCTTCCCCCGGCCCCTCGAAGCGCAGCTCCTGCTCCGCAACGAGGCCCTCACGCCGCTCACTCTCGATGGCGGGAGGGCGGCCCCCCACCGCCTCGATGGCCGCCGCCGTCGCCAGGGATGTGCCCGACGGTGAGTCGCGCTTGTCGCTGTGGTGGACCTCCCGGAGCCGCGAACAGGCCAGCAACCGCGCCGCCTGGGCGGCGAAGCGCATCTGCAGCACGGCTCCGATCGAGAAGTTCGGGATGAGCAAGGCGCCGAGCCCCCGCTCCGCGCAGAGCCTCGCCAGGTCAGCGATGGCCGCTGCGGCCCACCCGCTCGTCCCGATCACCGGTGAGATGTCCCGCTGGACAGCGGCCGCGACGAGCACCGCGCTCGCCTGGGCATGGGTGAAGTCCACCAGCACCTGGGGGCGGTCGCGCTCCAGCGCCGCGTCGACGTCGTCACCTCGATCGAGGGTCGAGACCTGGGTGACGCCCGGGGCCGAGCGCAACGCCGGGACGACCACGCGCCCCATGCGGCCCCGCGCCCCGGCGACGACGACCCTCACGAGCCCACCCCGGGCCCTTCACGGTCTTCCTCGATGTCGGCCACCAGCGCCGCGAGCAGGTCGATGTCCGCGAGGCCGGCTTCGCGGGCGGCGAGCGGCACGAGGCTGTGGGAGGTCATACCCGGCAGCGTGTTGATCTCGAGGAACACAGGCACGTTGCGCGTCTCGTCGAGGATGAAGTCGAGGCGCGCGACGCCCCGCAGCTCGAGGTTGACGAACAGCGACTCGGAGACCCGCTCGATCTCGGCGCGCACGGAGGCGTCGACAATGGCCGGGCAGGTCAAGCGCGTCGCCTCGGTCTCGTACTTGGCGTGGTAGTCGTAGAAGGCGTCGCCGCGCGGCTCGATGGAGACCAGCGGCAGGCACGTCACGCGCCCCTGCTGCCGCAACACGGCGCAGGTGAGCTCGCGCCCCGCGACGAACTCCTCGACGAGGGCGCGACCCTCCGGGTCCTCCGCCTGGGCAGCGTGCACGGCGTCGGTCAGGGCGTCATCGCTCCGGACGATCGATGTGGCGACGCTGCTGCCGCCCCCCACCGGTTTCACGACGCAGGGCAGCCCGACCTTCATCTGCAGGAGCGCCGTGGGGATGTTCGCCCCCACGAGCACCTGATGGCGCGAGCAGGCGGCCCCCACCTGGGTCGCGGCGATCTTCGACAGTTCTTTGTCCATGCACAGGGCCGAGGCGGCCGCGCCGCTCCCGGTGTAGGGCACGCCGGCCGCATCGAGGAGGCGCTGCGCGGCGCCGTCTTCGCCGAAGCGCCCGTGCAGGCCGAGCACGGCCACCTCACCTTGTGCGGCCAGGGCCGCCAGCGCCCGGTCGGCCGTCATGACGGGTGCGTTCTCCGTCGCACTCCCGCCGGCGTCCTCAGCGCCGAGCCGCCAGCCGCCCTCCCGATCGATGACGACGGGGCGAGAGGGCCAACCCGCCTGCCGGAAGGTCGCCAACATGGCGGCGGCCGTCTCGAGCGACACCTCGTGCTCGGACGAGGGGCCTCCCGCCAGCACCGCCACTGGTCTCATTCCGTCGCCTCCGGCAGCCCGGCGGCCACGAGACCCCGGGGTCACGAGCGATCGAACACCGGGCCGGTGTCGCGCTCAGTGAGGTTACGGCGGAATTCTTCGACGTCCAAGGCGAACAGGGGCCCCACTTCGGCGAGGTCCCGGGGCGGGGCGAGGCCGGCGGCGCCCATCCACCGGCGGGCCTGGTCGGCGAGTGCGTCCGACGCGGTCCGGGGGCTGTCGCTGCCCTGCGCATTCTTCACCGGCGCGAACTCGTCTTCGCGCCGGACCTCCTGGGTCACCGTGCGGGCAGCCAGAGGAAGCGCGTCGAACACGAACAGTTCCATCTTGATGGCGTTGGGTTCGGTGGGCTCCACGCGCACGCCGCGTTCGTCGATGCAGGGGACCTTTTTCTCGGCCCGGTGCACAGGCAGCTCCAGATCGCCGCCCACCAAGCGCTCGACGAAGGCCCGGTCGAGCATGTGGATGGCAATGTTCCCGGCGCGGAAGCGCAGGCGGCCTCGCTCGTCCCGCTCCTGGGCCAGCTCGTCACCGAGGTCGGAATACTCGATGACGCCGACACGGCCGTCGACCCGGGCGAGCACGCCCACCTTCTCGCCCGGCTCGGTCTTGGCCACGACCTTCGTGCTCATCTCGGCCCCGGCCAAGACCTGGTGCCCGATGAACACCGGGTCGAGGACCGGCGCGAGCGGGTTGTCGACCTGGAAGTAGAAGATCTGGTCGACCCCGCCGGCGGCCATGCGCGCCAGGGCGCCGCTGGCGGAAAGCGCGGCGAACGAACCGCCGTGACCGTCCGGGCTGAGGGCCAGCGACGACTTCGACGCCAGCAGCAGTCGCCCGGCGTGATCGATGGCGGGCAAGGTGCCTTGGGTGAGGAAGTGCACCTGCTCGGGGTCGAGCCCGAACCAGCCGGCTTCCCCGAAGGCGGCCACGGTGCTCTCGTGTGTGGCGTCGCTGGTCATCACGTAGAAGGGCGCCGTGGCGCCGTAGCGCCGTGACGTCGCGCGCACACGCTGGGCGTGATAGGCGAAGAGGCTGCGCTGGGTCAGCGGGCCCACCGGGAAGCGGCCCTTGGGGCCGTCGTAGCCGAGGCGCGTACCTTGCCCCCCCGCCACCATGAAGGCCGCCACGCGGCCCGCCGCGAGGTACTCCTCGCCGGCGGCGCGGGCCTCGTCGTCGCGCGCGCGTCCGGCATCGTCGTCGGCGCACTCGATCAGGTCCGGGGGTTCGACGGCACCCGTTGCGTCGGCAGGCGCCGCCGCGAGGACCGCTCCGATGAGCGTCTCGAGCCGGGGCAGGTCCAGCGCCGCGAGCTGCCTCAGGAAGCCGTCGCGCTCGACCTCCGAGAGCTCCGGCAGGTAGCGGCAGACATGCCCCTGCCCGGCCGCTTCGAAGCGCTCGGTGAGGTCGGCAGCGGAGGGCTGCGCGCCCGGCTCAGTCGTCATGCCGCGAGAAGAGCAGGCAGACGTTGTGGCCGCCGAACCCCAGCGAGTTCGAGATGGCGTGATCGATCTTCCACTCCCGCGCCTCACCGGGCACGTAGTCGAGATCGCACCCTTCGCCCGGCGACTCGTGGTTGCGCGTCGGGTGGATGCGGCCCTCGATGATGGAGCGGCAGGTGGCCGCGGCCTCCACAGCCGCCGAGCCCCCGAGCAGGTGCCCGATCATCGACTTGGTGCTCGAGACGGCCAGCTTGTCCGCCTGGGGCCCGAAGACCTTGCGGATCGAGCGGCTCTCGACGAGGTCGTTGTAGTGCGTGGACGTGCCATGGGCGTTGACGTACTGCACGACGTTCGGGGACACACCGCCGTCCTTGAGGGCGTCGTTCATGGCCTTGGTGGGCCCGATGCCGTCCTCCTTCGGCTGCGTGATGTGGAAGGCATCGGACGTGGCGCCGAAGCCGGCGACCTCGGCGTAGATGCGGGCACCACGAGCCAGCGCGTGCTCCCGCTCCTCGAGCATGAGCACGGCGGCGCCTTCGCCCATGACGAAGCCGTCGCGGTCCTTGTCGAACGGGCGCGACGCCCGCTCGGGTTCGTCGTTCCGTGTCGACAGCGCCTTCATGGCCGCGAACGCCGCCACGCTGATGGGCGTGACCGCGGCCTCGGCGCCACCGGAGATGACGATGTCGGCCTCGCCGTACTGGATCGTGCGCAACGCCATGCCGAGGGCATGGCCTGCCGATGCGCATGCCGACCCGGTGACGAAGTTGCTGCCCCGCAGACCGAACTTGATCGAGATCTGCGCGCTGAGGGCGTTGGGCATCATCTTGGGGATGAAGTGCGGCGAGGTCCGGCGTGGGCCGCGCTCGAGCTGGACGAGGTGCGCCGACTCGATGGCCTGGATGCCGCCGATACCCGTGCCCATGATGCAGCCGACGCGGTCGAGGTCAGTGGCCGCGAGGTCGATGTTGGCGTCCGCGAAACAGTCGTCGGCGGCGAGCAGCCCGAACTGCGTGAAGATGTCGAGCTTCTTCCCGTCCTTCACACCGAAGCGGGCCTCAGCATCGTAGTCGCGGATCATCCCCGCGAACGTCGTCCTGAATTCCGTGGTGTCGAAGTGCACGATCGACGAGACACCGTTCTCGCCGGCGAGCAATGCGCGCCACGAGTCCTCGAAGCTCATGCCGAGGCTCGTGACTGCACCGAGCCCGGTGACCACCACACGACGGCGGCTCATTGGATGGGTCCCTCAGACGGAGCTGGGACCCTTAGGAACCGCTCGTGTTGTTGGAGATGAAACTGACGGCATCGCCGACGGTCTGGATCTTCTCAGCCTCTTCGTCCGGGATGCTGATGTTGAAATGGTCCTCGAACTCCATGACGAGCTCGACCGTGTCGAGGGAGTCAGCACCGAGGTCTTGGATGAAGGACGTGTTGAGGCTGACCTTCTCCTTACTGGCGCCCATCTGCTCGCAGACGATGGAGATGACCTTCTCCTCGATCTCCTGAGTTGAAACCACGGCGTATGTCTCCATGAAGGCGCGCGCGATGCAGCGCCCGGGGTAGCGCCTTTCGGCGGCGCGGGATTCGGATAGTTTGAGAAGCGGCGGGGCCAAGTCAAGCCGCGTGACGACAGCCATGGGGCCTTTTGCGGCCGAATTCATCACAGACCCAGGGACATGCCTCCGTCGATGACCATGGTGGTCCCTGTGATGTAGCTGGCGGCGTCGGAAACGAGGAACATGACGCCCTGTGCGATGTCCTCCGGTTCGCCAAGGCGGCCGGCCGGGATCTTCGCCAGACTTGCCTGTTTGAACTCGTCGGGCAGCCCCGAGGTCATGTCGGTCTGGATGAAACCGGGGGCGATGGCGTTGACGCGGATCCCGCGGCCACCCAGTTCGAGCGCCAGCGACCGCGTCAGCCCGAAGATGCCGGCCTTCGCGGCGGCGTAGTTGGACTGCCCGGCGTTGCCGACGAGGCCCACGATGGAGGAGATGTTGACCATGGCTCCCGAGCGCTGCTTGGCCATGACCCGGGCGGCGGCCTGGCAATAGAAGAGAGTGCCCTTCAGATTGATGTCGATGGCTGCCGCGGCGTCCTCCGGCGACATGCGCACGATCAGACCGTCGCGCGTGATGCCGGCATTGTTCACCAGGATGTCGACGGAACCGAAGGTCTCCTTGAGGTCGGCGACGACCTCGGCGGCCCGTGCGGGGTCGCTCACGTCAGCCGCATAGCCCTTGGCGTCCGCGCCGGCGTCGCGCGCCGCGCTGGCGCCGGCCTCGGCGCTGGCTTCGCTGGTGGCCACGGCCCCGACACGGCAGCCCGCCGTGGCGAGTGCGGTCACGATGGCCCGCCCGATCCCGCGCGAGCCGCCCGTGACGAGGGCGACCTTCCCGTCCAGGTCACTCATCATTCGTCTCCCGGCCAGGGCGACAGCGCCGCCAGGGCCTCCGTGTTCATGCAAGTGGTCGCGGCCGTCTCGGCCTCGTAGCGCCGCAACATGTTCGTCAGCTGCTTGCCCGGCGCCGGCTCGAGGAAGCGCTTCACGCCGGACGCCAGCATGGCCTCCATGGAGCGCTGCCAGAGGACGGGCGACGTCACCTGAGCCTTCAACAGTTCGCGGATCGTGTCGGGGTCGTCCGTCGGCTCTCCCGAGACATTCATGATGACCGGGACGCGTGGTGCCTGGATGGGCGCCGCATCGAGCGCCGCCGCGAGGGCGGCGGAGGCCGACGCCATGCACGGCGAGTGGAAGGCGCCGGCAACGCTGAGGCGCACGCCCTTGCGGATCCCGTGCTGCTTCAGCATGGCCTCGGCGCGGTCGAGCGCCACCGTGGTACCGGCGATGGCCACCTGCCCCGGCGCCAGGAGATTCGCCACGACCAGCACGTCGTCACCACGGGCCGCAGCGCACAGGGCCTGCGCGGCGTCTTCGTCGGCGCCCACCAGCGAGAGCATGCCGCTCGCGCTCTCTTCCGACGCGGCTTGCATGGCCATGCCGCGGATGCGCACGACGGTGAGGGCCTCGTCGAAGTCCAGGGCGCCGGCCCACGTGAGTGCCGAGTACTCGCCCAGGCTCAATCCGGCGACCCGATCGACGGCGGCGGCATCGACGTGGCCGCGGGCCTCCAGGGCGGCCATGACCGCCAGTGACGTCACCAGGATGGCGGGCTGGCAGGTGTCGGTGCGGTCGAGGGCCGCGGCGTCGTCACCGCCGATGACCGCGCGCAGGTCACGGCCGAGAACACCGGTGGCGCGCTCGAACACGGCAGCCGCGGCCGGCTCGGCCTCCGCGATGTCGAGGCCCATGCCCAGGGCCTGAGCGCCCTGGCCGGGGAAGAGGATCGCGGCGCTCACCAGCGCATCCCCACCGAGCCCCAGGTGAGCCCGGCGCCGAAGGCGCACATGACCACCAGCTTGCCCTTGTGCTGATCGAGGAAGCCCGTCCGTCGAGCCTCGTCCAGCGCCACGGGGATCGAGCCTGCGGAGGTGTTGCCGTAGCGCTCGATGTTCACGTAGATGCGCTCGGACGGCAGATCGAGACGCTCACGCGCGGCCTCGATGATGCGCATGTTCACCTGGTGCGGGACGATGGCCCCCAACTCGAGGTCGGGGTTGCGCTCGATCTGGTCCCGGACGAGTTCGACCATGCGACTCACCGCGAACTTGTAGACCTCGCGGCCATGGATCACGAGCTTGTGCTGGTTGTCGGCGATGAGCTCGGGCGTGCACGGCAGGAGGCCCCCACCCGCGCGTTGGATCATCACGTCGAAGCCCGTGCCGTCGGCCTCCATCTTCGTGCTGCGCACCTCGCCACAGCTGAAGTCGGTGCTGTAGATGACCGCGCCGGCGCCGTCGCCGAACAGGATGCAGGAGCTGCGATCCTCGTAGTTGGTGATGCGCGTCAGGGTCTCGCCGCCGATCACCAGCACGTTCTTGTAGGTGCCGCTCCAGAGGAACTGCGCCGCGACGTTGGTCGCATACATGAAGCCCGTGCACGCGGCCGAGATATCGAAGGCGGCGGCCTTGGTGGCGCCCAGGGCGGCCTGCACCTTGCAGGACGTCGCGGGCAGCGGATGGTCGGGCGTGACCGTCGCCATGACGATCAGGTCCAACTCGGTCGGGTCCATGCCGGCATCGTCGAGCGCCTTGCGGGAGGCCTCGATGGCGAGGTCGGAGACGCCCTTGCCCTCGTCGACGCGCCGACGTTCCTTGATGCCCGTGCGCTTGGTGATCCACGCGTCGGACGTATCGACCAACTTCTCCAACTCGTCGTTCGTGATGACCGTGTCGGGCACGGCCCGGCCGGTTCCGCGGATGCCGAAGGAGGGGCGGGTCATGACTCGGCGTTCGCCTCGATGGATTCGAGCAGGTCGGTGATGTTCTGGTTCATGTTGTGCTTCACGGACGCGACTGCGGCTTTGAGCATGTTCATGATGGCGTGCCCCGAGGATCGTCCGTGTCCGATAAGGACGGGGGCCGCGACACCCAGCAAGGGCGCGCCACCGTACTCCGCGTAGTCGAGGCTACGAAACGCATCGCCGATGGCCTGACCCACATCGGGTCGCGGCGGGTGTGCTTCGAAGGCCGAATAGATCTGGTGGCGCATGAAGCCGCTGAGCCCCTCGGTCACCTTCAGGATCACATTGCCGACGAAGCCCTCACAGACGACCACGTCCACCGTGCCGCTCATGATGTCCTGCCCCTCGATGAATCCCGCGTACTTGAGCGGGGCCTGCTGGAGCAGCCCATGGACCTCCTGGATCAGCGGATTACCCTTGCCCTCTTCCTCGCCGATGTTCAGCAGGCCGACCCGGGGTTCCTGGTGCCCAAGGGTGGCCGACGCATAGACGCTGGCCATCACGGCGTACTGCAGCATGTGGACCGGCTTGCAGAAGATGTTGGCGCCCACGTCGATGACCACGCACGGCCCGCTGCGGGTCGGAACGGGCACAGCGATACCCGGGCGGGAGACCCCGGGGAGGCGGCCGAGGATCAGCGACGCCGCCGCGACGACGGCGCCGGTGTTGCCGGCGGAGACGAAGGCCTGTGCTTCGCCGCTCGCGACGGCCTTCATGCCGCGGGCGATCGACGAGTCCTTTTTCGTGCGGATCGCCGCTGCCGGCGACTCGTCCATGGCCACGACTTCGCGGGCATCGATGACCTCGACACCCTGCACCTCTTGGTCATCGAGCATGGGCTCGATGACCTCGCGTTGACCGACGAGCAGCAACGCCTCACTCGGGAGGATGCCGCCTTCGATGGCGAGTCGGGCGCCCTCGACGACGCACGCCGGAGCGTCGTCACCGCCCATCGCATCAACGGCCACTCTCACGGGCTGAAGCTCCCGGGGGTCGGGGGCGGTCAGGCGTCGAGGCCGAGGACGTCGCGACCGCGGTAATGTCCGCAGTTCTCACAGGCGGCGTGCGGGACCTTCACGGTGCCGCAGCGCTCGCAGGTGGACAGAGCGGGCATCTCGAGGGCCAGGTGTGACCTGCGCTTGCGCTTGCGGGCCTTGGACGTCTTGCGCTTGGGGACGGCCATGGAATCTGCTTCCTCGAGGTCTTGGTGTGGCGGGGATGGTCCCGAACGGGCCCTTTCTCCAGCCAGAGCCCAAGCGGCCTACTGTACCGGGACCGCAAGGGCGGGAAAACCCCTCAGGAGCGGGTCGAGGCCACCTCTTCCAATGTGCTCTCGAGCAGCCCGGCCACGTCGGCGCTGGCCTCCCCCCTGCCTTGGGCGAAGGAGGCGTTGCCGCCGCCCTTCCCGTTCAGGGCCACGGCGAGGGCCTTGACGAAAGCATCGGCCCGCAGGCCCTGATCCTGGGCCCGGGCCCCCACGGCCGCCAGGTAGCTCGTGGAGGACTCCTCGGGGACGGCCAGCAGCACCAGGTCGAGGCCTTGCTTGAGCGCCTTGCCGGCCGTGTCCCGCAGACTCTTGACCGGGACGCCGGTCACCGGAGCGACGAGGACGGTGAGGCCGTTCCATTCCCGCTTGCCTTGTTCGAGGGTGCCCTCCGCCTGCTGGCCCTGCAGGTCTTCGAGATTCCGTCGGAGATCCTTCACCTCGGCCTGAGCGGCACTGATGCGCTCCTCCAGCTGCTCCGGAGACGCCTTGAACAGCCCCGCGGCGCGGCGCAATGTCTCGCCCTCTCCGCGCACGTGCTCGATGAGCCCCTGTCCGGTCACGGCCTCCATCCGGCGGATGCCGGCGGCGATGGAGCTCTCGGACACGATGCGGATCAGCCCGATGTCACCCGACTGGGTCACGTGGGTGCCTCCGCACAGCTCGACGCTCTGGTCGGCTCGTGCGTTCGGCACGGACACGACCCGCACCGTCTCGCCGTACTTCTCACCGAACAGGGCCATGGCCCCGGCCTCGCGAGCGTCATCGCGCCCCATGAGCTCGGTGTGCACCGATTCGTTCTGAAGCACCCAGTCGTTGACCATGTCCTCGATGGCCACCAGCTCCGCGGACGTCAGGGCCCGAGGGAAGCGGAAGTCGAAGCGCAGACGGTCGGGATCGACGAGCGAGCCGGCCTGGGTGACCTCGTCGCCCAGGACCGCCCGCAGCGACGCGTGCAGCAGGTGCGTGGCGGTGTGGTTGCGTGCGGTGGCCCAGCGGGAGCCGCGATCGACGGTGGCCTGGCAGGTGTCCCCCTTGCCCGGTTGCCCCTCGACGACCACGCCGTGGTGCACGTGCACCCCTTGCATGGCGAGGGTGTCCCCCACCTCGATGCGGAAACCCTCGCCGCCGATGACGCCGCGATCTCCGACCTGCCCGCCGCCCTCGGCATAGAACGGTGTGCGATCGAGCACGACCAGGACGCGCTCCTCGCCGTCCTCGGGTGCCTCGGGGTCGAGGATCAGGTCGACGATGCGGGCGCCCTCCACGCTGAGCGTGTTGCGCACGAACTCGGTCTGCGGCAGGGGACTCCCGAGGGACTTGATCAGTCCGCCGATGACCTCGCCGGAGATCTTGCTCGCATCGCGCGACCGGCTGCGCTGCGCCGCCATCGCTGCGTGGTAGGTCTCCTCGTCGACGCCGAGTCCGTGCTCGTCCAGCAGGAGCAGCTGCAGGTCGAGCGGCAGGCCGAAGGTGTCGTAGAGCAGGAAAGCCTCGGCTCCCGCCAACTCCGACTCCCCACGCCCCTTCGTCTTGTCGGCGAGAACCGCGAGGCGCTGGCTTGCCGAGTAGAAGGTCGAGGCGAACTTCTCCTCTTCGGCGGCGATGGTCGAGGCGATCATGCTGCGGGCCTCGCGCAAGTCGGGCCAGGCCTCGCCCAGCGTGTCCGCGAACGTCCCGGCGAGTTCGCACAGCCAGGGCTCACGCAGGTCGGCCCCGAGCATGTGTCGATCGATCATCGCGCGACGCAGCACCTTGCGCACCACATAGCCCTGCTTGAGGTTGCTCGGCTGGACGCCGTCGGCGATGCAGAAACTCGCCGCGCGCACATGGTCCGCCATGCGGCGGGCATGCACGCCTTCCTTGGTCCCGAACGTCGTCTGTTTCCCGACGTGCTCGTGAATGGCGGCCATCGCCGGCGTGAACAGGCTCGTCTCGAAGTTGCTCTCAAGGGTGCGCCCGGCTGCCAGCGACTCCACCACCCGGACCGCTCGCTCGAAGCCCATCCCGGTATCGATGTTTTTTTGGGGCAGGGGCTCGAGGACGCCGTCCGACTGTCGGTCGTATTGGGTGAAGACGAGATTCCAGATCTCGACGAAGCGGCCGCCATCCACCGTCGGCCCTTCGGGCGGCATCCCGCCCCGCTCGGGATACAGGTCGAAGTAGATCTCGGAACACGGCCCGCAGATGCCGTTCGGTCCCTTGCTCGGGGCCGAGGCCGGCCAGAAGTTGTCGGCCTCTCCTTCGCGGAAGATGCGATCGCCGGGCATGCCGACGCCGTCGCGCCAGAGAGCCTCGGCCTCGTCGTCGTCCTGGTAGATCGTGACCGCCAGGCGGTCCCGGGGCACACCCCATGAGTCCAGCAGCTCGGCCGCCCACGTGATGGCGTCCGGCTTGAAGTAGTCACCGAACGAGAAGTTGCCCAGCATCTCGAAGAAGGTGTGGTGCGACGGCGTGCGCCCGACATTCTCCAAGTCGGGCATGCGCATGCACTTCTGGGTCGTCGTCGCCCGCGAGAACGGTAGCGTCCCCTTGCCCAGGAACATGGCCTTGAACTGGTTCATGCCGGCGCCGGTGAAGAGCAGCGTCGGGTCGCCGTGCGGGACGAGGTTGTCGCTCGGGTGGCGTGAGTGCCCCCGCTCCTCGAAGAAGGCGAGGTAGGACTCTCTGAGTTGTGCGGGCGTCGACATCAGGCTCTTCGGCACCGGGGGCTCGGAACGGACTCGGGCCCCAGGGTATAGCGCACCCTGGGGCCCGAAATCCTCTCACCAAGCCTGACCGTCGCTCAACGCCAGGCGGTCCAGCCCCAGTGGGTCCAGCAGCCCCCGTGGATCCGGCGGCAAGCGGTCTCGCGTCAGGCCTGCTTACTACGCGGCACCGGAGGACTCGTCGGTCCGGCGTCCGCCGGGCGCTGACTCGGACGGGGTGCCGCCGGGACCATCGCCATCCGCACCTTGCCCTCGATCTCGCGCAGGATGTCGACGTTCTCCGCGAGGAAGTCCCGAGCCTTCTCGCGACCCTGTCCCAACCGGACGTCCCCGTAGCTCAGCCACGTGCCGGACTTCGCCACGACGTTGTGTTCGACGCCCAGATCGAGGACATCGCCTTCGAAGGAGATGCCTCGGTTGAACAGGATGTCGAACTCGGCCTTGCGGAACGGCGGGGCCATCTTGTTCTTCACCACCGTGACGCGCGTCCGGTTACCGATGGCCTCCTCGCCCATCTTGATGGCGCCGATGCGCCGGATGTCGAGACGCACGGACGAGTAGAATTTCAGCGCCCGGCCACCCGTTGTCGTCTCGGGGCTTCCGAAGAAGACACCGATCTTCTCGCGGATCTGGTTGATGAAGATCACGCAGGTCTTGCCACGGGAGATGGCGCCGGTGAGCTTGCGGAGCGCCTGGGACATGAGGCGCGCTTGCAGGCCGACGTGGCTGTCCCCCATTTCGCCTTCGAGCTCGGCCCGGGGCACCAGGGCTGCCACCGAATCCACCACGACCACCGAGAACGCGTTACTGCGCACGAGCATCTCGCAGATCTCGAGGGCCTGCTCGCCGCTGTCCGGCTGGGACAGGATCAGGTTGTCGCTGTCCACGCCCAGCTTGGCCGCATAGGTGGGGTCGAGGGCGTGCTCGGCGTCGATGAAGGCGCACGAGCCGCCGGCCTTCTGAGCGCTGGCGATGACGTGCAGCGTCAGCGTGGTCTTACCCGAGGACTCGGGGCCGAAGATCTCCACGACGCGGCCGCGGGGCAGGCCCGCGCCGCCCAGGCCGATGTCGAGCGAGATCGATCCGGTGCTGATGCCCTCGATGACCTCCTCGGGCCGATCGCCGAGGCGCATGATCGCGCCCTTGCCGAACTGCTTCTCGATCTGGGCCAGGGTGACCTCGATGTCGGCCTGGGATCCGCCCCCCGCCTTCCCCGAGCCCGGCCCGCGCCCGTTCGTGTCGGCGTCACGCTGCGCGCCGGTCTTCTTGCCGTCCTTGCTGCCTCGGCCGCCTCGTGATGTCGCGGATGAAAAAGCCATCGAGTCTCGCTCCTGGGTATGGGTCCGTCCGGGTCACATTCTTGACGACGACCGAGGATTCCGGCGGGGATCAGGGTCCCCGGTCGGGCCGCTCGGCCATCGCAGGCATGGCCACGAGCCTCTCCCGCCCGCCATACCTAACACCTCCTTAACATCCCCGACGGCGGGATCCAGCCCCGATTTCGAAGATTCCTCACGAGGCCGGGGCGGAACTGGGCCTCCGAGCCTCGCCTGGGGTGACTGTCGGGGCGCTCTGACCGCCGTTACGCGGCCCGCGCACCACGGTCAGAAGGAGATCGCCCGGATGAAGGCGTCGTGGCGCTCGTGGAAGCGGTCCTTGTCGCAATGGGCGAACGGGTCGACGGAGAACCCCTCCACCGCCACGGAAGCGGCGACGGTGCCGTAGGTCATGCCGCGCATGATCCCTTGGAGCGACGTCTTGCCCGTCGAGGCCAGGTAGCCCATCAGCCCGCCGGCGAACGAGTCGCCCGCCCCGGTGGGGTCGTGGACCTCCTCGAGCGGGTAGGCCGGGAGCGCGAAGATGCCTTCGTTGCCGAAGAGGATCGCGCCGTGCTCGCCCTTCTTGATGATGACGTAACGCGGCCCGCGCTCCATCACGGCCTTGCCGGCGCGGATGATGCTCTCTTCGCCGGTGAGCAGCCGGGCCTCACTGTCGTTCATGACCATGCCGTCCACCTCAGACATGACCTCGCCCAGGGCGTCCGGCTCCTCGCTGATCCAGAAGTCGCGCGTGTCCGCCATGACGAATGGCTTGCCGGAAACCGAGCGCATGACCTGCAGTTGTGTGCGCGGGTGGTCGTTGGCGAGGAAGACGTACTCGCTGTCCTTGTAGGAGTCGGGCACCGAGGCCTCGTAGTCGCCCAGCACGTTCAACGACACGCCCAGGGTCTGGGCCTCGTTCATGTCGCCTTCGTAACGCCCGGTCCAGTGGAACGTCTTGCCCTCGGGGTCGACCTGCAGACCGGAGATGTCGATGTCCCGGTCGCGGAACCCCTGCAGGAACTTCTCAGGGAAGTCGGCGCCGACGATGCCCATCAGCCGCGGACCGACGAAGTAGCTCGCGGCATAGGCGAAGAAAGTGGCCGAACCGCCCAGCACGCGGTCCGCTTTCCCGAAGGGCGTCTCGACGCTGTCGAAAGCGACGGAACCGACGACGAGCAGGGACATGGCGAACTCCGGTGTGGCGAATCGGGAATGGCGCGGGGCGGGAAACGTCGGGGCGCGAGCCGTCGGGCCCCGAGCTCAGGCGGGCGGATCGGGCGTGTCCGAGCCGTCCTCGCCGTCCGCCGATGAGTGTGCGGCGGTCATCACCCTCTCGCGATCGAGCAGCAGGAACACCGCCCCGAGCAGGGAGAGCAACATGGCCGAGAGACGATAGGTGAAGGACAGGCTCACCGCCAGTTCCACCGACATGCCGATGTTGCCGTAGAAGCGCTGGAAGGCCATCTCCCCGATCCCCCACCCGGCGGGTGCGATGGGTATGGCCGAGATGATCATGATGATCGGGACGATGGAGCAGTGTGCGGACAGTCCGAGCTCCCGCAGGAACTCGTAACTCGCCATCACCGCCGGTTCCACCGATCCTGGCGGCGTCGACGCGATGTTGCCCTTGGCGATGCCGGCGCCAAAGAACGAGATGGAGATGATGATCAGCAAGTGGACGCCGATGCTCAGGAAGAGCGCTTTCCACAAGACTCCGAGCCGGGCGCGGTAGGTGGACACGGCTGCATCGAGCTTCGAGAGGAGCGATGGGCCCGACTCGGACGACTTCGGCTTGCGTCTCAAGGCCGCGAGCATGCTCCTGAGCTTCGCCTTGACGCGTCGCGAGAGCACCGCACAAGCACCCAGCAGAGCCACGGCGAGAAAGCCGTAGATGCCTAGAGCGGCCTCGTGATAGGAGTCGAAGTCGAACGGGATCACGACCGCGGCGATGAGCGCCAGAGCAACGATGCCGACGATGCGGTCGACGACCACCGTGAGCACCGCGTCCGCCCTCTGGTCGGGATAGTCCCGAGCGACGTACAGCGCCTTCACCAAGTCGCCGCCCGTGAGTCCGGGCACCACGTTGTTGAAGAAGGCCCCGATGAAGCCGAGGCGGAAGGCCACCCACCGCGAGGCCTCGATGCCGACGGAGTGCATGAGCATGCGCCAGCGCACCATCGAGATGCAGTAGGCCCCGAACATGGTCACGAAACCCAGGACCCAGTCGGACAGGTCGATGCGCGTGAGCGTGTCGACGAGGTTGTCCCAGCCGACCTGGTTCACCACCCACCAGACCATCGCTGCGGCCAGCACCAGCCGCAGGACATTGAAGAGAGTCTTGCGCGAGCGGCTCATGCCACCGGTCTCACCTTGCCCACGGCCCGTGTCACCGACGCCACCTCGTCACGGTAGGCAGTCCCGATGGCACGCAGGTAGTCCTCAGAGCGAATGTGAAGGTCCCTCAGCCCCGCCGCCTGCACGGGTGCCCCCTCGGTCTCGATGTTCACACCGATGTGCATCAAAACCGATCGGGGCGAGGTCGTCGCTATGGATACCGACAGCTTTCCTGCGCCGACGTACAGGTCATCCCCGCGCACATCGATATGGACCCCCGCCCGCCCGGTGATCCAATCGGCTGCGAGGCGCATGAACAGCCGCTGCCGCCAGACCCCCTCGGCCAATCCGAGCCCCCGGTGCTCCACGATGGCATGGGCCATGTGGGGGCTGTAGATCTCCAGGCCGGCTTCGGCGTCCTCGAGGTCGACCATGTGCTCCGGCGAGACGTCCGCCTCGCCGCGGAACAGCAGCACCACGTCGCGGGGCGCGGCCCCGCCGGGATCCGCGTGGGCATCGACGAAGGCCGTCGAGAGCTGGGTCCCGTCGTACCGGATTTCGGCGTCGAGCAGCGCGATGTCCATGGTCACCGCGGACGTGCCTTGCTCAGGAGATCCGCTGCGCCAGTTCGCGCGCGCGTTGCCGGACGGCCACGTCGAGGTCGTCCATGAGGGGCGAGAGCAGGCGCTGGGCATCCTGCGGCGCCAGCTGCGACAGGATCGTCTCGAGGGAGTCGAGACCGCGGAAGAGCACCTGGCCGTCGGTTTCACGGGTGACGATGGCCGCCAGGAGCAGGTGGGCGGCCTCGAGGGGCAGGTGCCGCGCTGCGGTGGCCGCCTCTTCACGGACGATCGGGGCACTGTCCCCCGCGGCGTGCAGCGTCGCGAGCGCCAGGGCGTGGCGCAGGCTTGCTGCCGCGTGCCCATCGAATGCCGCACCCACGACGGTCCCGTCATGGGCGAGGGCGCGGCTGGTGACGGCATCGGCCAGATCGAGCGCCAGCAACAGGCGTCCCGGCGGGAATCGGAAGCTGCCGACCCAGTCGACGAGTTCGATCAGCTCGGGACTCGGAGCATCCAGCGCGCCGGGGTTCTGTTCGAGCAACTCGTCCAGGCGCTGGGCTCGTTGGTTGAAGATCTCGTGGTCGACGGGGTCCACGCGGTACGGCTCGGACGGCATGCGTGCACCGACCTCCCAGGCCGCTCGGAGAGCGTCAGCGCGGACCAACTCGCTGGGGCTGCCCACCGAGAGGCGGCACAGGGCGATCATCGCCCGGTAGTTGTCCGCTCCGGACCCGCCCAGGGTTGCGATGGCGTCGCGCATGCGCTCGAGCGAGTCCTCGGCCACGACACCGCTCGACCAGTCGGCATGGATGGTCAGGGCGTCCGCGCGGGCGGCCCCCGTCCCGCCGAGGCAGCCCGTCAGCGAGACCAGCGCGAGGAAGAGAGTCACGACCTGAAGTCGCATGGATCGACTCGGGGGGGGCACGGAGACGGGGGCGCATCATACCGACTCGTCCTGCCCACCTCGATGGGACCGGTCTCTGCAGAATCCAAACGGTGGTGGAGGCGGCGGGAATCGAACCCGCGTCCCAAAGCGCCCTCACCGAGGCATCTACGTGCGTAGTCGGTCTATGAGTTGTCGCCGTGCGGGGCCCCGGCCGACAGGGTCATCCGCTTGGCCAGTCCGATTGATCTCACCGGGCCGCCCCGGACAGAGGCAACGTCGGCCAGCCTGCAAGTGACGTTTCCGAAGCCCCGCAGGCAAGGACTCCGGAAACGGGATGCCTTATTCAGGCAGCCATTGCGTAGTTGTTATTGGCAACTATCGTTTTTCCAGGTGTTTAGCGAGGTTCCCGGGACCTCGGCACGCCACCCCGGCAAGACGGCCACTCGGTCGAAACCTGGTCGCCCCCGGATGTCGCGCCATGTTAGCACCGCGCCTTGCGGACGTCAGTGCCGACGGCGGCTCTCGCGCGAGATCTCTCGCTCGTGCTCGCGTTCGCGCAGGGCCTGGCGCTTGTCCTGCTTGCGCCGCCCCTTGGCCAGACCGAGCTCGATCTTCGCCCAGGGCCCTTTGAAGTAGACCCTCAGCGGGACCAGCGTGTTGCCGGGCTCGCGCAGCCTCATCACGAGCTTGCGGATCTCTGCACGGTGCAACAGCAGGGCTCGGGGGCGGCGCGGAACGGTGTGGCCGGTCTGGTCCTTGCTGTAAGGCTGGATCTCGAAGTCGAGGACGACCGGGCGGCCCCGATCGATGCGGGCAAAGGCGTCGGTCAGATTCCCACGCCCCTCTCGCAAGGCCTTGACCTCCCCGCCGGTGAGCGAGAGGCCGGCCTCGATAGTGGCGTCGATGGTGTAGTCGTGCCGTGCCCGCCGGTTGACACACGCGACCTTCGGACCGTCCGTGGGTTTGCGCCGAGCCATGGCCCCATCATCCTCACTGGAGCCCCGGATGTCGCGCTTCAGCAGGCCTTGCGTCCTGCTGGCAACGTGCCTAACATCCGTCCGCTACTTGCCGAAGTGGCGGAATGGCAGACGCGCTAGATTCAGGGTCTAGTCCGGGTTAACCGGGTGGGGGTTCAAGTCCCCCCTTCGGCACCACAGTTGCATACGTCCCCTCGCGACGCCCCGGGAGCCGGGCCCCGTCGCGGAAGCGTGGACGATGCCGCTGGGGTTGCGGTCACTCCGTGCCCTGCGCGTCACCCCCCCGCCGGCGTCCCGAGCCGGATGGATTCTTGCAGTGCCTGCAAGGCCTGTTCCGTCCCCGGGAACGCTGCACCCGTCGCGAGCTCCCGCGTCATCAGTTCGACGGCCCGCTTCAGCCGTCCCGAGCGGACGTGCCAGAGCGCCGCGTTGTGCAGCGCCGCCGCCTGGTCGCCGTGGCGCTCGAGCAGGTCGGCCTCCGCGGCTGACGCCTCGCCTTCCCGAGGCCACACGGCCAGCAGGATGAAGCGGTTCAGGGACGCATGGAAGTGATCGGGCGAGCGGACAAGGGCACTCTCGAAGGCCGTGAGGGCCGCCTGCGCCCTGTCTTCATCGACGACCCGTTCCTGCTCCGTGGCCTCGAGCATCAACGACCACCCGAGGTGATTGAGGAAAGTCGGCGAGGCGGGGACCTGCTCGAGCGCTGCCCGGGCGAAGGCTTCGTCGGAGGACCAGACGCGGGTCCGCTCGCGGAGCTGCGGAGCGAGCAGCGCCGCGCCCACCAGGCCGACCACGAGCGCCCGCCCGGGACTGCCGATCCAGCGGCCGAGCAGCAGCGCCACGAGCACGGCCGGCGCGGCGGCCGCGCCGTACAGGTGCCGCTCGTACAAGGGCGCGGCCACTTCTGCGTAACCCAACGGCACGCGCACCCAAGGCGCCAGCAGCAGCATCGTGCCCGCCCATAAGGCGAAGGTCAGCAAGGGCACCGGGCGGCGCTGCCACCAGGCCCACGCCGCGCCTCCGCACGCCAGGAGGAGAGCCGCGCAGCCGGCGGCCACACCGGGCGCCGCCATCGACGTAGCGACGGCCACGGGCCGGATCGTGGCCGGCGGCCCGGCCCACCACGTCAGGCGGAAGAGGTCGGGCAAGATGGAGAGCCAGGTGAGCCAGCGCTCGCTCGCTGCCTGCGGACCGAGATAGGCGTCGGCGGCCACCCCGCCCTCGAAGAAAACGGTGCGCAGCACCCCATAGGCGGCGAGTGCCGCGAGCGGCGCCAGGAGTGCAGTACGCCAGCTCCGCCCAACGAGGCGGACCAGCAATGGGGCCATGACCACCGGCATCACTGCGGATTCCTTGCACAGCAGGGCGGCAAGCAGCAGAGCGCAGGCGACCCAGCGGCTGCCGATGTCGTCCCGCGCCACCATCAGGGCCGTGGCCGTCCACGCGGCCAGGATCGGGATCACGTCGGTGCGTCCGGACAGCCAGGCCACCGGCTCAGCGTGGATGGGATGCACAGCGAAGAGCGTCGCGGCGACGAAGGCTGCGCCGGCCGTGAGGCCCAGCGCGGTGAGCAGCCACCACAGGGCCAGCGTCGCGCCGGCATGCAGGACGATGGTCACGACGTGACCGAGTTGGGCGAAGGCCGCCGAGTCTCCTCCGGTGAGCATGTGCTCGAGTCGGAAGGAGAGCAAAAGCAGCGGTCGCCAGTAGCCGCTCTGCCCATGGGGCTGGGCCGGAGTGCCGAAGACATCCGCCCGCCATAGAAGAGGCAGGCCCACCTCCCCGTCGGTCACCAGACTTCCCACACCACGGAAGTCGTGATCGTCATGGACATGGGGAAAGGCACGGACATGCGCGAAGGGCAGCAGTGCAAACAGCAACAGACACGCCGCCAGGCCGAGTTTCACGCCGATCCCCACCCCCTGCGACTCCCTGACGATGCCTTCAGTTGCGATGGAGCCGCCCCCATTCTAGAACGGGTCCAATGATGATTTCGCGCCGACAAGCCTTTGCCCTCGCCCTCGCCCTGCTCTCGGCCTTGCCGATGGCTACCCCCGTCGCCGATGACGACGCTTCGAAGGGCCAGCGGGACGCTCTCGCCTTGCTCGAGAAGGCTGCACGGTATCAGTCGCGCGAGCGCTGGGAACGGCCGCCGCGGAGCCTGCATGGCTCATTCTTCGGCACCATCCGGACGCCCGACGCCACCGGGTCCGTGGCGGTCGAGCGCTGGTACACGCGGGACCCGGAGCGCATCGTCACTCGCCACACGGAGTCGGTCACCGGCAGCCGCCACACCATCGGCCACGACGGCGAGACCGCGTGGTTCCGGAACGACGCCACCGGTGAAGTCGTGATCTACTCCGACGACACGGAGCGCTTCGGCGTCGACATCGACCTGCTCGAAGAGCAGCGGCGGTTGACCCGCATGCTGATGGACTCGGTGGTGCTCGATGCGCTGCTCCCCCGGCTCGAACGCATTCGCCTCGGTCGGCGGGGAGTGCACCTCGACATCGAAGGCAACGGTCACGCAGTGCGCTACGTCAGCGCCGAGGCCATCGACGACCTCTACCCCCCGGCCGCTGATGCGCCGCCGCCGACGCCGGACGACCCGCCACCGATGCTGCTGCTGGTGCTCGCGCTCGATGATGAGACCGGCAAGCTCTGGAGCCTCTCCGTGCAACCGCGCGGTCGGGGCGCCGTCGCCCCTCTCGAGCTGCACTTCGACTATCACGAGCGCACACCGTCAGGCTTGCTGGTCCCCGCGAACGTCCGCGTCTTCGCCGGGAACAACACTGCCGAGGCGATCCGGCTCGGGGTGAGCTTCGACGACGACGACCAGCTGGATTTCGACCTCGACGTCACGGTCGACCCTGCTGTGTTCTCGCCGCCGGCGAAGGAGTCCTAGAAGCCCGTCCGCTTGAAGAGCCGCTCGAGCTCTGCGCGACCCACTACGACTCGCGTCGGCCGTCCATGGGGACAGGTGGCGTCGTGCTCCAGCCCGAGCCCCTGCTTGAGCAACTCCCCCGCCTCTGACTCGTCGAGGGGGTCGCCGGCCTTTACGGCGGAGTGGCAGGCCATGGTGAACAGCCGCCGCTCGAGACTGTGCGGCGCGCCGATGGCCACGTCGGGTGGATGGATCATGTCGCGCAGCAGGTGATCGAGGCGCTCGCCGCGCAGCACGGCCGGCACCGCCTGCACGGCGACCCGGTCATCGCCGAAGGCCGCCACTTCGAGGCCCAGGGCCGAGAGGTCGTCCGCCATCGCCAGGGCGCGATCGAGGTCCTCCGGGTCGAGGCGCACGAGCTCCGGGACGAGCAGCCGCTGTTTCTCGATGCGGCCGCCTTCCCATTGGTCCCGTAGGCGTGAATACAGGATGCGTTCGTGCAAGGCGTGCTGATCGACGATGACCAGACCGTCCGGACCGTCGTGGACCAGGTAGGTGTCGAAGATCTGCAGGAAGTGCTGTGCCACGCGTGGTGCCGGCGCCGAGACAACGGTCGCCGGCTCCGCTCGGGAAGATGCGGAGACAGGCGCACTCTTGGGGATGTTTGCTGAGGGGGCGTTGCGCCGGAACAGTGACTCGGCCACGGCAAACGACGCGGCTCCCCCACTGATGGGAGCGTCCGTCGGGGACTCGACCGCGCGACCGTGTAACGGCACACGAGGTGCAAGGTCGGCGCCCACGAGCGCCTGTCGGCAGGCCCGCCGGATCAGACGGAAGACGTCGTCGCGCTCGCGGAAGCGGACCTCCGCCTTCGTGGGGTGCACGTTGACGTCGACCCGCGCGGGGTCGAGGCTGAGCATGATCAGGAACGCCGGCTGGAGCGCTCCCGGCAGGAAGTCTCGGAAGGCGGAGCGCACAGCCGCCGGCACGCTCCGGTCCTTGACGAGGCGTCCGTTCACATACGCGAGTTGCATGCGCGGCCGCGGCCGCGCGGCGGCCGGAAGGGAGACGAAGCCCATCACCCGCCCCACCCCGTCCTGCGCCTCGACCGGGACCAGGTCGGCGCGCAGCTCGCTTCCGTAGATCGCATCGATGCGCTGACCGAGGTCGAGGCCGGATCCGATGTCGAAGCGGCTGCGACCGTCGATGCGTAGGGAGAAGCGGACGCCGGGATTGGCCAGCGCCATGGCCGCGACGACCTCACGGCACCGCGACGCTTCCGTCCTCGGTGTCTGCAGGAAGCGCCGCCGGGCCGGCGTGTTGTGGAACAGGTCCCGCACCTCCACCACCGTGCCCCGCGCGCACGCTGCGGGATGCGGCCCGGCGATCCGGCCGGCCTCGCAATCGATGCGGCGCCCGCCGTCGCCATCCGCTGTGGCCGTCACCAGGCGACACCGGGAGACCGCACCGACGCTGCTCAAGGCCTCGCCGCGGAAGCCGAAGCTGCCGATGTGCTCGAGGTCGCCGACATCCGTCAGCTTGCTCGTCGCGTGGGACGCGAAGGTCAGCGCCAGATCCTCGGCGGCGATGCCGGACCCGTCGTCGGCGACGCGCATCAACCGCAGCCCGCCCTCCTCGATCTCCACCTGGATGGCGGTCGCGCCGGCATCAAGAGCGTTCTCCACGAGCTCCTTGATGACGGCGGCAGGACGCTCGACTACCTCGCCGGCCGCGATGCGGTCGACGACGTCTTGGGGGAGCTGCCGGATCACGACGCTGTCTCGAGGGCGCGAGTCAGCCGCACCGTGGTCGCGTGCATCGACTGGCCGCGACCCGAACGGATGGCGCGCAGGGCCGCCAGCGCAACCAGGAAGGCGCTGCGAGCCTGCATCGACCCGATAGCCCGCAAGTCCCGCTCGACGAAGACGCGCCGGCCGCCCCCACCCAGGATCTCCGTCAGCGCGGCCGTCTGTGCCGACGAGCGCTCCCAAGGAGGGCGCCTGAGACAGGCCACCAGCTCGGGCCCCAGCCGGTCGTGAGCATCGACCATGCGCCCGAGGTTCGTGAGCAGTCCCCGCAAGATCGTGTCGTCGGCCTCCGACCCGGAGACGAGGCGTTGGTTGTGGTCGTACACGCCGCGCTCGGCCATCTGCTCGAGCAGACTGAGCGAACCCGCAAGATCGCGGCGGCGCAGCGCGTCCTCGAAGAGCGAGAGCAGCCGCGCGCTCGTGTGCTGGACGTGCGCACGCACATGCTCGACGGTGATCGTCTTGCCCCCCTCGTTCAGCTCCGCGAGCTGAACGAGCTTCCGGATCAGGGCCGCCGGTTCGTTTCCGACGCGTCGGGTCAGTGCGAGGCAGGCCCGTCGATCGAGCTTCCAGCCCGCTCGCGTCGCCTCGGCTCGCAGCCACTGGTCGAGTTCCGTCTCGGCGTCGCCACCGTCGTCCTGCCACGGTGGTGGCGCGTCACGGAGCACCGGCAGCGCGATCAGGCCACCCTGCTCCTTCAGGCCCCGGGCCAGTTTCGAGCGGCCATCGAGCCCCCCGAGCGTCAACACGAGATGATTCGGTGGCGAACCACTCTCCAGAACCTCGGCCAGCGCACCCAGCCGCTTGCTGCGGGTGGTGGCCTGGCTTCCGAGGATCGTCTCCGCCTCCCGGGCGATGATCACCCGGCCGGCCTCGAACAGGCTCGACGTCGTCCAACTGTCGAGCAGACGCAGGAAGGCGTCGTTCTCATTCTCGTCCGGACGGCGCGCGAATGCCTCGGGTTGCGCGTCGCTCAAGCCCGTCAGCAGTCGTTCCTTGAGGAAAGGCTCCTCGCCGGTGATCACCAGCAATCGGGGGAGCGATTCCCCGGACAGGCGCTTGCTCGCCGCCTCGAAGACCTCCAGGAATCCCCCGCGTTTCATGGCCACAGCAGGTCGGCTCCGACGAAGATCGCGAAGAGCAGGCTCACCACCCCGTTGACCGTGAAGAAGGCCGCGTTCACCCGGCGCAGGTCGCCGCCGACGACGAGCCAGTGCTCGATCACGAGCAGGATCCCCACCAGGGCGATGCCGTACCAGGCTGAGCGACCGAGTCCGGCGCTCCCGTGGGTCTGCACGAGGGCCACGAGCATCAGGGCATGCAGGCTGCGCGCGATGATCAAGGCGCGCGAGACGCCGAAGGCCGCCGGGATCGAGTGCAAGCCCTCGGCCCGATCGTGCTGGACGTCCTGGCAGGCGTAGATGATGTCGAATCCGGCCACCCAGCAGGCGACGGCCAGCGACAGCCAGAGCACCGGAATCACGTCGGCGGCGACGGTGCCTCGGGCGGCCAGATAGGCCGCCGGCGGCGACAACGCCAGGGCCAGGCCGACGGCTCCGTGGGCGAGCAGCGTGAAGCGCTTGGCGAGGGAGTAGCCGAAGAGCACGGCCAGGACGACCGGCGAGAGCATCAGGCAGAGGGGGTTGATCAGGCCCGCCGTGACGACGAAACCCGCGGCGCAAACGGTGCAGAAAACGACCATGTCGCGCCGTGCGACGCGTCCCGAAGGCAACGCGCGACCCGCGGTGCGGGGGTTGGTCGAATCGAAGCGTGCGTCCGCGAGCCGGTTGAAGGCCATGGCTGCCGACCGCGCCAACACCATGGCGAGCAGGATCAGCAGGCCCAGGCGGAACGACGGCAGCGCACCTCGCGTGCCGACCAGCAAGCCTACGAAGGCAAACGGCAGCGCGAAGACGGAGTGCGAGAGTTTGATGTCCTTCAGGATGGCGACGGACGCACTCACTCCCGGGCCTCCCGATCCGGGACCCGCTCGCCGGGCCGCACCCACGGATGCCGCAGGGGCAGGTCGATACCGGCGCTCTGCAACGCCCGGTCGACTACGAATTCCACCAGGTCGTCGATGGACTCGGGGTTGAAGTAGAACGCCGGCGAGGCCGGGACCACGCGCACTCCCAGCTCCGAGAGGGCCAGCAGGTTGCGCAGGTGGAGCGTCGAGTACGGCGTCTCTCGCGGCATCACGACCAGCGGTCTCCGCTCCTTCAGCATCACGTCCGCCGCCCGTTCGATGAGATTGCCCGACGTGCCCGCGGCGATGCGGGCAACCGTCCCCATCGAGCACGGCGCGATGATCATCGTGTCCGGCGCCGAACTGCCGCTCGCCGGTGCGGCGGTGATGTCAGCCGGCTCGTAGACGTGCGGACGGCGCCCTTCGGCGCCGATCAGGTATTCAGCCGGGTCGCCGGTGAGGCCGTGCTCGATGGCCAGCACCTTGCGGGCCGCCGAGGACACCACGACACCTGTGGGCACGGCGCCGTCGAGCAGCCGTCGCACGAGCTGCACGCCGTAGAGGGCGCCGGATGCACCGGTGATGGCGACGAGTGCGCGGGTCATGTCAGCCCGACAGCGCGCGCAGGTCGCAGAGAAGGTCGTAGAAGACGTGCATATAGACGACCACTGCCAACCCGCGATAGGCGAAGAGGATGCCAAGGATTGTACCGGCCACCGTGCGGTACGCGAATCGGCCCGATTCGAAGGGTTCGCCCATCGCACCGACATGGTGATACACGGCGAAGATCAGTGCCGAGATGACGATGGCGATGCCCAACGCCGCGGGCCGCGTCACGGGGGTCCAGCGCCCGACAAGGTAGGCCAGGCCGCCCAGGATCAACAGTCGGAAGACGATCTCCTCCCACAGGCCGGCGCCGACACTGAGCAGGAAGGGCAGCCAGGGTGCCGGAACGGCTGCGGTAACGGGCGCGTCCACGGAGAGGCCGACGCCGCCGAGCATCCACCCCACCAGAGGGCCGAGTGCGACGGCGAAAGCCAACGCTTCAAGCAGCACCCAATGAGCCCGGGCCACCATTGGCGGTTGGCGCCGACTCCAGATCAGGCAGGCGCCGACGATCGCGATCAGGAATGCACGCCGCATCCCGTCGATGAGCGGCAGGGGAAGCTGACCGAGCGCCTCGCTAACCACGACCTCGGCGCCGTTCCGGAGCGGAGCATCCACGAGGACCATGGTCACTTCGTAGAGCAGGAGCAGCGGGACGACGAGCGCCAGCGACAGGCCGATCTGGCGGCTCTCCACGACGTACGTAGCGAGGGGTGAGTCGTACCGACGGGGTCGGCGTGCGCGCCGGCCCTTGGCTCGGGTCACGAGCCCGGCTTCTCGGCCACGTAGAGGCGCACCGCTCCCAGCAGGAACGAGTCCGTCCGCTGCAATTCCAGGCCCGCCTTGGCCATGCGAAGACCGAGCGCCTCGGGGCCATCGAAGGCCCACACCGACTCCGGCAGATAGCGATAGGCGTCCACGGCACTCCCCGACAGCAGACGTCCGAGCAGCGGCAGGACCCGGAAGAAATAGAACCGGTACAGCGCGCCGAACACCCGATTGTGGGGCCGACCGAACTCGAGGATCAAGAGTCGTCCGCCCGGTTTCAGGATCCGGCCCATCTCGTCGAGGCCGACGCCCGGGTCTTCCACGTTGCGCAAGCCGAAGGCGACGGTGATGGCTCGATAACTGGCCTCTCCCCACGGGAGGTGCATGGCATCGGCGACAAGGAAAGCCGGCGACACGCAGCGCTGAGCCGCTTTGGCGGGCGCCCGTGCCACCATGGCCTCGCAAAAGTCCGCCGCATGGACAGCACCGTGGCCCTGCAGCCGTTCGGCCAGCAACAAGGCCACGTCGCCGGTGCCCGTGCACAAATCGAGAACGCGCTCACCGGACTCGATGGCGGGCAGGCTCGCGATCATCGCCTTGCGCCAACGTTGATCCTGCCCCGCCGACAGCAGGCGGTTGAGCAAGTCATAGCGCGGGGCGATCGATGCAAACATGCCTCGCACCGCCCGCCCCTTCCCGGGCGAGCGCGGCGCCGGTGCTGGGTGCTCCAAAGGCCCCCTACTGACGGACGTCCGTCACTGGCTGAAGTACGTCGCCAGCACGGTCGCATCGGCGGGCGTGTCGACGATGTTCGGCGGTTCCTGCGGGTTGAAGATGTTAAACGCCGCAATCTTGCTGCCGGACATGCTCAGGTACAGGCGATCCGGATCCCAGCGCGGATTGTTGGCCGCGCTTCCGCCCTGCGACAACGCCGTAAGCGGATACTTGGCGTTGATCGGCATGTTGAAGCCCTGCAAGGACAGCAGCACGGACCCCGCATTGAACAGTTGCGGGAAACCCGTGCCCCACGTCCGCTCCTCGAAGAACTGTCGGCGGTAGTCGCTGATGCCGACGTCCAACGCCGCCGCCTGGCGGCCGGATCGATACTGGTCGATGACCTCGAACACTTTGGTCCCGAAGCTGGGATTGTTCGGGTTGATCCCTCCAGGATTCTGACCGGGGGCCTCGTCGGCCGTGTAGGCGATGCGCGACACCATGGCTTCACCGGTCTGGCTCACGTGTGCGACGAAGCAACCCACAGTCCCCGCGAATCCGTCCAGAGGGGAAATCGGGTCGTAGGTGATGCCGGTCGGTCGCACCATGTTCTGCCACACGGGGTTGCCCGAGCCCGGCGGGTCGTTCGGCGCCACGGATCCAATGATGGAATCGAAGCCCAAGCCGGCCAACCCGTCGGGTCCACTCTGGTAGATCAGGACGTTGTTGCCGAGGTTGTTGGAGATGTAGCCGTGATAGACACCGCTCTGGAATGCCGGCGCTCCGGTGATCTCACGCATGCCCAAAGTGATGTCGTAAGGGCGGTTCAGGCCCGACTGGGTGAGGACCTTGCGCAGGAGCGCGTTGCCGACCTCAATGATGTTCACGGAGCTGTTGGCAGGCCCGAGCACGAAGGCGTCTTCCTGGTCGGGAGCCACCGAAATGGCCCGCGGCCCGGTGCCCGGTGGGAGCTGGATCTGCTTCAGTTCGGTCATGAAGGTGGGGCTACGCGGGTCGACGTCGACGAGCGAGACGCTGTCGCGACTCTCGTTGCTCACGAACAGCCGGTTGAGGTCTGACGTCAATCCCAGCCCATAGGGGTCCGGGAGCTTGAGAGACTCGATCACCTCCATCGTGTTCGAGTTGACCGCGTGGAGTTTCTTGTTCGAGCGGTCCGCCAGGAACAGGATGTTTCCGATCTGCTGTCGCGATGAGTAACTCGGCGGGCGCACGCTGTTCGGAGACCCACCGTTGTTGATCAAGAGGACTGCGGCAGCCGTCGAAGTCTTCGGCATCGGGCCTGTCTGCACAAAGGCGACGTTCTGTACACCACCACCGAACGGAGGGGCAAAGCCGGCCAGGGGCAGGGGCGGGATGTCCCGGTTCGTGTTGGGGTTGCTCGTGTTGGCGACAGGGTTCAGCTGGATGAACGTGTTGATCGTCGTCGGGGTGGTGAATTGTCCGCCGCCCCCGGTGTCGAACTGGACGAGCGCATCGGTCGTGAACACCTCTGTACCCTCGATCGTGCGCGGGGGAGCCGTGAGATCGTCCTGATCGAACTTGATCGACAGGTGCGGGAGGCCCACGGGGTAGCGCAGCGGCGGAGGGTTCGGCAGCGGCGGATCGGCGATGGTGTTGTTCTGCACCGTTCCACCCGGGTCGAAGACCGTGCGGTGGATTTCCTGACCCGAGAAAGGATTCGCGTCATCGAAGAACAGCACGTCGAGGAAATCGCCGACGACCACATCAGAGATCACCTTGACCTCCGGGAACTGGGTCAGGACCTGTTCGCCCTCGGAGTTGCTCACCAGCGATTCGAAACCGGAAGAGCCCTCGTTCACTCCCGGTGTGGGCGTGAGCGGGCCCGTGCGGATCGGCGATCCGACGGCATGCTCCGACTCCGTCCCCCCACTGGCCGAGCCACCCGAGGTGTAGCGGCTCATCATGCCGTAGGCGGCCTTGTGCTGAAGCGGGAAGAAGCCGAATGAGTTGTAGTTATTGATGGTGCTGAGACCGGTGACCGTCGTCTGCAGTTCGCGCGACACAATCAGGTAGTTGACGAAGGATTCGTTGTCGGACGATCCGCCGGGCCGGTTGGTGTTGAACCCGGTGCCGTTGAGGTCAAGCACGCCCACGCCGCCGGGCTCGAACACTGTGTACAGCGACATCGGCGAAACGGGCGCATTGACGTAGACCCGTGTGCCGTCGTTGCCGACACGCCAGGAGCGGGAGACGTTGAAGCCACCCGTCCGGCAATCGTCCCGAATGACCACTCCCGTGATCGGAATGTCGCCGTCGATCAGCGTATTCACGGAGACATTGGTGCCGCCGTAGAACAGGTTCCCCTTGAAGTCCATCGGGCCCGCGTTGACCTTGATCACCACCCGATCACCCGTGGTCACCGAAACGGCCCCGATCAGGCCCAAGCCGGTGGGGGTGAGGTTCGTGAAGTTGGTGTAAGACGTCCCTGACTTGGTGAAGTTGCCGCGGTTGGTATGCCCCACGGCGGTTCCCGGTGCGGGCGTTGCGATGCTGAAACCCTGGACCGCGCCGGTCTGATTGAGACCCTGCATGGTCACGCCGAGGGTCACCACGGATCCCGGCGGGATCTCGATCAGCGGCTCCACGACATAGGCCTGCAAGTTGTTCTGATTGAGCGGGTAGATGTCGACCGGCACCGGTGCGCGCGGCAGCGTGGCCAGCGTGTTGAAGATCTGAGGGTCGAGCCCGTTCTGGCCGGCAACGACATTCGTCCCGTCGTCGCGCGTGGTCAGTGCTCCGCCGGTTCCGAGCGGGTTGCCCACGACCAGGCCGAGTTGCAGTGGGTCGTTCGTCTTGCGCGGACCCACGGTCGGATTGTTGAAGTCAGGTACCACCGGCTGGTTCACGCACAGATAGATGCTCGCCGCAAGAGGCGCGCCTTCACCCAGTACGAACTGTGACGTCGGGCTCGCGATCGGACGCGAGTTGCCGTTGAACGGGAACACCACCGTCCCGTCGCTCTTGCGCTGGATCGTGTGGCGGCGCGAGAAGCCCACGGAATTCGGCACGACCTCGCGGTCGAACTCCACCAGGAATCGTGCCCGCGTGGAGACCTTGTTGTCGCCGAGGAAGCCGGACGGGTCGTCCGTCAGCGGCTCAAAGCGCACAAAAGGGTTCTCGTTGTCGAGTGCCAGGTCGCCGTTCGCCGAACGGTCGAGCACGTCGATGGACGGGAGGCCCGTGGACGACGGCGACTTCTGGCTCCGCGTCACCGTGATGGCCGGGCCGCGGGTGAAGGCGCTGGGAATGCCGAAGGGCGCGCGCGGGTCGGCACCCACCTCTGCCTGCGAGACGTCGAAGGTGTGGAAGTAGGGCCGCTCGACGCGCGAGCCTGTGGCCTGTCGCAGGTAATCGATCTCCACATTGAAGAAACCGATGATGGCGGCTGCGGTGTCCTCGTGGGTCAGGAAGTCATTGACGGAACCGGGATGCGCGTGCGGCGTTCCCGTGGTCGTGCAGGTCGCGTCGACGTCATCCGGCGTGTGGATCTGCAGGGTCGTCGCGCCTCCGAATACCCGCCCGCCGCCGGCGTCGATCGTCGGGTCCGCCAGCACGAGGACCGGAGAGCCGATCAGGGTGATCGTCGTTGGGACGGCGTCGACATAGGCCGACCCGTCGAAGGGGATCGCTCCCGGCACCGTGATGACCGGAATCGTCTCAGGCGTCTCGAAGGGAATCAGCGTGAGCACATCGGGATCCAGGACCCGCGGGCGCGCACCCTCGGGGATGAATCCAAAACCGGGGTGCCCCAATGTGAAGATGGCCTGGCCGAAGGGCGTGGGGATCGAAGTGACACCGCCCACCACCGCGATGACGGGCACGTCCCACTCCACCATGTCCCGCTGCAGGGGCGTGGTGACATCGCCGTCTTCGGCGTCGAGCTGCTGGATCCCGTGTCCGCGGACTCGGAAGTTCTGAGGCGCGATCGAAGGCGCCAACGCATCGCCGAGGAAGGTCGGCCCGTTGAGCGGGTTGAAGACGCTCGTGGTATCGATGTCGTACGGGAACACGGCCTGAACGAACTGGTGTTGGTCGCCCGGGCTCGGGCCACGCCGTGAGTTCTCGGGGAACGGTCCGCCATCACCGCTCGGCGGTGCCGGCGCGGCGTCACCCATGGCGTTCGGCAGTGAGGGCACCACGGGGTAGGTCACCGGCAGCCCGCCGGGGAACTGCCCGCTCGTCGTCGGCGCGAGAATGTTGGAGTACAGGCCCGGTCCGCCTGCCGCACCCGTGATCATGACACCAGGGAACGGCGTCGGCATGCGCGGCGAACCCGTGGTGGTCTGGAACAGGTCGTAGATGTTGTTGGCGGCGTAGATGCGCGCCGCAACCGCCGCGTTCGTGGCGATGCCGGTCTTGTAAGACTCGAACCCGCTGTCCGGGATGGTGTCGACGTTGTTGTCGCCGATGAAGCCGTCCAGGTTGGCGCCGCTGGTTGTGCTGATGATGTCGAGGTAGGCCGCCTTCGCTGCGGCGAGCGGGTCGAACTCAGGTCCGCCGTCCGTGCCACCAGGAGTCACGCCGCCGTCGACGACGTCGACCCGACCGGAGCCGCCCAAGGGTCCGGTGGTCGCGAAGGTCCGCACCAAGGCGTCGGCCGATGTGGGCGCCGGGAATCCAGGCGAACCGGAAAGGCCACCGGCGCCCCCGCCTCCGCCTCCCCCACCACCTCCGCCTCCGCAACCGATGAACAGTGATGTGGCCGCCAGGCCAAGGATGCAGAGCAGACCGGATCGGGTCATGGAGACAACCTCACGTTGACGGAGCCACTGGGACTCGGCCGGGTGGGACGGGTGCTGGGCGGGACGGTTCTGAAACTGGACGGCGGTGACGCGGTTCGCGCACACCACTTTCTGTGCGCCTGCCGCGGAAGTCCGGGGCGTGACGATTCTGGTGGTGGCCCGTGAGCGAGTCAAGGCGTCGAAAGGACCTCCGTCACGCTGTAGAAGCCAATCCGACGTCGGTATCATGCGGACTATGACTGCCTCTTCGCCGTCGGGAGTGTTCAACTCGCTTGCCTTGCCGGGCGAGGAGACCGACGGACCCCTGCGGCCACGCTCCTTCGACGAATTCGTGGGGCAGGCCCGTGTGGTGTCGAATCTGGGCACTTGGATCGAGGCGGCACGACGTCGGGGCGGGGTCCTCGACCATGTGCTCCTCTCGGGCGCCCCGGGACTGGGAAAGACCACCTTGGCCCATCTCCTGGCCGATGCCATGGGGGCCCAGCTGCGAATTACCTCGGGCCCGGCCCTCGACCGTCCCGGGGACCTGGTGGGCCTCCTGACGGGTCTCGAGGAGGGCGATGTGCTCTTCGTGGACGAGATCCACCGCCTGGCCCGCACCGTGGAGGAGTACCTCTACGCGGCCATGGAGGACCGTGCGGTGGATGTCGTCATCGACCAGGGTCCGGCCGCCCGGTCGGTACGCCTGACCCTGGCGCCGTTCACCCTCGTGGGCGCCACGACCCGCGAGGGCCTCCTGAGCCAGCCCCTGCGCTCGCGCTTCGGCGTCGTCGAAAAGCTGGAGGCCTACCCTGCCGAGGAGATCGAGGTGATCCTCGAGCGCAGCGCCGCCCGGCTCGGATGCGAGCTCGAAGCGGGCGCCGTCCAGAAGGTCGCCGGCCGGGCCCGCGGCGTCCCGCGCATCGCCCTGCGACTGCTGAGGCGCCTCCGGGACGTGGCCGACCTGCGTGCGGATGGCCATATCACGCTCGGCGTCGTCGACGACGGCCTCGCCATGCTCGGGATCGACCAGCTCGGACTCGAGCCGACCGACCGACGCATCCTCACGGCCCTGGCGTCCCAAGGCGGAGGCCCGTGCGGCCTGAAGACCATCGCCGTCGCCGTCTCCGAGGAAGAAGACACCATCGAGCTCGTCTACGAACCGTTCCTGATCCGCCTCGGATTCCTGCGCAAGACACCGCGCGGGCGCGAGCTCACCGATGCCGCCCGGCACCACCTCGGCCTTCCCGTCGCCGAAGGACGGTCCGAGGGTCTGTTCGAGGCGTGAACATGCGTGTCGTGCTGGTCATCGCCGTCATCCTGCTGGCGGCCGTCGCCGCCTGCATCGAGACGTCGCCCGCACGCCAACGCGCCGCCGAAGCCCCCCTCCCGGCGGACTCTGTCGCGGTCATCGTGTCGCCCTCGCGCGGAACGCCCACGGTCGGTGCCGACGGCCCGTTCATCATCGTGGATGCCGAGGGGCGCACGGTCCACTCGGGCCGGCGCCTCGACGACGGCACCACCGTCCGCGCGCGACAGTCAGGCGTGGAACTGGGCGCTCGCGACCTGCCACCCCCACCCCTCGAGCTGCGCCCCCAGGGCAAGACCCGCCTCACCGCCGGTGGCGTCGCCTACCGCGGCGTGCTGCGCCTCGAGTCCGAGGGCCGGACGGTGGTGATCAATCGCGTGCCGGTCGAGGAGTACCTGCTCGGCGTCGTGCCGGCCGAGATGTCCGACCGCTTCGGGCTCGAGGCCCTCAAGGCCCAGGCGGTGGCCGCGCGCAGCTATGCCCTCAACGAGATGAGCCAGCGCGGGCGGCTCCAGGCGGATCAACGCAGCCAGGTCTACAAGGGCATCGCCGCCGAGACCCTCGTCACCACCCGGGCGGTCAAGCAGACCGCCGGACAGGTGCTCACGCGTCACGACGAGATCATCCCGGCCTGGTTCCACTCCACCTGCGGCGGCACGACGACCGGCGCCCACGAGGTGTTCCCGAACGTGCCGACGGGGCTCCTCGCCCGCTCGGTCCCCTGCCCCGATTGTCGTGCCTCACCGCATTTCGAATGGACACGCTCCTTCAGCGAGGCGGAGGTCGTCGCTGCGCTCGGGCTCAACAGCGGCCACCTGCGCAATGTGACGGCGTCGGCTGTGCCCTACCCGGCCCGTCCGAGGCAGGTGGAAGTCGATGATGGGCGCACGACGGAGACGCTCTCGGCGGCGACTTTCCGCTCCCGCCTCTCGTCGGGACGGGGTTATAGCGAGCAGCTACTCTCGACCCTGTGGGCTCATGCGCCTCGCCTGCACGACGGCAAGCTCGTCCTGCAGGGGCGCGGCTGGGGTCATGGTGTCGGCATGTGCCAATACGGGGCGCGCGGATACGCCGCCAAGGGCGCGTCGTATGACGACATTCTGCGTCGCTACTACCCGGGGACGGACCTGGCCCTCGCACGGTGAGTACCGACCTCAGCTTCTCGGTGGAGTCACGCAGCGGCGCCGCGCGGACGGGGCACCTGCGCTTGCGCGGGCGGGACTTGCAGACGCCCGCCTTCCTGCCGGTCGGGACCTACGGAGCCGTGAAGGGCGTCGCGCCGGAGACGCTGGAGGACGTCGGCGCCGGGATGATCCTGGCCAATGCCTTCCACCTCCACGACCGGCCCGGAGAGGCCACCGTGGCGGCCCTCGGAGGCCTGCACCGGTTCATGCAATGGGACGGTCTGATCCTCACGGATAGCGGCGGCTTTCAGATCTTCTCGCTGCTCGACATCGCTGCCATCGACGACGAGGGCGTCACCTTCCACTCGCCCGTCGACGGCCGACGGCGGCGTCTCGGCCCCCGCGAGGTGGTCGACATCCAACTCGCGCTCGACAGCGACATCGCCATGGTCCTCGACCAGTGCCCGCCTCTGCCGTCGAGCCCCCGGCAGCTCGAGACGGCGGTACGGCGCACGACTCGCTGGGCCGAGACCGCGCGGCGACATCACCAAGAGCAAAGCGGGGCCGGCCAGGCGTTGTTCGCCATCGTCCAGGGCGGTCTCGACGACGATCTGCGTCGCCGCTCCATCGACGAGCTGTGCGCCCTCGAATTCGACGGCTACGCCCTCGGCGGTCTATCCGTGGGTGAGGGCAGCGCAGCGCTGCAGGCCGCGGCCATGCGCTATGCCCCCCTGCTCCCCCCCGACCGCCTGCGCTACCTCATGGGCGTGGGCCGGCCCGCCGATGTCCTCGCCGCCATTGCCGGCGGCATCGACGTCTTCGACTGCGTGCTGCCGACGCGCAACGGTCGGCACGGCACGCTCTTCACCTCTGAGGGCACGGTGCACCTGCGCAACAGCCGCTTCCGCGAGCTGCGCGGCCCCATCGAGGCCGACTGCGACTGCACCACCTGCGCCCGCTGGGACGTGGGCGTGCTACGCCATCTGATCATGGTCGGCGAACCGCTCGGCCGGTCACTCTGCACCGTCCACAACCTGCGTTACCTGATCCGTCTCGTGGAGCAGGCGCGCCAGGCCATCGAGGAGGACCGACTGGACGCCCTGCTTCAGGCCCACGCTGTCGTCGTGCCGGCCGCGTCGAGCTGAGCGTCCCCGCGGGTCTCGTGTGAGTCCGGTCGGTCAGCGGTCGGCGGCCGCGAACAGCCCGCGATCCCGGCGGGTCGCCGCGACCCCCTCGCCGCAGAGCCAAAACGCGAGCACGAGCAGAATGCCCCCGACGCTCATCAGGGGGCCGTCGCCGGCCGCGTAGAATTGACGCAGGTTGCCCACCATGGCGACGACGGTGCTGACCAACATGAAGGCCATGGGCACGGCGGTGTAGACGACGGGCTTGCCGCGCCGCGCCAGGTAACGCGTGGCCAGCATCAACGTCAGCCCGGCGAGGAGCTGGTTCGTCGTGCCAAACAGCTGCCACAGGGTCATGCCCGCCTCTTGTTGCGTCGTGACGACCACGCCTTCGGCGGAGATGCGTGTCCCCTCTACCGTGTAGAAGGCGAAGAAACCGATGGCCCCGACCGCCAGCAGGGCGGCCGGGTAGCGTCGCAGCGTCGGCCCCAGGCGCGCGGTCGCGCCGATCTCTTCGATGTTGTAGCGCAGCAGGCGGGTGGCCGAGTCGAGGGTGGTCAAAGCGAACGACACCACGACCACGGCGACGAACGACCGGCTCAGCTCCACCGACAGCCCGAACACCTGCAGGAACGACGCGCCGCCGTCGATGAAGTGGGAGAGGGCGCGGCCGGGCTCCTTGATCGCCTCCCAGCTACTGTAGTTGCCGCCGGTGGCCGTCCAGGCATCACTGCCGAGGACGCCCGCCGTGCAGGCGATGACCGCCAGCAGGCCCAGCAGCGATTCGCCCACCATGCCGCCGTAACCGATGGGCCGCGCGTGGGTCTCTCGGTCGAGCTGCTTGGCCGTGGTTCCCGACGAGACCAGGGCGTGGAAGCCGCTGGCGGCACCGCACGCGATGGTGACGAAGACGAACGGCAGCATCGAGGGCGCCCCCTCAGGAGAGGGGTTGAAGGCGGGCGCCGCAAAGTCGCTGCCCGAGACGAAGAAGCCCGCGTACATCCCGATCAAGGCGACGTAGAGCAACAGTGAGTTGATGAAGTCACGCGGCTGCAGCAGCGACCACACGGGCAGCACGGACGCCAGGAAGCCATAGCCGAGCAGCGATAACTTGATGGTTCCCGGTTCGGGCCAGCTCTCCGGCGCCACGCCGAAGCGATCAGCCCCGACGCCCGCGCCGATGAGCGCCAGCATGGCCACGAAGCCCACCGCGGTCGCCGGCCCGAGGCGCGCTCGTCCCCGGTGCAACAACACACCGATCGCCCCCGCCACCAGCATCAGGCCTGCGCTCGGCAGGATCGCCTGGGGATAGGCCGCGTAGGAGAACAGCTTGGCGATGGCGATCACGAAGACCCCCATCGCGAGCGACACACCGAAGAAGATGATCAGGTGGAACAGGCTCTTGGCCCGACGCCCGAGCAAGTCCTCCGCGATGGCCCCGATGGACAGGCCCTTGTGGCGCGCCGAGAGGACCAGGGCCGAGAAGTCATGCACGCAGCCCACGAACAGTGCGCCCAGGACCACCCAGAGAAACGCCGGCAGCCAGCCCCAGATGACGGCCACGGCGGGGCCCAACATCGGCGCCAGTCCGGTGATCGAGGCGAAGTGGTGGCCAAACAGGACGCTCGGCCGCGTCGGCAGGTAGTCGACGTCGTCCCGCAACTCGTGGGCCGGCGTGCGCGCTTGCGGGTCGAGTTCGAACAGCCGCCGTGCCAGGAAGCGCGAGTAGACGCCGTACCCGACCGCATAGGCGGCCAGGGCCAGGACGACGGCGACCGCGGCGCTCAAGTCGGCTCAGCGCCGGACCAGCAACACCCGGTGCACGATGAGCACGGGTCCGTTCACCGAGTTGAGTGTCAACTGACGCCCGGTCAACGTGACTTCCTTGCCCACCAGCGTCGCGAGATCGGCGACGTCGAGAGGCGCGGACAACTTGAGGACGGTCTGCCCCTGCTCGGGATGGAGCGTGAAGATGGTCGTGTCGCCCGCGCCGTGGAGCGCCTTCACGCGGCCGCGCGCGGTGATCGCCTCACCGTGACGCGAGAAGCGCAAGCCCAGGTTGAGCACGCGCGCCTCCTGCGCGAGCTGGTCGCCGCCGAGTGCCGTCTCGCGCCGGATCGCACCGACCTTCTCCGCTACCGCCGCTTCGATCATCAGGTGTCGCTCGAAGACCTTCACCAGCCGGTCGACGTCATTGCGATCGACCGGCGTGGGCGCTGTCCGGTTGAGGCCGTCGAGCGCGGCACGATGACGGGCGCGCCCGCTCTCGTCGAGTCCCGCGAGGTTGATCGCGGCGGCGGCCGCCAATTCGTCGCGCCACTGCTGCCGGGCCTGCCAGCCCGGATCGGTGGCGCGCCAATTCGCGGCCGCGTCCTGGCGCCGCGTCTGGCGTGCTGCGCGCACCGCGCTCCAGGCGGCATCCCCATCGCCGTCGTAGGCGGCGGACACGCTCTCACCGAGCGCGAACAGCGGGACATCCGCGGGCGTGAGCACCCGCACCCACTTGCCCTCGACGCCGAGCAGGTCGAGGGGCGGCGCATCGAAGCTCAGCTGGCCCACGGGCATGTTGCCCACGGTCGCCGGCAGCAGGCGCATGTTCACCCGGTTCGCCACGACCCGCACCAGGCCTTCTTCGGGGAGGGTCTCCACGTAGTCCGTGTGCATGTAGACCGGAAAGCCCTGGGCCACGAATACCTCGCGGTAGACACCCCGTCGTTCGCCGACGCGGACGATGGTCGAGCCGTCCAGAGTCAGCACGCCCGGGAAGGCATCGCCGGCGCCCGAGCGCAGGACGGTGCCCACGTCCGGTCGCGCGAAATGGGCCCCGGGCAGTTCGCCCTCGGCGCGGGCGGGGAGCAGGGTCAGGAAAAGTCCAAGGATCGTCAGCGCATTCATGGTGCGGATCTTAACGTAGGGCAATCGCCATCGACCATGGGGGTCGCCTTGTCGCCGTTGCTCTTGTCATTCGCCTGCATGTTGTCCACCGCGCCGGGACTGTGGATGCATGGTGGACAATACGAGCCGCCCCCCTCCGAGCCGGAGGTCGCCGCGACACCGGTCGACGGCCTGCTCGCCCAACCGGGCTTCGGTCCGGTGTTGGAGTTCGACCCGCTCCGGTGGGAATGGTGGTTCGATTTCAACGAGGAGGGCCTGCTCGAACTGCGCGCCCGCATGGCCGCCCGCACCACCGCCCGCGCCGGGCGCCTGTTCCAACCCGTCGATGACGACATCCGTGTCCGCGTCGTCCTCCCGACCCTGATCACGGCGCTCGCTGACCGCAATCGGGACGTGCGGGCGGCCGCCGCCATGGCGCTCGGGCGTCTCGGTCTCGACCAGGCCCTGGCACCACTCTCCATCCTGGCCCAGGACGACCGGAACCTGTTTGTGCGCACCCAGGCCGTCATCGCCCTGGGGTTTTCGGGCCTCCCCGGCGCCTCCGAGACCCTCCAGACTCTCTGGGAGGACGAGGATCTGAGCGACGAGATCCGGTCGTTTGCCCTGGTGGGCATCGCCCTGAACGGAGCGGACGAGGGCGTCCTGGTGCTGAGCGAAGCCCTCAGCGAGAAGCGGCTGACCCGGGCCGGCACCGTGCTCCGGGCCACCACGGCCTATGCGGCCGGACTGCACGGCGACCCGACCCTGCTCGACGGGCTCAAGGGCCTCTCACGCCGCTGGTTCTTCAAGCAGGAGCCGCAGTTCCGGGCGCTCACCGCGGTGGCGCTGGGACAGGCCGGACGGCGAGGCGACGTGCCCTTCGTGCTCGGCCTGCTCGACGACAAGGACAACCAGGTCCGCCGCTCCGCCGCCGCCGGCCTGGCGGCGCTGGCGCCGCAGCTCACCGCCGCGGACGTGGAGACCCTCATCGATCGCCTCGACGACGAGGGCGACCTTGCCGTGCGGCTCAACCTCCTGCGTGGTCTCGGCCGCGCGCGGCTCGATCGCTCGAGCAGCTTCCTGCGCAGCACCTACGCCGACGCCCGCTACCTGCAGCGGACTCATCACGTGCTCGCCCTGGCCTTCGACGGCAACGCCGCCAACATCCCGCTGCTGCTCGAGGCTTTCGGCGAATCCCGGGAGCCCTCCTTGCGCTCCGCCTGTGCCGTGGCCCTGGGTCTGCTCGGCGAGGTCGGGATCACCGAAGAGCTCATGGCGGCTCTCGAGCGGGGCGGACCGCCGCTGCAGCGCGGGTACCTGGCTCTCGCCCTGGGCCTCCTCGATCCGCCGCAGTCCGGAGCGGTGGAGCCGCTCGAGGCGCTGGCACGCGAGTCGAACGACGTCGAGGTGATCCGCCTCGCCAGCGCGGGCCTCGGCCTGCTCGGCGCGCGCGAGGCCCTCGACCGACTGGCCGATACGGTCACCGACGACGGCGGCGCGATCACCCGAGCGGCGCGGCTGTACGGGCTCGGCAAGGTCGGCGACCGCGCCACGCTCTCGCGCCTGCTCGCCGTGGCCACCGATGTCGAGCAGACGGCCTACGTGCGGGCCTACGCACTGCAGGCCATCGCTGACGTGTGCGACCCGCGGGACCTGCCGCCCATGTGGCGACTGTCGCGCCACGTCGAGTTGCACCACGACGTGGCGTTCCTCAGCGAGCTGTATCGGACTCTCTGAGGAAGGTGGCCATGCGTCGCAGGGCCTCCTCGATGTTCTCGATTGAGTTCGCGTAGGAGAAGCGCAGGTAACCGTCGCCGGACGCGCCGAAGGCGGTGCCCGAGAGGCAGGCCACGCCCGCCTCGCTCAGCAGGCGCGCTTCGAGGTCCTTCGACGTCAGGCCCGTCTCGCGGATGTTCGGGAAGACGTAGAAGGCGCCGTGGGGTCGCCGGCAACTCACACCGTCGATGGCGTTGAGGCCGTCGACGATGACGTCGCGACGACGCTGGAACTCGGTCACCATGGCGTCCACGTCGTCCTGCGGTCCCGTGAGCGCCTCGACCCCGGCCATCTGCGTCATGGCGGCGGTGCAACTCGTGGCATTGGTCTGCAGGCGTGCGAGCTTCTCCACGAAGGCCACCGACGTGACGCCGTAGCCCAGCCGCCAGCCGGTCATGGCGTAGGTCTTGCTGAAGCCGTCGAGGACGACGATGCGCTCGGGGTCGCCGTAGCGCAGGGCCGTGTCGTGTTCGACGCCGTCGTAGAGGATGCGCGAATAGATCTCGTCCGCCAGCAGCCAGATGCCCCGCTCGGCGCAGAGCTCGGCGATGGCCTTGAGGTCGTCGCCGGTGAGCATCGAACCGGTGGGGTTCTGGGGCGAGTTGATCACCACCACCTTGGTCCGTTCGGTGACGAGGGAGCGCAACTCCTCGACGTCGACCCGGAAGTCGCGCTCTTCGCGCAGCACCAGCGGCACCGCCGTGGCGCCCGAGAACTCGATCATCGACTCGTAGATCGGGAAACCCGGGTTCGGGTAGATGGCCTCGTCGCCCTTCTCCAGCAGCGCCAGGAACATGAAGAACATGATCGGCTTGCCACCCGGCACGACGACGATGCGCTCGGGCCCCACGTCCAGGCCGCGACGACGCGAGAAGTCGGCGGCGACGGCTTCGCGAAGCGCCGGCAATCCCGCACTCGGGCCATAATGAGTGAAACCGTTGGCCAGGGCCTGCTGGCCCGCGGCCACGATGTTCGCCGGTGTGTCGAAGTCGGGCTCGCCGATCTCGAGGTGGACGATGCTGCGCCCCTGGGCCTCGAGGGCCTTGGCGCGGGCGAGGACTTCGAAGGCCGTCTCCGTGCCCAGTCGGCTCATGCGTGTTGCGAGATTCATGCCGGGCAGCATAGGGGTCGGAAAGTCGCGGTCAACGCCGGTGGCAAACGCTGCGCACCCCCACCACAATCCCCCCGTGTCTCCTGAGTCGCTCGTCCCGCCGCCCTCGACCCGGTCACCACGGGGCCTGGGCACGTTCCGGCTCTATGCGGCGCTGACCTTCGCCTTCGCGTGGGTCCCGGTCATGTTCACGGCCTTCACCATCGACCGGGGCTTCAGTCCGACCGACTACGCGCGCTTCTGGTCGGCCTACTACTTCGCCATGGTCATCGCGGAGATTCCCTGGGGCCGCGTCGCCGACCGCTTCGGCGAACGGCCGCTGCTCATCGCCGGGCCCCTCTGGCTCGCCGCCTGCTTCGCCTTGCTGGGGCGCTCGGAATCGGTCGGCGTGGTCATGTTCGCCATGGCGGCGACCGGGGCCGGGCACGCCATGATCTCGGGCACCGACTCGGCTTATCTGTTCGAACTGCTGAAACGGGACGGCCGCGTCGTCGAGATCCTGCATGAGGAGGCCGTCGCCCACCGCTGGCGACTCTTCGGCGTGTCCATCGCCGACATGCTCGGCGGACTGGTGGCGTTCGCGGCCGGTACCGTGGCGGCCTTCGACCTGAGCGTGGTGATCATGCTGGTTGCGGCCTACACCGCGTGCCGCCTGCCGGTATCCCCGCGCGCCCGGGACGACGTGACACGGCCGAGCCTCGCCGGCCTGGGGCGGGCCTTGCGGCATCCGGGTGTGTTCTGGGTCCTGGCCTGGTATGCCGCTGTGTTCGTCTTGCTGCGCATCGGCTTCCAGCTCTACCAACCGACCCTGATCGCGCTCGGCGCCGACAACCTCATCGTCCACGGCGCCACGCTCTCGCTGCTCAACCTCATCGCCGGCTTCTCGGCGCTGACCGTGCGCGGGACCCACCGCCGCTTCGGCGAGCGCGGAACCACGACCATGGTGCTCATACTCATGGGCCTCTCGTTCCTCGGGCTGTCGTTCCTCGACGCCTCGACCGCCCTGCTCGTCGCCCTGGGCGTCGGCGCGGCGTTGTTCTGTTTCCAGCAGGTGTCCTTCGGGTTCCTCCAGCCCATCGGACGCACCGCCCTCAACATGCGCATCCCCTCGGGTGACCGGGTGACCATGCTGTCGGCCCAGAGTCTGATCGCACGCCTCGCCTTCGGGCTCGTGCTCATCACCGGCGATTGGGACGCCGCCTTCACCTCCGACCTGCAATCCACCTACCTGGCCCTGGCGGTGGCCGCGGTGGTGATCGCCGCCTGCCTCCACATGACCCATCGGGATCGGAGCTTGAATCCCCTCTGAGTGGCTGGAAAGCTGGTCCGATCATGCGCCTGCTCACCCTCCTGATGGCCCTCTCCCTGCTCGTCGGCTGCGTCTCGCCGGCGCCCTACGGCAACACCCGTAGCGACTCGCAGAGCATCGCCCGACTCTACGCGCTGCTGGCGCGGGGCCAGTTCGAGACCGTTCGCAAGGAGGTGGCCGAACTCTCGGCGCCCGATCTGCCGGACGACCTGCGCGCTCGCCTGCACCTCGCCGACGCGCGGGCCCTGGCGGGTCTCAAGCACACCGGTTCGGCGATGCTGGCCTTCGGACGGGCCCAGGCCGCGGTGGCCGAGCCCGGGAGCCCCCTCGACCGGGACATCCTGCGCTTCTGGGGCGACGCCGAGTTGGCCGCCGGACGCGTGCGCCCGGCCGCACGCCGCTACGAAGAGGCCTTCGCGTCCGCACCGGACGGCAGCCCTGAGGCCGACGAACTCAGTCTCTCCGTGGCCGTGGCACTGGACGCCGCCGGCTCACCCATGGCCGACTCCTGGCGCCGCCGCATCCGACGGCCCCGCTCGTCGAAACTCCGCGACCTCGAGTCGCGCCTGGTGGCGTCTGCCGGCAGCCAGCCGATCGGCGCGCCCTCCACGATCGCGCGCCCCACCCCCGTCGGATCCCGTTCGAGCCCGTCCGCGAACCTGCTGCCCGGGCTGCGCTCGCGCGCTCAGTGGGGCGCCGCCGGCATTCGCGGGGACTACGACACCATGGCCCCCATCTGGCGCATCACCGTGCACCACGGCGCCACGCGCTTCACGAGCACGTCCGAGGCGGGCGCGGCGGCCGAGATGCGCAACATGCAGCGCTTCCACCAGCAGGACCGCCGCTGGGCCGACATCAGCTACCACTTCTGCATCGATCCGGCCGGTCGCATCTGGGAGGGACGTTCGCTCGCCTACCAGGGTGCCCACGCAGGCAACCCGGAACTCAACCGGGGCAACATCGGCGTCATGCTCCTGGGCAACTTCAACGAGCAGGCGCTGCCCGCGGCGCAGCAACAGGCCCTGGCCCAGACCCTGTCGCTGCTGAGTTCCCGCTACAGCGTCCAGCGCGGTCACCTCTACACCCACAACGAGGTGAAGCCGGGTCAAACCGAGTGTCCGGGTCGGTCCCTCCAGACGTGGATGGACCGTTACCGCGGCGGCTCATTGGCGATGGCCTCGCGCCAGTAGTCCAGCACGTCGCCGAGCGTGCGCTCGAGCTTCAGGCCCAGCCGCAGGCCGGTGTCGGCGATGAGCTTGTCCGCCGATCCGTGCAGGCAGGGCATGTCGAGGGTCCGTAGCCGGTCGGGATCCGTCTCCACGCGCACCTCTTCGCGACCCAGGGAGACCAGCGTGGTCAGGATCTCGCGGATGCTGACCGCCACGGTGCTGGTGATGTTGTAGACCTCTCCGCAGCGCCCCGACTCGGCCACGCGCAGGTAGGCGCCGACGGCGTCGCGCACGTCGCAGAAGTCCCGCACCGCCTGGAGGTTGCCCACCCTGATCAGCGGCTCGGCCTTCCCGGCCTCGATGCTGGCGATCTGACGCGCGAAGGCCGACGCCACGAAGTCGGATGACTGCCCCGGTCCGATCTGGTTGAACGGCCGCAGGATGATCACGTCGAGGCCCCGGGACACGGCGTGGTGGCAGGCCAGCTCGGACATGGCCTTGCTGAGGGCGTAGATCGTCGCGGGGCGCACGGGGGACGTCTCGGTGCGCGGGGCGTCGGACACGTCGGCCCGGCCGTAGACCTCTGCGCTGGAGACCACGACGACGCGCGTGGCCGGCGACCGCTGCTCACACGAACTGAGCACGTCCCGCGTGCCTTCGAAGTTCAGCTGCAGACACGCGTCCACTTCCTTCTCGGCCCGGGCGACGTGCGAGAAGCCGGCGAGGTGGAAGAGCCAGTGGGGCTGGACGGCCCCGAAGAGTTCGGCGCAGGACTCCCGGTCGGTAATGTCGAGCGCTGCGCCTTCGGCTCCTTCGAAGGTGGGCGCCGAGAGGTCGGTGGCCCAGACCCGGTGCCCCGCCGCCACGAGCGCCCGCACGAGGTGGCTGCCCGTGAATCCCGCGGCGCCGGTGACCAGTGCTTTCATGCTGTGGATCCGACCGTCACGAGGCCCGACTCAGTCACCGGAATCGGCGCCGCCGACCGGGGTCCCGCCAGAGACCCGCTGCAGATCGGCTTCCGTCATCATGGCGACCAGGCCGGCGAAGTCGACGCGAGGCTTCCACTTGAGCAGCTTCTGCGCCTTGCTGCAGTCGCCGATGAGCAGGTCGACCTCGGCAGGCCGCAAGAAGCGCGGATCCGTCTCGACGTGGTCGCGATAGTCCCGGCCGACGTGCTTGAAGGCCAACTCGCAGAATTCGCGCACCGAGTGGGTCTCGCCCGTGGCGATGACGAAGTCGTCCGGCTCGTCCTGCTGCAGCATCAGCCACATGGCCTCGACGTAATCGCCGGCGAAGCCCCAGTCCCGCCGCGCGTCCAGGTTGCCGAGCATCAGCGTGTCCTGGAGCCCGAGGTGGATGCGCGCCACGGCGTCGGTGATCTTGCGCGTCACGAATTCGAGCCCGCGCCGGGGCGATTCGTGGTTGAAGAGGATGCCCGACGACGCATGCAGGTCGTAGGCCTCGCGGTAGTTGATCGTGATCCAGTGACCGTAGACCTTCGCCACGCCGTATGGGCTGCGCGGGTGGAAGCGGGTCTCCTCGGTCTGGGGCGTCTCGATCACCTTTCCGAACATCTCGCTCGAACTGGCCTGGTAGAAGCGCGCCTGCGGGCGCACATGCCGCACCGCCTCGAGGATACGCGCCACGCCGACCGCGGTGAATTCCGCGGTGAGCACCGGCTGGCGGAAGGACGTCGGCACGAAGGACTGCGCCGCGAGGTTGTAGACCTCGTCGGCCTCGCTCTCCTCCATGGCCCGGGCCAGCGACGAACTGTCGAGCAGGTCGGCGTCGATGAGCGTGACACGATCCTGGAACTGCGCGATGCGCTCGAAGCGTTTGGATGACGAGCGGCGAACGACGCCGAAGACCTCGTAGCCCTTCTCGAGCAGCAACTCGGCCAGATAACTGCCGTCCTGGCCGGTGATGCCGGTGATGAGAGCCTTCTTGCCCATCAGGATTCCTTGGTCTGCGGTCGGTCTGTCGGCCGCCCTCAGCCGGCGGCACCAGCGGAGAGGATAGCGGCCAAGCCCATCCCAGCACAGTAGATCGCGAACCGGACCAACGAACGGCGGTCCACATGCACCGAGATGAAGCGCAGCGCCACGAGGCCCACGATGAAGGCGGCACCCATGCCGGCAATCACCTCGGGGTCGGACAACACTTCTCGGCCGGCCCCGTCCCCGGCCTTGAGCATCACGGCGCCGGCCACCGCCGGGATCGAGATCAGGAAGGCGACGCGGACGGCTTCCGGGCGCCGGTAGCCGAGCAGGAAGGCCGCCGCCAGTGTCGCGCCCGCACGGGAGATGCCGGGGATCAGGGCCGCCGACTGGAACAACCCCAGGACCAGCGCATCACGCAGCGTCCCGTCGTCCAGACCCCGTGACAGGCCGGCATCCTCCCGGGGCGTCGCGAAGAAGAGCAGCGCAGCCGTGGTCAGCAGCCCGCAGCCCGCCGTGAACAGGGTCCCCAGGCTCTCTTCGATGAGCGGCCCCACCGTGAGGCCCAGCACGCCCGTCACCAGTGAAGCGCCGGATACGACCAGCCACAGGCCGGGCGAGGCTTTCGCGCTCAGCATGGCGACCAGGTCCCGGCGGCAGAACACGATCACCGCGATGAGCGTGCCGAGGTGCAAGGCGACCTCGGTCGTCAGGCCCGGCCCCGTGGTGGTCCCCAGCCAGTCCGACCAGAGCACGAGGTGCCCGCTGCTGCTGATGGGCAGGAACTCGGTCACCCCTTGCACGATGCCTAGGAGCACCAGTGCGGCCAGCGTCGTCAGGGCCAGGAACACTACGAGAGGCCGACGTGCCTGTAGATGACGTCACGCAGGGCGTCGAGGTCGAAGGGTTTGGCGATGACGGCATCGGCGCCGGCCGCTCGCAGCGCCGCGCCCTCCTCCTCCGAGAGGTGGGCGGACATGATCACGATGGCCGGTTGCTCAATGCCTTCGGTGCCACGGATGGTGGCGAGCACTCGGTCCCCGGTGGTGTCTCCGAGACGGAAATCGAGCAGCAGCACACGCGGCTTGAAGGAGGCCATCTTGAGGCCGGCCTCCCAGCCGGACGCCGCGCTCTCGACCTCCAGGACGCCGAGCGTCTGCAGGAACCGGCAGACCATGGTGCGCACGCCGCCGTCATCGTCGACCACGAGCACCCGGCGCGAGACCACGACCGGTTCGTCGAGCAGGTCGAAGGGCAGACCGCTCTCGCGCATGAAGCGCTGGACAGCATCGCGGGTGAAGCGGCGATCGCGGGAGCCCGGCAACCGATATCCCTCCAAGCGGCCCCGCTCGTACCACTTGATCACCGTTCGAATGGTGACTCTGCAGGCCCGCGCCACATCGCCCGTGGTGAGCACTTCCTTGCCCGCTTTCACCACGATTGCGCCCTCATCGTCTGCAGCCCGTCATGGAGTTGACTCTATCCTCCGCCGAGAAGGCGATCACGAAGGGATGCAGGGCCGCCCCCGACTTCTCGCGGCGGCCAAGGCAAACAGGTCCGACAGGGTGCACGCCCCCGCATCAGCTGCTCGGCCGCTGTGCCGGACCAGGGTCGCGCGCCGGCCCTGCGCCCGATCACAGGACAGGTCACTCGATGAAAGCGGGACGCGGTCGCCACCAAGGGGCCCAGGCGCAGATCGTCGAGTCCGGCATGGACGCCGAGGCGCGCCTCCACGGCGCGGCATTGGGCCTCCCGCAGGGCGCTCGTCCCGGGCGGGTAGATCCAAGCCAGGCCGTGTTCGACCAGGGCCGCGCTGAGGCTGCGTCCCGCCACGGTGACATCGGCGAGGCGTCGGCCGTAACGGTCGCGGCGGCTGTCGCCCCGGCTGAGCGTCGGCAGCCCGCTCTCCACGAAACGCTGGCTGTAGGCGCGGGCCTCCTCGGCGCCGCCGCGCCCACGCTCGGGCGTGTCCACGTGGACCAGGCGCACTCGGTCGCCCCCCGGGAGCGCGAGTGTGTCGCCGTCGAGTGCACGGATCGACGACGGCGCCGGGCGCGGCGTCTCGGGCCGGCAGACGCCCAGCGCCACCACGACGACGAGCAGACCGCGGAGCAGCCCCGGCCCCACGAATCGGGCCGGTGGCCCGCGCGCTAGCCGAGCACGCTCTCCAGGGCCACCGCCTCGCGACCGAAGGCCTCGGCCACGCCGGCGTGGGTGATGGCGCCGCCCATCACGTTGGCGCCCAGGGCCAGCCCGGCGTCGCGGGCGAAGGCCTGCTTCAACCCCAGGCCCGCCAGGCGGCGCGCGTAGGGCAGGGTCACGTTCGTCAGGGCGAAAGTCGACGTGCGCGGCACGGCGCCGGGCATGTTGGCCACCCCGTAGTGAACGATGCCATCGACCTCGTAGACCGGGTCGAGGTGCGTCGTCGCCTTGATCGTCTCCACACAGCCACCCTGGTCGACCGCGACGTCGACGATGACGGCGCCGGGCGGCATCATCTTCAGGTCCGCACGGGTGACCAGGTTGGGTGCCTTGTAACCCGTGATGAGCACCGCGCCGATGACGAGATCCGCTCGTTCCAGCTCCTCCTGGATACCGAGACGGCTGCTGTAGCGGGTTGTGACATTGGCAGGCATGACGTCATCGAGATAACGCAGCCGGTCCATGTCGATGTCCATGATGGTGACGTGCGCGCCCAGTCCGGCGGCCATCTTGCAGGCGTTGTGCCCGACCACGCCTCCGCCCAGGATCACGACGCGTCCGGCATGCACACCCGGGACGCCGCCGAGCAGGACACCGCGCCCGCCCATGGGCTTCTCGAGGTACTTGGCGCCCTCCTGCACTGCCATCCGGCCGGCCACCTCCGACATGGGCGTCAGCAGCGGCAGAGTCTTCCCCTGCTCCACGGTCTCGTAGGCGACGCAGTCGGCCCCCGAGGCGACCATCGCGTCGGTGAGGACCTCGTTCGCCGCGAAGTGGAAGTAGGTGAACAGCAGCTGGCCCTTGCGGATGCGGCCGTACTCTTCCTCGATGGGCTCCTTGACCTTGATGATCATGTCCGCCTCGCCGTAGACGGCATCGGCGTCGGGCAGGATCTTGGCCCCGGCCTGGACGAATTCGGCATCGGTGATGCCGGAACCCAGGCCGGCACCCTCCTGCACCAACAGCTCGTGGCCGTCATCGCAAAGAGTGTCGATACCGGCGGGCACCATGCCCACGCGGTTCTCGCTCGGCTTGATCTCGGTCGGGACACCGATCTTCATGGCTTGCTCCAAGGGGCCGCGCGGCCGGGTACCCCACGGCGGGCGGGCAGTCTAGTGCGGCAACCGGCCTGCCGACAAGGTTCCGGCGGCGCGTTGATCGCGGAGGGGCAGGTTGTGAGAATGCCGCCCCCGGTCGGAAGCCATCCCCGATGGCGCCGCCCCCGGGCGCATAGCTCAGTTGGTTAGAGCACCAGCTCGACAAGCTGGGGGTCGAAGGTTCGAATCCTTCTGCGCCCACCATGCTGCCCCCACCGCGATGGGCCTTGCAAGGTCGCCCGTTGCAGGGCCGGGCAGGGCGCTGCGGCCTGGTAAAGCGTCACGATCAGGCGTAGCTGTGCAGGCCCGTGATCCAGAAGTTGATCACGATCCAGTTGAACAGCATCACGCCGGCGCCGACCACCGCGAGCACGGCGGTCCACAGGCCCTTGTCACGGGACTTGAGGCGCACGTGCACCAGCACCGCGAAGACGAGGAAGGTGTTCAGGGCGAAGACCTCCTTCGGGTCCCAACCCCACGGTCGGCCCCAGCTGTGGTCGGCCCAGATGGCGCCCATCACCAGCCCGGCCCAGAGCATCACGAAGGAGAGCTCCATGAGCACCATCGTCACGCCGTCCATGACCTGGCCCGGCGAGGCGGCCTTGTCGCCCGTGTCTGCGGGCAGGCCGTCGCCGGCGATGAGGGTGCCCGCGCCGCCCATGCGCACGAAGTCGGCCCGACCACCGAAGACCCGGTAGCCCAGGTACAAGAGCGCCGAGATCGCCGCCATGAAGATCAGGCAGTAGCTCGCGATGATGATGTTGGTGTGGATGTAGAGCCAGACGTTGTGCAGCACCGGCATCATGTTGCCGATGTTCGGCGACAAGTCCGTCGGCAGAAAGTGCACCGCCATGAGGGCCGCCATGGATGCCGCCGCGCTCCCGAGTGCGAACACGTTGCGCATGGCGCTGCGTCGCACCACGAACTCGCACACAAGGGCGACGATCCCGCCGAACCAGGCTGCCGTCGTCACGGCCTCGAACATGTTGGAATTCGGCCAGCGGCCCGAGACGTACCAGCGCAGTCCGAGCGCAAAGGTGTGGAAGCCGAAGGCCACCAGGAACACGCCCATGCCCAGGCGTCGGGCCGTCGGCCAGCGGTACACGAGCGACAGCAGGAGCAGGACCAGGGCGGGCATGTACAGCAACCAGACCCAGGTCATGCTCTTGGCCTTGAAGTACCAGCTCTCCCAGCTCAGGCGATCGGCGTCAGGGTAGAGGGCCGGCTCGATGGTCGGCAGCACCGACGACAGGGCTGCCAGGGCCCCGTTGACCCGCTCGGCATCCTGGGCCGCCCATGCCGCCTGCAGCCGGCCGTAGTCTTCCGCGAGCTGCTCCCGCGCACCGACGCCGGCGACCCGGGGATCCCCCGCGAACGACGGACCCATCTCTTGCAACGCGAGCCAGGGCGTTTCAAACGTCCCGCCCGGCGGCGCCACCATGCGCAGCATGCGATGGAGCACATCCGGCCGGGCCACCGCCTTCGCGTTGTCGATCATGGTCACGAATCGTGCCGTGCGCATCAGGTCCTGCCGCATGATCTCGAGCAGGTCGTTGACAGCCGGCATGTTCAGCAGTTGCGGCGAGATCAGGCCCGTCTCGACGAACGCGTCCATGCGTGCCGTGAACCCGGGCTGCGCGGACACCGCCTCCGACTGGAGGGTCCTGACGATGCGTCCTCGCGTCGGCTTGTTCTTGATGAACAAGACGTCGGTGTCGAGGTACGACGCCGGACGGAACGCCAGGTCGAGATACGTGAACGCAGGCGACTGGCCCGCGATCAGTCGCGGCCCCGTGACGTAGGACATCATCGTACGTGCGAAGGAATCGAAGGACTTGATGCGGCCCTCGTGGTGAACGGCCAGGCGCCCCCAGTCCTCCAAGTCGACGGCCTGCGCGAACTCGCTGCGCAGGTCTTCCTTCTCGGCACAACCGCCGAACATGAGCAGTCCGAGGGCCAGCGCGACCAGGCCCTTCACGGGCGGGCGTAGCCTGCGCGTCTCCGCGTTCATCCTCGATCTCCGACGAGTCCTGGGCCGCCTGTCGTCGCGGCACGCGCCTTGCGCATGCGCCGGATCAACGTCGGCTTGTAGTAGAAAGCATAGAGCATGCCCAACACGGCGATGCAGCAGCCCAGCAGCTGGATGCCGACGCCGTTGCGGTTACCCACCCCGAGGACGGTGTAGTTCAGCCCCTGGGAGGCAGGGTCACCGGCCGCGCGCGGAGGCGACGGCGGATCCCACTGGGCCTGGAAGTACCAGTAGCCCCCGTATTCAGCCGGCTCGTTGACCGCCACGGGCATCGAGTCCGTCCAGCTGTCGCCCTTGGCGAAGCTCACGAGGCTGCGCCAGTTGAGGACGCTCAGGTTGCTGCCGGTGTAGCCGCCTACATGTGTGATCAGCTCGAAGTCGTCGAGCACGACCGGAGCGGGCAGCGGCAAGCGCTGTCGCGACAACATCACCTCGATGATGGTGCCGTCCGGCATGCGCATCTCGGACGGGTGGTAGAGGTAGCGGCGCAGGTTTTCGCCGGGACTGCGAACCGGATAGTGATGGAAGCGCACCCACGTGGAGGCCGTGTCGCCGTCCCGAGTGCTGAGCTTCACCATGGACTTGCGCTCCTTGACCTCGCGGTCCCGGCGTTCGGGGGCCACGATCCGAGGGCGGGTGTCCCAACCGCCGCGTGCCGAGAAGCGGTCGATCTCGATGGAAACGCCGTCACCGAGGTCGATGGACTCGCCCACCGTCACCGGCACCAGGCCCGTCTCCTTGGTGGGCGTCGAGAGAATGAGGCTGAGCTGCTCTTCGCGGGGCCCCGCGACCAGGGTAATCGGGGCCGGACGTCGGCCGGGGACGTACTTCATGTCGAGGCCGCGATCGAGCTCGACCTGTCCGCCTCCGTGTGCCCCGCCACCGTGAGGATCCGAACTGTGCGGATCGGCCCCGTGTGGGTCGGCCTGATGGTCGTGTGTGCTGTGGTCTTCGACCACACGGTCGACCTGCTCCTCTTGCGGATGCGCGAAGACCCAGCGCTTGAACTCCCGTTCGCCGGTCTGCACCGAGACTTGCGCCATGGACACGACCTGGCCCGGTTCGATCTCCCAGTTATCGCGCCAGAAGTCGATGCGGTAGGCATAGTCGGTTCCGGCAACGGGCGTGAACTCGAGGTTCGCTTCGAAGGCCTTTTCGAGGGGCAGAGGGAGCACGAGAGACTCCCCCGTCTGCGCCACGCCGATCTCGATCACCGGGTCGCGGCGGACGGTCACGGCCTCACGTTCGGCCTCGTTGTTGGCCCACACCAACTGCAGTACGCCGTTGGGGTCCTGTCGCTTCTCGCGATCGAAGGCGTGCAGGTCATACGAGATGTGCGGCTGTCCCGGGGCGGCAACGTGCACCTGCACGAAGGGGTCGAGCATCGTGCCACCCGACAGGTAACGGCGCTCTATGTCCGCGTAGCGCAGGTACGCGCTGATGTTGAGATCCGTGTTGGGCAGCGGGTCCCCGGCCTCGGCCGGAGGCACCGAGATGTCCAACGGATCGAGGGGCAGCTCCATCCCATCGGGCAGCCAGACCTCTTCCCGCGATCCGATGTAGTCGTTGTAGAAGGGCAGGCCGTCGATTGGGCGCTGCACCCACTCGCGGTCGCCCTGCTTGCGCAAGTAGAGAGCCCAGCTCTTCTCGACCCAGTTGGCCAGGTAGACGTGCTCCTGAGGCGACGTCTCCAGCGACAGGGCCAGGGACTCGTCCACAAGCGCCGTTCCGATGGCCTTGATCGCCCGCGCCATGGGCTGCTGGGGATTTCCCGTCGCGATGATGTCTTCGGTGTACTGCGGATACCCGTCCAGCAGTTGGCGCATGAAGCTCTGCTCGGGCCCCATCACTCTGACGGTGACGGCGATGGTCTGCTGGCCCTTGTCCGGGCCCGACGCCAGGGTCCAATTGAGGTTCACCTCGGAGACGTCGAAGCGCCAGTCACCGACGGCGGTTTGCGCGCCCGGCACCGCGGGCAGGCTGTCCCGCTCGCCTGTCGGGAGCACGATCTGCACCTGGCGGCGGACGACCGGGCTGTCACCCTCGATCTTGGTGTTGAAGTACCACACGCTGCCCAGCGCGAGGGTGATGATGCCCGTGTGGATCATCCACACGCCGAAGTTGACCTTGCGCAGCGGAATCCGGCGCAGCGTCGCCACCACGAGGTTGGTGCAGATGAGCCCGATGAGCAGCACGAAGGGCCACCAGTTGAACCACTCGTACTCCGTCATCTCGAACGGACGCCACTGCCTGACCTGCACATTGGTCCAGTTGGACTTGTTGAACACGCCCAGGCTCGTCGGATAGATCAGCCCGGCCGACCCGATCGACGAGTACAGGAAGAGGAACGAGAGCAACCAGATCCCGAGGGTGATGCTGCTGAAGAGGTCGAAGAGGCGACCTAGCAGACCTCGCGGACGGCGTTGGGCAGGGGCGGCGGTCTCGGAATCCACGGAGCGGCAGGCCTGGGAGGGGCGGTTCCGGCCCACCGTCTCGTCACCCAGGTATGGTGCGAGACGGCTGCCGTAACCTGGTGGGCGGAACCGAATAGCCTACGCCTCGGCAGGCGCCCGTCCTAGCCCCGCCGGAGCCCCTCCGTCTCGCGAGAGGACCCTCCTCGGGTGGCTCTCTCAGGCCTCAGCGGCGCTTGCCCTTCGACTTGCTGCTGCTCGAGCTGCTCGAGCGCCCTGAACTGCGGCTGCTCGACTTGGAACTCCGCGAGCTGGACACGCTCGACCGGCTCGACGACGAGCGGCTCGAGACCTTCGGCGTGCTCACCCGGGAGGTCGAGACCCGCGGGCTGCTCACACGCGGCGAGCTCACGCGGGAAGTCGATACGCGCGGTGCCACGACACGCGGAGTCGAGGTCCGAGGCGTGGAGACATAAGGTGTCCGGGTCGACGGAGTGGTCACGCGCGGCGTCACAACGGTCGGCCGGCTCGTGCGCGGTATGTTCACCGTCACCGGGGAACGCGTGGCGACCGGCTGACGACTGACCGGGGGCGAGGGGATCATCGGGCGAGAGATCGACACGGTCGGGCGAGCCGGTTCGCTCCGCGCCGACACGATGGACCCCAGCGTCCGTGAGAGGCTCGACCGGCTGGATCCCGTGGTCGACCCCGTGTCCCTGGAGATGGTGCTCGTCCCACGCGGCGTGGAGACGATCAGCGGGCCGCGACTGGGCGTGGTGCCGGACGTTGGCTGTCCACGTCCCGTTGCGCCGCCATCATGCAGCAACACGACATCGCCGTATCCACCGCCGCGCGAGAGCGCCGGCAGATCGATCGACTTGCGGCCGGACGGCCGGTCCCCGTCGAGCGTGGTCCCGCGAGTGCTGCTGCCGCCAACCCCGCTCACGCTTCCGGTGCCCGCCGTTCCGCCGGATGCGGAACCGCGCCCTCCGAAGGACTTGGTGAACCCCTTCGCCTCGAGGTCCTTGCCCTTGACCTTGTAAGCATCGGCGAGTTCGGGCTTCGGCTTCGGCGACCAGCCCCCGCCGCCAGCGCCGGGATCGTTGTCGACGTCGACATCGACATCCACGTCGACATCAACGAACACATCACCGCCGCCGGCATAGCCTCCGTGGTCGTCACCGTAATGATGGCCGGAGCCGTGGTAACCGTACCCGTGATAGCCGTGATGGCTGGCGTAGTGGTGTCCGTGGTGATCGTAGAAACCGCTGTGTCCGTAATGGCCGAAGTGGAAGCCGAAGGGCCAGAAGTACGAGCCATGGTGGCCGTAGTGGTGCCCCCCGCTTCCGACGGAGAGCGACCAGTCGCCGTCGTAGTATCCGATCGAGAAGTATCCATCGTCGTGCCACGAGTAAGGCGAGTAGTGCACCGGTCCATACCAGAGGTTCGGCGAGAACCACACCGGCTTGGGATACTCATAGATCACGGTCGGCTCGGCGTAGACGACCTGCTGCCGGATGACCGGCGCGGTCGCCGCCGCCAAGGCGGCCTCGTAGGCGAGCCGTTCGGCGTAGAGCGCCTCGACACTGTTCAGCAGTGCGACGGAGCGAGCGCGCTCGGCCTCCGTGCCGAAGGATCCCACGCGCACCCGCAGGCGCGACCACGCACCCTCCAGGTAGGGCACGGGTTCCACCAGGGCCCAGGTGTCCCCGACCACGAGCCATCCTTCGGTGGGCCGCCGCAGCACGTAGCCGTCGGCGCTCGGTTCGAGAGCACGCAACATCAGCTGCCACGCCTCATCCACACCCATGGGCACCTCGATGCTCGCCTCGGCCTCGCCGAGACGGACGTCGAATGGGAACACCTGTCCCTGAGCGGGGGCAGTCCAGACACCAAGGGTCGTGAGGAAGGCCCCCAGCAGCAATGCGGGCGCAACACGGGGGTAGGACAGGTTCGAACGGGCCGGGGAATGACGGCTCATGGGGGTCTCCCTGTCGGTCGTTGAGGGGATGGTCAGATCATCGCACAGATTCACTTAGCACGAAGCAGCGTCTGTGTGACGTGGCGGGCCCGATCCCCTGTCCGATGGCGACCGATCCCCTGTCCGATCGCGGGATTCACGGCCATCCGGCGGCGCGCCTGCGATCAGTACTCCGGACGTGGCGGGCGCTCATCGTCGTTGGCGAGCAGCCAAACCGTGTTGAAGGTCAGCCGGGCCGTCGCCGCCACCTTCTCGACGTCGACCTTGTCCACCGTATCGCGCCAGGTGTGGTAGTCCCGATTCTGGGTGATCGGCAGTCCCTCGAAGAAGAACAACGTGGGCACACCGATGACATGGAAGGAGTAGTGATCGGAGCGATTGAACAGCTCCTGGCCCTGGCGCCGCACGATGCGTTTGATGCCCGTCTTCGTGAGCTTGTTCGCCCGCGTCAGCAGCTTATCGAGCCCCGGGTTCTTGATCAGCCCAATGGCCGCGACCTCGTCCCTCTCGCCGCGGCCGACCATGTCGAGGTTGACCATGGCGATGAGTGACCCCGACGGAACGCTGGGCGTCTTGCAGAAGGCCCTCGATCCCGCGAGCCCGTCTTCCTCGGCCGCGAAGGCGCACGCGAGGATGCTCCGACGGGGACGATCGCGGGAGAGCGCTTCAGCGACCTCCAGCAGAGCGGATGTCCCGGAGGCGTTGTCGTCGGCCCCGTGACCGATGCGTCCCCGAGGGTCGATGCCAACGTGATCGTAGTGCGCCCCGAGGACGACGAACTCGTCCGCGAGCGCCGGGTCGCTGCCGGCCAGTCGGCCGACGACGTTGTAGGCCGTGACGTCACGCTGTTCGCAGCGCGCCTTCAGCGTGACGTCGATCCCTCCGTACTGGCCCTTGAACGGGCGACCGGTCCGATCGATGTCCTCGGCGGCCTTGAGCACGTCGATGCCGACCAGTTCCCGCGCCACCTGCGGTGTGATCTCCAGCACAGGGAACTCCACGAATCGCACACGCGACGGCGCTTCCACCGACCAGGCCGCCCAACTGTGGCGGAATCCAAGCCTCGCCAGCGGTGCGAGCGCCGCGTCGCCCGTTTCCCGACCGTCGCTGCCTTCCTCGGGGGGCCGCCGCACGACGAGGACGCCGGCGATTCCCTCCGTCTCCAGGCGAGCGATTTTCACGTACAAGTCGGCTTCGCGCGAAACCTCCGGACCTTCGAGCACGCGCCGATGCCGAGGCTCCCCTTCGATCAGGATGGCCACACGTCCGGCCAGGTCGTGCCCCCGCAACTCATCGAAGCGATCAGCGTCGGCATCGATGCCGAAGCCGAGGAAGACCGTCGCGCCGCGAGCCTCTCCTGACCCGCCCCAGACCGGCACGAAGTCCCGTCCGTACTCAAACTCCCGGCTTCCATCGGTCCGTGCCAAGGAACAGTCCTCGGGCACTGGGGCCGGGTGGCGCTGGGTGAAAGGCCAGAGGAAGCTCCCCTCCGGCCCGGCGCCGACGAATCCGGCCGCCTCCAGTCGCCCCGCGATGTGACCGGCTGCTCGGGCCTGTCCCAGGCTCGGTGTGTCCCGGCCTTCCAGCGTCGAGCTCGCGAGGGCGAGCAGGTCGGCATGGACATCGGCCGCGCGGATGCTCTGCTGCGCCTCGCGATCGGGAGCATCCTCACCAACGAACAGGGAGGCCGAGACACAGCAGGCCAGGAGCAGCAGTCGCATCGGCATCTCGTCGCTCTCTCGGGGTCGGCCGGGGCTCAGAACTGGAAGTAGATGTACGGCGTGTCGCCGACGATGACGAGGGCCAGGAGTCCGATCAGCACCCCGAGCGTCGCCCCGGCAACGAGGGCCGGCATCCGCAGGCAGAGCGCATGGGTCTTCGCCACCAGACCATCCGGTAGGTAGTGCAGCAATACGCCGCCGGCCAGAGCCCACCAGGCCGCCGCCGGCACGAGGTCCACCTCACCGAAGTCCGTCAGCATGGCCCAGCTCAAGTCGAGGTCCTGGGCCCGGACGAGAATCAAGGTGACCGCGACGAAATGGAAGGTGGCGAGGCCGCCGAGCAGTGCCTTGAGTCCTCTCGATTCGATGTCGGCACCGCGTCCGCCCGTGACGAGCCGCTCGAGCGTCATGGCCACGCCGTTGAGCAGCCCGTAGACGATCCACAGCAGGCTTGCTCCGTGCCAAAGCCCGATCAACACCATCGTCAGCACCAGGTTGAAGGCAACGCGTAGGCTCCCCACCCGTGATCCGCCGAGCGGGAAGTACACGTAATCACGCACCCAGAACGACAGCGTGGTGTGCCAACGCCGCCAGAACTCACGCACCGAACGCGAGCGGAATGGCGTCCGGAAGTTCTCCGGCAGGTCGAATCCGAAGAGCCGAGCCGCCCCGATGGCGATGTCGGAATACCCGGAGAAGTCGCCGTAGATCTGGAAGCAGAAGCCGTACACGGCGAGCAGGTGCACGCCCGCCCCGTAGGCCTCCGGTGCGGCATAGACCGGATCGACGAGGCTGCGCCCGAGCACATCCGCGATGAAGACTTTTTTTGCGAGTCCCGTGGCGATGCGATAGAGGCCGTCGTTCAGGCGCGCACGATCGAAGCGCGGCGGCAGCTCCATCTGCGGCAGAAACTCCGCCGCTCTCACGATGGGCCCGGCGACGAGCTGCGGGAAGAATCCGACGAACACCGCGAAGTCGAGCAACGAGCGAGCCGGGGCGAGCGTCCCGCGGTAGATGTCGATGGTGTAGGACAGCGTCTGGAACGTGTAGAAGGAGATGCCGACCGGCACCACGAGGCCGAGCACCTCCAGAGGGAACTCGAGCCCGAGCGTGGCGAACAACTGCTGGCCGCTCTCCACGAAGAAGTCGTGGTACTTGAAGAACCCGAGTAGCCCGAGGTTGCCGCCCAGACTGAGCAGTAGCAACGCGCGCCGCCGTCCCGGGTCCTGCGAAGCCGCGATGCCGCGCCCGCAGGCGTGGTCGAGCAGCGTCGAGAACACGATCAGCAGCAGGAAGTAAGGGTGCCAGGAGGCGTAGAACACATAGCTGGCCACCAGCAACAGCACGGTCCGCGACCGGCGGCTGGGCGAGAGGGCCCAGAACAGGACCAGCACGGCTACCAGGAACAAGGCGAATTGCGTGCTGTGGAAGACCATCGGTCAGCGCGGGCTCGCGGCCCGACGTTCCCGCAGGCGGTCGAGCAACTGCGCCTCGCGCACGAGGCGGTCGAGGGCCTCCGCCATGGCCCCGTGTCCGGCGGCATTCCAGTGCGCCTCGTCGTCCTGGTAGTAGCGGTCGACGTCCGACATGAAGCGCAGGACCTCCTGGTACAGCGTCCAACTCTCCGCCCCGGCGCTCACCACCAGTTCCATCAACACCGCCATGGGTTCGACGGCCGACGTGCCCGGCGGGGGCGCGCCAGTGGCTGCGTTCTCGAGCAGGTACTTCTTCCAGATGTGCGGAGCGATCTGGAAGGTCTCGGGCATGAGCACCAGGCGCACCTCGATCCCCAGCGCCTCGGCCCGCTCGGACAGCAGCCCCAGCGCTTGCTGCGTCCCCTCCAGAAACTCCCTCACGGCTTCGGGCGGTTGGGCTCGCGAGAGGACGAAGTGCCGGGCCTCCGGGGTCTCGTCGCCACCGCGCCCCACCACCGCCCGGTGCCTCTGATAGATGTGGCTCGACAGCAACCATTGGTGCCACGTCGCGGGCACGGAACGCAGCGCCGGCGGCCAGGACTCCACGATGTCACCCGGCACGAGGCGGTCCCCCACGGCCACCCAGTCCCCCACGCGCTTGTTCGGCCTCAACGTCCAGCCCGGCGAAGCGAAGATCAGCACCAGGTCCGGCTGGACCGTCGGCAACAGGGCCAGGGCCCGCTGCGCGCATTGCAGGGTCGTGTAGGAATTCACGCCACCATTGAGGACGCGCACCGCGTCCCCCGCCGCGCGCATGCGCTGCTCCAAGGCCGCCGTGAACACAGCGTCGTCCGCGACGCCCGAGCCATGGATGCGGGAGTCGCCCAGGCACAGGATGCGCACCTCGTCGGCCGGCGCATCGGCGGGGATCTCCTCGTTGCGCAGCCCGAGCGAATCGATGCGCACCGTCTCGCTCCGGAAGCCCGGACGGTTGACCCAGCCGAACTCACGGCTCTCCTGGAGCATGCCCGGCGCGTCGGCGCCCTGGTGGCGGTCGAGCCAGCCCACCCAGCGATCCACCACGGCCAGGCCGACCACCGCTCCCAGCACGGTGACCGCGATCGACGCGAGGGCCGTCTTGCGCACCGTGTCGCGCTCCCCGTGATCGGCCGTTGGATCCTTCGGGGTCGCGCCCATCGGACGCGTCCACCCCCCGCGCGTCGGCATCCTACGTGGGGCACCGCGGAGGAGGAAGCCCCAACGCGGCGCCTGCTACGGCGGTACTCTTGTCCATGGGGAGCAGCAGGAGCGAGGGGCCGTCCATGGCAGGAGCATCTGACGCGCAAGGAGGGCGAGCCATCCTGCGCATGGCCCTCACCCTGGCCGGCCTCGTGCTGGCGTGCGGCGCTGCCGCAGCGGCCACCCCCCAGGGCGCCGACGGCCACCACGCAGCTCGGCGCACGCCCGTCGTCGAGGCCGTCGCCACGGTGGGCCCCGCTGTCGTCAGCCTCTACCAGGGCGGCGCGCCCGGGGCCGAACCGGGGCGCACAAGCCTCGGATCAGGCTTCGTCATCGATGCCGAGGGCTACATCCTCACCAACGCCCACGTCGTCGACGCCGAAGGGGTCCCCATCCGCGTGCACTTCCGTGACGGCAGCGTCGAAGTCGCCGACGTCATCCGCATCGACACCCGCAACGATGTCGCACTGCTCAAGGTCGCGAGCGACCGCCCGCTCGTCGCAGTGGATCTCGGCACCTCCGCCGACCTCATGGTGGGCGAGACGGTCATCGCCATCGGCAACCCCCTCGGCAACGAGAACACGGTCACCGTCGGCATCGTCAGCGGGACCCTGCGCGACATCCGGTTCGACAGCCCGTCCGGAGACCGGCGCAATTTCCGCGACTTCATCCAAACCGACGCTGCCATCAACCCCGGCAACAGCGGCGGCCCCCTGCTCAACATCGTCGGCGAGGTCATCGGCGTCAGTTTCGCCATCAAGACCGACGCCGAGGGCATCGGGTACGCCATCCCCATCGATCGCGTGCGGCGCAGCCTCATCGACGACCTCAGCAATCCCCGCACCCACCGGGACGTGGTCACGGGGCTGAAGCTCACCGGTGTCGCTGGCGGACGTGAGGTCGAGGTGGCCGGCGTCGCGCCGGGCGGCCCCGCCGAGCGCGCCGGCCTCCAGGTGGGCGATCGGCTGCTCGAGGCCGGCGGCGAGACCCTCACCTGGGAGTTCGACTTCAACCGCGTGCTGCTGGGCGCTGCGCCCGGCGACGAAGTCCCGCTCGTCGTGCGGCGCCGCCGACAGGCGGAGCGCGACACCGCCGGCACGCCGGCCCCTGCGGACGCCACCGCCCTCCCCGGCGCGACCGGGTTTCCACAGGTGCTGAGCGAACTGCGCATCGTCCTGGTCCTCGAGCAGGACGAGTCGGCGTACCGGTTCCTGTGGCATTCCCTGGGGCTGCAGGTGGTCGACCACCCGACTTTCTACGGGGTGCTGGTCGAGGCCGTCGACCCGCTCGGCGCTGCGGTCGCCGTCCCCGTGAGGCCCGGTGATCTCATCGACGCTCTCGATGGCGAGCCCGTCGACTCCCTCGACGATCTGTTCGACCACCTGCGCGCCAAGCCGGGCGGCGCCGAGGTGCTGCTCCAGGGCTTCCGGGGCGATCGAGGCTTCCGCGGAACGGTTACGCTGCCCGTGACCCTGTGACGAGTGCCCTGAAGCCACCACCCCCGCCGCCTCGCCCTGCCAACCCTGCCGGTCGCGAGGTATGCTGCTCTTCCCTGACTTCCCTTTGAGCGTGACCTGTCATGAGCCTCATGCGCTTCCTCGGCGAAAACAAGATCTGGTGGATGCTGCCCATCCTCATCGTGCTCCTGGCCGTGGGCTTCGTCATGTACATGAACGAGGTGAGCGAAGAAGACGTCGGCGACGAGCCCTTCGTCTACGACATGTATTGACCCCGGGCGCGATGACGGGCGCTCCATGACCTCGCGTCGGACCGGCTGGCTCGGCGGCAGCTTCGACCCCGTCCACTCGGGGCACCTGGCGATCGCCCGCGCCGCGGCGGACCGCTTCGAGCTGCAACGCGTCCTGCTGATCCCGGCCCATCGGCCGCCGCACAAGACGGAGCGCACGCTGGCTCCCGACGCTGATCGCCTGGCGCTGCTCGAGATCGCCTGCCGCATCGATCCGCGCCTGCAGGCCTGCGACATCGAGATGCAGCGCAGCGGTCTGAGCTACAGCTTCGACACGGCCCGCGAACTCTTGCAAAGCGAGCCCGAAGGCACCCAGCTCTTCTACATCATCGGCGCCGACACGCTGGTCGACCTGCCCAACTGGCACCGCATCGCCGACCTGTGCCGGTTGGTCACTTTCGTGTCCATCGCCCGCGCCGGGCAGCCCCTCGACCCCACCCCCCTGCGCGCCCTCATCGGCGATGACGAGGTGCGCCGCATCGCCGAACACTGCTTGGAGCTCTCGCCCCACCCGGCGTCGTCCACGGCCATCCGCGCAGACCTCGCGGCGGGGCGGCGCCCCGAGCACGTCGACGACGAGGTCTGGGCCGAGATCGTGGCTCGAGGGCTCTACGGAGCCGGCGGCCGCTCGGACTCGTCGAGGCGTGGAGGTTCGGGCACCGCGATCCCGTAGTGCTGCAACAGCAGCCCCTGCACGGACAGCAGGCGCGTCCGCGCGACCTCGCGGTCGAGGCGGGCCCGGGTCTCGGTGTCGATGGCGGCCAGCAGGTTCTGCAGCGTCTCGCGCACCTGGAACGGCGTCGACAGGTCATTCTGCAGACGGCGACGCTCGCCCTCGTAGAGCTCGCGGTTGAGCCGCGTCGACTCACTCGTCGCGATGACCCGCTGCTCCTGGAGTTGCACACCGCGCACCGCCGACCGAACCTCCTGGATCACGTTCATCTCGGTCTCGCGCAGGGTCACCCCCGCGCGGTCCCGCGCCACCTTCAAGCGCCGCAGCGCATAGCCCGCCGCGCGATTGCCGATGGGCAACTCGAAGTTGAGCACCAGGCTCTCGTCGTAGAAGGTTCTGTGTCGTAAGCCCTCGGTCGTGTTGCCAAAATCCTTGTCGTTGGAATTCGTCCCGATACCAGCCGTCACGTCGAGCCGCGGCAGCGTTTGCCGATCGGCCCGTGCGACTTCCGTGTCAGCCTGGGCCACCCGCAAACGCGCCTCGATGATGTCCGGGCGACGCCTCAAAGCCGTCTCGACCACGTCATTGACCGCGGGAGTGACGCCGGGCTCCTCCTTCGGCTCGGTGCTCGGAATGATGCGCCGGTTCCACTCGCTGATCTGCCCCGGCGCCGTGATGAGCTTGAGCAGCTCATCGTTTGCGTCCTCGAGCGTGTTCGAGGCCGTCAGCTGTTCCTCCAAGCGTTGCGCAAGCTCTGCCTCGGCCTCCACCTGGTCGATACGCGTCTGCAATCCCTGATCAAATTTGCGCGTCGTGATGTCGACCAGCTCCTGCGCGAGGGCCACCGACTCCGCCTTGGTCTCCACGTCGCGATAGGCAAAGTAGAGATTCCAGTAGGCCGTGACGATGGCCTCCAGAGTCTCGCGACCGAGGTCGGCCGCCGCCGCCGTGGTGATGAAGACGGTGCGTTGCGCCAACTCCAACGCCTGACGCGCATAGTCGCCACCACCGCGCAGCAGCGGGTGGGTGACCGAGAGGTTGGAATTGCCGGAAAAGACGTCAGACCGGAATCCCGGAGACGCAACGTATCGCTCGCCCACATTGATGTCGAACTGCCAGGTGGTACCCGTCAGCAACGTTCCGCGGAATCCGGTCGTGTAGTTGAGGTTCAAGTAGTCGGTCGCACCGGAGGCACCAACTCCGACACCACCAACGACATTGACAGTCGGCGCCCGCTTGCCACGTCCGAGGTTCACATCCGTGAAGAACACACTGTCAAAGGCACCCCAGGCTTCACCGTATCCCTCCAGCGCCGACTGAGCGTCGAGCTGAGCCCCCTGCACGGTCGTGTTCCGCTCGATGGCCATGAGCAGCGCATCCGTCAGGTTGATGGCCAGCGTCGGGACGCCGTCGTCCGGCACCGCATCGATGGTCGTCGCGTCGTCGTCATCGACGATTGCCGCCGGCGACCACAAGACGCAGACCGACAGGAGGAGAGAGAGGGGGATCATGGCAAGGATCGTGCCTTTTCTTCCTGCTCAGACAAGCTTCGTCGCAGATCCTCGACCCTTTGCGCCACATTCTTGACACCCGCCACGAAGGCCGGATCAGTGGCGTGAACAGTGGCCCGCCGGATGCGCTCCGCCGTGTCGTCGCTGAACACCCAGGGCTGCCGTGCGGCCATGTAATCGAGCTCCTCGAGGGCGTAGCGCGACCACCAGGCGTCGCGACTGCCGAGGGCCGGAAGGAGCCAGTCGAGGGTGGCGCGCGCCCGGCTCGTGGCATCGGTGATGCGCGCCAGCTCCGCCGTGCGGCGGCACACCGCCAGGCGCTCGGCATAGTGCTCACCGCCTGTCGGGATGCGGTGCACCACCTCGAACCGAGCGCCGCCGCTCAGCGCCCGCAGGAACACGATCTGTCGCTCGCCGGGCGCAAAGGTCCCGGGGAAACCGATCACGAGGACCTGCCGACGGCGGGAGCGCGGGTCGAGGGGCGGCGGGTTCCCGGCCATGACGGTGATCAGGTCGAGGCGGGCGACCTCGACGCCCAAGGCGCCCGCGCTCACCGAGTCGGTGCGCGCCTCGACCAGCAGATCGGTCTCGAGCAGGAGCTCCTGACCGATGCGCGTCGGCGAGCCCTGCGGCGCGGGCGGCGTCTCGCCCGGCGTCTTCGGTGGCGACGCGCCCTGTGCACTCAGTGCCGGCGCCAGGCCGGTCAGCACCCCGGCGAGCACCATGCCGCCGATCACCATGCCGCCGAGGACCCTCACGAGGCCCACTCTTCCGGCCAGGCTCCCACCATCACGCGGGCGCGACGCGAGCCCGGGCCGGCAGCCCCGCTGCCGAGGTGGACCCAGCGCGTGTCGTCCGGCAGGGCGGCCTGCACCCGGTCGGCCCACTCCACGACCACCACGGCACCCTGCTTGAGGTGCTCGTTCAGCCCGGCGCGCTCGATGTCGTCGATGCCCTCCATGAAGTAGGCATCGTAGTGGGCGACCGTCTTGCGGCCTTCATAGAGGTTCAGCAGCAGGTACGACGGCGAGCACACGCCGCCCTCCTCCGGCACGCCCAGGGCTGCGGCGAGGCCGCGCACGAACTCCGTCTTGCCCGCACCCAGCTCGCCCACCAGACCGATGGCACCGCCCTCGCCGAGTTCGGCGGCGAGCTGCGCCGCGAGGGCGTGGGTGGCGGCGATGTCGGCCAGATCGTGGAGTCGCTCAGAAGGCATGTTGCCAGCCTCCCGCCGGCCACGCCTCGTGGGCTCCGGCCTGCACCAGGTGCACCTCCCCGCCCGCCACCACGCGCCCGATGGGCAGTAGCCCCGCCGGCGCCACCGCGGCCGCGGGCAGGGCGAAGAGCAGTTCGAAGTCCTCGCCGTCACCGAGGACGGCGGTCACCGGGTCGGCCGTTGAAGGCACGTCGCCATGCACGGGCAACGACTCCGCATCCACCTCCGCCCCCACACGCGAGGCGGCGCACAGGCGCGGCAGGTCGGTGCCCAGGCCATCGGAGAGGTCCATGGCCGCATGGACCTCGATCTTGTCGCGTCTCAGTCGTGACACCACATCGGCGCGAGGGCACACCCTCAGGTGGCGACCGGAACGGGCGCCCCCGAGCGGTCCGCTCACGGCCAACGCGTCACCGACGCGCGCGCCGGACCGCAGCCACGGCGCCTCGCCCTCTTCCAGGCTTCCGGTCGCGGTGACCGCGAGCGACAGCACGCCATCGCCTGCTGACACCGTATCCCCACCGACCACTTCGACGCCGAGGCGCTCGGCGGCCGCGACGATGGCGGCGGCCAGCCGTCGCCCGTCCGTTCCAGCAGGCATCTGCACCGCAACGGCCACGGCGTCCGCCACGGCGCCCATGGCGCAGACGTCGGACACCGCCGCAGCCAGCGCCTTGTGCGCGACGTCCTCGAGCGCATCGCCGGCATCGAAGTGCACGCCCTGCACCACGGCGTCCACCGACAGCACCGTGCCGTCGCCCAGGATCGCAGCATCGTCGCCGGGCCCGAGGCGAGCCCTGACCGTTGCCGGGCCCGCGGTGCACCAGCGGATGAATTGCTCCTCGTCGAAGGCCATGGTCAGTCTCCGCCCGGCGACGCGTCGAGTGGCCAGCGCGCTTCCACGGCTCGCCGCAACGACCGCGCTGCGGCGGTGACGTCGTCGGCCTCCGCGAGGGCCCGCATGACCGCGATCCCGGACAATCCGTCGGGTAGCGCCGCCACGTCGTCGAGCCCCAGGCCCCCCAGCGCCACAACCGGCACGCCCCCGGGCCGCGCACGGCCTGCGGCCGCGAGCACCGTTGTCACCTGTTCCGCCGTGAGCAGCGCCCGCGGGTGCGAGCGCCCGGTGGGACGGAAGGGACTGAGGGTCAGGTAGTCCGCCGCTTCGTCCTCGGCACACAGCGGCCAATGGGCCGAACGGCCAGCGGCGTAGCCCGCGGCCCGCACGGACGCCACGGTGGGGCCGCCGTGTCCACAGTGCACGGCCAGCGCCCGGCCGGCCTGAGCGGCGGCGATGTCGCGGCTGACGGTCAGCACCGCCGTGGAACCCAGCGCTTCGGCGACGGACGCCGCCAGGCATTGCCGCGCGCGGGCATCAAGCTGCGGTTCACGCAGCAGCACGGCCGTGACGCCGCCGGCGCAGGCTGCCACCACCAGAGCGAGCGTCGTCGCGACGTCCCGGTCGCCGGGGGTCACGAAGACCAGACGCAGGGCACGGTGGAGGGCCTCGGCCCCCCTCAGCGCGCCCCCCACGGCCTCAGTCATCGTCTCCTTCGAGGAACACGCCCAGCGGCTTCAGCAGGGCGGAGAGCTCGTCCCGAGGCAGGGCGTCGGAAAGGACGATGGCCGTCGGAGACAGCCGCTGGATCACGTGGGCCTTCAGCGTCTTGTCGTGCAGGACCCGGTCGATGACTTCCTTGTTGCGCCCGCGCAGCAGCGACACCTTGGTCTGGGTCACGAACTTGACCTTCTCGGCCCACTGCATGATCGAGTAGATGACGTTCTGCGGCACCTCGACCCGGCTGTGCTCAGACAGGGTGCGCAGGATCGTGTTGGCCTCGAGTCCCTCGGCCACGGCCTTCTCGATGGACGTCTCGGTGAGCTTGTAGCGGTACGCCGAATCGCTGCTGGTGCGGTCGGCGAAGCGATCGAGCTCGGTGATCAGGTCGTAGCTGTCCGCGTTGGGGAACAGGATCATCTCGAAGTCGGGGTTCACGATGAGGGCACCACCCTGCTCCTCGATGTCGACCGGCACCTCGAGCCCCAGGGCCTTGGCGCCCAATGCGGTCAGGCGCATCCACGCGGGCTTGCCGCCGCGCTCACCGAGGTCGATCAATCCGAACAGGTGCAGACGCTCGCGGGCCCACTGGGTGAGCGCCAACGCGAGTTGGTGCGGGTCGCGCATGCCCGTCTGCTGTGCGAATTGGTAGCGGCTCTGGAACTCGTCGCGCACACCGAAGCGGTCGAGGTTGGCCAGGTATCCGTTGCGGGCCGCGAAGGCCGGGGTGTTGACCTCCACCCACTGGCCCACGGGCAGCTCGCGCAGCCGCTCGAGGAACAAGTCGAGCAGGCGCTTGCCGTGGAACGGCTCGACGCTCTTGGTCCAATTGCCGCACGAGAAGCTCAGCAAGCGGGTGAGCTTCTTCTCGAGGGGCGTACGGTCCCACGACTTGCCCTTCACCGTCGGATAGACGCTGCGGTCCTTGCCGCGCTCGATCATCGACTGCGACTGACAGAAGTCGAACAGATACTGGAACAGCCACTGCCCCGTGAAGCCCGACGTCCGCGTGATGATGAAGGCGTCCTCGAGCTTGCGCACCGCCGTCCGATAGACCTTGCCCGAGAGCGTCAGCTTGATCGGGTTGTGCTCGACGAAGGACAGGAAGGCCGAGATGTCCGAGATGAAGTCGACGCCCAGGCTGCGCACCGTCTCGGGCGCGGGGTCGCCGGGATTGAGGTGCATCCGCACCGGCTCCACCAGCTCCTCGTAGACCACGACGGCCTCTTCGAATTGGTGGATGCCATACTCGCCCAGCGACACGTGACGCACGGTGCCGAGCAGGTTCGTCTCCAGGGCGGTCTGCAGCGCCTTGCGGTTCCAGCGACCGAGCCCCTTGTGCTTCTTCTCGAGCATCGACCGGGGCGCGACGCCGCCGTACGACGAGACCACGATGCGCAGGAGCTCGCGGTGCTTGTCGTTGTCGAGCGCGTCGAGCCGGCGCACGACCGTGTCCGGCTCGGCCAACAACCGCGCGACGTCCTCGTGGGTCTTGGCCTTGCCCTTGATGCCGTGCTCGGCGAGCAGCGCGTTCAGGCCGCTGCGATCGACGAGCCGCGCCAGCTGCCCGCGCAGGTTGAAGGTCTCCTCGACGGTGCGGTCGTCGTCCCAGATGAACGTGTGCAGCACGTCGCCGAGCTCACTCGGGACGAGGAAGGCCTCCCGCGGCGCGTGCCCGTTGGAAGCTGCCGAGGTGAACAGGAAGCCTCGCTTCGTGAGCGCGTTGATGGCGGCCTTCAACTCGAACGGCGAGAGGTACGAGAACGCCTTGCTGCGCGTGACGTGCTCGAGGTTGGCCCGGTAGCCTTCGCCCCGCAGGAAGAACTTCAGCAGGTCGACCAGCTTCTTGGAGAGGAACTTGGTCCGCCGGCGGACCGACTTCTCGCTGCTCATCCGCCGCTGGAGGTCTCCGACCAGGCGGGCCTTGCTGTCGGGAGCCCGACCGTGGCCGTCCCAGAAGGACAGCAATTCGCGGAGATCCTGCGACTCTCGAGCCTCGAGGGCCGATTGCAGTGCCACGCCGCGGTCAATGCGTGAGCCGTTGGAGGTGTCCCGTGAGGCCAACTTCATCCCTCGGTGCGCAAGCTGCGCATCGTAGCGCAACCGGGCCCCTGAGGCGAGCCCCCCGGCCCCCCGTCGAAGCGCCCCTAGACCTGCGTGATGTCCCGAATCTCGTAGGTGTAGCCCTGCTCCGTGAGGAACAGTTGGCGGTTGTTGGCGAAGTGCTCCTCGCGGCTGTCCCGTGTCACCAGCGAGTAGAAGATCGCCGGGCGCTTGTCCGCCTTGGGACGCAGGATGCGGCCGAGACGCTGGGCCTCCTCCTGACGCGAACCGAAGGTCCCGGAGACCTGGATGGCCACGTTCGCGTCCGGCAGGTCGACGGCGAAGTTGCCCACCTTCGAGACCATCAGCACCGTCATCTCGCCGTCCCGGAAGCGACGATAGAGCTGCTCGCGTTCCTTTGTCGGCGTGCGCCCGGTGATCAGCGGACAGTCCAACGCCTCCGCGAGAGCGTCGAGCTGATCGAGGTACTGACCGATGATCAGCACCTGGTCCTCAGCGTGGCGCGCCACCAGCGTGCGCACGACCTCGATCTTGTCCGCGTTCTCGGACGCGATGCGAAAGCGGTCGCGGCTCCCGGCACTCATGTACTCGAATTGGCGGTCGCCCTCGAGGGGCAGTCGCACCTCCACGCAATGGGCGGCGGCGATCCAGCCCTGACGCTCGAGGATCTTCCACGGCACGTCGTACTTCTTCGGGCCGATCAACGAGAACACCTCGTCCTCGCGACCGTCCTCGCGCACGAGCGTGGCGGTGAGCCCCAGCCGCCGTCGCGCCTGGATCTCCGCCGTGATGCGGAACACCGGGGCCGGCAGCAGGTGCACCTCGTCGTAGACCACGAGTCCCCAGTCCCGCGCGGTGAACAGGGCGAAGTGGGTGAATTCTCCGGTCTTGCGGCGCCGATAGGTCAGCATCTGGTAGGTCGAGATGGTCACCGAACGCACCTGCTTGAGGTCGCCGGTGTACTCACCCACGTCCTCCTCGGTGAGCGACGTCTTGTCGAGCAACTCGGTCTTCCACTGCCGCACCGCGATGGTGTTGGTGGTGAGCACCAGGGTCTGGGCCTGGAGCCGCTCCATGCACGCCATGCCCACCACCGTCTTGCCCGCTCCGCAGGGCAGCACGACCACGCCGGAGCCGCCCTTCTCGGTGCCCCCCGCGTGGAAGATGTCCGCCGCCTCGGCCTGATACGAACGCAGGGCGAAGTCCGCCCCGCCGAGCATGACCTCGCGGAACCCGAAGGCCATCTCGGCGCCCTTGGTGTATCCGGCGAGGTCCTCGACGGGATAGCCGATGCGGATCAGCGCCTGTTTGACCTCGCCGCGCAGCTCCTCGACCACTCCCAGGCAGCTGTCGACCGGCGCCTTGTCCACGAAGAAGGCCTTGAGCGTCACGTCCTTGGCGATGCGGATGAGCAGGTCGTCCTCGGGCGACCACAGCACCAACCGCCCGTCGCGCCGTTCGAGGCGCAGCAGCCCGAAGCGTCGGATGTGCTCCTCGACCTCCCGCATGACGTTCGGCGGGATGTCGTAGCGCGACGACTTGACCAGGAAGGCGATGATCTCCGGCGCGGTCATGCCTGTCGCGGCCGCGTTCCAGATGGACAGGGGCGTGATGCGGTAGGTGTGCACGTGCTCGGGGCTCTTCTCGAGCTCGGCGAAGCGCGAGAGCGTGTCGCGGGCTTCCGTGAACCCGTCGGCGTGCACCTCCGCCAGGATGGTGTGATCGCCCTGCACGGTCAGAGGACGGTTACCGTTGCCGCTCATGCCACGGCCTCCGCCAGCGAGTCCGCCAGGAAGCGGCCGGTGTGGGAGGCCGCGCAGCGCGCGACGTCCTCGGGCGTGCCCGCGATGACCACGCGACCGCCCTCCGCGCCCCCCTCGGGCCCGAGATCGACGATCCAATCGGCGCTCTTGATCACGTCCACGTTGTGCTCGATGACGACCACGGTGTTGCCGCTGTTCACGAGGGTCTGCAGGACATCCACCAGGCGGCCGACGTCCTCGAAGTGCAGGCCGGTGGTCGGCTCGTCGAGGACGATGAGGGAGCGGCCCGTCCCGGGGCGCCCCAGCTCGGCGGCCAGCTTCATCCGCTGAGCCTCACCGCCGGAGAGGGTCGTCGCCGGCTGCCCCAGCTTCAAGTACCCGAGCCCCACATCGTCCAGCATGCCCAGCTTGCGGCGGATGGCCGAGTGGTGCCCGAAGACCTCCAGCACCTGGCGCACCTCCATCTCCAGCACGTCGGCGATGGAGTGCCCCTTGTAGCGGACCTCGAGGGTCTGGCGGCCGTATCGACGCCCGCCGCAGGCCTCGCAGGGCACCTCGACGTCCGAGAGGAAGTGCATCTCGATCACCTCCACGCCCCGCCCCTGGCAGGTCTCGCAGCGCCCGCCGGCGACGTTGGTGGAGAAGCGCCCCGGCCCGAAGCCGCGCATGCGCGCCTCCGACGTCTGGGCGAAGATCATGCGCAGGTCGTCCATGGCCCCGGTGTAGGTGGCGGCGTTGCTGTGGGGTGAGCGGCCGATGGGCGCCTGGTCGATGACCAGCAGCTTGTCGACGGCGGAGACCCCCGTGAGGCCCTTCATCTCCCGGGGCTGGCCGCCCTCGTCACCCTCGAGCCGGGCCGTCACCGCGGGCACCAGCAGCTCGCCCACCAGCGACGACTTGCCCGAGCCCGACACGCCCGTGACGACGGTGAGCGCGCCGAGGGGAAAGCGGGCGGTCACGTTGCGCAGGTTGTGGAGCGAGGCGCCCTTGAGGGTGAGGTGCCGCCCCGGGCTGCGGCGCTCGGTGGGGATGGGTACCGCGCGCCGCCCCGACAGGTAGCGCCCGGTGAGCGACGTGCGCGACTTCTTGACCTTGGCCGGCGTGCCGGCGGCCACGATCTTCCCGCCGCTGATGCCGGCGCCGGGCCCCATGTCGATCAGGTGATCCGCCACCTCCATGGTGTCCCGGTCGTGTTCGACGACGACGATGGTGTTGCCCAGGTCGCGCAGCTCCTCCAGCGTGTCGAGCAGGCGCCGCTGGTCGCGAGGGTGCAGCCCGATGGAGGGCTCGTCGAGGACGTACAACACGCCCACCAGGCGATTGCCGAGCTGCGACGCCAGGCGGATGCGTTGCGCCTCGCCGCCCGAGAGGGTCGACGAGGGACGATCGAGCGCCAGATAGCCCAGGCCCACACGGCGCAGGAAGCCCAGTCGGTTGGCGATCTCCTGGAGCGCGTCGACGGCGATGATGGCGTCCTCGCCCTGCAGGGTCAGCTCGTCGACGAACGCCGCGGCGGCGTCCACGGTCAGCTGCGAGATCTCGTGGATGGAGCGGTCGGCGATGGTCACCGCTAGGGATTCGGGTCGCAGGCGACCGCCCTTGCACTGGGGACACGCGCCTTCCTGCAGGAGCGACTCGAGCGAGCGCCGCCACCAGCCGTCCTTCTCCGTGTTGCGCCACCAGCCGGCCACCGCCTCCAGCAGCCCCTGCCACTCGACGTCGTACTCGTAGCTGCGCGAGCGGCGCGCGTCCTTCTTCTCGAAGGCCACCGCGAGGGTGTCGCCCTCCACCGAACCCCCGAGCACCTCGCTGCGAAAGTCGTCGGGCAGCTCGCTCCACGGCAGGGCGAGGTCGACGCCGTGACGCTCGGCCAGGCGCTCGAGGATCTGCCGGTGCCAGCCGCCGGCGCGCCCGATATAGCCCCCCACTCGCGACGTCATGGCCCCCTCCAGCAAGGGCCGATGGGGCTTGTCGATGAGCCGCTGGGTGTCGACCACCATGCGGCGCCCGAGTCCGTCGCATTCGGAGCAGGCGCCAGCCGGGCTGTTGAACGAGAACATGCGCGGCTCGAGCGCACCGGGTCGCACGGCCCCGGCCAGCGGGCACGACGGACGGGCCTCGTAGTCGAGCACGACGCCGTCGTCGAGCCGGACCCGGGCCAGGCCGAGGCCCCGGCGCTGGGCCTGACCGATGGCCTCGGCGAGCCGGGTGCGGCGCCGGCCGTCCACCGTGAGCCGGTCCACGACCAGCTCGATGGAGTCGGCATCGGACAAGTCGCCGAGGGCATCGATGCGCTGCACCTTGCCGTCCACGAGCAAGCGCACGAACCCGTCCGCCGAGAGCTCGCTCGCGGCCTCCGCCACCCGCTCGGGCCCGGTGAACGTCGTGGGGTGGCACTCGTCGGCGTGGAACAAGGGCGCGGTGATCATGGCCTTGCGGCTGCGTCCCGAATCCACCAGGTTGCGCGCGGCGAGGCTCGCGCTCCAGGCGCGCAGCTGCTTGCCGCACGTGTGACAGTGCGTGCGCCCGATGCGCGCGAACAGGATGCGCAGGTAGTCGTGGATCTCCGTCGTGGTCGACACCGTCGACCGCGGGTTGCGCGGCGCGGTCTTCTGATCGATGGCGATGGCCGGCGACAGTCCCGAAATGTGCTCGACGGGCGGGCGTTCCATGCGCTCCAGGAAGCGTCGGGCGTAGGTCGAGAGGCTCTCCACGAAGCGCCGCTGCCCCTCGGCGAAGAGCGTGTCGAAGGCCAGCGAGGTCTTGCCGGAGCCCGACACGCCGGTGATCACCGTGAGCGACCCGTGCGGGATGGTGACGTCGACGTTCTGCAGGTTGTGCAGGCTCGCGCCGCGCACGATCAGATCGTTGCCCACGGCCCCCGCCGCCTGGCGCCGGCGCCTCGACGCCCTGGCCGGCTTCACCGTCCCGCGCAGCAACGGCTTGAGGTACCGCCCGGTCTCCGACCCGGCGCTCGCCGCCACCGTCTCGGGCGTGCCTTCGGCTACCAGGTGACCGCCCCCCGCGCCGCCTTCGGGACCGAGGTCGATGACCCAGTCCGCCACCTTCACCACGTCGAGGTTGTGCTCCACCACGATGATGGTGTTGCCCGCGTCCACCAGGCGCTGCAGCGCCGTGAGCAGCACGCGGATGTCCTCCATGTGCAGGCCCGTGGTGGGCTCGTCGAGGATGTAGAGCGTGCGCCCGGTCGCCGGCCGGCACAGCTCGGACGCCAGCTTGACCCGCTGCGCCTCCCCGCCTGAGAGCGTCGTCGAGGGCTGCCCGAGGCTGACGTAGGCCAGGCCCACGTCGTTCAGCGTCTGCAGGATGCGCGCGATCTTGGCGTGGTGCTCGAAGAACTCAAGCGCCTCCGCCACGGTCATCGCCAGAATCTCGTCGATGGCCTTGTCGCGATAGGTGACCTGCAGCGTCTCGTCGTTGTAGCGGCGCCCGTCGCACACCTCGCACGGCACCACCACGGTCGGGAGGAACTGCATCTCGATGGTCTTGACGCCCGCGCCCTGGCACTCCTCGCAGCGCCCGCCCTTCACGTTGAACGAGAAGCGCCCCTTGCCGTAGCCGCGCATCTTCGCCTCGGGCGTGTTGGCGAATACGTCGCGGATGTTGTCCATGACGCCCGTGTACGTCGCCGGGTTGCTCCGCGGCGTGCGCCCGATGGGCTTCTGGTCGATCTCGACGACCTTGTCCAGGTAATCCACGCCGTCGAGGCTCTCGTGCTCGCCCGGGACCTTGGTCGATCCCTGCAGCTTCCGCGCCAGGGCCCGGCGCAGGATCATGTCCACCAACGTCGACTTGCCCGAGCCCGACACGCCCGTGACCGCGGTCAGGCAGCCCAGCGGGAAGGTCACGTCGAGGTCGTGCAGGTTGTGCTGCCGCGCGCCCCGCACGACGAGCTGCTCACCGGATCCCGGACGGCGCGTCTCGGGCACGGCGATGGTGCGCCGGCCGGCGAGGTAGTCCGTCGTGAGGGTGTGCGGGCCCTCGAGCACGTCCTTCACCGGGCCGTCGGCGAGGATCAGGCCGCCTTCGCGACCGGCCCCGGGTCCGATGTCGACCATGGCATCCGACGCCAGGATCATGTCCGTGTCGTGCTCGACCACGATCACCGTGTTGCCGCGGTCGCGCAGCTCGCCGAGGGTGCCGATCAGGCGCTTGTTGTCCCGTGGGTGCAGGCCGATGGACGGCTCGTCCAACACATACAGCACGCCTTGCAGACCCGACCCGACCTGGCTCGCCAGGCGCACGCGCTGCGACTCGCCGCCCGAGAGGGTGCGCGCGCCGCGATCGAGCCCGAGGTAGCCCACGCCCACCGCGCGCAGGAATCCCAGCCGCTGGCGGATCTCCTTCACGATGGGCACGCCCACCAGAGCCTCGCGGCCCTCCAGCGCAAGCGACTCGAAGAAGGCGTCCACCTCGTGGATGGTGCGGTGCGTCAGCCCGTTGAGGCTCTCACCCCGAAAGCGCACGGCGCGGGCCGCCTCGTTGAGCCGCGACCCCATGCACACGTCGCATTCCTGCTTGGCCAGGAAGCGCTCGGCGTGACGGTAGCCCGGCCGCCCCACGGCCGCGGCGATGGCCGGCAGGATGCCCGGGAAGGGCTTCGTGTCACTACCCTTCACGGTCTTGTTGCCGCTGTTCGACGACCAGTCGAACACCAGCGTGACCTCCTCGTCCCCGGAGCCGTGCATGAGCAGGTCCCGCGCCCGCTTGGGCAACTTCTTCCAGGGCTTGTCGAGGTCGATGTCGAAGGCGTCGGCCAGGGCCTGCAGGCGGCGCGGCCCCAGGCGCACGTAGCTCAGGTAGCCGTCCTTGTTCATGATCTTCAGCGCGCCATCGAGGATGGACAGCGAGTCATCCGTGATCACGAGGCTCGCGTCCGGCCGACGCGTGAAGCCCAGGCCGTCGCAGGCCCCGCACGCCCCGTGGGGCGAGTTGAACGAGAACAGGCGCGGCTCCAACTCGGGTACGTCGCCGTGACCGGCCGGGCAGCTGTTGCGCGTCGACCATGTCTCGGGCTCGTCCGGGCCCACCATCAACCGCACCAGGCCGTCGGCCAGCTCGCACGACATCTCCACCGCCTCGGCCAGGCGCGTGCGCTTCTTGGGATCGACGACGACCCGGTCGATGACAAGCTCGATGGTGTGACGGCGCTGCCGGTTGAGGGTCGGCGGGTCGTCGAGGCGGAACTCGGCCCCGTCGATCCACGCGCGGGTGTGCCCCTTCAGCCGCCAGCCCTCGAGGTCCTTGCGGTAGTGACCCTTGCGGTCGCGCACCACCGGGGCCAGCACCTGCAGGCGCTCGCCGCCGTGCCGCTCGATGATGTCGTCGACGAGGGCGTCCACCGTCCGCGCCCGCACCTCCGCCCCGCACGTGGGACACCGCGGCGTCCCCAGCCGCGCGAAGAGCAGGCGCAGGTAGTCGAGGATCTCGGTAATCGTCCCCACCGTGGAGCGCGGGTTGCGCCCGGCGGTCTTCTGATCGATGAGCAGCGCCGGCGAGAGCCCGTCGACGCGATCGACCTTCGGCTTCTCCATGCGCCCCAGGAACTGCCGCGCGTAGGTCGAGAGGCTCTCGACATAGCGGCGCTGCCCCTCCTGGTAGATCGTGTCGAAGGCCAGCGAACTCTTGCCCGACCCCGAGACCCCCGTGATGGTCGTCAGCGCCAGGCGCGGGATGGTCACGTTGACCGAGCGCAGGTTGTGCTCGCGGGCCCCGTGGACCGTGATGTCCTGCAGCGTCACGCCTGGCCCTTCCGCCGGATGCCCACGGCGGCGGCGGCCAGCGTGGCCTGCATGACGGCGTGCAGGCCGGGGCCCGCGGCCAGGATGCTGCGGCCGTCGAGCCAGGTGTCACCACCGTCGAGGTCGGTCACGACGCCACCGGCCTCGCGCACCAGCAGCGCGCCCGCCGCCACGTCGAACGAGTTGAGGTGCGGTTCCCAGTACCCGTCGAGCCGACCCACCGCCGTGTAGGCGAGGTCGAGGGCGGCGCTGCCGGCGCGGCGCAGACCGCGCACGCGCAGCACCATGTCCGCGAAGCGGGCCACGTTGTCGTCGTCGTAGTCCTGCCGCCCGTAGGCGAAACCTGTGGCCAGCACCGCGTCGATGAGCGCGCGCTTGTCCGACACGGCCGCCGGTGCCCCGTTGAAACGTGTCCCGCCGCCGGCCTCCGCGGTGAAGGTCTCGTCCAGCGCCGGCGCGTGCACCACCCCCACCAGCGGCCGCGCGTCGTGGTAGAGCGCGATCGACACGGCGAAGAAGGGGTGCGACTGGCTGAAGTTCACGGTGCCGTCGAGAGGGTCAACGTACCAGGTCAGCCCGGCAGCCGTCTCCCGCGTCTCCTCTTCGGCGAAGATGGCCGTCTCCGGATAGCGCTCGCGCAGCCGCGAGACGATCAGGCGCTCCGACGCCAGGTCGGCATCGGTGACCGGGTCCCGCACGCCCTTGAGGCGCACCTCGCCCTGCGGCACGGACCGGTGGTGTTGCATCAACACGACACCGGCCTCGCGGGCCGTCGCCTCGGCGAAGGCCCCGGCAGACTGCAATTCCTCCGGACTCACAAGGCGTCCACGAGGTAGCGGCAGATGTCGTCCTGCGTGGACTTCATCACGTGGTTCTTGCCGCCGGGCACCCGGTTGAAGAGCAGGGAGAAGGCCAGGGTGCGCCCCGAGCGGGTGTGCACGTAGCCGGAGAGGCTCGACGCGCCGCTGATCCATCCGGTCTTGGCGCGCACGGTGCCGCGGTAGGCCGCCTCGGTGAGCCGCTCGTGGAGCGAACCGTCCATGCCGGCCACCGGCAGGGTGCGCAGGAAGAGGTCCGCCGTGTGGTGTTCAGCACGCGCCATGGCCGCCAGGGTCTCGGCCACGGCCCGGGCCGTCAGGCGGTTGCGCGACGACAGGCCCGACCCATCGCGCAGCACCAGGCCGCCCGTGTCCGTACCGACCCACTCGGTGAGGAAGTGGTTGAGCGCCGCCGAGCCCCCCGCGAAGCTGCCCGCGCCGCCGTGCTGGTCACCGATGAGCTTGTAGAGGTGGTCGGCGATGGAGTTGTCGCTCTCCTTGTTGGCCAGCAGCACCGCCGTCGAGAGCGGCGTCGTGAGCACGGCCACCTCGGCGGCCTCGGACAGCGAAGCGGCCGCTCCGGGGCGCCGGACCACCTGGCCCTTCAGCGCCACACCCCGGCGTTCGAGTTCGGCGCGCAGGCTGCGCCCGAAGAGCATAGCGCCTTCACGGACGGGGACGCGCAGCTCGCGCTCCACCACGGCCGCGCCCACCTCACCGCGCACCACGAGCACACCGTGCTCGTCCGGACGGGTGGCCCACACCGAGAAGCGCGAACGGTCACGGCTGCGGGTCAGCTCGCTTTGCACGGTGTAACCCTTGGTGCGGTCTTCGATGCGCACCGACGGCGACCCGCCGCGGCCGTCGAAGGTGAGCGTCAGGCAGTTGGCCTCGAGCGAGAGTCCGCAGATGGGCGAGGCGTAGTCGCGGCCGATGTCCTCGTCGGGCCAGTCCGCGTGGAGCGGCGCGTCGTCGAAGATGCCGTCGTCGACGACGAGGTCGCCATCCACCGCCCGCAGCCCCGCCTCCACCAGCATGTCCGCCATGTGCGCCGCCGGCGCGTCGATGCCCACCGTCTCGAGCACGTCGCCGCGCAGGGTCGGGTCCCCCGCGCCCACCACGATCAGGTCACCGGCCACGCGGCCCTCGGCATCCGGCCCTTCCGTCGCGAGGAAGCGCGTGCGGAAGCGGTGGTCGGGACCCAGCAGCGCGAGCGCCGCCGCCGTCGTCATCAGCTTCATGTTGCTGGCCGGCACCATCGGCCGGTCGGCATCCCGCGCATGGATCAGGCGACCGGTCTCGACGTCGAGCACCGCGATCGAAACCGAGACCCCGCTGAGCGTGCGCCGCGACAACAAGGCGTCGAGCTTGCCGCCGGCGGGTCCGACGGTGGTCGGCACCGCGGGGTCGGCGGCCAGCAGGGCCGTGAGCAGCAGGGAGAGGAGGACCATGGAGAGGTTCCGCGGTGAGTCCCGTCCCCTAGCGCGAAAGGGCCAGAACCTCGCCATCTTGAGCCAGCGTCAGGCCCCCTTCAAAGGATTCCCGGACCTGGTCTTCGATGGGCTCGTCCTCCACCTCGGGATAGAAGTGGGTCAGGACCAGGTGGCGGGCCCCACATGCCGCCGCCACCCGCCCCGCCCGGCGCGGCGTCAGGTGCCCCGGGACCGGGTGATCGTCGGGGGCGGCGGCCTCGAGCACGAACAGATCGACCTCCCGCCCGAGGTCCTCCAGGGACTCTCCTTCGCTGGCATCGCCGGAAAACGCCACCGTGAAGCCGTCCGGGAGGGTGAATCGATACCCCCAGGAGCTCTCGTGATGCCGCACCCGCCAGGCCTCCGCCCGCCAGCCCGCCGGGGCGGCCAGTTCCCCCGGCGCCGAGACGTCGTGGAGTTGCAGCCGTTGGGCCCCGGGCGCCAGCCAGCGGGGCCAGGCGTTCCTCAGGCGGGCCCCCAGCAGGCGCAGGGCCGGGTGCCCGAACACCGGCAGCGGGACGGCCGGCTCACGCAGGGGCAGACCCAGGGCGAACATGAGGGCCACCAGGTCGGCGCTGTGATCGGGATGGATGTGGGTCACGTAGACCGCGTCCAGGCGCGGGAGGTCGTAGCCCGCCGCAGCGGCCCGATGCAGGGCCCCGGGGCCGAGGTCGATCAGGCAGGCGTGCCCGGCGCCGTCGTCCAGCACGTAGCAACTGGTGGCCCGCGAGGCTCGCGGCACCGCGGTGCCCGATCCGAGGATCGTCAGTGAGCCATGGCCGCCCATGCGTGCCCCACGATGGCGTCGAGGTTGTCATGGCGCGGCGCCCAGCCCAGCAGCGTGCGCGCCCGCCCGTTGTCGGCGTAGAGGGCCGCCGGGTCGCCCGGACGGCGCGGCCCCATGCGGCGCTTGACGCTGCGGCCGGTGACCCGCTCCACAGCCTCGATAACCGCGAGCACCGAGGTGCCGTGGCCGTAGCCCAGGTGCGCCAGGGTCGACGCCCCGCCGGCGGCCAGGTGCTCGATGGCCAGCACGTGTGCGTCGGCCAGGTCGCAGACGTGGACGTAGTCCCGCATGCAGGTGCCGTCGGGCGTGTCGTAGTCGTCGCCGTTGACGATGAGTTCCGTGCCGTCGCGCGCCGCCGCCAGCGCCAGGGGCACCAGGTGGGTCTCGGGCTCGTGGTGCTCGCCGAGCACGCCGTCCTCCGAGGCCCCCGCCGCGTTGAAATAGCGGAAGATCACGTGGCTGAGCCCCGGCGCCTGGCCGATCTCGTCCTCCATGGCGGCCTTGGTCTCGCCGTAGACGTTGATCGGCCGGCGCACCATGGATTCGTCCATGGGCAGGACGTCGGGCACGCCGCCCACGGCGCAGGTCGACGAGAACACCAGCCGCGTCACCCCGGCGTGCTCCATGGCCCGCAGCAGCGACCGCGTGCCGTCGCGATTGATGCGCCAGTAGCGTTCGGGCTGCTCCATCGACTCGCCGACGTAGCAGCGGGCGGCGAAGTGCAGCACCCCGTCGACCTCGTTTTCGCGCAGGGTCCGCTCGAGGCGCTCGGTGTCCAGGATGTCGCCCTCCACCAGCGGAGCGTCGAGGACGGCCTCGCGGTGGCCCTCGCTGAGATCGTCGTAGGCCAGGGCCTCATGGCCGGCCGACCGCAAGGCGCGCAGGGCGTGGCTGCCGATGTAGCCGGCTCCACCGGTGACGAGCAGCATCGAAGTGGCTCCTGGAAGGCTTTGCGGGGTGGGGCCGCTCGACCGCGGCCGGGGCGGCGACGCGAGCGCGGGCACGGCCCCGGGCGGCGCCGCCCAGGATAGCCTCAGGGAGGTTCGAACCGACAGCGCCTCTCCGCTAGGATGGCCTCCCCTGACGCGCTCACCCCGACGCGCAGCCCCCGGAGAATGCGATGACCACGGAGACGGCGCCCACCCCCCTCGAAGCTCACCTCGACGGCATGCACCGCCTGCACCGCGGCAAGGTGCGCGACATTTTCGCCGTCGACGAACACCACCTGCTGCTGGTGGCCACCGACCGCGTGTCGGCGTTCGACGTCGTCCTCCCCCAGCGCCTGGCCGACAAGGGCAAGGTGCTCACCAGCCTGAGCAAGTTCTGGTTCGACGAGACCAAGGACCTGATCGACAACCACGTCCTCGAGACGGACGTGACCAAGATGCCGGCGCACATCGCCGACCACGCGGACCTGCTCGCGGGCCGCTCCATGCTGGTCAAGCGCGCCGTCCCGGTGAAGGCCGAGTTCATCGTGCGCGGCTACCTGGCCGGCTCCGGCTGGAAGGAGTACCAGAAGTCCGGACAGATCTGCGGACATGAGCTGCCGCCGGGACTGAAGCAGTCGCAGAAGCTGCCCGAGCCCATCCTCACGCCCACCACCAAGGCGCCCGCGGGCGAGCACGACGAGAACATCACCATCCCGCAGCTCGCCCACCTCGTCGGCGTCGACGTGGCCAGCAAGGCCGGCGCCCTCTCCCTCGCCCTCTACAACCACGCCCACGCCTACGCCGAAGAGCGCGGCATCATCCTGGCCGACACGAAGTACGAGTTCGACATCTTCGAGGGCAACCTGATCGTCATCGACGAGCTCTTCACGCCGGACAGCTCGCGCTACTGGAGCAAGGCCGACTACGAGATCGGTCGTTCGCAGGACAGCTACGACAAGCAGATCATCCGTGACGCCCTCGAGGCCACCGACTGGGACAAGACGGCCCCGGGCCCGAGGCTCGACGACACCATCATCGACAAGGCGCGGGCCCGCTACTTCGAGATCCACAAGCTGCTCACGGGCAGTGACCCGGCATGAGCGGCCCCTCTGTCCTCTGGATGCTCGGTAGCGACAGCGACCTGCCCCACATCGAGGGCGGCCTGGCCGCCCTGCGCGAGCTCGACATCTCCTACGAGGTGCGCATCCACTCCGCGCACCGCACGCCGCAGCAGGCCGTCGACCTGGTGGCCGGCGCCCGTGATGCGGGGGTGAAGGTGCTCATCGGCGTCGCCGGCGGCGCGGCCCACCTGCCGGGCGTCATGGCGGCCCACACCACGCTGCCGGTCATCGGCGTGCCCGTGCCGAGCGACCTGTCGGGTGGCCTCGACTCGCTGCTGTCCATCTCCCAGATGCCGTCGGGCGTGCCCGTCGCGACCATGGGAGCCAACAAGGCCGGCGGCAAGAACGCGGCCCTGCTGGCGGCGCGCATCATCGGCGTGAGCGACCCCACCGTGGCCGGGGCCCTGCAGCAGTATCGCGAGGGAATGGCCGAGGGCGTCCTGCGCAAGGACGCCGCGGTGCGGGCCGAACACCGCTTCCCCGCCGACTGAGCCCGCCCTCCAAGTCCCTCGACGCATCCCCGCAGGCCCGACGGGCCTGGCGGGCCGTCATCGTGCCTCTGCGCCTAAGGTCCGCCGCGCCCCCCGGACGATCAGCATTCCATGCCTGAATCCACCAAGACCATCCATTGGGTCGGCGACCTCGACGGTTGCTGCCGACTCATCGACCAGACCCTGCTCCCCGGCGAGTGCAAGGAGATCGACTGCACCGACAGCGCCTGCATGTGGGACGCCATCAAGCGCCTCGCCGTGCGGGGCGCCCCCGCCATCGGCGTGGCCGCGGCCTTCGGCGTCATCCTCGGCATCCGCGGCAGCAAGGCCGGCGATCGCGACGCCTTCCTGGCCGACCTCAAGCAGACCACCGACTACCTGGCCAGCTCGCGGCCCACGGCCGTGAATCTGTTCTGGGCCCTCGACCGCATGAACCGGGTCGCCCACGCCGCCACCGATCTCGACGTCGCCGCGCTCAAGCAGCGGCTGTTCGAGGAATCGAAGGCCATCTGGGACGAGGACCGCGAGATGTGTCGCGCCCTCGGACGCCACGGCCAGACCCTGTTGGCCGACGGCGAGACCGCCCTGACCCACTGCAACGCCGGCGGACTCGCCACCGCCGACTACGGCACGGCGCTGGCCGTGTTCTTCGCGGCCCAGGAGCACGGCAAGACCATCGCCGTCTTCGCCGACGAGACCCGCCCGCTCAACCAGGGCTCACGCCTCACCGCCTGGGAGCTGCAGAACGCGGGCATCGACGTCACGGTCATCTGCGACAGCATGGCCGGCCAGGTCATGAAGGAGGGCCGCATCCACAAGATCTTCGTGGGCGCCGACCGCATCGCGGCCAACGGCGACACGGCCAACAAGATCGGCACCTATTCGGTGTCCGTCCTGGCCAAGGAACACGGCATCCCCTTCTACGTGGTGGCGCCCACATCCACCTTCGACCTGAAGTCCCCGGACGGCGACGCCATCCCCATCGAGGAGCGCGACGCCTCGGAGATCAATCGGGGCTTCTCGGAGCTGAACACGCCGGAGGGCGTGGCTTTCTACAACCCGGCCTTCGACGTCACGCCCCACGAACATGTAGCGGCCATCGTGACAGAGTGCGGCATCATCGAACGCCCGGACACATCGAAGATCCTGGATCATTTCAGGGAGAACGGGCTTCTGGCCGAAGAGGGGTCCTGACAGGCTCGGCAGGAGAAGCCCCATGGTCACGACGTCCAGCAAGAACAAGGCCCCGGCCAAGAAGGCCACCGCCGCCCCTTCCAAGGCCGCGGGCAAACCCAGCGCCAAGAAGGCGGCCAAGAAGAAAGCCGCCACCGGCACGCGCACCACGTCGCGTTCGGCCAAGCGCCGCAGCCCCAAGGCCCCCGAGGCCGACCCCGAGGTGCTCGAGTACGAGCGCACCGAGTTCCTGCGCGCCATGGACAAGTACAAGCGCAAGACGGGCAAGACCTTCCCGAGCTGGACCGAGGTGCTCGACGTGCTGCGCAACATCGGCTGGATGCACCCGACGCGCGTGCAGGAGTTCCTCGAGAACCGTCTGGCGAAGTCCACCGCCGCCGCTGGCAAGAGCGCCAAGAAGGCCACCGCCAAGAAGCAGGCCTGACCGGCCGGCGGGTCGCGCTCTAGCGCCCGCCCTTCTCGAACAGCGGCACCAGCGTCTCGCTCAAGGCGAGGTACAGCTCGCCGGTGGCCACCACGTCGCGGACGCAGTAGTCCACGATCTCCTCGAGGCGGCCCTTCTCGTAGTACTCCTGGACCCGGGAGCCGTCGAGGCCCTCCTCCTTCGGTGACGTGATGCCGAAGCGACGGCACCAGTAGTCGAGGCTGTAGTTGCTGCGCACCGCCCCGTGAAAGCTGATAATGTCGGCCAGATCACAGTGCGGGTCGACGGCGTAGCGGTAGCCCGCCAGATTGCGCGAGGGCGCCACGCCGTTGACGGCCGAGCGGATCATCATGAAGGGGCCGTCGAACATGCGCCCGTTGAAGGTCACGATGCGCTTGGCGCTGCGCCCGATCATCTGCCAGAAGGCCTCGAGCATCTCGGCCTCGGTGCCGTCGAAGCGGGAAAACCCGTCGGGACCGTCCTCGGTCCAGCCCTTCGACTTGCCCTCGACGAAGACGCCGCCCTTGCCCGTGTCGAGGTTGCGCATGCCGATCACGATGATGCGGCCCGTGCCCGGCGACAGCCCCAGGCGGCGCGGCACGGCCTCCTTCTCCGCCTCGGTGTGGGCGCGCCCCAGCAGGTACTCGCGGGTCTTCTCGTCGAGCGACGTCCACGGCACCCCCACCGTCTCGATGTCGACGACGTAGGTCTGGTCGCGCCGGGCGGACATGGCGGTCAGTCGCCCTCGCCCTCGGTCGGCCCGTAGAGCCGGTCGAGCGGATGGGCGGACGCGAGCGCCTCGACCTGGCCGCGGGTGCGCGCGCGCACGGCCTCGTCCTCCGGCGCCTCGAGCACGTCGGCGATGAGGTCGCCGACGCGGGTCAGCTCGTCGGGCCCGAGGCCGCGCGAACACAGCGCCGGCGTCCCCAGGCGGATGCCGCTGGCCTCCATGGGCGGGCGCGGGTCGAACGGGATCAGGTTCTTGTTCACGGTGATGCGCGCGGCGCCGAGGGCCTCCTCGGCCTGCTTGCCCGTGAGCCCCTTGGACGAGACGTCGACAAGCATCAGGTGGTTGTCGGTACCGCCCGAACAGATGCGCACGCCGCGCTCGGACAGGCGCTCCGCGAGGGCGGCAGCCGAGGCCACCACCCGCTGCTGGTACTCGACGAAGGACGGCTGAGCGGCCTCGTGCAGGGCCACCGCCTTGCCCGCGATGACGTGCATCAACGGCCCCCCCTGGATGCCCGGGAAGAGCTTCGAGTTGATCGCCTTGCCGTGCTCCTGCTTGGAGAGCACGATGCCGCCGCGCGGTCCGCGCAGGCTCTTGTGCGTCGTCAGCGTGACCACGTCGGCGTGGGGCACCGGCGAGGGATGCACACCCGCCGCGACCAGCCCGGCGACGTGGGCCATGTCGACCATGAACACCGCGCCCACCTCCGCGGCGATGGCGGCGAAGCGTTCGAAGTCGATGTGCCGCGGATAGGCACTGGCCCCCGCGAGCACGAGCTTGGGGCGGTGCTCCTGGGCGAGCGCCTCGACGGCGTCCATGTCGATGCGCTCGGTCTCCCGGTCGACGCCGTAGAACACCGGCGCATAGAGCTGTCCGGAGAAGTTGAGCGGGTGGCCGTGGGTCAGGTGTCCGCCGTGGGCCAGGTCCATGGCCAGGAACGTGTCGCCCGGCTCGAGCAGCGCCATCATCACGGCCATGTTGGCCTGGGTGCCCGAGTGGGGCTGGACGTTCGCCCGGTCGGCGCCGAACAGGGCCTTCGCCCGGTCGCGCGCCAGACGCTCGGCGTCGTCGACGTGCTCGCAACCGCCGTAGTAGCGCCGCCCCGGGTAGCCCTCGGCGTACTTGTTGGTGAGCACCGAGCCCACCGCCTGCAGCACGGCGCGGCTGGTGTAGTTCTCCGAAGCGATGAGCTCGAGGTCGTCCTGCTGGCGTTGCCGCTCGGAGCCGATGACGGCGAACAGGTCGGGGTCGACGGAGGCGAGGTCGGCCGGCTCCGTGGCCGGGCCGCGACAGGACTCGGTGTCGGGTGCTGTGCTCACGAAACGGGCTCCTGCGGTTGCGGCTCGGCGCACATTTCGGCCAGCCGTTCGAAGGTGTAGATGCCTGTACTGTGCCCGTCGCTCCACTCGAAGGAAAGCGCGTAGAGCCCCACCGGCACGATCTTGTCCGGGTGCACATCGGCGGCGACGGACGCGGGATCGAGCAGCCTCTCGTTGGTCCATTCGTCGACGCACCCGGCGCAGGGACAGGCCAGGCGCAGGGTGCGCACCGCATAGTGGCAGCGCTGGCCGCTGCTCCAGTGGATCACCAGGGTGTCGGCGCCGGCCTGTTCGAGCCGGAGCGGGCGCGCATCGACGGGGACGGCCACCTCAGGACGACCAGCTCAGGCTCAGGTCGCTCGCAGCGTCCGGCACCATCGAGCGCACGGCGAGCTGTCGGGCGATCTCCCGGGCCACCGCGCGGAAGGCCAGAGCCGCCGGGCTGTCGGGCGCCGCGAGGACCACGGGGCGGCCGGTGTCTCCGCCTTCGGCGACGCCGCCCTGCAGCGGCACCTCGCCGAGGAACGGCACGCCCAGCTCCTCGGCCGCGGCCTTGCCGCCGCCGCGCCGGAAGATGTCGTGCTCCTTGTCGCACCCGTCGCACACGAAGTAGGACATGTTCTCGACGATGCCGAGCACGGGCACCTTCACCTGCTCGAACATCTTGAGGCCCTTGCGCGCGTCGATGACCGCCACCTGCTGCGGCGTGGTGACGATGACCGCGCCGGCCAGGGGCGCCTTCTGCGTGAGCGTGAGTTGGGCATCGCCCGTCCCCGGCGGCATGTCGACGATGACGTAGTCGAGCTCGCCCCACTCCACCTGCTCGAGGAATTGCGTGAGCGCGCCGTGCACCATCGGTCCGCGCCAGACCATGGGCTGGTCGGGGTCCACCAGGAAGCCGATGGACATGAGCTTGATGCCCTGCACGAACACCGGGTGGATGCGGTTCTCACCGGCCGGCTGCGGTCGGTCGTGGCTGCCGAACATGGTCGGCATGGACGGGCCGTAGATGTCGGCGTCGAGCAGCCCCACCGAGGCGCCTTCGGCCGCCAGGGCCAGCGCCAGGTTGGCGGCGGTGGTCGACTTGCCCACGCCGCCCTTGCCGCTGGCCACCGCGATGACGTTCTTCACGCCGGGCATGACCGAGCCGGCCGGTCGCGGCGAACGTACCTCGGCCGAGAGGTTCACGGCCACCGATGCGACGCCCGGCAGGGCCCCGACGATCTGCTCGCACTGAGCCTTGAGCTGGTCCTTCACAGGACAGGCCGGGGTGGTCAGCTCGAGGTCGAAGGCGACCTTGTCGCCGTCGATGACCAGCTTCTTCACGAAGCCCAGGCTGACGATGTCACGGTGGAGATCAGGATCCTCGACCGCCTTGAGCGCATCGAGAATGTCTTGCTGGCTGGGCAACGGGCCCCTCCCTCACCGCGCGGGGAAGACGAGGTCGTGTGCTTCCGGTCGCGGCGTCCCGGAAGCGGACCTGGGTACCTTGCATCGGAGAGCGGCCCGGCGGACGCAAGCATCCACCGGGCCGCCATCATCGGCCCCATCTTCGCCGATCGCCGTCTCCACGGCGAGCGACTTCCGCTCGGAAGCGCACCGCGACTAGTAGCGGTAGTGCTCCGGCTTGTAGGGGCCGTCCTTCTCGAGACCGAGGTAGTCGGACTGGGCATCCGTGAGCCGCGTCAGCTTCACGCCGAGCTGCGCGAGGTGGGCAAAAGCGACCTCCTCGTCAAGCTTCTTGGGCAGGGTCGTGACCCCCACCTCGTAGTCGGCGTGGTTCTCCCACAGCTCGATCTGCGCCAGCACCTGGTTGCTGAACGAGTTGCTCATGACGAACGACGGGTGGCCCGTGGCGCAGCCAAGGTTCACCAGCCGGCCTTCGGCCAGCAGCAGGATGCTGTGCCCGTCGGGGAAGGTGAAGCGGTCGACCTGGGGCTTGATGTTCAGGTGCTTGATGCCCTTGTAGGCCTTCAGGCCGGCGACATCGATCTCGATGTCGAAGTGCCCGATGTTGCAGACGATGGCCTCGTCCTTCATGCCCGCCATGTGCTCGGCGGTGATGATGTCGCGGCAACCCGTGGTGGTCACGTAGATGTGACCCTCGGCGAGGGCGTCCTCCATCGTGGTCACCTCGTAGCCCTCCATCGCGGCCTGCAGCGCGCAGATGGGATCGATCTCGGTGACGATCACCCGGGCGCCGAAGCCCCGCATGGCCCGGGCGCAGCCCTTGCCCACGTCGCCGTAGCCGGCCACGATCACGGTCTTACCGGCCACCATTACGTCGGTGGCGCGCTTGATGCCGTCGGCGAGCGACTCACGGCAACCGTAGAGGTTGTCGAACTTGCTCTTGGTGACCGAGTCGTTGACGTTGATGGCGGGCACCTTGAGCGTGCCGGCGGCCAGCATCTTGACCAGGTTGTGCACGCCCGTGGTGGTCTCCTCGGTGATGCCCCTGACCGTCGCCATCTGCTCGGCGAAGCGGTCCTCGTGCATCATCGTGGTGAGGTCACCACCGTCGTCGAGGATCATGTTGGGGCCCTTGCCGTCCGGCCACACGATGGTCTGCTCGATGCACCAGTCGGCCTCCTCGATGGTCTCGCCCTTCCAGGCGAACGTCGGGATGCCCGCGGCGGCCATGGCGGCGGCTGCGTGATCTTGCGTCGAGAAGATATTGCAAGACGACCAGCGCAGCTCGGCGCCGAGTTCGGTCAGCGTCTCCATCAGCACGGCGGTCTGGATGGTCATGTGCAGGCAGCCGGCGATGCGCGCGCCCGCGAGGGGCTTGCTCTTGCCGTACTTGCTGCGCAGCCACATCAGGCCGGGCATCTCTTTCTCGGCGAGGTTGATCTCCTTGCGGCCAAAGTCCGCCAGGGACAGGTCGGCGACCTTGTAGTCCTGCTCGGTCTGCGTCGCGGTCGGGGTCACTTGTCTTCTCCAGGTCGAGGCCCCACCGGTGAAGGATCCGGGGCCGAGGGTTCAGGGGTTCGTGAGAGCTTCAGAAGTTCGTCGGGGTCAGGCCGGCTTGCGGCCGCTGATCAGGAAGAGGGGCAATTCGATGTTTCGGCCGTTGGGCTGCTCGACCACATAGCTGTCGCCGAGAACCCGCTTGGAAACCCCCTCCAGGCCGGCGGCCTGGAAGGCGGCGACTACATCCCCGGGCTCGAGGCCCAGGGCGCGATCGGCCATGGATTCGCGCATCCAGACCTCATTGTGGGGCAACAGGTCGACGCAGACGACGTCGCCCCCGGGACGCGTCACCCGCGCCAGCTCCAGCATGCCCGCGCGCAGATCGGCCAGGTGGTGCAGCACCATGTGGGCGCAGGCGGCGTCGACCTCGGCATCGGCCAGGGGCAGGGCTTCGAGACGGCCTTCACGGAAGTCGAGCTCCGCCGTAGCGTCGAGGAGGTTCTCGCGGGCCTGGTCGAGCATGGCCGTGGAGCTGTCGATGCAGATCACCCGGGACACCTGCCGCGCGAGGGCCTGTGAGAGGTAGCCGGTGCCACAGCCCACGTCGGCGACCACGAGGTCGGACGGGACGAGGCAACCCAGAGCCTCCAGGCGCCCCGTGCCGCGGCTGAAATCGGCGCCGATGACGTCCCAGTCGCCGGCGATGCGGTCGAAGAACTCCCGGCTGTCGTGCCGGTCCGAGAGCACCGCCGCCAGTCGACGGCGATCGGCTTCGCCCCGCTCGAGACCTTGCAGCGTCGGCTCGAGGGCCGGCCACAGCTGCTTGACCAGGCCGGCGGGCAGCTCCAGGCGGCAGTAATGCAGGCTGCCGTCGCGACGCTCTCCGATGAGGTCCAGCTCACGCAGCACCTTCAGGTGGTTGCTCACGCGGCTCTGCCCCATGGCCAGGCAACGCGCCAGCTCACCCACCGAGAGCTCGGCCCGAGCCAGCAGCGCCAGCAACCGCAACCGCGTCTCGTCCGCCAGCGCCCGGAGGACGCCGGTCGGCGAGGCCACGCCGGAGGCGCCGTTGGCGGCACCCCGCGTGGAGGTCGGCTGCGGGTCGGAGGTTTGGGGCACCTTATCCATCAGCCCATCACAATACCCTGATCTCCAATGGATATCAAGGCTTCACGATGGGCTGATCGAGCTGGGGATCAGTCCTCGAACACGGATCCGAGGCCCACGTCGGCGTCGAAGGACCGGGGCCGGGCGGTGCCCTTGAGCACCAGATCGCCCATGCCCAGATCCGCCGAGAGTGAGTCCACGGTGGAGTTCACCAGGGTCATGGAGCCCATGCCGATGTCGGCCTCGATGCGCGCCACGTGGCTGGCACGAACGGTGACGCTGCCCATGCCGAAGTCGCCGGTGAAACCTTCGAGGTTGCAGGCCTCGAATTCTGCGCCCCCCATCCCGGCATCGATGTCCGCGACGCCGGCGTTGACGCCCTTGAAGTCGACGCCGCCCATGCCGGCTTTGATGGCGATCGCACCGACCGAGCAGCCCGTCAACGTGGCCGAGCCCATGCCCACCTCGATGCCTAGGTCCTGCCCGCCGGAGAAGCCCGCGAGCTTCACGTTGCCCATGCCCGACTCGCAGTTCAGCGCGAGTCCGTCCGGGACCTTGCCCTTCACCGCGTTGATCAACAGCTTGTGCTCACCTGTCGAGCGCGCCACCAGTCGACCGCCCTCCAGGGCCACCTCGCCGTCGCCCTCGACCTCGCTGTAGAGCAACACTTGCAGCGCATAGGCCGCGTCAGCGGACGGCCCGAGTTCGATCACCTCGGTGGCCGTCGAGAAGTGCATGTCGGCCTCGGCACCCCGGGGGCCGACGACGTCGACCCAGCGGCTGTGGCGCAGCTCGACGCCGTCGATGGTGAACACGCCGTCGTCGTGCTCGACCGTGAGACCGGCGACGCTGATCGTGCTCGAGCCCCAGTCCGCGGGGATGCTGAAGGCGCAGGCGCTGCAGGTGAGCAGCAGGCTGCCCAGGATGATGGTGAGTCTCATGGGTCCTCCTCCGAAGGGTCCGTGCGCCGACTCTACCGCCACCTCCGGCCCGGCGTCCCGCCGCCGGGTGGCGTTTCGATGACAGCCCTCAGGTCGAAGACAGACTTCAGGCCTCAGGCGCCGGTCCCGGCCCCGTAGCGCCGTAGCCAGGCGGCCTTCCATTCACCGAAGCGGCCCCGCTCGATCTCCCGGCGGCAGTCGGCCATCAGGTCGCCGTAGAAGCGCAGGTTGTGGATCGTCGCCAGCATCTCGAAGAGCGGCTCGTGGGCGTAATGCAGGTGACGCAGGGCCATGCGCGAGAAGCTCTTGCAGGCGTAACACCCACACTTCGACTCGATGGGCTCGGCCTCATGGCGGTGCTTCTTGTCGCCGATGCGCAGCTTGCCCTTGCGCGTGAACAGCGTTCCGCCCCGGGCGTACCGCGTCGGGATCACGCAGTCGAACATGTCCATGCCCAGCTCCACCGCTGCCAGGATGTCCTCGGGCAGGCCGACCCCCATCAGGTAGCGCGGGCGATCGTCGGGCAGCAGGGGCGCCGTCCACTTGACGACGCGGGTCATGCGCTCGAAGCCCTCACCGACGGACACGCCACCGATGGCGTAGCCGGGGAAGTCGAGCTCGCGCATCTGCGCCGCGCCGCGCTCGCGCAATTCCTTGTGCACGCCGCCCTGCACGATGCCGAACAATGCCTGGTGCGTGGACAACGGCGTCTTGCGACACCGCCGCGCCCAGCGCGCCGTGCGCTCAAGGCTGTCCTTCACAGAGTGCTGATCGGCATCCCACGGGGCGCACTCGTCGAAGGCCATGACGATGTCGGCCCCCAGTCGCCGCTGGATGTCCATGGATGCCTCGGGGTCGAGGAACAGTCGCGGCTTGCCCTTGCCCTGGGGGAAGCTGACGCCGTCCTCGGTCACCTCCTTGCCCGGCAGGCTGAAGACCTGGAAGCCGCCGGAGTCGGTGAGGATCGTGCGGTCCCAGGCCATGAAGCTGTGCAGGCCGCCGGCCCGCTCGACGAGATCGGTGCGATCGTCGAGGCTCATGTGATAGGTGTTGGCCAGGATCACGTCGGCGCCGGTCTCGGCTACATCGCGGGGCAAGGCCGACTTGACCGAGCCCTGGGTGCCCACCGGCATGAACGCGGGGCACTCGACGACGCCGTGGGCCGACGTGAAGCGCGAGCGCCGCGCCCCCTCGGAGCCGTCGACCGCCAGCAGTTCGAATTGGAGCTCAGGTCCCCGTCGTGCCATGTCCGCGGGCTGCCCAGGCGACGGCGATCCAGCCGGCGATGAGCAGCGCTCCTCCCAGAGGGGTGACGGGCCCGAGCCAGCGCGGTCCGCCCAGGACCAGAGCGTAGATCGAACCACTGAACAACAGGGTGCCGATCACGAACAGCCATGTCGCCGGAGAAAGCCCGGCCAGCCCGGTTCGGTTGAGCGCGCCCACGAGCAGCAGTCCGAGCGCGTGGACGAGTTGGTAGCGCACCGCCGTCTCGAAGCTCTGCAAGGCGTCAGCGTCGAGGCGGCTCTTGAGACCGTGGGCCCCGAAGGCCCCCGCGATGACGCCGACGGCGCCGAGCAGCGCGCCGGCCAGCAGCGCGTTCAAGCCTCGCCCCCGCCGCCGGGCTGCCACAGGACCTCGTCGTCGCCGGCCGCCGCGCGGGCCATGACGAACAACAGGTCGGACAGCCGGTTGAGGTAGACGACCCCGGTCGGATTCACCTGCGGGTCCTCGGCACACAGGCTGAGCAGGCGCCGCTCGGCGCGGCGACAGACCGTCCGCGCGAGATGCAACGCGGCGGCCAGCGGCGAACCGCCGGGCAGCACGAAGCTGGTCAGGTCGGGCAGCGGCTTGTTGACGTCATCGATCCATGTCTCGAGTCGCTGGGCCGCTTCGGCCGGCAGACGCAGCCGGGGCGAGCCCCCGTCTTGCTCTTCCACGAAAGGCACGCACAGGTCGGCGCCCAGGTCGAAGAGGTCGTTCTGGATGCGCCGCAAGCGGATGTCCGCGCCCTCCGCGCCGGGCTGCTCGCGGCACATGCCGACGCAGGCGTTCAACTCGTCGACCGTCCCGTAGGCCTCGATGCGCGCGTGGATCTTCGGCACCCGCGTCCCGTCCCCGAGACCCGTCTCGCCGCCGTCACCGGAGCGGGTGTAGATACGGTTGAGCTTGACCATCGGCTCAGTTGCCCCCGGGGAGCAGGCCCATCTGGCGGTACTTGGCGCGATACTTCTCGTCGAGGGCGGTCTGCTTGTCGGTCAGCTCCACGGCCCGGCCGTCGATGTAGGCGCGCCGGATCACGGTGGCGAACTCGAAGGGGTCGCCGTCGGCCACGAAGAAGGTCGCGACCTTGCCGACGGCCAGCGAACCCACCCGGTCGGCGACGCCGAGCACCTCGGCCGCCGAGCGAGTCACCGAGCGCAGGGCCACCTCCGGATCGAGGCCGAAGGGGACGCAGGCCGCAGCCTCGTAAGGCAGGTTGCGGGCGCCGCTGGCGTCGCCGGCGCTGGTCGTCAGGCACCAGCGCACGCCGGCCGCCTCGAGCACACCCGGCAGCTCGTACGTCGAGGCGAAGGACAGGTCGCGCCGGTGCGGCAACCGGTGCGCGCGCGTGACCGCGACCGGCACGTCGTGGCGTCGCAGCAGATCGAGGCACAGCGCGGCGTCCCGCCCGCCCACGATCACCAGCCGCACGTCCTGGCGCTGCGCCCAGTGCACCGCCGACGTGATCGCCGCCTGGCCGTTGGCCTGGACGAACACCGGCGTGGCGCCCGAGAGCGTCGACGCGAAGGCCTCCAGGCGCAGGTCGGTGCCCAGCGTGGCGTCGGCTTCGCGCGCGGCGAAGTAGGCCCGCGCCGCGTCGAACCACGCGTCCAACTCTGCGATGGACTCCTGCCCCGAGCTGCGATCCTTGGCGGCCACGTGGCTCGGGTCGGCGCCGTCGCCGAACTCCACCGAAGGCCAGGAGATGACCAGGCCCGCATCCGGGAGCAGGGCCATCGATTCGTTGGTCCAGCCGTCGAGGCGGATCACCGAGGCCCGCCCGGGCATGCGCCCGCCCTGGGGCATGACCAGGGCCGTGAGCACGCCGTTGCGCCGCGCCACCGGGATCAAGGTGCTGTCGGGGTTGATCGCCACCGACGCCATGACCTCCGGAGTGACCGACCCCGCCTCGTTGTAGTCGAGGGTCATGTCGACCGCGCTGACCTCGGTCAGGCCCAGGCGACTGGTGGCCAGCACGAAGCCCGGATAGACGTGGGCACCGCGCGCATCGATGACGATCGCACCCCGCGTCTCCACGCTGCCCGGGCCCACCGACGTGATCAGGCCGCCCTCGAAGAGCAGGTGCCCGTCCGCGATGGTGCCCCGGTCGTCGGTGACCGTGTGGATGGTGGCATTCTCGATGAGGATCGGCGCGGTCTGCGGCGCTCCGCTGTGCACCAGGTCCTGCGCCGCTGCCGAACCACCGAGCGCGACGCCGGCGCACAAGCCGAGGATCGTCCGGGTCTTCATCGCCGTGCCTCCGTCAGGATCTCGGTACAGCCGCAATCACCGCGCCGGTCGGCGTGGGCCTCCTCGGCCCACCAGGCCGCCCCGGGACGGCGCGAGCGCCCGCCCGTGGGCGCCTCGTCGTCGTCCTCGCCGTCGGCGTCGTCGTCAGACTTCTTGGCCTTCGCCGGCTTCTTCAGCAGCTTGCCGATCAGGCGCTGGCGCTCGGCCGTGGCCGCGTGACGCAACTCGGCGTCGCGGGCCCGGGAGAAGTACTCGCGCCCGTCGATCCAGGTCGACTCGACGCGACTGGCGTAGCTGAGCGGCGGGCCCGACCACACCACGAAGTCGCCGTCCTTGCCGTCCTCGAGCGAACCCACGCGGTCGTCCACCGCCAGCTGGATGGCCGGGTTGAGCGTGACCAGCTTGAGCGCCTCGTGAGGATCGAGTCCCCCGTACTTCACCGACTTGCCTGCCTCGGTGTTGAGGCGCCGGGCGTGATCGCTGGAATCGGAGTTGATCGACGTCACCACCCCGACGTCGGCCATGATCGCCGCGTTGAACGGGATCGCGTCGACCACCTCGAACTTGTAGGCCCACCAATCGGAGAAGGTCGAGCCGCCGAGGGCGGCCTCCTTGATGACCTCCGCGATCTTGTAGCCCTCGAGCACGTGCTGGAAGGTGCCGATCTTGAAGCCGAAGTCCTGGGCCGTGCGGCACAGCATGAGGATCTCGTCCTGCCGGTAGCTGTGGCTGTGGACCAGGCGCTCGCCGGCGACCACCTCCCCCAGCGCCTCCAGCTCGAGGTCGCGCCGCGGGGGCATGACACCCTGGCGTTCGCCGTCCGGGAGCGCACGGTAGGCGTCGAGCGCCGCGCGCCCGTCGCGCGCCGCCGAGAGCCGGTCGCGGATGAGCGTGGCGACGCCCATGCGCGTCTGCGGGTATTCGTCCGAGAGGCCCGTGTTCTGTGCCACCCGCTTGGGGTTCTCACCGAGCGCGAACTTGATACCGGGCTTCGCTCCGGCGAGGCGCATGTCGTCGGGGTGGTCGCAGCCCCAGCGCAGCTTGACCACGCTGTTCTGTCCGCCAATGGCGTTGGCCGACCCGTGCAGCTGGTTGGCCGCCGTGAGCCCACCGGCCAGTTGGCGATACCAGTTGATGTCGTCGGGGTCGATGACGTCCTCGATGCGCACCTCGGCCGTCACGCGTTCGCCGGCCTCGTTCACCGAGCCCGACACGCCCGTGTGGCTGTGGCAGTCGATCAGACCGGGCGTGACGTGCAGGCCTTCGCCGTCGATGACCCGGTCGGCGCGAGCGTCGAGGCTCGCGTTGAGCGCCCCCACGTACTCGACCCGGCCGCCGGTCACGAAGAGATCGCCGTCCTCGACGATGCCGTCTGGCCCGGCGGTCCAGATCGTGGCGCCGCGCACCAGCACGGCCTCTTCGACGGGCGGCACGGTGAGCCCGTAGGCGCCGAGCGGCGTCCCGAACACCTCGGGGACGGAGGGCGCCTCGTCCTCTTCCTCGGCGTCCTCGTCACCTTCCTCCGCGTCGTCTTCGTCACCGTCCTCGTCGTCTTGGGCGTCACCATCACCGTCGACGTCGCCTGCTCCATCGGCATCCTCGTCGGCGTCCTCGTCGGCATCAGCATCCTCGTCCGCGTCGTCGTCCGGAGCGCGCTGGGCGGTCCAATCGCTGAGGTCGCCGTCGCTGCCGAGCAGCGTGCCGTGCATCGACTCACCCTCGATGACCGCGGAGGCGATGTGGACGGCCTCCTCGATGTCGACCAGGAAGGTGACCCGGCCCGCTCCGAACTTCACATCGCGCGTCGAAGCCTCGACGCCTTCCAGGGCGGCCTCTATCTTCTTGCCCTTGACGGTGAGCGTCCCGGTCACGTCCGCGGCCGCCCCCAGTTGCGCGAAGGTCGCGTTCCAGCGGCCGTCGGGCTCGGGGCCCTTCGCCGGCGTGATCTCGTAACGGCGTCCGCCGACCCACACATCCCGCACCTTGGCCTTCTTGTCGAACAACTCGCCATCCATGACGACGAGGTTGCCGAGCATGCCGGGACTGACCCGGCCGAGACGTTCGCCCAGGCCGAGCAGGGTGGCGGGCGTGGTGGTGATCATGGCCAGGGCCGCCTCGGCCGGCAGGCCGTGCTTCACGGCGGTGCGCAGGTTCTGGGTGAACTCCTTGCGCTGCTCGAGCCGCGCTGTGGTGAGCGCCACGGTCAGGCCCGCCTCGTGCAGGCGGCGCACGTTGGACGGCGCCTGCTCCCAGTGCATGAGCGCACGCAGGCTCACGTCCTCGGTCTCCTCGAGTGTGCCCACCTCGGGCTTGGAGGGGAAGTCGAGCGGGATGATCAGGGCATGCCCCTCGCTCACCAGGGCCGGGAGACGGCGATACTCGCTGCCCGAGCCGACCACCGTCAGGGCCCGCTCGAACTCGCGGGCCACCTTGCCCGCCCTCAGGATCTGCAGCTCGTTGCGCGCGTCGAACAGCAGCGGCACGTCACGATCGGCGAGGGTCGCCAGGGCCGCGCTGGCCGGCGGCGGCTCGTGAGCGTCGGGAGCGCGGGCATACACCTCGTGCGACGCGGCATACCAATCGGCGTCCGAGAACGCCTGCCGGGCGGTGGCGATGGCGCCCATCTCGGAGGTCGGGTAGGGCGCCCGGTTGTTGCCGCTGGCCGACCAGCTGAACGGCGCCCGCTCGAACGCGAAGACCTGGTGTACGTCGTGGGCCAGGACCTCGGCCGCCTGCGCCGACGTCCCGTCGGCCGGGTCGCCCAGCGAGACCACGGCGCTGCGGCCGCGGATGATGCCGCCCGACGGGGCGATGCCCGCCGTCGCGAAGCCCAGCGTGCGCAACGACTCGCGCACTTCGGCAGGCACCCGGGCCCCATCGAGGGCCGTGCGGTTGGGCGTGACCATGGAGTTCCAGTAGGCCCCGGACTCCTCGCGCTCGGGCGCCGGCGTCTCGACCTCGACGAAGGCGTCGATGAATCCGGCGTAGAGCGTCAAGTCGGTGCAGTCCCAGACGCGGGCTCCGGCGGGTGGGGTCAGGCCCGCACCCACCGCGACGATCAGCCCGTCGCGCAGGACGACGGTGGCGTCCTCGATGCGCATGCCGGGCTCGGGCACCAGGGTGCCGTGGACCAAGGCGTGCCAGCGGGGATCGACCTGGTGCAGGCCGCGATCCGGCGCGAATTGTTGGGCCGTCGCGGCCGAGGACAGGATCAGCAGGCCGACCAGCAGGCCGGCGGCGGCAAAGGGGCGCATCGGATCTCTCCCACCGGGCCGACCGTCTCCCCGCACAGCTGCGCGGAGCTCGGAGGGCAAGCGCGCCAGCATAGCCTGAGGGGCCCGTGCGGCGCACGAGGCCGCGCCTCGGCCGGGCCCGCTAGAGCGGCGCCAGCCTCACGGCCTCGTCGTAGAAGCAGGCGCCGCCCCCGGCATCGGTCTCCCGTGCGCGCACCAGCTGATTGGCGCAGCGCCCGTCACGCAGCATGCCGCCCTTGGCCATCAACGCCACGTCCCGGCGGACCCCGGCGTCGTGGCGCACCACCACCTCGAGCGCGCCCACCCGGCTCTGGAGCCGCGCGCGACCGCCTGGGTCCGCGCCCGCGCTGCTCTCGGGATGAACGGTGACCTCGGGCAGCCCGCTCGGCGCCACCGACCATTGCGACGACTGGGCCTTGCTCGTCGACGTGGCCAGCAGCAGCAGCGGGTACTCGGCGTCCGTCGCCGCAGGGTCCGCAGGGAGCACATCGATCAGGCACGCCTTGCCGCTCGGCGTGGGGAAGCTGCGATCGGCGAACAGGCACGTGACTGCGAAGGGATTGCGAACAGGCCCCGCGCGCATGGCCTCGAGCCCGGCCCCCGCGCCGTCCAGGGTCGCCGTCACCCGCCGCTTCCAGTCGTCGACGCTACCCGCGAGCTCGGCGCCCACGCCGAGGCGCTCGGCGAGGCCCTGCAAGATCGTCAACTCGTGGCGCGGGCCGCCTGCCGCCGAAGGGGCCGCGCCTGAAGGGCCCGCGGGCGGCGCGACCACCGCCCGCGACTCCCGCAGCAGGTGATGGCCATAGGCGCCGAGCACGTCGTCGTCCTCGAGCAGCGTCAGCGTGGGCAGGACCAGGTCCGCCCGGTCGGTGGTGTCGGTCGGATGGGTGTCGACCACCACGACGAACTCCGTGCCCTCCACGGCAGCGGCCACCGTGTCCGACTCGGGCAGCATGGCCACCGGGTTGCCGGCCGTGATCCATGCTGCCCGCACCGGCGGATCGGCGCCGAGCCACTCCGGCCCGAGCCGCGACTCCGGAAAGCTGCGTGGCGCGACGTCGACGCCCCCGATGAAGTCGAGATCGAACGCCGTGCGTCGGCCGAAGTAGTAGCTCACGCCCCCGCCCGGCACACCGAGGTTGCCCGTCACCGCGCCGAGGGCGTCGAGGGCCCGCACGGTGGCCGACCCGTTGCCCCGGCGTCCCAGCCCCCACCCGACCTGGATGTTGGCCGCACCGCGGGTCGCGTAGAGCTCCGCCGCCCGCTCGAGGTCGGCGGATGGGACGTCGGCCTGCGCGGCCCACTGTTCCACAGTGTGGCCCTCGACCAGGGCGCGATAGGCCGCGTGGTTCTCGCAATAGTCCGGCGCCTTGGCGTCGTTCGCGTCGTGGTCGAAGGCCCAGCGCGCCATGCCGAAGGCCACGGCGGCGTCGGCGCCGGGGCGCGGCTGCAGGAACAGGTCGCACAGCTCCGCCGCCCGGGTCCGGATCGGGTCGATGCCCACCAACACCGCCCCCGCCTCGCGGGCCTGCCGCAGTACGGGCAGCAGGTGCACGCCGGTCACGTGGGGATTCTTGCCCCACAGCACGATGGTGGCGCTGTGCGCGAGGTCGAACAGGTCGTGACTCTCGGACACGCCGAAGTCCTGCTCCTGCGCCGCCTCACCCGCCCCCGAGCAGATGTCGCCGCGCTTGATGGTCACCGGCCCGAAGCGCTCGAAGAGCAGGCTCGCCGCCGCCTTGAGGATGCCCAGGCTGCCCCCCGACACGTAGTGCAGGATCGCCTCGGGCCCCGACTCGTCGCGGATCGTGCGCAGCCGCCGGGCCGCGAGGTCGAGGGCCTCGTCCCAGCCGATGGGCTCCAGCGGCCCCCCCTTGGCGCGGCGCACCATGGGGCTGGTGAAGCGGTCGGCCGCATACTGCCGCCCGAGGAAGCGGCTGGTGCGTTCGCACAGGAAGCCCTTGGTGACCGGATCGTCGGGGTCGCCCCGCAGCGACGTGACCCGCTCGACGCCGTCCTGCGACTCCACCGTGGCCAGGATCACGCAGGCGTCGGGACAGTCGCGGTTGCAAGCGGTGCTGCGGACCTCGGCGGCGTCGGCGGCAGGGGGAACCGGTGGGGTCACGGCCGTCTCTCGGGGACTCGGCAGTGCGCCATCCTAGCCCCGTCGGGCACCATGGCGGACCCGTGCTCATCGAATCCCTCCTCGCCCTGCTCGTCCTGGCCGGCTGCCTCTTCGGCTTCGCCTGGTTCGCCGCCGCCGTGGCGAGCCGCTCCGCCGCCCCCTTCCTCAGCAAGCTGCGTCCCCCCGACCCACCGTCGTGGCCGCGCCTCTCGCTCATCGCCCCCGCCTGCAACGAGGCGGACACGCTGGAGGCCGCGACGCGCTCGCGCCTGGCCGACGACTATCCCGCGTTGCAGCTGATCCTCGTGAACGACCGCTCGACGGACGGCACCGGCGCCCGCATCGACGCGCTGGCCGCCGCGGACGACCGCGTCACAGCCCTTCATGTCACCGAGCTGCCCGACGGATGGCTCGGAAAGGTCAACGCACAGCAGCAGGGCTACACCGTGGCCACCGGCGACTGGCTGCTGTTCAGCGACATCGACGTGCACGTCGCTCCCGGAACCCTCCGGAGGGCCGTCGCCCACGCCGAGTCCGAGGGCATCGACCTGCTGGCCGTGTTCCCGGAGGTCACCGATCGCGGCTTCTGCCTGCAGGCCGCCATCGCCGCCTTCTCGCGCATCCTCATCATGGGGCAGCGCCTCTGGGCCGTGCCCAACCCGCGCTCGAGCGCCCACATGGGCGTCGGCGCCTTCAACCTCGTGCGCCGCTCGGCCTTCGAGCGCACCGAAGGGTTCGCGTGGCTGAAGCACGACGTGGCCGATGACGTTGCCCTCGGCAAGTTGATGAAGGACTCGGGCGCTCGCTGCGCCCTGGCTTCCGGCACCGACATGGTCAGCGTCGAGTGGTACGGCAGCGTGTCCGCTCTCGCCCGCGGCCTTGAGAAGAACAGCTTCGTCATGCTCGGCTGCCGCCTGTGGCAGGCAGTGGTCGTGGTGCTCGTGCTGGTGTGGTTTGAGGTGGCGCCCTGGGTCGCTCTGTCGTGGGCCGGCGAGGGCGCCGTCCTGGGCCCGCTGTCTGCCGACGGCCTGCGACTCGTCGGCGGCCTAGCGTTGATCGTCGCCGCCTGCACCAACCTCGGCCTGGCGGCCAGCGGGAAGCTGCGCCCGCTCGCGGCCCTGGCCTCACCGGTGGGCACGGCGATCCTGTGCTGGATCCTGCTGCGGGCCGCCGTCATCGGCACCCGCCAGGGCGGCGTGCGCTGGCGCGGCACCTTCTACCCGTCGGAGGCCCTCAGGGCGGGCCGCCGCTGGTGAGGCCGGCGGTGGAGTTCGGCCTTCAACCAGGGCTTCGTGGTCGCGATGGCTCCCCGGGTCAGACTCGAACTGACGACCCTCTGATTAAGAATCCGCGGGTCGTCAGTTCAAGCCCTGCCAGGGGTATCACCGCTTCTCTCTCACCCGCCCGACTAATACCGCACCCCCGGCACGGGCAGGATCTGTCCGCGCATGGCGCGGGGCGGCTCGGGCAGGGCTACAGGCTCGATGAACTCGACGTAGAGCCGACCTTTGCGCAGGTCGCGCACCTGGGCGCGCGTCAGCGGTCCCACTTCCAATTGTCCCGGTGACCAGAGGCCGAAGCCGATCTCAGGACCCGTCTCACCCGGACCGGCCGGCCCCCTTACCGCCCAATGGAGATTCACGTCGCCCTCGCTCACAGTGAAGCGCAGTGTCTTCGTGCGCCCGTCGTAGAGGAAGAAGGCGGTCAGATTCGTGTCGGTGGCCTGGTGCGGCTGGATCACCTGGCCCGGGTGGGCGAGGGCGATGAAGGGTCGCACGCTGGCTCGGTCCCGCGGACTGACGAAGGCCAGACCGGTCGCCATGCTGGACAGGATGAGGACTCCTACGATGACTCGACGCATGCTCACGCCTCCTTGCGAGGGGGATCGCGAGCCAATCGCCCCCGTGCGATCGCCTGCCCGCGGCTGAACCGGACGGTGCGACGCCCCGGTGGATGACGACCGCTCGTGGGATGGTCGGGTTTTCCGGTCACGTCTGCCCAACCCCGCCTCGGGCGTCGAGCAGCGGAACCCGTTGCGGCCCTACGCGAGCCGGAGCGGCTCAGCGCGGACGGTCGCGATGGCTCCCCGGGTCAGACTCGAACTGACGACCCTCTGATTAACAGTCAGGAGCGACCGTCCGAGAACCCGTCAACAGGAGCGGAATCCGAGCACTTGACGCCTCCCCCCCGCACCAGCCCCAGCAGTGAGCCGCAGAACGGCACGCTGACGGACTCCGAGTTGGCCGTCGTGGTCGCAGCTTGGGCCGACCTTCCCGCCGCTGTGCGTGCCGGCATCGTCGCCATGGTGAAGGCTTCCGGCGCGGAGTGATGCTGGCACTTCGTCGCGCGAGGCCATGACTCTGCGGAGTACGCACGGTGCCGCTTCAGCCCTGCCTCAGAGCGGTCTCCCGGACTTGGAGCCGCCTGTGCGGGGCCCGTTTATCAGGAACGCGCACACAGCCTCTTGAGGCCGCAGACGGACGGCCTCACCGGTCGTGAAAAGGGGAGGGGGCACGGGGGGGGGGAACGGACGAAGGGGCATAGAAGAAACATCCTCCGACCCCTCTGACCCCTTCTGACCCCCGACGCCCCTCAACCAGCACTAGGGGCATGGCAACATCCCTGATGCTTCACCGCCAAAAGGCCAGCGGGTGCCGCCTTAAAGATCGCGCAAAGACGCTTACATATCGCCCGATGACCTCATTCCAAATCACGAGCGATGACCCACCGATCCAGACCAGCCGCCTAGCCTCTCCTTCTTCACTGCTAGAGTCTCCAAGCCACTCCGCTTCTACTGCTTGCCACCAAGCCTCGACACCAATCCGAAAGTCGTGCTCCCTGGAGTAGTGACTTCTAATCTTCTCCCACGATTCCGGCTTCGTGTAGTACTCGAATGCCACGAACGCCTGAACGACGTTCTTCCTAACCGACACGAGCACGCCAGCTGAAACGCCGTGCCCGTCGTAGGTTCCAAACCTCGCCTGAATGGGCATGGAGCTCAAGTGAAAGGTGACACTCGCATTCTCGATGACGTAGATGCGTGACCGCTTCGTAGAGCGGGCGAATTCCTTGAACACACTGGTAACTGGATGCGACTCGCCGACGGGCACCTCTCCTCGGGCGTGAACTTGCGAATGAGCAAGCAGGCGGGGTGAGAATTCTTCGCCAATCCCCACAAAGAACCTGTTGGCGGCCCGCTTCTTGCCGAAGGCGATGCTCTCCTCTGTTGTCCGCGTCAACCTGCCATCCGGCAAGGGTTCCGCATCGGGCGGGCAGAGCTGCACCACTAAGCCCAGCGCCGGGTCGTTACGGAGGTCCTGCGATTCCTGGTAAGGGTCAAAGTTCATTTCGGCCTTCCCAGCAAGAATGTGCCCAACCCGCCGAGGTCATTCTCGGCACACCACGAGTCTAGGCGACACCCAGCACAATTCCCTTGGCCCAAGGGCTAGGCCGCATGACGCGCCTGCTAGGCGGCAGCAACGGCTCCCTGGCTGACCTTGACCAGTTGGGCGTAGGCGCACAAGACTTCAAGAGCGCCCGTGTCAGCCGCATACGCCAGGGCCTCAACGACCGCCGGGTAGCACTCCAGGCTGGCGACCTCCTGCACGTCCCAGCGAATAGGCGTCTCAGGTCGCCGCTCCACCTTGCGCCGGATGAGGTGCCGCAGAGTCCGCAACAGTTCCGGGCTGGCCCGCCGCTTCCGCGCGACTCCCTGAGGGTTCTTCAGTGTGTGGTGCCACGGGGCAGTGCAGTTCGCGGTGGCGCAGACGCGGCCAAGGTAGACGCCTTTGGGCAGCGCGACCCCGTAGGCTCGCTGCCAACGCTCCCGAGCCACGGAGACCTGCTTGCCGCCCTCCCACCGCACGGGTGTACGCGTGGCGTTAGTCGCGAAAGTTCCCGTCCAAAGCAGGCAGTTGAGTGGATGTGCCGTCTTCATGCTGCTCTGAGTTTGTCACGGCGCACCAGGTCACTCCAAGCGCACGGACCTAGTTTGTCGGGCGATCTGCATCCAAGACACGCACGCAATAGCCGCCCGGCGGGCAGACAATGCCTACGCTTCGGCAGGGAGGTCGGGTCGGCCCTAGCCAGGGTCTCGGCCGAGATGTCTGGAGCCTTCGCAGCGACAGCCGCCCGACTCCAGCGCTGCTCACACCTGTGATAGGCCGCGAGAATCTGCGGCCTATCGCGCCATGGGCAGTTGGCCGCTCTCTCGCGGTTAGGGCGCATGTTGGGGCAAATGGCAGCGCTTCGCGACCGGACTGAACGCTGCGATACACTGCCGGTCCTGCAACGAACGCGATACTACGAAGTTCTGGCGAACGGTAGTTAGATGGACAAGGAGCTACACACGATCTACGTCTATCTCGAGAACGAGGGCGTCGATGTGTGGCGCCCGGTCAAGGCTGAGCACTTGGGCGGTGAGGTCTACCGAATCTCCGAGCGCAACCAGGGCGTAGCGGGTGAGCACTGGCAGTATGCGGCTGGCGATACGGTTCGTTGCGAGTCCCGAGTTCTCGAAGGCGGCGAACGCGGTTTCGTCGCCGTGTCACGAACGTGATTCACCATCTAACAACTCGCTACAGCCGACGGTCCGCTGCGCGGCCCGCGTCTGATCGAGATGTCCGTTAGGCCGAGCAAGGAATGTGATGCCCAAGACCACCAAGGCAGAGCGAATGGCCAACTGGGGGGCCACACGGGAGAGGGGGTTCTGGCGGTTCTGTGTGCGACAGGGTGTTGTCGGTTGGGGCTGGCCAGCTGGAGTGCTGTTCTTTCTGCTCGTTGGATGGTGGGTTGGTGACCACCGCCCTCTCCTCTGGCGCTTCGGAGTCCATGCGGGCCTGTGGACTATCGGCGGGTTCGTCTTTGGGGCGGCCTGCTGGTTGGTCGTCGATTCTGAATGGCGCCAGCGGACTGGAAGGGTCCGGCCTAACAACTCGCTACAGCCGACGGGCCTTCGGCCCGCGTCTGATCGAGAAGTCCGCTAGGCGGACGGTAGAGAGGTTGCAAGAAGAAACAGGACGGTACCGGCAATAGTGAGTCGTTGTACTCACGCTCGTGGAGAGTTGATGCAAGAAGACAAAACCGCGCCGCGCTCAGAGTGCAGCCAATGCAGAGAAGGCATTGACGACGTAGTCACGCTGACGATGGCTGACGACGGGGTGCAGCTCTTGCCGGATGACCCGGTAATCTTCGTTGGTCATCCGGAAGCTCCCGGTCCGATGCACAAACGATGCGCAATGGCATGGATCAAGCTGCAACCGAAGGCCCAGTTTCGGGTCACATTTCGCCTGACATCAAACGTCGTAAAGCAAGGCGGTGTCAGGATGTACTTCCCACCTGACACGGCTGTTAAGCGTGTTGATGACGAAGACCGTGATTCATTCCGCACTGCTCTAGAGAGCGAGAGTGAGCGTGGTTGCGCGCTCGTTGCTGCATCGTTCCTCGACCATGTGCTTGGTGAGTTGTTGAAGGCGCATTTTCGGAACAAGTCTACCGGCGCGGATCTGGTCGATGGATACAACAGCCCCCTCGGCACGTTTAGTGCACGCATTGACGCTGTGTGTGCGCTTGGTTTGGTGACTACCGCTGAATACAAGCAACTTGGAATAATCCGTCGGATTCGAAACGACTTTGCACACGAGTTTGTGCATGTGAGTTTCGAGTCTGAGTCTGTGAAGGATAGGGTGAGCGAACTGCCACTGCAGCCTTTGTCGATTCGCTCAGGGCACCACGTGCTTCGTGAGCGATTTGAATCTGCGGTTGATGTCCTTCTGATGAACCTCCGTTTTCGCACCGAAGAATGGTCGATGTCGGATGATTCCGTCGACGAACTGCCTTGCATGATGCCGATCGATGAATGCGGAGTCGTAGCTCTGAAAGATGAGATTGTCCTGGCATGTGAACTCCGTGACCCATGGCTGATGGCTCTCGGAGCAATACAGTCTGCGGATGGGGATCGTGCATAGGACGTCAAGTGAGCAGCGCCCAACCTTGTCATGCGTGCTAAGGCCGTCGCCTAACGACTCGCTACAGCCGACCGGCGCTGGTGCGCCGGCGACTGATCGAGATGTCCGTTAGGCAGATGCAATCACCACTAGATGACTACGAAGAAGCACTTCGGGAGTGCATCGAGCTGGTAAACGCACAGGCCGGCGCCTACATGGATGCGCTGTCCGGTTTCGCTGGTCACCACGCTCGAGTCAGCAGGCAAGTACATCGCGTGATGCGTCCAGAGCGAGTTCAAGCGAACCCGGATCGGGTGTCCACCGTCGTTTGGAACAGCGCCGAAGATCCGACCCAACCCGACATCATCATTAATCGCACTGTCCGAGCTGATGAGTTCCTCGCATCCAACGCTCCTGGTGGCGCCAACGAGCAGCAGCACGCAAAGGCGATTCTCGTGTTCCTCTATGCCACATGGGAACTTGAGCTACGGCCGCGCTTAGCCAGCGCCAAGGGCATCGCCGTCTCCGAGGTCAAGGCCGATATCATGGGCGACCTTCGGCACATCCGAAATGCGATCCTTCACAGTCGCTCTGGGTTTGCGGCTGAGGATCATTCCAAGCTGCTAGTCACTGGGGAGCTGTTCGAGCCGAGCAAGCCCATCTCGCTTCCTTACGAGCACATGCATCGGATCTTCGTGCTCATCAAGCAGGAGTGCGCTCGGCTTCTCTACGCCCACCTTGGCGTCGACAGCAGCCCAGCTCCACCTGAGCAGCTAACTGACATCGCAATTCAGCGAAGAGGTCGGGGGCACGATGCCTAACAAGCGCTTGCAGCGGACGCCGCTCCGCGGTGCCGCTGAACCACTGAGCCGTTAGGCGATGACCGAACATGGCTGATAAGAAGCCACAAGCTGGCGACGAGTTGCCTTCTGAGGTGATCCACTTCGGCACGACATCGTCGCGGGTTCCAGGGAGGCGTGGGTGCGGTGGGATGCTACCTGGCCCAATGGCCGCGCCTTTTGGGGCGCATCGTTGTGCCACCCTGGCCGAATGTCCCCCGCGCGCGCCTGCGCGCACGAGAAGATACATGGGGTCGGGGCGTGATGGAGCCTCTGGAGGAGGCAGACGGGTCGGGCGCGCGGAGATCCGTTGTGACCCCCTCGCGTGCAAACCCGATCCCTCGCGCGCTCCGAATTCCGACTGGCCTGATAACTGGCCAGTCGATAGCTTGAGTACGTCGTGGAAACGGCCGGACTGATCCCCGGCTGCGACCGGCCGACGCGCGGGTGTTCCCGTTACAGGCATGTTCCCGGCCTGCGCGCCGGTCGGTCGGCCCGACCTTGGGAACATGCACGAATCCACCACGAACGAAATCCCTCCGAGCGGCAACACGTGGGAGGAACGGCTTCCGCGTTGGCAAGCGCACCAACGCGCGGAAGCGGACCGCGAGCTGGCGCAGGCAAGGCACCGAGCCATCCTCCCGGCAGGGGTCATCAGCGAATCGGAGGAGCACCGGATCAGGAGTCGGTGGCCCGCGAATCCTACCCGCGACTTCGACGTGTTCTTCGGCTGGTGGATGCGGACAGAGGCCGTCCCAGTGTCGCTCGATACGCAGGACCTGCAAGCGGTGCGTGGCTGGCTTGGGCGTCTCACTTGGGAGCTGAGCGAAGCGTGGAGCTGGTATCGGGAACGGTGCCGCATAGCAGGAATCCTGCCAGAGGAGCGCGTGTTTCGATCAGCCGCGAGTGAGGCGGAATCAATCGTGCGGCGGCTTGAGGGAGATGTCGGGGGCGCACTTCCCGCAGATTTACCTGAGACGCTCCTAAAGGTGCTTCAGTTCATTCGAGGGGAGTTGCTCGGCCGGGTCGAGCGCGTGGCAAGTCGCATGGGCATCTCACTGGCAGCGCACGCCATAGCGCCAGATGACCAGCCTGCGTCAGCACCTAGCGGGGAGTCCGCTGTCGAACCCGAGCCGAGCGAGACGCCCGCCCTGAGCCTCGCCGTCCCGGAGGTGTGGCTGGCCTACGATCCGCCCCAGCAGATCGTGACAGTCAATAGAGGCGTCGAGGTAGACGTTCCCAAGGGTCCAGTGCGCACCGTGTTGATAGCGGTCACGGAAGAAGCGACACGCCTACTGGATGCTGAGCAGCGCGACCATGGAGAGGATGCGCGGGAGCGACTCCGTGCCCAGGGCCTTGGCCCCAAGAAGCTCAATGTGCAGGTACAGGGGCGACAGGTGACCGAGTTCAGTAGGTGGTGGAAGGCCAACGTGGCTCCAGGCGCGCCGCTGAAGTACTCGCACAAGACCAAGGACCCGGACGGAGAGCACAGGCACTACTGGGTTCTTTGGAAGCACAAGTACCCGGAATGGCTGCCTCAGCGCCCCGATACGTGGCTGCGACGGGGAACAACGTAGACGAAGTTGCACCGCCCGAAGCAGCGCGTTCCCGGCGAGTTCACGGTAGGTCCCTGTAGTGGGAACGGTTCCCGGGAACCGGCGGTAGGTCCGGAACACGACTCGGAATCAGCCGTGTCGTCGAGGAACTACCAATGCCTGAGAGCGACCAGACGGTCGGGGCGCGCGTTGAGCTGCGCCTCCTGAGCCAAGACGAAACCAAGCTCAACCTGCACGTCTTGCTAGGCGGGCAGCCGATCTTCCAGGACACCGTGACGATCGACCGGGCCGGGTCGCGTGACTACTTCCTCCGGGCCCTTCGAAAGGCACGGCCGGACTTGAAGGAGGATGAGGCTCTCGCCGTCTCGCAACGGCTGGAGGACTTGTCCTTGGAGCCGCCGCCGGAGAAGTCGGAGCGGGAGGGCGGCCCGGTCTCCGGTACACCCCGCGAAGAGTTGGTGCGCCAGCGGGACGAGCGGGCCGACAAGTTGCTCAAGTCGATGCCCGAGGCCGTCGTGGTTGAGGCCGCAGAGATGCTGGCCGCCCCCGACTTGGTTGATCGCATTCTCGCCGACGTGGCCGCGCTGGGCGTCGTAGGCGAGCGCGACTTGGTGCTGACGGTCTACTTGCTTGGCACCTCACGGCTTCTGGACTCGCCCCTGGCGGCCATCGTCCAGGGGCCGAGCAGTGCGGGGAAGTCGTTCGTTGTCGAAACGGTTGCGCGACTGTTCCCTGACGAGGCCACGCTCCGCGCGACGGACCTCACGCCGCAGGCGCTCTACTACTTCCCAGAGGATGCGCTGATCCACCGATTCGTTGTGGCAGGTGAGCGCCGTCGCGGAAAGGTGGACGAGCTAGCCGACGCGACACGCGCGCTCCGTGAAATGCTGGCCTCAAAGGTGCTGCGCAAGGCCGTGGCGGTCAAACAGGGAGATCACTTCGTCACCGATGAAGTGACGCGATTTGGACCAATCTCGTTCCTGGAGACGACCACGCTGACACGGATCTTCGATGAAGATCAGACGCGGTGCCTGCTGCTGGCTGCGGACGAGCAAGCGACACAGACTCGGGAGGTACTCCGACATCAGGCAGAGCGGGCGGCTGGAGCGGACGCTCCCAACGTGGAACGGATCATCCTGCGCCACCAAGCAGCTCAACGGTTGCTGCGACGAACTCGTGTCCGAATCCCGTTTGCTCCGCAGATTGGCGAGCGGGTTCCCGACGATCGCCCCGAGGCACGTCGCGCCTTCAACCTCTCTCTGTCCGTCGTCGCCGCCTCTGCGCTGCTTCACCAACGCCAGAGGGTTTCTGATGGACTCCGGCATGGCGACCGGATCGACGCAACCCTGGATGACTACCGGCTCGCCTACGCTCTGCTCAAGGCCCCGCTGGGACGCGCGCTTGGAGGGGATATCTCCCCGGCAGCTCTTCGCTTCGGCCACCGCCTCTTCTGGGAGCTTGGAGGCAAGGACGTGACTGCTGCGGAAGCTGCACACCTCGACGCGACGGTCAAATCGCCCGGCAAGGCGCGCGAATACCTGAATGAGCTCAGCGACCACGGCGTCGCCGAGATTGTCGATCAAGGGCGGGGTTCAAAGCCGAAGGTGTTCCGGATGAAGAACGAGCCATCAGACGTCGGGGCAACCTGGCTTCCTCATCCAGACAGCATTGACCTTCGCGGCTCCGAGGCTGTGGCTGGGACGGTTGGCTCCCCCCCTCGTGCTCCCGACGGGGCGACGGTGCGGCAACCGTCGAATGCGCCCGGGGGGACCGCTGCGCTTCCGGCATCGGGCAGCGTTTCCGCACCACGGCCCGAGGGGCGACCAAGTGCGGAGGGTGCGGAGCGCGAACCCTGGGACAACGATCCGCCCCCCCGCACCGAGCCGCCCCAAGAGGGAGGGGGCGATGAGAACCCCTACGATTGGCCCGATCCCCCCAATCCTGAGGAATCGGACATTGTCGCACCGTCGCCCCATGGGGACGCACTGGAGGGGGGCATACAAGAGCACTTCCCCGGAGCCGAGCGGGTTCCCGACTTCCCCGAACCGCCTGCGGATCGTCGGGAAGGGGGAACCCGATGACCGCCGATCAGTCGAGCCGTGATGGGCTCTTGGTCAACGCCAAGCGGGCCGCTGAGTTGCTGTCGATCAGTCCCCGCAAGCTCTGGGAGATGACCAACTGCCGCGCGATTCCCCACGTCCGAGTGGGAAGGTCGCTGAGGTATCCGGTTGCTGACCTAGAGGCGTGGATCGAAGCCCGAACAATCCATGGGGACTAGTGGACTATATGTCCAGTAGAGGGCATCATGTCCAGTATGGCAAGCAAGGCTAGACTCTCGGATCAGGTGCGAGCGGCCGTAGATCGGTCGAGCATGAGCAGGTACGCGATCTGCAAGGCCGCCCAAATCGACCAGTCCTCGCTATCGAAATTCATGGCAGGGTCGGTCGGGCTTTCCATGGACAGCATGGACCGGCTGGCGGAAGTGCTCGACCTGCGAATCGTGACACCGAAGTCTCCACGAAGGAAAGGACGGTAGACGATGGCAAGTGTGTTCAAGCGTGGTGGCAAGGGACCGTGGATCGTCAACTACTTCGATGCCGATGGTCGGAGGCACGAAAAGAGCACCCGAACGACGGACCACAAGGTCGCACGGCGGATCGCGGCTGACCTTGACGCGAAAGCAGCGCTGCGTCGGGAAGGGTTGATCGACCCCCAACAGGATCGATTCGCCGAGGCCAACCGTCGGCCGCTCTCCGAGCACTTCCAGGAGTACGCCGCGCACATGGAGCACCTCGGCCGAACGGCTAGGCACACCAAGCAGGTGACACAGACGCTCCAGAAAATGGGTTCCGACATTTCGGCAAGCAGGCTCGCCGATCTGACCCTCAACGCTGTCGAGCACCACCTGAGCCGACTCCGTGAGGCAGGCAAGTCGGCGCGAACCGTGAACTATGCGAGATCCGCCGTCGTGGCGTTCGTGAACTGGTGCGAGCAGACGAGCAGGGTCGAGCGAAATGCCCTCAAGCACCTCGAACGCCTCAACGAACAATGCGACCGGCGGCGCGAACGACGTCCGTTGACGGACGGTGAGACCGCCCGACTGCTCAAGGTCGCAGGCCCCCGCCGACTGGTGTACGAAACCGCCGTCGGAACGGGCCTGAGGCGATCTGAGCTTGCCTCACTAGCGTGGGGCGACCTGGACCTGGAGGCCGACCCGCCAACGCTGACGGTCCGTGCCAGCGCCTCTAAGAGCCGTAGAGAGGCTGTCGTGCCTTTGCACTCGGCCCTAGCGGCTTCACTCCTCGCGGAACGGCCGGAGCTGGTGCTGCCCCAGGCCCGAGTCTTCAAGACGATGCCGACGAACGCCAGACGTCGCCTCGACTTCGAGGCTGCCGAGATCCCATCGGTGGACGACGCCGGTCGGCAGGTGGACTTCCACTCGCTGCGCGGGACATTCGCGTCACGGCTGGCACGGGCCGGAGTGCCGTCGCTCATTGCCCGCGACTTGATGCGCCATGCGAGCGTCCAAACGACGGAGAAGCACTACGTGCGTCTCCAGGTCATGGACCTAGCCGGAGCGGTGCAGTCGATCCAGGGGCACTCAGAGAGCCACTCAGCGGCTGCTACGGGCACCAACGGTCGCCCGGATCCACTGGTGGCAGCGGCCGCCTCGTGCGGGCCAGTCTCCAGGCCCCCCCCGCACCAGCCCCAGCAGTCACAGCACGGAACGACACGAGGGGGTGCGACCGAGTGCGACACCACGGGAGGCACTCGCGCGGAGGCAGGCCGACGTAACGTCCCGTCGTCTGCGGGTTTAGGCGGCGACAAGCGACGTGGTGCGACGAGACGAAATGGCTCCCCGGGTCAGACTCGAACTGACGACCCTCTGATTAACAGTCAGATGCTCTAACCAACTGAGCTACCGGGGATCCTGATCGCAAGCAGGGGGAGAGTCTAGGAGGCGCCTCTGGCCGGGGCAAGGCCGCCCTCGTCGAGCATGAGGCTGACGTTTCGCGAGTTCCGGATTACGATGGCCCCACCACCCCCCGGCACCCCCGCCGACCTGTGAGCCCCTCGGGCAGAGCGCTTTCATGTTGACCTCCCCCCGGCACCGCCTCGCGGTGCTCTTCGCGATCTTGTGCACCCCCGCAGCCTTCGGGCAGCAGGTGTACCTGAAGGCTTCCAACTCGCAGGTCGAAGACCAGTTTGGCTGGTCCTCGGCGGTATCGGGCAACACCTTGGTGGTCGGCGCGCGCTACGAGGACGGCGGCATCGCCGGGGTGAACGGCGACGCGTTCGACAACAGCGCCTTCAACGCGGGCGCCGTCTACGTCTTCGTCGACGCCGGCCTGGGCTGGGTCCAGCAGGCCTACCTCAAGGCCTCCAACCCCGACGACCTCGATCTGTTCGGCACGTCGGTCGCCATCGACGGCGACACCCTCGTCGTGGGGGCCCGCCGCGAGGCCGGCAGCGTCGGCGGCGTCGACGGCGACCAGGGCGACAACGGTGCCGACAGCGCCGGCGCTGCCTACGTGTTCGTCCGCAACGGCACCACCTGGACCCAGCAGGCCTACCTCAAGGCCGCCCATCCCGACCCCGACGACCTGTTCGGCTCGTCCGTCGCTCTCTCCGGCGACACGCTCATCGTCGGCGCCCCTGCCGAGGACGGTTCCGACCCGGGTGTCGACGGCGACAGCAGCGACAACGGGCTCCCGGGTTCCGGCGCGGCCTTCGTCTTCGTGCGCAAAGGCACGACCTGGAGCCAACAGGCCTACCTCAAGGCCTCCAACCCGGGCAACTTCCACGACTTCGGTTGGTCGTTGGGCGTCTCCGGCGACACGGTCGTGGTCGGGTCGCGGCGGGAGAACGGGGCCGGCACGGGTGTCGACGCCGATCAGCTGTTGCAGACCGCCCCCATCGCCGGCGCGGCCTATGTCTTCGTGCGCAACGGCACCACGTGGAGCCAACAGGCCTACCTCAAGGCCTCCAACACCGACGCCGGCGACGTCTTCGGCATCTCGGCGGGCGTCTCCGGCGACACCATCGTCGTCGGGGCCTACCGCGAGGCCAGCAGCGCCACCGGCGTGAACGGCGACGCGTCCGACGACAGCGCCTTCGACACCGGGGCCGCCTATGTCTTCGTGCGCAACGGCGCGTCGTGGAGCCAGCAGGCCTACCTCAAACCGTCCAACGGCGAGGCCCGCGATCAGTTCGGACGCTCGGTGGCCATCTCCGGCGAGCGGGTCCTGGTAGGCGCCCGCCGGGAGAAGAGCAGTGCGAGCGGTATCGCCGCCGACCAGGGCGACAACAACGCCTTGGACGCCGGCGCCGCCTACCTCTACAAGCGCAGCGGCACGACCTGGGCTCAGCAGCTCTTCATCAAGCCGCCCAACACAAGCGCCGGCGACTTCTTCGGGGGCAACGTCGCCCTCGGCGGGACCGTGGCCCTCGTCGGGTCGCCCTTCGAGGACAGCGTGGCCACCGGCGTCGGCGGGCTCATGCAGGACGACTCCAGCATGAACGCCGGCGCCGCCCACGTGCTCGACGTCAAGGGTCCCTGGTACGACCTCGGCTACGCCCAGGCAGGCACACACGGCGATCCGGTGCTGACCGGATTCGGGAGACTCGCGCCGTTCAAGCCGGCGGGCATGACTCTCACCGGCGCCCTCGAGAATGCGCCGTTCTTCCTCTTCGTCGGCTTCGAAACGGGCTACGCCTCCTTCGAAGGCGGCACCCTGGTTCCCTCCCCCAATCCTCCTGGTCTGGTCATCCCCGCGGTGACCGACGGCGGTGGCGACCTGACTCTCAGAACGACCTGGCCCTCGGGGGTTCCCGTCGGCTTCTCGGTGTTCGCACAGGCCTGGGTGGTCGACCCGGCGGCCGCGTCGGGCTACGCCGCCAGCAACGCGGTGCTCGGCGTGACGCCCTGAGGGTGCGCCGACGGTTGATCGACGTGTGCGCCGGGCTCGGCGTGGCGAGTGTCTGTGTGGTGGCGGTGAGCCTGGCCTCCACCGATCCCGCGCGCGCCGACCGGCAGACCTACTTCAAGGCTTCCAACACCGCCGCCGGCGACCAGTTCGGCTGGTCCACGGCCATCTCCGGCGACACCCTCGTCATCGGGGCTCGCTACGAAGACAGCGGAAGCCGGGTGGTGAATAAGGGGCAGGACGACGACGCCCTCAACAAGGCCGGCGCCGCGTACGTGTTCGTCCACGGCGAGGACGGCTGGACGCAGCAGGCCTACCTCAAGGCCTCCAACGCCGGCAAGAAGGACCTGTTCGGCACGGCGGTGGCCATCTCCGGCGACACCATCGTCGTCGGCGCGCGCAAGGAGGCCGGCAGCGCGGGCGGCATCGACGGCGACGGCGCGGACGACGGCCTGCCCGGGTCGGGCGCCGCCTACGTCTTCGTCCGTGACGGCGAGGCCTGGACCCAGCAGGCCTCCCTCAAGGCCTCCCACCCGGGCGCCGAGGACCTGTTCGGCGCGAGCGTGGCCATCGCGGGCGACACCATCATCGTCGGCGCCAACGCGGAGGACAGCGCGGCCACCGGCGTCGACGGCGATGCGGCCGACGACAGCGCGCCGGACGCGGGCGCGGTCTACGTCTACGTACGGGACGGGACCACGTGGACCCAGCAGGCCTACCTCAAGGCCTCCAACGCCACCGCCGGCGACGAGTTCGGCTTCTCGCTCGGTGTGTCGGGCGACACCATCGTGGTCGGGGCCCGGCGCGAGGACGGCGCCGGCCGCGGCGTCGATGCCGACCAAGACCGCCGCGGGGCCTTCCGCGCCGGCTCGGCGTACATCTTCGTGCGAACCGGCTCGACGTGGACCCAGCAGGCCTACCTCAAGGCCTCCAACGCCGACGCCGGCGACCTCTTCGGCATCTCGGCGGGCATCTCCGGCGACACGGTGGTGGTGGGCGCCTACCGCGAAGGCAGCCGCGTCGACAGCGACGAGACCGACAACAGTGCCTTCGACACCGGGGCCGCCTACGTCTTCGTGCGTGAGGGCGAGATGTGGAGCCAGCAGGCCATGCTCAAGGCATCCAACGGGGAACCCGGCGATCAGTTCGCTCGCTCGGTCGCCCTTTCGGGCGAGCGCGTGCTGGTCGGCGCCCGGCGCGAACCCAGCCGCGCCCTGGCCCTGGCCGGCGACCCCCGTGACAACAGCGCCCCGGACGCCGGCGCGGCCTACCTCTTCGTGCGGCGTGGCACGGCCTGGACCCAACAGGTCTACATCAAGGCCACCAACACCAGCACCGGCGACTTCTTCGGCGGCAACGTGTCCCTCGATGGGACGCGCGCACTGGTGGGCGCTCCCTTCGAGGACGGCGGCGCCCGGGGTGTGAACGGGCCCAGCCGGGACGACGGCACCTTCAACGCCGGCGCCGCCTATCTCACCGAAGTGGGCCGGCGCTAGGTCGCCGCCGGCGCCGGCACGCCCGCGTAGTCGAGCAGTTTCCCGAGCGTCTCGCGCAACTCCGTGCGCGAAACGATCATGTCGACCTGCCCCTTCTCCATCAGGAACTCGCTGCGCTGGAAGCCCTCGGGCAGCTTCTTCTTGATGGTGCCCTCGATCACCCGCGGCCCCGCGAACCCGATCAGCGCCCCCGGCTCGGCGATGATGATGTCGGCCGTCATGGCCCACGAAGCCGTCACGCCGCCCGTGGTCGGGTGGGTGCAGACGGAGATGAAGAACCCGCCGGCGTCGCGGAACTGCGCCAGCACCGAGCAGGTCTTCGCCATCTGCATCAGCGACAGGATGCCCTCGTGCATGCGCGCCCCGCCCGAGGCCGCGAAGAGGATCAGCGGCAGGTCCTCGTGCTGGGCGAGTTCCACGGCCCGGGCCACCTTCTCGCCCACCACCACGCCCATGGATCCGCCCATGAAGCGGAACTCCAGTGTGCCGAGCACCATGCGGCGCCCGCCGAGTTTGCCGATGCCGTAGCGCATGGCCTCGCGCAGGCCGGTCTTGGTGGCCGCCGCCGCGAGCTTGTCCGGGTAGGGCTGGTTGTCGCTGAACGCGAGGGCGTCGACGGTGGCCATGCCCACGTCGCGCTCCTCGAAGCTCGCCGGATCGAGGGTGTAGACGATGCGCTCGTGCGACGTGATCGGGAAGTGGAAGCCGCACTTGGTGCAGACCTTGCGGTTCTCGTCGAGGTCCTGACCGAAGAGCGTCTCGTTGCACGACGGACACGACGCCCACAGGTCGCCCGGGATGTCCCGCTTGCGGTGCCGGCGCCAGGGCAGGTGGGCCATCAGGCGGTCTGCAGTCCGGCTGCGGCGAGGCGCGACTCGGCGGTCGCGCGCATGGTGGCGATGGTGCCGGCCCAGTCGTCGCTCTTGAACACGCCCGACCCGGACACGAAGACGTTGGCGCCCGCGGCCGCGGCGTCGCCGATGGTGTCGGGGGTGATGCCCCCGTCGATCTCGATGTCGCCGGCGAAGCCCCACGACCGCAGGGCCTCGATCTTGGGCAGCACCTCCGGCATGAACTTCTGGCCGCCGAAGCCCGGGTGCACGCTCATGATCAAAACCATGTCGCAGTGATCGAGCAGGTCCCGCACGGGCGCGACGTCCGTCTCGGGATTCACCGAGAGGCCGGCGCGTCCTCCCGCGTCACGGACGGCGGCGAGGGTCTCGGGGCCACCGCCGCCCGCGGCGAAGGTCTCCAAATGGCAGGTCAGCACGTCGGCGCCGGCCTCGACGTATCTTCCCGCGAACTCGGACGGGTTGCTGATCATGATGTGCACGTCGAGCGGGCGGGTGGCCGTGCGCTTGAGCGCCTTCACCACCGGCAGGCCGATGGTGAGGTTGGGCACGAAATGTCCGTCCATCACGTCGACGTGCAACCAGTCGGCGCCGGCCGCCTCGACGGCCGCCACGTCGCGGGCGAGGTTGACGAAGTCCGCCGACAGCAGCGACGGGGCGATCTTCACGGCGGGCACGTCCATGGCTCCCATCCTCGCACCGCGCTCGCGCCGATGCCACCGGTGTCGGGGCGCGGACTCCCCACCGACCGTCCGCCCGGAACCCGGCCGGCTCAGCCCTGGAGCGCGACGATCCCCGGCAGCTGCTTGCCCTCGAGCAGTTCGAGGGAGGCCCCGCCGCCCGTCGAGACGTGGTCGACCTGGTCGCTGAGCCCGAAGGCCTTGATGGCGGCCGCGCTGTCGCCCCCACCGACCACCGTGTAGGCCTCGGTGGCGGCCACCGCGAGGGCCACGGCCCGGGTGCCCGACGCATAGGCCGGCCGCTCGAAAACCCCCATGGGACCGTTCCACACCACCGTTCCGGCCGAGGCCACCCGGTCGGCGTAGAGCGCCTCGGTGGCCGGACCGATGTCGAGTCCCATGAGTCCGTCGGGGATGGCCCCCTCCACCTCTCGGGCCTCGTCCGAGTCGAACGACGGCGCGCAGCGGTGGTCCACGGGCAGCAGCAGGTCGACGCCCTGCTCGGCGGCCGCCGCCATGACGCCGCGGCACTCATCGAGGAACTCGGCCTCGACCCGCGAGGCGCCGATGCTATCGCCGCGCGCTGCGAGGAAGGTGTACGCCATGGCGCCGCCCACCATGACCGTGTCGACCCGCGCGAGCAGGTTGCGCACCACGGCGAGCTTGTCCGACACCTTGGCCCCGCCCAGGATCGCCACGAGCGGTCGCCGCGGCTCGGTGAGCACGCGGTCGAAGGCGCGCAGCTCCTGCGAGAGCAGGAACCCCGCCGCCGTGTTGGCCGGGCCCAGCCGCGCCGGGATGCCCACCACCGAGGCGTGGGCCCGATGCGCCGTCCCGAAGGCGTCGTTCACGTAGGCGTCCCCGAGGGCCGCCAGCGCCGCCGCGAACTCCGGATCGTTGGCCTTCTCGCCCGGATCGAAGCGCAGATTTTCGAGCAACGCCACGGAGCCCGGCGGAAGCGACGCCACCACCGCCGAGACGTCGTCGCCGATGACCTCCTGCAACGCCGTCACCGGCCGCTCGAGCAGCTCCGCCATGCGCGCGGCGACCGGGGCCAGGCGCAGCCCCGCATCGACGCCCTGGGGACGACCGAGGTGGCTCATGCACACGGCCGTGCCGCCCCGCTCGACGATGGAACGCACCGTGGGCAAAGCCGCCCGGATGCGCAGGTCGTCGGTGATGACGAGACCGTCCTCGCCGACAGCGAGGGGTACATTCAGGTCGAGCCGCACCAGCACCGTGCGGCCGGCCACGTCCAGTTCATCGACGGCGCGCCAGCTCATGATCCGCTTCCCGCAGGATTAACCGAGGGCGTGAGCCTTGGCCAGCAAGTCGCAGACGCGGTTGCTGTAGCCCCACTCGTTGTCGTACCAGGAGATGACCTTGGCCACATCCCCGTCGATGACCATGGTCGAGAGGCCGTCCACGATGGAGCTGTGGGGGTCGCCGATGATGTCGCTGGAGACGATGGGGTCCTCGGTGTAGCAGAGGTAGCCCTTCATGGGCCCCTCGGCGGCGGCCTGCATGGCCGCGTTGATGTCATCCCTCGTGGCGTCGTTCTCCAGGTCGCAGACCAGGTCGACCACCGACCCGTTGATCACCGGCACGCGCATGGCCATGCCGTCGAGCTTGCCGTTCAGCTCAGGGATGACCTTGCCCACGGCCTTCGCCGCGCCCGTCGTGGTGGGGATGATGTTCTGGGCGGCCGCGCGGGCCCGACGCATGTCCTTGTGGATCTGGTCGGCCACGTTCTGGTCGTTGGTGTAGGCGTGGATGGTCGTCATCAGGCCCGACTCGATGCCGAAGTTGTCGTGCAGCACCTTGGCGATGGGCGCCAGGCAGTTGGTCGTGCACGAGGCATTCGAGATGATCTTGTGCTCGGCCTTGAGGGCGTCGTCGTTCACGCCCAGGACGATGGTCGCGTCGATCTCGTCCTTCGATGGCACCGTGAGGATCACCTTGGGCGCCCCGGCCTCGAGGTGCTTCGCGATCTGCGCGCGCTCGCGGAAGATGCCGGTGGCCTCGACCACGAAGTCAACGCCCACCGAACCCCAGGGCAGGTTGGCCGGATCGCGCTCGGCAGTGACCTGCACCGTGCGACCACCGACGGTGATGGCCCCTTCGGCGCCCTTCACCTCGGCCGGCAGGCGGCCCATGACCGTGTCGTACTTGAGCAGATGGGCCAGCGCCTGCGGCGGCGCCAGGTCGTTGATCAGCACGACTTCCATGTCGTCACGCTGCTCCGCGATGCGGAACACTGCGCGACCGATGCGGCCGAAGCCGTTGATTCCAAGCTTGATGGCCATCGGGGGGTCTCCTTGGCAACCGTAGCGAAAAGGGGTCGCAGTCTACTGCGCACGGAGAGCCACCGAAAGGGAGCCCATGCTCGCGAAGGGCGGCTAGGATGACCCGCCGCCATGCCCCGCCCGCTCCCCACCGCCTCGGTCGCGTCCGCGGCCGCTTCGGCGGCTCGGGCACCCGCCCCGGCCGGCGGCCTCCATCCGGTCGAGGAGGCGCTCGCGCACGTCGTCCGCTGTGCACTCCCGCACGGGGCCGGACCGGTGCTCCTGGGCGTCTCAGGCGGCTCCGACAGCACCGCCATGCTGAGGGCGGCGGCCGCCTGCGGCACGGGGACGGCCTTCCACGTGGTCCACGTCGATCACGGCCTGCGCCCGGAATCGGGTGCGGACGCGCGCGCCGTGGAGCAACTCGCCGCGACCCTGGGCCTCCCGGCCTCCGTCGTCCCCGCCCCGCCCGAGGGCCCGGGTGACGCGCGGACCGAGACGTCGGCGCGCCGACGACGTTACGCCGCCTTCCGGCAGACAGCCCTATCCCTGGGAGCCTGCGCGCTGCTGCTCGCCCACCACGACGATGACGACCTCGAGACCATCGCGCTGAGGACGCAGCGCGGCCACCACGGCGACCTCGCCCAGGCCGGCATGCCCGCCCGCCGCCCGCTCGACGTGGTCGACCATCTCACCCCCGGCGCGGGCACGCCGCTGCTCGTGCGACCCTTCTTGCTGGCACGCACCCCGGACGGTCACGCCCTCGGGCGAGCGGATCTGTCCGACTACCGCCACCGGCACGGCCTGCCCGTGCGGGACGACGCCAGCAACGCCGACCTCACCATCCCGCGCAACGCCGTGCGTGCCGAACTGTCGGGGGAAGGCGGCGACGCACGCCGCGCCGAGTTGCACCGCCAGCGGTGCGCCGCCCGTGAGCGCATCCTGCGACGCCGCCAGACGCTGGCGTCCCGTCTCGAGCGCGACGTGGGGCCCGACGGGCTCGGCACCCTCGTCGCATCCCGGGCCTGGACGCCGGGAACCGACGACGACGCCGACGAGCACCGCGCGGAGTTGCTGCGTCTCCTGGGCCTGTGCCTCGCGCGCCCGCGGCGCCTCGACCCGCGGGCCACCGTCCTCGAACGGCTCGACCGCGCGTTGCGGGCTGGTTCGGGCGCCCTGCACCTGCCGGCCCAGCCGGAACCTTTGTCAGCCCTGGTCTCGTCAGCCGGCCTGCACCTGCTGGACGAGCCGCCGCGGGCCGTCTCATCCGCCGCCCGCGCCCTCACGGCCCTCGCCGCTTCGGCCTGGCACCGATGAGCCGGGCAGCGCTGCGGTGGCTCCAGCGGCTCGCCCTGATCCTCGGGGGCACCCTGGCGGGCCTGCTCGGCGGCGAGCTGATCGTGCGCGGGCTGCAGATCGCGCCCCCGGCACGGCCGATCCAGGTCAACCGGCCGGTGCGCGCCACGGAGGATCCGCGGCAGCGGGTCGAGAACTCACCCGGCGCGCGCTGGACGGTCACCTACCCGCATGCCGACGGCTCGGCGCCGCTGGTCGTCGAGCACAACATCAATGCGCACGGACGGCGGGGCCCCCTGGCGCCGTTGCTGCGGCGCACGTCGCGTCCCCGCATCGCCGTCCTGGGTGACTCCTTCACCTTCGGGAGCGGCGTGGGTGACGACGAGACCTGGCCGGCCCAGATGCGCGCCGCCTGGCAACGCGCGTCGGACGACGACCGCCCCGGCGTGGAGGTGCTCAACTTCGGCGTGCCCGGCCACGACATTCTGCAGCACGCCTGGACCCTCGAGCACCGCGCCCTCGACTACCACCCCGATCTCGTGGTCCTGTGCTGGTACGTGAATGACCTCGCGATCCCCGGCAAGATCGCCGATGAGATCATGGCGCCCCTCCCCGACTGGGTCACGCAGCTGAGCATGGCCGAGCGGCCCGGCAGCCTGCTGGAGGGTTCGGAGTTGATGCGCCTCGTGGTCAAGGTCTTCGTCAAGCCGCGTCTGCGGTCCCACAACCTGAACAGCCACGAGCGCCTCTACGCCAACGACCATCCCGCGTGGCGCACCGGGCGCAACGCCTTGCTCCATATGCGCGACCAGCTGGCGAACGTCGGCATCGACTTCCTGGTGGTGCTCTACCCGTCCCTGTTCCTCGGGACGGAGGGGCTCGCCACGCATCAGGCCTACACCCAGGTCCTCACCTTCTGCGACGACGAGGGCATCGACGTACTCGACCTCGAGCCCACGTTCATCGATGCGGATGTGGAGGCACTTCGCGTGCACCCGCACAATGCCCATCCCAATCCCGAGGCCCACCGCATGGCCGCCGAGACGATCCACGCCCACATCGAGGAGCAGGGCTGGCTCTTGCCGGAGCCGCCCGCGGCGAGTCGCTAGCGGGTCAGGCTCCACACCCGGAGCCGGTCGCCCTGCAGCGCGCCCACCCGCTGCGGGCCGAGCGGCCGCCAGTCGGGCACGTCCGCCGGCGCCGCGACGGGACGCGCCGCCCCGTCCTCGAGCCCGTAGGTTTCGGTGCGACCGTCGGCGCCCCGCACCAGCGCCAACCCGGCGGCACCGCCGAGCGGCATGCCGGAGGAGGGCAGACGCCATACGGCCTGCGGAGCGCAGCCCTGCGCGCTGCCCTCGGGGCAGCCTCGCAAGGCCGTGAGGCCCGCCTCGGTGGCCACGAGCCACAGGTCACCGGCCCGCACCGGGGTCGAGCGGGGCCGCGCGTCGACGCGGTGCGTCCAGAGCGGGCGCCCGGAGGCTCCATCGAGACAGCTCACACTGCGTTCGCTGGTGGCCAGGTAGACACGGTTGCCCTCCACCGTGGGCGTGCCGATAGCGCGGCCTTCACGGCGGATCCAGGTCTGACGGGCTGTGCGATCCTCCGGCTTGAATCCGCGCACGCTGCCGTCGGCGAGGCTGAGCACCAGGGTCCCGCCCGGAATGCGCAGCAGGGGCGCTGTCAGGGGCGCAGGGAGTCGCAGGGTCCAGCGCTCCAGGCCCGTGGCCATGTCGACGGCGACGATGACGTCGTCGCTGAGCAACGGCAGGTAGACCCGCTCACCATCGCTCACACCGGCCTGGGCCAGCGGCGATCTCTGCTGCTGGACGAACAGGCGCCCGCCTCGGGTGGCGTCGGTGACGATGACCCGGTCGCCGACCGACAGAACGACCTGGCCGGCTGACGGGGCGGACGCATACTCGAGCAGCCCCCCGAGATCGATGAACCATGCGAGGGCGCCGTCGGACAGCGCGAAGGCCGAGACGCCGCCCCGGGCATCGGCGACCAGCACCTGCGCGCCGGCCTCATGCAGGCTGACGATGCTCGCCTGGCGCGCGCGCCCGAGCGCCGCCGTCCATTGCGGCATCAGACGGGCGGTCGAGCCTTGCTCGGCGTCGCCGACGGCGAGCGGCACGGCCCCTAGCGGTACGGCCCCGAGGGGCGCCGCGGCCGGGTCCGGGAACAAAGCTGTGAGGCTCAGGGATGCGGGGCCCAAGGCCGCCAGCAGGACGCAGGAGAGGATGCTCATTGGGGCGACCGTAGCCCCCGCCGCGAAAGACGGTCAAGGGCGCAGCCGCTATCCTGCCCGCCATGGAGACCCCGACGCCCGCCACGCTCCTGGCGACCCGCTGGAAAGCGCTGCACAGGACCGTCTCGGAAGCGGCCACCCGCGCGGGCCGCGACCCGGACGCCGTGACCGTCGTCGCCGTGACCAAGTCGGCCGCCCCGTCGATCTTCCCCCTCGCCCGCGACCTCGGCATCCGCCATGTCGGCGAGAACCGGATCCCGGAGGCCCTGCGGCGCATGGTGGGCTTCGCGTCCGACTTCCGCTGGCACTTCGTCGGCCCGCTGCAATCGAACAAGGTGCGCAAGGTGGTCGCCGCCTTCGACGTACTGCACGGCATCGACAGCATCGAGCTGATGCAGCGCGTCGACCGCACCGCAGCCGAGCTCGGGCGCACCCCCGAGATCCTGCTGCAGGTGAACGTGAGCGGCGAGGCGAGCAAGCAGGGCCTGGCACCCGAGGCCCTCGCCCCGGCCCTCGAGGCTTCGGCGGCGCTACGCTCGGCCCGCGTGCGCGGCCTCATGACCATGGCGCCCCGGAGCCCCGACCCCGACCTCGGCCGCGCGGTCTTCGCCGCCCTGCGCACACTGCGCGAGGCCCACGGCGGGCCCCCGGCCCTCCCCGAGCTCTCCATGGGCATGAGCGACGATTTCGAGGCGGCCGTGGAGGAGGGCGCGACCCTCATACGGATCGGACGACATCTGGTCGATGCACTAGACTGAAGCAGCCCCGTCCCGGCCTCTCGGCTCGGGGCCTCCCCTCCCGATCCCCCGATCCCCCGCGCCATGCCTGCCCCGATCCTGGCCGCGATCCTCGCCGCCGGACTCAGTCCGCTTTCGTCCGCCATCGCCCTGCCCCCGGGCACTCCGCTACCAGGCGCCCTCGTCCCGGGTCCCGGCGCGGTGGACGACAAGGTCCCGGCCGCCATCGAGGCGTTGCTGGCTCAGCCCACGGCACCCTTTGCCTTCGGCGAACCCGGCGCCGCGCTGTCCGACGTGGTCTTCTCGCGCAGCGTCGGGCGCGACGCCTGGTCCATGGCCGACGTCGGCGACGTGACCGGCGATGACGCCGCCGACCTCGCCATCGGGTATGGCCCGAGCCGCGCCCACCGCGGCCCCAACGTCGAGGTGCGCGACGGGCGCACCGGGCAGCGGGTCTGGGCCGCACGCTCCGGCCGCGGCCTGCGCAGCCTGCACGCGCTCGGCAACCGCGACGGACGCCTGGTGATCGCCCCTGAGTCGAACGGGGGCGCCGTCGACTGCCGCGACAGCACCGACGGCACGCTGCTTTGGCGCACGCTGCTCGCGCCGGGCGCGCTGGTCACGCTGCACGACGTGCTGTGGGTCGACGACCTCACCGGAGACGGTGTGCCCGACGTGATCGTGGCGGGCGGACGGGGCCTCGATGCCGTCGTCATGCTGTCGGGTGCCAACGGCGACCTCGAGTGGATCTTCCCCGCGGGCGACGTCACCTACGACCTCGCACCCTGGCGGGACGCCGACGGTGACACCAAGCCCGACTTCGTCTCGGTGGGCGGCGACGACAGCCCCTTCCTGCGCATTCAGTCCAGCGCCCACGGCGAGATCATCTTCGAGGAGTCGGTGCCGAGCACCGGCTCCATCGTCACGCCCATCGACGACATCAGCGACGACGGCGTCGACGACCTGCTCGTCGGCATGTTCAACCAACCCGGGCTGTGCCTGGTGGCCCGCAACGGCGCCGACCTCTCCCCCCTGTGGGAGGGCCCGTTCCTCGACTCGAACGTGACCAGCATCGACACGGTCCACGACATCGACGCCTCGGGAGCCCGGGACGTCGTCGTGGGCTCGTTCGACAACGCCATCGTGGGCGTGCGGGTCCGCGACGGCATCCAGGCCTGGCGCCGCGAGGTGGGCAAGATCAATGGCGGTCACATGCTGTCCGTGGCGACGCTGGGCGACCTCGACGGCGATGGCACCCTGGATGTCTGCGCGAGCTCCTTCGACGGCCAGGCCTACGTACTCGGCGGCGACCTGGGCCAGTTCATGGCCATCACCCCGCTGCGCACCCGCCAGCTCGTGACCCAGCCCCTGGGCGACGGCAACGACGACGGGCGCAAGGAATGGGCCATCGGCGGCGCCGGGTCACTGACCGTCCTCGACGGCGCCGGCGGCCTCGCCGGCGGCCCCCAGCTCGTGATCGAGGCCCTCGGCGGCGGGGAGTTCCTGCTGGAGTTCTTCGCCTTCCCGGGCACCGGCCTGTTCATGCTCATCTCGGCCCGCCCGGCGGACATCCCCATCCCGGGCTTCACCGGCAGCCTCGGCCTCGACCCCGCCACCCTGGTCATCGTCCTCCAGGGCACCGCGCCCGGCGCGGGCACGGGCGGCTTCCTGGTGGGCCCGTTCCCCTACACCGGCGCGCAGTACGAGATCTTCGCCCAGGTGGCGAGCGTGTATACGCCGGACTTCGGCATGTTCTCCAACGTGGCCGCCTTCTCGGTCACCCGCTGACCGGCCGGGACCGCGCGGCGGGAGGCACTTCCCGCGGTGGCACGGGGCGGGCTGCACGGGGCGGGCTGCACGGGGCTGGTCCGCGGGCGCCGCGACTGCGATCATCCGGCGGTGACGAGCACCGCGAACAGCGCCGGAGGTCGACGGTGAAACCGCTGCGCCTGGTGGTGCTGCTCTCGGGCGGCGGCCGCACGCTGCTGAACCTGCTCGACGCCATCGAGGCGGGCCAGCTGTCGGCCGAGGTCCCGCTGGTGATCTCGTCGCGCCGCTCGGCCCAGGGCGTCGCCCGCGCCGGCGCCCGCGGGCTCGACGTCCAGGTCGTGCGCCCGCGCGACTTCGACGAAAAGTCCGCCTTCGTCGCCCACCAGACCGGGTTGATCCTCGGCGCCCGCCCCGACCTGGTGATCATGGCGGGCTACCTGGTGCACTATCCGGTGCCGCCGGAGCTGCGCGGACGCATCCTCAACATCCACCCGTCGCTGCTCCCGCTCCACGGCGGACGCGGCTGCTACGGCGACCGGGTCCACGCGGCGGTGCTGGCGGCCGGCGAATCCGTGAGCGGCTGCACCGTGCATGTGGTGGACGACCAGTACGACCACGGCCCGGCGTTGGCCCGCACCGAGGTCCCGGTCCTCCCCGACGACGATGTCGATGCCCTGGCGGCGCGGGTCTTCGCTGCCGAGTGCGCGACCTACCCCCGCGTCATCGCCGAGTACGCCGCGACGTTGGACGCCTCGGCGCCCCCGCGCCTCTGAGCCCGCGCCGCGCCGGACTCAGCGGCGGACCGGCGCCGTGTCGAGCGACCTCACCGTCTCGAGCCAGAGCGCCGGCACCACCAGCTCCAACCCCTCGAACCCGGTCACCGTGGCCATCACGATGGGCGTGCCCATGGCCTCCGGGTCCTCGTCGTCCGCGGGAGGACGCAGGCGCACCAGGGTCAGCTCTCCGCCTGCCGCGTCGAGGAATCGGATCACCGCCGGGTACACGGCGTCGGCTCGCGCCGCCTGCCAATGGAATCCGCGCAAGCCGCTGATCAGGTCGTGGGCCAGGCCGTATCGGCGCCCCCACGGGTCGTCGCCGCGCCAGGCGCCGCCGGCCTCGCGGTCGATGGTGTGCGTGGCCCCCGACGGCGCCCCCTCGATGCGCAGCTCGACCCAACGGTCGGTGTCGACGCGCAGCGGCTCCAGCGTGCGCAGGGCATCGGCCTGCAACGGCTCGAACAGCGCGAGCACCTTGGCCGAGATCACCAGGCCCTCCTCCGGTCGCAGCGACGTGACGGCCGTGAGCCGGCCATCGGCACCGGGCGGACCCAGACGCACGCTGTCGAAGAGCGTCCGCCCGGAGTGCTGCCACCCCACCACGAGGCGCCGGTCGGCGTCGTCGACGGCGAGGTCCGCCGCGTCGACGAAGGACTCCGCCTCCAGGCTGTCGATCTCGCCGAGCAGCGCGCTCAGCGCCGAACGACCGAAGCGGCGCTCATTCTCGAGCAACTCGCCGGCGAGGCGCGCCGGCGCATGAAAGCTCCATAGACCCTGGGCGCCCTGCCGGATGTCGAGCACCGGCTCGCCGTCCTGCTCGATCCGTAGCGACGTGGCCCGCTCGCGCACCGGCGGGAGCAGGCGGTGCTCGCGGAAGAAGTCCGGCGTGTTGCGCAGCATCGCCAGGGCGCTGACCGGGATGGACAGGACCTTGTCGCCGTCTCCGCGCTTGGCCGGTGTGAAGTCCGAGAACTCCCACCAGCCCGGAGAGAGCAGGGCGTGCACGCTGCCCTCGCTCTCGTTGCCCACTTCGAGATACGTGCACGCGCCGTAGTCGCCGGCGGCGACGCGCTCCTCGTCGGGGAAGCCGAACTTGGCGAGCTCGTCCTCCGTGGGGCGGCTCGCCAGCACCCGCTCGGTGCGGGCGAACTGCAGGCTGCGCAACATGCGCGAGATGCGGTCCTCGTCGGGCAGGGCCGCGACGGGCCCGCGCAGTTTCCAGCTGCCCCCCTCGTGCACGGCATCCATGAGCAGGCCGTCCGGCTTGACCACCTTGACCCGCGTGATCCCGCCCACGACACCCCGCAGCAGGTTCGGGTCCACCCAGTCCTCGCCGTGATACCGGGTGAGCGTCACGACGTTGCCCGTCACCAGGCCGATCTCGTCGATGCCGAGGCCGCGGGCGTAGACCGCGTGTCCCATGGGATCGGGGTTCCCGAGCAGCAGGGTGTGCTCGCGGCCATCGGCCAGCGTGATGGTGAAACGATGCCGTGCGGGTTCGAGGCCGAGCTCGGCCGAGCTGAGGGCCGCGCCGCTCTCGTCGAGCGGCACGTAGCTGGCCCGGGCGATGTTGTCGAGCCATTGCGCCACGAGGTCGGCCCGCGCCCACTCCTTTGTCGGCTCGGTGATGCGCCAGCGGCCGCCCAACTCGCGCTCCAGGGCCAGGTCGTGACCGAAGTCGAGGGTCATGTGGACCGCGGTCACGGCCCCCACCTCGAGCCCGGGGAACAGCGGGCCCGACGCCGGCGGCAGCTGCGCCAGCCGGGCGTCCTCGGCCTGGGCCCAGTCGAAGAACCACCAGGCGGCCCCGGCCAGGGCGAACAGGACCACCACGCGACGCAGCACCGAGCCCATGACCTAGCGCCTCCGGGCGAACCAGACGAGCAGGCCCAGGATGGCGCCGCCGAGGGGCATGAGCAGGAGCACATACAGGTGCACCGTCGAGAGCTCGTCCTCCAGCAGGTCGACCCGCGAAACGAAGGCCGGACGCTCGCCGACCTCGATGGCACTCTCCCGCTCCACCAGCCAGTTGAGCGCGTACAGCGCCAGGTCGAAGTTGGCGCGGCCGCCCTCCTGCGTCGAGAGGAAGCCGTTCGTCAGGTGCGCCGACCCGCCGAACACCACGGCGCGACCGCCCTCCGCGGGCTGCACGGCGTAGGCCACGGACCGGGCCCCTTCGCGCTCGCCGGCCGTGGGCATCCAATCGCCGCTCCGCTCTCCGGGCGCAAAGCGATCGCCGAAGGTCTGGCTCGAAGTGGTCACCAGGGGCGTCGTCGACGTCGTCGAGGGCGCCGAACGGTCGCGAGCCAGGCCGCCCACCGAGTACATGCGCGCGAAGGTGCCCTGACGCGCGATGGGCGCGGTGATGGGGTGCTCGGCGTCGAAGCGCTGCACCGTGAGGATGGCCCGGTCCGGCCCGACGGTGGGGAAATCGCTGCGACACAACACGGCCAGTTCGCGCACCAGCCCCACCTCGGACAGCAGGCGATCCAGGCCGGGCGCGTCGTGGGTCGGGTCGATGGCCAGCAGCAGCGCCCCGCCACCGGCGACGAATTCGATGAGCGCCTGGGCCACGCGGTCGCCGGGGTCGATCTCGGGGCCGCACAGCACGGCGACGTCGACGTCTGCGAGGGAAGCCGCCACGTCTTCGGGCGGGATCGGCACGGGCTCGAGGCCCTGGCCCCGCGCGCCCTCCGCCAGCAGCCCCAGATCGAACATCTCGAAGGCGTCCATGCGGGGACCGCCCCAGCCGGTGAGGAAGCCCACCTTCTTGGTCTCGGTCACGCCCACCGACTGCAACGCCGAGGTGATCTCCCGCTCCGCGTGATAGGCGCGCAGCTCTGCGGGCTTGGTCGCGCCGCCCTCCTCGAGCCCGCGATCGATGGTGACCAGGGCGTCGAGGAAGATCTGCTCGGTGCGCTCGGGGCCCTGCACCAGCACGACGTTGTAGCGCTGCAGGTGCAGCGCGCGCACGAGGTCGTTCACCCGGCGGCTGTCGCGGTGCGGATCGAGGATCTCCAGCGTGACCCGCCCGCCGGCCTCCTGTTCGTACAGGCGCAGCAGCGTGTTCACGTAGTCCGCCGCCTTCTGCTGCACCTCCGCGAGGCCGCTGAACAGCGGTCCCGACTCGGGGCGCATGATGGTGATGAAGTGGACGTCGGTCTCGAGGCCCGACAGCACGCCCCGCGTCTGGGGTTGCAGGGTGTAGATGTCCCGCTTGGTGAGGTCCCAGGTGTGACGCACCGTGGGCCGCGTGGCCGCGTAGGTCACGGCCCCCACGAGGCCGATGATGACGAGCGCCGCAAGCAGGCCCTCGGCCGCACCGCCCATGCGCCACCACTTGCCGAAGCCGGGCTTCAACGCCATCGGCGTGCCTCCAGGCTGCGGGTGGCCAGCAACAGCAGGCCGACGGTGCCCGCCCCGTACCAGATCATCACGCCCGAATCGATGAGCCCGCGACTGAACGAGCCGTTGAAGTGGCCGAACATGGAGAGGCGACTGATGAGCCGGGCGAGGGGCGCGGCGTAGGGATACTGCAGCACCACGACGGGCAGCAGCACCAGCAGCAGGTTCGCGGTGAGCGAGCCCACCGCCGCGACGATCTGATTGCTGGTGCGCGTCGAGAAGAGCAGCCCGACGGCCGTCAGCAGCGAGGTGGTCGCGGCGATGCCGACGTAGGACGTGATCAGCTGGCCCGCCTCGGGCACCGCGCCGTAGCCGCGGATGACGACCACGTACAGCAGCGTGGGCGCCCACAGGAAGCCTTGGAACACCATGGCGCCGAGGAACTTGGCCAGCACCACCTCGCCGTCGCGGACCGGGGCGGTGAGCAAGACTTCGAGCGTGCCCGAACGCCGCTCCTCGCTCACCAGCCGCATGGTCACGAGGGGCGGCACGGCCACCAGGCAGACCCAGAACAGCGGGCCGTTCCCGAGGAAGATCTTCACCGTGTCCTCGACCACCCCGCCCGACGCCGCCAGCGCGTACACGAAAGAGAACCCGTTGAGCACGAGGAACACCGTCAGCACGATGTACGCCAGCGGAGAGAAGAAGAGGCTCTCCAACTCGCGCCAGAGCAAGGTGGTCACGCGTTGGATCACGACTCGACCCCGACACGCTCGGACGTCAGGTCGAGGTAGATCTCCTGCAGCGAGCGGGTCAGCGGCTCGAACCGCACCACCGGCAGGCCCGCCTGCATGAGGGCCGACAGCAGGCCGGCCAGGTCATCGCCCGCGGGCAGACGCACCACCTGGGAGCCGTTGCGCTCGGCGCTGGCCTGCAGGCCCTGCGCCGCGAGCCAGGCCACCAGCGGCGCCGGGTCGCCCGACACGCTGATGCGCACCTCTCCCTGCCTTCCCACCGAGGCCTCGAGCTCTTCCCGGGTGCCGTTGGCGACGATGCGCCCGCGCTTGATGATCGCCACGCGGCTGCACACGTCCTCGACCTCCGAGAGCACGTGGCTGCTCAACATGACGGTGCGTTGGCCCTTGAGCCGGGTGACCAGGTCGAGCACGTCCCGGCGCTGTCCCGGGTCGAGGCCACCGGTGGGTTCGTCGAGGATCAACACCTTGGGGTCGCCCATGAGCGCATCGGCAAGGCCGACGCGTTGACGATACCCGCGGGACAGTTGCCCCACGATGCGCCGGCGCATGTCCGACAGGCCGCACTGGTCGAGCACCTCGTCCCGGCGCCGGGCGCGATCGCGCGCCGCCAGGCCCTTCAGCCGGCCGCGGTACTCGAGGTACTCCTCCACCCGCGCGTCGGTGGGCAAGGGGACGTTCTCGGGGCAGTAGCCGATGTGCCGCCGCGCCGCGAGGCTCTGCGTGGCCACGTCGAACCCGGCCACCTGCGCCCGCCCCGAAGTCGCCGGCAGGAAGCCGGTCAGGATGCGGATGGTGGTGGTCTTGCCCGCCCCGTTGGGGCCCAGGAAGCCGAGGATCTCACCGGCCTCGACGGCCAGGTCGATGGCATCCACGGCCACCAGGTCGTGGAAGCGCCGGGTGAGTTGCTCGATCTGGATCAAGAGGCCGGGCCCCTACGGGCACCCGGGCCGGCGTCAGCTCTTGACCTCGAAATCGGCATCGATGATGTCTTCCTTGTCCCCGCTTCCGGACGGGTCGCCACCAGACGACGCGGCACCGCCATCTCCGGCACCACCCGCCGGCCCCGCCTCGCCGCCCTGCTGGGCGTAGAGGATCTCCGCCAGCTTCTGGGCGGCCCGAGTGTACTCATCGAGGGCGGACTTGATCGCCTCGGCGTCGTCGCCCTTGGCCGCGGTCTCCACCTTGGACGCGGCCGCCCCGATAGCGGTCACCGTGGCCTCGTCGAGCTTGTCCTTGTGCTCGTCCAGGCTCTTGTTGGTCTGGTGGATGGTCTGTTCGGCCTGGTTGCGCAGATCGATGAGCTCGCGGGCCTGCTTGTCCTCCTCGCCGTGCTCCTCGGCCTCCTTCTTCATGCGCTCGATCTCGTCGTCGGACAGACCCGAGCTGGCCTCGATGGTGATCTTCTGCTCCTTGCCGGTGCCGAGGTCCTTGGCCGAGACGTTGAGGATGCCGTTGGCGTCGATGTCGAAGGTGACCTCCACCTGCGGGACTCCCCGCGCGGCCGGCGGGATGCCGTCGAGGCGGAAGTTGCCCAGGGTGCGGTTGTCGCCTGACATCTGCCGCTCGCCCTGCAGCACGTGGATCTCCACGCTGGGCTGGTTGTCCTGCGCGGTGGAGAAGACCTCCTTCTTGCTGGTCGGGATGGTCGTGTTGCGGTCGATCAGCTTGGTCATGACGTTGCCGAGGGTCTCGATACCGAGCGACAGCGGCGTCACATCGAGCAGCACCACATCCTCGACCTTGCCGCTCAGCACGGCGCCCTGGACGGCGGCGCCCATGGCGACCACCTCGTCGGGGTTCACGCCGTGGCTCGGGTCCTTGCCGAAGATCTCCTTCACCATGGCCTGCACGGCGGGCATGCGCGTGCTGCCGCCCACGAGGATCACCTCGTCGATCTCGGAAGCGTTGATACCCGCGTCCTTGATGGCGTCGAGGCAGGGCTTGCGGCAGCGCTCGACCAGGTGCTCGACGAGCTCCTCGAACTTGGCCCGGCTGAGGTTCACGTCGAGGTGCTTGGGACCGCTGGCGTCCGCGGTCACGAAGGGCAGGTTGATGGTCGTCTGGGGCGAGGTGGACAGCTCGCACTTGGCCTTCTCGCAGGCCTCCTTGAGGCGCTGCAGGGCCATGACGTCCTTGCGCAGGTCGATGCCCTGGTCCTTCTTGAACTCGCCCGCGACGTACTCGATGAGCGCGTCGTCGAAGTCGTCGCCGCCCAGGTGCGTGTCGCCGTTGGTGGAGTTCACCTCGAAGACGCCGTCACCGAGGTCGAGGATCGAGACGTCGAAGGTGCCGCCGCCCAGATCGAACACGGCCACCTTCTCTTCCTGCTTGCGCTCGAGGCCGTAGGCCAGGCACGCGGCGGTGGGCTCGTTGACGATGCGCTCGACGGTGAGGCCGGCGATTTCGCCGGCGTCCTTGGTGGCCTGGCGCTGGCTGTCGCCGAAGTACGCCGGCACGGTGATCACCGCGCGGGTGACCGGCTCGCCCAGGTACTTCTCGGCGGTGTCCTTGAGGTTCTGCAGGATCATGGCCGAGAGCTCAGGCGGCGTGTAGACCTTGTCGCCCGCACGGATCTTGACCGGCTCACCGGGGCCGCCCTCGATCTTGTAGGGCACAAGCTTCTCTTCGTCGGAGACCTCGCTGTGCAGCCGGCCCATGAAGCGCTTGATCGAGTAGACCGTGCGCTCGGGATTCGTCACCGCCTGGCGGCGCGCCGGGTGCCCCACGAGACGCTCACCGGCGTCCGTGAACGCGACCACGCTGGGCGTGACGCGGTGGCCTTCGGCGTTGGGGATGACCTTCGGGACGCCCCCTTCCATCACAGCCACGACGGAGTTGGTCGTGCCCAGGTCGATTCCGATGATGTGGTCGGACATGCGTGCTTCCTCGAGATCCGCGGGTGGGACCGCCATGGCCCCGCGAACCCATCTCATTCACAAATCGTGTGCCAATTGGGAGCGGGGACGTCGACTCCGGCCCGTCGAGACCCACCGGGCGCCCCTTCGACGTCTGGGCCCGGAATTCACGCCGAAGCGGGGGTCCACCGGCCGGAGACCAGGCTGTCCGTGCCCGAGCGCAGACCAGGCCGAGCGACCGTCACGGACTGCCTCAGCGGCACCTCGGCGCGCGATGCTGCCACTCTGACAGGCAGCGGACCTAGCTCAGGCCGTACTCCTTGATCTTGCGATACAGCGTCCGCTCGCCGATCTGCATCATCCGCGCCGCCTTCGCGCGGTTGCCGTCCACCAATTCGAGAGTGGCAGCAATATGCTCGCGCTCGACGTCCGCCCCCGTGCGGCCGGCCAGACCGCCGTGCGGGCCCGGCGCCTCGGGCGCGGCCCTCTCGAGTTGCAACGACGCCGGCAGGTCGGACGGCTGCAGCACCTCGTGACTGCCGGTGACGACCATGTTCTCGATGACGTTGCGCAGTTCGCGCACGTTGCCCGGCCAGGGTTGGCGCTCGAGGATGCGCAGCACCTCGGGCGACATACCGGTCACGCCCGTGCCGTGATGTTCGCTCAGTTCCTTGACGAACGCCTCCACCAGGAAGGGGATGTCGACGACCCGCTCGCGCAGGGACGGCAGCTCCAGCGACACGACCTTCAGGCGGAAGTAGAGGTCCTCGCGGAAGCGGCGCTCGGCCACCTCCTCGGTCAGGTTCTTGTTCGTGGCCGCGAGCACGCGCACGTCCACGGGAATGGTCGCGCTCGACCCCACCCGGACGATCTCGCGCTGCTCAAGCACCCGCAGCATCTTGGCCTGGGTGGCGAGGGGCATGTCCCCCACCTCGTCGAGGACCAGCGTGCCGCCCTCGGCGTTCTCGATGTGACCGATCTTCCGCGCGGTCGCCCCCGTGAAGGCGCCGCGCTCGTGCCCGAACAACTCCGACTCGAGCAGGCTCTCGGGCAGGGCCGCGCAGTTGAGCGCGATGAAGGGTCCCTTGCTGCGCTTGCTGTTCTGGTGGATGGCGCGGCAGACCAGCTCCTTGCCGGTCCCGCTCTCGCCGGTGACGAGCACGGTCACGTCGGTGCGCGAGACCTGACGCATGGTGCGGAAGACGCCCTGCATGGCCTCGCTCCGGCCGATGATGCGCCCGAAGCTGTACTGCTCCTCGAGCCGCGCCTCCAGCTCGGTGTTGCGGCGTGACAGGCGCTGCTTCTCGGCGATGCGCCCGAGCAGCTGCCGCAACTCGACCAGGTTCACCGGCTTGGTGATGTAGTCGGCGGCGCCGGCCTGCATGGCCTCCACCGCGGTCTCCACCGAGCCGTGGCCGGTGATCATCAGCACCTCGGTGTCGTCCTCCCGGCTGCGCACGTCCTCCAGGATGGCCATGCCATCGGTGTCGGCCATGCGCAGATCGGTGAGCACGATGTCGAACTGCCCGCCCTGCACCCGCGCCAGCCCCTCCGTGCCCGACGTGACCACCTCGGTCGCGTAACCGTCGGCGCCGAGCGCCTCGCCGATGGTCTCAGCGTGGGCGACGTCGTCGTCGATGACCAGCACGGAGGTGGCACGCCCCGTCATGGGGCCGCTCCGCCGGGCAGGGCCCGGGGTGTCTTGGGCACGGTGACGAGGAAGCGCGTGCCCTGGGTGGCCTGCGAGCGCACCGAGACCTCTCCGCCGAATTCCTCGACGATGCGGCGTGTCATCGGCAGGCCCAGCCCGGTCCCCTGCGCCTTGCTCGACCAGAACGGCATGAAGATCTTCTCCAGCTTCTCGGCGGGGATGCCCGGCCCGTTGTCGGCCACGGCGATCTGGACCATCCCGCCCCGCACTCGGCTGGTCACGTCGATGCGGGGCGACTTGGGCCCGTCATCGCCGGCGTCCACCAGGGCCTGCCGCGCATTCACGAACAGGTTCAGCAGCGCGACCCGCAGCCACTTCGGGTCGGCGACCACGTGTTGGGCCTCCGGGTCGAGGTCGATGCCGATGGCGATGCCGAGTTGCGTGCACTCGGGCTCCTGCAGGCGCACCAGTTCGTTGAGCACCATCCCGAGGTCGACGCTCTGCAGCGTGATCTCGTAGCCGCGCGCGAGCTCGAGGAAGTCGTTCACGATGCCGTCGAGTCGGCGCACCTCGCCGAGCAGCAGCTTCGCCCGCCGCAGCGTGCGCTCCTCCACCGGAGTCTTGGGGGAGGAAAAGTCCTCGGCCATGAGCTGGAGGTTCACCGACATGGTGCTGAGCGGATTCTTGACCTCGTGAGCCAGGCCGGCGGCCATGGCCCCCAGCTGCTGAAGTCGGCGGGGTCGTCTGCGGATCGTGCTCATGTGGGCATCTGCCAGCTCGGCAGGATATCCCGCCGGGACGGCAGAGGGAATCGTCCCTGAATGCAGGTGCCGTCCGGCCTATATTCTTCGCCATGTCCCCGGCTCGGCCCGCTCCCACCACCTTTCGGCTCGCCGCTGACGACCCCCACGCTGCGCGAGCCGCGGCGGCCGCCGCCCTCGATCGGGGCGAACTGGTGGTCGTGCCCACCGAGACGGTCTACGGCCTCGCGGCCCGCGAGGACCGCCCCGAGGCCCTGGCCCGCCTCGCTGCCGTGAAGCCGGGCCGCACCCAGCCGTACAGCCTCGCCGTCGCGGATCCCGCACAGCTCGCGAGCCGCCTGGCCCCCACGCCGCCGGCCTCGCACCGCATGGCGGAGCGCTGGTGGCCCGGGCCGGTCACGCAGGTGCTGCGCGCCCGCGAAGCCGGGACCCTGGGCGTGCGCGTACCGGGGCATGAGTGGACGCGGGCCCTGCTGGCCGACGTGGGTGCGGCGGTCGTCCTCCCGAGCGCCAATCGGCCCGACGCGCCCCCGCCCCGCTCCCTCGACGCTGTCGACGCCGAAGTGCTCGCCGCGGCGAGCGTGGCCGTGGACGACGGGCGCACGGCGCTCGGCGATGCCTCCACCGTCGTCGCCCCCGCCCTCGATCACCTGCGCGTGCTGCGGGAGGGCGTCGTCAGCCGCGCCGACCTCGAGCGCCACGCGCTGCCCATCGTGCTCGTCGTGTGCTCGGGCAACACCTGTCGCAGTCCCATGGGCGCGGCCTTGTTGGCGTCCGCCTGGGAGGACGCCTCTCGCGACGATCCCGCCTTGATGCCGCCGGCCCTCGGCTCGCGGGGCGCCTTCACGGCGCAGGGGCGCCCGGCCTCCGGGCCGGCCATGACCGTGATGCGGCCCCGCGGACTCGACCTGAGCTCGCACTCCTCGCGCCCGATCAGTCCCTCCGACCTGCGCCACGCCGACCTCGTGCTGGCCATGACGCGCGGGCACCTGGCGGCCATCCACGACCTGCTCGAAACCGCCGGGACCACCGGCCCCGCCGACGCAGGCCACCATCCGCTGGTGGAACTCTTTGACCCCGGTGGCAGCGAGATCGATGATCCGTTCGGGGGCGACGACGCGGTCTACGAGGCCGTCGCGAGCGCCCTGCACGCCATGGCCCGGGCCCGCGTCGCCGCGTCGCTCGCCGCAAAGGAGCCGTCCCCATGAAGATCGCCTTCGGAGCCGACCACGCCGGTTGGGAGCAGAAGGACGCGCTCGTGCGCAGCGTGACGGCCGCCGGCCATGAGGTCGTCGACTGCGGGACCGGAGGCGACGACTCCGTCGACTACCCCGACTTCGCCGAGACCGTGGCCCGGACGGTGGCCGGGGGCGATGCCGACCGCGGCATCCTCGTCTGCGGCACCGGCATCGGCATGTCCATCGCCGCGAACAAGGTGGCCGGCATCCGCGCCGCCAAGTGCAACGACCCCGAGGAAGCCCGGCTGTGCCGCGAGCACAACGACGCCAACGTCCTGTGCCTCGGCGCGCGCGTCGTCGACCCGAGCGTGATGACCGAGATGGTCACCGCGTTCCTGGAGACGGACTTCGCCGGCGGTCGCCATCAGCGACGCGTCGGGAAGATGACGGCCCTCGACGCCTGAGCAGGATCGCGGGTGCGAGCAGGATCGCCGGTGTGAGCGGGGTCGCCGGTCGGCGGCGTCCTAGCTGGGGTCGGCGGGCTTGGGCGTCTCGGCGGTGGCGGTGCTCGTCGCCGGAGTGACCGGAGTCGGAGTCGCCGGAGCGCTCGTCGCCGGTGTCGTTGCCGCCGCGGGAGTCGCGGGAGTCGCGGCGTCACCGGTCGGAGCCGAAGCCGCACCACCCTCGATGGGCGAGGCCGTGGCCATCACGTCGACCTGGTTCTCTGTGGCTGTGCGCTCAGCGTCCGCCTGGGCCTGACGGGCCGCGAGCCGGGCATTCTTGCGGGCCTTGCGGCGCCGCTGCAGCAGCTTCTCGATGTCCTGGCGGCGGGCGCGCGAAGCCAGGCGGATCGCCTTGGAACGCTCACGCTTCTCGCGGCGACGACGCTCGCTGGGCTTCTCGAAGTAGGCCTTCGCCTTGCTGATCCGCGTGAGCCCTTCGTTGTTGCACAGCTTGCGCAGGCGCCTCAGCGCCTTGTCGACGGGCTCATTGTCTCGGGTCTGGACTCGGATGACCAAAGGGCGACTCCTCGCTTCGGATCAGGATTCTACGGTTCGTTTTGGATACAGAAATGACGGCGACGTCGGTCGCGGTCGGGCCTTCAGGCCACGGCCGCCTCGGCGGTCCGGATGATGTTCAGCACGTCGGCCGAAGAGGGCGCCGTCACGATGTCCGCGCGGAGGTCCGCGCTGGACAGCAGCCGGGCGATCTCGGCCAGGGTGCGGATATGGGTCTTGGTCTGATTGGCCGGGTTCACCAGCAGGATCACCAGCTGGGTGGGCCGCCCGTCGATGGACTCGAAGGCGATGCCCTTGCGGGCCACGCCGAGCGCGACGGCGGTGGCCGACACCTGGTCGACCGACGTATGCGGGATGGCGATGCCGTTCTCCATCCCCGTGGACATGGACTGCTCCCGCGCCACCAACGCCGCATGGACCGCCTCGCGGTCGTCCTCGGCCACCTGGCCGGTGCCCACCAGACGGTCGGTGAGAACCTCGATGGCCTCCCACTTGCTCCGACCATCGAGGTCGAGCATCACGGCCGGTTCCTGGAGCACTTCCGAGAGCTTCACGCGGGTCACTCAGTCCTGTGGTGTCGGGATGTCGGGCGAGGCGGACGCGGCCGAATTGGGACGCCATCGGCCATGCGGGGTGGGGTCCACCCATTGATCCCTCTGGGGATCATGGTGGAATCCGACGAGGTTAGAGGGCCGGCCCGATTCGATCAAGACGGTGGAGCCGGCGATCACTCCCGGGGCGGGTTGCGGCTCGGCCCCTCCCGGGCCCCCTGCCCCGGGGCAGCCTCGCCTCGGGTGCGGCCGTTCCCCGGGGGAATAGATCGTTGATCGCTCCCGTCATACGCTCCATGATTCCCGCTTTGCGGGCCCTTCAGCGCGCAATTCGGGCCTCATCCAGCAGGCCGGTCGGAGACCGACCCTCCATGCGATTCCTCGTCGTCCTCGCCACCCTGGCCCTGCTTCTGGTGACCCCTCGCGCCGGGGCCCAGAACATCGAGATCACTCCGGACGGCGAGAGTTACGTCCTGCAGTTCGACGAGACCAACGGCGAACGACTCGACGACTTCATCGACCTCGCCCAGAAGGTGCTGCTGCGGCCGATCAAGTATCAGCCCAACGAAGTCGGTGAGACCCGCATCTTCATCCTGGGTCCGCAGAGCGTCCGCATCGCCGACTTCTACCAGTACTTCCAGGCGGTGCTGAAGGCCTACGACTTCCTCGTCGTCGACTACGGCCCGCCCGGCAGCACGTTCCTCTCGGTGCAGAAGGTGCAATCCGGGGGCCCGCGCGGCACCGGCGGCGTCAAGCCGCAGCCCATCGTCATCGACGTCTCCGAGATCCCCAACTACCGCAACGATCCGGCCACGCTGCTGTCGACATCCGTGCCGCTGAAGTACATCGATGCGCGCACGGCCAACACGACCTTCACCGGCGTCTTCGACAGCCCCTACGAGCAGGTGCGCGCCGTCGAGAACAGCAACTCCGTCGTGTTCACCGCCTTCGGCACCAGCCTCTGGGGCGCCTACCAACTCGTGAAGCTCATCGATGTGCCGCCGTTCAAGGCGCAGCCGGTGATCCGCAAGCGGGTGCTCGTGCACGCCTCCGTGGCCGAGATCGAGCAGGTGCTCAACGACCTGCTCTCCGCCGCCCGCGGACTCAAGCCGGGCCAGACCCAGGCGGCGGCCCAGACCGGCGGCGCGCTCAACAACGAGATCGAGCCGCGCATCATCGCCGAGAACCGCGGCAACTCGTTCCTCATCGCCGGCAGCCTCGAGGACGTCGACCGCATCGAGAACTGGATCGACGTGCTCGACGTCGAGGTCGAGCCGCGCGGCAACATCCACGTCTACCGCCTCAAGAACATGCGCGCCGCCGACCTGGTGCAGACCGTCCAGCAGGTCCTCGACGAGGAGCGCGCCGCCGCCCAGGCCACGCGCACCAGCGGGTCGTCGGGTTCGGCCCCGGCCAGCGTCACGTCCACCAGCGGACTCGAGATCCAGTCCAGCGTGGTGGCCGACTCGGAGAGCAACTCCCTCGTCATCACCGCGTCGGATCGCAAGTACGCCGAAATCGTCGAGATCCTGCGCAAGCTCGACGTGCGGCGCCCGCAGGTGCTGGTCGAGGCGGCCATCGTCGAGACCACCAAGACGCTCAACGAGACCATCGACATCGGCATCGCCGCCGCCGACGTCGACAGCGGTGCCTTCGTCAGCAACTTCGGCAAGACCATCACCGGCGTCGACGACGCCGGCATGCCCGACCTCACCGGCGCGCTCAATGCGGCGGTGGGCAAGGGCGGCAGCTTCGCCCTGTTCAGCGGCGCCGACCTGCCCATCCCCCTGGTGTTGCAGGCCCTCCAGACCGACGTGAACAACCGCGTGCTGTCACGGCCGTCGCTGCTCACGAACGACAACCAGGAAGCGCAGATCATCACGGAGGTCGAGACCGCCTACGAGACCTCCACGGTGCTCCAGAGCGGCAACGAGTCGCGCTCCTTCGAGACGGTCACCGCCGGCATCACCCTGCGCATCTCCCCCACCATCTCGGCGGGCAACTACCTGCGCCTGCGCGTGCTGATCGAGGTCTCGGACTTCCAGGACCCGCGCTCGGGCGTCGAGGGCGCGCCGCCGGACATCACCCGGCGCCAGATCGAGACGCCGGTGACCATCCCCGACGGGCACACCGTCGTGCTGGGCGGCCTGGTCAGCAAGACGGACGCCGAGACCAAGAACGCGATTCCGTGGCTCTCCGACCTGCCGGTCATCGGCTGGCTGTTCAAGGGCTTCAGCGATCGCAGCGACGACCGCTACCTGTACATCTTCATCACGCCGCACATCATCGACACCGACTTCGCCCTGCTCGACGAGATCAGCGCGGCGCGGCAGTTCGACTACGAACGCCTGGGCGGCAACATCGAGGACCTCTCGGCGCCCTTCGGCGGCGCCGGCACCGATGCCGACATGCGCCATCTCAACTCGACGAGCTGGCTGTTCGAGATGCCCACCACCTCCTTCCCGCAGTCCGGCAACAACGGCTACGCCCCCGGCGGCGGCGCCCCCATGGCGCCCGCTCCGGTGACGCCGACCCCGATGCCGATGCCGACCCCCGTCCCGGTCGCGCCGCCGAGCACTCCGAGCTTCGACGACGTCTTCGGCACGGGACAGAACCCGACGGGCGGGACGGCGGGCGGCGGAAGCTGACCCCATGGACAAGCCTCTCGCAGATCTGCTCGTCACCGAAGGGGGCATGAGCGCGGACGACGTGCGCGACTGCGCCGCCCTGGCCGAAGACTCCGGGCACGGCCTCGACCGCCTGCTGGTCACGAAGGGCTTCCTGACCGAGCAGCAGATGCTCAAGATCATGGGGCAGTACCTGCTGTTCCCCTTCCAGGGCGACCTGCGCGACGCCGACGTGCCGACGCCGTTCGTCGACAAGGTCCCCGTGCACTTCGCGCGCACGTTCAACCTGGTGGGCCTCGAGCAGGTCAATGGCACCATGCGCGTCGCGACCTGCGCGCCCTTCGAGCTGCACCCCATCGACGACCTGGCGTCCATGCTCGACGCCGAGGTCGACGTGGTGCTGGCCCCCAAGGCCGAGATCACCTCGCTCATCAACCGGGCCTACAAGACCAAGGCCGACGTCGTCGACGAGACGCTCAAGGGACTCGAAGACGAAGACCTGATCAAGCTCGACGTCGACGACGACAACGAGGACCTGCTCGACAGCAGCGCCAAGGCGCCGCTGATCAAGCTGGTCAACATGATCTTGTTCCAGTCGCTGAAGATGCGCGCCTCGGACGTGCACGTGCAGCCCTATCCCGACCGGCTGCAGGTGCGCTACCGCATCGACGGCATCCTTTACGACATGGAGGCGCCGCCGAAGAAATACCAGGACGCGATCATCAGTCGGATCAAGGTGATGGGCAAGATGGACATCGCCGAACGACGGCTGCCCCAGGACGGCCGCGCCACGCTGCGCATGGGCGACAACGACGTCGACGTGCGCATCTCGTCGATCCCCACGACCTACGGCGAGCGCATCGTCATGCGCCTGCTCGACAAGAGCGCCCGGGTCTACCGCCTCTCCGAGATCGGGCTCGACGCTCACAACGAGGCGATCCTGCGCAAGTACGTGGGCTACACCCACGGCGTCATCTTCGTCACGGGCCCCACCGGCAGCGGCAAGACGACCACGCTGTATGCCGCGCTCACCGAGCTCAACACCAACGAGAAGAACATCCTGACCATCGAGGATCCGGTCGAGTACAACCTCGCCGGCATCAGCCAGGTGCAGGTGAACGCCAAGAAGGGCCTCACCTTCGCGGCCGGTCTGCGCAGCTTCCTGCGCCAGGACCCCGACATCATGATGATCGGTGAGGTCCGCGATCAGGAGACGGCGGACATCGCCATCCGGTCGTCGCTCACGGGACACCTGGTCCTCTCCACCCTGCACACCAACGACGCCGCGAGCGCCGTGACGCGCATGCTCGACATCGGCGTCGAGCCCTACCTGGCGGCGACCTCGGTGCTCGTCTGCATCGCCCAGCGCCTGGTGCGCGTGATCTGCCCCAAGTGCAAGGAGCTGATCGCACCGGACAAGGAGGTCAAGGCCATGCTGGACTCGCTTGACCTCTCCCTCGACGAGTTCGACGGCGGCAAGGTGGCCCGGGGCCGCGGCTGCGACTACTGCTTCGAATCGGGCTACGTCGACCGGACCGCCCTGTACGAGATGCTGCCCATCGACGAGCCCATCCGCGTGCAGGTCATGGAGCGGGCCGGCGCGAGCATCATCAAGCGCGACGCGATCCGACGCGGCAACCTGCGCACGCTGCGCATGGACGGACTCAACAAGGTGCGGCAGGGCGTGACCACCGTCGATGAGATCCTGCGAGTCACACAGAAGGACGAAGTGTAGTTGCCCGTCTTCACCTACAAGGCCTACAACGCAGCGGGCCAGCTCAAGAGCGGCATCGCCGACGCGGACACCCTGCGCGACGCGCGCCTGAAGCTCCGGCGCGACGGCCTGATGGTCACCGACATCGAGGTGATCGAGGAGATGGACCAGGGGCAACGCATGTCCCTCGGCAGTTGGTGGCGCAACATGCGCACCCGCTCCAAAGCGAAGCAGGACCTGCCCCAGATCACCCGCCAGATCGCGACCCTGCTCGGCTCGGGTATCCCGCTGAACGACACGCTGCGGGCCATGGTCGAGCAGATCGAGGAGCCGCGACTCGAGGCGGTCTTCCGCAACGTCCGCGAGCGCATCACCCAGGGCGCGTCCCTGGCCGAGGGCATCGAGCAGCACCCGGCGGTGTTCCCGCCGCTCTACGTGAGCATGGTGCGCGCCGGCGAGGCGGCCGGCAACACCGACGTCGTGCTCGAACGGCTGGCCAGCTTCCTGCTCAAGCAGGCCCACACCAAGAACCAGGTGCTCGCCGCTTTGATGTACCCCATCGTCATGGTGGTCATCGGCGCCATCGTCGTCACCGTCCTGATGATCAAGGTGGTGCCCAAGTTGATCGTGCTGGTGGAGGCCAAGGGCGGCGTGCTGCCCGGCCCCACCCTGGCGCTCAAGGCGCTGAGCGACTTCCTGACCTCCTACTGGTACCTGATCGCCCTGGCCTTCGTGCTCGTGTACATCGGCTGGAGTTCCCTGCGTCGTTCCGACAAGGGGCGCTACACCACCGACAAGCTGCAGCTCGGGCTCCCGGTGTTCGGCGATCTGTTCAAGAAGCAGGCCATCTCACGCTTCGCGGTCACGCTCTCCACCCTGCTCAAGACCGGCGTGCCGATCCTGGAGGCGATCCAGATCGTGCGCAACGTGGTCGGCAACGCGGTGCTGGAGAAGGTCCTCGACGACCTGCACAGCGCCATCATGAAGGGCGCCGACATCTCGACCCCGCTCAAGCGCAGCGGCATCTTCCCCCCTGCCGTCGGCTACATGATCTCCGTCGGAGAGCAGAGCGGCGAACTCGAGACCGTGCTCGACCGCTTGGCCGAGTCCTACGAGCAGGAGGTCGAGATCTCGACCGAGAAGATGACGCGCCTGCTCGAACCCATCTTGATCGTGCTCATGGCCGGTGCCGTGGGCTTCATCGTCATGGCCATCGTGCTGCCCATGCTGCAGCTCGGCCAGATGTGACGGAGACGTACCCATGAAGAACGAAGACGAACTGTACGCGCTGTTGAACCCGCCGAGCTCCGACGGATGGCAGCCTCCCCAGCGCCACGAGGGCATGCGCGACGCCGACCCGGATGACCTCCATCCGAGCCGGGGCTTCACGCTGATCGAGATCATGGTCGTGATCGCGATCCTCGGCATGCTCATGACCGTGGTGGGCGCCTATGTCTGGGACAACATGAAGGAAGCCCAGGTCACCACCACCAAGACCAAGTTGGTGCAGCTCGCCAACGGGCCGTTGAGCACCTACAAGCGCCGCATGAGCCGCGTCCCGGACTCGCTCCAGGAGCTGCTCACCGAGAGCGACAAGAACTTCGGCAACGCCTGGTGCGCGCCGGTCGACCAGCGCGACGCCTGGGACAACGACTTCCGCTACGAGAAGCTCTCCAACACCAAGTTCCGCTTGTCGTCCCTGGGCGCTGACGGCATGGAAGGCGGAGAGTTCGAAGAGGCCGACATTGTCTGGCCCGACGACTTCACGAAGTGACGGACCCGTGATCCGCGGCCCCCACCGCGGATTCACGCTGATCGAGCTGATGGTCACCCTGGCCATCGTGGGCATGGCCATGCTCACGGTGTTCGTCGGGAGTGACGTGCTGCTCCCGGCCTCCCGGCTCGCCGGCGCCGCCAAGGAGATCGGCGCCCGGGTCGAGATGGCGCGCATCCAGGCCCTCGCGACCCAGGAGCCGGTGACCTTTTCCTACGACCTCGACTTCGAGGGGTGCGAGTCCTACTACCCCTACGAGCGCGACGAGAACGGCAACATGACCGGCGTCGGGCGCTTCCAACTCGATGAATTGAAGCGCATCGAGAAGGGCATCAACATCCGCGAGGTCCGACTCCCGGGCCAGGAGCCCCGCACGACCGAGACGGTCGTGCTGGTCATCTCGCCGCAGGGACGCATGACGCCGCACGAGGTCATCATCGACAACCCCGACTACCCCTCCACCGAGGTCGTGACCATCCGCATCCGCGGTCTCGGCACCAGCTACGAGATCATCCAGGGCGTGACGGCGCCCGAGCTCATCGACGATGCGAGCTTCCGATGAGCGCCGGCGCCCATCACCCTCGTTCCCCGAGCGTCGCCGGCCCGCCAAGCCCGGCCGGATTCACGCTGCTCGAGATCATGGTCTCGCTGCTCATCGTCGGCTCGGTGGCCCTGATCTTCCTGCAGGTCCAGGGGCAGTCCTCGGACAAGGCCTTCATCGCCGAGAAGAGCCTGATGGCCATGCGCTACGTCGATGAGATCATCGCCGAACACATGCTCGATCCCGAGCTCTACGACGAGGCCCAGATGATCGTCGAGGACGACCCCATGTTCGTCTACGTGCTCACCGTCGAGGAGTTCGACCTCGCCACCGGGCGCAAGGAGGACGAGGACGAGACCAACCTGGACGGCGGATTCACGGCTGAATTCCAGTCCGGCTTCAACAACGATTACGGTGGTGACGAGGATGAGGACGAGGAAGACCAACCTCACCTCGTCCGTCGTATCCACATCGAGATGTTCTACCCCTCGTTGGGAGAGGACCCGGCCCGGCTCGAGATCGAGACCTTCATCCCCCGTGTGACCGAGCGCCAGGATGACGACGGGTTCGACTTCGGACGCTGAGAAACACCATGACGACCACCACGACACGCCGCGGTTTCACCCTGATCGAAGTGATGGTGGCGATCACCATCATGGGCGCCATCATGCTCGCGCTCTACACCGTGCTCTACGGCATGCTCGACACCCGCGACCAGCTCGAGCACGAGGCCAAGGCCGCCCGCCTCGGGCCCGAGATCCTCGACGTCGTCGAGGCCGACCTGCGCCGGGCCTGGGTCATGAACATCCTCGACGACAAGGTCTTCAAGGGCGAGTCCCGCATCCTCGGTGGCGAGCACGCCGACGGCATCGCCTTCCTCTCCACCGTCGACTCGATCACCTCCTACCGGGTCGACGACAGGGACGAGGCTTCCGATCTGTGTGAGACGGGCTACCAGCTGCGCGTGAACCCCGAGCTCACAGACGTGCTCGAGCTGTGGCGCCGACAGAGCCTGCACGTCGACGACGAGCCCCTCGAGGGCGGCACCTACGAGCGGCTCCACGACCGCGTGGTCTCGTTCAAGCTGCGCTACTACGACCGCATCGACCGCTACGCCGAGCCCTACGAGCAGTGGGACGCCAGCGAGCTGCACCGCCTCCCGGCCATGGTCGAACTCATCCTCGAGCTCGAGGTCGTGCCGCGCACCATCGAGCTGCCCAGCCACCTCTCCCGCACACGCCACTACCGCCGCATGGTGACCATGCTGCCGGACAGCGAGCTGGCCATGCGCATCCACCCCTTGCCGCCGACCTTCCAGTACGCCGGCGGCGGTTCCAGCGGCGGCGGCCAGGGCCCCGGCAGCGAGGACGACGAGGGCAATCCGGACGACCCCGACAATCCGGAGGGGCCGGGCGGTCCCGACGGCCCCGGCGGCTCGGAAGGCGGCGGCGGATCGGGCGATCCCTTCGGCGGCGGTGGTGGCGGCGGAGGCACTGGCGGCAACACCGGCGGCGAGCCCTTCGATCTGGGCGCTGCCATCGAAGCGGCCCTGGGCGGCGGCGGCGGCTAACCCGCCGGGGGTTCGATCACCTCGAGGCCGCCCATGTAGGGCCGCAGCACCGCCGGCACGCGCACGCTCCCGTCGGCCTGCTGGTAGTTCTCGATGAGCGGGATCAGGATGCGCGGGCTCGCGGCCACCGTGTTGTTGAGCGTGTGGCAGAAGCGGAGCTTGCCGTCCTCGTCGCGGTAGCGCAGGTTCAGCCGCCGCGATTGGAAGTCGTGGAAGCGCGACGCCGAGTGGGTCTCGCCGTAGCCGCCCCGTGACGGCATCCAGGTCTCGATGTCGAACTTCTGCACCTGGGGTTGCCCCAGGTCTCCGCCGCAGACGTTCACCACCCGATAGGGCAGCTCGAGGCGCTGCATGATGTCTTCGGCGTTGGCGACGATGGCGTCGTGCTCGACACGCGAGGCCTCTTCGTCAGCGCGCATGACCACCACCTGCTCCACCTTCTGGAACTGGTGGATGCGATAGAGCCCGCGGGTGTCCTTGCCGGCGGCGCCGGCCTCGCGCCGGAAGCACGCCGACTGCGCCACCATCCTCAGCGGCAGCTCCTCGAGGTCGAGGATCTCCTCACTGCGGAACGACGTGAGCGGCACCTCCGCCGTCCCCACCAGGTTGAGCTGGTCCTTGTCGAGGCGGTAGGCCTGCTCCTCGCCACCCGGGAAGTAGGCCGTGCCGAACATGGCCGGGTCGCGCACCAGCACCGGCACCTCCATGGGCTCGAAGCCCTTGGAGACCATCTGGTCGAAGGCGAAGGCGAGCACCGCCCGGTGCAACAGGGCCCCGGCACCGCGCAGGACGTAGAAGCGCGTGCCGGAGAGCTTCACACCCCGCTCGATGTCGATCATGCGCAGCGACCTGCCGAGATCGACATGGTCCCGCGCCTCGAAATCGAAGTGCGGCGGTTCGCCCACCCGGCGCAGCTCGACGTTGTCGCCATCGTCGGCGCCCGGCGGGACCTCCGCAGCCGGCAGGTTGGGGACCTGCAGCATGAGCGCCTCGAACTCGTCGAGCACCGCTTGCAGCGAGCCCTCCTCGGTCTGGATCGACGCCTTCAGCTCGCCGAGCGCCGCCACCTCCTGCGCGCGCTCCTCGGGCGACAGCTTGCCGAGGGCCTTGCTGCGGCGACGCTGCTCGGCCTTGGCGTCCTCGACAGCGCGGATCAGCGACCGGCGCCGATCGTCAACCGCCACCAGCCGGTCGAGGTCGACCTCGATGCGCTTGAGGGCGGCGCCGGCGCGGACGGCTTCCAGCTCGTCCCGGATGACCTTGATGTCGAGCATGTCGGTGTGAGCCCAGTCAGTCAGTGAGGCGTCGAGTCGGCGACCCGGGCCTATTCGGTTTCGGGCTGCCACCCACTGTCGAACGGCCCACCCAGCAGCTTGTGCTTCTTGAGGTGCAGGCGGGCCTGGAGCGGCTCGCCCTTCGTGTTGGGCACGCGGTGACGCACCGGGAACCAGAGCACGTTGCGCTGGCCGGATGACTCGTCCTGAGCGAGGTCCCACTCCTCGTACCCGGCAGCGCGCAGCTTCTTGTTTTTCTCGATCTTCTTGCCGGCCGCTGTGCGCACGTCGAGCTGCGCCTGCAGCGGCTCGTTGAACAGCATGGCGTACTCTTCGCCGCCCCGACCGAAGGTACGGATCGAGCGGGTATCGACGACGGTCTCCTCGCCCTCGTTGAACATGTCGAAGTCGATGTCGTAGGGCGCACCCAACTCCAGGGTGTAGGTCGCTCCGGCCTCGACGGTGAAGGGCTCCGAGCGTCCCTTGTAGATCCGCGCCACCTTCATGTCCGTCTTCTTGCCCGACTCCAGGCGGCCGAAGACCACCTCGTAGGTCCCGGCGGGCACCGTCACCGCGCCGCGCTTCTTGGCGGGCACCACGTCGAAGAACGCACCGGCCAGCTCACCCACCTCGCGGATGACCAGGTAGCTGGGCACCACCGCGGTGTCCATCTCCAGCTGGACCTGCCCCTGCTCGAGGTACATCGCGCGCAGCGACAGCTCGGTGCCCGACTCGTTCACGTAGCTGCGATAGAACCCGTCCTCCCGCGCGATCACCGACGACCACGGCAGGGCCTTGTCGCTCTTGCCGATCTGGACCCCGTCGACCTCGTAGAAGGCCTGCCGTTCGTCGTCGCCGAGGGCCGTGATCCAGTCGCCGTAGCCCATCCACCCGTTGTCCATGCCACCCGACAGATTGGTGTCGTAGAAGCGCCAGGCCTCGCCGTCGACGTCGGCCTCGAGGTAGCCGCCGACGTTGAAGCGGACGGACGCGAATTCCTGCGACGGGGCCAGGTTCAGGCTGGTGCCGAATTGCACTTCGGTGTCACCGCCCACCGAGACCCGCAGGGCGTAGGGATGCCCCCCGTCGGGGTTCGGGATGACGAAGGTCTTGGGCGTCGACGAGAGGCTGTCGACCACGTCCGGCTCGCCATCGTGGTCGGCGTCGAATCCATACTCGACGCCGTCGCGGGAGATCAGCAGCGGCTTGCCGAAGGGCTTGAGGATACCTTCGCGCCAGGCGTCGAACTCGGTGGGCCCGTTGCCATCCATGAAGGAGGAGAGCCAGATGAAGTCCTGCTCCAGCGGCGCGAAGCTCGGGAGCAGCACATCGGGCATGCCCTTCTTCGGTACCACGTAAGTCACCGGGAAGATGCGCTCCTTGCTGCCTTCGGCGTAGCTGTCGAGGCCGCGGCCCGAGGCCTGCTTCTCCTCGAGGGCCGAGCGCACCTCGGTGCCCTCCCCGGACCGCACCTTGGCGATGTCCCTGAGCAGCGCGTGCGCCGAATCCACCACCAGGAACTCGTACGGGAGGGGCTCACCCAGTTCGATGATCTTGTTGAGGACGACCTCGAGGTCGTCGAGCCGCTCCTCGATGCGCGCCACCTCGGCGGACTTCTGCAGCGCGAAGCAGGTGAACTCGGCATCCCCCAGGCGCTCGAGGACCGCCGCCGCTTCCTTGAAGGCCGTGTCCGCGAGCTTGAGGCGCTCGGGGTCCTTCTCGAAGCGCGCTTCCTTGAGCAGCTCCAGGCCCTCGTCGTACCGGAACAGAGCGCGCAAGCGCTCCCGACGCTCGTTGAACTCCAGACCCGTCACGAGCCGCACGCGTTCGATGAAGCGCTCCTGGCCACCGACCCGGTCGAGGCTCCAGGCGACGGTGCGCATCTCCCCTTCGAGGGAGTAGTCGGGCGTCGGCGCGGAGCAGTACTCGGCCACCAGGTAGACCAACAGGCGCTCGCCCAGGGCGGTGTTCTTGCGCATGTGGCGGTCGATGTCCGACTCCTCGCCCTCGGCCTTGATCGACGCGTAGTCGTTCCAGAACTCCTGCAGAGCCTCGGGCATCTTGGCCACGTACTGCTGCGCCGCCAGAGGCGTGAGGGTCAGGGCCAGCGTGCCCAGCAGGATCAAGATCGTGGTGCGCAAGGGGTTCACATCCGCTCCTTCCGTAGCTCTTCGCTGCGACGCTCGAGGAATTTCCGGTCCCCGGGACTCAACGACGATAGCCCGCCTGCCTGAATCTGCGCCAGGATGCGGTCCATCTCCCGGCGGTCCGAGGAGCTCGCCTCCTGTGCCTTCGCGTGCTTCGCCAGCTTGCGCTTGTCGACCGCCTTGCCCACCACGTCGCCCTTGCGGAACCAGAGGAATCCGAAGGCGGCGCCGCCCAGGTGCGCGGCGACGGCCACGGCACTGCTCGTGCCGCTGGCCATGGTGTTGATGTCGAAGAAGATGCGAACCGCCAGCAGCGCCCAGAGCGGCACCGGCATGGGCGGGAAGATCAGCATCAAGCGCTGGTGCGGGAAGCGGCAGGTCGTCATCACCATGATCGCGTACACCGCCGCCGACGCGCCCACCGTGGGCATGGCCATGATGCCGGGTTCATCGGAGCCGAAGCCCAGCGCCCACTGCGCCAGCCCCCCCACGACGGCCCCGCCGATGTAGAGGCGCAGGAACGCTCGCTTGCCCATCTGCGGCTCGATGAATTGGCCGTAGACCCAGAGCAGAAAGAGATTCCAGAAGATGTGGCTGAAGCCGGCGTGCAGCAACCCGTAGGTGAACAGCTGCAAGGGGAACAGCAGGTTGAACGAAAGCTGCCCGTCCTGGATGCCGTAGGTGCGCAGCCCGAAGATCTGCGTGATTTCCCGGTAGGCATGGGGCGAGAACCAGCCCGCCACGATCTGCACCAGGAAGCACGCCACCGTGACGATGACGATGGTCTTCACCGCTCCCCAAGAGCGGAAGTCGCTCAGGAACGACTGCCGGCGCGGCGGGTCTTGGTACCAGTGGGGGCGATCGGACACGGCGGGTTCAGGTCGACGGGGTCAGTAGGTGCGGTTGATCACGAAGTTGCAGATGTCGGCCAGACTCGACCGGGCCTCACACTCGGGGAACCCGTCGAGTTGCGCGAGCGACTGCTTCACGAACTCGGTGGCCTCCTCCTGGCAGGAGCGCACGACGTCGGTGATGTCGAAGGTGCGCTGGAGCAGCACCCGACGCGACTCCTCGGTCGGTCCGTAGAGCACCTCGCGCAGCTCATCCTTGCCATCGTCGTCGAGCGTGTCGGCGAGGCGGATGATGGGCAGTGTGACCTTGCCCGTCTCGAGGTCGGTGCCCAGCGACTTGCCCACCACCCCCTCGTCGCCGATGACATCGAGGCAGTCGTCGATGATCTGGAAGCCCATGCCCAGGTTCTCGCCGTAACGACGCAGCGCCTGGGACGACTCTTCACTGCCGCCGGCGTAGTGGGAGCCCAACTCGCAGGCCGCGCCGAAGAGCGAGGCCGTCTTGAGCTCGATCACGCGGTAGTAGCGGCTCTTGTCGTACTCCCGGGTGTAGCGCAGGAACGACTGCTCGATCTCGCCCAGGCAGATGGCCTCGGCCGCGTCGCACAGCAGCTGGGCCGCGCGGTTGGACGACAGCTGCAGCGTCGCGTGGAAGGCCCGGGTGTAGATCAGGTCGCCCATGAGGATCGGCAGCTGGTTGCCGTAGAGCGCGTTGAGGGTGGTGACCTGGCGTCGCGTCTCCCCCTCGTCGAGCACGTCGTCGTGCATGAGCGACGACATGTGCAGGCACTCGACCACCGCGGCGATGACCACGTGCTCGTGGTTGGGCGTGCCCGACACCTTCGAGCACAGGTGCACGAGGATCGGGCGCAGGCGCTTGCCGCCGTAGGCCGTCACCTGCTTGGACATGTCGCTGACCGCCGTGGACGGGTCGGAGAACAGCTCGACCAGCTTGTCCTCGGTGGCGGCGAGTTGATCGCGCACCGGCGCGGAGATGCTCTGTGCAGCCAGGGCCAGGGTCATGCGGTCGTTCCTCGGTGGGCCGGTGGCGTCGATGATGACGCCGATCCGGCACGGTGGTCGGTGAACATTCCGTCAGCCGCCAGGGCGCGGGCGCGGAGCAGGTCTGCGGGTGTGTTGACGTTGAACAGAACGTCACGTCCGGTCGGTTCGCCCTCGGGGACCGCGACGGTGCAGCGGTCCAGATAGCCGCGCAGCGAGCGGACGCCCGCCTCGGCGTGGGCCCGCAGGCGGGTACGGCCTTCACGTCGGTACAGGGCGCAGAAGGGCTGCCAGCCGTCCGGAGCCGCCCACGCCACCACGTCCGGTGCGGGCGCGGCGCCCGCGGCCTCGGCCGGTTCGAGCGTCGCCGCCGTCTGCAGCAGACGTTCGACGGCGTGTCTGTCGACGAAGGGCATGTCGCAGGCCAACAGCAGGCACCAGTCGTGGCGGGCCGCCTCCAGACCCGCGCCCAGCCCCCCGAGCGGTCCGGGCACAGCGTCCCAGTCGTCGAGGGCGCGCAGGCCCGTCGTGTCGGCATCGGCGGGCAACGCGCGACCGCCCGCCAGCAGCAGCACGTCGTCGGAGACGGCGCGTGCGAGGTCCACGGCCCGCGCCGCCATCGAGCGATCACCGACCGTCTCGGAGAGCTTCTCGCCGCTGAGTCGGCGCGCACCCCCGCCGGCGAGGAGGATGACGCTGCACGGAGGCGGTGGTGCGCTCACGGATCAGGACCTCTCGTCGACCGGCGCCGACCTAGTCCTTGGGGGACTCGGCGTCCCCGTTCTTCTCGGTGCCCTTGCCGTCCGCGGAGTCGCCCTCGGCCAGGCCCTTCTTGAACTCCGTGATCCCACTGCCCAGCGAGCGCGCCAGGCCCGGGATCCGGTTGCCGAACAGGATCAGCACGACCACCAGGATGATCAGCCACTCCGTGGGGCCCGGCATCCCGAACAACAGGGGCAGCCCCGAGGGGTCAGGCGTCGGCATGGGCATGGGAAGAACTCCCCAAGGGGTCTCGGACCCATCCAGGATAAACAACCGGACTCGCCCGGGCAGCGCCCAATCGGCCCTTGTCGGGGGACGGCGTCAGTCGATCGAGCGAGCCAGCATGCCCGCTTCCTTGAGGGCCTCGGCCATGGCGGCGCCGATCCCGGCCGGGGTCTCGGCGATGGTCACACCCGCCGCGCTGAGGGCCTTGATCTTCTCGTCGGCGGTGCCCGCCCCTCCGGAGATGATCGCCCCCGCATGCCCCATGCGCTTGCCCGGGGGTGCGGTGACGCCGGCGATGAAGCCCGCCACCGGCTTGGTCATCTTCTCCTTGATGAACTCGGCCGCCTCTTCCTCGGCGCTGCCGCCGATCTCGCCGATCATGACGACGGCGTCGGTGTCCGGGTCGGCCTGGAACATCTCCAGCACGTCGATGAAGTTGGTGCCGGGCACGGGGTCGCCGCCGATGCCCACGCAGGTGCTCTGGCCGAGCCCCAGGGTCGTGAGCTGCCAGACCGCCTCGTACGTCAGCGTCCCCGAGCGACTCAGCACGCCCACGCGGCCGGGCCGGTGGATGTAGCCCGGCATGATGCCGATCTTGCACTCGCCCGGGGTGATCACTCCGGGGCAGTTGGGGCCCACCAGGCGCGTCTCGCTGCCGGCCAGGGCGCGGCGCACCTTCATCATGTCCACCACCGGGATGCCCTCGGTGATGCAGATGACCAGGGGCATGCCCGCGCCGGCCGCTTCGAGGATGGCGTCGGCCGCGTACGGCGGCGGCACGTAGATGACCGAGACGTTGGCGCCGGTCTCGTCCACCGCTTCGGCCACCGTGTCGAACAAGGGCACGCCCAGCTCGGAGCTGCCGCCCTTGCCGGGCGTGACGCCCGCCACGATCTTGGTGCCGTACTCGAGGGCCTGGCGCGTGTGGAACATGCCGGTTTTGCCGGTCATGCCCTGGGTGATCACGCGGGTCATGGTGTTGACGAGGATGCTCATACCTTGGCCACTCCGGCCGCCTCGACGGCCTTGGCGGCAGCGTCGGCGAGGTCGCTCGCGGTGATCAGGTCGATGCCGGAGTTCTCGAGCAGCTCGCGCCCCCGCTCGACGTTCGTGCCTTCGAGGCGCACCACCAGGGGCACGCCGATCTCCACCTCGCGCGCCGCTTCGATGATGCCCTCGGCGATCACGTCGCACTTCATGATCCCGCCGAAGATGTTGACCAGGATGGCCGCGACGTTCTCGTCACTGAGGATGATCTTGAAGGCGGCCTTGACCTGCTCGGAGGTCGCTCCCCCACCGACGTCGAGGAAGTTGGCGGGCGAACCGCCGGCGAGCTGGATCGTGTCCATGGTGCCCATGGCGAGGCCGGCGCCGTTGACCATGCAGCCAATGTTGCCGTCCAGCGCGATGTAGCTGAGCCCGGCCTCCTCGGCCTGGGTCTCGCGCGGGTCCTCCTCGTCGATGTCCCGCAGAGCCACGACATCGGGGTGCCGGAACAGGCCGTTGTCGTCGAAGTTGACCTTCGCGTCGAGGGCGATGACGCCGCCCTCGGTATCGATGACCAGCGGGTTGATCTCCACCAGCGACGTGTCCATCTCGAGCGAGAAGCGAGAGAGCTTCTGGAGCAACTCGGCGGCCGCCTTGCGCGAGGCCTTGGGGAATCCCAGCGCATAGACCAGGCGGCGCGACTGGTACCCGCGCAGCCCGGCCTCGGGATCGATGGGCTCCTTGAGGATCTTCTCCGGCGCCGTGGCCGCGACCTCCTCGATGTCCATGCCGCCCTCGGTGCTCGCCATGAGCACCGGGCAACCCAGGGAACGGTCGAGGGTGATGCCCACGTAGAGCTCGCGGTCGATGGCGGTGCCCGCCTCGACGAGCACTTGCTTGACGATCTGGCCGGCCGGGCCGGTCTGGGGCGTGATCAGCGGCTGTCCCAGCATGCCGCGAGCCGCCTCCGCCGCCTCCTCAGCGGACTTCACCAGCTTGACGCCTCCCCCCTTGCCGCGGCCCCCGGCATGGATCTGCGCCTTCACGACTGCGAGCGCGCCACCCAGCTGGTCGAAGGCGGCGGCCGCCTGCTCGGCCACGGTCACCACGTGCCCCATGGGCACCGGGATTCCCGCAGCGCGGAACAGCTCTTTGGCCTGATACTCGTGAATCTTCACGCGTGACGGTGTACTTGTGGCCTGTTACGTGGTCAACCTCGAAACGTCAGTCCCACGGTCCCCAGAGCTCATGTCCGCCGGAATCCTCACTCACGAGCAGATCGAAGCCCTCGTCGAGGCGGGTGCCATCGCCTCCGAGTCGCCCCTAGACGCCATCCAGGTGCAGCCCACCTCCCTGGATCTGCGCCTGGGCGGCGAGGCCCTGGTCCTGCGCTCGGGCTTCTTGCCGACCCGCGGCAGTGTCGCCTCCACGGTGGCCTCACTCGTCACCGACCGCATCGACCTCACGAGCGGCGCCGTGCTGCGCCGCGGCGGCGTCTACCTCGTGCGCCTGCTCGAATCGCTGGCGCTGCCTCCCCATGTGTCGGCCCGCGCCAATCCCCGCTCGTCGACCGGACGCATCGACGTGTTCACGCGCACCGTCGTCGACGGACAGGGGCGCTTCGACGATGTGCCCGCGGGGTACCACGGCCCGCTCTGGCTCGAGATCGTCCCGCGTTCGTTCGACATCGCGGTGACCACGGGCATGCGGCTGAACCAGGCCCGCTTCGTGCGCGGCGACCCGCTGCTCTCCGATGCCGAGCTCGCCGAACGCCTGGTCCGCGACACCCTGGTGCTCGGCGCCGACGACACCACGGCCACGCCGCCCGTCCTCGACGGGGCGCTGCTGCTCGGCCTCTCGCTGATCCCCGAGCAGGCCGGCCGGCCCGTGGGCTGGCGCGCCCTCGAGCGCACCCCGGTGCTGGACCTCGCGAGGCCCTGGCACCACGCGCCGGAGGACTTTTTCTCGCCCGTCCACCCCGAATCCGACGGCACGCTGATCCTGCAACCGGAGGCCTTCTACATCCTGGCCTCCTCCGAGCGCCTGCGGGTCCCGCCGGACCTGTCGGCCGAGATGCTGCCCTGGGACGTGGGCATGGGCGAGCTGCGCACCAACTACGCCGGGTTCTTCGACAGCGGCTTCGGTTGGAATCCGTCGGCGCAGGGCGTGCGCGGGGCCCGCGCCGTGCTCGAGGTGCGTCCCCACGACGTGCCCTTCCGCGTCGAGCACGAGCAACCCATCTTCCGGCTGCAGTTCTCACGCACGGTGGAGCCGTGCCGCCGGCTCTACGGCGGCGCCGACTCCGCCTACCAGCACCAGGGGCTGGCATTGGCGCGCTACTTCCGCCCGCCGCGTGACTTGGTGGCCGACTGACCGCAGCGGTGGATCTTCACCGTGTTCGTGCCGCCGGTCACGACGCTCTCGCCGCAGACCACCACCAGGTCGGCGCCCTTGCGGACGACCTTGGCGCTCACCAGCTGGCGTTCGGCGGCCGCGATCATCGCCGAAGCCGTGCTCACCTGACGGATCAGCAGCGGCGCGACCCCCCACATCATGCGCATGCGGCGCCAGGTGTCCTCACGGAAGGTCACACCGAAGATCGGGCGTCGCGGCCGCATGGCCGAGACCAGACGCACCGTCCGGCCCGAATTGGTGAAGGCCACGATGGCGTCGGCATCGAGAGCGCGCGCCAGCAGACGGGCCGCCCGAGCCACGGCTTCGGTGGGGTCGCCCGCCGCGAGCAGCGATGAGAGCTCGACGATGCCCTGGGTCGACGACTGGGCGTCGGCCGCGCGCGCCACGCGCACCAGGGTCTCGACCGCCGCCACGGGATGCGCGCCCACGGCCGTCTCGCCCGACAGCATCAATCCGTCGGCGCCCTCGCGCACGGCGTTGGCCACGTCCGAGACCTCGGCCCGGGTCGCCGTGGGCGAGGTGATCATGCTCTCGAGCATCTGCGTCGCCGTGAACACCGGACGGTGACGCGCCCGTGCCTTCTCGACGATGGTGCGCTGAGCCGCCGGCACGTTTTCCTCTCCGATCTCCACGCCCAGGTCGCCCCGGGCCACCATCACGCCGCTGCAGACGTCGAGGATGTCGTCGAGGTTCTCCAGGGCGTCGGCCCGCTCGATCTTCGCCACGATGAAGGGGTGGCGATCGCGCCGCTCGCAGAAGCGCCACACGCGACGCACGTCGTCGGCGTCCCGCACGAAGGACAGGGCCACGGCGTCGACGCCGAGCTCGAGCCCGAAGGCCAGGTCGCGTTGATCGCGTCGGGTGAAGGCCTGCACGCCGAGCGCTGTCCCCGGCAGGTTCAGGCCCTGGCGCGGTCGCACGATGCCGCCGTTGACCACGACGCAGTCGACGCCGCCCGGGCGCGGACGCCGCACGCGCAGTTCGATGGCGCCGTCGGCGATGCGGATCGAGCTGCCCTTGCTCAGGCCGGCCACCGCCCCCGCCGCCTCCACGACGATGGTGTCGGCGGGCGCGGCGCCCTTGCCCTCTACCACCGCCACACGCTGGCCCTGGGTGAGGGACAACTCGGGCGTGGCCAGGCGCGCCACCCGCAGCTTGGGGCCGGCCAGGTCCTGCAGCACCGCGACGCAACCCCCGAGCCGCTTCTCCACGCGCCGCACGTTCTGGGTCAGCCGCTGGTGATCCGCGTGGGACCCGTGCGAGAAGTTGAGCCGCACCACGTCGACGCCGGCGCGGACGAGATCCTCGAGGACAGCCGGCGAACCGGTCGCCGGGCCCAGGGTCGCGATGATGCGCGAGCGGCAGTGGCCGCGCCGGACCAGCAGAGGCTTCAACGGTTGAGCGCGTCGATGATGGCGGCGGCCATGTCGGTGGTGCTCGACGCGCCGTCGTGGGAGCGTCCCGGCCGCAGGTCGTAGGTCACGTGCTCGCCCTGCTCCAACACGTGGGCCACGGCGTCCCGCAGCCGCGTGGCCGCGTCCATCTCACCGAGGTGCTTCAGCATCAGCACGCCCGAGAGGATCATGGCTGTGGGGTTGGCCACGTTCTTGCCCGCGTACTTGGGAGCGCTGCCATGCACAGCCTCGAACACCGCGTGGTCCGTGCCGATGTTCCCGCCCGGCGCCACGCCCAGCCCGCCCACCAGGCCGGCGCACAGGTCGGACATGATGTCGCCGTAGAGGTTCGGCAGGACCAGCACGTCGTAGTCGTTGGGCTTCTGCACGATCTGCATGCACATGTTGTCGACGATGCGGTCCTCGAACTCGATGTCCGCATTCTCCGACGCCACCTGCTGCGCCACCTCGAGGAACAGCCCGTCGCTGAACTTCATGATGTTGGCCTTGTGCACCGCCGTGACCTTCTTGCGGTCGTGCTTGCGCGCGAAATCGAAGGCGTACTGCACCACCCGGCGGCTGCCCGCGATGCTGATGGGCTTGATCGAGATGCCCGTGCCGGGGCCGAGGCGCTGCTTCGGCCGGAACTCGCCCAGCAGCTCCGTCAGCGCCCGGGTGTCCTCCTGGTCGTGCTCGAACTCGATGCCCGCGTAGAGGTCCTCGGTGTTCTCACGGATGATCACCACGTTCATCGTCGAGTGATAACTGTCGATCCCGGCGAAGGTGCGGCACGGCCGCACGCAGGCGTAGAGGTCGAGCTCCTTGCGCAGGCGCACGTTGACCGAGCGGAAGCCCTTGCCCACGGGCGTGGTGATGGGCGCCTTGATGCCCACCTTGGTGCGGCGCAAGGACTCGAGCACCGCCGGCGGCAGCGGGTCGCCCTCGGCCTCGAACACCTCAATGCCCGCTTCCATCACCTCCCACTCGAAGGACACGCCCGTGGCCTCCAGCACGTCCTTGGTGACGGCGGCCAATTCGGGGCCGATGCCGTCGCCGCGGATGAGGGTCACGTTGTGCGTCGTCATGTTCGAACTCCGGGGACCGTTCGGGTCGGTGCGGCGGGTGGCTGTTCCGGGCTGGCGGACCTTAGGGCAACGCTCTAGCGCGGTTCAACGGGATTCGCCGGTCCCACACGGTACGGCAAGGGCTGCCGGGCCGTGTCCAGCATCCCGGGCAGATCCACCCTGAGGGCCCGCAGCACCGGATCATCGGGGAATCGGGCGAGCCCTTCCTGGAGGCTCAGGCGCGCCTCGCGCAGGTCTCCGAGCCGGATGTAGATGGCCGCGATCTCGGCGTGCAGGTCGGGCCGATCGCGTCCGCTGCGCATCTCGGTCAGGCGCCCACCGATGGCTTCACGCGCGGCATAGGCCTCCTCGCGCCGCGCCAGCACGCGCTCCGCGTCGTCGCTGCGACCCAAGCGACCGAGCACCCGCGCCAGCAGGTACAGCGCCTCCTCGTGGGAGGGCCATTCGCTCACCACCCCTTCCACCAGCACGAGGGCCTCGTCCAACGCGTCCTGCTCCTCGGCCACCCGCGCGAGATTCAGGCGCGCGCGTCGGTAGGACGGCTCGAGCACCAGCGCGGCTTCGAGATGCGCCCGCGCCTCGGCCAGCCGACCCACCGAGAGCTCGACGCGACCCAGACCGTAGCGGGCCTTGTAGGCCTGGGGGTCGGCCTCCAACGCCGCCTCGAAAGCGCACCGCGCCTCGTCGAAACGCCCCATCTTCCACAGCGTGAAGCCCAGCCCGGACGAGAAGGCGCGCAGCTCCGGCGCGCGCGCGAACGCATCGTCGAAGCGCGCGACGGCCTCGCCGTTCTCCCCCAGCTCGTAGGCCGCGTAGCCCGCGGTGAATTGCACCAGCACGTGGGGCGGATCCCACGCCAGCAGCTCACCGAGCAGTGGCCGCACGGCTTCGTAGCGGCGCTGCGACATGGCCTCCTTGGCCCGGTCGTACTGAGCCTGCTCGCCGGCCGTGAATCCCCGTTGCCAGTCGCCCCCCGAGGTGGCGACGTGCAGCGCCTGCCGTGCGCCGAGCAAGTTCGTGCAGTCGGACGGGTCGTCCGCCGCGCCGGCGCGCGTCTCCGCTCCCACTTCGTCCGCGGGCGCACAACCCGTGAGCAACCCGACCGGCCCGAGCGCGAGCGCCAGCACAACGCCCCTGGCTGACCACGCGTGCCGGATCACGGAGCCCTCCCGTCGATGACGAGGGTGCCGCGTGACGCGATGTCCTGTTCGGTCACGCGGCCGTCGGGCAGGCGACAGCTCAGCCGCCCGGGCCCCCGCCAGGCGAACACCACGCGCGGATCGTTGACAGCCTGAAAGCCGCCGCTGTTGCGGACGCGCGCCCGACGCTCGCCCTTCGCGTCCGTCCAAGTCAGTACCGTTCCCAACCCGTCGGGATTGCCGGGCCCGCCGTCGACCACCACACGCAGCGTGCGGGCGCCGTCCGCCGTCCCCCGCCAGACCTGGGGCGGCCCCGTCAGGCGCGTCACCACCAGGTCGAGGGCGCCGTCGTCATCGAGGTCGCCCAGGGCCACCGCGCGGCTCACCGCCGGCGCATCGCCCGCCCAGGACCGGCGCCGGAAGCGCCCCGTCCCGTCGTTGGCCCACAGGACGTCCGGTTGGGCGAAGCTCGTGTCGGTGCCCGGCGCATCCGCCTGGGGATAGACGTGCCCGTTGGCCGCGAAGACATCGAGGTCGCCGTCGAGATCGAAGTCGGCGAAGGCCACGCCCCAGCCCAGCAGCGGCTTCGACGGCCCGCCGATGCCCACGGCATCCGCCACGTCCCGGAAGAAGCCCCCACCTTCGTTGCGGTAGACCGAGTTCGCGTCCTCCGAGAAGTTGGTCACCATCAGGTCCTCGGCGCCGTCGGCATCGAGGTCGCCGGCGGCGATACCCATGCCCGCCTGCTCGCGCCCCTGGGCCGACAGGGCCGTCCCGCTCAGCATGGCGCGCTCGCGCACGCGCCCGTCGCCGGCGTTGCTCCACAAGTGGTTCGGCGTCGAGTCGTTGGAGACGTACAGGTCCGGCCGCCCGTCGTCGTCGAAGTCGCCGTCGATGACGCCCAGGCCGAAGCCCGGCTCCGCCGTGAACCCCGCGTCCTGCGTGGCGTCCACGAAGCGGCCGCCGTCGTTGCGGTAGTAGCGATCGCCCTGCGGCGCCAAGCCCTGTGGACCGCACATGACGGCATGCTCCTTCCACAGGCACGGCTGGCCGCCGACGCCATGCAGCGGCGGCTGCGCCGGATCGAAGGCCAGGTAGTTGGTCACGAACAGGTCGAGGTCACCGTCGACGTCGAGATCGACGAACACCGCCGAGGTGCTCCACGACGTGCCCGCCGCGCCGCCCGCCTCGGGCACCGCGGTGAAGCGCAGACCGCCGTCATTGCGCAGCAGCGCGTTGGGACCGAGGCGCGTGATGTAGACGTCCCGGTCGCCGTCGCCATCGTGGTCGCCCACCGCGACGCCGTTGCAGAAGCCGGACACGTCCACGCCGCTGCCCCCCGTCACGTCGGTGAAGCGGCCGCCGTCGTTGCGGTAGAGCCGGTTGGCACCAGCCGCCGTGCCCGCGCCGGTTCCCGTGCCCGGGTAGTCGCCGGGGATCACGAGCAGCAGGTCGAGATCGCCGTCGCCGTCGGCATCGAAGAGCGCGACGCCGCCCCCGTTGACCTCGAGGATCGTGGGGACTTCGGGGCGCCCCGCCCGCATGGCGGCCAGGCCGAGGTCGACGGCCTCGAACCAGGCGGCGTCCTCCGCGGTGTCCGCTTCGGCGGTGGCACCGCCCGACGTCGGCCCCGAGCCGGACCCTCCGCCCACTGCCCCTCCAGCGCCGGGCCCCGACCCGTCGCAGGCCACGACGGCGAGCATGATCAGCGCCGACAGGTGGGTCGGCATGCAAAGGCGGCGGCGGGCGCGGGTCGTCATGGCTGATCCCGCAGGTTCCGCAACGCCGGCTGGTCGGGCAAGCGTCGCGGCTGCCCACGAGCTTCCCGCGCCGCGGCTGTGCGGTCGTAGTCCGCCAGGGCGGCGCGGGCCTCCGACTCCCGCCCCCGACGCAAGTGCGCCAGGGCCAGCAAGCCGTGACCGTCGTCGTCGTCCGGCGCCGCTTCGGTCAACTGCCGTGCCCGGGCGACCGCCTGCTCGAGCCGTCCGTCGTCATCGGGCAAAGCCAGCAAGCTCAACACCAGGTATTGCAACACCTCCCGGCCCCCGGCCCGGGCCTCCGCGGCCCGATCGAGCGCGTACGCCGCGAGGCCGTAGTCCAACTCGTAGGCCAGCAAGCCGATGTCGGCCCAGGTCGCGCCATCGTCGCTGTCCATGGCCACCGCCCGTTGCAGGTGGGACAGGGCGCTCTCGCGCCCGCCGGACGGATCACCGCCGGTGGAGCCCTCCGCCAACGCCAGGCGCGCCAGGTCGACCTGGATGCGGATGCCGCCCGCATGGGCCGCCAGCGCCGCCTCGAGATCGTTGCGCGCCGCCGGCAGATCGCCGCGCCCGAACGACACCAGGCCCCGGTTGCGGTAGCGCACGGCCTGCTGGCGCTGCAATTCCTCGGCATCGAAGGGCCCCGCGGACGTCTCGGCGGCCAGGGTCAGCAGCCACCCGGCGAACACCGCAACCACCACCGCCCACCCACGACGCCGCCCGATGAAGTCGGACAACGCCGCCAGGGGCACGCCGGCGTAGACCAGCAGGAGCGGCACCATGGGCATGCGGTAGCGCGCCGTGATGCAGAACACCAACGTCACCCCGGCGTAGGCGATCAGGCCCGCGGCCAGGGCGAAGCGCCCGGCGGCCCGGCCGCGACAGGCGCCCCCCACGACCCGGCTGGCGCTCGGTCGCCACAGGGAGAGCAGCACGATCAGGATCCCGCCCCACGCCAGCGGCAGGACCGAACCGAAGCGCGCCGGCGTCCAGCGCAGCACCCTCGAGACCTGCTCGCCGAGGAAGTAGCCGGTGTTGTCGGCCGACTCATGGCGCGACACGAGCGCCAGGAACTTGCGGCCCTCGGTGGCGAGCCACGCCCCGGGCTCCGCGCGGATCCAACTCAACGCCTGATCGGCCCAGTACGAGGAGATCTCGCCGGCGGTCATGACGCGACCGGTGAGGCGTTCGGTCTCGGCGTGGAAGTCGTCCCGTTCGTGCCGCGGGACCTGACGGATGCGCGTGCTGTGCTCGGCTACGCCGCGCGGATTGCCCGGGTTGTTGCACAGGTAGAGGGCCGCGCCGCCCTGCGCCGTCGAGAGCACCAGCTCGCCCTGCACGAGGGAGTTGCGCGTGATCACCGGCGCCGCCACCAGCAGGGCGCCGGCGATGATGGCCACCGCCGCCCGCAACCCGAAGGCCCGATCCAGCGCCCGCGGCGGGCGCAGCAGCACCAGCGCCGCGGCGACTCCGGCCAACGGTTGCAGGTGCCCTTGCACCAGCCCGCCCAGGGCGAGGGCCACGCCGCACCACACGAAGGACAAGGCCGACGCCCGCTGCGCCGCGCGCCCCACGGCCAGCACAGCCCAGGGCAGGAACACCAGCGACAGCGAGACCTTCAGCAGGTGTCCCTCGTAGAACACGAAGGGGCCGTAGAGCGCGGCCAGCACGCCTGCCATGACACCCACCCGCGGCGAGAAGAGCGTCTGCCCCACCCGCCACACCAGTGCGGCCGCCAGCACGCCCAGCAGCAGATTGAGCATCCGACCGAGGGCCAGGCTGCGCTCGACGACGGCCGGATCGAGTGCGCCCACCGAAGACGCCTCGTCCGCGCCCGGCGCCTCGATGCCGCCGAGCCCCAGGACCGACCCGAGCAGCAGGGGGTACAGCGGCGCCTGGAAGTACACGCCTTCGACCACGTCGTGTCCCGCCGCGACGCGCAGTCCCTGCAGCAGGTAGGCCTCGGAGTCGATGATCGGGGCGAAGGTGGCGGGTGCCGTGGCCATCTCGCCCTGGGCCACGAGGCGCACCACCACCGCGATCACCACCACGCCCAGTAGTCCCAGCCAGGTGCGCGGGCTCTCCGACCGGGCCCGGGGGTCGGGCGGGTCGGCCTTCACCGGGGCGTGACGTTGCGCAGCAGCATCCACGCCTCGCGCAGCTGCCCCACCAGCTCCGTCACCGTCGTCACGTGCCTCAGACGTCGCCACAGGTAGCTCGGCCGCAGGTAGAACGAGAGCACGGCCCGGCGGCGCCAACGCACGAGCTCCTCGGCCCGCAGGCCGCGCGTGTCGAGCACCGGCTCGGTGCCCGACTGGTCCATGACCTCGATGTCATCGTCGACCAGTCCCTCCTGCACCGCGCGCTCGCGCAGGCGCGTCCCCGCGCGCGGCACCGCCACGTTGAACGAAGCATAGTCGGCGGGCAGCGAGCATGCGAAGTCGATCGTGCGCTTGATCGTCTCCGGCGTCTCCTCGGGCAGGCCCAGGATGAAGGTGGCCGCCGTGCGCACGCCTTCCGACCGGCACAGCGCGAAGGCCTCCCGGATCTGCTCGGCGCCGTAGCCCTTGCGGTGGTTGGCGAGGATCTCCTCGTCCGCTGACTCCACGCCCAGGATCAGGGTGTGGCAGCCCGCCGCCCGCATGGCCCGCACCAGCGGGCGGTCGATCACGTCCACGCGCGAGAAGGTCCACCAACCCAGGCCCAGGTCCTCCGTGGCCAGGGCCGCCAAGAGTTCGTCGTAGGCGGCACGGGGCTGCCCGAAGCACTGGTCCTGCACGAACATCTCGCGCACGCCCAGATCCCGCAGGCCGCGCCACTCCTCGACCACGTTCTCGGTCGGGCGCAGCGACGAGCCCAGCTCACCGGTGATGCAGAACGAACAGGTGTACGGGCATCCGTAGCCGACGTAGACCCCGGCCATGGGATAGGCCCGCGCGAAGCCGTAGCGATAGTCGTGGCCGACGAAGAGGTCGTGCGCCGGCGTGGGCACCGGCCGCGCCCCGCGCGTGCGCCGGAAGTCCCGCGCGCCGTCGCCGGCCAGCACCAGGGCGTCCCGCTCGAACTCCTCGCCGACGAGGTGTCGCGCCAGCTCGTCGCTGGTGAAGTCGGTCAGCACCCCGGCCAGAAAGGGCGACCGGTCGAGCATGGCCGCCGTGTCCTGCATGAACAGGTCGCCTGAGGCGTACACCGGGCTGCCGGTGGCCTCGGCGACGCGCTGCAGGAAGCGCCGGTCACCGTCCCACGACACGGCCCCTGCCAGGGCGAATACCGCGTCGGGCCGGGCCGCGACCGCCTGCTGCAGCGCGGTCTCGGCATCGAGGCGGTCGACCGTGGCGTCCACCAGCGACGCTTCGAACCCGCAGCTGCGCAGCCAGCCGCCCTGCACCGAGAGGTCGATGGGCGGATGCAGGTAGCGCGCCTGGGAGGTCTTGCTGCAGTAGTAGTCGCGGATGACTACGCCCTCGCTGGGCGGGACCAGCAGCAGCACGCGCTTGACGGCGCCGGACGACGGCGACGTCACGGCTCGATCCGATCGGTGGGCGTGGTCGGCCGACGCCCCGCGCCCGGTGCGAGGGGCGCGCCCCCGGCCTGCCGGCCCCGCGGCGGGGCCAGTCCCACGCGTTCACGGCAGAAGGCCGCGGTGCGTGTGACCACGTCGTCGAGGACGATGCGCCGCATGCACTCGTTCTCACCGGCGCACATGGCGATCTTGGCGTTGTAGACGCTGAGGCACGGCGAGCACCAATGGCCCGCGTAGAACACCAGGTGCAGCGACCCCACCGGCCCGTAGAGCGCCGGCGTCTCCGGGCCGAAGAAGCTCACCGTGGGCACGTCGAGGGCCGCAGCGAGGTGCAGCGGGCCGCTGTCGTTGGTGATGGCGAGGGCCGCGCGCGAGAGCAGCACCATCAGGTCCACGACCGACGTCCGGCCGGACAGGTCGACGCAGCGCTCGCGCACCTCCGGTGTGAGCAGCGCCAGCACCTCGCTGACGGTGGCCTGCTCGCCCTTGGCGCCGATGAACACGAATCGCCCCACCTGCGCGACCTCGCCTTCGAAGCGGGACACGAGACCGGCGAAGCGCTCGGCCGGCCAGCGCCGCTCGACGCAGAGGTCCGACGCGTTCACGTTGACCACGATGTACGGCACCTGCGCCGGGACACCCGCCGCCACCAGCCGCTCCCAGGCAGCGTGAGCCTCGCCGTCCAGCACCTTGGGCGGCAGCAACGCCCCGGCATGACCCTGGGGCTCGTCATCGGTGACCAGGCCCAGCGGTCGCAGCAGCGCCAGCACCGCCACCCCGAAGGGCACCGTGGCGTTGAAATACACCGCATCCGTCAGCAGCGAGCCGCGCCAGCGCGCGCGCACGAAGAAGCCCACCCGACGCCGCGCGCCCACCAGCCACGAGAGCACGTTGGACAGTCGCGAGTAGAACTCGAGGTCGATGGCCAGGTCGAAACGACGCCGGCGCAGGTCGAACATCAGGGCCGGGAGCGCGCTGAGCAGCTGGCCCACGTGTCCGAAGGGCACCTCGATGACCTCGTCGACGGCGTCGATACGGCGCACCAGTTCGGCGTTGCTCTTGAAGGTCAGGAAGGCGATGTGCGCCTGCGGATGGGCAGCGCGCAGGCGCCGCAACATGGGCGTGGCGAGCACCACCGACCCCATGCCCAGCAGCTTGATGACCAGGATCCGGCGCGGCTCGGTGACGCCGGTGCCCGCGGGACGGCGGCCGAGGCGACCGAACGCCCGGCCGGGCAGCGATGCCAGGAAGGCCACTGCGCAGAGCGGCAGCCCGACGAGGAAGTCCAGGCGGATGAGGGTGCGGGTCTTCAACGGCGACCCTAGGAGTGGCACTCCCCGACCGTGCCGGCCCCGGCCTCGCGCGCCGGTTCGACGCCCGTGCGGGCCGTCAGCACTTTCGAGAGCCCCCACGTGCCGCGGAACAGCGCCAACGCCTTGCGCGGCACGATCAGGTGCGGGAGGAAGGAGCGGATCACCTGGGGCCTCAAGTAGAAGCGCGCCATGATACGGCGGTAGGCCCGCTCGAGATCACGCTGGGTGAGCCCCTCGGGGATGTACACGAGGTTGTAGAAATTCAGCTTGGTCCAGTCGGCGATGAGCTCGCCGCTGGCCGCCATGTCGTCGGTGATGTCGGTGTTCGGGAAGGGCGTGAAGTAGGTCAGCCGCAGCGTGTCGATGGGCACCCGCTTCAGGAAGGCCTCGGTCTCGGCCAGAGTCTCGTGGGTCTCGCCCGGGAACCCGATGATGATGTAGGCGTTGGCCTTGATCCCGGCCTGATCGGTGAGGATCAGCGCGCGCTCCTGCATGCGCGGCGTGGCGCCCTTCTTGATGCGCTTGAGGATCTCCCAACTGCCGCTCTCGACGCCGTAGGAGATCTGCCAGCAGCCGGCCTCGCGCATGAGCTTGAGGATGTCCGCGTCGATCTCGCTGGTGCGCGCGTTGATGCTCCACTCGAGGTCGTAGTCGCGGGCGATGAGGGCCTCGCACATCTCCTCGAATTGCCCGCGCAGTGTCATCAGCGAGTCGTCGGTGAAGAACAGCGACTTGATGCCGTAGTCGAGCACCAGACGGTCGACGTTCTCGAGGATCTTGTCGAGCGGCAGCGCTCTGATGGAACGTCCAAAAGTCTGGTTGTCGCAGAAGGTGCAGCGATAGCGGCAGCCCCGCGACACGATCAGGTCCGTGAACGGCGTCTTGTTCAAGTAGGTCGCCGCCGCGTGGTAGCGCTCGGGAAAGTCCTCGAGCAGGTCCCAGGCCAGCGACGGCATGTGGTCGAGGTCGAACTCCTCGTGGGCCGGCGGGTTGAGCACCACCTCGCCCGCGGCGGTGCGGTGCACCAGCCCGGGGATCGCCGAGGGATCGCTGCCGTCCTCGAGGGCCGCCAGCAGAGCGTCGAGCAGCGGCTCGCCTTCGCCGGCGCACCCGAGGTCGAACGCCGGGCAGCGCTCGAGGGTCTGCTCCGGCAGCGCGGTGACGTGGGGCCCGCCCACCATCAGGGTCAGGTCGGGGCGCGACCGGCGCAGGTCCTCGGCCACCGTGGCCGCCTTGGCCACGCTCATGGTGGTGGCGGTGAAGCCCACCACCGTCGGGTCCCGCTTGAGCACCTCCTCGGCGCAACGCCCCAGCGTGAGGCCCTCCGCCGGGCCGTCGACGATGAGCACTTCCCAGCCGCGCTGGCGGGCGATGGCGCCCAGGTAGAGGAAGGCGTGCGGCGGCAACGAATTGCCGGCGGAGGCCATGGGACCGTAGCGGTCCTCGGCCGTGACCGGCGGCACCACGAAGACGAGGCGCCGCTTGTCAGCAGGCACGGCAGGACGCAGGGCGGTCATGGGCCGGGGAATCCAGGGGAGACTGCCGGAGGCGGGCCGGCATATTCATGCATTATGCATCATCAGCGCGAAAGGCGGCGGCGGAAACCAACCGTCCGGGGGCCGCGCGGTCCGGATGGACACAGCGCCCGGGAACGGAGGTCCGCTCCCGGGCGCCGTGGGACCGGCCCGCAGGCCGGGTGACTCCCCTCCGACTAGGGAGAGGTGACCTCCAAGGCGTTCGAGAGGGACACGCCGCCGACGGCGGCCGCGTCCTGCACGCCGTACTGGAGCCAGAAGTTGAAGCCGCCCGGCAGTCCTGCCTGCCAGGACGTGTAGGGCAGCGTGACCTCCCCCGAACCATTGGTCACGAGGACCACCAGCACGATGAAGGGGAATGCCTGGAGCGTCCCGCCGTGGAGCGCCGTGGGGCTGTTCGCCACGGACACGAACAGGACGGCGGGCTCGCTCGGTGCCGCGTTGGTCAGGTTGATGCTGCCCGCGGTGCCGCCCAACAGCTTGCCCGTGCCCGACAGGATCGGCGCCCCGGTGACGCCCGGGTGGCCGCTGCCGATGTCCTTCCAGGCCTGGGTGCTCACGACGTGCGGACCCGAGACCGTCGCGTTGCCGGCCTGGTCCGTGAGGGTCCAGGTCAGCGAGGCGGTGGCGGTCTGCAGGATCGTCGGGACCTCGGCCCGGTAGAGGCCGCCGCCCATGCGGGTGGCCGTGCCGCTGCCGGTGGTGCCGCCGACACCCGTCGTGGTCCAGTCATACGTGGCTTCGACGCCCACGTGACCGTCCTCACTGATCTGGTCCTTCACGTCGATGATGTAGACCGCGCAGGAGTCGGTGAACGCCGCCGGGTTGCGCGTGCCCACGACCACCGGGGCCAGCGTGTCGGCCGCGCCCGAGTTCATGTAGGCCTTGTTGCGGAAGCCCGAGCCCTCGCCCTGGGCGGTGACCATGTCGATGGCGCCGTCACCGTCGAGGTCGCCGAAGTCGAGGTCCATGGTGTCGTCGTTGACGGCACCGATGATCGAGTTCACGTTGGTGAAGGTGTTGTTGCCGTTGTTGCGGTAGGCCTTTTCGCGGCTCGCCAGGCTGCCGACAAACACGTCGAGGTCTCCGTCGAGGTCGTAATCGAGCAGGCCCATCTCGTTGTCGTCGTCACCGTTGGGCGAGCCGAAGGTCGTCTCGGTCGGCGCCGAGCCGGTGCCGTTGTTGATGGCCCAGCCCTCGTTCTGGCTCGTGATCGACTGCACGGCCGCATCCCAGTCGCCGTCACCGTCGAGGTCGCCGTACTCGATCTCGTAGGTCGCGCCCGAGCCCATGCCGTCGAAGACGGTGCTGACGCTGAAGACGCCGGCGCCGTTGTTCAGGTAGAGGCGGCCGCGCTTGCTGCTCGCGCCCTTGCCCGACAAGGCGATGTCGACGTCGAAGTCGCCGTCGAAGTCGAACAGTGTCACGTCCTGGGCGTTATAGGTGTCGTTGGGGATCTGGGCGTTGGTCACGTCGGTGAAGACTGCGTTGCCGTCGTTCTCGTACAGCGTCGCCCGGGTGGCGGCGCCGCCGAAGGTGCCGCCATCGGTGATGACCACGTCGAGGTCGCCGTCGTTGTCGACGTCGCCGGCACAGAGGCTGAACGAGGACAGCGTCTTGGTCGGCAGGTTTGTCGCCGTCACGTCGGCGAAGACACCCTCGGTGCCCGCCTGGGCAAAGCCCTGGTTGATCAGCAGCCGCGGCGTGTGCGCCGGATTGGGGTGATTGCCCATGCGGCAGTACATCAGGTCGAGGTCGCCGTCGTTGTCGAAGTCCTCGGCGATGACCTGCTCGGCGTTCATGTTGATCACGTTGAGCGCACCGTGGTTGCCCACGAAGACGCCGCCGTCGTTGCGGTAGAACTTCTGCTGCAACGCCCCGCCGTCGGTGTCGTAGCCCGACCCGTTGGCGAAGAGCACGTCGAGGTCGCCGTCACCGTCGAGGTCGGCGAGTTCAACGCCGTTCGTCCACAGATTCTGGCCGGGGATGACGTTGGAGTCGTAAGTGAATTGCTGGGCCCCGGCGAGGGGCGCGAGCACAAGTGTGAACAAGACGGCACCACGAAGCATGGTGTCTCTCCGGTTGGGAGTTGGGCCGAGAGGAAGCGGGTCGGGAGCCGATCGGAGGGGCCGATCGGGGCCGCTTGGGGGGAAGAATGGTGGTTCAGTAAACCACGGAATCAGTTGACCGGCCATCCCCTTCGACGCGCCTTTGGGGCACCCCGGCGGGGACTCGGGTGAGCCGGATCAGTCGACCCGCAGGACCTGCAGAGGCTCGTAGGGGCAATCGGGACCGATCGGGAGTCCTTCCTCGGCCAGCTCGGGCCAGCTCTCCAGCACGCCGGCGCCGTCGATGTCGAGGTCCCAACTCACCGTGTCTCCATCGGCGAACAGGATGTTCGTCACGGTCTTGTGGTTGGGCCCGAACTCGTTGTCGTCGCTGGCGATGACCTCGTCACCGACGTTGCGGATCGGGTAGTTGGCCGTGTCCCGGCCGGCATAGGAGATGAACTGTGAGTCGATGGCGTCCCAGTCCTCGTAAGCCGAGCCGGGGCCGCCGGAGTCGCCGGTGTCGTTGAAGTCGGACGTCCCCGGACACAGGAAGACGTCGGACTCGCGCCCGGTCACCTGCCGCTTGCGGTGCAGCTCGAGCAGGAAGCGGATGCCGCTCTCCCGCGGCCAGCGTCCCTTGTTGCGCTGCTCCTTGAAGATGAGCATGGACGACCCGATGTCCGCCAGGTGCTTGCGGCAGGTGGTCACCTTGCCCGACTCGAGGGCGCCCGTCACGGCGCCGATGCCCAATGTCAGCAGCAGCCCGATGATGGTGATGACGACGAGGATCTCGATCAGCGTGAAGCCCGCCCGGCCGTTGTCCACGGCCTGGCGACTCCTGCACGACCTGCTCAAACCGGCATCCCCGTCAATTCCTCATCCCTCCGTCGTGCGGCGCGTCCGCGTGGCGGCGCTCCTCAGCTGCGGGCGGCCCGCTGTCCCGAACCGCGCCGGGCACCGCCCGAGCTCCGCGACGAGGCCGCCTTCTTGCGCGTGGCCTTCTTCCGCGTGGCCTGCTTGCGGGCCACCGGCTTGCGGCCGGTCTTGGTCGCGGCGGCGCGGGCCAGGGTCTTGGCCATATCGGTCTCTTCCCACGTGAAGGCCTTGCCCTTGTGGCCGAAGTGCCCGTTGCGCGCCGTCTCGAAGTAGCGCGGCTTGCGCAGCTTCAGCTTCTGCACGATGGCGGCCGGACGCAGGTCGAAGGTCTTCTCCACGAGGGCGGCCAGCTTGTCGTCGCTGATCGTGCCCGTGCCGAAGGTGTTCACGTTGACCGAGACCGGGCGGGCCACGCCGATGGCGTAGGCCACCTGCACCTCGCAGCGGTCGGCCAGGCCGGCGGCCACGATGTTCTTGGCCACGTAGCGCGTCGCGTAGGCGGCGCTGCGGTCGACCTTGGACGGGTCCTTGCCCGAGAACGCGCCGCCGCCGTGACGACCCATGCCGCCGTAGGTGTCGACGATGATCTTGCGGCCGGTGAGGCCGCAGTCGCCGTGCGGACCGCCGATGACGAAGCGCCCCGTCGGGTTGATGTGAAATTTGGTCTTCTTGTCGATGTAGCGCGCGGGCACGACCTTCTTGATCAGCGCGATCATGTCCTTCTTGATGCGCGCGTGCTTCACGTCGGGATCGTGCTGGGTCGAGATGACCACCGCGTCGACCCGCATCGGCTTGTCGTCGACGTACTCGACGGTGACCTGGCTCTTGGAGTCAGGACGCAGGTACTTGATCTTGCCCTTCTCGCGAGCCGTGGTGACGGCCGCCACCAGCTTGTGCGCGAGATCGATGGGCAGCGGCATGAGCGAGGACGTCTCGCGGCAGGCGTAGCCGAACATCATGCCCTGGTCGCCGGCGCCCTGCTCCTTGTTCAGACCCTGGCCGGCGGTGACGCCCTGGGAGATGTCGGGCGACTGCGAGTCGAGGGTGACCATCACGGCGCAGGTGTCACCGCTGATGCCGTAGTTGTCATCGGTGTAACCGATGCGGTTGAGCGTCTTGCGGGCCAGGGAGGCGTAGTCGACGCGGGCCTTGGTCGTGATCTCGCCGCTGATCACGCACAGGCCGGTCGTGACCAGCGTCTCGCAGGCCACGCGCGAGTTCGGGTCCTGCGCGAGGCAGGCGTCGAGCACGGCGTCGCTGATCTGGTCGGCGACCTTGTCCGGGTGGCCGGGGGAGACCGACTCGGAGGTGAAGAGGACTGTCCTGGGCATGGGAGGGCTCGCGCTGCGGTGGTGGCGTTGGGGCGTGGGATCAGTGTCGGTGCGCCCCCTGATCCGGGGGCGAAGCGAAAGAGTCTAATCGGTCGCATGTCTCGGGAACAGGAGCCCCTTTTGCTCCAGCAGGTCCACGCAGATTCGCGAAGCGCCCCGCAGGCCTTGGACGGCGTGCGCAGCGGCCGCGCCACGCCGTCGGCGTTCCTCGGGATCCGACAACAAGGTCGCGAGACGCCGGCCCAACTCGGCCGCGTCGGCCACCACCTGGAGCCCCCCGGCCTGGCTCAGCCGTTCGGCCTCGAAGGCGCAGGATTCGAGGTGCGGTCCCACCAGCACCGGCACCCCCGCCGCCGCCGGCTCGAGCACGTTGTGTCCGCCGATGGGCGCCAGTGATCCGCCCAGGAAGACCACGTCGGCCACGCCGAACAGGTCCTCCAACTCCCCCATGCTGTCCACCAGGATGATGTCGCCGGGTGCCTGGCCCGGTGACATCTCCGAGCGCAGCGTGGCGCGGACCCCCAGCTTGCGCAGCTGCCGCTGGATGTCCCGCACCCGTGTCAGGTGCCGCGGCACGAGGGCCAGGCGACTGGCCTGCGCGCCGCCCGCCGCTCGCCAGGCGAGGACGGCCGCCTGGTCCTCGCCGTCATGGGTCGAGCCGGCCACGAACAGCAAGCGCCCGTCATCGAGCCTCCACTCCGCCCGCAGGTCCCGGCGCGCGCCGGCGTCGGCAGTTGCCTCCGCGCCCCCCACCATGTCGTGCTTGAGGTTGCCGGCGACGACGATGCGCTCGGCGGGCACGCCCAGCGAGGCGAAGCGTCCGGCCTGGGTCTCGTCCTGCGCCGTCACCAGGCCGAGCCGGTCGTACTCGGGCAACCACCACGAGAAGCGCCGGTAGGACGTCCACGACGCCGCCGTGATGCGTCCGTTGACCACCGTCAACGGCACCCCTTCCTCGTCCGCAACGCGCAGGAAGGCCGGCCAGACCTCCAACTCCACCAGCACGATCAGGCGCGGCGCGATGCGGCGCACGACCCGCCGCACCACCCAAGCGATGTCGAGCGGCGCGTGGCACACATAGGTCCCCGGGAATTCCTCGAGGGCGGTCTCGTAGCCGGTGGACGTCCCCGTCGTGATCACCAGCGGCAGCGTGGGATGCCGGGCGCGCAGCTCGGCCACCAAGGGGCGCACCGCCTTGACCTCGCCCACGGAGACCGCGTGGATCCACACCGGTCGGTCGGTGGGCAGCCCCGGGGGCAGGCGCCCGAAGATGCGCTGGCGGATCCACCGACGCGGGTTCGGGTCGCGGGTGGCCCGCACCAGCCAGGCCGGAAGGGCCACCAGGCAGGTGAGCGCGATCAGGGCATCGTAGGCGAGGTGGGAGACAGCCACCCGCAGCCGCGAGCGGCTCGTGCTCACGTCTCGAATTTCGGGAAGCAACACTTCTTGTACTTCTTGCCGCTCCCGCACGGGCACGGGTCGTTGCGGCCCACCCGGGCGTTGTCGCGCTTGATCGGCGCCACCGGTCCCTGGTTGCCGGCCTGCTCGGACGCCCGCTCCCGGCCGCGTTGCATGGCGGCCAGGCGCGAGGCCGCGGGGGCCGCGAGCGCGGCCGGGGCCGCCGGCGCGGCATGTCGCGCTTGCGCGGCCTTCTGACCGCTCCAGCGCTGGTCGAGGCGGTCGGCATCGTCCTGCTTGACCTCGAGACGGAACAGCAGGCTCGTGACCTCTTCGGCGATGGCGTGCAGGAGCTGCTGGAACAGGTCGTAACCCTCGCGCTTGTACTCCACCTTCGGGTCGACCTGGGCGTACCCGCGCAGACCGATACCGCGCTTGAGCGCGTCCATACCCCGCAGGTGCTCCTTCCACTTCGAGTCGATGGTGTTGAGCAGCAGGAAGCGCTCGACCATGTGCATGCGCTCGGGCGTCAGCTCCGCCTTGCGCTCGTCGTAGCGCGCCTCGAGTCGGTCGGCGACCTGGTCGAGCACCGCGCCGGTCCCCTCGTTCACCGGGAAGTCCCCGGCCTCGAAGGTCGTGTTGAAGCGGGTCTGCAGCTCCGAGACGAGGCCGTCGACATCCGGCTCGTTCTTGTCGGCCATGCGCGAGCTGACGATGCCCGACGCCACCTCCTCGCACATCTCGAGCACGGTGGAGCGCAGCTCCTCGCCCTCGAGCACCTCCTGGCGCTTGCCGTAGATGGTCTTGCGCTGGGTGTCCATGACCTCGTCGTAGTCGAGCAGGTTCTTGCGGATGTCGAAGTTGCGCGACTCGACCCGCCGCTGGGCCTTCTCGATGCCCCGCGAGACCATGCCGCTCTGGATCTCCTGCCCTTCGGTCATGCCCAGCTTCTCGAGCAGGGTGCCGACCCAATCGCGCGCGAAGATGCGCATCAGGTCGTCCTCGAGGGACAGGTAGAAGCGGGTCCGCCCGGGGTCGCCCTGGCGACCGGAACGCCCGCGGAGCTGGTTGTCGATGCGCCTCGACTCGTGGCGCTCGGTGCCCATCACGTAGAGGCCGCCGGCGTCCTTGACCTCCTTCGACTCGAGCGCCACGCGCCGCTCGATTTCGGTGCGCAGGCTCTCGACGTCGGCGTTCGGGTCGAGCTTGAGTTGCTCGTCGAGCATGCCTTCGGGGTTGCCGCCCAGCTTGATGTCGGTGCCGCGGCCGGCCATGTTCGTCGAGACCGTCACCGCACCCTTGCGACCGGCCTGCACGATGATGTGCGCCTCACGGCCGTGCTGCTTGGCGTTGAGCACTTCGTGCGCGATCCCTCGGCGCTGGAGCAGACCCGCCAGGTGCTCGGACGCCTCGATGGAAATGGTGCCCACCAGGATCGGCTGGCCCGCCGCCGTCGCTTCCTCGATCTCGTCGGCGATGGCGACCCACTTCTCCTTCTTGGTGCGGTAGATCACGTCGTCTTCGTCGTTGCGGACGAGGGGACGGTTGGTGGGGATCGCCAACACGTCGAGGTCGTAGATCTTCTTGAACTCGCCGGCCTCGGTGAGCGCCGTGCCGGTCATGCCGGCAAGCTTGTCGTAGAGCCGGAAGTAGTTCTGGAACGTGATCGTCGCCAGGGTCTGCAGCTCCTCCCGGGTGCGCAGTCCCTCCTTGGCCTCGACCGCCTGGTGCAGGCCGTCGCCCCAGCGCCGTCCGGCCATGAGCCGGCCGGTGAACTCGTCGACGATGACGATCTCCGGCCCCTGCTCACCGTCCTTGATGACGTAGTCGATGTCCTTCTTGTAGATGTGGTGCGCCCGCAGCGACTGTTCGAGGTGGTGCGGCCACTCCATGTGCTCGCCGCTGTAGAAGCTGTCGACGCCGGCCAGGCGTTGGGCCTCATCGATGCCGTCCTCGGAGAGCACGCAGACGTGCTCCTTCTCCTTGATCTCGAAGTGCTCATCGGGCTTGAGCTTGCGGGCCACCTTGTCGGCCTGCTGGTACAGCTGCGACGAGGCCTCGGGCATGCCGGAGATGATCAGCGGCGTGCGCGCCTCGTCGATGAGGATCGAGTCGACCTCGTCGATGATGGCGTAGTTGAGCACGGCCTGGGCCTGGTCCTCGACCCGCGACTTCATGTTGTCGCGCAGGTAGTCGAAGCCGAACTCGTTGTTGGTGCCGTAGGTCACGTCGCAGGCGTAGGCCTCGCGCCGCTCGGCCGGCTGCATCTGCGACTGGATCGCCCCGGTCTGCATGCCCAGGGCCTCGAACACGGGCACCATCCAGTCGCGGTCACGCTGGGCCAGGTAGTCGTTCACCGTGACGATGAAGACGCCCTTGCCGCCGAGCGCGTTCAGGTAGGCCGGCAGGACCGACGCCAGGGTCTTGCCCTCGCCGGTGGCCATCTCGGCGATCTGTCCCCGGTGCAGCACGATGCCGCCGATGAGCTGCACGTCGTAGGGGCGCATGCCGAGCGTGCGCCGGGCGGCCTCGCGCACCGTGGCGAAGGCCTCGGGCAGCAGGTCGTCGAGGGTCTCGCCCGCCGCCAGGCGCTCGCGGAACTGCACCGTGCGATTCGCCAGGGCGGCATCGTCGAGGGCCTCGTGCTCGGCCTCGAGCGCGTTGATCGAATCGACGAGCGGCTGCATGGCCTTGACCATGCGCGCGTTGCGATCGCCGAAGACGGCCTTGATGAGACGATTAGCGAGGGCCATGGATGCCGGTTCTCAAGGCGAGCGGAATCGGGGAGGAGCGCCGACCGAGCATTGGACCGGGCCCCGGAGGCCAAGTCAAAAGGCGCGTCACGTCCGTCCCAGCATTTGCTTCAGGATGGAAAGCAGCAATTCGACACGGAACGGCTTGACCATGAAGCCGTCGGCCGCGTCGAGCTGACTCAGGGTCAACGATCCCGCCGTGGCGATCAGCACCGGGATGCCCTTGGTCTCGGGTCGGGACTTGAGCACCCGGCACGCCTCGAACCCGTTGAGATGCTTCATCTCGTTGTCCATCAGGATCAGGTCGTGGCGCGCGGCGTCGGCCTGCTCCACGGCGTCGCGACCGTCGTGCAGGATGTCGACCTCGAAGCCCTGGGCCTGCAGGAGCAGCGCGAGGGTCTGCGCGATGTCGTCATCGTTGTCGACCAGCAGCAGGCGCAGGCCGTTGGGCTCGATGCGCTTGCGCGGCCAGGTCGCGACCAACCCCTTGATGTGGGCGGCGGTCGGCAGGTCCTTGCGATCCCAGGCCTCCTCCACGGATGCCTTCACCTCGTGGTTGAAGCGCCTGAGCCGGTCGAAGCGCTGCCCCTCGTCACCGTCGAGGACGAACATCTGGTCGTGGGAGTCGACCTCGAAGAAGAACTCACCCTCCACCAGGTGCTCCTGCAGGACCAGCTTCATGAAGGGGTAGCGCGCATTGCCCATCTTGAGGGTGTAGCGCTGGGTCGCCTGCCCCGCTTCGCGCAGCGACTCGTCGACGAACATCGACAGGCAGTCGCTGATGGGGTCGCCGTCGTCGCCGGCCGGGACCACCGGGTCCGCCGGCGGGTCCTCGTAGGCCCGCTCGCGGTAGATGCTCATGGCCTCCCGCAGCATCCCGACGGTCATCGCGTCGAGGCGCATGCGTCAGCCGGTCCGCATCGACCCGATGACGTCGCGGGCGCTCGTGCGGCCCTCCTCGGCCAGCAACCGGCTCAGCTCGGCGGCGAGGCGCGGGATGGCGTCCGGCGTGCGGTAGTGGGTCGTGCCCACCTGCACCGCGGTGGCGCCCGCGCAGAGGAACTCGAGCACGTCGTCGGCGCTGGTGATGCCGCCGATGCCGACCACGGGGATCGCCACCGACCGCGACACCTCCCACACCATGCGCAGCGCCACCGGCTTGATGGCCGGCCCTGAGAGGCCGCCGACGACCGTGCCGAGGCCGGGCCGGCCCGTGCGCCAGTCGACGGCCATGCCGAGCAGCGTGTTGATCAGCGAGACGGCGTCCGAACCGCCGTCCTCGGCGGCCTTGGCCACCGCCGCGATGTCGGACACGTTCGGTGTGAGCTTGGTGATGATGGGCAGCGCGGTGGCCGAGCGCACGTCGCCCACGAGCCGATGCACCACGTCGGGGTCCCGCCCGAAGGGCAGGTCGCCGCCCTCGACGTTGGGACACGAGATGTTGAGCTCGAGCCCGTCCACGCCGGGCAGCCCGTCGAGCTTGCTCGCCAGCTCGCCGAACTCGCCGGTGCACGTCCCGGCGATGTTGATCACCAGGCACGAGGCATGTCCCGCGAGGCGCGGCAGCACCTGTTCGATGAAGTGGTCGATGCCCTTGTTGGGCAAGCCGATCGAATTGAGCAGGCCCGAAGGCGTCTCCACCAGGCGCGGCATGGGGTTGCCGTGTCGCGGCGCCTTTGTGAGCGTCTTGACCACGATGGCGCCCGCCTCGGCGAGGTCGAAGAACGGCTCCATCTCGAGGCCCAGTCCCGCCGTGCCCGAAGCCGTCATCAACGGGTTCGACAGGTGCAGCGGCCCGACCTGGACGGAGAGGTCGACCGTGTCGGTCGCGGGCTGTTCGCTCGTGGCTGGATTCATCGCCGAGGTCTTGGGGTCGCGGTCGGGGACAGCCCCTGCGGGCACGCATGTCGTCAGGCCATGCGACGCGCCGCATGATAGCCAACCCCGACCCTCATCCCGACCTTCGCCCCGCCCATTCGGACGAGTGATTCCCGGAGTTTCCCGCCTGTGAGGCCGGCTCAGGCCGCTCCGGTCAGGCGCGCGGACGCTCGGCCGCAGCGCCAGGGGACTCTTCCTGCGGCTGGAACCACATGCTCAGGGCGAGGAACGCCACACCCACGCAGATCGAGCTGTCCGCCACGTTGAAGATCGGGAAGGGATCGAAGCCCGGCCAGCCCAGATCGACCATGAGGAAGTCGCGCACGCCCTGAAAGCGGAACCCGTCGTAGATGTTGCCGAGGGCCCCGCCGAACACCAGCCCCAAGGCTGCGAGCATGACCCGGGCATGGGCCGGTGTGGTGAGCAGCATCGCCAGCACCACGAGCGCCGCCACCATGCGCACCCACGGCAGGTAGTCGGACAGGTTCTGGAACTTGCCCCACATGGTGCCCTTGTTCATGACTTCGTGGAATCCGAAGCCCATGCCCTCACCACCCAGCAACCACAGATTCTGCATGGGCTCAAGGTGAGCGAACACGGCCGACTTGCTCCACAGGTCGCCGGCGATCACCACTGCCGCGACGACGAGCGCCAGGCCCTTGCCGCGCAGGGTCGCGCCGTGTCGCTCGCTCGTGGGGGCGCGCAGCTCGGCGTCCCCCATCTCAGTAGAGGCTTTCCTGCTTCTCCTGACAGGGAATGCAGGTCCCCGCGAAGGGGAGCGCCGAGAGACGCGCCATGGGGATCGCCTCCCCGCACTCGTCGCAGATGCCGTACTGACCGGCCTGGATGCCGTCGAGCGCCGAGTCGATCTTCTGCAGCGTGCGCGCGTCGTTCTCCATGAGGTTCAGTGTCATGGTGCGCTCGAAGGCGTCGCTCCCGAAGTCGGCGACGTCCTCGGAGTCGACTTCGGCATCTCCGGCCCGCAGGGCCTCGTCGCCCATCAGGTTGAGGTCGCGCACGATGCGCTCACGCAGGACGATCAACGCCTTGCGCAGCGGCGCGAGGGTGCGCTTGTTGTAGGGGCTCTTCTTGGGGCGCTGGTATTCGGGCTCGGCTGCGGCGGCCTTCTTCGAAGCCTTCTTCGCGGCCGGCTTCTTGGCAGCAGCCTGCTTCGAGGCCGCTGTCTTGGGCGCAGTCTTCTTGGGCGCAGTCTTCTTGGGCGCAGCCTTCTTCGCCGTCGACTTCTTGGCGGCCTTCTTCGGCGTGGCTTTCTTGGCCGCCGGCTTCTTCGCAGCGGCCTTCTTGGGCGAGGCCTTCTTGGCAGCCGCCTTCTTGGGCGCGGTCTTCCTGGCAGCCGCCTTCTTCTTCGCAGCGGCCCGCTTGGGTGCGGCCTTCTTGGCCGGGGCCTTCCGCTTGGCAGCCGCCTTGGCCGGAGTCTTCTTCTTGGCGGACTTGGCGGACTTCTTGGCGGCCTTGGCGGCGGGCTTCTTGCGAGACGACGCCTGCTTGCCGCCGGCCTGCTTGGCCGTCGACGCCTTGCGTGTCGCCTTCTTCGTGCCCGCCTTCTTCGCCATCGTCGAATCGCTCCGTCGCGCCCGGCCGTCCCTCAACCCGATGAAGCGCCCGGCGCGGAGCTGCGGAATCCCTTAACTTGTTGCCGCGGCTTTCCTTACGCTCGACGGCAACCGGGCTCCCGGATTGAGGGCCGAAACATAGCGTCCACGTCTCCAGAGTCAACAGGAAATGCCGACGAGCGCACCGTTCGCGCGTTCCTGGCCCACCTCAAAGTCGAGGCCGGACTGTCGCCCCACACGGTGGCCGCCTACCGCCGTGACATCGAGCGATTCCGACGCTTCACGGCCGAGCAAGGCTGGGCGCTGAAGGACATCCTCGCCGAGGAGGTCCTGGCCTTCCTGGCGGCCGAACGCAGCGCCGGCGCTCGCGAGTCCACCCTCGCCCGACGGCAGTCCTCCCTGCGGGCCCTGTTCCGCTTCGCCACCGGTGTGGGCGCCGTGACCGCCGATCCCTGCACCGAGCTGCCCTCGCCCCGCCCGGGACGCCGGCTGCCGCGCCTGCTCTCGGCCACCCAGGTCGCCCGGCTGCTGGCCGCGCCCGACATCAGCCGCCCGCTGGGACGGCGCGACCGGGCCCTGCTCGAGCTGCTCTATGCCACCGGCGCCCGGGTCTCCGAGGTGGCGGACCTGCGCACCGATTCGGTGCTCGACCGCCTCTCGGTCGTGCGCTGCGAAGGCAAGCGCAACAAGCACCGCCTGGTGCCCCTCGGCACCCGGGCCCAGGCCGCCCTCAAGCGCTACCTGGCCGAGGAGCGCCCGGTGCTGGCCGCCAAGGGACCGGGCGAGCCCTGGTTGTTCCTCTCGCGCGGTGGCCGGCGGCTGGGGCGCGAGCGCCTCTTCGTCCTGGCGCGCCAGTACGCCCTCAAGGCCGGCCTGCCCGCCATCTCGCCACACGTCCTGCGGCATTCCTTCGCCACCCACCTGCTCGAGAACGGCGCCGACCTGCGGGCCGTGCAGGACATGCTCGGCCACACCGACATCGCCACGACGGAGATCTACACCCACGTCGACGGCAAGCGCCTGCGTTCGGCGCACAAGCAACATCACCCGCGAGGCTGATCGGGGCGACGAGCCTCGAGAGTGGTGTCTCCGAGAGCGAGTATGCTGGTGTTCCGAGACGTCGCGAGGGGCAGTGAACGCGACGTGAGAAAGGACGATCACGATGACGACGCACCTCCGACTGCTCCTGCTCGCGACGCTGGGCGCCTGCGTGTCCTCCTGGGTGAGTCTTGCCGCCGCCGTCCCGGCGCCCAGGGCGCCCTTCTCGGTTCGCAATCTCGACTTCCATGGGCGCCCCGGCCGCGTGCGCATCGCTCCGTTGGACGCGGGCGACTCGCTCGATGTCGTGGCGTCCGGGCTCACGGGCCACTTCCCGACCTTGCGGGACTTCGTCACCGTCTATGCCAATGACGGCTCGGGCAGCCTGGCGTTCCACTGGGGTCGCAAGATCGACTTCCCGAACTTTCCCTACGCGACCATGACGTCCCTGCAGGTCGGCGACCTCGACCGCGATCGCAGGATCGACCTCTCCTTCGGGAGCAACGAATTCGGCGACCATGTCACCGCCCTCAACGACGGCACCGGCCGGTTTCCCCACTTCCAGCCCATGAACTTGTTCGGCGGTTACACCGACGCCCACATGCTGAACGACTACGACGGTGACGACATCCTCGACCTGATCCTCCACGTCGACGAATTCTTCAGTCTCACCTTCGATTACGGGAAGGGCCTCGGCGACGGCAGTTTCTCCCAGGCAGGCCTCGAGCAGGTCGAGACGACGGGCTCACACACCGAGCTGGCCATGGACGACCTCGACGAGGACGGCGTCGACGACCTGGTGAAGGCCAACGAGGACGGCTTGACCGTGCGCTTCGGCTTCCCCCTCGGGGGCCCCAGTCAGAATCCCCTCCTGACCCTGCCGGGGACCCACTACCTCGACGTCGTCATCGCCGATCTCAACGCCGACCGGCACCTCGACGTCGCCGCGGCCCTCCCCTTCGACGACCGCGTGGCGATCTTCCATGGCGACGGCACCGGCGCCTTCTCGGCGCCCCTGCTGATCCACGCCGGCCGGCAACCGGAGTTCCTCACCGCGGGCCGCTTCGATCGTGACGGACGCCTGGATCTTGCCGTGAGCAATGCCGCGACCGGAAGGGTCACGGTCTTGTTCAATCGACCGGGGGCGCCTTGGGAGTCGTTTGTCCAGGTGAAGGTCGGCGACCACCCGGGCGAAATCCAATCCGCCGACCTCGACGACGACGGCGACGACGACATCGTCGTCGTGAACCGCGGCGGCGCGAGCCTCTCGGTGCTGAAGAACCAGGCCATTCCCTGACGCCTCCGGGCCGACCCATGAGCAACGCTCTGCAGAACATCGCCTCGGCCCTGCACCTGCGCCGCCGACGCACACGCTCCGACCCCGGGGCCCTGCGCCGCGTCGCCGCCCGGCACGCCTTCAAGCAGGAGCTCGATGCCGTCGTCGCCCGACACGAACGCCAGACCCTGCAGGACGTCGCCGACCTCCGCGCGCGCTACCGCGAGCCCGTCTGGGGCAAGGTCGACACGTGGCAACTGCTCACACGCCTGGGCGAGTGCATCGACCCGAGCGACCGGCGACTCGGCTGCGTGAGCCAGCTGACCCACTCGCTGCAGGTCGTCGACTCGATGGAAGCCGAAGGCATCGACGATCCCGACCTCCTGGCGGCCGGCTTGCTCCACGACATCGGCAAACTGCTGCTGCTCACGGGGGAAGATCCCGCCAACGTCGTGTGCATGATCGACCTCATCGGTCCGCACGAGCCGGGCATCGGCCTCGACGCCAGCAACCTCCGCTGGAATCACGATGAGTTCGGCTACACGCGACTCGTCGGCCAGGTGCCTGACGCCGTCGCCCGCCTGGTGCGCTACCACTCCATCGACCTCGAAGCCTGCGCCTCCGTGTTCAATGACGCCGACCGCGCGTGGGTCGCGTCGAGCCTGCGTCCCTTCGTGCATCACGACCAGGACTCCAAGGCCTCCTTCGCCACGCCACGCTCCTCGCTTGCGGACTTGCGTGACCGCCTCGGCGATCGGGTGCCGGCGACGCTCGACTTCTAGGCCGCCATGGTCGTCCGGCTGAGTCGCCCCGTCAGCGGCTGCGGACGGTGACGTCGACATGGACCGCGGCCTGAGCCTGCTCCGACGGCTCTCCGGAGACCACGGCCTCGGGCGGCAAGTCGTGCTCGGCCAGCAGGAAGGCGCGCAGGGCCTCGGCCCGACGCCGGGCCAGCGCGTCGAGCTCTTCGGCACCGATGGGCTCGGCCTCGACGTAGCGCAACAGCAACCCCTGGTCGTCGGCATCGAGGGCATCGGCCGCCGCATGACCGTGGGACGCCAACGCTGCGGCCACCCGCCCCGGCGCGAACCATCCGCTGCCGTCGAGGTCGGGCAGGTCCTCTCCCGCGGCCACCCGGTCGATGAGGGCCTGGCGTGCGAGTCCCTCGCGGTCAGCGGGCCCGAGACTGCCGCGCAAGCGCAATGCCAGGGCCGGGCGTTGCTCGAGCAAGGCAATCAGCGACGTGAGGCGCTCGAACTCATCCGGCTCGAGCAGCGCCTGGCCGGGTACGCACGCCAAGGGTTCGACCTCGACTCCTTGCGCCTGCCCACCTTCGCCACCATCGAACACGGCGCCCATCAGCTTCAGGGGCGACGTCAGCGCGCCGACCAAGGCCTCGCGCAGGGTCGAAGCGATGAGGGCCGGGAGTCCGACCTCCGCCCGCCCCTGATCGACGACGAGCGGGAGGCTCAGCTCGATGTCGCCGCCCGCGTCACGCAGCAACGCCAGGGCCAGGTCGAGCGGCATGCCGAACACCCGCCGGAAGGCGCCCGGCTCCGTCGACGAGATCTCCAGGTCGTGCAGCACGACCGTGCTTCCCGCTTCGTAACGTTGCTCCCGGACGGTCATCGCCGAGTCGAGCGACAGGCTGCCCGCGTGCAGTTTGTAACCGGCCGCCTGCTCCGCTAGCGCGCTGAAGCGCGGCAAGGGGAGTCGCTCGATGAACGCCTGCGCATCGCCCGCGTCGCCATCGAGCGAGGCTTCCAGGACGAATGCCGATTCCGGGGCGAGCAACGCGCTGACGCGGGCCTCCAGCGCGCGCACGTCGGGGAAGCGCAGCTGTCGGGCCGCCACGTCCCACTCCTGGACGACGATCGCTAGCGGCTGGTCGGCGCCTGGCGCCTGATCACCAGCAAGAGCCTCAGCGCCGACGGGGCCGGGCCAGAGGCTCACGGTTCCGCCGGTCACCGACAACGCCTCGAGGGCGAAGTCGATGCCGAGCACGCCCGCCGCCGGCCCCGGGGCCTCCACCGATTCGGTCGTGCCGGATGCCGAAGCAGGGGCCCCGTCAGGAGCATCGGCCAACTCTGGCTCATCGGCCTCGTTGTTTGCCTCTGACGCTTGGGCCCCATCAGCCGCCAAGACCCAACTCGCCACCGGCCCCTCGAGGCTCAAGCTCTCGAGGTCGACCTGCACCGGACCGTCCGTCGGCATGCGCAAGGTGCGGGCCTGCACGTGCAGCCGTTGCCACGCGAGAGCGCGGCGGGGGTCGCGCGGATCGGCCAGCGCGAGCCCCTCGACGGTGAGCCCGCCGGCAGCCTGCGTGCCTTCGGGGCCGTGCTGCACCTGCAGCGCTGAACTCAGACTGCCGTCGCGCCACCAGGCCGTCGGCTCGGGCCAGCGGGCGGCCACGTAGGCAGGCACGCTCGCGCCCTCGATCACCAGGTCGCCGGTGAAGGACAGCGGGTCGAGGCTCGCGTCCCCCTCCACCGAAAGCAACGCTGCGTCGATGCCCAGACGCACGGTCACGCCGAGCGGCGCGCCGGCTTCGAACGAAACGTCGCGGAGGTCGATGTGCGGCGTCAGGCGCAGAACCGCCTCGGACCCCTCGACGGTGATCTCCGCTTGCTCGACAAGCACCCGCCCGACACGCACACGCGGCGGCGGGCCTGCAGGCGTCTCCGCCCCCGCGGGCGGCGGGCGCAGGTCGTCGCGAACCGTCAGGCGCAGCCCGTCGATGTGCACCTCCTCGAGATCCAACCCCACGCCCCGGTCGGCATCGAGGTCGATGTCCAGGCCCTCGAGTTCGAGCAGAGGCACCACGAGGTCGAGCGCGGTGCGTCCCTCGGCATCGAGCAGAGTGACCGCGGTGTCGACGAACTCCAGCCGGTCGAGGGTGATGGTCCAGCCCGCCTCCGCCACCGTGGCGGGTTGCCCCGCTTCTCCGTCCGTCCCGTCGCCGACTCCGCCTTGACCTCCGAGGGAGGCGGACTTCAGTTCGACCGTGCCGTCCGGCCGCTGTTGCAGCCGGATCCGGGCCCCCACGCAGGCAGCACGGCGTAGATGCAGTCGCTTCGAAAGCAGGTCGCGCCAGCTCAGCTCGACGTCGAACTGCTCCCACCGAGCGTCATCGGAGCCGATCTGCAGTTGCTCGATGCGAACTCCGCCCCGGGTCAGGGCGAAGTCGACGTTGGTCACCGTCACCGGAACACCGAGGGCCGACTCACCCCACCAACCCAGCGCCCATTGGGCCGCCGGCGGGAGCAGCACACGCCCGAGCAACCCGAGCACGACGAGGGCCAGGACGAAGATCAGGACCCGGCGACGCCAACGGCGCCGCGCCGGCGGCGGCGCGAGTGGCGGCGCCGCAAGCGGAGCGGGGGACGGTTCGGGGGAGGGGGTCACGGAACCCTTCACCATAGCCAGTCCGCCGGCGACCGCACCGGCGGCTCCGCGGTCGCTTCACCGCCCATTCATCGGTGGCCATGGGCTCTCTGCCGAACCGAGACGACTCGGATCAATCTTGCCCATTGAGCGAGGGCAAGGGCGTGACGGTCAACCGCCCGTGCGTTGCAGGTGGTCGAGGATGGCGCGTGCGAGCTCCGGGCTCACGCCGCGCACCGCGGCGACCTCCTGCTCCCCGGCCCGCCCCAACGCCCGCGTCCCGCCGAACTGCTGCAGCAGGCGCTTCTTGAGCACCGGCCCCACGCCGGGGATGTCATCGAGGCGCGAAGAGAGCGACTCCTTGCTGCGCAGCTTGCGGTGCTTGCCGATGGCGAAGCGGTGGGCCTCGTCGCGGATGCGCTGGAGCAGGTACTCTTCCGGCGTGTTGCGCAGCAGCACGATGGGTTCTTCGCGGCCCGGAAGGAACAGGCGCTCGCGTTCGCCGGCCTGCAACGAGAGCGAGCGCCCGCGCCGCCCGCCCTTGGCCAAGGCCGCGAGGGCGACGGGCTCGGTTACGCCGGCTTCCTCGAGCACCCGCTGCGCCACGGCGAGGTGCGTCGCCCCCCCATCGACGATGAGCAGGTCGGGCAGCGGGTCGCTGTCGCGGCGCTTCACGCGACGGCGCAGGGTCTCGCCCATGGCGCCGTAATCGTCCTGTCCTTCCACCGTCTTCATGCGGTAGGAGCGGTAGGCCGAACGTTCGGGCTCGCCGTGACGGAAGACCACCCGGGAGGCCACCACACCCGTGCGACCCGTGTTCGACACGTCGTAGCACTCGATGCGCTCGGGCAGGTGGTCGAGTCCGAGACGCTCCGCCAGGCCTTCGAGCAACGCCAGCTGATGGCCGCGCTGATCGACGGCAACCTTCAGGGCGTCCTGCGCATTCTGCGCCGCCAGGGCGACGAGCCGATGGCGCGGTCCGCGCTGCGGGATGGCCACGTCGACGACGCCCTCGCGTCGCTCGGTGAGCCGCTCCACGAGGAACTCCGCCTCCGGGATGGCGCAGGGCAGCAGCACCTCCCGCGGCGCCGGACGGGCATCCCCGTAGAACTCGTGCAGGAAACCGGCGAGCAACTCGTCGTCCGGCAGCTCGCTCTCGAGTGTGTGGTGCGCGCTCGACACCAGCGCGCCGCGCCGGAAGAAAAGCACCACCACTTCCGACAGGCTGCCGGCACGGTGCATACCCACCACATCGGCATCGTCGACGGTGATGTTCTCAACCTCCTGCTTCGCGGTGACCATGCGCAGGTAGCGGATCTGATCGCGCAGGCGGGCGGCTTCCTCGTAGCGCTGGTCGTCGGAGGCGGCCGACATGTCCCGCTCGAGTCGGCCGACCACCGCCTCGCAGCGACCCTCGAGGATGGCGAGAGCTTCGGCCAGGAGCTCGGCGTAGTCGTCCTTGCTGACCAGGTCGACGCAGGGTGCGCAGCAGCGGCCCATCTCATGCTTGAGACACGGACGGGTGCGGCTGGCGAATTCGCGGTCAGTGCAGTCGCGCAGCGGAATCACGCCGCCGAGCATGCGCAGGGTGCGCCGGATGGATGACGCGCTGGCATAAGGCCCGTGGTACATGGCATCGCCGCGCTTGCTCGGACGTCGAGCCAATTCGAGGGCAGGGAAGTCGTGGTCGTAGCGCACCCGCACGTAGAGGAAGTCCTTGTCGTCCCGCAGCTTCACGTTGTAGGCGGGCTTGTGTCGCTTGATCAGCTTGTTCTCGAGCAGGAAGGCCTCGTGCTCCGTGCCCGTGCTGATGAATTCGATGGAGTGGACGTAGCGGTCGACGAAGCGCACCGCCCGTCGGGTGTCGGCCGAACGCTCGTTGAAGTAGCTGCGCACGCGGGTGCACAGGCTGCGGGCCTTGCCCACGTAGGCGACGGCGCCGGTGACGTCGTGGAACAGGTAACAGCCGGGCCCCGTGGGCAGGCGCTCCACCGTCTGCAAGAGCCGCTCGCGGCGGGCGGCCCCCGTCTCCGGCTTTTCGTGCGCCTTGTCGGGCGGAGTGTTCGCCTTGCCCTCCGCGACCGGATCGGACTTGTCGCTGCCTGGGCTCACGCGCGCGTCACCGCAGTCTCAACTCGGCCGCTTCGAGGGCGTGGATCTTGTCCCGCACCCGCGCCGCCTTCTCGAAGTTGAGCGCCTCGGCGAACCCGAACATGGTTTTGCGCAGCTTGACGATCCGCTTGCGCAGCAGTGCGGGGTTCTGGAGCTCGAAGCCCGAGGCCTCCACATCGTCCTCGTACTCGTCCGGCATGATCTCCGCCTCCTCCTCGGCCACGTGCAGAGAGCGGTCCACCGACCGGGTGGTGGAGGTCGGGGTGATGCCGTGCTTCGCGTTGAAGGCACGCTGGATGGTGCGGCGACGCTCGCTCTCCTGCAGCGCCGCGCGCATGGAGTCGGTCTCCCGCTCGGCGTAGAGCACCACGCGACCATCCACGTTGCGGGCGGCGCGCCCCATGGTCTGGATCAGGCTCGTGGCCGAGCGCAGGAAGCCCTCCTTGTCGGCGTCGAGCACGGCCACCAGCGCCACCTCGGGCAGGTCGAGGCCCTCGCGCAGCAGGTTGATACCCACCAGGCAGTCGAATTCCCCCATGCGCAGGCCGCGGATGATCTCGATGCGCTCGAGGGTGTCGATGTCGCTGTGCATGTACTTCACCTTGATGCCGAGGGCGAGGTAGTGGTCGGTGAGCTCCTCGGCCATGCGCTTGGTGAGCGTGGTGACCAGCGTCCGATAGCCCTGCGCCGTCACCTTGTGGATCTCCGAGAGCAGGTCGTCCACCTGTCCCCGGGCCGGGCGCACGACCACGGGCGGATCGAGCAGGCCCGTGGGTCGCACGATCATCTCGGCCACCTTGCCCTGTGACGCTTCCAGCTCCTTCGCCGCCGGCGTGGCCGAGGTGTAGAGCACGCGGCCGAGCAGCGCGTCGAATTCCCCGAATTCGAGGGGCCGGTTGTCGACGGCCGACGGCAGGCGGAAGCCGTGCTCCACCAGGGTGGTCTTGCGCGAGAAGTCGCCCTTCCGCATGGCCGAGACCTGCGGCAGCATCTGGTGGCTCTCGTCGATGATGGCCAGGAAGTCTTCGGGAAAATACGCAATCAGGCTCGCCGCCGGCTCGCCCGGGTTGCGTCCGTCGAGGTGCCGCGAGTAATTCTCGATGCCCGGGCACATGCCGCCCTCCTGCAACTGCTCGAGGTCGAAGCGCGTGCGCTGCTCGAGGCGCTGGGCCTCCAGCAACATGCCCTTGCCCCGCAGCCGCTCGAGGTGCTCGTCGAGCTCTGCGCCGATGGCCCCGATCGCCTCCTGCAGCCGGTCCTCAGGCGTGATGTAGTGGCTGGCCGGGTAGATCGAGGTCGACTGCACGTCCTCGATGACCTCGCCCCGCAACGGATCCACGATGGTGATCGCCTCGATCTCGTCGTCGAAGAACTCGACCCGCACGATGCGCTCATCCTCGTAGACCGGGAAGATCTCGATCACGTCGCCGCGCACCCGGAAGGTGCCGTTGCGGAAGTCCAGGCCGGCGCGCTGGTACTGCACGGACGCCAGCTCGCGCAGCACGTCGTCCCGGTCGACGGTCTGGCCCCGCGAAAGGTGCACCGCCATGCCCTGGTAGAAGTCGGGGCTGCCCAGGCCGTAGATGCAGCTCACCGAGGCGACGATGATCACATCGCGGCGTTCCAGCAGCGAACGGGTGGCGCTGTTGCGCAGCCGCTCGATCTGCTCGTTGATGAAGGCCTCCTTCTCGATGTAGGTGTCCGTCCGCGGGACGTAGGCCTCCGGCTGGTAGTAGTCGTAGTAGCTGACGAAGTACTCCACCGCGTTGTCCGGGAAGAGGTTGCGGAACTCGTCGTAGAGCTGGGCGGCCAGGGTCTTGTTGTGGGCCAGCACCAGGGCCGGGCGCCCGAGTTGCTGGATCACGTGGGCCATGGCGAAGGTCTTGCCCGAACCGGTGACGCCCTTGAGCACCTGCCGGGCCGGGCCGTCGGCAAAGCCCTTCACCAGCGCCTCGATGGCGGCGGGTTGGTCGCCCCGGGGAATGAGGTCGGTCTGCAGGCGGAACGGGCTGTCTGAGGTGACGGTCACGGCGGGTCCATTGAAACCAAGGGGGCGGAGGCGGCGACCGGATCCGGGCATTCCGTCACGCCTCCGGGCAGCTCATCATAGGCAGCAGGGACTGGCCAACCGCACGACGCACCTCGGCGGTGTCTCGTGGCGGCCGAGCGACGTGGCGGCTCGACACGGCGATTGCGAACGGGAGGATCGACTCCGATGCTGAAGCGTGACCCCTCGAGCCCGGCTCTGCTGCTGCTGGGCCTGTGTTTCCTGCTCGGGCCGTCCGCCGGCCCCGCCGTGGGCGCGGCCGCGGCCCCCGAGCCCCCACCGGCCCCCGGCCCCCCTCCGACTCTGACCGGTGACGACGAGGGCACCGACCGCCCCGAGTCCCCTGAGCTGACCCCGGCCGCCGCCGAGCTGAAATTCCGCTTTGACGGCAAGAAGGTCACCGGGAGCAAGGTGGCCGCTCGGCTCACGCCCCCCATGGCCACGCTGCTCAACGAGTGGGCCGAGCTCGCCGACGAGCTCGACCTCGAGGTCTTCGTCGATGTCGAGGGTCACCACCTGATCCTGGGCGCGGCCAAGGAGAAGTTGCTCAAGGCCGCCGACGCCCTCATGTCCCAGACCCGCGAGCTGGTCGAACCCCTGGTGCCCGTCGCGCCGGGCCGCGAGCCCCGCCCGGTGGTGGCCCTCGTCTTCGACGCGAAGGGCTTCCACTCGGAGGCCTGGGAAGGGGTCGTGGACGCCCTGGGCGAGAAACAGCTCCTGCTCGAGGAGGGCGTGGAACACATGCGCCGGCACCCGACCGGCCTGATCATGCGCAGCGTGCCGCTGTTCATCCAGCCGACCATGGACATGGCGGGCGATGCCACGCAGGGCGACGACGAATTCCGCTACGAGAACGAAGTCGCCAACAAGACCGCCCAGTGCCTGGTCAGCCAGCGCGCCGGCCCCCTGCCCGCCAACCTCGAGTGGGGCTTCGGCCTGTTCACCGAACAAAGGCTGTTCGGCACCAGCTACATGTTCAACGTCACCGGCTTCGTCTCAGCCAGCGATCACTTCGACTGGCCCAACCGCGCCACGCGACTGCTCGAGGCGCTGGACGAGGTGCCCCTGATCGACTTCGCCATGGACGCGAGCACGCCGGGCTCGGCCGAGCCCTCACAGGTGCTCACCTGGGCGCTCATCGAGCACTTCTCCCACGCCCGCCCCGAGGCCCTGCGAGAGTTGCTCAGCGAGCTGGCGGTGAATCACAAACGCCGCGATTCCTACGGACTTTCGCAGCGCTACGAGGGCAGCCGCCGCGGCACCGAGGCCGCATGGCAGACGGCCCTGGCCTCCTTGGACACCGCCGATTTGCTCAAGACGCTGAAGACCGCCAAATCGCGACGCCCTTGACCATTCGCCCCAACGCCTCTTAGCTTGCTCGGCTCACTACGCCGGCGGTCGTCATCCCCCAGACGGACCGTTCCTCTCCTCACGGAGTGCATGTGATGCCTCGCGTCGGCACGTGCCAGGGCTGCGAAGCCCGCTACAAAATCCCTGATTCCGTCTCGGCCACCCGCGCCAAGTGCAAGAAGTGCGGCGGCATCGTCGAGATCCCGCCTGCCGACGGCGCAGCCCCGGCCGCCAAGCCCAAGGCGTCGCCCCGAGCCGCGCCGAAGCAGGCGCCCGCGGCCGCCAAGCGCGCTCCGGCCCGCAAGGCACCCACCAAAGCGGCGCCCGCCGCTGCCGCCGCCCCTGCCAAGCGCCCCGCCACCAAGGGCGCCCGAGCCGGCACTGGTTCCAAGCGCGCTGCCACCAAGGGCGCCCGAGCGGGCGCAGCCTCCAAGCGCTCAGCCTCCAAAGGGGCGAAGTCCGCCAAGTCCGCCAAGTCCGCCCGGAGCGGCAGGCGCGCCGGTCGCGGCGCCCGCGGCAAGGCCGAGGCCGGAGAGAAGAAGAGCCCCGTCGGGCTGATCGTCTTGATCGTGGTGCTCCTGCTCGTGGTCGTCGGAGGCGCCGGCTGGGGCATGGGTTGGTTCGGCGGCGAAGACGCCCCGGCCGAGCCCACCACCTCCACCGACACCAGTACGGACACCACCACGGATGCCGACGGCGACGAGTCCGGCGCCGACGCGGGCGATGAAACCGGCACGGCGGGCGCCGATCCTGCCTCCACCAAGGACACGGGTTCGGACGACGCCGGCAGCGGCGACGAGACCGCTGCCGCCGCCACCGACACGCCCGCCCCCGAAACGAAGACCACGACCAAGCCGCCGCCGAAGGATCCTGACGAACCCCTCGACCCGGTGATCGCCTTCGAAGCACTCCCGATGCTCGAAGGCACCGACCCTGCCCTGTTCCAGGAGTGGTCGGATGCGGTGACCAAGGTCTATGTCGAGGGCACCTCGCCCCGCAGGGAGCGCGACCTGCGCAAGCTGCTCGAGGACGGCGACGTGGTCGCCCAGACGCCGGCCTACATCAACGCGCTCAACGGCGTGGACATGTCGGATCCCACCTCGGTGATGCAGTCGTATCGCCTGGTCGACCACTGGCAGAAGCGCGTCGCGCGCATCCCGCGCTTCTTCTTCGACGGCGATGTGACCAAGATGGACGTCATCGACATCAACAAGCGCGTCAAGGTCATCACGGACCCCAAGGACGGATGGATCGCCTGGTGGTCCGGCAAGTACAACGACGCCGACGCCGTCGAGACCTACCGCAAGAAGGTGGCCGCCGCGGTCGCAGCCCTCGAAGACGACGAAGGCTGACCCGGGCCCATTTGCGGCCGGACCCGCCTGCGGTCGAGCCCGACTACGGCTGAGCGGGCATGCCCTCGGGCACGTCGGTGATCTCGACGCCCCGCTCGCGCAGGTACTCGATCGCCCGTTCGATCTCCTCGGTCGCCCCCTCGAGTTCCAGGTAGACCTTGCCGAGGCTCTCGCTGATGGTCGCGCCGCGGATGTTGGGGATCAGATCGAAGTCCTTGCCCAGGTTGTAGAGCAGGGGCTCGTGGATCAGGTTGCCCTGGAAAATGCAGTGGATCAGACGCGTTGCGGTCATGGCGGAGCCGGCCGGTCAGGCGATGGGAGATGAGGGCCGGTCGCGACGGGAGAGTGTGCCACCGCACGCCGCGACCGAGCCCCCAATGTTAGCGAGACCGCCTGTTCGAAACTACTGGCCGAGTTCGAGCAACACCGGATTGGTCGACGAGAGCGTCGGTGACGGCGAGATGGCCTGGACGACGACGTCGATGGCGGGAACCCCCGGTCCGAGATCGTCGGTGAAGGTCGCCGCTCCGGTGCCATCGGTCACGACGGCCAGATTCGCCGCCGAACCGAGCATGATCGAAAAGAGCACGTCGGGGCTGAGCACGAGTCCCCCCCATCCGTCGAGTCCGAGCACGGGCGCGGCCTCCCAATCCAGGGCGGCGAGGATGATCCACACTTCGCCCGGCGCCGCCCCGGCCAACTCGATGGTCAGGGTCTCGCCCGCCTGTGGCTGCCCGGACGACACGGTCAACGAACGGTAGGACGAGCGGGCCACGGTGAGCGCGTCGAGCTCGGCATTCGTGCCGAAGCCGAAGTCAGCCTCCGTCTGCCCCGCCACGAGGGCACCGCCGCCCGCCGTCGAGAACACCGACGCATCGTGGTTCGACGGGCTCTGCACGCTGAACAACACGGCGCCGCTCTGCGGATCCCGCGCCAGGCCCTTCACGTCGCCCATCGTCGTGGACGCACCCAGCGCCGCCGACACCATGTCGTCCACCTGCGACTCGGTGAAAAGGATCGCCGCCTGGGGATCGCCCGGGGCCCAGATCAGGATGTCCCCGTCGGCCACCCATCCCACCGCATCACCGGACAGCAGGGACGACTCCTCGTTCTCGGCGAGCGAGAACAGCATCGTCCCGTCGTCGTCGAGTTGGAAGGCGTCGACGTCGATCTCACCGTCGAGACTCCCGATCAGCGCCTCGAATTCCGCCTCGCTGCGGTGGACCACGAAGCCGGCGGGCGTCGCGCGCAGCACATCGCCGTCGAGGAAGCCGTCCTCGTTCGAGAGCAGCGAGAGGTACAGGCCGTCGACGGCAGTCGCGCCCCCGACGGACTCGTGCAACGCATCGACGTCACCGAATACCTCGGCCGAACCGTTGCCGGAGAGGTCGCCGGAAATGAGCGCGAGCGTCTCGGACGGCCAGGTCACGCGGGCCGTGCCGCCGTCGGCATGGCGCACGAGTTCCTGGTCACGCACCGGGGCGCCGGCGAGCTCGCTGTCCGTCGACAGGCTCACGAGCATGTCCTCGAGAGCGACCGCATCCGGCGCGAGGATGGAGGACACGCACACAGCCGAGACGACCACGGCGACGAAGGCAGGGCCGGAACGAGGCCGGCGGTGGGAAAACGGAAGTAACACGATCGATCTCCTCTGGAGTGCACCCGGGGACTCGTCCGTTCGCTGGGCGACGGTGCGCGGGTCGGATGGCTCGGCGCCGTCGTCGACGACCGAGACGACGCCCCGTCCCAGCGGGACGAGCACGGGGACATCGCGTCAGGGCTGTCGCCCGGAGCGGCGCGCCGTTACGCGTCGCGTTCGAGCGTCAACGGACGCACGTCCGCCAGGCGCGAAGCCCCGAGCAGCGCCATCAGCAGCCGGTCGACTCCGAGGGCCATGCCCACGGTTTGCGGCGCCGGACGCTTCCGGTACAGCGCGATCAGGCCCTCGTCGAGGGCCGGAGGGACGCCGTCGCGACCGCGTCCCTCCGCTTGCCAACGCTCGGCCAGCGAATCGGCATCGGTGAGCTCGACCCAACCGTTGGCGAGTTCGATGCCGCCGAGATACGCCTCGACGCGCAAGGCGCACCCGCGGGCCGCGTCGATCCGCGCCAGGGCCGACGCGTAGAGCGGATAGTCCCGCAGGAACACGAGGCCACCGGCGCGGCGTAACGCCGGCTCGATGGTCTCGACGATGATCCTGTGGAAGCGCTCCGACACCGCCGCCGTTCCGCTGGGCTCCTCGGCGAGCAGGGCCGCCAGGTCACCGGCTCCGCATTCGTCGAAGGCCTGCGCCATGGTCAACACGCGGGGAGTGGAGGGTGTCTCGACATCGGAGGTTCCCGCACCCGGAACCTGCTCACTTTGGTCCCCCTCACCAAGGGCGCCGGCAGCCGCAGCCACCAACGCGACCACGTCGTCCACCAGGAGGTCGGTGTGGTCACCCGGCCGATACCACTCGAGCATGAGGAACTCGGGCTGGTGCTCGGTGGACAGCTCCTCGAAGCCCCCCCGGTAGGCCGGCCCGAGGGCGTACACCGCCGGGACGCCGGCCCACACCAAGCGCTTCAGCAACAACTCCGGCGAGGTCTGCAGCCAGAGGGGGCCGGGCAGCCCCTCCACCCGGACCCCCGGCGGATGCAGCTCGGGCTCCTGCCCCGCGAAGGGCGCCAGTGCACCGACGTCGGCTTCCACGAGGCCACGGCTCTCGAGGCAGGCGCGCAGCGCCGCCAACACCCGGGCGCGCAGGGTGACCAGACGGGCGGCGTCGGCATGGAGCGCGAGGCGCAGCGGCCGCTCCGCCGCGTCACCCACCGGCGGCATCGTCCCTTGAATCGCTGGAGGGCGGGCTGTCGGAGGGCGGGCCGCCCGCGGCCGAGCACAGCGCATGCTTGGCGACGAGCCGTTCGGCGCGCTTGTGCAGGTCGGGACGCGCGGCCATGCGCATCGAGCCGAAGCGCAGCTCTTCCTGGCCCATGGCGTTCAGGCCGCGCACGAGGGCCTCGGCATCACCCATCAGGGCGACGGTGGCGTCATCCGCCTTGAGCCGGAACTGTTGCCGTTGGATGAACATGACCACGACGGCGCCCACGGCGAAGAGCCCCAGTTCCAGCAGCCCCCAGCCATCGAGGAATGCGTAGTCGGGGCCACCCAGCGTTCCCACGGCCCCGAAGGCCACGACGAACACCCACCAACAGGTCCAGAAGATCTTCCAGGTGCGCAGCTTGCGGCCCTCGATGACCGCATTCACGAGCAGGGCCTCGGCGTCGCCCGGGACGCAGCGTTCCACGATGCGCTCGGAGACCTGCAGCGTCCCGCGTCCCCACCGGAACCACCAGCCGACCCGGGCATCGAACGGTGCGATGCGGGCCTCGACTTCGCCCAGCCCCGCCAGGGCCGCGGCACGCTCGAGCCCCGAGAGGTCGTGCCGACGATTCGCCACGCCGAGCCCGTCGGTGGCCGCGCTCACGGGTAGATCTTGTAGAGCATCCGCGGAAAGGGAATGCATTCGCGGATGTGCTTGGTGCCACAGATCCAGGCCACGGTGCGTTCGAGCCCGAGGCCGAAGCCGCCGTGGGGGACGCTGCCGTAGCGCCGCAGGTCGAGGTACCACTCGAAGGATTCCTTGGGCAGCTTGTGCGCCGCGATCTGCTCCTCCAGGAAGGCCAGGTCGTCGGCGCGCTCACTCCCGCCGATGATCTCGCCGTAGCCCTCCGGCGCGATCACGTCGACGGCCAGGGCCCGCGTGTCGTCCGCAGGATCGCGCTTCATGTAGAAGGCCTTGATGTCGGCCGGCCAGCGGTGCACCAGCACGGGCTTGTCGGAACCGTGGGTGATGAACTCCTCGTCGGGCGCGCCGAAATCGTCACCGTGCTTGAACGCGTGGCCGGCAGCCTCCATGCGCGCGACGCTCTCGTCGTAGGTCTCACGCTTGAAGGGGCGCTTGATGGCGCGCAGCTTGTCGAGATCACGTTCGAGCACGGTCAGCTCGGGTTCACAGTCGGCCAGCACGTCCTGGACGATGGTCTCGATGAACTCCTCGGCCACGTCCATGACGTCGTCGAGGGTGGCGAAGGCGATCTCCGGCTCGATCATCCAGAACTCGGTCAGGTGCTTGCGCGTCTTCGACTTCTCGGCGCGGAAGGTCGGCCCGAAGGTGTAGATCTTGCCCAGGGCCATGGCCCCCGCCTCGCCGTAGAGCTGGCCGCTCTGGGTCAGGTAGGCGGGCTCGCCGAAGTAGTCGACCTCGAACAGCGTCGACGTGCCTTCGCAGGCCGCCGGCGTGAACATGGGCGCGTCGAAACAGATGTAGCCGCGGGAGTCGAAGTAGTCGCGGATGGACTTGATGATGCGCGCCCGCACCCGCAGCGTGGCCGCCTGCTTGCTCGAACGCAGCCACAGGTGGCGGTGCTCCATCAGGAAGCCCGACGAATGCTCCTTGTTGCTGATCGGGAAGTCGGTCGCGGTCCCGATGACCTGCCCACCGGTCAGCTTCAATTCCACCCCACCGGGGCTGCGCGGATCGGCCGCCACCTCGCCGTCGACGATGAGCGACGATTCCTGGCCCAGCCCCGAAAGGGCCTCGAAGAGGGCGGCATCGAGGCTGTCCTTCTTGGCCACAGCCTGCACCGTGCCGCTGCCGTCACGCACCTGCAGGAATTGCAGACCGCCCGACTTGCGCCGGTTGGTCAGCCAGCCGCGCACGCGAACGACCTCTCCGACGTGGGAGGCCAGATCGCGGACGGAGACGACGGCGGGTGCGCTCATGGAACGGCTCGTGGGTGCGGGAGGACGAAGCGAGGACGATGTGGTGCGGGGACGGACGATGCGAGGGTCGCGCAGGGCGGATCAGGGAAAGGCGGCGTAGGCGGCACGGATGGACTCGTCGGTCACCACGCCGTCGCGCACGGTCAGACGCCCCTTGTGCGTGACGCCGCGCTTGCGCGCCTCGAAGGCCACCTCGCCGGTGAGCCCCTCCCACTCGCTGGGGTCGGAGACGAGCTGGATCGAGTCGAAGCCCTGCCGCGACAGATGGTGACGCACGAGGCCCGGCAGATCGAGGGGCGGCGCCTCACCGGTGAGCGGGACGGGAGGGCGCGTCTGCAATTCGGAGACCGCCGTCGAGAGCCGCTGCAGGGCCTCGCCGATCTCCGTCAGCCGGGCTTCCACACGGGCTCCCGGCCTCAACTGATCGATTTGCCCCTTCAGGTCGTCGAAGCGGGTCCCGAGTTCCTCGGCCGGATCCTCGCGGTGCACGCCGGCCTCCAGGGCCGAGAGTCGGCGCAGGAGCACCACCGTGAGCAGCACCACGGCCACGGCCAACACGAGCACGGCAGCGAGGGTCGGATCCATGGTTGCTCATGATCGTGATGGATGGACGGGCCATCAAGGCGCGGGTCGCGACATCCCTCGGACACCGGCCGCTCGTTGTCCCAGGGCCTCCTTGCCCTACAATCCCCCGCGCGGCAGGCCGCCGCACCGCTCATGAAAGCCAGCCTGACTGCGATCCTCGGCACATCCCTCGGCCTCGTGCTGGCCGCGGCCCTGCTGTGGCCCGACGCCGACCCTGACAAACTCGCGGCCCAGGGCACCTCCGCCCTGCTCGGTGCCGACCTCGGCCTGGCCTTCCCGGACGATGGCGGCACCCCGCCCGGCCAGCCCCTGAGCCCGGCCGTGCCGGCCACTTCCTCGGTCTTCTCGGCGCTGCACGCCGAACTCGAGCGGGAAGGCCTCGGGGCCGTCGCTCTGTTCGTCACCCGCCAGGGCACGGGTTCGACTGACGCCGCCGACGACGACGGCACGGCCTTCCGCCGCGCCTTCGGCAGCAACCTGAACCTCTACAACGTCCAGCGTCAGAACGCGGGCCTGGAGCCCGTAACGTTGCGCGGCGCCGACGATCCCGCGGGCGAGGCCATCAGCGTCGACCTGCGTGTCGAGGTCGTCGACGGAACGGTGACCCTGGGCGCCGGCGTGGCGGGCTCGACCGGCGGCATCGTCGTCGCGCCCCTCGACGACGCCGGCGACCCCGCGCGTTGGCGCGAACCCGGACGCGGCGCCCTCGTGCCCCCGCTGCTCGCCATCTTCGTGGCCCTCGTCATGCGCCGTGTGCTGGTGGCCCTGTTCCTGGGCATCTGGGCCGGTGCGGCCTTGATGGCGTCCGGGCAAGGCGCGGGCCTGGCCGGCTCACTCTTCGGTGGCTTCTGGGACGTCTTCGCCGTCTACCTGCACAACGAGATCTTCGACACCTTCCGCCTCGAGATCATCGGCTTCGTGCTGTGGCTGGTGGCCATGGTGGGCATCATGAGCCGCAGCGGCGGCGTGCAGGGCCTGGTGGATCTGCTGCTCGGCTTCGCTAAGACGGTGCGCTCGACCATGGCGGTGACCTGGGCCATGGGCCTGACCATTTTCTTCGACGATTACGCCAACTGCCTGCTGGTCGGCAACACCATGCGCCCGCTCACGGACCGCATGCGCATCTCGCGAGAGAAGCTCGCCTACCTGGTCGATTCGACGGCGGCCCCCATCGCCGGTCTGTCCCTGCTCTCGACCTGGATCGCCTTCGAAGTCTCGACCTACTCGGCGCAGCTCCCGGGCGCGGGCATCACCGACAGCGCCTACGCGGTCTTCCTGCAGACCATCCCCTTTCGCTACTACTGCCTGTTCACGCTCCTGTTCGTCGGCCTGGTGGTGCTGACCCAGCGGGACTTCGGGCCCATGCGGCGGGCCGAGGAGCGGGCGCGGCAGACGGGCCAGCTCGTGCGCAAGGGCGGCCGGCCCACGGTGGGCGACGCCGCCACCCGCATCACGCCCAAGGATGGGCTCACGCTGCGGGCGCGCGACGCGCTGCTGCCCATCGGCTGCGTGCTGCTGGTCACCTTCTGGCGCATCTTCGTCGACGGCGGCGGCCCCGGACTGTGGGCTGCGGGGCAGCTCTCCTTCAGCGACATCACCTCGTGGCAGGCGGTGCTCTACAACGGCAGCGGCGCCGGACCGATCTTCCTCGGCTCGTTCTTCGGCATGCTGCTGGCGGCCTTCCTCGCCGGCTCGGCGCGCACGCGCATCGGTATGGCCGCCGGCTTCGTCGCGGCCTGGGAGCTGATGCCCCCGATGGCCGCGTGGTTGACGGGCGTCCCGATGTCGGACGGCGACGCGCTGCAACTCACCGTGCGCGGGATCCTGCCACAGGCGACGCTCGACCTGATGAGCGCGCCCATGGGCGGGTACTTCGTCTGGGGCCTGATCTTCGTGGGCGTGTGCTGGGTCAGCGGGCGACTCACCGGGTCGCTCAACACGGCCCGCAAGCACCTCGGCTGGGGCGACATCCGCACGGCGGGCCTGAGCTCGATCCGGGCGCTGTTCTTCGCGGTGCTGATTCTCTTCTCGGCCTGGATGATCGGGAAGGTGTGCCAGGACCTGCGCACCGCCGACTATCTCGTGGCGCTCATGTCCGACTCGTTCCCGCCGCAGCTGCTGCCGGTGCTGCTGTTCCTGATCGCGGCCATCGTGGCCCTCTCGACGGGCTCGTCGTGGTCGACCATGTCGATCCTGCTGCCCAACGTGGTGGCCCTCGCCGCGGCCGTGGGCGCCGACTCGGGGCTCGGCTCCATGGTCATGGTGGTCATGAGCATCGGCGCCGTGCTCGAGGGCTCCATCTTCGGCGACCACTGCTCACCCATCTCGGACACGACCGTGCTCAGCTCGGTCAGCAGCGCCTCCGATCACGTCGACCACGTGCGCACCCAGGCGCCCTACGCCATCACGACGGCGGCCATCGCCATCGGGGCCGGCTACCTGCCGTCGATCATGGTCGACTGGTGGAGCCTGCCGTTGGCCCTCGGCTCCGCCCTCGTCGTCATGTTGAGTGTGCTGTTCGTCTTCGGGCGCCGGATCGATCCCGGCCCCGGCGCCCCCGCGTAGCCATGCGGGGCGCCTGACGTGTGGGCCTACCTGCGCCGCTTCGGCGCCTTCCCTCCGGCCGCCCGAGCCTTTCTCGGCGGCGCGCTGCTGATCGAGCTTGGCCACGCATTCCTGTGGACGCTGCAGAACCTCTACGTGCGCTCCGTCGGCCACGGGGAGGCGGAGGCCGGCATGGTGCTCTCGGCCGGCACCATCGGCATCGTGCTGGCCACCTACCCCTCGGCCTCCATGTACGACCGCCTCGGACCGCGGCGCAGCCTGACCCTCTCCTGCGTGGGCGCCGCGGTCGGCATCGCCGGCCTGGCCTGCAGCGAGTCGCTCTGGGCCCTGATGGCCTTCGCCACGCTCAATGGCGCGGCCTTCTCGCTGCACTGGGTGGTGACGGCGCCCTTCGTCATGAGCATCTCCACGCCGGAGTCGCGCAGCCACCTGTTCGGCGCCGAGTTCGCCACGCACTCGGTGGCCCAGACCATCGGGCCCCTCGCGGCGGGCTACCTGGCCGCGTTCCTCGCGCCGGACTGGGCCGAAGCGGGCTCGCTGCGCATCACCCTGATCATCGGCGCCCTGGCCAGCCTCTGCGGCGTGCTCTGCTACCGGCGGCTCATGGACCGCGCCGGCGACCCACCCGCGGCCAAGCGCAGCTTCTTCGCCATCCTGCGCCGCGACCACTGGCACCTGTGGGTCCGGCTCGCCATCCCCAATGTGATCATCGGCACGGGCGCGGGGCTCACCATCCCGTTCATCAACCTCTACCTCACCGACCGCTTCGGCATGGACAAGGACGGCCTGGGGCTGGTCATGGCCGCCGCCGCCGCCACCATGACCGTCGCCGTGCTCGCGGTGCCCTACGTCGCCGCCCGCTTCGGCTTCGTCCGCGCCACCCTGTTGAGCGAGCTGCTCTCGATCCCCTTCTTCGTGTCGCTGGCGTTCACCATGAACGTCACCGTGGCCGTGACCGCCGTGATCCTGCGGCAGGCCCTGATGAACGTGTGCCACCCGTTGTGGCGCAACTTCATGATGGAGATCACCCCCGACGAATGGCGCGCCAGCGTCAACTCGCTGGCCATGCTCGCTTGGAACCTGGGCTGGGGCCTGAGCGTGGTCTTCGGCGGGTCGCTCATCGAGGCCTCGGCCGGCCTGCTCGGCGCCGACCTCGACGGCTACACCCTGCCGATCCTGATCACCGTGGTGATCTACCTGGCCGCCATCTTCTCCGAGTACATCTTCTTCTGGGACCGCCGCGACCTCGGCAAGCCCCGCCCGCCGGAGGTGCTCTCGTCACCCCACGAGGGGCAGGAGAATTAGGCGCGACGCGAGCACGTCGCCCGCACGGAGCCTGACCGGCTGCATGACGCGCGCGGGCCTCAGTCGTCGGTGGCGGAGCGCTTCGCGAGCGGCTTGTTGAAGATCACCAGCGTGGTGATGACGGCCAGCCACTGCAGGACGCAGGTGCCCACCGAGAAGGCCGAGAGCGGGTCGAGCCACGCGGCCAGGCGTTCGCCGAGGGGCAGCCCCGCGTCGGTCCAGTCGTAGGCCTGCCAGAACCACCAGCCCAGCAGGCCGACGAATTGCACCGGCACCAGCACGCCGAGACACAGCCGGAACCACCCGCCCGAGCCGCTCGTGCCGTGATGTCCCTGTGCGTCGGTCTCGGGCGCGACGATGAGCTCGTTCCAGAAGCGGCGCACGCCGTAGCCCACCACCGAGAACGACAGCAGCCCGCCCGACACGATCAGCCCCACGCCCCAGACCCAGTCCTGGTTGCCGAAGATGGTGAGCGAGTCGAGGCCGGCGAAGTCCATGGCCGACGGCAGCCCCAGCAGGAAGCCCAGGCCGAAGGTGAGCGCGGTGGCCCGCTTGCGCGGGTGCCCGAGGTCGATCAGCGAGCGCACGCCCAGCTCGACCATCGCAATGAGCGAAGAGAGAGCGGCGAAGGCCAGCCCGAGGAAGAACAGGATCTCGAGCGCGCCCCCGCCCCACGGCATCTGCCGGAACAGCACGGGCATCCAGATGAAGGTCAGCCCCGTGCTCGCCGGCCCCGACTCGGTGACGAGGGCCTCGGGCGTCTGCCCCGCCATGGGCGCCAGGGCCCACACCGCCGGGATGATGGCCAGCGCCGCCAGCAGCGAGGCGCCGTTGTTGCCCAGGCCCGTGGTGAGGCACTCGCGCCGGGTGCGCAGGTTGGTGCCGGCGTAGATGGCGTAGCAGAGCATCAGGCCCCAGCCGGCGCCCGTCGACCACGCCGACTGCGACAGCGCCTCGAGCCAGATGCGGTAGTCGCCCAGCCGCTCCCACTCCACCGTGAACAGGAACGACAGGCCGCCGCCGGCGCCTTCGAGGGTCAACGAGCGCACGATGGAGATGAGCAGCACCGCGAACAGGCCCGGCACGAGCACCTTGCTGACCCGCTCGATGCCGCTCGTCACGCCGGCCGCCACGACCAGCGAGGCCAGCCCGATGCACACCAGGTGGAACAGCGCCGCCCCGCCGCTGCCGGCGAAGGCCTCGAAGGTGGCCACGGCCGTGGTCGGCTCGATCTCGGCCGTGACGCCGCTCACCGCCCAGACCAGGTAGCGCACGGTCCAGCCGGCGACGACGGAGTAATAGAACATGATGCCGAGCGTGCAGATCGCGACGAAGCCGCCGCGCCACGCCTTGCGCTCGCCGAAGATCTTCGCGAACGCGCCCAGGGGGCCCCGCCGCGCCGCCCGTCCGAGGGCGAACTCCGCCATGAGCAGCGGAATCGACCAGGCGAACAGGAAGATCACCCAGGGGATCAGGAAGGTGCCGCCGCCGTTGGCCGCCAGGATGCGCGGGAAGCGCCACAGGTTGCCGGTGCCGATGGCCATGCCCAGGGTCGCGGCGATGAGCCCCCAGCGCGACGAGAACAGCGCGCCCGCCTTGCGTCCTGCGCTCAAGGTCTTGGCCCTGCGCTCACAGGTCGATCCCGAGCGTCTCGAACATCGTCCGCACCGAACTGGTGGCGACCCCGTCGGGGTCCAGCTCGAGCGCCATGCGTCCGAAGCGCTCGAAGCGGGCGGTGTCCGGGTCGCGGCCCGCCAGTTGCAGCAGCGCCAGCAAGGCCGCCGCTTCGCCGCGATGGTTCCCCGCCCGGGTGCCCTCCTCGAGGGCCACACCTGCCGCGCGTCGATCGGTGTCGGCCTTGAGCTCGTGGTAGCGGGCCAGCAGGGCCTTGCCGCGGGCCCACTCGAGATCGGCCTTCAATCCGGCGTCCGCGAAATCGGCGCCCAGACCGGCCCGGGCGTACTTGATCACGTCGTCGTGCCGCTTGAGGGCCAGGCTGGCCCGCGCCCCGACGAGGGCCAGGCTCGGGTCCGGCGCCTCGGCATTCCACACCAGCCGCAGCGCGGAGAGGGCGCCGTTGGCGTCGCCGGCCTCCAGGGCGGCGCGGGCCTTGCCCACCACGGCGCGACGTTCCTCCACGGCCTCGTCGCTGCACCCGCCCAGCAGGACCAGCGCGGACAGCACCGCGACGAACGCCGAGCGACGGGGACGGACCATGGGCACAGAGCTTGGACGGCGGCGACCCCGAAGTCCATTCCCGAGCCGACCGCTTCCGATCGCTAGGATGCCCCGATGACGTCCCGTGTTTTCCTCATCGACGGTTCGGCCCTGGCCTACCGCGCCTTCTTCGCCCGCGGCCCCGGCCCGGCCTTCGCCTACGCGAATTCCCTGCTCGCGCTGGCCGAGAAGGAGCAACCCGACTTCGCCCTGGTGGCCATGGACACGCCCAAGCCCACCTTCCGGCACAAGCGCTTCCCCGACTACAAGGCCACCCGGCAGAAGACGCCGCCCGAACTGATCCAGCAGCTGCCGGTGTTCGAGCGCATCTCGGTGGCCCTCGGCTTCCCGCTCTACGCCCTCGACGGCTGGGAGGCCGACGACGTCATCGGCACCCTCGCGAAGCAGGCGGCGAGCGCCGGCCACGACGTGTTCATCGTCTCCGGCGACAAGGACTTCATGCAGGTCATCGACGACCGCATCTCCATGTACAACCCCACCAAGCCCGGGGCCGAGCCGGTCATCCAGAGCTACGACGCGGTCAAGGCGAAGTTCAACTGCCTGCCCGAGCAGGTCATCGACGTGCTCGCGCTCATGGGCGACAACTCCGACAACATCCCGGGCGTGAGGGGCATCGGCGAGAAGACGGCGCTCAAGCTCATCGGCGCACACGCTTCTCTCGACGCCTTGTACGGTCAGATCGACGCCATCCGGCCGCCGGGACTGCAGAGCAAGCTGCGTGAGGGCAAGGACGACGCCTACCTGTCCCAGGAGCTGGCCACGATCCAGCTCGACAGCCCGGTCACCATCGGCATCGACGACCTGGTCTACAGCGGCCCCGACATCGACGCGGCCCGCGAGCTGTTCGTCGAGCTCGACTTCCCGTCGCTGGCCGAGCGCCTCGCCGGGAACGCCGGCGGCGTCACCGCGGAAGCCGAGGAGCGCCACTACACCGTCGTCAAGACGAAGCCGCAGTACGATGCGTTCCTGAAGCAACTGGCCCGGCAGACGTCCGTCGTGTTCGACACCGAGACCACCGGGCTCGATCCCCTCGAGGCCGAGTTGGTGGGACTCTCCTTCGCCTTCGAGCCCCTCGAGGCGTGGTACCTGCCCGCCAACCTGTCCGAGCCCATCTTCGGCCCCGGCGACCGCAGCCTCAATGCCCGCGAACGTAACGCGCCCCCCAGCGACGGCATGTTCACCGAGGCCCCGTCGCAGCAGACCGGCCTCGGCATCAAGGGCGACCCGCTCGTGCCGCGGGCCGGCAGCGACCTCGCGCGCTTCCTCGAAGATCTCACTCCGTTCTTCGCCGACGCCCGCGTCTCGTGGTGCGCCCAGAACGCCAAGTACGACCTGCACGTCCTCTCGCGCTACGGCATCGACGTGGCCAACGTCGGCTTCGACACGCTGCTGGCCTCTTTCTGCCTCAGCGCGCACCAGAACCAGCACGGCCTCGACTTCCTCTCGCTCAAGCACTTCGGGCTGAGCAAGATCCCGACGAGCGAACTCATCGGCAAGGGCAAGTCGCAGATCTCCATGTGGGACGTGCCCGTCAGCAAGTGCGGCGAGTACGCCTGCGAGGACGCCGACGTCACCCTGCGGCTGCGCGACCTGTTCACCGGGCAACTCAAGGACTCGGAGGTGGAGGGCGTCTTCCGCGACATCGAGATGCCCGTGGTGCGCGTGCTGCAGACCATGGAGCGCAACGGCATCCTGGTCGACATCGATCACCTGGCGCGGCTCTCCACCGAGATGGCCGAGCGCCTGGCCGACCTCACCGCCGAGATCCACGCGATGGCCGGCGGCGAGTTCAACATCGACAGCCCCAAGCAGCTGCAGCAGGTGCTCTACGTCGACCTCGCCATCCACGAGGAGCTGGGCATCAAGCGGCTCAAGAAGACCAAGAGCGGCTTCAGCACCGACGCCGAGACCATGGAGCAGCTCTCCGAGCACCCGCTGCCGGCGAAGATCCTCGAGTACCGCCTCAACGCCAAGCTCAAGAGCACCTACGTCGACTCGCTGCCCGAGCGGGTGCACCCCGGCACCGGGCGCATCCACACCTCGTTCAACCAGGCGGGCGCGTCCACCGGCCGGCTCTCGTCCACCGACCCCAACCTGCAGAACATCCCGGTGCGCACCGAGCAGGGCCGACGCATCCGCGAGGCCTTCATCGCGCCTCCGGGCCGGAAGTTGCTCGCAGCCGACTACAGCCAGGTCGAGCTGCGGGTCCTTGCGCACCTCACCGGCGATGAGGCCCTGCGCGAGGCCTTCGCCAGCGGCGAGGACATCCACCGGCGCACCGCGGCGCTGGTCTTCGGCGTGGCGCCCGAGGACGTCGACGGGCAGATGCGCAACCACGCCAAGACCATCAACTTCGGCATCATCTACGGCATGGGCCCGCCGCGCCTGGCCAAGTCCATCGACGTGTCCATCGCCGAGGCGGCTGCGTTCATCGAGCAGTACTTCGACACCTTCCCGGCGGTGAAGGGCTGGATCGACGCCACCCGCGAGCAGGCCAAGCAGACGGGCTTCGTCTCGACTCTCTCAGGCCGGCGCCGGAAGGTCGAGCACATCGACAGCAGCGACCAACGCCTCGCCGCGGGCGCCCGCAACATCGCCATCAACACACCCATCCAGGGCACGGCCGCCGACCTGATCAAGCTCGCCATGGTGCGCGTGAACGACCGCTTGAAGGCCGAGCACCCCGACGCGCTGCTGCTGCTGCAGGTGCACGATGAGCTCGTGCTCGAGGTGGCCGAGGGCGAACTCGAGGCGGTGGGTGAGCTCGTCCGCGACGAGATGGCGGGCGCCATGGACCTCTCGGTACCCCTCGTCGTCGATGTCGGAACGGGCGACAACTGGCTGCAGGCCCACTAGCGGCAAAGGCGGCCCCGTCCGGCTCCTCTTGCTCTACCCTGGGCCAGGAAGAGGAGGCTGACCATGCCAACGACCTTGCACCCATCCACGCGCCCCGCGTCGCTCCCTGCCCAATGCCCCGCGAGGCGCCGCACCCTGACCCTCGTCGCGGGCGGACTCGCGCTCCTGCTCGTCACCGCGGCGCCCGCCCACGCCCAGAGCCTGATCACCCGCCTCAACGGCGAGCTCCCGGGCGACCTGCTGGGCTTCGTCATGGGCCCGGCCGGTGACGTCGACGACGACGGCACCGACGACGTGGCCGTCGGCGTGCCCGACCACGACCAGTTCCTCTTCGGCGCGGGGCAGGTGCGCATCGTGTCCGGCGCCACCGGCGCCGTGATCCGCACCTGGGACGGCGCCCAGGCCGACCACCTCGGCAGCGGCGTGGCGCACGTCGGCGACGTCAACCGCGACGGACACGACGACGTGGCCGTCAGCGCCTGGGGCGAGAACATCGGCGGCACCGACACGGGCACCGTCCGGCTCGTCTCGGGCCTCGACGGTTCGGTGCTGTGGGAGACCACCGGCGCGATGTCCGGCGACCAGCTCGGTTCGTCGCTCGACACCATCGGCGACCTCGACGGCGACGGATTCGCCGAGCTGGTGGCCGGCGCGCCCCTCGACGACGAACCGGGCCTGACCTCCATCGGCGCCGTGCTCGTGCTGCGCGGCTCCGACGGCAGCGTCATGCGCACCCATTTTGGTGACGCCCCCGGCGATCAGCTCGGGCGCGTCGTGCGCGGCGTCGGCGACCTCAACGACGACGGCTTCGACGACTACGCCGCCGGCAGCGACCTGCCCTTCTTCGACGCCCAGCAGGTCGGGTTGGTGCGCGCGTGGTCCGGCTTCGACGGCGCGTTCCTGTTCGACGTCGAGGGCCCCGAGGCCCTGGCCGGGTTCGGGACCAGCCTCGGCCCCGTGGGCGACGTCGACCTCGACGGGCACGACGACCTCGGCCTGGGCCTGCCGCACAGCGACCTGCACGGGCCGAACGCCGGACGCCTGCTGATCGTGTCGGGCGACGGGGGCGGCGTGATCGACGACCTGGCCCCGCCGGGACCGGTGCGCGCGGGCCCCTCCACCGAGCACGTGCGCTTCGGCACGACGGTCGATGCCCTCGACGACCTCGACGGCGACGGCTTCGGCGAGTTCGCCGTGGGCGCCCCCGGGCGCGACGACATCCATCAGCCCAATCCCGGCGCCTACGAGAACGCCGGCGCCGTGCGCGTCTATCGGGGTTCCAACCGCGCGCTGATGTACACGGTCTACGGCAACTTCCAGGGCTACCGGCTGGGCAGCGGCCTGGCCACCCTCGCCGATCTCGACGGCGACGGCCTGCGCGACTTTGCTGCCGGCGAGCCGGGTGCGGGCAACAACGGCCCCGACTCGGGCCAGGTGCGGGTCTTCTCGGCGCGCCCCAACTGGGAGGTCACCGGACCGGCCCTGCCGGGCACGAACGGCGCGCCCATCCTGCGGGCGCACCCCATGGGCGGCCTGTACGGCCACAAGCCGGTGTCGCTCGCGCTGACCAACGCCCGACCCTCGGCGCCGGCGGTTGTTCTGATCGGCCTGACGCGACTCGACCTGCCGCTCAACGGCGGCACCCTCGTGCCGAACCCCGACATCCTGATCGTGCTCGGCACCGACGTCTCCGGCGCCCTGTCGTTCGGCGGCTCCTTCCCCTCCGGAGTCCCGTCCGGATTCCAGTTCTGGATCCAGGAGTGGATCATCGACGCCGCCGCCCCCTTGGGCTGGGCCGCGAGCAACGGGCTGCAGGCGACCACGCCTTAGGCGGCGTCGCGCGACGCCGTCAGGGCAGCTCGAAGAGGTAGATGCGCCGGGCCGAGTCCAGGGTCACCTCCAGGTGCGTCGTCCAGCGTCGACCGGCCGGCCCCTGGAACTCCGCGGTCCAGTGGCCCGGGAGCAGCGGGACCCACTCGGTCCGGCACGCATCCTGCTGGGCCTGCAGCGGGAGTCGCTGCTCCATCAGCCGCCGATCACCGGCCCCCTCCCTCCACACGGAGACCGCTTCCGGCAGCGCCCCCTGCGCCTGCGCGCCGGTGACCTCCAAGACCACCCGTCGAGGTCGCTGCAACAGCAGCTCGACCGTTGCGTCCGTTCCCGCCGGCACCGGCACCAGCAGGGAGGAGCGCCCCGAGTGATCCTGGGCGAAGACGTCGACCTCGACGTCGAGGGGGACGACCAGGCGTGCGCGTCCCTCGACGTCGGTCGTCGCGACCGCCAGCCCGTACTCGGCACCGACGCCGGCGTGGACGTTGACGTCCGCGACACGGCGCTTGCCCATGTCCGTGACGCTCACGTCGATGACCCGGATGTCAGCCCCTCCCTCGACCGCCATCGAGACCGCCCAGGCGACCAGCAGCACACCAGCGAGGAAGAACCCCCACGTCCGCCGTTTCTGCGCCTCGGTCCGCATGCATTCACCCCCGTCTCCATGCTCCCCCGACCTCCCCGGGGACGCAATGCGGCAACCGACTTGGTAGCGTCGCCTTGCGATCATCTCGCCGGAGCGCCACGCCATGCCGAAAGCCAAAGTCGTCGACTACGGCCCCCTCGCGGGGCTGATCGGAACCTGGACCGGTGACAAGGGGCTCGACGTGGCCCCGGAGCCCGACGGCATCGCCGAGAGCCCCTACTACGAGACCATCGTGTTCGACGAGGGCGGCGACGTCGACAACGCCGACTCGCAGGTGCTCGCCATCGTGCCTTACACCCAGATCGTGACGCGCAAGTCGAACGACGAGGTGTTTCACCATCAGGTGGGCTACTGGCTGTGGGACGCGCGCGAGGGCGTGGTAATCCAGACGCTGACCATCCCGCGGGCCGTGAGCGTCGTCGCCGGTGCGCAATGGACCGCCCCCGCCGGCGACGGGCCCATCGAGATCGTCGTGGCCGCCCAGCGCGGCGGCGCCGATTGGGGCATCGTCGAGTCGCCCTTCATGCGCGACAACGCGAGCACCGTGTCGTTCGAGCACCGCGTCACAATCCAGGGCGGCATCCTGCGCTACACCGAGACGACGGTGCTCGAGATCTACGGCAAGACCTTCGACCACACCGACGGCAACCAGCTCACCCGCCAGTAACGGGCCGGCGGCCGTTAGACGTCGGCGCGCAGGATCGCGATGGTCAGGTCGTCCGCATGCTCGGGCTCGTGCCGGCCCCAGGCGAGCGCGTCCTTGAACATGCCCTCGAGCATGTCCTCGGCCGTTCCGCCGCTGTGTTTGCGGACCGATTCGAGCACCCGCTCGCGGCCGTACCACTCGTCGTCCCGGCGCAGCTCGGTGAGCCCGTCGCTGAACATGATCACCGTGTCGCCGGGGTCGAGTTTCCACGGGCCGTTGTCGTCGTAGTCCACCTCATCGGTGACAGCCAGGGCGATGCCGGTGCCCTTGAAATCCTCGGTCTCGCCATTGGCGTGCATGAGGATCGGTCCCGGGTGCCCCGCGTTGACGTAGTGGAACTCCCGCGTGTTCGGATCGAGGATGCACAGGAACATGGACATGAACACGTGATCCTGCGTGTCCTCGGCCAGGTGCCGGTTGACGCGCCGCATGACGATGCCCGGTGACGACTCGAACTGGCTGAAGGAGCGCACGTAGGCCCGCGCTGCGGCCATGACCAGCGCCGCGCCCGAACCGTGACCCGAGACGTCGCCCACCGCCATGGCCAGGTGGTCGTCGCGGGTCTTGAAGAAGTCGAAGTAGTCGCCGCCCGTGGCATCGGCGGGGATCACCCGACCCACCAGCGAATAGCCGTCGACCCGCAGCGGCTTCTCGGGCAGCAGGTTGGTCTGGATCGTGCGCGCGATGTCGAGGTCCTGCTCGAGCCGCTTCTGCTCGACGGCCTGCTCCATGCGCCGCCGGTTCATCCAGGCGATGGCCATGATGTCGGCGAAGGCCTGGAAGAAGCGCAGGTCGGCCTTGTCGAACGAGAGCGTCGAGGCGCGCTGGTCGACGTACATCACGCCGAGCCGTTCCTCCTGGGCCATGAGCGGCACGCACATGACGGCGCGGATGGCCAGGTTGAGCATGGACTGCGACGGGTCGAAGTCGCCGCTGTCGTCGGTCTTCTGGCAGATCGAGTCGCCGCCGCCGAAGACCGAGGTCACCACCTGGGTGGAGAAGGCCACCGAGCGCGGCAGGTCGTTGCCCTTTGCATCGCGGCCGACCCGCAGCACCGGGCGTCCTTCTTCGTCGGCCACGAACAGCAGGCCCCGCTCGGCGCCCACCGTCTTGACGGCCCGGTCGACCATGGCGTCGAGCAACGTCGTGGGGTCGTCGGCGGTGGAGACCTCCTGCAGACTGTCGACCAGCATGCGGATGCGGTCGGTGTCCTTGGCCCGGTCACCGGTGACATAGACCGTGGCAGAGCCATCCGAGCCGGCGGCATCCGTGAGGATGTCGGGCAATTCCGGCGGCGGCTCGGGCGGCGGGGTCTTGGAGCTCTTGCGTCGAAAGAGTGCGGACATCGTTGCCTGTGACGGTCAGCGCAGCGGACGCGGAGGTGCGTCGGATACGCGGGGAGGGCGGATTGTACCAGCGGCGAGGTTCCGGTCCGACGCCCCGAATCCGACTCCTTGCCCGGTCCCCGGGTGAGGGATCGCTTCTCGCTGCGCCTTGACCCGAGCCCGATGGCAGCGCGAGAATGCCTGTGCTCGGCCGTGACCCTTCAGCACCTCGTCACGCCGCCCCAGGGGGAGTCGCTCGTGAAGGTCCAGAAGGAGAAGCAGGCGTCCGGTGCTGTGGTGCTCACCCTCAAGGGTGAGTTCGACACCGCCGTCGTGCCGGCGTTCAACGAGATCATCGACGGCCTGCTCGCCGCCGGCGATTCCCGCGTCGTGCTCAACATGCTGCGCGTCAAGTTCCTCAACAGCACCGCCATCGGCTCGCTCATCCGCGCGCACAAGGCCTGCGGCGCGGCTGGGGGCTCCCTGGCCGTGAGCCAGCCCAGCGAGGCCGTGCGCGAACCCATCGAGCTGATCAAGCTCGACGCCATCCTGTCGATCCACGACGGCGACAACGAGGCCCTCGAGGCCGTCGGCTAGTCCCGGCGGAAAGACCATGAAGGTCCTCAAACAGACCCTGGCCGATGCCGCGGTGATGACGCTCGACGGCGAGTTCGATTCGTTCGTGACCAACGCCTTCGCCGGCGAGATCGAGAAGATCATCCTGGCCGGCACATCGAACATCGTGCTGAACATGAAGGCCGTGACCTTCGTCAACAGCACCGCGCTGGGCTCGATGATCAAGTCCCGCAAGGCCTGCAAGAAGGAGCACGGCGACCTGCTCGTGACTGAGCCCAGCGACGCTGTGCGCGAGGCCATGGAGTCGCTCGGCCTCGACCGGCTGTTCGCCCTCTACGAGACCAACGACGAGGCCCTCGCGGTCCTGCGTCAGGGCCCCGGACTGGAGATGGAGGGCAACGAGGAGTCCACGGTGATGATCTCGATGCCGGGCAACACCGGCACCATCGTGGGGCACATCAAGAAGCTCGACGTCGACGACATGATGTGCCGCGTCGACAAGATGAACGAGGGCATCGTGCCCGGCCGCGCCGTGAAGCTGAAATTCCGGCTCAAGCTGTACCGCAAGGAATTCTTCGAGCTGAAGGCCCGGGTCGAGACCATCGAGAAGTCCGGCCCCGCACACGACCTGTCGCTGCACTTCACCGACATCAGCGACGCGGACCGCGCCGACATCGAGTCCTTCGTGAAGGACATGATCAACCTGCGCAAGATGTCGAGCGGCGGCTGAGTCCGAGCGGCGGGTCCCACAATGGGGCCCGCAGCGGGTCCCACAGCGGGGCCCGCTCAGGTCGCCAGGGTCAGCACCCCCACCGTCCGGGCCCCGGCGATGCGACAGGCCCGCGCGGCCGCGTCCGCCGTGGCCCCCGTGCTGATCACGTCGTCCACCAGCACGACGTCGCGCCCGGCCACCCGCCCCGGCCGCGCCGCGAGGGCGCCGCGCAGCTGCACCCGTCGGCGCGCGGTGCGGCTCGAGGCCTGACGCACCGTCTCGCGTCGGCGTCGCAGGGCCCGCGCATCCAGGGGCAGGCCGCTTTGGTCAGCCACACCGCGGGCCAGGTCCGACGCCTGGTTGTAGCCCCGGCGACGCAGGGCCGAGCGGGCCAGCGGCACCGGCACCAGCAACGCCCGGGCCCGCATCAGCAGAGGCGCCGCCCGTGGCGTCGCCGCCACCCGCCGCCCCAGCCAGCCCAGGCACTCTCGCCGGCCGTGGTACTTGAAACCGTGCACCAGCGGGCGCACCGCTCCGGCGTAGCGCCACAGCGCGGCGGCTCCGTCGAAAGCGAAGGGACGCCCGAAGCGTTCACACCGCCCGCAAGGCGCTCCCGCGGCGACCCGACGGACCCGCTCCGGGCGCCATGGCGCTCCGCAGCGGCGGCACGTCGGTCCCTGCGGAGCGGCGCAACGGCCCAGGCATGTCGGACAGAGCGGAGCGCCCTGGGCGCGACCACAGACGGCGCAAGCGGGAGGGACCAGCAGATCGAGCAGCGACTCGGTCAGGAGTCGGGCGCCGGCCGGCGGCGAGAACCTAGCTGCGGCGTCCCGCCGAGACCTTGCGCACCGGGGCGAAGGCATCATCGCCACGGCGACCGGGCCCGGCGCTCTGGCCACCCTCGGGCGGCGCCAGCTTGAGCGCGGTGCGCACCCGATCCGAGTAGTCGCCGATGGAGTCTTCGAGCATCGGCGGCACCCGCAGCAATTCGCCCATCTCGCGGGTCTGCTGGGGATGCTTCTCGAAGTTCCAGTCGCGGTGATCCACGAAGAAGTCCGCCAGCATCCGCCGCAGCAGCCGCTGGGCCCAGGCGTTCTGCGCCAGACGCAGCATCACGGTGACCACCAGGATCCCGAAGCCGAGCACGAGCAAGGCCTGGATGCGCTGGGCCAGGGGCGCCGGCGCCACCGGGGCGGTGGCCTCCACCAGGGTCACTTCGGCGGCGATGAGCAGCGAGAATCCGACCAGCAGCGCGAGGAAGCCCGTGAAGATCTGGGCCTTGGCGTTGAGTTGGTCGAGCACGGCCCGCAAGGGCTGGGGCTTCTCGATGCCGAAGTACTGCTGGATGAAGCGCCGCGGCTTGCGCACCACCATCGCGTTCGTGAGGAAGATGATCCCCACGATGTCGAGGGCCAGACCCACGGTGGAGAGATTGATGGCTGCGTTCACTGAGTCTCGGGCCGCCCCCGCGGATGAGCCGTGGGTTGGTCCCGCCGTGCCCCACCGACCTCCGCCCCCCGTGGGTCGATGGTCCGTACGGCGGATCGGTTGGTGAAGGCCGATATGATGGCATAGGTCCTGGGGCCCCGGTAGCTACGTGAACGGTGATCGGATCTGCCCCTCCGACGGCCGGGCCGCGATTCCGTGACACCGGCCGCTCTGCTAGGCTCTGGCGCTTTTCCGGCCGGTTCCGGGCAGTCCCTTTCTCAAGGGCCGGACCGCTGCCCCCGCCGCCGTTGACACCCCGCCGGCACCGCATTGGCACCATGGTCGACCCCGAAGAAGTCCGTCGCGTCGCCCACCTCGCCCGACTCGGCCTCGCGCCCGAGGACGAGCCGGCGATGGTCAGCCACCTCGATTCGATCCTCGCCCACTTCGAGGTGCTCCAGGCGGTGGACACCGAGGGGGTCGAGCCGCTGACCCACCCGCTGGCGACCCACGGTCAGCCGGCCCGCGACGAGCCGGTGGCCTTCCCCGATCCGCGGGAGAGCCTGGTCGAACTCACCGAGCACGCCCGGGAGGGCTTCTTCGTGGTCCCCCGTGTCCTCGAGGACGCGCCGGATGACGACGCACCCGCGGGCGAGGATGCCCACACGACCACCCCCGACGACGCGGACGAGGACGCCGACCCGGCCGCCGAATTCGACACCGTCGCCGACGACGACCCGGCCCGCGAACCCGACGTGGATCCCTCGTCGTGATGTCCGCGGCCGACATCGCTTCGCGGGTACGCGCCGGTGAACTCGACCCGATCGTGGTGACCGAGAAGGCGCTGGCGCGCTTCGAGGAACGCAATCCGGTCGTCCACGCCTACCTCGACCTCGACCGCGAAGACGCACTGCAGCGCGCCGCCGCGGTGTCCGAGCGCGTGAGCCGCGGCGAGGACCCCGGCCAGCTGGCGGGCGTGCCCATTTCCCTCAAGGACAACATCGCCGTCGCCGGCGCAACGCTCACGGCCGGCTCACGCATCCTGCAGGGTTATCGCTCGCCCTACGACGCCCACGTCACCGAACGCCTGGTGGCCGAGGGGGCCGTGCTCTTCGGCCGCACCAACCTCGACGAGTTCGCCATGGGCGCGTCGACCGAGAACAGCGGCTTCGCGCCATCGCGCAATCCGTGGGACCGCAAGCGCGTCCCGGGCGGCAGCAGCGGCGGCAGCGCGGCGGCCGTCGGCGCCGGCATCGTCCCGGTCGCCCTCGGCAGCGAGACCGGCGGGTCGATCCGGCAGCCCGCCGCCCTGTGCGGCGTGACCGGTTTCAAGCCGACCTACGGCTCGGTCTCCCGTCGCGGGCTGGTGGCCTTCGGCTCGTCCCTCGATCAGATCGGTCCGCTCGCGGCGACGGCCGAGGACGCAGCCCTGGTGTTCGACGTGATCACCGGCCACGACCCGGGCGACGCGACCACCACCACCGGCAAGCGCCCCAGCGCGTTCCTCGCGCCCACGTCCGTCGAAGGGCTGCGCATCGGCATCCCCGAGGAGTTCCTCGACCCGTCCGTCGACCCTCACATCCTCGCGCAGGTCGACCAGGCCACCGACCTGCTCTCCGAGGCCGGCGCCATCACCAAGGTCGTGCCGGCCGGCGGGTTGGCCCACGCCAACCTGTCGATCCCGGTCTACTACCTCGTGTCGTCGAGCGAGGCCTGCAGCAACCTCGCCCGCTTCGACGGCATGCGCTACGGCCCCCGCCACGACGACGGCGACCTGCTCGACGCCTACCTCGCGACCCGGGCCGGACACTTCGGTGCCGAGGTGCAGCGCCGCATCCTGCTGGGCACCTTCGCCCTGTCTGCCGGCTACTACGACGCCTGGTACAAGAAGGCCCTGCAGGTGCGCCGCCTGGTGAGCGACGAATTCACGACGTTGTTCAAGGAATACGACCTGCTCGCCGGCCCGACTTCGCCCGTGGGCGCCTTCAAGTTGGGCGAACGCACCGACGACCCCTACGCCATGTACCTGTGCGATCTGCTCACCGCGCCGGCGTGCCTGGGCGGATTCCCCTCGGTGTCGGTGCCGTGCGGACTCGCGCGCAAGGGCCCCTACAAGGGTCTGCCCGTCGGACTGCAGTTGGTCGGACGCCCGGGCGAGGATCACGTCGTGCTGGCGGCCGCCCGGGCCTTCGAGGCCATCCGCGGAGAACCCGAGCGCCCCGTCGTGTACAGCGCTGCGGAATGAGGACCCGCCCATGAGCGACGTCGCGATCCGCTACGAGCCGGTCATCGGTCTCGAGGTCCACGTGCAGCTGGCCACGCGCACGAAGATGTTCTGCCGCTGCGAGGCGCGCTTCGGCGCCCCGCCCAACACGCTGATCTGCCCGGTGTGCAGCGGGCAGCCGGGGACGCTGCCGGCCTTCAACGGCCGCGCCCTCGACCTCGGCATCACGGCCGGCCTCGCCCTCGGCTGCGCCCTCGATCACGAGGTCAAGTTCGACCGCAAGAACTACTTCTATCCCGACCTGCCCAAGGGCTACCAGGTCAGCCAGTTCGACCGGCCCCTGTGCCACGACGGGTCCTTCACCTTCGACCGGGCCGACGGGACCACCAAGACCGTCACCATCATCCGGGCCCACCTCGAGGAGGACTCGGGCAAGATCATCCACCCCGAGGGCATGGAGCTCTCCTTGGTCGACCTCAACCGCGCCGGCACGCCGCTGCTCGAGATCGTCACCGCGCCCGACCTGCGCTCGTCGGCGGAGGCCCGGGACTTCCTCCAGGACCTGCGCCAGACGCTGCGCTACGCCGGCGTGTCCGACTGCGACATGGAGAAGGGCAGCTTCCGCTGTGACGTGAACCTCTCGTTGCGTCCCGTCGGGCAGGAAGCCTTCGGCACGCGCACCGAGACCAAGAACCTCAACTCCTTCCGCTTCGTGGAGCAGGCCCTCGAGGCCGAGATCCTGCGGCAGACCGCGATCCTCGAGGCCGGCGACGACATCGTGCAGTGCACGCTGACCTTTGATCCCGAGCGCCAGGTCACCCGACCCACGCGGGTGAAGGAAGAGCTGCACGACTACCGCTACTTCCCCGAGCCGGATCTCCCGCTCTTCGCGGTGGCGCCCGAGCGCGTCGAGGCGCGCCGACGCAAGATGCCCGAGGCCCCCGTCGCCCGGCAGCAGCGCTACCGCAACGCGCTGGGGCTCAAGGCCGAGGTGGCCGAAGACCTCATCGCCGACCGCGACATCTCCGACACCTTCGAGGCGACCCTCGCCTGCCTGGTCGCCGCGGACGACACCGAGGCCTCGCCGGCCGCCACCGCGTCGTGGGTGCTCAACGACCTGCGGCGCATCGCCAACGAGCGGCACCTCAAGCTCACCGAGCTGGCCGTGACGCCCCAACGCCTCGGCGCGCTGATCGCCTTCGTCAACGCGGGCAAAGTGAGTCGGCAGGCGGCTCGCACCACCATCCTCGACGCCCTGCAGGACGACCCCGAGGCGACCCCGGCATCCGTCGCCGCCGAGCACGATCTGCTGCAGGTCTCGGACACCGCTTCCCTGGGGACGATCATCGACGAGGTGCTCATCGCCGAGGCGGACATGGTGCAGCGCTATCGCGCCGGCAAGACCGGTCTGCTCAACGCCCTGCTGGGCAGCGTGATGAAGGCCAGCGCGGGCAAGGCCAATCCCAACGAGGTGCGCAAGCTGCTCGGCGAGAAGCTCGGCCCCCCGGCAGCCTGAGCCTTACTGGGCGTCGGCCGCCGCCGCCTCCTCTTCCTCGGCGTCGAGCGCCGCGGACATGTCGTCCGCCCAGCGCGCCTTGAACTTCTCGAAGTCCTCCATCTCCTGCATGGTGATGGGCAGGCTGTCGAAGACGTGGCCGAAGAACTTCTCGCCGCCGAAGTCGTAAGCCTGCTTGGCGAAGGTGCGACCGTAGACGTACTGCGCCAGCTTGGCCCGGGCCAGGGCGTTGGCCACGCCGGCGCCGACGTCCATCTCGATGGATCCGTCGGACTCCATCATCTGGGCGTCGGCGACATCGTCCATGGTGCGCACGGGGAGTGTCTCGACGCCGGCGTGCAGGCAGGCGAGCTCGGCTGCATAGGTGGCGCGCCCCTCGAGCAGCGCCATCATGGCGCCGATGTGGGCGATGTTCTCGGGCTTGCTCATCTCGAGGATGGCCTCGTCCGGCGTCGGCACCGAGTCGTACACCTGGTCGTCGTAGGCGTGCACCATCTCGTGGGCCATGATCGCCCAGGCGAACGCGCGCGTTCTCTCGACATCGTCGTCGTCAGCGTCGACGATGTTGTCGCTGAAGAGATAGAAGGCCTTCTCGTCGGGGAAGTAGCGCCCGAGGATGCCGCCGCCGAGCAACAGGTCGGCGAACAGGTCCATGCCGTAGGTCAGGCCCTGATTCTCCTCGAGGGTCTCGCTGTACGCGCGCCGGCGGTCGAGGGCCCCCTTGTTGGTGGCCACCACCACCGGCACCTGCTCGCGCATGCGGATGTCGGCGCCCCCTTCGAGGGCGGTCATCACCTCGACGTAGGCCTGCTCGACCCATCCGCGGAAGAGCACGTCGTCCTCGTCCTCCGAGGCGCCCTGGACGTTGGGCTCGAACGGGTCGGTCTTCGGCGCGGCCGCTGCGGCCACGGACTCGGCAGCCACCGATTCGTCGGGCGCAGCCGAAGCGAGGTGGACGGCGGTGCCGGCGGCCGGATCATCGGCGGCCGCCACGGCCTGCGACGACGGAGACGAGACCGTCCCCGGTGCCGGGGCGCACCCGGTGAGGCCGGCCAGCAGGGCCGAGAGGGCCAGGAGGCCCGTTCGGGCGGAGGGGGTGTGGTGCAGCATGAAGGCCTCGTGAAGGGGCGAAACAGCCAGTCTAGTCCCCCTGCAGAGCGCTTTCGACGACGTGTCGGTGTCCCCTGCTCTCCCCGCATCCCCGCGGACGCCTGGGCCGCCGCCTCCGCTCGACCGGTGGGATGGGCGCGCACTCCCCATTTCGTGGCGGAATTCGCAGGACAGAGTAATATGCATCGGGCCAACGCCCCGGGAATGCGCAGGAACCCGATCATTCCCACCCGAACGGCGTTGGCGCGAGACCCTCCCCCCCGAACCCGACGAGCCTGGCCGTGACCCGTTGGAAGGTGATCTGTGCCGCCCTTTGCGCGGCGATCTTTGTGTTGGCGCCGCTCGCCTCTTCCCAGGCGACGCTCTACGGCGCCGGCTGCGTCGGCCTGAATCCCGAGCCGGTCATCGGCCACTCGGGCTCGCTCTCGCCTGACCAGTTCTCGACCGTCAGCCTGACCGGCGCGCCACCCGGCGGCCAGGTCATCGCGATCATCGGTTTCAACAACGAGATGTTCGGTCCCGACCCGATCCCGTTCGACGTGAGCCACGTGCCGGGCGTGAACCCGGGCTGCGCCGTGTGGAGCTCCGCCGACTTCCCGTTGCTGTTCATCAACGCCGATCTATCGGGCGAAGTGCACATGTCCTTCCCCGTGCCGACCAACGTCGGCGAGGACCTCTACTTCCAGTGGGGCGTGATCGAGCAGGCCGGGCCGAACAGCGTCACCCTGACCCAGGGCCTGCACCTGCACTTCACCGCCGTTCCAGAGGCGGACTCGTCGTCCCTCGCCTTCTCCCCGGAGGTGGTGGGACAGATCTCCGCCCCGCAGGTCGTGACGCTCACGAACGAGACCGACCGCCCCCTCACCATCGACGACGTCATCGTGAACGGCGATCGCACCGGTGACTTCGTGGCCGTGCTGGCGCAGACCGCGCCCGTCTTGCTGCTGCCCGAGGACACTGTTGATGTGCAGGTGACCTTCCAGCCCAATTCACCGGGCCTGCACACCGCGAACCTTCAGGTGGTCCAGAACGCGCTGCCCGCCGGCTGGACACCCACCGAGGTGGCCCTCTCGGGCATCGCCCAGGGCGCGCTCACCAACGAGTACCTGCTCAACTGCGGCGGCTCCACCTACGTGGACAGCCAGGGCCGCACGTTCACGCCCGACTTCGCCTACACCGGCGGCCTGCCGGACGACAGCGGCGCCGTGGTCACGGGCACCTCCGACCCCGACCTGTATCCGTCCGCACGCAAGGCCGACGCATTCGGCTACGACCTGCCCGCCCCCAACGGCGATTACGAGGTCACGCTGCGCTTCGCAGAGACCCGCCTCGACCAGACGGGGCTGCGCGTGCAGGACGTCACCATTGAGGGCGTGCTCGTGCTCGACGACTACGACACCCACGCCGCCGTGGGCTTCGAGGTCGCCGACGACTGGACCTTCCCGGTCACCCTCACCGACGGCAGCTTCGACATCGACTTCACCAAGGTGGGTGCCGCCAACGCGCAGGTCAGCGCCATCGAGGTGCGGGCCATGGTGCCCGTGCTCGACATCGACCTGCCGTCCCTCGACTTCGGCACCCTCTCCCAAGGCGGCATGCTGACCCTGCCCCTGCAGGTCAGCAACGCCGGCCTCGACGACCTGACCCTGGCGAGCCTCGACTTCCTCATCGGCGTGGGCGGCGGCGAGGGTTCCGAGTTCATCGTCGACGTCGACGGCTCGTCCTATTCGGGCGCGTCCGTCAGCGTGAACGTGCCCATCGTGCCGCCGCTGCTGCTCGTGCCCGCCGCCTCCACCCAGGTCGACGTGACCTTCTCGCCTACGGTCCACCAGTCCAACGACGTGGTCCTGCAGTTCAACAGCAACGCCGACCCGGTGCAGGTGCAGCTCACCGCCACCGGCGGGTCCCTCGGTCACCCGTTCCTGCACGTCGTCATCGTGACCGACGACGTCATCGTCGATTACGACGAGAACGGCAGCGAGAACGTGCTGCTGATCGGCTCCGACTCGCACACCCATGAGCCCTTCAAGGCCCTCACTGACTACGAGTGGCGCGAAGGCCCCACGGTGCTCTCGGCTTCCGTCGACCCGACGCTGAGCTTCCCGGTGGGCCCGCACACGGTGTGCCTGGAGATCTGGGACGACAACATCCCGCAGGAATCGCTGGTCGAATGCGCCAGCTTCGAGATCTTCGACCCGAACACCATTCCCGGGGTCCTCGCGCTCTACTACTTCGGCGGCATCGGGCAGTCTCCCGGCCCCCTGCTCGACTCGATCCCGGCCAACTCCGATTTCGGCGAGATCCGCACCGAGTTGAAAGTCATCGAGGAGGGCGGCATCGGCGGCTCGCCGTTCAGTGAGTCGGTCATGGTGCGCCTGCAGGCCAACGTCGACATCGACACGGCCGGCAACTACGAGTTCGCGGCCCTCGGCGGCGACGACCAGCGGCTGGAGATCAACGGCTCGCCCTACGTCGGCCCGCTGGCGCTGGGCGTCGGACTGCACACGGTCGAAGCGCGCTTCTCGATCCTCGACCTGGGCAACCTGCCCGTCGAGGTCACCATGGGGCTCCAGGGCGGATCGCTGACCCCCATCGCCACCGACGACCTCACCTACGACGCTTTGCAGGACGCGCCCGTGATCAACTCCATGCCGGGCGCAGGCATCACCCTCGGCGGCGACGAGGTCATCATCACCGGCTTCGGCTTCTTTCCCTCGAACCAGGTCACCGTCCACTGGGGCGGCATCGACATCACCGAGGCCAGCTTCCTGCGCCGCACCGACGAGGAGATCGTCTTCTTCTCGCCGCCCCACGCCGCCGGCGTCATCGCGGTGACGGTCGAGACGCCGCAGGGCATCTCCAACAGCCTGAACTACACCTACGACGAGGCGGCCACACCACCGATCAGCTTCACCATGACGTCGCCGGTGTCGGCCGTCTCACCCACCGCGTGCGAGTGGGGCCCCGACGGGCGCCTCTACGTGCCGCTGCGCACCGGGCAGTTGCTCGCCGTCACTTTCGACGACGACTACAACGTCCTCGCCGAGACGACCTACGACGGCCTGATCAATCTCTCCAACAAGGAGATCCTCGGGATCACCTTCAACCCCTATGACCCGCCGAGTCCGGTGCGCGTCTATGTCTCGCACAATGAGCTGTACGCCCAGGGCGGCGGCGCGTTCGGCGGGACGGCGCCCTACCCGGGGGCCGTGTCGATCCTCGAGGGCCCCGCCTTCGACACGCCCATCCCGCTCATCACCGGGTTGCCGGTCAGCAATCACGACCACGCCATCAACGGCATCCAATTCGACAACAACGGCGACCTGCTCATCTCCAGCGGGGCCAACACCAACGCCGGCATCCCCACCGTCGCCCACGGCACCCTGCCGGAGACTCCGCTCAACGTGGCGGTGCTCAAGGCCAAGACGTCCAAGATCGGATTCAACGGCACGATCACCTACGTGGAGACCATCGGGGGCGCGCCCAACAACGACCAGGTCTTCGGCGACATCGTGGACGTGGCGCCGGGCGTCGACGTCGAGGTGTTCGCGCCTGGCGTCCGCAACACCTACGGCTTGATCTTCACGACCAAGGGCATGCTCTACGGCGTCGACAACGGGCCCAACGTGAGCTTCGGTCCCGGCTCGGTGACCTGCTCGACGGACACCGGTTCGGGCGCCGCCGCCGGCGACGAGCTCAACCTGATCGAGTACGGGGTCTACTACGGCGGACCCAACCGCAACCGTGGCCGCTACGACCCGCGCCAGTGCGTCTGGTACCACGCCAATGCGACCTCCATCCCCGGCGTGTTCCGCGGCAAGCTGCAGTCCATGTCGTCGTCCACCAACGGCATCCTCGAGTACCGCTCCACCGCCTTCGCCGGACAGATCCTCGGCCACCTCATGGTCGAGAAGTGGAACAACCCCGTGAAGCGCGTGAAGCTGGCCGACGACGGCCGGTCGGTGCTCTCCGTCAACACCATCACGCCCAACCTCTCCGCCCTCGACATCTGCCTGGGGCCGGGCGGCGTGGTCATCGGCGCCGACTACACCTCCAACGTCATCTCCATCCTCAAGCCCAACGACGTCTCGGTGGGCACGAGCATGGTGGCCTGGGACATCTTTCCCTGGCGGGCGCCGGCCTCGGGCGGCAACACCTTCACCATCGGCGGCCACAACTTCGGCAACATCGGCAACACCTCGGTGACCATCGGCGGCATCCCGGCCACCCTCACGTCGGTCACGTCGAAGCGCATCGACGGCATCATCCCGGCCAACGGTTCGCCGACCACCGACCTGCTCGACGTGGTCGTCGTCTCCGACGCCCAGCAGTCGAATCTCCCCGACACCTTCCGCTACCTGTTCGTGCCCCAGGGCTCCGAGCCCGGCCGCTGGGAGACCAAGGCCGACATGCCCACCAAGGTCGGTGAGATCGCAGCCGCCATCATCGACGGCGTGCTCTACGTGGTGGGCGAGAGCAGCAACAAGACCCAGGGCTACGACATCCACGCCGACAGCTGGGACGACACCCTGGCCGTGCGCTCCTTCGCCGGGCATCACCACGCCGCCGAGGCCTACGACGGCAAGCTCTACGTCATCGGCGGCCTCACCAACGGCGCCCCTGGCAAGGTGCAGATCTACGACCCGGTGCTCGACAGCTGGTCCCTCGGCACGCCCATGCCATGGAACGGCGGCTCGGTGAACACGGCCCTCATCGACGGCAAGATCTACGCCGCCGGCGGCATCGTGGGCAGCACCACCGTCGACAACTGCGCGGTGTACGACCCGGTCCTCGACTCATGGACGGCCCTGGCGCCGGTCCCGAGCGGCCTCGGTCGCAACCACGCCGCCGCCGGCACCGACGGCGTGAAGCTGTACATCTTCGGCGGTCGCGGCATCGGCAGCGGCGCGAGCAACGTGGTCGCCAACGGCTTCGACAGCGTGCAGATCTACGACCCGCTGCTCGACAGCTGGATCACCAGCGACGACGTGGTCCCGCCCGGCTCCGACCTCGAACCCCTGCCGCAATTCCGCGGCGGCATGGGCAAGGCCGTCTGGCTCCAGGACGAGTTCTACATCTTCGGCGGCGAGACCCTCGACGGCCCCGGGGCGACGCCCCAGGACGTCTACGACCGGGTCGACGTCTACGACCCCGCCACGGACACCTGGCGCCTCGAGGCCGAGATGCCCACCCCGCGTCACGGCATCTACCCGCTCTTGTTCGAGGGCCGCGTCTTCGTGGTGGCCGGCGGCAAGAGCGCCGGATTCGCGAAGGACGACACGGTCGAGATCTTCTCGCGGCCCTAGCCCCTGCGGGCTCGCAGCAACGCCTCAGATGTGGAGCAGGCGCTCCGACTTCATCATGCTGATGCGCTTGATGCCGGAGAGCGGGATGTACTGCTTGACCGGCTCGGCGTCCTTGCCCCGGTCGGCGAACTCCGTCAATAGGATCATGAAGTCCTGCCCGAGGCCGGCCACCTTGGCCCGGTAGAAACCGGTGCGCAGCTGGTGCCCCATGGGCGCGCTCTCGTACGACTCGGAATTGACGATCGTCACGGTCTTCCCGACCAGCGCGCGCAGCACTTCCTGGAAGCTGGTGTTCTCCATGGTCGGCTTGCTGGCCGCTTTCGGCGCGGTCTGATCACTCATCGATCGTCTCTCCGGGATTCGGTCGCGCCGTCCTGCCGGCGCCGGGCTCGCTGGCCATGATAGTCGATGCCCCGTCGGGTGGTCACCGACGGCGTCCCCCCAGGCCTGAATGCCGGCCTCGGTTGGCCGGCCCCGGTTGCCCACTCATCCACCTCCCTAGAGGTGGCACTCCGACTGGCCGCGCTTTTCCAGGTACTGCTGGTGGTAGTCCTCCGCCAGCCAGTACGGGGTGGCGGGCACCACCTCGGTCACCACCGGCCGGACGTACAGGCCCGAGGCCTCCAGCGCCACGAGGGCGGCGCGCGCCCGGCGCTCCTGGTCGGCATCGTGGACGAAGATCGCCGAACGGTACTGCGTCCCCACATCGGGACCCTGCCGGTTGTGCTGCGTGGGATCGTGCACCTTGAAGAACACCGCGAGGAGCTCGTCGTAGGAGACCTCACCCGGCTCGAATTCCACCTGCACCACCTCGGCATGCCCGGTGCCCTCGGTGCAGACGTCCTTGTAGGTCGGCTGCTCCTGGAAGCCGCCCATGAAGCCCACGGAGGTGGCCTTCACACCCTTCACCTGCCGGAAGGAGGCTTCGACACCCCAGAAGCACCCCCCGCCGAACGTCGCCTTCTCCATGGCCAGCTCCCGTCGTTTGCGTCGAGCGCTCATCGCTCCGACGACGATGATAACCGCTCGGCGGACGTGTGCTCGCCGGCCCCCGGCCCTACCGCTCGGCCGGGTCGCCCGCGGCGGGCAGGACCTCGAGGGTGGTGCGGAAGTCCCGACCGCCCTCGGCGGCGAACCACGCCACCATCTCGTTCACCATGGCCACCTCCAGCAGGTAGGGGCCGGGGCGCGGGAAGGCTCCCAGCGACACGTCGAACACCGACGCTTCGCCCGGCGCCACGGTGAGGTCGACGTAACCGCCGCGCACGCTCGCCGACCATGCGGGTCCGTCGTCCAGCGCCTTCAGGCGCACCTCGAAGTGGACACCCCGATCCCGCTCCGCTCGATGTCGCCATGGCCGCCGGCTGGCGTTGACCAGGCGCACGGTCACCTCAATCTCTTCACCGCACCGGTAGACCTCCGGCTCCCGCTCGAGCACCACCTCATTGGCATAGAAGTAGGGGATGTAGACCTCGGCGGCCCAGTGCCGCAGGAGGTCCGGCGTGTGCGCCCGATCCGTCGCCGCCAGCCAGCCCTCGTAGTCGACGATCACGTCCGGCAGGTCGGACCCGGTCAGCCAGCGCTCGATCCCGTGGCGATAGGTGAGCTGCGCATTGGCGGTGGCGATCGACTCGCCTTCGAGCAACAGGGCGATGGCCGCCGCCAGGCCGCTGCGTTCGACGCCCCAGTTGCAGTGGATCAGGGCGGGCCGCGGCGCGTCGTCGATGTGCCGCACCAGGCGCGCCAGGCGCTCCCGGCTCGGCATCTCGTCGCCGTCCAGCTTGACCGTGAAGAACTCGAGGCCCCGCCGCTGCACCACCGCCAGTTCGTCGTCGAACCAGCTCTCGGCCGCCTCGTCCCCCCGCGTGGAGATGACCGACCGCAGGCCGAACTCGTCGACCCACGCGTCGAGCCCCGGCCCGTCCGGTTGCCCGCTGCGATACAGCGCTCCGGGGATCACGGGCTGGATCCCCAGCGTCAGCAGAGCCCGCCCCACCTGGACCCCGCAGGCGCCCACCAGCAGCAACAGCACCAGGATCACCCGGCGGCGCAGCCGGCCCCGGGCCGGGGGCGTCACCGGCCCGGGTTCGACCGGTGCCCCGACCGGATCAGCCATGGCGCCGGCGGTAGGCCACGTCGAGGGTGCGCGCCGTGGCCGGCGCCCCCTCATCGTCACCCAGGTCGCGACACCGCGCGCTCTCGGCGGCCCACCAGGCCCGCGCCTCGGTTTCGCCCCACGCGCCGGCGCTGGCACAGGCCGCGAGTCGGTCGGAGAATTCCCGCGCCGTCTGGGGCCGATCGTCAGGGTCCTTGGCCAGGCACGCCATGATGGCCTGCTCCAGGGCGGGATCCAGCGCCCGGCCCAGGCGCACCGACGGCAACTCGGGCACCTCCGCCAGGTGCTTGGCCAGCACCTCGGCCGCCGACAGGCCCCCGAACATCTCGGTGCCCGTCAGCAGGAAGTAGCCCACCACGCCGATGGAATAGATGTCGGCGCGCCGGTCCACGTCGCTGGCCGAGCGGATCGCCTCGGGCGAGATGTAGTGCGGGGTCCCGGTGATCACCGACGGCGAGGTGACCGCCGCCGCATCCACCCCCTCCAGGTCCTTCACCAACCCGAAGTCGAGCACCTTGACCACGTCCTGCATGCCGCCCCGCTCGCACACGATCACGTTGGCCGGCTTGATGTCCCGGTGGATCAGGCCGCGGCCGTGGGCCTCCTCCAGCGACGCGCAGATCTGCCGCAGGATGTGGATCACGCGGCCTTCGGGCTGGGCGCCGCAGGTCTTGACGATGCGCCGCAACGACAGGCCGTCGAGGTACTCCATCACGTAGTAGAAGACGCCCTCGGGCGTGCGGCCGTAGTCGAAGATGGCGATGGTGTTGGGGTGCGTCAGCTGGCTGGTGAGTTGCACCTCGCGCTCGAAACGCACCAGGTCGCCCTCGGTGATCTCGGCCCCGTGCAGCAGCTTGATGGCCACCGGTCGCCGCAGCATGACGTGGCTGGCCCGATAGACCGAGGCCATGCCGCCCTCGCCGATCTTCTCCTCGAGCGTGTACTGGCCCAGGCGCTCGGCCTGCCGCAAGGCGCCGGCGATGCGCGAGCGCAGCACGAAGATGAAGCGCGACTCGAACACCATGCCGGCCGCGAACAGCACCAGTAACCCGTACAGCACGATGTTGGCGGTGCGCAGCACGCGCAGCGCCTTGTAGGCCTCTTCGACGGCCGACTCGGTGGCCACACCGAAGTCGTAGCGGGCCAACCAGCGCCAGGCCCCGATGGACTCGACGCCGCGATAATCGCGGTAACCCTCCACGTCGATGCCGTCATTCCCCTGCACCGCGTCCGCCGCCATGCGGGTCAGGGCATGCCGGGCCCGGGGCGTCTTGGGTCGATCGCCCCGGGTCATGTCGACGCCCGGATCGCGCACCGCCAGCGTCAGGATCGACGACGAGTCCTCGGTGTCGGGGATCAGCCCCACGAGACGGAGTTCATCCTCGAAGCGGCTGTGCGAGAGCATCACCCCCTTCCGATCGAAGGCGTAGGTGTTGCCCGTGTCGCCGGCCTTGGCCATCGACAGGATGCGCGTGAAGTCCTTTTCGGGGTCGACGCGCAGTCCGAGCCCGCCGATGATCCCTCCCGCCGCATCCCGGATCGGCGTCCCCACGTACATGATCGGCCGGTTGACGCGCAGCTTGCCGCCCTCGTCCACCTCGGCGACCAGCGACCGGAACGGGCGGCTGATGACCGTCGCCCCCTGCAGGATGCGCTGGACGAGGTCGCGGTGGTCGTCGAGGGCGGCCTGCCCCACGACGGCATCGATGGTCGAGGCGAGCACCATGCTGTCGTCGTCGAAGACGATGAAGCCCTCGAAGTCGAGCGCCATGCTCTGCATGCGCAGGTGCTCCCGGATCCGCGTCATCGACGCGCACTGCAGCAGCGCCTCGCGGTCCCCCGGGTGTTCGGCCACGACGGCCACCAGCTCCTCGGTGCACTCCGCGATGACGTCTTGCCGTGCCAGCACCTGGGCGGCGCTGAATCGCGCCTCGATCCACAGGTCGAGGGCCTCCACATTGCTGTTGAGGATGGTCTGGAGCCCGTCGGCGAATTCGTCCTTGAGGGCCTTCTCGACCGTGCTGAAGGTCCACCAGCCCACCGCAGCCAGGAGGGCCGCCACGGTCAGGGGCAGGTAGCGCCAGCGCCGGGGCAGGAACGTATCGCCCGTGGTGCGCCAGGTATGAGGAGTCGGGTGACCTTCCGTCATCGCGCACACCATGCCGCGCCGTCCAGTCCGTCTCAACCCGCGTCCGGCCCGATCACGCCGACATCATCCCCTGGCCCCCGGACCCGGGCGTGGCCCCGCCTCTGGCAGCCCCCTCGGGCCCGAGCGGCAGGCCGGCCCCCCACCGACCCGTTGCCTCGACACGGGGCATGCGGTGGCGTTTTCGGGCCTCAAGCGATATGTTTCCGAACACCATGACGGGGGTCGAGGCGACGAAGAACGAGCGGACAGGGGCATCCGACGAGGACCACATCGCGTTCCACAACGTGAACGTGGAACTCGGCGAGCGCATGGTCATCCGCAACCTGACCTGCGGCTTCCCCAAGGGCCGCATCACCGTCATCCTCGGCGGCAGCGGATCGGGCAAGTCGACGACGCTGCGTCTCATCGGCGGACTCATCGCGCCGCTCTCCGGCAAGCTGGTCGTCGCCGGCACGAACATCTCCAAGTTGAGCCCGCGCAAGCTGGTCCCCGTGCGCGCCAAGCTCGGGATGATGTTCCAGGGGGGCGCCCTGCTCGACTCGACCAACGTGTTCGACAACATCGCCCTGCCGCTGCGCGAGCACACGCGCATGAAGGAAGATGAGATCCGCTCCGAGGTCAATCAGTGCCTGACCCGCGTCGGCCTCAAGCAGAGCGACGGGCTGCTGCTGCCCCGCGAGTTGTCGGGAGGCATGGTCAAGCGCGTCGCGCTGGCCCGGGCGATCATCACCAAGCCCGAGATCGTCCTGTGTGACGAGCCGTTCTCGGGGCTCGACCCCATCACCACCAAGCGCATCGAGCTGCTCTTCAAGCAGATCAACAAAGAGCTGGGCATGACCATGCTGATCGTGTCCCACGATGCCGCCGCGACGCTGCGACTCGCCGACCACCTCTTGATCCTGATGCCCGACCGCTCGGTACAAGGTCCCCCCGACGAGCTCGTGAACAGCTCCGATCCGCGCATCAAGAACCTGCTCAGCACCGACGTGGACGAAGACTTCGTCAAGCTCGACAAGATCCTCGACACCAACGCCGGCTTCGGGCCGGGTGACCTGGAGTCCACGTGGTCCTGAGGGCCATCGACAACCTCGGCGCGGCCACGATCCGCTTCATCGAGAGCCTGGGGGCGATCTCGCTCTTCGGCGGAGCGGTCATCGGGAACACCCTGCGGCCGCCGCTGCGCACGCGGATGCTCATCAAGGAGCTCTACAAGCAGGGCGTCCAGTCCCTCAGCATCATCGGCATCAGCGGCCTGGCCGTGGGCATGGTCATCGGCCTGCAGGGCTACAACACGCTGGTCCGGTACGGGTCGGAGAACCAGCTCGGCGTCTTCGTGGGCTTCTCGATCGTGCTCGAACTCGGCCCCGTGCTCACCGCGTTGCTGCTCACCGGCCGTGCCGGTTCGGCCACCACCGCCGAGATCGGCACCATGGTGGCGACGGAACAACTCGACGGCCTGCGGATGATGTCCATCAACCCGGTCAACCTGGTGGTCGTGCCCCGCGCGCTGGGACTCTTCCTGGTGACGCCGCTGCTCACGGCCCTCTTCGTCGTGCTCGCGCTCTTCGGCGGCTATCTGATCGGCGTCGGCATGATGGGCGTCGACCCCGGCGCCTACATGGGCAACCTGCAGGAGGCCATGGACTTCCCGACCGACGTCGTCGGTTGCTTCGTGAAGGCCTTCATCTTCGGCTGCCTGATCAGCCTCATCTCAACCTTCCGCGGCGTGACCTGTGCGCCGAATTCCGCCGGAGTCAGTGCCGCCACCACGGCCACCGTGGTCCAGGCCTCACTCTGCATCCTGATCGCGGACTACATCATCACCGCCCTTTGGGGGTTCTAGGGTCATGAGTCGACTCGTCATCCGCAACTTCGTCGTCGGACTGTTCGTCCTGGCGGGCCTCTCCGCCGTCGCCTACATGTCCCTGACCATCGGCGGCCTCAGCCTGGGCGCCCAGGATCAGATGACCCTGTACGCCGCCTTCGACGAGACCGGCGGCCTGAAGGATCGCGCGCCGGTGCGCATCGCCGGCGTGAAGGTGGGCGAGGTCGCGTCCATCGAGCTCGACGAGGACTACCGCGCGCGCGTCACCATGCACGTGGAGGCGGGGCTCGAGCTCTCCATCGACACCCAGGCCTCGATCATGACCGCCGGCCTGCTCGGTGATCGCTTCATCCTGCTCGAGCTCGGCGGCGAGCTGCACAACCTCGCCGACGGTGACACCATGACTTGGACCGAGTCCGCGGTGCTGCTCGAGCGCCTGATCGGCAAGCTCATCCACAACGTCAGCCTGGGTGAGGACGGCTGACCCCCATCACCGACGGGATACGGAGCACGACATGAGCACCATGCGCACCCGCAACGGACTTTCCCTCCAGGGGCGCCTGCCGCTGCTCCTGCTCACCCTCGTCCTCGTCGTGGCGCTCTCGGGCTGCACGTCCACCGCGCCCGAGGACGAGTACGACCCGTGGGAAGGCTTCAACCGGAGCATGTGGGGCTTCAACATGTTCTTCGACGAGTGGGTCGTCGAACCCGCCGCCCAGGGCTGGGACTGGATGATCCCCGAAGGCGGTCAGCGCTCGGTCGAGAAGTTCTTCCACAACTGGGCCTTCCCCCGACGGCTCGTCGGCGGACTGCTCCAGGCCGAGTTCCTGCATGTCGGCGAGGACCTGGGCCGCTTCCTGGTCAACACGACCGTCGGCTTCCTGGGCTTCTTCGACCCCGCCAGCGATTGGGGCATGGAGCCCAACGACGAGGACGTCGGCCAGAGCCTCGGCGCGTGGGGCTTCGGCCAGGGCGCCTACCTGGTGCTGCCCATCTTCGGTCAGTTCGCCGGGCGCGACGCCTGCGTGGCCCCCATCGACATGGTGCTGGCCCCGGTCAGCTTCGTCCTGCGGCCCATCGAAGTCGTCAACTGGCGCGCTCTCAACCTCGAGCTGATCAACGAGAACAAGGCCACCGCCTTCGACTTCTACGCCTTCGTCCGCAACGCCCATCTGAAGCATCGCCGGGCCCTCGTCGAGGATCGGGACCCCGATGACGACGACGACGAGGACGAGGACATCTACGACATCTAGGCCGCCTTCGGGCCCCGATCGCCCTGCAGGCACCGATGACCTCCAGGTGACCACGGATGCCACTGCTTCGACCCGCAGGATCCACCCGTTAGTATGGGATCCAAGCGATCCCGGAGCGCCGTCATGAGCAACATCTCCACCGCCCCGAGCCACACCACCCGCCGTCGGGTCCTGGCCATCGCCGCCTTCGCCCTGCTGCTCGGACTCCCCGTGGCCGCCGGGTGGGTGCCCGGCCTGCCGGGACTCCTCGGTCCGACCAACCCCGCGGCCGCTGTCGAAGTGGTGACCGAGGCCGCCGCCGAGGTCCAGTCGATCATCCAGAGCCCGCAGCCGCGCAGCGAGAAACGCGCGCGCATGGAGACGTTGCTCTACAAGAACGTCGACATGGACTACATGTCACAGCTGATCATGGCCCGGAACTGGAAGAAGTTCAGTGACGGCCAGCAAGACCAGTTCATCGTGGAGTTCGGTCGGCATCTGGTGCTGACCTACTTCGGTAACGTGGTCAACGCCAACATCGCCAGCATCGTGCTGGAGGAGCCCGACGTCGACGACAAGTACGGGCACGTCTCGATCCTGACCCGGGTCATGCTCACCAACGACGGGCCGCCCGTGCTGATCAAGTACCGACTGCACGAGAGCGCCGACGGCCCCTGGAAGATCATCGACCTCATCGTCGAAGAGGTCGGGATGGTCAGCAACTTCCGCAGCCAGTTCAAACAGACCTTCTCCAACGGCGGCGCCGACCACCTGATCCGCTTGCTGCGCGAGAAGAACGACGTGCTGGAAGCCCGCGAAGCCGAACGCACCTAGGCCGGCGGACGACGAGCCGACTTGGGCCGGAAGGCCACCAGCCGCTCCTCATCGGTCGTGATGTACGCACCACCGATGAGCTCCACGCAGTACGGAATGGCCGGGAACACAGCATCCAAGCACTCGCGGATGGCCTTGGGCTGGCCCGGCAGGTTGACGATCAGCGCCGCCCCCCGGATCCCAGCGGTCTGGCGCGACAGGATCGCCGTCGGCACCTTCTCGAGGGACACCTTGCGCATCAGCTCCCCGAAGCCCGGCATCATCTTCGCGCACACGGCCTCCGTGGCCTCGGGCGTCACGTCACGGACGGCGGGCCCGGTGCCCCCCGTCGTGATGACCAGGCAGCAGCCCTCGGCATCGCACAACTCCGTGAGCGCGGCGTCCAGTCCGGGTCGCTCGTCCGGCACCACCCGCGCCACCACCTCGAAGGGCGACGAGAGCACCTCGCTCAGGTACTCCCGGATGGCGGGGCCGCCGCGATCCTCGTACTCGCCGCGGCTCGCGCGGTCGGACACGGTGACGATGCCGATGCGGGCGATGTCGGTCATGGCGAGTTCCCGGAGAGAGGCACGAGGCGGGCCGCGATGATAACGCGCTCCGCCGCGTGCCTGTCCATGCTCTTGTTCGCCGCGTGTGGACCGGCGACGGTTCCCGACGGGCCGCTCAACGTCGTCCTCATCTCCGTCGACACCCTGCGTCCCGACCGCCTGTCGCTCTACGGTCACGACCGACCCACCAGCCCCTCGCTGGTGCAACTCGCCGCCGAGGGCGTCGTCTTCGAGCGCGCCTCCTCGCATTCACCGCGCACCGCCCCCTCCCACATGACGCTGCTCACAGGGCTGCTGCCGGCCGCCCACGGCGTCGTCAACTACGACCTCGACGGCAACACCGCCTTGCCCCCCGACATCCCCACCCTGGCCACGCTGCTGGGCGACGCCGGTTGGAGCACGGCGGCCGTCACCGGGGCCGGCAACGTCGATGCGGGCATGGGCTTCGCGCGGGGATTCCAGAGCTACGAGCAGGTCGACAACGGGCCCGACGCGGTCGCCGCCATCTTCGAGCGGGCCGCCGCACGCCTCGACGGCTTCGGGACCCAGCCCTTCTTCCTGTTCGTGCACACCTACGAGACCCACGACCCCTACGCCCCGCCGGCCGACGCCCGGGTCGGCTTCGTCGACCCCGACTACGCCGGCGCCATCGTCTCCGATTGGACGCAACTGCAGCCGCCCGGCGCCTCCTGGCTGGACGCCCACACGACCTTCTGGAGCGGTGTCGACCCCGCCTCCCGCCTCGACCGGAACCACCTGCTCGACCTCTACGACGCCTCCATCCGACGGGTCGACGACCTCCTCGCGACGCTGGTCGAGCAGCTCCGACGCGCCGGCGTCTGGGAGCGCACCCTGCTGGTGTTCGTGTCCGATCACGGCGAGGAGTTCGGCGAACACGGCGGCTTCCTGCACGAGACGGTGTTCGAGGAGTGCCTGCGGGTGCCCCTCTTTCTGAGGCTGCCCGCCACCGAGCGCCTGGCCCCGCTCAGGGGTCGCCGCAGCGACGCCCTCGTGGGCCTCGCCGACGTCCTGCCCACCCTCCTGGATCTGCAGGGACTCGACGTCCCGGCGCATCTTCAGGGTCGACGGCTCCCTCTCGACGGCTCGCAGCGCGAGGAGGCCGAGATCGTGGCCCACGCACCGCGCTTCGGGCTGCTCTCCCTGCGCAGCGGCCCCTGGAAGCTCGTGATCGACGTCGGCCTGCAGCGGGCGTTGTTGTTCGACCTCGCGAACGACCCGGGCGAGACCCGCGACCTCTCCGGCAGCCAGCCGTTGGTCGTCGCGCGTCTGCTGCGCACCCTGGCGGCCCGGCAGGACCAATCGGCACGCCTGGCCGCGTCCTTCGCGCCCAACCCGCCCGCGACGCTCGACGAAACCGCGCGCGAGCACCTGCGCGCTCTCGGCTACCTGCACGGCGATCGCTAGCCCGGCAGGTCTGCGGCCGGGGACGTCGTCCGCTTCCGGCCAGCCCCCGTGAGGCGCTCGAGCACGGTGGCGGCCGTGAGGAAGCCGGTCGTGTTGACCACTGTCTTGAAGATGTCGGGGATCACGTCGAGGGTGCGGATCAGCAGGTAGCCCTCCACGGGGATGCCCATCGAGACGTACAGAGGCAGCGTCTTGAAGCCGCCCCCGCCGCTCGGGATGCCGAGCGTCGCGAAGCTCAACAGCACCACCGTCGCGACGAAGGTGGCCGTGTCGATCAGCGTCAGCTCGAGGCCGTACATGGACGCCAGGAAGAGCAGGTGGAAGGGCGAGCTGATCATGCGGTTGACCTTGAACAGGGAAGCCGCAAACGGCAGACCGAAGCCGACCACCGGCTCGGAGAGGTGCAGGTCGTCCCGCGCCGCCTGCACCAACGACGGCAGGGTGGCCAACGACGACCGCGTGCCCACCGCCACCACCTGCGCCGGGCGCACCGCCCGCGCGAAGCGCACCAGTGGCACCCCGCCGATGAGCACCGCGACGGCGTAGAGCAGGAGCGTCCCGCCGATGAGCAGGGCCGAGACCATGACGACGAACTCGGCCAGGGTCCCCGCCAGGTCGGCCCCCGAGCGGCGCGCGAAGCCGAGCGCCAGGGCGAACACGCCGTAGGGCATGGCCCACAGGATCAGGTTCACCAACGCCAAGAGGGCGTCGCGCAGGGCCGCCGAGCCCGTGGCCAGGAAGCGGCGCCTGTGCGGCGCGAAGCAACGCGCACCGAGGCCGAGCAGGAGCACGAGCAGGATCAGCGGCAGCAATTGCCCGTCCAGCAGGGCGCGCAAGACGTTGCCCGGCAGGAGGGACGCCCACCATTCGGCCCCGGTGGTGGGCGCGCTGCCCGGTATCGACGCCGCCGACGCGCCCGCTTCCGCCGCCGCGGACCCGGCCGGCGACAGGCTCACGAACGTGGCGGCGTCGGGTCCCACGGCCTGCAACAGCAACGGGCCGACGGTGAGCGTGAAACTCCCGGCCAGTGCCAGCAACCCGATGAACACGCCCAAGGCGGTGAGACCCATGCGCCCTACCGGCGCCTCGCCGTGATCCGCCACCACCGTGGCGAACAGCAGCACCAGCACGAGCGGCAGGACCACCACCTGCAAGGCCTGGGCCCACACCATGCCGACCGGTTCGACGACCTCGGCCACGGCGTGCCACCACGAGCCCTCGTGGGCGTGCAACACCATGCCGAGACCGAGACCGGCCGCGAGCCCGATCAACGCGCCCCGAGTGTTTGCGCGCGTCCCCATCCGACGCCCTCAGGCGCCTAGGCGCGGCCTCCGGCCTCGCCGTCACGGGTGCCGGACGCGCCGTCTGAGGGCACCGCTCGCCAGGCCAGGCCCAGCACCAGCCAGAGCCCCACGACGACCAGGCCGACGACCTCCCGCTCTTCTTCATTCCACGGCAAGACGATGAATCTCGCCCACACCAGGGCGCCCAATCCCACGACGAGAGCCACCAGGGGATTCACCGTCCCGAAGGCGGCCCACACCGAGAGCGCGCCGGTCACGACATACAGCACGATCCAGCGCGTCGGATCGGGGTCGTTCCACTGCACGGCGGCCGCGGTGAGGAACAGCGCGGCGAAGATCAGGCACACGAAGCGATGCATCGAGGCGCCTCCCGAGGGGACCGGTCCATCATTCACAAGGCTCGGCGGCCGATTCAAGCTGCAAGCACGCCTTCTTGCCGGCACCGCCGTGCGCTGCCCGCCGCCCACCGTCCATCACTCAGAACAGCGCCTGCGCCCCGTCGTCGACCAACACCACTTCGGCCTCCCGGAATGGCGCGTTGAGCTGTGCCGTCTCGAGATAGCTGAGCAACACCCGGTCAGCCGACACCGTCTGACGCCGCCAGGAACGCACCACGGCCTGGTCTTCGATCTCGAAGTGACTGCGGGCCACTTGCTCGCACAGGGTGGCCGCCACCAATCCACCGCGCCGACGCACCGGACTTTTCACCGGTGACGACCAACCGCGGTAGAGCGTCAGGCGTCCCCCTGCGCAGAGATCGAGCAGCGCCCGCATGAAGCCGAGCCGGGTCACGATGTGCTGCGCGCGCTGCGCCCGACTCCACGGCCCCTCGAACAGGCCGGCGTCACGGATGACCTGGCCGTGGAACGGCGCAAGGCCGAGCTCCGCCAGGACCACCAAATGACCCTTCACCAACTCGCCGGAATGGGGGTTGCTCACCCAGCGGGTGGCGAACGCGGCGTCCATCTCTCCGACATTCCGCTGCTCCAGGTAGCGCTGGGTGTCTTCAAACAGTGCCTCGCTGCCCCGCCGGACCAAGGGCTCGGGGAGCTGCCCGCCGTCGCGCACAAAGCGCGAGCGCTCAGCGAGCCAGGCCCGCGCTTGCTGCTGCTCCGCGTCGATGCGGCGCAGCGTCGACGGCCGCGCCGCGACGTCCGCGGGCACCACCCACGGCCGGTCGAACCGCTCCGACTGCGTCGCCATGGCGGCGAGCATGGACGCCTCGACGCGCTCCCCTCCCGGAGCGAACTGGAAGTGGCTCACCTCCCACAGCGGCAGCTCCCATTCCGCGCCGGCGTCCTCGAAATCGTCGAGGCGCACCGTGAAGGCGGCCCGCGCCAGGCGGGCACCGGTCACGGTCACCGGGGTGCGCCGGGCATCGAGCAGCCGGCCGCGCCGGCCCACGGTCAGATGCGACCACTCGCCGGATTCGAAGTCCGAGTCCGGCGCGACGACCGACCGGCGCTGGTAGATCGAACCGCCCACGCACGCGCTCGCCTAAGGCAGGAACTCGAGGCTCTTGATGAAGGCCTCGGCCTGCCCCCGATCCCCCGAGTCCGTCGTGTCGACGCCCAGGGCGAACCCGGAGATGGGCGGCAACTGATCCAGGTCGAAGGCTTGATTGAACGCCGACTCGAGGTCGAGCTCGGAGACGAGGCGCTGGTCGTGTTCGGGACCACCGACGCAGATGAAGCGCCCACCGCGATGGTAGTAGCGACCCTTGTACGGCACGTTGCGTTCATCCGTCCGATTGAGATACAGCCCCAGGAAGTACGGGGCGTTGGGCACACCGAAGCCGCCGCTGTACAGCTTGTCGCGCCCGAAGAAGACGTACACCATGAGCGCTTCGTTGTAGGACTCGCAGGAATAGCAGGCCCCGTCGGGGTAGCGCTTCACGCCCCATTCGATCTTCACCCGCCTGAATGCACCGACGTCCTCACCGTCACGCACGAAGAAGCCGCGCGTGCGCTTCAGCGCGGTGAGCTTCAGCCCCTCGGCATCGGCGGCCAGCCCGATCTCTCGCCGGCTCTGCGCGCCGTACTCGAAGTCGAAGCCCTTGCCCTTCAGCCACTGCTCGATGGTGCCCTCACCGAAGTCGGTGAAGTCGATGCGCACACCCGCCGACACGGGCGGAGGCGGCGGGGCGTCGTCGACCGGCTCGTCGACCGGCGCAGCGGCGGGCGATGCAGGCGATGCGGGCGGGACGACACCAGCTCCCGTCGTCAGCCCGAGCAGTCCCAGCGACACCGCCGCTCCCAACAGCACCTGCAGCCAACGCGGGGATGTCGCCATGTCTCGTTCTCACCGGGCTCGAGGGGCCGAACTGAATGTATCACCCTCTCGGGGGAGGTGACTTGATCGGCACCCCCGCTTCCCGCCCCGGATCAGCGGCTCGCCGAGTTCTTCTCCGGACCCGACGCACGCCTTTCAGCCTTGCCCGACTTGTCAGCCTTGCGAGCCCGTTGAGCCAGGGTCTTCTCGATGGTCGCGAGAGCGTCGGGAGTCTTGCAACCCGTCTCGCCGTGGTCGATCTCGACCCTGCCGATCGCCCGGGCCGCTTCCAGGGCCTCGTCGCGCAGCGACGGGCACGTGACGGCGATGCTGATCAGCGCGTCGTTCATGGCGCAACGGACGTGGTTGGGCGCCGTGTGGATCGTCGCCTCGATCACGCCCAGCTGGCGCAGCAGTTCGCTCTCGGGCAGCCCCGCTTCGTTCCCGACCAGCGCCTTGAGCACGTTCCATCCGGCGCAGGCGGTCCACTCGTGCTTGGCAGCGGTCCACTTTTTCATGCGGGCGCGGCAAACGGGCGCGCGGGCGACCACCCCCGCGAAGGCGGCCGTGAGCACGGCGTCGTCGAGGTCCTTGACCCAGCGATCGATGACCGCCGCAGGCATGGAGGCGGGGTCGGCCACCATCGTGGCGAAGATCCGGGCGTCGTGATTGCCCGTGAGCCACAACGCCCGCGCGAGTTCGCTGTCGGTCCCGACTTCGCGCTTGAGCTTGCCGAGGTTCGCCGAGCTGACGCCGAACAGCTCCGAGCGGACGCCGTGACGAGCGTAGACCTTGCGGTTCTGCGCCGTCCCATTCGCCTCGAGGCGGGACATGACCTGATCGACGTTCATGGGTCTCTCCCGCGATGCCTGCCTGCGAGCCAGTGTACTCAACCGCTTCGCCACGCCGCTCGAGGCGTTAACATGACGCCATGGACGAATGGCGCGACCAGATCGAGCGCATCCTGAGCTCAGGAGACGCTCACGGCGCGGCGTAGCGCGCGTCGAACGGCGCCGCTGACGCCGCCACCCGTGCGAGGTGCCAGCGGGCCAGCTGCGCGAGGTGCAGCTGGTCGTGGGCCACCCACGCGGCGAACAGGTCTCCGGCCCGCAACACACCCAGGTGCGGATGCTCGTGGGCCCGGCCCCAGTCGACGCCCGCACGCATGAGCCCGTCCAGCCACTCCAGGGACGCCGCCCGCTCGGTGGTGAAGGCTGCGAGCACCACCGAGAGCTTCCGGGCTGCGTAGTCGCGGTCCTGCGCCCAGCCTTCGGGGTCGATGGGAGTCCAGGCCGCCTCGGGGTCGTCGAGGGTGCTGCGGATGCGCGCGCGGAAGTCGTCCCGCTCCTCGTCGAGCAGGTGGCTGACGATCTCCACCAGGCACCACTTGCCGGTTGCCGGGCGCCAACGCGCCTCGTCATCGTCGAGTCCCGCGCAAGCGGCCACGATGCTGCCGCCGCCCCGCTCCAGTTCCCGCCGCAGGGCCTCGGCGTTCACCGGGCAGTCTCCGCGACGAAGCGCGCCACCGCTTCGAAGGTATCGGCCCAGCCCTGCTCACACCCGGCGTAGAACGCGTCGGCCTCGGGGCCGGCCGGGAATCCCGACTGGCGCACCCGCAGCACGCTGCCCCCCTCGCGCGCCTCCACCGTGAACTCGGTCACGAAGTCGGCCTCGAAGGGCAGGCCGCCCTCCCGGGCGAGGTAGGTGTAGTCGGTGAACACGATGCGGCGAGGCGGGTCGAACACCGACATCGTCGCCGTGGTGACGAAGTCGGGGTCGTCCTCATTCGCGCCCCAGGCGGCGGCCCAGGTGCCCCCGGTCTCGGGCACCACCACCGCGCGCGCGGCCGACCACCAGCCGCGGATCGCACTGGGCGTGTGGAGCAGCGCGAAGACCTGCTCGGGCGCCGCCGGCAGTTCGACCTCGTGGACGTGTTCGCGGACGGCGGCGCCGGATTCGTCGCTCATGGGAGTTCCCCCGGGCCCGCCGGCCTGCGCCCCTCACTCCGCGACGGGCACGTCCTCGGGCCTTTGCTCGAACAGCAGGTGATCGTATCCGGCCTCCGGGCGCCGCCCAAGCTCCCCAACCCCTGACGCGACTCGGCACGCTCTCCCGCCACTCACCGCGCCGCGAAGGCGCCCCGCAGGAACCGGTCGAACACGGCGAACGTTTCGTTGCTGGCCCCGTCGTCCCACAGCCACACGACCACCTCTTCGGCCAGGAACACCGTGTTGCGGGCGCGGCGGTGCTTGGGATTGGCGACCAGGCGCATGGCCGCATCACGGGCCGCGGTGGTGTCCGCGAAGCGGTAGGCAAACACGCCCAACTCCTCGTCCTCGCGATACATGGCGAGTTGAGCCTGCTCGGTGGCCCACGCCACGGCGTCTCCGCCTGTGGCGAGACTGGTGAACAGGGCGGCGGCTACCCGGGCATCGAGGAAGAGCGGATTGGGCTTCACGGCCGCGGCGAGGGTGCACCCCGGGGGCAACAGGGCGTCGGGGATGATCAGGTCGGTCAAGCGGGCCAGGGGACCGACGATCTCGATGTCCGTCATCCCGATCGTCTGCGCGGACGTGGTCGCTGCCGCTTGCGCCGACAGGTCCACCGCCGCGCTCTGCAGCGGACGGCGCACGACGCCGATGATCTCTCCGCGCTCCCCGTCGTTCGCCGCTGCGAACGACGCCCACCCCCGTGACAGGACCAGCACCAGCACCAGTCCGGCCGCGACCACCGAGAAGACCACGGTGCTCACCACGGCCTGCCGACGCGTGTTCATGGTGTGATGGAACCACGCCGACGCTTGCCGCGCTGTGGCCCTTCGGTGTCACGCTCACCCGGGGCGCGAAAGCGCCAGGCCCCACCACGCCGCCGCCAGGCCCAGGACCACCTGCAGCAGCACGTTGGTCACGGCCCGCCCGAGCTGCAATTGCTGGGACAGGGCCAGGGTGTCCCAGGCAAAGGTCGAGAAGGTGGTGAAACCGCCCAGCACGCCCACCAGCACGAGCAAGCGCTGCGTCGGTCCGAACCAGCCCCGGGACTCGGCCCACCCGCCCAGCAGGCCGATGGCGAAGCAGCCGATGACGTTGACCGCCAGCGTGCCGTAGGGAAAGGTCGACTGTGGTTGCAGCCGCCGCACGAAGTCCGAGACCAGGAAGCGCGCCGCCGAACCGACGAAACCGCCGACCCCCACCAAGAGCGCTTGCCCGAGCACCCCGCCGGCAAGCGCTTGCGGCGGCGTCACCACTCCTCAGGCCTCGTCGAAGACCGGGGCGTAGACGACCTCGCCGGACAGTCCTTCGAGCGCCGCCGGCTTCAATGGCAACACGAAGAAGTGCGGGTCGAACTGGCGATTGCGGAAGAAGAAGCCCCGGTCCTGCGCCGGTTCGAAGCCGAAGCGCGGGTAGAACTCGGCGGGCCCAAGCACGAACACGGCCGCCGCTCCGGCTGCCTTGCACGCTTCGACGCCGGACTGCACCAGCCGTCCGCCGATGCCGTCGCGCTGGCGCTCCGGCCGCACGGCCAGGGGGCCGAGGGCCATGAGCCCGGCGTCCGCGTCGCGTTCGCCGGCGTTGACGGTCACCGCGGTGAACAGCGCGTGGCCGAGCACACCGTCGTCGTCCTCCGCCACCAGCGAGACGGTGGGCCCGCCGAGGGCGCGCATGTGATCGACCAGGCGCGCCTCGGTCTCCGTGGGGAAGGCCGCGGCGTTGATGTCGTAGACCGCCTCGCGGTCGTCGGGGCGCTCGGCGCGGATGCGGATGTCACTCATGGCTGCCGGTGTCTCGGGGGGCGGGCGTGGTCTCCGTCTTCCATCGACAAGAGGCCCCATCTCCCAGGAGGACAACCCCGAGTCTACGCCACCCGCACCGCGATTCCGCCCTTCCTCGCGCCTCGCGTACGATGGGCTCGCCATGCGCACCCGCCTCGAGCACGCCAACCTCATCGTCCGCGACGTCGACGCCCTGCTGCGCTTCCTGACGACGGCCCTGCCCGACTTCGCCGTCCGCGGCGAGGGCCGCAACACGGACGGCACCCGCTGGGTCCACATCGGGAACGAGGATTCCTATCTGGCCCTGACTCAGGCCGCGCACGACCCCGGACACCCCTTCGAGGCCTACGCCGGCGAACCCGGCACCAACCACCTGTCCTTCGTGGTCGACGATGCCGAGGCCCTGCACGCGCGCATGACCGCCGCGGGCTATCGCGACTCGACGCCGGCCAACGCGCACCCCCACCGCCGACGCGTCTACTTCCTCGACGACGAGGGTCGCGACTGGGAGTTCGTCCAGTACTTCTCCCGGGACCCGGCCGAGCGCAACGACTACCTCATCGACGACACGCCCTGACCGACGACCTGCCGCTCACGCGAAGCGATCCGTGACCACCACCGCGTCCAGGGGCAGCTGACCACCGCGCGGCCAGGCCGGCTCGATGCCCTTGCCCACCACGACGAGGAAGCCGATCACATGGTCCGGCGGCAGGTTGATGATCTCGGCCACCTGCTCGGGATCGAAGCCGATCATGGGGCACGAGTCGTAGCCCATGGCCTTGGCCGCCAGCATGATCGTCTGACCGGCCAGCCCGCACGAGCGCATGGCCTCGTCCCGCTGCAGCTGGTCCTTGCCGTCGTAGAACGGGCCCATCCAGTTGACCAGCACCTCGGACACCGCGGCGGGCGCCTCGGTCCAGTAGCGCGCCGGCTCCCGGGCCCACGCCTTCAGGTCGGCGGTGAGCACCAGCAGCAGCGACGCGTCCGTGACCTGCGCCTGATCGGAGGCCGCGGCGCGGATGCGCCGGCGCACCTGCGGGTCGCGCACCAGCACGAAGCGCCAGTTCTGCATGTTGAACGACGTGGGTGACAGTACCGCCGCCTGCATCAGCTGCGCGATCTCGTCCTCGCTCAGGCGGTGCGTCGGGTCGTAGTGCTTGACCGCGCGGCGCGCGGCGATGGCCTCGAAGGTGTCCATGTCACGTGCCCCTCGGTGGCGGCGCTCAGAGGACGGACGGCCAGAGCCAGCCGAAGGTGCCGCCGGTCACGAGGCCGTAGACCAGGCCGTCGAAGACGAACTTGAACGACGTGCTCCACTTCACGCCCTTCCAGATGGAGTCGCACAGGGCGCCCAGTCCGTAGGCCAGGAAGGCCACCGTGCCGGTCAGCCGCATGACGTCCATGTACTCGCCGGTGACGAGATTGGCCAGCGAGCCCACGTAGGCCGTGAACACGCTCGCCACCACGCAGTACACGAACCACTGGCCCAGGCACTTGCCCATGCTCGGCATGCCGTTAGGCATGATGTTGAGCACACCTACGGGTCCCTCGTCGAACTTGGCGATCACGTCGGGGTTGCCCAGTTCCTTCATGTCCGAGCAGTGCGGGAACATGTAGTTGCCCGGCTTGGCGCCATTGGCGCGCAGGGCCGCCCGGATCTCGGTCTCGTTGTCGATCGGTGAGTAGTCGCTCTTGTGGATGGGCAGCAGCATGTGCAGCACCGAGCTGACCAGGAACACGAAGACTGCCGACAACACGATGGGCAGCCACAGCTCGCTGATGAATTCCATTGCGCACCTCCTTGGACCCTGCTTGTCTCACAGGACCCGATGACGGTTCATGAGCCGCCCCGACTCCGGCGCGGCTCCCCCTTTCCTGATCGGCGCGAGGATACCCGAAGTGCGCGGAGGGTCACGCCTCCGGCGGGTGCATGTCCTCGGGTGCGACGTTCTTGATATGAGTCGCGAAGAACCACTGGATGCCCTCAGAGTCCTCGGCCCGATTCATGCGGTCGCCGTCGAACCAGGGTCTCAGTGCGAGGGTGCGTCGGCGTCGTCGCCCGACGCCGCGGACTGCTGCTTGCGATTGAGGGCGGAGGTGGTGACGACCGCCGCGACGGCGCCCCCCACGGCTCCAGAGACGGCCGCGCTCGACTCGCCCGAGACGAGCCGCTGCACGATCACGGCGGCCACTGCGGCGGCGGCCGCAGCGATGAGGATCGTGACCATGGCGCCCACCCCGACGCCCCCGCGACCTGCGCTCGTCTGTGACATGTCTTCCTCCCGTCTGTGTGCCGGCGATCGGTAGCATGACGGCCATGGACCCAGCCGCGCCGGAAACTGCCCCGACCCACGCCGTTCAACGTCCGCGATGGTACCGCCGGGCAACCTCTCGGGGCCCCTTTTCCGCGGCGTGGCCGGGTGTCGCCGCCCGGCTGGGGCTCGCGTGCGCCGTGCTCGGGGCCGCCTGCGGAGAGGCCGCGGCGCCCGCTCCCGGCGCCGTGGGCGACGGCGCTCGGCCCGTCCCGGCCTCCATGGCAGCGTGCAACGAGTGCCACGCCCCGGTGGTGCAGGCCTTCCTCGGTCACGGCATGTCGGCCTCCCTCGGGCCCCTCGACCACCAGCCCGCGGGGGCGGTGCGGGTCGGGCCCGGACCGCTCTACACCTTCGGGCAGCGGACCGCGCCCGACGGGCGGGTCGAGTCCATCCTCTCCGCCCGTGCGCCGGACGGCGGCGAACGCCGCTCCCTCGTCGTGGGCCGCTACGGAGCCGGCGTGTTCGACACGTCCTACATCGGCACCGAGCTCGATCCCGACGGCCGGCCCACCGGACGCCTCAGCTTCCTCCCCGTTGAACACGTCGAGGGGCACGGGCTGGCGCCTTCACCCTTCGAATACCTCACCCCCGGCTTCAGCTTCGATCAGTCCTTCACCAGCGAATGCCTCCAGTGTCACACCACCGACGACCCCACGCGGTTGCCCGGTGCCGCCGTCGACGCCACGCACGACGCGGCGCGCACCGCGAGCCGACCCCGCATCTGGCCCGAGAACCACCTCGGTGCCGACGCGCTGACGCAGCTCACGCCCCTCTCCTGCTCGGCCTGCCATGGAGACGGCGCGCAGCACGTCGCGTTGCAGCGCGGCTCGCTCGACGCAGGCCGCCCCGCCGCCGCCCTCGGCCTGCAGCGGCTCTCCGAGCTGGACGCGCCGCGACAGCGCGACGTCTGCGCCCGCTGCCACCTCCAAGGGGAGGGCGCGCTGACCCTCGCCGACATCGGGCCGGGCGGCCCCCAGCCGCCCGACTTCCCGGCCCGGCGGCCCGTGCTCGTACCCGCCACGGCCGACGACGACTTCCGTTTCGTCGGGCAGGTCCAGCGGCTCGCCCTCTCGCGCTGCCTGACCGAGTCGGCCGCGTTGACCTGCACGAGTTGCCACGATCCCCACCTCGCCGTCGCCGCCCAGGGCACGGCGTCCTTCGACGCCCGCTGCCTCTCGTGCCACGCCGACCCGGCCGACTGCGTCCGCCCGTCCGACCTGACCGTCCAGGCGGTCACCGGCGCCGCGGCGCGCACGTACGACGGATGCGTCGACTGCCACGTGCGCCGCAGCCAACCCTTCGATCTCGATCACGTGCGCACCGCCGACCATTGGGTGCGCCGCGTCATCCCCCTGCCCGAGTCGGTGCCTCTGCGCGCCTGGGATGACGCCGAGGCGGCCTTGCGGGTGTTCCACGACGGTCGCCTGAAGGACGCGCTCGACACCGAGGCGGGCCGCGCCTGGGAGGCCGCCCTGTCCACGGCCGGGCGCCTGCGCATGGGCCCCGACGACGCCGGACTCGCCGTGCTGAATGCCATCGACGCCCTGCCCGCGCCGCCCGCGCCTCTGCCCCCGCTCACGGGCAGCGCGGACTTCGAACACATGCGCGGCATCGCCCACGCCATGGACGGCGACGAGGCCGGCGCCCGCACCGCCTACGGCCGCGCCCTGGCCCTCGATCCGTCCCACCCGCTGGCGCGCCTCAACCGGGCCGGGTCACGCCTGCAGGCGGGCGACGTGGAGGGCGCCCTGTTCGACGCTGAGGAATTGCTACGCCGCTATCCCCGCGCCGAGAAGCCGTGGAACCTGCGCGCCCGGGTCGCCGCCCTCGCGGGCGACCACCAGGCCGCGGCGTCCGCCTTGATCCAGTCGGTGCTGGCCTGGCCATCCGACGCCGGCGTCTGGCGCGACCTGGCCAAGCTCATGGAGGCCCTCGGCCGACCGAACGAGGCCGCCGCGGCCTACGAGCGGGCGGCGGTGCTGGCGCCGTCCCTGCCCGGCCTCGACCACCCCGGGGTGCACCGACAACAGAGCGCGCCTCCGACAAACGACCCCGCCGGCCGCTAGGCCCGATTCCAGTCCCAGATGCGGTCGCGCAGGTCCTTGGCGACCGGGTGTCCGCATTGCTTGAGCGTGAGCAGGATATTGCCCCGGTGGTGACTCTCGTGGGCCACGAGGTAGGCGAGGGTGCGCGGCAGGCCGCCCTTCAACGTGCGGAAGCCCTTCAGCTCGGCATCGACGCCCCGGAACCAGGCCTCGATGCGTTCCGCCGAGTCGTCGAGGGCCCGCGCGAGCGCCCCGCGGTCGGGCACCGCCTGCCCCTCGAACGCGATGACGCCGTCGGCCACCGGCCGGGCCCGCTTCTCGAGCTGGTAGCGGCGCACGTTCTGGATGTGGGCGAACTGGCGCGCCACGTTGCGGCCGCCCCGGGTCGACAGGGTGCACAGCAGGCCCTCATCGTCGATGCCGTCGAGCACCCGGATGGTGGTGGCGTGATTGACGGCCACGGCCTGGATCAACTCGTCGATCATGGAACCTCGGGCATCACGGGCCCTCGGGTTGCCCGGTGAAGCGCAGGATGCGCCACTCGCCGTCGGCTCCGCGCCGCCAGACGGCCGCGAAGTGGAAGGTGATCACGGTGGGCGGTTGCCCCGTCGCACCCACCGGCCCGATCACCGTGCCCAACTCGTAGGCCTGGTCGCCGAAGACCCGCAGCGCGTGGGTAACGTGCTCGGCCGACACCACGAAGCCATCCCGCAATGAGGCCGCCTCCATGGCCGTGACGGGCTCGAGCCCCTCCGCCACGGGCGCCCCCGGCGCCGCGTAGACGATGTCGTCGGCGTAGATGGCGACGGTGGCCGCCAGGTCCTTGCGCACGGCCGCGGCGATGTGCGCCGTCCAGTGCGCGTGGAGGGTCGCAGCGATGGCCCCGTTTCCGATGGCCCCTTGTCCGGCGGTTCCGCGCCCGACGTCCTGCCCGGACGCAAGACCGGCGTCGCCCTCGGCGGTGTGCCCGTGAAGGGTGCCGGGCGGGTGCATGACGCAGGCTGTCGTCCCGTACAGGAGCAAGAACAGCAAGGGCAACAGCAGCGCCTTCGCCCACCACCTCACCGGCGCCGCCGTCCTCGCGCCGGGGGTTCGCGTCGTATCCCTCGTCATGGACGGGCCTCCTACGCTCGGCTCGCGAGGGCCGGCGACTTGTAGGTCTTGCTGCGGGCGTGCACGGCATCGGCGCGCACCACCCACTGCTGCGGGTCGAATCCGCCGGCGTGCAGGTCTGCGATCACCGCCGGTGCGCCCGGACCGCCGAGGCGGACCTGATCCACGGACTCATCGAAGGGGTAGGTGCGTGTGTGACCGGTCATGCGCACGAAGAAGTGGCGTCGCGTCCCGCCGTCGGCCCCCGGCAGGAACAGCGGGCCTTCCCAGGCCACCTCGGCGCTGCTGGCGGCCCGGCGCTCCTCCCCGTCCACCGCGCCCATGGCCACCGCGAAGGGTGCCTTCGGATCGGTGCCCGCGAGGTCGGCGCGTCGCGCCCCGTCGGCCCCCAGGTCGGCCCACACCGGCATGCGCACGTCGAGCCCGAGCGCCGGCCGGTGACGATACGGCGTGCGGAACCAGCGCCGCTCGACGAGCGCGAAGAAGCGCGACGAGTTGAAGGCCGAGACGAAGAACAGACCCTGCTCGGCGCCCGGGGACGCGCGCTGCGGATCGAGGCTCTCGGCGAACACGCCGAAGGAGAAGTCGTGGAAGCCCACGCCCATCCAGCGCGCCCGGACCGCCGTGAAGAGCACCTGCGCGCGGCCGTCGAAGTCCATCGCCCGCAGTCCTTGCGGCGCGAGCCGACGGTCCCAGAAGGTCTTGTCGGCGACGGCCATCAACCCGACCTCGCGCACGCCGCGCACCTCGGCCACGTACTCGATGTCTGAGGGCACCTGCGTCGGCGGCAGCATGGGCAACATGCTAGCGAGCCGGGGTCGGGCATCCCTAGTGCCGTTTCCGGTCAGCCCAGGGACCGAGGGGATGCGCAGCGACTCACTCCCCAGCCCTCGCGAGATGACGCTGCGCGAGCAGCAGCCCGAAGGCGCTGGGGGCGTCCGCCACCGCGCCGCTCACGGCCATGGCCACGGCCTGTTCCAGTCCATGCCATTCGAGCTCCATCTGCTCGGTGGGCTCGCGCGCGTGGTGCCCGGTGTCGGTCAGCCCCGTGGCGAGAAACAGATGGAAGCGCTCGTTGCTGATGCCGTTGCTGCCGTAATACGAACCCAACGGCTCCCAGCGCGCCGCGGTGAAGCCCGTCTCCTCGAGCAGCTCACGCCGGCCGGCCACCTCCGGGTCTTCGCCGTCGAGCCCTCCGGACGGGCACTCCAGCACCGTGTCCTGCACCGTCCAGCGATACACCCGCTCGAGCAGCACGCGGCCCTCGGCGTCGAGCGGCACCACCATGACGTACCCCGGGTGCTCGACCACGGTGTAGGTGATGTCCTCACCCGTGGGCAGGGTCAGCTCGTCCTGACGCAGATCGAACCACGGGCTGCGGAACAGCTTGCGCGTCGAGCGCAGCACCCACCCACCGTCGTCGTTCACGACGCGCCGCGAGCGTTCGCTTGCTCGGCAATCACGATCTCAGCGCTCACAGGGTTGGCGCTCAGGGCATCGGCGCTCAAGGGGTCGTGGTCTCCCGGCGCCGAGGCAAGGCGCGCCGCTTGAGCCGCCCGGCCTGCTCCACCACCGCATCCCGCACCACCCAGTAGGTCCGCGGCACCTGCGGGCCGGGCAGCGCCGGAACCTCCAGCCAGCTGGGCGGGATCAGCTCGTTCGCCGCCACACCATCCCCCGGACGGAACCAGGGTTGGGGCGTCACGACGCGCTTGAGCGTCTCGCCGTTGAGCCAGGCGCCCCACCAGGCGAAGGTCGAGTTGGTGATGACGTGATCGCGACAGCGGGCCATGAGGTGCAGCGCGGCGGGCGGCTCGAGTCCGTCCACGAAGTGCGGCTCGACCCTCAGCCCGGCGAAGAAGCGGCGGGCGCGGTCGGGCCGGTCCGAGAAGACCATCACCGGGCCGTGGTCGGGCAGGCGCTCGAGGGCCTCGGCGTAGTAGGAGAGCGGATAGAGCGGATAGCGACGACGCAGCCGCCGGTAGTCGTCGTCGATGCGCAGCGAGAGGCTCACGGCGGACGAGACATCGAGGCCTCCGAGGTGTTCCCGGGTGTAGTCGTCGAGCGCGGCCTGCACGGACGGGCGCGGCGCAAACCAGCGACGCACCTCGTCCTCGTGCCCGGCGAAATAGCGGGGCGACTGGAAGAAGCCGTCGACGTCGGTGCCGTCGGCGATGGCCTCGGCCTCGGGCACGAACCCGCACTCGCCCCACGGCGCGCGGTAGTGCTGAGTGACCCCCTCCGGCGCCGCGGCCCGCTCGTCCCCGTCGTCCAGCGTGAAGGCCTCGTCGCCGGCCCACGCCCGGCAGAAGAAGCGCACCCCGAGCCGACGCGCCTGGGTCCGCAGGTACGCATACTGGAACAACTGATTGCCCAGTCGCCCCACCTCCCGGGTGTTGAAGCGTTCAAAGGTGATCACGGTCGCACCGTCCCCGCCGGCTGTCGTCCGGGGTCGTCATGGCCCAGGCGATAGCAGGGGTGAATCGCGCCCGTGGGCCCGTAAGGTTCGTCGTGGGTGTGGACGAAACCGAGGCGTTGCAGCACCCGACGCGAGGCCGCGTTGTCCGGGTGGTGGCCCGCGAACAGCCCCGTCGCGCCGAGCGGACCGAAGGCATGGTCGACCACGGCCCGCGCCGCCTCGCTCGCCAGGCCCTGTCCTGCGTAACCGGTGCGCACGCCATAACCCAACTCGTACACCCCCGCCTCCCCCTCTCGCGGCCGCAGCCCGCAGCACCCCACGTGCTCGTCCGTCCCCCGTCGGAACACCGGCCAGTATTGCACGCCGTGCTCGCGGTCGTAGGCCTCATGGCGCCGAAGGGTCGCCAGCACCGCTTCCTGCGGCAATCCGCCGCGTGCATCGATGAGGCGCATGAAGTCCGAGTCGCCCCACAGGCTCATGGCCAGCGGCAGATCGGCCGCGGTCCAGCGCCGGAAGCTCAGGCGCTCGGACGCGGAAGGCGGCCCCGGAGGCGTCTCCCCGTCCGGCCCCCGGGTCACTCGGCGGTGTCCTCGGTCCTGCTCGCCGCCTGCAGCATCTGCCGACGACGGGACGCCTCACCCAACGCCGTGCCGAGGATGGCGCCGGACACCGCACCCCACAGACCGCCGGTGGTGGCCTCGACCGGGAACACCACAGGCACCAGCACGAGACCGATGATGAAGCCCAGCACCACGCCGTAGCCGACGTGGCGCGCCAGCAGGTCTTCGGGACGCGGTCCCGTCACCGCTCGAGCCACGCCTGGTACCGCGCGGCGTCGGAGGCGACCGCGTCCCGTTTGCTCTCGAGGCTCGCGTCGAGCGGCAGGGCGCAATAGTCCCGGTACTCCGCCGGCGCGAGCAGATCCCGGGCGTCCGCCAGGCCGGCGCCCACGCTCTCGCTCAGCGTCATCAGGTCACCGCCGGCGAGCATGAGCGCCGCTGCGCGCAGGCGATCGCTGGGCAGCTCCTCGAGGATCCTGCACACCGCCGCGACGGTCTCGCCGCCGAACTCGCGGCGGATCAAGCGCTCGACGTCCTCGGGCGAGACCACGGCCACGGGTTGGTCGAGTTCGGAACGAGGCTGCGCCGCCGTCATGCGCGCATCCCGAGGCTCAGGCCCCGGACTCCTGGGCCTTGCGGTTCGCGCACGTCGCGAAACTCCACCAGGCGATTCCCTGCAGCACGCCGGACAGCACCATCAGCGGATTCTCGCTGATGAACCCGGCGACCAGCATCAGCGCACCGCCGACGAAGAAGCACCCCGCCGTCCGGCGCAGGGTCCGCTCGCTGCGCTCGCAAGATCGTCCGGAATGCTGCATGTCGACCACGCGCTCCTCGAGGAACGACGGGAGCTGGCCCCGCCGGGCACCATCCTACTCACTCGGCGGCCCGTCGAGATGCCCCTCCACCCGCGCCCTCACCTGGGCCGCGTCCAACCCGTCGATCTCGACCGTCTTGCGCGGTCCGTGCTCTCCCGCCACCACCCGCACGGCGCCGCTCGGCAGCCCCAGGACGCCCGCCAGCACCTGCTCTACGGCCGCATTGGCCTTGCCCCGCTCAGGCGGCGCGCGCACCCGCACCTTCAGCGCCTCCCCGAGCCAGCCTGCTACGCCGTCCCGAGACGCCCCGGGCACGACCTTCACGGAGAGCTGGGCCATCGGCATCGGACCGGTCAGTCGACGTCGAAGTATTCGACCACGCCGGTCTCGAGGTCGTACTCGGCGCCGAGGACACGCACACGGCCGGTGGCGACACGGCCCGCGATGTCCGCCGAGTCGCGCAGCAGACCTCGCGCCGCGCCGCGCGCATTCACTTGCACCGCTCGCCGGGCCAGGGCCTCGCCCTCGAGCCCCGGATGCGAAGCCTGAAAAGGCGCCACCTCGGCCCGGATCGCTGCGACGACGGTCGCCAACACCGCAGGGTCATCGCCGTCCGGCGTCGACAACGCGGTGCCCACGGCCACACATCCGCTGTGCCCCATCACCACCACGAGGGGGACCTTCATCACAGCCACCGCGAACTCGACCGTCTCGACCTGGGTCGGGCCCGCCACGTTGCCGGCGACGCGCACCACGAAGAGTTCGCCCAACCCCAGGTCGAAGATCAGCTCGGGCGGAACCCTCGAATCAGAGCACCCGAGGACCACCGCGACGGGCGACTGAGTGTTCACCAGCGCCGCCCGCTGTCGGTGGAGCGGAAGGGGCGTCTCCCCATCGGGCGTCCGGTTGATGACGCTCGTCGTCTCTCCGGAAACAAAGCGACGGTTTCCCGCGCGCAGACACTCCAGGGCCTTGTCCGGTTTCATGCATCGTCTCGCGGCAGGGTGCAGGCGTCATCGTCGCAATCGCGGCCGAACAGCCGACCCAAAGCGACGCGGTTGCGAGCGAAGAGTACGTACATGCCGTCGAAGATCCAACGCAACACCGGCCAGCCGGTCGGCGCCGTGAGCCAGCCGAGCCCCACCGCCCGGTACGCCTCGCGGAAGACTTCCATTCCCTCGACGACGCGCCCGTCGGGGTGCACGCCGTGGATACGCGCCATGAGCTGCTCGTGGGTGGCGCCATAGCGGCCGGCGTCGAAGTCCGGCGCCGTGATGTCGAGCAGCCCCAGACGGCCCGACGCGTCGCGGCCGCCGAGCCAGCGCACCTCCAGGCGACAGTAGGGACAGTCGCCGTCGTAGAGCACCGTGAAGTCGGTGCCCGCTCGCGACAGTCGGGGGCGAGCGGACGCTGCGTCGGGCGCTGAGGAGGGTGCCGTGCCAGGCGATGAGCCGGGGGCGTGCGCCAACAGGCGGCGTCCGAGCCACGCCAGGCCCGAGGCCAGCATCACCACAAGGGACAGGGCCAACCACGGTTGTTCCACCGCCATGTCGCCCAGCCACGCCACGACGAAGGCCGCCGTGCACCCGCCCGCCAGCAGGGCCGCCAGCACCCGCCGGAAGGGCATGCCGGAGATCCCCGCGATAAGGATCAGCCACTCGAGGGGACCGCCGACGGCACGCCCGAGCACGACGGCCGAGACGCCCCAGCGGTCGTAGAAGCGCTGAGCCCGGGCGAGGTCCCTCTCGCCGACGATGAACAGCGCGCCGCGCCGACCGAGCGAGCGGGTCAGGCCGTAGCCCATCAACCCCGCGGTGGTGGTCGCGGCTCCGCCGATGAGTCCGCCCAGCAATGGTCCGTAGACGATGCCGAGCACCACCAGCGCCGGCGTCGACGGCAGGGGCAGCAGGAAGTCGCCCATGATCACTCCCACCGCCACGGCCCAGGCCCAGCGCTCGTACGAGCGGATCCACGCCACCGCCTCGTCGAAGGATTCGGGGATCTCCAGTCGGTCACCGAAGACCACGTACGCCAGGGTCGACAGGGTCACGAACAGCAGCGGGATCAGGAGCAGGCGCAAGCGACAGGTCCCCTCAGGTCACCGACCGCAGCGCCGTGATCACCGCGAGATGGTGGTCGTCATGCTCGGCGACGAAGAAGGCCAGGTCGACCACGGACATGGGTTGCTTCAGCCGCGGGTGCAGCGCGGTGTGGACCACGTCGTCGGACTTCAGCCCGTCGAGCCGCTCCACCCACCCCAGGCGCACCGCGCGGAAGCGCGACAGCAGGTCCGCGAGGGACGCCGCGTTGTGGCCGGCCTCCTCGGTGCGGGTGTTGGTGAGGTCCGCCGGGCGCAGCTCCTCGATGCGGTCGCTCAGATCGCCGGTGCGACCGATCCACAGTTCCTCGAGGTCGAGCAGGTGGCCCGCGTGCTCCTGGATCGACCACTTGCCCCGGTGACGCGCGGTCCGCGTCGCTTCGTCGAGCCCCGCCGTGCGCTCTTCCAAGCGCGCGGGCGTGCCCCGCAGGCGCACGACGATGTCCGCGAAGGCCTCCGGCGGGAGGCCCGGGTCGAAGGCTCGCTCGAACCACACGCGGTGAGCCGTCACGCCCGCGCCCCGCCCTTCCACGCGAACACCTGGATCAAGTCGCCATCGTCGTCGCGGCGCAGCTCGCCCCGCTCCATGCCCACCTTGAGCAACACGCGGTGGGACGCTTCGTTCTCGGGCGCGGTGGTCGCGATGACCCGCTTCAACTGCAGCACCTGCTCACCGTAGGCCAGCATGGCCGTCACGGCCTCGGTGGCCAGCCCGCGCCCCCAGCAGTCGCGTCGCAGGGCGTACTTGATCTCGACTTGTTCCTGGCCGCCCGGGTGGACGAGCCCGCAGAAGCCGACGACCTTGCCCCCCTCTCGCGACTCCAGCGCCGCCATCCCGTAGCCGCGCTTGTCATAGTTGTCGGCGGTGACGTCGAGCCAGCGCCGACACGCAGCCTCATCGAGCACCGCCCCGTCGCCGACCCAGCGCACGACGTCAGCATCCCCGTAGACGGCGAGCATGTCCGCCAGATCACCCGGCGCCAGGCGCCGCGCCCTCAGGCGCTTGGACACGAAGAGGGCCTCCGACGCCGGCACAGGATCAGCGGAGGACATCGACGGTCCGGGTCATGAAGATGCTGTTCGGATCCTCGACGTAGTCGGCAAAGGGACCGCAGTCCTGGAAGCCGAAGCGCGCGTAGAGGGCCCGCGCCGGCGAGAAAGCCTCCATGGAACCCGTCTCGAGGCTCACGCGCGTGTATCCGCGTTCGTGCGCCACCGCGAGGATGTGCTCGAGCAGGGCCGCCGCCACACCGCGACGAAGCTGCGCTGAGCGTGTCCGCATCGACTTGATCTCGCCGTGTTCGGCGTCCAGCTGCTTGAGCGCCCCGCACCCCATCAGGCCGGCACCCTGCCACGCGCTGAAGAAGGTCACGTCGGGCGCCCGCAGCTCCTCCACGTTGAGGGCATGGACGCTCTCGGGCGGCGAGTACAGCACGACGGACTGCAGGTGTTCCTGCAGCAGCGCCAGCACCGCCGGCCCGCTCACATCGTCGACGCGGATATCGAAGCCGGGCGGCGTCACCTCAGGGCGAGCCTCGACCCGCGCTCGGGCGTTCGCTGACCGGCTCCGTCGCCGCCACCGACGACACTGTCACGTGGCCGATCTCAGCGGTCAGCACAAGGGATGTCATGAGTGAATCCTCCTGTGCTCGCACGGTGAACGCTCTCCGAGTCCGCAGCGATTCTCGTTCCCGGCGCCCTTCACGGATGCGAAGACGACTCCATCGTCCGGCACGGACACGAGCGGGGCAACCCTCAGCTTGATTCCGCCGCGCTGCACCGCCCCACCACCATCGTCACGGTTTCTCGTCGCGGCGAGTCGGGCCGCCACCGATCAGTCTCCATCCTCCCACAGATGCGCGTCGGCATCGCTCAGCTTGAAGGGCGCGCGCCCCGACCGGTCCGGCGTCCAGCCCTCGCGCAGCGCCCGCTCGATGACCCGACGCACCACGGCGGGCGTGATCTGCGCTCGTCCCGCCGGATCGCCATCGCGGTAGCCGACCTGGGCCTGCATGCGCTGGCCCGGCGCTTCGTCGCGCTCGACCACGATGACCATGAACCCGTCGTCGGGCGAGACGACCCAGCGATAGGTCACGTCGCCCACCGTGAGGGTCCGCGAGCCTTTGCGTGCGAGTCCCATCAGCGGCTAGGGCGCACCCGCCCCATCCGTCTCGTTCGCATCGGCCGAATCGCCCGCCTCGCCACGCTGATTGCGCAGCCCACTGATCACATGCAAGGCGACCCCTCCCGCGAGGGCTTCGAGCGCCAGCGTACTCAGCAACGTGCGCAGCGTGGGCGCCGTCGCCTCGACGAAGAAGGCCACCACCAACGCCACGGTGCTCGCGGTGATGATCGCCGAGCCGAGCACCTGCAGCCCGCGGAGCCGCAACGCCGGCCGGACGTACGTGCCGAGACACGCATGGATCAGGGCTGCCAGCAGGATGTAGATGTGCCGCGAGCGGTAGAAGGCGCGCAGCTCCAGGTCGACCGCGCGCAGGTGATCGTGGACGAAGTGCATGTACAGGCCCGTGCAGCCGAAGGCGCCGAAGGCCAGCAGGGCGAGGGTGAGATGGAACCGACGCATGGGCTCGCGCAGCATAACCCGCGTCGCGTGCAACCGGTCCCCTCCCGGGCCCACCGTGGGCGCGGGCTCCGGCGCGCTTCGGGATCCTGTGATAATTTCACTCTGGCGATGGCGTTGAGGACGACACTCCGGGAGCACTGCGCATGGCACAGCGGTCAGCCCTTCAAGCCTGGGCAGTGACCCTGAGCGCCGTCGTCGCGCTGGCCGCCCCGCTCACGGCCGCCGTCGGCGACCCCTGGGTCGACCTCGGCAACGCCCTCCCCGGCACCCACGGAGCGCCGACCCTGACCCCCACCGGCCTGCCCATCGCGGGCGCCCAGATCACCCTCACGGTGGACGACGCGCGCGCGGCCTCCACCGCCTTCTGGGCCGTCGGCCTCTCCGAGATCAGCCTGCCCTTCATGGGCGGCGTGTTCGTCCCCGCCCCCGACATCCTGATCGTCATGCCGACGGGCGGCACGGCCGGGGTGCCCGCCAGCTTCCTGCTGCGCGGCGATTTCCCCAGCGGCGTACCCAGTGGCACCGAGTTCTCCTTCCAGTGCTGGATCAGCGACCCCGACGGGCCGGCGGGCTTCGCGGGGACCAACGCCCTGCGCGGGACGGCGCTGCAACTGCGCGACATCCTGTCCGACGAGATCGACGCGCGCCTGGCCGCGGCGGCGCCGCCGGCGATCTCGAAGCCGATCTACACGACCCAGGACTTCGGCACCCACACCTACGTGCGCAACCCCAACTGCTGGGCCGCCGACATCGACCTCACCGGCTTGAGCCCGTGGAACTCCCTCGAGGCCAACCGGCGCGCCGGCACCCTGGTGAGCCCGCGCCATGTCGTCTTCGCCAAGCACTACCAGATCACGCCGGGCAGCCAGCTCGACTTCGTCACGGCAGACAACGTCACGGTCACGCGCACCCTCGGCGGCGTGCTGAATCCGGGCGGCGACATCTCCATCGGCATCCTCGACGCCGACGTGCCGCCCGAGATCAGCTTCCTCAAGGTCTGGCCCCGCGACTGGGCCGACTACCTGTGGGAGATTCCGCAGCTCGCCATGCTGCACCTCGACCAGGAGGAGCAGGCCCTCGTGCGCGACTGCTTCTTCATCGTCGAGTCCACCAAGACCGTGATCCACACCGACCCGGTGGACCCGACGCGCCTCGCCTTCTCCGAGACGCTCATCGGCGGCGACAGCGGCAACCCGGCCTGCTTCATCGTCGACGGCGAAGCCGTGCTCATGTTGACGCATCACACGGCCGGCTCCGGGCCCTTCTACACGGCGTGGTTCGACGAGCTCAACGCGGCCATGGCCTCGCTCGGCGGCGGCTACCAGCTCACCGAGTTCGATCTCGGCGCCTTCGTGCAGGACTAGGCGCCCGCGTGGGCGTCGCGATCAGTCGGCGTCCGGCGAGAGCGCAACGAACTTCCCACGGACCGTGAGCGGCGCCGACGGCCAGTCGATGACCTTCCCCGTGTCGGCCGACACGCAGGCCCCGACCTCGATGGAGAACTCACCGTCGACCCCAGCGCGGTTGGACTCCCGTGTGGTGCGGAAGCTGCCCACGGCCTCGTCGGCCGGGCGGCAATCCAGGACCCGCGCCTTGTTCGCCAGCTCGATGGGGAACACCACGCGCGTCCCGGCGACGAAGTGCCCTTCGCCGTCGGTCTCGATGACGAGCTCCCAACCGTCGGCCTTCAATTCGAGGCGGTGCTCCTCGACACGGCTGACCTCGGCACCGGGGCTCGTCTGGTCGAAGCGCAGCTCGGTGCCGAAGAGCGACTCGGGCAACAGCCCCGCCAACGGCCGGGCCATGCGCGGCTTCACCACCTGCACCACGAACCACGGCCCCTCGCTGGTCTCCGGGAGGCGCAGCTCACCGCCGCGCGAAGCGAACACGAGGCCCACGAGCAACACCATCGCGATGAGGATCAGGAAGGTCTTCATGCTCAGGAGCCCCGCTCGGTCGGATCGGTCGGATCCCTGTCGCAGAACGCCACGAGGAACAGAGTGGCCAGCGGGCCCAGCAGCAGTGACGCCAGGAACCAGGCCAGGCCACTGCGATTCTTGCTCTGCGCGAGCCCGGCATTGATCAAGGCGAGGGTGCCCCACCCTGCAGCGTAAGGCGTTGTGTTTTCAGCGATCATCGGCGACTCCCGAGCTCAGCATTCGATGGTCATCACACCGTGGCTCGGGCTGACGACAGCAGTTGGCGCGCCACGGAGCGACCGCACAACGCGCCGAGCAGTCCGAGCAGCGTGAAGCACACGCCCAGGCTGAAGAGGCCGATGTCGGTGACCACGAGCGATCGAGACATCTCGATGCCGCCGCCCCCCGGGACAAACTCGGGCTGGAGCATCCACCCCATCCCGAACGCGAGCTTGTGAATGCCCACACCCGCCAGCGTGGCCGCCGCGATGACGGGTAACCAACACGCGATCGCACCTCTTTGCATCACACCCCCCTGGCCTCATTCAAGGACTGCACCCCGTGCAACGGATAGGCCGCGCAACAGCGACTCGTCCCTGGGGCGCGTCTCCTCCTGCCGCTTGTTGGGAAACCTAGCCCTGCTCTTCCGGCGTGCCCAGCCAGGCGCAGAATCCCTCGGTACGCACAGCGAGGATCCAAGCGGCGGCGGCCCGGGTCGCCAGTCCGATGATCGACCAGAATCCCAGGTTCCAATCGAACAACGCCCCGAGGGCCCGCGGGATCTCGAGCGCGACTTGCACGAGAAAGAAGACTCCCAAGAGCCTGACACCGACGAACACCCAGTCATGCTTGTTCATGCCTTCCCCCGTCTGTGTTCACGACACTCCCGCACAGCGTCCTCACGACGCGACGGTGCCTGCTATTTTCGAGCGCTCTTCTGCTTTGCGCTCGCACCCATCGTCGCCCCCGCATGTGACTCCTTGAGCCAACGACTCCAGATCTTCTTCGGGAGCGGGGCGGCGGCCGTGAACCGCGTCGTGACCCAGTTGCCGACACCGAGCTCGAAGCGTCCCGGCTCACCCTTCGCCAGGCTCTTCGCCTCCGCCAGCGACGCCTCGAGCTTGAACATGGCCTTGTAGCCGACGCCCTTCGCTCCCGGCCCGACGTACAGGTAGGCCTGCTTGCCCGCCTTGTAGGACGTCTGATTGCAGGACGTTGCCTCAACGGCGTCGGGCAGCGCTCCCGCTGCCTTCCGCATGGACTTGGTGGGGTCCGTCTCTCGCGGCATGACTCAGTCCCTTGCTGTCTCAGTTCCTTGCTGTCCCAGTCACTTCCTGCCGTTCTGCCTCGACGACGGTGGCCGGGCTCGGGCTCTGCCTCCGGGGCCTCGCCCAGACTATCGGTCTCGCATGCCCTTGCCCGCCAGGATCCTGGGGATGACCTTCTCGATCCGCGCGGTGCGTGTCTTGGATTGTTTCGCGCCCGTGAAGTGGAGCACGTAGGCCCGCTGTCGACCGGGGGTCAGGGCGTGGAAGGCCTTGTGGAGCTTGCGGTCACGCTCGAGGGCCCGGGTCAGCTCCCCCGGAAGCTCCAGCTCGTCCTTCGCCTTGAAGTCGACCTTGAGCCCCGCTCTCTCGATGGCGATGGCCTGCTTCACATAGGACTTCACCACCGTCGGCTTGATCTGTCCTTCACCGGTGAACTCCAGCCGCAAGGCCGACTGCGAGTTCTCTCCCTGGCTGCGGAGCAGGCCGTGCGTGTCCTCGAGCAGGGCGCCCTTGAAGAACATGAGCGAGCAGTGCTCCTTGAAGGGTTGGATCAGGGCCACGTTCTTCCCCTCGGACAGGAAGCACGGCTTGCCCCACTTCAGCTCTTCGTCGAGCCCGCAGTCGAGAAGGATCGACCTCAGCTTCTGGATCTCCGCGTGCCAGGACCTGGCCCGACTCACGAACGCATCGACCTCTGACTCTCCTTGCGGCGGCTTCGCCTTGTCCCGCGAGGCGGCGGCCTCGTGCTTGCCCTTCGTCGAGGGCTTGGCATTCTTGGGAGTCACTGTGCTGTCTCGTCAGCTCGCAGGCCTTACGGAGATCTCTAAGAGCATCTGCGTGCAGTCTAACGCACCGTCGCCGGCACCCGTCGCCTGCTCGCATGGGCGCCCCTCCCACCAACGCTCCCTCCCGGCGAGATGCCACTCAGCGGCCGGGCGCGCGCCCGTGGTTCAGCTTGGCGACGGGCCGACCGCGACGCGATCCCCGCCGGCCTGCTTGGCGGCATACATGGCTTTATCGGCCACGAGGAGCAATCCGGCGGACGTGGCACTCACGGCGTCGGCCTGGGCGACACCCGCCGAGATCGAGATCCGCCCGGGCACGCCGGCGGCGCTACCGAAGCGCAGTGCCCTGACACGCTCCCGGACCTGCTCGACGCGCATGCGGGTGTTCTCCAGCGAGGAGTCCGGGAAGACCAGCACGAACTCGTCGCCACCGTAGCGACAGGAGATGTCGCTCTTGCGCACGGTATCACGCAGCAGTTCGCCCAGCTCGCGCAGCGCCGCATCTCCGACGGCATGGCCGCGGTTGTCGTTGAAGGTCTTGAATTGGTCGATGTCGATCAGCGCCACGCACAGCGGTGAGTGGTTGCGCTTCGCGCGGTGCACTTCGCGCTGCAGGCTGTGATCGAGGAAGCGACGGTTGTGAAGCCCCGTGAGAACATCAACAGTCGCGTCCGCGCGCAGGGACTCGCGCAGTGTCAGGTTGGAGATCGAGATCTTGACCGATGCGCCCATGGCGACCGCGAGGCGTCGGCGCGGGGCATCGAAGGGCGCATGGTCCTTCGGGCCCTGCAGGCACAGCACGCCCATGACTTCGCCGTCGATGGTCATGGGTACGCACAGCGAACCCGTTCCGGGCCGGTCACCCACGTGGGCACAGGCCGCAGACTCGAGGGGGCCGGCGAATTCGTGAGGCTTGCCGCTCGCGACCGCCTCGCAATCGGCGGGTGCGAAGACCGGCGGGGCCATGGGCTCGTCCCCCCAGGACGCCACCGTCTGCAGGCGCTGCATGCCCTTCCGGATCGCCAGGAACCCGCTCTTCCCGATGAACAACGTCTCGGCGTTCCGCGCGACGACCTCATAGGCCTGCTCGTGGGTGGTGCACGCGTTCAGGCTGATGTGCATCGCGTGCAGCCGGATCATCTCACGGTCCCGCTGCCCCATGGTGTGGATCACTTCGAGCAACTGGTCGTTGAGTCGGTTCGCCCTTGCCAGTGCACGTTCCTTCGTGACATCGCGCACGTGACACACGATGAACCGGGTGCCGCCGACGGTGACGATGCTGCTGATGACCTCCACGCTGAGTTCATCACCGGCCCGCGACTTCATCGAAAGCGCCGGGAGCAGTGTGGACTCCTGCTTCGACAATCGACGAATCGCGCGCCGGGTGGAGTCGTGGCTCGTGACCGGGTCGATCTCCCAGAGGCGCTGGCCCACCAGTTCGGCCTGCGCGTAGCCGAGCAGGTCCTCCACGTACCGGTTGACGTCGGTGATGCGACCCGAATCCGCATTCACGAACAGGATGCCCTCGCGGGCTGATGCGAGGATCCGCTCGCCCGACTCAGCGGACGGGGTGCTCGACGCCGTGGCATCGGGGGCCGCTCGGCTCTCTCGGCTCGGGCGCGGATCGCGCGGCGGCTCCGGTGGTCGGGCCTCGCGTTCCGCTTTCATGCGAATCACTATCGACACTGGCCCCAGAGAAAGAGATGGGGTGGATCCCCACCATCCCCACGAGCCCGGTCGGCCCCCACGAGAGACGCCGGGTGTGGTCAGAGTCGTGGAGCCTCGGCGGGCCCGGATCAGCTCGACGAGGGACGCCGCAACAGGCTCAACAGGCCGAGCCCCGCCAAGACGCCGCCGAGGATCATGAGCGACATGGTCTTGTCGCTGGGGGCGCCTTGGAACAACTCCGAGGCTTCCGAGGAGATCGACTCCGAGGCCGATTGCCCCCAGAAGAGCAGGGCGACACCGGCGCCGAGCATGACGATGGCAACGGGAAATGAACGCATGATCGAAGACTCCGGGACGGAGGGCGCAGCAGGCGCGGGGGCTTGTCGAGGCGCATGCTGACGCCGCCCCTTGGCGAAGTCGGTGGCCCTTTCGAAGGGCGCACGCGAGGGCCCGCACCCTAGGGGCGCCTTGTGCAGCACCACCATGGGGCGAAACCCTACCGCCTTCGTGCGCCGCGATGAGCGCCGGCTGCGTGCACGCTGACGCAACGATTCCGCTCATGTGGCCACGAAGGGCGACTTCAAGGCGCCGGACATGCGATCATGCGCATTCGCCTCTTCGCCAAGCCCTGCTTCGATGAGGCGCACACGATGAAACCAATCAAGAGCCGCCAAAGCGGACCGACTTTTGTCGCGTTCGAGCGTTCGTATCGCCTTGCGCTGACGAAGCACATGCAGGCGACGAGCGCTCAGAGCACCGGAGCCCGCATCGGTCGCCGGGCCCGGGACCTGGGCATCGAGACCCTGACCCTTGCTCAGATGCATGATCGGGCGACGGCGGACATGAAACCGCCCACGCGACCGACGGCCAAGCGTCGATCCGCGGCTGCGGCGCGCTCGCGGATGTTCTTCAGGGATGTGATCACCCCGATCCAGAGCGAACGCGGCGGTGCCGATGAGGCTCGCGCCGAAGCGAAGACGCTCACCACCCAACTGGCGCGTCGCACGCGCGAGTTGGCCGACCTGCGGACCCGCTTTGATCGAGACGCCGACAAGCTCAAGGCCGTGCGCGCCGACCTGCGAACGAGCGGGAGCGAACTGCGCGACCTGAAAAAGCACTCGCGCGGCGTGGAGCTGCGACTGCGGCGCATGACCCACCGGATCATCACGGTGCAGGAGAAGGAGCGCCTGGCGATCAGTCGCGACCTCCACGATGCCATCGGCCAGGCTTTGAGCGCGATCAACGTGGGCCTCGCGGCGCTCGAAAACGATGCGACTGTCCACTCGCGCGCCCTCTCGGACGCCGTGGCGGTCACCCAGCGTCTCGTCGCCCGATCCCTGAAGGCCGTGCACCAATTCGCCTGGGAACTGCGGCCGGCGCTGCTCGATGATCTCGGGCTCGTCATGGCCCTGCGCTCGTACGCCAAGGACTTCACCGAACGTGTCGGCGTGAAGGTTTCCGTCAAGTCCGACGCCGACATCGGAGCACTCGGCGATGACGAGCGGACGACCCTCTTCCGCGTCGCCCAAGGGGCGCTGTCCAACGTTCACCGGCACGCGCAGGCGAAATCCGTGCGCCTGACGCTCCGGTCGCTGCCGAGCGCCCTCCGGCTCGAGATCAAGGATGATGGCCGTGGCTTTGATGCGAAGAAACTCGAGACCGCCGCGCCCAAGCGCCACCTGGGTTTGCTGGTGATGCGCGAGCGACTCGAGATGGTCGGTGGCAGCTTCACGCTCCGCTCGTCGCCGGGTCGTGGCACCACGGTGCGCGCCGAAGTCCCCATACAATCAAGTAGTCGTGACTGAGCGTAGGGCAAGTCGATCGAAGCAGCGGTCGCGCGGCAAAAACGCCGAATCGCTGTCACCGAAGATCTCGATCCTCATCGCGGACGATCACACGCTGTTCCGCCGGGGCCTCCGCTCCCTGCTGGAGTCGGAGCGCGACTTCGTCGTGGTCGGCGAGGCGCAGGACGGGCGGCAGGCGCTGACACTGGTCGAGACCCTTCACCCCGACGTCGTTCTCATGGACATCGCCATGTCCACGCTGAACGGGATCGAGGCCACGCGCCAGATCCATCACGCCTTCCCGGACGTGTGCATCATCATCGTCTCGGCCCACGGCGACGAGGAGTACATCGTACGCACCCGGGAACTCGGGGCCTCCGGCTACGTGCACAAGGAATCGTCCATGGCCGCGCTCGCGGCAGCGATCCGCATGGCGATGGCGAGCGGCGTCTGGTTCCAGTTGCTGTCGGCCCAGGGCGACGATGATGGCTCCGGTCGCGGCCGACGGACGCGGTCCAACCCGCCCCGTCCACCCGCCACCCGTCAGCTCACCTCGCGCGAGATGGAGGTGCTCCAGTTGATCGCCGAGGGCCGGGCCAACAAGCAGTCCGCCATCGAACTCGGCATCAGCATCAAGACGGTCGAGAAGCACCGCCAGCGCGTGATGGACAAACTCGACATCCACGACGTCGCCGGGCTCACGCGCTACGCCATCGCGCAGGGGATCATCGCGGGCCGGGACCGCGGCGAGGACCTCGGCAGCGGGACGACGCGTCCGCCGGACACCTAGCCGGCGGCCTCGAGGAGAGCCTGCACGAGGTCCGCTGCGTCTCCTCCACCCCGTTGGCGACGCGGCCCCCCTGGCGACGCTTCCGGATCAGCGCTTCGCAACGACGACGAACTGCTGGACCGGGAACACGGCGCCGAAGTCGTCCACGTTGGCCTCGGCCAGGGTTTCCATCTCGCGCGTGAGCGCCGCCTGCATCCGCGGCGTGTGGATCTCGGGCTCCGACATGTTCAGTGTCTCGTAGCGCACCAAATGTTCGATGGACGGGTACCGCAACGTGCCGACACGAATGGCCACCTCGATCTCCGAGAACCCCGCCTGCTCGAACAGCCCGCGCATCTGGGCAACGCTCTCCATGACGAAGGGGGCCCGCATGAAGTCCGCGGCGGCCGGGCCCACGTGCTTCTCCAGAGCCTTGATCAGGCAGGCGAACGACGGAACGAATTCCGGCGTCCGGAACACGCCCAGGCCGACGCGTCCGCCGGGCTTCAGCGCTCGGAACATCTCCCGCACCGCCAATTCCCGATCGGGAAAGAACATGAGCGCCTGCTGGCACACCACGACGTCGAACTGCGCGTCGGGTACGGGCAACTCGAGGGCGCTGCCCTCAAGGAACTCGACCTGGTCGAAGTAGGCCGCGGCATGCCGGGCGACCTCGAGCATGGCGGGGTTCAGCTCGACTCCGGTCACATGCCCGAGGGGTCCGACGCGCCGGGCCGCATGGCGCGAGACGACACCGGTCCCGCACGCGACATCCAAGACCCGCTCGCGCAGCCCGAGCCGCACCCGGTCGAGCAGGTCCTCCGCGAGGGCGGTGCAGTGGATGGGCACCATGTAGCGCTCGTAGGCCTCGGGGCCCGTGCCCTCGAGTTGGAATCCACTGACGGTTTCCCCCACTTGAACCTCCCCCTCTTGTTCCCCTGCGTGCCCCGCAGGCACGGATCTCCTCCCGAACTCTTCGCTGAGGGGCAGTCACGCCAGCACCGGCCGCTGCCGCGAGTCACCAGCCGTCATCGGTCCTGATCCAAGAGTACGCCAGGACGCCGAGCAGCAGAGCCCCCATCGTCAAAGTCAGCTCTCACCCCGTGTTGCTCAGCCCGTGTTGCTCAGCCCGCGCGCGATGCCCCGGACGGTCTGGGCCAGGACGCGTTCGAGCTCCTGATCCTGCCGATCGCCCTGGCGCCAGCGCGCGAGGAGATCGATCTGGACGAAGCTCATGGGGTCGATGTACGGGTTGCGCAGGCGGATGGAGCGTTGGAGTGTCGGGTCGCGGGCGAGCAGCTCATCGGCCTCGACGACGTGCAGGATCGCCTCGATGGAACGCTCGTGCTCTGCGCGCAGCGTGGGAAACAGGCGCGCGCCCACAGCGCCCGCCAACTCGCCATAGCGGGCCGCGATGTCCATGTCGCTCTTGGCCAGCACCATCTCGACGTCCGCGAGGAAGGTGGCGAGGAACGGCCAATGGCGCGCCGCGTCGCGGACGGCCGCGAGCCCGTGACGCTTGATGGCCGCTTCGAGGCCTGTCCCCACTCCGAACCAGCCCGGGAAGACGGCCCGCGATTGGGTCCAGGCGAAGACCCACGGGATCGCGCGCAGGTCCTGGACGCCGCGCATGCTGCGGCGCCGCGCCGGACGCGAGCCGATCTGCAGGCGCTCGATCACGTCGATGGGCGTCATGCCCTGGAACAGCGCGGTGAAGTCCGCGTCGTCGTGGACCAGCGCGCGGTAGTGCTCGCGACTGGCATGGCTCAGCGTGTCGGCGATGGCGCGTTGCTCCGCACTTGCCGCGCGCGCCGGATCACCGCCCGCCGTCCGTTCGAGCAGCGCGCCCAGCGTGACCTCCAGAGTCCGGGACGCGATGCCGCGCAGCCCGAACTTGGCGCCGATGATCTCGCCCTGCTCGGTGGCCCGCGCGTATCCGTTGAGGGCGCCGGGCGGCGTGGCCAGGATCCCGGCCCGCGGCTTCGAACCGCCCCGGCTGATGGAGCCGCCGCGTCCGTGGAACAGGGTCAGTTCGAGCCCGAGCTCCTGCGCCGTGGCGACCAGTCGCTCCTGGGCCCGATCGAGGGCCACCCGCGACGCGGCGATCCCGCCGTCCTTGTTGCTGTCCGAGTAGCCCAGCATGACCACCTGGCGCCGGCCGCGGGCGGCGAGGTGCGCGGCGTAGGTCGCGTCGGTGGACAGCGCGCGCAGCACATCAGGGCCGGCCGCGAGGTCGTCGACGGTCTCGAACAGAGGCGCGATGTCGAGCGGCACGCTCCCATCCTCGGCGACGCACCCGCCGGCGCGGGCCAGGAGCAGGACGGCGAGGGCGTCGTCGGGACCCTGGGCCATGGAGATGATGTACGGGCCGAGGGCGCGGGAACCGTAGTGCTCCTGCGCTTCCGCGAAGGCACGGAAGACCTCCAGCGACTTGGCGGTCTCCTCGCTGGGCGCTGCAAGGGCCCGCGTCTCACCGGCGCGCAGAGCGTCCGCTATGAGCGCAGTGCGTTCTGCCGGAGCACGCGCCGAGAATCCCTGGTCCCCGAGCAGCTCGCCCACGACCCGCCGGTGGGTCTCGGCATCCTGGCGCACATCGAGGGCGGCCAGATGGAAGCCGAAGGCGTCGACCCGGCGCAGCGTGCGCTCGACGAGGGCGAGTCCGGAGCGCGAGCCGCCCGACCTCGCGAGGCTGTCCGCGATGAGCGCGAGGTCCGCACGAAACTCCTCGGGCGGTCCATAGCCACCGGCCGCGCCGAGTCCCTTGCGCTCGAGCCGAGCGGTCATGAGCCACAGCAGTTGGCGGTAGGGCATCTCGCCGTAGCGCCCCGGGACCTCGTCGAAGGCCTCCGCGAAGCGCGCGCGGTAGTCGACGATCCGGTCGAGGACCTCCGAATCGATCGTGACCCGCGTCGTCGAGTGGGAGAGGTGCTCGTGCAGCTTGCGCAGCTCCTCCCGGTAACGACGCAGCGCCATCTCGAGGTGCCGGGCGAGGGCGCGGCGCATGGTGTCGGCGCCGACGTTCGGGTTGCCGTCCATGTCGCCGCCGACCCACGACGCAAAGCGCACGAGGGGCCGGTCGATGCGGATGTCTTCGCCGTAGACCTCGGCGATGACCTGCTCCAGTTCGTCGTGGACCGCCGGGACGACCCGGAAGAGCACATCGGAGAGAAAGAAGAGCACGTGCTCGACCTCCTCACCCACCGTCGGGCGTCCCGGCAGCTGCTCCTCGGTCTGCCACGCCGACGCGATCTCGAGCGCGATGCCGTCCTCGATGGTCTTGAGCGCACCCGGATCGAGGGAGTCCTTCAGGAAGCGTGCGACGAGCTGACGCGCCAGGCGCTGCTCCTTCTTCAACAGGGTGCGCCGCACGGTCTCGGTGGGGTGGGCGGTGAAGACGGGCTCGACGACGACGGAGGCCAGCGCAGCCTGCAGCTCAGCGAGACTCGTGCCCCGCCGGTGGAGCTCCTCGATGGACGCGCGCAGGCTCGCGGGCTGGGTCGTGTGCGTGCGCTGATAGTCGATGCGCCGGCGCATCCGATGCACCTGCTCGGCGGTGTTGACCACGCCGAAGTAGGCACTGAAGGCGCGCACCACCTCGAGCGCCCGCTCAGTCGTCAACTCCTGCAGCAGCGCCGCGAGCTCCGAGCCGGCCTCGGCATCGCCCTTGCGGCGACGCCGCGCCGCGACCCGCGCCGCCTCGACGGTCGCGTACAGCCCCTCGGGCGCGAGCTCACGCAACAGCTCGCCGAGCAGGGCTCCGAGCCAACCGACATCGCGCCGCAGCGGACGGTCCTTCGCAGCGAAGTGGATGGGCTCCGACCTGATCTGCGAGTGGCTCATGGCGCGTCATCGTGCACTGGGCGGGGAGTGCTGCGCCAGATGCGTCGGGCGGGCACTCCTCAGAGTCCGAGCTCTTCGAGTTGCAGCGCCACACCCGGCAGGTTGATCCCCAACTGCAACTGGAGCCGACGGATGACCGCCACCCGCTCGAGCATGACGGTGGAGATGGCGAGCTCGCCGTGCTCGAGACGGCCCTCGCCCAGCAGGCCGAAGTCGTAGACGTCGCGCACCCAGCGCAGCTCGACCTCGTAGCACTCGGCCACGACGGTCAGGGTCAGGTACCGGTCTCCACGGCTGGCAGGGTGATGGCCGGTGCTCATGGCGATGTTCCTCCACCCACGTCTCCGCGCACGCCCGACTTCACCTGGCTGCCCTCGGCGCCGGCCAGCTCGCGGAGCAGCTCGCGCTGACGCTCGCTGAGGGTCTCGGGCAGGGTCAGCCGCACTACGGCCAGCAGGTCGCCGCGGCCCCCCCGACCGTCGGCCAGGCCCTTGCCACGCAGCCGCAAGCGGGCGCCGGCACGGGTGTCCGCCGCGAGCGTGACGGTCACCGGCCCATCGGGCGTCTGCATCTCGACCGCGGCGCCAAAGACCGCTTCCCAGGGCGCCACGGGCAGGTCGACCTCGACGTCGCGGCCCAGCAGCCGGTGTTTGGCATCAGACTGGAGCCGGACGGTCAGGAGCAGATCGCCGTCCTCGCCGCCCTCGTCACCCGGCTCGCCCAGGCCGCGCAGTCGCAGGGTCAGGCCGTCGTGTACGTCCTTCGGGATCGTGACGTCCACGGTCTTCTGCTCGCGCACGGTGCCCACGCCGATGCAGGTGGGACACACGTGCCGGCCCACCGAGCCCACGCCACCGCAGCGCGGGCAAGCCGTCGAGGCCGGGATCTCGAAGCGTTGCCGCCCGCCGGCCAAGGCCTCGCCGACGCGCAGCGAGAGCTCGGCCCGGACGTCCGCGCCCCGGTGACGGTACCGGGGGTGGCGCCCCGCGCCGGGCTGGCCGCGGACGTCACGCTCGAAGTCGCTGCCGAAGTTGCGGGTGAAGAACTCGGAGAATTGCCCGCCGAACATCTGCTCGAATTCCTCGGGCGTCATCGGGCGCGCCCCGCCGGCCCCGGCCGGGCCGCCGCCGGGCGCCGAGTATTCCTGGCCGTGCTTCCAGTGCTCGCCGAGGGTGTCGTACTTCCGTCGCGACTCGGCGTCCGAGAGCACCTCGTTGGCCTCGCTGATCTGCTTGAAGCGCGCCTCGGCCTGCTCGCGCTCGTCCCCCTTGTGGCGATCGGGATGCCACTTGAGGGCCAGCTTGCGGTAGGCCTTGCGGATGTCGTCCTGCGACGCCCCGCGCTCGACCCCCAGCACCTTGTAGTAGTCCTGGAACTGCATGACGCAGGGATCTTGACGCGCCTCGGGCAGCGGCGCAATGGCCCTGCGGGAACCGGACGGTCTGCGCACACCGACCGGTCCGCTGCCGCGGCGTGTTGAGCCGCCTACTTGCGGCGCTTGGCCTCCCGCCGAGCTTTCGCAGCCGGCTTGGCGGCGTCCCTTGGATCCCCCAACCGCTCGTTCAACGCGACCGCTTCCTGCGCGAGCTTCCGCGCGATGGCTGCCTTCAAGGAGTCGCCCTCGCGGAGTTCGAGCGTCGCCATCTCGTACTTCCCGGTGGCCTTGAGCCGGGGCTCGATCTCCAAGAGCCGTTGGCCGCGCCAAAAGCCGAACAGGACTCTGGAGGCCTCGGCTCGGATCAAGAGCACGGGGCCGGCATGAGCGTAGACCAGGTGGCCCCACTTGATCGCCTCGTCGAGGCGAGGCTGGGATCGCACCGCCTTCCGCAGCTGCTCAACGCACTCACGCCGCCACCCGTCGAGGGCGGTCACGTATTCGTCGGGGCTCACTGCGACAGGCTCTTTCACTCTCCATCCTCACGGCGCAATGCTCTTGAGTCGGGCCGGTAATCTTCTCCATCAGACACCCGCGCTCCGGAGCCGGTCGGCTGTCGCGAGTTGCCAGGCGACGCGCGATTGTGTCCCTGCTTCCGCCACTGCAAGAAGTAGTGCGCACATTGAATCACGACCCCCGCGAAGAATGCTGCGGGTACGGCCCACAACCACCGAGGGGCCGGCGGCATGATGTTTGCGAGCCCGAAAGTGAGCAGCGCCAAGCCGCAAGAACCTGCCCAGGCTGCGCGGATGCACTTGCGCCGATAGGAGAGCCTTGCGAATTGCGGGCATGGCCCTTTGTCGATGCCGCCGTGGGTCATCATTCTCCTTGCCCGGCTAACGCCCTGTTGTCCGCCTGCGGTGCGCGAAACGCGCTGTCCGTTGCACCGCCTTGTGAGGCCGCTGCCCGTTCATCATCCCTGCACCAGCGAGAGGTGCGCCCCCACCGGATCCTGAATCAAAGCACGTGCGGGCTCCCCAACATTCCCATCGTCGTCCTTGCCATGCATCAGCTCGCTCCCGCCCGGCGCGAGCGCACGATTCGCACGACCGCTGACATCGGCAACTTGGAAGAGCACATCGGAGAGGAACAAGAGCACATGCTCGACTCTTCGCAGCGAAATTGATGGGCTCCGACCCGGTCTGCTGCATGAGCGGGCTCAGCCGTTGTCCTGCGCTCCCTGTTTCCGAACACGGCCGGATGCAGCGATGCCCTCGAGCACGGGTTTGTGCTCGTTCCAATAGCTAGGCGTCGAGACCTGGAGCAGCACGGGAATCAGTTCCGGGCTCTCCGTGAACTCGATCAGCGTGAACTTGTAGAAGGATCGCGATGAATCCTTCTCCCCCGAGAACACCACCGTCGTCAGCGTCTGTCCTTCTCGCTGAATCACCTGCTCTTCCTCGAGGATGCGGAAGTTCTCGCGCTTGGAACTCATGTCGTCAATCTGTCGCTGCAGTACCTCCCTGGGGGACAGATCCTCTGCCAGGTCCTCTGCTGCAAACAGAAACACCCCTGTATTCATGCGCTCGTATTCTGAGAAGCACTGCAGATCAAAGGGGTGACGCTCCTCATTCTTGTACCAACCCGACGGAAACTCGAACTCAACAGGTCCGTTCGCGGTCGCGAAGTACTGAGGGGCTGACTCTTCCGAGGAGTCCTGTGTGCAAGCCATGAGTGCAAGCATCGCCACCGCGACAAGAATTCGATTCATCGTGGACCCTCTCTGCCAACGAGGTGAATGGAAACCTGACTCAGCGGGCGACCGCAGGCCGGGCCGCTGCTGCGAGTTGCTGGACATCTTACTCACCTCGGCTTGGGCCCGGCATGGCCGTTGAATGGGAGGATCGAGCGCCGGGCGTCCACCATCGACGACCCGGTTCAGGTGCGGTACCCGCGGTGCGCGCAGCCCCCTGTCCGGCGCAATGCCTTGTGAGGCCGCTGCCCGTTCATCATCCCTGCACCAGCGAGAGGTGCGCCCCCACCGGATCCTGAACCACCGCTCGTGCGGGCTCCCCGTCGTTCTCCTCAGTCGCCTTGATGATCTTGCCCCCTTCCTCATGCACGCGACGGACACTCTCGGCAAGGTCGCCCACGGGCAGGCAGATCATCCAGACTGGTGGCAGCCCCGCGTTCACGCCGCGCGCGTGGCGCACGCCCGCCGCCGGGTTTCCGTCCGCGCCGACCATGTTGAAGTCGGCCGAGCGCTCGCCGGCGTCCTCCCTTCCGACGTCCTGCACCGACCAGCCGATGACTTGTCGATAGAAGTCGCGGGTCGCCGAGGCGTCGGAGACCGTCAGGTCGAGCCAGGCGATGTGCCCCACAGTTGGCGCGGCAGCGTCAATCGAGGGGATCGCCTCCGCAGGCACGACGGGGATGATCCCGAACGCCGCCCCCTGCGGATCGAGCAGCACCGCCCATTGGCTGTTCCCGTCGTCGTCCTTGCCATGCATCAGCTCGCTCCCGCCCAGCGCGAGCGCACGCTTCGCACTGGCGGCGACATCGGCGACCTGGATGTGCGGCATCCACTGGAGCGGAAGGTGATCGATTTCCGCGCTGCGCGGGCCCAGGCCGATGATGGGCGTACCCCGGTTGTTCATCAGGTCCTCGCGCCACAGCGGGTTCTCGCCCGTGGTGAGCATGCGTGAATAGAAGCGCACTTCACGTTCGTGCTCGGGGACGGCGATGTCGGCGCTGAGGATCCCGCCGACGCACGGGACGAAGGGGTCATTCATGGTTGGGTTCACTCATGGTTCGCGTCCGGGTTCACATCACGTCAGGTCGCACGTGAAGGCCCACTCTCATGACATCCTAAGTCACAGCGGATCCCCAGCGCGGCAACGATCTCGAAGCGGCGGCCCGACGGGTTTCTCGACGGCTCCCCCGCCGGCTTTGCCCGACATCGGCGGGGTGCTGGGCGGCGAGGTGCACAGCGGCTGGACACGGCTCGACCGGTCGCTCAGACTCACCCCATGTCCCTCGAACCCGTACTCGACAGCCACGTGCTGCTGCGTCGCAAAGTCGAACTCCTGGCCGCGCAGCAGCAGCATCTTGTCCGACTGCTCACCCTGCACGCCCGGGGCGAGGGACCGTGCTGCTACCACTGCGGCGCCGACGGGATGGACCACGAAGGGGCCTTCTACTCCCCCCACGGGGACTGCGGCATCTGGACCTGCGGGCGCTGCGGACTGAGCCAGCTGCGCGAGCGGCCCCTCGAGGCCGACGTCGAGGCCCTCGAAGACACCAACGAGATCTATCCGACGGATACCGATCGGGCCGAGGACCTGGTGGCGGAGCATGGGTTCATGATCGACCTGGTTGCTCAACACGTGCCGGAACCCGGGCGCATGCTCGAGGTGGGCTGCAGCCACGGCTACAAGTTGGAGGCGGCCCGCCGACGCGGGTGGGAGGTCGAGGGCGTCGAGTTGCTGCCGCGGGCCTGCGCCTTCGTGCGCGAGCACTTCGGGATCCCGGTGCATCAGGGCACGCTCGACTCGTTCATTCCGAGCGGCGGCTTCGACGCGGTGGTGGCCTGGCACGTGCTCGAGCACGTGCCGTCGATCCAGGGCTTCCTGGGGCATGTGCGCGAGTTCCTGAATCCCGGCGGCTTCCTGTTCGTGCAGGTTCCGTCGTTCGAGGTGGCCCGCAAACTCGAGTGGGACCAGCACCCGGATGTCTTCAACGCGCTGCACTACTGGTTCTTCACCAAGGCGAGCCTGGGCGCGGTGCTGCAGGAGCAGGGATTCCGGACGGAGCAATTGCACATCGACCCGCACCTGCCCTTCCTCACGGCCATCGCCACGCTGAGCTGACCGGCCGCGCCCCCCGGCGGTGGTGGTCGGCGCGAGCGGGGAGCGGTACCGTGGCCTCCGCTTTCCCGCGCCCCCCCCGATCCCGTGACCCTCCCGTTCCCGTGACCCCGTGACTCCGTGCCCACCGACGACGAGCCCGCAACCGGAAGCAAGCTGCTGCGCACCTCCCTGGTCGCCCTCCTCGCCGCGGCCGTGATGCCGCCCGCCTGCGCGGTGCCGGAGCCGCGCCCGCCCCTGCCGCTGCGGTCGGCGCCGCCGCTCTCGCCGGCGGGGACGGCCGCCCTGCCGGACCGCTGGTGGACGGCCTTCGGCGACGCGCACCTCGACGAGCGCGTCGACGGCGCCCTCGCAGGCAACTTCTCCCTCGCCGCCGCCTGGGAGCGGCTGCGGCAGGCCGAGGCGCTCACCCGGCAGGCGCGGGCGCCCCTGTATCCGCGGCTCGACGGCGTGGCGAGCGCCGAACGCAGCGGCGGCACCAACGTCGGCGACTCCACCCGTTTCGCACTCGGTCTCGAAGCCTCCTACGAAGTCGACCTGTGGGGCCGCATCCGCTCGATCGTCGACGCCGAGCGCCTGCGCGCCGTCGCCACGGCCGCCGACTACCGCGCCGCCGCGATCAGCCTCTCGGCCGAGGTCGCCCTCGCCTGGTACCAGCTCGCCGAGGCCCTGCAGCAGCTCGACCTGATCGCCTCACAGATCGAGACCAACCGCACCGTGCTCGAGGTGCTCGAGAAGCGCTTCGCCGTGGGCCAGTCGGGCAGCGCCGACGTGTTGCGACAGCGGCAGCTCGTCGAGGCCACCCGCGAGCAGGCGGTGGTCTTCGGGGCCCGCGTCGAGGTGCTCGAGCACCGGCTGGCCGTGCTGGAGGGACGCGCGCCCCAGGGCGCCCTCGGCCTCCCGCCCGCGCACCTGCCCGCCGTGCCCGCCCCCCCCGCGACGGGCCTGCCGTCGGAGCTGCTCGAGCGGCGCCCGGACGTCCAAGGCGCGCTGGCGCGACTGCAGGCCTCGGACGCCGACGTGGCCGCCGCCGTCCGGGACCAGTACCCGCGCATCGACCTGGCCGCGGCGGCCACCACCACCGGCGACGACCCCGCCGACCTGTTCGAGCACTGGCTCGGAGCCCTCGCGGGCGGGCTCGTGGCGCCCCTCTTCGACGCCGGTCTGCGCGAGGCCGAGGTCGAGCGGACGGTGGCGGCGCGCCGCGAGCGGCTGGCGGAGTACGGGCAGACGGTGCTGGTCGCCTTCCGGGAGGTGGAAGACGCCTTGGCGCAGGAGACCCAGCAGCTGAGGCGGATCTCGAGCCTGCGCGACCAGCTCGCCCTGGCCGTGAGCACCTACGGCCAGCTCCGCAACCAGTATCTCAACGGCGCCTCGGACTTCATCGACCTGCTGGCCGCGCTGCGCGAGCAGCAGGCCCTCGAGCGCAGCCTGCTCACGGCAGAGCTGGACCGGGTGGCGCTGCGCATCGCCCTCTACCGGTCGCTCGCCGGAGGCTTCGGCACGCCCCTCGAGGCTACGGAGGTCGCGGCCGCCCGTGACTGACCAGCCCCCACAGCGCCCCCGGCGGGAGTCGGCGCGGGCGGTCCTCACGCTGATCATCTGCGTGGTGCTGATCGGCGCCGCCGCCGGCACGACCTGGCTGATCTTCGCCTCCGAGCCCACGGCCCAGCAGGAGGGCGCCACGCGCCGGTCCGCGGCCCTGGTGGAGACGGTGCTCGTCGAGCGCGGCACCCACCGCCCGCGCCTCGACGTGCTGGGCCTGGTCGAGCCGGCCCGGGACGTCCTGCTCAGCCCGCGGGTGAGCGGACAGATCGTCGAGATGGAGCCCGCCTTCGTGCCGGGCGGGCTGGTGCGCGCGGGCCAGCCCCTGCTGCGCATCGACCCGGCCGACTTCGAGCAATTGCTCACGGCCCGGCGCGCCGAGCTGCACCAGGCGGAGGCCGAGCTCGCCATCGAGCAGGGGCGGCAGGTCGTTGCGCGCCAGGAGTTCCAGCTCCTGGGTGAGGAGATCGATCCCGACAACCGCTCGCTGGTCCTGCGCGAGCCGCAGATCGCGTCCATCCGCGCGCGGGTGTCGGCCGCCCAGGCCGCGGTCGAGCAGGCCGAGCTCGACCTGCAGCGCACGACGGTGCGGGCGCCCTTCGACGCCCAGATCCTCAGCCGCTCGGTGAACCTCGGCTCGCAGGTGGCGCGCGGCGACCCCCTCGCCCGGCTGGTGGGCGTCGACGAGTACTGGGTCATCGCGAGCGTGCCCCTGCGCGACCTGCGCTGGCTGCGCTTCCCCGAGGGGGACGCGCCCGGATCGGTCGCCCGGGTGCGGCTCCCCACGGCCTGGCCCGCCGGCGCGTCGCGGCAGGCGCAGGTGGCGCGGCTCATCGGCACGGTCGACGACCAGACGCGTTTGGCGCGGGTGCTCGCCACCGTCACCGACCCGCTGGGGCAAACCGTTGACGGTCCGCCGCTGATCCTGGGCACCATCGTCCAGATCGAGATCGAGGGCCGGGCGCTGGAGGACGTGGTGCGCATCGACCGCCGCTGGCTGCGCCAGGACGACACCGTGTGGGTGATGGTGGACGGGGCGCTGCAGATCCGCGCGGCCGACGTGCTCCACCGGGACGCCGAGCACGCCTACCTGCGCGCCGGCGTCGAGCCGGGCGAGCACGTGGTCACGACCAACCTGGCGGCGGTGAGCGAGGGGCTCTCCCTGCGCCGCGAGGGCGATCCGGAGCCGGTCGAGGCGGACGCCGCGACAGAGGACGCGGCGCCGTGACCGCCCCGTCCCGCGACTCGAACGACAGCGAACGGGCCGACGACGAGCGGGGCGCCATCGCCTGGATGGCCCACAACCCCATCGCCGCGAACCTGGCCATGGTCATCCTCCTGGTCGGGGGGCTGTGGACGGCGTCGACCATGCAGAAGGAGGTCTTCCCCGATTCGCTGCTCGACGTCGTGGAGGTGGAGGTGGGCTACCCCGGCGCGGCCCCGGCGGAGGTGGAGCAGGGCATCCTGCGCCCGGTGGAGGAGGCCATCCGCGGCGTGGAGGGCATCCGCGAGATCACCTCCGAGGCCCGCGAGGGCCGGGGCGAGGTGAGCATCGAGCTCGTCTCGGGCGCCGACCGCATGAAGGCCTTCCAGGACGTCGACCAGGCCGTCAGCCGCGTGCGCACCTTCCCCGACGACATCGACCAGCCCGAGGTGCGCCTGCGCTCGCAGCAGCGCGAGGTCATCTCCGTGGGCCTGTACGGCCCCGTGGACATCTGGACCCTGCGTCGGCTCGCCGAGCAGCTGCGGGACCAGCTCCTCGCGCACCCGGGCATCACCCAGGTCGAGCTAGGCGGCGTGCCCGACTACGTCACCCACGTGGAGATCCCGCGCAACCGGCTGCGGGAGTACGGGCTCACCCTGCCCGACGTCGCCCGGCTGATCGAGTCGTCCAGCGAAGACGTGGCCGCGGGGGCCGTGCGCACGAGTTCGGGCGAGATCCTGCTGCGCGTCAAGGCCCGCAAGCAGTGGGCCGAGCAGTTCGCGGCGATCGAGATCGTGACCAGCGACGCCGGGTCCGCGGTCACGCTGGCCGACATCGCCGACATCCGCGACGGCTTCGAGGAGGGCGACCTCCACTCGCAGTTCAACCAGCAGCCGTCCGTCGAGCTGGACGTCTTCCGGGTGGGCGCGCAGTCGCCCATCGAGATCGCCGACGCGGTGGTGGAGATCGTGCGCGTCGCCGAGGCCCAGTTTCCGCCGGGCGTGAGGTGGCGCACCGACAACGACAACGCCGAGGACTTCCGCCGGCGGCTCGACCTGGTGGTCGGCAACGGCCTGCTCGCCATCGTCATCGTACTCGGCGTCCTGGCCCTGTTCCTCGAGCTGCGCCTGGCCTTCTGGGTGATGATGGGCATGACCGTCGCCTTCGTGGGCGGCCTGCTGTTCCTGCCCGCGGCCGGCATCAGCATCAACATGATCTCGCTGTTCGGCTTCCTGATCGTGCTGGGCATCGTGGTGGACGACGCCGTGGTCGTGGGCGAGAACGTCTACGAGCACCGCCTCGAGGGGGACGACCCGGTGCGGGCGGCGATCCGCGGCACGCGCGAGGTGGCCGCGCCGGTGGTCTTCAGCATCCTGACCAACGTCGTCGCCTTCATCCCGCTCATGTTCATCCCGGGCGAGACGGGCAAGTTCTGGCGGCCGCTGCCCTACGTGGTCGTGATCGTGCTGGTGGTCTCGCTGGTCGAGGCCCTGTACATCCTGCCCGCCCACCTCGCGCACATCCGCCGGGAGCGCACGCGCACCGGCGTCCGGGCGGCCGTGCACCGCCTGCAACAGGCGTTCTCGAAGCGCTTCGAGCGCTTCGTCCAGGAGGTCTACCGACCGCACCTGCAACGCGCCCTGCGCTACCGCTACGTCACGGCGACGGCGGCCCTGGCGCTGGTGTGGGTCGTCGGCAGCTACGGCTTCAGCGCCCACATGGGGCTGATCCTCATGCCGGAGGTCTCCGCCGACGAGATCGAGGCGGGGGTGCGCCTGCCCGTGGGCACCACGCCCGCGCAGGCGGCGCGGGTGGCCGAGGCGCTCACCACCGAGACCCTGCGCATGTTCGAGGAGCACGACCTGCACAAGGTGGCCGAGGGCGTCAAGACCAACGTGCGGGGCCAGAACTTCATCGACGTCGAGATCGTCATGCGCCCGCCCGACGAGCGGGAGATGACCGCCGCGCAGGTGATCCAGCTCTGGCGCGACTCCATCGGCGACCTGCCGGGCGTCGACCAGATCACCTTCGAGGCCGAGCGCGGGCCCGGCGGCCACCGCCAGGACATCAGCGTCGACATCAGCCACGGCGACATCGACGTGCTCGAGCGGGCGACCGAGGCCTTCGTGGCCCGGGCCGTGCGCTTCACGAACACCCGCGACGTGAGCGACGACTACAACAAGGGCAAGGCGCAGCTCGACTTCCGGCTGCTGCCCGAGGGGCGCGCCCTGGGCCTGACCCCCGCAGGCGTGGGCGAGCAACTCCGCGGCGCGTTCTACGGTTCGCTCGCCCTGCGGCTGCTGCGAGGCACCAACGAGGTCGAGGTGCGCGTCAAGCTCCCCGAGTCGGAGCGCAACGCCCTGCACAACCTCGAGGAGCTCGTGATCCGCACGCCCTCGGGCGCCGAGGTCCCGCTGCTCGACGTGGCCGAGGTGTCGCAGGGCGTGGCCTTCACCAGCATCAACCGGCGCGACGGCCGGCGCATCGTGACCGTGTCCATGGACGTCGAGCCCAAGCGCGCCACGGGCCAGGTCATCGACGCGCTCCAGGAGGAGGTGCTGCCCGCGCTGCGCGGCGACTACCCCGGCCTGACCTGGTCGTTCGAGGGCAGCGACGCCGAGGTGCGCGAGGCCACGGCCTCGCTGTGGGGCGGCTTCGGGCTGGCTGTGTTCGTCATCTACGCGTTGCTGGCCGTGGCCTTCCGGCGCTACCTGCAGCCGCTCATCGTGCTCGTGGCCATCCCCTTCGGCATCGTGGGCGCGGTCCTCGGCCACATGCTGCTGGGCTACGACCTCTCGCTCATCAGCCTCATGGGCGTGATCGCCCTGTCAGGCGTGGTCGTCAACGACTCGCTGATCATGATCGACTACGCCAACCGGCGCCGCGGCGACCGGCCCGCCTTCGAGGCCATCCTCGAGGCCGGCGTGCGCCGCTTCCGGCCCATCCTGCTGACCACGGCCACCACCTTCCTCGGCCTCGGCCCGATCATCCTCGAGCGCTCGCTGCAGGCGCAGTACATCGTGCCCATGGCGATCTCGCTGGGCTTCGGCATCCTCTTCGCGACGTTCATCATCCTGCTGCTCGTGCCCTGCCTCTACCTGATCCTCGAGGACCTGCTGGAGGTGGCGGGGGCAAAGCGCGCCGAGCGATCGGCGAAGCTGCGCCGGGCCTGAAGCCCCGGGAGGCGGCCTCGACCCCCTCGACCCGCACGCCGACGCCGCCGCGCAGCGGCAGCGGCAGCGGCTCGTCAGGCGGAGGCCCAGGGATCGTAGGAGCCGAAGTTCCAGACGTGCCCTTCGGGATCGCGGCAGGAGTAGCCCCGGCCCCCGTAGTCCTCGTCCCTGATGGCCATCACGACCTCCGCGCCCGCCGCGACAGCGCGCGCGTAGTGCTTGTCGGCGTCGTCGACGATGATGTACGCGCTCTGGGAGACGGCGCCCCCCAGCGCGCTCGGCGGCTTCTGCAGATCGTCGAACTCGCTCGCGCGCGCGGAGCCGAGCATGATCATTCCGTTCCCGGAGACGAGCTGTGCGTGGACGACCGTGCCGTCTTCACCGGGCACGACGAGGTGCTGCTCGAATCCGAACGCCTCGCAGAGCCACGCGACGGCTGCCGCTGCGTCGTCGTATCGCAGGGTCGGGATCACCGTCGCCGCTGTGGTCTTCGCCTTGTCGGCCAATGGGTCTCTCCTGTGGGGTGCGTCGGTCCGATGTTTCCGCCTTACGACACTTCGTCATTGAGACAGGACGGGGCGCGAGGGGCCGCGCCCCTCGAGTCCCCTACTTGACGCGCTGGAGTTCCTCCCACTGAACAGTGGAGCCGATATTGGGGTCGACGTTGGGATTGTCGGTGTGGATGACATTGCCCCAGCCGTCCGACCAGTGATGGTCGGCGTAGCCGTGTTGCGACGTGCCCGTCACGGTCGAAGCGTCGTGGAAAGTCTCGCGGTCGTGGATCGCGTCGATGGACTTGTCGTGAGCCGACATGCCGCCGGATGAGGACGATCCCCCGCTGTGGATCCCGGCGATGAAGCTCTCGTGTGCGGTGGTGTCCATGGCCGCGCGGTGACGCCGCATGATGTTGGCGCGGAAGGCTTCGTTCTCCGCGGCGAGAGCACGGCTCTGCGCCATGATGGCTTCCCGCGCTCGGCGGTTGTCGACGAGGTTCTGCTGGAACTGGGCATCCAGCTGCTGCTTGACTTTGAGGTGCAGTGCGACCCACGCCGGGTTCGGAGTCCCGGAGCGAACCATGTAGGTGAGCATGCTGCGGTGCGCGTCCAGCTGCCCTTGCAGGGCGATGAGGCCGTGGATGCCGGTGAGCCCCCACGTCGTCTGGGTGGTCACCCCGGCCTCGCCGCGCAGGGTCGCGGAGCTGATCATATGGAGGGCGTAGATCTCCTCCTCCATGCGCTTCCCTGCGTAGGAGAACACCGCGCGGAGCCCGACCCCGGTGACGTTCGGACCGGCCTGGCCCAGAGCGGCGGGAAGGCCCGGAACTTCGCGAACACCCGTGATCCGAAGATCCGGGAGGCCCGGTTGAAAGATCTGGGTGACGGCGTCGACGAGCGCGGCTTTGGGCTCCATGGGGGCGACGTTGAGCATGCCCATGTTCATCTGACCGGGGTTGTTCAGCGCTGCATCGCCAGTGAGCCAGTAGCAGGTGAGGTCAGGAAAGAACTGGAGACTCAGCGTTTCCTGCGGGTCGGTCAGCGCCGCAGCGAGGGTGACGGGGACGACGTTGTTGTTGAGGTTCCACTGCACGTCGGACTCGAGCGTCCAGCCGGCGGGCCCACGGATCGCGTAGACGGGCATCTGCGCCTGCTCGTCCATCACGTAGTAGATGTCCATCGGCGGATTCGCGCTGCCGGCGGCCTCCGGCAGCGCGGGGCTCGCGGCCCCGCTCGTGGATGTCTCCTGTGCCTGCCCACAGGCGCAGAGCAGCGATGCCCACAGCGTGAGCCCGTAGATCAAGAGTCGCGTCTTCATCGTGCCTCCCGAAAACCCTGTCCGGCCCTTCTGTCATCGACTCCGTCGACCATATCGCGCCCCACTCGACCTCGCCAGATGGTCGCCGCTCCACACGCGACGGTCACTCGGCGTCGATCCACACTTCCACACGGGACAGCGTGGAGGGCCCATGCGAACGGTCTTCTCGATCAGACGCGGGCTGCGTAGCGGACCGTCGGCTGTCGCGAGTTGCTGGACCGCCTACCACCCCAGCACACTTAGAATCTCCTTGGCGATGCGACTATCGCGCTCTTGACTAGCGGGGTTGCCCGTAATCTTGACACTCAACGCACTGAGCTGTCTTGAGAGTCGTGCATGTGACGCTCCATGCAGGACGCTGCTCAAGATCATAAGGGCATGTTCGTCGTACTGACCACCAGGACCCTCGACGCCAGGCTTGACTCCGAGGGGATCCCACCGCCGAAGTATCGCCTGCACCGCGGCAATGAGACCCTTCTCTTCAATGTCCCCGGCGTCATCCTTCGCTGCCATCATGATCATGTGTCGGTCTAACGCCCAAGATCAGCTGCAAGGCAACTTGGCGCTTGCCGTGCACTTCTCTTTGCACGGCGAGTGACAATTTGCCTTGTCAGCTGCATCCATTTGTTAGGCGGACGCGCGCTGGACCTAATGCAGCGAAGTTCGGTCACGCGAAACCTACCCCTACGTGCCAACTGCGTACCACTTTAATTCACAGCGGTCGATGGTCACCATTCGGTCCCGGCGTTATGTGTATTAGTTGAGTTGGCTCCAGCAGCTTGACCAAGTGCCACTCGCCCTTCGGCACGATGCAGGCCTGTCCGGCACTCAGATCAAACGCAGCGCCCGGCTCTGACTCGCCTGTTACGCGTAACTTGCCGGATACGACGTACAGGATTTCGTCTCCGTCTGGATGAACCTCGCCGCGATGCGGCGCGTCTTCGGTCAAGGTCACAACGCCGATCGTCATGCCATCGATCCTTTCTGGAGGCCCCGGTTTGCGGGCTCGGGCGGTTACAGAAAGGTCTCGATGGATGTCGAACATGTAGCGAAATACGTCGACACGCGTAATCTTCTTCATCGTTGACCTCTCCGATTCCTTGTCGGTGGACCGGCCGCCTAACGGACATCTCGATCAAACGCCGGCGCGCCAGCGCCGGTCGGCTGTAGCGAGTTGTTAGGCAGAGACGCGCGTCGAATCACAAGTGCCCGCCAATCGCTATGTGGAAGCGGATTCCCACGGTGACGATCAGCATAGCCGCAATCGCACACGAGAAGAGAGTCGTGAGAATGGACAAGAACACCCAGCCCCCCAGCAGATGTAAGTGGAGGCCGAGAACGCCCCCACAAACCAGCAGATACCACGCACCGTCGCCCTTGCTCGGGTAGTGACTGGATCGTTCGACATACATGTAGTCTGCGACGCACCACACCACGAAGAGGCCGGCGCCAGTCAGGAGCGTCACAATCACGGGATTGCGAATCAGCGAGGCCTTCTGATTCACAGCTCGCCCCTTCTGCCTAACGGTCTTCTCGATCAGCGGCGGGCCGCGAAGCGGATCGTCCGTTGAAGCGAGTTGTTAGGCAGCCCTTACTCATTGAAGTGACCCTGGATCACCAAATAGCTGCCACATGAGGTGCCCGAGTTCGAGCTGACTCGAACCACGAGTGGGAATGGCGCCTGATTCAGTGACCAAGTCGCGCTCCCAGCCGCCTTCGACGTCAGACCAGTAGATCACGGCACCCTCGTGCTCTGCGACAACCAGAACTCGTTCGCCCGGATGGGAGTCGATGGCCATTGCGCGGACTGGGACGCGGATGCTCTCGAATCGATCGCGATGAGCGGGATGAATCGATGCAAGCTCAGCAGCTAGTTGCCGTTCGACTTCAGCTTGCGTTGCGGGCACCCATGACTCCATTGGCATCGTGTCTGCCTAACGGTCTTCTCGACCAGCCGGGGGCCGAAGGCCCGTCGGCTGTAGCGAGTTGTTAGGCGGCTCCCTCAACACGCACCAGCTCCTTCTCAAGAAAGAAGAATGATTCGCCGAGAAGATCGCGCGGAGTAATCGTTCGGCAGTGCTCGTAGGCAGATGCTTCATCGCCTGCCCAGCAAGCATACAGCGTGAGCTTGCGACCCTCAGCCAGCTGGAACTCGAGATACCCGGCTAGGTCTCGCAACGACTTGCCCTTGGCCAGCGCTTCATCGTCCTCGTAGCCCGGATACTCGCCGAGTTGGAAGCCACACCCGCAGCCCTCATGTGAACCCACATAAAACAGGTGTGGCAGAGCGAACTGATTTCGAACTGGCGACCCAGGACTCTCAACGCGCACGTGGAAGGCAGGCTCAGATTCGTTCCACGGGATTTCTGGAACCGGCTGATCTGCAGCCATGTAGAGCATCATGCACATGGCACTGTCCGCCTAACGGACATCTCGATCAGACGCGGGCCGAAGGCCCGTCGGCTGTAGCGAGTTGTTAGGTTGCCCGTCCTCGTGAGCCTGCTTCGACATCTTGCGCTGTGCCCACTTCTGTCGCAGCGTCGCCTCGAGAGCCCAGAGTGTCGTGGGAGCCAACACCATGAGGCCCATGAACACGACTGGGTAAGCATCGCTGTGATGGCCGCCCGACAGATTGAACAGGGCAATAATGTCGAGCAGCAGAAGCGTGCCCGCGCTGATGAGGATCACTTCTGCGACGGTTGGCGAACTCTTGGCCATTGTCAACCTAACGGACATCTCGATCAGACGCGGGCCGCGAAGCGGGCCGACGGCTGAAGCGAGTTGTTAGACAGCTCCGCCCCATCACATGGACTCAACTGCGTTGGCGAACGACCCGTACGGCCCCATGTACCACGACACTCCGCTCTTGAGCGTGCACTCCAAACCAAAGGATGCCTCCGCCTCATCATAGACAACGCGATAAGACGCGTCGTTCTCGCCGGTGTCATCGGTAACAAGCCACACATGGCCAGTTGCCGTGCCTTCTGGGTTGAGCGCTACGTCAACTCTTCGCGGCGGCACTTGGTGTGCCTCTACCCAACGCAACAGTTGGATGGTCAATTCTGACTTGCCCTGCTCAACGCCAGAGCGAATCTGCTCCTCAAGCTGCGAAGGATTCATGTCTGTCTAACGGACATCTCGTTCAGACGCCGGCGCGCCAGCGACGGTCGGCTGTAGCGAGTTGTTAGACCGCTTCATTGTGCTCGCCCCGCAGTTTGCTTAGCAGTGATGTCACGCAGCACGACAACGTGAGCAGCGTGCCAAGCGCCAAGAAGCCAAGTGCGTAGTTCACTGGATGCCGCTGCACAATCGAAAATGGCCCGACCTTGCTAATCACTGTGTGCGCCGCGGCATCCCAAAGAACCATGCCACTGAGAACGCATGCTCCACACACCACAGCGCGTCTGCGCAGCCCTTCGTAGCCGCCAGCGATCACGGCAGGCACCCAGTAAGACAAGACTAGACACGATACTGAGAGGATGTGCACCCGAGCCGGAGCACCGCTGACAGACAGATACACCGCGGTTAGAAGACCCGTGACCGCCGTTGGAGTGATCAGTCGAAGCATGCTCATCGTGTCGGTCTAACTACGATTCGTCAGAACTTCGTAGCGATGCGCACACTGCACAGGCGGCTTGGTAGCCCTCCGCCATTGGACTTCTCGCATCGCCCCCATGCCCCACAGTATGCGCCCTCTCGCGCAGCGGCGGGATTACTTCTTCGGGCGCGATAGGCTGCAGAATGCTGCGGCCTATCACGCTCCCATCGCCCGATCCTGACCGGAATCGGGATGCTGGCTCAGGCTGTCGATGGGGCTCTTCACCGCGCCGGGGCCCCGGTTCAGCACGTGGGTGTAGATCATCGTCGTCTTGACGCTGCGGTGGCCGAGGAGTCGCTGGACGGTACGGATGTCGTACCCGTCCTCGAGCAGGTGCGTCGCGAAGCTGTGGCGCAGGGAGTGACACGTCGCCCGCTTGGCCAGGCCGGCCTGCTTCACGGCGCGCTTCATGGCGCGCTGGACGACCGACTCGTGGAGATGGTGTCGCCGCCGCTCGCCGGTCTCGCGGTCGTAGTAGGGACGCGTCGCCGGGAACACCCAGAACCACGGCCAGCGCTGGCCGGCGCGCGGGTCCTTGCGCGCGAAAGCGTGGGGCACTTCGATGCTCCCGCCCTCCCCGATCTCCTGCTCGAAGGTCTCACGCGAACGTTCGAGGTGCGCGCGGAGCTCGTCGCGCAGGCTGGACGGGAGCATGGTCACGCGATCCTTGTTGCCCTTGCCCGAGCGGATCACGAGCTGGTGGTGGTCGAAGTCGACGTCCTGGATGCGCAGGTGGCAGGCTTCCAGCAGGCGCAGCCCGGCGCCGTAGAGCAGAGCGGCGATGAGCGCCGAGGGTCCCTGAACGCGCAGGATCACGGCTTGCACCTCCCGGCGCGAGAGCACCACGGGCAGCCGGCGGGGCCGATGCGCCCGTACGAGTCCCTGCAGCCACGGCAGGTCGAGCTTCAGCACGTCGCGGTAGAGGAACAGCAGCGCGGCGAGGGCCTGGTTCTGGGTGGAGGCGGCCACCTGCTTCTCGAGCGCGAGGTGGGAGAGGAAGGCGGTGACCTCCTCCTCCCCCATGTTCGCCGGGTGGCGGCGGCTGTTGTGCAGGATGAAGCGTCGGATCCAGCCGAGATAGGCCTTGTGGGTGCGCCGGCTGAAGTGACGCACGGCGAGGGCGGCCCGGATGTCGTGGCCGAGCTGTTCGAGGTCGTCGGGCCGCCCGTTGCGCGACGGGGTGGTCACGATCGGACTTTCCAGTAGCCCGGCCGGCGACGTCCGTGAGCGACGGCGATGACCTGGACCTTCTCGCCGAACTCCCGGTAGACAACGAGGAACGGAAAGCGCTGCATCACGTAGCATCGAATCCCTTCGCCACGCTGCGACCAGCGGGACGGGGACTCGGCGATGCTCCCGACGGCATGGTCGAGCTCTTGCATGAAGGCCCGGGCTGCCAAAGGGCTGTGCCGCGCATACCAGCGGCGAGCCGCACGCGCTTCGCGAACGGCGCCTGGGTGGAACTCGACGGGTGCGGGCGCCACTCAGTCGTCGAGGATGGCGCGGCGCGCCTCGGCCCAGGGAACGCCTTGCGCCTGGTCGGCATCCCATGCCGCCACTCGCCTTGCGATCTCGGCCACCCACTCGGCTTCGGCCTCGGGGTCGGGATCCGACTCCAGGCTGTCCAGCAACGAGCCCGCCAGGGCGGCCCGGGCGTCGGGCGGCAAGCGCAGGGCTTCGCGCAGCAGGCGGTCGTCGAGCGGGTTCATGATGGCCATTCTATCGGGTCTGACGGTCCCCGAGCCGGAGATTACATCCCTACCGGTAGTCGTGACTCCGCATCCCCTGCAGCGGCTTCTCCCCGTCGAGGGCGTGCAGCGACTCGGCCTTGATGTTCACCACCCTGCCGCTGCGTTCGACGCGGCCCACGGCCAGCATGAGCACCGCGTGCAGACCGGTCCGGTATGCAGCCCCCACCGGCGGCATGACGATCAGGTTGGCGAAGCCGGTCTCGTCCTCGAGGGTCACGAAGGTCATGCCGCTGGCGGTCTGCGGGCGCTGGCGGCAGATGACCATGCCGGCGACCGCCACCTTCTGCCCGGGGCGCACCGTGGGCGCCGTGCGCTCGGCCGCAACGCCCAAGGCCTTCGCCGGCAGCACGCCCTTGGCGTCGAGTTGTGCACGCAGCAGCTCCAGCGGGTGACGCTCGACGCTCGCGCCGCCCAGGGCGTAGTCCTCACGCACCGTCTCCCCGGCCGTCATGGGCAACAGTCCCACCGGATCGGTCTCGGTCTTCAAGGGTTCGGCCAGCGGGCCCGGCACCGACCGCGCCATGCGCGCCACCTCCCACAACGCGTGCCGCCGCCGCTCGTCGAAGCCCCGCAGCGCGCCGAGCCGCGCCAGGTTCTCCATCAGGACGCGCGACAGCCCCGTGCGTTGCGCGAAATCTTCGGGCGACACGAAAGGCCCCAGGCGCTCCACCGAAGCCAGCCCCTCGCGCACCCCTTGTTCGTGCTTCTCGCCGATCCCCCGCACCGTGCCGAGCCCGAGCCGCACCCCCAGGACGGCGCTGCCCCCCGTGCGTTTCGCCCTCTTTGCCCGCTTCGCCCTCTCCATCCACTGCAGCGTGCTGTCCCATCCGCTCTGCAGCACGTCGACGGCCCCCACCACCACCCCGTGCCGCTGGGCGTCGCTGATGAGCGTCGCCGGCGAATAGAAGCCCATGGGCTGGGCGTTGAGCATGGCGCACAGGAAATGTTCGGGGTAATGCCGCTTGAGCCAGGCCGACACCCATACCAGATGAGCGAACGACGCGGCATGACTCTCGGGGAACCCGTAGTCGGCGAAGGCCGACAACTGTTTCAGGATGCGCTCGGCCAGGGCCTGCCGGATGCCGTGGCGCACCATGCCGTCCACCAGCCGCGCCGACATCTCCGCCATGCGCGCCCGGCTGCGCTTGTGTCCCATGGCGCGACGCAGCTCGTCGGCCTCCCCGCCGGTGAACCCCGCCGCCGTCACCGCGATCTTCATGCCCTGCTCCTGGAACAGGGGCACGCCCAGGGTGCGCTGCAGGATCGGCTTCAGGCTCGGGTGCGGGTAGGTCACGGGCTCGGTGCCCGCCCGCCGCCGCAGGTACGGGTGCACCATGTCCCCCTGGATCGGCCCGGGACGGATCAACGCCACCTCCACCACCAGGTCGTAGAAGCAGCGCGGACGCAGGCGCGGCAGGCAGTTCATCTGCGCCCGGCTCTCGACCTGGAACACGCCCACGGTGTCGGCAGCGCAGAGCATGTCCCAGGTGGCCTCGTCGGTGCGCGGCACCGTGTGCAGGGCCAGGTCGATGGGCGCGCCGTCGGGCAGTCCCCCCTCCCGCGGCCCACCGCCCGGCCCACCGTGCGCGCCCGCCGCTTGCTCGCGACGCGTCGCGCTCACCGACGTGAGACAGCGGTCGAGGACGGTGAGCATCCCCAGGCCCAGCAGGTCGATCTTGATGATGCCGAGGGCGTTGAGGTCGTCCTTGTCCCAGGGGACGACGGTGCGCCCGGCCATGGCCGCCGGCTCGGTGGGCATCATGTCGTGCAGCGGCGGGCCCGTGACGATGAAGCCCCCGACGTGGATCGAAAGGTGTCGCGGCAGCCCGCTCATGCGCGTGGCCATGGCGAGCAGGTGGTGCAGGCGCGGGTCGTCGGACTCGTTGCCGGTGCCGCCGGTGCTCGACCCGGACCAACCGGGCGGCAGGGTCGCCGCGTCGCCGTCCCAGCGGCGGTCGATGCCCTTGGCCAGGGCGTCCGACCGCGCCGTGCCGAAACCCAGGGCCTTGGCGGCGTCGCGCACCGCCGAGCGGGCGCGGTAGGTGATCACCTCGGCCGCCATGGTGGCGTGCTCGCGACCGTACTTGTCGTAGACGTATTGCAGGACGCGCTCGCGGTCCTGGTGGGCGATATCGAGGTCGATGTCGGGCATCTCGCCGCGCTCCTCCGAGAGGAAGCGCTCGAACAGCAGGTCCATGCCCACCGGGTCGACGGCGGTGATCCCCAGCGCGTAGCAGACGGCGGAGTTGGCGGCCGAGCCGCGACCCTGGCACAGGATCTTCTGCTCGTTGCAGAAGCGCACGATGTCGTGCACCACCAGGAAGTAGCCGGCGAGGTCGAGGCGCTCGATCAGGTCGAGTTCGCGGGCGATCTGGCGGGCGGCGGCCGGGCTCAACGGACGGTAACGACGACGCGAGCCGGTGTGGGTCAGCTTGTGCAGCAGGGAGAAGGGCGTTTCCCCCGGCGGCGGGTCGAAGGGCGGGAAGCGGTAGGCCAGGGCGTCCAACGACCAGGAACAACGCTGGGCCAGTTCGACGGTGCGGGTCACGGCGTCGGGGCAGTGGCGGAACAGGTGCGCGATCACCGCCGGCGGCCGCAGGTGGAACTCGGCGTTGGGCAGCAGCAGGTGGGCCGCCTCGTCGAGGGCCACCTTGTGGCGCACGCAGGTGAGCACATCGTGCAGCGGCTTGTCGGACGCGTGGGCGAAGCGCACGCCGCCCGTCACCAGCAGCGGGCGGCCGAGGTGCCGGCTGCGCGCCTGCTGCCGCGCCTGGCCGCGGCGATCGCGGTGCAGCAGCCGGTCGTGGACGGTGAGGAACAGATCGTCCGGACCGAAGGACTCGTGCAGCGCCTGCACCGTTGTGTCGGGCAGGTCGGGACCGGCCAGGGCGGCCAGCCCCGCGGTCTGGTGGCACAACGCCGACAGGGGCGTGGTCGGCGCGCGGCGGTCGCGGTGACGCGCCGCCGACACCAGCCGGCACAGGCTGCCCCACCCCGACGCGTCGAGGGCCAGCAGCACGATGCGGTCGTCGGCCCGCCGCGGCGTCCCGTCGTAACCCCGGCTCCCATGGCCCCGCGCCCCCGAAGCCCGCCCGGCCGACTCCAAGGTCAGCGTGGTCCCGTGGATGGCGTGGAGCCCGCGCTCCTTGCCGGCGGCGTGCAGGCGCGGGCAGCCGTACAGGCCGTCGCGATCGGCGAGGGCCAGCCCCGCGTAACCCAAGGCCGCCGCCCGCTCCACCAGGCCCTCGGGCTCGGACGCCCCGCGCAGAAAGCTGAAGGCCGACTGGCACTGCAACTCGGCGTAACGGACCTCGTCCCCACCCGTCCCCGCCGCGCGGGACCCCATGGCTAGTCGACCTCCGCCAGCAACAGCCAGCGCCGGGCCAGCTTGTCCCGGGCGATGCGGTAGAGCGCGCCGTCGGGGGTCTGCAGGTCGTACTCGTCGCGCTCGTAGGGCTCGCTCCACCACCCGCCGCACAGACGCCGCGGCGGCGAGACGCTGCCCACGTCGAGGGTGCGTCCGCCCCAACGGAAGGCCACGGTGCGCCCGCCGGCCACCACCGGCACCAGCTCGACCGGGCTCGGCAGCAAGCGCAGCGGCGTCGACTCCGGTTCGGGGCCCCCGGGCTCGAGGGACCCGGCATCGGAGGACCCGGCATCGGAGGACCCGGCAACGGGGGGACCGGTCTTGCTACGTGACTTCACGCGGGACTTCGCACGAGATTTCGCATGGGCCTGCGCACGAGCCTCGTCTGCGACACCGTCGGCCGGCAGCAGGCGCCAGCGCTCCTCGAGGCGGTGGTCGCGACGCAGGCGCGGCGTGGTCACCGCCGCCCGGCCCAGGATGGTCTTGATGCGCGAGAGGGCCTCGGCCCGGCGCTGGGCGTCGCGGGAGATCTCGCCGAAGAGGCCGTTCTGGTGCACGGCCATGGACTGGCTCTGCACCACGCGTAGCTGCAGGGCGTCGACGGTTCCGCCGGGGGGCGTGTCGCTGAGCTTGCACACCAGCAGGTCGGTCAGCAGGCCGGCCCGGTCCTCGGCGCTCGCCGGCGACAGCTCGTAGCGGCGCGCCTCGCGATCGCGCACGCTCAACTCCAGGCGCAGCCGCGAGACCCCGCGCCCCTCCTCGCGCAGGGTCACGCACAGGCGTTCGACGGCCTGGCGCAGGACCGGCTCCAGGCGCGGCAGCCCGTCGGCGCCGCCCTCGATGTCGGCCAGCACCGACAGGGGCAGGGCTTCGGTGAGCGGCAACAGGGTGCTGCGGTCCTCGCCCCGGGCCAGACGGTGCAGCGCCACGCCGGCCTGCCCGTAACGCCGCTCGACGGCGGCCACCGGCAACGACGCGAAGTCGCCCAGCGTGCGCAGCCCCAGCGGCACGAGGCGCCGGGCCAGCTCGGCGGGCAGGGGCAGGGCCGACAGGGGCAGCCGCGAGAGGAACAAGGCCTCGTCCCCCGGCGCCACCATGACCGGATCGCGCTGGTAACGCGCCGCCACCTCCGCCGTGAAACGGTTGGGGGCCAGGGCCATCCCCCGCGGCACGAGCGGTGCGAGCGCCCGCCGCACCGCCTCGAACACCCCCGCCGCCCCCCGCTTGCCCGTGGCGAAGTGGTGGAAGCGGGAGATCCCGCGCACATCGAGGAAGACCAGCCCGCCCGCCTCGTCGTCCGATCGGTGCTCGAGCGCCGTCCGGTGCTCAAGGAGGGGCGAGACCGCGAACAGCTTCTGGACGAGCTCGGCCTCAGTCGCTTGCGGACCCGGCCCTACCCCGGACAACCCCACCCCCGACAACACGGGCAACAACACGCACGCGAACATCACCCATGGGCGGGCGGCGGCCCGTCGGGACGACCCTCAACAACATCGTCGGGACGACCCTCAACAAACACATCGGGACGACCCAACAAGACGCTGTCGGAACACCCTGCGCCACCCCCACCTCCACTGGCGCTGCGCCGTTGACGCATGCGCGTGACCTCCATGCGGGGCGGCGGCGGCTCGCCCCAGTCGCGAGGACTCACGGGGTGCAACCGACTCGCCAGCACCAGGTCGGCGGCCGAGCCGGCCCGCGACGGGCCTTCGCGTCCGAGCAGCAGCAGCCAGGCCGAGGCCGCCGCCGCCTGGCGCGCCAACCGGAACCAGCGCGACAGGGGCGGGCTGCCCGTGGGCAGATCGAGAACCACCAGCGCGAAGGCCCGACTGCGCAGGAGCAGGTCGGCCGCGAGCAACGCGCGGTCGCTCAAGGCCCGGTCATGCCCCGCCCGACCACGACCGGCCCGCCCACGACCGATCAGAGAGCCCCCGCCGCCATCACCGGGAGCGCTTCCGCGCCGGAACATGCGCCGGGCCGCCGCGCCGCCGCCGGAGAACCCGCTCGACAAGCCGCCCTCCTCGTCGGCCCCCGGACGCACCAGCGTGAGCGCCGTGAGGTCGACCCGCGCCGTGACCGGGCAGAAGACGCCGCCGCCGTCGACCCAGGCCACCGGCAACTCGCGCGCCTGGGCCTGCCGCACCGCGCCCAGCGACAGGCTGCTGCGCCCGCGCCCGCACAACTCACACAGCGCACCCACCGGCCAGCCCCCGCCGAGCAGGTCGTCGAGCTCCGCCCAACCCGTGGGGAGAGCCGAAGAAAGAGGTTCGGGGGCCCCACGCATGAGGTCGTGCGGGACCCCCGAACCAATGGCCCTCGAGGACGAGCCCCCCCGCAACCGCGAAGCAGGGAGAGGGATCGCAGCCTGGTCAGGGCTGCGGGAAACGGCCGCGGAAACGGCCTTTCGCGGTGAATTACGGGGATCTCTTCTCGTCAGGGCCATGACCCTAACATTCACCGAACATCGCCCCGGTGTCAAGCCCCTACGCGATTGCCGACGGGAGGGGCCCTGCGACCCCGATCACGCCGCGCACGGCCCGCCGCGGGGTACGGCGCGTCGTTCACGGCGGCATGCCCGGCGAGGTCGCGGCGTGCCGTGCGCCGCGTCCTGCGCTCAGGGCGTCACCGCCTTCAGGCCGTTGGACAGGATGATGCCGGCGGGCACGGACAGGTCCTGCACGAGGAACTGGAACCACAACTCCATCCCGGGGGGGAGGCCCGCCGGCCAGTTGCCGGCCGCGAGGAAATCCCCCGACGGGTCCGTCACGATCACGAACTGGAAGCTGAACGGCTGCGCGTGCAGCGTGCCGCCGAGGAGCGGCAAGGGTGTCGACGTCGTCGAGATCCACAGCAGCGCGGCCTCGTTGGGCGGCGCTCCCGCGAGGTCGAGGCTGACCACGGACCCACCCGTGAGCGCCCCGGTCCCCGTGGCCGAGGGCACGCCGAAAGCGCCGGCCGAGCCGCCACCGAGATCCGTCCAAGCCCCCACCACACCCCGCGCAAAGGTGAACTTGTCGCCGAAGATGTAGAACGCGTCCGTGCTGACCCCCTCGAGTTCGCGGTACTCGAAGGCGTGGAAGCCGGCGGGCGCGATGACGCCGATGAAGCGTCCCGACGTGACGAAGGCCGTGCCCACGGATTGGGTCGGCTCGTCGTCGAGGTACAGGCCCACCTTCGCGGAACCGGCGGCATTCACCCACCCGCCGATGGCCACGAGCGGATCGACGCTCGAGCCGCGCCAGCGGTCGGTGCAGACACCGGGCGTCAGGCATTGCGGGCCGGCCAGGTAGTCGCCATGGGGCAGGGCGAAGAAGCCCCAACTACCGTGCAGCGCCGGACCCGGCCCCGTCGTGACCTGGCTCGTCCCGATGGGACTCTCCCAGGTGATGCCCTGGCTGGTGACGGACGGCGCCGTGGAGGGCGAACGCGTCGCCCCCCAAACGGCATCGCTCTCGAAGCTCTCGAGCTGCGGGGCGAAGCCCTGGGCCGCAAGACCGCTCAGGAACAAGCTCTCGTCGGTGTAGAAGGTGGCCGTCGACCCTGGCGTCACCGTGAAGGTGACCGTGGCCGGGTTGCTGTCGAGGCCGCCGTCGTTCGCCCTGTAGGTGAACGACTCCACGCCCACGAAGCTCCCGGGCTCGTACTCGAACGACCCGTCCGGCGACAGCAACAACGTGCCCACCGCCTGCGACGAATCGACCAGGATCGCGGTGAGCGCATCGCCGTCGGCGTCCTCGTCATTGGCGAGGACACCGGGGTCGTCGACGCTCAGGTTCTCGTCCTGGGGCGTCGTGTAGGCGTCGTCGAACGCGACCGGCGCGCTCTGGGCTGACGCACTCTCGACCGAAGCGACGCTCGCCAGGAAGAGGCATGCGCACGTCGCGATGATGTTGGGGGTGTCCATCGAGGCCTCCGGGGCTCTGTCTCACACCACCCTAGCCTCAGTCCGTGACCGGCACGATGACAGAGGTTTCATCCCGTGCGCACACGCCCAATCGAACCTACGCACGAAGGCGTAGACACGCGCAAAAGCGCGCGCCGCATGACGACAAGGTCACGTGACAAAGTGCGTCACAGCGGGAGACTCGACGGGACGCGACACCAACGCAACGACACCAACGCAACACGAGTCGCGAAGAGAGTCACAACAGGAGCCCCCGATGCCCCGCCCCTTCGCCAGCACGCTGCCCGCCGTCATCGCATCCCTCGCCCTCATCGCGACCGCGGCCGGGGCGCAGACATGGCAACCGGCGCCCGCCTTCCCCGACACCACGCAAGCCCGCGAGTACGCGGTGGGTCTGCAGGTCGCCGACGTCCTCTACGCCCTCGGCGGCACGCCCTTCAGCGCCAATCTCGACAGCCCGGTGCACCAGTTGCCGACCGCCGGCACCACCTGGCTGCCGGCGCCCGAACTCGAAGGCACGATCATCCACCACGGTGCCGGCGTGGACGCGCTGGGCCGCATCGTCGTGTTCGGAGGCCTGGCCCTCATCGGCGACGACGAAGGCAAGGGCTACTACTGGGATCCCATCGAGGGCAAGCAAGGCAACACCGCCGAACGGGGGAGTTCAGCTCCGCTCGAGTTCTTTGCCTGGGCCACGGACGACGCTCAGCGCATCTACTCGCTCGGAGGCGGTCCCGGTGCGGTCGCCACGCCGGGCGATCCCAACAGCGCTTTCGTCGAACGGTACGACGGCGCGGCGGACATCTGGCAGCCTGTCGCCCCCATGAACTCCGCCGTGGCTGATGCGGCAGCGGTCAACGACGGGCGCGGCCACATCCTCGTACTCGGGGGCTTCGTGGCCTCGGGCGGCGGGCGGACGACCAACGTCGCGCAGTACGACATCGCCACCGACACGTGGTCGGACACGGCGGTCGCGGACCTGCCCGCGGCCCTCTCGAGTCTGCGCGCGGTGCTCGGCGCGGATGACCGCGTCTATGCCATCGGCGGCACCAACGGCACCACGCAAGGCACCACCTGGGTGCTCGACCAGGACGCTGACGTCTGGACCGCCGGCCCGGACCTGGCGACACCCCGCGCCGGGTTTGCCGCCGCCCTCTCTCCGGACGACCACATCTACGTCATGGGCGGCAGCAACGACGGCGGCGGCACACATCTCGTCGAGAAGTTGTACACACCGCCTTGCCCGCTCTTCGCGCCGCCCCTTCCCGCCCCGACGCCGTGGGTCGGACAGACGACGCTGCTCTCCGTCGACGTCGCGGGCGGCACACCCCTCAGCTACCGCTGGCAGAGGGACGGCCTCGATCTCTTCGACGGGCCGTCGGCCAGCGGCGCCGTCCTGACGGGCACCGACACGCCCGACCTCATGCTCTCCGGCACGAGCCTCGCCGATTCCGGTGACTACGCCCTGCGGGCCACGAACCCCTGTGGCACGGCCACCAGCCCTGTGTTGGCGCTGAACGTCCGCGTCCCGGTCTCGCCGGGGGCGACCTGGGCCACCTGGAACCTGCACCCCGCCGGTTCGCTCTCGTCGACGGCCCTCGGTCTCGACGACGGGCAGGTCGTGGGCAGCACCGGTTACACCCACCCCACCTACGGGACCCTCAGCCGGCCCATGCTCTGGACCGATCCCGCCGCTGCACCGCTCGACCTCACGCCACCGGGCTCCGTCGGCGGTTCGATCGCGGCCGTCGAGAACGGCGTGCAGGTCGGCTGGTACTGGTGGCCCTACACGACGCCGCAAGGCACGGGCTACAACCAGCATGCGTCCCTGTGGTCCGGTTCGGTCGCGAGCCACGTCAACATGCAGCCTTCCGGCTGGGAGTTCGGCAGCCTGGCCGACACCGACGGAAGCCAACACGTAGGCACCATGCGCTACGACGAGTCGAGCACCAACTCCGCCGGCACCATCTGGAACTTCCCGTCGGCGAGCGCGTTCACGCTCACGCCGCCCACCATGTGGGGTTCGTCGACGACATCCGTCGACGCGGGCCGCCAGTTCGGGCAGGTGCACATCGGCTTCGGTGTCGTCCACGCCGCTCAGTGGGCCGGCAACGCCGCCAGCTTCGTCGACATGAACCCGCCGGGATCCAGCTGGAGCTACATCACGGCGGCCGGCGACGGCCAACAGGTGGGACGGGCGACCTTCGCCGGCGTGAACAAGCCGCTGCTCTGGGGCGGACAACCCGAAGGCACCCTCGACCTGACGCCGCCCGGCGGCACGGCAACGCTCTCGGGAGTCGCGCACGGTCTGCAAGTCGGCTCCGCCAGCCTCGGCGCGGGCACCGGGGCTGGCCTCTGGTCGGGATCGGCCGCGAGCTTCACCAGCCTGCACGGCGCGCTCGGACGGGACTTCACCGCTTCCTTCGCCACCGACGTCGACGTCGATGCCTTCGGGACCATCAGCATCTCCGGCTACGGAATCAACAGCGTGACGACACGCACAGAGGCACTGCTGTGGCGCTCGAACGCCCAGCCCCTCTCCGCAGATGTCGAGTCCATCGACAGCACCACCGGTGGCACACAGTCGTTGCAGTTGTTCGCGGGCCCGGAGCACGCCGGCAAGACCTACTTCTTCCTCGGTTCGGTCTCCGGAACCGAGCCGGGCATCGGTCTCAACCCGTGGACACACCTGCCCCTCAACTTCGACGCCTATCTGCAGTTCCTGTTCTTCGTGCCGAACAGCTCGCTCATGCCGCTGTCGCTGGGCACCCTCGACGACCACGGCATGGCCCAGGTCGAGTTCGTGCTGCCTCCGGGGCTCTCGTTGTCCTCGCCGCTGACCCTGCACCACGCCTACCTGGTGCTCGACACCAACGACAACCCGCTCATGGCGAGCAACCCCGTAGCGCTCACGCTGCTCCCCTGACCGGCCGCTGATCAGCCTCTGGCCGGCGGCCCCTGCCGACGCACCTTTGCGATGCGATCGCCGCAGCGCACGCCGCGTCATGCCCGCCGCTGCGCACGCCGCGCCCCCCTCAGTTCTCGATGTCGACCTCGTCGCGGTTGGTCAGGTACTCGAGTCCGCCGCGCTTCACGTAGGCCTGCACGTAGGCGGTGAAGCCCACGAACCCCGGGTTGTTGGGGATGGTCAACTCGATCGTATCGAGGCCCGAGAGCGGCAGGTTGCCCACCAGGATCACGGTCATGGTGGCGAGGTCGACGCCCAGCGGGTCGCCCAGCACGCCCGGCACCGGCAGGTTGCCCGGGAACGGGCTCATGAGCCACGCGTACTGATCGCCGGAGCGACCCGACACGTTGAAGCGCACCGGCGTGCCGAGTCCCGCGCGACCGTAGACCACCGCCCGTGGCGCATCGTCGAAGACCTCGATGCACACCGCATCGACGGCCGCTTCGGTGAGCGAGTTGTTGGGATCGTCGGTGGCGACGAAACGCAGACGCATCGCGTCCGTCAAGGGCAGCAGGTCGTCGAGGAACACGTCCTCGATGTCGATCCAGTAGTTCTGCACCCCCACCACCGTCTCGATGGTCGTCCAGCTCCCGCCGTCGTCGTTGCTGAGGGACACCACCAAGTCGTCGTCGTACACCGACTGCACCGAGAACCACCGCGCATAGGAGAGCACCGCCGCATTCACACCGGACAGATCGAGGCGCGGCGAGGTCAGGGTGACCGCGCCGCCATCCACGTCGTCGTCGCCGGCCGAACCGCCGCCGTTGCCCGTGACCCAGGCCAGTTGGCCGCCCCCCGGGGTGACGTCGACGTCCGGGTTCGACGGCTCGGTGCCATTGACGGTCCCGACCGGCTCGCCCAGCTCCCACAAGCCCGTGGTGGCCGTGTCGCCCGGATCGCCGGCGATCCAGCCCACGTCGGTCTCCATGTCGTCCTCGATGAAGGGCCGGCGCTGGCCCACGAAGAGCAGCTCGTCGAAGTCGGAGGAGAAGCCCTCGTAGGTGACGGTGAGGGTGTAGGCGATGCGATCACCCGACTGCACCGTGCCGTCGAGATCGAAGGTGAGCGGAGCGGCCGCGTTGTCGTTGCCGTCGAAGGCGGCCACCACGCCGAAGTCGTGACTCGCACTCGTGACGGTCATGCGCGGGTCGCCCGATGAGAGGGTCACCGTCACGCTCGTGCCCGGGGCCCCCCGACCGGTGTTGCGGGCCGTGAGCACCAGGCCCGCCGACTCGCCACCCTCCACCACGCCGTCGCCGTCACCGAGGTCGACGGCGATGATGTTGGTCGGGTGCAGGCCGGCGCCGGCGGCGAGGGCCGTGCGTTGCATGGCCGGCAGGAACTCCTCGGCCAGCGGGATGATGCGGCTGGTCGGCGGCCAGAACCAGTCTTCCAACCCACCGATCTCAGGAGTGGCGGTCATGATGTCGTGCACGAAGTGGTCGTAGTCCGTGGTGACGCCGTTGGCCGGGTAGAGGATGAACGAGCCGGCGCCGATCTCCCAGTCGGACCCGTCCATGGCCCAGCTGCCCAGCTCGAAGTAGTCGGCGTTGTTGGCCGGCAACAGGAAGTCGTAGCTGATCGGATACAGCCACTCGTCCTGCCAGCAGTGGATCGACAGCGCCGTCTCGAAGCCGTGGCTGCTGATGAAGGCCATCATGGCCTGGGTCTCGGGCTCGCTGCCGGCGGACGGACCGCGGAAGGTCTCGGCGCTGGTGAAGGGGCTGCTGCCGACGTCGTCGAAGCCCCATTGTGAGGAGTAGTTGCGGTTGAGGTCGACGCCGAAGGTGCCGTCGCCGTTGTTGCGCCGGTTCTTGCGCCACAGCCCGCCGCCCCCCGGGTCGGTGGACTCGTTGTAGACGTAGCCGTCGGGGTTCACGACCGGGATGCAATGGATCTCCCGCTCGTCCACCAGGTAGGTGGCCAGGGGATCGCTGCCGTAATTCTCCAGGCACCACATGATGAAGTAGAGGGTGGCCTGCATGGACTCGGGCTCGCGCGAATGGTGCATCGCGTCGAAGCGCACGGCCGGCTCGGCCTCGTCCACGTCGGGGTTGTCGGAGACGCGCACGAACCAGATGTCGCGCCCTTCGATGGTCTGCCCGATGGACGTCTTGGCCGAGATCAACGTCGGGAACTGGGCCCGCAACTGGTCGAGCACCGACACCACTTCGGCGTAGGTGTAGTAGCCGCCCGTGGATCCCGCCCCGAAGGCCGGGGTGACCGTGGCGCCCACGGCGTTGGGCGGCAACACGATGTCCTCGGGGTCGAGCAGGCGCGACCGGAAGAAGGCCGGCAGGTCGGGGTGCACCACATCGTAGGGCACCTTGAGCTCATCGAGGCTGTCGAGATCGTCGCCGTCGGCGATCACCTCGAAGCCACCCCGCCCGCCGTGGGCCATGACGTCGAGGGACAGGCTGCGCCGCAAGGACTCCATGGTCGCCGCGTCGACGCGCAGGCGGATCATGCTCTGGGTGTCGGCGTCCGCGCGGGCGGCCTCCTCACGGGCGGCGGGCGCAGGGTCCTGATCCTGCGCCGCGACAGGCGCGCCGAGGAGCGCGACGACGCCCAGGCAGGGCAGCAGGATCGGGACGAGGACGGACGACAACACGCGGCGGTCGCGCATGGCGGGGAGGCTCTCGGGGAGGATCGGATCGGGCGGGGAGAGTCAGGCCGGGGAGGGCCGAATCGGGGAGAACAGTCTACCGCCCCCCTCGCGAAGCCGGGCGACGGGCTGCCCTCCCTCCCCAGCCTTTCCCGTACCCTGCTGGGCCATGCCCGCCGCCTTCGAAGAGCTCGACGTCCAGGCCACCCCCATGGGCGAGTTGATCCTGCGCCGTCGGCAGGTGCTCTCGCTGGGCGGTCGCGACGTGTGGGAGGTGCTCCTCGACGGGCGCTTCCTCATGTCGAGCCTGGTGCACGACTCCGAGCGGGCCCTCACCGACCTCGGCCTCGCGACACTCGCCGAGGGCTCGGACGCCTCGCCGGCGCTCCACGTGCTGGTGGGCGGACTCGGGCTCGGCTACACCGCGGCGACGGCCTTGGAGGCGCCCGGCGTCACGTCGGTCACCGTGGTCGACGCACTACCGGCCGTCATCGACTGGCACCGCCGCGGCCTCGTGCCCCTCGGCGAAACCCTCGCCCACGACCCGCGCTGCACGCTCATGGCCGGCGACTTCTTCGCCCAGGCCGCCGAGGGCACGCTCGGCGGGGACTCCCGCCCGGCCGCCGGCTGGGACGCCATCCTCGTCGACATCGACCACTCGCCCCGGGCCCTGCTGCATCCGTCGCACGAGGCCTTCTACGCGGTGGACGGCCTGACCCGGTTGCGCGGACAGATGGCCCCCGGCGGCGTCTTCGCGCTGTGGTCCGCCGACCTGCCCGAGCAATGGGTCACCGACAACCTCGGCCAGGTCTTCGAAGGCGTGCGCGCCGAGGTGGTCGAGTTCGAAAACCCCCTCATCGACCGCGACGACGCCAACACCATCTACCTGGCCCGCCGGCCCCGCTGACACCCGCTCTCCCTGACGACCCGCCCCCGCCGACGACCCTTTCCGCCGACTCCCCGCCCCGCCGACCACGCCCCGAGGACCGAACATGCTGCCTCTGCACCGACTGCTCCCGTTCGCCCTGCCCGTGCTCGCGACCGCCGCCACCATGGCGCTCGCCGTCGATCCGGCGACGGCTCAGGACCGTTACAAGCAGCCGCCCGCCGAGATGCTCGCCATCCTCGACGCGCCGCCGCCGCCCGTGGTCAGCCTCGATCCCACCGGCAACGTGCTGCTGCTGGCCCAGGGCATCGCCATGCCGTCCATCGACGACCTGGCTGCGCCCATGCTCGCGCTGGCCGGGTCGCGCATCGATCCCGGTAACAACGGCCCCCACAATCCGTCCCGCTACGTGACGCTCACGCTCAAGCAAGTCATCGGCGGCACCGAGCTCGACGTCACCCTGCCCGACGCCGGGCGCGTGGGCTTCCCCGTCTGGGCCCCCGACGGGTCGCGCCTCGCCTTCGCCGTGACCCACGACGACGGCATCGAGCTGTGGGTCGCCGACGCCAGCAACGGCCGCAGCCGCAAGCTGTCCGAGCGTACGTTGAACGCGGCCCGTGGCGGCGCCTTCCGCTGGATGCCCGACAGCCGCACGCTCCTGTGTCGCTTCGTGGTGGAGAACCGCGGCGACGCGCCGGCGCCCCCGCGCGCGCCACGCGGGCCCGTGGTGCAGGAGACCGAGGCGGGCCGCAAGAGCCAGGTGCGCACCTACCAGGACCTGCTCGCCGGGCCCCACGACGCCGCCCTCTTCGACCACTACATGACGGCCCAGGCCGCCCTCGTCCACGTCGAGACCGGCGCGCGCACGAGCATCGGCGCGGCGGCCATCTTCGCCGGCCTGTCGCCCTCGCCCAACGGCGAGCTGCTGCTGGTGCAACGCCACGTCGGGCCTTACAGCTACCAGGTGCCGGCGTCGCGCTTCCCTCGGGTGATCGAGGTGTGGAACCGCAAGGGCGCGGTGGTGAAGCGCCTGGCCGAGCTGCCGCTGGCCGACGAGATCCCCATCGGCGGCGTGGCCACCGGCATGCGCTCGGTGAGCTGGATGCCCGGCCGCCGCGCGACGTTGCAGTGGATGGAGGCCCTCGACGCGGGCGATCCCAAGGTGGACGTGGCGCACCGCGACCGCCTGCTCGTGCAGGACGCCCCCTTCGACCAACGCCCGGTCGAGATCCTGCGCACCGAACACCGCTGCTACAGCCTCGACTGGATGCACAACAGCGCCTACGGCCTGGCCCGCGAGTACGACCGCGACCGCCGCTGGATCCGCGGGTGGGTCATCAACCCCGACATCGACACGGCCGTGCGCGAGGGGGCCGTGACCGCCGACGCCCGGACCCGCAAGCTCTTCGACCGCTCGGTGAACGACCGCTACGGCGACACCGGCAGCCCGCTCATGACCGATTCGGCCACGGGCCACCGGGTGATCCTGACCACCGGCGGGCACATCTACCTCACCGGCGCGGGCGCCACCCCCGAGGGCGACCGGCCCTTCCTCAACCGCCTCGACGTGCTCACCCTCAAGAGCGAAGAGCTGTGGCGCAACAGGGGCGACGCCTACGAGACCGTGGTCGACCTGCTCCCGGGCCGGGAGCCCTACGACCCGCCGCGCATGCTCACGCGGTGGGAGAACCTCACCACGCCCCCCAACTACTTCGTGCAGGACTACGACGGCAGCAAGCGCACGGCCCTCACCGACATCAAGGACCCGGCCCCCGAGTTGCAGGGCCTCAGCAAGGAGCTGGTCACCTACGAGCGCGACGACGGCGTGACCCTCACGGGCACCCTGTACCTGCCGCCGGGGCACACCGCCGGCCAGCAGCACCCGCTGCTCGTGTGGGCCTATCCGCGCGAGTACAACGACGCCGAGACGGCGGGGCAGGTGCGCGGCTCGCCTTACCGCTACACGCGGCTGCGCGGCTACAGCCACCTGTTCATGCTGACCCAGGGCTGGGCCATCATGGACGGCGCGGCCATGCCCGTCATCGGCGACCCCGAGACGGTCAACGAGACCTTCATCGAGCAGATCGTCGCCAGCGCCGCGGCGGCCATCGACGAGGCCGTGCGCCGCGGTGTGGCCGATCGGGAGCGCACCGCCGTGGGCGGCCACAGCTACGGCGCCTTCATGACCGCCAACCTGCTGGCCCACAGCGACCTGTTCAAGGCGGGCATCGCTCGCAGCGGCGCCTACAACCGCACGCTCACGCCCTTCGGCTTCCAGAGCGAGCGGCGCACCCTGTGGGAAGCCACCGACACCTACGTGAAGGTCTCACCCTTCCTGCACGCCGACAAGATCAACGAGCCGATCCTGCTCACCCACGGCGAGTTGGACAGCAACTCCGGCACCTACCCGCTGCAATCCGAGCGGCTCTTCCACGCTCTGCGCGGCCACGGGGCCACCGCGAAGCTGGTCATGCTGCCCTACGAGAGCCACGGCTACCGCGCGCGGGAGTCGGTGCTGCACGTGCTCGCCGAGCAGGCCGAGTGGCTCGCCAAGTACGTCGCCGGCGAGGACGAACCGACGCCGTAAGGCGCCCAGCGCTCGCCCACAAATCCCCGCGCCACAGGACTCGTCAGCGCCCCTGCGGTGGATGGGAGTAGGAGTGATCCCAACCCGTCCCAGGCGGATAGCGACGTCGGTACTCGGACGTGGTCGTCACGATCCGTTCATCCACAACGCCATCCCAGTCATCGTCGGCGAACAGGAGGATCGAAGGGTCTGGCATCGCCTCTCCCGGCGCCAGCGCCACGGAGTGCGACCCCGCCGTCACGCCCATGACCACGAACCGCCCGTCTTCGTAGAGACCGCACACAAGACGACTGACCTCGTCGATGTCCTCCACGGTGGCGGCCGAGGCCATGAGCTCGAGGTCTGATGGTGACTTCACTTCGGTGGCTAACCGAAGCCGTTCAATCCGCTTGCCTCCCACGGGCCTCGTCAGGATCCATAGGCGGTCGTTCTTGGAGTCAGCACGCATGTCGAGGATGGGCGGAAAGACTTCATCGCTTCGGCTGCGAAACACCTCTCGGCGCCTCGCAAACGGCTCGCGCTGCTCCTCCGAACTTCGCACGGTCCGTTCGCCGGCGAAGATCTTGTCTCCGACGTCGACGTCGAGACGCCACTCCTCGATGACCGCGATTCCGTTCGCCCCGTCGTAGGTCGCAACATAGAGCGTGTTCCCGAACGGTGACCGCTCGCAGATCGCGGTCGGGTCGGCCTCGGTCCGAACCACAGCGGACACAGAGAGAGGACCCATCCCTCGGCCCTCGTCGAAGCTCACGAAGCCCCAATCAGCGTTCGAGAACCCGAGGGTGTAGGTGTTGTGCCCCGTGGCCCTATTCCGGGGGACACGCATTCTTGCCGCCCAACTCGACGGCGGGAGGATCCGCCGGTGGGGAATCTCGTCGTCAGGCGCGGCGGATTCGTCCGCCGCGCTCTCCGCCTGCACCTGCGCTGCTCCCTGTGCAACTGACTCCCCTTGCCCAGCATCCTGCGTGGCGACCGGCTCTTGGTCCGAGACGGTGTCCTGCTGCGGTGAGCACGTGATCACAAACACGAGCAGACAGGGGAGCAGACTTATCGTCCTCGCTTGCCTCGCTTCGCATCTCACGCCCGATCTACCCGGAGAGTGCCAGCGAGTCACACTCTGTCCCCGCTCCCTACTCCCACTCAATCGTGGCGGGCGGCTTGCTCGAGATATCGTAGACCACGCGATTGATGCCCTCGACCTCGTTGATGATGCGGCCGGACACCTTCGCGAGCAGCTCGTAGGGCAGCTGGGTCCAGTCGGCGGTCATGAAGTCGGCCGTGTCGACGCAGCGCAGGGCGGCCACGTTCTCGTAGGTGCGCTCGTCGCCCATGACGCCCACCGACTTGACGGGCAGCAGCACCACGAAGGCCTGGGCGGTCTTCTGGGTCCAGCCGCTGGCGTCGAGCTCTTCGCGGAAGATGGCGTCGGCTTCGCGCAGCACGGCGAGGCGAGTCTCGTCCACCGCGCCGGGGCAACGCACGGCCAGGCCGGGCCCGGGGAAGGGATGCCGGTCGACGATGGCGTCGGGCAGGCCGAGCAGCCGGCCGATCTGGCGCACCTCGTCCTTGAACAGGGTGCGGAAGGGCTCGATGAGCTCGAAGGCCAGGTCGTCGGGCAGGCCGCCCACGTTGTGGTGGGTCTTGATGGTGTGGGTCGGCCCGCCGTGGGCCGGCACCGACTCGATCACGTCGGGGTAGAGCGTGCCCTGGGCCAGGAAGCGCGCGTCGTCGAGGCGCCGCGCCGCGTCGGCGAAGACGTCGATGAACACGCGGCCGATGTTCTTGCGCTTGTTCTCCGGCTCGTCCACTCCGTCGAGGGCTTGCAGGAAGCGCTTGGACGCGTCGATGACCTCCAGCTTGATGCCGTAGTGGCCGCGGAAGGTCTGCTCCACCTGTTCGGCCTCGTCCTTCCGCAGCAGGCCGTTGTTCACGAAGATGCAGGTCAACTGATCGCCGAGGGCCTTGTGGAGCATGACGGCGAGCACCGAACTGTCGACGCCGCCGGACAGCCCGCAGATCACGGGCGCGTCACCCACCTGGGCCTTGATGGCCGCGCAGGCCTCGTCGATGTAATTGCCCATCTTCCAGCTGTCGTCGGCGCCGCAGCGCTTGTGCAGGAACTCGCTCAGGATGGCGCTGCCGAACTCGGTGTGGCTCACCTCGGGGTGGAACTGCAGGCCGAGGAACATGCCGTTGCGCCCCTCCACCGCGGCGAAGGGGCAGGACTCCGAGCTCGCCAGGGTGGTGAAGCCCTCGGGCAACGACTGCACCCGGTCGTGGTGGCTCATCCACACCACCGACTTGTCCGGGGCGCCCGGCAGCGAGGTGGCCTCCAGCTCGGTGCGGCCGTACTCGCCGCCGTCGTCGGGCTGCAGCACCGTGCCGCCCATGAGGTGCACCGCCGCCTGCAGGCCGTAGCAGATGCCCAGCACCGGCACGTCCTGCTCGAACAGTTTCAAGTCGAGCGGGGGAGCGTCCTCGGCGAAGACCGAGTTGGGCCCGCCCGACAGGATGATGCCCTTGAGCGTCGCGCGGTCGCCCACGATCTCCTCGAGGGGCGCGGTGCACGGATGGATGCGCGAGTAGACGCCGTGGTCGCGCACGCGTCGCGCGATGAGCTGGGTGTACTGCCCGCCGTAGTCGACCACGGCGATGGTGTCGTGCGAGGTGGCCACTCGGGCGGCGTCCGTCACGGTCATGGAGCGTCCTGTCGGGAGGGGTCGTGCGCGGGTGTGGGCGTTGGCACGGTCGGGGCGCGGCGCGTCATGCGCCGGCCTGGTAGTTGGGCGATTCCTTGGTGATCTCGATGTCGTGCGGGTGGCTCTCGCGCAGGCCCGCCGAGGTGACGCGGGTGAAGCGCGCGTGGCGCGCCATGTCGGGCAGGTTGTCGACGCCGACGTAGCCCATCCCGGAGCGCAGGCCGCCGACGATCTGATACACGAACGGCGCGAGCGGCCCCTTGTAGGGCACCAGCCCCTCGACCCCCTCGGGCACGAGCTTGTCGCTGTCGGCCACGTCGCTCTGGCCGTAGCGGTCCTTGCTGCCGGCGGCCATGGCGCCGAGCGAGCCCATGCCGCGCACGGTCTTGTAGGCCCGCCCCTTGTAGAGCACGCGCTCGCCGGGGCTCTCGTCGAGGCCGGCGAAGAGCGCGCCGATCATGACCGAGCTGGCGCCGCAGGCGAGGGCCTTGACCACGTCGCCGCTCAGACGGATGCCGCCATCGGCGATGACCGGCACGCCCTTGGGCGTGGCCACGGCCACCACGTTGCTGATGGCCGTGAGCTGCGGCACACCCACGCCGGCCACCACCCGGGTGGTGCAGATGGAGCCGGGCCCGATGCCGACTTTCAGCGCGTCGGCGCCGGCGGCGATGAGGTCCTCGGCCGCCTCCGCCGTGGCGATGTTGCCGGCGATGACGTCGATGTCGAACGACGACTTGATGTCCGCCACGGTCTTCATGACGTTGCTGGAGTGACCGTGGGCCGTGTCGACGACGATCACGTCGACGTCCGCCGCCACCAGGGCCTCGACCCGGTCCAGCTCGTGCACCCCCACCGCCGCGCCCACGCGCAGGCGGCCGCCCCCGTCACGACAGGCGTCGGGCCAGCGCGCGGTCTGGTTGATGTCGCGCATGGTGATCAATCCCGCGAGTCGCCCGTCCTCGTGCATCAGCAACAGCTTCTCGATCTTGTTGCCGTGCAGCAGGTCCTTGGCCTTCTCGAGCTCGGTGCCCGGCGGGGCCGTGACCAGCTCCTTGGTCATCACGTCGCGGATGATCGTGTCGTCGGTGCGATGGAAGCGCAGGTCGCGGTTGGTGAGGATGCCCACCACCCGTTCGTTCTCGATGATGGGCAGGCCCGAGATGTTTTGGCGCGTCATGATCTCGCGCGCCTGGCCGATGGTCGCGTCGGGCGGCAACGTCACCGGGTCGGTGATGATGCCGTGGGCCGAGCGCTTGACCTTCTGCACCTCTCGCACCTGTTCGGCGGGCGAGAGGTTCTTGTGGATGATGCCCATGCCGCCGGCCTGAGCCAGGGCGATGGCCAGCGACGACTCGGTCACAGTGTCCATGGCCGCCGAGAGCAGCGGGATGTTCAGCCGCACGCGGCGCGTGAGTTGCGTGGCCGTGCTCACCGAACTCGGCAGCACTTCGCTGCGACGCGGCACGAGCAGCACGTCGTCGAAGGTCAGCCCATCCGAGAGGATGCGCTCCTCGGCCGTGGGCAGGCCCTCGCCGGACGTCCCGGCTGAGGCGGAAGCGGAATGGCGCGTGCCCGTTTCGCGCGATGCCGACGCCGACGAATCGTCTCGGCGTCCCTGCTGCGGGCGACTCTTGGTTTCCATCGGGCAATTGGAAACCCAAAGCCCTTCTCAATCAACCCATCGCCCGGCCTTCCCCGTGTCCCGGTGCTTTCCCGCCCCTCCCCGGCACGAAAAAACCCGGGACGGCGGGGGACCAGCCCCCACCGACCCGGGCGAGAGAAGAGAAGGAGGAGTACCGAGACCTTCGGGATCGGAGGGGGGCGACTTGAACGGCCCCGGGATTCTCCGCCCGCGGCCTAGTGCCGCATCGACCGGGGCGGTGGCGGCCCCAAGGGCTCGATCCAGCCCGGGAACAGCTTCTCGCCGTCGTCGCCCATGGAGGTGTAGAGGGCACTGAAGGGCATGTCCCAGCCGTTCTCCACCAGCCACACGTCGTAGTAGGCGCGCCACCAGCGATCGAGGGAGGCCTTCACATCGCCGGGCACCGCCTCGGTCTGCAGCCGGTGGGTCAGGAAGGCGAAGGCCTCGTAGAACTCGTCGTGGCGGGCCGGGTCACCGTCCTGGATGGAGAGCGCGAAGAAGTGCCGCGCCGCCGCCGTGGCCGTGACCCACTCGTCGGTGCCCGATGCGAGGGTCTCTGCGTAGACGCGCCAGGCCCAGGCCAGGCCCCGGATCACTTCGATGTCGATCAGCGGGTTCGAGGCGAACTGGTAGGTGAGCAGGTCGACGCCCTCGCGGTGCCGCCCGGCCCGTTGCAACGCCTCGACCCGCTTGAAGAGCGGGATGATGCGGTTGGGCGCGACCTCGAGGGACTCACCGAACGCGTCCACCGCCTCGTCGTAGCGCCCCGCCGCCATGAGGGCGTCGCCCTCCAGCTCGGGATACTCGGCACCGTGGGGCCACAGCTCCCGCGCCGACCGGAAGGCTTCGAGCGCGGCCTCGCCGTCACCCTGGTTCAGCTCGAGCCGGCCCAGGCGTTGCCACGGCACGTCGGACCCCGTCTCGAGGGCCGTCGCGGCGCGCAGGTGTTGGCGGGCCATGGACGGATCGCTGTCGGCGTGCGACGCGGCCAGATTCAGGTGGTAGCTGCCCGGCAGGCGCGCCACCGTGTAGATCAGGGGCGGCACGGCGACCAGCACGAGCGCGGCCCCCAGCGGCCAGCGCATGGCCCGGCTGCTCACGGCGAGGCGGTCGGGTCCGTCGAGCACCGCCGCCAGTCCGAACACCAGGCACAGGTACCCCGCCGTCGTCGCCAAGCCGAAGGGGATCTCGAAGAATCCCGCCACGACGAACACCACCAGGCTGCCCAACAACCCGGCGGCCGGCGCGAAGCCCTCCCCCGGCGCTCGGGCCGCCAGCACCCGCACCAGGATCCAGGCCGCCGTCGAGAGCATGGTCAGGAACAGGAACAGCCCCGGCATGCCCAACTCGGCCAGCACGTGTAGCGCGTCGTTGTGGGCGTGGGGCTTGGTGACGTGCAGGCGGTCGTGGCGGGCGTACTCCACCGCGAAGTTGCCGGCCCCCACGCCCCGCAGCGGCTGCTCGCCGACGAAGCCCATGGTCTTGCGCCAGATCTGCGTGCGGAAGCTCGCGTCGTGCAGCGAGACTTCGCTGGTGGCGAGGAAGCGGTAGAAGCCGTCCTTGACCACGCCGCGGGCCGTCTCGCTGAGCGGCAGGAGCGCGCCGGCCAGCACCAGCACGGCGAGGAAGTAGGGCAGCTTGCCCGCGCCCGGGCGCCAGGTGAGCAGCCGACGGCGCAGCAGGAAGCACAGCACCACCACGCCCACGCCCACGCCCAGTGAGAGCAGGCCGGCGCGGCTGCCGAGCACATCGAGGTAGTACGCGAGGGCCGCGAAGGGCACGAGCCAGATCAGTCCGCGCAGGCGACTGCCCGCGCCCAGGGCCATGGCCAGCATGGGCGGCGCGGCCACCACGGCGTAGCTCGCCGCCATGTTGTTGTGCACGAACAGCGACGACGCGTACTTGACCTCGGTCGGCGCCAGCGTGCCGGCCGCCTGGGCGATGCTCCACGAGTCGTACAGCGCGGCCGCCAGGGCGACCACGGACATGGCGGCGATCCAGCGGCGCACGCCGGTGATGCCGCCCACCGACTCGCGCACACCCCAGATCACCCCGAACATCCCGAGCAGGGCCACGGCGCGGGTGATGGCCAGGTCATCGTTCTCGGCCCAGCCCACCGAAAGGAAGGCCCAGGTCGCCAGGGCCAGCACGCTCAGCCCCGGCCCCCGGGCCCGGCTCGGGCTCGGACGCCCGCCGAAGATCTCCAGGCCCTTCACCAGCAAGGCGACCAGGCCGCACAGGGTGAGGATCGCGAACTTGACGCCGCCGGTGTCCTGGCCGAACGGGTCGACGACCAGCGGAACCGCCAGCGTCGCCGCGACCAGGGCGCGGCGTAGAGACGACGTGGGGCTCTCGGCCATGGGCGCATTGTGCGCACGCCGGGCCGGTCGCACCAACAAGTGCCCCCCGACCGGCCTGCCGAGCCCCCGTGGCGTTGGGCTATGCTTCGCCCATGGCCGGCCCAGGCGTCCTCTTTCCTCGCGGCACAGGCGCCGACGGGAGCCGCTCTTGAAGCGCGTCGGCGTCATGCTCTTGGTCGCCGCGGTGCTGCTGGTGCTCGTCATCACCAGCACCGACCTCGACGGACGGGCCGTGGCCGATGCGCTCACCGGCCTGTCCTGGGGTCACCTGGCCGGGGCCTTCGGTCTCTACGCCTTCACCTACGCCGGCCGGGCCGTGCGCCTGGGGGTGCTGCTCGGCATCGTCGGGGGCGGTGCCCGCACGGGCGGTGCCCGCGCTGAGGGCGCCGACGCGGAAGGTGGCCCCGACGCACCGCGGCCACTGTCGATGCTGCACCTGGCCTCCATCTCGGCCCGGCACAACGTGTTCAACCTGCTGCTGCCGCTGCGCTCGGGGGAGGCGGCCCTGCCGCTGATGTTGCGCGCGGAAGCCGGTCACCCGCTCGCCGAGGGCACCGCCGCCCTCGTGGTCTGCCGCGTCCTCGACCTGCTCTCGGTATTGGCCTTCCTCGCGGCCGGCCTGGCCATGGCCCGCGGCGACCTGCTCGGGTTGCCGAGCGAAGGCGGCCTCATCCCCACCCTCGCAGCGGTGTTGGCGGGCATGGTCGTCGTGGCCCTGGTCATGCGCCCCCTCGCCGCCGCCCTCGCCCGTGCGGTGACCCGACGCGGCTGGGACAGCGGCCGCATCGGTGGCTTCGTCGCCGACACCGGGCGCCACCTGTCGGCGGTCACCGGCACCCGACTCGTGCGCGCGACCCTCGCCTCGCTCGTGCTGTGGCTGTCGCACTACGGCGCCTGCTACCTCTGCGTCCGGGCCATGGCCGTGGGCGGCGGCGCTCCCGGCGGCGTCGAGCAGGCCCTCGCTTCGGTCGGCTTCGTCCAGGTGCTCATCGGCGCGACCGGTCTGCACCTCACCGGCATCCTGCCCATCAGCGCTCCCGGCGGCGTGGGCTCGTGGGAAGCGGGCTGGACCGCGGGCTTCGTCCTCGCCGGCGTCGAGGCCCAGGCCGCGGCGGCCTCGGCCGTCGGCAGCCACGTGTTCATCTTCGGCTTCGGGCTGCTGCTCGGGCTGGTCGCCCTGCTGGTGCGCCCCACACCCGAACGCTCCGGCCCCCGCGCCGACACGCTCTGAGGCGCGTCGGTGGAAAAATGGTCGGGGTGACTGGATTCGAACCAGCGACCTCAGCGTCCCGAACGCTGCGCTCTACCAAACTGAGCCACACCCCGACGGCCGCCGACGCCCCACAACCTGCGGGATCCGGTGCTCCGGCGGACCGCAGATGATGCCCGTCCCTTCCCTGTGAAGCAACCGCATCGGGAGGTCCATTCGCCCCTGCCCAGCCCCTTCGGAGTTCGCGAGCCCTCCTCCAGAAACGGGAGGGTCATCGAGCCGAGATTCCGCAGCGATCGAGGGTCGCGGGCCGAACCGCAGGATCGCCCCCGCGACGCTCGCTGAGCGAGGACTGCCCGAGGAACGATGACCCTCCCGTTTCAGGAGGAGGGCACCTACCCCCCGATATTCACGAACATCCCGCCGTTCTCGGTGGCGAGGAGCTGCAGGTCCTTGCCCCCCACGGCGCCCACGTAGATCACGTGGATCTGCACACCCCGGTAGGCGTTCACCCGGGAGACCTCGCCGCGGATCTCGAGCATGTCCACGGTCTTGCCGATGGTCGGATCGCCGTCGGTGAGGAAGAAGATGGTGTCGATGTCGTTGCCCGGTTCGAGCACGAAGCCGTCGAGGCGCTCGCCTTCCTCGACCTCTTCCCCGAGGGCCGTCATGAGCGCCAGGTGGGTGTTGGTGGCGCCGACGTTGGCGTCGCTCACCGACAGCCCCGACGTGGCCCGGAAGGACGCCGACGAACCGCCCAGGGGCTGCAACCGTTCGATCCACGCCCGGGCGTTGTTCTTCTGCAGCACATTGGCCTTGGTGGAGGTCTTGCGCCACGGGTCGACCTCGGTGGCGAACGCGAGGATGTTGAACGAGGTCGAAGGCGAGAGGCCTTCGATGGTGGCGATCAGCTCTTCCTTGACGATGGCGAGCCGTTGTAACGAGGCGTACTCGCGCCCCGTCGAAGCGAGACGATCGGGATCGTCGAAGCGCGTCTCCATGCTGCCCGAGACGTCGATGACGAACATGATGTTCTCGGACTTGGTCTCGACGCCGAGGAACGACTTCTTGCCCTCGACGTAACGGGAGCCCTCCTCGGCCAGCCGCTTGCGGGCCGCCGCGACGAGCTCGGGGTCGGGCAGCTCGAACACGTTCTCGTTGCGGTCCCACCAGGCTGACCACACGTCGGGGCTGTCGGGGAACTTGCGCAGGGTCAGCTCGCGCAGCACGTCGAAGGCGTCGCCGGCGAGCCGGCCCGTCTCCACCCGCATACGTTCGATCAGGGGACGCACGCCCGCCTTCAGGCGCAACTCGAGCACGGCGCGGATGGCCCGGCCGCGCACCCGGTTGTCCGCGTGGCTCACCGCAGCGATCACCGCGTCGCGCGCGCCATCAGCCGAACCGATGCGGGCCAAGGCGTCGAGGGCCACGACGGTGAGGAAGGCGTCGTCGTCACCCGCCAGGGTCGAGAGCTCGGGGCAGGCCGAGGCGTCGCCCAGGTGACCCAGGGCCCGTACGCCGGCGACCTTGAGTTGCTCGTCGCGGTCGTCCAACAGCTCCTTCAACGCCTCCAGCGCCTCGCTGTGACCGCCCAGCCCCAGGGCTTCGGCGGCCGCCGCGCGCACGTCCTTCTTGCGCTTCAGCTTGCGGGAGGTGAGCACCTCTTCGATGAGCCAGGTGCCCACGCCGGCGCCGCGGTTGGCGCCCAGCGTCTCGATGGCCGCCTGACGCACGGCGAAGGACTCGTCCTCGAGCACGGGCAGCAGGGCCTGGGCCGCCGGCAGGCTGTGGACGTCGGCGAGGACGCGCACCGCCTCGACCCGCTCGCGCTCCGACCGGTCCTTGCCGTAGAAGCTGCGGAACTCGGCGACCAGGGAGTCATCAGCCTGGACAGGCAGCGTGAGCAGCAGTCCCGCGAGGAGCACGAGGATTCCGGAGGACGGTCGACGCAGCATGGCCTCTACTCTAGCCCTCCCGCCGATGAAGTCACCTGAACAGCCCGATAGACTGCGTGCATGAGCGCCGAAACGAGCCCGATCCGGCCGGATGTGCCCCCCGCGGGGCGAACGCACGACGACGATCCGCGACTCGCCTGTGCGGCCCGGCAGCCTCTGCCCACGGAAGCCAGCGCCCGCGAGTTCGTGCGCTTGCTGCGCCCCCGTGGGCTCGGGTCGCAGGCGCCCCGCGATCTGACGAGCGCCGTGCTCATGCGCTTCCCCGCCGGCACGTCGCCCGCCGAGGTCGAGCGCGTTGCCCGGGCGACGGCGCTCCTCGCCCGGGCCGGTGTGCCGGTGCCGCGCACCTATGCGGTCGCGGCCGAGGCGGGCTGGATCGTGCAGGAGGACCTCGGCGACCTGACCCTGGCCGCGGCCGTCGCGTCCGCCGCCGGCGTGTCTGCAACCGTCACGTCTGCAGCCGGCGACGCCCCGCAGCTCGACGTCGGGGCGGCCTACGACGAGGCGCTGGCCCTCCTCGCGGACATCGCGCCCCTGTCCCTCGACACGTCGCCCACCCCTGCGCTCGGTGCGGCCCGCCTGCGCGACGAGTTGACCCTCTTCGTGCGCACGGCCCTGCCGCACCTCGACGCCGGCCGCCCGACCGCCGGCGCCCTGCACCTGCCGCCTCCCCTTGCGCCGACCCTCGCGTCAGCCCTCGCCCCGACCGCCGCGCCGCCCGCCGGGGACACGCCCGCGCCCCCGTCCGTCGACAGGGCCCTCGCTCGCAGCCTCGACGCCGAACTCGACCGACTCGTCGGCGACTGCGCCGCGCGCCCCACCGAGACCTGCCACCGCGACTACCACGCCCGCAACCTGCTGCTCGCCGGCCGGGTGCGGATCATCGATCACCAGGACGCCCTGCGCGGCCCGCGCGGTTACGACCGGGCCTCCCTCGCTTACGATCCCTACGTGGACCTCCCCGACGAACGCCGCGACACCCTCGCGGGACGACCGGACGACCTGTGGCCCGTGGCGGTGCAGCGGCTGTGCAAGGCCATCGGCACCTATGCGTCCAAGGGCGACGCCTGGCGGGAGTGGATCGCTCCCGCGGCCCGGCAGGCGCGGCGGCTGCTCCTGGTCCACGACGTCCCGGGGCACGGAGGCGGATGCAAGGGCATCGAGGCCGGGGTCCTCGCCGACGCGCTCGCGCGCCTGGCCGCAGCGGAGCCCGCCGCGTGAACGTGCCGCGTCAGGCCATCGTCCTCGCCGCCGGGCACGGCACGCGACTGCGTCCGTGGACCGAGCACCGCCCCAAGGGGCTCTTCCCGTTCCTCAACGTGCCCATCCTCGAGCACGCGGTGTCGATGCTCGCGAGCCAGGGCGTCGAACGCATCGCCGTGAATGCCCACCACCTCGCGGACCAGGTCGTCGACCACTTCGCCGCGCGCCTGCACGACCCCCTCAACCATGATGACGTCGACGTGCACGTCGAGGTCGAGCGCGACCTGCTGGGCACCGGCGGCGCCTTGAAGAACCTGACCGGTTGGATCGAGGACGGCCCTTGCTTCCTCTTGTGCGGCGACGTCGTCGCGCCCTTCGACCTCGCGGCCCTCGCCCGCCGCCACGCCGCGGCCGGCGCCGCCGCGAGCATGGCCGTCGTCACCGCCGGTGACGTGCAGCGCTATGGGGCCATCGAGGTGGATGACCATGGTGACATCGTCGACATCGCCGGACTGGTCGCGCCGCGCGACGAGACGTGCGACGGACCGCGCAACGACACCCGCGCCCCGGCGCCACGGCGCTCGCCGGCCGTGGTCGGCGTGAACGGCAGCCTGCACCTGTTCGAGCACGACTTCGTCGCCGCTCTGCCCGACGGACCCTGCTGCCTGATCCGCGACGGCTACCTGCCGCTGTTGGCGTCGGGACAACGGGCCGCCGCCTGGGTGCACACCGGCCCCTGGGGCGAGCTGGGCACGCCCGAGACCCTGCTCGAGGCCCAGGCGCGGGCGCTGACGGGACGACTCCCCGTCGACCGGCGACTGCTCACCCGGGGCGGCCGACGCCTCGGCGAGGCCCTCGTGCATCCCACCGCCCGCGTCGACCGCGACGCCACGCTCCGGGGCGCCTGCGTCGTCGGCGCCGGCGCCGTCATCGGCCGGGGCGCGAACCTGGACGCATGCCTGGTGCTCCCGGACGCGCGCATCGACCCGGGCGTCACGCGCCGCGGCGCGATCCTGGGGGGCCCTGTCGCCCACAACCTCGACGACTCCCCCGCAGCCGGCGCCGTCACGCAAGCCGACGTCGCCACCGACCCCGACGGGGCCCCGGAAACCGAGAGGGCCCCGGAGACCGGCGACGCCGCGCGCGGGGGCGGCTCCCACAGGCCTGGGCGCCCGTGAGCGGTCCCCGCATCCTGATGGCGGTGGGCGGGCTGATCGTCCTGTTGGCCGTGCTGGCGCTGCGCGAGGACGACGACCGCCTCGATGCCCGCGGCCGCGAGGAGACCGAGATCGTCTTCGGCCTCGTGGAGGACCAGCTCCACGCCCTGCAGGACGACTGGGACGACCTCAAGGAGCTCGGCCCCGTCCTCGGCCTGCGCAAGGAGCACGACTACGTGCGCACGCACCTGAGCGAGTTGCGCGCGCGGGCCGTCGAGATCTCCGACGATCCCACCCTCGATGCCTCCCTGCGCCTGGCCGCGAGCCGCGAGCTGGTACACGACATCGACCAACTGCTGGGGACCGCCTCCATGCTGCGGCGGCAGATCGCCGGCCGCGCCCGGCTGGTGCGCGAGTCGAACCCCCTGCTGATCCGGGCCCGGGACCTGCTCGCCGCGCTGCAGCCCCTGCGCGCCGGCGCTGATGCCGAGCAGTCGGCGCGCATCGGCCAGCTGGCCTCGCACTTCGTCGAGCGCGAGAACATGGTGCGCCTCGCCATGAAGCTCATGCAGGAGGACGTCCTGCAGGGCGAGAAGCTCGCCGCCAACGAGATCAAGTCGCTGGCGAGCCTCGTCGAGCAGCTCCAGGCCCTGCGCCGCGACCTCTAGGGCCAGCGCCCCGCCGGCCTTGTCCGGGGGCGGCCTATCCGGCGCGGGCAGGCCGTAGCGGTCAGTCCGGGGTGACGCCGGGGCGCAGCACGCGCCGGTCTCCCCGCCGCACGGTCACGCCGCAGGTGTCGAAGTGTTCGAGCAACGGGATCAGGAATTTGCGCGTGGTGGCCAACTCGTCGCGCAGAACCGGGATGTCGATGGCGCCCTCACGCGCGCTCCCGTGGGCGATCACGATCCGGCGCAGTGCGTCGAGCGCCTCGGGGTCGTACAGCCGACCACCCACCGAGACCGCCTCACGGCCCTCGATCATCATGCGCAACAGTTCCTTCCCCTGCGCCGCCGTGAGGCCCAGCGAGCCCGGGTCCACCTCCACCGGATCCTGTCCGGCCGCGGCCAGGCGCTGTTGCAGTCCCTCCCGGGCTCGGCGTTGCTCGTCGCTCAGCTCCACGACGTGACGGGCCAGGCGCAGCTTGCCCCCCGGCTGGCTGTCCACCCGCGGGTCCCGCTCGATGGCCGCCTGCAGCACCGCTTCTTCGACCTCGACGCCTCCGCGCACGCTGCCGATGTCGATCCACGTCAGCAGCGGCTGGGCAGCGTGCTCCGCCTCCAACCGGTCGACGACAGTGTCGGCGACGGTCTCGAGAGCGCCGGCGTCGAGGAACGTCTCCGCCCCCACGGCCACCAGGGTGCCCGCCTCGACGAGCCCGGCGAGCAGGGCCGCCACCTCGTCGGGACGTCGGGCCAGCTCCACCGCCACGGCGGCGAGGGTCGCGCCGCGCCGCCCGGCGAGCTCGACACACAGGTGCGCCAGGGCGCGCGGGTCGCCCTGGACCTGCCGGCGCCGCTGGGCCTCGGTCAGCACCCGCTGCTTGAAGCGCTTGAGACGTCCGTCGCTCGTGGCGAGGACGGCGCCGCCGCCCAGCACCACCATCGAGGCGGCATCACGCATCACGAAGCGGTCCGCGGTCGCGACGACGACGGGCTGTTCGAGGCGCAACTGCAGATAGGCCTCGTCGTCGGGCAGGACGGCCTCGCCGTCGAGGACCACCGCGCGACCCATCACCTCCCGGGTGCCCACGTGCAGGCGGATGGGATGGGAATTGCGCAGGGGCGCCGTGCCGTCGACGTGTCGGTACGACACGAGCAGGCGACGGCGCGGACGGAACAGCCCCGGCGTCGCGACCACGCACCCGCGCTCGACATCGTCCGTCGAGACATCCGAGACGTTGAGCGCCGTGGAGTGACCCGCCTGGCCGGCATCGCGCGCCGCGCCGTAGGCCTGCACGCCGCGCACCCGCACCCGCGCGCCGGTGTCCACCACCTCGAGCCCATCGCCCGCGGTCACGGCACCGCTCACCGGCACGCCGGTGACCACCGTGCCGTGCCCCTTGGCCGAGAACACCCGCTGCACCGGCAACCGGAAGGGTCCGCTCGAAGCCCGCGGCGGCACCTCGTCCACCAGGGCATCGAGCACAGCGCGGAAGGCCTCCATACCGTCGCCTTTGATCGCCGACACCGGGACGATCGGCCGCCCCTCCAGAAAGGTGCCCGCAACGAAGGACGCCACGTCGTCGGCGGCCAGCTCGAGCATCTCGGGCTCGACCAGGTCGGACTTGGTGAGGGCCACGCAGCCGCGCTCCACCCCCAGCAGCTTCAGGATGGCCAGGTGCTCGCGGGTCTGCGGCATGACGCCGTCGTCGGCGGCCACCACAAGCACCACCACGTCCACCGACGTCGCGCCGGCCACCATGTTGCGGATGAAGCGCTCGTGGCCGGGCACGTCGATGATGCCGACCAGGCCACCACCTGGGTGCTCGTAGCGGGCGAAGCCGAGGTCGATGGTCATGCCCCGGCGCTGCTCTTCTTCGAGCCGGTCGGGGTCGATGCCCGTGAGCGCACGCACCAGGGCCGACTTGCCGTGGTCGATGTGCCCGGCGGTTCCGACGATCACTGAGCGCACGTCGGTCATGGTCGCCGCGTCCCCCTCGCCTCCGGGGCCCCCCGTCGACGGGCAGCCTGCCAGCGGGTCGACCTCATGCCTACTGCGGTGTCGCCTGCAGCACCGAGGGCAGATAGAGGATGCGCTGGCACTGTCGGCAGATGATCAGCTCGCGCCCCGAGATGAGGCGGGCGCCGTCATTGGGCAGGATGTTGCAGAAGCAGCCCTGGCACACCTTGCTCTCGACGGCAACGATACCGCTGCCGTGCGCGCCGTAGGCCCGGTCGTAGATCCTGAGCGTGTCGGGCTTGATGCCGCGACGCACCTGCTCGCGCCGCTCGTCGAGGGCGGCGTGCTCCTTCTGGTGCTCGGCCATCTCGGTGCGGGCGCGCTTCTCGAAGGCCTGGTACTCCAGCTTGGCCGCCTCGAGCCGGGCCTCGGCGTCGGCGACCATCTTCTCGCCCTGCTTGATCACGTCGAACTGCTCGAGCACCTGCTCCTCGGCCTCGCTCTTCTCTTCCTTCTTGCGGGCGATCTCGCCCATCATGAGCGTGTATTCCTGATTGCTCTTGGCCGTGAGCAGGTTGCCGTTGGCCTTGCCGAGCCCTTCCTCCCGGGAGGCGAGCTCAAGCTCGAGCGTCTTCAGGCGTGCCTGGAAGCCCATGAGCTTGGTGCGGGCCGCCTCGAGGCCCAGCGTCGCCTGATCCGAGTCGCGACTGCGGGAGGCGAGCACTCGGGGCACGGAGTCAATGAGCAGCTGCGAATCGGCGCGTTGCCGATCGATGTCGCTGAGGTTGACGAGTTGCAGAATGACTTGCCGCTGATCGTCCACCGGGCTCACGGAACCGCTTCCCTCCGAGTCGGGTTGAGCCCCATACCGTAGCAGAGGGGGCACCCCCCGTGAAAGAGTCGGGGGCCCGATTGTGGGCCGGACGGGAATCGGGCGGCGGCCTCGCTCCTCGGACCGCCCCCGCTTGCGCGCGGACCCGGGGGGCGGCCGTCGGCCACCCTCCGGGTCCGTGCTCGTTGCGGGAAATCCCGGCTCGCGCCCCGGCCTACTCGGCCACGTAGGACGCGCTCTCGAGGAATCCCTCCAGCATCCGGCTGCGGACCGGGTGCTGGAGCTTGCGGACGGCCTTGGCCTCGATCTGCCGCACGCGCTCGCGGGTCACCTTGAAGATGCGCCCCACCTCCTCGAGCGTGTAGGTGTAGCCGTCGCCGATGCCGTAGCGGAGCTTGATGATCTCCCGCTCGCGGAAGCTGAGCGTGTGCAGCACGCCCATGATCTTCTCCTTGAGCATCTCCTGGGCGGCGGCGCTCACCGGCGAGACGGCGCTCTCGTCCTCGATGAAGTCCCCAAAGTAGCTGTCGTCACCCTCGCCGATGGGCCGGTCGAGGCTGATCGGGTGCTTGGAGATCTTCATCACCCGCTTGGCCTCCTCGATGGAGATGTCGCTGTACTTGCTGATCTCCTCGATGGTGGGCTCGCGACCGAGCTGCTGGACCAGCTTCTTGGTGACGTTCCGCAGCTTGCTCATGGTCTCGATCATGTGGACCGGGATGCGGATGGTCCGCGCCTGGTCGGCGATCGAGCGCGTGATGGCCTGGCGGATCCACCAGGTCGCGTAGGTCGAGAACTTGTAGCCGCGACGGTACTCGTACTTCTCCACCGCCTTCATCAGGCCCGTGTTGCCCTCCTGGATCAGGTCGAGGAAGGACAGGCCGCGGTTGCGGTACTTCTTGGCGATGGAGACGACCAGGCGCAGGTTGCCGCTCGACAGGTCGCGCTTGGCCTCCTCGTACTCGGCGTAGCGCAGGTCGATGAGCTTGAGGCGCGCGGCCAGACGCCGCGGCGACTCGAGCGCCTGGATCTGCAACGCCTCGAAGTCCGAGCGCAGCTCCTTGTACTCGGGGCTGTCGCGACGGTCGGCCGGGAAGTGCCGCAGGCGCCGCTCGAGAGTGGCCATCTCCTGGTGCTTCTCACGCACCAGCTCGATCATGGGCCGCACCTTCTTGAGCTGGATCTGCACCTCTTCGAGGAGGTGCGACGCCTTGCGCCGCCCCCAGCCGATGCGCTGCAGCAGCAGGTGCCGTTGCTTCTCGTTGCCCTTGCCCCCCAGGTAGACGCGGTAGTCCTCGGTCTGCCTCACGTGCAGCGTGCGCAGCGTCTCGATCGAGCCCTTGAGCCGCGCCGAGACCTCCGACTTGCCCGGCTCGAAGCCGCTGGTCGACACCTTGAGGGTGCGGTCGAACGCGAGCCGGCCGCCCTCCACGTCCTCGATGATCTGCAGGCCTTCGCGGATGGAGAAACCCGTCGCCATGATCAGGCTGCGGAAGTGACGGCGCGTGACCTCGATCTGCCGCGCCAGGTTGATCTCCTGCTCGCGGGTCAGCAGCGGGATCTCGCCCATCTGCGTGAGGTACATGCGCACCGGGTCGTCGATGCGCTCGGCCGGCAGGTTCTTGTCCGGCGCGGTGACGGCGGTGGGCTTCTGCAGCCGGGCGTTGGCCTGATCCTCGGTCAGGTCCGACTCGTCGAGGATCTCGATGCCCGTGTCCTCGAGCAGCGTGAGGACCTGGTCGATATTGTCGATGTCGTTGGGCAGGACCTGGTTCATCTCCTCATAGGTGACGAACCCGCGGCGTTTGCCGTTGTCGACCAGGACCCGCACGGCGGGATCCATGCTGTCGAGACGCTCCAACGGGTCCTTGGCAACGGACACCGAACCACTTCGCTTTGTACGGGGATGCACGGGGTTTGCTTCTCTTCTGGGGTGGTGAATCAGTCAGTGATTGGGACGGGTGTGGATGCTTCGACCGGGACGGTGGTGTGTCCCGGGTGCTCGTTCTCGGCTTCCTCAGTTCTCAGGGGCGGGAGCGGCTTGCAGCGAATGGTCGACCGCGGCGCGGGCGCGCAATTCCGAGTCGATCCGTTGCAGGGCTTCGGTGTCATGGGCCAGGCCCGGTCGGGCGAGCGCGTCGCGCCGTGATTGCTTGAGACGCTGATCCTCCTGTTCACGGCGCAAGTGCGAGACGGCTTCCTCATAGCTCGGCATGACGACGTCGGGCGGCGGGAGCAGCACCTTCTCGAGAGCGGGCCGCAGGGCCGGGTCGGTCTCGGCCAGGGCCGCGAGCCACTCGATCCCGTCGAGGCGAGCCGCTCCGGTGCTCTCCTGGGGCGCCTCTGTGGGTTCGGTCGCGGCAGCTTCGGGCACGGTGGGTTCGAGCAAAGCGCGCCCCACCTCCAGCAAGCGCAGCGCCCCGGCGTGAGCGATGACGCCGTCCGCGACGAGGGCCTCAATCTCCTGCAGCCGCCCCACTTCCGTCGCGAGCCCGGCCACCGCCACGAACTGGCTGCGCACATGGGCCTTCAAGGGCACGCGCCGACCGCCCCCTCCGAAATCGACGTCCGCGACCGGGGCCCGCGACGACGCGGCCCCCGCTCGGGCGACCCGGCGCAGCTCGTTACGGTCGACGCCACACTCGCGGGCGATCTCAGCCACCAGCGCCTCACGGCGCACCGAGTCGCGGATCTTGCCGGCCTTGGTCAGGACGTCACGGGCCACCGTCTCGCGGCCACCGGGCTGACCCGCGTCGAGCCGCTGCAGCTCGCGCCGCGCGAGGAACGCAACCGTCCCCAGGGCGTCGGCCTCGAGCTGCTGCTCGAATTCCTCGGTGGTGTGCACCGAGAACCACTCGCAGGGGTCGACCTCATCGGGCAGGAGCAGGACCCGGCACTCGCGACCGTCTTCGAGCACCATGTCGACCGCCCGTTCGGCCGCGCGTTGGCCGGCCTCGTCCCCGTCGAAGACGAAGATCAGGTTGCCGGCCCGCCCGCGCGCCAGGGCCATGTGTTCGTTGGTGAAGCTCGTGCCCATGGTGGCCACCGCCTCGGACAGCCCCCGCTGATGAGCCATCATCACGTCGGTGTAGCCCTCCATTACCACCAGCCGCCGCGTCTTGCCCAGCGAGAGCGACGCCTTGCTCATGCCGTAGAGCAAGTTGCGCTTGTTGAAGGCCGGGGTCTCGCGGGTGTTCACGTACTTGGGCGTATCGCCGTCTCCGAGGCGCCGCGCGCCGAAGCCCACCAGCGCCCCGTTGCCGTCGCGGATGCCGAAGCCGATGCGACCGCCGAAGAGGCGCGTGAAGCCCGCCCCCTCGATCTGTGACGACGAGAGCCCCGCGTCCCGCAGGCGGGCCAGGAAGTCGTCGGGGATGAAGCCCACGTCCCAGGCCAACAGGGTCTCGCGGGTGAAGCCCCGCTCGTAGAGGTAATCGAGGGCCGGGCGTCCGACCTTGCCCATGGCCTTGCGGAACACGTCCAGCGCCGTCGAGAGGACCTCGCGCTGCTGGCGGGCGTCGGCTTGCTTGCGCAGGTCTTCCGGCGTCAACGATGAGAGCTGCACCCCGACCCGCTCGGCCAGGAACTGGAGCGCCTCGCGGAAGCCGATGCCCCGCGTCTTCTGGACGAAGCTGAAGACGTCACCGCTCTCGCCGCAGCCGAAGCACTTGTAGACGCCGAGCGCCGGCCGCACGTGGAAGGACGGAGTGTCCTCCGCATGGAACGGACAGCAGGCCCAGAGGTCACCGCCACGCGGTGTCATCTCCGACACGACCTCGCGCACCAGGTCCTCGAGCGCCACGCGCTCCTTGACCAGCAACTTCTCTGCGGAGCGATCCCTCAACAGGATCCCTCCGCGCGACGATTCGATACCACGCTCGCTCTCGCTCCTTGGAAGCCGGCCTCAAGAGCCGGCTTCCGCATCCATGCAGCCACCGCCACGCCATGCGCCCCCCACGGGCTGCTGGTCGAGATCGATCGCTTCCGTCCGATCGGGGTGCACCCTCTCCCCGGAATGACGCGGGGGTACACTCGAATCGGCGGGTGGTCAGAGTCACTAGGACCCGTGGTCACGGGTCGGGGCGGATTCGCTCGCCGGGCGCTGTCTGAGCCCATCTTCGGGCCAGGACGTACAATTCTAGCTCATCAAGGGCCTCGGCGCGCGGACGGCCGGGGATTTCTTCCACCCCGAGCCGCGCCAGCACGGCGGATGAGCTTAGATTCGCCGATTCGGCCAAGGAATTGACGAGGGTCTTCCGGCGGGAATGGAAGGCCCCGGCCAGAAAAGATTGAAACGCGGCCGCTCCACCGGGCACGTCAGCCATCAGGCGCTCGGTCTCCTCGCCCTTCCGCGAGAGCCCCAGGACGGCCGACTCGACGCGGGGTGGCGGCCAGAAGGCCCCGGCGGGCACGCGCCGGATCACGCGGGCCACGGAGCTGAGGCTGGTGATCACCGAAAGCGGCCCCCACTCGCGGGTCCCGGGACGGGCCGTGAGCCGCTCCGCCACCTCGCGCTGGATCATCACGGTCATCGCCCGCGGACCCGGCCCGGGCTTGAGCAGGCCGTTCGCGAGCAGCGGCGCCGCGATGTTGTAGGGCAGGTTGGCCACCATCGTCGTGCACCGGGGCCAGGCCGCGTGCATCGCCGGTGAGAATGCCCGCGTCCCCGCCAAGGCGTCGGCGCAGGTCCACTCGAGGCGCTCGGCCAGTTCCGGCTCGATCAGGTCGCCCGCGACGGCGGCCATCTTCTCGTCGATCTCCACCGCCACCACCCGGGCCGCGGCTGCCAATAGGTGCCGCGTGAGCAGACCGGGTCCGGGCCCCACCTCGAGCACCACGTCGTCCGGCCTCACCTCACCGTCGCGGACGACAGCCGCCAACAAGTTGTCGTCGACGAGGAAGTGCTGCCCATGGCGCTTGCGCGGCGCCGCTCCGTGGGCCGCCAACGCCGCCCTCAGGCGACCGGCAGAGAGCCTGGTCCAATCGGCGGTCATGGCGTGCCTCGCCCGTTCAGCCCACTCGTTCGCCCGGCCCACCGCGCCGGAGTGAGACGCCGCTCAAGGACGGAAGGCGCCCCCCGTTCCCGGGGGACGCCTTCCGCGACCAGCGCAGGTCGTTGAGCCGGAGCCCTCAGCCGAGGTTCGGCTGCAGGACCATCAACACCTCGACCCGACGGTTCTTCGCCTTGGCCGAAGCGGTCTTGGACGGCTCGACCGGCTTGTGCTGTCCGTAGGAAGCGATGTAGACCCGCTCCTCCGGCACACCCTGGCTGACCAGGAACTTCTGCACGGCGATGGCGCGACCGGCGCCGAGCTGGATGTTCCCCAGCGGCCACTTGTCCTTGGTCTTGTTGATCGGATCGGTGTCGGTGTGGCCGTCGATCCGGATCATGCCGTCGTGGTTCTTCAGCTGGACGGCGATCTCCTTGAGGATCTCCTTGCCCCGCTTGGTCAGATCGGCACTGCCGGAATTGAAGGTCAGGTCACCCGCCATGGAGTAACCAATGGTCCCGTTCTGGGCATTGATCACCTGCTGGGTGCCACCGATCTGCGGCAGCCCGGTCGACTGCATCTCGGCGAGCTGCGTCGACAAGGCGTCGTAGCGAGCCTGCGCATCCTGGTACTGGTTGCGCCACTGCTCGGAGTCCTCACCACGCGACTCGAGGTCGAGGATGTAGTCCTCGGCGTTGGCGAGCGCGTTCTGAGCCTGCATCAGCTCGTCCTGCACGCTGGTCATCTCGTGCTTGAGCTGCTCGTGCTTGGTTGCTGCCACACATCCGGTGCCCATGAGCCCCGCGATGCAGACGCAGACCAACATCCTGGTCACGTTGCTTGCGTACAAAGGTGTTCCCTCCCGCATGAAGACGACCGCCACGGCCGCCGAGCCTGTTATGAAAAAAGATTCACGATCCAATTGTTGGTCGGGTTCGAGTGCCCCGCCACGGCACTGAACACCGTGAAGCATGCCAGCAGCAGGACGACACTGCTGACGGTCAGCAGCGCGAGCGACGCGACGCTGTCGGTTCCCTCGGCATCTGCAGCCTGGGCGGCGCGCGCTTCGGCACCCACTTTGCGCTTGGTGCGCAGCCCGCCGCCGGACGCCGCTGCCGCGGTGGCCGCCGTGTCGACGTCGCCACCGCCGAGGTCGAATTCCTCCACGTCGCCGCCGCCGAGATCGAACTCCTCGGTCTCGATGACCGCGTCGTCGCCGCCGAGGTCGAGTTCCTCGAGGACGAGATCGTCGTCGCCGCCGTCGAGTTCGAGCGGCTCTTCCTCGGTCAACTCGAGCTCGCCGCCCTCGTCTTCGAGGTCCAGGTCGAGATCGAGGTCGAGGTCCAAGTCGAGATCGTCGGCGCCGTCGTCATCGCTACTCTTGAGGCGCTCGATGTCGGCCGCCTTGAAGCGCATGGTCTGCTTGTCGCGAAAGGCGCGGATCTCACCGGCCGAGACGAGTCGTTTGAGCTCGTCCTCTTCCAACTCGAGATCCTTGAGGACCTCGTCGAACGAGTAGTACTCCTGATCGGCCACGGTCGTGGATCTCCTTCGGGGCAAGCGATTCCCATCCTAGGAGCGCCCCGTGGGGGTTGCAACGCGCTAGCCGCCCGGTGTCCGTCGGCGCGCCGGCCACCGGCGTGCGGTGCTCAGGCCCCGCCTTCGCCGCCGAGGGTCCCCATGACCTCTTGTCGCAACACATTGGCATCCAGGATCCGGAGGTCCGGGAGCACCGCGAAGGGAGCCGCCATGCGATCAATGTGCACGTAGGCCCGATCGAGGCTCGTGGACGCCTCGACGCGCGCCACCGGCCGCAATTCGGAGCGACGCGGGGCCCGGAAGCCATCGGGTTGCCAGAGCGCCGCCAGCGGCATCCACCCGAGCACCTGGCGGCCGTCGGTGTCGAGCACCAGCACGCGGTGCTCTCGGATGTCGGCCGGCAACGAGAGCATGCTCCCATCGCCTCCGGTGCTCGCCATCCCACCGCCATCCCCACCGAGCCGGGCCGTGGGGAAGCATTGCAGGTCGCGGGCGTGCTGCCCCACCGTGCGCTCGCGCATGGCCAGCACGCCGGTCGCCACCCGCTTCTGGAAGCCGGTCAGGAACCCTTCGGCCGCGCCCGTGTCGAGCACGGCCTCCCGGCGCCCCTTGTGCGGTGCATGGGCGCCGGTCACCCGCCGCTCGACCACCCGTGTGAGCTGCACGGCGAACCAGCTGATGGGCGCCAGGACCTTGGAGAGCAGTCGATGGGTGCCCCAGAGGGCGGGCATGGTCGGATACAGCAGCATTTCGCGCCCCCGGCGGAAGGCACTCTTGGGCACCGACTCCGAGCACAGGAACAGCACCACCGAGACGCCCAGCGTGCCCACGACCTCGCTGTGGGGCACCTCTGCCGAGACCAGGATGGCCTGGGCCGAGAAGCTGGCCCCCCAGTTGGCGACGTTGTTGCTCACCAGGAGCACCGACAGCAGGCTGGGCATGTCGGCGAGCAGGATGCGGGCCTTGCGAGCCGCCTCGATGCCCGCGTTCGCGTCGAGGAACAGGCGCAGACGGCTCGTGGTGTAGATGCCTGTCTCGAGCCCGCTGAACAGGGCCGACAGGATCACGGTGAGGACGAAGAGCGCGATGGTCACGGCCGCTCCTCCCCTGCGTCTCCGGCGGCCGCTCCCGCGTCGCCTCCGTCGTGGGCTTCCGGCGCACCGCCCGGCGCACGGTTCTCCGCATCGACGTCTTCCATCGCGTCGGACGCCCCTGAAGGCTCACCGGTGGATTCGAATTCGTCCTGCGACGGCCGCACGATGACGGACCCGACCCGGCGGCCGGTCATCGCCGTCACCCGCAGGCGCCAACCCGGAAGCCGCAGCTCGTCCCCCACGCGCGGCACGCGCCCGAGCGCCTCGGCCAGGGCGCCCGCCATGGTCTCGGCCCGTCGCGACGGCATGATCAGCCCGGCTTCGTCCTCCAGCAGGTGCAGCGGACAGTCCCCGCGCACCAACAGGCTGTCGCCGTGGCGCTGGGTGATCGCCCGCATGGACGGGCCGGTGGTCGGGTCGATCTCCCCCAGCACCGACTGGATCAGGGTCGAGAAGCCGACCACCCCGGCCAGCCCCCCGTATTCGTCGAGCAGCAGGGCCAGGGGCGCGTGGTTGCGACGCATGTTCTCCACCAGCTGCTCCGCGCCGATGCTCAACGGCGCGAAGAGCGGCGGATCCACCAGTTCGGAGAGCGGCGTGTCCCGCTCGGTGAGCACCCGCACGGCATTGACCGTGCCGAGGATCTGGTCGGGCGAGCCGGCGCAGACCGGATAGACGCGGTAGGGATGCGCGGCCATGGCCGCCACGGTCTCTTCGCGTGGGACATCCACGTCCAGGAAGGCCACGTCGACCCGCGGCACCATCAGGTTGCGAGCGCGGCGCTGACCGAAGTCGACGACATCGTGGAGCAACGCCAGCTCCACGGCGTGGTAGGTCCCCAACGCCGACTGGCCGGCGATGGCCGACTTGAAGTCCGCCGCTCCCAGTTCGGCCCCCTCGCGGCGCCCCACCACCAGGGCGTCGAGGAAGCGTGTCGCGGCCTCGGCGATGCCCGCCAACGGGAGCAGCGCGATGCGCAGCGCCACGAGCACGGGCGCCGCCGTGCGCACCGCGGTGGCCGGCGACACCAGCGCCATGGTCTTGGGCACGATCTCGCCCGCGATCACGATGGCGACGATCGTCCCCACGCTCATCAGCACCGACAGCACCGGGTGGCCCGCCTCGATCAGGTCGAGGGACATGACCGCCGAGACGCTGAAGTAGGACACGTTGATGAACAGGTTGGCCAGCAGCAACGTGACGAGCAGTTGCGACGGCCGCGCCAGCACGCGACTCACCAGGGGGCTCGACGCCGCGAGGCGCCGACGCTCGCCCGGCTTGAGCGAGAACACCGCCGTCTCGCTGCCCGAGACCACTCCCGAGCACAGCAGCAGAACACCGAGGAGCAGGTAAGTCACGCGGCCGTCATGCGCCTTCGAGGACGCTCATGATGTTGACGATCGGCAGGAACAGGGCCGTGACGATCAACCCGACGAACACCGCCATGAACACGATCAGTGCCGGCTCGAGGGCCTTCAAGGCGCCGGCCACCGCCGTGTCGACCTCGTCCTCGTAGATGTCCGCGAGCTTGAGCAGCATCACGTCGAGTTGTCCCGTCTCCTCGCCGACGTCGATCATGTTCACGACCACGTCGTCGAAGACCCCGCTGTCGGCCAGCGGATCAGCCATGGACTCGCCTTCGCGGATGGCGTCGTGGACGTCGTCGATGGCGCCTTCGAGCACCAGATTGCGCGTGGAGGCGCCGACGATGTGGAGCGCCTCGAGGATCGGCACGCCGCTGGCGAGCAGGGTGCCCATGGTGCGCGAGAAGGTGGCGATCATGGTCTTCGAGCGCAGCGTGCCGAAGATCGGCAACCGCAGCTGGAGCGCGTCGATGCGATAGGCGAAGGACTCGTTGCGCAGCGCGACGCGCCAACAGACGACCAGCAGCACGAGGCCGGCGAGCACGGCCCACCACCACATCGTGAGCCAGTTGGAGGTGGCCATCAGCGCGCGCGTCGCCCCCGGGAGGTCGGCGCCGAAGCTCTCGAAGATGGTCTCGAACTGCGGCACGACGAAGATCAGCACCACGCCGACCGCGGCGACGGCAACGAGCAGCACCACGGCGGGGTAGAGCAGCGCCGACAGCACCTTGCCCCGCACCGCCTGAGACTTCTGGGCGAAGGTCGCCAGCCGATCGAGGATGGTGCCGAGCACGCCACCGGCCTCGCCCGCCCGCACCATGTTCACGTAGAGCCGGTCGAAACACTGGGGATACTTGGCAAGGGCCTCGGACAACGGCGCGCCGCTCTCGACGTCGTCGGCCACGGCCGTGACCACCCGTTCGAAGGGCCCGGGCTTCTGCTGATTCTCGAGGATGCGCAGGCAACGCACCAAAGGCAGGCCCGCGTTCACCACCGTCGAGAGCTGCGCGGTGAACTGTGTGAGTAGCTTGCGGGGCACCCGCCCCCGGCCGAGCATGCGCGCGAACAACCCGCCCCCTGAAGCAGAACCCTCCCCTGGCCGCGCCGCGGCAGGAGCGCGAGGCTGTGGTTTGCGGGCGGCGGGCTTGGCGGCGGCAGGCATCGGCGGCAGGGCGCGAGTCTAGCAGGGCTCAGACGTCGAGCAGCGTCTCCCGCAGGACCTCCTCCACCGTCGTCGAGCCGTCGAGCACGGCCAGGCGGCCGGCCTCGCGCAGCGGGCGCATGCCTTCGGTGAGCGCCACCTCCCGCAGGTCCTGGGTCGCCGCCCCGTCCAGGATCATCTGCCGCAGGCGCTCGGAGAGCAGCATGATCTCGTAGATCGCCCGGCGTCCCTTGTGTCCTGAGAAATTGCAGGTCTCGCAGCCCTTGCCGTAGGCGAAGCGGCGGCCCCCCAGGGCCCCGCGCTCCAGCCCCAGCTCGCGCAGCACGTCTTCATCGGGGTCGTACTCGGTGCGACAGTCGGGGCACACGGTGCGCACCAGGCGCTGGGCCACCACGGCCTCGAGGGTGGAGACGATCAGGTAGGGCGGGATGCCGATGTCCACCAGGCGCGTCACGGTGGACGGGGCATCGTTGGTGTGCAGCGTCGAGAGGATCAGGTGCCCGGTGAGGGCCGCCTCCACGGCGATCTGGGCGGTCTCCTTGTCGCGGATCTCGCCGACCAGCAGGACATCGGGGTCCTGGCGCAGGATGGTGCGCAACACCGTCGCGTAGGACACGTCGATCTCGTCGTTGATCTGCACCTGGATGATGCCGTCGAGGTCGTACTCCACCGGGTCCTCGACGGTGATGATCTTGCGCTCGACCTCGTTGAGCAGGTTCAGCGCCGAGTAGAGCGTGGTGGTCTTGCCCGAGCCGGTCGGCCCGGTGACGAGCACGATGCCGTGCGGCCGCTTGAGCAAGGCCCGCAGCATCGACTCCTCGTCCGCGCGCAAGCCCAGATTGGCCAGCTCGAGGGACACCACCGAACGATCGAGCACGCGCATGACACAGGACTCGCCATGCACCGTCGGGAGTGTCGAGACGCGCAGGTCGATGGGCTTGCCCCCCAGCGACAGCTCGATGCGGCCGTCCTGCGGCACGCGGGTCTCGGCGATGTCGAGGTTCGACATGACTTTCACCCGTGACAACAGCGCGGAAGCCAAGCTGGGCGGCGGCGCCTCCACTTCGAACAGCACGCCGTCGACGCGGTAGCGCACCTTGAACTCGTTCTCGAAAGGTTCGAGGTGCACGTCGCTGGCCTTGTCGCGGATGGCCTGCAGCAGGATGTAGTTGAGCAGCTTGACCACGGGGGCCGCCGCCGCCATGGACTCGGCATCCTCGAGGTCGACGCCCGCCACCGACGAGCTCACCTCCGAAAGCACGGACGCCATCGACGTCTGCTCGGTCTCGCCGTAGAGGCGGCGCAGCGCCCGGTCGATGGCACCCTCGGACGCGATGGCCCCGCGCACCTCGCACCCGAGGGTGAACGACAGGTCCGGCAGGATGTTCACGTTGAGCGGGTCGGCGAGGGCCACCACGAGGACGTCACCCTCCACGCGCACGGGCACCACCCGGTAGAGCTCGCAGGTGCCGGCGTCCATGCGCGCGGTGACGGCGTCGCTCACCTCCACCTCGTCAAGATCGATAGGAGACAGGCCCGCCTGCACGCCGAGCGCCACCGCGAGGTCATCGGCCTCCAGCTTGCCCATGGCGATGAGGATCTCGCCGATGTGACCGCCGGCCGAGGCCTGCTCCGACAACGCATGCTCGACGTCGGCCTGAGAACACAGGCCGCGATCGACGAGCACCATGCCCAGCGGTTTGCGGGAGTGGCTGGCCGGGCTCATGCGTGCGCGCTCATGACGTGGCGTGCACCACGCGCAGGACTTCGCTGATGGTCGTGACGCCCGCGAGCACCTTGCGCTGGCCGTCGGAGCGCAGCGGATCGAGGCGCCCGGTCTGCTCGGCGCGGGCCCGGATGGCCGAGCTGGGCTCGCTGCGGAAGGTCATCTCGCGCAGGTCGGCGTCCATGCTCAGCAGTTCGAATACGCCCACGCGGCCGGAGTAGCCCGAGTAGCCGCACTCGCCGCAGCCCTTCTCGCGATAGATCGGCTCGCCCTGCAGGCGGGCGCTCTCGAGACCCACCGCCCGCAGCTCGCTCGCGTCGGGCGTGTACGCCTCGCGACACGCCGGGCACAAGCGGCGCACCAGACGCTGGGCCAGCACCGCCTGGATCGACGCCGACACCAGGAACGGCTTGACCCCCATGTCGACCAGGCGCGTGAGCGCCGACGGGGCATCGTTGGTGTGCAGGGTCGAGAAGACGAGGTGCCCTGTGAGCGAAGCCTGGATGGCCACCTCGGCCGTCTCGCGGTCGCGGATCTCGCCCACCAGGATCACGTTGGGCGCCTGGCGCAGCATGGCCCGCAGAATGCGGGCGAACCCGAGGTCGATGCGTTGGTGCACCTGGACCTGGTTGATGCCCGGCAGCTCGTACTCCACCGGGTCCTCGGCCGTGATGATCTTCACGTCGGGCCGGTTGAGCTCCTTGAGCGCCGCATAGAGCGTGGTGGTCTTGCCCGAACCCGTCGGGCCCGTGACGAGCACGATGCCGTTGGGCTGCTTGATCGTGCGGTCGAAGCGCTCGCGGTCCGTGCGCGAGAGCCCCAGGTCGGTGAGCGAGACCAGGCCCCGCTCCTTGTCGAGCAGACGCATGACCATCGATTCGCCGTGGTTGGACGGCAGCATGGAGGCGCGGATGTCCACCGCCCGGCCGCGCACCGACACGTTCATGCGCCCGTCCTGGGGCTTGCGCTTCTCGGCGATGTCCATGCCGGCCAGGATCTTGAGCCGCGACAGCAACGGGCCCAGCAGCTGCTCCTCGTGGGACGCCACCTCGGACAACACGCCGTCCTTGCGAAAGCGGATGCGCACCCGCCCGTCCATGGGCTCGACGTGGATGTCGCTGGCCCGCTGCTCAACGGCCGTCTGGATCATGCGCGAGACCAGCCGCACCACCGGCGCCTCGCCCTCGTCGGACGGCTCCTCTCCCATGGCCTCCGAGACGTCGGCCGCCGTCCCCGAGCTGGCCACTTCGTAGTAGTGGGACATGGCCCGGCTCAACGCGCCCGGCGTGGTCAGCGCTGCGGCCAGGTCGCGGTTGAGGACGAACTGCAGGGCATCGAGTGTGTACGTCTTGAGCGGATCGTCGACGGCCAGGACCAGGCGTCCGTCCCGCACGGCGACGGGCACCACGCGATGCTCCTCCACGACGTCCCGCGGAACGGCGGCGAGGGTGTCGGCTTTGATCCGGCCGCCCTTGCCCAGGTCGGCGTCGAGGTCGACGAACGGCAGCTGCTGCTGTCGGGCCAGGGTGCGCCAGACAGTGGCCTCGTCGGCGAACCCCAGCTGCACCACCGCCTCCCCCAGCGGGATGCGCTTGGCGGTCTGCAGCGTCCGGGCCTTGCCCAGTTGCTGAGCGTCCAAGGCGCCCTGCGCGAGCAGCATGTCTCCGAGACGGTCGGGCATGATTGCTCCGCGGGGGACGACCGCCCGGGATTCTCGACGCCGCCGAGATGCGAATCAAGGCGGCCACCCGGGCGCGTTGACAGGGAATCCACCCCGGCCTAGTCTCGCCTTCCCCCCGGGAAACGGGGCTCAATCCAAAGGCAGGACCTCCAGAGGACAGGGCACTGACCGGGTCGCCAAGCTTGTCTCCGATGCAGTGGCTCCCGCGCACCGCTCCCCTGCTCCTGTTGCTGGCCCTGCTGGCCGCCGGGAGCCTCGCCTGCGGCTGCCCGCCCAAGCTCGTCGACTACACCTCGCCCGAAGCCACGCTGCGCACCTGGCAGGCCCACCTGTGCCACGACCTGCCCGAAGACGAGTACGCCTGCTTCTCGGCCGACTTCGCCCGGTCCTTCGGCGGCTACGGCAACTACCTGGCCTTCCGTGACCACCTCATCGCGGACCAGCCCGTGCTCAGCTACATCGTCGAGCGCAAGGACCTCTCCGACAACATCGTCGGCTTCGGCATCGAGCCCGACGGCATCCACGGGTGGGCGATCCTGCAGGCGTTGAGCGAGCGCCTGCGCCTCGACTTCGTGCGCGAGGTCTGGGTGACCATCACCTTCCGCGACGGACGCAAGCCCGTCCGCTCACGCCAGCGGGTGCCCTTCAGCGGCATGCTGAACCTGTCCGGCACGCGTCAGTGGCTGCTCATCGACCGCCCCGACCTCGACCCCGATGACATCGACCTGATCGAGTCCATCTCCTTCGACTCGCGTTGGCTCATCGACCGGTTCGGCGCCGAGGTCTCGCCGTGACCCGCTGGACCTACCTGTTCGGAGACGGCAAGGCCGACGGCTCGGGGCGCGACAAGGCGCTGCTCGGGGGCAAGGGCGCCAACCTGGCGGAGATGACGCGCATCGGCATCCCCGTGCCGCCGGGCTTCACCCTCTCCACCGACAGCTGCGCCACGGTGAGCGCCGCCGGCGGCGACTGGCCCGACGACCTGTGGGACGAAGTGCTGAGCGCCCTGGCCCGCGTGGAGCAATGGTCCGGCCGCCGCTTCGGCGCCGCCGACGACCCGCTGCTCGTCTCGGTGCGTTCGGGCGCCGCGGTGTCGATGCCCGGGATGATGGACACGGTGCTGAACCTGGGCCTCAACCGCGACACGCTGAAGGGCCTGGTCCAGGCCGGCAACCCCGACAGCGAACGCTTCGCCTGGGACAGCTACCGCCGGCTGGTACAGATGCTCGGTGACGTGGTCCTGGGCGTCGAGCACGAGGCCTTCGAGGCCGAACTGCACCGGGCGCGCGAGGAGGCCGGCGTGGCCACCGACGCCGAGCTCCCGGCCGAGGGCCTGCGCCACGTGGCCGACCGCTTCGAGGCCCTCGTGCGCGAACACACCGGCGCCCCCTTTCCCGCCGACCCCCATGAGCAGCTGCGGCTCTCCATCTCGGCCGTGTTCAACAGTTGGGACAACCCGCGGGCGCGCAAGTACCGCCAGCTCAACGACATCCACGGGCTGCAGGGCACGGCGGTCAACGTGCAGACCATGGTCTTCGGCAACCGCGGCGACAACTGCGCCACCGGCGTCTGCTTCACCCGCGACCCGTCCACGGGCAGCAACGAATTCTACGGCGAGTTCCTGCAGAACGCTCAGGGCGAGGACGTGGTCGCCGGCATCCGCACGCCCCGCCCCATCGACGAGATCGACAGCGTCCTGCCGGGCATGCTGCAGCAACTGCTCGACACCAAGGAGCGGCTCGAGGCCCACTTCAAGGACGTGCAGGACCTCGAGTTCACCGTGGAGGACGGACACCTCTACCTGCTGCAGACGCGCAACGGCAAGCGCACGGGACCGGCGGCCGTGCGCATCGCGGTGGAGATGGTCGACGAGGGGCTCATCGACCAGGCCACGGCTGTCCGGAGGGTCGAGCCCTCCGCCCTCGACCAGCTGCTGCACCCCACCTTCGACCCGAGCGCCGACCGCCATGTGATTGGCAAGGGCCTGCCCGCTTCGCCCGGCGCCGCCTGCGGCCAGGTGGTGTTCGACGCCGCCCACGCCGAGGAGTGGGCGGCCGGCGGCAAGACAGTGATCCTGGTACGCAAGGAGACATCGCCCGAGGACATCGGGGGCATGCACGTCGCCAAGGGCATCCTCACGGCTCGGGGCGGCATGACCTCCCACGCCGCCGTGGTGGCGCGCGGCATGGGCACCTGCTGCGTGGCCGGCGTCGGCGCGCTGTCCATCGACGCGGGGGCCCGCACGGCGCGCCTCGGCGAGCACGTCCTGGCGGAGGGCGACTGGCTCAGCCTCGACGGCTCGAGCGGCGAGGTCATGCTCGGCCGTGTCCCCTCGGTGGAGCCGGTGCTCGCCGGCGATTTCCGCACGCTCATGCAGTGGGCCGACGAGGCCCGCACGCTGAAGGTGCGCACCAACGCCGACACGCCCCTGGACGCCGCCCGCGCGCGGAGCTTCGGCGCCGAGGGCATCGGCCTGTGTCGCACCGAGCACATGTTCTTCGGCGAGGATCGCATCGCCGCCGTGCGGCGCATGATCCTGGCGGACAACCCGCGGCAGCGGCAGGCCGCGTTGCAGGAGCTGTTGCCGCTGCAGCGGGACGACTTCGAGGGCATCTTCACCGCCATGGACGGGCTGCCGGTGACCATCCGCCTGCTCGACCCGCCCCTGCACGAGTTCCTCCCGCACACGCACGAGTTGCAGGAAGGCCTGGCGCGCACCCTGGGGTGGGAGACCGCCGCGGTCACCGCCCGGGTGGCCGAACTGGCCGAGGCCAACCCCATGCTCGGCATCCGGGGCTGCCGCCTCGGGATCCTGTTCCCCGATATCTACGACATGCAGGTGCGGGCCATCTTCGAAGCCGCCGGGCGCTGCGAGAACAAGGGCGTGACGGCGGTGCCGGAGATCATGATCCCCCTGGTGGGCAACGCCACCGAGCTCGACTTCTTCCGCAAGCGCATCCGCAACGCCGAGCCGGCGCTGCGCCGCGACGCGGGCTTCAGCGGCCCGGTGCTGGTCGGCACCATGATCGAGGTGCCGCGGGCGGCGCTCACCGCCGGCGAGGTGGCCGACGTCGCCGACTTCTTCTCCTTCGGGACCAACGACCTGACCCAGATGGGACTGGGGCTCTCGCGCGATGACACCGGCGCCCTGCTCAGCCATTACGTGGCCGCGGGACTCTACGAGCGCGACCCGTTCATGTCCCTCGACCAGAGCGGTGTCGGCCGCATGGTGTCGCTCGCCACCGAGGAGGGCCGCGCGGCCCGTCCCGGCCTCAAGGTCGGGGTGTGCGGCGAACACGGAGGCGACCCACGCTCCATCGGCTTCTTCCACCGCACCGGCCTCGACTACGTGAGCTGCTCACCCTTCCGCGTGCCCATCGCGCGCCTGGCGGCGGCCCAGGCCGCCCTCGAAGCGGCGCGGTGACCGCAGCGGACGGCCCCGGGCCGTCGGACGAACGCGTCGTGGTCCACGCCGGCAGCGGCAAGCGCGTGCGCGAGTACGCCCTCGTCCTCTCCGCCCGGGCCGTCGACCATGCGATCATCCGCCACGGCCACCAGCACCTGTTGGTGGTGCCGGAGAGCCTGCAGGCCCGGGCGCGGGACGAGCTGGAGGCCTACGCCCGGGAGAACGCCGGCTGGCCGCCCCCCGACGACCAGCCCGGCCCCCCCGCGCGCGGCGCCCTCGCCTGCGTGGTCTACGGGGCACTGCTCTCCTTGATCCACCACGCCCGGCATGCCGGCTGGGGCGACCTGCCCTGGTGGAGCGCGGGCATGACCCGCGCGGGCGACATCCAGCAGGGCGAGTGGTGGCGCTGCCTCACGGCCCTGACGCTCCACGACGGTCTGCCGCACCTCGCGGGCAACCTGCTCTTCGGCGTGGTCTTCGGTGCCCTCGCCTGCCAGCTGGTCGGGACGGGGTTGGCGTGGTGCGCCATCCTGCTCGCCGGCGCGGCGGGCAACGGACTCAACGCCCTGATCCAGCCGGCGAGCCACACGTCGGTGGGCGCCTCCACGGCTGTGTTCGGCGCGCTGGGTGTCGTGGTCGCCTATCGTTGGCGCCGGCGGGGCCACTTCGCCCACAACCGCCTGAGCCGCTGGGCCCCCCTCGTCATGGGCCTGGCCCTGCTCGGATTCCTCGGCACCGGCGCCGGCAGCGAGCCGGGCCGGGTGGACGTGATGGCCCACGGCACGGGCTTCGGCATCGGGCTGCTGACCGGCATCGGGTTGGCCGCCTGGCGCCACCGGCGCGGCTTGCCCGGCGATCGTGCGCAGGCCATGCTCGCCGCGGTGCCGCCACTGGTCGTCGCCGTGGCCTGGTGGGCCGCCTTCCGGGAGACGACGCCATGAAGTTCCGCAAAGTGGTCGAGGGCGAATCCGTCGTCGCGGTCATGTCCGGCGACCTCGAGGTCGACAGCTGCACCTGCCTGACGAACTTCTGGAACCTCGACCTGGCCGGGCACCCCCACATCGACGTGTGCCTGGCGGACGTCGACGCCCTCGACGGCAAGGCCATGGCCACCCTGGTCGCGCTGATCCACGACGCCCTGCTCGACGGGTCGCGGGTCACGCTGCGGCAGGCACCGCAGATCGTGGCGCACAACCTCTACCGCCTCGACCTGCTGCGGCATGCCGGGCTGGTCCTGATCGAGACCCGCGTCGAGGAGCCCTACGGCTCGTGATCGGTCCGGCGCCCCGTCAGGCCGACGGTCCGGTCCAGCTCACGAGCTGATTGGCGCCCTGACTGCGGGCCACGTCCACGGCCTTCGCGGCGCGCGCCACGAACTCGTCGGCCTTGTCGAGCCCCTCCTGCGGACCTTCGGTGACGCCCACCGCGAGCGAGAGGTCGCCGCCGGCGCCCTCGAGGATCGTGGCCATGACCCGCTGCACCATGGTCTCGGCGCCGTCGGCGCCGGTGCCCGGGAGCAACATGCCGAAGCGACCGGGCCCGAGCCGCGCCGACAAGTCGACGTCGCGCGAAGCGGTCAGCACCGTGCCCGAGATGTTGAGCAGGGCCGAGGCCAGTCCTTCACCCCCTTGCGCCGCCTCGATGCGGTCGAAACCGTCGACTTCGATGAGCACCAGGGAGAGCGGCCAGCCGAAGCGGCGCGACTTCTTGAACTCCTCGTCGATGCGGAAACGGAAGTACGCGTCGGTGAGCAGCGTGGTGTCGGGATCGGTGATGAGGGAGACGAGTTCCGTCTGATCCATCGTTATGCTGACCTCCTCATGGGGCGGCGGACACACGGGCTGACCTTCGGGTGGCGATGATGGAGCATGCATATCTCTGGCTCAAGTTCGGGACGGCGGCCGCCATCGTCGTGTTCGCCGGGCTGAAGCTGACGCGCGACGCCGAGCGATTGGCGTCCGCCCTGGGATGGGGTCACGCTTTCGCCGGCTTCGTCATCCTCGGCTGGGCGACCTCCCTGCCTGAAATGACGATCTCGATTTCCGCTGTGACGGCCGTCCAGAGCGCCGCCCTCTCGGCCGGGAACATCACCGGCAGCGTCATCTTCAACCTCGGCATCCTGGCCCTGCTCGACGGGATCGTGCAGAGCCACCGGATCCGGGATGGCAGCCATATCCAGGGGGTGATCCCCCTCGGAACCTTCAACCTGCTGATGCTCGGCGGGCTCTGCTTCGCCGTCTTCTTCCCCGGGATCTTCGAGGGGAATGGGCGCTGGACGGTGGCCGTGGGGCTGCTGGCGCTCTACGGCGCCGCCACCTTCAACGGATGGTGGAGCGAGCGTAGCAAGGGTGAGGGCGCGCACGCCGTCCTGCCCCACCATGCCGACCCGCCGGCCGACGGGTCGGCCCCGGCGCCGGTCCCCACGCGCATCCTCGTGCTGCGCTGCCTGGCCGCCGCGGGCGTGATCCTGGGCACCGGCATCTGGCTCACGCACCTCGGTGAGGCGGTTGCGACGACCTACGACCTCGAGGATGGCTTCGTCGGCAGCCTGTTCCTGGCCATCACGAGTTCGCTGCCCGAGATGGTCACCGGGTACGCCGCGGTCCGCCTGGGGCTGCACGTCATGGCCGCCGGCTCGATCCTGGGCAGCAACATCTTCAACCTCGCCATCCTCGGCGGGTGCGACCTGCTCTGGATCAACGGTCCGGGGGCCGGCGTCCCCCTCGTCGAGGCCGCGGCCCTCGCCGAGCCCGGGCGCATGGAGCGCAACCTGTCCTTCGCCCTGGCCATGACCGTCGTCGCCGTGGTGGCACGCCTGCGGCAGCGCAACCGCGCCGACCACCAGCCCAGTCGCGCTCTCGCGCTCGTGAGCCTGGTGCTCTACGCCGTCGTCATGGGCATGGCCTGAGGCCGGACGGGCCTGAGGCTAGGGCGTGGTGGCCTTCACCGCATTGCTCGACGCGAAGCCGAACGGACCACCCGCATCGGGCATCCAGTACTGGATGAACAGCTCGGTGCCGGCCGGGAGTCCCGCGGGCCAGGTCGTCCCGAGCGACAGCGACCCCGAGGGGCCGGTGATGACGGTCAGCAGGTTGCCCGGCGGGCTGAAGTCGGGCACCAGCGTCCCGCCGTACAGCGGAGCGTCCAGCCGCGAGAAGCCATAGAACAACACCGCCGGCGCGCTCGGCTGGGCGCCCGACAGCTCGATGGTCATGGGCTGCCCCGCCACCAGGGGACCGAGGCCCTCCAGCAACGGCGTGCCCCCCGTGCCCGCCAACCCGAAGCCGAGGTCCTCCCACGGGTCGGCGAAGATCGTCACCAGGCCCACTTGCGTCGCCACGTCGACGCCGCCGGGACCCGTCACCGTGAGCACCACGTCGTAGGTGCCCGGCACGGTGTATTCGTACGAGGGATGCTGTGCGACCGAGGCCCCGCCGTCGCCGAAGCTCCACGACCAGGCCGTGATCGGGCCCGTCGACGTATCGGTATAGGCAACGGTCAGGGGCGTCACGCCCACGCTCGCGCCCGACGTGAACGACGCCACGGGTGCCGGCTCGGCCACGGTGATGTAGGCCGCCTTGGTCTCGCCGTCGCTGCCGCCCGGTCCGGTCGCGGTAAGGGTCACCTCGTAGCTCCCGGCCGCCGAGTAGGTGTGGCTCGGACTCTGGGCGGTGGACGTGCCGCCATCACCGAACGTCCAGGCCCATGACGTCACCGGCCCGCTCGAGAGATCGGTGAAGTCCACCTCCAGCGGCGACACACCGCTCGTGGGCGTCCCGCTGAACTCGGCCACCGGCGCCGGCTCGGACACGGCGATCAGGCCGAGCTGGGTCTCGCCGTCGGCGCCGCCCGGCCCGGTCACCGTGAGCGTCACGTCGTAGGTGCCGGCCGCGGTGTAGGTGTGGCTCGGATTCTGGGCGGTGGACGTGCCGCCGTCACCGAAGGTCCACGACCAGGAGAGGATCGAACCCGTGGAGGCATCGGTGAAGTCGACGTCGAGAGGCAGGATGCCGCTTGTGGGTGTCGCGCCGAAGCCGGCCACCGGCGGCGGCACCGAAACCACGATGTAGTTGGTCTTGGATTCGGCATCGACCCCGCCCGGCCCCGTGGCGGTGAGGGTCACGTCGTACATCCCGGCCGCGGTGTAGAGGTGGCTCGGGTTCTGCGCCGTCGAGGTGGCGCCGTCGCCGAAGGTCCATGACCACGACGTCACCGGGCCCGTCGACAAGTCCGTGAAGGCCACGTTCAAGGGCACGATGCCGCTCGTCGGCGTGCCGCTGAATTCAGCCACGGGGGCCGGCTCGGACACGGAGATGTAGGCCGACTTGGTCTCGGGGTCGCTGCCGCCGGGACCTGTGACGGTGAGCGTCACGTCGTAACTGCCCGCCGCTGTGTAGAGGTGGCTCGGGTTCTGGGCGGTAGACGTGCCGCCATCACCGAAAGTCCACGACCAGGAGGTGACCGAGCCGCTGGACAGGTCCGTGAAGTCGACGTTCAGCGGATGCGTGCCGCTCGTCGGCGTACCACTGAACTCGGCCACCGGCGGCGGCACGGACACGACCACGTAACCGTTCTTGGTCTCACCGTCCGACCCGCCAGGCCCCGTCGCCGTCAGCGACACGTTGTAGATGCCCGCGCTGGTGTAGTTGTAGGACGGGTTCTGTGCGGTTGACGTGCCGCCGTCGCCGAAGGTCCACGACCACGACGTCACGGAGCCCGAGGACAGGTCCGTGAAGTCGACGTTCAGCGGCGCGACGCCCGTCAGAGGCGTGCCCGAGAACTCCGCCACCGGCGGCGGCACCGACACGACCACATAGCCGTTCTTCGTTTCACCGTCCGAGCCGCCCGGGCCCGTCGCCGTCAGCGACACGTTGTAGATGCCCGCGCTGGTGTAGTTGTAGGACGGGTTCTGTGCGGTTGACGTGCCGCCGTCGCCGAAGGTCCACGACCAGGATGTCACCGGGCCTGTCGACAAGTCCGTGAAGTCGACGTTCAGCGGCGCCACCCCCGTCAGGGGCGTGCCGCTGAACTCGGCCACGGGTGCCGGATCGGACACGGAGATGTAGGCCGACTTGGTCTCGGGGTCGCTGCCGCCGGGGCCCGTCACGGTGAGCGTCACGTCGTAACTGCCCGCCGCTGTGTAGAGGTGGCTCGGGTTCTGGGCGGTGGACGTGCCGCCGTCGCCGAAGGTCCACGACCAGGACGTCACCGAGCCGGAGGACAGGTCCGCGAAGTCGACGTTCAGCGGATGCGTGCCGCTCGTCGGCGTACCACCGAACTCGGCTACCGGCGGCGGCACCGACACGACCACGTAGCCGTTCTTGGTCTCACCGTCCGAGCCGCCCGGGCCCGTCGCCGTCAGCGACACGTTGTAGATGCCCGCGCTGGTGTAGTTGTAGGACGGGTTCTGGGCGGTCGATGTCCCGCCGTCGCCGAACGTCCACGACCACGACGTCACCGAGCCCGAGGACAGGTCCGTGAAGTCGACGTTCAGCGGAGCGGCGCCCGTCAGGGGCGTGCCCGAGAACTCGGCCACCGGCGGCGGCACCGACACGACCACGTAGCCGTTCTTGGTCTCACCGTCCGAGCCGCCCGGGCCCGTCGCCGTCAGCGACACGTTGTAGATGCCCGCGCTGGTGTAGTTGTAGGACGGGTTCTGGGCGGTGGACGTGCCGCCGTCGCCGAAGGTCCACGACCAGGAGGTCACGGAGCCGGAGGACAGGTCCGTGAACGAAACGTTCAGGGGCGCGGCCCCCGTCAATGGCGTCCCGCTGAACTCCGCCACCGGCGCCGCCACGGCCCCGGAGAAGCGCACGTCGTCGATGTATCCGAGGCTGCGCTGGAAGTCGTCGAAGCCGTTGCCCACCTGCGCGGTGAGCGTGAACAGCGTCGACGTCGAGGACGACGGGAACAGCGTGGCCAGGTCGACCGTCACTGTCTCCACCGGCGTCATGGCGTAGCCGTACTTGGCCGAGGTGCCCGACGTCGACGAGAAGGTGTCCTTGTAGTAGACGTTGACCGTGGTCGCACCGTCGGTGACATCGACGGACATCCAGTCGTTGTATTGTGAGCTCGGGTCTTCGTTGCGCAGGAAGGACGCCTCGAAGCTCAGCTCCGTCTGGCCCGCCGGGTAGGTGAAGTCCTGCTCGATGCCCGCGCCGCCGACGGGCGGGTTGGTCACGCCGCCCGGGTTGCTCGGCGGCGTGGCGTTGTTGGTGCTCTCGCCGGACAGCTCGGCCCACTGGCTGCCGTCCGAGGGCATGCCGTTGTCGCTCGAGATGCCGGACGGGTTGACCACGTGGCCCGAGCCGAAGGTCACCGACCAGGGAGTCGTCGGGGTGGTGCCGGCGGACTGGGACTCGAAGCTGCCGTCGCTGATGCCGGGCGTGGGCGCCGCGTTGACCGTGATGTAGCCGTTCTTGGTCTCGCCGTCGGAGCCACCGGGGCCCGTCACCGTCAGGCTCACAGCGTAGGAGCCGACGGAGGTGTACTGGTGGCTCGGGTTCTCGGCGGTGGAGGTGCCGCCGTCACCGAAGGTCCAGGCCCAGGTGTCGACATCGCCGATGGACGCGTCGGTGAAGTTGACGTTCAGCGGCACGATGCCCGCGAGCGGCGTGCCGGTGAAGTTCGCGGTGGGCGTCACGGGTCCGCCGCCGGTCTGGCCGTTGTAGATCACCAGGGCGAAGTCCTGGTCCGTGCTGTCGGCATTGCCGGGCAGGCCATTGCCGGCGATGGAGGCCGCCGTCACGGTCACCGTGAACGAACCGGTCACGCCCGCGGGCACGAACACCGACTCGGAGTTGTTGCGGAAGTCGAAGGAACCACCGGTCACCGAGTTCGCACCGGAGAAGACGTTGCCCCGGTAGACCGAGCCCCCCACCGCGACCTGCAGGTCGAGGTCGTTGACCCAAGGCGCGCCCGAGGTGGATCCCGGCGCGTCGGTCCACACCAGGGAGACGCGGAACGGCTGGCCCGCCACCGCGACGTTGCCGTTGACCACGTGGCTCGCGCCGGTCGAGCCCAGCACCACGCCCTGGTCCTCGAACAGCTTGGGCACGCCGTCGAAGGCCCGGCCGAGATCCATCAGGCCCATGCCCTGGGACTCGCTGGGCAGCGTGTCGCCGGCGAAGGCGCCGGTCATGTACTCGGCCGTGTTGAGGATCAGGGCCTTGTTCAACGCCGGGCTCGGCGCGGGCAGGCTCTGGTTCAGGAACCACTGGCGGATCAGCGCCGCGCCGCCGGCGATGGCCGGCGCCGAGTGACTCGTCCCGCTCGACCATCCGTACAACGTCGAGCCGATGGGCCAGAACATGTTGCACGTCCCGCCGCCGATGTAGTTGCTCTGCGGAATGCCGCCCTGGATGTGCGTCCCGGGCGCGGAGATCTCCGGCTTCCAGCGTCCGTCACCGCCCGAGCTGTCGACGGGCCCCTGGCTCGAGAAGTCGATGATGTCGTTGATGTCGTTGGCGCCGGAGTTGGTGACGCCGCAACCGTCCGTGCCCTGCTGGCGATTGTTCTCGCCGGCCGCCACCGTGACGATGTTCTTCGCCGTCGACGGCGTGGAGATGGTGTTCCCGCTCGGGCCGTCGTTGCCCGCCGAGAAGATGATCATGTACTCCTGGTTGCCCGAGACGCCCGAACGCGCGTCGCGCACGAGGGAGTCGTACTCCTGGCTGCTGCTGTCGTAGTCGGGGATCGGATTCTCGGCCCCGTCGATGAAGCTCCAGCTGTTGCTGCTGATGCGCGCGCCGTTGGAGTAGGCCGTGTTCTCCCAGTTCGAGGCGGTGGAGAACCCCGGGCCGAAGATGGCCGTCGAACCGAGGTGCGCGAAGGGAGCGATGCCCAGGCCGTAGTTGTAGCCGGCCGTGTCGTTGTAGGTGGACCCGGTGAGGTTGTTGAAGCCGCCGATGATGTGGGCATTGATGAACCCGTGTCCCGCCTCCCCGCCGGTCTGCGACGTGGGGTTGATCTGGAAGTCGATGCGCCCGAAGGGCAGGTCCGGGTGCCCGTTGATGGTCGTGGCATCGTCGACCACGTTCACCGAGAAGCTGCCGAACTGGCTGCTGTCGAAGCCCATGGAGGCCAACCACCCCAGGTAGTCGGTGTCGTTCGGGCCGGTGCTGTGAACGTTGCCGGCCACGGTGGAGCCCTGGCGCTCGTCCTTGCGTCCCGGCACGCCGCGAGGCTCGATGGCGAAGACCGACGGCAGGCGCGAGAGGGCCGCGAAGACCGTGGGGTCGAGCACGACGTCGATGTTCACGTAGGGCCCCACGCGCCAGACCTGGTTGGCGCCGCCGGCCAGGCCCTCGATGGTCTGCACCACACGCCGGGAGTCCGGGCCGTCCACGACCTGCACCGTCACGCGCCGCGACTGGCCCCGGGCGTTGGCCGCTTCCCAGCGGATGGTCGGGGTCATGCGGAAGCCGGGCTGCCATTCACCGGCGTACTGCACCGCAGCGTCCGTCTCGGCGAACCGCTCGAGCCGCGCGACGGCGGCGGGTCCGGCGGACACGACGTAGGCATTCATGGGTTGGTACTGCACCCGTCGCACGCCGGTGGCCGCCAGGCGTTCCAGCCAGGCGTCGTCCGGCGGGCCCACGAACTGGACGAGATACAGACCCGCCGTCGGGTCGAGCCGGCCGGGCACACCACCCAGGCGCTCGTCCGGGAGCAGGCGCCCGAGCAGGTCGGCCGGGCGGCGCCCGTCGAGGACGCGCCCGTTGACCGGGATCAGATCCTGCTCGTCCCGGAAGGGCAGGCCGCTCGCCGCGAGGCGGGCGCGACCGCCGTACGCTCCCTCGTGCACCAGGAACAAGGTGAAGGCGCCGTAGTCGTGCTCGAACGACACCGCGCCGCTGCGACGCAGGGCCGCGGCCCGGTCATCGCCCGCCTCCAGCATCACACGGTGGACCGTCGCCGGACCGAAGCGCCCCGCCACCAGGTCGTCGCCGTCGGCGAAGGGAGTCGCGGCGGGCGCGAGCGGCCCGGCCGGAGAGACCTGCAGCAGAACGGAGAACAACCATCCGATGGCATGCATGAGCTGCATGGACGCCTCCCTGGGGGGGACCGAGGCGGAGTGCGGGAAGAGGACCGACGGGAGCGGTGAGCGGTGGGTCTTTCGGGGACTCACCTCATCGGCCGACCGCCGGCGCGGGGCTCAGCCTATCACGGCGTTCGGAGGCCTCAGGCCTGCTCGGCCGCCGCCACGGCCTCATCGGTCCACTCGAGATTCGTGGCTGTGGATTGCACGTCGTCGAGCTCGTCGAGGGCCTCGAGCAACGCCAAGAGCTGGACCACCTGCTCGGTGTTGGCTTCCACGGTCGTTTTCGGCAGCGGAGCGATCTGCGACTTGGACACCGCGTAGCCGGCCGCCTTCAACGCGTCCTGCACGACCGCGAAGCGCGAGACGTCCGCCAACACCTCGAAGCCGCCCTCGGATTCATTCAGCTCGTCCGCCTCCGCTTCGAGCATGACCTCGAGCAGCGCCTCTTCTTTGTCGGCCGGCGCCTCCACCAGGAAGATGGCCTTGCGGTCGAAGTTCCAGGCGACCGAACCGGTCTCGGCCATGTTGCCGCCGTTCTTCTCCACCGCCATGCGCACCTCGGAGATGGTGCGGTTGCGGTTGTCGGTGAGCGCGTCCACGAGGATGGCCACGCCCCCGGGGCCGTAACCCTCGTAGGTGAGCTCCTCCATGGCGACGCCGTCGCCGCCCCCCGCGCCCTTCTTGACCGCCCGGTCGATGGCGTCGTTCGTCATGTTGTCCGAACGCGCGCGGTCGATGGAGTAGCGCAGCGTCAGGTTGGTGGCCGGGTCGCCGCCCCCCGTCCGCGCCGCGTTCATGATCAGCCGGGCGTGCTTGCTGAACGCCCGCGAACGCTTGGCATCCACCGCCGCCTTGCGGTGCTGGATGTTCTTGAATTTGGAATGGCCGGCCATCGTGGCTGCCGCCGCCGCGGGGGTCGGCGGATCAGCGCTTGCTGAACTGGAAGGCGCGACGGGCCTTCTTCTGGCCGTACTTCTTGCGCTCCACCATGCGGCTGTCACGGGTCAGGTAACCGCCGTCACGCAGCGCCTCTTCGAAGTCCGGGTCGGCGTTCTTGAGCGCGCGGGCGATGCCGAGGCGCATGGCGCCGGCCTGTCCGGTGATGCCCCCGCCCTTGATGTTGGCGAAGATGTCGTAGCGACTCGCTGCCTCGGTGGCGCGCAGGGGCGCGGTGATGTCGAGGCGGTGCTGGTCGATGGTGAAGAAGCTGTCGATGGGCTTGCCGTTCACCAGCATCTGGCCCGTACCGGGCTTGATGCGCACGCGGGCCACGGAGGTCTTGCGGCGACCCGTGCCCCAGAAGTAGTCCTTGCCGGGCGCGGGGCCCGAGGCCGTCTTCAGGGCGGGCGTGGTGACGGAGATCTCTTGCTGGGTCATGGAATCGATCAGCTCGGGGCTTCGGTGTGCGGGGCGGTCAGGCGACGGACTTGAAGGGCGCCGTGTCGACGGCGACCGGCTGCTGGGCGCCGTGCGGATGGTCGGGGCCAGCGTAGATCTTGAGCTTCTTGAGCATCGCGCGGCCCATGCGCGTCTTGGGCATCATGCGGCGCACGGCCAGCTCGATCACCCGCGCCGGATGCTTGGTGCGCATGTCGTCGGCGGTGATCTCCATCAGACCACCCATGAAGCCGGTGTGGTGCCGGTGGACGCGCTGCTCCCACTTGCGGCCGGACATGGCCACCTTCTCGGCGTTGGTCACGATGACGAAATCACCGGTGTCCACGTGGGGCGTATAGCGGCCGTGATGCTTGCCTTGCAGCAAGAGGGCGATCCGAGCCGCCATGCGGCCCAGCACCACTCCCTCGGCGTCGAAGTGCTGCCAGCCCCGAAGGACCTCGCCCGGCTTGGCCTGGTACGTCTTCTGCATCTTCATGTCGACTTCGTCCTGTCGTCTCGTGCGACCGGCCGTCTCGTGTGATCGGCGAGTGCCTTCACCGAATCCGGGCGCGAACCGCGTAGTCTACCGATTCAGGGGCCCGGCACCACCGTCGGGCGGTCCAGCCACAAGGTCACCCGGGCCAGCCCCCCCAGACCGGGGTGGGAATCGAGGACCTGGCGCAGGTTTTCGAGGCGCCCGCTCGGCGGGATGTCGTAGGCCGCCATGGGGCCGCGGCTCGGCCGCCCCCACTCCAGCAGCACCCCGCCCGCCGTCCGCAGGACCACCACGCCGTCCCCGTTCAGGTGGGCCTCCGAGAGCTTCAGCCCCATGCCCTCCAGCTCCGGCCGCAGGGGCATCAGGTCGCCCAGAGCGGCCGCACACTCCAGGACGTCGGCGTCGACGGCCCCGGCGTGGCCCACACGCGCCCCGCCGAAGCGCACCGGGCGGGGCTCGATGGCCTCGGGCCGCGCCCACATGACCGCGCCGTCGGCAGCCACCAGGCGACCGTCCCCCAGGTCGAGCACCGGGCGGCGCAGCACCAGCTCCACATCCGCCTGATAGGGAAAGCGCGGTGAGACGGTCGGCACCGCCGCCACCCAGGCCGAGCTGACGGCGAGGTTCTCGCGCCAGCGTCCCAGCCCTTCGGCCTCCATCAGGCGCGCCGGCCCGTCGAGCGCCGCGGCGACCTCGATGGCCACCTGGTCGGCCAGATCGGGCGACATCCAGTCCGGCGCATCGAGCACCTGCACCCAGGCGGGATCGACCACGAATCGGGCCGTGTCCTGCAGGCGGTCGCGGGCGATGATCATCAACGTCACCACCAGAATGCCCACCACGGCGGGCAGCACGAAGCGCTCGAGGATGCGGAGCGGGCTCTGCTCGGTCATGGATCGTGGATCAGGGCTTCTTCAGGCGCGCCGACCAACCTACCCTTTTCCCCGGACCCATGGCATCGCCACCCGGTGTCCGAACTCTCCGCCATGCCCTTGCGAAGTGGCCCACCGTGACGACCCCCTCCTCCTCCGGCTCCTCACCCGGCAAACGGCCACGGCCCCAGCGCGGCCGGCGCGGGCGCGGCGGCAAGGGCGCCGCGGCCGGCAAGCCGGACAAGAACGACAAGGCGAGCAAGGCCGCCCCGCGTGACCAGGCCGCGGCTCCCGGGCCGCGGGAGGTGTTTCACGGCCTGACCCTGAACGACTTCCAGATGGAGGCGCTCGGTCCGCTGCGCGAGGGCCGGCCCGTGCTGCTCGCGGCCCCCACCGGTTCGGGCAAGACCCAGGTGGCCGAGATCGCCATCGAGGCCAGCCTCGCCGCGGGCAAGCGCGCCATCTACACCGCGCCGGTGAAGGCGCTCAGCAACCAGAAGTACCGCGACTTCAAGGCCCAGGGCATCGACGTCGGCGTCATGACCGGCGACGTGACCATCGACGCCGACGCCCGCGTGCTGATCATGACCACGGAGATCCTGCGCAACTCGATCTTCGAGGATCCCGAGCGACTCGCCGACGTCGACACCGTGGTGTTCGACGAGGTGCACTACATGGACGACCCCGACCGCGGCACGGTGTGGGAGGAGTCCATCGTGTTCGCGCCGCCCCACATCCGCTTCGTGTGCCTCTCGGCGACCATCTCCAACCTCGACCAGCTCGGCGAGTGGATCAGCAGCACCCGCGGGCAAGACGTCGCCATCATCCGCCACCGCGAACGCCCGGTGCCCCTCGACCACTACCTGTGGTTCCCGAAGGTCGGGCTCAAGCGCATCAAGGGCGCCGTCCGTTTCCCGCGCATCGAGCGCGACCGGGACCGCGGTCGCGGGCGGGGTCGCGGACGAGGACAGGGGCGCCGCCCCGACGAGACCCTCAGCCTGGTCAAGACGCTGCAGCGCGGCGACGACCTGCCCGCACTGTTCTTCTGCTTCTCCCGCAAGGAGTGCGAGCGCCGCGGGCGCCTGGTGGTGCAGGAGCTCAATCTGCTGCCCAAGGACCAGGCCGACGCCATCGAGAAGCTGTTCGACGAGATCTGCGACGCCTTCGAGCTGGAGGCCGACGCCGCCCTTGAGGAGCTGCGCGGCCTCATGCGCCACGGCGTGGCGTATCACCACGCGGGCATGCTGCCGCTGCACAAGGAAGTCGTCGAGCGCCTGTTCACCAGCGGGATGCTGCGGCTGCTCTTCGCCACCGAGACCTTCAGCATCGGCATCAACATGCCGGCCCGCGCCGTGGTCTTCGCCGGGCTGCGCAAATTCGACGGCGTCGGCTTCTCGACGTTGAAGGTGCGCGAGTACCAGCAGATGGCCGGCCGCGCGGGCCGCCAGGGCATGGACGAGCGCGGCATGGTCATCTCGATCATCGACGACGACCGGGTGCAACCCCACGACGTGGAGCGGCTCATCGGCAACGACGTCGAGCCCGTGCAGTCGCGCTTCAACCTCTCGTACAACACGCTGATCAACCTGCACCGCACGCTCGGCGACCAGATCTACGAGGCCTGGGAGCGCTCGTTCAACAACTTCCAATGGGCCCGCATGAGCGGCAAGAAGCGGGAGAAGAACGAGCAGCGGCAGCGCCAGGCCATCGCCCAGCGCCTCGAGTTGTTGACCGAGATCGGCTGCATCACCCCCGAGGGCGTCACCGAGAAGGGGCGCATGGCGGCGGCCATCAGCGGCTACGAGCTGCAGATCGTGCAGCTCTACGACTCGGGGCTGCTGACGTGGCTCAACGAGATCCAGCTCGCCGTCGTCTTCGCCGCCGTGGTCTTCGAGGAGCGCAAGAACGACCTGTTCCGGCGCCTGCCGACGAAGGTCCTGGGCGCGCACCGCAAGGACGTCGAGCTCGTCATCGACCGCCTGGTCCAGCTCGAGAAGCACCTCGGCATCCCGCCGTCGGTGCGGCCCCCCAACTTCAAGATCGGCGTCGTGGTCCAGGGCTGGTGCATGGGCGAGACCTTCGACGACATGGGCAGCGACACCACCGCGCCGGCCGGCGACCTCGTGCGCTCCATGCGCCTGACGATCCAGCTCCTGCGGCAGCTCCAGCACGCCCTGCCCCGCGAGGAGGCCAAAGGCCCCCTGGGGCTGCTGCTGGGCCGCACCCGTGAGCTGCTCAACCGCGACGCCGTGGACGCGGCCCGCCAGCTCAGCCTGGGCTGACGACCAATCCCCCGGTGGCCCCCTTTTCCTGGGGGGGCCCGAGTTGATGGAATCGAGGTCATGACCGACGACGCCAAGCGCACCGAGAAGGATTCCATGGGCGAGGTGGCCGTCGCGGCCGACCGCTACTGGGGTGCACAGACCCAGCGCTCGCTGCAGAACTTCAAGGTGGGCGCCGACCGCTTCACGCGGCCGCTCATCGGAGCCTTCGGCGTGCTCAAGCATGCCGCGGCCAGCGTCAACGCCGAGCTGGGACTGCTGCCGGCCGAGACCGCCGAGCTCATCGCGCGGGCCGCCCAGGAAGTCATCGACGGGCGCCTCGACGACCACTTTCCCCTGGTGGTGTTCCAGACCGGCTCGGGCACGCAGACGAACATGAACGTGAACGAGGTCATCGCCAACCGGGCCATCGAGCTCGCAGGCGGAGCGCTGGGCAGCAAGTCCCCGGTGCACCCCAACGACGACGTCAACAAGGGACAGTCGAGCAACGACACCTTCCCCACCGCCATGTCGGTGGCCGCCGCCACCGAAGTCGTCGGGCAACTGCTACCCGCGGTGAAGAAGCTGCGCGACACCCTGGCGAGCAAGGCCGAGGAGCACGCCGCGCTGGTGAAGATCGGCCGCACCCACCTGCAGGACGCCACCCCGTTGACCCTGGGCCAGGAGATCTCGGGCTGGGTCAGTCAGCTCGATCACGCGGTGGTGCACATCGAGGCGGCGCTGCCCCACGTGCAGGAGCTGGCCATCGGCGGCACGGCTGTGGGCACGGGCCTCAACACCCATCCCGAATACGCCACGCGGGTCGCCGCCCGCATCGCCGAGATGACCGGCCTGCCCTTCACCAGCGCCCCGAGCAAGTTCGAGGCCCTCGCCGCCCACGACGGGCTCGTGGCCCTCAGCGGCAGCCTGCGCGGCCTCGCCATGGCCTTGATGAAGATCGCCAACGACGTGCGCTGGCTGGCCAGCGGCCCCCGCTGCGGTCTCGGCGAGCTCACCATCCCGGCCAACGAACCGGGCAGTTCGATCATGCCGGGCAAGGTCAACCCGACCCAGTGCGAGTCGCTCACCATGGTGGCCGTGCAGGTGTTCGGCAACGATGCCTCCGTCGCCTTCGCGGGGAGCCAGGGCAACTTCGAGCTCAACGTCTTCAAGCCCGTGATGATCCACAACGTGCTGCACAGCATTCGCCTGCTGGCCGACGGCTGCCGCAGCTTCAACGACAACTGCGCGGTGGGCCTCGCCCCGGACACCGACCGCATCGCCCGCCACCTGCACGGCTCGCTCATGCTCGTCACGGCGTTGAACCCGCACATCGGCTACGACAAGGCGGCCGAGATCGCCAAGACCGCGCACAAGGACGGCTCGACGCTGCGCGAGGCCGCCGTCAAGCTCGGACACCTCACGGGCGAGGACTTCGACCGACTCGTGGACCCGACCCAGATGGTCGGACCCACCGCGCCGGACGCGTAGAGCCACGGCGCTCGGCCGGGCCTCGCCCGCACGTCGCGCGCCGCGTCCGCTCTACGCCTTCTCGCTGCGCCGCACCCCCGCCGTGCCGGCCAGAGCCTCGGGGTCGCCGCTGGTTCCCCGCGTCACCCGCACCGACAGCGGGCGCTCGGCGTCGAAGTGCACGTCCCGCTGCGGGAAGGCGATGGTGATGCCGGCCTCACGGAACAGGTTGTCGATGCGGTAGCGCACGTCACTCTGCACCCGGCGCCGCTCCATGGTCGTCCGGGCCCGCAGCCAGAAGTAGACCCTGAACTGCAGCGAGTCGTTGCCGAAGTCGTCGAAGATCACGATGGGCTCGGGGTGGTCGAGGATCTTGCCGTGCTCGTTCACGGCCCGATGGAGCAGCCGATCGACCTCACGCGTCGGTGAGCCGTACGCCACCCCCACCAGGACGTCGGTGCGGATCACGTCGTTGCTCAGCGTCCAATTGACCACGTTGTTCTCGAGGAAGCTGCTGTTGGGGATGACCATGTTGATGTTCTCGCTGGTCATCACCGTGGTGCTGCGGGCGCCGATGCGTTCGACGATGCCGTAGGTCTCGTCCACCTCGATCAGGTCGCCCACCCGCACCGGCCGCTCGGCCATGATGATCAGGCCGCTGATGAAGTTGTTGACCAGGTTCTGCGAACCGAAGCCGACGCCGATGGCGAGCGCGCCGCCCAGCACCGTGAAGGCGGTGAGCGGGATCTCCAGCACCTCCATGGCCACCAGCGCCGCCGTGAACAGCAGCAGGTAGAAGATCAACGTCTCGTAGATGGTCGAGACGCCGGGCTCGAGCTGGAAGCGCGGCAGGATGCGCGTGCGCAGGAAGCGCCGGGCGAGCTTCGACAGGATCAGGCCAACGATGATCAGCACCAGCGCCGTCACGATCTTGCGCGGCGTGATGGGGACTCCCGTTCCGCCCACCTGATAGAAGGGGAATTCCCAGGCCTTCACCAGGGCCTGCCACAAGCCCTCGAGCAGGCCCCGGATGCCGAGGTTCTCGGTGCGCTCGTCGACCTCGTCCAGCACACGCCGACGCAGGGCCAGCGCACGGGAGATGTCCTGCACCTCGAGGGCGTAGTCGCTCACCAGCGACTCGCGTTGCATACGCCGGATGTCGAGCCAGCGGCGCGCGCCGGGATCCGTCGCGTTCTCCTGCTCGCTGCGCACGATCTCGAGCGCGCCCAGGTTGCCGGTCACGCGTTGGGCGAGGGCCCGCTCGTCGAGCTCGAGTTCGCGCACCTCGGCCTCGAGGCTGACCTGGGCCTGCGTGAGCATCTCGACGGTGGCCTGGCCGGAGAGGATCTCGATGCGCAGCGGCCACACCTCGAGGTCCTTGTCGATGCGCTGGATCTGCGACTCGATCAGGCTCTTGCGCTCGTTGGCGACGAACAGCTCCACGCGCCGGGCGTCGACCTCGGCGGCGAACACCAGCTCGCCCGAGGCCATCTGCTTCTGGCGCGCCGCCTCATGCAGGCCCAGCGCAAGGTTGTAGTCGCTCGTCGCGAGGTTGCGGCGATGTTCAAGGTCCACCTTGCGCGCCTGCAGCGTCTTGAGGGGCGCGGCGAAGTCCTCGTCGGACACGACCAGGCGTTCCAGGATCCTGGCCTGGCGGCGTTCGATCAGCTGGGCTTCCCGTTGGTCCAGGGCATTGGCGTTGCGCAGGTTCTCCAGCTCGAGGCGCCGCACCTCCCGCGTCTCGTCCGCCAGCCGGGCGCGCGACTCGGCCAGCACCACCGTCCGCTGCTGGCCCACGACGGCGATGGGGTCCTGCAGGGCTTCGAGGTCCGCACGCGCCTGCGTCGCCGTGCGCCGCCGCTCGTCGAGCAGCTCACGGGCCGCGGCGAGCTGCTGCTCGGAGCGTCGGATGGTCTCGGCGGCCGCCGCCAGCACCGCCCGCTCGGCGTCGAGGGCGTCGCGCACCGCGTCGTAGTCGGCCAGCCGCGGTTCCTCCGGGGGCGACTCCGCGCTCTCGTCGAGCCGGCGTTGGACGTCCGCCGTCTCCTCGGCCAGGGTCGCCGCGCGCTGCATGGCCGTCTGCTGGACACCGAGTTGCAACCCGATGCTGTCGTAGATGGCGAGCAGGGCCTGCATGTGATCGACCAGCGGCTGATCGGCGGCCGCGGTCGCCACGGCGAGGGCCGCCTCGGTGGAGGCGCGATCCGCGGCCAGCTTCTCCACCCGCTGCTGCAGCAGGACCTCGGGCGCATCGGCCGGCACCGAGGATTCCTGTGTCGGCGAGGCGGCGAGAGCCGGCGGCGCCGTGGCGGCGAGCAGCGCCAGCAACAGGAGCGCTCCGCACCTGCCGATCCCCAGGGCCGCCATCCGGGACCACACCCGAGCGGTGTTGGCCCGGTGTCCCGCCGTCGTGCTCTCTACTCCGGTCCGCTGCATGCGCGTGCCCTTGGTCGAGGTGCGCAGCTTACCGCGCCGGCGCGTCATTCCAGCGGGTGCACCGGCTCGGGATCCCGGGGCGCGGCCGCCGCGGCGCGCCCGGACACCAGCCACAGACCGGCGAGGACGCACAGGGCAGTCGGCACCACGGTCAGCTCCGGTCGCTCGCCCAGGAACAGGATCCCCAGGGCCGCCGCGACGAAGGGCTGCAGCATGACGTAGGTGGCCGTCACCGAAGCATGGGTCCGGGACAACACGACGACGTTCAGCAGGTAGGCCAGGATGGTCGGGAACACCAACACGCCGGCCAGCGCCAGTCCGTGACGCAGCTCGATCTGTTCGGGCATCCAGTCGAAGCCCAGCGAGAACCACGGCGCCGTGGCCGCCCCGAAGGTGAACAACCAGGAGACCACCACCAGCTGCGGCAGGCGGTTGAGCACCGGCTTCGCCAGCACGAGGTAGAAGGAGTAGCTGAGGGCATTGAGGGCCAGCAGGCCGTCGCCGGTGAGGGTCGAGGCGCCCAGGGCCGCGCCCCGCCCGAGGAACAGCCAGGTCACGCCGGCCACCGAAAGGGTGATGCCGGCCAGGCGGCGGCGGGTGAGACGCTCGTGGCCCAGGACCGCCGCGAGCCCCACCGTGCCCACGGGGATCACGGTCATGAGCAGTCCGGCGTTCACCGCCGTTGAGCGATACAGCCCCTCGAGGAACAGGGTCTGGTTGATGGTCACGCCCAGCAGGCTCAGGCCGGCCAGCCGCGCCAGGTCCGGCAGGGCGGGCAGGGCAGCGCGCCCGTGGCGCCACACCGAGAGGGCCATGAGCACGGCCGCCCCGGTGAACAGCCGCCACATGAGCACCGCCCGCGGGGCGAAGGCCTCCATGGCCACCAGGCCCAGGGCGGGGAAGACCCCATAGCAGAGCTGCACCACGATGAGCAGCCGACGCGTGGCGGGATCCACCGCATGACTCCCTGGGGATGGGCGCCGGAGGCCCCGACAGCGCCACCTTCTAGCCCGCCGGGCTCGCCGACTCCAGCCCCGGCCGGTGCTCGAGGCCCCGGCCGATGGTCAAACCATCCATCGCGCCGCGCATGGTCGTTGTGACCGCACCGCTCCCCCGACACACTGCAGGCATGGTGATCAAGTACATCGGCAGCAAGCGCAAGCTGCTTCCGGCCATCGAGTCCATCGTGGCAGGACTGGGGCCGCTCACCAGCGCCGTCGACCTGTTCGCGGGCACCACCCGGGTCGGACGCATGCTCAAGCGCCGCGGCCTCGCCGTGCACAGCAACGACACCTCGGCGTACAGCGAGGTGCTGGCCCTCTCGGCCCTCGTCGCCGATCGCCGCACGCTGGACCTGCCGGCGCTGGAGGCCCTGCTCGCCGATCTCGCCGAGACCCCGCCCACCCCGGGATGGTTCACCGAGACGTATGGCAACCGCTCGCGTTACATACGCCCCGACAACTGCGCCCGCATCGAGGCCATCCGCCATCGCATCGAGGCCGAGCTGCCCGACGAGCCGCTGCGCTCCATCGCCCTGACGTCACTGCTGCTGGCGGCCGACCGGGTCGACTCCACCACCGGCGTGCAGATGGCCTACCTGAAGAGTTGGGCCCCCCGCGCCCTCAACCCGCTCGAGCTGCGCCTGCCCGAGCTCATCGACGGCACCGGGACCGTCTCGCGGCTCGACGCCGCCGCCTGCGCGCGCAGCCTCGGCCCCGTCGACCTGGCCTACCTCGACCCGCCCTACAACCAGCACAGCTATGCCGGCAACTACCACCTGTGGGAGACGTTGGTGCGCGGCGACGAGCCGGAGGTCTACGGCATCGCGTGCAAGCGCATCGACTGCAAGACCCGGCGCAGCCCGTGGAACAGCAAGCGCCTGATCCGCGGCGCGCTGGAGGAGCTGGTGGACGTCATCGACGCCCGCCACATCGTCCTCTCGTTCAACGACGAGGGCTTCCTCGCCCCGGACGAGGTGGAGCACTTGCTGTCCCGCCGGGGCAGCGTGCAGCGCATCGATGTGGCCCACCCGCGCTACGTGGGCGCGCGCATCGGCATCCACAATCCCGCCGGCGAGCGCGTGGGCACGGTTGGCCACCTGACCAACACCGAGTGCCTGTTCGTGACCACGACCCGGGGCTGAGCGGCGAGCCGCGGGAGGCCGCGGATTCACCGGTGGAGAGGTCAGTCGGAGTCATCAAGGCGCCTCACCACCACGCCGTGGGAATTCAGCATCGCGAGGAGCGCTTCGTGTTCCTCCGCATTCCCGTCGAGCAGGAGGTCCCAGGAATTCAGGACACTCCCGTCAGCGAGCCGCATCCGCCAGGCCGCCTTCTTCTTGCTGTTGGGCCAGTTCGATCGCTCTCCCATTTCGAAGCCGACGACCGCCTCATACGGGATCGCCTCGGGGTCGAGGGACAGGAAGCCATCGACGCGCAAGCCGCTCGGCCCTGCCGTCATCCACGTATCCGTGAGCAACACGACGGCGATGATCCAGACGGGCATCAATCCGAGCACAAGATCCTTCAGCATGAGCACCGAGTCATACCCGGTCCGTGCCCGGATATAGGCGCCGTAAGTACGTTCCCATGCGCGGCGCGAGCCGACGAGTCGAGGGAACAACCAGCAAGCACCGCAGCCGAAGCCAAGGATGGCTGCGAACAACGCGGCGGTCAAAAACCCATCGCGAGCGGCTTCGAGCAAGACGACGTCTTCGGACCGGGCCTCCTGGGCCCGCAGGCCGAGCACCGTGAGCACGGGAATGGCCGCCAAGGGAATCAGGATCACCATGCCGAGACCGCTCGCCTTCATACCGAGGCGATCGAATCGCGTGAGCTTGCAGCGCTCCCTTTCCCGAGGACTTCTGCGCTTGTTCCGTGGTCGCAACGGCGCCGGCGCCGATCCAAAGCGCTGCTCGGGAAAGCGGCGATACCGGCGGACCAGCGGTACGGTCACCAGCCAACCCACCAAGGCCAAGAGCAGCAAGAATACGAGCGCCAGCAGGATCTGGCTCTCACTCCAGACCTCCGGCCACTCCCACACGACAGTCCTCAGGAGCCAGATCAACGCCGGTCTCCTTCGCGCGGCAAGAATTCAGCCGAGAGTCGCCGAGCTCCCGAACGCAGCAGCAGGTCCATCAGCTCGTCCAATCCTTCGGCGTACGAGCCCCCGCGTCGGATGATCCGGCCGTCGGGCAGAGCGATGGCGCGGTCCGGGCCGTCCACGGGCGTACCGCGCCAACTCTCCCACGCGATCTTCTCGACCACGGTCACACGGGCATCGACGGGCAGCCGCTCCTCAAGCAAACCGCCCCAGGCCCGCAAGGTGAGCATCTCGCCATCGCACACAATCTGCTTGTCGACCGTGGCAGCGAACGGGATGGCAGCGACGAAAGCCAGCGGCCAGAGGTCACGCAGCAATCGCACCACATCGATGTCGACAGTACGCCAACAGACGGCGCGCGCGTCCTCGAGCAGGGCACCGCCGGAAACGCGACCGAGCAGCATCGCTGTCAGGGCCGGGGCAAAGAGGACGCCAACGAGCAATGCCAGCAGGTATTGGATGAACGGCGAACCGTAGACGACAAGCGTGTCCTCACCCGTGATCTCGAACGACGCGACTGATGCCCCGGTGACCCACCCGAGGACATCGGTCGTAACGAGTGCCACGCCCACGCAACCAAGGGCGCAAAACGTCAGGCCTCTGCGTTGATCGAAGAGACCGGTGTGGGTCGGTGTGACCGAGTCATACGTAGGCGGCACGCCATAACGCCTCGACGCCACCAGCCGCGGATACACCTGCTTGAGGACCAGGAGCCACAGCCCCATGACCACGGTCATGACGATGATTGTGAAGAGCGGTCCCCTGGCCATCGGCCAGGCGGTGGCGAGCACCGATTCCGCGGACGCCAGGCTCAGCGGCCGTTGCCCCACTGGGTGGACAGCACGTCGGCCCACGACTCCATGGCGCGGTCGATGACCCGCGCCGCGAGGTTGAACACCTCCTGATCCCAGCCGTAGGGATCGTCGACGTCGAGGGGCGCCGAGCCGCGGATGGTGTCGTTGAACAGCCGCACCTTCTCGGGCGGCAGGTCGGGCCACCACGAAAGGATGTGCCGACGGTGCGCCGTCGTCGCGCACAGGATCATGGACGCGTCGGAGGCCATGCCGATGTCAAGCTGCCGGGCCTCGTGGGACTCGGCCTCGCCCCGGATGCCCGCCACCGCCGAGCGGGCCTCGCGCATGGCCGGGCGGCCCACCAGGGCGTGGGTCCCCGCCGAGATGACCTCGACATTGGAGAAGCCCCGGTCCGCCAGGTGCACACGCAGGAAGGCCGACGCCATGGGCGAGCGGCAGATGTTGCCCGAGCACACGGTGATCACCGAGCGCCGGGCCGCGGCCGCCTGGATCGGCACCTCATCGCCCCGCCGGGCTGCGTCGTCGCTGTTGCTCACCGTGCCACCTCGTCCAGGACCTCGACATAGACCGCCTCGATCTCCGCCATCATCCGGGGCAGGGCGAAGTGTTCCAGCAGTCGTTGGCGGCCGGCCTCGCCGCGCCGTCGCCGCTCCGCCGGATCGGCGAGGCTGGTCTCCAGGGCCGCGGCCAGAGCCGCCGGGTCCGCGGGCGGGACCAGCCAGCCGGTCACGCCGTCTTGCACCACCTCGGGGATGGCGGAGACACCGGTGGCGACGATGGGCAGTCCCACCGCCATGGCCTCGAGCAACACGAGCCCGAGCCCCTCCCACAGGGACGAGAGCACGAAGACGTCGCTGGCCCCCAGCAGGTCGGGCACGTCGTGGCGGATGCCCAGGAAGCGCACCCGGTCCACGACGCCGAGCTCCTCGGCCCGCTCCTGCAGGCGCGGCATGCCGTCACCGAACGGGTCGCCGCCCACCAGCAGCAGCACGAGCTGGGGCGGCCCCTCGGCCAGGGCGGCCAGCAGCGTGGCGTGGTCCTTCTGGAGCGCGAGCCGGCCGACGCAGATCGCCACGGGCGCGTCGTCGTCGAGGCCGATCAGGCGACGCACGGCGGCGCGGTCGTGGGTCGGCTGCAGCCGCTCGGCGTCGACGCCGTAGTAGATGCGCCGGATCCGCCCGGGGTCGACCCGCCCGTGCTCCGCCGTGAATGCGGCGACGCAATCGGACAGGGCGATGGTGCGCACCATGCGCTTGGCGAGCCACCCGTGGATGGCCCCCACCGGCCAACGCAGCAGGGCCCGCTCGTCGTTGTGCTTGCTCGAGACGATGGCGTCCACGCCAGCGCGGCGGGCGGCGAGGGTGCCCACCGTGTCGGCTTTGAGCAGATGGGTGTGCACGATGTCCGGCTGCCACTGATCGATGAACACCGCCAGCTCCTTCACCGCGCGCCGCAGGGAGAAGGGGTCGGGGCGATCCCAGGGCACCATCCTCAGCGACACACCCAGCGCGGAGAAGCCGCCGGCCAGCTCGCCGCCGCCCTTCAGGTAGATCACGCTGACGTCGTGTCCGGCATCCAGCTGCCCGCCCACCAGCCAGAGCAGGTGCTTCTCGGCGCCGCCCACGCCGAGGGTCGTGATCACGTGCAGGATCTTCACGTCGGTCGGCCCTTCATGAGCTCGTCGCCACGTCCTCGTAAACAGCGAGGGTCCGGTCGAGCATGTGCTCGAGGGTGAAGCGCTGCGCGATGCGCGCGGCAGAACGGCTGCCCCACTCGGCGGCCCGCGCGCGGTCGGCCAGCAGACCGGTGAGGGCTGCGGCCAACGCCGCCGGGTCCTCCCGCGGGACGAGTGCGCCGCACGGCGGGTCGCGCCCGTCCTCGCCGCCCAGCAAAGTGTCGCTCCCGTTGACCGCAGTGGAGACGCAGGGCAGTCCGGCGGCCATGGCCTCCATCAGGGCGTAGCTCATGCCTTCCCAACGCGAGCTGAGCACGAACACGTCGAAGGCGTCGTGGGCTGAGTGCACCTCGTCACGCCAACCGGCCAGGTGCCAGCGCTCGGCCAGCCCGAGTCGGTGCGCCCGCTCGGTGAGGGCCTGCTCCCGCTCCCCGTGGCCGAGCACGACGGCATGGACGTCGCGGTCCATGAGCGCGAGGGCATCGAGCAGCACGTCGTAGCCCTTGGCGTCGTTGAGCAGCCCCACCGATCCCACCACCGGCGCGCCGTCGGGGATGCCCAGCTCGGCGCGCAGGGCCGGCCCCCCCGTCGGCCGGGCGAATTCCGTCGGATCGATGCCGTTGGGCACCACCCGGGTGCGACCCCGAGCGATGATGCCGAGCTGCTGACCGTCCTCCCGCTCGCCTTCGGAGACGTGCAGCATGCGTTGGGTGAAACGACCGAGGAGCCGCTCCGTCGAGAGGATCAGGCCCCGGGGCCCGGCCGCCTCGCCCCCCTGCCCGACCCCGCCCTCGAAGGCGAAGGCGAAGGTGTGGGGCGTGTGGATCCGGGCCGCGCCGCTGCGCATCAGGGCCGCGACGCGTCCCAGGGCTCCCGCCTTGCTCGAATGGGTGTGGACCACGTCGAGGTCCCGCCCGGCCATGAGTCGGCCCAGGTGGGCGGCGTGGCTCAGATCGGTGAGGGGCCGGATGGCCCGCACCATGGGCACCTCGGTGACCTCGGCGCCGGCGGCTGCCCAACCCGCCATGTCCTTCCGCACCGCCGGCTCGCGCAGGGCGGCGCAGGCCACCTGCAGCTGCACGCCGCGTCGGAGCAGACCGTGGCACAGATCGCGCAGGTGGCGCCGCGTGCCCCCGATGGTGCACTCCATGACCTGCAACACTCGCACGTCATTCCTCCCGGGGTTGCTGCGTCCCGCATCCGGCTCGCCGGGACGGTGCGGCGCCCATTCGGGCTGGGGGCGAATCCGGGCTTTTTGGCAAGCTGATGTGAGGATGAGGCTAGCAGCACCCCTGCGGTGATCCAATCACCGAGGAACCCTGACGGGAGGAGGCGCCGGCGACAGCGCGGCCATGTGGGCGTGAGAGTGTTCGTCACCGGAGGATCGGGATTTCTGGGCCGTCGCACGGTCGAGCAGGCGCTCGCCCGTGGTCACGAGGTGGTCGTGCTCAGTCGGGGCGAGCGCCCGGCTGACCTGACGCCAGCCGTCGAGTGGGTCGAGGGCGACATCACCGACACGGCCTCGCTGCCGCGACACCTGTCCGTGGCCCAGCCCGACGTGGTCATCCACGCGGCGGCGGTGGTGAGCGACACCGACCCGCACCTGCACAACGTCAACGTCACCGGCACCGCCAACCTGGTGGCCGCCCTCGAGCAGCTCGCCCTGGAATCCGGCACCGATCCGGCCCGGCTCGTGTTCGTGTCGTCCTTCTCGGTGGAGGACATCCCGCCGACGCCCTACAGCGAGTCGAAGCTGGAGGCCGAGGCCGTCGTGCGGGCCTCCGAGCTGCCCTTCGTGATCATGCGACCGACCCTGATCTACGGCGCCGGCGATCCCAACCACACGCCGAACCTCGTGCGGCGCATGCGCGAGGGGACCATGTGGTTGCCCGACGGCGGCTCGGCCCTGATCCAGCCCGCGTACGTCGACGACGTCGCCGCGGCCCTGGTGGCCGCAGCCGAGGGCGACGGCCTCGAAGGGCGCACCTTCCGCCTCGGCGGCTCGACCCCTCTGTCGGTGTGCAACTTCCGCTACGCCGTGCGCGACGCGAGCGGCGGCGCCGGACGCATCCGCTCGGTGCCGCTGTTCCTGTGGGGACTCGTGGCCCGGGCCCTCGCCCTGGTGGGTAAGCACCGTCCCCTCTCGGTGCTGCACTTCCACCTGGCCGATCACTCCGTCGACAGCAGCGAGGCCATCGAAGAGCTCGGCTACGCCCCGCGGTCGCTCAAGCAGGGACTCACCGCCACTTTCGCGCGGCGCTGAGTCCTGCAAGCGGCGCTGGGTCGCCGCGCCCCGCCGACAGCCTCCGTCGGCGGGCCCGGGCGGTGCGGCTAGCCGACGCCGCCGCGCGCCACCGCGGCGAGCACCCACTGTCCCATCAGGTCGGCCTCGAGGTTGACCGTATCGCCGGACGCCCGCGCTCCGAGGCTGGTGCGCTGCAACGTGTGCGGCACGAGCGCCACCGACACGGTCTCGTCGCCCAGTTCGGCGATGGTCAGGCTGACCCCGTCGATGGCCACCGACCCCTTGGGCAGGCAGCGGGCTGCGAACTCGGGACCGCAACGGACGGTGAACCAGGTCTGGCCCGCCTGGACCTCCACCGACTGCACCCGGCCGGTGCTCTCCACGTGCCCCTGGACCAGGTGCCCGTCGACCCGCTGGCCGTAGCGCAAGGCCCGCTCGACGTTGACCCGATCGCCGACGGCGAGGGTGCCCAGGCTGGTGCAGGCGAGGGTCTCGGAGACCACATCGAAGTCCGCCGATCCGCCTTCCAGAGCCGCCACGGTGAGGCAGACGCCGTTGATGGCCACGCTGTCGCCGAGGCCCACGGGTCCGCCCGGGTCGGCCCCGTCGAGGACGGTCAAGGGATCGAGGTCGAGGCGCAACCGGCGGCTGGCCCCCCGATCCTCGACGGCTGTGACGCTGCAGGTGGTCTCGACGATGCCGCTGAACATGGTTCGGGTCAGGACTTTACGGGGTTCGGGGTGGCGCGGAAGCGGTTCGACCGGGGTGGGCAGCGCCCCGGCCGAATTCAGGCCAGGAGGGCCCTGCTCACGGGTTGACCTCGTCAGGGGCGAATTTACACTAGGCGGTTCTGCGTAACCTGCGAAGTCCCATGGATTTGGGACCCGCGGCGAGCGCGAGGTGCGCGTCCCGGCGAGGACGTGCGGCCCCCACGGGCTTCTCACTCTTCGGCACTCGTTCCGCAGGTTTCCGACGTGCAGGTCCAGATCCTCACCCTCTTCCCGCGGCTCTTCGAGAACTTCCTCGACGAGAGCATCGTGGGCATCGCGCGCCGCAAGGGCCTGCTCGATGTCACGTTGCACGACTTCCGCGAGCAGACCAGCGATCCCCACCGCAGCGTCGACGACCGCCCCTTCGGCGGCGGACCGGGCATGGTCATCAAGCCCGAGCCGGTGTTCGCCGCGATGGAGTCCCTCGCGGCACGGGACGGCGGATTCGATGGCATGCCCAAGCTCCTGTTCACGCCACAGGGCGCGCCCCTCGACCAGGAGCGCGCGGCCTGGTTGGCGCAGCAGCCCCGCTGGCTCGGACTGTGCGGGCGCTACGAAGGCTTCGACGAGCGCATCCACCAGAGCTTCGATTGGATCGAGGTCTCCATCGGCGACTTCGTGCTGTCCGGCGGAGAGCTGGCGGCGATGGCCACCATCGAGGCCGCCACGCGCCTGATCCCGGGCGTCCTCGGCGACGACGAGTCGGCCCGTCAGGACAGCTTCGTCGACGGCATGCTCGACCACCCCCACTACACACGTCCGCGCAGCTTCCGGGGCCAAGAGGTCCCCGAGGTGCTGCTGAGCGGGAACCACGAAGAGATCTCCGCCTGGCGCAGGGCCCAGGCCGAGGAGAGGACCACCGTTTGGAAGGCCCTGCGGGAAGACCAGCGATGAGCACACCCGTTTCGGACATTGAGCAGAGCTACAGGAAAGAGTCGGTGCCCGACTTCGAGGTCGGTGACCGCGTCGCTGTGGGCGTGCTCATTCGCGAGCTCACCAAGGGCGCCAAGGGCAAGGAGGAGGAGAAGACGCGCATCCAGCAGTTCATCGGTGACGTCATCGCCATCTCCGGCAAGGGGCTCGGCCGCTCCTTCACCGTGCGTCGGGTGACGCAGGGCGAGGGCATCGAGCGCACCTTCCCCGTGCACTCGCCGCTCGTGACCGAGATCGACGTGCAGCGCAAGGGCGTCGTGCGTCGCGCGAAGCTCTACGTGCTGCGCAAGAAAACCGGCAAGGCGGCGCGCATCAAGGAGCGCCAGCACAGCGGCAGCACCAAGGGCCGCAAGGCCACGCCGAAGCCGACGCCGGCTCCCGAGGCACCGGCCACCGAGGCCGCACCCGCCGACGGCGGCGAAGCACAGGATTCCTGACGGCCCATGAGCTCCGACATCGCGAAGCCGCTGTTCTGGATCATCCTGCTGGCTGCGTTCAGCGTCTGGTCCATCACCAGCAATGACGTCATCCTCGGCCTCGACCTGCAGGGCGGCGTCACGCTGCGCTACGAGCTCGAGGAGCCCGACCTGGGCACGGGCTCGGTGGAGGTCGACGCCATCGCCTCGACCATCGCCACGCTCCGGAAGAGAATCGATGCCTACGGCATCCGCGAGTCGTCGATCACCCGACAGGGCACCAACGAGATCGTCATCGAACTCCCGGGTTCGGGCGCCGAAGAGGCGGGATCGGTCAAGACGCTGGTCTCCCGCGTGGGCCGGCTCGAGTGGCGCATCGCCGCCTACGACGACCTGGCCAACGGCCTCAGCGTGGCCGACGAGACCGCGCGCCTCGACGAGCTGCTGGCGCAGCACGTCGGCAAGGGCGCCGGCGAGATCGACATCACCAGCCTCGACCGGGCCTTCCCCGGGGTGCGCTACCGCTGGCTGCCCTACTCGAATCAGGTGCTGGCCGAACGCCGCGGCCTCGAGACCCTGGTCGACAACGAGAACGCCTTCGTCGACGCGCCGCTGACGGCCAACGATTTCCTGCTGGTGCGCCTCGAGCAGGGTTCGGGGCACCTCTTCACCGGCGCCGACATCGGCAACGTGCGCCAGTCGTCCGACGACCGCGGCAGCCCGGCGGTGGGCATCACCATGCACCTCAGCCGCCAGTCCGAGTTCGGCGACTGGACCGAGGAGAACGTCGGCCGCTACCTCGGCATCGTGCTCGACGGACGCATGGCCCAGCCGCCGGCGACGATCAACTCGCGCCTCGACGGCAGCTTCGTGATCCAGTCGGGCTCGGCGACGGGCTTTACCCCCGACGAGATCCGCAACTACCTCACGATCATCCGCTCGGGCAGCCTGCAGATGAAGCCGCGGCTGCTGTTCGAGAACACCATCGGGCCGTCGCTGGGCGAGTCGTCCATCGAGGCCGGCACGCAGTCCGCCCTGTGGGGCGTGATTGTGGTGCTGCTGTTCACGGTCTTCTACTACCGCGTCAACGGCCTCATCGCCGTGGCGTGCCTGAGCATCAACCTGCTCATGCTGGCCGGTTTCCTGCTGGCCTTGCAGGCCACGTTGACGCTGCCGGGCCTCGCCGGCCTCGTGCTCACCATCGGCATGGCCATCGACGCCAACATCCTGGTGTTCGAGCGCCTGCGTGAGGAGACCGATCGGGCCAAGGGCCTGGCGCAGTCGGTCAAGCTCGGCTTCGAGAAGGCCACCTCGACCATCATCGACGCCAACGTCACGACCTTCCTCACCGCGTTCATCCTCTACAAGCTGGGCACCGGCCCGGTGAAGGGTTTCGCGGTGGTGCTCATGCTCGGCATCCTCACGTCGGTCTTCTCAGTGCTCGTGTTCGGCAAGACCGCCTACCTGTTCCTGATCGCCAAGGAGTGGCTGCCGTCCGTGACCATGGCGCGCCTGGTCAAGCAGGAGACGGCCATCGCCTTCATGAGCAAGGCCCGGGTCGCCACCAAGATCTCCATCGTCGCCGTGGTCGTCAGCCTGGTGGCCTTCGTGGGACTCGGTCACGACGCCTACGGCCTCGACTTCCTCGGCGGTTACAAGGCACAGGTGCAGCTCAACCGGCCCATTGCCCAGGGCGAAGTGCGCGAGGCCATCAAGCAGACCTTCGCCGGCGCCCAGGTCATCTCGGTCGTCGACGAGGACGCCCCGGCCGGCACGTCGAGCCAGTACGTGATCAAGATCAAGGGCGAGGAGACCGCCTCGGCCGCCGACGGCGAGTCCGCCGACGACATGACCGCCCGCTACGAGGCGCGCCTGCGCGCGAGCCTGGGCGAGATGCTCGAGCGTGACTTCGTCACCGACCTGGTCATCACCGAGGACGCGGCGGCGGCGACCAGCGCCCTCTCCGCGACGCTCAACTTCCAGGACACGGTGTCCGCCGATGCCGTCGCCGAACGACTCGGATTCATCGCCGACCTGGCCGTGGCCCCCACCGCCGACGGCGGCGTGTCCGTGAGCGGCACATTGGCCGGAACCGGCTTCGGCGATCAGGAGATCGTCCAGCGTCTCGCCAACGCCCTGCAACGGGCCGACGGCCTGCCGGCGGTGAACAAGCCGTTCCTGCAGTCGACGACCATCGGATCCCGCGTGGGCGTCGAGCTGCGTGACTCGGCCATCCAAGCCATCATCCTCGCCTTCGTGGCCATCGTGCTGTACATCCGCGTGCGCTTCCGCGAGTTCCGCTACGGCATCGCGGCCATCGTGGCGCTGTTCCACGACGTGGCCATCACCCTCGGCCTCGTGGCGCTCGTGCACAGCATCGGCTTCGTCGACATCGAGATCGACCTGGCCATGATCGCCGCCTTCCTGACCATCGTCGGCTACTCGCTCAATGACACCATCGTGCTCTTCGACCGTGTCCGCGAGAACCTGCCGCGGCTCGACAAGCCCCTCGACGAAGTGCTCGACATCTCGGTCAACCAGTGCCTCTCGCGCACCTTGCTGACGTCGATCACCACGATGCTCGTGCTCGTGGTCATCTTCTACTTCAGCTACGGCACCCAGCCGGTGCTCGAAGGCTTCGCCTTCGCCATGATCGTGGGCGTGCTGGTCGGCACCTACTCGTCGATCTTCGTCGCCAGCCCGGTGGTGGCCTGGCTCGCCCGCCGCGCTGATGCCCAGGCGGCCGGAGCCGCGCACTGAACCGTCGACGCCTGCTGATCTTCGTGATCTTCGCGGGCCTCGTGGCCCTGGGCATCGTGTTCATCGAGTCCCTCGAAGGCACGACGTCACAGGACGGCGGCGCGGGCTCCTCCGGCGAGGGGGACGTGATGCACGTGCGCATCGGCGCCGCCCCCGAGGGTGCCGACGACCGGTAGGATCCCGACGACCGCTCCGTCGACGGCCCCCCCCCCTCGTCGCGCCTACGAATCCCCGAGGCGCAGGCCCAGCGCGGCCTGCACGCGCAGGCGACGGTCGTCCCAGTCCTGACGACCGCTGGCCAGCGAGGCCTCGTACCACAGCGCCAGCTGGCGCGTGACACCGTGCACGTGGCCCCGGTCGACGCGGCGCTGCAACACCTCGATCTCATCGGTCTCGAGGGACGCGGCCGCACTCATCAGGATCGCGTGGACGTCGGGCCGCAGGTCGAGCACACCCTCGCTCGTGGGCAGGGAGAAGTCCGCGGGGACGAAACCCTGCTCGAGCCAGCGGGAGACCTGGGTCGACAGGTCCCGCGACGCCCGGGCCCGGGCCTGCTCCAGGCGCCCGCGCAACGCTTCGACCTCGGCGCGCAGCTGCTCGTTCTCGGCAGCCAGCCCCGAACACTTGGCCCGCATCATGGCCAGCTCGATGGCGCCGTCCGGCCCGGCGTTGCGGGCGGCACCCGGCGCGGGGCGGGGGATCTCGACCGGGTCCGGCCGGTCAGGAGCCGGGAGCGGCGCCGGCCGACGCGCTTCGACGGACGAATGGTGCTGGACGAGGACAGCCGGCCCCCCGGCTTCCCGGACGGAGTCTCCCGGCTCCCCCATGGCACCGACCACACCGGCGAGCCCGGCAAAAGCCGCGAGGAGACCGAACAGGCCCCAGATCGCTGTGGTGCGGTCGCGCATGGAAAGTCCCTCTCGCTCCGGCCGGACGGGCTGTGACCCCCGCCCCGAACACCGTTCGTCGTCGAAGGGCGCGGCACGACGCCGTCCCCGACTCCTCTCTCAGGGGCGCGGGGCGGACGACCGAACGGATCCCGCGGCACTCCCCAAGAAAAAAGGCCGGGCAGGGATCGCTCCCTGCCCGGCCACCCAAATGTCCCTTGTCCTTCCCTCTGCCCTCTCCCAAGGGCTCCTCCTGCCGGCGCGAGCCTCAGGGCATCAGCGCCCACATCGAGAGGATCCGGTTCGGTCCGGTCATGGCGATGACGGCGTCGTCACCGCGCATGCGCACCAGGTTCTCGGATCCGTGCAGCACGATCTCGTGGTCCCGCGAGCCGAACTGGGTCTCGATGACGTTGCGCGAGCTGTGCACTTCGATGGTCGCGGCTTCGTCGGCCGGCAGGGCGCTCTTGCCCTGGCCCTCGACCACGATCCCGGCCATGGTCAGGTAGGGCTCACGCATGTCGTAGTGGCCCAGCCCCTGGTCCCCGGTCACGGTCAACCAGGCGCGACCGATGACGCGAGCCTGCAGGTACTCGAGACCGCCGGCGCCTTCGTCGATGTGGATGGCGGCCTTGCGTCCGGCGCGGATCTCGACCGACTCGAAGGTCTCGCCGGTCAGCGGACCGAGCAGGATCGGCCCCGAAGACTCGGGGTCATTCTGGACGGTGACTCCGGATCGCGTCAGCTTCTCGCCCGGATCCAGCTCGAGCAGGCGCTCGGCGAACCCTTCGGGCCCCGGCAGCCGACTCGGTGCCTGCGCGACCTCGTCATCGAGATCAGCAACGGCTTGCCCGGCTCCGACCTGTCCCGCCGCGCCCGTAGAGGGCTGGGCTTCGGTCTGGGCCAGGGTCGTCGCCCCGAGCGCGAGCGTGATGATCAGCGTCTTGGTGGCGAACATTGTCCTTCCTCCTCTTTCTGGGGCCGTTCTCTGACGGCCGTGTGGTGGTCTCTTGGCGCTCCGGGCTGAGCCCTTCATCGCCGTGACGATGAGGGGCAACCCGGCGACGACCGAACGACGTCTCACCCACGGGCGGCTCGGGGACCTCGCCGAGCCGCCGCCGGCCTGCTCCGGGGATTTCAGGTTCACAGTGGCCGCTCGGCCGGCGTCTGAGGGGCACGCCCCGGGTCCGCGTCGGGGGCGCCGGGCACGGGGTCGGAGCCGTATGATGAGCGGTCACCGCCCATCCCTGCCGGGCAGCCCCGTCGGCCACCCTGTCCGACCCAACCGTCGCACCACCCCCGTTACCCCTGCCCCGGGACGCCCGACCGCCTGCCAGGCCGTGGTGCCCGCTGATGAATCCGAGAAGAGGTCCAGGATCCTGAGGCTGTTCACACTGCTCACGCTGGTCGCCGCCCTGAGCACCACGGGCTGCCTCTGGAGCCCCGACGCCTGGCGCGACGACGCCGACCGCGAAGTGGGCGCCCTGCTGGGCGAGGTCTCCGCGCGCGAGCTCGGCAACCGCGACGCGTGGGTCGAGCAACCCGAGGTGCTCGCGCCGCCGGACGACGCGGACGCCGACACCGAGTCCGCGGGTGACGATGCTGGCGATGACGCCTCCGAGGCGCCGCCGACGCGCCGCATCGACCTGGCCGAGGCCCTCGCCCTCGCGGTGGGCCAGGGCCGCGAATTCCTCACGCGCCGCGAGCAGGTCTACCTCGAGGGGCTCGACCTGACCCTCACGCGCTTCGCGTTCGGCCCGATCCTCGACGCCACCATCGCCTACCTCTGGAGCGACTCCGAGACGGGGCTGTCCGACTGGTCCCTCGCCCCCGCGTTCAGCGCCAGCCAGATCCTCGACTCGGGCGGGAGCATGTCCTTCACCGCCGCGGCGAGCGCCGGGCGCGCCACGGGCTCGAAGCGCAGCTTCGATACCTCCGTGGACATGACCTTCACGCAACCACTCATGCGCGGCGCCGGCTACGAGGTCTCCCACGACGCCCTCACCCAGGCCGAGCAGGACGTGGTCTACGAGGTGCGTGCGTTCGAGCTGTTCCGCGAGGACTTCGCCATCGGCATCGCCCAGGACTTCTTCGACATCCTGAGCCAGCGCCAGCGCCTCACCATCCGCGAGGCCTCCTACCAGCAGGCGCTGTTCGACCGCGAACGCTCCGAAGCCCTGCGCCGCGTCGACCGCAACAAGGACGAGGACGTGTTCCTCGCCCGACGGCGTGAGGTCAGCGAGGAGAACGACCTGCTCGTGGCCCGCGCGAACCTGGAGCGCTCGCTGGACGACTTCAAGGTGCGGCTCGGCCTCGACGTTTCCGTCGCCATCGAGCTGGTCGACATGGAGCCGCCCTTCGAATCGGTGCGTCTCGACGAGGACTCCGCCGTCGAGGTGGCGCTGCACAATCGTCTCGACCTGCTCACCGCCGCGGGCCGGCTCGACGACGCCGAGCGGGGCGTGCGCGTGGCGGCTGACGGCCTGCGCACCGACACCGACCTGACGCTCACCGCGGGACAAGGCGGCACCGGCACCAGCTTCCACCGCGCCGCGCCGGACGAGTGGTCGGCCACCGCGGGCCTCGTCGTGGGCCTGCCGGTCAACCGCCAGGCCGAGCGCAACCGCTACCGCGAGGCGCTCATCGCCCGCGACCAGGCCGAGCGCCAGCTCGAGCTCAGCCGTGACGGCGTCGAGAGCGGCGTGCGCAACCAGCTGCGCAACCTGCGCCAGCTCGAGGATCGCATCGCCATCCAGACCGAACAGGTCGCCCAGGAGCGCCGGGCCGTCGCCGTCACCGAGATCCGCTACGAGGCCGGCGACGCCGACAACCGCGACCTCCTCGAAGCGCGCCAGGGGCTGGTGGACGCCGAGAACTCGTTCATCGATCTCAAAGCCGAACACTTCATCGCGCGGCTTCGCCTGATGCGAAACCTCGGTATCCTGTTCATCGACTCCCGAGGGATGTGGCAGACGTGAAACCCGCCGTTCTCGTAACCGTGCTCGCCGTCGTCGCCGCCGGCGGCTACTTCCTCAAGGGTGACGGGGCCGACTCCGGGTCCGACCCGATCCGCCCGGAGCTCCTGTTCGAGGCCCGCCGCGGTCGCCTCAACGTGACCATCACCGAGAACGGCACCCTCGTCGCCAAGGACAGCCAGAAGATCTCCTCGGGCAGCCAGCGTCGGGCCGAGATCACCTTCCTCACCGACGAAGGCGAGATGGTCGAGCAGGGCGAGGTCATCGGCCGCCTCAACACCTCCGACCTCGAGAAGGAGCAGGACCAGCTCGAGCGCGACATCGCCTCGACCAAGGCCAACCTGCTCACCGCCCAAACCGACCTCGACATCCAGAAGACCGACTCGGCCGCCGCGATCGAGAAGGCGGCCTTCGCCCGGCTCAAGGCCGAGAAGGAACTGGAGAAGTACCTGCAGGGCGACGGTCCCAACCAGAAGCGCCGCCTCGAGGTCGAGGTCAAGCAGAAGGAGACCGAGTACACCCGCATGAAGAAGCGCTTCGAGGACAGCCAGGAGCTGTTCGACCTCGAGTACATCAACAAGGCGCAGTACGAAGAGGACGAGATCAACTTCGAGAAGGCCGACGTCGAATTCGAAGGCGCCAAGCTCGACCTGCAGATCTTCGAGCGCTTCACCGACCCGCTGACCCAGGCCGAGCGCAAGAACGCCCTCACCGACGCCCAGCGTGAAGTCGAGAACGCCGAGAAGCGCTCCACCTCGACACTCCGTCAGCGGCAGGTCTCGGTCGAGAAGTCCGAGAAGATCCTCGCCAACCAGGAGCGGGAGCTGGTGGAGGTCACCGAGGAGATCGCGAAGATGACGGTCCGGTCGCCGTCACCGGGCATCGTGCTCTACGGCGATCCCGAGGAGCCCTGGCGGCGCAACGACATCAAGGTCGGCGGCACCGTCCACGGGCGCGACACCATCTTCACCATCCCCGACCTGCGCGTGATGATCGTGAAGCTGTGGATCCACGAAGCGGACATCAACAAGCTCTCCGTGGGCCTCACCACCACGGTGACCATGGACACCTACCCGGGGGTGATCCTCGGCGCCGAGGTCTCCAAGATCTCGCGCATCGCCGGCAGCCCCGACCGCTGGGACAGCAACCCCGAGGTGAAGCGCTTCGAGGTCGACGTGACCATCACCGCCGACGCGGGCATCGAGCTCAAGCCGGGCATCAGCGCCAAGGCCGAGATCTTCGTCGAGGAGTTGCCCGACGTGCTCTACGTCCCGCTGCAGTGCGTGTTCCTCGAGGACAGCGAGCACTTCGTCTACGCCCTCGACGACAACGGCGATCCCATGCGGCGGCGCGTCAGCCCCGGCTCCAGCAGCGACACCCACCGGCAGATCCTCGACGGCCTCGGCGAAGGCGACCGGGTGCTGCTCTACAACCCGAACCTTCCGGGCGCCGCCACCGTGTTCGGCGCCGACGACGGTGAGCAGGCCGACGGCGACGGGGCGGACGGCTCAGCGTCCGGCGCGTCGCCCGACGCCGCCGACGCCGAGTAGCCGGCGCCCGTGGGATACATCCTCGAGCTCGTCCGCGAAGCCCTCGGCAACCTCGCCCGGCACAAGCTGCGCACCTTCCTGACGGCGCTGGGCATCATCTTCGGCGTGGCGTCCGTCATGTCGATGATCTCGACCGGTGAGGGCGCGCGCCAGGCGATCCTGGCGCAGATCAGCCAGCTCGGCACGCGCAACGTGATCATCAACGCGCGCAAGCCGCCCGCCGAGCAGAACGTCCAGGACGAGGCCACCGACAGCACCGCGCGCTACGGACTCACCTTCGCCGACGCCGACCAGATCGCCGAGACCCTGCCCCTGGTCGACCAGGTCCTGCAGGTGCACGACGTCGACCAATGGATCTGGAACCGCAGCCAGCGCATCGAGTCGAAGGTGCGCGGCGTCACCTCGGAGTACTTCGTCCATCTCAAGCTCCAGCCCATCATCGGGCGACCGCTGCTCCCCGCCGACGACCGCGAGGCCAAGCGGGTTTGCGTGGTGCGGCCGCGACTCCTGCATGAAGCCAAGTACTTCGGCGACCCGCTCAAGCTCGACCTGAAGATCGGCACCGAGTACTTCCGGGTCGTGGGCGTGCTGCCCGACTTCGAGTTCCAGAGCCCCAACAAGGCCGTGCTGGGCATCGACGACCGGGCCATGGAAGTCTACGTGCCGTTCCAGGCGGTGGTCGACCGCTTCGGCCTCGAGAACACCGTGGCCCGGGCCGGCACCTACGAGCGCACCCGGGTCGAGCTGCACCAGATCGTCTGCACCATCGCCGCCGAGGACGACGTCCTCGACGCAGCCCGGGGCATCCGCGCGATCCTCAGCTCCTTCCACGACAAGAAGGACTACGAGGTCACGGTGCCGCTCGAGCTGCTCGAGTCCCGCGAGCGGACCCAGAAGGTGTTCAACATCGTGCTGCCCATCCTGGCCGGCATCTCCCTGCTCGTGGGCGGCATCGGCATCCTCAACATCATGCTGGCGACGGTCACCGAGCGCACCCCGGAGATCGGGCTGCGCCGGGCCGTGGGCGCCACCGGCCGTGACATCACCCTGCAATTCCTGGTGGAGACGGTGACGCTGTCAGGCATCGGGGGCATGCTCGGCATCGCCCTGGGCATCCTCGGCACCACCATCCTGCGTTCGGCCACCGACTGGGACGCGATCATCACGCCCTGGTCGGTGCTGTTGTCGTTCGGCGTCTCGTGCCTCACCGGCGTGGTGTTCGGGATCTACCCCGCGCGCCGGGCCGCGGCCCTCGATCCCGTGGTCGCGCTGCGCCACGAGTAGAGCGGGTCCGCGGGCGCGGCGCACGTGACCGCGTGGCCATCGCTCGCGCTCACGCGGCCATGATGTAGTCGAGGGTCTCGGCCAGGCCCATGCCGTCGAGGGCGACGCGGATCTGTCCGCGCGCCGCGGCTCCCGACACCGAGGCGATCACCGGCACGGCGCTGCCGTCCCCGGCTGCCGACAGCCGGGCCCGCTCTCCCGGCAGCTGCGCCGGTGCGATCACGGGGGCGCCGCCGATGACCTGCCCGATGCGCCCCGGGTGCACCTCCACGATGGCCGCCGGCGTCCGGCCGTGGGCGGCCAGCGCCGACCGCAGCGCTCGTCCCGTGTCACCGTGTCCCCACAGCACCCACGCCGGGCTGGCGGCGAGCAGCCCCTGCGCCAGGAAAGCCGCCTTGCAGGCGGTGAAGCGATCGAGCCCGTAGCGCGCATCGGTGCGCGAGTGGGCGCCGGCCCCCAGCCGCCACGCCAGCAGCCGGCGCGGGACGGACGCGAGGCGTTCGCCCGCCGCCAGCAGGCGCAGCAACAGGTCGTAGTCCTCGGGCCAGCCACGGTCGCGATAGCCGTGGGCGTCGAGGACCGCGCGCCGCAGCATCCACGTCGGGTGGGCCAGCGGGCACTCGACGAAGGCCTCGCGCGCGACGGCCTCGGCATCCAGGCGCCCCGCGTCGTCGCGGCCGGCCACGGCGTTGATCCAGCGCTCGTAGCGGGCCATGCCCGGCCCCCGTGACGCCTGGGGGAACAGGCGCACCCGACAACCGACGCCCGCCAGGTCGCCCGCGTCGAGCAGGGCGGCGCGCTGGATCGCCAGGCGGTCTCGGTGCATGACGTCGTCGGCGTCCATGCGGGCCACGAAGGGTGCGCGGCAGGCGGCGCGTCCCCGCTCGAGGGCGGGCACCAGCCCGAGGCGCTCCTGGACGATCAGGTGTACGCGCGGATCAGCGCGCGCGTGGCGCCGCACCACGTCCGCGGTGGCGTCGTCCGAACCGTCATCGACGACGATGCATTCCCAATGAACACCCCGCTGCCGGCGCACCGAACGCAGTGTCGCATCGAGGGTCGCCTCGGCGTCCCGCGCCGGCATGAGCACCGAGACCTCGGGATCCCCGGCGCCGAAGCCCACCGGACGCCTCGACTCAGCGCCCCGCGGCGCCGGCGTCCGCGGGTGCGTAGGGATTGCCGCCGGGGAGCCACACCGGATCGAGCTCGCCCTGCGCCAGCATCCGCGCGCCCCGCAAGAGTTCCCGCAGGGCCGCCTGCATGTGGTCCGGGTCGAGGGTCGCCGCCTCATCGGTGACGCGGTGGTAGTCCTCGTGGAGCGCATAGCTGGAGAAGGTCTGGGCCGGCACGCCGCGACGCACGAAGGCGATGTTGTCGCTGCGCTGGAAGAAATTCTGCTCGGGCCGCATGTCCGCCCCCACGCCGATCCCGGCCGCTTCCATGGCCCCCATGACGTTGGTGCGTTCGGGGCCGGTCACCCACAGCCGTCCCGGCCCCCCCACGGTCGGGTCGGGCCGCCCGATCATCTCGAGGTTGAGGTTGTAGACCGTGTCCGCGAGCGGGAATACGGGGTGGTCGAGGTAGTGCTCGGTGCCGAGCAGCCCCTTCTCCTCGCCGGTCACCAGCAGGAACACCAGCGTGCGCGCCGGCGCCCCCTCGTGGGCGAAGGCGTGGGCCAACTCGAGCACGCCGGCCACGCCGGAGGCATCGTCGTCGGCGCCGTTGAAGACCAGGTCGTCGGGGGCCGGGTCGTCGGGCTCACGCGGGCTCGTCGCCGCGCGCCCGCGGATGCCGATGTGGTCGTAGTGGGCGGTGAAGACGATCACCTCGCGCGCCAACTCGGGGCGGTCGGGCGTGCCCTGCCCCGGAATGACGCCGATGACGTTGTAGGCCGGCGTCGTCTCGAGGCCCTCGATGCCCAGCTTGATCGTGCCCCCAGTGGCCTCGGAGAGCTGCTTCCGCAGCGGACCGCGCACGCGCAGCATCACCGGCAACGTCGCGTCCACCGAGGAGGCCACGCCGTGCAGGGGCAGCGGACGGTGATCGCCCGGCGTCGGCCAGCCCGGCAGCAGCAAGGCGCCCCAACCGCGGCCGCCCGGGCTGCCCATCACCTCGAGCCATTGCTGCCGGTCGCCGTAGGAGCCGTGGATGTACAGAGCCGCGTGGCGCAGGGGCTTGACCGCCTCGGCCTGGGCCCGGCTCGACACCACGAACAATTCGAGCTCGCCCTCCGCCGGCGCCCCCACCACATAGTCGAAGTCGACGCCGTGGGCCCCGGTGAAGACCGCCTCGCCGTCGATCTCGGGGGCATCGGTGGTGACCATCAGGCGCGGCTCGGTGCGCAGCGGGAAGCCGACGTAGCCGATGTCCGCCAGGTAGCCCGACAACGTCGAGCCCTCGGGCGCCACCGGCAGCGCCGGCGCCACGCCGGCCTGCGCCAGGCTCTGGGCGATGTAGAGGGCGGCCCGCAGCCCGCCGAGCGAGCCCGTCTCGCGCCCTTCCAGGTCGTCGCCCGCGAGGGTCTCGACGTGGGCCTGCAGCTCCGCCGCGAGGATCTCGGGCGTCGGGTTCGTGCGCGAGCGACTCGAGGCGTCGTTGATGCGCACGACGGGCCGGATCTCCTGGGCCCGGACACTCCCGGCGCACAGAACCAGCGCGAACAGGCCGCCTGCCAGGCACCGGCGTCGAGCGCGCGTCACGATGTCGCCGCCCCGGATCCGTTCGTGCCCTGCGCACGCTCCCGGGCGCCCCGCGTGGTCGTGTCCGTGGTCGCGCTGCGCGCCTGGCTCCAGAATCTGTGGGCGCGCTCGGTGGCGCGGCCCAAGAGGGTGTGGGCCGGATACTCGCCGTTGGTGTCCATGGCACCTGCCTCCTCGCCGGTGAACAGGGCCAGAGCCTCCTGGATCGTGTCGATGGCGTAGACGCCGAAGCGCCCCTCGCGGCAGGCCTCCACGACATCATGGCGCAACATCAGGTCGCCCGCATTGGACCGCGGGATGATCACGCCCTGCGTGCCCGTGAGCCCGGCGTCGCGACACACGTCGAAGAAGCCCTCGATCTTCTCGTTGACCCCGCCGATGGGCTGGATGTGCCCGTGCTGGTCGATGGCCCCGGTCATGGCCAGGTCCTGGCGCAGCGGCACGTTGGTGAGCGCCGAGAGCAGACAGCAGGCCTCGGCTCCGCTCGCGGAGTCGCCGTCGATGCCGCCGTAGCTCTGCTCGAAGGCAAGCGAGGCGCTGAACGTCAGCGGGTGTTCGGTGCGCAGCAAGTGTCGCAGCAGTCCGCCCAGGATGTGGAAGCCCTTGGTGTGGATGCTGCCCGAGAGCTCGGAGGCCGACTCGACGTCGATGGTGCCCGCGGTCCCGGCGCCGATGGTCGCGGTGATACGCGCCGGGAAACCGTAGGTCAGCGGTCCGGCCTGGCTCGTGGCCAGCCCGTTGACCTGGCCCACCACCCCGCCCGTCACGGCGACGCGGATGGTGCCCGACTCGACCAACTCGAGGAAGCGACGCGACGGCAGGTCGGCGCGCTTCTTGGTGCGCTGCACGGCCGCGCGCACGTGGTCGCCGGTGACCTGCTGCGCGTACTCCTTCGACGCCAGGAAGGCGGCCTCCCGGGCGATGTCCGCCAGGCGACCGAAGCGCAACGAGACCTTGCCCTGCATGGCCGCAATGCGCGTGCCGTGTTCGAGCAGGGCCGCCACGGCCGTGCGGTGGAAGGGCAGCAACCGCTCGGTCTGCGCGACCCGCGCCAGCACGCCCGCGTACATGCGCGCCGCCTCCTCGTCGCGCGGCCGCTCGCTCTCGAAGACCGCCAGCACCTTGAACAGGTTGCTGAAGTCCATGTCGCTGTTGTCGAGGGCCTGGTACATGGCCGGCCCGCCGATGAGCACGACCTTGACGTTGATCGGGATCGCCTCGGGTTTGAGCGTCGGCGAAGGGAACGGCCCCTCGAACTCAGGCGGCACGATGTCGAGGCGGCCGATGCGCAACACGCGCATGAGCGCCCGCCAGGCGTTGGCGTCGGTGACGAGGTCCTTGGCCTCGAGCACGAGGTAGCCGCCATCGGCGCGCAGCAGCGATCCGGCGCGCACCGTCATGTGGCTCGCCTCGGCCTGGTCGTTGGGGGCGATCTCCACGTCGATGCCACCGAGCAGCGTGCGCATGGTGGGCACGTTCTCGACGATGACCGGGCACGACTCGTCCTCACGATGCCCCTGGACCAGGTTGACCCGGTAGCGACGGGTGAAGTCGCCGTCGCCCGCTCCGTCGCCGGCCATGCGCCGGACCACGTCGTCGATGACGGCGCTGATAAAGCCGCCCACGGCGGCGTCGCCGAATTGATCGACGATGTCGCCGGTGGCGCTCATCAGCAGCGACCGCGCCTCGCCGGTGAACAGCTTGCGCGTGCGTTCGACGGCCTTGCGCCGCACCGCCTGGATGCGCGTCGCGATGTCGCCGAGGCGCTCGCCGAATTCGGCCATGCGCGCCTCCATGTCGGCCAGCTGCTCGTCGCTGAGCTTGCCCTCGGCCTGCATCCGCTCGATGTCTTCGGGGGTCACCGCTTCCCCGTCGATGACCGGGACGATGGCGGGCCGCACGAGCTCACCCACCTGCTGGGTCGTGAGGGTCAGGTCGGCCGCGCGCAGTTCGGCATCGAAGGGTCCGCCGATGGCATCGATGGCTTCGCCCGCCTCGGTCTCGATGGCCTTGCGCCGCCGGGTCACCGTCTCTGCCTGGAGGGCGGCGCCGAGGTCATCGCGGATGAACTCGATGGCCGTGTCCATGCGCCGGGCGAAGAGCAGCCCCTGCCCCCGGGGCAACGAGATCAGGCTGGGCCGGTCGGGCTGCTCGAAGTTGTGGACGAAGCAGCGATCGGGCGCCAGCGGGCACGCCGGGCGGATCTCCTCGAGCAGTTGCTTGAGCAGGGACTCGCGGCCGGTGCCCGGCAGCCCGCTCACGTAGATGTTCTGCCCGACGGCGTTGATCTCGAGACCGAAGCGCAGGGCCTCGACCGCATGCTCCTGGCCCGAGATGCCTGAGATCGGCTCGACGTCCGCGGTGCTCTCGAAGGGCAGGTCGGCGGGATCGCAGATCCAGCGCAATTGCTCGGCGGACAGTCGCAGTTCATCCATGGCCGGTCATGATCGCCCCCCGCGCGAGGCAGCGGAAGCGCGATTTCCGCGCCGACCGTTCGATGGCGGGGCCTTCGGCGCCGTCAGGCCCGCTGGAGGTCGAGACCCTCGTCCTCGGCCCATGCCTTTAGCCGCCCCACATGCCGCTGCTCGACCTGCAGCACCATGTCGATGCGACCGCCGCTGCCCCCATCCTCGACCACGTCGTCCTGGATCACGTCGGCGAGCGCGCGCACCTGGGCCAACGCCCGCCCGCTGGCGAGAGGCACCGACACGCGGTAGCGCCGCTGGACGCCGCGGAAGGCCCGCGCCACCCGCTCGGCTAGCAGGTCGAGGCCCTCGCCCGTGGCCGCGGAGATGGGCAGCGCGCCGGGCAGGCCGTTGAGCAGGGCCTGCAGTTCCATGCGGTCGCTCACGCGATCGACTTTGTTGACCACCAGGATGGTGGGGATCTCGCCGGCCCCGATCTCCTGCATGACCCGGCGCACCGTCTCCATGTGCCGGTGGGCCTCCGGATCGCTGGCATCCACCACGTGGAGGATCAGATCGGCCTCGATGACCTCTTCGAGGGTCGCGTGGAAGGAGGCCACCAGGTGGTGCGGCAGGTCGCGGATGAAGCCGACCGTGTCCGACAACAACACCTCGCCGCCCTGTGGCAGGGGGCCCTGGGGAAGCGCCCAGCGCCGCGTGCGAGTGTCGAGGGTGGCGAAGAGGCGGTCGGCCACGTAGGTCTCGGCGCCGGTGAGCCGGTTGAACAACGTGGACTTGCCCGTGTTCGTGTACCCGGCGAGCGCCACCTTGCGCACCGCGGCCCGCCCGGCCAGCGTGACCTGCTTGCGCCGCTCGAACACCGTCAGGCGCCGCTTCAGGTCGCGGATGCGCAGGTTCACGATGCGCCGGTCCGTCTCGATCTGCTTCTCACCCGGACCACGCGTGCCGACGCCGCCGCCGCCGTAGCGGTCGAGGTGGGTCCATTGACCGCGCAGGCGCGGCAGCGCGTACTCGAGTTGGGCCAGCTCCACCTGCAGCTTCGCCTGCGACGTGCGCGCCCGCCGGGCGAAGATGTCCATGATCAGCTCGGAGCGGTCGATGACGCGCACGCCCAGCGCCTCGGTCAGGTTGCGCGCCTGGGCGGGGCTGAGGTCCATGTCCGCCAGGGCCAGGTTCGCGCCCTCCGCTTTGATCAACGTCTTGAGCTCGGCGACCTTGCCCGAGCCGATGTGCGTCGCCGACACCGGCCGCGCCAGGCGCTGCACCATGCGGCCGACCACCTCGACGTCCACGGCCTCCGCCAGGCCGGCCAGTTCGTCGAGGGCCGCCTCGGGATCGCCGGCCGAGCCGGGGGTGCGGCCGTTGGTGCCCGCGCCGCCGATCAGGGCGCCAAAGAGCACCGCCCGCTCGACGGGTGCGACGTTGTCGACCGGGAGCCGGCTCAAGCCAGGTCCGGCCTCACGAACACGACGTCCTTGCGCCAGTTCACATCGTCGGTCTCGGGGAAGTCGTGGCGGTAGTGCGTGCCGCGACTCTCCTTGCGCGTGGCGGCCGCCTGGGCGATGAGCCAGCTCACCTGCGCCTTGTTGGTGAGCACCCAGCCCTTCTCGTCGGCGAACACGCGGTGGTAGAGCAGGCGGTTCCAGGCGGCGAAGCGCGACAGGGCGGTCTCGAGGCCCGTGCCCTCGCGCTCGATGCCGACGCGGCGCCACATCATGGCGCGCACGGCGTTGTCGAGGTCGCTGAGATCGACCATGCCCGCGTCCCAGGCCCGCGCCTCGGGCAGACCGTCGTCGGACGCGAAGACGATCTCGTCGTCCACCGCGGCCGCATCCGCGCCGGCCCGGTCTCCGAGCACCGCGCCCTCGAGCAGCGAGTTGCTGCCCATGCGGTTGGCGCCGTGGAAGCCCGTCGAGCCGACTTCGCCCGCGGCCCACAGCCCCTGCAGCGTCGTGCGGCCCTGGCTGTCCGTGGCCACGCCCCCTACCATGTAGTGGCAGGCGGGGTGCACCGGGATCAGCTCGGACGTCATGTCGATGCCGAACTCGAGGCACGACTTGTAGATCACGGGGAAGCGCGTCTTCACGTGCTCGGCGCCGAGGTGCCGCATGTCGAGGTAGACGCTGGTGTCCCGCACCTTGCCCAGGTGCCGCACGATGGAACGCGAGACCACGTCGCGCGGCGCCAGCTCGGCGTCGGGGTGGTACTCCGGCATGAAGCGGTGTTCGTTGCGGTCGACCAGGTAGGCGCCCTCACCCCGGGCCGTCTCGCTCACCAGGAAGCGCGACATGCCGGCCACGTACAGCACGGTGGGGTGGAACTGCACGAACTCCATGCCGCGCAGCTGCGCCCCGGCCCGGTAGGCCATGGCGATGCCGTCGCCCGTGGCGCCGGCCGGATTGGTGGTCTCGCGGTAGAGCTGGCCCACGCCCCCGGTCGAGAGGATCGTCGCGCGGGCCCACACGCAGAAGTAGCCCTGGCTGGACGACCAGGCGATGGCGCCGCGCACGCGGTTGCCCTCGGTGATCAGGTCGAGCACGAAGGTGCTCTCCATCACGCCGATGTTGGGCATCGAGGCCGCCTTGGCGATGAGGAAGCGCTGGATCTCGGCGCCGGTCTGGTCGCCCGCGTAGACGATGCGGTGCTTGCTGTGCCCGCCTTCCATGGCGAGCGCGAGATGGTCGGCTTCCTGGTTGAAGCGCGCGCCCCAGCTCAGCCAGCGCTCGAGCAGGTCGGGCCCCGAGCCCACGACGTTGGCGACGATGTCGTCGTGACCGAGGCCGGCCGCGACGCGTTCGGTGTCGGCGACGTGCTCCGCCGTCGTGTCGTCGTCGGCCCAGACCACCGCCATGCCACCCTGGGCATAGTTCGTGGCCGTGTCACGGCGCGCGCCCTTGAGCAACACGAGCACTTCGCGTTCGGCGCCGGCCGTGATGGCGGCTGACAGGCCCGCCACGCCCCCGCCGATGATCAGCACGTCCGTGGTGCGTCGCGGCAGGTGCAGCGGGTTGAGGGGCGAGAGGTACCGCGGCACCTCGAGTCCGGGGCGCAGCTCCTGAGGCAGGGCCTCGGATCCCGACTCCCGGCTTGCCGTCTCGGTCACGCTCACGCTCCTCTGCTTAGCTTCTGACCACCGACCGCGCGACGTCACGCACGTCGCCTGCGGCGATCTCCATGATCCTATTGCCCATGCCCCTGTAAGGGCCACGCCCACGCTGCTCCTATCGGACACCGGGGCCGTCAGCCTGTCGCCCCGTCGAAGCGCCGCGACCCCAGGGAGCCTCCGCGACGACCGCCTCCGACCGGTCATGCCGATCCGGTTCCCGACCGGCCCCCTGGCCGCTCCACCGAACATCCGCCCGAGGCCCGCCCGAACGGCGACTCCCCGTGCCAACACCGCCGCGTCCTTTCCGCCCCACGACGCCGAATTCGCCAGCCCAGCGAAGAATCCTAACAAGCCCCAAAAGTCCGGTCGTTTTCAGCCGATGTTAGGGTAACGTGGACCTAACGACTCGGGCGGGGCGCGGGCGGAAGAAACGTGCCGCTGCAAGCCACCCCCGAGCGCCTTGGAGAGCAGAACGATGTATCGAGAGATCCTGAGCAAAGAGCTGGCCGCCGTGAGCGCCATGGTCGCGATGTTCGTCGCCTTCCTCTACGCGTAGACGAAGGCGCCTATGTTCCTGACCGAGAAGCAGCTCGCCGTCCTCACCTTCATCCGCGACTTCATCAGCGACAAGGGCATCTCGCCCACCCTCGATGAGATGTCGCAGTACTTCAGCGTCTCCAAGATCACGATCTACGAGCACGTCAACGCCCTCGAGAAGAAGGGCGCCATCCGCAAGACGCCGAACATGGCGCGCTCGATCCAACTCGTCGAAGACGAACCCGCGGCTCCTGCCCCCGCCTCCCTCGCCATCAAGGGGCGCATCGCGGCCGGCGCCGCCATCGAGGCCGTCGAGAGCGACGAAGCCTTCACCTTCGACAGCCTGGCTTCCCCCGACGAGAGCCACTACATGCTCCGGGTCGAAGGCGAATCGATGATCGACGACCACATCTGCCCGGGCGATCTGGTCATCGTCGAGCCCGTCGACACGGCCCGGGACAATGACATCGTCGTGGCCATGCTGCCCGACGAGTCCACCGGCGGCCTCAAGGCCACCCTCAAGCGCTTCTTCCGCGAGAAGGACCATGTCCGCCTGCAACCGTCCAACGCCACCATGGACCCGATCCGGGTCCGTGAGGTGGTGATCAAGGGACGCGTCGTGGGAGTCGTGCGCCCCACCGTCTAGGATCCTCCCAGGCTCTGTTTCTAGCTTCGCGGGGGCATGTGCCTCGCGGGGACGAGAGCCTCGCGAGCGCAGGACGGGAGGAGCGGGTGCTGCTGAAGAGGTTTTTGTTGGCGTTGATCGCTGCGGTGATCGGACTGCTGGTGATCGAGGGCGCCATCTCGCTCACGGCGGGTCGCTCGCTGCTCGGTGACCGGGGCGCCGTGCTCGTGCCGCCGCGCAGCACGCCCCAGCCCCTCACCGACGAGGAGCGCCGAGCGGGCCTCACGAGCCAGTTCTACGTGACGCACGAGGATCCGCTCGTGCGCTACGTGCACCGCCCGGACGCCGAGCTGAGCTACGTGGGCACGGTCGCTCGTACGGATGCCACAGGGATGCGCGTGCGGCCCGGCCCACCTCCCGCCCCCGACGCGCTGCGCCTGGTCGTCCTGGGCGACTCCATCGCCTTCGGCTTCGGCGTCGCGGACGACGAGACCATCGCCGCCCGGCTCGAGCAGCTCCTGAACGCGTCCCGCGGCGCGGATGCCCGCCCCGTGGCCGCCTTCACCGTCGCCGTGCCGAGCTGGAACCACCGCTCCGCCCTCAACTACCTGCGCGACCACTACGACGCGCTCCGGCCCGACATCGTGATCTACGTCCCCGTGGTCAACGATCTCTCCGACCAGGCGGCCGTCTACGAGACGGGCGACATGCACCTGGCCCCCGACCCGTCCGCGGCCGACCCGTGGCTCATCGTCAGCCGCAGCCAGACCGCATCGCTGGAGAACCGCCTGCGCCCGCTGTGGGACGAAGACGTCGCCCTCGGGCCGCGGGCCGTCGAAGCCGACCTGACGCCCGAGTCGTCGCGGCGGTACGACGAGAACGCCGACAGCATCGCCGCCCTGCACCGCTTCCTCCTGCGTCAGGGCGGCCGGCTCGTGGTGGCCCAGTCGGGCTTCGGCGAGTACGCACGGCACCTCGCCCTGCGCATCGCCGAACGGACGCCCAAGCTGCCCGTGCTCTTCCTCGAACGCTCGCTCCCGGTGGACATGACGCTGGTGGTCAACAACCACCCCAACGCCGAGACGCTCCGTGCGCGAGCCATCCACCTCGCCCACTGGCTGCTTGGGAACGGCTGGCTCGATGCCGGCGCGGGGCACGCACTCCCCGAACGGCCCGACGCCTGGCGCGAGCTGCTCACCCCGGACATGGACGTGGCCGCGCTTCAGGACGCCGCGATGCGCTCCCGGGAGCGGGCCCGCGAGGAGCTGCAACCCGTCATCGATCTCGCCGCGGGCACCGGCTTCCGGCAGGTCTTCGGCGGCCTGAACCTCGACGGCAGCCTGCGCATGCACACCGCCGCCCTGCTCACCGCCGAGGGCGACACCCTGCGCCTGTTCCTCGAGCCGCTGCCCGGTCGCGCCGACCTCTACCCGCTGCGCGTGGAGGTCGACATCGACGGACAGCCCGCCGGGCTCGTCGTCGTCAGGGAGCAGCTCAACCGCCCGCCCTCGATCCCGCTGCCCGCCGACCTGGCCGGAAGCGGGCGGCCCTTCGAGGTGCGCCTGCGCCCCGAGCGCTGGGTCGTCGTGCAGGACATGGGCCGCAGCCAGGTGGCGTCCGCGCGCCTGCGGCGCCTCGACGCGCGCCGGTAGACGGCGCCCCTTGGCAGGCGCCGCTCAGGTCCGCGCCACTCAGGTCCGGGTGTTCAGGTCCGGGCCGCGCTCAGCGTCTCCTCGACGGCCGCCTGCAAGGACAGCCTCGGCGCCCACCCCAGCGCCCGGAGGCGCGCGCTCGAGAGCCATTGCTCCTTGATGGCGGACCGGCTCGCCCGTTCGGGGTGTGCCTCCAGCGTGATGTCCCGACGGGTCGAGGCCTGCAGGAACAAATCGATGAGTTTGGTCACGACGGTCGGCGCACCGCTGGCCACGTTGAAGACCCGGCCGCTCACGTCCGCTTGCGACAGTGTCCACAGGGCGCTCACCACGTCATCGACGTGGAGGAAGTCCCGGCTCGTCGAGGTGTCTCCGAGGTCGAGTACCGGTGATTGCTCGTCCCGCTCGATGGCGGCGACCTGACGGGCCACGCTGCCGGCGAGCAGGTCGGGTCGCATCCCCGGCCCCACCGGGTTGCTGATGCGCGCGACGACGACCCGCAGGCCCCGGCTCGCAGCCTCCTGTGCGAGCTGCTCGCACACCCATTTGCTCTCGGCATACGGACCCTTGGGTGTGCACGTCGCCGACTCGTCGAGCGGCTCCGCCTCGCTCCCGCCGCGACCGTAGACGGCCGTCGAGCCCGCGATCACGACCATGGCGCCGGGACACTCCGTCGCGACGGCTCCCAGCAGGTGCCGCGTCGCCTCCACGTTGTGCCGCCGACAGAGGGCCGCGTCCGGTTCCAGGCTCCCGGCGAGGTGGATCACGGCGTCCGGCCGCACACGGCCGAGCAGCGCGGCCACCACCGCGACCGACTCCGACAGGTCGCACTCGCGCCGCCCCAGGGCATGCACGCTCGTCCCGGCCGCCGTGCGCCCGAGGGCGGCCACGAGACGTCGCCCCAGAAAGCCCGTGCCGCCGGTGACCAGCAGCCTCATGGCGCGCGCGGCAGGAACTCGTGCCGGCGCTGCTCGAACACCTCGACGGCCCGCTCGTAGTCCGGGAGGCGTCCGATGTCGAGCCAGTAGCATCCGAGATCGACGCACTGCACGCGCCCGCCCGCCGCCACGATGTCCAGCAGCAGATCGGGCATGTCCTTGCGCTGACCGCGCGCGAGTTGCCGCACGGCCTCGGCCCGGAAGACGGTCACGCCCATGCTCACGCGATAGCGGTGCACGGGCTTCTCCGAGTAGCTCACCAGCGCGCCCTGGGCGTCCGTCTCCAGCACGCCGAAGTCGACCTGCTCCTCGCGCTCGTGCATGGCCACGGTGGCCAGGGCGCCCCCGTCGCGGTGGGCCTGGACGAGGGCGGCGTAGTCGAGGGTCGTCAGGGTGTCGCCGTTGATCACGAGGAACTCGTCGGCGAGGTCCGGCACCAGAGCCAGAGCCCCGGCGGTCCCCAGGGGCTCGGTCTCGGTGACGAAGCGGATCGGCACGCCGAAGCGCTCACCGTCACCGACGAAGGCCCGCAGCAGATCGGCGAGGTAGCCCGCCGACACCACCAGGTCGTCGAACCCGGCGGCCGCCAACTGCCGCACGATCACCTCGAGGATGGGCATGTCGCCGATGGGCATGAGCGGCTTGGGCAACACCTGACTGTACGGCCGCAGCCGCGCGCCCTTTCCACCGGCGAGGATGATCGCTTGCATGCGCGCGACGTCAGACGGCGTAGGTCGACGTGGCGTAGTCGCCCTGGTGGGCCGTCACGTGCTCGATGACGGCCGTGAGCCCTTCGGCCAGGGCGACCTCCGGCGTCCATTGCAGGACGTCGCGGGCCCGCTCGACCCCGGCCACCAGCTCCATCACCTCGCTGCGTGCCGGCCGGACGCGCGAGGCGTCGGTCTCGATGGGAACCTGCCGGCCCAGCGCCTGCATGGCCGTCTCCGCGAGGGCGCCGATGGAGACGCCCACGCCTGTGCCCACGTTGGTGACCTGCCCGACCGCTCCGGGCGCCCGCCCGGCCCGCAGGAAGCCGCGCACGGTGTCCGCGACGAAGCAGAAGTCGCGCACCGGCTCCACCGAACCGATCTTGAGCACGTCACACCCGGCGACAAGTTGCGAAACGATGGTCGGGATGATGGCCCGGGCCGATTGGCGCGGACCGTAGGTGTTGAACGGGCGCAGGACGGCCACGGGCAGTTCGAACGAGAGGTGATAACTCTCGCCCAGCTTGTCGGCGGCGATCTTCGAGGCCGAGTAGGGCGACTGGGCCTGCAGCGGGTGGTCCTCGCCCATGGGCGTGTGCAACGCCGTGCCGTAGACCTCCGAGGTGGAGGTCAGCACGATGCGCCCGACCCCCGCCGCCTTGCCCGCCTCGAGCACGTTGAGCGTGCCCCGGACGTTCGTGTCGACGTAGCTCTCGGGCGCCTCGTAGGAGTAGGGGATGCCGATCAACGCCGCGAGGTGGAAGATGACCTCGCGATCGGCGGCCATGCTGGCCATCTGGCCCGCATCGCGGACGTCGCCGGAGACGACTTCGACCTGAGCGAGGACGTCCGCCGGCAGCTGGGCCAGCAGCCCCTGATCGCTGCGGCTGTTGTAGCGCACGAGGGCGCGCACCTCGGCGCCGGCACGGCACAGGGCCTCGCACAGATGACTGCCGATGAAGCCGCCGGCCCCCGTCAGGAGCACGCGCACTCCGGAGTAGTCATCGAATTCGTGCATGGTCTGACTCACGTTCAACCGGTCTCCGGCGGCCGCGCATCGGCCCCCACGACGCGGCGGTACACCGCCTCGCAGTTGTCGATCATCCGGGCGACGCTGAAGCGGCGCAAGACTTGCTCGCGCCCGTTCGCCGCCACCCGACTCCGCGCCCCCTCGTCCCGCGCGAGGGCGACGATCGCCGCCGCGAGCGCGCGCTCGTCACCATAGGGGAACAACATGCCGGTCTCACCGTGCTCGACGGCGTCCCGGTTGCCGACCACGTCGCTGGCGATGACGGGCAGCCCCCATCCCATCGCCTCCAGGACGGCCAGGGAGGTCCCCTCGTAGCGCGACGTCGAGACATAGGCGTCCGCACCCGTGAAGAAGGGCTCGGAGTCCTTGACGCGCCCGGTGAACTCGATGCGCCCGTCGACCCCCAGCTCTCGGGCCAGGGCCTGCCAGTCGTCCAGTCGGGCGCCGTCACCGACGATCACGAACTGCAGGTCCGGAATCTCTTCGAGGACGAGGGGCGCGGCCCGGATGAGCACGTCCTGGCTCTTGACCTCGTCCAGCCGTCCGACCGTGACGAGACGGAAGGGCCGGCCGGCCTCGGCCCCGGGCCTCCCGCGCTCCGACGCCGCCTGCCGCACCGCGTCGTCCGTGGGCAACGGGACTCCGTTGGGAATGACCTGCACGCGCTCCTCGCTCAGCCCCAGCTCATCCATGACCTGCTGCTTGACCGAATCGGCGCAGGCGATGTTGACCCGGGCGCGATGGGCCCCCCGCTTGAGCATCTGGAAGCGCACCCGTCCGCGGAGAGAGGCCCGGTTGATGCGGTGCGAGAGCAGGCTGTTGCTGTAGAAGCTCAACACCAGCGGCAAGCCCGTCCGCCGGGACAAGAGTCCCCCCCAGAAGGCTCCGTCCGACATGTGGCCATGGATCACGTCGATCCGGTGGGTCGCGATCAAGGTCTTGAGCAGCCGGTACACCGACCACAATCCGGTGCCGGGCGCGGGGACGTGGGTCTCGACGCCGGCCGCCTCGATCTCGTCGCGGATCGGGCCGCCCCCCTTCCACGCGCAGACGACGGGCACGACCCGCTGGCGCTCGGTATGGCGGACCAGCAGCGACACCACGGTCTGGACGCCTGCCACTTCCAGGTCGTAGACGATATGGAGGACTCTGAGCGGTCGCACGGACTACAGCCTGCGGTAGACCGCTCCAGGAATCGGGAAGCGCCGTTTGTTGATCACGACGCCGAGCACGCGGGCCCCCAGCGTCCGCAGCTTCGCGGCCCCGTCCCGCAGGGCCTCGCGCCTCACCGCGCCCGCGGCCACCACCAGCACGGTCAGATCGGCACCCACCGCGGACGCGATGGCATCGGGGGAGTCGAGCGACCCGACGTCGATCAGCTCGGGCGCGTCCTGCCCGGCGGCCATGTCCTCACGCAGGGCCTCGGTGATGGTCGTGACGCCGGCCGACCGCCCGATGCCGATGAACGCCACCGAGCGGGCCCCGGTCCGCTTGGTCTCCGCCACCAGGGCCAGGCGCAGCGCATCGATGTCGGTGTCGAAGCCCGGCTTGCGCCGTGCCGGACCGGCTTGTCGGTTCCCTGTCATCAGTTGTTGTCGTCCAGTCGGTACCCCAGGCCCACGCCGATGGGCAGCGGGAACAGGTCGCGGAAATACTGCCGCACGAACTCGTTGGCGTCGGAGATCGGCGTCGAGGGGATGTAGAGCAGATCGTCGGGGCGCAGGTGGGTCACCCAGCCGCTCGCGTCCTTGCCCTCGTAGGTCTGCCGCAGGTCGTGAACCGTGACGGACAGCGAACCGTCGTCCTCCATGCGCACCAGCAGCGCGCTCTCGAGCCAGGCCGACACGGTCACGCCGCCGGCCACGGCCAGGGCTCGCATCACGCTCATGGAGTCCTTGACCGTGTACGCGCCGGGGGCCCTCACCTCGCCCAGGACGATCACTTCCCGGGCCTCGCGATGCTTGAGCCGGACCGTCGTGCGCAGTTCGGGCATCACCGACTGGTAGGCCAGCTGGACGGTCTCCTGGAGCTTCGAGAGGGGCCAGCCGTCCACGTCGAGCCGCGGGATCAGCGGGAGCTGCAACATGCCCTCGGTCACGACCGCCTCTCGCACAGGCCCCCCGGACGTCGTCAGCAGGATGGCGAAGAAGTCCTCCAGCCGCTCCCGCGCGCGCAGGATCAGCACGTCGACCTCGGGCGTGGTGAAGTGCTCGCTGTAGAGCTTGACGAGGTGCTGCTTCAACTCGCTCGCCGTCTTCCCCCGGGCATGCACCGTGCCGATCAGCGGAAGGGTGCAGGTGCCGTCGGGGAGGATGGCCGTGTCATGGGCCAGGTCGGGGCGATGGGCCACCGTCACGCGCAGCTCGTCGCGGACGTCCAGCAGATAGGGAGACTCGTCGAAGTAGGCCTTGAAGTAGGACACCTCGAGGACGTCGCCGGAGATCAGCGCCACGTCCCGGTTGCGCATGACCGCGCTCAGGTCCGGGGGCGGCACCACGTGCGAGTCCGGCGGGGCCTTGCAGGCCGCGGTTGCCATGACCAGCGCGAGCACCGCCAGGAGCCAGCGGGACGCGATCGGAAGACGGTCGTCGCGGCGACGGCACGGGTGGGGACGGGGCATGGCGATCGGCAGGCTCTCGGTCAGGTCGGCTGTGACGGACACACGTGTTCTCACCACCGAGGCCCGAATCCGGGACGCACCGGCAAACCTCCCAGTCTACACCGTTGCCACCGAAGGACCGAAGCCGGGACTCCCCCGCCACGCCACCGACGGGCCCCAGGCCACCGGCGCGAGGGCCCGAATCGGGAGCCCTCGGCCTGAGCCCTGAGTATCATCACCGGCCGTCACGCGGATCCGGGGCATCGACATGCTCCCCGTCGTGGCCTGGGGGACGGCGGAGCGGGACACCATGGCAGCGGACGTCGGCGACGCCGAGCACCACGACCCGGGACGCAGCCCGCGACCGCCCCGGGGCCTGGTGGCACGGCTGCTGCCGAAGCTCGCGGCCGCCTGCCTGTCGTTCGCGATCGTGCTCCCCCTGGCGGAAGTCGTGCTCCGGGTGTTCGGCGGATACGCAGGCTACCGCGGCAACGCCTTCGCCATGCCCGACCCCGAGCTGTCCTGGGTCAACAAGCCCGGAGCGGACGTGGAGGTCCGCGGGCGCGACTTCCGCTATCACGTGCGCATCAACTCCCACGGCCTGCGCGGTGACGAGCTGGCCCCCGACGCCGACCCACGCGTCCTGCTCATCGGCGACTCCTACACCTTCGGCCAGGGCGTCGACGACGAACACACCATCGCGGTGCACCTCGAACGCCTGCTCACCGAGTCCGGGCGGGAGCACGCCGCGACGGTCAATGCCGGCGTCTACGGCTACGGTGCCTTGCAGGCCAAGCTCCTGGCCCTCCGGCACTGGGATCGCGTCCGACCGGACATCGTCGTCTACACCCATTGCGGGAACGACTTCGCCGACGACCTGCGCTTCAGCCGCGGCACCTATCGCCGCATCCGCAATGCGATCCCCGGCCGTCAGTTCCTGCGCGAGCACTCGGCGGCCTACCACGTGCTCTCGAAGGCCGCCGTGGAGGTGCTGGCGCTGTTCGGCGCCCACAACAACAACGTCCGCTTCGAAGGCGAGGGCGAGGGAGCGCTGGTCTCCGACGTCGGGCGGGAGTGGCAGCGCGCCCGGGACCTGACCTGCGGCGCCCTCGACGACTTGATGCGCATGTGCACCGAACGCGGCGCCCGCTTCTTCGTCACCACGGTCGGATTCGGGTCATCCGGCGGCACCCAGGGCACCCGCTTCTCGTCGGATGCCGAGGCCGTTCGGCAGCACTGCCAGGAGGCGGGGATCCCGTTCCTCGATCCGACCTCGGCTTTCCCCGAGGTGGAGTCCGCGCCCTGGACCAACCGCAACTCCGCCGGACACTTCTCGCCGCTCGGGTCGCGCCTGTTCGCCCAGTCCCTGATGCAGGGACTGGAACATGCGGAGGTGCTCCGGTGACGCGACGGATCGCGTGACCGCCCCGGCCGGGCGCACCTGCTGACGGCACGCCCGCCTCCGGTGCGGGTGTGCCGGCATCACGATTTCGAGCGCCGCTCGAGCACGGCTAGGTAGGCCTCTTCCAGCATGGGCAGCACGGTCCCGGCGGAGTAGGCGTCGGCAACGAGATCGCGGTTGCGACGCCCCATGTCCCGGCGAGCGGTGGGCGCCTCCACCAGCGCGACGATGGCCCGGGTGAGCGCATCCACGTCGCCGACGGGCACCAGCAAACCGTTGTGACCCTCCTCCACCACCTCCGGGATGGCTCCCACCGGCGTCGCGATGACGGCGAGCCCGCAAGCCATGGCCTCGAGCAGGGCATTGGGGAAGCCCTCGCCGCGGGTCGGCAACAGGAACGCATCGCAGTCGAGGTACTGGGCGCGCATCTCGGACCGGGGCACGAAGCCGCGCACCTCGACCAGGTCTCCGAGTTCCCGGCGGTCGATCTCCTCGACCACCGATGCGGACGCCGCGATGATGCGGAAGCGGACGGACACGCCAGCCTGCTTGATCCGGGTGATGGCCTCGAGCACCTCGGGCAGCCCCTTGCGCACCGCCTCGGTGCCGGCGGAGAACAGAAACAGGGGGATTCCAAGCGCCTGTGCACGGGCCTCGGCGCCGACCTGTTCGGGGGCCCTTCCGGGCTCCCCGGCGTCACCGACCCCGGCGTTGCCGGCCCCGACCCCACCCACCCAGGCGTCCCCGACGAAGTTGTGGACGACGAACACGCCCTCACGCCGGCCGCGGTCGGCCACGAAGGAACGCCAGTACTCCGATTGGACGATCAGGCCGTCGGGCCACCCCAGCACCCGTTCGATGCCACGACGCCCCCGCGCGGACGAGACCTCGTAGAACACGTCCGTGGCCCCGCCGATGCGCATCAACGTCGGGCGGCCGAGGGCCCGGGCCAGCGCCACGTAGCAAGCGGACTCCCAGAAGGTCATGTAGACGGAGGCCTGGACCTGCACCAGATCGATGCGCCCGAAGACGACACGGAACGGGAACTTCACCAGGTGCCACAGCGTCACGGCCGCGCCTCGGAGCATGCGGCCCACGCCGGCGTTGAGCAGCGCCGCATAGCCCGTGTTGGCCGAGACGTTCTGCTTCTCGGGGCGGGACGTCGTGAAGCGGACGTACTCGTAGCGGTCACTCAGCGCCGAGCCTTCGACGTTGAGCATGAAGGTGGCGACGCCCCCTCCGATCGGTGGAGGAAAGGGGCCGACCATGAGCACGCGCGGCTTGCGGACCGGCCCCGCCCGGCTCTCACTCAACGCGAGGCGTCTCCTCCGTGCCAGCCGAACAGCACGACGCCGATCGTCCGCAGCATGATCTTCAGGTCGAACTGCGGCGAGGCATGCGCGATGTAGTACAGGTCGTAATCGACCTTCTCGGTCACCGCGATCTTGTCGACGGCGTAGCCTTGCTTGATCTGCGCCCAGCCCGTCAGTCCCGGCCGCTGCAGCGTGCGCAACCCGAAGTGGGGAATCTCCTGGGTCATCGCCGGCACGTTGCGCGCCAGCTCCGGTCGGGGACCGACGATGTTCATGTCGCCGCGCAGCACGTTCAGGAACTGCGGGAGCTCGTCCAGGTAGAACTTGCGCAGGAAGCGACCGAAGCGGGTGATCCGGTGCTCGTCGCTGCGATTCCAGACATCGCCCTCGTCCCCCTCGTCTGCGCGCATCGAACGAAACTTCAGCAGGGTGAACAGGCGACCGTCCCGCCCCACCCGCTTCTGCGTGTGGAACACGGGGCCGCGGGAGTCCAGCTTGATGCCGATGGCGATGGGGACCCAGAGCAACACGCCCGTGACGAGCAAGCCGACGCCTCCCACCACCAGGCTGATCGCCCGCCGGATGGCATTGCTCCACCGTCCTGCCGCAGCCCGGCCCGACAGGGCCTGCTCGGGGGTCGCCATGCCCTCGGCGAGGGCCAGGGCCCGGTCCTCGGTCTCGTTCAGCGGCGACTCCGGAATCGGCGCCGGACGCGCAGGATCAGGCACTGTGACGGCCTTCGGCATGTCGATGACCCGGACGGCACCTCCCGGGAAGGGAGCCTCACGTCGGGCCGGTCTGCGGTGATATCCCGCCTGCGAGACATCGCCGGCCGGCGTGCCGGCGCCGGTCCGATGGTCCTTCGACGGCTGCAAAGCCTGAGGGCGCGCCCTGTTGGATGCGGTCAGGCCGTCGTCCACGACAGCGGGGCCGACGGGCGCTGGTGCTTCGGTGGCCTCATCGAGCGAGACACCGCTACCGTCTCGTCGTCCCCACTCCCAGTCCTGACCCATCGAGTGCTTCCCCGGTTGTCGATTGACGGGCTCTGATGCCGCCATCTCTAAGAGCGACATCCGTTGCCGTCGCCCGCCAGATTGCCCCGATATTTTTCGGGGGGAGGATCCGAGCTGCTCGGATGCTTGCTTCGCTCGGATGCCTGCCTCATCCGGTCCTGATCGCGCGTGATATCCTAGGCGCGAAGTTGCACGCACGCAACACAGGTCAGCGGCGAGACCGACAGGCCGCCATCCCCGTTCACCCCTTGTTCATCGTCCGCTCAAACGGGAATCGCCGGGTGCCCGGTCCGCCCCCGGGTCATCGGATGCTGCACTCGGAAACACGCGTGCGTCGGACGCGATCACCTCTGCTGACGACGGGGACATGAGTTCAGAACTCCGCACCGTCGCCCGCCACAGTGGGATCTACGGATTCGCTTCTCTGCTGAACCGCGGGGCGGCCTTTCTGCTCATCCCGCTGTACACCCGCGCCTTCGATCCGGCGGAGTACGGCGTCCTCGGCCTGATCAACGTGGCGAGCGAGATCATCGGCACGGTGCTGGGCCTCGGCCTGGGCCTGGCCATGACCCGCATCTACTTCGACTACAAGGACGAGCGCGAGCGGAGCGAGGTGGTCTCGACCACGGTGCTCTTCTTCGGCGCCGTCGCCGCGGCCTTCCTGGCGGTGTTCTGGTTCAACGCCGAGGCCCTCTCCCGCCTGGTCCTGAAGCAGCCCGGTCACGGCGAGCTCATGTTCCTCGGGGCCACCGGGCTGTTGCTCAACAGCCTGCTGACCATCGGGCTCCAGTCGCTGCGAGTGCGGCAGCGCTCGGTCTCGTTCCTGCTGGCCTCGACCCTGCGTTCGGTGCTGTACCTGGGCCTCAACGCGTGGTTCGTGGTGGGCCTCGAGTGGGGCGTTCGCGGTGCCCTGCTCGGAATCCTCACCGCCAACGCCATCGCAGGGGCGGTGCTGCTCATCCCGATCCTCGTCCGGGCCGGCATGCGCTTCTCCCGGACCAAGCTCAAGGCCATGTTGCGCTTCGGCTTGCCGGTCCTCCCGGGCTCGCTCGCCGAGTTCTCCATCGCCTTCGTCGACCGGTACCTGCTCGCGCACTTCGCCTCGTTGACGGCGGTCGGTGTGTACTTCCTAGGATTCCGCCTGGGCACCTTGCTCTACGCCCTGCTCATCGTCCCCTTCGGACAGATCTACGTGACCCGCCGGCTCGAGGCCTTCGGCGGTCGGGCCGACGATCCCGAGGCCGGCCGCGTGTTCACCTACTTCTTCGCGGTCATGGTCGCCGCGGCCCTCGCCCTCGCACTGCTCGCGCCGGAGATCATCGCGTTGGGCGCGGCCGCCGAGTACGCCGAGGCCGCGACGGTCGTGCCGCTGCTCGCCTTGAGCCAGGTGATCCACTCGGTGTTGCTCATCGCCCAGATGGGCATCTTCTACAGCAAGCAGGGACGACGCCTGCTCATGGCGAGCCTGGTCATGCTTGCCGTCCACGTCCCGCTGTGCTGGCTGCTGGTCGAGCGGTTCGGCGCCGCCGGTGCCGCGGCCGCCGCGTGCGCCGCGGCCCTCGCGAAGCTCATCGCGACGCAACGCCTCTCCCGCGGACTGCCCGGACCGCAGCCCGAGTGGAACCGGCTGGCCGCGATCCTGGGCATCGGCCTGGGCGCCTACGCCCTCGGGATGGCCACCTTGGACATGACCGCCCCGTTCGGACTCGTCACCCGGCTGGCCTTGTGCGCTGCCTTCCCCGTCTCCATCTTGGTGTTGCCCTTGTTCACTCCCGAAGAGCGGTCTACCTTCGTCTCCCTGGCGAATTCGATCCGCAAGCGGCTGCTGCCCTCGTGGAGATCCTGAGCCCCGCCGCCACGCTCGGCTCGGCGCGCACAAAGGTCATTCGATGAGCGATCCGTTCCACGATTCAGAAGCCCCGCTCCCGTTCGCCCGGGACGAACCGTCCCCGTCCTCGAAGCGCGACATCGCACGGTTCGTGTTCAAGTACCTGCCCTTCATGCTGGTCACCACGGCGGCGGTCACGATCCTGACGGCCCTGGCCGTGTTCCTGCTGCCGCAGACCTATGTCTCCGAGGGCATCGTCCTCGTCGAGCGCGCGAAGAACCCGACGCTGCGCTCCGACCCGATCGCCTACCGGGCGGAGCTCGACACCATCATCCGCTCCGAGATCGAGATCATCTACTCGCGGGGTGTGGCCGAGCAGGTCATCGACCGGCTCGGATTCTCCGACGATGAGCCGCTGCGCACCGGCTCGTCGAAGCTCTTCGAGTCGTTCTACGAAGCGCTCAACCGTTGGGGTCTGATCGCGCGGCTCGACGTGCGTGAGCGCCGCATCCGCGGGCTCGGTGACGCCCTCGTCGTCGATCAGCCCGCCCGGTCGGACATGCTCGCCATCCGCTTCACCCACGACGATCCGGTGCTCGCCCACAGGATCGCGTCGGCCATCGTCGAGGCCTACATCCAGCGGCACCGCGAGATCTACTCCGACAACACCGCCAACTTCTATGAGCAGCGCGTCAAGCAGGTCACCGACGAGCTCCAAGCCCTGCGCACGACCCTGCAGCGCGAGACGGACCCCCTCGCGGGCGACCCGATCCGGCTCCAGATCCGGGCGCTCGAGGAGTCATTCCTCTTCTACAGCGAGAAGTGGGATCGCGCCCGGGCGGCCACGCTCAGCGACGAGTCCCTGGTGAACATCCGCATCGTCGACCTCCCCCGCCTGCCGCTCAGACCCCAGCACACGCGCCTGTTCCAGATCCTCGTCGGCCTCTTCGCGGGCGCGGTCTTCGCCCTCGCGGTCGCGTTGCTGCGGGAGCACCTCGACAGCCGCGTCTACGTCCCCTCCGATCTCGATGGCATGACCTCGTTTCCGGTGCTGGCGACCGTGCGCAAGAGCCGGGCCGCGCGCGCCTACACCCGCGGCCGGCGCGAGGCCCCGCAGCACGGTGGCGTGCCCGATGCCCGCGCGGAGCCCGGCGCCCACTCCGACGCGGAGTCCCGGCAGGGATGACCCCCACGGTCGATTGGGTCGAGGAGTCCGGAGTGGACCCGGGGCTGCTCGCGGCTTGGACGGAGTTGGTGGAGGCCGATCCGGACGCCTCGCTGTTCATGACGCCCGAATGGGTCATGACCTGGTGGCGACACCTCGGCCGCGGGCGCCTGGTCATCGCGACGGCCCGCGAGAGCGGCACCCTCGTCGGCCTCGCGCCGATGTGCGAGACCGACGCCACCGTGGTCGGCCTGCCCGCCCGGGCCCTGCGCTTCGCGGGCGAGCCGGAGGCCGATCGCCTCGGGCTCCTCGCCGCCGGCGGCGACGCCAAGACGCTCGACGCTCTGGTCGCAGCCGTGCTCGATCGCGCCGGTGGAGTCGACTTCGCCCGGTTGGACGAGATCGTGGCCGATTCCCCCACCGACAAAGCCCTCGACCGCGGACTACAACGTCGCGGCGTGCGGGGCCTCCGCCGGACGTGCGGTCGCGCGCCCGTCCTGACCCTGCAACCATCGCTCCCGGACCAGGAGGCCGCCTACCCCAAGTCCTTGCGCACGCGCCTGCGTCGCGCTCGCAAGCGCGTCGAAGCGGCCGGCGGTCTCGAGTTCCGGCGCTGGCGCCCTCAGCCGGAAGAAGTCCCCGACCTCCTGGTGCGTCTGCGCGCCGTCGAGACGCTCAAGATCGCGGCGCGCCACGCGAGCGGGCAAAGGGGAGACGGCGTGCTCACCCCGACGGACCGCTGGGCCTTCTTCCAGGAGTCGTGCGCGCTGTTCGCGGCGAAGGGCTGGCTCGACGTGGCCACCCTCTCGAGCGGTGCGCGCCTCGCCGCCTACCGGCTGGGCTTCCGCTTTCACGGCGCGTTCCTCGACTACAATCTCGCGCAGGATCCCGAGTTCCAACGCCTCAGTCCCGGGCGGCTGCTGCTCGACGAGATCATCCGCGATGCCCAGCGGGAGGGGTTGGCCGCCGTCGACGCGTCCCGGGGAAGCCTGGTGGCCCCCCACCTGCTCGCTGACTGGACTCCGGACGCACGCACCCACGTGCGCTGGCTGATCCCCGGCCCCTCCTGGCGCGGCCGGGGGCTGCGGTGGGTCGAGGGCTGGTTGAAGCCTTCCGCCCGGCGGGTACGCGACCTGGCGCACGCGCGCAAACAAGCGGTGCTGGCGTCATGAGGCGGACGCGCCGGCTACGCGCCGAGAGACAGCCCGGCCGCAGCAGGGGCGGAGCGACCTCGTGGTCCCTCATGGCGACCTTGACGGCCGCGCTGTGCGTTGCCCTGCCGGGCGGTTGCTCGGGCAACTCCCACGACGGCCCGCCGCCTGCCTCGCCTTCAAAGCCATCCACGGGGCCGTCGAGCCCTGGGTCCACCTCGCCGGGGGATGCCGTCACCTCGACCGGGCTCCCGCTCGCCTGCGCCATCGACGAGCGGGCCGGCGTCGCGCGTCCCGACGGGCTGCTCGAAGCCGGCGTCCCCTTCGCGCGGGGCCAGGTTGCCTCGACCGATCGCCTGCAAGTCCGCGCCGACGGGGCTGTGCTCCCCTGCCGGTGGGAGCCGCTGGCCCTCTGGCCCGACCGGTCGATCCGCTGGGCCCGACTGGTGCTCCCCGTCGCCCTCGACGCCGGCGAGACGTTCCGCTTCTCCATCGACGCGGGGACCCCGGCTCCGTGGAGCCCGGCGCTGCCCGGCACCCCGGCGCTCGCCCTGCACCTCGAGGACGCCGACGGCACCACCGTCTTCCCCATCGCCGCGGCGGGCCTGCAGTCTCGCGGTGACCAGCAGGTGTTCGTCGACGTCGAGCCGCTCACGAAGAGGCGCGTGCGCGTCCGCATCCAGACGGCCCAGGTCCGCGGCGACGGCACCTGGCGCTCGCTCTCGATCCGCATGGACGCTCCGGACGGCATCACCCTCGCCCCGGGATCGGGCGCGGTCTCCGCGGCCGGCTGGTCCCTCGCCGTGCGCGACCCCGTGGCCCGTGGGCCCGTGGACGTCTCGACGGCCGACGGCGCGGCCTGGCTGCGGCTGCTGCCCGCCGGGAAGCGCCCCCTCGCCGCGGACGAAGGCTTCCATGTCACGCACGAGTTCATCCTCGAACGGAAAGCCGAGGCCCGCGACCTCGCCCGCCGCATCGACTCACCGCTGCGGCTCGGGTTCCCCGCCGGATACGTCGACGCGACGCGGGCCATGGGCCGGTTGGGATTCGCCGGCGAGTCCACGCGCCGCTTCGACGCGGCCTTCGCGCAGTCGTGGGAGGCGATCCGGGAGCAGCAGCGCTCGCCGCGCAATCGCGGTCCGACGGCCTGGGGCGACTTCGACGTCCGCGGCCAGGGTCTCGCGTATCTCGGCTACCTGAACCAGGAGTACGACCCGGCGACCGCGTTCTTCATCCACGCGGCCCGCACGGGGGACGCCTCCGCTCTCGACCTGGCCCTCGCCATGGCGCGACAGTTCGCCGACAACGCGGTGGGACTCGACGGCGGCGTCTACCAGCACCGCGCGACCCTGCACGCTCTGGAGCATCAGCTCGCCCGCGCCCTGGCCGAGCGGCTCACCACGCGCTGGCGCCGAGGGTCGGCGTCGCCCCCCCCGCCGCTCGAAATCGCGCTGTGGGTGCGCGACGAGTACGGCTCCTCGACCGGTAACCGCGTCGGCGCATGGCTGGGAGAGCTGGCCGCGCAGCCTCCGGCAGACCAGGAGCGCCTCGTCGCGGAGCGCTTCGCCTATGCCCTCGTGGAGGCCGCCCGCGACGCGGCCAACCAGCGCGGGTCAGCCGCCGCCCGGGCCCTCGGAGAGGGTGACGCCCGCCCGCGGGACTACGCCGCCTTCCTGCTCGAGTCCGAGCTGCTCGCGGCCTTCGACCTCCCGCCGGTGGACGCCCTCTTCGCGCCCTTCTTCGCCCGCTACGGCGGGGGCTGGGACGACTTCCCGGCTTTCCACTTCCACGACCTTCCGGACGCATCCCTCGTGCACTCCCCCAGCCACGTCCTGGCGGAGATGCTCGTCTGGGGTCACCTCGCCACCGGCGACGCGTCGCTGCGCCGCGCGGCGCTGAACGTGGCCGAGCATCACCTGTCGGGCGGTGTGGTGGATCGAGGCATCGAGAGCGTCCGTGGCGAGATGTCCGACGGTGAGCCCGTGGCCGCCCGCAAGGTGGGCTGGCCGCTGATCAACCTGATCACGCTCAAGCTGCTCACCATGGGCGTCGACCCCGGTCTCGATGGGCGCATCGACCGAGCCATCGAGTCGTTGCTCGAGACCCTGGTCGCCATCCCTCCGCGGCAGTATCAGGGCGCCATCCACGTCGGCGTCGTCGGTGAGGCGCTCGCCCGCTTGCACGAGGAGACAGGCGACGAGCGGGCCCTCGAAGCGCTCGTGCGGCTCATGCGCTACTGGTCCCGCGAACAGTGGAACGACAAGCGTCAGGCCTTCAACTACACGAAGGACAGCGCCGACGGCGGCTGGCCGTCGCTGTCGGGGCTCGTGCTCCACGGCCTGGCCTACGCCGCGACCCACGGCGATGAGCCCGAACTCGCGGCCCGCGCACGGCAGGTCCTCGGCACGGTCGAGCGAGACGGTGAAACCGACGTCAAGTCGTTCGCCATGAAGTTCCGCAACAGCCCGCGAGCCTTGACCCCTCTCGCCGAGGCGCCGTGATCGCATCGTCCGCGTTGACGCGCACGGCACTCGTCGGCGCCCTGCTGCCGGTGATCTGCTTCATGGCCCTTTCAGTGGCGGCCGCGCAGTGGCTGTCGCTGATCCTGGTCGTGGCCGTTCCCCTGGGTGTCGTGCTGGCCCTGCGGGCCCCGAACCTCGGCTTGCTCGCCTGGCTGCTCGTGGGGGCGCTGTTCTACTCCTCGATCGGTGGCCGCATCGGTGGCTCCGGCGTCGCGCTGACACCCGACCGCCTGCTCATCGCGCTCCTGGCCGGCGCCCTGTTCCTGCGCTGGGCCGTGCGCCCGCAGTCGGTCGCGCCGTTCGGGCCCATCGAGTGGTCCATGCTGTCGTTCGTGACCCTGGCGGTGATCTCGATCCTGGCCACCAGCGACTACCGCCTGGGCCCGCTCACCGGCGGACTCCGCAGGGACCTCGTCTACCTCGCCCAGGGCTACGCGATCCCCTTCGCGGGAGCCATCTTCGCCAAGTCGCTGCTGCAGAGTCGCCGCGATCTCCACCGCGCCGTGGTGACCGTCATGCTCGTCGGGCTCGCAGTGGGTGGTCTCGGCCTCGTGCAATACGTCACGTCCACCACCTTGCTCCCCGAGACGTCGCGCAGCTCGGCCGACGACACCGGCCGCGTGGTCAGCACGCTCACGGCCCCGGCCGAGTTCGGCATGCTCGTGGCCGCCTCCGTGTTCGCCGCCATCGTGCTCTTCACCCGGGCGCGGACCCTCGGCGCACGGGCCTTCCTGCTGGCGGTCATGGCCATCGGTCTCGTGTCCGCGGCTCTCTCCGAGACCCGCTCGGTCTGGTTCGGCCTCGCGGTCGGCGTCGTCATCCTGGCCCGGTTCCGCCCGGGGTTCCCGCGCAAGTTGCTCGTCGCGGGGATCACCCTCGTCGTCCTCGCCGGACTCTCGTGGTCCGTCATCCGCACCGCCGACGTCGTGCAGACGCGGGTCCTGGCCGTCTCGCCGGTCTACAACCGCATCGCGCTCGGCGCGACAGCTCTGAACATGGCCACGGCCCACCCGGTCCTGGGGAGCGGCTTCGGGCGCCATACCTTCGCGACCGAGAAGTGGCCCTACATCACTTCGTTCGGGAGCGTGCCCGCCTGGTTCGCCATCGACCCCGGCGTCCCCCACAACGAGTTCCTGCACGTGCTCGTGCAGCTCGGACTCGTGGGCCTCGTCCTGTTCCTCCAGCCCTTCTGGCTCAGCTGGCGCTGGGGCTCGGCACTGGTCCGACGAACGTCCGGCCTGAGCGACGAGTCCCGGGACGCCCTGCTCCTGTTCCTCGCCATGGCGGGCATGTACGTGGTCAACGGGTTGTTCGTCGACCTCGCCTTCTGCACCTATGCGAGCAACGTCTTCTACGTGATGTTGGGGATCGTCGCCGGCATCCACCATCGCGCCCGCTCCGGTGCGCCGCCACGGAGCGCGGCGGCATGACTGCCTCGCGGCCCACCGCGGCATGAACGCCTCGTCGGCCACGGCGGCATGACGCCCCCCGCCCCCGCCCCCGCCTCCGGGCGACAGCGACGACGCCGGAGCTGGATCTCCCGGCTCACGCTGCTGGCGGTCCTCACCGTCGTGGCCGTCCTCGCCGCCGAGCTCGTCGTGCGCGTGCTGCGGCTGACCCAACCCTTCGACCCACCGCAGGACACCGCCCTCTACCTGTTCCACGAATCCCCCGACGGGCCGATCCGACTGACGCCCGGCTGGGAGGGCACCATCGGCGGCGCGCCGGTGCGCATCAGCCGTGATGGATTCCGTGACCGCCCCTTCACGTCCCGTCCCAACCGCGGCACCGAGCGCATCGCGATCCTCGGGGACAGCTACACCATGGGCGAGGGCGTCCCCGACGACGCGACCTACCCGAAGCGCCTCGAAGCGCTGCTCGGCGGCCCCCCGGCCTACGAGGTGCTGAACGCCGGCGTGAACGCGACCAACACCCTCCATCACCGAGCGACGCTCCACGACGTCCTGCGCGACTTCGCTCCCACCACGGTGGTGCTCGGCTTCAACGTCAACGACATGCACTTCGAGACCGAGACGCGCTTCGAGCGCATGCAGCGCAAGGGCCAGGCGTACACCGTCGACGCTGACGGCCGCGTCAATCGGGACACGCGCCCCGCCGGCCTCGTCGGAAAGCTGCGCGCCGGTCTGCGCGAACACTTGCACCTGTATCGTTACCTCTCGTCGCTGCGGTCGGCGCGGGACGCCCCCGTGCGTTACGGGCCGGCCGTGATCCGCGCGGCGGTCACGTCGGGGGGCGCCGACCGGGTGGACGCCCTCATCCGCGAGATGGCCGCGACCTGCGCGGCGGCCGGGGTGCGCTTCCTCGTGGTGCTGATCCCCGACCTGCTCGACACCCCGGCCGACGTCACCGCCTTCGATGCCTACCCGTTCCGCGACGAGCACGCGCGCCTGCAGTCGTCGCTCGCGAGCGCCGGGATCCCCTGCCACGATCTCCTCGACGCCTTCGGCGACCGCGATCCCAACGACTTCGTCGTCCACCCGGCCAATCGCCACTACGACGCCGCCGGCAACGCGATCCTGGCCGAAACGGTCCACGCCGTGCTCCGGGACGCCCTGTCCCCACCGAGGGCGCCGGAAGCTTCGGAGGCACCACAGGCAACGACCGCGCCGGACTCCCGTGGCGGGCGCTGACGGGCTCAGCCCGACACGGCCGCGAGGTCGCAGCGAGGCGGAGCGAGACAGCGCTCAGGCGCGTCGGCTGCGCATCTCCCGCAGGACCTGCAGCGCGAAGTCGGCGCAGGCTCGCTGGCGCCCGATGCGCCGCGGCTCACGCAGCAGGCGGTAGAACCACTCGAGGTGCAACCGGCGCATGACCGCCGGGGCCCGGGCCACGCGGCCCGCGATGAAGTCGAAGGTGCCGCCGACGCCGACGCAGACCTTCACCTTCAGGCGCTCGCGCACGCGCCCCACGAAGAACTCCTGCTTGGGACTGCCCAGCGCGACGAACAGGATGTCGGCGCCGGACGCATTGATCGCGTCGATGCAGCGCTGCTCGGCCCCCGCCCCCGGCGCGCCAGCACCCGGGTCGTCTGCGCCCGGGTCGTCCGGGATCGATCCGTCCGACGCCACCCGGGCCGTGGCGCCGCCGAGGACCCGCAGGCCCGGATACAGCGACGGCAGCTTCTCCCGCGCCAGCCGGTTGACCTCCTCGCTGGCGCCGAACAGGAATACGCCGTGCCCGTTGCGGCTCGCGCGCTGGCACAGGGCGGGCATCAGGTCCGACCCGCACACCTGCACCATGCGCCCGAGCCCCAGCATGCGCGCCGCGTGGATCACGCCGATCCCGTCCGGGATCAGGATCCTGGCGCTGCGCAGCCGCTCCAGGAGGACAGGGTCGCGCCGGGCCTTGACGATCTTCTCGGGGTTGATGGCGAACACCTGCTCACAGCGATCGCCCTCGAGCAGAGGAGCGATCTCGTCCAGAGTCTGCTCCATGGTGATCCGGTCGACGGGCACACCCAGCACTTCGATGCGCTCGGCCGTCGCGCTCACCGCCCCGCCTGCTCCTTCAGCGACGGCGCCGCCGGCAGAGGCTTGCGGCGGCTGGTCAGGTCGATGACCACGTGCTCGGGCCCGAGGGCCTCGAGCGCCGGGACGAGGGTGCCGTCCTCGTTGCCGACGATGATGGTCTCGCCGTGCTCCAGCACCTCCTGCCACGTCGGGGCCATGAGCCGGGCGATGTGCGGCAGGTGCTCGTAGACGTAGGAGCGGTTCGCCCCGACGAGCTGCGACAGGCGCACGTTGTCGTCGAAGATGCGCACCTCGTGCCCCTTGCCGATGAGCCGCTCCACCACCGTCACCATGGGGCTCTCGCGCAGATCGTCGGTGTCGGCCTTGAAGCTCAGGCCGAGGACGCCGATGCGCACGTGCCCCGCGGCGCGGATCGTCTCGAGGGCCCGCTCGATGTGCTGCTCGTTGCTCGGCAGGATCGACGCGATCAGCGGCAGGCTCAGGTCGCGCTTGCGAGCCGAGTAGTTCAGCGCGCGCACGTCCTTCGGCAGGCACGACCCGCCGAAGGCGAAGCCCGGACGCAGGTAGTTGGGCGAGATGTTGAGCTTGGTGTCCTTGCAGAACACCTCCATCACCCGGCGCCCGTCGACGTCGAGCGACCGGCTGAGGCTGCCGATCTCGTTGGCGAACGCCACCTTCAATGCGTGCCAGGTGTTGTCGGCGTACTTCACCATCTCGGCCGTCTCGAACCCGACCGGGAAGATCTCGCAATTCAGGCCCGCGTTGAGCTCACGCAACCGATCGGCGCTCAGGTCGTCCGTCGCCGCGAAGACGACCTTGGGCGGGGCCTTGAAGTCCGCGACGGCGCAGCCCTCGCGCAGGAACTCCGGGTAGAAACACACGCCGAAGTCTTCGCCGGCGCGCCGGCCCGACGCCGCCTCGAGACGCGGGATCACCTCGCCCCGCGTCGTCCCCGGGAGCATGGTGCTGCGGAAGACCACCGACACGAAGCCGGGCGCCGCGCGCAGGGCCGCACCGATGTCGTCGCTCACGCGGCGGATGAAGGTCAGGTCGAGGTCGCCGTTGGACCGGCTCGGCGTCCCGACGCACACGAGCACGAGCTCGCTGGCCGCCACCGCATCGGCGGCGTCCGTCGTGCCCCGGAGCCGACCGTCGGCCACGTTGCGCTGCACCAGCGCCTCGATGCCCGGCTCGATGATCGGCGGCCGCGCCGCGTTCAGGTCGTCGACCTTGTCCGCGTTGGTGTCGACGCAGACGACCTCGTGACCCTCATCGCTGAGGCACGCGGCGGACACCGCGCCGACGTATCCGATTCCGAAGACAGCGATCTTCATGGGAGCAACCTGCGTCCGTGGTGGCCGCGCGACCGTCGCGGGGAGGGCACTATACCTGCGGGCCCGCGGCCGCGGCAGGTGTGATGGTCAGGCGGGTCCGCAGGAGCGGTCCGGCGCCCGCGTGTCCCGCGCCCACCAGGGTGGTGCTCGGAACCCTCACGCCGAACGACGGGGAGTACCAGCCCAGCGGCGGGTCGACCTCGCCCTTCACCGCGCGCCAAGCGAGCACTTCCGGCAAGGCGAGCTCGGCCGTCCACGCGGCCCCGGACGACGTCCAGTGGAGCACGGCGCGGGCCCCCTCCAGGCGGCACTCGACCTGCGGACCGAGATGGAAGCACAGCCGGCAGGCGTGGCGGCCGGTGGACTCCACCCCATCGTCGATGGTCAGCACGCCGCCCTCGAGCCGGACCGTGCGCTGATGGATGGCCGGCGGGATCAGCCGAGCGTAGCCGTCGTGGCGAGCCGTCCAGCCGCGCAGGGCGCCGGCCTCGGCCGGTTCGAGCGCGATGAGCGTGGTGACGGCCGGCGTCGTCCAGAGGAATTCGCCGCCCGACACGGACTGGTCCTGGCCGGCGAGCTCCAGCGTGTTGTGCCCCCGGGTCGACCGGAAGTAGTCCCGCCACGCCGGCTCGCCCTGGTAGGCGAAAGTCCCCGGATCGACGAGCACGTCGACGCCGTCGACCCGAAACTCCAGCGCGAGGGCATCGGCGTGGGCATGACCGTAGGTCGTCGGCAGGCCATGGGGCCCGAAGTCGCCTCGACACCAGACCTCCGCGCCGCTCGGGAGGCTCGATCGGAGGATGCAGAGCCCGGCGTCCTCGAACACCTGAGGCCGACACTCGGGGCGCGACGCCGACAGGGTGGGCGCCGACGCCAGCCGCGCGAGCAGGGCGGTGCGGAGGTCCGCCGGCGGTGTCGCCGGCCACCACGCGCACGCCCCGAACAGGGCCCGGCCCGTCGCGAGCAACGAGGCCCAGCGGTGGAAGGACGGCGCATCCACCAGCAGGGCGAAGGCGTCGTCGGCGTCACCCTGGCGCGGCGGCTCGCCGCGGATGTCGACCAGGGCCGCCAGCCCGTCGCACAGCGCCCGCGTCGCCGTCCAGAACTCCTCACCCAGCGACTCGCCGGCGGCCTCCCCCTCGAGGCCCGACACCAGGGCCACCTCCAGCACGAAGCCCTGGTACTCGGTGGCGAGCTCGGCGTTCACGCCACTCGCCAGGGTCTGTCGCGGGAGCTCGCGTCGCAGCGTCACCGCCGCGGCGGCGCGCCAACCGGCGGAAGCGTCGAAGCACGGCAGCGCGCTGCTCGCCACGAGCAGCCCCGCCGCCTCGGCGAGGGCATGGTTGTTCGCGGAAGAGCCGCGGCTGGGAAACGTCGCGAGGTATTCCTGGTGGTGGTGGAACTGCTGCAGGAACAGGCGATTGCCCTCGAACAACTCACGACACCCCTCCCAGCCGTCGAGCAGGCGTCGGATCCAGACCCACGCGATCAGGCGCAGGCCGATCTCGATGCCGCTGGTCCATTGCATCCCGGTCAGGAACGGGTTGCGTGTCCACCAGGATGTCAGCTGCGCGGCGATGCGCTCGGCGTAGCGGACGTCGCCCGTGAGGTGATACGCGCTCGCCAGCACGGTGAGGTGACCCTGCCGAGAGAGCTCCCAGGCGTGCTTGGGCCGTGCCCCGTCGCGGGCATGCCGGATGTCGATATCGAACGCGCAGGCCTCGTCGTCGGCGCGCCGGCCGCGGCCCGGGTCGAGGAACCAATCCGGATCGGGACCGAGGCCTTCCCACGTACATCCGAGGGCCGTCCAACGCCCGGCGAGCACCGATTCCGCCGCCTCGATCAGCGCTTTGGCGGCGTCCGATCTGCCCACGTCGCCAGCGTTGCCCACGTCGCCCGCCATACCCACGTCGCCCACCTTGCCCGCCATGCCCACGGGGGGACCGAAGCCGCGTTCGAAGGCGATGCCATCGCGCGGGACCTCGAGCGGATCCGCGCGGGCGTCGCGCACCCGGCGCTTGCGCCAGGCGCGCTTGCGCACGGCATCACCGCAGCGACCGGCGATCTCGCCGGCCGACATGGTCGCGAGGCGCCGGGCATACCACGCGATCCTCACGACGATTCCGCCGAAGAATCCGCCGACGAGGAAGCGGACCTGCGCAGGCGCTCGAGCAGGGGAATCGCCCGGACCACGGCGCGCCCCACGGCGCTCGCCGGGATCAGCACCGTGCGCACGTCACGCCGGTCCTTCCACAGGCGGAACATGGGCGACGATTCGAGCGACGCGCAGGAGTCCATGCGCGTGAGGGCGGGCTCGGCGAAGGTCCGGCGGATGCTCTCGAGCTCGAGCTGCGTGCCGGGGGAGAAGCGCTCGTAGGCCTCGTCGTACGTGAGCTTGAAGGTGAACGCCTCGGTGCCGGCGACGAGGCTGGTGCGCATGGCGATCGGGGCGCCATCGAGGTGGAGCGACAGGCACCTCAGGCGGCCCTGCTCCTCGAAGCCGCGCAGGACCTCGATGAAGAACGCGGACTCGGCCTCCGACCGCGCCATGGCCGTGCCGTGGGCGCCCTTCCATCCGCCCGCCTCGATGGTCATCAGGGCCCGCGCCGCGCTCTCGGCCGAGGCCCCCACGCCCGCCTCGAAGTCCACCGCCCCCTCCTCCGCCAGGCGCCGCAGCCGCCGGGCCAGGTTCCCGCGATTGCGGCCCTTCATCGCGCCCTTGATGTAGTCGTCCGCCGAACCCGTGGGCATCAGCACGGGCCGGAGCGAAGTCCGGTCGACCCAGGGCTGCACGCCCAACGCCGCGCAGGCCGCCTCGAAGGTCGCGGCGAACGGACCATCACCGGAGATGCGCGTGAGCCGCACGAGCGGCGCGCGCCGCGGGCCGCGCAGCAGCCATTCCAGCAGCCCTTGGCAGGCATCGGCCGCGTCATCGGCGTCGAGCAGCGGGGTGCCGTGCATGGCGTGGATGTGGTCCCAGGTCCCCACGCTCGCCACGGGGAGCCGCTTCGTGCGCCGGGCGCGAGCGACGGGCATCAGGCCGACCAGGCGCCGCTCGCCGCCGGCCTCCCGCCAGGCCGCCGCCACACCGACGGCGCCCGCGTCGCTCGCCAGATGCCGCAAGGCCGGTACGAGGTAGAGCGGGTCGAGGAAGGGGTTGGGCTCGAGGGCGTGGTCTGCGAGGTGCGCCCACTGCTCCACGACGTCCCCGCGCAAGGCGGCCAGGTCGAGCCACTCCACCGAGACCGTCACGACCGCTCCCCGTAGCCCAGGCCCGGGAGCTGGTCGCGTTCGAGAGCGAAGGCGAAGGAGGCTCGACCGGGCCAGTTGCTGATGGGGATGCGCTTCAGGGAGTAGCGGTCGTCGCCCCGCCCGAGGCACCCGTTGCGGGACGTCCAGGCGGACTCCAGGCCGGCTTCCTCGACCATGGTCATGGTCGATGCGTCGTGGTTGCGAGGAACGCCGGGACCGTTCGGGTAGGCAAATTGCCGCACTTCACGCTGCAGGCCCTGCTCGAGGGCCTGCTTGGAAGCGCGGATCTCCCCGCGCGCGACGTCGTCAGAGACCGCGGTGAGGATCGGGTGGGTGCGCGTGTGGGCGCCGATCTCCACGCCGGCCGCCGACAACTCCCGCAACTCGTCCCAGTCCAGCATGATGTCGCCCTCGACGGCATGGCCGGCCGCGACGCTGTTGAGCCCCGCCGCCCCGGCCAGCGCTTCGAGCTCGGCATCCCGGGCCTCGACGGACAGACGGCACAGCGCCGCCGTGCATGTGTCCACCGCCGCTCGACGCGCCGCGAGGGTTCGCAGGTCGATCTCGCCGAGAACGGACGACACGATCCGATCGCGCTTCGCGCCCAGCAACACGCTGCGGATGCGCGCGACCCAGAAGCGGCGCCCGTCGCCGATGGCGTCGCTCACCACGAACACCGTCGCGGGCAGCCCCAGCGAGCGCAGGACGGGCAGGGCGTGCCGGTGATTGTCACGGTACCCGTCGTCGAAGGTGATCGCGGCGCAGCGTTCGGGGAAGGGCTCCCCCGCCTGCAGCGTCTCGACGATCTGCTGCACGGGCACGACCCGATAGCGCGACGCCAGGAACTCCATCTGCCGCCGGAAGGTGTGCGGCGCGACGGCGATGGACGGGCAGCGGTAGCGCTCGTTGGCCGACGACATCTCGCTCACCGAGTGGTAGCGGAGCACCACCGCCCGCTCGCCCGCCTGGCGCCGGCGCGTCATGGCGAACACGCCGACGCCGCCGAACACCCCGGCCGCCACCCGTCGCAACGTCGACTTCATCGGCCGTGCTCCAGGTACTCGTGCGTCCGACGCCGCCACACCGGGCGCACCCGTGCGTCCAGCGCCCCGAGCAGCCCTCCCGCAAGCAGCGCCGTGTCCCGCGTCAGCAGGACCCCCGCGGCGCGGGCGTGGTCCCACAGACCGAAACGCGCCCCCATCACCGCGGCGGCCGGCGCCAGCTTGCGCCACGCACCCGCCCACAGGTAGGCGAGCAGGATGACCAGAAACGGGATCCACGCCCAGCCCGTCACGAGCGTGCCCGCGAGCGATCCGACCAGCAGGCCGGCCAGAAGGAGCAGGCGCAGCACGCCCTTCTGGGAGAGTCCGAGCCGCGACGACCACAGGGCGTAGAAGTAGTGTCGCCGGAACAACTCCGGCAGCGTGCGGGCCATGTGATGGCGCACGACGGCGTGAAAGGTCAGGGCGACCTTCCCGCCCACCCGGCGGACCCTGTGGCCGAACAGGCGGTCCTGCCCCTTGCGCGCCCACTCGCAGAAGCCGCCGCTGCGATCCCACACCGAGCGGCGCCAGGCCATGCACATACCACCCGGCACGAAGTCGTCCGCCAGGCGGCTGCGCACCTGGGCTTCGTCGAGGGCCCCGGGCGCGAAGTCGTCCGCATGGACCACGGCCGCGAAGACGCGCTCCCGCGCCGAATCGGCCAGGGGCAGGTGCGCCCCACCCAGGAAGTCGAGGGCGGGGTCCTGCTCGAACGGACGCACCATCTCGGCCAGCCAGTCGGGCGCCGGGACGTTGCCGACGTCGGCATTCACCAGCACCTCGTGGCGCGCCGCACGGGTCGCCGCATTGCGACCGCCGCCGGCGAACAAGGTCGCGTTCGTCACGATGCGGACCGGCACGCCCCGCTCCTCGAAGCGTCGCACCCTGTCGAGGGTCGCATCGTCGGACTGCCCATCCGCCACCACGATCTCGTCGGGCAGGCGTGTCTGCCGCAGCAGCCCCTCCATGGTCGCCTCGACCCGGTTCGCCTCATTGCGCACGGGGATCACCACCGTGACGCCGAGCCTGCGGAGCTCACGCGTCACCGGGGCCCCCCTTCCTGCGCTCACGCCCCGCGCGACGCCGACTCGAGATCCAGGTCGCGCCGGCCTTGGCCGCCCCGAGCACCCGTGCATACGGGCCGTCGTGGAAGACGGTGCGGCGGACGTACACGTCGGAGGCATTGGAGAGCTTCTGAGCCGCCACCGTGTTGCCGTTGAAGTCGATGCGGTCGTACCCGGCCGCCAGGGCGCGCTCGACGAAGTCCCACCACAGCGTGGCCGTCGTGAGCTGCTCCGACCGGGCCTCATCCATGTAGGTCACCAGGGTGAGCAGCGTCGTCTGCCGCCCGAGGGCCAGCACGCCGGCAAAGGGCGCTCCGTCGCAGGTCATGACGAGGACCTGGGCGTCGTCCGACCGCGCGAACGCCCCGGCGACGTCCCTGAGGAAGGCCCGCATGCGGTCGTCGAGCGTGAGGGACACCGCCCGCCCCTGTTGCGGATCGGCCTTCCAGGAGCGCCGTTCGAGTTCGAAGAGTTGGTCGAGACCGGCACCGATGCGTTCCCCGCGATACTCCTCCGTCGCGATGCGCCCGTGATCCTCGTTGGCACGCACCGCCCTGCGTTGGCGCTTGCGGAAGTGACGGCTGCGCGACGCGAGGTAGTCGTCCATGGTCCCCGCGATGTCGGCCGAGAACAACTCCACCGTCCGGCCCTGCGGCAGGGCCCGCCAGTCCCGCTCCCGGGCCGACGCGGCGACGGCGGCGTGCTGGGCGCTCTCCCGCGGGAGTCCCTCGAGCACCATCAGGTCCCACTCCCCGCGCCGCTCGCGCCAATAGTCGAACACGGCCGCATACAGCGCCTCGGATTCCACGGGAAACAGGAAGTGCGCCCGCTCGTTGTGACAGGCGATGTTGATCGGGAAGCTGACGCGTCGGATCGGGACGCAGCGCCGCCACCGGGACCCGGCCATGTGCGCGTAGTCCTCGGCCAGGTGGAAGCGCGTGTCACGATCGGGGAAGGCCTCCCATCCCCGCGACACGATCATCGGCGCGATGCCGACGACCTCGCCGCCCCGGCGCAGCACCAGGACGTGCAGTTGCTTGCCCGCGCCGAAGGCCCGCCACCAGGCACACATCCACCGGTGGTCGAGGAGCACGTGCTTCCACGGGGTCGCATCCTGGAGGCGCTCCCATTCGGGGCCCAACGCCTCCAGCGCTTCCGCCGAGCCGATCCTCTCGACGGTCACGCCGGCCGCAGGCTCTCCCGCGTCGTGCGCCGCGCTCACGGGTTCGGGCTCAACAGCGCGGACTCATCGGCCAGCCACACGGCGCACCTCGTCCCCGCTCGTCGTGGGCGATCCGCCGTCGAGCGCTCGCAGCCAGTGCTCGAGATTCAGCACGTTCCAGAGCGGGTACCACCCCCCCCGCTCGAGCTGTTGCCCGTAGCTGCGCCGGACGAAGTCCCAGTCGACGTAAGTTGCGCTCGCCAGGTCGTCGGCGCCGAGCAGGGCCTCGATCTCGACGCGGAAGTGCTCTCGCTGCTGTCGCTCGAGGGCCGGGTGGAAGTTCTTCTTCACGTGGTCCTGCAGAACGGCCGCCGGCAGGAATCCCTGCATGGCCTCGCGTTGGATGATGCGCGAGCGCCCCATGGCGAGTTTGTCCTTCCGCGGCGAGGCGAACTGCTGCTGCACCAGCCTCCGGTCGAGGATCGGGAAGCGCGTGTCGAGGCCGAAGGCTGCGTTCAGCGCGTCGTGGATCGGGAAGGTGATCGCCTGGACCTCGCAGCGCAACACCTCCAGCGCATAGTGCCGGTAGTGGTCGCGGAAGCGCCGCGGCGGTTCGGCCGCGAGACGTTCGGCGAGGCCTTCGCGCCGCGCGAATTCCGGGTGGACCCACGCGCCCACCGTGCCCGCGGACGTCAGCCGACGCCTCAACCAGTGCTTGAGCGGCCGCGACAGCAGGGGCGCCAACGCATGGGCCGTGAACAGGCGCCGTCGCGAGGTGCGCCGCCCGGTGCTCGTGTCCACGGGGTAGATGGCGTCGATCTCGCGCCACAACGCCAGCCAGCGCCCGCCCTTGAGCAGGTCGGCGAAGTACTGGTGCCGCCCCTGGAACAGTTCGTCGCCGCCCAGCCCGCTCAACAGCACCGAGACCCCGGCCCGGGCCGCCAGCTCCTTCTTGCGCCAGAGCAGCATCAGGCCCATGTCGCGGGTCGGCTCGTCCGCGGCCCGGATCAGGCGGGGCAGGCAATCGAAGACGTTCTCGGTGTCGACATAGGCCGAGACATGCCGGGCCCCCGCCCGCTCCGCCACCGCCCGGATGAGTTCGGGTTCGTCCGCCTCCGGGTCGTTAAACTCGAAGGCGAAGGTCAGCAAGGGGTCGTCCCGGCCGCGCTCCTCCAGCACCCGGCGGCACAGGCCCGTGACCGACGAGGAGTCGAGCCCCCCGCTCAGCGCGCAGGCGAAGGGGGGCTCGGCGGGCAGTCGACGCCGGACCGCGTCGAGCATCAGCTCGCGCACCACCTCGACGCGGTCGGCATAGGTCGCGCCCTGCGGCCGCGCGTCCACGTCCACCTCCCAGTGCACGCCCTCCTGCTGGCCCTGTCCATCGACCCACAGCCACCGCCCCGGCTCCAGCGCCCGGATGTCGCGGTAGAAGGTGCGCGGCCCGTCGGCGAGACCGGCCTGGATTGCGAGGTAGCCGGCGATGGATCCCTCGTCGGGCGTCGAGGGGACGCCGGCAGCCAGCAGCTGCTTCTGCTCCGTGGCCGCGAGAAAGGCGTCGCCCAAGCGGGCGTGATAGAGCGGCTTGACGCCCAGGGCGTCCCGGACGCAGAGCAGGCCGCCCCGGCGCCCGTCGTACAAGGCCAGGGCGAAGTCGCCGTCGAGGCGGGCGGCCATGTCCCGACCCCAGCGGCCGTAGGCCGCGAGGATCGTCGCCGTGGTGCTCGCTGCGGCCGACGCGTCCAGCGCGGCACCGTCGTCGCGCAGCGCCTGGACCACCTCGGCGTGGTTGTACAACCGGCCGTGCATCACGAGGTGCAGGTCGCCGTCGCGGGCGTGCGCGGGCTGGTCGTCCGGCATGGACGCCGCCCCGCGCTGATGTCCCAGCCCCACGCCCCCACCGGTCCAGGGCTTCGAGGCTCGGCCGCGATGGGCGCTGGCCGCCTGCATCGTCGCGATCCGCGCCGGATCGACGGGGCCCCCGTCCGGGCGGAAGATCACCGCGAGGCCGCTCATGACCCGGCCCCTCCCGATCCCGTCGGCAGCTTGTCCCGCGCCGCGCGCAGCGCCTGCGACACGCGCATCGACGCCGACTTGGAGGCGCCGAGCAGTCGCGAGTAGAGCCCGCCGTGGCAGATGGAGCGGCGCACGTGGACGTGGGAAGCGTTCGCCATCTTGCGCACGTTCAGGGAGCTGCCGTTGAAGTCGATCTGGCCGAGGCCGCGAGCGATGGCCCCCTCGATGATCGCGTTGAACATGGACGTCGTCGTCAGCTCGCCGCGGAAGCGGCTGTCCATGTACGTCACCAGCAAGAGCAGCACGCCCTGACGCTCGAGGCCGAGCAGCGCGGCCACCGGCTTCCCGTCGCAGGTCATGCTCGTCACGTGGGCCTGGTCGCGGCGCCCGAATCCCTCGGCCACGTCCCCGAGGAACCCCCGCAGGCGGTCGTCGAGCGGGAGGTGGAGCTCCTGGCCCGCCCGCCCCTCGACCTTCCACGAGCGTTGCTCCAGCGCGAACAGCAGCGCCATGCCCTCCTCCAGGCGGGCGCCGCGGTACTCGTCGGTGCCGATGGCGCCCTTGCGGGCGTTGGCCGCCAGCGCCTTGCGGTAGCGCCTGCGGTAGTCGCTGCTGTGCGTGCGCAGGTAGCCCTCCATGGTCTCCGGAAGGTGTGCGCACTGGAGCTCCACTTCGCGGCCCTTCGGGAGCACGCGGCCGCCTTGCCGGACCACGGCCGCGGCCACCTGCCCCGGCTGCTCGCTGTCGAGGGGCAGCCCTTCGCACACCATCAGGTCCCACTCGCCGCGGCGCTCCCACCAATAGGCGAACACGGCGTCGAAGGCCTCGGGCCCGGCCTCGGGGAACAGGAAGTGGGCCCGCGCGTTGTGCGAGGCGACGTTGACCGGGAAGCTCACCTTGCGGATCGGCACGAACGCACGCCAATTCGGGCCGCGCAGGTAGGCGGCGTCCTCGGCGAGGTGATACTGCGTGTCCCGGCGGGGGAAGGCTTCGTACCCGCGGGACAGGATCATCGGCGCGATGCCGACCACCCGTTCGCCGCGCCGGAGCACCAGCACGTGCAGCTGCTTGCCCGCACCGAAGGCGCGCCACCAGGCGCACATCCATCGGTGGTCGAGCAGGACGTGCTTGCTGGCCGTGGCGTCCTGCACACGGTCCCAATCGGTCGCAATCTGCTCCAAGGCTTCGAGGGTCGCGATCCGATCCACGCGAAAGCCGTTCGTCGCCTGGGCCTGGGCGGCGGTCATGTCCCGCTCCACCCGCGCAGGGCTTCCCCGAGGCGCGCCCGGCCATGCTCTCCCAGCGACTGGTGCACCGGCAGCCCGAGCAGGTTCTGCTTGAGCCATGCCTCGCGTGGGAAACGCTCCCACGGCACGGCCGGGTGCCGGTAGGGCCAGATGTGCTTGACGCCGATGGCCCGCGCCGCCATGTGACGCCGCAGCGACAGCGGGTCGTCGACGGTGATCGGGAGGAACAGCGGCACGGCGCCTCGCGGCCAGCGTGGGATCGCCGGCCGGATCGCCGGCCGGTCGGAGAGGACCTCGGCGAGGTGCGCCGCGTGTTCGCGCCGGAGGCGCGCCACCGACGCGTGGTCGGCCGAGCCCAGCAGGCGCGCCGACGTCCGGGACATGCCGCACTGCGACCACTCGCTGCGGCAGCGGATCAGGTCGTAGAGCTCGTCCTGGCTCTCCTCTTCGACGCCCCCTTCCGGCTCCCCTTCCGACCCCTCGGGCGCGCGCCGTCCCCGCCGGTCGAGGGCGAACCGCACGGCCGCGCGCAGCCACGGCTGGGAACTCGAGCGCAGCCCCAGCCCGACCTGCCGCCGCAGGCGCCGGGAGACGACATCGGCGGGCGCGGGCTCGCGAGCGGCAGGCACCGCGTCGAACTCGGCGCCCATGACCAACGCGCCGCCGTCGGGCACCGGCAGCAGCTTGGGGAAGCTGTAGACGGCAGCGTCCGCGGACCAGCCCAGCGGACCGGCCTCGTCTCCCGCCCCCAGCTCAGCTTCCGAGTAGAGCGCGTGGGCGGCGTCCTCGATCAGGCGGACACCTCTCTGCCGGCACGCGGCCCGTACATGGCTGAGATCCGCGGGGCGTCCGAAGTAGTGGGTCACGAGGGCCGCCGCCGCGCCCTCGACCGCCGCATCGAACGACTCGGGATCCGGATCGAGTTCGTCGGTGACGCCGAAGAACTGCGGCTGCAGCCCGGCCAGCAGGAACGGCTCGAGTTCGGAGCCGCAGGCGAAGGCCGGCAGGGCCACGCGGTCGCCCCGGCGCAAACCCAACCCCTGGATCGCCTGACCGAGCGCCACCCGCGCCGAGAACCAGAAGGTCGTGTTGTCTCCCGCGACGGGCACGGGGACGCGGCCTCGACCTCGGATCAGCAGCGACCGGGCGGCGAGCGTTGGCATCGACGGAACGGGAACCACGGATCGACTCAAGCGGGTGATTCTCGACCACACACGATTCGGCGTCAACGAGTGGTCCCCTTGTCGCTCTTCGTGAGCGTGGCTACACTCGCCGCTCGGCAACGGGCAGACACTCCGGGCGACCACCGCGTCTCGCGGTTCGGTCCCGGCCACCTCCGAGGACTCAACATGTTGCGTACGACCACCGCCGCCTTGCTCCTGGCACTGCTCGCACAGCAGGCCACCGCGCAGGTCACCGTCACCACGGCCACGCCGAGTGGCAACTTCTTCGACCTGGTGCCCATGGCCACCCACGCCCGGCTCGACGTCGGGGTCGAGGAGATCGACGGCGAGACCGTCGTCACCCTCACCACCACCGGCGTCCGAGGCGACGGCATGCTGCTGACGTGGGCCGTCGGCACCGCCGACGCCGACGCCGTCACCTCGCCCTGGGCTCCGCCGGTCTTCCTGCCGGTCATCGGCAACGGCCCCCAGGTGCTCACGGGCACGATCCCCAGCGACCTGGTGTTCGAGGACGACATGCGGGTCTTCGCCCGTAACGTGGTCATCGAGAACGGCACCGTCGGCGGCACCAACGTCGGGCAGGCCCAGCTCGGCAACCCGCAGTGCGCCGTCGCCACGTTCGACGAGTTCCCCGCCGGCACCATCCTCGCCGGCCAGTATCCCGGCATCACCATCTCGGCCGACAACCGCAACCCCGACGGTCCCGACGCCGCCGTCATCTTCAACTCGGCCACGCCCACCGGCGGTGACGACGACCTCATCACCCCCGGCTACGGCCTGCTCAACGCCTTCGACCTGCGCAACGTCCTGGTCATCGGCGACAACGTCGAGGACCTGCTCGGCGGCGACGGCCTGGTCGACGAGCCGGGCGACGAGGGTTGGGGAGGCGTGCTGTGCCTCGAGTTCGATCCGCCCATCGAGTCCATCGACTTCGCCCTGCTCGACATCGATGCCGAGGAGACCTTCACTCTCGACTTCGTCCTCGGCGACGGTGCCGAGGCAGGCCCCTTCGAATTCGCGGGCTTCGGCGACAACTCGCTCATCCTCGTAAATGCGAACGTGGGCGCACCGGGCTTCTCCAAGGTCTCCATCGACCTGAGCGGCTCCGGCTCGCTCGCCGAGTTCGGCTTCTGCCGGCTGCAGGACGACGGCCAGACCGGACCCAACTGACCGGATCCGCGGCGCGAGCCGAACAGACCGGGGGCGCCTCGCGGCGGAGTCGCGAGGCGCCCCCGCGTCGTTGACGGCGCCCCGTCCCCCACGCCTGCCGGCCCGCGGCGCGTTCGACTGTGGCGATTCGCTAGACTCCCCGCCGCGCCGCCGGACGGCGCTTGCTCAGCACGATCGGGGTGTGGCGCAGCTTGGTAGCGCGTCTGCTTTGGGAGCAGAAGGTCGCTGGTTCGAATCCAGTCACCCCGACCAGTCGTCAGCGTGGCGCGGCATCCCCTGAGAACCGGCACGTCCCTGCGAGAGCCCTTGCCGGCGTGATTCAGCGCCGACTCACGCGACTAGTAGACGTCGTGGCACGCGCCGCAGGAGTTGTCGAGGTCCGCGAACAACGTCGTGATCCGGGCCTCGTCCGGGGTCTCGGCGCGGGCAGCGCGCGCCAGTTCGAGGGCGATGACACGTGTGTCGACAGCCATCTCGAAGTAGTCCGGCTCGAGGCCATGCCGCGTGTTGACGTTTGACAGCTCCGCGAGGACCTCCGACCACGTCGCGATGGCGCCGAGCCGGTGCTCCTCCTCGCTCGGTGGGACGGCCTTGCTCAACTGACCGAATGCCGATCCGATGCCCGCCATGAGGCTGGCGACACTCGCCACCGGCCTGAACGACGAGCCGTCGGCCACGTCCGAGGGCTGGTCGTCATCCGGCGTTGCAGCGGCCGACACGGTGGTGGGTGGCGTGGCGCGAGGCGTCGCGACCGGCCTACTCCGGATCCAGAGCGCGCCGATGAGGGTGATCGCGAGCAAGGCAATGCAGAGCAAACGGGAGACGGACATGGAGCAGACCTCGGGCGGCTGGGGAGGGACTGACGCCTATGTCGCATTGACCCTGATTGCATGCACCTCGAGCCGCACCATTCGACCGAGCAAGAGCGGTGAAGCCGACGAAGAGGAATGCTGGCGTGCTCTCCAATGCGTCGGTGAGTTCGACAGTCATGGCAGTCAGTGGTGTGAGTGGTCCGGAACCGAGCAGGCTTGGGCTGCCATGCCTGCCAGCGAGGGCTTGACCGAGGCCTGTCCACGCATCGAAGTCGAGGTCACACGCATAGGCCGCGCCGGCAGCAAGGAAGCTGTTGTCGCCCCGATCGCCGTTCACGCCCGTGGCGTTGCTGTCCTCAAAATGTGCTCCCACGACGGTCAGGTCCCCAGGGCAGCCGGTACGATGCCCCGATGGACGCCGTCGACATGCCCGTGAGCGCGACGTGATCCGGGCGGCCGAGCCCGCCGACGCCGCGCAACTCGCGGCGCTCCACGTCGCGGCCTGGCGCCGCGGCTGCCACGACATCCTCCCGGCCGCGGTCCTCACCGGCGTGACCATCGACCGACGCGCCCGGGACTGGACGCGCTGGCTCGCGTCGCCGCGCACGTCGACGTACGTCTGCGAATACGACGGGCGACTGCTTGGCTTCACCTCGGTCGGTGCCTTGCGCGCCAACGGCCGACCGAGCCGCTCGCTGCTCGGCGTGCGCATGCTGTACGTCGACCCCGACTCGTGGCGGATCGGCATCGGACGCGCGCTGCACGAGCGGACCGTTCGCGCCGCGCGCGAGGGTGGCTTCACCCAGATCGTGCTCTGGGTGCTCACCCGGAACCAACGGGCGCGGGCCTTCTACGCAGCGCTCGGCTTCGAACCCGATCGCACCCGCCACGGCACGCTCGGAGGCCACCCCGTGGACGAGACGCGGTACTGCCTGGGGTCGGGCTCGGCGCGCGCGCGGCTCGCGGCGCTCGTGGACTAAGCTCTCGACGTGCGTGCCAACTGCTACCGCTGCCGCAAACCCGAGGCGCTCTGCCTGTGCGCTCGCACGCGTTCGGTGTCCAACCGCACGCGGGTTGTCATCCTCCAGCATCGGCGCGAGCGCGACCATGCGGTCGGCACGGCGCGCATCGCCCGCCTGGGCCTGGGCTCCATGAGCCTCGAAGAGGTCACGGGCAGCGGCTCATGCCCACCGCTCTCGGACGACGCCGCGCTGCTCTTCCCCGGGCCCGCTGCTCGCGACCTGACGACACTGCAGGCGCACGAACGCCCGCGGGACCTGGTCGTGCTGGACGGCACCTGGCGGCATGCGAAGCAGATGTTGCGCGACAACCCGTGGTTGTCGGGGCTGCGCCAGGTGCGACTCGCGCCCACGACGCCCAGCAACTACCGCATCCGCCTGCAGCCGGCCGCCCACTGCGTCTCGACCATCGAGTCCATCGTGGCGGCGCTGCGCATCCTCGAACCCGAGACGGCCGGCCTGGACGGCCTGCTCGATGTCTTCGACAGCATGATCGACGACCAGATCGTGCACCGGGACGATCCCGCCGGTCAGGCGCGCTTCCCGGTGCGCAAGCCCCGGCCGTCGCGCGCCGTGCCCGAGGTGCTGCTCCAGCATCCCGAGCGCCTGCTCGTCGTCTATGGCGAGACGGCCCCCATCGATCCGCCAGGGCCTTCCGGGTCACGACGACAGCTGGTGACCTGGAGCGCCGCGCGTCCCGCCACGGGCGAGGTGTTCGAGCGAGTCCTCGAGCCCGCGGGGCGCGCGCCCGTGGCGGCCCACCTGGCTCACATGGGGCTGAGCCACGACGATCTGCTGCGAGGCTGCACGCGCGAAGAGTTGGTCGCGGCCTGGCGCGACTTCCGCGGCGAGGACGATCTGCTCTGCGCCTGGAACACCCCGCTGTTGCGCATGCTGCGTTGGTTCGACCCGGATGCGGTCGCCGCCCTGTCACTCAAGGCGCTGTGGTCCAACGTGACGCACACGCGCTGCGGCGGCCTGGAGGGTCTGGTCGAGCGGCTGGGCCTGGAGCCTGTGCCTGTAGACGTTCGGGGTCGGGCCGCGCTGCGCCTGGGTTGCGCAGCGGCGGTGGCGCGGCACATGGTGAAGGTGGCGCCCCGGCTGGCGCACGACCGCATCGCCACCGGGCAGCGCGTGGTGATCCCTCAGCCGTAGGCCGCTCGCCCGCCACAATCACCTGCGCTTGCTAGGATCGGATCCCTTCAGGGGAATCGGGAAGACCGGGGAGATCGGAGGTCATGATCGAGGCGACGTTGCGCGTCGTGGTATCGGTGGCATGCCTGTCGCTCTGCGCAGCGGCGGCGGCGCCGTCACAGCCGTCGCCCGCCGCCGCGGATGAGCTTCCCGTCCTGACCGTCGGCGAGACCGCCCAGAGCGCGCTCGAGGACGACGCACCCGTCGTCACCACCCAGGCCCTGGTCGCCGGCGGCTACGCGAGCGAGCACGCCGTCGTCGGACGCACCTGGCGCGTCGAGGTGGACGCTTCGGGCCCCTACCACATCGACGTGCAGAGCTGGTTCTTCGACGCCTACCTCGTGCTGCTCGACGCGGACGGCACCGTGCTCGCCGAGGACGACGATGGGTTCGGGATCGGCGTGCACTCCCGCGTCGTCGTGGACCTGGAGGCCGGCCGGGACTACCGCGTGCAGGCCTGTGCGTTGCACGGGCAGCGCGGGAAGTACGAGCTGAGCCTGCGGTCGGGGCCGGCCCCCGCCCGCACGCCGAGGGACCTGGGCGTCGCCCGGCTCCACGACGCGCGCCGTCGGGCGGAGGCGACGGAGGCGCGCTACGGTCCGCAGGCCGCCGAAACGGCCACGTCGCTGAGGAACCTGGGGGCGCTGCTGCAGTCCCAGGGCGACCTGTCGGCCGCGCGGCCGCTGATTGAGCGCGCGGTGGCGATCCGGGGAGCGGTGCTGGGCCCCGAACACATGTCAACGGCCATCGCGCTGAATGATCTCGGGTTGCTGCTGCAGTCCCAGGGCGACCTGTCGGGAGCACGGCCGCCGCTCGAGCGCGCGCTGTCGATCTCTGAGTCGGCGCGGGGTCTCGAGCACCCGCACACGGCCACGTTGCTGACCAACCTCGCTGTGCTGCTGCAGGCCCAGGGCGACCTGACGGGCGCGCGGCCGCTGTTCGAGCGCGCGCTGGCGATCTACGAGTCGGTGCGGGGCCCGGAGCATCCCGTCACGGCCAGCTCGCTGAACTCACTCGCCGTCGTGCTGCAGTACCAGGACGACCCGTCGGGCGCGCGGCCGCTGCACGAGCGCGCGCTGGCGATCCGGGAAGCGGTGCTCGGGCCCGAGCACCCGGACACGGCCCAGTCGCTGAGCAACCTCGGGAAGCTGCTTCAGATCCAGGGCGATCTGTCGGGCGCGCGGCCGCTGCTCGAGCGCGCGCTGGCGATCCGGGAAGCGGTGCTCGGTCCCGAGCACCCGATCACGGCCAACTCGCTGAACGATCTCGGGTTGCTGCTGCTGAACCAAGGCGATCTGTCGGGCGCGCGGCCGCTGCTCGAGCGCGCGC
>JAJDEP010000004.1 GCA_029259715.1 Planctomycetota bacterium | reverse complement strand
GGGTCTTCGAGCCGAGATTCCGCAGCGAGCACGGTGATGAGGTGCGGCCCGTAGGCCGCTCCTCATCAGCGCGCGCAAGCGAGGACTGCCTGAGGAGCGAAGACCCCTCGGATTTCCCCCGCCGGACCACCCCGCCCCGTCCGAAGCCCCTCTAGTTCCCGACCTTCGCCTCGAGCCGCTCCACAGCCTCGGTCCGCCGCCGTCGCAGGTCGTCGAGGCTGGGGTCGGAGACCTTCACCACCTCCAGCGCGAGCTTGGCGTGTTCGAGGGCCTGTTCGTCGTCGTCCGCCAGCTCGAGGCACTCGCGCATGGTCGTGTGGAACACCGAGAGGCGCATGCGGGTGAGCGAGTCGAGCTGGCACACGCCCGCGCTGGGCGTCGCCTGGACGATGGCCCGGCGCAGGTAGCCGTAGGCCTCGTCGAGGGCGGCCTTGTCGCCGGTGAGGGCGAAGACGTGCTTGAGGGCGTCGGCCGTGTCGTTGAGCAACACCGCCTGCAGGCCGTTGAGCTCCAGCGAGCGCCGGTAGGGATCGAGGTAGCCCCGGACCTGCTCGAGGTTGAGGCCGGTGACGTCGGTGGCGTCGGCGTCGGCCAGGGCCTGGCGGTAGCGGGCGATGCCGAGGTTGTAGTGTCCGTGGAAGTAGGTCGGGTCGAGCTCCACGGCGCGCTCGGCGTGGGTCACGGCCCGGGCGCGCAACGCCGTGGCCTCGTCCTCGTCGGTCTCGAGGTTGGCGAGTGAGATGTGGATCGCGCTGAGTCCGATCTCGGCCAGGGCCGAGGACTCTTCGGCGGTGAGCCGCTCGTAGATGTCCCGCGCGGACGCGAGACGCTTCCGCGCGACGTCGACGATCTCCACGGCCTGGGGCACGTCGGCGTAACCGAGCCGGCGGTACTCACCGTAGAGGACGGCCATTTCGTTCCCGTCCTCGGCGTAGACGCTGGCGGCCCACTCCGACACGTCGGGGTTGTCGCCGAGGGTGCCGTAGATCTCCTCGATGAAGGGCCAGACCTCGTCGTCGAAGCCGAGGTGGCGCAGGTGGCTGGCGCGCAGGCCGAGGCGGGTCTCGACGAAGACGTCCTCGTTGGCGAAGTAGGTGTCGAGGAAGGTCTCGGCCTCGTTCACGCGCATCTCGCTCATGGCGATGATGTAGGCGAGGCGGTTGGCCTGCGGGTCGTCGGGCTTCCACTTGATGTAGTCGTCGAGGTAATCCTCGGCGTGGTCCCATTGGCACAGGTCGACGGAGATCTGCGCCAGGCGGATGTTGAGTTGATCGCGGTTGACGTCTTCCTGCTGCTGCGCCTGGAGGTAGGCGTTGAGGGCGATGTCGAAGCGTTGGGCGTCCCGCTGGATGTCCCCGATGGTGCGCCACTCCTGCCAGTCGTCGAGGAACCGGGCGTGCTCCTGCAGCAGCTTGTCGGCCTGTGCGACTTCGTCCACCTCGCCGAGGGCGGTGTGGATGGCCGCCAACATGGAGTAGTAGACGGCGCTGTTGGACTCGGTGTCGGCCATGCGCACGGACCAGTCCCGGGCCTCGGTGGCGCGCTGCCGCTTGAGGTAGCCGCGGGCGAGCATCCACATGTCGTCGGGGCCGATGCGGTCGGCCCAGGTCTGCTCGTAATTCATGAGGTCGTCGACGCTGCGCCGGTCGCCGACGGCCTCCAGCTCGATCTGCGCCATGAGCGCCACCCGCTGGGCGACGTGGATCTGGGCCGTGCGCTCCTCGAGGATGTGCAGCGAGGCGCCGGCGCCCAGGAGCAGCGCGAGGGCCCAGGCCGGCGCGAGTCCCCAGCGTTGGGCCCGGGCGAGACGCACGCCGAGCACCGAGAGGGGCCACGCAAGCGCCAGCATGGTGACCACCGCGAGGCCGAGGCGCACCCAGTGCAGGTCGGCGTCTTCGAGGGCGGGGGGGCGGATGCCCAGACGATCGATGGCGACCCACGCGGTGGGGATCAGCAAGGTCACCATGGAGAGCGTCGACGTCGCGAGCCGCTGCATCGACCGCGCCCACTGGCCCACCAGTCCCACCGGGCGCGCCATGGTGGGCTGGCCGGTGAGGTAGCGCTCGAGGTCCTCGGCGAACGCGCCGCAGGTCTGGTAGCGGTCCTCGGGCAGCTTCTCCAGGGCCTTGAGGCACACCGCATCGAGGTCGGGGTGGATCCCTGGTTGGTGCTTCTGCGGCGACTTGGGGAGGCGCGTGAGGATGTCGAGGAAGATGCCCTGCATCGAGTTGGCCTCGAAGGGCACCTTGTGCGTGAGCATGCGGTAGAGCAGCGCGCCGAGGCCGTACACGTCGGTGCGCGCGTCGATCTTGCTGGGCAGGGCGTTGACCTGCTCGGGGCTCATGTAGTGGGGCGTGCCCATGACGGCGCCCGTCTGCGAGAGGCCCAGCTGGTCGTCGACCCGGGCCAACCCGAAGTCGGTGATCTTCGGAGCGCCGCCGCCGGTGAGCAGGATGTTGCCCGGCTTCATGTCGCGGTGGATCACGCCGTGGGTGTGGGCGTGGTGCAGGCCCTCGGCGATCTGCTTGGTCATGCCCGCCACCCAGCGGCAGCGGTCGGCGTCGGTGGCCGAACCGGAGTGCTTGTCGAGGGCCGACTCGAGGTCGCCGCCCTCGACGTACTCCTGGGTGATCAGGTGATGGCCCGTGAACTCGTCGATGCCGTAGACGGCGACGATGTTGGGGTGGTTGAGCCGGCCGGCCGCCTCGGCCTCGCGCTGGAAGCGCTCGATCTGCTCGCCGCTGAAGGTGGTCTCCTTGGGCAGGATCTTCACCGCGACGCGACGGTTGATCGACTCCTGTCGTCCCTCGAACACCAGACCCTGGGCGCCCTGGCCGATCTTCTTGATCAGGGTCGTGTCGCCGAAGCGCTGCCCGGGCTCGATGGCGAGGCTGCCCGGGACTTCGCCGGACGGAACCGCCTTCGTTTCCGCCGGTGGAACGGCGGCAGGCTCACCTGTGACGCTGGGCCGCGCGTCGCGGATCTCGCCCGCGTCGTCGCCCTGGTTTGAGTCCTCGGGAGTCAGGCCTTTTCCTCATGGGGCCGAACCGCCCCGGGCACCTCGCGCCGTCACCGGCGGCTCCGCACGGCCAGCGTCCCCAGGGTTCGACCGCGCCCATGATAGGGGAGCGGAGGCCTCCGTCGACAGAGATCCAACTTCCGTCTGCCTCGGGCTCTGGCGGCTCGGGCGGCAGGTGCTGGGCCCCGTGAGGGGTAGGATCGGCGCCATGCCGCTGCTCCCACCGAGGCGCTTCGCCCGCATCGACCGGGCCCGACTGCGTCGTCGCCGGCTGGCCCGGGCCCTCGACGACCTCGCCGGGCCGCTGGCCGCGTGCTGCTCGGGCTACGCGACCTTCAAGGCGGCGGGCACGATCCGGCCACTGGCCCTGGCCTATCAGGACGTCAGCAACGTGCTCTGCGTGCGCTTCCGCCTGACGCCCCGCCGGGTGCTGCTGCGGGACTCGCCGCGGCCGCACAAGCGCCGGGGTGGACGCATCGTCTACGAGCTGCACGGCTTCTGCACCACCGACGGCCCCCTCGAGGTCTTCGCCCGCACCGCGGCCCGGGCCCAGCCCGTGGCACCGACCACCCTGCTGAACACGCTCATGCACGAGTGGATGCACCACTACGACTTCGAGACCTTCGGCCACTCGGTGCACTGTCGCGGCTTCTATCAGCGCCTCGACCAGATCTTCCGGCCCTCCCGCGAGGTCATCGTGAGCGGGTCCTGAGGCCGCTCCGGTCGCGTCACCCAACCGTCACCGCCTCGGTTCGACCCGTCCCCGGGCCGGGCCGATAGGATGAGCGCCCGCCTTCGCCGATCAGCTCAACCGGCATCCCGCGCGTCCGGAGTCCCTGTCCATGTGCAAGCCCGCCACGATCCTCGCCGCCCTCACGGCGACCGCCCTGGCCTCGGCGCTTTGCGTCGCCGAGACCCGCGCCGCCCCCGGGATGGCCGTCGACGACGATGCTCCCGCGCGTCTCGTCGAGTTGCTCATCAACGCCAACGCGGCCGAGGATCCCAAGCCGGCCCAGCCGTTCGGGCCGCCCGCGCGCAACTTCCGCGCCAAGCTCGGCCTGCTGCGGCGCATCGCCCACGACCCGTCCGTCGACGGCGTCATGCTCGACCTGCAGGCGCTGCCGAGCTGGGCCCACACCCTCGACCTGCTCGACGAGCTGGCGGCGATCCGCGCCAGCGGCAAGACGGTGGTCTGCTACAGCGAGGTGCTCGACCAGCGCAACCTCATGGCCGCGTCCCTGTCCGACCTGCTGGTCGTGCCGCCCAGCGGCATGATCGGGCTCGAGGGGCTCACCGCCGAGGTCATGTACTACAAGGACCTGCTCGCGCGCTTCGACATCGGCATCGAGGTCATGCACGTGGGCGACTACAAGAGCGCCTACGAGCAGTTCAGTCGCGGCGAGATGAGCGACCCGCTGCGCGAGACCATCGGCGACATGCTCGATGAGTACTACGGGCAGATGGTCGACACCATCGCGACGAACCGCGAGATCTCGCGGGAGACCCTCGAGGGGCTGTTCGCCGACGTGCTGGTCACGCCCGCGGAGGCCGCCGAGGCGGGACTCATCGACGCCGCCGTCTACCGCGACGAGTTCGACGGACTGGTGCGGGTGCTCGTCGGCGGTGAGTTCGTCGTCGTCAAGGACTACGGCGACGACGAGGGCCAGAGCATCGAGGAGCTCTTCGCGAACCCCTTCGCGATGATGGCCAACCTCGAGTTGATCCTGAACCCGCGGCCGGTGAAGGCCCCCGACGAACCCCACGTCGCCGTGGTCTACGCCACCGGGCCCATCGCCAGCGGCAAGAGCAAGGCCGACATGCAGGGCAACGTGGCCTCCATGGGCAGCGAGACCATCGTGGCGGCGCTGGAGGCGGCGGCGGACGACGACGACGTCAAGGCGGTGGTGTTGCGCGTCAACAGCCCCGGCGGCAGCGCCCTGGCCAGCGACATGATCTGGCGCGCGGTCCAGAAGACCCGCGAGCGCAAGCCGGTGATCGCGTCCATGGGGTCGGTGGCCGCCTCCGGCGGGTATTGGATCTCCATGGGTTGCGACGTGATCATGGCCCAGCCCTCGACCATCACCGGCTCCATCGGCGTCGTGTCGATGCTGCCCGACCTGTCGAAGACCCTGGCCGGCGTGGGCGTCCACGTGGACGTGGTCTCCCGCGGGCCCAACGGCGATCAGCTCGCGTTCATGCGCAACGGCGTGACGCCCTTGCTGCGCGAGGTGATCACGCGCTCGATGAGCGTCACCTACGACGAGTTCCTGACCAAGGTGGCGGAAGGACGGGGCCTGGAGCGCGCGGCGGTGGCGCAGCTGGCCCAGGGCCGCGTGTGGACCGGGCGGCAGGCCGAGAGCAACGGACTCGTCGACGCCCTCGGCGGGCTGGACGACGCCATCAACCTCGCCTTTGTCATGGGCGGCGGTCTCGACCCGGCCACGACGCCGGTGGCCGAGTACCCGCCGGCGCCCAACTTCTTCGAGCAGCTCGAGGAGAGCATGCAGGGCATGGCCCGTGCGCCGATGCGCTCGGCGTTGCAGGCCATGGCCGACGAGCTCGGCTACGGTGACGTGGCGGTGCTGGCCGGTCGTCTGATGGAGCGGCGCTCGCTGGTGGACGCGGACACGGTGCAGGCCTTCTTGCCGATCCGCATCACGATCCGCTGACGGGACTCTTCACGCTTCCGGGGACGAACACCGCGTGCACGGTGGTGCCGTTGCCCGGCGTGCTGCGCACCTGGCAGTGACCTCCGAACAGGTGGGCGCGTTCATTCATGCCCAGCAGGCCGATGTGCGTGGAGTGCACGCCGCTGGCGGTGTCGAAGCCCAGGCCGTCGTCCTTCACCGTGAGCTCGAGGCGCGGGCCCGTCTTCACGAGAGTGACGTGGACGGTGGTGGCCTCGGCGTGTCGCGCCACGTTGGTCAGCGCCTCCTGCAGGATGCGGAAGATGTTCACCGCCGCGTCCTTGGGGATCTCGGCCGTGCCCACCTCGACATGGGTGATCACCGCGACCTCGGCGGTGCGCGAGAATTCGTCCAGGGTCGAGTCGATGGCCTGGGGCAGGCCGTGGTCGTCGAGGACCTGCGGCCGCATCATGGTGGAGACCTCGCGCACGCGGTCCTGCGTCTCGCGGCAGCAGCGCAGGGCCTCCCGCAGGGCCGCCGCGCGCCGCTCGGGGTCGATCTGGTCGCCGCTGGCCCGCTCGAGGTGCAGCCCGAGGGCCGTGAGCAGCTGACCGAGGTTGTCGTGCAGCTCGCGGGAGAAGCGGCCGCGCTCAGCCTCCTGGGAGGCCAGCAGGGCCAGCCGCGCATCGCGCCGCTCCTTCCTGCGCCGGATGCTGACGATGAGCAGCGCCCCCAGCAGGGCGAGGGCCAGGCCGGCGGCGATGGTCCCGCCCGGCCCGAGCCAGGGCGACAGCGGCACGTCGATGGCGACCTGGGCGGCGACCGGCTCGACGTTCCCGGCGCTGTCGATGGCGCGCACCTGCACGGACTGTTCGCCGTACGGCAGGTCGTGGAGCACCACCCGTCGTTCCCGTTGCGTGGCGGACCACAGTCCGCCGCCCGCTCTGTACTGGAAGTGCAGGAACCTCCCGGGCGTCTCGTTCCAGGCGTCGGCGCCGTCCCAGGTGACGAGGTAGGCGCCGTCGCGCTCCTGCGGGTTGGCGACCAGATCAAAGGTCCGCGGCGGGCTGTCGTCCATGGGGCGGTGGTGGAGCAGGCCCCTGCCGATGGTGCCCAGCCACAGCCCGCCTGCGCCGTCCGCGAGGGCGCTCTCGAAATTCGCGGTGGGGGCCGTGGTGAGCGGGTGGGCCCGGTCGTCGTGGATGACGTAGAGGCCGCTGGGCCCGGCGCACCACATCTGGCCGGTGTGACCGCTGATAAGGGCCGAGGCGGAGATCGTCAGGCCGCGTCCGTCGAAGATCTCGTGCCACTCGCCTCGACGCCGGACGAACACGCCGCCGCCGCGGCGATCGCTGGCGACCCAGAGGTTCTGGTCGACGTCCATGAGCAGCCGCTTGAACTGGCCGTCATGGGGTGCCGGCGCGTCGACCGGGTGCCACGTCGCCTGTCCCGCCGGGCGGGTGAAGAGCCCGCGCATGGTGGCCACCGTCACGCTGCCATCGGCGTCGGTGACGAGGTCCCAGCAGCGTCCCTTCGGCAAACCCTCGGGCTCTCCGAAGCCGTGCCATTCACGGCCGGTCCAGCGCATGAGCGTGGGCGGTGTGGCGACCATGTAGTCGTCGCCGGTGGTGAGGACCCAGACGCCGCCGTCCCACGCCGGGAGGATGCGGTCGACGTGTTGATCCGACAGCCCGGGCACGTCGCGGACGCGCTGCCAGGCGTCGCCGTCCCACGTGCAGAGGCCGAGGAAGTTGGTGGAGCTCCCGGCCCACAGGACGCCGTCGCCGTCTTCGTGGAGGGCCGAGATGCGCGACAACATGTTCGCGTCCGCGCTGCCGTGCGCGGGGCTGTCCACGAACGCCGTGCCGTTCCAGCGGGCGAGGCCGTGGACGCCGCCGACCCACAGGCCGCCTCGCTGCGACAGCGCGAGGGCTCGCACGGTGCCGCCGATGGGCGCCGGTCCGTCGACGTCCCGGTCGGTGTCGATGCTGGCCCAGGCGTCGCTCTGGAGGTTGCACACGGACATGCTGCCCGAGGCCTCCGACACGATCAGGCGACCGTTCTCGAGTTTGCACAGCGCCAGGATGTAGGCGTCGATGTCCTCCGGCGGGGTCACTTCGAACCAGTGCCCGTCCTCGAAGACCCGCAGGCCCTTGTCGCGGGTGGCGAGGATGACGACGCCGTCGTCGGTGAGCAGGGCGTGGGTCATGGCGCTGATCTCACGCGGATCGAGGCGGGTCAGCCCCTGCTCCTCGGTCTTGAGCAGCCCGCACGGTTCGCCGTTGCTGAAGTTCCCGAGCATGAGCACGTCGGACCCGTTGGTGCGCATGAAGCTGTAGCGGTCGTCGGGGTTCGTCCCGGCGGGCAGCGTCTGGGCGCTCCACTCACCGTCGTGGTAGCGGAACAGGCCGGCCTCCGCGCTCGCCCACAGGTCGTCGTTCGAGCAGACGGCCACGCCGAAGATGCGCCCGGCGTCCGGCGGGCCGTCCATCCAGGGCGTCAGCCCGAGCGCGTCCGCCCGCTGGAGGCTGTCGCGCACCGCGACGATCACCGTGCCGTCGCGCAGGCTGACGCCCGGCGACCAATCGCGATAGTTCTCGCCGTCGTCGAGGCGTCGATACTCGCCGTCGGGCGTCATGCCGAAGACGCCGGCCCCGGTGATCACCACCAGGCCGTTGTCGACGGCGTGGGCGCTGCGATACCAGGTGTGCTCCATGGCGATGGGGAGCGCGGTCCATGCGTCCGGGACCTTCCAGGCGTAGCCGTCGTAGATGCCGATCGACGTGGGCGCCATGGCGATCAGGGAATTGCGGGGGCCCGCCGCCATGAAGGTCGGCCCGAGCCGCGTGTGCTCGCCGCTCAGCGTGCGCCAACGCCACGCTTCCGAGAGCCGCCGCACGGTCTCGGAGGTGGGCGCGTCGGCCTGGGCTGCGGCCGGTCCGGCCAGGGTTGCCAGGAGCAGCGCCGCAAGGGCTTGCAGGAGCGCCGGACGCATTCCGCTCAGAGTTCTTCGGGGGCGACGGGCAGGACGTCGCGCGCGGTGCTGCGGTAGGTGCGCTGCGGGATGCCGGCGTGGCCGCGGTGACCCTCGCCGTCCTTGATGACCTCGGCCAGGGCATCGCCCTGCGCGGGGTGCAGCCGCTCGGGGTGCTCGATGACGTCGTCGCGGCACAGCAGCAGGTCGGCGCGCTGGCCCGCCACGAGCGTGCCTGAATCCGCTTGCCCGATCTCGGCGGCGGCGAGGCCGGTCATGCCGTGCCAGGCGCGCAGGGGCGGCAGGCCCTCGGAGATGAGCGCCGGCAACTCCATGAAATTGCGCCCGTGCATGCCGGGCAGCACCGGGTCGGTGCCGCCGAGGATGTTGAGGTCGCCCTGGAGAGCCGCGGCCGTGGCGCTGGCATGGGCCTCACCGACCTTGCGCACCTTCTCCATCACGAACGGGCTCAGCCCCTCGGCACCTTGCAGCGCCTGGGTCACCCACGTGGTGGGCGTCACGGTGCAGCCCTTGGCGGCGGCCTTCTCCACCAGCCGCTCGTCCATGAAGGAGATGTGCTGGATGTCGTGGACGCCGTGGTCGATGGCCAGCTCGATGCCGCTGCGGCTGTGGGCGTGGGCCGCCACCTTCATGCCGCGGTGGGTGGCCTCGTCGCAGATGGCCGCGATCTCCTCCGCGGTGAAGTCGCGGTGTTCCAGGTGGTCGCCCGGAGACGCCACGCCCGGGCTGGTGCAGAGCTTGATCAGGTCGGCGCCGCACCCGGCGATCTCGCGCACGCGCTTGCGACACTCCCAGGGGCCGTCGACCACGGAGTTGGGGCGTCCGGGCGCGGCGGGCCAGAGCTTGCTGAGCTCGCCGTGGCAGCGGTCGGGGCCCCGGAAGTCGGCGTGGCCGCCGGTGGTCGAGAGCATGCAGATGGCGATCTTGAGGCGCGGCCCGATCATCACGCCCTCGTCGACGAGGCGCTTCATCAGGTGGGTGGCGCCGCCGATGTCGCGCATGGTGGTGACGCCGCCGTCCACGAGCGTCGTGTGCAGGATCTTCTCGACGTAGACGAGCGCCGCGCCGAGCTCCATCCGCTCCATCTCCTCGCGGCGCAGGCCGAGCACGGTGATGTGGCCGTGGCAATCGACGAGCCCCGGCGTGACGGTCAGGCCGCTGCAGTCGACGCGGTCGTCGGAGGCCGCGTGACCGGCGGGGTCGTGGGGCCGCAGGGCGGTGATGCGGCCGCCGTCCACCAGCAGGTCGACGTCCCTGTGCAGGGCCGAGGCTTCAGCGCCGGTGCCGTCGTACAGGCGCGAGATGTTCGACAAGACCAGCATCGCAAACCCCCGTCAGCGCCCGTGGCAGCCCGTCTTTGCGGCGGGCCGTGAGCCGGGAGTATCGCACAACTCAGGCAGGCGTCTTGGCGGGCTTCTGGGTCTGCGGGGTGGGCGGCTTGGGCGCCTTGCCACGCGGTTGCTTGGGCGTGTTGATGCGATGGGCGCCGGCCTCCTTCACCAGACGTTCGGCGAAGTCGGTGACGCTGGTCAGCATCAGCACCTGGCGCTCGGCCGAGAGCTCCTGGATCCAGCGCAGGCAGTGCTCGACGTGCCGGTCGTCCCAGTGGATGAAGACCTCGTCGAGGATCAGGGGCAGGTGCTGCCGACCGTCGAGGTGTTCGGCCATGGCCACACGCAGCGCCAGGTGGATGCGGTCGCGGGCCGCGCGACTCAGGGGCGCTTCGTCGAGGGGCACGGGCTGCTCGAGGTCGGAGCGGTGCACGAACAGGCGCCGCTCGTCGACGTGCAGGCGTTGGTAGCGACCGCCGGTGATGGCATTCAGGTGTTGCGAGGCGCGACCGAGGACGGCCGGCTGGTGCTCGCGCACCCAGAGGTCGTCGGCGGCGCGGACGACGCCGGCCATGAGGGCCAGTCGGTCGCGGCGAGCCAGCAGCCGCCGCTCCTCGTCACGCCAGGCGGCGATCTCGCCGTCGACGTCGGACAGGCCCGGCAGGCGTTCGAGGTTGGCCAGCTCCTCCTGCAACTCGAGCTGTTCGGACAGCAGGCGCTGGTGGGCCGTCTCGAACTCGGCGATGCGGTGGGACAGGTCGAGGCGCTGCTCGGAAGGCAGATCGAGCTCCAGGCCGGCCTCCCGGGCCGCGCGGGCTTCTTCACTGCGCTCGGCCCAATCGGGGTGGTCGGTGTGGAGCTGCTGCTCGAGGGTGCGGGCCTCCTGCCGGACGGCACGAGCCGACTCGATGCGCGCCAGTCCGGCCTGGGGGTCGGAGCCGTCGGGATCGAGGGCCCCGATGATCTTGCCCAGCGCATCGCACTCGGCGGCGTCGTCCACGAGCTCGGCCTCGATGGTGGTGAGGCGTTCGCGCAGGCGCGGCAACTCGTCGGACGCCTGCTTGGCCCGCTGGCGCGAGGCCAGCGCCAGGTGCAGGCGCTCCTGGCACAGCGGGGCGATGTCCATGGGGTGGCCGGTGGGCACGATGCCGAGGCGGTCGGCGAGGGCGCGGGCGCGCTCGTCGCGCTGACCGGCCCGCTTCGCGATGGCCTCGCGCTCGCCCTCGTTGCGGGTGATGTCGCGCAGCATCGAGCGGATGCTCTGGATGTCGCCGACCAGGTCCTGTCCGGGGGACTCGAGTCGGCGCGCCGCCATGGGGATGCCCGGGAAGGCGTTGGCGACGGCCTGGCGTTCGTCCTCGACGGTCGTTTCGCAGGCCTTGCAGGCGCGCTCGGCCTCGACGACCCGATTGCGCGCCGCCACGAGACGCCGCTCGAGGGTCGGCCGGGCGGCCGAGAGCGTCTGGGCCTCGTCGCACTCCTTGAGCTTCTGGTCGACGGTCTCGTATTCGTGCAGGTCGAGGCGCGCCCGCAGCTTGCGGCACTGCGACTCGAGCAGCTTGATGCGCCGGATGTCGGGCTTGTCGGTGCCCGATCCGTCGCGCTTGAGCACCATGACGCCCGAGGCCACGAGGGCGGCGGCCAGGAAGCCCACCAGCATCGAGTCGGTGACGTTGCCGGCGAACAGCACGACGCCGAGGATGACGCCCGAGAGCATCAGGCCCCAGGCCAGGCGCTTGCGTTCCTTGTCGGAGCTGGTGTCGGGCTTGGTGCCCTTCTCGACAGCCTCGAGCTCCTTCTTCATCTCCGTCAGGACGGCGTCGCGCGACTGCAAGGTGCGCAGATCCTCCGCGCGCTGACGCAGGACGCGCTCGTCGTCGGAGGACGGCAGCTCGTCGAGGTCCTTGCGGGCGACTTCCACCGACTCCTTGGCCAGGTTGAGTTGCTCGGCCGCGACCTCCGGGCGGCGACGGGCCTCGTCCCAGGCCTTCACGTGCGACTGCAACGCGTCCAGGTCGAGGTCGAACAGCGCCTTGCGGATGTCGTCGTCGAGCGTGCCCTCGATGACCGAGCCGACGCGCTCGTTGAGCAGCACCTCGTTCGAGTCGCGGGCGCGGTCGAGGTCGTTGAGGTGGGCGAGGTCCTGCTGGTGCACGGAGCTCTGGCCCACCAGCGCGCGCACCTCGTCCTCCACCGCGAGCACGTCGTCGTGCTCGTCGGGGATGTCGGAGGCCGACTCGTCGTCTTCGATACGGCGGCTGAGGTCCTTGGCGGTCTGGGTCTGGGTCGCAAGACGCTCGGTGAGCAGGCGTAGGCGACCGCGGGGGTCGTCGCCCGCCTCGTCGACGGGCAGGATCTCGTCGGCCTCGGCGCGCAATGCTTCGATGCGTTCGAGGGTGGTCAGGACGGGGAGCAGGACCTCGGCCCGGCGCAGCCGCGAGCGCAGGTCGGTGAGCTCGTCGGCGGCCTGGCGGATCTGCCAGGTGCGTCCCTGCAGGGTGTGGTTGAGTTCGAGCACGCGACGTGCGCGGGCGTCGGCCTCGATGCGGCGGCGATGCAGCCGCTGCAGGGCCTTGGCGAAGGGGCGGTGGCGGGTGCGGGCCTCGGCGTCCGGACGCCAGAGCTCCCCGGCCTGGGCCATCATCTGGGGGATGACGTCGCGGGCGGCGGCCAGATCGTCCTGGCGGGCGGCGGCGAGCAGGCGCTGTTCGAGCAGGCGCCACGTCTCGTCGTCGGCCCCGTTGAGGGTGTCGAGGGCCAGCGAGTGCAGTCGGCGGTAGGTGTTGCGGTCGACCGAGCCGGTCCAATCGAGGGGTTCGTTGACGATGTCTTTCGGGCCCTCGTCGGTGACGAGGTTGCCGGAGCAGCGCGAGTCGAGGCGCCGGGTGACCTGGGCCCGTCCGCCTTCGTCGAGCACGAACTCTGCCGATCCGGCGAGGGCCTCTCCGGACCACGGCGCGTAGGGGTGGGCGTCGCGCCGGCTCGGGGAGAAGCCGAACAGGGTCGTGGTGAGGAACTCGACGAGCGTCGACTTGCCGCTCTCGTTGCCGCCCTCGACGATGATCAGGTTCTTGTCGGCGAGGCCCTTGGCGGAGAAGCCCTTCAGGGTCCCGAACGACTCGATGTTCCAGGAGTCCAGCCTCATGCTTCGTTCCTCGTGCCGATCGATGCGGCGGCCAGGGGACCCAGTTCGGCGAGGCGCTCGCGCAGATCGTCGGTGCGGGCCGCCGGATCGGCGCTCACCGAGCCCGCCAGCTGGGCGGGGGCGAGCGACTCGAGCAGCTTGTCGTCGTGCATCGCCGCCTCGATGATCTGCAGGGAGAGCCCGAGCAGGTCGACGTCCTCGGAGGTCGAGACCGACTCGGCCGGCATGACCAGGGCGTCGGATCGGATGGTCACGTCGAGCAGGCTGCCGCGACCGGTCAGCGTGTCCGCGAGACGACGCTCGGTGACGGGATCGTCGAAGGCGTCGGCGACGGGACAGGTGCCGGAGAGCTCGACCCGCGCCATCCACCACTCGACGGGCCCGGCCTCGGGATCGGTGAGGGCTTCGTCGAGGGCGAGTTCGGCCCGTGCGGTGACCGAGCCGAGGTCCGGCAGGTCGGCGAGGTCGTCGATGGGCAATTTCACGAAGCGGGCCGTGGCCAGGGGACGGAACTCCACCGCGGCGGCCCCGTCCTTCGGGATCGTCACGAGCAGGGCGCCGGCCGCGCCGTCATCGGCGTGGTTGTGCGGGAACAGCGGGCCGGGCGTCCACGCCGTGGTGCCCTCGCCGTGTGAGCCCCGCGGGCCCCGTCCGAGCGCGGCGTAAGCAAAGCCGCGGTCGACCAGGGCCGCCGGGTCGAGCACGCCGTCGGGCCGCGCGTCGGGAGTGATGGGGCGCACGGGCAGCAGGGCCACGGAGGGCTGGGGGCCGCCGGGACCGGGCAGGTGCTCGAGCAGGTCGCCGTGCACGCCGGCGGTCTCGTGACCGCAGGCGGCGACGCGGCCGATGACGTCACCGCCGGCGTCGGTCACGGCGATCTCGACGCCTGTGGCGTCGGTGACGAGGTGGAAGCGTTCGGTAGGCCACTCGATGGTGCGGGCCCGGCCGCCTTCTCGGCCCGGGTCGGAGCGTCCGCAGGCGACGACGACGGTGATGCCCGCGTCGGTGAGGCGCCGCATCTCCCCGGCGACGAAGCGCTCGGTGGGGAGCTCGAGGCGCTCCTCATCGAACAGCCCGCCCGCGATGAGCAGGGCCGCGACCTCGTCGGCCAGGCAGGCGTCCACCAGCCGGCGCAGCGTGCGCCAGCTCTCGGCCCGCAGCTGGGCGCGCGCCCCGGCGGCCCGGGACGGGAAAGGGGCGTCGAGCAGCAGATCGGCGCAGTGATAGAAGCGGAAGGGAGTGGTCATGTCACGGCCCCGGCCCCCAGCCATCAGGGGCATTGCGGATGAGTCGGAGGGCTCGCCCGTCTGAGGCCCACCCTGATCGACCCCGGACTTATCGGCCTCTCCGCAGGGCAACGTGACAGGGAATCCTCTACAGATCCGGTATATCCGTGCCTGTGCCAGCGCCCGCCAGTCGAACCCTCGATCCCTCCGGCGCGGCCCGCGTCCGCAAGCTCTTCGCCGGCACGGGTCTCGATCTGCTCACGCCGGCCAAGAATCCGTGGATCGCCGTCGAGGTGCGCACCGCCGGGCGCTCGATCTTCACCCTCTACACCTCCGGGAAGCTCGTCAGCACCGTGCGCGAGGGGGACGCCGAGGGTTTGGACCTCGAGCAGCAGGTGGCCGCGGCCGTGGGCGGCTCGGTGGCGGCCCGGCCCAAGGCCGACCGGGCGCCGCCGGCACGCGGCCGCTCCGCCGACACGGTCTGGCTGGCGGGAGCGGATGAGACGGGCACGGGCGAGGTGCTCGGCAGCGCCATCGTGGGCGGCGCGCTGCTGCCGGTCGAGTTGTCCGACACGGTGCACGCGGTGGCGGGACACGTGGAGACCAAGGGGTCGCGCACCAACGGCGGCTGGGAACGCCTCGGCGCGCGCCTGTCGTCGCTGGCGGAGGACGGGTTGGTGCTCGCGGCGCTGCCCGTGCCCAACCGGCTGTTCGACCGCTATCGCAAGAACGCCCTGCTCGACCTGACCTACGTGCGCCTGGTGGGCGACCTCATCGCGGCGGCGCCCTTGCCGCCCGACGACGGCCTCGAGGGCGTCGAGCTGGCCCTCGACGACTATGGCTGCGGACCGCGGCTGCACGATGCCGTGGCGACGTGGCGGGCCCGCGGGGCCCGCGCGCTGGTGGAGACCAAGGCCGACGACCGTCACCTCGCGGCCCGGGTGGCCTCGGTGTTCGCGCGCTCCGAACGGGCCCGGGAGATGGAGGGCATCGCCGCCGACGCCGCCGACGGACCGGTTGGGACCGGCAACTCCGGCGACCGTCAGACCAAGTCGTGGTTGCGGGCCCATGTGCGCTCGGGCGCGCCCTGGCCCCGCTTCGTGAAGTGCTCCTTCAAGACGGTGACGGCCCTGCGGGGGCTGCCCGAGACGATCAAGGAGTCGGTGCCCGGTCCGGGCGAACTGCTCGACGACGAGGGCGCCGCCCGGTTCCTGGCCGGACGCCTCGACGTGCGCACGGCGCGCTTCGCGAGCCGGGGCGCCCGGCCGGCGCGCAAGCTCGTGGTCGACGGCTCGGGAGCCCTGATCCGGCCCAAGGGCGCCGCCCGCGCCCACGAGTTCCTGCCGCTGTTGTTCGGCGGCCTGGTGCTCGACGAGTCGGTGTGGGACCTCGACACCCTGCTGCCCCTGCTCGAGCGCGACGGGGGCCTGCTCTCAGGCTGGCGCGTGCTGCTGGGCGCGCGGCCGGAGGATGACGACGACCCGGTGCTCGTGGCGCTCATGCGGGCCCACCGCGCCGGCATCGTGCACCTCGTCGCGACGGGCATCGACGACCCCATCGAGCGGGCGGTCCGCCGGGCGGGACTGTTGCTGGGGACACGCGACCGCGCGCCCGTGCTGCTCCTGCAACTGCGCCCCTGAGCGGCGCTACCAGCCTTCGATGAGCCGCTGGCCGAGCGCATCGGGCAGGGCCGGCTCGTTGAAGATGGCGGCGGCCGCCGCCGCCACGTCGTAATCGACCCGGCGAAAGGTGACGATGCGTCCGTCGAACAGGGCGTACGACGCGCGCACGTCGCCGTCGCGGGGTTGTCCCACCGAGCCGACGTTGACGATGCAGGGCTTGCCGCCGGTGTCGTAGCCGTCACCATTGAGCGGGGGCTCGATCCACTTCATCTCGGCGTCGATGACGCCGGGCACGTGGGTGTGGCCTACGAAGCAGGGGCGGTCGATGAGTTTGAACGAGCGGGCCAGCTTGGGGCTGAAGTCGCGGCCGCGGGCGAGGTGATCGAGGGTCTCTTCCCGGAAGAGGTATTCGTCGACGGGGCTGGCCGGTGAGCCGTGGACGAGCACCGCCGTCTCGGTGTCGATGCGGTCGCCGAGCCCTTCGACGAAGGCGAGGTGCTCGGGCGTGTCCTCGAGCAGGCCGCGGGTCCAATGGATCGCGGCGGCGGCGAGGGGGTTGAAGCCGAACGGCCCGTCGATGACCGCCTGCTCGTGGTTGCCGCGGATGATGGCGGCGTTGTCGTCGATGAGGCGCTGCAGGCACTGCAGGGGGCGCGCGCCGTAACCGACCACGTCGCCGAGGCACCACGTCTGGGTCGCGCCGCGGTCGCGGGCGTCGTCGAGCACCGCCGTGAGCGCGCCCTCGTTGCCATGGATGTCACTGATGATGGCGGTCAGGGTCATGGGGTGTGGGTCACGAGGGTGGTGTCGGCAAGGGGATCACGCGGGAGAGAGCGTAAACCATCACCGGCGGCGGACACTCCTGATCGCGCCATCGGCGATGGCGCCGGCCACGTCGCGGCCGGTGGCCGCCTCGATGCCGGTGAGACCCGGGCAGGCGTTGGCCTCGAGGATGATCGGCGCCTCGTCGTCCTGCGGTCGGAGCAGGTCGATGCCCGCGATGTCGAGTCCGAGGGTCCGGACCGCCGTGAGGGCCGCGGCGGCCTCGTCGGTCCGCGGCTCATGAGCCGCCGCCGTGGCCCCGTACAACAGGCTGCCCCGGCCCCCCGGGCGGGCCGGGGTGCGCACCATGGACGCCACGATCTCGCCGTCGACGACGAACAGGCGCAGGTCGGTGCCGTCGCCGAGTTGCGGCTGCACGAGCACCGGGCCCGAGGCTTCGGCGAAGGCCTCGGCCCGGGCGCGCGCGTCCGCGCGGCTCATGCCCAGGGTCACGCCGCGACCGGCCGCGCCGCTCAGGGGCTTCACCACGAAGCGGTCGCCCGGCAGCCCGTCGAGGTCGGCGGGAGCGTCGCGGACGACGATCACGGTGGGGATCACGCGCAGTCCCGCCTGAGCGAGCCGCTCGAGCACGCCGCCTTTGTCGTGGGCGTTGAGTACCCGCGACGGGCGGTTCATGAAGGCCAGGCCGGCGCGCTCGCACGCCGACAGCGGCAGCAGGGCGTGGGGCGGCGTGCCCGAAGGCAGCCGACACAGCGCGAGGTCGAGGGACGCCGCTGCGGCCGGGAGGGCGGCCGGCGTGAGGGCGATGGCCGAGAGCGCGCGGGCGTCGAGGGCCTCCACCAGGCGTCGGCAGGCCGGCGAATCCGGCCGCAACGAGACCACCGCGCAGGCACCTCCCGGATTCGACACGGTTGTGACTCTCTCCCCTGGTCGCGAGGCCCTAGCATGGGGCCGTGGCGGAGACGTGCAAGCAACTCTCCCGGGGGCGCCCGGCGATCCTGTGGTGTGCCGTCGCGGCGTGGGGGGCCACGGTGGCCTGCGGTGCCATCCCCGAGCGCGGCTACTACGCGCCGGAAGGCCAGCCTCGACGACCGTCCATCGGCGTCTTCACCGAGACGACGCCCACCCACCAGATCGAGGCGCGTTGCCAGGGCGTGTACGTCAACGAGGTGGGGGGCGAGACGGTGCGCACGGTCCACGTGCAGCTCAACCTGGCCTCCGTGCAGTCGTTGCCGGTGATGCTCGTGCGCGACCAGATCGAGGTGGACCTGACCGGGCTCGGGGTCGACGGCCGTCGCGGGGTGGTCACGCTCACGCCGTCGGAGATCTGGTCGGCCCGCGACGCGGTCTCCGGCGACCTGATCGCGGCGGGGTTCGCCCGCCGGCCGTTCGATGTGTTCTTCGATCAGGCCGAGCCTTTCGTCCTCGACGCGCCCCCGGAGACGGTGCTGCTGCGTTGGCGGGGGCGGGCCGAGGGGCGACCGCTCGTGGGTCAGTGCCGGTTCCTGCGCATTTCAGCCGATGATCCTCACCTGCCCTCCTCCGATCCGGTCGAGGATCCGGGCTATGGCGTGCGTGATGGCTACTATCTGCCGGGAGCCGTCCGCCTCGGCCAGCGGGGCCTGCGCGACACCGAAGAGGAACGCATGCACTACGTCTTCCACAAGCCCGGAGGCTGGCCCTTCGGATGATGCGCGTCGTCGGATATCTCGGAGCCTGGACGGTGCTCGCGCTGGCCTCCGCGTGGGTGACGTTGGACTACGTCGCGGCCGACGTGGTGCGCCGGGCTGTGGCCGACGTCTCCGCCGGCGGGCTCGTGGACTTCGAGAAAGCGACGTTGCGCTTGCCCGGCATCGCCCGCTTCGCCCCGGCATCGCTCACCGATCCCGTGACCGGGCGCAAGGTGATCGAACTCGATTCGCTGTCCGTGCGCGTGCAGCCCGACAACCACGAGGACGGCTGGTCGATCGGCCCGTCGTCCATCAAGGGCACCGGCGGCCGGCTGCTGATCGGCGGCGCCGACGACCGCCTGCCCCTGATCCGCGCCATCGACCTGCTCGGCGACGCCATCGAGGAGCTGCGCGGCGATGAGCCCAAGCGCAGCCTGCCGCCCATGGAATTCCGCGACATCACCATCGTCGTGGAGGGCGACACGCGCGCCGGCACGCCCTTCGAAGACCAGGTCGTCGAGGACTGCACGGTGTGGGTCGACGAGGTCGACGGGCTCGTGCGCATCGAACTGCGCACCGGCGCGGACGGCGGCTCGTTGCAGGTGCGCTTCCCGTCGGCGGGCGGCGGCCCCTGGGAGACGGAGGCCCGCGGAGTGTTCCTGGAGCCCGCGCTGCTCTCGGTGATCAGCCCCGCGTGCGACGACCTCTCCCGGCGCTTTCGGCCGGAAGGCCTGGTGGACGTGCGCGTGGACGTCTCCCGCGAGGCGGGCGTGCTGGCGGTGGGCACCCTCTCCGACGCCACGTTGCGGCCGGCCCAGGTGCCCTTCCCGCTTGAGCACGCCCACGTTCCGTTCGAGCTCTCGAACGGGCGCCTCAAGATCGACGATGCCCAGGTGCACGCCGAGGGCGGCATCTTGCGGGCCAGCATCGAGCAGACGGACGCAGCCCTCGAGATCAGCGCCGACATCGAGAAGGGCAACTTCCGCCGGCGCCTGGTGGACCTGGTCCCGGCCCTGGCGGAGCTGCGCTGGCTGCGCTTCGAGGACGGCGGGTCGGTCGAACTGCACATGTCGTACACCGACCGCACGGACGGCGACGGCCCGGTCGTCACGGGCTGGGGCGGACTGCACGCCGATCGCGTGTGGTTCGGCGAAGGCCTCGACGCCGGGACACTCGAGACCTACGACGGCCTGCTGCTCGAGGACCTCATCGGCCGCTTCGAGATCAACGACGGCGAGTTGGAGTTGCAGGAGACCAGCGCGCGCTGTGCCTCCGGCCTGATCGTCCTGCACGGGACGATCGACCTCGAGACCGACGCACTCGACATGGACGTGTCGTTGCGCGACATGGACCTCAGCGCGGTGCAGGCCATGATCTCACCCGAAGCGGCGGTGGACAGCGAGCTGCGCGGTTGGCTCGAGGGCCGCGTCGAGTTCACCGGCATCGCGGGCTCGCCCACGACGAACCGCGGCGAAGGGCACCTGTCGATCCGCGCCGGCAACCTGTGGGACCTGCCCGTCATCGGCGCGGTGGCCAACGCGCTCAAGCCGGGCGAGCCGCGGCCGAGCGAGCGTCAGCGCCTCGAGCTCGACTTCCGCTTGCGGGGCTCGCGCTTCAAGTTCAACGAGCTGCGCCTCGAGTCGACCTTCCTCTCGCTCTACAGCGACCGTGGTGAGATCGACTTCAAGAAAGGACTCGCGCTCGACATCCTGATCATCCCCATCGAGGTGCCCCTGCCCATCATCGGCCCGGTGCTCGAGTACATCGAGCGCAAGCTGCTCGAAGTCAAGGTCGAAGGCACGTTGTTTAAGCCCGAGGTGACGCTGATGCCCGTAGAGGTGGTGACGGGTCCCCTCACCGGCTTCTTCGGGTGGGTCGGCGGTCTGTTCGGCGACGAAGACGCCGGCGACTGAGGTGCGGCCCCGGCCGGTTGTGCCCCCGAGACCCTTGTCCGGCCCCGTAGCGGCTCGCGCCCCTTTCCCTTAGAATGGGGGCTTGTCACGACCCTTTGACGGACCGCGCCTGCGGCCACCAGCGTTTGGCGCGCCGTCCCCTGCGCGCCAGGAATGTTCGCCGGGATCCACAGGCAGCAGGAGGTAGCACGTTCATGGCCAAGCCCCGCAACTTTCTCTTCGTCTGCAAGGGCAACGATTCCCGCAGCCAGATGGCGGAGGGCTTCGCTCGCGACCTCGCCACCGGCACGGTGAACATCTACAGCGCCGGCGACAAGCCGCGCGAGCTCAACGACTACGCCGTGGATGTGATGTCGGAGCTCGGCATCGACATCTCGACCCAGGAGTCCAAGGACTTCACCGCGATCCCCGTGCGCAAGATCGACACGGTGATCACGCTCAGCTCCGACGCCGACGACATCCCCAAGCTCAAGAAGGGGAAGGTCACGCAGATCCACTGGCCGCTCAACGACCCCGCCGCGGCCGGGGGCAGCGACGCCGAGGTCAAGCGCGCCTACCGCGCTGTGCGCGACGAGATCCGCAACCGCGTCCAGGTGTTGCTGGTCGGCTAGGTGCCGCGCAGGGCCGCCCGGGCGCGCGCGAGATCGGCGGGCGTGTCGATGTCCTGCACCAGCCACGGGTTGTCCATGACGAGGTGGGCCACCCGTTCGGCGTCACGGCGGATCACGCGGTGCGCGGGTTCAGCGTCGGACAGGGCCAGGAACTCGGGGGCCATCCGCGCCGAGAACACGGTGGGGTGACCACGCCGGCCGTCCACCGAGGGCGCGACGATCTCGATGCCCGGGGCGCGTCCGGCGTGGGCCGCGATCAACCGCCCCACGTCGTCGCCGGAGACGAGCGGGTGATCGACGGTGTGCAGCAGCAGGCGGTCGTTGCCATCGGGATCGAGGGGGGGCGCGCAGGCGAGGCCCGCGCGCACCGAGCTGGTCTGTCCGCGCTCGGGATCCGGATTGGGCACGAGCCGGGCGCCGGGGGCGGGCGGCGGGTCCGACCGTCCGTCGTACACGACGCGGACCTCGTCCACCCCGCCGGCCGACAAGGCTTGCAGGCAGCGCTGCAGGGCGGTGCGGCCGCCGAGGTCCATCAGGGCCTTGGGTTGGCCGAGGCGCCGACCGCGCCCGGCCGCGAGGAGGATCGCGACGTCCATGGGCGGCATCGTAACGGGTCGTCGTCATGAGCCTGTCGCGACGCGTCGGCTGGAACGCCGCCTGGCAACTCACGGGCCGGGTGTACACGGCGTCCCTCGCCTTCGTGATCATCTCGCTGCTGCTGCCGCGGCAGCTCGAGCCGGCCGAGTTCGGCGTGTTCGCGTTCTACCTCACGCTGTATCAGCTGCTGGCGGGCATGCTCGACTTCGGCGCGGGCACCATCGTGGTGCGCGAGGCGAGCAAGGATCGCGGGGCCGCGGGCCGACTGATCGGCATGTTGATCGGGCTCAAGGCCCGCTTCGCGATCCTCGGCGTGATCGTGCTCGTCAGCGTGGCCTGGGTCTTCGAAGGGCCCGGGGCGCGCTTCGCCGTGCTGTGCGCGGCGGCCGGACACCTCGCCTTCCACGCGCCGGCGGGGGCGGCCGCCATCTTCCACGTGGACATGGACTTCCGCCGCACGGTGGTGGCCCTCGCCGTCGGGCAGACCGCGTGGCTGCTCGGGACCCTGGCGTTGCTGCTCGCGGGCTCCGTCGACCCGGCCCTCTACCTGCTGGCCTACGGCCTGTTCCCGCTGGTCAACGGCGTGCTGGTCTACGTCTGGGCGCGGGGCGTGGTGCACATCCGCCACGACGCGCCCCTCGAGGAGCGCCGCAAGCTCTGGCGCGCGGCCTGGCCCGCCGGCGTCTCCATGGCCATGGCCTCGGTCTACTTCTCCATCGACGCCGCCATGCTGCGGCCGCTGCTGGGGGAGGTGGCGGTGGCGCACTACTCGGCCGCCTACCGCTTGATGGCCGTCGCACTGATGGTGCCGGTGCTGTTCAGCCAGGTGATCTTCCCCGTCTTCGCGCGCCTGTGGGGGCAGGGCGCCGCGGCGCTCGACCCGTTCTTTCAGCGCTGCGCGGTGGTGCTGCTGTCGGCGGGGCTGATCTTCCCGGTGACCGTTCCACAGGTCGCGCGCGATCTGATGGGCGTGGTCTACCCCGCCGAGTTCGGGCCGGGTGCGCCGAGCCTGGCCATCCTCTCGGCGGCCATCCTGCTCGTCTTCGGGGCCTATCCTCACGTCATGGCGTTGCTCGCCGCCGGCCACCAGCGCCGGATGATGGTGATCTCCATCGGCGGCGCGGTGCTTAACGTCGGCCTCAATCTGTGGTGGGTGCCGGTGCTCGGCATCGCGGGGGCCGCCTGGACCACCGTGCTCACCGAGGCCTTCGTCCTGGTGGCGGCCGCCGTCTCGGTGCGGCAACTCACCGGGCTGCGCTTGCGCCTGGGGGCGCTGCGGCGGGCGGCCCTGTGCGCGGCGGGTGCGGCGGGGGTCCTGGCGTGGGGGCTGCCCGCCGTCGCGTCGGCGGGCGGGCGCACGACGCTCGGTCTGGGCGTGGGGCTCGTGGCCCTGCTGCTGTGCGGCATCCTGCCCCTCGACCTCGGGAGTGACGCTGCCCTCGGCGCGGCGGGCGCTGACGATGGCGACACCGCAGGCGATGGCCATGGCGCTGACGATGACGAGCGGACATCGCGATGACGGGTGGCGGCGGGGAGGACGGCGTGAACGGCGGCCCGGGCCCCGAGCGGCCGCTGGTGGTGGGCCTCGACGTGCGCCCGGCCCTGTGGGGCTGCAGCGGGATCCCTCGCGTCGCCCGGGAGACCGCGGCGGCGCTGCGCCGTCGGGACGACGTCGTGCTGCGTCCCTTCGGGTCGAGCTGGCGTCGGCCCCTTCCGGGGCACGGCGTAGAGGGCGTGGTGCGTCGGCGCATCCCCGCGCGTCTGCAGCGCTGGCTGGCCCGATGGGGTTACGACGCGCCGGCGGCGCTGGGCGGCGTCGACGTGTTCCATCACACCGACCTCACCTACGCACCGGTGAACGCGGCGCCGCAGGTGGTCACGATCCACGACGTGGTGTTCCTGCACGACCGCAGCTGGCACGAGCCCGGCATCTCCGAATGGCTCGAGGGCAACGTGCGCCGGGCGGCCGCCGCGGCCGCGGCCGTGGTGGTGCCCTCGCAGCGGGTGGCGGACGACGTGATCGCTTACGGCGTGGCCGCGCCGGAGTGCGTCTCGGTGGTGCCCCACGGCGTCGACCACGTCGACAGCCGCCCGCGAGACGACGATCGCGCTCGTTTGCGCGCGCTCATGGGGCAGCGCGGTGTGACCTTGGGCCCCGCCGACGTGGTGGTGCTCGTGCCCGGCACGCGGGAGCCGCGCAAGAACCAGGCAGCCGTGCTGCGCGCCGTGCTCGGCCTCGCTGACCGTCCCGGTGGAGCCGACCGTCCGCGCGTGCATCCGCTGCTGATCGGCGAACGGGGGTGGGGCTGTCCCGAACTGGAGGACTGGCTGCGCGAGCCGGCGGTGAGGCGACGGGTGGCGAAGGCGGGGCGCGTCGACGACGAGACGCTGTTCGCCTGCATGCGGGCCTGCGATCTGGTGGCCTATGCCTCCCTGGCGGAGGGCTTCGGCCTGCCCGTGGCCGAGGCCATGGCCTGCGGTCGGGCCGTGCTCACCAGCACGGGGACGCCCATGGCCGACTACGGCGGCGACGCGGTGGTCGCCGTGGATCCTCGCGATCCCCACGCCCTCGCGCAGGGGCTCGCGGGGCTGGTGGACGCTCCCGAGCGCCGGGCCGCCCTCGGCGTCGCGGCGCGCGCGGCGATCGCCGGCCTGACCTGGGACCGCGCGGCGGCGGCCCTGGTCGACGTCTATGGGAGCGTCGCGGGCAGGCCCGCCGGACCGGCCCGTCAATCGGGTGCGGCGTGACGTATCCTCGCGAAGCCTCCATGACGTCTCGTCCGTACCCAGACCTTCCCGCCCGCGCGTCGCACGGCCTGCATGGCGTGCTGCTCGCGCTCATGGCGCTGCTCATGTCGGCCTGCGGCGGCGAGGCCGCCAGCCCGCTGGGGCACCGCTTCGCGCAGGACCACCCGTCGGTGGCCTCGCGGTCGTCCGGTGGCACGTGGATCGCCCACGAGGAGTGGCGCGGCACCGAGACGCGGCTGGTCGTGCGTCCGCTCGAGGTCGGTCCGTCGGGCGAGCAGGAGGACGTGGCCGAGACCATCGCCCACACGACGACGGGTCGCGTGCTCGGCACCGCCCTGGCGGCCGACACCGACGAGGTGTTGCACCTGTTGTGGTCGGAACAGCGTGACGGTCGCTTCGTCATCGACGGCCTGACCTTCACGCCGGAGGCGCAGGCCACCGGGCCAGGCGTGCCCGGCGTGGTGACACGTGTCGTCGACGTGCCCGGAGCCAATGCGGTGCGGCCCGTGCTCGTGGCCGACGACCGGGGTGGGCTGCTGCTGGTCTGGACACAGATCGGTGGCCTGCCGGCCACGGGGGGCGAGGGCGGCCTGCGCTTGATGGCCCGCGGTCGGCCGCCCGGCGGCGACTGGGGCCCCGCGGCAGAGGTGAGCCACCAGGCCCGCTCCAATTGGTCGCCGTCGGCCGTGGCCTCCGGGCCGGGCGCCTTCGCGGTGGTGTGGGACGCCGCGGTGGACGGCGACTACGACGTGCTCCTCGCGCGCCTCACCCTCGGCGCCGACGGCCGCGTGACCGTGGCGGCGCGCCATCGCGTCACCGACAGCCCCCGCGCCGAAGGCCACCCCTCGGTGGCGGCTCACGGCGACCGGTTGTACGTCGCCTACGACGTGGGGCCCGAGGACTGGGGCCGTGAGGGTTCGGTGAACAAGCTCGAGGTCGCGCTGCACATGAACCGCACCCTCGAGGTGGTGGCGGTGGAGGGCGAGCGGGTCGCGCCCGTGGCGCACGATGTGATGGCCGGCATGAGCCCCGGTCTGCGCAACAACGTCGACCAGCCGCGCCTCATGGTCGACGGCACCGGCAACCTGGTCCTGCTCTTCCGCGGCATGCCGCTGCCGGACGAATTCGACGATCCGACCAGCGAGGAATTCCAGGCGCGCATGACCGACACGGGCGGCGGCAAGGGTTGGCGCGCCACGGTGTGGTTCACCTTCGTGACCCGCTGCGACCAGCGCGGTTGGTTGCTGCCCGGCGGCCACCGCATGATCATCGAGGAGAGCGCGGGCCGCCTCGACGCGCCGGCGGCGTTGGGTCGGCTGCCCCGCGGCGGCGTGGCCTTCGCGGTGGTGGGCGACGGTCGCAAGCAGCTCAGCAAGGTGCGCATCGAAGCGCTCGGGGCGGACGACGGGGATGACCCCGAGAAGGTGCGCCAGAACCTGCTGTGGTGGTGGCAACCCGTCACGGAGGAGCCCACTCGGGTCAGCGCCCATCGCCTCATGAAGGGGGCGCCCACCGGCCCGCTCCCGGTGGGAGACTGGCGTCCGCTGCCCGCGTTGCGCGCGGCGAGCCCTGCTGATGCGCCCCTCGACGTCACGCGCCCCGGTCCCGGGGGCGAGACGCTGCGCCTCGCCTTCGGCGACCTGCATCGGCACACCGACATCTCCCGCTGTTCGATGAACTGGGACGGCTCGGTGAGCGACGCGTTCCGCTACGCCTACGACGCGGGGCCGCTCCAATTCCTCGCGGTCACCGACCACTTCGAGCACATGACCGCCTACGACTGGTGGCGCACGGCGACCCTCGTCGACGCCTTCGACCTGCCGGGGCGCATGGTCAACCTGCGCGCCTACGAGCGGTCGTCCGCGGAGACCGGCCACCGCAACGTCATCGCCCGCGGCGGCGACCTGCCCCTGATTGCGTATCCCGGGTACCACGTGGAGGGGCGCGACCAGGGCGTCACCGGCGACGACGACGTGCTGGCCCCGTACTTCCACGCTCACGACGTGATCACCATCCCGCACACGCCGGCGGGCATGGCCAGCGGCGCGGACGTGCGCTTCCGGTGGGGCGGCTTCGATCCCGACCTCGACCGCGTGGTGGAGGTGTTCCAGGGTTACCGCGGTTCGTCGGAGGCCTTCGGTGAGGACCGGGTCATCCCCAACCTCGTGCCGTGGTACCACGTGCGGCCGCACCTCGACCGCGACCTGCACTTCGGCCTGATCGCCTCGAGCGACCACCAATCGTCGGACGGCGCCTTCGCCGGCGCCTGGGTGAGCGCCTTCACCCGCGACGGTATTTTCGACGCGCTGAAGGAACGCCGCACCTTCGGGTCCACGGTGCGCGTTGCGCTGTGGGCCGAGTGGAACGGTGTGCCCATGGGTACGTCCGCCGTGGGCGCGGCCGGACCGGGCACTTTCCGCGTGGAGGTCGACGGGCGGGGGCGCGCCCTCGAGCGCCTCGACCTGATCGTGGACGGCGCCGTGTCAGAGAGTCGGCTGCTCACGGGTGACCGCGCGACGGTGGAGTTCGCTCTGGACGTCCCCGCCGATCGGTCGCGTTACGCCTACGCGCGGGTCGTCCTCGCGGGTGACGAGCTGGCGTGGAGCAGCCCGGTCCGGTTGGCGCCCGACGCGGCGCACTGGGATGGATCCGACGGATTGAGCGGTGCGGCGGCCATGGGGCGTCACGGCCCGCTGGAGCAGGACTGGGTCGCGCGCCACGGTGAGATGGCCGTCAAGAAAGTGTCCCGGCCGTCCGCGGTCGAGGGTGCGCACGACGCGAAGGGCGGCGACGGCGCGGCCGGCGACGGCGCGGCCGCCCCGGACGATCGCTGACGGCCCGACGGTGCGCATCGCCTTCGACGCCAGCGTGCTCGCCCGGCCCGAGCCCACCGGCGTGGAGCGGGCGGCGGCCACCCTGCTCGGCGCGCTGATCGCCGGCGCCGACGACGACCTGCTGCTCTTGTCGGACGGCGCGCTGCCGGACTCGCTCTTGGCGTCGCTCCCGTCGTCGTCGCAGGTGGAGCAGGCCGGCGCCTCCCGGCAGCCCACCGCGCTGTGGCGCGAGACGATCGTGCCGCGCACGCTGCGGGCGTGGGGCGCCGACCTGCTCCACGCACCCGTGGTGGCCCTGCCCGTGCGCGCTCCGTGTCCCGTGGTCGTCACCGTGCACGAGCTGCCCGCGTGGGACGAGGACGACCTGAGCGGAGGCGCCCGCGCCCGACATCACTTGCGCACCCAGTGGGCGGCGCGGCGGGCGGCTGCGCTGTGCTGCGTCTCGGAGCGGACCCGCCGGCGACTCGTGGCGCGTCACCCCGGGTGCGCCGACCGCGCCCACGTCGTGCCCCACGGCGTCGACCCGCGCTTCTCGCCCGGTCCCGCGGACGCCCGCGGCCTGCCCGCCGAGACGGCGGCCCGCCTCGGCCTCGAGGGGCTGGGCTCAAGGGGGCTGGGCCCAAAGGGAGCGGGATACGTGCTCGTGGTGGGCCGGTTGCGCCGCAAGAAGAACGTGGCGCTCGCGGTCGCCGCCATGGCCGCCCTCGACCCGGGCGTGCGCCGCGACCGGCACCTGGTCTGCGTGGGACCCGACGGCGACGCCGCCCCGGCCCTCGCTGAACGCGTCGCCGGCGACGCGCGTGTGCAGCGTCCCGGCTTTGTCGGTGACGACGATCTCGTGCGCCTCTACCGCGGCGCCGACCTGGTGCTGTCGACGTCGCGTCACGAGGGCTTCGGCCTGCCGGTGTTGGAGGCCATGGCCTGCGGCGTGCCGGTGCTGGCGAGCCGCGACGGCGTGGTCGAGGAGGCGGGCGGGAGCGCCGCGATGCGTTTCGATGCCGGTCGCGACGTCGACCATCCGTCCAGCCTGGCGGCCATGCTCGCCACCGCGTTGACGGACACGGGACGCCGCGAGGCGGCGGTGGCGGACGGGCGACGACTCGCCGAGCAGCGGTCGGCGGCGGCGATGGCCGCGGCCACCCGCGCGGTGTGGAGCGCGGTGCGGGGCGGGGCGTTGCGGTGAGGGTGCTCGTCGACGCGACCATGCTCGATGGACAGCCGTCCGGGGCGTCCACCCGGCTGCAGGCCCTGGGCGCCGCGCACGCCCGCCGCGGCGCCATGGAGGTCGTACACCTCGTGCGACCGGACGTCGATGCGCTGGAGGGACTCGCCGTGCGGCCCTTCGCCGGGGCGACGACGCCGGTGCGCCGGGCTCTGGCCGGCCGTCGCCTGGACGCCGCGATGCGCGAGTGCGACGCCGCCTTGCTCCACGCGGGAGCCCTGCCCCTGCCGCGGGTGACCGGCGGGCCCGTCGTGCTCACGCTGCACGACCTGCGCTTCCTCGACGAGCGGGCGTCCCCACTGCGGCGCCTGTGGGCGTCGCGGCGGCTGGTCGGCAACCTGGCGCGGGCCGCGCGCATCGTCACCGTGTCGCGCAGCACGGCGGACGGGCTCATCGCTCGGGGACTCGCCGGCGCCGACCGCATCGTGGTCGTGCCCAATGCACCCACGCCGTCCCTGGGCGGACCCATCGATGCCCTCGACATGGGCGCCTTCCGGCGGCGGGCCGACCTGAACCGACGCTATGTCCTGGCCCTCGGTCCGGTGCGGCCGCACAAGGCGCCGGGACACCTGCTGGCGGCGCTGGCGGCGGCCCACGCCCAGGGGGCCGACGACCTCGGGCTCGTGTTCGCCGGGCGCGCCGATGCCCAGCGCACCCTGCCGCTGCTGCGCCGGGCGGCGTCCATGGGCCTGGCCGATCACGTGCGCGTGGTGGGGCTGCTCACGGAAGCCGAACTGGATGTGGTGCTGGCCGGGGCCGACGCCCTCGCCGTCGCCGGCCGCGACGAGGGCTTCTCGATCCCGGTGGTCGATGCCCAGGCGCGCGGCATCCCGGTGGTGGCCGTCGACGCCGGGGCCCTGCCCGAAGTGGTGGGGCCGGGCGGGCGACTGGTGGCTCCGGGCGACGCGTGGGCCTTCGGGGCCGCGTTGGCCGCGGCCGTGTTGCGGGGAGACGCTCGCGACGAGCTCATCGTCGCCGGCCGGACAGCGGCCGCGCGCTGGTCGTGGGACCGATCGGCCGAGACGCTCGAACAGGTCTGGGCGGCCGCGGCCGGCTGAGCCCTACGGCGAGCCGCCGAGGTAGACCCGGGCCCAACCCTTGCGACCGCCGAAGCCGTCGTCGCCCACCAGCACGTCGTCGAAGCCGTCGTTGTTGACGTCGCCGGCGCCGGCGAGGGCCCCGCCGAAGTGGTCGGCGGGTGTCAGGCCCTCGACCTTGGTGAGCAGATCACCGGTCTTGCCGGAGTAGATGCGCACCGTCGGCACGGGGCGCTCGGGCGCGTCGACCGCGTCGCTGCTGCCCGGGGCGCCGATGATCACGTCGGCCAGGCCGTCGGCGTCGAAGTCGAAGGCCGGGCGGCCGGGCAGGGCGCCGCCCAGCGTCGCGCCGAAGAATCCGCCCTCGTCGACCCCGACGAAGTCCTGCAACAGCTTGCCCTTCTTGCCGTCGTACAGGCGGGCGTAGCCCTTCGATCCATGGCTGCCGATGAGCAGGTCGGAGGCGCCGTCGCCGGTGGCGTCCCCGGCGCCGCGCACGGTCCAACCGAAGCGATCGTCGTCGGCCGCGCCGACGAAGGTCTCCATGAGCTTGCCCTTCTTGCCGTTGTACAGGTAGGCGGCGCCCTCGTTGGTGGTCTTCTTCTTGCCGCCGTGGGGCGCGCCGACGAGGACGTCGGCGAAGCTGTCGTTGTTGGCGTCACCGGCATTGGCCACCGACCAGCCCAGGCGCGCGCCGGGACGCTTGCCGGTCACCGACCAGAGCTCCTCGCCGTCCTTGCCGGAGTAGACGGCGAAGCGGCCGACGTCCGGATCCTTCTTGCGGGCGGCGGAGGGCGCGCCCACCACGATGTCGCTGCTGCCGTCACCGTTGACGTCGCCGAGCCCGCTCACGGCGTGGCCGAAGCGTTCGCCCGGCTGCCCGCCCGTGAAGGTCAGCAGCAAGGCACCGGTCTTGCCCGAGTAGACATAGGCGGCGCCGGGGCGTTCGTCGTTGCCCGGCGCTCCCACGACGACATCGCCGAAGCCGTCGTTGTCGACATCGCCGGCAGCCGCCACCGAGGCGCCGAAGCGGTCGCCGTCCGAGGCGCCCTGCAGCTCGAGCAACTGGCTGCCTTCGCGTCCCGAGAAGACGCGGGCCATGCCGCGTCCCTCGAGGGCCTCGGGGGCGCCGATGATCACGTCGGCGAAGCCATCGGCGTCGACGTCGTCGGCGCCGGCGGCCGCCGCGGCGAAGCCCTCGCTCGAATCGCGCCCGTCGAACTTCCAGTGAGGGCGCGCGAGGTCGCTCTCGTCGAGGGCAGGCGAGACGAGCGTGGTCAGCCCGAGGGTCAGCAGTGCGAGGGACTTCATGGGTGAGGCCTGAAGGGGCAGTGCTCGGAGGGCGCGGCTCGTTGGGGTGAGGCTGAACGAGATCGGGTGGGGAGCATGTTAGCGCGGGCGGGGGAGCGGCGCCGTCAGCCGCCGACGAGGACCATCAGGCCCCAGATCACCGATCCGCCGAGGACGGCCAGCCCGGCATAGATCAGCAGACGCATCGATGCCGAGACTTGCGACAGGTCGGTTCCCGTCCAGCCTTCGGCACCTTCGTCGTGTCGGGCCGATCGCAGCGGCACGCCCGCCGGTCGTGACCGTTGGGGGCCCGCGGCGGACCGCCGGGATCTTCCCCGCGGCGCACTCGTGCCCTGCGCGGTGCGGCGGGGGGTGGTGCGGCCCTGCGCCGGAGGCCGGGCCGGCCGGCGGGTCGGGGCCGCCGCAGCGTCCGGGAGGGGCGCCTTGCCGCCGGCGTTCGCCGCCGAGGGAGCCTGGACCGTCAGGCGCACCGTGCCCAGGACCAGCACCGTGCCGTCGGTCAGCCGGCCCCGGCGGACGCGCTTGCCGCCCACGCCCACCACGGCCTCGTCGAGGGCCTCGACCATCAGGCTGCCGGGCCCGTCCTGGGTGAGCCGGGCATGCCGAGGGGCGATGGATGCATGCGGCAGGACCACATCCCCGCCCCGATCGGACCCGACCTGCGCCGGAAGTCGACGGACGACGATGCTCTTCCCCTTCGCCGTGACCAAGCGCCACATACGCCGCACCTTACCGCACGGGTAGACTGCCCGGGATGGCGTTGCTGGTCGCGCGAAAACTCAGCCACGCGTACCGGCGCTTCCCCGGGCATCGCCTGACCTCCCTGGTCGGCGTGGACGTGGAGGTATCGGGAGGCGAATGTCTCGGCCTCGTAGGCCCCAACGGGTCCGGGAAGTCGACGCTGCTGCGCATTCTCGCCGGGCTGGCCCTGCCACGCACCGGCGAGGTGGCCGTGGCGGGCCACGCCGTCGGCAGTCGCGCGGCCCGGGCCGCCACCGGCTACGTGCCCGAGACCTTGCGCTGGCCGGCCCACCTCACCGTGTTGGGAGCGCTGCGCGAGCTGGCCGCGCTCACATCGCTCAAGGGCATCCACGACCGCATCGGCCGCGTCGCCGGGCTCACGGGCATCAGCGACCTGCTCGACCGCCGCTTCTCGACTCTCTCCATGGGCCAGGCGCGGCGCGTCGTGCTGGCCCAGGCGCTGCTCGACGACCCGCCGCTGCTGCTGCTCGACGAGCCCTTCTCGGCGCTCGACTCGCTCGTCATCCACGACCTGACCGAGGACCTCAAGCAGCGCCGCGAGGCCGGCGCCGCCATCGTGCTCACGTCCCATCGCATCGAGGACATCGCCAGCCTGTGCACGCACCTGACCGTGCTGCGCGAGGGGCGCGTGGTGCGCACCGGCACCGCCGAGGCGTTGCTGGCCGACGCCCGCGGCCGCGACGGCCTGGTGCAGCTGCTCGGCGCGCCCACGGAGAGCCCGTGATGGGGGCGGTGCGGACCATGCTGGCCTCCTCCGTGGCGGTGAGCCTCGCGACCTGCCTGCGCATGGTGTCGCGCCGGCACCTGCTCGTCGCCGTCGTCGCCGGCGCCGGTGTGGGGTTGCTCGTGCGCGGGATCCCGTCCGGCGAGGTGGCCGGCGAGGCCTTCACCACGCTGCTGGTGGCGCTCTCGGCCGTGTTCCTCTTGCCGCTCGGCGCCGGGTTGCCCGCCAACGACCGGCGCGGGGGCTTCGAGGGGCTGGTGGCCGTGCGCGCCGTGTCGTCGGCGTCGTGGGGGCTGGGGCGTTGTCTCGGGGCCCTCGCCGGCGCGGTGGTGCTGGTCGTCGTGCTGCAGATCTCGGCGCGGGTGGTGTCCGGGCCCACGGCCGTGCCCCGCAACGTGTCCGGCTCCCTGGTCTCGTCGGTGGTGCCGCGCCCGGCGGCCAACGACGGTCACCAATGGCGCTTCGTCGTCCCGGATGGCGACGCCGGACCCTTCGACCTGCAGGTGGGGACGCTGCTGCTCTACGGCGGGACGTCGTCGGTGCGCGCCGAGGTCCGGCGGGGCGAGTTCACCACGAGCGTCGAGCGGCCCGTGCGCCCCCAGCGTTCGCTGACCCTCTCGCTGCCGGACCTGTCGCCCGCCGAGGGCGACCTCTTCGTCACGCTGCACGCCGGCCCGGGGATGATCCTCTCGCCCCGGGCGCCCACGTTGAACGTGGGCACCCAGTCCCTCGCCACGCGGCGCCTCGAGGCCGGCTCGCTGCGGCGGCTGCTGCTCGGGCTGCTGGCGGCGGTGGCGGCGGCCTGCGCCTTCCACTTCGAGACCGCCTGCCTCGCGGGGCTGCTGGCGATCACCGTGCGCGACCCGCCCGTCGAGACCACCGTCATCGCCGGCGGCCTGCTCGTGGTCATGGCGATCCTGGGCACGGCCCTCACCCGTCGGCAGGCCATGCCATGACGCGGACGGCCCGGCAGACCTTGCTGCGGGTGACCCTCGGCCTGACCCTCATCGTGGCGGCGGGGGCGCTCGCTCCGCCCCGGACGTCCGGCGACGGCGTCGACGCCGATCCGCTTTCGCGTTCGCTGGCGCCGCTGGGTCCGATCAAGGCGGTGATCAGCTCCATGCTCTGGACCGATCTGCTGCGGCAGGGTCAGCTCGGCCGCACCGAGCGGGCCCAGGTGGTGGCCGAGGCGCTGCTGCGGCTGCATCCCGATCTCGGGGCCGTGCGCGAGTACCTCTCGTTCGAATTCGCCGTGACCCAGGCCACCCGGGCGCCCGACCGCCTGCGTCACCGGGTGGCGGTGATCCGCGGCCTGCAGGTGCTGCAGGAAGGCCTCGAGCGGGAAGGCGGCGAGGAGCTGAGCGGCCCGCTGGCCCGATTGCTCACCGCGCGTTCGCTGGTCGACCCTTGGTTCGGGGCCGTGGTCGAGCAGTATTGGAGCGAGAGCCCCGAGGAGATGGCCATCGACGTGCTGCGCCATGCGACCGATTCGCCCGACGACCGCCTGCTGCTCGCGAGTCTGCTCGTCCGCCGCGGACTGCGCGAGGTGGAGGTGCGCAGCGATCCCTGGCGCGCCCGCCGGGACCTCGAGGAGGCCGACGCCCTGCTGCAGTCCATCGGCGAGAACTCGGAGGAGCGCCAGGTGATCGAGGCGTTGCGCGACAGCCTCGAGGAGGAGTCGCTGTGACCCGGCGCCTGTGTCTGCTGGCGGTGGTGCTCGGCATCGGTCTGCGCATCGTTGCGATGGAGCTGCACGACCATCCGCGCGGCGACGTGGTGCTCGACGTGGGCGTGACCCGCAGCCTGGCGGCCGGGCAGGGCTTCGCGTCCGGATTCGACCGGGGCACCGAGCTGGTGCGGGGCGACGACCCGTTGCCGCCGCCCGGGCACGCCGACCAGCACGCCCCGCTGTGGCCGTTGCTGGCGGCCCCGCTGGCGGCGCTCACCGGCGCCCCCTTCACGGCGCTGCAGGTGATGTCGCTGCTGTGCGGCGTGTTGCTGCTGGCGCTCACGCTGCGGTTGGCCGACCGTCTTACCGAGGATATCGGCCAGGTGCCCGACGGCGTCGGGCTGCTGGCCGCGGCGCTGGTGGCGCTGAGTTTCCTCGCCATCGATTTCTCGGCCAGCGGCGCTCTGTATGCCGCCCAGGCCTGCGGCGTGTTGCTGCTCGTCGACCGGCTGGGCCGGCCGCGTCCGGCGCCCGTCGCGGTGGGGCTGATCCTCGGCGCCCTGTTGCTGCTCAATCATCAGTGCCTGGTGTTGCTGCCGCTGCCGGTGGTGGTGGGCGTCCTCGGGGCGTCGCGGGGAGAGCGGGGCAGGGCGGCCGTGGGAGGCGTCCTGGCCGTGGCGGTGGCCCTGCTGGTGCTGGTGCCGTGGTGGTGGCGCAACATCGCGGTGTTCGGCGACCCGCTGCACTCGGTCAACGGGCTGTACCTGTTGCACCGGCTGGGACTGGAGCCGCAGCTGTCCATCGAGCAGGGCGTGCCGGTGGCCCGCTTCCTCGGCGACTTGTCGGCGGGGCAGCTGGTGGGAGCGCTGCGCGCCCAGGTCGCGCCCAACCTGCTGTACCTGTTCAACACGGGCCTGATCGTGTTCCCCATGACCCTGGGCATCGTGGCCGCGGGGTGCCTGCCGGGTCTGCGCCTGGGTCTCGCGACGGGCGACCGGCGCCGACTGGCGGCGTGGCTGGCGCTGCTCGCGCTGGTGGCGGTCGCGGTGGTGTGGCCGGCGACGAAGCTGCGCTACGTCGTCACCATGTTGCCGTTGGTGACGGCGCTGGCCCTGAGTCGACTGCTGCGGGTGCCGGGTCGCGGCGAGCGCCTGGGCCTGTGGATCGGCCTGCTGGCCTGGCTCGGGCTGTTGGCGCTGACCCTCGACGATCTCGGTGACAGTCCGCTGGCGCGGCCCCAACGCTGGATGCAGATGGCCCTGCTCGGGCTCGCGCTCTACGCGGCGCCGATGCTGCTGCGCCTGCGCGCCGGCGCGGCCCAAGCCCGGCGGCCCCGGGGCGGCGTCGCACTGCCGCTGATCCCGAGCGGACTCCCGCTCGCCGTGCTCGTGACGGCCGCGGTCATGCTCACGCCGCCCCACACCACCTATCACGGCAACGCGCTGGCGCCGGATTTCTTCGATCAGCAGACAGAGGTGCGCGAGGTCGCCGTTGCGCGGGCGCTGAGGGCGGCCCGCGAGCACCTGCTGACGTTGGGCGGCGGACCCGGTGGCACGGTCATCGCCCCGGTCGGGCTGCTGGCCTGGGACGACCCGGAGTTGGTGAGCCTCCCGCTCGGCGCCGGCACGCCCCTCGGCGGGACGGCTCTGGAGGCCCTGCTGGTCCGCCACCCCGACGTGGTGGCCGTGATCACCATGGCCGGTGACGGATGGCTCGACGCGACCGAAGCGGAGAGCGCTCCGGACGGGTCGTTGATCGGTCGCCGCTGGCTGTTGGGGCGTCTGGAAGTGCTGGCGGTGTTCCCCGACGACGTTGCTGCGGCCGGTGCGGATGCCGAAGCGGGCGGCGGACACGGCGTGATCCTCTCGATGGTGGTCCGTTGAGCCGGGTGGGCCGGAGCCTGTTCTGGTGGGTCGTGCTGGGGTGGGTGGGGGTCTGGCCCCTGCTCGGCACCTACACCGGCGTGCTGTGGGAGGCCCATGTCGGGGCGGTGATCCTCGCCGCCGTGTGCGCGGCGTGCGCCCTGTGGAAGGGACCGCGCGTCCGCATCGGGGCGCCGTTCCTGGCCACGCTGGCGGCCCTGATCTCCCTGGTCGCGGCCATGAACGCCAACCGCACCGACTTTGCCGTCGAGGGCATGCGTTCGATGGCGGTGGTCGGCGCGGCCCATGCCCTGTTCTTCCTCGCTTGTCTCGGCATGGCGCCCGACCGTGACGCGCCGGACGAGCACCGATCGGCGACGCGCCGCGCCCTGATCGCGGTGCTGGCGGTGCTGGCCCTGGGCCAGGTGGCGTTCATGATCGTCGGCGCCGGAAGCGCGGAGGCCTCGGGCCGCCCGAGCGGGACCCTGGGCAACCCCAACGCCCTGGGCGCCCTGCTGGGGGCGACGGCCCTCGCGCTGGCGGCGTTCGCCGGTGGGCGCGGGAGGGCCGTGACGATCTGCGTCGCGCTCGGGCTCGCCGTGCTCGCCACCCGCTCCCGGGGCGCCGTGCTCGCCACGGGCCTGGTGGGCTTCGTGTTCCTGTGGCGGCGGGTGGGCTGGAAGGCGCTGGCCCTGGCGGCCGGCGGCGTCGTGCTGTTGCTGGTGATCCCCAACCCGCTCAGCGAGCGGGCCTTCGCCTTGCAGACGAGCCACGTCTACTCGCGGCCGTTCCTGTGGAGCACGGCGGCGTCCATCGGGCTCGAACATCCCTTCGGTCTCGGTCCGGGCAACTACGGGTCGGTGTTCCCGGCCCACGCCCTGGACCCGGACTTCCCGTGGCTGCTGCACCAGCGCCATGCGGTGGGCCTGACCCACAACGTCTTCCTGACCCTCGGGGTCGAGTGGGGCTGGGCGGCCCTGGCGGCGGTCCTCGCGCTCACGGCCTGGGCCACCGCGCGGTTCTGGCCGCGTCGCCCTGGCGACCCCCTGCGCCAGGGCGCCCTGCTCGGCGCCGCCGTCCTGTTCGTCGAGATGCAGGTCGACGGCACCGAGCAGAACCGCGTGGTGTTCTCAGTCTTCCTGCTGCTGCTCGCGGTGGCGCTGGCGCGGGTGACGCGGCCGCAGGCGGGGTGGCGCGTGTCGGGACGCTGGGCGGCGGTGGGAGCGCTGGCGGCGGCGGCGTGGTTGGGCGGCGAGTGGGCGCACTACCGTCAGGGTCAGGCAGCGGTGCTGGCCATCGACGCGGTGATGGCCGCGCATGGGCAGGGCCGGGCCGACGACGCCGCCGTGCGCGACGCCTTCGACGCGCTGGGCGAGCGGGCGCTGTCCGACCCGCGGCTCACCTCGCGACGGGTGCAGTTCGAGGAGAGTGTGGTGCGGGCACTGCTCGAGGCCCACCGTCCGGCGGAGCTGATGGCGGCGCCGGCCGCGGGGCCGGACCGGGTCGCTGAGGACGCACGCATGCTCGTCGACCGCGCGCGCTGGACGTTGGCGCTCGGCAAGCTGGAGTGGGCGGAGTTGATCGCCTTCCGTCCCCGCTACGAGCACGTGGAGTGGCGCCGACGCAGCGCGCACCTGCACCGGCTGCTGGCCCGGCGCCTGGCCGCGTTCCCGGGGGCCGATGACCAGCGCGCGCGCTCCATCGACCGGCTCGACGGCCTGCTGGCGGTCGACCCCCTCGATGTCGAGAGCCGCCTGTTGTTGGCCCAGTGGGCCCACGAGGACGGGGATCCCGCGTCCCGCGACGCGCACTTCGCGGCGCTGGTGGCCATCGAACCCGATCACGCCTGGGCCTGGTTCTGGGCGGCTCGGCTGGCCGACGCCGAGGGGCGCCTCGAGGACGCGCTCTACGCCTACGTCCGCGCCGAGGAGGCGGTGGGCAACGCACGCCTGAAGGCCCGCGTGGACAGCCCGCGCTCGCGGCGGTTCTTCGAGCGCAGCCTCGAGCGCGTCGATCTCGCGCGCATCCGAGAGGGAGTCGTCCGGCTGCGGCGGACGGTCTACTTCTAGGGCGGCGGAACCCCGCCTCTCGGAGCCCCGCCTCTTGGGGGCCGCCCGCGTGCGGTTCAGCCGTTCAGGGGCCGGCCGCTCGGGAGCGCCCGACCACTCCCCGTGGTGGGTCCCGCGGCCTGCGGCGGGGCCGGGCACCGAAAAGCCCGCGAAAGGCCCGGAAACAGGGCGCTCGAGAGGGCCGGCCCCTTGTGTCAGGTACCCAGCGCACCTATTCTGCTCCGCTCGATTTTCGGGAAATACAGCTCTCCGGGACCGCTCTGAACCATGGACAACCTGTTCAGTTTGAACTCCACGCTGGTGGTGGCCGTCGTCGCCCTGGTGTTCGCCTTCCTGCTCTCGGGCCGCATCGCCAAGCAGAGCGAAGGCGACGAGAAGATGCGCAAGATCGCGGGCGCCATCCGCACCGGCGCCATGACCTTCCTGAAGACGGAGTATCGCGTCATCGCGATCTTCGTCGTCATCGTCACGGCCCTGCTGTACTTCAGCGGGCAGGAGCAGACGGCCATCGCCTTCGTCTGCGGCGCCTTTGCCTCCGGCCTCGCGGGCTGGCTGGGCATGCGCACCGCGACCGCCGCCAACGTGCGCACGACGGAGGCGGCCAAGACGTCGCTCACCGGCGCGCTCAACATCGCCTTCTCGTCGGGCATGGTCATGGGCCTCAGCGTGGTCGGTCTCGGCCTCGCCGGCGTCACGGCCCTGTACTACGCCTGGGGTGACCCCAAGCCGCTGTTCGGCTTCGGCTTCGGCGCCTCCTCCATCGCGCTCTTCGCGCGCGTGGGCGGCGGCATCTTCACCAAGGCGGCCGACGTGGGCGCCGACCTGGTGGGCAAGGTCGAGGCGGGCATCCCCGAGGACGACCCGCGCAACCCGGCCGTGGTGGCCGACAACGTGGGCGACAACGTGGGCGACGTGGCCGGCATGGGCGCCGACCTGTTCGAGTCGTACGTGGGTTCCATCATCGCGACCATGGCCCTGGGCCTGAGCCTGCCCATGATCAGCTCCGCGGGCGGCTCCGACCTGGTGGTCCTGCCGCTGTACCTCGCGGCGGTGGGCATCGTGGCCTCGCTCATCGGGCGCTTCTTCGTGAGCGCCAAGGACGAGAGCCACATCCACGGGGCCCTGATGAAGGGGCTGCTGGTGGCCTCGGCCATCTTCGTCGCCCTGGCCTGGTTCGTGACACAGAACCTCGACGTCTCCTTCATCCGCCAGAACGGCACGGCCGTGTCGGCCGAAGACGTCTTCTTCTCCGTCGTCACCGGCCTGTTGCTGGGCGTGCTGATCGGCAAGATCACCGAGCACTACACCTCGGAGTCGAAGGGGCCGGTGCGCAAGATCGCCGAGCAGAGCGAGACGGGCGCGGCCACCAACCTGATCACGGGCCTGGCAACGGGTATGGGCTCGACCTGGATGCCGGCGCTGTTGATCTCGGTCTCCGTGGTGGTGACCTACGAGTTCGCGGGCCTCTACGGCATTTCGGTCGCTGCGGTCGGCATGCTCTCGACGCTGGGCATCTCGCTCGGCATCGATGCCTACGGACCGGTGGCGGACAACGCCGGCGGCATCGCCGAGATGGCCGGCCTCCCGCCCGAGGTGCGCAAGCGCACCGATGCCCTCGACGCCGTGGGCAACACCACCGCCGCCATCGGCAAGGGCTTCGCCATCGGTTCGGCGGCGCTCACCGCTCTGGCCTTGTTCCAGAACTTCGTGGACGTGGCCGATCTCAAGACCGTCGGGCTCAGCCTGACCGATCCGAAGATCATCGCCGGCGCCATCTTCGGCGCCATGCTGCCGTACCTCTTCTCGTCGATGACGATGCTGGCCGTGGGCCGCGCCGCCAACCAGATGATCGAGGAGGTGCGCCGTCAGTTCCGCGAGATCCCGGGTCTGCTGGAAGGCACGGGCGAGCCGGACACCGCGCGCTGCGTGGAGATCTCCACGGCTGCGTCCATCCGCGAGATGGTCCTGCCCGGTGTGCTGGCCGTGGCCGCTCCGGTGATCGTCGGCTACTGGGACCTCGCGGCGCTCGGCGGCATGATCGCCGGCGCCCTGTTCTCCGGGATGATGATGGCCATCTTCATGGCCAACGCCGGCGGTGCCTGGGACAACGCCAAGAAGCTCATCGAGGGCGGCGCTCATGGCGGCAAGGGCAGCGAGCCCCACAAGGCGGCGGTCGTGGGTGACACCGTGGGCGATCCCTTCAAGGACACCTCGGGTCCGGCCCTGAACATCCTGCTCAAGCTCATGTGCATCGTGTCGGTCGTGGCCGCCCCGATCATCCTGGGGTCCTGATCACGACCAGCGCCCGAGACGTCGGCCTGACCTGCGCGCGTGTCGCTCAGGAGAGGAGTTGCAGAGACGTGCGGTTGCTCTTCGTGGGCGACCGCCTGGGCATCGCCGAGTACTTCGTGCTGGCGACGGTGAACAACAGCCGTCAGGCCCGTGCGGTGCGCGATGCCATCCGGCTCGAGTGCAAGGCCATCGGCGCCGGCGTGCCCGATCGCGCCAGTGAGGATCCCGAAGGACGCTGGTCGCTGTACGACTACGACGATGTCGTGCTGCACCTCTTCGACGAGGAGGGGCGGCGCCACTACGACCTCGACGCGGTCTGGGCCGACGTGCCCGAGATCAGCTTGGAAGGGGAAGGCGAGGCCGCCTGATGGCGGGCGGGCCGCACGACCTCTCCGCCGAGCTGGCCTTCGCGCGGGAGTTGGCGCTGCGCGGCGCCGATGTGGTCATGGGCTACTTCGGGGCCGAGGGCGCCGACTACACCGTCGACGACAAGGCCGGCCAGCCGGTCACGAACGCCGACCGCGACAGCAACGAGCTGATCACCCGCGAGTTGGCGGCGCGCTTCCCCGACGACGCGATCCTGGCCGAAGAGACCCCGGTCACCGACGACCTGTGGCGGCGTAACCGTCGCTGCTGGATCGTCGACCCGCTTGACGGCACCTCCGACTTCGTCAAGGGGCGTGAAGGCTTCGCGGTCATGATCGGCCTGCTCGTCGACGGCCGTCCCGCCCTCGGCGCCGTGGCCATCCCCAAGGCGCAGCGACTGTTCCTGGGCGTCGTCGGAGACGGGGCCGAGGAGGAGTCGGGCGGCGAGCGGCGCACCCTCACGGTGAGCGCCCGGGCCCGCCCCGAGGAGCTGCGGGTAATCGCGTCCATCGCCCACCGCGATGCGCGGCTCGAGGAGGCCATCGCGGTGTTGTCGCCGGCCGAGACCTTCTCGGTGGGCAGCGTCGGCTACAAGGTCGGCAAGATCTGCGCCGACGAGGCCGACCTCTACCTGGCCACCACCAACCACATCTCCCTGTGGGACACCTGCGGCCCCGAGGCGATCCTGGTCGCGGCGGGGGGAGCCTGCATCGATCTCGACGGGCAGCCCCTCGATTACGGCGGGCCACACCTGAACCTGCGTCGGGGCCTCGCGGCCACCAACGGCGCCAGCGCCGCGGAGGTGGCGGCCCGGCTGGCTGGCCGCTTCCCGATCCTGGACTAGTCTTCCTGCGGCCCCTTGCGGCCGTCCCGGCCGCTTCGCGCGCCTTTTGCGAAGTCGTGCGCGGATCGCCCGCCGCAGCGGCCGATGAGGACCATGACATGGCACTGCATTGGCACGACTGGAACGACGAGGTGCTCGCGGTGGCCCGCGAGGAGCGGCGCCCCGTGTTGCTGCTGCTCGTCGCCGGATGGAGTCGTCGCAGCCGTCGCTTCCAGCGTGAGGTGCTCGAGCAAGCCGATGTGGCGGCGGCCCTGGCCGACCGGGTCATCGCGGTGCGCGCCGACAAGGACCGCCACCCGCAACTGGCCGCCCTCTACGGACAGGGCGCCTGGCCCAGCCTGGCCCTGCTCGACGCCGGGGGCGCGCTGCTCGATGCCGGCACCTGGATCGACGGGCCCGACCTGTTGGCCCGCGTCGACGCCGCCGTGACGACGCTGCGCGGTGAGTCGCCGGCCGCCGCTGCGGCAACCACCGACGCCGACGCCGACGCCCGCACCCGCACGACCACCGACGGGGCCGCCTCCGCGACCAGAGACACAGGCGCCGCGGGCGCTCCGCGCGCGGCGGCGCACGCCGGGCCGCGGCCGCCACAACTCGATGACGCGCTGCTGCCGGCCATCGAGGCCGCGCTGCTGGCGAACTTCGACGAACGTCACGGCGGCTTCGGCACGGGCGCCAAGTTCCCGCACCCCGAAGCGCTCGACTACGCCATCCTGCGCTTCGCCGGCGACGCCAGCCCGCGCCTGCAGGGCGTGATCGAGAAGACCCTCAGCCAGATGGCCGACGGCGACTTGCAGGACGCGGTGGCGGGCGGCTTCTTCCGCTTTACCGAGGGGCGCGACTGGACCCGCCCGAACACCGAGAAGTCGCTGAGCAGCAACGCCGGCCTGGCCCGCAACTATCTCGAGGCCGGGCAGGTGATGGGGCGGGCCGACTTCCTGACCTATGGCGGGCGCACCGTCGACGCCATGCTGCGCGACTTCTTCGATGCCGACGCCGGGTTGTTCGCGTCGGGGATCGAGCCCGCCGACGACTACTATGCCTTCGACGGCCCCGCCCGCCGCACGCGCACGCCGCCGCGCCACGACGGCCGCTTCCTCGCGGACGCCAACGCCCGGGCGGTGTCCGCGCTGCTGAAGGCGGGGGCCGTGCTCGGACGTCCGGGGCTGACGGGAACGGCCGGAGCCGTCATGCGGCGCCTGCTCGAGCGCCTCTGGCGCCCGGGGCGCGGCATGTTCCACTTCGACGACGGCACCGGGCCCAAGCTCCCCGGCCGGCTGCGCGACCAGGCCGAGACGGCCCGGGCCCTGCTGCGGCTGCTGCAGTACACCGACGAGCGCTCCTTCGGCCCTGCCCTCGACGACCTGCTGCGCCTGATCGCCACCCAGTTCGTGGGGCCGGATGGTGACTTCGCCGATCTCGCCGACGTGAGCCGCGGCCGTGACGTTCGCCGGGACGAACGGGCCTTCCTCGACGGTGCGGTGGCGGCCGAGGTGTTGCTGCGCGGCGCCCTTTACACCGGCCGCACAGAGCTCGAGGGCATCGCCCGCCGGGCGTTGGAGCGCCACGCGGCGGACTTCCTGCGCTTCGGCTGGTCGATGACGGCCTACGGTCGCAGCGTCGAGCTGTTGCTGCACCCGCCGTTGCACGTGGTCGTGGTGGGGGGCGAGGGCGACCTCGATGCCGGCGCCCTGCTCGATGCCGCGTCGGCCACCTACCTGCCGTCACGGGTGGTGCAACGTCTCGACCCGGTCATGGATGCGGGTCACCTGCACCGCCTGGGCATCCCCAGTACCGGGCGGGCCATGGCCTACGTGTTCACCGCTCTCGATGTAGCGGACGTGAGCGATCCGCCGAGCCTGCGGCGGGCGTTGCGCGACGCGGGACAGCGGCGTCTGCGTCAGAGTCGCTAGAGGCGTCGCGGATCCAGGCGGTCGTCGCGGACCGCAGGGTCAGTCGCAGGGGTCAGCCGCGGGGGCCAGCCCCAGAAGTCAGCCCCGGGGCACGCCGAGGTTGGTCTCGCGATACTCGGGCTTGCCCGTGCGGCCGAGCAGGTGCGCCACGGCCCCGTCGCGATCGCCGCGGCCCTGATCGAGGGCGCGACCGTCGCGGTCGAAGCGCCAGGCCCGGTCGTGGGCCGAGATGAAGCCCACCAGTTGGAACTCGCTGTCCTCGACCAGCCAGGTGCCGGGGACGAAGTCGCGCTGGTCGATGATGCCGGTGGGCACGGCCATGAACTCGATCACGTAGCCGGAGGGCGTGCCGCCGAACATGACGGCGTGGGTGACGGTGTAGTCGTGCCCGACGGCCGAGGGCGCGAGCGGCGCGGAAGGCGACCGGGTCGGGCCCGTCGACCAGAGTTGTTGGCAGGCGGTGCCCGTCAGCACGAGCAGGGCGGCGCCGATCCAACTGGTCAGCGCCGTGAGGCCGGCGGCTCGCGAACGCGAGCGAGGGGTCTGGTCTGGGGGGCGCGGCATCGGAGGGATCTCCCGGCGGACGTCGGGGGATCAGTATGCCGATCCTCGCGTGGGGTCACAGCCCCGGCTGGGAGGGCCGCCGCCTAGGGCAGCATGTAGAGCAGGTCGTCGCCGGCCGCTTCGCGATCGAAGGGCGAGGTCTGCAGGCGGCCGTCGGGGCCCGCGCTGATGACGTAGGGGTTGCGATGGCCGCTGATCCAGCCGTCGGCATTGACGATGTAGGCCTGCCCCCACGGATCGGGGCCGAGGACGTCGGTGCTGCTGTAGGGGCCGCTCCAGCGCGGGCCGCCGAGCTCGTCGGTGAGCAGGGCGTCCTCGAGGGCGCGGCCCTCGCCGTTGGCGTCGAAGGTGTTGCCGATGGGGATGGCGCCGGCGCCGTAGAGCCAGGTCACGTTCGTGCGGCCCTGGATGCCCGTGGGCAGGTAGAGCGTGTCGCGGGTGTAGCCGTTGAGGCCCTCGGCGATGGTCTGCATGTCTGCCCAGGCGTCCGTCATGCGGCCCTTGGAGAGCTCGCTGCCCACCACGGGCATGACGACGCCCGACAGGCTCACGACGATGGAGAGGGCCACGAGCGCCTCCAGCAGCCCGGGGCTGGCCGAGCGCTTGTTCGGCGTGGTGACCTCGTTGATGGTGCCGGCGTCGTGGGTTTCCATCGGCCTGTGGCCTCCTCTCTCTCTGCTCCGGTCGTGGGTGACGACCGAGGCCTTCTTCGGCAGGGCAGGCCGACTCGCTTGAGGGCGAGCGGGGCCCGATCAGCGTTCCGAGGCGCCCTTCGAACGGGTCCTGCGCCCCTCTATGCTGTCCGGCGGCGAGAACCGGCGCCCACCGGGCCGGCCGGCGTCTGTCCGGCCGGCCGCCGACCCCGAGGAGCAAGACCGTCCCCTTGAGCGACGCGGCGAACAGCCCGGAGTCCTCGGCATCGGGAGGCGGCCACCTCGGCCAGCTCGCCAAGCACTCGGGCATCCTGCTCGTGGGCAACCTGCTGACCCGCGGCGTGGGCTTCATCCTGCTGCCGATCTACACGGGCGTCCTGCTCGCCCGCGACTTCAGCTACATGGAGGCCATCCTGAACGTGGCCACCGTGGTGAGTCTGGTGGCGTCGCACGGCATGACCTCGTCGATGATCTGGGCGCTCAAGACGGGCGCCGCGCGGGACGGCGAGCAGGAGCGCGAACCGGACGACGCCGAGAAGAGCCGCATCGTCTCGGTCACGGCGGGCTGGGCGATCCTGGCGGCGGCCGTGATCTGCGGCGGGGCCATCGCCTTCGCCGCGCCGCTGGGCCGCCTGGCGACGAACACCGGCGCCCACGCCCTGACCATGGCGCTGTTCGTGGCGGCCCAGGGTCTGCGCGACATGACCTATCCGGCCGAGGGCATCCTGAAGGTGCGCTTCCGCACCATGCCCGTGGCGATCATGAGCTTCGGCGAGTTCCTGGTGGCGGTGATCGGCAACATCGTCGCCGTGACGGTGCTCGACATGGGCGTCCTCGGCATCGCGTGGGCGGCGCTGGTGGCGGCGGCCTTCCGGCTCGCGCTGGCGTTCGTCTACGTGCCCGAGATGCGCCGCCCGGCGTTGGACGGGGCGTTGATCCGCAAGCTGGTGGCCTACGGCCTGCCGCTGATGCCCATGGCGATCGCCTTCAACATCCTGGCGACCACCGACCGGGTGCTGCTCAACCAGCTCGGCTTCGAGCAGGGCGGCGGCCTCTATGCCTACGGCGACAAGTTCGCGCGCATCGTCGAGATCGCCCTGGTCGCGCCCATGGGCATGATGTGGCCGGCCGTGTTCTTCAACATCGCCAAGGAGCCCGACGCCCAGAAGCAGTTCGCGCGGGTGGCGACGGCGTTCGCGGCGGTGGCGGCGTCCGCGGGCTTCGCGCTGGCCATGCTCGGTGCACCCCTGGCGCGACTGCTCGACACGAGCGGCGACCTGCCCGGGGGCCTGTTCGCGCGCATGTTCGCGCGCATCACCGACACGACCGGCGAATTCGAGGGGGCCGCGTCCATGATCGGGATCCTGGTCATCGGTTACGTCTGCTACGGGCTCAACGACGTGGCGCGGGTGGGCTTCTCGATCCGGGCCCGCAACGGGTGGCTGGCGGTCTCGGTGTGCTCGGCCGCCGTGCTCAACCTCGGCCTCAATCTCTGGTGGATCCCGGCCTATGGCGGGGTGGGCGCGGCCTGGGCCACCACCGTGAGCTACGCCTTCATGCTCGTCTTCACGCTGGCCTTGAGCGAACGCGTGTATCCCCATCGGTGGGAGTGGGGACGCCTGGGGGGGCTCGTACTGGTGTTCATCGGCGGCGCCGCGGTGGTGGGACGCTTCGCGCCGGCGGACGACACCTGGGTCGGTCTGGCCACGCGGGCCGGCGCCCTGGTGGCGGCGCCCCTGCTGTTGTGGTTCGGCGGATTCCTGCGGCCGGAGGACAAGGCCGCCCTGGCCCGCTTCACCGACAAGCTGCCCTTCGGACGGCGCGGCCGGTGACCTATCATGCGCCCCCGATGAGCCCTCCTCACCCGCAGCGCTCCCTCGTCTCGCGCCGACGCCGATCGGCGACCCCGCGCGGCGTGGAATGCCCGCGTCACGGCGTGGCGAGTCCGGTGCGGGGCGGATGCGCGCGCCTGGGCTTATCGCTCCTGGGTCTGGCGCTGCTCTCGACCCTCTCGGCGTGCACGACGCGGCTGCTCGACCAGCCCTACCAGGTGCGGCACAGCGATGTGTTCGTGCCGCCGTTCTACTCGTCCGAGAGCAGCGAGGACGGCAGCTCCTACGGTTGGAACGCCTGCTTCTGGATGGTGGGCGAGGACGTCGAGAGCGATCGGCGGCACTTCCGCGTGCTGCCGTTCTACTGGAACTTCTCGGCGCCGCCGTTCCGCGAGCAGACGCTGGTCTTCCCGTTCTACTTCTCGCGCACGTCACCGCTCGAGCGCATGGAATTCTACTCGTTCCTCTACGGCTACAAGGAGAGCGACGAGCTGCGCCGCGACCACATCCTGGCGCCGCTGTTCTTCCGCGAGGTCAGCAAGACCGAGGACTACTGGCGTTCGGGCTTCCTGCTGCTCTACGACTGGACCCACCGCGCCGGTCGCGACGACATGGCCTTCCTGTCGCTGCTCGGTCTGGTGACCGGGTTCAGCGCCAGCACCGGGCTGCCCGCCGAGGGCGAGACGGTGGGCGCGCTGGGGCGTGAGAGCAGTCGGGCCATCGAGGTGCTCGACGTCCTCGGCCTGCTGACCCTCTTCGCCTACGACGATGTGGGCGACCGGCGCGAGGTGCGCTTCCTGACCCTGGCGAGCAGCGAGCCCGTCTCGCTCTTCCGCAGCTGGCGCGGGCGGGACGACGACGATCCGTTCGTGCGCGAGTGGTTCTTCCCGGTCTACATGAACATGGCCGACGCGGACGGCGGCTGGCACTACGTGGGCCCGCTGTGGGGCGGGTGGGAGGACACCGCCGCGGAGAGCGAGACCGACTGGTGGGTGGCCGGCCTGGTGGCGCGCAACCGCGAGCCGGGCACGACGACCTGGCGCCTGCTCGGCATCCCCGTGTGGACCGACGCGGCGGACTAGCCGTCGGAGGTGAGTCGCCGCAGGGCGTCGAGGGCCTCGGCGTGCTCGGCGTCGAAGGCCACCACGGTGCCGTAGAGCTCGCGGGCCAGCGCGGCGTCCCCGCGCTCCTCCACGAGCCGCGCGAGGGCGTAGCGGAAGGGGGCCGACCAGGGCTTGTTGGCGATGGCGCGGCGCAGGTACGTCTCGGCCGCGTCGAATTCACGTTGCTTGCGCAGTGAGTGGGCGGCCCCGAGCACGAGTCCGTCGAGGTAGGGCCAGTCGTGCAGGTCCGGCAGCGCCGCGATGAAGGCGTCGTACTCCTCGGGGGAACCCGATCCGGAGGCCTCGCTCTCGAAGGACGGCGCGCGGCGCCCGTGGGCGGCCACGACCTGCGCGGCCCCGCCGATGATCTGCTGCCAACCTGCGTAGATGTCCCGGGCCCGGGCGGCGACGGCCGCGTCGTCGTCGGCGCCGGCGATCCAATCGAGGGCGCCGCGGCGCCGCACGAGCAGGGTGTTGTGGACGGCGGTGGGCGGCGTGGGCGACCACAGGGCCCGGGCCGGACCGCGCACGCCGAGCACCGGGCGGGCGTCCCGCAGGGCGGCGTGCTGCGGCGCCAGCAGTTGCAGCGTGCCGCGGTCGGCCATGATCAGCGACGCCACCATGATCCCGTTGATGCCCACCTGCTCGAGGTCGTCGCGGATGGCCGGGTGCTCGAAGAGGAAGTTCTCCATGAGCTCGACGTCAATTTCCAGCGGTCGTTGCGAGGCGATCACGGCCAGTTGCATGCGGCGGCTGCGCGGGTGGTCCATGATCACGTAGACATGGTCGAAGACCTGGGCCGCGCTGGCGGCCACCGCCTTGAACTCGGTGATGTGGGTAGTGAAGAGGTCCCACCACTGGCACAGCAGGCCGTCGTCCGCCAGGCGGCCGCGGGCGACCTCGAAGAACTCCACCGTGCCCACGAGCGGAGCGCGGGTCGAGGCCAGCGGGTCGGGCGCCATGACGATCACGTCGTAGCGTTCGGGCCGCCCGGCGATGAGCATGCGTTCGCTGCCCGTCTTGCGCACCAGGTAGGCGCCGGTGGTGCTCGTGTCGACGATGGCGCTGCGATCGGAGAAGGGCTCGATCCACACCAGGCTGTCGAGGTCGTGTTGCATGGCGGCGCGGGCTTCCTCGCCGTGGCTCGAGGCCGAGAGCAGCACCGAGCGCGGCGCGCCGTGGACCAGCAGCGGCAGGTGCGCGAGCCGGCGGCGCTGCCGCGCCGAGCGCCCGAGCGCCGCCGCGCCGTTGACGGCCAGCAGCTCCTCGCCCGAGTCGGGATCGACGACAACGGCGGCCGGGCCCTCGGCCGTCTGCCACGATTCGATGCTCGGCAGGGCCCCGTCGGGCAGCGGCCGTCCGACCCCGAGCAGGGACAGGCCGCCGAAGGCGAGCAGGAGCACGAGGGCCTGACGCCAGGCATGGTTGCCGCGGCGGTGACTGACCCAATCGCCCACCACGCCGACCAGGGCGAGGGCCCAACTCGCGCCGCGCACGTCCCAGGTCGGGAGCAGGCGCCAGAGCACGAGGGGCAGGAGCACGACGATGAGCAGCGGCGACAAGGCCAGCGGCACCCCGCGCACCTCGGACGCCGAGCGTTGGCCCAGCAAGCCGCCGAGGAGCAGGCCGGCCGGCAGACCGATCAGGGCGATGAGCAGCACGCCCTGGCGCGGGTCTCCGTGGGCGTCGGACCAGACCGCCGGCTCGACCGGCAGCAACAGCGGGAGCAGCAAGGTCCAGGCGATGACCAGCAAGGGCATGTGGATCGCCCGCGGCGGCGGAGGGAAGCGCACCCACAGCGATCCGGCGAAGCAGGCGCACGCCGCGAACCACGGTCCGCCGAGGTTGCCCAGGTCGAGGTGTCCGTCGAGCTGGCCGTAGGCCGCCATGGTCGCGGCGCCGCCCACGGCGAGGCTCACCGCGGCGCCGGGGGCGAGTCGCGCCGCCGGGGGCGGCCGCGGCGGGTGGCGGGCCATCCCGATGGCGCCCGCCGCGCCGACGAGGGCGCAGGCCTGCAGGCTCACCGACCAGCCGAGGAGCATCTCGCACAGGATCGGGGCGGCCACGAAGCCCGCCGCCGCGCCGAGCAGCAGCCAGGCCGCCCCGCGCCCGCCCGACGCCAGGGGGATGCCGGCCAGCGCGCCCAGGGGCAGCGCCAGGGGCAGGCTCACCGCGGCGCTGGCCGCCACGATGAGTCCGTAGAAGGGCGAGTCGCCCAGCAACCAGATCACGAGCGAGGGGCGCAGCCAGTCGCACAGCGCCGAGGCCAGCAGTCCGCCGGCCAGGGTGGCCGCGGCCACCAGCAGCAGTCGGCGTCGGCTGCGGGCCACTGAGCGGGCCGCCGCCAGACCCAGGGCGAAGGCCCCGGCCTGCACCACCAGACCGACGGCCCACGGGACGGTGCGGTCGACGGCCGGCAGCAACACCCCCCGGGGCAGGGCGGTGAACAGCAGCGCCACGGTGGCCCCCACGATCAGGCAGGGGAACCGCTCGAGGGGCTGCGTTGCTCCGGCGCTGCTTGCTTCGTCGTCCACGACCGCCTCCGCCGGTGTCCGCGTCAGCTCAACGCGGCGACGGACTCCTTGTGCAACTCGGCGCTGATGGGACCACCCGAGAACAGCTCGGCCTGACGCCGGGCCTGCAGGGCGAAGAACTCCTCGCCCGTCGTGAGCGTGGCCCCGCTCGCGGCGACCGCGTCGCGGAAGCACGAGGGGCCGTCACCGTAGGTCAGGTCGAGGGCGAGGGCGCCCGCGCGGAAGTTGTCGGCCGCGACGGGCAGTCCGTCGGCGGGGACGCCGTCCATGCCCACGGGCGTGCAGTTGATGATGAAGTCCCAGCCGGTGCCGGCCAGCTCGGAGACGGCGCGGGTGTCCAGCTCCTCGGCGAGGTCGACCGCGTTCTCATCGTGCCGCGACCAGATGGAGATGTCGGCGCCCTGCTCCATGAGCGCGATGGCCAGCGCCCGGGCGGCGCCGCCGGCGCCCAGCAAGAGCACCTCGGGCACGTCGCCGGCGTGGGCCTTGCGCCAGCGTCGCAGCAGCTTGGGCAGCAGGTCGCACGCGGCCTTCCAGTCGGTGTTGCGCGCCTGCCATCCGGTGGGTGTGCGCATGAGCGTGTTGGCCGCGCCGGTGGACAAGGCGCCGGGCAGGGCGGTGGACGCCATCGACAAGGCCTCGCGCTTGAACGGATGCGTGATCGAGAGCCCGTCGATGCGCAAGGCGTCGGACATGGCCAGCAGCTCGCGCATGTCGTCGACATCGAGGGTCACGAGCCGGACGTCGAGACCGGTGCGGCGGAAGATGGTGTTGTGATACGTGGGCGACATGGAGTGGGCGATGGGATGTCCCACCACCGCGAAGAAGCGCGTGCCGGGGCCGACGGTGCCGACATGATAAATGCAGTGCAGACGGTCCGCCGACGGCTGGTCGGCGTGTCCGGGGGCCTGGGCATCAGCTGCGGCGTAGCACAGCGGCGCGCCTCGCCCGGCGGCCATGACCCGGCCCGCTTCGCTGAGTCGTCCGGTGGTGACCATGGCGAAGTCGCCCCCGTGCTGGTCCTGCAAGTCGAGCAGTTCGGCGAGCTGCACCGGGGAGTTGGCGGGGATGGCGAGCTTCTTGAAGCGCGCGTCGGCGCCGGCCACGCGCTCGGCCAGGGCCTCGAGGCGCGGCACGAAGCGCGACACGTGCGCGGACGCCAGCCGGTCGCCCGGCACCGACTTGGGGAAGTCGGCGAGCAGGCTGTCGTCGACATCGATGATGTCGGCGCCGCACTCGCCGGCCACGGCGAGCAGGGCCAGGCGCTGCTTGTCGTCGAGCTTGTCCGGACAGGCGCGGGCGGCCGCCAGCACCGGCACGCTGCGCGGCAGGGCGAAGAGTTGCTTCACGGTGGCTTCGGTGGGTTCGTCGAGCGCATCGAGGCGCAGCTCCACGAAGTCGACGCCCTGGGGTGGTTCCACCAGCAGACGGGCCACGGCCGCGGGCGTCGGGGGCATGGCGGTGGCGACGAGTCGCGTGCTCAACGGTCGTTCTCCAGGGTGCGGCGCAACGCTGCGGCCACGTCGTCCGGCAGACCCCGCTGCGCGGCGGCGAGCTCGGTGGCCCGGCGGGCGAGGGCCCGATAGGCGGCGTTGACGTCTGCCGGTTCATCGGCGAGGACCTTCAGGTGGCGTTCCACGGCCTGCAGGTCACCGCGAACGACCGGGCCCGTCAAGGCCTGCGCGGGCGGAAGGTCAGCGAGGTGTTCGAGGGTGCCGGCCAGCAAGGGCACCAACGCGGCCCGGCCCGCGTCCCGGGGCAGCCCCGCGAGCTCGAGCAGATCGAGGGCCTGATCGACCAGCGCGACGAAGTGGTTGCAGGCGTGGGCGGCGCCGGCGTGCCAGGCGGCCCGGCGGCCGGGGGCCAGCTCGAAGGGCCGGGCGACCAGGGCGGCGGCGATGCGCCGGCCCTCCGCGAGGGCCTCGGCGTCACCCTCGAGGGCCATGACGGTGCCGGCCAGGCCATCGGCGTCGCGGTCGGGATCGACGAAGCTCTTGAGGGGGTGCAGGCCCCCGATGGACAGCCTGGCCCGGGCGAGAGGGGCGAGGGCCTCGATCTCCACGGAGCCCGACAGATGCAATGCAACGCATGTATCGGGCCAGGGGCGCGCGGCGAGTTGCTCGGCCACCGGGCCGATGGCGCGATCGGGGACGGCGATCAGCAGCAGGGCGGGCCCCGGTCCGCTCGGTCGCCGCGGATCCGCGAGGGCCTCGAGGGTCACGGCCTCGCCGCTCCCGATCAGATCGCGGCGGGATTGCGCCCGGGCGTGGGTGCGGCAGGCGATCTCCGCGGGAGTCCAGGCGCCGTGCCCGTGTCGGACCAGGGCCAGCGCGAGGGTCGTGCCGGCGGCTCCGGCACCGGCGACGAAGAGACGTCGGCCGTGACCCGCGGGGCCGTCCCGTGGCAGGTCGGGGACCACCTCACTCGGCCTGGAAGTGGCTCTCGCCGCCGGCCTCGACGGACCGACCGGCCGGCTTGTCGGCAGCGCCCCGCTTCTCCACGGCGTTCACCCCCGGGACCGACTCCACCTCGAACACGTAGTCGTCGAGGTTGTCCTCGAGGTCGGGAGCCACGTAGCCCGGCTGGCTCGCTCGCTCCAGCTCTTCGTGATAGGAGGCGATGACCTGCGACTCGAGGTTGGAACGGCAGTCCTGGTTGATCGGGTGGGCGACGTCGACGTGGAGCCGCGGCCGCCCGCGGGCGTCCTTGGGTGCGCGATCACGATCGAGCGCGCCGCCGCACTCGTTGCAGAACGAGGAGCGCAGGTGGTTCTTGCCGCCGCAGCGCTTGCAGCGATCCATCACCTTGCGCGAGGGCATGGCGACGAAGGGACCTCGGGGGCCGTCGATGATCTTCACGTCGCGGACGACGAACTCCCGGCGAAACGTCACCGTGCAGAACGCCAGCAACCGTTCCCGCGGATTCTCGACGAGCTTCACGCGGATCTCGGAGATGTCCAAGACGCTCTCCCCACATGCCCCTGTTGACCGTCACGAGTGATCTTCACTCAAGAGAACGGTGCGCGAGAGCCATTTCTTGAGCGGCACGTGACAAAACCCATCAACTCAACTCCACATTCGAGGCCCGCAGCGTCGCCGGGCGCGTCGTCGGCGGACCGGAACCGGAAGAGGGTCGATCCGCTGCCGCTCAGGTAGATGTCGTCGCGGTCGAGCAGCGGATCGAGCCGCGGCTCCACCGCACGCGCGGCCGGCGTGAGGTCGTTGCGGAACAACCGCCGCAGCGTGGAGACGTCGGCGCCCTGGACGTCGCGCAGGGAAGGGTTGGGCGGTTCGCGTCGGACCGTTTCGAGCAGCGGAGCGTTGAGGGCGCCGTAGACGTCGGCGGTCGAGAGGCCGAAAGACGGCAGGAGCAGGTCCAGGCCGAAGGGCTCGGGGGCGGCGAGGGGCTCGACGATCTCTCCGCGGCCGGTGCAGAGGCCCGTGCCGCCCGGCTCGTCGCCGAGCCCGCCGGCCACCACGAAGAAGGGGATGTCGCTGCCCAATTCGGCGGCCACGCGGGCCCTGACGCCCATTCCCGCGGGTTCGCCCAGGAGTCGGTCGACGGCCAGCAGGGCCGCGGCGGCGTCGCTGCTGCCGCCGCCGAGACCGCCGCCCGCAGGGATGCGCTTGGTCAGGTGCAGGTCGACGCCCACGGCGGTGTTGCCGAGCGTCATGAGCAGGCGCCGCGTCGCCGCCACGGCGAGGTTGCTGTCGTCGGCCGGCGCCTCGCCCCCGTCGGATTCGACAGTGAGGGACACGTCCGGCAGGGGCCGGTCGGGCCGCGGGTCCCGGAGCGACACCTCAAGGGTGTCGGCCAGGTCGATGGTCTGGAGCACGGTGACGAGCTCGTGGTATCCGTCGGGGCGGCGTCCCGCCACGGCGAGGTGCAGGTTCACCTTGGCGGGTGCGTCGAGGCGCAGGACGTCGGACGTCACGCCGCGCGTTCCCCCGGAGTCAACGGAACGCGATCAACCGGCCGGGTCGACCGGCTGGTTGGTCTCGTCGAGGATGATCACCTTCGGCTCGTGGTTGCGGGCCGCCTCGTCGTCGAGACTCGTGTAGGCGATGATCAGCACCTGGTCGCCCGCCTGGCACAGGCGCGCGGCCCCGCCGTTGGCGCCGATGATGCCCGTGCCGGCCTCGCCCTCGATGACGTAGGTGTCGAAGCGCTCGCCGTTGTTGAGGTTGACCACCTGGATGCGTTCGTTGGGGATCAGGTCGGCAACCTCCATCAGGTTGCGGTCCATGGTCAGGCTGCCGACGTAACCGAGTTCACACTGGGTCACGGTGGCACCGTGGAGCTTGGACTTCATCATGAACCGCTGCACGTCGTCACCTCTCGTTCGGCGTCTCAGCGCGTCGTGGTCCGCGGGGCCATCCGCGAGACGTGTCGGCGCACTCGTTCTTCAGGGGCTGGTGGCAAAGGGGCCGAGTCTAGCACCGAGGACATGGTTGTCGAGCAGTCGCGCCGGGCCCACGGGTGCGGCGACCAGGGCGACGTCGCCGGGCCGGGCGCGCGCCGGGGTGGACAGGTCGTCGGGGTCGACGATGGCGGCATAGTCGGGGGCGGCGCCGACGGCCTCCTGCAGCCGTTCGCGCAGCGCCTGCTCGAGGCGTGTCACGTCGTCTTCACCGCCGGCGAAGAGCGCCTCGACGTGTTGCAGGGCGTTCACGAGGCCGAGGCCCTGGCGGCGTTCGGCAGCGTCGAGGTAGGCGTTGCGGCTTGAGAGAGCCAGGCCGTCCGCCGCACGCACGGTGTCGCAGACCACCACGTCGCCGGGCAGGGCCAGGTCGGCGACCATGCGGCGCACCACCACGGTCTGCTGGTAGTCCTTGCGTCCGAAGAAGCTGGCCGTCGGGCGGACGAGGTTGAGCAACTTGGCGACCACGGTGCAGACGCCGCTGAAGTGACCCGGGCGGGCCGCGCCTTCGAAGACGTGCACCAGGCTGGTGAGGTCGACCCGCGTAGTGAAGCCCGGCGGGTACATCTCCTCGGGCGTCAGGATCAGCAGCAGGTCGGCGCCCGCCTCGGCGAGTCGCTCGGCGTCGCCGGCCTCGTCACGCGGGTAGGCCTCGAAGTCCTCGCCGGCACCGAACTGCAGGGGGTTCACGAAGAGGGACACGGCCACGGTCGTGCAGGCTTCGCGGGCCGCATGCACGAGCGAGAGGTGCCCCTCGTGGAGTGCGCCCATGGTGGGCACGAAGCCGAGCGAGCCGCGGCGGCGCGCGTCCTCGCACGCCGCCGACACATCGGACAGGGTGCGGTGCACGCGGGGTCCCGCGCTGTCGCTCAACCCGAGGGGCTCCCGGCGGCCGCTCCCCGATCGTCTGCGGGCGCTGTCCAGGCATCGCGCAGGTCGGCCAGCGTCCGGCCGAGTTCCGGGTGCAGCGCCTCGGGCGCGACGTCGGCCGCCGCGTCGAGGACGAACAACCGCTCGTGCGCATGCGGGTGAGGGACGCGCAGGCCGGGCTCGTCGATGACGGCGTCGCCGAAGAGGATCAGGTCGAGGTCGAGGGTGCGGTCGGCATTCGGGGCCGCCCGCGTGCGACCGTGGTCGGCCTCGATGGCGAGCAACGCGTCGAGCAGCTGCCGCGCGGTGAGCCCCGTCTCGATGCGGCAGGCGCCGTTGAGGAAGTCGGGCGCGCCGGCGGCGCACAGCACCGGGTCGGTCTCGCGCAGACGCGAGGTCGCCACCAGGCGCGTGTCGGGCAGACGCGCGATGGCCCGCACGGCGGCCATGAGCGTGTCTTGACGTCGCCCGAGATTGGAGCCGAGGGCGATCACCGCGGTGATCACGTCGCGCCTCCCGTGGGCCCGGATGCGTGCGGTGGGGAGTCGTCCGGCGGAGAGCCCTGAGGCGGGGTGTGGCGGGGCTCGGGCAGGGTGCCATCGCCGGGCGGCACCGGCAGGTCCTCGACGGGGGAGCGGCCTGCCCGCGAGGCGCGCAGCCCGAGGAACAGGCCGCCCAGCACGTACACGCTGATCAGCAGGAACAGGGCCCATTCGTGCCATTGCACGGCCACCCAGATGATCAGCACCAGCCGCACCATCATGCTGGCGCGGAGGCGCAGGCCGACGTAGCGCTGGAACACGTGGACGTACGGAACGCGGGAGATCATCAGCACGCCGAGGCCGGCGGCGAGGTAGGGCAGGGCGCGGAGCAGGGCGGCGCCGACGGACGCGGCCGCGGCGTCACTCAGGCCGATCTCGCTGGTGCCGCCGAAGATGAAGAAGCAGCAGGCCACGACGAATCCGGCCGCGGCCGGAGACGGCAGTCCGCTGAAGGTGTGGTGCTCCGACTCGTCCTCGCCGCTGTCGGCATTGAAGCGCGCCAGGCGCAGCGCGGCGCAGATCAAGTAGAGCGCACAGAAACCGGTCACCACGCTCGGGCGATAGCGCTGGCCCAGCGCATCCATGGTGTGCTCGTAGCCGACCTTGGCGATGAACGCGGGCGCGACGCCGAAGGTGACCAGGTCGGAGAGCGAGTCGAGCATGGCCCCGAAGGGCGACTGCTGCCCGGTCATGCGCGCGATGCGTCCGTCGAGCGCGTCGAAGATCATCGCGGCCACCACGAACCAGCAGCCCTTGGTGAGCTCGGTGGCGAAGGCCGGGTCGAGGACGCCGTCGCCGGTCGACGACTGCAGCGCGTCGATGGCCTTGGCGATGGCGATGAAGCCGCACAGCAGGTTGCCCAGCGTGAACAGCGTCGGCAACAGGGGGACGCGGGTCTCGCCGCCGAGGTTCACCGGGCCGCCGCCTGCATCCGGGCCAGGATGGTCTCGCCGCCGCGCACACGATCGCCGACGCTCACCAGCACCTCGTCGAGGTCGTCGACGTCGATGATGAGCTCGGTGCGCGAGCCGAAGCGGATCATGCCGTAGCGGTCGCCGCGCACCACGGGATCGCCCGGTTGCACGGGGCAGATGATGCGGCGCGCGATGAGTCCGGTGATCTGGCGTACGCCGACCTGCCGACCGTCGGGCCGTTCGATGACGATGGTGGCGGCCTGGTTCTCTGCGATGGCGCGATCGTCGCGGGCGTCGTGGAAGCCGCCCTCACGGTGATCGACGCGCACGATGGTTCCCGAGCAGGGCACGCGGTTGACGTGCACGTCGAAGACCGAGAGGAAGATGCCGATGCGCACGCTGGAGCGCCCGAGGGCGGGATCCTCGAGGGTGACGATGTCGCTCACCAGGCCGTCGGCGGGGGAGGCCAGCTCGTCCTCGCCGCCCGGCGCCGAGCGCTGGGGGTCGCGGAAGAACGAGAACACGAAGAGGGCCAGGGCCAGGGGCAGCAGCCACCAGACTCCCGGCGCCGTCCGCTTGAGCACCACCGTGAGGGCCAGCAGCGGCAGGGTGAAGGCGAGCAGGGTGCCCGTGGCGTAGGTCGTGAAGGGCCAGCGCATGGCCGGAGAAGGTAACGCCTGGAGGCGGGGGCCGCACGGGCCACGCCCCTGGAGGCGCCCGGAAGCGTGTGCTGCCCCCCCTGCGTGCCCGATCGACCGGTTTCGGCCGGCGGCCGGCGGCCGGTCCCGTGGGGGCGATCTTGTCGTAGACTGAGGGTGCGCGAGGTGCCTCGACGTGCTCGGCGCCGCCGTCACCTCCGTCCCGACCCCACCCGAAGGCCGCCCGACCCGAATCGCCCGCTGGGGCGGGGCGCCGCCGGATCCTCCTCACCGAGCCTGCTGAGACGCCGCTTGATGCGCATCGCCCTCGCCTTCTCTGTCGCCGCGGTGGCGATCCTCGTCCTGGCTCCCGCCGGGACGTCCGCGACCTCTGGTCCGCAGGACACCGCTGCCGTCGTGCCCGTTGGCGGGGAGGCCGGCCTGCTCGCGCGACGGCCGGTGCCGAAGGCGCCCGTGCGGGCCCTCCTCGCGGCCGACCTGCTGCCCAGTCCGATTCCCTACGAGCGTCGTCTGATGGTGAAGTTCGTCGATGCGGCCCGGGTGCGCGCCGAGGACGGGCGACCGGTGTCCCGCGGCGGACAAGATCTCACCGACGTCGCTGCGTGGGCTCTCGAGGTCGGCGTGACGTTCTCACCGCTGATCCGCCTGCCCGAAGAGACACTGGCCGGACTCGAGCAACGGGCGGCCCGCCGCTCGGGAGTCGCCCAGCCCGACCTGGCCGGGATGTTGCGCGTCCATGTCCCCGGCGCCGATGGTGTCGCGGCCGACCTCGCGCGCCTCGAGGCGTTGGGTGATCGCCTGACCGCCTTCGAGAGCGTCGAGTTCGCCGAGATCCAGACCCTCGGCGCGCCGCCGCCCGGCGACATCTCGCCCGTCACGCCCAACCTCGAATTCCAGCAGGGATATCGCGGGCCCAACCCCGGCCTCAACTCGGACTGGGCCGCGAGCACCGGGCTGACCGGCGCGGGCATCCGCCTCTTCGATTGCGAATACGGGTGGGTGCTGACCCACGAAGACCTCGAGGACATCGGGGTCCAGACCGAGCCGGGGCAGACGGTCCATCCGCAGGTGGCGATCAACACCTGGGACGAGCACGGCACCGCGGTGCTGGGCGAGATCGCCGCCACGGCCAACGCCTACGGCATCACCGGCATGGCGCCTGACGCCGAGGTCCACGCCTACACCGAGTGGTCGCTGGAGCAGGGATTGCGCCGACTCACCTGCGTGACGAATGCGGTCGCCGCCGCCGACGCCGGTGACGTGGTGCTGCTCGAGATGCAATCAGGATCAGGCGCGCCGGTCGAGTCCGAAGCCTCCATGTGGATCGTCGTGAAGGCGGGCACGGATGCCGGCGTCATCGTGGTCGGCGCCGCGGGCAACGGGAACCAGGACCTCGACGGTCCGGGTTTCGCGGCCTGGCTCGGGCTGGGCGACAGCGGGGCGCTGATCGTGGGCGCCGGTAGTGCCGACACCACGCATCAGAAGCTCAGCTTCTCGAGTCACGGTTCGCGGGTCGACGTGCAGGGGTGGGGAGAGAGCGTCTTCACCACCGGATACGGGGCGTTCGCCGAGTACGGCGGCGACAAGAACCAGCGCTACACCGGCTTCTTCAGCGGGACGAGCAGTGCCTCGCCCTTCGTCGCCTCGGCGGCGTTGATGTTGCAGCAGAAGGTCGAGCAGAAGCTGCAGCGACGCTTCGACTCGATCGAGATGCGCACGCAGCTCGTGACGACGGGGCTGGCGCAGACCGGCTTCGGCGGCAACATCGGTCCGTTCCCGAACATGGGCGCCGCGGTGGGCAACCTGCCGCCCGCGCCGTGGACCGACGAAGGCTGCTCCATCGCGGGGGCGCTCGGCCCGCCGAGCCTCGACGGCACCGGGCCGCTGCAGTTCGGCACGACGGGCGAGATGTACCTGACCAACACACCGCCGAGCGCCGTGACCGTGATGTTCGTTGCGTTCTCGTCGACGCCGGTGCCGTTCATGGCCGGCACGCTCAAGGCCTTCCCCTTCGCGTCGCAGATCCTGCTCATCACCGACGGCGCCGGCGAGTTGACACTGCCGTTCAACTGGAACTTCAGCTTCCCGGTCGGCACGAACATGTGGGCCCACACGGCGGTGGTCGACCCGACGGCTCCCGGCGGGGTGTCGCTCACCAACGCGATGCGCCTGACGACGCAGTAGCTGCTCCGCGACATCCGGTGAGGAGTCCGGGGATGTCTCGGGCCTGACGAACCGGTCGGCCGCTCTTCCGCCCGATGGGGGCGCGGCGTAACATGACGCGCCCACTCCATCCCGGGCGCCTCCCATGACCATCATCACCAACGTCCATGCGCGCGAGATCCTCGACTCGCGCGGCAACCCCACCCTCGAAGCCGAAGTCGAGACCGAGTCCGGCGCCGTCGGCCGCATGGCCGTGCCCTCGGGCGCCAGCACCGGCGCCCACGAAGCGGTCGAACTCCGCGACGGCGACGCCGCCCGCTACCTCGGCAAGGGCGTGACCCAGGCGGTGGCCCACGTGAACGGCGAGATCACCGAGGCCGTCGTGGGGCTCGACGCCTCCGACCAGGAGCTGCTCGACCGCGTGCTGATCGAGATCGACGGCACCGAGAACAAAGCGCGCCTCGGCGCGAACGCCATGCTCGGCGTGAGCGGCGCCGCGGCCAAGGCCGCCGCCATGGTCCACGGCCTGCCGTTGTGGCGTTACCTCGGCGGTACCGCCGCGCGCACCCTGCCCGTGCCGATGATGAACATCCTCAACGGCGGCAGCCACGCCGACAACAACGTCGACTTCCAGGAGTTCATGATCGTGCCGCGGGGCGCCGAGAGCTTTCGCGAGGGCCTGCGCGTGGGCGCCGAGGTGTTCCACTCGCTCAAGCAGGTGCTCAACGAACGCAACCTGAACACCGCCGTCGGTGACGAGGGCGGCTTCGCCCCCGACCTCGAGAGCAACGAGGCGGCCATCGCGGTGATCCTCGAGGCTGTCGACCGCGCGGGCTATGTCGCCGGCAAGGACGTCTTCCTGGCGCTCGATGTGGCGGCGAGCGAGTTCTACGACGCGGGCGGCAAGAACTACGTGCTCGCCGGCGAGGGCGGGCGCACCGTCAGCGCCGAGGGGCTGTCCGACCTCTACGGCGAGTGGGTCGAGAAGTACCCCATCGTCTCCATCGAGGACGGCCTGCACGAGGACGACTGGGACGGCTGGGCCGGGCTCACGGCCAAGCTCGGCGAAGAGTGCCAGCTCGTGGGGGACGACCTGTTCGTGACCAACAGCAAGCGCTTGCGCCGGGGCATCGAGCAGGGCGTCGCCAATGCGATCCTGATCAAGATCAACCAGATCGGGACGCTCTCCGAGACCTTCGACGCGGTGAACCTGGCCACGCGCCATGCCTATGCGTCCGTCATCTCCCACCGCTCGGGCGAGACCGAGGACGCCACCATCGCCGACATCGCGGTGGCCACCAACGCGGGGCAGATCAAGACCGGCTCGCTCTCCCGCAGCGACCGCATCGCCAAGTACAACCAGCTGCTGCGCATCGAAGAGGAGCTCGGCGAGACCGCCCGCTACGGCTGCGCCTGATCCGTCGGCGCGCGACCCGATCGGGCCCGGATCGCGCGACCGGAACCTGACTTCTCCCTAACACGCCGAGGCCCGGCGCCGTTTTCGCTCCGCGCCTCCGGTTTTCCTTCGGGGGCACGTTCCCCTTGGCGTAACGTCCGTGAGTCATGGAGGGACGGTCGGGGATGCTGGGTCGTTACGGTCTCGCGCTGCTGCTCACGGCCGCGATGGCCTGGATTCTCGTGCGCTCGACGCTGCCCGCCATCGAACAGAAGGAGCGAGTCCGATCGGCTCTCCTGGAGAAGGAAGCCCACGTGCAGGCTCGGCGCCAGGAGAGTTCGCGACTCGAATCCTACGCCGAGGCGATCCAGCACGATCCCTTGCTGCGCGTGCGCGTCGCCGAGCTCGAACGACTCTCGCCGGCGATCCCCGGTCCCATCGTGATCACGCCGGATCAGGACGACGGCGAGGAGGCCCAGCCGGGCGGCCGTTGAGGCCACGCGGGTCCGCGCTCGTCGTCGCCGGTTGGATGTTGCTGCTCGCGGCGCTCGGCGCGTCCCCGTCGTCCGCCCAGTTCCTCGTGCCCGAGGGCAGCGACTACCACAACGGGTCGACGTTGCCCCTCGAGGGCGGAGCCGAGGCGCGGCGGTCGCTGAATCAGCTCCGAGAGGGCCTCGCCCTGGGCGATGCCGACGCCGTGATGACGGTGGTGCGCGACCTGCGCGCCTCGCCCGCGACCGATCTCGTGCCGTTCGGGCCGAGGACCCATGTGCCGGTGCTCGATCGGGCCCTGCACCTGGCTCTCCTGGATCCCACCGGCGTGGTGGCGCAGCGGATCGAGGCGGAGGCGGGGCAGCGCGTGGATCTGGCCCGGCGCGACCGGGACCTCGACGCCTTGTTGGAAGCGGCCGCCGGGCCCCTGAGCCTGACGGCCACCCGCGTCGGCGCCCTGGCGGCGGCGCGACTTTATTTCGAGCGGGGCGAGTGGTGGGCGGCCGAGGCCCTCGCCGGCCGGGCCGGCGACCTGACCGGCGCCGCGGCGCTCGCCCGGGCGGCCGCCGAGCGTCGCCCCGGTGAAGGCGGGGACCCCGTTCTCGATCCCCGCCGGCTGGAGTGGCGCTTCTCCTTCGAGAGCTGGCACTCGTGGTCGTCCGACAGCTGGCCCCTGGTCACCGAGGGGCGCGACGACGAGCTCTTGATCCTGCGCGGCATCGGCTTGTTCGGTGTCTCGCGCGGTGACCCGGTCGTCGACACCGGACCGACGGGTCGATCGCGACGGGCGGACCTCGGCGATGGCCGCATGGGCTGGGTCGAGACCACGCTCACCGACCGGCCCTGGCCGCTGCCGTCGCTGCGCATCGGCCTCCGCGCGGCCGGGCTGCCCCAGCCGCGTCGTATGGCCCTGGCCCGTCGTGGCGACCGGCTCGTCGTACCGCTCAACGTGATCCCCGGCAACGAGCCCGAGCCGCGGGCCCATCATCCTCGCGACGCCCACCTCGCTGCGGTCGACCTCGACGCGGTGGATCTCGCAGGGGGCGCCGAGGAGGTGGCCTGGGTGCTGCGCGGCGACGAGGAGCCGTGGGCGTCCGCTACGAACTCGAGCAGCGCCTTCGGGCCGCCGCTGGTGCGCGGCGGGCGGGTGTTCGCCCTGCTGTTCCGCAGCGGGCTCACCACCGAGGTCTCGTTGGTGTGCGCCTCGCTGGAGACGGGGGAGCGCCTGTTCGAGACGCCCCTGGTGCGCGGGGCCGCGGTGGAGCGCTTCGCCAGCCGTCAGGCGACCTCCGACTGGTGGAACCTCGACAAACGGGCCCGGGAGGCCGCCGTGGCCGAGCAGGACGGCATCCTCTACGCCTGCACGGGCTTCGGCGCGGTGGCTGCCGTCGACGCCTTCACCGGGCGGCCCCGCTTCACCTTCCTCTACGACCGGCTGTTCCCCCTCGATCCCGACACCTACGACCACGCCTACCTCGTGGACACCGGCGGATGGGACCACGAGCCCGTGCGGGTCTGGGACGACCGGATCGTCGTGGCGCCCTCGGACTCCCGCTACCTCTATGTCCTCTCCCGGGAGTTGGGGGTGGCCGGCCACGTGATCCTCGACGACCCCATCGAGCGCATGTGGCGGAGGCATGTCGTGGGCCTGCTGCCCGACCCGTGGGAACGGGCTTCGCCGTCGATCCTGCTCACCGAATTGCGCAACGGCGTCTTCCGCCTGGTGCTGATCGGACCCGACGGTCGCCAGCTCGCCGCCAGCCCGGCGCTCCCGCCCGGCGAGCGGGTCGACGTGACCGGGACCCTGCGCCAGCCGTTGCCCACGCGGCCCCTGCTCACAGGTGGACTGGACGGCCATGTGTTCGTGCCCACGTCGGCGGGCGTCCGGGCGTACAGTGTGCTCGATCTGGCCGCCGACCCGGTGCTCTTGAGCCGGCCGGCGGCGTCCGAGCCCGTCGTGGCCGTCCATGCCGTTCGAGGCGGGCTCATCGCGCTCTCCCCGACCGGCATGCGCCAAATGAAAGTGGAGTGTTGGGAGCAGCGCCCCTAGGCTGAATCGAGCCCTCGCTCGCTCGCCGAGACGCCTTTCACCGCAGAGACAGTAGAGAAAGAGGACAACGATGACCGATCCCAGTGACGTCCAGGCCGCCGAACGACTCAAGCAGGCCTACGACGACATCCGCGCCGAACTCAGCAAGGTCATCGTCGGCCAGGATGCGGTGGTGAACCAGCTCATCGTGGCCCTTTTCGCCCGTGGCCACTGCCTCCTCACGGGCGTCCCCGGCCTGGCCAAGACGCTGATGATCAGCAGCCTGGCGCGCACGCTGAGCCTCAAGTTCAACCGGGTGCAGTTCACGCCCGACCTGATGCCGACGGACATCACCGGCACCGAGATCATCCAGGAGAACCGCACCACGGGTCAGCGCGAGATGGTCTTCATCGAGGGCCCCGTGTTCACCAACGGGCTGCTCGCCGACGAGATCAACCGCACGCCGCCGCGCACCCAGGCCGCGCTGCTCGAGGCCATGCAGGATCGTCAGGTCACCTCCGGCGGCCAGCGCCGGGTCCTGCCCGACCCCTTCTTCGTGCTCGCCACGCAGAACCCCATCGAGCAGGAGGGCACCTACCCGCTGCCCGAGGCCCAGCTCGACCGCTTCATGTTCAACATCGTGGTCGAGTATCCCAGCGAAGACGAGGAACTCGAGATCCTGCGGCGCACGACCGAGCAGGAGGAGGTCGACCTGCCCACGGTGATCAGCGGCGAGGAGATCCTGCAGCTGCAGGCGCTCGTGCGGCGGGTGCCGGTGGCGGACGACATGCTCTCCTACGCGAACACCCTCGTGCGGGCGACGCGTCCCGACGAGGACGACGCGCCGGGCTTCGTGCGTGAGAGCCTGCGCTGGGGCGCCGGTCCGCGCGCGGGTCAGTACCTGATCCTCGGCGCCAAGGCGCGGGCCGTGATCAAGGGCCGTTTCCACGTCTCGTTCGACGACGTGCAGAAGGCCGCCTATCCGGTCCTGCGCCACCGCATCCTGACCAACTACTCGGCCCAGGCCGAGGGCATCACCCCGGACGACATCATCGACCGCCTGATCGAGACGATCCCGGTGCACCCCAACCGGGCCGCGGGTGAAGGCGCCGTGCCCGAGGTCGTCAAGTCCACCGAGGGCTGAGTTGGCCTCCTCGTCTTCATCCGGCTCACCGTCGCGGCCGCGGCGGGTCGAGCTCGACCCACGGGTCGCCGAACGCGTCCAGCACCTGTCGCTGGTGGCGGCCAAGACCGTGGACGGCTTCCTCGCCGGGCGCCACCGCAGCCCGCACAACGGCGTGTCCGTCGAGTTCGTCGACCGACGCCCCTACGTGCAGGGTGACGACCTGCGCCACCTCGACTGGCGCGCCTATGCGCGCAACGACCGGCTGGCCATCAAGCGCTACGAGGAGGAGACCAACCTCGAAGCAACGATGATCGTCGACGCCAGCGGCTCGATGGGTTACGGCGCGGACAAGGGCGACGGGGTCAGCAAGTACGACTACGCCTGCCAGATCGCCGCGAGCCTGGCCCATCTGGTCTTGCGCGACCGCGACGGCGCCGCCATGGCGTTGTTCGACGAGAAGCTCGACCGCGTGCTGCAGGCCTCCACGAGCCAGGGGCACATGGTGCCCATCCTGACCTCGCTGGCCGGGCGCGAGCCCGAGGGCGAGACCGACTTTGAGTCGGTGCTGGGCCGCTTGTCCGACCGCATTGCCCGGCCGGGCATCGTCGTGCTCGTGTCGGACCTGTTCGGCGACCTCGATACGGTGGCCCGCGGACTCGACCGGCTGTGCACGCGCGGGCACGACAGCATCGTGTTGCACGTCATGCATCCCGATGAGCTGGAGTTCCCCTTCGACAGCCTGACGCGCTTCGAGGGCATGGAGACCGAGGAGCGCCTGCTGGTGGATGCCGCGGCCCTGCGCACCAGCTACCTCGGCGTGGTCGAGCGCTGGCGTGCGGACATCCGCCGGCTGTGCCACGGCCGCAACATCGACTACTGCCTGCTCGACACCGGCACACCGCTGCAGTACAGCCTGTCCGCCTTCCTGGGCAGTCGCATGGCGCGGCGTGGGCAGCGGCGATGATCCCCGCCTTCGGCGCACCGTTGATGATGTGGGGTGCGCTGTTGGTGGCGGTGCCGATCGTGATCCACATCCTCAACCGGCGGCGCTTCGTCGTGCGCGACTTCGCGGCGATCCGCTTCCTGCGGCAGGCCTTCGAGGAGCGGCGCAAGCGACTGCGGCTCGAGTCGCTGCTGCTGCTCCTGTTGCGGTGCCTGCTGGTGTTGGTGGCCGCACTCGCCATGGCCCTGCCCTTCGTCACCTCCGACAACCCGCTGGCGCTGGTGAGCTCGGGGCCCCGGGACATCGTGCTGCTGATCGACCGCTCGGGGAGCATGGGCCGTCAGACGACGCCCGGCGCGTCGCTGGACGACCGCGTGCTCGACGCGGCGCGCGCGCGCATCCGCCGGCTCTCGGACGAGCGCGGCGACGGCGTGACCGTCGTGATCATGGGCAGTGCCACGACCCTCGCGGCGCCCATCGGTTCGCCGCCCTCCGTGGCGCTGCAGGCCCTCGAGGAGGACCTGCCCCCGCCGGGTGGCGTGGCCGACGTCGTGGCCGCGGTGCGCTTCGTGGCCGAGCGCGTGCGCCCGTTGCGCCCCGGACGCATCGACCTCGAAGTCTTCACCGACATGCAGACGCTCACCTGGGGCAGTCTGAGCGCGTCGTTCGGGGAGCTGCTCGCCACCATCCTCGACCGCGGCAACGGGCGCATGCGCCTCGTGCCCTTCGGCGACGACGAGGCCCTGCGCACGCCCGTCAACCTGGGCGTCGAGTCGTTGAGCGCGGATCAGCCGCTGGCCCTGGCGGGCGAGCCCCTGGGCTTCACCGCCGTGATCCGCAACCACGGCGCGTCGGCGCGCATGGCTGTCGAGGGCGGCTTCTACCTCGACGGTGAGCTGCGTCAGCGCGTGTCCCTCGAGGTGCCGCCCGACCGGCCGGTGCCCGTGACCATGCGCCTGCGCATCGACTCGCCCGGTGCGCACCACATCTCGTTCGCGCTCGAGGGCGACGACCTGCCGTTCGACGACAAGCGCTCCCTCGCCCTCGACGTGCGTCCCGCCGTGAGCGTGCTCATCGTCGACGGCCTCCCGGCCGGCGGTGACCCGCTCGAGAGCGGGAGCGGGTTCCTGGCCCTGGCCCTCGATCCCGGGAATCTCACGGCGGGCGTGCGCTTCCGCACCGAGGTGCGCCCGCTGTCGGTGTTCGAGCAGAGCGCCTCCGATCTCGCCGGCTTCGACGCCATCGCGCTGACCAACGTGGGCGGCATGACCGAGGCCGCCGCCGACGCGCTCGTCGAGGCCGCCCGCTCGGGCACACCGTTGCTGTGGTTCCTCGGTTCGGAGGTGGAGCCCGCTCTCTACAACGAGAGCCTGCACGCACGCGGCCTCATTCCGGCGCGCATCGGCGCCCTGCAGGGCGATCCCGGCGGCCGGGGCGGCGAGGACTACGTGACCCTCGTGCTGTCCGAGCCGGCGCCGCGTCCGCTGGCCTTGTTCGGGGATCCGCGACTCGCCGTGCTGCTGCAGGTCCCCGTGCTCGCGTGGCGCGAGTTGATTCCCGACGAGGGCGCCGAGGTGCTCGCGTCCTTTGCCAGCGCCCTGGGCAAGACCACGCCGGCCATCGTGGAGGGCGCGCTCGAGCGCGGCCGCATCGTGCTGGTGGCCACCAGCGCCGACGACTCGTGGTCGTTGCTGCCGCGCTTCCCGGCGACCTGGGTGCCGCTGATCCACGAACTGCTCTCCGACCTCACCGCCCCTGATCCGGCGGCCACCAACGTGCCGGTGGGGCAGAGCCCCTCGCTCACCGTGGAGGGCGTGCCGCAGCGGGTGCAGCTGACCCTGCCGTCGGGCGCCATGCACGAGATCGCGCGGCCGGAATACGAGCGCGCGGGCTCGCGCAGCCTGCTGTCCCTCGACGCCACGCCGTTGGTGGAAGCGGGCGCCTACGACCTCGACATCGACACCGCCCAGGGTCGCCAGACCCTCGCCCTGGCAGCGCTGCCGGAGGCCCGCGAAGGCGACCTCGATCGCATCGACGTCGGCGCCCTCGACCCGCTGCTGACCGGCATCGACTTCGTCATCGGTGAGGCCGACGACGAGGACGCCGACCTGGGGCGCGAGGCGGGCGACGGCGGCCTGGCGATCGCCTTGCTGTGGACTCTGCTGGTGTTGCTGGTCTCCGAGTCGTTGCTCGCGCGCTGGATGGGGAAGGGGCGATGAACATATCGACGTTGCTGCCCACACCGCCCGCGGCCCTCGCGGACGTCGTCACCACCAGCCGCATCGAGTGGCTCGCCGTGCCGCCGGTGTGGGTGCTGGTGCTCGTGCTCGCGCCGAGCATCCTCCTGGCGGTGCGCTGGATCTACCGCCGCGAGCCCATCGACGGCCGGGGTCGCTGGCCCATGGCCGCCGCGCGCGCCCTCGTCTTCGTGCTCGTCGCGCTGGCGCTCATGCGCCCGGTGCGCCTCGAGCAGCGGGTGCGCATCGAGCGGCCGGTGGGCGTGCTGCTCGTCGACGACTCGGCCTCCATGCGTGAACGCGACATCGGCGACCTGGCCGAAGACCTGTCGCTGCCGGCGTCGTCGCCCCGCATCGATGTGGTGCGCTCCGCGCTGCGCGCTCCCGTCGACAGGTGGCGCGAGAAGTACGAGGTGCTCACCTTCGCCTTCGGTGACTCGCTCCACGCGGTCGGGGGGCTGTCCGACCTGGTGGCCCAGGACGGCTCGACCCGTCTGGGCGATGCCCTGGCCGCTCTCGGCGCCGAGACCCGCGGCCGGGACGTGTCGCAGGTGGTGCTGGTCAGCGACGGACGCGCCAACGCCGGTCGGGACGTCGCCGCCGCGCTGGGCCCGCTCATCGCCCGGGGCATCCCCGTCAACGCGGTGGGGGTCGGTGATCCCGACGTGCCGGCCGACCTGCGCATCGGCGCCATCACCGCGCCGGAGGTCGCGCTCGCCGGCGACACGGTCACGTTGGAGGTGGCCGTCGCCGCGCGGGGCTTCGGCGGCGCCTACACCGACGTCGTCGTGCGCGAGACCGACGGCGGCCGCGAGCTCTCGCGCCAGGCCTTCACCCTGGCGGACGACGAGGGCATCACCGAGCAGGTCGTGCGCGTGGGCTTCGTGCCCGACAGGGAGGGCGACCTCGACCTGACCGTGACGCTCACCCCGCTGTCGGGCGAGCGCGACACGGCCAACAACGCCGAGCGCCGCCTGCTGCGCGTCGAGCCCGGTCGCATCAAGGTGCTCTACGTCGACGGCTACCCGCGCTACGAGTACCGCTTCCTGAAGAACTCGCTGCTTCGCGCCGGCAACATGGAGGTGCAGTGCCTGCTGTTGTCGGCCGACGACGAGTTCATCCAGGAGTCGACCAGCGGCGTCCCGGCGCTCACGCGCTTCCCGCCGACCCTCGACGCGCTGCTCGAGTACCACGTGGTGATCTTCGGAGACGTCGACCCGCACCATGCACGGCTCGGGCCCGACAACGAGGCCACCCTCGAGCACATCAAGGCCTTCGTGGAGGCCGGCGGCGGATTCCTGATGCAGGCCGGAAACCTCTATTCCCCGCGGGAATACGTGGGTACGCCCATCGAGGATCTGTTGCCGGTGCTGCTGGGCGACCTGGAGACCGAAAAGGGGAACATGGTCCTGCCTGGTGACGCCTTCCGGCCGGTGTTGACGCGGCCCCGCGATCCGCACGAGATCGTGAGCCTGCACAACGACGCCGAGCGCAACGAGGAGCTGTGGAGCGAGGAAGGCGGCCTGGCGCCGCTGACCTGGTACTACCCGGTCTTCAAGGCGCGCACGACGGCTGACGTGCTGCTCGTCCATCCGCGCAGCAGCAACGCCCATGGGCCGCACCCGCTGCTCGCGACCATGTACCACCCGCAGGGGCGCACGGCCTTCCTCGGCACCGACGAGACGTGGCGCTGGCGCTTCTTCCACGGCGAGACCTATCGCGAGCCCTTCTGGCGCGGACTCGTGCGCTTCCTCGCGCTCAATCGCTTGCGCCGCTCCGACTACGGCTTCGACCTCTCGACGGATCGCTCCGGGTACGACATCGGAGAGCGTGTGCTGGTCACGGCGCGGGTCTCCGATCCCAAGACCCTCGATCCGCTGACGGCGGACGAGTTCCCCGTCGTCGTGGTGCATCCCGACGGTCGCCGTGACGAGTTGCGGCTGCCCGGCGAGGAGCCGGGCGTGTTCTCGGGATCGTTGGTGGCCGACGAGGCCGGACCCTATCGCCTCTGGCTCGAGGACCCGGACGACCCCGCCAACGAGCCCAAGTCGCCGCGGGTGATCAACGTGACGGTGCCTTCGGCGGAGCAGGACGACCCGGTGCTCGACGAGGCGTTGTTGCGCACCGTGACGGCCCGCACGGGCGGTCGCTACGTGCGGCTCGACGGGGTGAGCGATCTGCTCGACGACCTCGACGACCCGGTGCGCGAGCGCCCGCTCGACGAGCCCGAGCGCGAAGAGTTGTGGTCGGGACCCTGGCAGCTGGGCCTGCTCGTGTTGCTCCTGGCCAGCGAGTGGATCCTGCGCAAGCGGAACAACCTGGTGTAGGCCCCATGGCAGCGGCCCGCGCTCTCGCCGTCGTCGGACCCCGGGCGCTGCGCCTGACGTTGGGCCTCGCCTTGGTCGCCGCCGTGGGGGTGCCCGCTCTGGCGGCGCAAGACGCGGGCGTCAGCGACGCCCGGCCCGTGGGTCCCATCGACCGCTTCGCGGGCTGGGAGCAGATGGTCGATGGGCAGTGGCGCTTTGATCCCGACGACCGGCCCCTGTTCGGCTTCTCCGTGCCCTCATCGGTGGAGGCGCGCACGGCCTACGACGACATCGCCACGGCCGTGGAGGAGGGCGACCTCTCGCGGGCCGGGAAGGCCATCATCGATGTCCTCTCGCGGCGCCCGAATCACGTCGTGCAGGTGGAGGGCGACTTCGGTCGTTGGGTGGGCAGCGGGGAGTGGGCCGCCTACCGCCTCGATCGCGCGCTCAGCGACGCGGCATTGCGGGAGGTCGTGCCGGAGGAATGGGTGCGCAACGTCGAGGCCGCCACGGTGTGGCGCGACGCCGAGCGCCTGCTCGACCTGAGCCGTCGTTGGGACGGGCTGCCCCTGGCCGCGGTGGCCGGCGACCGGGCGGCGCGCCTGCTGGCCGAGCGGGGCGAACACGCGGCCGCGCGCCGCGCCGCCCTGCGCGCCGCGGCCTCGACCCGCGACCAGGGGCAGGCCGAGCGCCTGCTCGCGCTGATCGATTCGTTGCCCGGGCCCGAGTCGGCCCGCTCGCCGCCGGACCTGCGGCTGCCCGACTCGCTGGTGCCCGACTGGGCCGAGCGGCTCACCATGACCCGGCTGGTCAACTGGATGGCCCAGCCGACGCGGGGCTCGCGCTGGATGGCGCGCCACGCCGACATCGTCGACCACCCCTACAACACCTTCGATCGCGAGCCCGAGTCCTTCGACGCGCCGGTGGCGCCCATCGTGCCCACCGTCTCGGACGGGGTCGTGTTCGTGTCCGACGGGCTCTCTGTGACGGCCCTCGACCTGTATTCGGGGCGCGAGCTGTGGCACCACGCCGGGCCCATGGAGGACGCGACCTACAACCGCGACGTGCCCCCGCGCTTCGACCTGGGCACCTACGCGCGCAACAAGCGCAAGCGCGCCATCTCGCCCTACATCTACGCCGCACCCACGGTCGTCGGTGACACCGTGCTGGCCACGGTGCAGGTGTCCGAGCCCTCCCACGAACTGCGCGTCTTCGACACCATCCCGATCAACTGGCCGCTGCCGAGGCGGCGCATCGTGGCCCTCGACCGGTCCACCGGCGACCTGCGCTGGCAGCAGGGCGTTGAGAGCGACGACGACACCGCGACCTTCGCCAACCGCTTCGACATCGGCGGACAGGTGCTGGCGCGGGAGGGCCTCGTCTACGCCGTGGGCTCGGTGACCGAGGGCGCCATCAACGCGTACATGGCCGCCTTCGACCTCGAGACGGGGGTCCTGCAGTGGCGCACGCTGCTGTGCTCGGGGCAGCAGGACCTGACCATGTTCAACCGCCCCTTCCAGGAGCACGTGGTCTCGCCGCCGCTGCTCGTGGGCGACGACCTGTACGCCTGCACCAACCTCGGGCTCGTCGTCTGTGTCGACGCGTGGACCGGTCGGGTGCGCTGGCTCACCGGCTACGAACCGACCAAGCGGCGGGCCTCCCGTTCGCCGCACCGACAGAACCCGCGCGCCGTGAACTGGACCAACCACGCGCCGGTGCTCGAAGGCGGACGCTTGTTCGTCACGCCCCTCGACAGCGAGGTGGTGCTCGTCCTCGATCCGGTCACGGGCCGCATCCAGGACGATTCGATCCTCTCGTGGGATCAGCGCGTGCGGGGCGACTATCGCCACGACCTGGTGGGCGTGGGCGACGGCACCGTGGTCATCTCCGGCCCACAGTCCCTCGAGCGCATCGACGCCGCGAGCCTGGGGCTCGTGTGGCGCAACCCGGTGGCCATCGATCGACTCAATCGGGTCATCGGTCCGGTCACGGTGGCGGACACGCGCCTGCTGATCCCGCTGTACGACGAACTGTTGGTGCTCGACGTCGCGGACGGCACCGAGTTGCAGCGCCTCGAGTGGCGTTCGAGCCTGGTGCGGCGCGTCGTCGCGGCCGAGCGCGTATTGGTGATGACCGACAACCTCTCGGTGTTCGCCGCCCTCGATGTGCAGCAGGAGATGGACCGGGCCACGGAGCAGGGCGGCAACGGCATCGCCGCCCGTCTCGAGTTGGCCGAGCTGCTGCTCAGCGGGGGGCGACATGACGAGGCCCGACGCCGCTTCCAGGAAGTGCTCGATGGCGGCGATGCCGTGCTCGCCGAACGGGCCCGTTCGGGCCGGCTCGAGGCCATGCGACGCCTGGCCTGGCAGCGGGACGATGTCGAGGGTTGGGTGGGGCTGCTCGCCATCGCCGATCGCGCCGACGAACGCCTGTCGGTGGCCGCCGAGGCCTTGCCCGCGCTGCACGGCCTCGGGGCGCATGCGCAGGTCGACGAGTGGCTGGCGCGCCTCGCCGCCGAGCAACCGCAGGCCGTGCTCGACCTGGGACCCGTCTGGCCCGACGGCGCCGCGCCGCTGCGGCTGGTGGCGTCGCTGCGTCGGCTCGCGACCGATTCACCCACCGAAGCCGTGGCGCGTCTGCAGGGCCACATCCTGAGCGACCCGACGACCCTCTGGCAGGGGCGGACACTGCGCGAGGAGGCGTCGACGCGGCTCACGGAGTTGATCGAGGCCCACGGTCGCGAAGTCTACGCCGCCTTCGACGACATGGCGGCCGAGGAGCTGGCGCGGGCCGAGGACGCCGGGGCCCTGGCGCGCATCGAGGCGCGCTTCCCCAACGCCGAGGTCGTCGCCGAAGCGCGGCGCCTGCGACTCCAACGTTGGCTCGATGATGGGCGCGCCCGCGACGTGCTGCTCGAGTTGGCCGCGACGCCGGGCGGCGAACAACACCGCGAGCTGCGCGCGGCCGCCGCCGCCTCTCTCGGCGACCGGCGCTTCGCGAACGCGCTCGTCGGCACCACCACCAGGGACACGGTGCCGGAGCTGCCCCGGCTGCCGCGCGACGACGCCGCGCTCACGGTGCTGTACGTCGACAAGCGCGATCGCGTCAGCTTCCCGCCGGTGCGCGGGGCCGTCGCGCCGGACCTGGCGGACAAGGCGTTGGTGGCGATCAACGGCCGCGGCATGCTCGACTTCATCGATGCCCGGGCGGGCGAGCTCGTCTGGGACCGCAGCCTGCCCGGCGGCATCACCTACGCCCGCCCGACCGACGTCGACTTGATGGCGTCGGGTGACCGCCTGCTCGCGCGCGGCGGGAGTGAGCTGGTCTCGCTCGACCTGCGCAAGGGGGGCGAGCACTGGAACACCTTCCTGCGCGGCGTGCACCGCGATGTGCTGCACGCCGACGGTCTGGTCCTCGCCCTCACGGCCTACGGCGATCAGCTGCGGCTGACGGGATACGGCGAGATGTCGGGCACGCGCAGCCTCGACCTCGAGGTCTCCGGCGCCCGCGACGGCGAATTGCTGTGGGCGGGGGGGCATGTGGTGCTCTCCGTCACCGGCGAGGCCGGCACGCGGCTGATGGTGCTCGACGTGGTGGCCGGCCGCTTCCGCCGGGTGATCGAGTTCCCGGAGGGCGGACTGCGTCCCGCCCTGAAGTGGGTCGACTCCCTGCCGGTGGTCGTCCTCGTCGGCGCGGACACGGAGGGGGCCCGACTCAGCGGTTGGGACATCGAGCGGGGCATTCAGCTGTGGGAGCATCGTTCGGAGACGCGCTACGACGGGCGGCTGCGGGTCTCGCGCCCGGAGCCCGGGCGCCTGCTGCTGGCGGAGCCGCGCCTGCGGGATGATGCGTTGCAGCTCGTGCCCATCGACCTGGCGTCGGGACCCGAGCAGCCGCTCGTGCTGGGGTCCTCGCTCGAGCTGGTGGCCTCGGTGTCGACCACCTTCGAGCCCAACATGGTGTTCACCGATCGCGACACGCCCGGCGAGCTCCACGTGATCGAACCGGGGTCGAACGGGACGCCTCGGCGCCTGATCCTCGATCCGCCCCCCTCGGGGGGCGGGCTGCAGGTGCTCCAGGCTCGCGATGGCTTCGTCCTGGTGGCCGAGGCCCTCGATCCCCGCTCCGACGTCGAGGTCTGGGTGGTGCGTGGCGACAACGACCCGCAGCGCTACAGTATCGACGTGCAGATGCTCAACGTGAACGGCCGCTCCGAGATCCTCCTGGTGGACGGCGCCCTGCTCGTGGCGCGGGGCGGGTCGGTGGCCGTGCTGAGTCGGCCGGTCGGAACGGGCGCAGACCAGGAGCCCGCCGACGCCGTGCTCCCGACGGACCCTGCAGACGAGGACGGCGGACGATGACATCGATGCTGAGCGCTCCCTGGCTGTGCCTGCCGCTGCTGTTGCTGTGCGCCGTGCCGGGCGATCCGGCACTGAGCGCGCCCCCGCCGACCGACCCGCTGCCGGCCGGCCCGCCGGCCGTCGTGGCGACGCTGTTTCCCGGCGCCCCCGCGGCGCCGCGGCCCGCGCCGGCCTTCAACGACGACATCACCCCCGAGAGCGTGGCCGCCGTCAACGCCGCCCTCGAGTGGTTGTCGCGGGCTCAGAACCCCAATGGGAGCTGGGACGCCGCCGTCGGCTTCAAGCTCAACCAGGACTACAAGGTCACGGCCAACGAGGTGCCTCACGTGGGCGTGACGGCGCTGGCCGGCATCGCCTTCCTGTCGGCGGGGCACCTGCCCGACCGGGGCCTCTACGGCAAGGTCATCGGCGACGCGACCCGCTACGTGGTCTCGCGCGTCAACGATCAGGGCTACATCACCGCCAACGGCACGCGCATGTACAGCCACGCCTTCGCCACGCTGTTCCTGGCGGAGGTCTACGGCATGACCAACAGCCGCGACGTGAAGGACGAGCTGCAGCGGGCCGTCAACCACATCGTCGCGTGCCAGAACGCCGAGGGCAGCTGGCGCTACGTGCCGTTCGCCGTCGAGTCGGACATGTCGATCACGGTGTGTCAGCTCAACGCCCTGAGAGGAGCGCGCAACGTCGGCATCCGCGTGCCGCGCAGCACCATCGACCGCGCGGCCGGCTATGTCGCGCGCAGCTACGTCCGCGACGACCACAGCCCCGACCTCTGGGCCGACTACTACCGGCTCGGTCGCGGCTCGTTCAAGTACCAGGCGGAGCAGCACACCCGCTCGTCCTTCGCGCTCACCGCCGCGGGCCTGGCGGCGCTCCACAACGCCGGGCTCTACAGCGACGCGAACGAGGGCATCGACCTCGACGACAGCATCGACTTCCTCAAGCGGCACTACGACCTGGTGTCGGGGAAGTATTACCGGCACCACTACTTCTACTGGTACGGCCACTACTACGCGACGCAGGCGCTGTACGTGATCGGCGGCAAGGCCTGGGACTGGTACTTCCCGCGCATCCGCGCCGAACTGCTCAAGTCGCAGCAACCCGACGGCTCATTGCCCTGCCGCATCGGACCCGGTGAGGCCTTCTCGACGGCCGTAGGCACCGTGATCCTCTCCATCCCCTACGGCTATCTGCCGATCTTCCAGCGATGAACCCGACGCCTACCGCCGTGGTCTCCGGGCTCGACCGGGTCGCGGGTCGTATCCGTCGGCTCTATTTGACGGCCGGCGTCGCCCGCCTGGTCGCCGCCATCGGCGGCGTGGCGATCCTGGCCTACACGATCGACCGCTGGTTGCACCTGCCCCTTGCCGTGCGCGCCGCCGCGCTCCTGCTGTTGTTGGTGCTGCTCGTGCGTGAGTTCCGGCGCTGCCTCTGGGGGCCGCTGACCCGCGGGCCCGAACGCCTCGACGCGGCGCGCATCGTCGAGGGCGCGGTGCCCGAGTTCGAGGGCCGCCTCATCGCGGCGCTCCAGCTGGGCGGCGGTGCCGACGGATCGATGGCCGGTCGCATGGCGAGCGAGGCCGAGGACGTCTGCCGGCGAACCGACCTGCTCGGCGTGCTCACGAACAAGCCCACGCTGCGGGTGGTCTGGTCGGCCCTCGGCGTGGTCGCCCTGTGCGCCGTCCTCGTGGCGACGGCGGACCCTGCGCTCGGCGTCTTCGTGCAGCGGTGGACGTTGCAGGATGTGCCCTGGCCTCGCGACACGCACCTGCACATCATGCTGCCCGAACGCGGCCCCGCCCATGTCGTCCTCGAGGACAGCTCGTTGGTGGTGGCGCGGGGGGGAGTCATCGACGTGCGCGCCGCGGTGGACGGGCTCGATCCGGCGGGGGCCGAGATCGTCATCGACACCGATCGCGGTGAGCGGGTCCTGGGTATGACGGTCATCGACGGCATCTGGCGCGGACACTTCGCCGTGCAGGCGGGCGACGAGAGCCTGTCGGTGCGGGGCGGTGACGATCGCGGTGACGAGAATCGCCGGGTGCTCAGCGTCATGGAGCCGCCGCGTCTCGAGAGCCCGCGCTTCCGCCTCCAGCCGCCGGAGTATCTCGGCCGCCCCGACACCGAGGTGGGCCCCGAAGGCCTCGTCGTGCCCGAAGGCACGCGGGTCGGCGTGGGCGGCGAGGTGCGCGGTCAGGTCACCCGGGCCGAGCTCTGGATGCTCGGCACCGGTGCGCAACAAGCGTTGGAGATCGACACCTCCGGCGACCGTCCCCGGGTCGATGGTGCGTTCACCGCCGACGCCTCGGGGTCGCTGGCGGTCGTGTTGACGGGGCCCCACGGGCTCCAGACTCCCGACCCGGCTCATCACGCCTTGCTCGTCCAGCCCGACCGTCCTCCGACCCTGCGCGTCTTCGCGCCGTCCCGCTCGACGGTGAAGGTCACGCCCCGAGCGGTGGTGCCCTTCGCGGTGGTGGCCGACGACGATCACGGCGTCGATCACGTCGCGCTGCTGTGGGATGACGACTCCGAGGGACCGGCCTTCACGGCCGACGCCAACGAGGCCGGTCACTTCCGCTGGGTGCTCGACCTCGCGACGGATGCGGGGCGACTGGGCGCGGCCGTCTCCGATGGCAGGGCGCTGTCGGACCAGGTGGAACCGGGCACGATCCCCACGACGTACACGGTGATGGCCACCGATGGACGCAGCCTGCCTGACCGGGGCCCGCAATCGGCCCGCGTCGATGGCCGACGTCTCGACATCGTGGAAACCGCGGAGGTCCAGCGGCTGCTCGCCGACCGGCAGCTGCGCCTGAAGGAGGCCTACAGCTCGGTGCGTGAGCGCCAGCAACGGGTGAGCGAGTCGGTGGTGGCGATGCTCGAGGTGGCGCCGGGATCCGGGGATCCGGACCTCGTGGCGGCCGTCGTCGCGCAGAACCAGGTCACGGTCCGGCTACGCCGTGAGGCGCGGGAGTTGGCCAGCATCGTCGACGACACGGTCTTCAATCGTCTCGATGCGGGTCCCGGAGCCGAGTCGGTGCTGCAGCGCCGCCTGGACGACTGGTCGACCCAGCCGGTCGACGAGCCCTTCACTCCCGGGGTGTGGCAAGGGCTGAGTGACGACTACGCCGGCGGCCGCTTCGGCCGCCTCGATCAGATCGGACGTCTGCTGGACATGCTCGCGCTGGCTCTCGAACTGAGTGAGACGCTCTCACCGAAGGTGCACGAGACGCTCTCGCGGGCCCGGGCGGAGCCCTCGCCCGAGCTGCTGACCGAGGTCGCTGCCGGTCAGCAGGAAATCGAGGCTCTCCTCGATCGCCTGCTCGGACGTATGGACGAGTGGGAGGACTACCAGGAGGTGCTCTCGCTGGTGAAGACCCTGATCGAGGACCAGGAATTGCTGCGCAAGCGGACCGAGGATGCCCTGAGGGAGGAGAGGGAGACGCCATGACCAGGTTGACGCCGAATGGTCGCTCGCGTTTCGCCGGTCTCACCGTGTTGTCCGCCATGATCCGGCCCGGAGCTGTGCTGCGCTTCGCCCTCATGGGCCTGACCCTTTCGATGCTGACCCTGTCGGCGGCGGCCCAGGAACCTGACGACGAATCGGAGTTCACCCGGGTCCGCCGTGATCAGTCGCGGGTCTCGAGCCGCCTGCCGGCCCTGCGCGAGAAGATGGAGCGCCTCGCCAGCCGCTACGAGGACGAGGGGCGTACGCGCAACGCGACGCTCCTGCGCGAGGCCATCGATCGCTTCGACTCCGAAGAGTTGCTGCCGCTGGTCAAGGAGGTCGAGCGCAGCCTCGAGGACAAGAAGCTCTCCACCATCGAGCTGCAGGACCGCTTGCTGGTGTCCATCGAGGGCATCTACTCCGTGCTGCGCGATCGGCGGGATGTCGAGGACCTCGAGGACCAGTCCGCCCTCGCGCGCCAGGGTGCGGTCGAGCTCGGGTTCCTGGCGGAGAGCCAGCGACGCCTGCTGTCCGAGACGCGCGCGCTCACCGACCAGCCTGACGAACTCCTGAGCGAGGCGCTCGAGCTGGCACAGGAAGTGCAGGCGCAGCTCGAGTCGGCGGAGTCGTCCCTGCAGACGCTGGAGGCCGTGGAGAGCGCGCTGGGCGAGGCGAGCCTGGCCGACATGCTCGCGCGGCAACAGCGCGCGCTGGCGGCCGAGACCACACCCGATGCCGATGCCCAGGGGCTGCTCCAGGCGCAACTCGAGATGTTGCGCGAGCGCTTGGAGACGCCGTTGGAAGCCGGGCGCGGGGAGCTGGCCCAGGCCACCGAGGCGGCGCGTTCCCGGGCCGCCGAGTCCGCGACGCGGGCCGCCGAACGCATGGCCGCTGCCCGGGAGGCGCTCGAAACCGCTGAGAGCGGATCGTCCGGAGAGCCGAGCGAATCAGGCCAGCCGAGCGAGGCCGGTGAGCCTCGAGACGGTGGGCCGTCGAGCACCACCGGCGAGTCGGGAGAGCCGAGCGACTCGGGAGCACAGGGCGAGTCGGGTGAGCAGGGCGAATCGAGTGAGCCAAGCGCTTCGAGCGAGACCGGTGAGTCCAGCGAGTCCGGCGCATCCGGCGAGCAAAGCCCGTCCGGTGAGCAGGGTGCGGCCGGAGAGCCGAGCGATTCGGGTGAACAGTCCCCTGCCGGCGAGCAGGGTTCCGCGGGCGAGCCGAACCCCTCGGGGTCGCAGGGCCCGTCGGGCGAGAGCAATCCTGCGGGCGAGTCCCCTGAGGAGTCCCCCGCCTTCCCCGACGACTCGGCGGAGGTGGCCGAAGCGCGCGAGGCGATGACGGAGGCGGCCGAGGCACTCGAGCAGGTCCGCGCCCAGCTCGACGAGGCCGAACGGGCCGCGACGGCCGCCCGCAACCGCGAGCAGTCCATGGCGCTCGCCACATCCCGGGATGCGGGCAACGAAGCCGAGCAGCTGGAGGACCGGGCCGAGCGACTGGAAGCCTTGCAGCCCGAGGAGGGACCGGAGCTGCTCAACCGGACCCGCGACCTGCTGCGTGAGCTGTCGGAGTTGACCCCGGCCCTCGAGCGGGGCGACACCGAGCAGGCTGCCGAGAGTCAGCAGCAGGCCGCGATCGACCTGGCCGCCTTGATGCAGATGCTGCAGCAGCGCTCGGGCGCCGCCGAAGCAAGCGAGCAACCGGAGGTGCAACAGGAGCAGCTCGACCAGTTGGCCGCTCAGCAGGAGGAGCTGCAGGCGCAGCTGCGCCAGCTCATGGACCGCCTCGCGGAACTGCCGGACCAGGAGTTCCGTCCGGCCATGGAGCGTGCTGCCGAAGCGATGGACCAGGCGTCCGAGTCGTTGCAGAGCGGTGAGTCCGGCGAAGCCCAGACGCGCGAGGAGGAGGCGGCGGAGGAGCTCGAGCAAGCCCAGAAGGAACTGGCCGAGGACCGCGACCGCTACGAACAGCTGCGCCAGGAAGAGGTCCTGTTCAAGATCGCCGAGGAGTTGGGCGCGATGCGTCTGTCGCAGGAGGCCATCAACGTCGAGACGCTCGGCGTCGAGGAGGGGCGCGAGGACGGCAGCCGCCTGGGTCGCAGCCAACGCCGCTCCGTGAGCCGTCTCTCGGCGACGCAGAGCGACCTCGTCCAGCAGACGAGCGCGGTGCGCGCCGCCCTGGCCGAGGACGGGGCCGTCAGCTTCGTCTACGCCCTCGATCAGGTGGCCCGTGACATGGGGCGCTCCTCCGAGCTGCTCGCCGAGGAGCGCACCGACTTTCTCGTGCAGTCGGTGCAGAGCGACATCGTCCGACGCATCGACGACCTCATCGTCGTGCTCGAGAAGGAGGACGAGCGTCGCCGCGACGCCTTCATGTCGCAGCAGCAGGGCGAGCAGGAGAGCCAGCCCAGCGACCCCAACCAGAACACCGTCTCGCCGCTCGTGCCGAAGGTGGCCGAGCTCTACCTGATCCAACGCCTCGAGCAGTCGGCGCTCGCGCGCCTCGAGAACTTCGAGCGGCTCAACCCCGAGATCTTCGACGAGGACAGCTACTCGGAGGTGGACCGGGAGCTGATCGAACGCTGGGCCTACGAGCACTCCCGGGTGTCCGAGCTGTTCCGCGAGCTGGTGCCCGAGACGCCGACCGGTCCGGAAGCCGAGAACGACCTGGTGGCCCCGCGCGACGACCCGCCCGTCGACGATCCGCCGGTGGACGACCCTTCGATCGACACACCGCCGCAGGAGGAGCCCAAGTGACCCCGCTCATCGCCATGTTCCTCACGTGTGTCCTGCAGTTCGAGGACATGGGCGCCCAGGCGGACATCGAGGCGCTCTCGCGACGCATCCGCCAGACGCTGGGCGAGGTGGACGAGGCCTTGCTCGAAGCCGTCGAGGTCGATGCCGTCACCGACCAGGTGGCGCGGGCACGCCGGTTGCACCTCGATGCCATCCGCGACATCGAGGCGCTGATCCAGAAGCTCGAGTACTCGTTCCAGAATCCGCCGCCGAACAGCTCGGGTGGCGGCGGCAGTCCGAGTTCCTCATCGGGCGGCAAGCCGCAGCAGCAGCCCAGCCAGCCCCAGGCCAGCGACGGGAGCCAGCAGGATTCGGGCAAGGCGCCGGAACCCGAGGGCAGCGAGGGACCGCAACAGCAGGACACGCAAGGCGAGCAGCAGGGCGCCGAGCAGCCCCAGGACGGCTCCGCCGACAGCCAACAGAAGGAGGGCGCGCCGCCGCCGCCGGACGAGGTGTTGCCCTTCACCCGTGAGGACACCGACGGGCGCTGGGGTTTGTTGCCGCCCAAGGTCCAGGAGCAGCTCAACAACCTGCACGTCGATGATGTCCCCGATCGCTACCGCGGTTGGCTCGACGCGTACATCACGGCCATGCGGAAGCTCGAGCAGAGATGACCGGGCGGATCCTCGCCGCTGTGTCGTTCGTCGCTGCGTCGATCACGGCGGTGCTGGTCACGGTGGCGCTGGCGGCCGGCTCCGGAGCGCAGGACGACGAGGGCCTCGGGAGCCGCGACGACCCGCTGCAGCTCTTGCAGGTGCGGCGCATGGTCGAACTCTCGCACCGCTTCCTGCTGTCGCATCAGAACGCCGACGGCTCCTTCGACATCGTGCGCAGCCAGGCGAGCCGCTCGGCGCCCATCGCGGTGACGTCGCTGGCCGCGCTGTCCTTCATGGCGGCCGGGCACGCGCCGGACGCCGAGCGTGGTCGCTACGGACGGTCGCTGACCCGGGCCGTCGACTGGCTCATCGACCGCTGCGACGACAAGGGCTACTTCTACGCCGAGCGGGACGAGGTCTCACGCATGCACGGGCAGGGTTATGCCGTGCTGGCGCTGACCCAGGCCTACGGCATGTACGCCAGCGACCCGGGGCAACAGAAGCGCCTGCACGACGCCATCGCCCGGGGCGTGGCGCTGATCGAGTCGGCCCAGGGACACGTGGGGGGCTGGTACTACGAACCGCGCATCATGGACCTGCACGAGGGGTCGATCACCGTGTGCATGATCCAGTCCCTGCGGGCGGCGCGGGATGCGGGCTTCCAGGTGGACAGCGCCGTCATCGAGCGGGCGCAGACCTATCTGTGGCGCTCGCAGAACCCGGCCACCGGCAAGTTCCGCTACGCGATCAACGACGACAAGGAGACCTGGGCGCTCACGGCGGCCGCCTTGTCGACGCTCAACGCCCTGGGCGACTACGGCGGTGATCGCATGGACATGGGCTTCGACGCCTTGCAGCGGGACGACCCCTACCTCAATGAGCGGGGGTGGGAGAACTTCCTGCAGTACGGGTCGCTGTACGCGGCGCAGACCTTCTGGCACCACCGCGAGCGGAGTGTGTTCAAGCGCTGGTGGGGCGCCTTCCTCAACGAGTCGATCCGGCTGCAGGGTGACGACGGTGCGTTCCGCAACGGCGAGTACGGCTTCGTCTATGGCACGGCCATCGTGTCGCTGACGCTGCAGGTGCCCTTGGGTTACCTGCCCATCTTCCAGCGCTGAGTAACGGGCGCGCTGAGGCGCTGAACGTCGCGCCCGGCGGTGACAAGCGGTGCCCGACGGTGACCCGGACAGTGACCCGGACCGCGCCCGGGACGGGTTTCGATCCGTTCGATTCCGGTCAATACGAAGGAATTCGTCAACTTTCGTGACGACGGGGTCGACATGACGAAGGAATTCGTATAACAAGGACGTGTTCGCACGGGCCGGTGCGCGACGCTGCGCACGGCCTCGCTCCGATGGGGAGACACGCCATGGCGCGACCTGCCAGCAAACGGCCCACCGACACCGAGCTCGAGATCCTCAACGCCCTGTGGGAACTGGGGGCGGGCACGGTCCGGGAGGTGCACGAGCACCTGTCGCAACAGCGCGACATGGGGCACACCACGGTGCTGAAGGTCATGCAGATCATGACCGAGAAGGGCCTGCTGCAGCGCGACGAGTCGGTGCGGCCCCAGGTGTTCCGGGCCTCGCGCACCCAGGCCCAGACCCAGAAGGCCCTGGTAGCCGACCTGCTCGAGCGGGCCTTCGACGGGTCGCCCGGCAACCTCGTGCTGCAAGCCCTCACGTCGCGACGCACGTCGCCCGAGGAGCGCCGCAAGATCCAGGCGCTGCTCGATCGGCACGAGAAGGGCAGACGATGAACGTGCCGCTTCCGACGGGCTGGGAAGCGACGGCCGTGATCGTGGGCTGGTCGCTGTTGCACTTCCTGTGGCAGGGCGCCGTTGTCGCCTGCGTCACGGCGCTGCTGTTGCGCCTCGTGGGACAGCGGCGCGCCGAGTTGCGCTACGTCGTCTGCGGCGCCGGTTTGGCGACCCTCTTCGTCGGCTTCCTCGTGACGGTGGGGCTGGTCGCCGGGCGGGGCGCGGGGCCGGCGCCCGGATCCGCCGTGGCCTTCGCGGGACTGCAGCAGTTGGTGACGGGTTCCTGGCAGGTCGTCCTGCGCGACGCGCTGCCATGGGTCACGCTCGCCTGGGTCGGCGGTCTCGGGGTCATGCAGGTGCGCCTGGTGTTGCAGCTGATGGCGGCGCGCTCCCTGCGTCGCGAGGGCCTGGGTCGCCTGCCCCCGCGCTGGCGTGCCGCGGTGGCCGAGATCAGCGCGGCGATAGGGATGCGGCGGCCGGTGGAGGCCTTCCTGTCAGCCCGGGCCACGGTGCCCATGGTGGTGGGTTGGCTCAAGCCTGTCGTGCTCGTCCCCGCCTCCGCGCTCACCGGGCTCTCGTCGGAGCAGTTGCGGGCCGTGCTGGCGCACGAGTTGGCCCACATCCGCCGCCACGACGCCCTCGTCAACCTGGGCCAGATCGTTTGCGAGTCGCTGTTCTTCTTTCATCCCGCGGTCTGGTGGCTCTCGGATCGCATGCGCATCGAACGCGAGTGCTGCTGCGACGACGTCGCCGTGGAGACCTGCGGCGATGCGCTCACCTTCGCCCGGGCCCTCTCCGACCTCGACGCCCTGCGCGTCTCGTCGGCGCCGACCCTGGCGGCTACCGGAGGTTCACTCATGCTTCGCATTTCCCGCTTGCTCGGCGTCCGCGACGAGCGCGAACGCTTCGTCGGCGCCTGGATGGCGCCCGCCCTGGCCGCCCTGGTGCTGACCGTCGGCGTCTCGGCGCTCGGTTTTTCAGGCAACGACGACGAGCAGGAGCGCCGGCGTCCGCTCGACCTGTCGGACGTGGACGTCGTGAAGGTGGTCGGCGAACACGATGCGGCGACGGCCGAACTGCTGGCGCAGATGCGGGCCGCGGGCATCGCGGACGACCTGCTCTTCGCGGTGCTGGTCGGCGTGTCCGACAACCCCGCGCCGGTGCATGCCGTCTACCATGCCGCCGAGCTCGCGGCCGAGCGGCGTCAATTCCACGCCGAACTGCGGCAGCTCCACGAAGAGGTCAAGGCCGGCATCAAAAACGGCTCGATGACCGAGGCGCAGGGCAAGCAGCGCCTCGCCGACCTCAAGCATCACCGGGCGCACTCCATGGATGGCGAGGACGACCTCCTGCACCTGCGCCGAAAGCCGGCGCCGGGCGGCGAGCGGCACGGCATCGAGAAGGCCCGGCACGGCATCGACGACGGACCGTTGTTGGCCAAGGCCATGCACAAGAAAGTCGAGGAGCTCGAGCAGCACATGTCCAAGGTGCGCCTCGCCGTCGAGGCCCAACACCTCGACGAGGCCACGGCCGCCATCAAGCTGGCCGAGTTGGGCAGCAACCTCGAGGTGCTGCGCGAACAGCTCGCTGCTGTCGAGGCCGGTCGGCATCCGGCCGGCGATGGCCTGTTGGTGGAGGATGAGCGGGTGTTCCTCAAGACCCGCAAGGCCTTCGACCTCGAGGCGGCGCGGCTCAAGCTCAACGCAGCGCGGGAGAGCGGACGCCTCAGTGCCGAGGACACCCAACGCGCCCTCGAGAAGCTCCACTTCCACGAGTTGCACAGGCGCGAGCTGCACGAACGCAAGCTGCAGCACGAGGGCCGGCAGCACGACGAGAGCCTGAAGCAGCGTGAGCTGAAACGGCTCAAGCAGGCGCATCGCGAGACGTCCGGCTCGGCCCGCTGATCAGCTCTGAGGCAGGGCCTCGCGCAGACGGGCCGCCGAGGTGGAGGGCAGCTCTTCGCACACGTAGAGCCCGAGGTGTTCATAGCCACCGAGGGGCTGGGTGAAGGGGCGCAGCTCGACCAGCGGCCCGCATTGGTGTCCCGTGTGGACGATCAGGTTCCAGGCGGGTTCGCCGCCGCCGTCGCGGTGCGACATGCAGGTGTCGGCCGCGGCGGCGAGTCGCCCGATGGCGACCGCGAATGCGTCGAGGACATCGGGCGCGAGGTGGTGCAGGTGACCCGAATCGGGCGGGCGCGTGGCGGTGGCGGGCACGACGAAGGCCTGCAGCGGCCGCGACATGAAGGGCGGCACGATGGTGGTCGCGAGGCCGTCCACCGTGTCGACGGTGAGCTCCGCGGGCGCGTCCCGCAGCAGGGCGGCGCCCAGACCCCTGACCCGCCGGGGCTCGGCCGGCTCGGCATTTGTGAGCAGGATCTGTTGGTGATCATGCTCGACCGAACCCCCGACCTGGCTGCCGCGATTCTTGATGATGCCGACATGGCCGCGATGGCCGTCGCCGGTGTCGGGGTAGATGGCGGGCGCGTTGTGCAGCAGGAACTCCTCCGCCGCGGCGAGCTGTCCGACGATCAGTCGCGCCGCGTCCGAGAAGCGACGACCATGGTGACGGCTGGTCCACTGCACGAGGTGGATCCCGCGCATGCCCTGCTCCGCGCCCGCCTGCTCCTCGGGGGTGAAGGGGTAGACGTTGGGGAAGAGGTTGGGGGTGAGCCAGGCCGCGTCGGCGTGTCCGTCGTCGTCGGCGCGTGTGCCGGGCCAGTCGGCCACGTCCACGGCCGGGCAGGTCTCGCTGTCACACACGACGCAGTGGCCTGACGCGGCGCGCCCGGCGCGCGCGGGGCTGTAGGCCACGGGCAGGTCCGTGCGCGGGTCGAGGGCGGAGGTGGGGTCCGGCGCGTGGGCGGCGGTCTCGGCCCGGCACAGCTGCGTCAGCCCTTCGAAACCCAGGGCCTGCAGCGACGTCGCGGCCGTGCGTTGCGCGAGCACCTCCCGTGGCAGGGCGGTGCGTCCGAGTCGACTGGGCTGTCGTGGACTGGGCTGCAGAGGACTGGGCCGACGTGGATGGGGCTGCCGTGGGGGCGACGACGCCATGGAACGCTCAGCTCGCTGCGATGAGGCCGCCGGTGGGCGAGCTCGGGTGGGCCTCGGCGCGGCGGGGCATGCGGCCCGCGAGGAAGGCCTCGCGCCCGGCCCATGCGGCGTGCTTCATGGCGCTCGCCATGCGCACCGGATCGTCGGCCAGGGCGATGGCGGTGTTGAGCAGCACGCCGTCGACGCCCAGCTCGAAGGCGACGGCGACGTCGGAGGCCGTGCCCACTCCGGCGTCGACGACGATGGGTACCGTCGCGGCGGCCTTGATGGCGGCGATGTTGCGCGGGTTGAGCAGCCCGAGCCCCGAACCGATGGGCGAGCCCAGCGGCATCACGGCCGCGACGCCGAGGTCCTGCAGGCGTCGCGCCACCACCGGGTCGTCGTTGGTGTAGACGAGCACCTGGAAGCCCTCGTCCACCAGGGTCTTCGCTGCGGCCAGGGTCTCGATGGGATCGGGCAGCAGGGTGTCGGCGTCGGCGAGCACCTCGAGCTTCACGAAGTCGGTGCCGAGGGCTTCGCGGGCCAGGCGGCAGGTGCGCACGGCGTCGTCGGCGTTGAAGCACCCGGCCGTGTTCGGCAGCAGGGTGATGCGCTCGGTATCGATGTGATCGAGCAAGGACTCGGCGTCGCCGGAGATGTCGACCCGGCGCACGGCGAGGGTCACGCACTCGGTGCCGGAGGCCTCGTGGGCTGCGCGCATCACCCGGAAGGTGCTGTACTTGCCCGTGCCCACGAAGAGGCGCGAGCCGAAGCTGCGTCCGCCGATGACGAGGGGCTCGTCGTGGGGCTGCGTCTCGGAATCGTGGTGTGCGTCCATGCTGTCCTCGCCTCCCGCCATGCGTCCTGCTGTTAGCGGCTAGCCGCCGCCGACGAAGCTCACGATCTCGATGGCGTCGCCCGGCCGCAAGTGTCGATCGGCGTGGGCGGAGCGCGGGACGATCTCGCGGTTGACCTCGACGGCGCAGGCGGTGGCCTTCACGCCCAGGTGCTCGAGCAGGCCGGAGACGTGGAGGTCGGCGTCCACGTCGTGCGACTCGCCGTTCACGGTGACCGCGATGCGGTCCTGCGGGTGGTCCACCTACTTCTTTTCCCAGCGATAGATCTCGGCCACCTGCGACAGGGTCGAGCCGCCGCGGATCTCGCCGCGCACGCGGTTCTCCATCTCGGCCACATCGAGGGCCCGGTTGCCGATCTCGACGGCCCGCTCAGCGGGGATGCAGACCACGCCCGATTCGTCGCCCACGATCCAGTCGCCCGGGCGCACGGACTGCCCGCCCACGGTGACGGGCTTGTTGATCTCGCCGAAGCCCTTGGGCTCCCAGGCGTTGGGGCAGATGTGCCGGGCGAAGGCGGGGAAGCGGCTCTCGCGGATGGTGTCGATGTCGCGGATGGCCCCGTCGATGACCACGCCGGAGATGCCGCGCTGCAAGCACGACTCGGTGGCCAGCTCGCCCCAGATGGCGGGGGGGCGTCCGCCCGCGTCGATGACGAGCACCTCGCCGGCCTGGGCGATGTCGATGGCCTCCACCGGCTTGGCCCAGTCGCCGGGATAGGTGCGCACGGTGACCGCCCGCCCGATCATCTTCACGCCGGAGACGACGGCCGGCAGCCCCTGCAGCACGCCGCCCCGGTGCATCGCGTCGGAGATGTTGGGCGTGGAGGCCTTGAGGAAGGCCTCGCGCAGGGTCGCCTCGTCGTAGCGCATGAAGTCGGCGGTGGACGCGGCCGCACCACTCGCGAGCGCGGCCACCAGTTCGGCGGTGGCGCCTCGGGCGTCCGGCGACTTGGAGATGGCGCCGCCCACGATGACCACGTCGGCGCCGGCGGCGGCGGCCGCGCCGGCCGTGGCGAGGTTGATGCCGCCGGCGACCAGCACCTTGATGTCGACGGCCCGGCGCACGGCGTTCAGCACCTCGAAGGGCGCGCGGCCGAGCATCTGCTCGTCGATGGCGCAGTGGACGCCCACGGCGCGGGCACCCAGGGCGGCGACCTGGCGCGCCCGCTCGGCGGGATCGGCGACGCCCACGAGGTCGACGATCACCTCGATGCCGTAGTTGGCGCCGACCTCGACGCACTCGCGGATGGTCGCGTCGGAGGCGGCGGCGAGCACGGTGGCGTGGGTGGCGCCGGCCTTGGCGGCCATCTCCATCTCGGTGCGACCGGCGTCCATGGTCTTGGTGTCGGCGACGATGGGGATGCGCGGCCAGCGTTCACGCAGGGCGCGCACCGCATCGAGGCCCTCGCTCTTCAGCAGGGGCGTGCCCACCTCGAGGATGTCGGCCCCGCCGGCGACGGCTTCTTCGGCCACCTTCAGGGCGCGCGACAGGATCAGGAAGTCGAGGGCCACCTGCAGCTGCGCCCGGCCCGACCCGGTGGCGGCGGAGGCCGCGCCGGCGGGGGGCGTCGAAGGGTCGGTCGCGGGACCCGAGGATGAGGTCGTCATGGCGGGCTGCCAGGGGGCGGGGGAGCTGCTGATAACCCGGAAATCGTAGGGGCGCCTGCGCGGCACGGTCAAGGCGAGGGGGGCCTCCCATGAGGCCCGCCGGGTTTGACAAGCCCATGCCAGAGCCTTATTTATGGGCGGCTACGGCTGGACCGAGCAGATCTGGACGCAAGTGGGTCCTCGGCCCACTTGTTTTCGTTTGTGCCCGCGTCCGTCACAAAAGTCCGAATCGAGGAAGGAGATCGACAATGAACGGCGAATTGCTGCGCATCATCGAAGCGATCCACCTCGAGAAGGACATCGAGACCGAGTTGATCTTCGAGACCATCGAGAATGCCATGGTCGCGGCGATCCAGAAGAAGGTGGGCGAAGACGTGCCCATCGTCTGCACCATCGATCGCTCCAGCGGCGAGATGGCCGTCACCAGCGAAGTCGAGACCGGCGCCATCGACCTCGGCCGCATCGCAGCCCAGACGGCCAAGCAGGTCATCATCCAGTCGCTGCGCGAGGCCGAGAACAAGGTCGTCTTCTCGGAGTTCGAAGGACGGGTGGGCCAGCTCGTGCTCGGCACCGTCCAGCGCATCGAGGGCGGCGCCCTGATCGTGAACATCTCCAAGGCCGAGGCCATCATCCCCCGGGCCGAGCGGGTCCGCGGCGAGATGTACAGCCCGGGCGACCGCATCCGCGGGATCATCACCGAGGTCAAGCAGGTGGGCATGCGGGTCAAGATCCTGCTCAGCCGCGTGACCCCCGACCTGGTCAAGCGCCTGTTCGAGCTGGAGGTGCCGGAGGTCAACGAGGGCGTCATCGAGATCCGCCGCATCGCCCGCGAGCCCGGCTACCGCACCAAGATCGCCGTGCACAGCAACGACCCCCGGGTCGATTGCGTCGGCGCGTGCGTGGGCATCCGCGGGACGCGCATCAAGGCCATCACCGACGAGCTCAACGGCGAGAAGATCGACATCATCCGCTGGTCGGAGGGTGACGAGGACCTGATCGCGAACGCCCTGCGCCCCGCGCAGCTCGCCTCGCTCACCCTCGAACCCGAGACCAAGATCGCGCGGGTCGTTGTTCCTGACGATCAGTTGGCGCTGGCCATCGGGCGCAAGGGACAGAACGTGCGCCTGGCCACGCGGCTCACCGGTTGGGACATCAAGATCGAGGGCGTGACCCAGATGCCCCACAGTGCGCGGGACGAGTCCGGCGCGTTGATCAACGAAGCGGCCGCCGCGGAAGCCCACGCGCTTTCGAATCAAGCAGCCGAGGCGGACAAGGGGGAAGGCACCACCGAGGCAGACACTGCCGGCACGGACGGTGCAGGATCGACAGAATCCGAGACGACTTTGGGGGCCGGTGCCGGCGAACCCGAAGCGTCCCCAGCCGAGAGCGACGTGGTCAAACAAGACTCGTCGGGCTCGGAGTGACGAGGAGTGAGCGACAGTGCGCCTGCATGAGCTGGCAAAGGAAATCGGTGCCGACAGCAAGGTGCTCCTCTCCATCTCCAAGGAACTCAACCTTGGCGTAAAGAGCCACTCCTCGAACATCCCCAAGGGTGCCGAGGGCATCCTCCGGGCCGCATGGGCCGAAGAGCTCGCGGACATGGAGGAGGAGGACGCGAAGGCCACGCCGGCCAAGGCCAGCGGCCCGTCCGTCTCCATCAGCGTGAGCGTCGGCAAGCCCGCCGCGGCGCCCGAGCCGCCGGCGGCCACGCCCGAGCCGCCGGCCGAACCGGAGGTGGTCGAGCCCGCCGCGGTGGCCGAAGAGTCGGCTGCGCCCGCCGAGACGGTGGCGCCTGCTGACGAAGTGCCCGCCGCGCCGACGGCCGAAGCGCCGACCGAGACGCCGGCCCCGACCGAGGCGACGGGCACGGCGCCCGCCGGCGAGCCGACGGACGAGGACGACGACAGCCAGCACAAGATGGTCGTGACCATCGGTGGCGAGGTGGCGCTCCCCGGCGAGGTGCTGGAAGCGGAGGGCGAAGGCGAGCCCGCCGAGGCCAAGCCGAAGGACGAGGCGGCCGCCACCACGGGCAAGGCTCCTCCCAAGCGCCGCGGCGCCAAGATCCTCGGCCGCATCGAGCTCCCCGCGAGCGAGACCAAGCGTCCGCGCGGCGGGCCCTCGGAATACGACCCGCTCGATCCGACCCGGCCCATGCCGACCAAGAAGCCGGCCGCTGCTCCGGGCCGCGAAGGCAAGGAAGGCGCCGGACACCGCGGCAAGGGCAAGGGCGGCAAGCACGGCAGCCAGACTGAAGGCGACTTCGTCTTCGATCCCGAGGACAACGCGACCCTCTCGGCCATCCGCATCGGCCACTTCGGCGGTCGCCGGGCCCCCGTGCGTCGTCCGCCCCCGCGTCGTCGCAACCTGCCCGGTTCGCGCCGGGCCAAGCGCCCCGTGGAGCGGCCGACCCATCCGGTCTCGGTGCGCGCTCCGATCGGTGTGCGCGACCTCGCCGACACCCTCGGGCTCAAGGCGCGCGAGATCCTGCGCTACTTCCCCGACACCTTCGATCCTCGCGACAAGAGCTCGATCCTGCTGGAAGAGCACCTGATCGAGTTGGGCGTCCTGCTCAGCCGCGAGATCACGGTGCTCGAGGCGGTGACCGAGGAAGACAAGCTCATGGTCGCCGAGGACGAGCGGGCCCGGTCGATGTCCAAGGGCGTGTTGCCGCGCCCGCCGGTGGTGGCCGTCATGGGCCACGTCGACCACGGCAAGACGTCGTTGCTCGACGCGCTGCGCAATTCCAAGGTCGCGGCCGGCGAAGCAGGCGGCATCACCCAGACGACGAGCGCCTACCAGGTCAGCACGAAGTCGGGCGCCACCGTGACCTTCCTCGACACGCCCGGCCACAAGGCCTTCACCGAGATGCGCGCCCGCGGGGCCGAGGTCACCGACGTGGCCGTGCTCGTGGTGGCCGCCGACGACGGCGTCATGGCCCAGACCCAGGAGGCCATCGACCACGCCAACGCGGCCGGTGTGCCCATGGTCGTGGCGATCAACAAGATCGACACCCCCGGCAGCAACCCGCAGCGTGTGCGCCAGCAGCTGGCCTCGGCCGGCGTCATGGTGGAGGACTACGGCGGAGACGTGGGCGTGATCGAGTGTTCGGCGACGCGCGGCGACGGCCTCGAAGAGCTCGTCGAACGGCTGGCCCTCGAGACCGAGATCCTCGAGCTCGGGGCCGACCCGCACATCCCGGCCCGCGGCGTCGTCATCGACGCCCGCAAGGACCGCGACATGGGCAACGTGGTGACGGTCGTCGTGAGCGACGGCACGCTGCGCGCCAAGGACAACCTGCTCGCGGGCATGACCACGGGTCGTGTGCGCTACCTGGTCAACGACCAGGGCAAGCGGGTCAAGGAAGCCGGGCCGTCGATGCCGGTGCAGGTCTTCGGATTCGAGAACCTGCCCCATGCCGGCGCCACCTTCATGGCGGTGGCCGACGCCAACGCCGCCAAGGGCGTCGTGCGCGAGCGCGTCGAGACCTTGCGCGAGGCCGAGCAGACCGAGGCGCCGGTGGACACCGTCACCCTCGAGAACCTGTTCGACACCATCGCCGACCAGAACGTCACCGAGATCAACGTGGTGCTCAAGGTGGATGCCCAGGCGAGCCTGGAGGTGCTGCGGCGCACGATCGAGGACCTGGCCCACCCCGAGGTGCGCTTCAAGGTCATCCGTTCGGGCGTCGGCGCGATCTCCGAGGACGACGTGGTGCTCTCGGAGGCCAGCAGTGCGTTCATCATCGGCTTCGGAGTGGTGCCCGACACCAAGGCCCGCCGCGAGGCGGAGCGCACCGGCGTCGACGTCAAGCTCTACAGCATCATCTACGAGCTGACGGAAGACCTGGAGAAGGCCCTCGAAGGCGAGCTCGCGCCCGAGACCGTCGAGAAGATTCTGGGCCACGCGACCATCCGCGCCATCTTCAAGAGCAGCAAGGAGGGCAACATCGCGGGCTGCTACGTCACCGACGGCATCATCACCCGCGATGCCCGCGTGCGCCTGGTGCGCGACGGCAAGGTGATCCACTCCGGTCGCCTCGACAGCCTGCGTCGCTTCAAGGACGACGCCAAAGAGGTCAAGGAGAACTACGAGTGCGGCATGCACCTCGGTCGCTACGACGACATCAAGATCGACGATGTCATCGAGGCCTACGAGACCATTCAGGTGGCGCGCACGCTCGATTCGCCGATGCTGGAGAAGCCGAGCATGGAGCTGCCCAGCTGATCGACACGATCGGCTGAGACCGATCCGATGAGCGGGTTCACCCCATGACTTGGGACCGACGCCGGCGCCTCGAGGCGCAAATCAAGGAGAAGGTGGCGATCGTCGTCACCGAACGCCTGAGCGATCCGAGGCTGGGGTTCCTGACCGTCACGCGGGTCGAGCTCAGCCGCGACAAGAAGATCTGTCGCATCTACTACACGGTGCTGGGCAAGCCGGCGCAGCGGCGGGCCACGGCCCGGGCGCTCGAGTCGGCCGCGCCGCACATCCAGGAGGTCCTGGGTCCGCGCCTCAAGATGCGCACCGTGCCCGAGCTGCGCTTCACCTTCGATGAGCAGATCGAGCGGGAGAGCCGCATGCGGACCCTGCTCGAGGGGCTCGCCGAAGAACGCGGGGACCCGGGCGATGTGGCGGGGGGCTCCGAGAACCTCGACGATCTCGTGGAGACCGAGGAGGGTGAGGCGGGCGAGCCCGGCGAGACTGGCGAGACTGGCGAGGTCAGGGCGCCCGTGGCGGGGGAAGGTCATCAAGACGACGTAGAGCCGCCCCTGCGCGAGGGTTAGACTCCGCCCCTCGTGTGGGATTACTTCCAAGCGCCGCCGGGGATGGTGTGGCGACTGACCTCGGTCGTCGGCCTCCTGTGCCTCGTGATCGCCTACCTCACGAATCAGCGCGGACGCTGCCGGGCGGACAGCACGGCCTACCTGGGTGCGAACGCACTGGGCGCCGGCATCCTGGCGGGCTACTCGGCCGTCATCGATGAGTGGGTGTTCTTCGGGCTCGAGATGTTCTGGTGTGCGGCGAGCCTGTGGGCCTGGTCGCGGCGGGGCCCGGCGAAAGCCGTCGGAGGCGAGTCCCCATGAGTGCGCACATGAGCGCGGGATCACCAGCCCCGGATGGACCCGCCCTTGATGCGGTCATCGAGCTGGCCGGTCTGTCGGTGCGCTACGGCAAGCGCTTGGCTCTCGAGGACCTGACGCTCTCCGTCGCCCCGGGCGCCATCGGGCTGCTGGGCCCCAACGGGGCGGGCAAGTCGTCGTTGATCAAGGCGCTGCTCGGACTGGTGCCCACCTCGGCCGGCAGGGCCCGGGTGCTGGGGGCCGACGTCGCGCACATCGGTTCGAGGTTGCGCCGACGCCTCGGCTACATGCCCGAGCGGGATGCTGCATTCCCGGCGTTGACGGGATTCCAGGCCACGCGTTACGCCGGACTGTTGGCGGGGATGCCGGACGCTGATGCACGCCGACGCGCCCACGAGGTGCTGCTCTTCGCCGGCCTCGAGGAGGCGCGCTATCGCGACGTCGGCACCTACAGCACGGGCATGCGCCAGCGGGTCAAGCTGGCCCAGGCGCTCGTCCACGACCCCGACCTGGTGTTCCTCGACGAGCCCACCAACGGTCTCGATCCGCAGGGGCGGCTGGAGATGCTCGCGCTGATCCGCGAGCTGTCCCACGAGAAGGGCATCTCGGTGCTGCTCTCGACCCATCTGCTGCGGGACGTCGAAGAGGTGTGCGACACGGTGGTGGTGCTGCAGAACGGCAAGCTCGTGCGGCACGAGCGCATCGATGCCCTGGCCCGGTCGTCCGCCGAGGCCTGCAGCGTGCGGGTCGTGGGCGACAGGGAGGCCTTCGAGGCGGCCCTCACGTCGCGGGGCCTGACGGTCACCGCGCGCAAGGAGCGCGACCTCGAGGTGGCGCTGACGAGCGAGAACGAGACGGCGCCCATCTTCGCCTCGGCGGTGGAGGCCGGCGTGGTCGTGCGGGAGCTGCGCCCGATCCGCATCAGCCTCGAGGAGGCCATCCTCCACGACCTCGAACGGACGCCCGACTGATGGCCGTCTACGACCGCAGCTACTCCCGCTGGGACGGCGATCGCGACCGGCCGGTGCGCGCGGTGCCCGTCATCGCCGCCGCGGGCGTGCGCAAGGGCGTGACGATCATCTTCCGCCGCAAGCTCTTCGCAGTGATGCTGACCATCGCGGCCTTCGGGCCCTTCGTCGCCGGCCTGCTGCTGATGTACGCGCGCTACTACGTGATGGCGAACATGGCCGACATGCCCATCGCGGAAGCCTTCGATGACCCCGAATTCCGGGCCATGACGACGGTCAACGCCGAGTCGCTGAGCTTCTACATGCTGCGCATGCAGTCGGTCTTCGTGTTCATGGCGTGCTTGCTGGTGGGCGCGGGGCTGGTGGCGGAGGATCGTCGCGCCAACGCGTTGGAGCTCTACCTGGCCCGGCCGGTGACGGTGATGCAGTACGTGCTGGGCAAGTTCGGGGCGATCGGCTTCTTTATCGCGCTGGTGACCGTGGTGCCGGCGAGCCTGGCGATCCTGGCCCAGATGTCGCTCTCGGCCGCCGAACCGGGGGAGCTGGCCCGGCTGTCGGAGCTGATGTTGCGCGCCTGGGGCGCCGGGGCCGTCCTCGTCATGGTGCCGTCGCTGCTCGTGCTCGCGGCCTCGAGCCTGGCGCTGAAGGCGCGCAACGCCGCCATCGGTTGGGTGGCCTTCATGTTCCTGCTCGAAGGCCCGATCACGAACATCCCGCAAGAGATCTTCAACGACGATCGCTTCTTCCTGCTGTCGTTCTTCCACAACGTCGGTCGGGTCTGCGACGCGATCCTGGGTCACGACGCCATCACCACCGACGTCTCGGTGTGGCAGTGCGCGGCCGTGCTCGCGGGCTGGTGCGTGCTGTGCCTGATGACCATCCGGCGGCGGGTGCGGCCGGTGGAGGTGGTGGCATGAGCGGGCGCCCGGTCACCGTCGTGCGCTTGGAGGGCGTCTCGCGCTGGTACGGCGACGTCATCGCGCTCAATAACGTCGACCTCGAACTGCGTCCCGGTGTGACCGGCCTGCTCGGCCCCAACGGCGCCGGCAAGTCGACGCTGATCCGGCTCGTGACCGGGCTGGCGACTCCCGGCAGCGGGCGCGTCAGCATCGACGGGCGTCCGGTGCGCAACGACATGACCACGCTGCAGCGCGTCGCCCACGTGCCGGACGGCGACGGCCTGTACGAAGACCTGCATGCCCGGGCCTTCCTCATCGACCAGGCCTTGCAGCGGGGATTCAGCCGCGCCGAGAGTGAGGCGCGCGCCGTCGTCGTGCTGGGTCGGGTCGGACTCATGGATGCGGCCGACCGCAAGGCGGGCTCGTTCAGCAAGGGCATGCGCCAGCGGTTGAAGTTGGCCCAGGCCCTGCTGCACGACCCCGATGTGCTCGTGCTCGACGAGCCGCTGACGGGGCTCGATCCCGTGATGCGGCGTTCGTTCATCCGGGTGGTGCGCGAGCTGGGCGACGAGGGCGTCACGGTGCTCGTGAGCAGCCACGTGCTGCACGAGATCGAGGCCATGACCAACTCCATCGTGCTGCTGCACCACGGGCAGGTGCTGGCGGAGGGCACGGTGGCCGACATCCGCGACCTGCTCGAGCAGCACGCCCGGCGCATCCGCATCACCACCGACGACCCGCGCGGCCTGGGCGCCGAGCTGCTCATGGATGCGGACATGATTCTCTCGGTGGCCATCGAGGCCGACGCCCTCGTCATCGAGACCCGCCGACCGGATGCCTTGTGCGGCACGATCCAGCGTCTCGCCGCCGAGGGCCGCCGCAAGGTGCTCGCCATCGAATCCCTCGACGAAGACCTGGGCTCGGTCTTCGCCTACCTGGTGAACTGACGTGGACGCGACGACGACGAGCACGGTCGGCAGCGGCGACTCCGGCGGCCCCTCCGGGTCGGCGGCCCGGCGGCCCGCACCGCTCCGGGGCTTCGCGGCGGTCAAGGCTGTCGCGCGAGGAACGACGTCGGGACGTCTGAAGGGCGGCCGGCTCTGGCTCCTGGTGATCCTGCTGGGCCTGCCGCTGGTGGTCCAACTCTTGATCCTGATCTTCGGTGAGGGTCGCGGCAGCTCCTTCGCGTCCTTCATCGAGACGGTCGACGCGGCCTACTTCCAGTTCGGGCTGCCCCTGGCGCTGATCTTCCTGGGCACCGCCGCGTTGGGGGACGAGTGGGAAGGGGGCACGGCCTTCTACCTGCTCGGACTGCCGCTGCCGCGCTGGTCGATCGTGGTGGGACGCTGGCTGGTGAGTGCGGCGCGGGCCCTGATGCTCGTCGTGCCGGCGTTGGCGGCGTTGTTCGTGCTGGCTTTGGCGCCCCACGACGGCGCGCTGGCCCACTACTTCCCGGTCTTCCTGTGGGTCCTGCTCGGCGCGGTGCTGATGTCGCTCGGTTACGGCGCCATCTTCCTGTGCCTCGGTCTGGCTCTGCGTCGGCCCGTGTTGGCAGCCTTCATCGTCTACATGGTCGAGCGCTTCGTGTCGGTGTTGCCGCGCGGGTTGGCCAAACTCGCGCTCTCGTATCACGTGCGCAACCTGCTCTATCTGGGGACGGGTGAATTCGAACTCCAACTCGCCGCCGCCACCAACATCGAATCAACTCCGGCTTGGCAGTCGGTGCTTTCCATTTGCATCTACATGGCGGCCTCGCTGTTCCTGGCCACGTGGCTGCTGCGTCGCAAGGAATTCACCGGGAGCATCGCTCCGCCCGAGTCGAGCGGCGGCACCGGCTGATCCGGCGCACGACGCGCGGGAGAAATCCTTATCATGCGGGCGGCCCTGGCGGACGGGTGGGCCGCGGACGGTGATGGGGCCGTGCGCGGTTGCAGCAGACCCGCGCACGGGGAGGGGATCTTCATGCAAGGGGATGAAGCGGCTGACGCCGTCGGCTTCGGCGACGAGGCGGGCGTACTCGAGCCCATCGTCGACTCGTCACGAGCGGGCGACAGCACTGGTGAGGATGCCGGTGAGGTCTCCGTCGGGCGGGACGCAGCGGAGGCTCGCCGGTCGGATTGGCGCGAGTCGTCCGCCGTGGTCGTGCCGGTGCATGCGTCGCGCGGAGCCTCCCTCGGCGCCATGGTGATCGCCGCGCCGCTGGCCCTGGCCTCGGCGCTGCTGCTGGCCTGCCTCGCGGTGGTGGTCGGTGCGGGTGTCTCGCTGGGAGTCGCCGGGTGGTGGACGCTGCTCGGCGCCGGCTTCGCGGTCTCCTTGTGGTTGTTCGCCCGGCATGCGCGTCGGCTCGCGACGGTGATGCAGCGCGCCTGCGCCGTGGCGTCGGTGCAGTGGGCGGCACTGGCCGTGCTGGGATCGGGCGCGTCCGCGGGCCCGACGGCGCAGGCCGCCGACGGCACCGCCGCGGCGCTCGCGATGGATCCCGGCTTCGCCGCCCTCACCGGTCCGCTGGCCTTCGTGATGGTGGCGGCCTGCCTGCTCGGCACTCTCGTGGCGTGGCGGCTTGAGCGCGAACGCCAGGTCGACCCGTGGCACGCGCCGCCGCAGCGGGCCTGGTCGGTCGACGACCCGGTCTGATGGCCGACTGGGTCTGATCGACGCTCAGCGGGTCGAGGACGGCGCCCAGAAGTAGGCCACCATCTTGGCGGCGAGCCGGGCGGCGAGGAATTCGCTCGCGCGACTGTGCCCGTCGGGCGCCAACTCGGTGATGTCGGCGCCGACGACCCGGTTGTCCTGACCCACCGCGCGCAGCAGCCGCACCACGTCGAACCAGCCGAGCCCGCCCGGCTCGGGCGTCCCGGTGGCGGGCATCAATGCCGGGTCGAAGCCGTCAAGGTCGACGGTGACAAAGACCGGTCGGCCGGACAGACGGTCGAGGACCTCGCGGTGGTAGGCGCCACTGCTGCCGGCGACATCCCGGGCCCAGTAGACGGTCAGGTCGCGCCGGCGCACCAGCTCCGCTTCCTCGCGGCTGCAGCTGCGCATGCCCACCTGCACCAGCTCGACGCCGGCCTCGAGCATGCGCGCGCCGATGCAGGCATGGTTGTGCCGGCTGCCCTCGTAGCTGTCGCGCAGGTCGAGGTGGGCGTCGATCTGAAGCACGGCGAGGTCCGGGTGGCGCTCGAGCAGGGCCGCGAATTGGCCGTAGGTGATGGAGTGCTCACCTCCGAGCCCGAGGGTGATGGCGCCCTGATCGAGCAGACGACCGTGGACGCCCTGGAGCTCGAGGACCATGTCCTCAGGCGGGCGGCTCCCGAAAGTCTCGGCATTCTCGGGTCGCCAGACGCTGTAACGCAGCGACTCGAGGTCCGTCTCTGTCTCCTCGTCCCAGGTCTCGACGGCCGAGGAGGCCGTGAGCAGGGCCTCGGGGCCCGCATCGGCGCCTTTGCCGTAGGTACTCGTGAGGTCGTAGGGCGCGCACACGACGGCGATGGCGGCGTCCTCTCCCGCATCGGGCAAGCCCAGGAAGGTCGGCAGAGTCATGCGGGTGATCCCCACGATGATGGGTCGAGCGATCCGACCGGCGTGGCGGTTGACCGCGGGGCGGCATTCTGGCTAAAAACCCTGCGGCGAACGACGGTCGGCAGGCGCGACCATCGGGGCCAAGAGGTCGTCATTCCCGAATCGTCCAATGGCAGGACACCTGATTCTGGTTCAGGTAATCTGGGTTCGAATCCTAGTTCGGGAACCATTTTCTCGCTTTGGTGACGCAGGCCCCCTGAGTGAAGCAGGCCCAGACGACGCTCACCGTCGAGACGCCCGGGCGGGGCCTGCACGAGATCACCGCTGAGGTCGCGCGGTTGGTCGACCAGGCCGGCATCGAGACCGGGCTCTGCCTGGTGTTCTGCCGGCATACCTCAGCCAGCCTGGTGATTCAGGAGAACGCCGACCCGTCGGTCCGCGCCGATCTGCTGGCCTGGTTGGAACGACTCGCCCCAGACGGCGACCGCGCCTACACCCACACCGCCGAGGGCCCCGACGACATGCCGGCACATCTGCGGGCGGCCGTCACCAAGACCTCCGAGACCATCCCCGTGGTGTCGGGACGTCTGGCCCTGGGGACCTGGCAGGGGCTGTACCTGGTCGAACACCGCACGTCGCCCCACCGGCGGTCGTTGGTGGTCCACGTGAGCGGCAGCCCGTAGCGCCGCGGCCGACGGGCCTCAGCCGATGGGAACGGCTTGGCGAGCTTCAGGCGTCGTCGAGCCACGACCGCACGTCGCGCACCATCTCGGGCGTGATCACGTGGGGCGCCTCGTAGAGCCGGAGGGTCACGTCGGCTCCGTATTCGGTCAGCAGCGCGGCGGAGCGTTCGGCCGCCTCGACCCCCAGCGCCTCGTCCTGTCGGCCATGCTGGATGAGCACCGGTCGGCCGGCGACCGACGGCAGCTCGGCGGTGAGGAACTCGTGCTTGAGCCGTCCGCTCTGACCGATCCACCCGGCCACCGGCGCACGCCGCTCCTGAGCGCACGAGCGCACGGCGACGCAGTGGGCCAGGTAGGCCCCCTGCGAGAAGCCCGCCAGCCAGATCTGCTCGGGGTCGGCGTCGGCCGCCTCCACGACCGCGTCGACGAGGCGCCACAGGGCCTCCTCGCTGCGCTGCAGGCTCTCGGCGAAGGCGGCCTGATCGCCGGTGAACAGGTACCAGCCATGGCCCAGTCGGGTCGGGCGCTCCGGCCGGCGGATCTCCCAGGCGTGGAAGCCGTCGGGGAAGGCGCTGGCGAAGTGGGGCGGCACGGCGTCGGCCATCCAGCGCGCGTGGCGCTGGCCGGACTGACCCTGCCCGTGCAACGCCACCAGCAGCGGCGGGCGCCCGCCGCCGGCGGGTGCCGAGCGCGGCGGGTGCACCCGGCAGTGGGTCGAGGTGGTGAAGGGCACCTCGACGTCGATGCCCGTGCTCATGGCGTCTCTCCGGCGGCTCGCGACACACGCGGCGATGGGTTGCGGTGACTGTGGCGGTTGCGCCGGCCGCGGTCATGGAGGAAGGTCTGCGGGCTCATGGCCGCATCTTCCGTTGGTTCCCGTCTCCGCTCAACCGCAGCGTCCGGACCGAGCTCGCCCGACACCGGGGTGAGGCGGGCGGCCGTCACCGGGGCCACGGGCTATGTGGGCTCGGCCCTGGCCTCCCGCCTGGTGCAGGAGGGCTGGGCGGTGCGCGGCCTCGTGCGGTCGACCTCGTCCCCCGAGGTGGTGGCGTGGCTCGGCGCTCAGGGTGTCGAGCTCGTGCACGGCGACCTCGACGACGCGGGGGCCCTGGCGCGGCTGGTGCAGGGCGCCGACGTGGTGCATCACTGCGCCGCGGTCATCGGCTACCGGCGGCGACTGGCCGGGGCGATGCAGCGGACCAACGTCATGGGCACGAGCCGGGTCGTCGGCGCGTGCGTCGACGCGGGGGTGGGACGTCTGGTGCACGTCAGCTCCATCGCGGCGGTGGGCCTCTCGGACGAACCGGCACCCCTGCTCGACGAGACGGCGCCGTTCAACGCCGGGCGCCTGCGCGCGCCGTACTTCAGCACCAAGCGTGAGGCGGAGCAGCGGGTGCTCGATGCCGTCGACGGGGGACTCGACGCCGTCATCGTGAACCCGGGTGCGATCTATGGGCCGGCCGCAGTGGCCGCCGGCAACAGCGCCCACGTAATCCGGTTGGCGGCCAGCGGGCGGCTCGCCTTCGTGCCCACCGGCGGCATCAATGCCGTGGCCCTGTCGACGGTGCTCGAGGGCATCCTCGCCGCGGCCGAGAAGGGACGCACCGGTCGGCGTTACATCCTGGGCGGTGAGAACCTGACCTACCTGCACCTGATGAAGAAGATCGGGCGGGCCGCCGGCCACGAACCCGACCCCTCGATGCTGCCCGGCGTCCTGGGCCCCTCGATCCGCTGGGCGATGAATCTGGTCGAGCCGTTGGTCCCCGACCGCGTGTGGTTCACGCCCGACCTGGCGGCGGCCTTCGGGCGCTGGATGTGGTTCGACACCGGCCGCATGCAGACCGAGTTGGGGGTGCCGGCGACGCCGATCCAAGCCAGCCTGGAAGGCGCCGTGGAGCAGCTTCGTCGCCGCGGGGATCTGCCGCGCTGAGTTGCCGGACCGGAGCCGGACTCAGTCGAAGCGGGTGGTCAGGACGTTCTGGTGCAGGTCCTGCCCGGGCGCGAGGTTGATCACCAACGAGTCGCCCGTCTCGATCGCGTAGAACGACATCTCCAGCACCGTGCTGAGACTGACCGCGCCGGTCTTGGAGGGAATGGCGGAGATGCGGTAGTCGCCGGAGGAGAGGCGGTCGAAGCGGTACTCGCCGCGACCATTGGCGCGGATCTCCTTGGAGAGACCCCAGTCGGCGTAGATGCGCACGCGGGCATCCGCCTGGGGCAGCCCGCCGTCGTCGATGACCGTGCCGCTGATGCTGCCCGCCGGTTCGAGCACCACCGTCTCGGGCATGTCGTTCTCCTGACCGGCGGCGACGATCACGTCGCGCCGGGAGAACATGGCGTACTCGGGATGGTCGACGGAGATCTTGTAGGTGTCGGGCACGAGGCCCTCGAGCAGGAACTTGCCCAACTCACCGGTCTGGGTCGTCAGCATGCGGGTCTGCTTCGGCGCCGAGGCGGTGATGATGTCGACGTCGAGGGCGGCGTTGAAATTCATGCTGATGACGGCGTCGGGGACGGCATTGCCCGCGATGTCCAGCACCTGTCCGGCCAGGCTCGAGCCGCGGTCGAGCCGCACGATCAGCTCGGTCTTCTCCTCGCCCTGATCGACCCAGATTGGCTCGGTCTGCGTGACGGCGTGGTTGCGCGACCAGACCTCGACGCTGTAGATGCCCTCGCGCAGGTCGTCGATCTTGAACGCACCGTTGCTCGACCGGATGCGCTGGAAGGGGCCCTCCTTGACGCCATCGAAGTGGGCACGGAAATGGCGGTAGGCCTGGATGTCGAAGCTGGTGGCGGGCTTGCCGTCCGCATTCAGGACGAAACCCTGGAGTGAGCCGTTCTTCGGCAGGCGCAGGCTCACGTCGCGGTCGTGGGGGAGCTGGACGTTGAATCCCCGACGCCGGTATCCGGGCGCCTGGGCGCCGATGGTGTAGTGGCCCGGGGCGAGCCCCTCGAGACGATAGGTGCCCTCGTCATCGGTGGCCGTCTCGACCTTGCCGTTGCCGCCGTCGTTGCGCAGGGGCATGGCGACCACCCGCGCGCCCGGGAGCGGGATGGCGCCGGGCGACCCGATGATCCGGCCCTCGAGAGTGATGCCGTCGTACAGAACCAGGCTGACCCAGGCCTCGGTCTCGCCGTCGAGGCCGATGTTGCCCTGCCACAGGCCGTTCCCGTAGCCCTCGGCCTCGGTGACGATGTGGTACTTGCCCGACCGCACGCCCGGCATGTTGAAGAGCCCTTCCGAATCGGTCAGCACGACCGTCGACGGCTTGACGTCACGCCAGGCCCAGTCACCCGTCAGTCGGGTCTGGATCAGGCCGACCTTCACGCCTTCGATGGGGCGGGCCCGGTCGTCGTTGACGTTGCCGCGGATGCGCAGGCCCGGCGGGACCACGACGGTGCCGAGATCGGTGATCTCCCCGGATCGCACCGAATAGGGACCCGACTCGGTGACGGCGAACTCGCCGCCCGAGAACCGCACGATGAGCTCCGCCGTCGGCGGGACCTCCTGCAGCTCGAAATTCCCATCGGCATCCGAAAGGGCGCGGACGCCGAACGAGGGCAGCTCCCGGATCATCTGGGGGAACAGCGAAGCGGTGCCCTGCATCGCCGAGACGGTCGCGCCCTGGACGGGGCGGTAATCGGTGGTCACGACCTGACCCACGACGGAGCCGCCGGTGAGCTCGGGCTCGGGCTCGGGCTGCTGCTCGCGATCGGGCGCCGGCTCCGGCAGGTCGCGCTCGACGAGCTTGTCCTCCCCTTCGGTGATGGAGGGGCCCGAGTCGGTGTCCTCGACCGGTTCGTCGCCCATCAGCCAGATTCCTGCCAGCACGGCGACGACCAGCAGGACGATCACCATCAGCCAGGGGGCGGCCCGGCCGGCCTGGTCGCGGCGAGAGGCGGTCGAGGAGGGGCGTCTCATGGGTACGGAGCTCGGCGGATCGGTACGGGAGAGGGTGCGGGGCGAGGGAACGCCGGCAGCCGGTGGAAGAGTAGCCTCTTCACTTCAGCGGCGTTCCTCATCATACTCTTGCGCCTTCACGACCCGATGGTCCCATCGTCTAGTCAGGTCTAGGACAGGTGCCTCTCACGCACCAGACAGGGGTTCGAATCCCCTTGGGACTACCATTGCTCGCTGCCGGCGATTCCTCACAACGGACCCGGTGACCCGGACGTTGGTCGCCGCTCGACCGGGACGGCGGGCGCCGGAAACCGGCCGGCGCCGTCGGCGAACGCTCGCCGGCGCCCGGAGGCACCCATGACCCGTGACGGCGATGCGCCGGCTGCCGGCTCCCTCCACGACCGCAACCTCGTGCTCGTGGGCATGCGCGGATGCGGCAAGACCACCGTCGGTCGGGCCCTCGCCCGGCGCCTCGGGCGACCGTTCCTCGATCTCGACGATGCGCTCGCAGTCCTCGCCGGGGACGACGTCGATACGGTGCTCGCCCGGGACGGCGAAGCGTGCTTGCGGACCTGGGAGGCCGAGGTGCTCGGGCAGGCGTGCGGCCTGACCGGACACGTCATCGCCACCGGCGGCGGGGCGGTGCTGCACGGCCCCGCCTTCGAAGCCCTCGCCGAGGGCGCCGTGGTGGTGTACCTGAGCGCCGACGTCGACCTGCTGGTGGGACGCGCCCGGGGGCGCCCGCGTCCACCGCTGCGACCGGGGGACCTGCGCGAACAGACGGCCCAGCTCCTCGCGGAAAGGCGTGATCTGTACGTGAAGGTCGCCCAGATCGAGGTTTCGGCCGGCGCCGACGACCCTATCCTTTCGATCCTGGAGGCGTTGGGACTACCGTAGGGGACGCTGAGACCGTAGCAGCGCCGTGGTTCCCTCAGCTCCGCCGGAAGTCCGCATGACGCATTGGCTCATTGCCCCGCTGTTGGGATCGCTGTTGGCGCTGTCGCCGGCGGTCACGGCCCAGGCCTCGCGGGGACAGTCGGCGGATGTCGGACAGGGCGGACGCCCGACGGCGACGGCCGAACTCGACGAGGCCGGCCGCCAGCTCGCCGCCGGCACGGCGGAGGTCGGCGTGCTCGCCGTCCACGCCAAGACCCTGCTCGACGCCGACCGCATCGAGGCGCTGCGCGGCGTCCTCGTGGGCCCGATGCACAGCTCCATCGAAGGGGTGCTGCAAGCGCTGCGTGCGCGGGGCGAGGACCTGCTGGTGCCGGAGACCCTGCAACTGGCCGCGGGCCTGCTGCCCGGGGACGTGCGACCCATCGCCCTGGAAAATCTGGTGACCCTGTGCCGCGCCCACCCGCGGGTGATCGAGGCCTTCATCGATTGGATGGACGAGGACGCGCGTCCCGACGCCGAACGACTGGTCCTGGTGGAAGTCCTGGGACACAGCCGCGACCTGCGTGCCGTCAGTCCCCTGGTCACACAGTTGTACGGCCCGCACGGGGAGGCCGCCCACCGGGCGTTGCAGCACCTGACCGGGCAGCCGGGGCCGAAGCCGGGCACGACCCGCGCCGAGGTGGGTCGCTTCTGGTCCGACTTCTGGGAAGGCCACGACGACCTGCCGCGCGACCAGCTCATGGAGGTGGCGCTGAACGAGCTGCGCGCCCAAGTGGCCGCCAAGGAAATCGAACACGCACGCACCATCGCTCACCTGCGCATCGAGGTCATCGACGCGCGCACCGAGCGCATGGGCACCGACGTCGGTCGCCTGACCAAGGCACTCGACGACGACTACCGCGAAGTGCGTTTGGAGGCGGCGCGCCGTCTCGCCGATCACGACAACAAGCAGCAAGCCGCCTCGGCGGTGCCGGTGCTGCTGGCCCGCATCGATCGGCATGCCGCGGGCACCAACGGATCGGGCGAACACGAGCCGGAGGCCGACCCCGACGTGCGAGCGGCCATGGTCGCCGCGCTGGGGTCGCTCGGTCGCAATCAGGACGCCGTGCGGGGCGTGCTCGCCGCCGAGCTGCGGTCCGAGCATCCCGACGTGGCGCGGGCGGCGGTCCAGGGGCTCTCCCTCGTCCGGCGACGCCCCGACGTGGTGCGCCCTCTGCTCGACTACCTCCAGCGCATTGCCGACGCGGCGCGTGCCGACCGGAGCGCGCATCCGGACGCGTTGCAGGACCCGAGCGTGGGCCCCGAGGTGGCCGTCAGCGTGCTGCAGGCCGTGGCCGAGAATCAGCCCGGTGGCGTGATCCCCCGGTTGCAGCATTGGTTGCAGGCCGAACACGGTCCCCGGGTGCGGGCCGCGGCCGTGCGGGCGCTGCTCGCGTCCACCGACGTCGACGCGGCCCTCGACGCGCTCGCCGACATCGCCCTCGGCCAAGAGAACCAGCTGTTCCGCTACAACGTCGCCCTGGGCCTGGGGATCCAGGCGCTGGCCCTGCCGGGCGACGCGCCCGCGCGCGGTCGCATCCTGGCTCGCCTCTCCGAGCTGGTCGACGACCCCGACCCGAGCGTGCGCGCCGAGGCGGCGACGTCGTTGGGCATGACCGCCGAGCGCGGCGCGCTCTCGCTGCTCGAACGGCGCAGCCAGATCGAGAGCGACCCGAGCGTGCTGGTCAAGATCATGCGGGCGCTCGGTGACCTCGGGTTCCCGGACGGCGTGCGCGTCGTCGGACGCCTGCACGGCCAACGTCACAGCGGCCGGGGTGACGTCGTCGATGCGGGCGCCGATCTGCTCGAGCCCTCGCAGGAAGCCGTTGCGGCCATCGGCCGCGACGGCGACGCCTCGGACTGGCTCGCCATGGGCGATCAACTGCGCGAGGTGGGCGCGCTGGCCCTGTCCGCCTGGACCTACAAGGAGGTCGAGCGGCGCTTCTCGGCGGCGCCCGAGTACCGCCTCGTCGTCAACGAGGCCAAGGGCAACCGGGCCCGGGTCCTGTGGGACGCCGACCAGTGCGAGGAGGCGGTGCGGCTCCTGAACGAACTGCACCGGGCCGACGCGCCGCATCCGCCGCCCCGGGATCGACTGGAGATGCTCGGCTCGTGCAGCGAGGTCATGGGCAACCACGCCGCCGCCGCCGACGCCTTCCTCGAATTGCTGGGGTTGATCCAGGAGGGCGCCGCGGGCCGCGCCGGCATTCAACGGGACGCCGTGCGCACGCTGCGGGGCGCCGGGCGCTACGCCGAGGCCCTGCCGCTGCTCGCCACCCTGATCGAGTCCGATCCGTCCAACAACGAACTGCTCGAGGAGCGCGGTCGGCTGCTCGAGGGGCTCGGGCAATGGGAGCAGGCCGTCGCGACCTACGAACGGTTGTACGAGCGCATCCCCGAGGCCGACGCAGAGGCCCGCCAGCGGGTCGCCGGCCGCATCGCCGACCTGCGCCTGAAGATGACCACCAACGGGGGCACGCCGGCTGTCGACGCGAGCCGGAGTGAGGCCACGTCGTCGGGCTCCGACCGCGCGAAGGGCGCTCCCGCCGATGTCACCGTGGGCTCGCCGGACGACGACGGGGACGGCCACCGGTGAAGATCGTCATCGCGGGAGCAGGCGCGGTGGGCTTCCACCTGGCGCGGGAGCTGGGCGCCGAGGGACACGGCATCTCCGTGATCGACCTCGACCCGGACAAGCTCGACCACATCCGTGACCGTCTCGACGTCCTGGTCGTCGCGGGCAGCACCACGCAGCGCGCCATCCTCGAGGCCGCGGGCACCCGGGACGCCGACCTGTTCATCGCTGTGAGCAACGCCGACGAGGTCAACATGCTGGCGTGCGCGGCGGCCCACAACATGGGCGTGCGCCGCACCCTCGCCCGCGTGCGCAGCTCCGACTTCACCAACGACAACCCGCTGGTGGACCCGCTGCGGCTCGGCATCACCAAGTTCATCAACCCCGACGAGATCGCGGTGGATTCCATCGTGGCCCTGGTGGACGCGCCCGGCTCCATCGACGTGGGCGACTTCGCGGGGGGCGAGATCCTGCTGCGCTCGTTCATCCTCGACGCCGAGAGCCGCCTGTGCGACCGCCCGCTCGCGCGCCTCAAGGAGGACTTCGCCGGCGTGCAGTTCCTGGTGGCTTCGGTGCAGCGGGACGGGCAGCAGATCATCCCGCGCGGCGAGGACATGCTGCTGGCGGGCGACAAGGTCTTCCTGCTCATGACCCTCGAGTCGCTGCCGGTGTTCCGCAAGATCGTCTCGGGCACGGACCGCGTGCAGCGCGTCGTCATCTACGGCGCCGAGCGCCTGGGCATCCGCGTGGCCGAGCGATTGCAGGACCGCACCAACGTCGTCCTCATCGACGAGGACCACGACCGCTGCGAGCAGGCGGCGCGGCAACTCGACAAGACCCTCGTGTTGCGGGGCTCCCCCAACGACGCCGACATCCGCGGCCAGGGCCGCTTGGCGTCCACCGACTTCTTCATCTCGGCGGGGGACAACGAGGAGCACAACCTGATCCTGGCCCTGCTGGCCAAGAAGCGGGGGGCCAAGCGCAACATCGTCGTCACCGCCGACCCCGACCTGGTTTCCTTGCTCGACCGGCTCGACATCGACGCCGTGATCAACCCGCGGCTCACGATGGCGGGCCGGCTGCTGCGTTTCGCCCGCGGTGGTCGGGTCCAGACCGTCCAGAAGATCGGTGACAGCACGGCCGAGGTGGTCGAGATGGTGGCGCGCCACGGCGCCAAGGCGGTGGGTGAGCAGTTGCGGGACCTCAAGCTGCCCCAGGGCGCGCTCGTCGGCGCCATCATGCGCGAGCACGAGGCCTTCATCCCGCACGGCGGTACGCGCGTGGAGGAGGGCGATGTGGTCGTGGCCTTCGTGCTGCCGGGGCTGCGCGACAACATCGAGCGGGTCTTCGCCCGGCGGGGCAACCTCTCCTTCGGTGACACCACCATCCAGCAGAGCCCGCACAAGGCGTGAACGTCGGCGCCGTCCTCTACGTGCTCGGGCGGCTGTGCATGCTGCTCGCCTACCTGCTCGGCGCACCGATCCTGCTGTGCCTGGCGTACGGGGGCCTGGGCACGCCGGTGGCCCACGCGTTCATGGTCACGGCGGGCATCAGCCTGGTCCTCGGTTGGGCCCTGCGGCTCAGCTTCCGCTTCGACCAGGCCGAATTCGGCTTCGGGGAAGCCTTCGCCACGGTCACGTTCTCGTGGATCGTGTTCACGGCCCTGGGCGCCTTGCCGTTCCTGATCACCGGCCACATCCCGTCGGTGGTCGACGCCGCCTTCGAGGTGCTCTCGGGCTTCACCACGACCGGTGCGTCGATCCTCAACGACCCGGCGTCCCTCGGCGAGCCGCTGCTGTTCTGGCGCGCCATGACCCAGTGGATCGGCGGCCTCGGCATCGTCGCCCTGTCGGTGGCCGTGCTGCCGGCGCTGGGGGCGGGCGGTAACTTCCTGTTCCAGGCCGAGATGCCCGGCCCCGAGAGCGAGAAGCTGCTGCCCCGCATCTCGTCGACGTCGAAGCTGCTGTGGACCGTCTACCTGTTGCTCACCGCGTTGCAGTTCGTGGCGCTGTGGTTCGCGGGCATGTCGCCCTTCGACTCGATCTGTCACACCTTCGCGACCCTCTCCACCGGGGGCTTCGGCACCCGCGCCGATTCCATGGCCAGCTTCAGCCCCGCGGCCCAGTGGATCGTGGTGGCCTTCATGTTCGCCGCGGGCGTCAACTTCGTGATGCTGTGGAACGCCCTGCGCGGGCGCACGTCCGTCCTGCTGCGCAACACCGAGGTGCGCGTCTACACCCTGCTCGCGGTGCTGATCACGGCGGCCTGCGTGTTCGTCATGTCGGGAGACGCGGCCCTCACCGCGGGGGGCACCGAGCCGCTGGTGCGCAACGCGGCCTTCACCACGGTCACGTTGCTCACGTCCACCGGCTTCGTGAACACCGACTACTCACTGTGGGCGCCGATCCTGCACCTGCTGTTGATCCTGACCATGTTCGTGGGCGCCTGCGCGGGTTCGACCGGCGGCGGCTGCAAGGTCATCCGCGTGGTCCTGATCTGGAAGGAGTGCCTGCGCCAGGTGCGCCGGCTGCTGCGGCCCTCCGCCATCTTCGTGGTGAAGGTGCAGAATCGACCGGTGGACGAGACGCTGGTGCGCCACACGGTGGGCTACTTCATCCTCTACCTGGTGGCGCTGATCGCCTTCACGGTGGTGCTGATGGTCTTGGGGCTGACCACCGAGACCAGCTTCACCGCTGTGTTGTCGTGCCTCTCCAACATGGGCCCGGGCTTCGGCGACGTCGGGCCTGCGCACAACTACGCCGCCGTGCCGGTGGGCGGCAAGTTGCTGCTCATGTTCGCCATGCTGCTGGGGCGGCTCGAGTTCTATTCGGTGCTCGTGTTGTTGCTGCCACTCGCCTGGAGGCGGTAGGGCGGTCGAGCGGAGGGGCCGGGGGCGGCAGGCGGGGGGATGTCGCTGCTCGGGCAGTCCTCGCTTGCGCGCGCACCCGGGGAACGGCCCAGGGGGCCGCCCCCCGGGTCCGTGCTCGCTGCGGAAACTCGCCTCGACATCCCCCCGCCT
>JAJDEP010000003.1 GCA_029259715.1 Planctomycetota bacterium | reverse complement strand
CGGCGGTGCGCGGCCCGAGGGCCGCGCGGGTCAAGCCATGACGGCAGGAGGACCGCGTGCCCCGAGGATGCCGTCGTGCGCGTCGTCGGGGAGATCGACTCCACGGAAGTGGAGTGCGTCGGCGCCGCGGTCGGGCGCCGGAGCCCGGACCACCTCGTTGGTGGCGTGGGTTCCGTGACCGCGCTGCACCGAACAGGTCAGGCAGTCGGTGATCGGGTGGTGGGCCTCGTGGGGATGGCCGCAATCGGTGGAGTGCGCTTGCAGCTGCCCGTCGTGCGCGACCTCCGAGGTCGGGTGAAGGCCCACGGCGGCCGTCTCGCCGTGTTCGAGGGCGTGGAGAGCACCGGTCCCGAAGAGACTCAGGAACGCGAGGAAGGAGAGCAGGGCGCGGCGCGGCATCACGGGACCATCACCGCACTTGGCGCGGATCCTGTCAATCTTCGCCGTCCGAGACGCGGTTCGTGGACCGGCGAGCTCGCACCCGAGCACGGGCCGGACTCAGCGCCCGTCCCCGCCTCAGCGACCGATGTAGCCGAGCGCCCGCAGGGCATCGAGATTGACCATCTCGCCGCTGGCGTCGGGGGCCGAGTCGAGCAGGAACTGCAGACGGCTCTTCAGCTCGGCGGCCAGCTCGGGGTGCACCGACGAGACGTCCACCTCGTCGAGGGGGTCGTCGATGATGTCGTGCAGCGTGGCCTGGTCGCCGCGCAGGATCAGCTTGAAGCGGCCGCGCACCACCGCGTGGGAGTCGCGGGCCGGTGAGACGTTGTCGTAGTCCTGGATGTAGACCTCACGCTCGGCATCGGGCGCGCCCTCCACCAGCGACACGCCGGCCATCTCCATGGTGGCCAGGGCTTCGCTGGGGAGCCCGGCCAGGCCCAGCAGCGTGGGCGTCACGTCGGAGCCCGACACGTTGGCGTCGACGCGGGTGCCGGGCGCCACCCGTCCCGGCGCGTAGACCACCAGCGGCACGCGGGTCTGGGGCCCGTGCAGGTGCTCGTGGCTCCAGCGGCCGGCCTCGCCCAGGCCCTCGCCGTGATCGGCGGTCATGACCACGGCCACGTCGCCGCGACCGATGTCGAGCTCCTGCAGGAACGTGTCGGTCTGCTGATCGAGGCGCCACATCTCGGCGTCGTAGAGATCGCCCACGAAGCGTTTGTCAGCGTCGCCGGGCGCGTAGTTCTCGGGGTAGTGGTCGCTGCGGAAGAGGTAGCCGTCGAGGGGGCCGTCGTAGTCCCGCACGAACCTGGCGGCGGACTCGTCGTCGGGCAGGTAGGGCCAGTGCACGTCGAAGACGTTCACGAACAGGAACCAGGGCCGCCCGTCGTCCCGCCGGGAGAAGTTGCGGGCCGCCGCGAAGACCTCGCTGGCCGGGCGCTGGAAGTCCTGGAACCAGTGGGGCAGGCCGTTGCCGCGCATGAAGGGCAGGACGTCGGCGAGCACGGCCTGCACGTCGTGCACCAGCGACCAGATCATGGTGTCGCACACGGGCGGGTCGACGCGGTCGTCGTAGACGTCGAAGTCGCGTTCGAGGCCGTTGCCGCCGGCCAGCACGGAGGTGCCGACGAACGCCCCGGTGCGGTAGCCCATCTGCTTGAGCCGGGTGGCGATGGTCGTCTGCTGGACGGCCTGGCTGCGCAGCGTGGTGGCGTGCAGGGTCGGGGGCAGCCCGGTGAGCAGCGAGGTGTGCGAGGAGAGCGTGAACACCGACGACGACCAGCTGTTCTCGAACACCGCGCCCTGGCCGGCGAGGCGGGCCAGGTTGGGGGTCAGTTCGCGGTCGGCGCCGTAGGGCATCAGGCGGTCGGCGCGGGTGGTGTCCCACACGAGCAGCAGCAGGTTGGGGCGCTCATCGCGGGCCGTGCGGCGTTCGGGCAGCATCTCGACGTCGGCACGCTGTCCGGTGAGCCCGGGCACGAGCAGCACCAGCGCCGTCACGAGGGTCAGCGCGGCCACCGGCCAGCCGAAGCCCCGGCGGGTGACGGAGCGCTCGATGAGTCGGCCCAAAATGACGGCGCCGATGAGGATGCCGCAGGCCACGACGAGGGCGAACCAGAAGGAGGGGTCGGAGAGCCCGCCGCTGCGCATGGGATCGCGCACCGCGCGGTGGATCACCACGAGCCCGAAGAGCGCGAGGGAGGCCGCGGTGGCGGGTTGGCCCCACTTGCCGGCGAGGCGCCGCGCGGGCAGGAACATGAGCAGTCCGAGCAGCGCCCAGGCGATGACCGTCTGCAAGGGGAGCCCGAGGTCCTGGGGACGATAGGCGTGGTCGCTCCAGGTCGTCTGGGCGTCGATGGCGGCGCCGACGAGGGCCAGCAGTCCCATCAGCGCGAGCATGCGGCGCGTGGTCAGGCCGCGGGAGCTGTTCACGTCTCAGCGCCGCTGTCGGTGGGGCCGCCGTGGGAGGCATCGCCGTCGGAGGAGCCGCCGGGCGCCGCGCCCTTGCGGGCCAGGATGATCCAGCTGTCGAACCAGCGTCGCCCGCGGCTGCCGGTGCGCTGGTCGAGCGAGCAGGCGGCCTTGTTCAGCGACAGCATCAGCCCGCACCCGAAGCCGCCCAGCTTCTTCTCGGACAGGGCCATGAGCTCGGGCACCGGGAAGCTGAGCTGGTAGTAGAGCGCACGCTGCAACGTGTAGCCCCGGGCCACGAGCTTCTCCTCGACGGTGCGGCGGGTCAGGCCGTTGAGCTCGCGCGCGGGGATCAGCGGGAAGCGTGCGCGCCGTCGCGCGAAGCCCCGGGACTCAGGGTTGATGTCGCCGATGCACAGGCGGCCGCCGGGCGCCACGAGGGCGTCGAGGCGATCGAGGTAGACGTCCGGGTCGGGGGCGAAGCTGATCACGCCGGAGTTGAGCACGAGGTCGAAGGCCCGGTCGAAGGGCACGTCCTCCACGAAGCCCGGACGCGCGTCGAGGTCGACGTCCACCTCGTCGGCGTTGCGACCGGCGATGGCGACCATCTCCGTGGAGGCGTCGAAGGCCGAGACCATGGCGCCCTTGCGCGCGGCCTCGATGCCGACCCAGCCCGTGCCGCAGCCGGCGTCGAGGGTGCGCTCGCCCATCTGCGGTGCGGCCACCACGGCGATGAGCCGCCGCATCCAGCGGTAGTGGGCATAGGTGGGGGAGCCCGGCGCGCCGTTCCACGACTGGGCCTGGAGGTCGAACTTCAGCTTGGTGGTGGCCGGCCCCAGGGCCTCGTCGTAGGTGCGCGTGTGCACGATGGTGCGCCGCCCGCCCTGCACCCGGCCTTCCAGCGCCTCGCTGCGGCCGGCCATGCGCCGCTCGATGCCGCCCGCCTCGTCGACGTCGTAGAGCGAGACGAAGTGGACGTCGGGCCACAGGGCGTCCCTCAGGCGGGCGAAGTGCTTGTCGTCCGGGCGGCCGGGGAAGACCACCAGCAGGGGGCGCGTCCGGCCGACCTCGCGGATCTCGTCCGCTGCGCCCAGGGGCGGGGCGCCGGGAGCGTCCGCCGCGGCCGGCTGGAGCACGAGGAGGTCCTCGTCGCCCAGCAACAGGTCGCGGCGGATGACGTCGAGCGTGTCGGCGATCATGGGGCCGTGGTCATCCCGGGCGCGGCACGCGCGCGCGTCGTCCAGCGGCAGTCTACCGCCCCGGACTCCAGGGCCAACAGGATTGGCGCTCAGTTCACATGGATGGCATCGCCCGAGACGAGGCCGGAGGAGGTCTCGCCGCTGACCTTGAGGATGGCATTGAACATGCCCGGGGGGATCGGCCCCGTGATGAAGGTGGCCTGCTTGTCCGTGAGCTGGATCAGGAGGAACAGGGGCATGATCTGGGTGAAGAAATCGACCTCCTTGCCGTTCACCGAGGCCTGCAGGCCCGGCACGATCCGATCGATGTGGACCGGGTCGAACAGCGAGATGGTCAGGAAGCCGCCGCTGTCGAGGGACAGCTCCACCTGCGGCCGGATGGCCAGGGCGTTGAGGGAGCTGTTCACCGCCGTGACCGCGTCCACGTCGGTGGAGGCAAAGCTGTCGAGGCCCGCGTCGTAGACCGTATGGCCGAAGTCGTCGACGAAGATCCCGGACTCGACGTCCGTCAGCCGCACGTAGCGGATGAAGGTCAGGTCGACGTCGCCCGCCAGCACCGCCGGGTCGTCATTCAGGTCATCGAGGTCGAAGGCGTCCCCGCCGGCCTCCACCGGGTCGAGCGGACTGAAGGGCAGCGACGGATGGCTGTAGACCGGCAGCGCCCCGGCGAAGCCCCGGTACCACTCGGGACGCACGCCGGCGAACGGGCCCGGCTGGACGGCCGGCCCCAGGTACTCGGTGGGGAAGGCTGCCCAGGTGTCGCCGTCCGTCGAGACCTCCACCGTCATGACCTCACTGAACGCGTAGCGCGGGTCGCCCAACAGGAAGAAGGGGTTCTCGCTCACGATCAGATCGGTGCCCGCGCCGTCGTGGGCCGCGGCCTGCAGACGCAGGGTGACCGAACCGCCGGCACCGAGGGTGGCGACGTCGGTGCTCGACGAATAGGGTCCGTCGCCCTCGGGGGCGCCGAGCGCCTCCGAGGCGTCCGAGTCGGGCAACAGGCCCGGCACGAACTCGACGACCTCGTCGGCGAAGGACGTCGCGAGGGCGCCCATGGCCAGCAGGGTGGCGGCGGCGATCAACGTCAGGCCTGTTGCTGTTGAAGTGCGTGACATGGATTCAGCCTCCGATGACGAAGTTGAGTGCGTTGCCGATGCCGATCTCGCCGGCCTCGAAGGTGAAGCCTTGGATGGTCATGCCCACGCCGACCAGCGCGCCCACGCCGTGCAGGCCGTAGGACGTGGTGGCCTCGCCCGCACCGCCCAGCGAGACGAGCGGCGTGACCACGTGGGGGCCGCCGAAGCCGACGCAGATGTCGCCGATGCCCGGCAACGTCGACGGCGTCTGGTCGAGGGTCAGCACGTGCAGCGAGAGGGCGAAGGGGGCGCCGGCCACCGTGACGTCGAAGCTGTCGTTGTTGGCCACCGTTCCGGTCACCTCGGTGGAGGCCGGCGGCGCGGTGCGCACGGTGTAGCCGCCCTCGAGGATCTCGGAGTTGCCCACGTAGAGCCGACTGTTGCGGCCCGCGCCCGGACCGAAGCCGCCCAGGCCCTCGTCGAGGACCAGCAGCCCGGTGAAGTCGAAGCCGGCGGTGAAGTCGATCCCCGTGAGGAAGGACTCATCGACGGCGTCGGCCGCGTCGTCGGCATCACCGTCGGGGGCGAGGCGCGTGACCGTGGCCGAGAAGTCGCCCGGGTCGGACGTGCCCGAGAGGAAGCCCGTGCCGTCGGCGGCGAAGGCCAGGTGGTTGGCCCCCGAGAGGCCCGTGGCGTAGACGTGAACCGTGGGGCCCGCGCCGTCGGCGCCGCCGTCCACCAGCTTCTCGACCCGGCTCGGATCGGGGAAGGCGCCGAACACGCCGAGGTACAGGGCCCCGTCGTGGAAGGCGATGCCGCCCGTGAAGCCCGACGTGGAGTGATACACCTCCGCGGTGGCGCCGGGCTCGGTGGCATCGAGGATGCGCACGACCCAGGTGATGCCGTCGAAGGCGCTGAAGTTGCTGCCGGCGATGTAGAGGTCGTCGGTGCCCGGCGCGAACTCCATGTCGTAGGGCGCGAACTGACCGTTGGGGTCGCCCTTCGAGACCGGCGGCAGCACCGCCAGCGAGATCGGCGCGGGGAACCACTCGCCGCCGTCGAGGGCGTCACCGTCGGTGTTGCCGTCGCGGGCGATCCACAGCACGGTGGGGCCGAAGTTGCCCACGAAGAGATCGCCGTTGGGCGCTTGCGCGGTGCCGGAGAACGAGTCGAACACCGGCGTGTACGTCGTCAGGCCGTTGCCGGCGTGCCGGATGCGCAGCACGTTGGGGCCGAATCCGCCGCCCTTGATGAGCAAGTCACCGCTGCTCAGGCGGGCGACGACCTGGCCGCCGGTGGTGGCCGTCTCGATGTTGAGGCCGTCGGGGACGACGACCTCATCCGCGGAGACCGCGGGTGCGAGCAGCAGGAATGGACAAAACGCCGTGATGAGATGGGCGAGACGCATGGAACCTCCTTGTGAAGGACATGCCTCGCCGGCCGGGACATCGGGTCGCCCCCTGGAATGACAAAGGCCGCACGGAGTCGAGGGCCTCGGGGGCCCGCTCTCGATGCGGCCAAATCCAACGGACGGCTCGTCTGCCTCCCTGGACCGGGGAGTACACGAACAGTCTGCGGCTCAGGTTTTCTGACTCGTGGGATGACCGGCGAGCGCGCCTTCCCGTCCTGCCCCTCCTAAAACTCCGGAGGGGGCTCGTGGACAGTGGCTCGGACTCGTCGCGACACGCGACGTCCCGGAGCGCTCGTCGTACCACTTACAGCGGCGGCACCGTGACGGATTCACACCGTCTTCCCTGGGGCCTGCAAACGACGAAGATCGGACAAAGAACATGCCGGCGCGCAGGCCGACGCAGCCCTTTTGACACAACCCCCAGGGGCGGTCAAGGTGAAGGGTCACGATCCCCCCTTCCCCGACCGTGTCGACGGCCGCCCCCTCCCGCGCCGACGACCCCCGAATCATGAGCGAATCGATCCTGAGCGACCTGTTCCTGGGTGAGTTGCGGTCCGACCTCGCCTTGCCCTACCCGGTGCTCGACGGCGACCAGCAGGAGCTGCTGGGCATGCTGCGCGACAGCCTCAAGCGCTACGGGGCCGACCACATCGACAGCGAGGCCATCGACCGCGCGCACGCCATCCCCGAGGAGGTCCTGCGGAACCTGGGGGAATTGGGCCTGTTCAGCCAGATCGTCCCTGAAGAGCACGGCGGCATCGGCTTGAACAACACCCAGTACGTGAAGGTCTGCGAGACGCTCACGGCCATCGATGGCGCGGTGGCGATCCTCTCGGGGGGCCACTCGACATTGGGCATCAAGGCGCTGCTGCTCGAGGGGACGGATGCACAGAAGCAGCGTTACCTGCCGCGTCTGGCGACGGGGGAGATGATCGCGGCCTTCGCCCTCTCGGAGGCCGGGGCGGGCAGCGACGCCCAGGCGCTCACGACCACCGCGCGACGCACCGAGAGCGGTGACTACCGGCTCGACGGCAACAAGCTGTGGATCACCAACGGCGGCGTGGCCGACCTGTTCACGGTCTTCGCGCGCACGCCCGACCACCCGCGCGCCGACGGCCGCACCTCCATCTCCTGCTTCATGGTCGAGAAGTCGGCCGGCATCCAGATCGGTCCCGAGGAGGACAAGCTGGGCATCCGCGGCAGCTCGACGGTTCCCTTGGTGTTCGATGGCGTGCCGGTGCCGGCGGACAACCTGGTGGGTGAGCCGGGCATGGGCTTCAAGCTGGCCCTGCGCATCCTCAACGGCGGACGCACGGGCCTGGCGGCCGGTTGCCTCGGCGCGGCGCGCCTGCTGCTGGCCGAGGCCGCCCGTTACACCAGCGAGCGCGAGCAGTTCGGGCAGCCCATCGCCCGCTTCGAGCTGATCCAGCAGAAGCTGGCGCGCATGGCCCACGATATTCATGCCCTCGATTGCATGGTCTACCTGACCACCGGTGCCGTGGATGCCGGACGGGACGTGGCGCTCGAGGCGGCGGCCTGCAAGGTGTTCGGCACCGAGACGTTGTGGGCGGTGGTCAACGACGCCGTGCAGTGCGCCGGTGGCAACGGCTTCACCACGGACTATCCCTTCGAGCGCATGCTGCGGGACGCCCGGGTGAACATGATCTTCGAAGGGACCAACGAGATCCTGCGCCTGATGATCGCGCGCACGGGCCTGGCCGAGCCGGGACGACGCATGGCCGCGGGGGTCCCGAGCCAGGAGCATTACGGTCGCCGCATTTCGGGCGCCGAGGCGCCCGACCCGCTCACCGTGCCGGACGGGCTGCAGGCCGACGCCCTGGCCCTCTCGTTGGCGACCGCCGAGTTGGCCCGCGCCTCGGCCAAGGCCCTGCAGGACCACGGGGAGTCGCTGCCCGGCCGTCAGCTGGTGCTGGGGGCCCTGGCGGATCAGTCCATCGCTGCCTATGGCCAGGCCGCCGTCCTGTCCCGGGCCACCGCCGTGGTGGAGCGTCTCGGCGAGGAGGGGGCGGCCGCCGAGCTCCAGCTGGCCAAGGGGGCCTGCCGCCGTCTGGCGCGATGGGGCCGTGAATCCGCTGCTTCCCTGCGGGACAATGACGACGAGGTGCTCCTCGCGACCGCGGCGGCCGTGACGGCCGCCGGCGGGATGCCGGGATAGAATTGGCGTCGAGAGCATGATCGAACGCAGCCAAGACGACAGCGAGAGCGGCCCCGACGGTCCGGACGGCATGCCGGACGAGTTCGAGCGGCCCGGGGGCCTGCTCAGCAAGGCCGACCAGAACCTGGTCATGTATCACGACTCGCGCAGCATGCATGCCGAGCAGTACCGCGCCTGCCGCACCAACCTCTCGGCCCTCAATCGCGACGGCGGCCCGTGGGCCGTGGTGGTCACCAGCAGCGTCAAGGGCGAGGGCAAGTCGGTCACCGCCGCCAACCTCTCCGCGTGCCTGGCCGAGATGCCCGGCGCGCGGGTGTGCCTGCTCGACACCGATTTCCGGGCGCCGTCGCAGAACGGCATCTTCGGCATCGAGAACGACGTCGGCATGTCCGAGCTGATCCAGGACGAGGCCGGCTTCAAGGACGTGCTCTTGCCGACGGTGATCAAGGGGCTCGACCTGATCCCCGCCGGCAGCGAGCCCGACAGCCCGGCCGAGCTGCTCTCGAGCGAGCGCTTCGTGAACCTGATGCACGAGCTCAAGCGGCGCTACAGCTGGATCATCGTCGACACCCCGCCGGTGAACCCCTACACCGACGCGTGCGTGCTCTCCACCGTGACCAACGGCGCACTGGTGGTGGTGCGCATGGAGGAGACGCACCGCGAACTCGTGCAGCGCACCATGCAGAACATCCAGACGGCGGGCGGTCGCATCCTGGGCACCTTCCTCACGGGACTGGCCCCCGATCGCGACGACTCCGACAAGTACGGCTACTACCGCGTGGACGCCTCCGACCGGGAGATGTCGCGCAAGGGCTCGGCCCGCGAGAAGGCCCGGCGCAAGGCCGAGCACCGCCTGCGTCGCCAGGAGAAGGCCTACCTGAAGCAGTCGAAGAAGCCGCTCCCGGAGCAGCCGCCCATCGTCGAGCCCATGACCGAGGAGGCCGAGGACATTCCTCCGGTCTGATGGAGATCACGCCTCTGGTCGGTGAGGTCACGGTGCCCGGCGACAAGTCGGTGACCCACCGGGCGCTGTTGCTGGGGTGCGTGGCCGACGGCGAGACCGTGCTGCGCGGGGCCTTGCGGGCGGACGACACCGAGAGCACCGCGAGCATGGTCACGGCCCTCGGCGCCCGGGTGGACTGGGGTGACGACGTCACGGTGACGGGTGTGGCCGACGTCGCGAGCCCCGAGGCGCCGCTCGACGCCGGCAACGCCGGCACCGCCGCGCGCCTGATGCTGGGGCTGCTCGCCGGTCGCCCCGGGCGCTGGGTGCTCGACGGCGACGCCTCGCTGCGGTCGCGGCCCATGAGCCGGGTGACCGGGCCGCTGGTGCGGGCCGGCGCGCACATCACCGCGGAGGGCGGCGGGGCGCCCGAAGGCCTGCCGCTCGCAGTGCGCGGTGTGTCGCTGGGGACCACGTCGCACGAGGTGACCCTGCCCTCGGCGCAGGTGAAGAGCGCGCTGCTGCTCTCGGGGCTGGTGGCGGACGGCCCCACGACGGTGGTGCAGCACGTGCCCACCCGCGATCACACCGAGACCTTGCTGTCCCGCTTCGGCGTGCGCGTCGATCGCGAGCCGGGGACGACGACGGTCCACCCCGGCCGCCCGGTGGCGACGACCCTCGACGTGCCGGGCGATCCGTCCGCCGCGGCCTTCCTGGCGGTGGCGGCGGCGCTCACGCCGCACAGCGAGGTGTGGGTGCGCGGGGTCGGCCTGTGGCCGCGCCGCACGGGCTTCCTGGCCGCGCTCGAGCGGGCCGGCGCCGACGTGATGGTGCTGGCGCGGCCCGAAGCGGTGGGGCTCGACGCGGAGGCGACCGACCCGGTGGGGGACGTGCGCATCGGCACCAGCGGCCTGCGCGCCTTCGACATCACGGCCGAGGACGTGCCCGACCTGATCGACGAGCTGCCGGTGTTGGCCATCGCGGCGGCCCGGGCCTCCGGCACCAGCTTCTTCACGGGACTGGGCGAATTGCGTCACAAGGAGTCCGACCGCATCGCGTCCATCGCCGCCCTGCTCGAGGCGCTCGGTGTCCCCGTCGGCGTCGACGACGACGGGCTCACGATCACGGGCGTGCCGCGCTTCCGACGTCCGGGCCCGCTGGTCGACCTGTCCGATCACCGCCTGGCGCTGGCCGCGCTCGTGGCCGCCCGCTCGGCGGGCTTTGCGTTGCCCACGCCGCCCTCCATCACGGTGAGCTGGCCCGGCTTCGACGAGGTCCTGGCCCGGTTGGGGTGAGGCGGCCTCGGGGCGGCCTCGGGGCGGCCTCGGGGGCGTCAGGTACCGGCGAGGACCGCGCCGGTCCAGCGGGACACGGTCGCGCGCAGCGCCGCCTGGCTGACCGGCTTGGCCAGGTAGTCGTCCATGCCGGCGGCGAGGCAGGTCTCGCGGTCGCCCTCCATGGCGTTGGCCGTGAGGGCCACGAGGGGTGTGCGCGGGCCGTCGCCCTCGGCCCGTCGGATCAGTTCGGCGGCCCCGAAGCCATCGAGGACCGGCATCTGGCAATCGAGCAGGACGAGGTCGGGGCGGGCGGCGGTCCATGCGGCGACGGCGGCTCTGCCGTCCGTCACCGTCTCGACGTCGCAGCCCAGCTTCTCGAGCATGATGCGGGCGACCTTGGCATTGACCGGGTTGTCCTCGGCCAGCAGCACATGGGGGCGGGGATGGGCAGCGTCGCCCGCTGCGCGCTTCGCGCCGGTCGGCGCCACCCCGGACGCGTCGAACAGCGCAGGGCCCGACTGATCGACCCGCGCGGTCGCTGCGCCCACCGGCAGGATGAAGGCGAAGCAGCTGCCCTTGCCCTCGACGCTCTCCATGGTCAGCGTGCCGCCCATGAGCTCGATCAGTTGACGGCTGATGGCCAGGCCGAGGCCGGTCCCGCCGAAGCGTCGTGTGGTGGTCTGGTCGGCCTGGGTGAACGGTTCGCCCAGGCGCGCCAGGGCCTTCGGTGCGATGCCGATGCCCGTGTCGCGCACCGCGAAGCTCAGTTCGAAGCGGTCCTCGCGCCAGGCGTCCACGGCGACGCTCAGCTGCACGCTGCCCGCGTGGGTGAACTTGATGGCGTTGCCCATCAGGTTGAGTAGCACCTGGCGCAGTCGGGTCGGGTCGCCCTCCACCGTGTGGGGGACGTCGTCGCCGAGGTCGGTGCTCAGCACGATGTCCTTGGCATCCGCTTGTGCGCCGAGCAGGCTCACGATGTCACGCAGCACGTGGCTCACGTCGAAGGGCAGGCACTCGAGCTCGACGCGGCCCGCCTCGATCTTCGAGAAGTCGAGGATGTCGTTGATGATCGTGAGCAGGCAACGCGCCGAATTCCCGATGGTCTCGAGGTAGTCGCGCTGCGTCGTGTCGAGTTCGGTGTCGGAGAGCAGGTCGGTCATGCCCAGCACGCCGTTCATGGGCGTGCGGATCTCGTGGCTCATGTTGGCGAGGAACTGGCCCTTGGCCTGGTTGGCCTGCTCGGAGGCTTCGGCCCGGGCCCGGCTCGCGGCGAGCTGCTCGATGCGCTCGCGGGTCGCGCGGGCCTCGCGCTGATCGTGGGCCACCATGACGATGCCGGTCGCGAGGCCGTGCTCGTCGTGCAGCTCCGAGCTCTTGATGGTGACCGGGATCGGGTCTCCGGTGGAGGGCAGCAATCGCGAGGGCAGCTCCTGCAGCAGGCCGGACCGCAGCGCCTCGGTGACCGACCCCGCGACCTCGTCGGGCACCTCGTCGGTGTCGATGGCGACCAGCTCGGTGAGTGGTCGCCCGACGGGGTCGCCCCCGAGCAGTCGCGCGGCCTCCGGGTTGGACGAGCGGACCGTGCCGTCGCCGTCGAGGACGAACAGGGGGTCGGCCATCGACTTGACCACGTTGCTGATGTAGGCACTCTGCAGGCGCATGTCGCGGTTGGAGGCGCTGAGGGCGCGCGCGGTGGAGCGCAAACGCAGGAAGATCCGCCCGAGGTGCACCACGAGCACGGCGCACAACGCCGCGAGCAGGCCGCGCACGAGGTTGGCCTGCTCCAGCTGCGCCTTGGCGCGGCCGACGTGACGGTCGGAGATGCGCCCGAGCAATTCCTGCGAGGGCTGCGAGACGAAGCGGTGGATCAGCCGTCCGACCGTCTCCTTCTGGGTCAGGATCAGCGCGGCGTGGGCCTGGACGTTGGTGATGGCGCAGCGGGTGTCGGCGCAGGTGGCGTGCTGCGCGGACAAGGCGGCCAGGGCCTGTTCGCTCTCCGCCTTCGCGGCGGTCGATCCGTCGGCGGCGAAGACGAAGATCGACAGCAGCGTGTCCTCGATGCGTGCGTGCAGGTCGGCGCCCGTGCTCTCGTCGGCGTGGGCCGGGAGTTCGTTCAAGGCGCGCTCGGCGGCGCGCGGGAGGTAGCGCAGCGAGTTGGCCAGCGTGGCGTTCTCGGCGGCGAACGCCTCGCCGAGGGCCTGGCGTTGCTCGAGCGTGTCGGTGTAGACGCGCAGCACCGGGTCGAGGATGCGTCGCTCGGCGCGGTCGAGTCCCTCGACGTCTCGCAGCAGCTGGTGCAGGGTCTCGCGGGCGCGGGTGACGTTGCCCGTGAGGGCGTCGTAGTTGTGGTCGAGCCCGTAGCCGAGGCGCAGGACGTGGTTGTCGAGGGAGGCCTCGATCTGCTTGAGCGCCACGATGTGAGCGTGGACCCGCGCGCCGCTCTCGCGGCTCCCGTCGCTGACGGAGAACCACACCGCCACGGCCAGGCCGACGGCCGTGAGCAGGTAGAACGAGGCGCGCAGGGGAGGGTTCAACGGAGGGGAGTCGTCGCGACTCGGAGGGCGTCGCCGAGGGATCGGGTCAGCGCTGCGAGGAGGCGACCTCGGCGGAGAGGGTCTTCAGGAAGCCGACGATGAGATCCACGTCCGTGTCGGCCAGCTCGGCGCCCAGCTCATACCAGGCCATGGTGCGCACGACCTCGTGCAGCGACTCGACCGAGCCGTCGTGCAGGTACGGCGCCGTGTGCGCCACGTTGCGCAGGGTCGGTACCTTGAACTTGTGCATGTCCTCGTCGCGGCCGGTCACGTTGTAGCGGCCCCGGTCGGAGGCGGACTTGATGCCGCGGTCGCCGAAGTAGTCGTTGATCTTGCCGAACACCTGGAACATGTTCCCGCCGATGTTGACGCCCTGGTGGCAGGTCACGCAGCCGATGTCGAGGAAGACCTCGTAACCCTTCACTTCGTCGGCCGTGAGGGCGTCGTGGTCGCCCTTGAGCCAGAGGTCGAAGCGGGCGTTGGGGGTGTAGAGCGAGCGTTCGAAGGTGACGATGGCGTCCTTCACGGACTGTTCGTCGGGCAGGTCGCCGTACACGTCGCGGAACGCGGCGACGATGACGGCGTCCCGGCTGAGCTCCGCGATCACATCCGCCCAGCTGGAGTTCATCTCCTTGGGGTTGTGGATGGGGCCGTCAACCTGATCCTCGAGGGTGCGGGCGCGACCGTCCCAGAACTGGGTGAAGTTGAAGCCGCAGTTCAGCACGGTCGGAGCGTTCATGTCGCCGAGAGCGCCGCCGACGCCGATGGACACGGGCCGCCGATCGACGCCGGCGTCCTCGAGGCGGTGGCAGGTCGCGCACGAGACGGTGCCGTCGGACGACAGGCGCGCGTCGTGGAACAACTTGTCGCCCAGGCGCACCTTGTCCAGGTCGAGCGGGATGTGTTCGGGGATGGGCTGGATCGGTCCCGCCACGTAAGGGGTCGGCTCGACGGCCGGACCGCGACCGTCCCGGATCCGGGGCGTGGTCGAGGTCGCCGCGGCGGTCGGGATCGAGGTGACGGCCTCGGGGGGAAGGGGCGAGGCGTCGGTGCCGCTGCCGGTGGCGCGCCAGCCGATGATGCCGGCGACCGCCAGGGTCGCCGCCCACATCAGTACGATGAGTCCGTTCTTCATGGGGGTTCCCTCGCTTCCTCAGGACCCTCATCGACGGCCATGCGTCACGGCCTTGAAGCTGCCTGGGCCGCGCGAAACCGGGACGCGGGCTGGCAACGGGCCCCCAGGCACCGACCGAGCGTCTCCGCGGGCCCCCGCGGGCCTCCGCGGACCGGCGCGGACCGGCGCGATACGCGCTCTCGCCGTCGCGTTGAAGCGCTCGCGAGGGCACGCAGCTCTAGTCGAGCGGGGCGAGTCCTGCGGCGGAGATGTTCCAGAAGCCGCTGAAGGTGTCGAGCACCGACTGGTCGCCCGTCTGCCAGAGGATCCCGCCCCGGGACCGGTGGCCGCCGGGGTTGAGGTGGGTGATGCAGCCCTCCACGTGCGGGCCGCCGAGGAAGGCGGTCACGTCGTCCACCTCCCACAGCACCCATGCGGGGTCGTGGTCTTCCTTGTACTCCTCGGCCTGTGCGGCATCGGTGAAGAGCACCGCCGAGGGCGATTCGAAGGCGTCGTCGGCGACGATGGCGGGCGTGCCCGGCCGCGGACCGATGCTCACCAGGCGTCCGTCGTCGGGCCAGTCGAGGGGCGGGCGTCGGCCGAAGGTGGCCACCAGCCGTTCGTCGCAGGCCTCGCCGTTGTCGAGGAAGGCGATTTCCTCGGCGCCGTCATAGGCGCTCCAGTCGTCCTCCTCGTCGAGGATCTCCATGGTCAGCGCGCTGGGGCCGCCCGGGGTCAGGCGCAGGTGCTGCAGGGCGCCGTCGTCGTCGATGCAGAAGAAGATGGGGATGGTGCCGTTGAGCAGCGCGCCCGCGTAGCCCTGCCGGACGGCCGCGTTGAGGAAGCGCGCGCGGTCGTCGATGGGCACCACCTCCGACCGGCTGACCGCCGACGGGCCCCCCTCTGACGGGCCGACCTCGGACGATTCAGACGCGGCCAATTCTTCGTCGGCTTCCGCGGCGGCGGCGTGGGCGGCGTCCTCGTCGTCCCAGCAGTGGATGGCGACGCCCATGGGCAGCGTCTCGACCACCGAGCCCACCAGGGTCCCGTCGCGGGCCACCGCCCAGAGCACCGGCTCCATCCGCTGCATCTCGGTCAGATGGTCGGCGACGAGGCTCTCGATGAGGTCCGTGTGTTCGGCGAACGCGGCGTTGGCGAGGCGCAGCCCGTCCTCGGTCCAGCGCGCGACGGCCTGCCACGCACCCTTGCCGGGGATGGTCGTCGGGGGCGTGGGCTTCTCGAGCACGAAGCGCGGGTCGTCGGGACGGCACAGCACGACGACGGCGCGGGTTTCGTCGTTGTAGCCGTCTTCCAGCAGGAAGTGGGCGTGCCCGAAATGCTCGATGCTGCGGCCGGCGAACCTCAACGCCCGGCTCGCAGGGCATCCATCAGCCGCCGCCGGTGACCGGCCTTGGTGAACAGGAAGGCGAGCATGTGCAGGGGCGTGCTGGCCAGGTCGAGCAGCAGCTTGCCGGCCATGAGCAGGTTCTCGGACCGCGAGCCGGGCGGCACCAGCTCGGGGGTGGGGGTGGGCGTCATCGCAGGTCCTGCACGCAGCGGAATCCGATGGGCATGGTGTAGCGCGGCGAGCCGAAGGTGTCGTGGCCCGGCGCCGCCCAACGGTAGCGGTTGTTGAGCTTGTCGCGATCGGAGTTCCAGGCGCCGCCGCGGATGATCACGTTCACCAGGTCGTCCTCGAGCTCGTCGATGTCGCTGCCGTCGGCGCGGGTGGCGGTCCACTCCCACACGTTGCCGACCATGTCGTAACACCCGGTGGGCGCGCGCGAGTGGGGGAAGCTCTCGACGGGCAGGACGCCCGTCGTCAACCGGTCGCCGTTGGCCATGTCCATGCGCCAGGCGTTGCCCCACGGGAACACGAAGGCCTCGGAGCCCGAGGCGGTCGCTTCCCACTCGTTCTCTGTGGGGAGCCGCTTGCCGGCCCACTTCGCGTAGGCGTCCGCCTGACCGAAGCTCACGTAGACCACCGGGTGGTCGGGCAGGCCGTCGGGTGCGGCGGCGCGCGCTTCGTCGTCGAGCACCCAGCCTCGCGGCAGCAGCGCCGGACGTTCGGCCAGGGGCAGGGCGTTCACGAACAGCGCGTAGGCCTGCTGCGTGACCTCGGTGCGGTCGGCCGCGAACGACTTCAGGTTCACCCGTTGGGTCTGGCCCCGGTCGCCGGGGCGGTCCCAGCCGCTCGAGGGGCCCAGCGAGTAGTGGCCGCCCGGGACGATGACCATGCCCGGGGGCGCAACCTCGCCCCGCGGACCGTAACGCTCGGGGAAGCGCGCCCGGTTCAGCTCGAGACCGGCGGCCTCGTAGCGTTCGACGGCCTCGCGGTAGGCGCTCACCTCGGGGCGTCCGGGGCGCAGCCGTTCGTTCCAGAATTCCCAGAAGGTCAGCGGCGGCTCGAGGGCGCCGTTGAGAGCGGCCAGGACGTCGTCGGCGCTGAGCACGGTGAGGTCCTCGTGACGCGACAGCTCCTGCGCGACCTGGGCGGCGACCCAGTCCCCCAGGCGCGTGTCGACGGTCGCGCTGCGCTGCATCGGTTCGGCGAAGACCTCGGACAGGACCCGGCGCCGCACGCCCCGGGTGATCGAGTGACCGGCAGCCTCCTCGGAGGACAGGCGGGCGCGGGCCACCGGCAGGCTGTCGTGCATGGCCAGCACCAGGCTGTGCTTGGTGGTGGCCGCCCGGGCGCTCGTGGTGAGCAGCTCGTAGTCGTCGCGCAGGTCGAGGATCAGCGTCTCGAGGGTGTCGAAGGCGGCGCCGCGCTCGGTGCGGGCCTGCTCGAGTGTGGCCCGCGCTTCGATCACCTCGGGTTGCTCGTCCTGGGGCAGGCCGCCCGCTTCGGCCGGGGCCGCCTGCGCGCTCACGGCGGGGCAGAATCCGACGGCCGCCAGGGCGAGGCCCGGGAGAATGCCCGGGAGAAAGGCGGTGGCTTTGCGGATGGGCGGTCCCATGATCAGTGCCGGAGAAGGGAATTCCTGCGAAGGTGAGCTCGTGACGGGTGAAGTCGCTTCCGCCGCCGAGGTGACGCCCATTGTGGCGCTCGACGCTCGGGTTGCGCCAGCCGTCGCTTGGGACGGACCGCTCGTGGACGAGGATCCGGCGCGCCATCTGGCGGGAATCGGTCCTGCCCGGGCCGCTTCCTACGCGGCGGCCGGACTCGAGACCCGGCGGCAACTGCTGTTCCATCTGCCCGTGCGTTACCGCATCCGGCGTGCGCCCACGGCCCTGGAGGACATGCAGGCGGGCGTCTCCGCGGCCCTCGTGGGTCAGGTCGTGCGCACCTCGGTGCGCCGCCGGGGTCGACGCAGCACCGTGAGCCTGAAGCTCGCCTGCGAGGGCGGGGGCGAGGTCACGGCGCTGGTCTTCAACCGTCCCTACCTGGCCAAGGGTCTGCGCGGGGAACGGGTCTGGCTGGGCGGCAAGCTCGACGACGAACGCGAGCGCTTCCTCGTCGCCGACTACGAGCGGCTCACGGAGACCGGGCCGGCGCTGCCCGGCCATGGGCTGCTGCCGGTCTATCGCCTGCCGGTGGGCGTCCCGCCCCGGGTGCACCGCAAGGTCCTGGCCGCGGTGCTCGGCATGGTGGATGTGCCCGACTGGCGGCAGGTCGAGGCGGGCGAACCCGACCTCGACGCCGCCTTGCGCGACTTGCACGTGCCGGTCTCCCTCGAGCGGGCCTCGGCCGCGCGTCAACGCCTGGCCCGGGACGAGGCCTACGCCCTCTCGCTGGAGGTCGCGCTGCGTCGGCGCCACCACCACGGTCACGCGGGGGTCGCCTTGGCGCTCGACGCGTCGGCGCACGCCCGCCTGCTGAGCGGACTTCCCCACGTCCCGACGGCCGCCCAGGCCCGCTGCATCGACGATGTGCGCGCTGACCTGGCGGCACCCAGCGGGCGGCCGATGGCGCGGCTGCTGCAGGGCGACGTCGGATCGGGCAAGACCCAGGTCGCGCTCTACGCGCTGCTGGCGGCGGCGATGAACGGCCGGCAGGGCGCGCTCATGGCGCCCACGGAGATCCTCGCCAACCAGCACGCCACGACCCTGCGGGCCCTGCTGGGTCGAGCCCACCGGGCCGGCCTGTTTCCCCGCGAGCCCGCCGTGGCCGTGATCACCGGCAGCGGCGGCGCCGCCGAACGTCGCGCCGCTCGGGAAGCCCTGGCGACGGGGGCCGCGGCCCTGGCGGTGGGCACCCACGGGTTGCAGTCGAAGAGCGTCACCTTCCGGGACCTGGCGGTCACCGTGGTGGACGAGCAGCACCGCTTCGGTGTGCGGCAGCGCGTGCGCCTGCGGGGCAAGGGCGCGGCGTCGCACCTGCTGGTCATGACCGCGACGCCCATCCCGCGCACCCTCGCGCTCACGGCCTACGGCGAGCTGGACGTCTCGGTCATCGACGAGTTGCCGCCGGGACGCGCGCCCCGGCGCACATCGCTGGTGCCGCGCGCCGAGCACGACGCCCTGTGGGACGATTTGCGGCGGGCCGTCGCGGACGGCGAGCGGGGCTACATCGTGTGCCCGTCGATCACCGGCAGCCGCCCGACGAGCAGTGGTGGGTTGGGCGGTGGTGGGTCGGGCGGCGGTGCGCTGGGCGGCGAGGACGGGGAGCCGGACGAGGCCGAGCAGCACTCGGTCGAGCAGACCGAGCGGGCCGTGCGTCGCCGCCTGGGGGCCTCCGTGCGGGTGGCGGCGGTCCACGGGCGTCTCGATCCGGTGCGCCAGCGGGAGGTGCTGGAGGCCTTTCGTGCCGGCGCCGTCGACGTGCTGGTGGCCACGGTGCTGATCGAGGTGGGCCTCGACGTCCCCGAGGCCACCTTCGTGGTGGTGCCCGATCCCAGCCGCTTCGGCCTGGCCACGTTGCACCAGATCCGGGGCCGGGTGGGGCGCGGCGAGCGTCCGGGGCGCTGTTTCCTGCTCGGCCCTTTGAAGGCGGGGCCCGCCCGGGCCCGGGCGCAGGCCCTGGTGGCGAGCGACGACGGCTTCGTCCTGGCCGAGCAGGACCTCGCCTTGCGGGGCCCGGGCGAATTGCTCGGGACGCGCCAGTCGGGGATCGCCGGATTCTGCATCCTCGACCCGGTGCGTGACGTGGTCTTGCTGGCCGAGACGCGCGCCGCGGCGTTGTCGGCGGCCCGCCCGCTGAGCGACGAGGCCGTGCGCCGCCTGCGCCGCCGGGCCTTCCCGGTCATGGATCTGCGGGGCGAGAACCTGCTGGCCGGCGGATGAGGGCTTTTGCTGCGCCCATCCGGCGGAGAGGATGAGCCCATGAACTTCTGGCTGCTGCTGCTGATCTTCGTCGTGGCCGAGATCGGCCTGACCAAGATGGTCCGCGCCCTCGACGAGACCAAGAGCCCCTTCGCGGGGGTCGTGCGGGCGCTGCGCAACCTCGTCGCACCCACCGTCTTCTTCTACCTGTGGCTGGATTCCGGGCGCGGCGACGGTGACGAGACCCCGACGGCGGAGAAGGGTGCTCCGCTGCGGGTGTTCGCCACGCTCATGTGGGTCAGCATCGTCCACGCGGCCTTGGGGCTGTTGAACGCGCTGCTGTTCGAGAGCGCCGACACCAGCACGTGGCGGGGTCGCGCGCCGAAGCTGTTCCTCGATCTCGTGCGCTTCTTCCTGGTGTTGCTCGGCGCCGCCGTCGTGATGTCCGAGGTGTGGGGCGCGAACCTCGGCGACATGATCACCGCCCTGGGCGTGGGCTCCATCGTCATCGGTCTCGCGCTGCAGGACACGCTCGGCAACCTCATGGCCGGCATCGCCCTGCTCTTCGAGCGTCCCTTCAACGAGGGCGACTGGATCCGGGTGGGGACGACCACCGGCCGCGTGATCGAGACCAACTGGCGCTCGGTGCGCCTGGAGACCCGCGAGCGCGAGATGATCGTGGTGCCCAACTCGGTGCTCGGCAAGGAGATCATCGCCAACTTCACGAACCCGCGGAAGTTGCACGCCGAGCGACCGCAGATCGGCTTCAGCTACTCCGACCCGCCGAACAAGGTCAAGCGCGTGCTCAAGCGGGCGGCGCTGGCGACGCGGGGCGTGTTGACCGAGCCCGCGCCCCAGCCGCGCACGCTCAGCTACGACGACTTCCAGATCACCTACGAGGTGAAGCTGTTCATCAGCGACTACGAGGCGCTGCCCGACATCCTCGACGAGTACACCTCGCGTCTGTGGTACGCGGCCAAGCGCAACGGCCTGACCATCCCGTTCCCGATCCGCACCGTGTACAAGACCGAGATGCCGCCGGCGATGACGCCGCCCGAGCCCCCCGACCACGGCGTCAGCCTCTCGGCGGTGCCCGTGTTCGGCCCGCTCGAAGCGGACGAGCTCGCCGAGCTGGCGCACGAGGCGGTCGCGCGGGAGTACGGGCGCGGCGAGCGCCTGGTGAACCAGGGCGATGCGGGCGACGCGATGTTCGTGATCGGCTCCGGTCACGCCGAGGTCTTGGTGACCAACGAGTCGGGCCGCGAGCAGGTGGTGGCGCGCCTGGGTCCCGGCGAGTTCTTCGGCGAGATGGCGTTGCTCACGGGCGAGCCCCGTTCGGCCACAGTCGAAGCGAGCGACGACATGCAGGTGGTCGTGGTCTACAGCAACGCCATGCGCGCCGTGCTCGAGCGGCGACCCGACCTCGCCCGCGACATCGCGGAGGTGGTGGAGACGCGCCAGGCCGGGCTCTCGGCGGCCCGCGAGGCCGGCGACGGACCCGCCGGCGACAGCCAGGACGTCGAGCACCGCGTCGACCGGTTGCTCGGCCGCATCAAGCACTTCCTGGGCGTATGAGCGCGCGGCCCGAGAAGCGCGTGCCCGAGAAGCGCGCGCACGCTGGAGATGTCCGTCCGGCCTGGGCCGAGTGGAGTGACGAGCGCCTGCTGTCGCTGCGGCTGTGCGACCTCGGCGTCGGGCTCGAAGGCACGTGGGTGCAAGGCACCATCGAGAAGTTGCACGACAACCTCGCCCGGCGGGGGCTGCGCTTCCGGCCCTTCTACTGGGTCTCGTCGGAGTGGTTCTCGCCCACGGGCGTCCCGGGCATCGCGGTGCCCTTCTACCTGCTGCACCCGCGGCTCATGCGCCTCGAGCGCCGCATGATGATGGAGGTGGAGGGCGGCACCCGCGACGGCTGCCTGAAGATCCTGCGCCATGAGTGCGGCCACGCCTTCCAGCAGGCCTACCGTTTGCATCGCCGCAAGAAGTGGCAGCAACACTTCGGCCTGACCTCCAAGACCTACCCCGACACCTACCGGCCCAACCCGGCCAGCCGGCGACACGTGCAGCACCTGCGCCTGTTCTATGCCCAAAGCCATCCGGATGAAGACTTCGCCGAGACCTTCGCGGTGTGGCTCGGCCCGCCGCATCGCTGGCGGCGGCGCTACGCGGGCTGGGAGGCGCTCGACAAGATCGAGTACGTGGACGAGGTCGCGCAGCAAGTGGGAAAGCTGGCGCCAAGCGTGAACGTGCGCGAGGAGGAGGGGCCGCTGCACGAGCTGACGCAGACCCTGCGCGAGCACTACGCCGAGAAGCTCGACCGCTATCCCACCAACGCGCCGGACATCTACGACCGCGACCTGCTCAAGGTGTTCGACGGCACGCGCCATCCCGACGGCGGCGCGCGGGCGGCGGTCTTCCTGCGACGGAACCGGCGGCGCATCCGCCAGGTCGTGCGGCGCTGGACGGGCGAATACGAGTTCACCCTCGACCAGGTGCTCGACGACATGGTCCTGCGCACCCGGGAGTTGGGCCTGTGGGCCAATGGCGAGACCGACCGCCTCGTCGCCGATTTCGCGATGATGCTCGCGGTGAACACGGTGCACTTCCTGTACAGCAAGCGGAACCGGATCCCGCTCTAGACGGATACCCTGGACCGGGAGAGGGAGGGCAGTTCGATGGCTAAGCGCTTGCGCGTGCTGCACGTGACGCACCCCGACTATGTGCCCCCGAAGTCGACCGACGGGTTCTCCGAGAAGGAGATCAACGTCTGGAAGACGGACTTCGACGTGGTGCGGGCGCTCGAGGAGAACGGCCACGACGTGCGCAGCCTGGGCGTGCTCCACGAGCTGGCGCCGATCCGGACGACCATCGAGGAGTTCCAGCCGCACATCGTCTTCAACCTGCTCGAGCAGTTCGGCGGCTTCCCCGAATTCGACCAGCACGTGGTGGGCTACCTCGAAATGCTGGGCGTGCCTTACACCGGCTGCAACCCCCGCGGTCTGGTGTTGGCCCGCGACAAGGCCCTGGCCAAGAAGCTGGTCACCTACCACCGCATCCGCACGCCCAACTTCGTGGTCTTCCGCAAGGGCAAGGCCATCCGGCGGCCCAAGAACGTCAGCTTGCCGCTGTTCGTGAAGAGCGCGGTGGAGGAGTCGTCGCTCGGCATCAGCCAGGCCTCGGTGGTGGACACCGACGAGAAACTGGCCGAGCGGGTGGCCTTCGTGCACGACTCGCTCGGCACCGACGCCATCGCCGAGGAGTACATCGAAGGGCGGGAGCTGTACGTCGGCGTGATCGGCAACACCCGGCTCAAGACCTTCCCGGTGTGGGAGCTGAAGTTCGGCAAGCTGACGGAAGGGGGCAGTGCGCCCATCGCCACGGCGAAGGTCAAGCACGACATCGCCTATCAGGAGAAGATGGGCATCGAGCATGGCGTGGCCGAGGACCTGCCCGAGGGGCTCGAGGCGCGCATGGCCAAGCTCACGCGCCGTATCTGTCGCGTGCTGGAAATCGACGGCTACGCCCGCATCGACTACCGCCTGGCCGCCGATGGCCGGCTCTACTTCCTCGAGGCCAATCCCAATCCCGAGATCGCCTGGGAGGAGGAGCTGGCGTCCGCCTCCGAGGCCTCGGGCCTCAAGTACCCGGCGCTGATCCAGAAGATCGTGAGCCTCGGGCTGGCCCGGGCGAAGGGGCGCTAGGGCCGGCCAACACCGGGGGTGCCGGCTCGTTATCATCGGGCGGTTTCGGGAAGATCAGCGGATCCGGGTCCGGTCGGCATGCACCGGCAAGTCGTGGCCCCAGCAGATCCGGCAACCTCGCTAGGAGAAGGCCCCCGTGTCGGACGTGATGGAACGTGGTGAGCGCATCGCGCAGGAGGCGCAGTTCCTGCAGGACCTCGTGGCCGAGGTCGAGCGGGTGGTGGTCGGGCAACACCAACTCGTCGAGCGCCTGATCATCGCCATGTTGGCGGATGGCCACGTGCTGCTCGAGGGCGTGCCCGGGCTCGCCAAGACCCTGGTCGTGCGCAGCCTTGCCGGCGCCATGGACCTCGATTTCCACCGCATCCAGTTCACGCCGGACCTGCTGCCCAGCGACATCACCGGCACCCAGATCTACAACCCCGGCTCCGGCACCTTCTCCGTGAAGAAAGGCCCGGTCTTCGCGAACATCGTGCTGACCGACGAGATCAACCGCGCGCCGGCCAAGGTTCAGTCGGCCCTGCTCGAGTCGATGCAGGAGCGCCAGGTCACCATCGGCGACGAGACCTTCGACCTGCCCCAGCCCTTCTTCGTCATGGCGACGCAGAACCCCCTCGAGCAGCAGGGAACCTACCCGCTGCCCGAGGCCCAGCTCGACCGCTTCCTGCTGAAGGTGCTGGTCGACTATCCGTCGGCCGAGGACGAGCGCAGGATCGTCGACCTGATGGCCCGCTCGGCTGCCCGCACCGAGATTCGCACCGTCACGACAGCTCAGCAACTGCGCTCGGCCATGGCCATGCTCGACGAGGTCTACATCGACGAGCGGGTCACGGCCTACATCGTCGACCTCGTGCGCGCGACGCGTGACCCCGCCGCCGTGAACCTCGGCGACCTGGCCGGGCTGATCGAGACCGGCGCCAGCCCGCGGGCCTCCATCGCCCTCGGCATGGCCAGCCGCGCCCACGCGTTCCTGCAGGGGCGCGCCTACGTCACGCCGCAGGACGTCAAGTCCATGGCCCACGACGTCATGCGCCACCGCATCCTGCTGAGCTACGAGGCCGAGGCCGAGGACGTGGCGGTGGAGGACGTGATCACCGCCGTGCTCGACAACGTCGAGGTGCCGTAGAGGCATGACGCCCAGCCGCGTCACCACGGTCGGTGGGAGCAGACGGACCGCCGGCGAGGCCGAGCGCTCCGCCCGCGAGGCCGAGCGCTCCGCCGGCGAGCCCAGCACCGCCGAGATCCTGCGGGCGGTGCGGCGCGTGCAACTGCGCACGCGCAAGGCCGTCACCGACATGGTCTCGGGCGGCTTCGCCTCGGTCTTCCGGGGCAGCGGCATGGAGTTCGAGGAGGTGCGCGAGTACGTCCCCGGCGACGACGTGCGCACCATCGACTGGAACGTCACGGCCCGCACCGGTCGCCCCTACATCAAGAAGTTCGTGGAGGAGCGGGAGCAGACCATCGTGTTGGCCCTGGACGTGAGCGCCTCGACCCGGCTGGGCAGCGCCGGTCGCAGCGTGCGCCAGGCGGCCGCCGAGTTGGCCGCGATCCTCGCCTTCTCGGCGGTGGGCAGCGGCGACAAGGCCGGGCTGGTCATGTTCAGCGACGAGATCGAGCTGGAGCTGCCGCCGCGCACCGGCAACCGCCAGGCCTTCCGCATCATCCGCGAGGCGCTGTACCGGCCGGCGCGCGGCACGGGCACCAGCGTGGCCGGCGCGTGCGAGCAGCTCAGCCGCGTGCTCAAGCGCCACGCCTACGTGTTCGTCCTGAGCGACTTCCTCGACGACGACTTCGAGCGCCCCCTCGGTCAGCTCGCCGGGCGGCACGACGTGGTCGCCTTGCGGCTCGTCGAGCCGTTGCACGCCGAACTCCCGAACGTCGGGCTGCTGCCCTGGCGCGACCCCGAGTCGGGCGAGCGGGTGCTGGTGGACACCGGCTCGCGTCGGGTGCGTGCGCACGTGGCCGCCCGCGCCGAGGAGCGCACGCTGCGCCTGAAGCGCACGCTCCGGCGCCACGGCGTCGACCTGGTGGACATCCCCCTCGGCGACTCGGTTATCGATCCGCTGGTGGCCTACCTGCACGCCCGCGAGCGGAGGCTGCGATGAGGCGCGCGGCGGCATGGACGTGCGCGTTGGCGGGGGCCTTGTGCCTGGCGCTCACGCCGCTCACACCGCAGGGGCTGGTCGCCGAGGACGGCGACCCGGGCTTGAAGCTCATCGCTCCCGACGGGCCTGTGCTGCTGGGCGACTGGTTCGAGGTTCTCGTGGAGGGCGACCTGCCCGACAGTGCCACCCTCGTCTGGGACGACCTGCCGCGCGGTGTGCGTCTGCGTCCCGGGCCGCCCGCGGTCGACGAGCAGGGGCGCGCCCGGCTCCCGTTCTCGGTCTCGAGCACGCGGCAGGGCGAGCTGCGGCTGGACGGCCTGAGCGTGGAGGGGGTCAGCGGGAGCCGGACGCTTCCCGCGCTCACCGTCGAAGTGGTGCTGGATCTCGAGCCCGGGCGCACGGCGCAGGTGGCTGACTTCCTCGCGCCCGTCGACGTGCCCATGCCGCCGGCGCCCGCGTGGATCTTCCTCACCGTCATCGGCGCGGCGCTGGCCCTGCTGCTCGTGCACGTCGTGCGGGCCGGGCGGGTGATCACACCGGCCGTGATGGTCACGCCGCCGGACGTCATCGCGACCCGGGCCCTGGCCAACCTGCGCTCGAGGATCCCGCGCACGCCGGACGAGATCCCGGCCTTCGTCGACGCCGTGAGCACCATCCTGCGCCGCTACATCGAGGCGCGCTTCGGTCTCGACGCGCCCGACCGCACCACCGAGGAGTTCATGGCGGAGGTGGGACGGCAACCCGAGCTGACCGAGCACAAGGGGGCGCTCGAGCCGTTCCTGCGACTGTGCGACCTGGTCAAGTTCGCGCGCCACCGGCCGGGCATCGACCAGGTCAACGACCTGCTCGTGACGGCCGAGGGCTTCGTCGAGGGCACCCGCGACCCGGGGCCTGAGTCTGAGGCAGCGGTGGAGGTGGCGGCGTGATCCTCGGCGATCCCTGGTTCCTCATGCTGGGCGCGCCGGTGCTGCTGATCGCCCTGTGGCGGCTGACCCGCAAGGGCCTGGCGGTCGACGGCGCGAGCCGTCGGGCGCTGGGCGACCTGCCGCGCACGCTGCGCTCGCGCACGACCTGGGTCCCCGGCCTGCTGCTGTTCCTCGCCGCGCTGTTCATGGTGGGTGCGCTCAGTCGGCCGCTGAAGGGTCGCGAGGAGTCGCGCATCACCACCGAGGGCATCGACATCATGCTCTGCGTCGACGCCAGCTCGTCGATGACCAAGAGCACCATCGAGGCGGCGCCCGTGGTGGCCATCGATCCCGACGCGCCGCCGCGGGCCGACGGGACCATCCCCGGCCGCCTGCTCACCAACCTGGAGGTGGTCAAGGCGGTGGTCTCCGACTTCGTCCTGGCCCGCGAGCACGACCGGGTGGGCGTGCTGAGCTTCGCGGCCTTCCCGCGCACCGAGTGCCCCATGACCCTCGACAAGCCGTCGGCGGTGGAATACATCGCCCAGATCGAGGCGGTGCGCGCCCAGAGCGAGGAGGATGGCACGGCCATCGGCGTCGCCGTGGCCTATGCGGCCGCGAAGCTGCGCGACAGCGACGCCGACAGCCGCATCGTGGTCCTGCTCACCGACGGTGAGAACAACCAGTACAGCGTCGAGCCCATGGACGCCGCGGCCATGTGCAAGGAGTTGGGCGTGCGCGTCTACACCGTGGGCGCCGGCGAGGGCTTCGGGACCCGGGGCGGGCCCCGGGGCATGGTCATGAACACCGCCCTGCTCGAGAGCATCGCCGAGACCACCGGCGGGCGCTTCTTCCGCGCGCGAGACGTCTCGGCGCTGGTCGACGTCTACGCCGAGATCGACGCGCTCGAGCGCACCGAGCGGGTGGATGTCCGCTACACCGACTACGAGGACCTGTATCACTGGCTGGTGGTGCCGGCCATGGCCCTGCTCGCCCTCGAGCAGCTGCTGCGGCGCACCGTGTACCTGGAGTTCGCCGCGTGAACTTCGAACATCCCGACCGACTGCTGTGGCTCGCGGCCCTGTTGCCGCTGCTGGGCCTGTCGCTGTGGGCGACGGCGCGGGCCGCGCAACGCCGGACCCGGCTGCTCGGCACGCTGGCGCCGCTGCTGGCGCCACGCTTCAGCCGCGGGCGCCGCCTCATGCGCGACGGTCTGCTGCTGCTGGCGGTGGGCTTCGGCGTCGTGGCGCTGTCCGGGCCCCTCGTGGGCACCTGGATGCGTGAGATCCTGCGGCGCGGCGTCGATGTGATGGTGGTGCTCGACACGAGCCGCTCCATGCTCGCCCGCGACATGGGCAGCTCGCGCCTCGAGCGGGCCAAGCGCGACATCCGCGGCCTGCTCGAGAACCTGCGGGGCCATCGGGTGGGCCTGGTGACCTTCGCCGGCAATGCGCGGCGCATCGTGCCGCTGACCCACGACCCGTCGAGCTACCGCCTGTTCCTCGAGGACGTCGACGAGACCACCAACTCGTTCGGCGGCACCGCCATCGGCGAGGGGCCCGAGCTGGCCCTCGACGCCTTCGATCCCGAGCTGCCACACCAGCGCGTGATCGTGTTGCTCACCGACGGCGAGGACCACACCAGCGACCCGGCGCCCACCGAGATCGCCTACGAGGCGCTGGCCAAGAGCGCGCCCATCCACGTTGTCGCCTACGGCACCGCCGAGGGCGCGCCCATCGTCAGCTTCGACACCCAGGGCAACCGCAACGTCGTGCGCGACGAGGACGGCCAGCCCGTGATCACCCGGCCCGACGAGCGCCTGCTGGCCAAGATCGCCGAGATCTCCGGCGGCGCCTTCCTCTCGGCCGAGCGCACACCCTTCCCCCTCGACGAGATCTGGGACAAGCGCATCGCGCTGATGGAGGGCGTGACCCGGGCCTCGAGCACCCGCGAGGAGGGCGTCAACCGTTTCCAGTGGGCGCTCATGGCGGCCTTGCTGTGCCTCGCCGCGCGGGCCGTCACCCGCGAGGGCCGGCGCCTCCCGCCTGCGGACCGCGGCGACTCATCCGGTGCCGCGGTGAATCCGCGCAGCGCGGGTGCGGCGGGCGCGCCGTCCTCACGGGGTCCCGTCGCGGCGGCCCTGGCCGTGCTCGCCATCGGATGGTGCGCGCCGTCGGCGGCGGCCGACGACCAACGCGGGCTGGTCCTCGCGCGTCAGGCGCGCCGGGCCTTGCTGGCGGGCGACCTGCGGGGCGCCGCCAAGAAGCTCGAGCAGGCGCGGGTCGAGTGGCCCGGTGAGCCGCTGCTGGAGACCCTGCAGGGCGATCTCGAGGTGGCCGAGCAGCAATGGGGCGCGGCCCACGCGGCCTACGGTGCCTCGTTGGAGGCGGTGGAGGCCGGCACCGCGCCGAGCGCGCAGGGTCCGCGCCGTCGCCACGCGCTGTTCAACCGCGGCGTGTCGGCCGTGACGGACGCCGAGGCGGCCCTCGCGGCTGCCGGCGTGCCGCTCGATCCCCAGGCGATCCCCGAGGACGCCCAGGCGCCGCAGCTGGTCGAGGCCATCGAAGCGAACCTGCCCAAGCTCCAGGGCGCCCGCGACGACTTCGTGGCGGCCAACGACAGCGCCGCCGACGCCGCGACGCGTCAGTCCATCGCGGCGCTGAACGAGCGCATCGACGACCTCGAGCAGATGCTCGCGGATCTGCGTGAGCAGCAGGAGAACGAGGAGGACGAGGGCGAGGACGGTGAAGAGGGCGACCCGTCCGAGGACAGCGAGCCCCAGGAGGGCGACGACCAGTCCGGCGACGAGCAGCAGCCGCCGCAGGACCAACCGCCCGAGGGGGACGAGTCGCAGGAGCCCGAGGAAGAGCAGGAGCAGGAGGAGCCGCAGGACGCCGATCCCTCGGAGGACGAGGAGCAGGAGCAGCCGGACGAGAGCGAGAGCCAGCCCACCCCGGGTGAGCAGCCGCAGGCCATGTCGAACGAGCAGATGCAGCGCATCCTCGACAAGCTCGAGGAGCTTGAGGAGCGGGCGCGGGAGATCCAGAAGTTCCGCGCGGCCTACGAGCGCAAGGCGCCGGTGAAGGACTGGTGATGCGGCCCTCGACCTCCCCTTCACTTCGCCGGGTGGCCCTGCTGCTGTTGGTGGCGCTGGGGCTGGCGCCGTGGGCTGCCGCGCGGCCGACCGGCGAGGACCCGCGGGCGGACCCGGTGGCGATGCCCGCGGGCGCGGCGCCGGACATCGCGGTGGAGATCTCGCCCCGCACCGGCGAGGTGAACCTGGTCATGGAACTGAAGGTCGTGGTCAGCGGTGAGGAGGGCGCCGACTGCTCCATGCTGGCGGCGCCGACGGTGGACGGGGCGCGGCTGCAGTTCGCCGGCGGGCCCAACAGCCGCAGCGAGACCCACATCATCAACGGTCGCTGGACGCGTTCGCTCGAGACCTATTGGGACTTCGTGCTCATCCCCGAGCGCGCGGGCGTGATCGAGGTGCCGCCGTTCCGTCTGCAGTGCCGCGGCGTGAACGTGGCGTCCGAGCCGCTGATCGTGCCGGTGAAGGCCACCGAGGTGCCCGACGACGCCGTGCGACTGATGGTGGTCCCGTCGACGCTCTCCCTGTGGCAGGGGCAGCGCTTCACGGTGGAGGTCTCGGCCCTCGTCGACGAGGAGTGGTCCGATCGTGTGATCCAAGGCGGGATGCACCTGACCCTGGCCTGGTACGACGGACTCGGCGGCCTGATGCGTCTCGACGACCCGCCGAGCACCTCGCGCTCGGGCCACATCTACCTGAACGGTTCCCGCGATCCGGTGGGGGCCCAGGTGGGCCGCCTCGACCTGGACGACCGCCTGTGGAAGGTGTTCCGCTTGACCGTGCCCCTGCTCGCCGCCGAGTCCGGCCTGGTGAAGCTGCCCGGTTCGCACTTCTCGGTGCGGCTGGCGACCGAGATCCGACAACAGCGTGATCCCTTCGATCTGTTCGGCGGACGGCGCGCGGTGGCGTCCCGGGTGGTGGAGGCCAAGGCCAGCGCGCCGCCCGTGGAGATCGATGTGCGCGCGCCGCCGCTGGACGGCCGCCCCGACAGCTACACCAATGCGGTGGGCCAGTTCGAGTGGGTGGCCGCCGCCGCGCCCCGCAGCCTCAAGGTGGGGCAGACCTGCACCCTCTCCATGCGCCTCTCGGGCCAGGGCAACCTCGAGTTCGTGGCGTGGCCCGACTTCACCGAGCTCGAGCAGGACTTCCGCCTGTTCGGCAAGGAAGAGGCGCGGGACGCGAACTCGTTGCGGCTGGCCATCGAGATCTCGCCCAAGAACGCGCGGGTGACGGAGGTGCCCCGGCTCTCCTTCGCGGTGTTCGACACCGAGCAGGAGGCCTACGACGTGCTCACGGTGGGGCCCTTCGATCTGAAGGTTTCGGGCGGCGGCGAGGAGGGCCTGGTCGACCTGCTCGAGGAGCCCGACGAGGTGCTCAACGATCTCGAGACCATCCGCGAGACGCTCCCGGTCGGCGGCAACGGTTCGCTACCCCACTGGATCTGGTTGCTGCCCGGGGCGGTGCTGCTGCTCGGCGTCGAGATCGGCCAGCGGCTGCGCACCTGGCGCGAGAGCCATCCGGAGCAACGGGCCCGCCGCGGCGCGCGCCTGCGACTCGACCGGGCCCTCCGGCAGGCGAGCGACGTCCGTGATGTGGCCGTGGCCTTCGCCAAGTTCCTGTCCGATCGGCTGGGCGGCCCGCCCGCCGGCCTCACCGTCGATGAAGCGGGGCCGCGACTGCCCGCGTCCGACGCAGGGAATCACCTGCGCGCGGAGCTGCGTAAGCTCGTGGGCCGTTGGGAGGCTTCCTACCTGGGCGGGGTGGCCTACGACCCGGACGAGGCCGCCACCGAAGCGCGCTACCTGGCCGAGTTGGTGGAGGCGGCGACGTGACTGTGCGCACTCTCCCCGTCGGGCTCATGGCCTTGTTCGTCGTGCTCTCCGCGACGGCCTTCGGAACGGTCTACTTCGCCTTGGCGCCGACGACCTCGACGGCGCGGGCGGCGTCCGCGACGGAGTTCGACCTCGCGACGCCCGACCTCGCCACCGCCGTGGCGTCCTATCGCGCCGGCGACTACGCCGATGCCATGGACGGCTTCGCGGCCCTGGCGCGCAGCGAACCCGACGCCCGCCGGCGGGCGGTGCTCCACGCCAATGCCGGCACGGCGGCCGCCCGGGCCGAGCAGCTCGGCGAGGCCGTGTGGCACCTGCTGCGGGCCCGCCGGCTCGATCCCGGCGACGCGACCGCCGAGAGCAACCTCGCGCGGGTCCGGGCGCTGGTGGGCGGCGGTCCCACGGAGGCCAGCCACTTCACCGAGACCCTGGCGGCGCTCCCGTTGCTGCACACCGAAGCGCACCTGGTTGCGTGGGCCTTCCGCATCGCGGGGCTCGGGCTGCTGGTGGCCGCGTTCTGGCGCTTGTGGCCGGGGCGCCGGGGACTGGCCTGGCTCGCGGCCCTGCTGCTGGCGTTGCCGCCGGCCGGCATCGCCTGGTCGCGGCACGCGCGGGCGCAGGCCGGGCGCGAGGCCGTGATCATCGAAAAGGTCGTGCCCGTGCGCTCCGAGCCCCAGGACGACGGCAAGATCCTGTTGCGGGTGGGCGGCGGCGCCGTGGTGGTCCACGAGGAGGACCGGGGCGACTGGCGTCTGATCGAGACCACCGAGGGTGGTCGCGGCTGGGTGCGCGCCGAGCGCATCCGACTCATCGGCGAATAGTCCCCGCCCGTGTCGGGCCCTACAGCACCTTGGTGTTGGCGATGCTCAGCAGGAACTCGGCGTTGGTGGCGGTCTTGCGCAGCTTCGTGAGCAGCAACTCGATGGCCTCGACGGGCGGGAGGTCGGCCAGCGCCTGCCGCATGGCGGACACCAGCTTGGCCTCGGCCGGGTCGAAGATCAGGTCCTCCATGCGCGTGCCGGACTTGTTGATGTCGACGGCCGGGTAGATGCGCTGCTCCTGCACGGCGCGGCTCAGTACCAGCTCCATGTTGCCGGTGCCCTTGAATTCCTCGAAGATGACTTCGTCCATGCGCGACCCGGTCTCGATCAACACGGTTGCCAGCACGGTCAACGAGCCGCCGTCTTCGGTGTTGCGCGCCGAGCCGAACAGGCGCTTGGGCTCCTGCAGGGCGTTGGCCTCGAGGCCGCCCGATAGGATGCGCCCCGTGCCGCGGGCGTTGGCGTTGAAGGCGCGGCCGAGGCGGGTGAGCGAGTCGAGCAGCAGGATCACGTCGTGGCCCGATTCGACCAGACTGCGCGCGTGCTCGTTGACGCGCCGCGCGACCTGGACGTGGCGCGAGGGCGGCTCGTCGAAGGTCGAGAAGAGCACCTCGCCGGCCACCTCCCGCTGCATGGTGGTGACCTCCTCGGGACGCTCGTCCACGAGGAACATGAGCAGCTTGGCGGCGGGGTAGTTCTTGGCGATGGAGTGGGCCAGGGCCTTGAGCATCATCGTCTTGCCGGCGCGCGGCGGGGCGACGATGAGCCCGCGCTGGCCGAAGCCGATGGGGGCCACCAGGTCGACCACGCGGGCGGACATCTCGCGCGAGTCGTCGGTCTCGAGCAGCACGCGCCGGTCGGGGAAGATCGGGATCAGGTCGTCGAACTGCTTCCACTCGGCGGCCTGTTCGAGGGTGGCGCCGTTGACCGACGAGACCGACTCGATGGCGAAGTACTTCTCGCGCCGGCGGCCCGTGCGCACGACCCCCTCGATGACCTGGCCCGCCCGCAGCCCGTGCTGCTTGACCAGCTCCCGCGAGACGTACAGGTCGTCGGGCGACGAGAGGAACGAGTTGCGGGCCGAGCGCATGAAGCCGTAGCCGTCGGGCATGATCTCGAGCTGGCCCACGCCGAACACGAGCAGCTCGTGCTTGTGCGCCGTGCGCAGGAAGGCCACCAGCAGCTTGCTGCGCGGCATGCCCTCGTGGACATCGAGGCCGTAGGCCTTGAGGCGCCCGACGAGCTCGTCGACGGGCAGGTTGCCCATCTCCTCGAGCACGGCCGGTTCGCCCGACTCGGTGGTGCCGGGCAGGGGCGGGGCCTTCTTCACGTGGATGGGGTTGTACTCGGACACTTCGACCTCGTCGTCGCTCTCGCCGTCCTCGTCGTCAGTCTGGCCGTCGCTCACGCCGCCGGTCTCGAACAGGCTCTCGGCGGCTGCGTCGGGAGCCGGAGCCTTCCCGCGCGTGCGGCGGGGGGCGGACTTGCGGCGGGACGCGGCCATGTCGATCTCGGGACGGGGAAGGAGGGCCGGGCCTGAGTCCCGGGCGGTCGCGGTGTTGCGAAGCCGCCGAAAGGGGAGCCCGGTTCCTGATGGTGAGCGGCCTCCGAAGAGGGAGAGGCCGTCAGGATGAGGCCCGCTTCGAAGAGGGCCGCTGGGGTGTTGAAGCGGTGACGCCGATCCGCTCGAGCAGGGCGTCGACCTGCCGCTCAAGATCCTTCATCGTACCGTCGTTTTCCAGTCTGTGGTCAGCGCGGGCCCGCTTCTCGGCGAGGGTGGCCTGCAGGGCCTCGCGGCGTTCCCGCTCGCCGGCGTCCCAGCCCCGCTCACGGGCTCGGATCTCGCGAGAGGCTTCCTTCGTCTCGACGAAGACCCAGGTGGTCACCCGGTCGGAAACGGGCGATTCGACGAGCAGGGGGACGTCGAGCACCACCGGCCGGTCGCCGCTGGCGTCGATGGTCTTGAGCAGGCGCCGGCGCACCTCGGGGTGGACGATGGCGTTCAGGTCCGCCGTCGCCTCGGGACTCGCGAAGGCGACGGCCGCCAGGGCCGGCCGGTCGAGAGCGCCGTCGTCGTCGAGGATCTGCTCGCCGAAGCGCCGCACCAGGGACGCCAGCACCTCGGGTCGCCGGACCACGTCCCGGGCTTCGTCGTCGGCATCCAGCACCAACAGGCCCCGCCGGCCCAGGATCTTCGCCACCGTGGACTTCCCGCTGGCCACGCCGCCCGTCAGTCCGATCACCAGATGCTGCTCCATGTCCTCGCCCCCTGCCCCCCTTGTCTCGGGGACCCTGTCTCCGGGACCCTCGTCTCCGTGGCCCACTCCCGGTCCCTGCGGGCCTATTCTCCTCATCGCCGTGTGGACCCGGTGAATCCAGACCGAAATCCCGGCGATCCCCTCGATAGCCTCGACCCCGGGGAGGGCCGGGCCGGGCTTCGGGAGGGCCCCGCGCGGGGCCGGGCCGGTCGCGTTGCCCGTCCTCGGCACCCTCCCTATAATCCCGCGCTTGCGCCCATGGGCCCAGGGAATGGGCTGTGTCCCCTGTCTGGGGGATCCGGGCGGCCCCGAACACGAGGAGAGATGCCCGTGCTGCAGCCCGCCCGTCGTCCCGCCGATCGCGCCCAGGCGGGCGCCGTGAACGCTCTCATCTTCATCGTCGTGCTGATCCTGCTGGCCGGCGCCATCGGACTCTGGTTCGTCGCCAACGAGGACATCAAGCGCTTCTCCGACCAAGCCCAGGAAGAGGTGGCCAAGAACAAGAAGCTCGACGCGGACTACACCGCGGTGCTCGAGGACTTCCAGGCGGTGAGCAACACGGTGGGCTTCCGCAACGAAGGCAACATCAGCAGCAAGACCGAGCCCGAGGCCATGCAGCTGCTCATCGACGCTGCGAAGACCCAGCTCGGGTCGGCGCTCAGCTCTGAGGGCGTGACGCTCGAGCGCGTGATCACGGCGCTGCAGTCCCAGCTCACCTCGCGGGACGCCGAGATCGTCCAGCTCACGGCCGACCTCAACACCGAACGCCAATCGCGGCAGTCGCAGTCGTCGAGCCATGCGTCGACGGTGTCGAGCCACAGCCAGCAGGTCGCGGCACTGAACCAGCAAATCTCCGACGAACAGGCCCGCGCCGACAACCAGGCCCAGTCGGATCAGCAGCGCATCGACGACCTGCTCGCCTCCGAGCAGAACAAGGACGCCCTGCTGCGGCAGGTGCAGCGAGACCTCGCCGATGCCGAGGCCGCGTCGAAGCGCTCCCTCGCCACGGCCGAGGCGACCATCCGCTCGCTCAACCAGAAGAAGGCCGAAGTCGTGCCCCAGGGCCCCGACGGCGAGGTGCTCTCGGTGAGCGACTCGGGCGCCATGGCGTTCATCGACCTCGGGACCCGCGACGGCCTGCAGCCCGGCACCCGCTTCGAGGTGTTGCGCCTGGGCGCGGGCGGCGGCGAGCGGTCCATGGGCACCCTCGAGGTGCAGGAGGTCAACGAGGACATGGCCATGGCCGGGCTCGTGACCATGGCCGATCCCTACGACCCGATCCTGCCCGGCGACCAGATCCGCAACCCGCACTTCGATCGCAGCGGCGGCCAGCACTTCTTCCTGCTGGGGGACTTCCCCCTGACCATGAGCCGCGAGTTCGTGGCTCAGCGCCTGGCGACCCTCGGTGGCACCGTCGACGAGACGCTCACCACCGACACCGACGTGCTCGTGCTCGGCTACGAGAGCCCGGCCGCCGGTGAGTTCGCCCAGGCCCTGTCGACGACGGACGACTTCATCCTGGCCGACAAGCTCGGCACCCGGGTGATGCGCCTCGACGACCTGGCGAAGTTCCTGAAGTACTGACGCGTTTGCGCGTCGACGTCGCCCTGACCCCGGCTGTGCTGGGAGCGATGCGCCCCCAGGGCGTGGGGCCCGATGAATCGGTGGCCGTCATCGACGTGCTGCGCTTCTCGAGCACGGTGGCCCATGCCCTGTCGGTGGGGTGCGAGGGCGTCACGCCGATGGGCGAGATCGAGCCGGCACGTCAACGTGCACGACAGCTGGGGGCACTGCTGGGCGGCGAGCGCGAGGGGCTGCCCCCCGAGGGCTTCGACCTGGGCAACTCCCCCGAGAGCTACACCGCCGAGACCTGCGGCGGTCGCCCGCTGGTCATGACCACCACCAACGGGACGCGGGCCGTGGCCGCCGTGCCCGGCGCCGCGCGGGTGCTGTGCGCGTCGCTGGTGAGCGCCGAGGCCAGCGCCCGGGCCCTGGCCGAGGCGGGCGACGACGTGATCCTGCTGTGCGCCGGCACCCGCGGGGAGGTGGCCGCCGACGACGTGGCCGCCGCCGGGTGTCTGGCGGGCTCGCTGGCCCTCATGGCCGCCGCCACCCCTGGCGACGGGGCCCGCACCGCCATCGCCCTGTTCGATGCCTGGAAGCACGACCTGCTGGGCCTGCTGCGGCGCAGCCGCTCGGGGCGCCGGCTGGCGGGCATCGGCCTCGATGCCGATCTCGTCTTCTGCTCCCGCGTGGACGCGCTGCCCGTGGTGGCGACCCTCGACGAGGGGGGCACGTTCCGGTCATCCTGAGCGGTGATGACCGTCGCCCGCACTGCCGCCGACCCGGGAGCCGACCCGGGAGCCGACCCCCTCGAGCACACGCGCATGCCGCTGCGCGCGCACCTCGACGAGTTGCGGCGTTGCCTGATCCGGGCGGTGCTCGGGTTCGTGGTGCTGTTCGTCGGGTCGATGGTCTTCGAGGGCGCGCTGCGCGACTTCATCCTGATCCCGTGGGAGTCGGCCCGGGCCGGCATCCTCGCCTCCGGCGGGGTCGACCCGGGGCGCCTGATCTACATCGGCCCGGCCGAGGCCTTCCTCTTCTCACTCAAGCTGGGCGCGGCCATGGCCCTGCTCATCGGCGCCCCTTGGTACCTGTGGCAGCTGTGGGCCTTCGTGGGCGCGGGCCTGCTCGTGAACGAGCGCGACGCCATCCGCAAGGCCTTCCCGGTGGCCACGGGGCTGTTCGTGGTCGGGCTCGCCTTCGGGTACGCGCTGCTGCTGCCGCTGGGCCTGCAGTTCCTGCTGACCTTCGCCGACCCCGAGGCCCTCGCGGCCCAGGTCACGGTGAGCAACTACTTCCACCTGCTGGTGGCGATGACGCTGCTCATGGGGTTCGTGTTCGAGCTGCCCCTGATCATGTGGCTGGTGGTGCGGGCCGGGCTCGTGCAGGCCACCACTCTCGGTTCGTCGCGCCGGGTCGCGTACCTTTGCATGCTCGTGTTCTCGGCCATGATGACGCCCCCCGATCCCGTGACCCAACTGCTCGTGACCGGCCCCATGATCGTGCTGTATGAACTCGGCCTGCGCCTGGCGCGCGGCGCCCAGGCCGCCCACGAACGGGCGGTGTTCGGTGACGAAGAATTCGGAGACTCCCGGTGAGTGTCGCCTGCGGCATCGTCGGCCTGCCCAATGTCGGCAAGTCGACCCTCTTCAACGCGATCACCCAGGCGGGGGCCGAGGCGGCCAACTATCCGTTCTGCACGATCGAGCCCAACGTCGGCATCGTCGCTGTTCCTGACGAGCGACTCGCTGTGATCAACGGCTTCATCGAGACGGAGAAGGTGATCCCGTCGTCGCTGCAGGTCGTCGACATCGCCGGGCTCGTGGCCGGCGCGAGCCGCGGTGAGGGGCTGGGCAACAAGTTCCTCGCGCACATCCGCGAGGTGTCGGCGATCCTGCACGTGGTGCGCTGCTTCGAGGACGGAAACGTGGTGCACGTGTCGGACAAGGTCGACCCGGTGGGCGACGTGGGCGTCATCGACCTCGAGCTGATCATGGCCGACCTCGACTCGGTCCAGCGCGCGCTCGAGAAGACGGCCAAGCGCGCGCGCGGCCCCGACCCCGAAGCCAAGGCCGATCAGCCCGTCTTCGAGGCCATGGTCGCGTGGCTCGAGTCGGGCAAGCCGGCGCGGGCCGGCGATTGGACCGCGGCGCAGCAAGCGCGCCTGTCGCGGCTGCAGCTGATCACCGCCAAGCCCGTGCTGTTCGTGGCCAACGTGAGCCAGGACGACCTGCACGGCCAGTCGCCGCTGGTGACGGCCCTGTTCGCCCACGCCGCGGCGCAGGACGCCGGCGCCCTGGCCCTGTGCGCCGACCTCGAGGGCGAGCTCGCGTCCATGGACGCCGCCGACCGGGCCGAGTTCCTGGCCGACCTCGACCTGCCCCGCGCGGGCCTCGATCGTCTGGCCCAGGAGGCCTACAAGCTGCTCGGGCTGCAGAGCTTCTACACCGCCGGCCCGAAGGAGATCCGCGCGTGGACCATCCGCGCCGGCGCCACGGCGCCCCAGGCCGCCGGCGTGATCCACACCGACTTCGAGAAGGCCTTCATCCGCGCCGAGGTCTACGGCGTCGACGACCTGGTGGCGTGCCAGTCCGAGCAGGCCATCCGGGCCGCCGGGAAGATGCGCAGCGAGGGCCGCGACTACGTCATGCGCGATGCCGACGTGACCCATTTCCTGGTGGGCAAGTGACGGACCTGACGAGGCGTCCTGTCCTGACGCTCGTCGCCTCGGCGCTGTTCCTGCTCGTCACCGCCTGTCGTCCGCCCGGCGGCGAACTCGACCTGGCGGTCGAGCGCGGACCGGCCGGCATCGCCGCGACCTACAGCGGATTCGACGGGGCCAAAGTGGGGCTGCTGGTCGGACGCCGCTGGACCGGTCGTGAACAACTCGTGGGCATGGGGCCGGGCGTCCACGTGGTCGTGCCGCCCGGCACCTCGCTGCAGGCCCGCCCGCTCGCCACGGATCGAAGCCGCACCGAGCGCCTCGGACCGAAGGCGCTGCAGCGCCACGGGGATGCGACGGTGGTGCAGGCCGTGGCCTTCGGTTCGGACGACACGGCCGACGTGGTCGCGGTGAGCGCCGCGCTCTCCGTTGCGGATGGCGAAGCCGTCGACGGCGGCCGGCTGGGTCTCGTGATCGTCGCGGTGGCACTGACCCTCTGGGCCGGGTGGTGGGTGCGCAGGCGTGGGCCGCAATGGCTTGCCCGGGTGCCGCCGAGAAACGCCGGATTCGCCGGCTGGTTTGCCGTCGTCGTGCTGGTCGTCGCCGCCCTGGCGCTGCGCATCGCCGCGACTCCTCTGCGTGCGCTGGTGGAGCGGGGCTTCGAGGCGCCGCCGCTGACCTGGCCGGACACCTGGGATCGCGACCTCGACGGCCGGGACATCGCGCTGGGTCCTGGGTTCAACCGTCTGCTGGAGGCCGCCCGTGCCGAGCGTGATGAGGGCGAGCCCGTCGCGGTGGTCGCGCCGGCCGACGGTCTCGGCATGGTGCGCGGCCTGCATCTGAGCCAGGCCTTGGGCGTCGAAGTGACGCCGCGTGTTGCGGGCGTGGCGCCCGAGGGCCTGGTGGTCTGGGTGGGCGGCGCCCCCGACGGCGAGGTGTTGCTGACGACCGGGGCGGGTTCCCTCGCCCGCGGCGGGGCCTCCCGATGATCCACGAGATCTACTTGTTGGGCGGGAGCGTCGTCTTGCTGATGGTGCCCTGCTATCTCGCCGGCAGCTGGTTCGTGCACCGCGGCGGCGGCGTGGCGCGCTTCGGCCCGGCGACCCAGGCCCTGGCGGGTGCGTTGCTCCTCGCGGCGGTCCTGAGCAATCTCGCGGCGGCGGGCCTGTCGCACGAACATGTGCTCGTCGTGCGTTGGGCCCTGATCATCGGCGCCGTCCCCTGGTCGATCTGGATGCGCTCGCGCCACGTCGACAAGACCTCGCTGATGGGACTGCATGCCTCTTCGCTGTGCGTCATGGCGGTCTTCGGCCTCGTGCTGTGGGTGCCGCTGATGCTCGCAGCCTCCGGCCCGCCGGTGCGCTACGACGCGGTCGCCATCTGGTGGCCCAAGCTGCGCGAGGTGGCGGCGGGCCTGGCGCCCGTGCTCGAGAACGGCCCCGGTCACCTCCACGCCGAGTATCCCCGCGGGCTGGCGTGGCTGATCACGGGAATGGCTGACGAGTTGAGGTCTTTCGGCGACCTCACCGGCGCGTCAGGAGCCGACCTCTTGCGGCGCACGAGCTGGTTGTTCACCTGGCTCGGCGCCGCGGCGCTCTACGAAGCGGGGCGCAGTCGCGGCAACTCCCTGGGGGGATTCCTTGCCGGCCTGTTGCTCGCCCTGCTGCCGGCCACGGCCTTGTGGGCCCACTCGGGCTACGCCGATCCGGCCATCGCGGGTGCGGTCCTGCTCGCAGGGTTGGGGCTCACCTTGCGCCGGCAGGGGCAGGGCGGGCGCGGACTGGCCGTGGTGGCGGCGTTGGGTGCAGCGTCCATCAAGCAGGAGGGCGCCGTGCTCGTGGTCGTCGTGGCCGGTCTGCTGCTCGTGGACAGCGTGCGTTGCAAGCATGTGCGCTTCACCGCGCTCGCGGGACTGGCGGCCTTTGCGCTGTTGCTGCCCTGGGCCCTGCGCCGAGGCGCCGAGGACGCCGAGGTGCTGGGTTCGCTGGGTGAAGTGCTGCTCGACCCGATGCGGTTAACCGAGCGGGTCGTCGCCGTGGCCCGGGCAGTCGGGCTGTTCCTCACGGATCGCGGCGCCCTGGTGGAGGACGCCTTCCACCCGCCGGTTTTCTGGGCGGGCTGGGTGCTGGGGGCGGGCCTGCTCGTGCTCCTGCCCCGTGGGCGCTCAGAGATCGACGCCCGCCCCGCCCTGGTGCTGCTCGCGGCCATCGTCGCGATCTACGTGGTGACGCCCTTCGATCTGCACTGGCACCTGCGCACGGCTTTCCCGCGGCTGCTGCTCCAGGCCCTGCCGCTGGTGCTGCTGGCGGCCGTCCATCGGATCACGGCGCCTGCCGCGCGCGTGGAGGCGTCCTCCGAGGTTCCCTAGGATGATCGCCGGCCATGGCTCGCGATCCCTACAGTCCCTCGTTGCTCGGCGCCTGGCTGCTGCTGGTCGTTCTGGGCGGAGCCTGTGGGCCGGCGGACCCGGCTGATCGGGCGGGCCCGGTCGATGGGGCTCAATCGGGCGAGACCGGCGAGACCGGCACGGCGGGTGAGGCGGACGCCCGCCCCAGCGTGGTGCTCATCGTGGCCGACGACCTGGGCTGGGGCGACGTGAGCTGCTACCGCCCCGAGGCCCACCCGACGCCGCACATCGACCGGCTGGCCCGGGAAGGCGTGCGCTTCACCGACTTCCACAGCAACTCACCGGTGTGCGCGCCCACGCGTCTGGTGCTCATGACCGGGCGCTATCCCCAGCGGGCCGGCAACTTCATCGCCAACGACTGGAGCCACATGTCCGACGAGGCGGCGGCGGCCTACGAGTTCGAGCTCGGGTCGATCCTCCCGGCGCACCTCGCCGACGCGGGCTACGCCACCGGGCTCGTCGGGAAGTGGCACCTGGGCCCGCCCAAGTCCGAGCTGATCCCCACGCGGCGGGGCTTCGACAGCTTTCGCGGCTACCTGTCGGGCAGCATCGACTACCGCAGCCACGTGAATCAGCGCGGCATCCCCGACTGGTGGGCCGACGAGAACCGCGTCGACGAGGAGGGCTACGCCACGCACCTGATCACCGAGCACGCGGTGGCGTTCCTCGAGGCCCGGGCCGACGAGCCCTTCTTCCTGGTGGTGTCCCATGCGGCGCCGCATCGACCGCACCAGGGGCCGGACGACGCCACCGTGTTCACCCGGGGCGAGAAGTACGAGTGGCCCGGCGGGCCGACGCCTGCTGCCAAGTACGCCGAGCTCCTGACGGCGCTCGACGATGGCGTGGGCGCGGTGCTGGACGCCCTCGATCGCACCGGTCGGGCCCGGGACACGCTGGTCATCTTCGTGTCGGACAACGGCGCCACCGCCGACGGCCACAACGGTCCCTTCACCGGCGGCAAGGGCGCGCTGCGGGAGGGCGGGCACCGCGTCCCGGCCCTGATGCGCTGGCCCGGGCGCCTGCAAGCCGGATCGGTGCGCGACGACCTGGCCTGCACCCTGGACGTGGCGCCGACGATCCGCGCCGTCGCCGGCGTCCCGACGCCGCGGCCGTCCGACGGTCTCGACCTGCTCGCGACGGCGGATGCGGCGGCGGACACGGGGGCGGGCACGGGGGCGGGCGCCGCCACCTATGCTGCCGAGGGCGACCGGGTGCTGTTCTGGGAGCACTTCGAGAACGATGGCGTGCTGTCCCAATCGGTGCGCCAAGGACCCTGGAAGCTGCTGGTGGAGGCGGGCGAGGCGCACCTGTTCAACATCGAGGAGGACCCGTCCGAGTCGCGCGATCTGGCCGAGCGCCAGCCGGGGCGGGTGGGGGCCCTGCGGCGCGACCTGGCCGAGTGGAAGCGCGGCCTCGGGGACGGCGGCCGATGAGTCCGCGGCCCATGCAGATGCGCCCGCGGCCCATGCAGCGGCCCCCGAAGCGGCGGCGGACCACCCGCCGGCAGTCGCTGTCGTTGCTGGGGGCGTTGCTGGGGGCGGTGCTGTGCACGTCGGGCTGCGGGGCGTCTGCGTCACCGCCCGACGTGCTGCTGATCTCGCTCGACACGGTGCGGGCCGACGCGCTCACCTTCCTCGACCCACGGGTCGCGCCGCATCTCTCGCGCCTGGCCGAGCGCGGCACCATCTTCACCCAGGCCATCGCCGGCAGCAGCTGGACCCTGCCTAGCCACGTCTCCATGTTCACCGGCATGCCGCCGGCCCTGCACGGTGTGCAGGACGACGGCCTGCGCATCGACCCCGAGGTGCCGACCCTGCCCGAGATGCTGCAGCAGGCGGGCTGGTCGACGGCGGGCTTCTGGACCGGGTGGTACCTGGCGGCCGACTTCGGCTTCGGGCGGGGCTTCGACACCTACGCCAACGCCATGACCGACGGCCTGGAACGCTACGAGGAGATGGAGGCGGCCGTGCGCGGCGGCGACCTGGAGGCCGCGCGGCAGGCCTTCTTCACGCGCCACTCGAGCAGCCACGCCGACGTGACGTCGCCCAAGGTTGTCGAGCTCGTCGGCCGCACGCTCGGCAGCCTCGACCGCACCGCGCCGCTGTTCCTGTTCTGCCACCTGTTCGATCCGCACTACGACTTCATCCCGCCGCCGCCCTACGACACCCGCTTCGACTCCGGCTACCGCGGCAAGATCGACGGCCGGGACTTCATGCAGAACCGGCGCATCTGGGACGAGCACAAGAATCCCAAGCGGCGCATCAACGACCGGGACCTGGCTCATGTTCAGGCCCTCTATCGCGGTGAGATCGCGTGGACCGACGCCGCGGTGGGCCGGGTGCTCGACCGGCTCGAACGGGACGGGCGCCTCGACGACACGCTCATCATCGTCACCTCGGATCACGGTGAGGAGTTCTTCGAGCACGGCCAGCGCGGCCACCGCCGGGGGGTCTTCGACGAGGTGCTGCGCGTGCCCCTGCTGGTGGTGCCGCCGCGCGGACTCGCCGGCGCGGGCGTGGCGCGCACGGTCGACGCCGCCGTGACCCTCGACGACCTGATGCCGACGATCCTCGACTACTGCGACCTTCCGGTGCCCGACACGGTGTCCGGACGCTCGCTGCGGCCGGCGGTGGAGCAGGGGGCGTTGCCCGACCGTCCGGCCCTCGCCAGCCTGCTGCTCACGGGCACGCGGCCCGACGGCAAGAGCCATGCCGTGCTGATCGAAACGCTGCGCACGCCGCAGGAGAAATTCATCCGCAACCTCGAGGTGGTGGAGGGCAAGCCACCGCGGGTGGCCGCCGTGGCCTGGTTCGACCTCGCGCAGGACCCGCAGGAGCGGCGTCCCGTCAGCGATTTCGACGATGCCCGCGTGCGGGCGGGCTGGGAGGCGCTGGAGACGGCCCTGGACGGCTTGCGAGCCGGGGCCCGAATGTTGCCTCGCTCGGCATACGCCGAGCGTCTGACCCGCATCTCGGAGGTGTTCCGGCCCGACCTGAAGGCCCTCGGATACCTCGACGCACCCGAGGACGACCGGCCCGCCGCGGCCTGGATGCTGGAGCCCCTGCCGCGGGTGCCCGAGCCCTGGGAGTCCGACGGATGACCCTGCGCTTCGGGATCCTCGCCGTGGGGGACGAGCTGGTCACGGGCGACACGGTGGACACCAACACGGCCTGGCTGGCGGGGGCGATCCGCGATCGCGGCCATCGGGTCGTCGGCGCCGCCATGGAACGGGACGACGTCGCCGCCATCGCGGATGCGGTCGAACGCTTCCGCCGCCGCGTCGACGTGCTGGTGGTCACCGGGGGTCTCGGACCGACCCTCGACGACATCACCCGGGACGGGGTGGCCGCCGCCCTCGGACGCCGCCTGGTCATCGACGAGGAGGTGCTGGCCGACCTGAAGGCGCGTTACGGCCGGCAGCTGGGCGCCGGCAGCGAGCGCCAGGCCCTCGCCCCCCGGGGCGCGCGGCGCCTCGACAACCCGGTCGGGACGGCGCCCGGGTTCCTGCTGCGCTACGGCATCCTCACCGGGGAGGGCGGCGGCTTCAGCGTGGCCTGCCTGCCCGGCGTGCCCAGCGAGATGAAGGCCATGGCGACCGCCCTCATGGACGACGTCTTCAGCCGGGGCGACGGGGTCGCCCACCGCAAGGTGCGCGCCTGCGGGCTGGCGGAGTCGAAGCTGGGCGAGCGCCTGGCCGACCTGATGGAGGCCGACGACAGCGGATGCGACATCGGCATCACGGTGCACCACGCCGAGCACACCATCACCCTGCGGGGTGAAGACGACACGCGCATGGCCGCCGTGGAGGCCGAGGTCCGGCGGCGCCTCGGCGAGCATGTCTTCGGCAGCGGGGACGACACCCTGGCCGGTGTGGTCGTCGCGGCGCTGGCCCGCGCCGGCCGCACGGTAACCACCGTCGAGTCGTGCACCGGCGGGTTGCTCGCGGGGGCGCTCACCGCGGTCCCGGGGAGCTCGGAGGTGTTCCACGAGGGGGTGGTGACCTACGCTGCCGCGGCCAAGACCGCCCGGGTGGGCGTGCCGGAGGCGCTCATCGCGGAACACGGGATGGTGAGCGTCGAGGTCGCCCGGGCGATGGCGGAGGGGGGCCGGCGGGTCACGGGAGCCGATTACTCCCTGGCGATCACCGGCGTGGCCGGGCCCGGTGGAGGCGCGCCGGACACGCCGGTCGGCACGGTGGTCACGGCCCTGGCCTCGGCGCGCGGCACCGAGACGCTGGTGCGGAGCTGGCAGGGCACCCGCGACGAGATCCGCGGACGATCGGTGAGCATCGCCCTCGACATGCTGCGTCGACAGCTCGCTCGAGACGAGAGCGGGGCCCGGGGCGAGAGCCGGCCCTGAATGAACGAGAGCGGCACGGTCCGTGAGGACCGTGCCGCCCTGTTTCGTACAGCTTGCTGCCGATCACCCGGCCGGCGCGAGGCCGACCGGGTGACCGATGGGTGACAACCCTTACTCGTAGAGCGTGGTCGCCTCGGTCTCTTCGACCGGACGGCTACCGAGCTCGGTGCTCGTGACCGTCACCTTGAAGCGCACGTTCGCGGCCTTGGTGGCGCGGACGACGACCTTCCAGGTGGCGGTGGCCTTCGGAGCCAGGCTCGAGACCGGAGCGAACTTCACCGTCTGGCCGGAAGCCGAACCCGCCGTGTTGCCGGTGGCGGAGACGTAAGCCTGACCATCGGGCAGGTTGCACATGACGTTGATGTTCGTACCGGCGGCCGAACCCTGGTTCGTGACCGTGATCGTGTAGGTCTCGGTCTCACCAACGAGGACCGGGTCCCGCTCGTCCACCACCTCGACCAACAGGGCCGGGATGCCGCTGATTCTCGTCTGGCACGTGGCCGACACACTGTCGGCGCAACCAGCGTTGAGCGTCGCGGTGGAGGTTGCGGTACCAGCCGTACGAGCCTCAGCGGTGTACGACATGGTCTGCTTGGCGCCAGCGGCCATGTTGCCGAGGGCCCAGGTGACCTTGCCGCCCGAGAGACGACCACCGTTGGTGGCGCTCACGAAGTGCATGTTGCTGGGCACGACAGCTTCAGCGACGGCACCCGTTGCCGTGGCGTTACCGGTGTTGGCGACCGTGAGCTCAAAGCGACCATTGCGGCCCAGGTAAGCGTTCTGGGTGCAGTCGAGCGCGATGCTGAGCTTGGCCTGACGGATGGTCGTGTTGACGACGTTCGAGTTCGCGGTCAGCCCACCGTTGGCCTTGGCCACGGCAGAGTTGCTGAAGGCGCCCGTCTTGGAGCCCTTCAGGCAGACCGAGAAGTTCTTGCTCTGGCCGGCGGCCAGGGTGCCCACGTTCTGGTTCAACGTGGTGCGCCCGGACTTGTCGGTCAGGCCCGCGGGGAAGGTCCCGGTGACCATGACGTTGTTGGCGTTACCGGTGCCGCTGTTCACGACCATGTAGTCGATGCAGATGTCGTCGCAAAGGCTGACCTCGGCGGGGCCCTTGGCCGTCAGCTTCAGAGCCGGCTGGACCACGTTGGTGGCCAGGCAGATCGAAGTGTCGTACTCGACGTCGGCGCAAGAGGCCAGAGAACCGGCGCCCGCACCGGCAGTGCCGGTGATGGTGATGGTCTTCTGCTGCTTGGGACCGAGCGTGCCGACCATCCACTCACCCTTGCTGATGGCGGAAGCGGGGAACGACGGGTCCGTCTTGGAGACCTTGAAGCCCGTCGGCAGCGGATCACTGATGAGCACGTTGTCGAGGGAGAGGTCGGACAGGTTCGTGACGATGAACTTGATGTCGAAGGCCTCGCCGGCGTTGACTTCAGCGGGGACGATCTTCAGCAGGTGCAGCGCGGAGGTGCTGCGCGAACCCGTGGGGACGTAGAGGTGGGCTTCGAGCAGGCCGTTGCCGTAGCTCTTGGCGACGGGCGCGGGCGCGGACATGGCCTTGGGCGCCGGCGCCTTGGGCGCGGGCGGGTTGGCGTAGTCGCGGTAGGTGATGATTTCATCACCCGGCTCGATGTGGATGGCGTCGGCTTCAACGTCAGGCGACTTGTGCACCTGCTTGGTCTTGCCGGGGCCGAGCGAACCACACGCGGGGAGCACCGTCATCAGGACGGTCGCCGCGAGGATGCTCAGGATGGGGGTGGAGCTTTTCATTTGATGGATTCCTGGACGTTAACTGCGGTTGAGTAAGGGGCGGCGACGCCCTCGCGGAGAAGTGGAGAGATGGATCCCGAAGGCCCTTCGCTCCGGCGCACCGCGCCTGCATCACCCGTGGGCGCCACACCATAGCGGTGCCCCATGCGAGGGGCAATCTAGGGGTCGCTTTAAAGGGCGGCGACTGACGCCTCCGTTAGTGACGCAATGCTTCTGCGGAGCGCTGTGCGCGAGTGAATCGGTGATCCGAGGCGGCAACTCAAGGGGCTACGCATAAAGACGCACATATCGGCACAGCGCGATTCTTCACTATCGGAACCGTCACGTCCGCTCGCGGCCCCGCAAGCCAGACTGGCCCCCGCTTAGCCGAGACGAGCGACGCACAGTCCGCGGCTCAACGTCGCCCTCACGACGAGGCATTCCTGGACTTCGCTGCACACGGAGTCTCCGGTCCACGGTCGTCCTCGGGCGGCCGTGGGCCACCTCGATTCGCGGCCGGTGGCGGCTCGAAGGGAATCCGGGAATCCGGGAATCCGGGCTGCCGGGCTGCCGGGCTGCCGGGGCCGCCGGGGCCGCCTAGCCGGCCGGGGCGTTGTGCAGGTGTACGTCCCGCTGCGGGAAGGGGATCGAGATGCCTTCGGCGTCGCAACGCCGCTTGATCTCCTCCGTCAGCCGGTAGTAGGTGGGCCAGTAGTCGCCCGTCTTGACCCAGGGCCGCACGACGAAGTTGACGCTGCTCTCGGCCAGCTCGACCACGCCGATGGTGGGGGCCGGCTCGGCGAGGACGGCCTGGTCCTTGGCCAGCACATCGGCGAAGAGGGCCTTGGCCTTGCCCATGTCGTCGTCGTAGCTGATGCCCATGATCAGGTCGATGCGGCGGGTGTCGTGGGCCGAGTAGTTGGTGATGGTGCCCTCGGTGATGGACGAGTTGGGCAGGATCACCTTCTTGTTGTCGCCGGTCTTCATGACGGTGGCAAAGATGGCGATGTCCTGGATCACGCCCATGGTCCCGCCGGCCTCGACGAAGTCGCCGATCTTGAAGGGCTTGAAGATCAGGATCATCACGCCCGAGGCGAAGTTGCCCAGCGAGCCCTGGAGGGCGAAGCCGATGGCCAGGCCGGCCGCGCCGAGAACGGCCACGGCGGAGGTGGTCTCGACGCCGAGGATGCCGAGCGCCGAGATGATGACCACCGTGACGCCCACGCCGTAGAGCAGGTTGGCGAGGAAGCTCGCGACCATGGGGTCGGTGTCGCCTTTGCGCATGACCTTCTTGAGCATGTTCGCGAGCATGCGCACGACGATGCGCCCGAACACGAAGACCAGGATCGCGCCGAGGAGGCTGGGCGCGTAGTCGATGGCGAACTGCTGGCCGGCCGCCACCCAGGCGGAGACGGTGTCGGCGGCATTCTCCATGGCGCCTTGCGGGGCGTCCTGGGTGATCAGCGAAAACAGCACGGTGAAGTTCCTTGTCAGGTCGAGGGCTTGTCCTGGCGGGCTTCGATGCGATAGCCCTGGCCGCGTTCGTTGTGGATCAGCGGTGGGCCGGTCCGATCGAGCTTCTTGCGCAGTCGCCCGATGTGCACGTCGAGGACGTTGGTGCCGGGGTCGAAGTCCAGCCCCCAGACCTCGCTGAGCAGGTGCTCGCGGGAGATGATCTCGCCCTTGGCGCGGACGAGACACAGCAGCAGGTCGAATTCCCGGGGGCTCAGCTCGACCGTGTCGGCGCCCCGCAGCACCCGGCGCAGCATCAGGTCGAGCCGCAGAGTGCCCCACTCGAGGGGGGCCACGTTCTCGCGGCGCCGGAGCACGGCCATGATGCGCGCGTGCAGCTCGTCGATCTCGATGGGCTTGGTCACGTAGTCGTCGGCGCCGAGCCCGAGGCCGCGCACCTTCTCATCGGTGGCCGCGAGGCCGGTGACGAAGATGACGGGAATCTCCCGGCCCGTGCTGCGCAGGTCGTAGAGCAGGTCCCAGCCGGACATGCCCGGCATCTCGACGTCGAGCAGGATCGCATCGAAGTGCCCGCCCGGAGCGTCCGTCAGGGCCTGGAGGGCGGCCGCGCCTTCGAGGGCGATGGCGCTCTCGATCTCGTGACGCTCGAGGCCGATACGGACGATCTCCGCGAAGTCCGCGTCGTCATCCACGATGAGCACCCGCATCGATTCGTCCTCCAGCCGCGACCCTCCGGCCGCCGTTCCGCTACCCGCGCGCATCGTAGTACCAGCGCGCATCGTAACCTCCCCGCTCTCGGGAGCGTGTTGCGTCCCCGGGCCGGGTGCCATGACCGGGCCGAGTCCGATGGCGGGGCCGGGTGCATTGGCGGGGCCGGAAGCATTGACGGGACTGTCATGCCCACCGGAAACAGGGCGCCCCTATGCTCCGCCGCCCGATGAGATCGCTCCGCCCGAGCGCATGTGTACGGGCATGCCGGCCTCGTCGAATCCGGCTCGACGGTGCCCGTTGCCGCCGAAACGGTTGCAAGGGTTGCCAGCGACGAAGGCATTGGGTTCTTCTGTGCCTTCGGGCTTTATGCACATCGACCAAACCGAATCCGTGGCAGTGGCAGGCTGCGGCCCATCCATCCCCATTCTCACCCAAGCTCCAGAGGACAACGAATCATGCTGAAGGAATTCAAAGAGTTCGCCATGAAGGGCAACGTCGTCGACATGGCGGTCGGCATCATCATCGGCGCCGCGTTCGGCACCATCATCAAGTCGATGGTCGCCGACGTGATCATGCCGCCCATCGGCCTCGCCCTCGGCGGCGTCGACTTCACCGACCTGTTCGTCGTCCTCAAGGACGGCGCGGAAGCGGTGGCCCCCTACGCGAGCCTGGCGGCCGCCAAGGAAGCCGGCGCGGTCACGGTCAACTACGGCGCCTTCTTCAACACGGTGATCTCCTTCCTGATCATCGCCTTCGCGATCTTCATGCTGATCAAGGGCATGAACAGCGCGAAGAAGAAGGAAGAGGCGGCACCGGCCGCGCCCACGGCGAAGGACTGCCCGGCGTGTGCCATGTCGATCCCGATCGCGGCGACCCGTTGCGGTTTCTGCACCTCGGACGTGCCGGCCAGCGCCTGACGCCGGCCTCTGTTCGCCCGTCGGCCGTGTCGTCTCCGGCCGGCGGGTGGACGCAGTCCCGCGTGGCAGCTCTGCAGGGCGGGCGCGGCGGTGCGGGCGCCCCGATCTCCGGGCGCGGCTCGTAACGAGACCGTCATGCAAGATCTCGTCCCGAGGCGCTTCAATAGGTGCGGGATGCCCGGGACGGCAACCCCTGCCCGCCGTCCCGACGCATCCCTGTCTCCTCCAAGACGAGATCAGGGTCGTGCGGGCTCAACACTCCGGACTCCTCCCCCGGGAACCGGAGTGCAGCGACGGGGCCTCTGCCCCTTCCTCCTTCCCCGACGCCTGGGCCGGCGGCCCTGATCTCACTTTGAGAGTCCCCGCGAGGGCGGCAACCCCGCGACGGCGGTAACCCCGCGCCTGCAGAGTCCCCGCGCCTGCAGCGCCCCTGCGCCGGGTCGGTTCCCGCGTCGCCCGTCAGCGGGCCTTGGGCAGCCGCACCCAGAAGCGGGAGCCGGACGGCTCGCGGGGCTCGTAGCCCACCTCGCCGCCCCAGGCCTTCACCGTGGTGCGGCAGAAGTCGAGGCCCAGCCCGGCCAGGCCCTTGCTGCGGCGTCCCTGGATGAAGCGGTCGAAGAGGTCGTCCACCAGCGCTGGCGGTACGCCCGGTCCTTCGTCCTCGACGACGAAGCGCAGCGTCTCGCCCTCGTCGTGCAGGCTCACCGACACCGTGCCGCCCGCGGGGCTGTGGCGCAGTGCGTTGCTGAGCAGATTCCCCAGCACCCGTTCGAGTCGGTCGGGTGACCCCACCACCGGGGCGGTGCCGCCCGTCTCGATGGACAGGTCCAGCACGAGGCCGCGGTCCTGCAGGGCGGGGCGGTAGGTCTCCACGGCGGCGCGCAGACACGCCGCCGCCTCGGGGGCCTTGTCGGCCTCGGATTCAAACGCTTCCATGGAAGCAATGTCCGACGAGAACACCTCGAGGATCTGCTTGATCATGTCGAGCTGCTTGTTGGCCTGGCGCGCGCCCCGTTCGATCAGGTCCTTGGCCTGGTCCCGATCGAGTTGCGAGTCCTTGAGCAGCGACAGGCTGGCGACGATGGACGAGAGCGGACCGTTGAGGTCGTGCACGATGGCGTAGAGCAGCAGCTCCTTCTTGTCGATCTCCTTGAGCAGCGCATCGAACTGCAGGCGCGTACTGCGGGCGGCCTGGAGCAGGTCGCGGTTCTGCTCGAAGCTCGCGCCGAGCAGCTGCACGACCAGGCGGGCGCTGCCGTCGTCGAGCCGCAGGGCGGTGGCCTCGAAGGGCGCCTCGACGCCGTCGGGCAGGGTCTCGATCCAGGGGCCCGAGCGCAGCCGGTCCGCGCCGCCGCCGTCGGCCCAGAACTCGCGGGCCTCGTCGAGGAAGCCCTCGAGAAAAGGGGTGAGCTCAGCGGCGTCGGGGGTCACGCCGAGTGCGGGCGCCCGACGCCGCAGGTCGTCGAGCCAGACGGGCGCCTGGCCCACGGTCTCGAAGCGGCCGTCGGGTTGCAGCGAGTAGACCGCGGCGCCGAGGTCGGCCACCACCTGGGTCAGGGTGGGGGCGGCGGTGGCCTCCTGCGCGTCGCGGCCGCGTCGGCGCATCTCGAGCTCGAGGTCGTGGGCCCGCTGCTGCATGCCGCGCAGCTGCTTGCTGCGTTCGCTGCTGTCGAGCAGCAGCAGCCACGCGCCGTCCGTGACGGGGAACACCTTCACGTCGGAGAAGCCACCGCCGCCGCGCTTCATCGAGGGCAGCTCGCCGCCGGTGGCGCCGAAGTCGAGGCCCACCACGAGGGGCAGGGCGTCGGCGGCGTCATCGCCCGGGCGGGCGTCCTCGATCTCGTGGTGCTCGAGGTCGCCGCCGGCGTTGACGATGCGCCCGTCCTTGCCCACGAGCATCCAGGCCGCGTGCAGTTCGGCGGCGGCCTGACGCGCGAGGCGGTCGGAGAAGATCGTGGGGAGCGTGTCGCCGGCGCTCATCTGCAAGTCCTCCGCGGCACGGTGCTCGACGTGGTCACGCCTCGTGCATGCCCCGGGCGATGGCGTCGAAGGCCTCGCCGACACCCGCCCCGGTCTGCGCGGACGTGCGCAGGATCGCCCGGCCTTCGGACTCGAGGGAGGCGATGTGGTCGTCGTCGAGTTCCCACTCGGCGGTGAGGTCGGACTTGTTGAGCAGGATCACGGCGGGCACGGGCCCCACCAGCTTGCGCGTGCGCTCGTGCAGCTCGAGGGCCTTGTCGAGGGTCTCCTTGCGCGTTCCGTCGGCCACCAGCAGCACGCCATGCGCGCCGCGGATGTAGCTCTCGCGGATCGACACGAGGTCGTCCTCGCCCTGGATGTCCCACAGCACCAGCGAGGCAGTGTCTCCGCCGACGGTGACGTCGCGCTTCTCGACCTTCACGCCCACCGTGGTGAGGTACTTGTCGCTGAAGATGCTGTGCACGTAGCGGCGCACCAGGCTGGTCTTGCCCACGGCGAAAGCGCCGAGCATGCAGACCTTGTAGCGAGCAGTCATCCGTCGTCCCCCCCGGCGCCGGTGTCGATCACGGCGAAGTCCACGAAGCGCAAGTGATCGAGTCCGGCCGGCGGCGTGGCACCGGCCACGTCGTCCTGCTGCTCGACGACCACGAAGAAGAGTCGCACGCCTTCATGCAGCAGTTCCAGCTCGTGCTTGACCGCCTCGCAGCGGCGCTGCTTGAGGTCGAGCACGCCGTGGCCGATCTCCTGCGATTCGATGTGGCCGCGCAGCTCGACGCGTACGAGGCGGTCGGCGCGGCCGGCGGTGGCCTCCAGCTCGTCGATGACGGCGCTGAGGGCCATGCGCACGTCGTCGTCGATGGCGGGCTCGGGCGAACCCGGCGGGAACGACACGTGCATGGCGGCCATGCGTGCGGCGACGGCCTGCAAGGCGGCGACGTCGAGGTCGGTCACGCCGTCGTCCTCGTAGGCCGAGACGCCGGCGATGGTGGGGGCGAGCAGACGCGCGCGAATGATCCAAGCATGATCGGCGGTGCCGGAGGCCACCAGCACGTCGCCGCGCATGGCGAGGTCGAGCCCGTCGGGCGGGTCGAGCACGCGCCCGCTGCGCGTGAGCACGATGGAGGGCTCGAACGACATGAACGGCTGCCACAGGGCCTCGACCACCGCGGGGTCGACCCCCGCATCCCGCATGACCTGGTCGGGGTCGGCGCCGTCGGGGTCGCGCAGGCCGGTGAGCAGCAGGCGGTCGCCGTCGTCGCCGATCTCCATCACCATCAGGCCGGGCGCCGTGTGCATCGCCGCGATGAGCCGGCGGCGGCGCTCGGCCTTGGCGGCGAGGGCCTGGTCGCGCACGTCCTGGCTGGCCGCCAACTCGGCGATGGCCTGCTCCATCGACTGGCTCAGGTTCGAGAGCACGCCGAAGTTCTCACCCAGGTCCTTGACCTGCTGCTCCTGGGCGTTGCGCCGATCGCGTTCGTCCATGCGCCAGGTGATGAACGCCGTGACGCCCCAGGCGAGCAGGCCCAGGGCGATGAGCGTGATCACGACCCAAACGACCATGATCAGTTTGGCGCTCTTGGGCCGCGCGATCTTCTCGTCGAGCAGCGCCGCCAGCACGTCGTCGGCCCGGTCGAAGGGCGCCGTCTCGCCGCTGAACTCCTCCAGCTCGTCGCCGAAGTCGGTGTGCACGCGTTCGACGGCCTCGGCCATGCGCACGCTGTAGTCGGGCGGCGGGTTGCCCCGCACGACGGCCGCCACGAGGACCTTGGGACCCGCGGCTACGTGCAGGACCTTGTCGCCGAAGGCCACCTGCTGGATCGGGTCGCGCTCGCCCTCGCCGAACGAATCGGAGGCGAAGTCCTCGAGGGCCTTGAGCATGGCCGAGACGAGGTCGGGGTCCTCGGCGGTGATCGTCGGCGACTGGGCGTGGGCCAGCGCGAGCCCCGACTCGGCGTGGATCAGGAAGACCTGCTCGACGCGATAGACGAGCGTGTGCAGCAGCACCACCTCGGCGAAGGGGCGCCCGGTGCGCCGCGCCTCCAGGCGCCACTTGAGGCTCGACGGCGAGACGCTGTTCTCGAGCGTGCGGTTGAACGACTCGATCATCCCGGCCAGCGAGGTCTGGATGGCCTTGCGAATGGCCGGGCCGAGCACGGGGAAGAGCACGTCGGCGAGGGCGCGCGGGTTCTTGCGCACCGAGCGGTGGAGGGCGCCCTCGACGGCGGGGGTCAGGGACTCGCCGAGGCGCGCGGTGTCCTCTGCGTTGGCCGCGTCGATGGCGTCGGGCAGGATGCGGCCGACGTCGACGGCGCGGGGAACCAGGTCCTCGACCTCTTGCTCGAGTTGGCCGAGGCGCTTGATCTCGTCGCCCACGAGCAGACGCCGGACCTCCTGGAGGTCGCGGCGGTCCTCGCTGCTCCGAGCCTCATCACCGCGCCCCGCTTCGGGCTCGGCCGGTGTCGCGTCGTCGCGTGGCGTTTCGGAGTCGGCCATCGGGCCCGCGCCGCGAGGCGCGCCGCCTTACTTCTTGGCGCCCTTCTTGCCGGCCAGTTTCACGGCCAGGTCGGCGAAGAGGGAGGAGAGGGCAGCGCGGTCGACCTTCACGTCCTGGAGGTCGGCGACGCTCGTGTCGAGCTCCTCGGCGAGGTCGTCGGCCCGGGTGGTGATCTCGTCGCGCAGAGACTTGCTCTGGGTCAGGATCTGGTTGCGCAGTTCGCTGGCCGACTTGTTGTGCTGGGCCGTGAGCTGCGACGTCTTGCTCTCGAGCGCCTTGTCGAGGGCGGCCAGCTCCTTGTCGATCTCCTTCTCCATCTCGTCGGTGTCGGCCCGGTGCTCGCCGATCTGCGTCGCGAGGGACTCGAGCTCCTTGCTCGTGAAGGCCTCGAGCGATTCGAGGCGCTTGATCACGTCCTTGCGGAGGTCGGTGAGCTCCTTGACCAGGCGCTGTTCGATGCGGGCGAAGCGCTTGTCGGCGGTGCGGGCCTGTTCCCCGAACAGGATGTCGCGGACCTTCTCGAGGCTGGCGGTGCTGGGGTCGTCTTTGGCGGCCATGGCGGCGCTCCGGCGTCGGGCGTTGGTTGGACGGCTCGTGGCGGCGGGCGGCGTGCGGGGGCGCGCGCCGGCCCGATTCCCTCGCCCGATGAGGGGCGGGAATCTTACCTCATTCGTCCGAAGATCGCCCCGCGGCGGCCCCTCGCGTCGGGGGCGGCTCAGCGGGACTCGGCGGGGGGCGTGTGGAGCCGATTCCATTCGTCGTGGGCGGCCAGCAGCTGCGCGACCCGCTCGGGGTGCCGCTCGGAGAGGTCGTCGGACTCGCCGGGGTCGGCGTCGAGGTCGTAGAGCGCGAGGTCCGCCCGGGTGCCGACGATCTTCCAGGAGCCTTCGCGTGCTGCCACGTAGACGTCGTCGCCGAAGCGGTTGCCCCACTCCCAGAACAGGCGGCGCCCGGTCGGCATGCCGTCGCCCTGCAGCAACGGCGCCAGGCTGAGGCCGTCGAGTTCGTGATCGCCCGGCGGCGCCGCGCCGGCGAGCTCGAGGATGGTGGGAGCCAGGTCGAGGGCCGAGCAGAGGCTGTCGTCGCGGGTGCCGGCGGCGATGCGACCCGGCCAGCGCAACGCGGCGGGCACCCGGTGGCCGCCCTCGTGCAGGTCGCCCTTGCCGCCGGCGAAGGGGCCGGAGTCGCCGGGCGCGCTGCCGCCGTTGTCGGAGAGGAACACGACCAGCGTGCGTTCGTCGAGGCCGAGGCGCGCCACGGTCTCCATGATCGTCGCCACCGACGCGTCGAGCTCGCCGAGCATGGCGCCGTAGCGCTCGGGGGAGGTGGGCTCGTCGGTGGCGTCGCCGCGGACCCTCGCGCCGGCCACGTCGTCGCTCTCGACGAAGTAGGGCGCGTCGCCCGGCAGCTGGTGCGGCACGTGCGGCGCGAGGTGCGAGACGTAGAGGAAGAAGGGCTCGTCGGCGTGGGTCTCGATGAACTCCACCGCGTGCCCGGTGATCAGGTGGGTCAGGTAACCCTCTTCGCGATTGAGTTCGTCGTCGTGCCACCAGTCGTGTTGCCCGAGCTGGTTGGCGTGGGTCACGTAGTCGCAGATGGCGCTGAGGAAGCCGCGGAACGTCCCGAAGCCGCAGCGCGTCGGCCGCGACGGGCTGTCCGGCGCGCGCACCCACAGCTTGGGCCCGGTGGGCACGTGCCACTTGCCCATGGCGCCGGTGGCGTAGCCGGCCTCGGCTAGGAACACCGGGAAGAAGCGGGCCAGCTCGGCGCGCATGCGCTCGGGGTCGATGTCGATGCCGTCGTTGTTCGCGGTGCCGCCGACGCGGTGCGGATAGCGCCCGCTCAACAGCGCCTGACGGCTCGGTCCGCACACGGGCGCGGCGACGTGGAAGTCGGTGAGGCGCAGGCCCTCGGCGGCGAGGCGGTCGATGGCCGGGGTGCGGTAGCGGGTGCCGCCGTAGAAGCCGACGTCGCCATAGCCGAGATCGTCGGCCAGGATGACGATGACGTTGGGACGGGGGGCGTTGGCGGGGGCAAGGGCGCCCGTGGCAGAGGGCGCGTTGGTGGTCGACGGGTCGGGCGCGTCAGCCGGCGCTTGGGTGCCGCACGCAAGGGCGGCGCAGAGGGCCAGGCCGATGAGGAGCGGCGGGAGGGAGTGGTGCCATCCGACGTGCCCCCGATCGATCATCGACCGAGCCTATGAAACGCCGAGAGAGGCCTTCAAGCCGGGCCCGGCGGCGCTGATCGACACGGCACCCGGTGGCCGATGGAGGGGCAGTCCGCCGTGGTGTTGCGTATCATCGCACCGCGCGCACGGCCCACGGCCGGCGCCCGGATCCCCGGTGGTGTAATCGGCAACACTCCAGATTTTGGTTCTGGCATTCGAGGTTCGAGTCCTCGCCGGGGAACCAACACGCCTCATGAGCAAGCCGCGGGCAAGTGCGGAGAGCAGACGCTGTGCGCGAGGATCGCGCACATGTGGGCGATCGTTGTTGATGCGGCGCGGAGGTGTTTACGCTCCGATCACTCTTCGGTTGCCGGCCGGGCCATGGCCATGAGCATCTCGCGGGCCGCGCCGCGGGTCGCGATGGTGTGGGGGAAGGGGACGCGCGCTCGGATTGCACCCGCGGGGGTGCTGGCAAGGATCTCCATTCCCTCGCCGTCCAGATCGACCAGCTGTGCGGACTGCACCTCGTGCAGGCCGGCATGCACCGTCGCGTAGTGCAAGACCGCGCTGGCGTGGTCGTCGTTCATGTGCCCCAGGATGGCCGCCACCGCCTCCGGCGTGAGGGCTTGCTCCGCGCCGCCTCCCGCGCCGTGGGCAGGGGGCCGAGCACCCGCTCCGCCGTGGGCGCGACCGTGTCCCTGGCCGCCACCCGTCACGTGCGACAGCTGTCCGCGCTCCACGTGGTAGGCCGCGCCGAAGCCGATCACGAACTGGCCGGACACGGGCTGCAGCCGCAAGGGTCGGAAGTCGGGCATGCTCGCGATCTGCTCCGCGATGCTGCCGAAGGCTTCCGCGAAGCGGGCGGCCACATCGGCGAAGGCCTCATGCTCGCGTGACAGGACGGCGGCGTCGCAGTCGAAGCTCAGACGACGGCGGGCAAAGATCTGCTGGGCCCGGCTCTCGTCCTCGATGAAGAGCGCGCTGGCCCGACCCGTCGCCTCCACGTTGCGTGTGTGGATCGAAAGACCGCTCACCAAACACCAGATCGTGCCGTCGTCATCCACAAGGCAAGGCGCATAGCTCGAGCCCGGCTTGCCGTCGGCATCCACCGTCGCGAGAACCACGCTCCGGAAGTCGTCGAGAAAGGTGGCGTAGGCCTCCCGGGCCTTCTGGAGCGCGTCGGGCATGGGGTCGTCTCCTGGATGGCCGCCTGGAAGCACGGAGTGTGGACTCTGCGGGCCGGACCGTGAAGAGGGAGCACCCGACCCTGCCATTCGGGAGCCAGCGCCCACCCGGCGCGCCGTTGGATCGGATGCCCGGAACGTCATACGCTGCCCGACATTGTCACACGCTGCCCGACAACAAGGAGAACGCCGATGGACGACACGACGATTCAGGTCATGGTCAATGGCCCCCTGCGCGTGACCGGCGCGTTCGACATCACCGACGGCACGGGTGCCAAGTTCGATCTTGCCGGGCGTACCACGATTTCTCTTTGCCGTTGCGGGAAGTCCAACAACAAGCCGTTCTGCGACGGCACCCACAACATGGAAGCCTTCCAGTCCGACGAGAAGGCGCGCGCCCTGCCGCCGCCCAAGCCCAGGGCCTGAGTCTCACGAGCCGACATCCGCACGCTCCAGAAACTCCTCGGCCACCGCAGCGTCGAGACCTGTCCCGACCGCAAACTCAGTCGCACCCTGCGATCGTAGTGAACGTCCTCCGCACCACAGCGATGCAGCGTCGCGAAAGAGGTTGACGGGAGCCGGATTCGTGCAGATTCCGGTGAGCTGGGTCGCCGAGCAAGGACCCGTGGGGACGGGAGGCGAGCGTTGTGCGCGATTCCTGACCCCATCGAGGAGATGCAGGTGACTCGGATCACGACGTCACGTCGGTACGCCTCGCATGCCATCACCGCCGCCATTCTCGTGTGTTTGTGTGCGTGTCAGGCGTCACCTTCAGAGTTGGCTGAGCAGCTGAGGGCGAGGATCCTTCGCGAGATTCCTATCGGGACGAAGGAGAGCGAGTTGGCAGCATTCGCCAGTTCCCATCGGCCCCCCCTGTCTCTCGATCGATTCTCGAAGAGCTACAAGGCGACGGTGACCGAAGTGCAGGAGGGGCGAACGGCGGAGTACTACGTGGAGCTGGTCATGGGAAGCGACGGTCAATTGGCAGAAGTCAGAGTGACTCCGATCTTTGATGGACCATGACCGGTGACCGGCCAGCCCTCATCGTTTCCACCGGTTGCGGTGTGAACGCCTTCGGGCGGGTGCGCACGGAGCCCATCGAATGAGAGTCCTGGTGTGGGCAGACCGTGATGACGACAGGCTGGCCCTGATCAAGGCAAGGGTGACGCCCTGAGGGCCGCCGCGAGTCAATAGCGGACACCAAATCCGTGCACGAAAACGCCGGGGTGGTGACGTCTCCTTGCGTCGGAATCGGGGTCGCTCGCGCTCGTCACCATGGGGGAACGCGTGTGCCCCTCCCTTGCTGAGGTGTGCCCATGCGTGCTGTCCTGACGTCCCCAGTCGTCCTGGTCCTGCTGGTGTCTCTCGGATGGGGGGCGCCGCCACTGGCGGGTCAGTCGACCTTGCCGACCTTCGAACTCTCTGAGGTCCTGCTGCGGCCTGCATTCCAGCCGTCGCCGGCGCAGGTGATCGAGATCACCAACGTGGGCGCCGTGCCCGCCGATCTCGGTGAGACACAACTGTGCATGCAGCAATTCGTGTCGGTGAAGCTCGCGGACGTGCTGCTGGCGCCGGGCGCTTCGGTGCGCGTTCACGTCAACGACAGCGGCCTCGATACCGAGGTGGACCTGTGGCTGCCCCTGGGTGTGCCGAACCTGAGCGTCGACGCGGGCTCACTCCTGCTGACGCGCTGGGAGGCCGGCCCGTTTCCGGCGGGACTGTGCCTCGACCCGGCCAACGTCATCGACTTCGTGCAGTGGGGGGCGGGACAGCAGAACGGCGCCGACGTGGCGACCCAGGCACAGCGGTGGCCCGACCCTTCGGAGTTCCTCCCGGTTCCGGGCCTCGATATCTCCCTGGCACGGGGCACCGGGACGGACCTGCAGCCCGGCGGCTGGTTCCGCGATGCCTCGCCCACGCTGGGCGCGCGCAACGTGACGCCCACGGCGGAGCAGGAGCTGATTCTCTCGGCGTGCACTCCCGGGGGGGCCGTGCCGCTCCTGTCCGCCGGCACTCCGGCCCTGGGCAACCTCGACTTCGTCCTGCGAGTGAGTAACACGCCGCCGCTGTCGCCGGCGGTCCTGTTCATCGGCGTCGGACACGTGGGCACACCGATCCCCGGCAGCGGCGGCTGCCTGTTCTCGGTGGACGACATCCTGACCCAGGTCGTCACGGCGACAGACTCGGGCGGGAACATCACGCTCCCGTTCGCTGTCCCGGATGACCCGGCGCTCATCGGCTTCGAGTTGTCGCTGCAGACCGCCGTCCTGGACGGGGGCATCTCCCCGCTGGGATTCCAGCTCTCCACTGGGTTGGCGCTCACCTTCTGAGGTCGACGGCCCGCGGGCGAAGGGGGCAGTTCGGCGCGCGCACGGACGGCGCGACCCCGTACACTGGCCGCGGATGAGGGCACCGACACGCATCACGGCGACCGTGGTGGTGGCTTGCGGGCTGTTGCTGGGGGCAATTCCCGCGACAGTGTGGGCCGCTTCGCCCGGTGAAGACCGCGAGGCCGTGCGCTTGGCCCGTGAGATCGTGGCGCGGGAGGGCTTCCAGGCCGAATTGTGCGAGATCGAAGGACAGCCCGGCGCCGGGCCGGATGAGCTCGACTACTGGAGTCGACGCAGGCCGTCTTATCGCAGCGACCGTGGCGACGACCCCGCCGGCGCGGCCCTCTCCACTGTCCTGCTCTGGGGCGGGCTTTTGGCCGCGGTGATCGTCGGCATCGTGTGGAGCAGCCGGCAGTTCCAGCGCCACCCGGACGGGGACGCGGTCATCGACCCGGAGGTGGACGCGCCCCGGCCTTCGTCCTCGCCGCTCGACCCCCAGCCGTCGGCGAACGCCCGTGAGTTGGCTCAGCAAGGGCACTTCGCCGAAGCCATGCGGGCGCTGCTCCGCGACACGACGCGCGCACTCGGCCGATCGCAACGCATGCGCCTCGCCCCGTCACTCACCAGTCGTGAGATCGCCGCGCGGCTGAACTTCGACGGTCCACGCCGGGCGTCCTACGACGCGCTGGTGCGGGTCGTGGAGACCAGCACGTTCGGGACCGCCCATCCCACGGCCGTCGACTGGAACCACGCGGTCTCCCAGTACCGCGTGTTGCGAGAGCATTGGGAGGTCTCGTGAGCGAGCCCGTCTTCCGCAAGTCGGTGGTCGTCGCGCTGGTCGGCCTCGCGCTCGTTTCGGTCACGTTCGCAATGCTCACCGGGAATATGCAGCCGTCAGCGGGCCGGCCGGAGTCATCCCAGCCCGACTCGTACAGCACCTCGGCCGTCGGACATGCGGCTCTGGTCGCACTGCTCGAGGAGCTGGGCCACACCGTTCACCAGAGCCGGCGTCAGGCCATGCATGTCACCGACCCGGGCGCGGTACTGGTGCTCCTCGAGCCGCAGCCCTGGGATTCCGAGGGCCTCACGCAGAGCCTCGAGGACCTGACGAAGACGGCGACTCGCCTGGTGCTGGTGCTGCCCAAGTGGTGGGCTGAGGAGGACCCGGAGAACCCGGCGTGGGTCTCCCTCGTGCGCTGGCTGCCCATGGAGAGGATCAATGACCTGCTGACCAGTGTAGGCATCGAGGCCCGGGTGTTGCGGCCCGCGCGGCCACCGACCGCCTGGACCGGCGGACCCGACGATGCCCAGCCCGAACTGTCACACCCACAGCTGCTCACGAAGGCGGATCTGCAGCCGGTCGTGTCCTCGAGTGCGGGGGTCCTCGTCGGCCTGAAGAGGCTCGAGCGATACGGGAACCCGTTGGAGCTTGTGGTGGTCAGTGATCCCGACCTGATCTCGACGCACGGCCTGGCCCGGGGCGAGAACGCGCTTGTCGCCGTGGACGCGCTGACGCTCCTGAAGGACGATTCGCCGTTGATCATCGACGAGACCCAGCACGGTCACGGCCTCACCTCCCATCTGGCTGCCGAGCTGCTGCGCTTCCCGCTCGTCATCGGGCTGATCCACGTCGTGTTGACCTGCCTGATCGTGCTCTGGGCGGGGCTCGCGCGCTTCGGTCCACCCACCCCGGCACCGTCCCGGCGGCCCAGCGGCAAGCGGGCCCTCATCGAGAACACGGCGCAGCTTCTCGTCGGCGCCGGGCAGCACGGTTTCCTGCTGAAGCGCTACTTCGAGCTGACCGTGAACCGGGTCGGTGCCGCGTTCCATCTGCCGGCCGGTCTCGACGAAGCCGAGCGCCACCGTCGCTTGGCCGCCATGGCCCGACGACGGGGATTGGCCGACGACCCCCTGACATTGACCCAGGAATTGCGCGAGACGTCCTTGATCGAGGTCGCCGGCCACCGGGAGGGCGAGGCCGATTCGCTTCCCTCCGGTTCGGGGCCGCGACGCAGTCGCCGGGCGCTCGCACTCGCATCCCGCATCCACCAATGGCACGAGGACATGCTGCATGGATCTTGACGACGTTCGCACCCTGGCTGAACGCCTGCGTGAGCAGGTCCACCGTGTGGTCATCGGCCACGTGGAGGCCGTGGACCTCATGACCGTGGCCCTGTTGTCCGAGGGCCACGTCCTGCTCGAAGGCATGCCCGGCACGGCGAAGACGCTGTTGGGGCGCACCTTCGCGGCGGTGCTGTCCCTCGACTTCAAGCGCATCCAATTCACGCCGGACCTGATGCCCGGGGACGTGATCGGAACGAACCTGTTCCACTTCCAGACCAACACATTCGTGCTGAACAAGGGACCGATCTTCACGCAGGTGCTGTTCGCCGACGAGATCAATCGCACGCCGCCCAAGACCCAGGCGGCGTTGCTCGAGGCGATGCAGGAGCGCTCCGTCACCATCGACGGCGAGTCCCACGATCTGGGCGACGGATTCTTCGTCATCGCGACACAGAATCCGCTCGAGAACGAGGGCACTTACCCGCTGCCGGAGGCCCAGCTCGACCGCTTCCTGGTGAAGATCCCGGTGGGTTATCCCGACCGCGACGAGGAACGCCGCATGGCCCGGCTGCACGGTCACACGTCGAGCATGCCCAGCCTGGAAGATCTCGGTCTGGAGCGGTGCGCCGACATGACGCAGATCCGCGCGGCGCGCCGGGTCATCGCCGGGCTGCAGCTGTCGGAGGAGGTGCTCCACTACGCCGTCGACATCGTGCGCGCCACCCGCGATCACACGGCCTTCCTGGCGGGCGGTTCGCCGCGCTCGACCAACATGCTGTGTCGCGCCGCCCGCGCGCGGGCCGCACTCGACGGTCGCGACTACGTGCTGCCCGACGACGTGAAGAGCCTGGTCCCGGCCGTGCTCGGCCACCGCATCGTGCTGGCGCCGGGCGCTGAGCTCGAGGGCACGTCCGTGCCCGACGTCCTCCAGCAGATCCTGGATCAGGTGCCCGCCCCGCGATGATCCGACCGACGCCCCGCTTCGCCTTGTGGATGGGTGCAGGCCTGGTCGCGGCCCTGGTGCCGGCGGCCTGGGGAGGGCAGACCTGGTGGGTCTGGTGGGTGTTCATCGTCAGCCTGGTGGTCGTCGGTGTCGTCGACGGGTTACGCCTGGCCCGAGTGCGCCAGCTCGAGTTGGAGGTGTCGTCACCCACAACCTTGGGCATGGGCAGTACGGCGCCCCTTGAGGTCGACATCGCCGTGCCGAGCAGCCAGCGCCCCACCCGCATCGACATGCTCTTCGACATGAACGACTTGATCGCGCCGGTGGCGGGCGCCGCCCTCGATGTGCCGGCCGGCGGGGCGGGGCGCCACGTCTTCCCGTTGCGGCCCGTGCGTCGGGGCACGGGCCAGGTCCGGACCCTGTGGTTGCGTTGGCGGGGCCCCTTGGGATTGGTCGAGCGTCTCTGGGTGGTGGGCTTGGATCGCTCGATCGCCATTCAGCCCAACATCGCCGCGGTGCGCGCCTTTGCGCTGCGCTTCTTCGGCGCGTCGCGCAACAGCGCGGGGATCAAGGCCGAGCGCTTTCTCGGTGACGGGTCGGAGTTCGAGTCGCTGCGCAAGTACGTGCCGGGACTCGATACGCGCAGCATCGACTGGCGGGCCTCGGCGCGTCACACCCGGTTGCTCAGCCGGCACTTTCGCGCCGAGCGCAACCACCAGGTCATCGTGGCCATCGACTCGGGGCACCAGATGGGGGAAGCATTGGAAGGCACCCCGCGTCTGGACCACGCCATCAATAGCGGACTGCTGTTGAGCTACCTGTGCCTGCGAACGGGCGACCGGGTGGGGCTTTACGACTTCGCGGCCCGGCCCGGCAAGTACCTCGCCCCGCAGAACGGTCTCGCGGCCTTCACCCGCATCTCCCAGGCCTCGGCGGCGATCGAGTACGGCACCGACGAGACCAACTTCACCCTGGGCATGCTGGATCTCTCGGCGCGCCTGCGACGCCGTTCGTTGATTATCGTGTTCACCCACTTCACCGATTCGATCACGGCCCGGTTGATGCTCGACAACATGAGCCGCCTGTCACGGCGCCACGTGGTCCTCTTCGTGGACCTCGCCGACCCGGCCCTCGAGCAGTTCGAGCTGGATGTCCCCCGTCGGCTCACGGACGTGGGACGGGCCGTGGTGGCGGGCGACCTGCGACGTGACCGGCGGGAGGTCCACGACCGCATGCGGCGGGACGGTATCCACGTTCTCGGCGCCCGTCCGCGGCAGCTCGACATGGACCTGGTGAACCGCTACCTCGACATCAAGCGGCGGGAGCTGGTGTGACCGCCGCGAGACACGGCATGCGCAGCGTCGAATTCCGCCGCGAGCGGGAGGATTCCTGGCGTGACCTCGAGCGCCTGATCGCGCGAGCCGAACGCTCGGGCCTCGACCACCTGTTTGCCAAGGACCTGGCCCGCCTGCCGTCGCTGCATCGCTCCGCCCTCTCGTCGTTGAGCGTGGCCCGGGCCATCTCCCTCGATCGGAACGTCACCGAGTACCTCGAGGGGTTGACGGCTCGCAGCTACTTCGTGGTGTACGCCACGCGGCGGCGCCTGCTCACCAGCTTGTTGGAGTTCGCGGGGGCGCGCTTCCCGCAGGCGGTGCGCGACATGCGCTGGCAACTCGCCGCTTCGGCGGGGCTGCTGCTGTTGGGCCTCCTGGTGGGGTTCCTGCTGACCACCGCCGACCCCGATCGTTACTACTCACTCGTATCGGCGGACATGGCGCAGGGGCGGACGCCTGCCGCGAGCACCGAAGACCTCCGCGCCGGCCTGTTCGACGAAGAGGCCACGGTCTCCAGCGTGTTGACCTCCTTCGCCTCGTTCCTGTTCACGCACAACGCCCAGGTCTCCATGTTGTGCGTCGCGCTCGGCTTCGCGTGCGGCATCCCCGTCCTGCTGTTGTTGGTCTACAACGGGCTGCTCTTGGGGGCGATGTCAGGGCTGTACCACGGACGCGGCCTCGGTGTGGAATGGTGGAGTTGGGTGCTGCCGCACGGTGTCACCGAGATCCTGGCCCTCGTCTTGTGCGGCGCCTGTGGCCTGGTCATCGGTCAGTCCATTGTCTTCCCGGGACAGTACACGCGTCTCGACAACCTGACGTTGCGCGGCCGGGAGGCGGCGGTGGTCGTGTTCGGAGCCTTGGCGATGCTGTTTGTTGCCGCGTTGCTCGAGGGCTTCTTCCGGCAGCTCGTGCATGCCCTGCCGGTGCGCTACACCGTCGTCGGGGTCACGAGCCTCGGCTGGCTGGCCTATTTCGTCTTCGCCGGACGGAAGGACATGGCGGGGCGGCCGGCATGAGTTCGCTGCTGTCGTCTGCTCTCGCGTCTCGCAAACACCAGGTTGTGACTCCCGAAGGCGTGCCGCTCGAATTCGAGATCGCCGGAGTCGGCGATCGCCTGGCGGCCTTCTTCTTCGACGTGCTCGTCCAGGTCGTCGCTGTCACGGTGATCGCGCTCGTGGCCGGAGTGGCGTACGGCGGCATGCTGATGGGCGGAACGCTGAGTGCGTTCGTGTACCTGGTCATCTTCATCGTGCGCAACTTCTACTTCGTCTGGTTCGAACTGAACTGGCAGGGGCGCACGCCTGGTAAGAAACTGGTCGGCACGCAGGTCATCGACCGGCACGGCGGCATGCTCACCGCGGATGCCGTCTTCGCTCGCAATCTCACCCGTGAGATCGAGTTCTTCTTACCGCTCATGATGGTGCTGCAGCCCCATTGGATGCCCGCCGGCCAGAGCACATCGATGGTCATGTTCTCGAGTCTCTGGCTGGTGGCGATCGCGTTGCTGCCCCTCCTCAACCGAGATCGACTCCGGGCGGGAGATCTCATCGGCGGAACCCTGGTCGTGCGACGACCCGAAGGGCGACTGGGAAGGGACCTGGCTGCCGAATCGACGTCCTCGTCCGAGCTGACGTTCACGCCGGCGCAACTCGATCTCTACGGGGTGTACGAATTGCAGGTCCTCGAGGAGTTGCTACGGAACCGCTCCGGGGATGCCGAGGCGTTGGACCTGGTGGCCGAGAAGATCCGGCTCAAGCTCGGATGGGACGGCGGTGACGTTCCGTCGCGCGAGTTCCTGCGGGCGTTCTACGATTCCCAGAGGCTGCGCCTCGAACACGAATTACTGCTCGGCCAGGCGCGCGAGAAGAAGCGCGGCGGCCGCCTCGGCGACCCCGACACAACGGCGGGCCCTGACAGCGGCTGACCCTGATTGTGGCTGACCCTGATTGTGGCTGACCCTGTGACGGCGCCGAGCTCTCGCGGCGCAACTCGTGCCGGTGAGCCCTCGCCTAGTCGAAGATCGCGGCTAGTTCCACGGTGTCGATGCCCTCGGCGGCAACGCGCAGGTCGTGGTAGCCGACCGCCGTGACCACGGCGCTGAGCGAGGCCACCACGACGGTCAAGCCCGTGGTGAGCAGGAGCTTGATCATCACAGGCAGCGAGGAAACCACGGCACCCACGATGCCTCCGACGATGCCTCCCAGGACGCCCAACAACAGGAGGAGCAGGAAGATGCGGCCGCGGTACCCCTTGGTGAGTTCCATGCTCCGACTCAAGCACGACATGATGCCCGGGTTCTCCACGACGGCCACGGCCATCGTCGCCCAGACTGCCGTCATCACCCATGCGAGGGCCGCGAAAGCGCAGATCGACAAGAGCAAGATGCCGAGGGTCTCGGAGACCATCACGAGCAGGAGGCCCGGCAGTATGGCGACACCTGCGACCAAGGCGGTGAACAGGCTCACCAGGAGCGTGACGGCCAGCAGCATGGGGAAGCGGGCGAGCACGTAGCTGAGGCAGGTGCCGATGGCGACCGAGTGACCGCGCAGCGCCTGGAACACCGCGTAGATCAATGTGGCCGTCGCCAGGTTGGACAACGTCATGTTGACCAGGGCGGAGATGATCGTCCACGTGTTGAAGCCGTAGGGCGCGGGGGCGCCGATGTTCCCGCTGTCGACGAGCCACCATTGATAGAGGAATAACGGCAGATTCACGAGCAACGTCAACGTGACGTACACGGGCAACTTGCGGAACCAGATGGACATGCCCTTGCTGAGCACCGCGCCGACCTTGAAGGACTCCCCTCGCTGAGTCCGCGATGAGCGGCCGTCTTCGGCCGTCGCCCGAGCCCGGGTTGTCGGTGCAGGGGCGGCGCCCGGCTCGCCCACCCAGGTCGGCTTCTCATGGGTCGTCATCGCGTCTTCGGGGACGTCGAATTCGGACTCGCATTCCCCGCAGCGTGCGCTCTCACCCGGGCGCCGGAAGGTGACCACCGGTGCATCGCACTCGGGACACTCGAAACGCAGCGGCATTCCCCTCTCCTCCTCGGACAGCGCCCCCCGGCGCAGCTTCCTCCCCTTGGGAAGACCCTAAGCTCTCCCGCAATTCTTGTCACGCGCCTCACCGATGTTGCAGGCGTTGGCAACACGGGTCGCAGGGGCCGCCCCGCGGCGTCCGGCTGAAGAGCGGCGTCCGGCCGACGACTAGGCCTCCGCCTCCTCCACCGGCACGGCGGGCAACCCCAGCGCCATGACCAGCGGGACCAGCAGCATCGCCCCGGCCGCCAGGTACAGCAGCCCACTGCTGAAGCGCCAGTACAGCAGCGCGCCCAGGATCGGGCCGGTGGCGCGGGACAGCGAGCCCATGGAGCGGAAGGCGCCCAGGGCCAGGCCCTGCCGGTCGGCCGGCGTGTAGCGCGACACCAGGGCCGACAGGCACGGCATGACCAGCGCGCTGCCGAAGGCCATGCAGGCCAGGCCGGCGTAGAGACCGGTGGTCGTGGCGGCGTCGCCGATGAGCAGGAAGCCCGGCACCGTCAGCAGCATGCCGACGATGGCCACCCGGCGTTCGCCGAAGCGGGGCGCCACGCGTCGCACGATGCCGCCCTGCACCAGCGCGATGATCAACCCGACGAACACGAACATGCCCGCCATGTCGAGGGGCTCGTAGGCGAAGCGCTCCTTGGTCAGGAAGGTGAGCGTGAACTCGATGCCGGCGAAGGCCACCAGGTAGAGGAAGTAGATCAGGCTCACGCGCAGCACGCCGGGGAAGTCGAGGGTGGCCAGGCGCCGGTAGGGATTGAGCGAGCGCACGGACTCGCCGCGGCCGCGGCGTTCGACGGGCAGGGTCTCGGGGAAGCGCGTGGCCACCCAGAGCAGATTCACCAGCGCGAGCAGCGCGGCGATGAGGGCCGGCGCCGAGAAGGGGTTGAGGGCCAGCGCACCGGACGACGTGCCGGGCTCGACCAGTTGCCAGCCCACGCTGAAGCCGCCGATGGCCGGGCCCAGGATGAACCCGAGGCCGATGGCCATGCCGACGATGCCCATGCCCTTGGCGCGGTCGCGCCCCGAGGTGGTGTCGGCCACGGCGGCCGACGCTGTGGAGATGTTGCCGGCCATGATGCCGCCCAGGATGCGCGCCGCCACCAACACCAGGAAGCTGCCCGCCACCACCCACAGCAGGTACGCGAGCACCGTTCCCCCGAGGGTCAGCAAGAGTGTCGGGCGCCGACCGATGCGGTCCGACAGCCCGCCCCACACCGTCGAGAACAGGAACTGCAGCAAGCCGTAGACCGAACCCAGCAGTCCGCCGAACAGGGTCACGACCGCGTTCGAATCCTCGCCGGCGAACTGCTCGAGCTGCACCACGAGGCGCGCGAGCAGGCTGCCCTCGTCGCTGATCGACAGGTAGTGGTCGAGTAGGTCGGGGAACAGCGGGAACAGGATCGAGAACCCGACGATGTCGAGGAACACGGTCAGGAACACGAGCCCCAGGACGGAGCGCGGGGCTTTCGGGGCGTCGGAAGTCATCGCAAGGTTCTACAGGAGTTGCCCCGGCGAGCGGCCGATGAAGGAGGATGCTCGCCCTCGACTTCACCACCTCGGAGCTGCTGGCCTCCCTCGCCGTGGGTTCGGTGGGGATGGGCCTGTTCCTCTACGGCAAGCGGCAGTCCCGCGCCCCGCAGTTGGCCACCGGCATCGTGCTGATGCTGTTTCCCTACTTCGTGCCTTCGGCAGGCTGGATGCTGGGCATCGGCGGCGGGATCATTCTCGGCTTGTGGTTGACGGTGCGGGGTGGCGCGTAGGGGCGACTCTTTAGGGCGGCTGCTCGAGGTGCGGTGAGCCGGGCTAGTGCAGGCATCCGCAGCCTGAATCGGGGATTCCTGCAACGGACGAGACCCCGCCGGGCACTCACTTCATGATTCCATGAAGAAGAGGGGTGACCGCGATGCCCGAGTCCGACGCTTTCGAGATCGACGAGCTGCTGACCCATTCCCGTTGGGTCCGGCGCCTGGCCGCGAGTCTGCTGTTCGATCAGGGCCGCGTGGACGACGTCGTCCAGCAGACCTGGCTCATCGCGATGAAGCAGCGGCCGCGCGAGCCGGAGCACACCCGGGCCTGGCTAGGCGGAATCATCCGCAACCTGGTGCGGCGGGAGGCGCGGTCGAATCGACGTCGATCGCGGCATGAGGCGGAGGCGCCCGTTCCCGACGACCTGCCTTCGACAGACGATCTCGTGACACGGGCCGACATCCAGCAGAAAGTCGTGCACGCCGTGCTGCGACTTGCCGAGCCGTACCGCACCACGGTGCTGCTGCGCTACTTCGAGGACCTGAGCGCCGAGGACATCGCGCGTCGCCTCGACATTCCCGGCTCCACGGTGCGGTCTCGCCTCAAGCGCGCCCTCGAGCAACTCCGGCGCCGCCTCGACGGCGAGTTCGGCGGCGCGCGTTCGTCGTGGTCGCTGAGTCTGATTCCGCTAGCGCTTTCGTCGGGGGCCTTCGGGGAGATGGCCTTCGCCCACGCAGCCGCACAGGCCGCGGCTCAAGCCACCGCCCAGACCACCGGGCACGCCGCTGCCCAGGCCACCGGGCAAGCCGGCGCGCAGGCCGGCGGATCCGCGGTCGGTCCCCTCGCGGGGACGGGCCTGAAGGGAACTCTCGTCATGACCGCCAAGGCCAAGGTCCTCGTGGGCGCGATCGTCGTGATCGGTGCGTTCGGTCTACTGTGGTCGACGGTGCAGGCGCTGGACGCTGGTGATGCGGAGACGGGTCCCCCGAGCCCGGTGGCTGCGGTTCCGGCCGACCCGCCGGCCTCGCCGACGGCACTCAGCAATGCCTTGCCGGGGGCGCTGGAGGCGCCGGTCGAGTCGTTGGGCGTCGGGGGGCAGGCTGTTCCTGCCGTCGCGGGCAACGGGCTCGCCGGCGAGGTGGCCGTTCTCTCAGGCCGCATCGAGGATGCGCAGGGTGAGCCGCTCGCCGAGGCCGAGGTCCGCTTTTCGGTTCACGACGGAGATGTTCGAGGACTGCTCGGTGTGAATCAGCATGTCGCCGGATTGCCGCTGCTCCAGAACATCCGGGTTCCGCGTGTGCTCAGCGATGCGGAGGGACGCTTCACCCTCGACATCGACGTGAGTCGCTGGGATGAAGACGACCGCGACGGCACGCTCCTGGTCGTGCTCCACGATGCTCACGCCACGCGGATCCACGCCAACGGTCAAGTCGCGGTGGGGGCCAACGACCTGGGGACCCTTCGATTGGCACGGGGCGCGGGCGTGGTCGGGCGCGTGGTCGATCGGAACGGCGGAGCCCTGTCCGACGTCGAGGTTTCGCTGGTGAGCGAGCAACCCACCGTCTCGGGCGACACCCGGAGTGGCGTCTTCCTCCATCCGGATCGACTCGCACGATCGCGGCGGACGGTGGTGCGCACGGCCACCGACGAAGAGGGTCGCTTCGCACTCGCGGGACTCGCGGGCGGGCGTGTGGACCTGCTCGTCGCTCGCCCAGACCACCGGTCAACAGCGCTCGTCGACGTTGCCGTTGTGCCCGGAGAGTCGACCGATCTGGGCACTCTCACTCTCGAGGCGGGGCCGCGCCTGAGTGGCATCGTGCAGGACGCGAAAGGTGAGCCCGTCGCCGATGCCGAGGTGTACGCCCGCTCCCACGACTTCCCCAAGTGGCCGGACGACGACGAGGTCGCCATGGTCGCGGCGAAGTGGGAAGCCCATGTGCGCACGGACTCGCTGGGACGATTCCTCATCGGCGACCTCCAGCCCGGCCCATACTCCGTCCACGCACGCGCCAAGGGAACCGCCTTCACCCATGTCGCTGCGGTGGCTCCGAGCGACCCGCCGCTGGTCATCACGTTGCTGCCTCCCGGCGAGATCGTGCTCACTGTGCGCGACGGGGAGACCGGCGACGTGGTCGAGGGCGCTCAGCTCTGGACCAGCCTTCCCGATGCTTTCGAGCTGCGACCGATCCGGGACGACACGAGCCACTTGTCGGCCGCCTATCACGATCTGGAGGCGGGCACGCACCTCATCACCGGGGCCGGGCGGGAAGGCACCAAGCTCCAGGTGAGGGCGCGGGGCTACGCCCAGGCCGTGGCGGTGACGCCGCCCGTGCCATCGGCGGGGCGCATCACATTCGAGTTGCTGCTCGAGCCGGCCCAATCCTTCGGCGGCATCGTCATCGATGAGGCCGGACGCCCGATCGTCCATGCCAGCGTGCAGATGGCGGCCGAGTCCGGAGCGGCCCTGGGCACCGGGACGATCGGCGTGCGCAGCGACGACTCGGGACGCTTCGTGTTCACCAACGTCGTGCCGGGGCGGTGGCAACTCTGGGTCAACGCACCGGGCCGTCACACCGCCAGCAATCACCACCTCGTCCTGCCCAAGGGGAAGGTCGAAGACTATGTCATCCGGCTGCTGCCCAAGGCCGTGGTCGAAGGCGTCGTGAAGGGTGCCGACGGCGAGATCCTGCCGGGCGCCACGGTGATGGCCCTGCCCAGGCGATCCGCAGTTGAGGAGGGCGGTGACCGGTGGGAGGGGCTGCCCGTGTCCCTCTCTTCATGGGATTCGGACTCATCTCGTCCGTCGGCGCGGAAGACCCCGGCCAACGAACAGGGTTTCTATCGCTTCAACGACCTGATGCCGGATGAATTCGTGCTGCTCGCGACGAGCGACCCGGTGGCCGTCGAGGCGACATTCCGTGCATCGGGTGCTCGACGGTCCGCGTTCCCTCGCCAGGCGCAGGAGATCCACCTCGACGGGGGCGCTCACGTGACGAGGGATCTCGTCCTGGCCGAGGGCGCTCTCGTGTCCGGGACGGTGACCGACGCGGGCCGGGCCGTCTCGGGGGCCATCATCCGACTTGCCACGACTCCCACGGGCGACGAGCCGTGGACCCTCGTCGCAGAGACCACTTCGGATGAGATGGGCGGCTTTCGTGTGCGCGGGCTCTTCTCGGGCCCGGCGCTGTTGCTCGTCAATGCGGCGCAGGGATTTGTGCGCATCGTGCGAGTGGAACTCGTCGACGACGACGTCGTGGTGGCCGACATCGACCTGCACGGCCACACCTTGGCCTTCGAGGTCGTCGATGCCTCGTCCCGGGAGCCCTTGCCCGCCGCGCGGGTCCGCCTTGTCCGGACGCCCGAGATCGGGCAGTCGTGGGCGAGCTTTCCCGATTGGGATCTGACCACCATGAAGCGGATCCGAGAGGAGGTGCGCTTCGACTTTGATGTGTATGGGGAGACGGACGGTCTCGGCCAAGGCGAGTTGGTCAGTGTGCTCCCCGGCCGATACTGGCTGGTGGGCAGGGCCTCCGGTTTCCTCGCGGACTCGGCGAGATTCGGTGTCGAAGCTCATACGATCCCCGAGCGTGTCACGGTCGCGCTGGAGCGGGCTGCCGTGCTCGAGGGCACTGCCCGGACGCGCAGCGGTCGCCCGGTCGAGGACGTCATCGTCGAGTTGCACAGGCTCGGCGAGGAGGGGTTGGAAGGGCGCGGTTACACCGAGGACGGGCAGTGGGTCATCGATCCCGTCCGTCCCGGCACCTACGAGATCAGGATCGTCGCGTGGACGGAACAGCGCACATTCCTCGCCAGCCAGCCCGTGACCCTGGCGCGGGGCGAGCGAGTGACGGTCGACTTCACACTCGAGGAGCGGTGAGCTGAATTCGCATTCTGAGTCTCGCGCCCAGAGCGCAGTGCGCATGGCGCCGGGCTCCGGTGATGACGTCAGCCTCGCGGCGGCCTCGCGGCGGCCTCCGCATTCGACTCAGTTCTCTTCGCACTCGTCCTTGAGTGCCTGGGCGGCCGCACCCAGGTGGCGCTGCACCTGGCGCAGCAGCTTCTCCGCCTGGCGCTTGTGGGCGACGTAGCCTGGCGGGGGATCGACCTGCTGGGCCGCTTGCAGCAGGGCGAGCGCCTGGCCCGTGGCTTGTTGCGCCATGGGGATGTTCGGGTTGATCAGGCAGTCGTCGAGCGTCGCCGCAGGAAGGGGGGCCGTCGTGGCCATGGCAAAGCGGAAGCTGAGCAACGCGACGAGGGCCAGGAGCGCGGGCAAGCGCAGCGAGCGCAGCCACGAGCGGGCGGGGATGGACATGTGCATGGATTCGTCTCCGTGGGGTCGGTTCCTACTCCGCCTCGATGGTCCGGCTGAGCAGCACGGACGCATTCACCGGGTTGGGCCAGAGGCTGGTGATGACGTAGTCGAAGACGACGCGTTCTTCTCCGTCGACGGTGATGCGCCAGTAGCCCCGACGGTCGGTGCCGGTCTCCTCGGCGAAGTAGTCGGCCTCGCCGTCGAAGTCCCAGTCCATCTGCTTCTGGAACTTGGCGTCGTTCTTCCACCAGCCGGGGGCCGCGCCGATGCTGCCGGCCTTCACGTAGTAGACGCCCGTGCCGACGCCCTGCAGGTCGGGCTTCTCGAGGGGCAGCATGGCCACGTGGTCGTGGCCGGTCATGAAGAAACTCGCCCCTCCGGGCGTGACATGGCGAGCGACGATCTCCTGCACCAGGGCCTGCTCGCCGAGGAACGTCTCCTTGAGCTTGTTGGCCACCGTCGAGCGGATGCCGCCGCGTCCGTAGTGGTAGCACTGCACGAGCCCCACGGTGGCGCCGCCCACGAGGTGCTCGGCGATGACGAAGGTCCACTTCTCGTCGGAGGTGGCGAGCACCTTGTCGAGCCAGGCGAGCTGCTCGGTGCCCAGCGACCAGCCGTTGGCGTTCACGGGCAGCGCGTTGCTGTAGCCCATCACGTCGAGCACCACGACGCGCGCGTCGCCTGAAGCGAAGGAGTAGTAGGTGCCCCGGTCGTTGCCCCCGAAGAAGGGGTAGGGATCGGGGAGGTATGTGCGGCGGGCGTCGCGGCTGACCATGGCGTTGAGCTCGTTGTGCCCGCAGCCGTTCATGGTGACGGCGGTCTCGCCCTCATGGTTCCCCAGCACCCAGAAGAACGGCGTGCGCCGGGCGACCTGGCCCACGTGCTCGGGCGCGAGCAGCTTCTGGTAGCGCAGCAGGCCTTGCTCGGGGACCAGCGCGTAGTCCTGGTGGTAGTTGACGCCCTCGAGCATGCCGCCGGGGCAGTTGTGGCAGTGGGTCGAGGCGTGGTCGCCGGCGAGGACGAAGAAGTCGAGGCTGTCGTCCGCCGCCAGGTTCTCGAAGCTCTTGCGCACGTGGTCGTAGCCGCCGACCGAGCCGCCGAAGGTGGCCTTGGCCCAAAGGTCGTAGAGGTGCGCGTCGGCCGTGTAGGCGAAGGTGACCGGCTCGCCGGCGCGGCGCAGGGTGCGGAAGCGCTCCGTCTGCCGGCCCACGTATTCGACCGCGCTGCCGCCGGGCCGCACGAAGACCCGGTAGGCGTATTCATGGCCGGGCTTGAGGCCCGTGATCAGGAACTCGGCGGGGAAGCCGGCGTCCACGCTCAGCGTGGGCGTGTCGGTGGTCCACCGGCCGTCGGTGGCGCCGTACGCGACGTACAGTTCGGCGTCGTCGAAGGGCACCAGCGTGAGCACGACGCTGTGGGTCGTCGGGAGGGTGAGCGTCTCCTCGATGGTGAAGCTCACGTCCTGACCGGCCGCGGGCTGTGCCGACGCGGCGATCGCGATGGCGGCTGTGGGCGCGGCGGTCCCGGCGAGGGCGAGCAGGATCACGAGCGTCGCGACCACGGTGACGGCGCTCGGCGAACGGCCCCTGGGTCGCATGGACACGGCTCTCATCCGGGTGCGGTGGTCTGCGGCTGCCCGGCCGGAGACTCCTCCGCCGCCATGTTAGCCGGGATCGCGGCGACCGGGGAGCCGGAGGCTTCCGGTAGACTGCGCGGCCATCGACCGCGGCCCACGGGAGCATCGCGGGGGGAGCGCGCCGCGAGGGGGATGACATGGCGAATTCCGGGACTGCCGAGCGGCCCTTGACGGGCGCGGCGCTCCTCGCCAGCGGGCTCCTGGCGACCGACGCCTTGCTCGTCGGCCCGTTCACCCTCTACGCCTTCAACGTCTTCGAGTACCTCGAGACGTTCGGCCGCATCGTCCCGCTGCTCCTGGGATTGGTGGTCGCCGTGACCCTGGTGCTGACGCTCGTCGCCCGGGTGCTGCCGCGTGTGCTCGGCGAACGCTTCGTGACGCTCGTGTTCTCGCTGGCCTGCATGGGCTGGATGCAGGCCAACATGTTCGTGGCCGACTACGGGCTCATCGACGGGCAGGCCCTGGCCATCGAGGGGCGGTCCGGTCGGGCCACGGGGGAGCTGGCGCTCTGGGTGCTGGTGGTGCTGGTGGGGCAGGGACTGCACCGCTTCCTGCTGCCTCGCATCGCCTTCCTGTCGGGCCTGTTCCTCGCCCTGGGTCTGGTGTCGCTGCCCTTCGTGAGCGCGAGCGGCGGGGACTCGGTGCCCATCGGGAACGAATTCCGCTCGCTCAGCCCCGTGGACGAGATCCACTCCTTCTCGGACGAGCGCAACTTCCTGCTCGTGATCCTCGACGCCACCACCAGCGACGCCTTCGCGCGCGTCGTGGCCGAGCAGCCGGAATGGGGTCAGACCTCGTTCTCCGGGTTCACCTTCTATGCCGATGCCCTCGGCGCCTTCCCCACGACGGCCTTCAGCCTGCCGGTCATGCTGGGGATCCCGCCCTTCCGCAACGAGCGCTCCGTGCCCGGCTATCGCGCCAAGGCCATGCTCGAAGGCGACACCATCGCGCGGCGCCTGATGGACGTCGGCGTCGCGGTGGACTGGATCGGCCTGGATGTCTTCCATCTGAGCCAGGGCGTCTACACGACGGCCTACGCCATCCCCAAGACGACCGAGTCAGCGGCTGCGTATCGGCGCCGCATGGCCGCAGAACTGCTGGACCTCTCGCTGTTCCGGCATGCGCCCCACACACTGAAGGAGGTGCTGTACAGCGAAGGCGCCTGGACGGTGCAGCCGCTGGTGGCGACGACGAGCGCGGATCTGCTCGTGCCGGCGGCCTCGGCGCGCTTCCTGGCAGAATACGGCGGGGGCCTGCGCCTCGACCGCGGTTCGGCCACCTTCAAGATCCTGCACCTGAACGGTGGCCACACGCCCATGGTGCTCGACGACCAGTGCAACGTCGTGCCGCAGCGGCCCTACGACGAACCCAGCTACCTCGACCAGGTGCGCTGCGCCGTCACGAGGACCGCCGAGTTCTTCGATCAGTTGAAGGCGAGCGGGATCTACGACAACAGCCTGATCGTGCTCGCCGCCGACCACGGGGGGCACTTCGGCGTCGCGGGCGGGAAGACCCATCTGCTGTCGAAGAAGTTGGTGGCCCGGGCGCGGCCGCTGCTCGCGGTGAAGTGGCCCGACGGTGTCGGCCCCCTGCGCACGTCGCACGCGCCGGCCTGGATCGGTGACATCGCGCCCACCATCGCGGCGGCCGCGGGGTTGCCCGAGCGCTTCCACGGTCGCGACCTGGCGCAGTTGCCGGAGGATGCGTCGCGCGAACGGGCCTACGGCGCCTACGTGCTGCGCGACCGCACCGGCGACGATTGGCAGACGCACATCGAGGAGTACACCGTGTCCGGCCCGGGCCTCGCGTCGGACTCGTGGAGCTTCGAGCAGGCGATCTACGCCCCGGGGGTCGACTTGCGCGCCGAGGAGATCGACGTGGGTTCCGAGCAGGGCGGACGGCACGAGTCCCTGCATGGCTGGAGCACGCCGCGCCGCCGCCCGGACGGCACGACCTACCGGCGCGCGACCATGCCCGAGGCGTCCTTGTTCCTCGACGTGCCCTTCGACGGGGCTTTCGACCTGCAGGCGCGGATCTCCGTGCGGCGGGAGGTGGTCCCGCTCACGATCCGGGTCGACGTCGACGGGACGTCCGTCGGTGAGTGGGTGGTCAAGCGCGTCGGGACGACCGAACCCGAACTCGTCGTCCCCGCCGGGGTGGCGGGAGAGTCCATCTCCACGATCACCTTTCGCGCGGACCGGGCCCACCTGCACCCGAACGAGGAGCAGCCCATCGCCTTCAACCTGGATTGGCTGCGGGTGGAGCCACGGGGCGCGCAGTGACCGACGCGGACACGTGAGCTGCAGGGTGCTTGTGCGCCGCTGCCGCGACGGCGTGGGTCCATTGCTCTAAGCTGGCCCGCATGTCCTCCGAGTTCCTGCCGACGACGCGCCGCGAGATGGACGCCCTCGGCTGGGACCAGGCCGATGTGATCCTCGTCAGCGGCGATGCGTACATCGATCACCCGTCGTTCGCGGCGGCGATCCTCGGCCGCCTGCTGGAGCACGCGGGCTACCGGGTGGCGATCCTGCCCCAGCCGGATTGGAAGTCCGCCGACGCCTGGCGCGCGCTCGGCGCGCCGCGTCTGTTCTACGGCGTCAGCGCCGGCAACATGGACTCGATGATCAACCACTACACGGCGAACAGGAAGCGTCGCAACGACGACGCCTATTCGCCGGGGGGACGCATCGGGCTGCGGCCGGACCGCCCGACACCGATCTACGCCCAGCGCTGCCGCGAGGCCTTCCGCGGCGTGCCGGTGGTGATCGGGGGCGTCGAGGCCTCGCTGCGACGCATCGCGCACTACGACTACTGGAGCGAGACGGTGCGGCCGTCCATGCTCGTCTCCAGCAAGGCCGACCTGCTCGTGTACGGCATGGGCGAGATGCCGATCCTGGAGATCGCGCGGCGGCTGGACGCGGGCGAGCCGGTGGCGTCGCTGCGCGACATGCGCGGCGTGGCCTACCTGCTGGGCCGCACCGAGGCGCTGCCCGAGCACCGCTTCGACATCGATCCCGGCGATGCCGCCGCGGCTCCCGCGGCTGCCAACGGCAACGAAGCCGCGACCATCGAGTTGCCGTCGCACGAGGAGGCCACGGCCGACAAGATCGCCTTCGCCCGCATGACGGCGCTGCACCACCACGAGACCAACCCGCTCAACGCGCGCCGCATGACCCAGGGTCACGGCGACCGGGTGCTCGTGCAGAACCCTCCCACGCTGCCCTTGAGCGAAGCCGAGATGGACGCGGCCTACGACCTGCCCTACGCCCGGCGTCCGCACCCGCGCTACACCCAGCCGATCCCGGCCGACCGCATGATCCGCGACTCGGTGACGATCATGCGCGGCTGCTTCGGGGGCTGCACCTTCTGCAGCATCACCATGCACCAGGGCCGCACCATCCAGAGCCGCAGCGAGCGCTCGATCCTGGCGGAGGTCGACCGCATCGCGGCGGACCCCGAGTTCAAGGGCACCATCTCCGACATCGGCGGGCCCACCGCCAACATGTACAAGATGCGCTGCACGAAGCCGGACGTCGAGGCGATCTGCCGGCGCTTGAGCTGCATCCACCCCAAGATCTGCCCGCTGCTGGGCACCGACCACAAGCCGACCATCGACCTGCTCGCGGCGGCCCGCGAAAAGCCGGGCATCAAGCGCGTGCACGTGGCGTCCGGGATCCGCATGGACCTGGCCAATCGCTCCACCGCGTACATCGATGCGCTGGCGCAGCACCATGTCGGCGGGCATCTCAAGGTGGCGCCCGAGCACACCAGCGACACCGTGCTCACGGCCATGAAGAAGCCCGACCAGGCGTCGTTCGAAGCCTTCGAGCAGAACTTCGCCAAGGCTTCCCAGCGCGCGGAGAAGGAGCAGTACCTCGTGCCGTACTTCATCGCCAGCCACCCGGGCTCGACGGTGGACGAGATGATCGAGCTGGCGCTGTTCCTGAAGGCTCGCGGCTACCGTCCGCGCCAGGTGCAGGACTTCATCCCGGCGCCCATGGACATCGCCACGTGCATGTTCCACACGGGCCTCGACCCGTTCACGCGCAAGCCCGTGAAGACAGCGAACAGGCTGCGTGACCGAAAGGTGCAGCGCGCGCTGTTGCAATTCTTCCTGCCGGAGAACTGGTTCGCCGTGCGCAAGGCCCTCTCCGAGCGCGGCCGCAACGACCTCATCGGGAGTGGGCCGAAGTGCCTGATCCCCGCCACCGCGCCGCCCGAGGCCATCGAGGCGCGTCGCCGCGCCGCCGGGGAGGACGCCGCGCCGGTCCACGCGCGGGACGCGGGCACGGCGTCGACGGTGGGCTACCGACCGGGGCGCCGGGGCGCACGGCCGGGGCGAGGCGGCAAGCGCTAGGCCCTAGTCCGCTTCGGGCTCGGCGGTGTGCTTGACGCGCTTGAGCTTGGGCGGTTTCAGCGAGAGGCGGACTTCGCCGTAGCCGACGGACGCCGCCTCCGAGCCGAGGATCAGCTCGTAGTCGCCGAACCCGTCGAGCGGAACGTTCTTGAGCCGCACCTGGTCAGCCTTGCTGTTCACCGTCATGAAGCCGACGAAATCGACGGGGCCGTCGGGCCCCCAGACGCCCGCGAGCCGGGGCAACAGCGCCGCCGGCAGCCCCTCGATGGTGGCGAAGTCGCCCTTGGCCTTGCGGGCCTTGAACTGCAGGCTCCGCAGGGTGGTGTCGGGCAGGGCGCCGAAGCTCACCGTGGCCACGGGCGTCGAGGGGCCGATGCCCACGCTCTGCTTGAGCCGGCGGAACAGCCGGGCCCGCGTGGTGAGTCGATAGCCGCCGATGGACCCGTCGACCCCGTAGATCTCGAGGGTGTAGGTGCCGGTCGTGGGCAGCACCAGCTTGGTGAAGCGGGCCCGGTGCTTGGGCTTGAGCGGGTCGTCCTCCACGGTGATCAACACGCTTCCATTCGGCCCTCGCAGGCGCAGTCCGGGCACGATGCGCGGCTCGTTCGACTTGCCCTTGCGGCGCACCTCCGCCCGCAACTCGGTGCCGGCGGTGCCCGCGAAGTAGGCCCGGTCGATGTCGTCGACGCCGATGGCGGCCTGGCCCTGGTCCCCGGGGTTGATGTGCCATTCGAACGTGTACACGTCGGCCAGCAGCGTCGTGCCGGTGGGCCCGTCGACGATCACGTCGACCCTCCGGCCGCCCACGCCCTCGGGGGTGATCAGGGTGAGCGTGTCGTCGGTGATGGAGAGGATCTCGGCCGGGGCCCCGTCGAACCTCACCGTGGTGGCGGGGTCGTCGACGAAAGGGCCACCGCTCAGCACGACCAGCCGATCGCCGCAGGCCGGCCCGAAGGCGGGGGTGATGGTGTCGATGGCGGGGCCTTCGGGAATCGCGCCCTCGGACAGGCACGGGGCGGCCGACCTGGCCGCCGCGATGGCGAGGGAGGCGGTGGTCCCGAAGCGGGAGAGGTCGCCCGCACAGCCACCCAGGCCCGAGCACATGACGTTGCAGTCGAACTCGCCGTTGCAGTGGGGCGCATTCCAGTTGTGGCCCACCTCATGGGCGGTGAGGGCCACCCGCGCCGAGAAGTTGGCGCTGAAGCGCGACTGGGAGATGCCGTAGCCGGAGTCGGAGCTGCACATCACGCCGATGTAGGCGCGGCCGATGATGGACCCGTCGAGCTCCTTGCCCGTGAACAGGTGCGCGATGTCCCGCTCGGCGTCGCCGTGGTGCGCGTTCCACTCCTGGCGCAGCTCGATCAGCTGGGCCAGCGAGTCGGTGCTGTCGTAGGGGTCGGCCGCATCGGTGCGCACCACCACCTCGGTGAGGCTGTAGCTGATGCCCGCGCCGGCGAGGTAGAGGGCCTCCATCCCGTTGATGATGTCCTCGACGTCGGACACGGTGGCCTCGACGGAGCTGCCGTTGAGCGCGAAGTACTCGGCGTCGGTGTCGATGGCGATCTCGCACACCCGGGACGCGGAGGCCTCGGTGGCGACGGTGACGGGCGGGGGCTGCGAGAAGGGCGCGGGGAGGGCCTGGCACGCGGCGCCGACGTCGACCACGTCATCGGCGGCGTACACGGCGTGCTCGCCGGAGTCGGCTGCGTCGGGGAGGGGCTGCACCGCCCAGAAGGGCGCCTCGGCGTCGCGTTGCACGAGGGCCGTGAGGCGGCCGCCGCTGAGCGTGCCGGTCACCCGGCTGCCGGGCCGGCCCACGATCTCACCGCGCACCGTCGCGACGGGCGGGGGGGTGTGCACGCGCCAGGAGCCCGCCGCGTCCTGGACGCGCACGACCATGTCCGGCGCCCGCACCGAGTGCGGCCGCAGCCGCAGGATCTCGTCCGTGCCCTGGATGCGCAGGGCGACCTCGACGCGGCCGTCGGCGCGCTCGGGCACCTGCAGGCGCTGGGCCGAGCCGGTCCAGAGTTGCAGGGCCGACAGCTCGCCGGCGCGGAGCGCGCGCATCGCAGTGGGCCCGCGGGCCGGTTGAACCGGCGGGGCCTGTTGGGCGGTGAGCGGCGCGTCGAGGAAGCCCGGACCGGCGAGCCCGGCGCCGAGCAACGCGGCGGTGATGAGCGCGGAGCGCATCCTGTGTGAGGAGGTCATGGAGGGGTTGCCCGGAGTCCTGGTCGTGCGTCTGACCCTCTTCGTCCTCTGGTGGGAGGAGCATTGAGGCTTCATGCGAACGCCGGGGCTCGTGCCGGCTCACGCGGCCCTCACGGGGCCGCGGCAACTCCGCGGGAGCGGGTTTTCAGGGCGCTCTCAGCCGCATTGCCGCCGGGGCGGGGCGCCCGGACGGAATCGTCCGGCGAGACGGGGCGGACCGCCGCATCGGAATCACCCGCCGCAGCGGCTCAGTCCGACAGGTAGTACTTCGAGAACTCTTCCATGATCCGCGCGACCACCTCGGGCTTGATGTGCCGGTTGTCGGGCTTGTACGGCTCGCGGATGTAGTCCTTCACGATCTCGTAGGACGGCCAGTAGAAGAGCTTGGGGTCGGACTCGTGCTTGCGCATGGTCTCGTCGACGGACACGCGCAGGATCGCCTTGGAGACCGAGTTCGCGGTGATGCACGACACGGGCCGGAAGGTCGCGACGAGGGGCACCGGCGAGATGGTGAACACGATCGCCGCGTCCGGCCGGTGCTTGCGGATGATGCTGTAGATGCGCTCGAGGTTGTGGCAGTTCTCCTCGACCGTGGTGACACGGAAGCCGTGCTTCTCGTCGTCGAACTCGGTGCTGGGGATCGTGCGCCAGAACACGTTGCCGGTGACCTTGCTGTACCAGACCTCGGAGAGGCCGAGCGTGAAGATGAACACGTCCGACCGGTCGAACACGGCCCGCGTGTTCTCCTTGATCTTGTCCGAGCGCTTGGCCTTGCGGCCGAAGCGGTCGTGCCAGAGGTCCTCGGTGAACTCGGCTTCGTCGTAGGCCCACTCGAGCTGCTGGCGCAGGGCGTAGGTGTTGACCATGCCGGCGCCGTGGGTCAGGACGTGGGTGTCGCCGCCGTCGTCGCCGCCGATGGAGTAGCGCAGCTCGCGCAGGTACTTGGTCAGGTAGCTGGCGAAGCAGCTGCCGAAGGCGGTGATGGTGTCGGCGCGGCTGATGAAGGGCCGCTCGGGCAGCCAGCCCTTGAGCACGTAGTCCTCGAGGGCATTGGGCTCCTCCAGGTTCGCCTGGGAGGCGATGAAATTGGTGTGCTTGCCGCGGTACCAGGTGGCGTCGGCGGTGCGCTCCTTGTCCTCGCCCTGTCCGTAGACGGGGCGCTGGCGCTTGGCCTTCTTGATGTCGCGCGCGGCGTTGTGGGCCGAGACCGCGCCCAGGTCATCATCGGATGAAGCCACCTCGACCGCCTCCACGCTGCTGCGCCGGTCGTCGCGACCGACGCTGTTCAGAGTCCCGGGAAGTATAGGGGATGCTGCGGGTCGCGTGCAGCGCCGGCGCCCCTCGGCCGGGGGCGCACCCTTGGGCCTTGTCGCCACGAACGCCCGGCGACAAGGTAGGGCGCTCCATGCCCTCCTCCCCGCGCCGAACCCCGAGACCCTCCCGACGCCCGGCAGCGCGCCGGCCCGCGACGTCCATCGTCACGGGCGTGGTCCGCGAGGACGTCTCGCCCGCCGCGGTGGGCCGCCGATTCCGGGCCCTGGTGGAGGACGGCGCGCAGCTGCTGCCGGCCGGGCGCGCCCGCCACGACCCCGAGGTCCTGCTGTCGGCGCCCTACCTCCCGCGCCACGAGATCCGCCTCTTCGACACGCTCTACTTCCTGAGCGACTTCTGCTTCAACGAGGCGCTGGGCTTCTTCGTCGGCTCCGTCGTGCTCGGCGCGGGCGACGGGCGGCCGGTCCGGGCGATCCACCCGCGCATCTTCTACAAGGACTCATCCCTCGTGTGGCGCGTGGCCAGCCACTTCGTCCACGATCACGACGAATACTGGATCGGGAAGGGCGACACCCGCTGGATCCGCAGCGGCGGCGAGGAGCTGCTCACGACGGTGGAGGAGACCACCAACCTCCCCTACGAGATCCAGACCGCCCTCGACACGGCCAGCCGCACGCAGCGCCGCCGCCGCAACGACGAGGCCATCGAGCTCGTCCTGCGCGAGGGGCCCTCGCGGCGGATCCAGCCCTACGCCGACTTCGTGGCCCCACGTCGCCGGGCCGCGGCGGGCTACCGCATCCACGGGGGCCGGTCGGTGGCGCGCCTGACCCGGGCGGGGGACCCCGGCTCGCTGCGCTTCGCCGCCGGGTTCGAGCCGGACTTCGAGGGCGGCGTGCTGGAGGAGTCGTCACTGCACAGCCGCTTCTACGGCGGCCGACTGCGCAAGCTGCGCATCCTCTCCCGCAACGCCGAGATCCAATACCTGTTCGTCGCGAGCCCGACCCACGCGTGGGTCAATCCGCCCCAGGCGTTGACGACGGAGCTTTCGACCTACGGCGTGCGCGTCCACGACGTCCTGGCCGACGAGGACATCTTCATCCCGGGCTTCGAGTACCACGAGGACGCCGAGGGGGAGGCCGACGACGCCGTGCTGCTCAGTCAGATCCCGGCCGGCTTCGTGGGGCTGTCCCATCCCCTGGATCCGCACCGGGCGGACGCGGCCGCCTGGATCGAGGAGCTGCCGGTGATCCGTGAGTTCCGGGCCCGCGTGCTGCGCCGGCGACGGAAGGGCTGAGGCCGGACGGACAGACGGTGGGCGGACTGGGGGCGAGCGGACTGGGGGCAGGCGGCCGGTGGCCGGTGGATGCGGGGCCCGAGGGCCGAGGCTCCAGCCCGGATCAGTCCAGCGGGGGCCACTTCTTCTCGAGGCCCATGGCTTCGACTTCCACCACGGCCTTCACGGTGATGGAGAAATAGGAGGCCATCTGATTCCGGGATTGCTCGACCGTCATGCCGGCATCCTGGCAGGACACGAGCTCGCGGAAGACCTCCCGCTGGCTGGCCGGTGACATCTGGTCGGACTCGCGGATTGCGGACATGGGGGGGCTCGGCTCGTGTGGGTGGGGCCCGGCGGGCGGGCGCGGCAGGTGGTGGGCGGCGTGCGGGTCGAGGGCGGGTCGCACCGGGACCGGCCGCACTAGGGCCGAGAGTGTCGCTTTCGCCGGGCTGAATCGGCGTCGTGAAATCCATGAATCCGCGTCTCGGCCGGTTCCCACGGGTCACCGCAGCCCGTCTTGCGGTATCCTCCACCGGCGCGAAACGGCCGACGGCCGCGGCGAACGAGAGTCAATACGACTCTGGTCCCCTCATTTCCCGCTCCTCCGCGTCCAGGGCAGTGTCCTCTGTGAGCACCAAGAAACCACCTCCGCTCGGCAATGGCTCCCCGGCGCGCAAGCGCTGCCCGGTCTGCGGGGAGATCTCCTATTCCCAGGCGGGCATCCATCCCCAGTGCAATCAGGTGCGCTCGGAGTCGGAACGGCTCAAGCGTGTCGAGAAGTCGGCGGTCGCCGCGCAGCTCATCGAAGAGCTGACGCAGCGTCCCGTCATGGGTCGCTGGGACAAGACCTGCCCGCGCTGCGGCACGCGCCTGCACAGCCGTAAGAAGACGTGCGAGTGCGGACACGTGTTCCATCGCCCGGCTCCCGAACACGCCTGACCGGAACGACCGCATGTCCAACGCACGCAAGAAGGCGAAGCAGGAGAAGAAGGCCAGGCTCCGCAAGGAGAAGGCCAAGACCGCGCGGGCGCGCCATGTCGAGCAGCGGGCCGAGAGCGACGGCGACACGCGCAAGTCGACGCCCGATCGCAAGAACCCCATGGGCCTGGGCGGTCGGCCGTCGAGCAAGCCGGCGGGTTCGTCCGGCGGTCCGGGACACCGCACCCAGGGCAAGTAGGGCACTTCGGGACCGGTCTCCGCGCCGCGCACTGTCCGCACCGGAATCGCCATGGCCGACCGCTTTCCACAGAGCCTGCTCGACGCCATCCACGCCGACGAGGTGCCGAGCTTCCGACGGCCCTACGACGGGTTGGGGCACGCGCCGTGCGAGCGTTCGTTCGTCGTCTGCTCGGTGCCGCGCACCGGGAGCACGCTGCTGTGCCAGGGGCTGTGGGACCTGGGCACGGCCGCCATGCCGGCCGAGTACTTCAACGACCGGTACATCAAGCGGCTCACACGGCGCTGGGGCTGCCGGACCCTCGGCGTCCGGCTGCGGCTGGCGTACCGCCGCTCGAGGAGCGGCCATCTGCTCCGGTCCGAGAAATTCTTGCGCAGCTACATCGCCCGGCTGCTCGAACAACGCACGGCATCGTACGGGCTGTTCGGGGTGAAGCTGCACCACGATCAGCACATGAATGAGCTGGGGGGCATGCCCCTGCACGAGATCCTGCCCGATCCGAGGTTCGTGTACATCACGAGGGAGAATCGGCTGCGACAGGTCGTTTCGCTCGCGAGGGCCCGGCAGACCAACCGCTTTCGAGGCTCCGACACGTCCGATGTGGTCGAGCGCTACGACCTCGATCTGATGCGCTCCTGCAAGCGGAAGCTGGAGGCCCAGGAGCGCGGTTGGGAGGACTACTTCGCGACCTGGGGCATCGAGCCGCTGCGGGTGACCTACGAGCAGGTGGTGGACGCCTACGACGACACCGTGTTCGCCGTGGCCCGGCACGTGGGCGCCGAGGTGCCCGCCGGCGTACGTCTGCCCCGGGCCCGACTGATCCGGCAGTCCGACGGGCTGTCCGAGGAATGGACGGACCGTCTCGCGCAGGACCTGGCCGCGCCGGCGACCGAGGCCCTGAGCCCTTGATGAGGCTTACCCGATTGTCGCCGGGCGCTTATCATGCCTGCGGCTCTGTCGTCCGACCCGAATCGTGACGGGGCCGCCGGCCTCCCCGACTCCTTCAGCCCCCCTGACTCCTTCCGTGACGTGCCGTCCCGAACCGCGCTGCGTCCGCGTCCCCCCAGGCCCTCGATGCCCGACACCCGATCCCTCGTCCGCGCTGGATGCCTGGCTCTCGGCCTGGCAGTCTCGCTGAGCCTCCTGGCGTCGCCGGCGGCGGCCCACGACAGCCCCGAGTTCATGGTCGGCGTGCGCGCGCCCATCCCGGCGTCCATCGTGCTGACGCCCACCGCGTCCACGGGTTTCACCAGTTCCGGGGTGGCGTTGGTCGGGCTGGTGCCCTTACCGGAGTTCGGCGGCGCCACCGGCGCCGACTGCTGGGGCTACACCTCGGGGTCGGGCCGCGAATACGCGCTCATGACGACGCGCTCGAGCATGAGCTTCGTCGAGATCACCGACCCGGGCCGCCCCCAGATCGTTGCGACCCTGCCGGCGGTCAACAGCCTGTGGCGCGATGTGAAGACCTACCAGACCTACGCCTACTGGGTCAGCGAGGGCGGCGACGGCGTGCAGATCGCCGACATGTCACAGATCGACAATGGGATCGTCACGTACATCGGCGGCGTCTTTGATGCCGGCACGGACGCCTCCCACAACGTGGCCATCGACGTCGATGCGGGCTTCCTCTACCGCACCGGTGGGGGCGGCGGGGCCACCGAGGGCCTGCGCATCTTCAGCCTGGCCAACCCGGCCGCGCCCGTCTTCGTGGGCAGCTGGAACACGCGCTACGTCCACGATGCCCAGATCGTGCGCTACACGAGCGGGCCCTTCGCCAACCAGGAGATCGCCTTCTGCTACTCGGAGGACACCTCGGGTGGCGGGAACCCGGGCGTCGACATCCTGAACGTCACCAACAAGGGCGCCATCGTGTCCATCGGCGACGCCTTCTACGGGTCGGCCGTCTTCAGCCATCAGGGCTGGCTCTCTCCCGACCGGCAGTACCTCTACCTGAACGACGAGCTCGACGAGCGGGCCTTCGGGACGCCGACCACGACCCATGTGCTCGATGTGAGCGACCTGACCGACCCGACGCCGGTGGCCAGCTTCAGCGCCGGGCTGCCGTCCATCGACCACAACCTCTACACCAAGGGCGACCTGATCTTCGAGGCCAACTACCGCAGCGGGATGCGGGTGTTCGATGCCAGCAATCCCACCAGCCCGGTGGAGACGGCCTGGTTCGACACATTCCCGGAAGATGACGCCGCCGAGTTCAACGGCATCTGGAGCGTGTATCCCTACTTCGACAGCGGCACCGTCATCGGCAGCGACGCCGAGCGCGGCCTGTTCGTGTGGCGCCTGGGCGCGCGCGAGCTCGACCTCACGGTGTCCGGCGGCGCGCCGACCCTGATCGACCCCGACGGCGAGCCCCTCACCGTGGCCATCGCCGCGGCGGGTGGCGCCACGCTCGACGTCGCGACGGCGCGCCTGCACGTCGACAGCGGGGCGGGCTCCGTCGAGGTGCCGCTGGCCGACATCGGCGGCGGCGAATTCGCGGGCAGCTTCCCCGCGCTCGCCTGCGGCACGGCCGTGGAGTGGTTCGTGAGCGCCCGCACCACGGGGGGCATCACCTGGACCGATCCGCCGGCGGCCCCCGGCTTCGCCTACGGCGCGACGGCGGCCGTGTCCGAGGCGGTGCTGATCGCCGACGACCTGGAGGTCGCGCCGGCCTGGAGCCTCAGCGCCCCGGGCGACACGGCCTTCACCGGCCTGTGGATCCACGCCGACCCCATCGCCACGGCGGCCCAACCCGAGGACGACCACAGCGATCCCGGCAGCCAGTGCTTCGTCACCGGACAGGGCTCACCCCTCGGGAGCCTGGGCGAGAACGACGTGGACGGCGGCGCGACCACGCTGACCACGATCGACTACGACCTCTCCGGCGGCGACGCCACCATCAGCTACTGGCGCTGGTTCAGCAACGCGGCCGGGTCGAGCACGCCCGACGACAGCTTCACCGTCGACATCAGCAACGACGGTGGCAGCGGCTGGACCAACGTCGAGGTCATCGGCCCCGGCGACGAGGCGGCCTTCGGCGGTTGGTATCGCCACAGCTTCCTGGTGAGCGACCTGGTGACGCCCACGGCCACGGTGCGGCTGCGATTCGTGGCCGAGGACGCCAACGACGCCTCCATCGTCGAAGCGGCCGTCGACGACCTGCGCATCACCCGCTTCGACTGCGGCACCTGCCAGACGGACGTCGGCTTCGCCGGCCCGGGCAGCGCGATCTTCTCCGTGTGCGGTGACGGCCTCGAGAGCGGCGACGTCTCCACGCTCAAGCTCGAGAACGCGGCGCCCAACGCGGGCGCGGTCCTGTTCGCCGGCTTCACCAACAACCCGACGCCGTTCCTGGGCGGCGACCTCGTGCCCGTGCCCTTCTTCGTGCAGGTGGTGCTCGTCACCGACGGCAACGGCGAGGTGGAATTCCCGGTGAACGGCGGCGGCGGCCCGCTCAGCGTCTTCGCGCAGATCGCCATCCTCGACGCCGGCGTGCCCTACGGGGTCGCGGTGAGCAACGCCCTGCGGCTCGACTTCGGACCGTAGACAGCGCGCGCGGCGGTCACCGGAGTGCTCAGCGGGGCGGGGCCGGGGCGGCCATCAGCTCCGGCGGCAGCGTCTCGTCGGTGAGTGAGCGCAGAAAGGCCACCAGGTCGGCCTGCTCGGCGTCGGTCAGGTGGCGGGCTTCGATGAGTCGCTCGCCGGAAGGGTCCGGCGGCGCGGCGCCTTCCAAGGTCGAGTAGAAACGCACGACCTGTTCCAGGGTCTGCAGCTGCCCCTCGTGCATGTAGGGGGCGGTGACCGCGACGTTGCGCAGGCTGGGCGTCTTGAACTCGCCGGGGATGTGCCAGGCGCGCGGCGCGAGGGCCAGCTTGCGGGCGCCGACGAGGCCACCGTCGTCGGCGAAGGCGCTCGCGCTGTTGAACGGGTCGGCCTTCAGGCGCAACACGCCCAGGGCCCGGCCGGGGTCGACGCCCTCGCCGGTGGGGACGCGGTTGCTGTGGAACTCGAGGTCGGTGAAGTTCGGCCCGTCGTGGCAGACGTGGCACGCCGCCTTGCCCGTGAACAACGCGAAGCCCCGCTGGGCGGCGGGGGAGAGGGCGGCGAGCTTGGCGTCGTCGCCGTCGCGCAGGCCTTCGACGAAGACGTCGAAGGGCGCTCGGCGGGAGAGAATGAGCCGCTCATAGGCGGCCAGTGCCTTGCCGACGTTGCTGAAGGCCCGGTCGACGAGCAGACGGTCGTCCGGGCTCACCGTGTCCCACGCCTGCTGGTGCGGGTGCAGGGGTTGCTCGTCGACGGGGCGACCGGCCGGCGGAAAGCGCTCGGTATCCGCGAAGCCGGGCCAGATCCCGAAGACCTGCGTGTACGCCTCGACGGACGCGGGGTCGCCGTCGAGGACGTGCAGCACCTCCAGGCGTGAGCTGCCCTGTTCGCGGGGGTCCTCGAAGGGGGCCAGGGCCTGGGACCAGAGGGTGTCCTTGCGTCCGTCCCAGAAGAACCAGCGGTTGTAGGCCACGTTCCACAGCGACGGGGTGTGGCGCGGATGGTGGGCCAGGGCCTTGGCCAGCGTGCGGCCGTCGCTCCAGCTCCGGCCGGGATCGTGGCAGGTCGCGCAGGAGACCGCGCCGTTGGCGGAGAGGCGTGCGTCGAAGAACAGGGCCTGGCCGAAGCGCGCGGCCGCCGGGTCGTCGGCCACCGCATTGGTCGGGTCCGGCGGCGGGTCCGGGAGCGGCGAGAAGGTCAGCGCCCGCGCGATGGCGTCGTCGTCGAGTCGCAGCGGGGAGTCGAGCGGCAGGGGGGGCGTGTCCACCTCGACGGTGTCGACGAGGATCGACGGGCGGCCCCCGTGGTGGACGGTGAAACGCAGCTCCCACTGCCCGCGCATGTGCAGCAGCAGGCCCTCCACGACGAAGCGTCCGTCCGCAGCGTCGTTCCCGTGGCCGCTCGCAGTGCCGCTCGCCTTGTGGCTCGCAGCGCCGGCGGCAGGGCGCACGGTGGGGAGTTGGACCAGACCGTGGTTGTGGGCGGGCATCCACCCGGAGACCTGGAGGGCGTCGATGGTGGCGGGGAGGCCTTCGCGTCGGACCTGCACCTCCAGGTCGAAGGCCACGTTACGGGGGATCTCGCGGCGGTCCCGGGGGCGCCAGGCGATGGAAAGGGACGGGGCCTCGCCTGCGGCGGCGATCGTGCGCCACTCCGCCGGTGCGGTCTCCGACGTCGGTGCCGCAGTCGCGTCCGAATTCGGGTTCGAATTCGCATCCGAGCACGCACCGACGAGCGCGGCGAGCAGCACGCCGCCGCCGATCGCGGCCCGGGCGACGGGGCGCGGACGTCGTCGACCGGTGGGGGGCGGAACGGGCATCGGGCCCACTCTCGCCCGAATCACGCGGTCATGCAGCCCCTTTCGCCGGTTCGGCGGCGTCCTTCGGGACAGCGGCCCCGGTCGCGGGTCGGCGGAGGGCTCGATATCATCCGGAGCGTCCCTCATCTCGGAGTGCGTCCCATGCTCGCGACCCAGTCCGCCGGAAGGTGTGTGACCCTGGTGTTGCTCGCTCTCGTCGTGTTCGTATCCGGGAGCACCGCCGCTGACGACGCCGGCGATGCACTCGCCGCCGTGGAGAGCGTCTACGCATTCGTCGGCGTCAACGTGGTGCCCATGGATCGAGAGGTGATCCTGCCCGATCAGACGGTGATCGTGCGCGGTGATCGCATCGTGGCCGTGGGAGCGGCGGACACGCTCGAAGTGCCCGCCGACGCGGTCCGCATCGAAGGAGCCGGCCGCTACCTCATGCCGGGTCTCGCCGACATGCACGTGCACGTCTGGGACGAGGACCACTTCTGGCTGTTCCTCGCCAACGGCATCACCACGGTGCGCAACATGTGGGGCACGTCGTTGCACCAGGGTTGGCAGGCGGAGATCGAGTCGGGGGCGCGCATCGCACCGTCGATCTACACTTTGGGGCCGCTCATGGACGGTCCGGACGCCTACTGGCCGGGCAGTACGATCGTTGCGACCCCGGACGAGGCGCGCGAGACGGTGGCGCAGCTCAGGCAGGCCGGTTTCGCCGGCCTCAAGGTCTACGACCAGTTGTCGGCGGAGGTCTACGCCGCCATCATTGAGGCGGCGGCGCAACACGAGATGCGCGTCGAAGGTCACGTCCCCGACGCCGTCGGTCTCTACGCAGCCATGCGGGCGGGGCAGCTCTCCACCGAACACCTGACTGGATTCCCGGCGGTGACGCGCCGGCTCGACGGGCCCATCAAGTCGGAATGGGACGCGCTGTCCTTCATGGAACGCCGCAAGGCGATGGCGGGCGTGGCGGTGCGCATCGCGGCCGGGGAGTCTTCTCTCGATGACGCCTACGACCCCGAGACGATCGCCACGGTCGCGGCGGACGTGGCCGCCTCGTCGCTGTGGGTGGTGCCGACGCTGGTGGTGTTCCGGCCGGAGGACGCGGCGAGCCTGCAGGCGGCCATGGCGGAGCCGGAGATGGCCTTCGTCGATCCGTCCACGCGGGTGAGTTGGTTTCAGGGCGCGAGCCGCTTTGCCGCGAGCCTGACCCCGGCAGAGTCGCTCGCCAATCGCATTTGGCACGAGTACCGACTGAGCGTCGTGCGGGCCCTGCACGAGGCGGGTGCCGGCCTGCTCCTCGGAAGCGACACGCCGAATCCCTTCGTGGTCCCCGGCTTCTCGCTCCACGAGGAGTTGGGCTACCTGATCGACAGCGGGCTGTCACCGTTCGCGGCCCTGCGGGCCGGCACGTCCGAGGCGGCGCGGTTCCTCGACCAGTCCGACGAGTGGGGCTCGGTGGCGTCTGGACAGCGGGCCGACCTGCTGCTGCTCGCCGACGATCCCCTCGCCGACGTGACTGCCGTGTCGCGACCCTTGGGTGTGATGGCGCGCGGACACTGGATGCCCGCGGCCTTCCTGCAAGAACGCCTTGACGGCCTCGCCCGGCGGTATCGCGGGCAGGACACGTTCTTCGCGGCCCTCAGCGCAGGCGATGTGGAGCGGGCGTGGGCCCTGCGGTCCGACTACGCGACCGCGCACGACGGTGAGATCCTCATCGCGGAGGACGGCATCAACGGCGCCGGATACATGTTGCTGAACCTGGGTCGCACCGAGACGGCCCTCGAGCTGTTCACCCTCAATGCCCAGGCCTATCCCGAGTCGGGCAACGTGTGGGACAGCCTGGGCGACGCCACCATGCGGGCCGGCCGGCACGAGCAGGCCATCGAATTCTACGAGAAGTCGCTGGCCATCGATCCCGCCAACACCAACGCCGTCACGAAGCTGGCCGAGTTGCGCGCGCAGCGGCGCTAGGTCTCAGGGGCTCAGCGGTGCCATGACGGTCAGCACCAGCTCGAGCTCGGCCTTGGCCTCCAAGTCCGTGGCCGTGTAGGCGGCGGGCTGGATCAGGACTTCGTTCTCCATCCGGAACAGCAGTTGCCTGAACTGTTCGGGGCCGCCGGCGTCGTCGTCGAGCCACATGAGCTTGTGGGTGCGGTTGCGCGCCATGACGCGCATGAAAGACTTGGGCAGGGGACCGTTGGGCGCCCAGTTCTCGGAATAGGCCCAGAGCCGGCGCCCGTTGAGCGTGGGCGGCGGGCTCACGCCCTTCGGGCTCGCGCGGTGGCCCGGCAGCGGGTCTTCGTAGGAGACGGTGCCCGCGGGTGACGTGGACGTGCCGACGCCCGTGCTCAGGCCTCCGAAGGAGACCCCCGTGGCCCCGACCGCGGGCGGCGCACTGGGCGACGGGTTGGCGCCCTGCGGAAAGATCAGGCACCGCGCGAAGCTCACCGAATCCTCCGCCACGCCGTCGGGCACCTCGAGGCCGGCGAGTTCGGAGAGCGTGGTGAACAGGTCGACGGTCTGCACCAGGTCGTCGCAGACCGCGTCCGCCATCACACCGGGGCCGGCCACCACCAGGGGTACACGGATGCCGCCGTCGTACATCGAGCCCTTCACCTTGCGGGAATCGATGCCGGGCGGCACCACGGAGCTGGGTGTCCCGTTGTCGCTCATGATCACGACCACCGTGTCGGCGAGGTCGACGGCCGTGAGCATGTTCCCGATCTCGAAATCGAGCGCCATGATCATGGCCTCGTAGCGGGCGCGGTCGTTGTCGGCCACGACGAAGCGCGAGGGCAGGGTGTAGGCCGGCGGCGTCTCGAAGGGCGCGTGGGGCGCGTTGAAGGCGGCCCAGCAGAACTTCGGCCCGCCGGTGTCCTGCCACCAGTCGGCGACGCTCTGAGCGATGGCCGTGGTGTTGTAGACGTTCGTGGGCGTGACCTCGCCGTCGTCGACGGACTCCCAGTCGTCGTAGCCGCCGTGGTCGAGGCCGAAGGTCGTCCCGGCGCGCCAATAGCTGAAGCCGTAGGCGCGCATGGCCTCCTCGGGGATCCCGGAGAGGGTGTTGGCGAGGTGGGCCTTCCCGGCGGCCAGCGAGGTGTATCCGCCGCTGCGCAGGTGCATCGGCAGCGAGACCCGCTCGTAGCTCATGGAGGGGTTCAAGAGCGGCGACGGGTTGGTGCCCGTGGGCGTGACGATGGTCCCGATCTGGACCCGCTGGCTGTAGACGCCCCAGAGCGCGGTGACGCGTGTGGGTGTGCAGTTGGTGTTGGCGTAGGCGCTCGTGAAGGTCACGCCCGCGTCCATGAGCGCGTCGATGTGCGGCGTGGGGACGCTGAGCAGGTCGACCCAGCCGAGGTCGTCCGCCACGATCACCAGCATGTTGGGCTTGTCGTCGGCGGCCGGTCGTGCCGCCGCGGCGAACGCCGAGCAGGCGAGCAGGGTGAACACGATCCGCTTCGCGAGGTGCAGCGACATGGTCCCGCGTCCCGATCGTTGGAAGGGTCTGCCCGCGGTCCGGCCCACGGTCCGCCGGCGCTGCGACGAGTCCCTTCTTGTAAGTGGATTCCGGACTTTGCGAAAGCCCGGGTCAAGCGGGTCGAGCGGTGCTCAGGGCACGGTGACCTTGAGGCCGTTGGACAAGACCACGCCGGTCGGGTGGGCGGCGTCGGCGATGAAGAACTGGAACACCAGCACGGTGCCCGAGGCCAACGCCGGGAAGCTCGCCCAGGGCATGGTCACACTGCCGGCCGCTCCCGTGCTGAAGGCGAATTCGGCATCGAGCGGCAGGGTCGGCTTCACGACGCCTCCGAAGGCCGGGAAGGCGCCTTCGCCGAAGGACACGCCGAACAGCGTCACGGTGTTCATGCGCGCGTTGGTCAGCGACAGCTCTCCCGATGATCCCGGCACTGCGTCGCCGGTGCCCGTCAGGACCGGCGCACCGAAGAGGCCGTTGGTGGCGCAGCCGAGGTCCGTCCACGGGCCCGGCTCGAGATCGAAGGCCCAGGCGGCCCCCGAGCCCTGGCTGCTGTCGTTGAAGCGATCGCCGCCGACGCCCGTGGCGTTGCTGTCCTCGTTGAGGGTTCCGATGACGGCCGTGGTCCCCGAGACCGTCGCGGCCCGGCCGAAGTTGTCGGAGAACCCGTTGGCCGACGGCTTGAGGTAGGCCCGCTGACTCCAGTTCGTCCCGTCGCGGACGAAGGCGTAGGCGGCGCCCGTGTTGGACAGCCCGTTGTCGCCGGCGTCGCCGTTCACGCCGGTCGCCGTGCTGTCCTCGAAGGGTGAGCTGACGACAACGATGTCGCCGTCGATGGCGACGACCGACCCGAAGCTGTCGAGGCCGGTCACGTCGACGATCGCGGGCTTGAGGTACGCCTGCTGACTCCAGTCGGTTCCGGATCTCACGAAGACGTAGGCCGCCCCCGCGAGGAAGGCGCTGTTGTCGGTCTCGTCGCCGTTGATGCCTGCGGACCCGCCATCCTCGTGCTCGGCGCCGACCACGAGTGAGTCGCCCGAGAGGGCGACGGACTTCCCGAAGTGATCGCCCTCCTCGGCGTTGGAGGCCTTGATGTAGGCCTGCTGGCTCCATGTCGTGCCGCTGCGGGTGAACACGTAGACAGCGCCCGCCTCGGCCGCGCTGTTGTCGCTCTCGTCGCCGTTGATGCCGGTCGCGTTGCTGGACTCGACGATGGCACCCACCGCCAAGGTGTCGCCCGAGACCGCCACCGTTTCTCCGAACAGGTCGATGGCTTCGGCGTTGGAGGCCTTGATGTAGGCCTGCTGGCTCCAGGTGGTGCCGCTCCGCACGAAGACGTAGACCGCACCGGAGAGGGGGGCGCTGTTGTCGCTCTCGTCACCGTCGATGCCGGTTGCCTGGCTGTCCTCGTTGGCGGCGGCGACCACGAGCGTGTCACCCGACAGCGCGACGGCGCCGCCGAACTGATCGTTGTCGTCGGTGTTGGAGGCCTTGATGTAGGCCTGCTGGCTCCAGGTGGTGCCGCTCCGCACGAAGACGTAGGCGGCCCCGGAGCTGCTGGCGCTGTCATCGTTCTGGTCGCCGTTGATGCCGGTGGCGTTGCTGTCCTCCCCCAGGGCGCCGACGACGAGGGTGTCCCCGGAGATGGCGACGGCCCAGCCGAAGCGCTCGGCCACGCCGGGATTCGAGGCCTTGAGGTAGGCCTGCTGGGACCAGGTCGTGCCGGTGCGGACGAAGACGTAGACCGCCCCTGCGTTGACGCTGCTGTTGTCGGCCTGGTTGCCGTCGACGCCGGTGGCGTTGCTGTCCTCCTGGTCGGCGCCGACCACGAGGGTGTCACCGGAGAGGGCGACGGAGCGGGCGAAGGCGTCGTCCGCTTCGGAGTTGGAGGCCTTGAAGTAGGCCTGCTGGGCGAGCGGGTCGATGGTCACGGGATAGCGGGCGCCCGTCTCGTCGACGACGATCTGCAGCTCGTCGCCCCGTCGGGCGAAGTGGGCGGGCAGGTCCCGGCCGTCGGCGTCGAAGGCCAGCAGACCCGAATAGGTGAGCACGGCCGTTCCGTCGGTTCGCGAGAAGGTCACGTCGCGGCGGTCGCCGCTCAGTGCGAAGGCGCAATCGCCGCGAACGCGCAGGGCGAACCGCAGGGCGGGCGGCTCGGAGTCCGCGGGGGGGCGGCGACTCAGGGTGTAGCCGTGCTCGAGGCCCCGCGCGTCGTTGACGTACCACTCCGAGAGGACCTCATCCCGGGCATAGGTCACGCGTCCACCGGCGGCACGGGACGTCGGCACGTCGTCGACGGGCCGCTCATTGCCGTCGAATCCGTAGCGCAGCAACTCGAGTCCCCAGGCCCAATCCCCGGAATCGGGCCTGGTCGTGAAGCCGCGCTCGTCGAAGTGCGTCGACCAGAGCTGACCGGGATTGCGGGCGCGCCATCCGTCGCCTGCCGGAAGCACCGCATGTCGCACGGCGTCGCGGACGGCGCGGGCGTCGGAGAACTCGCCGGGGATCGAGGCGTGCTGCGGTCCCGTCGACGGACGGTCAGCGGGAGGTGCGGTCCGCTCGACCTGGCTCAGGCCGGAGGGGGCGGCGAGGGAAATGAAGCACGCCGCCCACAGGGAGAGAATGATGCACTTGCTCATCGGACGCAGCCCTCGCGGTGAATGACCGGGGCGGGGCGAAAGTGCTGGTCATGCTTTGGACGCGCCGACACTGCGCCTGCCCGCGGTGCGCTGACTTCCGGACGAATCTACCACGCTTTATGCGTGCTGTGGGCTCGAGCGACGGCCGCTTTGCACGGGCGTGCGTCCTCGGGACCTGACTAGTCGTCGAGCTTGGGCTCGGCGTCCGCGCCGCCTTCAGGGGCGGGGGACGATTCTTCGGCGGACTTCGGTGGGTCGCCGGGTGCCGCCTCGCCGGCGGCGGGGTCGGCGGCCGCGTCGTCGGCGGCCGGGGCCTCTCCACCGTCACGCTTCAGTTTCTTCTTCTCCTCGCGCGCCTTGCGCTTCTCGGCCTTGCGCTTCTCGCGCTGGAACTTTTCATGGGAGTAGAAGGAGCGTGCGATGAGGGCGGTCTCGTGTTGGGGAGCGTGATGAGTGTGCGGCGGATGCTGGTTGTGTGACGGGCGTGGGGCCACCCCACTTGGGGTGACCCCACGTCGTCAGAACGACGATCAGACCTTGGTGACGTTCTCGGCCGCCGGACCCTTGGCGCCCTGGACGATGTCGAACTCGACGCGATCGCCCTCGTTCAGGGTCTTGAAACCCTCGCCCTGAATGCCCGAGTGATGGACAAAGCAATCCTTGCTGTTGTCCTCAGGCGTGATGAAGCCGAAACCCTTGGTTTCGTTGAACCACTTGACGGTACCGGTACTGCGCATTGTGTCGCTTCCTAAACTATGTGACCCACACCACAAATCCGGTGTGAGAGGTCACGGGGTCCGCGGAAGATCCTCCGCGGGGGAAGCCCCGCACAAGTCCCCTCGCAAGGAGCGCTTGGCGTGGGCGTCGTGCCCTGACTGATCCAGAGAGTCGTGATGTTTCGTTTGCTCTCGAATCGCCTACGGGCACTATGGAAAGGCGACTCCGCCCTTCCGAACTGCTCCCAAAGGTGCCGGGTGAGGGCTGCCGTGTCAATGTTGGTGAGTCGTGGAAACCCCTGTGAGCGCCGGACCAAGCGGTGACGACAGCCCCGTTTGACCGCCTCAGGGGCCCGGCATCGCGGTGGAGCCGCCTCCCCTCGTGAGTCGCGCTGCCCGGGCTGATAGGGTCTGCGGGCCCGTTTGAGTGAGCGCACGACGAGCAGGGGGGGATGGTAGTGGTCGCGACGACTTCGCCGGCTCAGGAGGAGATCACGCGCCTCGACGAGGCCCTGGGGCCCACGCCGCCCGTGATTCGCTGCGAGGCCGGGGTCTACCCCGGCTCGGTACCCGACTTCAAGCCGGCCCCGAGCGACATCGTGCGCCCACACCCTGTGCGGCAACCCCTGCGCCTCTACGTCCACCTGCCCTTCTGCAATTACCACTGCAGCTTCTGTCACTTCGCCACCCTGGTCAGTGATGACCGGGCACGGCAGGAGCGCTACCTGGACGCCCTCGAGCGGGAGCTCGACTGGATCGAGCCCGGCACCGAGCTGTCGCAATTCTTCATCGGCGGCGGCACGCCCACCGCCCTGCCGCCGGACCTCCTCGATCGCGTCTTCGGGGCCATCGACGACCGCGTGAAGTTCGTCGATGGGGTGGTGCACACCTGCGAGGTCTCGCCCGAGTCGGTCACCGAGGAGCACCTCGACGTGCTCGAGCGGCGCGGGGTGGGCCGGGTGAGCATGGGCATCCAGAGCCTCGACGACGCGGTGCTCGGGAGCGTTCAGCGGTTGCACACGGCCGAGCAGGTCTTCTCGGCCTGCGAGCGCATCGTCGCGCGGGGGATGATCCTCAACGTCGATCTCATCTACGGGCTGCCGGGCCAGACCCACGGAGCCTTCGAGAGCGACCTGCGCCGCATGCTCAACCGGGGCGTCCACTCCTTCACGCTCTATGCGCTGCGCGTACGCGAGCTCTCGTCGGTGGGGCGTTCCATCGAGGAGGCCAAGCGCCTCGATCTGGCCAACCTGCTGGGATGGCGACGCTTCGCGAAGCGCCTGACCGACGAGCTCGGGCTGAGCCAGGTCCGCTCGCACACCTTCAAGCGGCTCGACGAGTTCACAGCCCGGCACGAACGCGTGCCGTGTGTCGACCCCCAACGGGGTGGCTTCCAACTCGGTGTGGGCATGAGCGCCCGCTCGCACCTCGGACACACGGCCTTCCGCAACCACCGCGGTTTCGAGGAGTACGTCACGAGCGTGGAGCAGGGCCTGAGCCCCGTGGCAGGGGTGATTCCGCTGGATGTCGGCGACCGTCAAGCCCAGTTCGCGGGTCGGACCCTGGGCGAGTTGCAGCCCCTCGACCGCGGCGCGTACACGCGGGCCTTCGGCACGTCCATCGACGACGACCATGCCGACGCGTTGGGGCGTCTGGTCGGGGGCGGCCTGCTCGACGATCGGGGTGACGCGCTGGTCTTGACCGGTCTCGGGCGACTGCTCTACGAGCGGGTGATCCTCAACTTCTTCCCTGCGCATGCGCGCGAGTGGCTCGCGGCCCACGCTTGATCCCGGCCCACGCCTGAGCCCGGCCAACGCCTGAAGGGGGACGGCGTCAGACGCGGAAGCGGCGACCCGACCGTTTCGGATCGATGTAGGTGATCACGCCGCCGGCCGCGAAGAACAGGTAGTAGGTCGCGATGATCGACCAGGCGGCCGGCACCTGCCAGGCGGGGAGGCCCACGTGACTCCGTTCGAGGATGCAGGCGCGCCAGGCACGGACGTTGCGTGTCACGGCCGTGCCAAGGCTCCACCTGAGGGCGCGCAGGTTGCGCTGCTCAGAGACGTCGCCGTAGAAGTCGCGACCGTGTGCCAGGGCACGCACCAGCATGTGACGCAGGTTCGAGGGGGGCGGGTGGTCGACGTAGGCCCGTCGATTGAGCCAGAGGGTGATGCCCCGTCGCTCCAGCTTGCGCCGCAGCAGTTGGGCGGCGCCCCGCGTGCGCGAGCCGATGCACGGGAATCCCGCAGGGCGGATCGCGTCGGAGCGGAAGGCAATGTTGCTCGAGAAGATGATCGGCGCCGGCTCGATGTCGGGGCTCGGGTACCGGCGGTCGAAGATCCACCCCAGGGCGAAGGCTCGTGAGAAGAGGTCGTCGGAACCGACGTAGGGCTGGCCTGCGACGACCGAGACTTCGCCCCGCTCAAAGGAGGAGAGCAGGTAGGCGAGCCAGCCCGGGTCGGGGATGACGTCGCTGTCGATGAGCAGGACGATGTCGCCCGTCGTCAACTGGATGCCGAAGTTCTTGAGCGGGTAGTACTCGAGGCCCTCGGCGATGTGGATGTCGGCCTGCAGGCCCGGCGACTGGCGGTCCTCGATCTCGGCGCGGGTGGCGGCGTCGATGGCTTCACCCGAGACGATGAGCAACTCGGCCTCGGGCGCGAGGGTCGCGAGGAAGGACCGCTCGGTGTCCGACGCGTCCGCGGGCAGATCGCCGGACGTCACCAGCCGCCATTGGCGGTCCAGTTCGTCGAGGACGACCTGGGCCCGCGAGACCCCGTTGAGGTGCGTGTTGGCCCACTCCATGACGATGGAGACCCGCAGGGTCCGTCGGCCGTCCTCGGTCCCGGTGACCGTCGGCGGCGGCTGGGTGAGCATCATGGGCGGTTCCTGCTGCGACCGGCGCGCCTGATTGCTGCGGTGCCACTGCGAGGGCGCCTCGAGGCGTGCGCGATTCTAGGAGTTGACGGCCGTCGTTTCCCGCAGCAGCTCACGCAGGGCGGGCAGGTATCGGGTCAGGATCGGGTCGTCGACCTCGTTGTGGTCGTGGTAGGCAAAGTAGTCGAGGCCCTGGTAGCGGCGCTTCTTCGCCTTGAAGCGGGCCTTGCGCTCGAACTCCTCGCGTGACTTGACGGGGTAGTGGTTGATGCGCAGGTGCTCGACCGCGACCGTCCGGTCCTTGAGGCCGAAGCTGGCGTAGGGGTCGACCCGGGACAGGGCCGGCCCGAGCAGGGGATACAGCCGCCGCAGGCGCTTCTTGAAGCGCATGCGCGGCGTGAACTCGGTTGGCGCTCCGGCCTCGTTGACGGCGGACATGCCCCCGGGGAATTCGAAGTGGTGGCAGCCCGCGGCCTGCAGCGCCCGGTCGGGGTCGACGATCGACTTGAAGCGACGGTTGCGGACCCACTGCGTCGGCGCTCGTCGGGTGAAGCGTTGGATGACCGGCGCGTCGGACGCCCGCACGTGTCCCGAGGATCCGTACACCTGCCAGCGCACCACGATACCCGGGTGCTGCTCAAACTCCGGGAGCACGGCGAGCAGCGTGTCGTGCTCGGGGGCGAAGAGGAATTCGTCGAGGTCGATGGCCGCCAGCCAGCGGAAGCGTCCGCGCGCCCGGCCCAGGGCGTCCGTGTAGGCCCTCCGTGCGGCGTGTTCGTGGAAGGGGATCTGCCAGGGGATGTGGGTGACCCAACCGCGCTCGATGAAGGGCGCGAGCACTTCGGCCGGGCCGTCCTCGCTGCCGTTGTCGTACAGGAAGAAGTGCTCGACGCCGACGAGCCGGTGGAATCCGATCCACTCGGCCAGGAAGCAGGCTTCATCGCGGAAGATTGCGCAGACGGCGAGCGGCGCGAGGCCATCGCCGGCCTTCAACTCAGACTCGGAATCTGCGGAACGAGCCCGCCGGATGGAGGTAGGTATAGAGGCCGCCCAGGGCGAAGAACGAGTAGTAGCAGGCGATGATGGCCAACGCGGCGGGTTGGGCGAGGGGCGTGAGGCCGAGCGACCGGCCCTCTCGGATGCAGGCTCTGCAACCGCGACGCAAACGCCGCATTGCCGCGCCCACGCTGTAGCTCAGCGCCCGCCAGCTGCGTCCTTCGGAATGACGGGCGTACTTGTCGCGGCCGTGTGCGAGGGCCCGCTCGACCAGGTGCGCGAAGTTGAGCGGCGCCGGGTGGGCGACGAAAGCGGTGTTGCTCATCCAGATCACGATCTTGCGACGCGCCAGGGCGACGCGGAGCTTGGTCGACGCGCCGCGGGTGGCCTTGCCGATGTCGGGGAAACCGCCCGGTCGGATGGCTCCCGCGCGGAACACGATGTTGTTGGCGTAGAATTTCTTGCCCTTGCGCGTGAGCCCGGTCCCCGGCCGCTTGCGGTCGTAGGTCCAGCCGAGGGCGAAGGCGCGCGAGAACAGGCTCTCGGGCCGGATGTAGGGCTGGCCCGCGACGGCTTCGACCGCTTCGTCGGCGAGCGCCCCCAGCAGGTGGAAGATCCACCCGGGATCGGGCAGGACGTCGCTGTCGATGCAGACCAGGATGTCGCCCGTGCTCGCTCGGATTCCCTTATTCTTGAGCGGGTAGTACTCGAGGCCCTCCTCGATCAGTATCGAGACGTCGAAGCCCGCTTGCCGCTGCGCATGGATCCACTCGGTGGTCTCGCCATCGATGGCCACGCCGGAGACGATCAGCAACTCGGCCCGGGGAGCCAGTGACTCGAGGAAGGGCCGCGCCTCGGGGGCCAGGTCGTCGGGGTACTCGCGGGCTTGAAGCAGCTGCCACTGCCGACCGAATTCGGTCAGGACCTCGCGCGCGCGATAGATGCCGTTGAGGCGCGTGTTCGCCCACTCCATGACGACGGTGAGCTGCTGGGTCGCCAAGGTCGCCCCTGACTGAGGCTTGGGGCCGGGTTCGGCCGCAACGGTCAACGAGTCTGTTTCCGCCACAGGGTCTCCCTCGAACCGACGGCCGGCGTCTGCGACGGCAGGCCCGCGCGCCTGGCCGCTGTCAGTCTAGGCACTGGCCCCCTTCGGCGCACTGGCCCCCCCGGGCGCGCTCAACTCTTCGAGCAGTTGGCGGCAGGCGTCGTCGTCAGGGCGGGTGCCGTCTGTGAGTTCGAGGGAGAAACAGAGGCATTCCCGGGCAACGACGGGGATGACCCGCTCGGCCCCCGCCCAGCCCCCGGCGGGATCGCCGCGCAGGGCGTCGGGGACGAAGACCTCGGCCGGCAGGCGCTCGTGGCCGGCGCGGAACAAGCCCGCCCGGAGGTGGGCCGCCGCGTCCTGGGGGGCCAGCCGGACGAGCCGCGGCTCGGCCGCGTCGGCGACGACCCGGGGGAACAGGAAGGCGCGCAGAGTGCCCTGGCCGGAGCTGCCGACGCCCATCAGCCGGCACAGCTCATGCGGGTCCACGCCGAACTTCGGTCCCGGTGTGTCGCCGTCCGACGGCAGGTCCCGCGCGCGGCGCAGGGCCGTCACCCGCTCGGCCAGGTCGCCGAACAGCGCGAGCGTGCCGGGCCGCAGGGAGACGATGGTCGGCATCCCGCGGATGGTGGCGCCCGCTGCCGTCTCGCCGGCGTCGGCCAGGTGCAGGAAGCAGCGGTCGTTGGCCAGGTACTCGACGTCGGGTTGACCGAGGAGCGAGAGCAGCAGGGTGGTCTTGCCGCTGCGGCGGGGGCCGCTGATCACGATGACGCCGGCCGGCGTCCGCAGGGCGGCGCCGTGGACGAGTGCGCCGCCGGTGGCGATGGCGTGGCCCATGGCCAGTTCCCGCACGACGCGCATCCAGGCCACCCGACCGCGGCGCAGCCTCTCGCGCACGAGCACGACGACACGCCGGCCATCGGGCGAGATGAGCACGAAGACCGGCTTGTCCACCCAGCGGTGGACGGTCATGCCGCCCTGCGGTGCCTGCGGCTCGAACAAGAAGCGCTTGCCATCCCCGGCGAAGGCCTCGACGGGTTGCGTGCCGGAGGGAGGCGGCTCCCGCTGCAGGCGCTCGTAGGTCTCGGGGTCGATGTGCAAGGTGACGGCCACGGCCTCCGGATCTCGGCCGGCGACCCGGTGCCCTGCCTCGAAACCGCAGCCGAGGAACGACTCGATCCACTCGATGTCGGCCGCATCGGGGGCGTCAGCGACGACCTCCAGCCGACCGTAGCCCAGGCGGGTGCGCGTCGGGGGTGCCGCTGCGCCGGAGAGGACTCCGTCGAGTCGAGCGAGGATCCCGTCCACGCTCGTGTCGCCTCGGCGCTGCCGCCGCTCCGCGGCCACCAGCAGGACGTGTGCCTTCCAGAACGCCGCGTGTCGCCGAAACTCCTCGGGTGACCGATGACAACCGTAGCCTTCCTCGAAGGAGCGCCAGGATTCCGTGTCGAGGTTCCAGCGGTACCAGCTGCGGCCGAGATCGAGGTCGAGCGGGCCGATGCCGAGCGAGGGGTTGTCGATGCAGGCGAGCCTGCCCGACGGCGTCGTCACGAGGTTCGCGCCGCAGAAGTCCTTGTGGATCAGGCCCTCGGGCGGAGACGTGGGGGCGTTGGCGGCTGCCGCCTGCAGGGCCCGTTCGGCGCGGGTGGCGGCCAGCGCACCGGAGTGCACGAGAGCGTCCGCCGCCCGTTGCCGGCGCTCGCGGAGGTCGTCCATGGTGGTCGGGCGCCCCCTTTCGGCCGCCTCGCCGCTCACAAGGTGGAGCGCGCCCAGCAGTGCGCCGGCGCGCCGGAGTGTCTCGGTGGAAACATCTCGAAGGGCATTTAGTGGGGTTCCCTCGATCCACTCGAGCAGCAGCGCGTCACCGCATTGGGCGATGACACGCGGGAAGTTCCCCGGAAGAGCCGCACCGGCGACGGCGAGCATCGACACCACCCGCTCCGCCTTCTCCTCGCTCACGAGTCGCCGGCCCTTGAGGGTCGTGCCGTCGGCGAAGTCGAGTCGGAAGGCGCGGCGGCGGCTGCGGCTCGGCGCGCGCCAGGCCGTGACCTCCGTCACTTTGATCAGGGGCGATTCCCGCTGCGCGACGAGGGTGGCCAGGCTGTCACCGAGGTCCCGAGTCTCGGACGTGGCGGGAGGCGTGACCATGGGACGATCATCCCCGCCGCCGACCCGATCGATCAAGCTCATCCGGTGGTGCGCGGGGCGTCGCCGACCTCGACAGCGCCATTCTTGCCGCCGGATTCGACCTCGGCTAGATTCGACCGTTGCGAGGGAAGCGACCGTCGCGATCGCAAGGGGATGATGGGAATCACACCACAGGAGCAGGAGACGCTCACCCGCGTCGGTCCTGGGACCTCCATGGGGCGTCTCTTGCGCCACTACTGGTTCCCGGTGGCGGCGGTGGTCGAGGTGCCGAGGGGAACGGCGCGTCCCGTGCGTCTGCTCGGTCAGGACTTCGTGCTGTTCCGCACGGACGACGACACGTGGGGCCTGCTCGACGAGCACTGCCCGCATCGGGGGGCGTCCCTGGCGCAAGGGCTGGTGGACGGGCGCGCGCTGCGTTGTCCGTATCACGGTTGGGCCTTCGCCGCGGACGGCGGCTGTGTCGAGATGCCGGCCGAGGCCGACAACCCCGCCCTGCGCGATCGGGCGAGCATCGGCGCGTACCGCGTCGAGACATTGGGCGGCCTCGTCTTCGCCTACGTCGGTGAGGCGCCGGCGCCGCTGCTGCCGCGCTACGACCTGTTCGTGTGGGGCGGCGTGCTGCGCGACGTGGGCCAGGCCCTGCTGCCGTGCAACTGGTTGCAGATCATGGAGAACAGCGTCGACCCGACTCACGTCGAGTGGCTCCACGGTCATCACCTGGCCGGTGTGCGCGCCCGGGCCGGACTCTCCACGCCCGAGCGCTACCGCGCGCACCACGAACGCATCGGCTTCGAAGCCTTCGAGCACGGCATCATCAAGCGCCGCCTGCTGGAGGGCGGCGCTGAGGAGGACGACGACTGGAAGGTGGGGCACCCGTTGGTCTTCCCGCACATGCTGCGCGTGGGCGCCCACCTGCAGCACCGCTTCCAGATCCGGGTCCCCGTGGACGACACGCACACGCGCCACTACTGGTACGCGTGCTACCGGCCGCCGGAGGGCGTGGCGCTGCCGGTCCAGGACGAGGTGCCCGTCTACGACGTTCCCTGGCAAGACGAGCAGGGCGGGTTCATCACCGACTTCGTGGACGGCGGCGACATCATGACCTGGGTGGGGCAGGGGCCCATCGCCGACCGCACGCGTGAGCTGCTCGTGTCCTCGGACCAGGGCGTGATCATCTTGCGACGCCTGCTGCACGAACAGATCGCGCGGGTGGAGCAGGGCCTCGACCCCCTCGGCCTGGTGCGCGATGCCGAGCAGAACCGCCTCATCGACCTGCCTCAGGAGGAGCGCAAGTTCGGGGACGGGCGCGCCTTCCTGCGCGAAGCCCTCGAGCTGAGCCACGTGCGACACAGTCCCTTGCGCGACACCATCGCGGGTTGGCTGGAGCCGTCGGTGCTCGAGTCCGGCGGCGGCTAGAGCGACCGTGCGCGTTTTGCTCCACGTCCAGCACCTCACGGGAGTGGGCCACTTCGTGCGCGCGGACCGGATCGCGCGGGCGCTCGCGGCCGACGACGGGCACGAGGTGCTCATGCTGGACGGAGGGCGTGCGGTGCCGCGGCCGCCGCCCGGTCCCGCGTCGGGTGAACGGCTGCGCCTGCTGCCCCTGGCTCGCATCTGTCGCGGCCGGGATGGCGCCCTCGCCGCTCTCGAGGGCGGGACGCTCGCCGCGGCCATGGGCGAGCGGGGTCGTCAGCTCGATGAGGCGGTGCGGGCGTTCGAGCCCGACGTCCTGCTCGTGGAGCACTTCCCCTTCGGGAAGTGGGAGTTGGCCGACGAGATCGACGGCCTGATCCGGGCGGTGCGCGCGGCGCGACCCGGAGTGCTCGTGGTCACCTCATTGCGCGACATCCCCAACGAACGCCGGCACGAGGGCGCCTCGGCTGGCGAGCACGGCCGGCGGGTCGTCGCCCGGCTCGTGCGCGACTTCGACGCCGTCCTGGTGCACACCGACCCGCGCTTCATCCGTTGGCAGGACCAGCTCCCTTCCGTCGCGGCGCTCGATCTGCCGGTGCACACGACCGGCATCGTGGCCCCTGGTCCGGCGACCGGGGCGTGTGCCGTCGACGAGCGCGGCGACGTGGTGCTCAGCGTTGGCGGCGGGGCGAACGCGGACGGATTCCTGGCGAGCGGTGTGCAGGCCTGGCGTCGGCTGCGTGCAAGTGGCGGGGGGGGCGCTCTCGGGCTCAGCGTCCACCCGGGCTTGCCCGTCGACGACGGCGAGGCGCATCAATTCGAAGCGGGAGGCGCGGACATCGGAGCGAGGGACGCGGACACCGGCGCGGGCACCGTGTCCCTGCACCGCTTCGAGACCGGGTTCGCCGCGCGGCTGCGGGGAGCGGAACTCTCCGTCAGTCGGGCCGGCTACAACACCTGCGCCGACGTGCTGCGCGCCGGATGTCGGGCGGTGCTGGTGCCCGACCCGCGCATGGCCGACCAGTGTCGGCGCGCGGCGCGGTTCGCCGAACTGGGACTGGCCGTCGTCGTGGAGGACGTCGGCGGGCCGGCCCTGGCGGAGTCCCTCGCGGTGGCCATGGCCTCGGCGCTGGGGAGGCCGCGGCCGCACCACGACTTCGACCTCGACGGTGCGCAGGGCACGCGCCGGGCGCTCGAGCGTCTCACCGGTCAGGAAACGGCAGGCTCGGTGGCTTCACCAGGCGCCCCAATGCATGGGGCAGGTCGAGGGTGAGTCGCCGGGCCCATGTGGCCCACGCGTCGAACGGATAGACCCGTGCGAACCAACGCTTGTTGGCCTCGTGGTCACGGGGTCGGGTGACCAGGGCGACGGCGCTCTCCACCTTGAGGATCTCGATCTGCCGCGTCCGCCGGGTGACGGCGGCGACCAGCTCTGGCAGGTCCCGGGCGGTGCCCCACACCAGCAAGTACAGCGCCAGCACGTTGAGGCACGGCCGCAGGAGTTGGGGGCGCCGCCGCTCGAAGAAGGCATCCCAGTCGGTGGACCCTTCGGCGGCCCTCAGCAGCAGGTGCAGGTCGAGGAAGTGCCGACCCTGGCAGGCGCCACGGCGCAGGTCGCCGGCCATGGCCAGCAGGTGGAAGATGAGCGTGTCTTCGTCACCGAGCGTCCGGGTCTCGAGGCTGTTCAGGGTGAACGGCACCGAACTTGCGAACAGCCGCCTGGTGTCGATATGACGGCGGGCCCGCCGACGCAGTCCCCAGTGGATGTCGATGCGGCAGGAGCCCCGGCGTACCTCGGCGCGCACCTTGCCGGCCTTCGACTTGGTGCGCATCGTCGCGTGGGTCTCGTCGGGATTGAGCAGCGCGAAGCCGCGGCCCTCGAGCAGGTCCAGGGCCTCATCGAGGCGCTCGGGTGGGATGAGCAGGTCGAGGTCGCTCTGCCAGCGCCGGTGCACATCGCCGTAGAGCCGTTGCCCGAGGGCGAAGCCCTTCAGGAGCAGCCACTCCAGGGACGCCGAGGCGAAGGCCGCGTGGATCTCGACGAAGGCGTCCAGGTGCAGGTCGTTGCGCTCGCGGCGTTGGGCCAGGTTCGCGTCGATCGCTTGCCAGCACGCGGCCGGCCAGGCGGGATCGCCGCGGGCAGCGTCCAGGCTGGGGGCGACGCAGCCGAGGACCCGCTCGGCCTGGAGGAATTCGACGTAGGCGACGGCATCAAAGCCCAGAGTCCTCGACGGGCCGTCGCTCGAGCCGCCTGCCACGAGGTCGGGAAGCGTGCGGATACAGTCGAGGTAGTCCACGGCAAGCTTTCTTGGCGTCCCCTAGGAGATGCGCAGATAGCGCCCGCGGCCGACGCGCTTGAAGCGGCGCTCACGGGCCAGGCAGCCCGACACCATGGAGCCGAAGGTCTTGGCGTCCGTGCGGTAGCCGGCCGAGGTGAGTTGCTCGACCGCCTCCCGGGGGCTGAATTCGTCGCCGATGGCGTAGAGCTGCGCGATGGCTCTGGCCAGGGGCAGGTCGTTGATCGGCGTGCCGGTTCCGCGCGGCGCCGCCGAGGTGTGGTTGTCCCCGTGCAGGTCGCGCTCCAACTCGCCGATGATGCGGTCGAGTTGGATCTTCTGGATCTGCAACGCGTGGCGCTGGCCGCGCAGGCGCGCCAGCTCCTGTTCACGCCGCGTCAGCTCGGCCTCGATCTCCTCGGTGGAGATCGCGCCGATGGGGTCCTCGCCGGCCCCTTCACCGACCCCGCCCGGTGCAGGCGGGGTCGATGAGGGCCGGCTCGGGGCCTCGGTCATTTGATGCGCTCGTACTGTCCGCGGCCCAGGCGCTTGAAGCGCTTGTCCTTCGAGAGAGCGTTGCTGACCATCATGTTGAAGCTGGCCGAGTTGGTCTTGTAGCCGTTGGCCTGGACGAGCTCGCTGGCCTCCTTGGGCGAGACCACCGCACCGACTTCCATCGACTGGGCGATGGCATCGGGCAGCGAGACCTTGTTGCGGGCGCGACGGCGGGGGCCGGTCCCGGAATTCGAAGCGGCTGAGCCGACAGCTTCGCCGAGGGCGGCGAGCTCGGCATCGATGGCGCCGATCTCCTCCATGAGCTTCTGGCGGCGCTTCTGCAGCTTGCCGGAGCTGCGCGAGCGGCGCTCCAATTCGCGACGGAGGTCGGATGTGGACAGATTCTTCAATGCCATGGGTGGAGCCCTATCTGGGGTTTACGGGCTGATGAAACTCGTGCCGGGGGGGCACCGAGTGAGTCAAATGAATACCAATATGTTTAATGCAACGCAAACCCATCTCTATGCAACGCGCGCTGCACGAGTGGCTCGCAACTGATGCGCCGAGTCCACAGGGCCCTCGTGGTCCGCATCCGGGACAGGCGGCGGGTTGCAGGCGACGGGCGCTCGGAAGCGTGAGATCCTGACCGTGCGGGGACCGAGTCGCCCTGCCATCGACGGGGACTTGGAGGAGAGGGAGATGGAGATGCTCATGCAGCGTGTCGGGCGGGAAATCGTCGCCGCCGGCTTCGCCTGCGTCTGTTCGGCGACGACGCTCGCCGCGGCCGTCGCGGACGACCCGCAGGCTCCCGAGCGCACGATCGTGTTCGATCTCGCGGACTTCGTGCCCTTTGCCGCCGCGGGGGAAGTCTTTGGCGCGGGCAGCGAGCAGGGCGAGGTGGTTCACGCCCGCATGGACGTCACCTTCGTGTCCAACGAGGCCGGCCCCTGGTCGATGAGCGCGAGCTTCGTCGACTTCCCCATGGGCGGCGCGGTGGGCTTCAGCAGCGACCTCGAGGGTTGGTCGGGCGTGGGCACCTTCGACAAGGTCATCGAGACCGACGCCATGAACGGACCGCTGCTGGTCCCGAAGGGGCAGGCCTTCTACGCCTGGTTCCTGCAGTGGTCGGGCGGCGCGCCGTTCGAGTTGCCGGGCGGCGGCATGGGTATCGGGCCCATGGACGGCCACTTCGAGACGCTGAAGCTGACGCTCACCATGGCGCCGTGCCCCTTCGGTGACCCAGCCGTCCCCTGGGAGGACGTGGGCTTTGGGCTCGCCGGCACCAACGGCATCCCCTCGCTCTCCGCCGAGGGCAGCCTGTGCGACGACGAGCCGGGCACACTGCGCATGCAGAGCGGCCCTGCCAACGGCGTCACCATCCTCTTCCTGGGCGTGTCGCGCATCGACGCACCCCTCGAGGGTGGCACCCTCGTGCCGAGCCCCGACGTGCTCATCGTGGGCGTGCCCCTCGACGCCGTCGGGGAGGGCGAGTTGCCCTTCAACTTCCCGGCCTCGGTCCCGAGCGGTCTCGAGTTCTGGATGCAGGCGTGGATCCCCGATCCCGGCGGGCCCTTCGGCTACGCGGCCACCAACGGCGTGCGGGCCTGCGTGCCGTAGGGTGAGCAGGAGTGCTGCGGCGGGGAGGCGTGCCGTCGCGCGGGCGTGCGTCATGCGGGCGTGCGGGCCGTCATGCGTGCGGGCGGGCCGCCCACGAGCTTGGAATGGCGGAGTAGACTGGAGGTCTCCCGGTTCGGGCTCCTCTCCCCGCTTCCCCCACGAGACGTCGGTCCCCGGCCGGCTTCCCTCGATGCCTCGCCTGATCCTGTCGTTGCTGTTGATCCCCGTTGCGCTGAGCGGGCTGGCCATGCCGGCGACCGCCCAGTCCTATCAGTTCCAGCGGCGCGCGACGGTGCTGCCCGCTGAGACGCTGTGGACCGAAGGAGCCGTGGTGATCGACATCGAGGGCGACGGCGACCTCGACCTGGTGCTCGCCAACGGCGAGGGCTACCTGACGGCGGAGGATCCGCTCGCGCCCCAGGTCTTCGTCAACACGGGCGTCAGCGCCGGCTTGCCGGTGATGGTGGACGAATCGGGCGCGCGCTTCCCGGCCTTCACGCAATGGGGCCGCGAGGTGATCGCCTTCGACATGGAGGGGGACGGCGACGACGACCTGTTCTTCTCGAATGCCTTCGACTCGCAACAGCGCCTGCTGCGCAACGACGGCACGGGCCACTTCACCGACGTCACGGCCACGCACTTCACGCTCGACAGCATGAACTCGTTCGGCGCCTGCGCCTTCGACCGGGACGACGACGGCGATCTCGACCTGGCCGTGTGCGACCACGGGGGCACCGACCAGATCGGGCCCGGCGCGATCTTCCGGCTGTACGACAACGACGGGGCGGGCGTGTTCACCGACGTGAGCGCCACCGACATCACCGGCCTGGCCAAGGCGGGCCAGCAGAACATCACCCCCGTCGACATCGACGGGGACTTCGACGTCGACCTCGTCCTGGACGGCAAGTCGATGCCCATGCACCTCTACCTCAACGACGGCGCCGGCAGCTTCACCCTCGACAGCGCGGTGCTGCCTCCGGCCAGCCCGGAGGTCTACGAGTCCGACTGGGCGGACCTCGACGGCGACGGCGACTTCGACGGGTTCATCCTGACCTACGAGACCCTGGTCATGGGGGGCGACGACGCCACGGCCGAGAATCACATCGCCGGCAGCGGCAGCCTGTCCTTCACCGGCAGCACCGGCACCCTCGACCTGCCCAACGGCTTCGACGACAACGAAGTGCTGTTCATCGACTACGACGACGATGGTGACCTCGACCCGCTGATCGGTTCGCTGCAGGGCAACCGCGACCGCATGTACCGCAACGACGGCAACTTCGAGTTCCGGACCACGGCGCTGATCGAGCCGCTGGGGCCCGACCCGACCCTCGACGTCGTGGCCGGCGATTTCGACGGTGACGGCGACTACGACCTGTTCATGGTGCAGGGCGAGGCCCCCAACCCCGTCGGCTGGCGCAACTGGTACTACGAGAACGTCGGGCCGGCCGACACGACCGGCCCGAGCTTCCTCGGCGTCGAGGCCCTGCCGACGCCGGCGGGCGCGACGACCGTCGTTCACGTCAACGTGCAGGACGGGCTGCGCGACGACGGCGAGGTCTACGTCGAGCTGGTGGCCGACTGGACCACGGACCAGGGCTCGGGATCCGTCGTCGCGACGCACATGGGCGGCGGCCTGTTCCGGGCGGCCATCCCGACGGTCGGGGCGAGCACCCTCGCGGTGAACTGGATCGCCACCGACGCGGTGGGCAACGTCAGCTCGGTGAACCTCCCCGACGGGCCCTGGGCGGTGGCGGGGCCCGGCACCGCGGGTATCTCCGGCATCCCGCAGCTGGCCGGCACGGGCACGCTCACGCCGTCCTCGCCGGTGGGCATCGCCCTGACGGCTGCCGCGCCGTCGAGCCCGACCTTCCTGTTCGTGGGCATCACGGCGCTCAACCTGCCGTTCCTGGGCGGCACGCTGGTGCCCGCCTTCGAGCCGCCCTTCGGGTTGATCATCATCCTGGTCACGTCGCCCGGCGGTGAAGTGGCGCTGAGTTCGGTCTGGCCCGCGACGCTGCCGTCGGGGTTCAACGTCTACCTCCAGGCCTTCATCGAGGACGTGGCCCACTTCTCCGGCTACGCCTCAAGCAATGCGGTGCGGGGGACCGTGCGCTAGGGAGTCCGCGACGGTGGGGCGCCGCTGATATCATCCCGCGCCATGGGACCCGAGCCGTCTTCTCCACGCGTCGTTTCGCGCATCGCCCTCGCCGTCGTGCCGCTGGTGTTGCTGGTGGTGCTGTGCGAAGTCGTGCTGTGGGCCGCGGGCGCCGGGGAGGACGACTGGCTCTCGCTCTCGCGCGGATTCGACCACCGCGCGTCGTACTTCGTGCCGGCGCCCGACGGCGCGGGCGGATGGCGCACGCAGATGTTCGAGACCGAGGCGCTCGAGGTCGACATCCCGCCCAAGGGCCCGCGCCGCCGCGTCGTGTTGCTGGGCGGCAGCAACACCCAGGGTTTTCCCGGGTCTGAGCTGCAACGCATCCTGAACGAGCAGGACGGCGACCCGGGCTGGGAGGTCTTCAACCTGGGACGGCAGGGCTACGGCAGCGAGCGCGTGGCCATCCTGGCGGGGCAGGTGTTGCCGTTGCAGCCCGACGTGGTGCTCGTCTACGCCGGTCACAACGAGTTCACCGAGCGTGGTTTTGCGCTGCGACTGCAGGAAGAAGGCGCTCTTTCGCCGGTCGCGCGGCTCGGCGACTGGCTGGGCGGCCTGCGCACAACGCGCGTGTTGTCGTCGGCCCTGGCCCCTGCACTGGCCGACCGCGGCGTCGACCGTCGGCCCGAACCGCGCCAACCCCGCGACGAGGCCTTCAAGCGCCTGCAGTACGACGAGACGTTGCAGGCCTTCGTGGCCTACCGTGAGAACCTGCAGCGGGTGGTCGCGGTGTGCGCCGAGGCCGACGTGGGCCTGGTGCTCTGCACGGTGGTCGGCAACGACTTCGCGGCGCCCTACGTCACCAACTACTCGTCCGAGACCAGCGCCGGCGACGCCGAGAAGCACCGGCGCCTGCTGGGCCGTGCCCGCCGGCTGATCCCCGGGCGCTTCCTCGAGCACCTGCTCCCGCCCATCCGCTTGCGTCAGCCCGACTGGGGCATGACCCTGCGTCCCGAGGAGACGGCCAGTCGCCGCGCGCAACCGCCGGCGCCCGGCCGGACGGCGCCGACCCTGCGGCCACTGCTCGGCGAGTTTGCCGAGGCGCCCGCGACCTCGGCGCCCAAGGCGGTGTCGGTGGCGGGGGCGCACTGGGCCGATCCCGCGTTGTGGATCCCCGCGGTGCACGATGTGTTGGAGACCTACGCGCGTCTGCTCGTGCGGGACCTCACCGACGCGGAGCGCGAGGCGCTCAAGCAGGCCCGGGGACTCTACGGCCAGGCCGAGGTGCTGGTGCCCGACTCGCCCCAGGCCGCGTTCGACCATGGCCTGGTGGCCTGGCTCCTCGGCGACGACCGGGGCGCGCTGACCTTGCTCCGCCGGGCCGCCGACCTCGACCGGGCGCCGCGTCGCGGCAACGATCTGTCCAACGGCATCGTGCGCGCCGTGGCCGCGGGCCATGTCGGTGAGGGGGATGAGGGCGCGCGTGATGGGACGGGCGGTGAGGCGGGTGGTGGCGCCGCCGGGTCGCCGATCCAGCTGGTCGACATCGAACAGCGCTTCCGCGACCGGAGCCCGGGCGGGCTCGTGGGCTACGAGGTGATGACCGATCACTGCCACCTGCAGCCCGGCGTGCGGCCCGTGCTCATGGCGGACCTCGCGCCGGCGGTGATCGCCGCGGCCGCTCGTCGCTGACTCGCTCCGGGCGTTTGCCGGGAAGCGGCAGACCAAGGAGCGGCAGACCAGGAGCTGTGCGCTGGGAGCGGCAGGCTCAGGCGGCGGGAAGGGAGCGATGGGGATGGGGTATGGTCGCTGCGCATCGGCGCCCCCTCACCCGGCGCCGCGGAGAACGCCATGAAGCGCCTGCCCGTCATCGTCGGTGTGTTGTTGCCCCTGGCCGTCGCGGTCGTGGCCTACGGTTCGCCCGCCGCTCCGGCCGCGCCCGCCGTGGGCCCTCGGGTCGGCGACGACGAGACACCGGCCGTCCACCCGTCGCGCGCGGCCGTCGACCGGCTGCTGCAAGCCTTCAACGACCACGACGTCGACGCCATGCTCGCCGGGGTCACCGACGACATCGGCTGGTACTACGTGCAGGACGCCGCCGTCACCGTGGAGGCCGAAGGCAAGCAGGCCTTGCGCAAGGGCATGACCGGCTACTTCAAGGCGATCCCGTCGGCGCGTTCGGCCTTCGAGGAATCGATGGTGTCGGGCGCCTACGTCACTGTGCGTGAGCGGGCGTCGTGGCGGCAGCAGGAGCAGGACCTCTCGCAGTCGTCGCTGGCGGTCTACCAGGTGCGGGACGGTCTCGTGGCGCGGGTCTGGTACTACCCCGTCGAGCGGTGACGGCCCCGTCTGCTGCGGAGGCGTCGCCGGGCTTGGCGGCGGTGCGCGCGTACCACGAGCGCAGCAAGCACGGCTACGCCCGCTACGCCGCGTCGCTCGGCTTCCTCGACTGGGACAGCCAGCCGGATCCCTTCCGGCGCTTCGTCGGCACCGAGCTGCGGAGGCTTCCGGTGCCGTCCGCATCGCCGTCTGTCACACAACCCGCATCGTCGCACGGCTCGTCGCCCGCATCGTCCCCCGCATCGTCCCCCGCGCCGTCGGGCGAACGGGCCGACGCACGAGAGGGCGCGCCGAGCTACGAGGCGTTGTTCCATCCTGGGACGATTCCGCCGCGTCCCCTCGACCGGGAGAGCCTGTCGGCCTTCTTCTTCCACTCGCTGGCCCTGTCGGCGTGGAAGCAGATCGAGACGGCGCGCTGGTCGTTGCGCGTCAATCCGTCCAGCGGCAACCTGCACCCGACGGAGGGCTACGTCTGGTTGCCGCCGGTGGAGGGCGTGTGTGCCGAGCCCGGCCTGCACCATTACGCCCCGAAGGAACATGGGCTCGAGGGCCGCGCGTCCGTGGGCAGCGCGGACTGGGCAGCGCTCATGGCGGGCCTGCCGGACGACGCGTTCCTGGTGGGGCTCACCTCGATCCCGTGGCGTGAGAGCTGGAAGTACGGCGAGCGGGCCTGGCGCTACTGCGAGCACGACGTGGGTCACGCTCTCGGGGCGCTGCGCCTCGCGGCCGCGCTGAACGGCTGGGACCTGGTCAGCCTGCCGGACCTTTCCGACGCGACGCTCGCGGTGTTGTTGGGGCTGCACCGGCCCGAGGACTTCGAGGCGGACGAGCCCGAGTGTCCCGCGTTGATGGCGGTGGTGTGCCCGCGCCCGGCGCCAGCATCGCCGGCGGCACCGGCGGCACCGGCATCGGACCTGTGCACGTGGAGGCCGTCGGCGGCGGGGGTGGCGGCCGTCCGCGCGGCGCGCTGGTCCGGACGGGCGAACGCGCTCAGCTCGGATCACCACGCGTGGGCCGTCATCGCCGAGGTCGACCGGGCCGCGCGCAAGGGTGAGGCCTTCCGCCTCGCGCGACCGTGTCCGACGCCCGCGGCGCCCATGCCACTCGACCGTTCGGACGATGTGCCGCCGGCGTCACGGGTGATCCGCGCCCGGCGGTCGGCGGTGGCCATGGACGGGACCACGGGCCTGTCCCGCCAGGGCTTCTTCGACATGCTGTCGCGCACGACGCCCGCCCGGTGTGCGGTGCCCTGGGACGCCCTGGCCGCGCCGACGCTCATCGACCTCGGGCTGTTCGTCCATCGCGTGGGTGACGTGCCGCCGGGGTTGTACGCCCTGGTGCGCGATCCCGCGCGGGTCGAGCGTCTGCGCGCCGCCATGCAGGACGAATTCGAGTGGGCCACGCCGGAGGGCTGCCCCGACGGGCTCGCGCTCTTCCGCCTGGCGGAGTGCGACGAGCGTCGCACCGCGGCGGCCGTCAGCTGTGGCCAGGACATCGCCGCCGACGGCGCCTTCTCCTGCGGCATGCTGGCGGAGTTCGAAGGGCCGCTGAGCCGTTGGGGGGCGCCCCTCTACCGGCACCTCTTCTGGGAGACGGGCGTCATCGGCCAGGTGCTCTACCTCGAGGCCGAGGCGCTCGGCATCCGCAGCACGGGCATCGGTTGCTTCTTCGACGACCCGGTGCACGACGTGTTCGGACTGAAAGGCCGCGCCTTCCAGAGCCTCTACCACTTCACCGTGGGCGGGGCCGTCGACGATCCGCGCCTGCAGACCGAGCCGGCCTACCCAAGCCCGGCCTAGCCCGTCCAGACGACCTTGGCGCCGACGGGCAGTTCGTCCGACTCACCCACGGCCTTCACGCCGGTCTCGCTCACCACGAAGAGCACCAGGGCGTCTTCGTTCTGCGCGCGGAAGGCCTCGCCGTCGTACTGCTCGGTGAGCTCCGACGTGCGGAAGCGGCGCCCGCCCCAGTAGCGCGACGACAGGGCCGCGTAGCTGCCCGCTTCGCCCCACGGCGTGCGGCCCATGAGGTGCGGGGCGGCCTCCTCGGTGGGCGTGACCTGCAGCACGTGGTCGCGACCGACGTTCTTGGCCAGGGCGAGGGCGACGAGCTTGTTGTACTTGTCGTCGGGCGTCGCGGCCAAGACGAGGTCGATGCGTTCGAGCGGCAGGTCGTCGAGGACGTCCTCGTGGAGCGGATCGCCCCATTCGGCTTCCAGCCCCCGCAAGCGCGCCTGGGTCACAGCCTGGTGGGCCGCGTCCACGACGATGACGTCGACGCCGGCGTCGCCGAGGGTGCGGGCCAGGTCGATGCCCCAGGTCGTGGCGCCCACGAGCAGCACGCCGCCGCCCTTGCCGCCGGCGACGCCGAGCTTGCGGGCGAAGGGGCCGATGGTGATGCCGTGCAGCACCACGGTCAGGATGATGACGCCGAAGAGCACCGGCAGGACCAGGCGAGCATCGGCGTAACCCGCCTTTTCGAGCACCGGAGCCAGGGCGCCGCCCATGGCCGCGGCCACTACGCCACGGGGTGCGATCCAGCCGATGAGGTTGCGCTCGCCGGCGGTGACCTTGCTGCCCAACAACGAGAGGTGCACGGTGATGGGCCGCACCAGGAACAGCACGGCGAGCACGAACAACCCGGTGCCGAGGGTGAAACCCTGGAGGTCGTCGAAGGTGAGGTCGGCCGCCAGCACGATGAAGAGGAAGCCGATGAGCAGGGTGGCGACGTCCTCCTTGAAGTGGCGAATGGCCTCGATGCGGTGGGTGGACATGTTGCCGAGCACCACGCCCATCACGGTGACGGCGAGCAGGCCGGCCTCGTGCAGCAGGGCGTCGGCGCCGGCGAAGGCCACCAGCACGCCGGCGAGGATCATGGGGCTGACGAGGTGGTCGGCGATCCACGCGCGGTTGAGGGCCACGCCGAGGAGCCAGCCGAAGGCGCCGCCGGCGAGACCGGCGCCCAGCACGCGGGCGATGAGGTCGGCGACGGCGGCGAGGGTGACGCCGTCGCTGCTCTGCTGGAGCAGCACGGCCTCGAGCACCGCGACGGCGAGCAGGGCGCCGAAGGGGTCGTTGACGATGCCCTCCCAGCGCAGCAGGTGGGCCGGGCGCTGCTTCAGGCGCGCGATGCGCAGCAGGGGCTTCACCACCGTGGGGCCGGTGACCACCAGGATGCCGCCGAGCAGGGCGGCGACGGGCCACGACAGGCCGCCGATGTAGTGGGCCCCGAGCGTGCCGAGGCCGAAGGCGATGGTGAGGCCGCCGAGCACCAGGGCGATGAGCGGCCAGCCCAGCTTGCGCGCCTCGCTAACCCGCAGAGAAAGTCCGCCCTCGAACAGCACGATGGCCACGGAGAGGGAGACGATGGGCCCGAACAGGTCGCCGAAGAGGGCGCTCGGCGCGAGGACGCCCGTCACAGGGCCCAGCAGCAGCCCCGTGGCCAGCAGGAGCACGATGGACGGCAGGTGCAGTCGCGAGGCCAGCCATTGGGCGCCGACCCCGGCCGCCAACAACCCGGCGAGAACGAAGAGCGGGTCGGATTCCATGGGCGGGAAGATACCAGTCGGCCCGGCGGGCCTCGTGCAGAATGTGGGTCGGCAGACGGCGTGAGCCCTGCCTGTGCCGCCCGAGGAGACCGCAACGATGACCGACGATGCGAACGGTGAGGGTTCGAACGGTGAATCGCTCTACGACGTCGAGGAACGCGTCACCGTGGCGGAGGCGCCGGGCCTGCGGGTGCGGCGGCTCAGCCTGCGGGCCGGTGAATCGGTGCCGTGGCACCTGCACACCGAGATCACCGACACCTTCTTCTGCATGGACGGGCCCATGCAGGTGACGACGCGGGAAGGGGCGGCAGGCGAGTCAGGCGCCGGGCCGGCCGACGACAGCGTTCACGTGCTGCGGGCCGGCGAGACGCTTGCCGTGGGGCCGGGGACCTGGCACCTGGTCACCGGGGTCGAGGGCGGGGCCTGCCGATTCATGATCGTGCAGGGGGTGGGGACGTACGATTACGTGCCGTTGGAGAGTTAGAGTCGGAGGCCCTGCTGCGCGAAGGCAACGAACATGGAACAGGCTGGACAGACCCACCACTCCATCGACTACATCGAGTTGCCGGTGACCGACATGGAGGCCGCCCAGCGCTTCTACGAGGCGGCCTTCGCCTGGGAGTTCACGCCCTACGGGCCGGACTACGCGGGCATCAAGGTGCTCGGGCGCGAGGTCGGCGGGATGCGCGCCGAGGCGACGGTGACCACGGGCGGGGCCCTGGTCGTGCTGTACTCGCAAGACCTGGCGCAGACCCGGCAAGCCGTGCGTGACGCGGGCGGGCGCATCGTGAAGGAGCCGTTCGACTTTCCCGGCGGGCGGCGCTTCCACTTCGTCGATCCCGGCGGCAACGAACTGGCGGTGTGGTCGGAGTTGTGAACGCCGGACCGGGCCAACTGCACCACGTCGAGCTGTACGTGGCCTCGCTCGAAGCGTCGCTGCGCTTCTGGGAACCATTCCTGACCGCGCTCGGCTATGCCGAACACCAACGTTGGGACGCGGGCCGCAGCTTCATCCTCGGCGGCACGTACATCGTCTTGGTGCAGGCTGAGGCGGAGCACGCCGACAGCGGCTTCCACCGCAAGCGCGTGGGGCTCAACCACCTCGCCTTCCACGCCGCGTCGCGCGCCCAGGTCGACGAGCTGACCGAGTGGGTGCGGTCGTCGGGGTTCACGCTGCTCTACGACGACCGGCACCCCTTCGCCGGGGGGCCGGACGTCTACGCGCTCTATTGCGAGGACCCCGACCGCCTCAAGGTCGAGCTCGTCGCGCCGGAGGGCACGGTGTGAGCGCGGCCTGAACATCCCGTCGCCGTCCCGCCCGGCGCGGGTCGAGTACCCTGGGGTCGTCCGCCGACTGATCGAGAGCGAGAGACGCAGGACGCCGGACAGCGCGGGAGCGGAGAACATGGCCAAGCTCGTCACGGTCGCGACCTTCACGAACATCAATTACGCCTCCCTCGCCAAGCTGCGGCTCGATATGGCGGAGATCGACTCGGTCATCATGGACGGGGAGACGGTGGCCATGGACTACCTGCTCGGACCGGCCATCGGGCTGATCAAGCTGCAGGTGGAGGAGTCCGACGAGCAGGCGGCGGCCGAGGTGCTGGCGAGCAAGGGAGAGTCGTCGCCCAACGAGGACGAGGACGAGGGAGATGGCGAGCGCGGCGAGAGCGAGAGCGGCGAGAGCGCCGAGAGCGGCCGCGGGGCCGAGAGTCCGTGAACGCGCTGCGGGCCATGAAGTCTGCATGACCCCCGGATTCACCCACGCCGTCATCCTCGACTTCGAGGCGACCTGCGACGATGCCCGGCCGCCGCGCCCGCAGGAGGTCATCGAGTTTCCGTCGGTGCTGTTGGCGCTGGACTCGCTGCAGATCGTGGACGAATTCGAGGCCTTCGTCCGGCCGCAGCACCACCCGCGGCTGACTGAGTTCTGCCGTCACTTCACGGCGATCACCCAGGCGGACGTCGACGCGGCCGCGCCGTTCGGCGAGGTCTTCGCCCGTCACCAGGGCTGGCTCGCGGGCCACGGCCTCGACGCCGAGCGCGCCGTCATCGTCACGTGCGGCGACTGGGACCTCGGCGTGATGCTGCCCGTGCAATGCCCGGTTGCCGAGCCGCCGGTGGAGTCCATCCCGCCCCTCTATCGGCGCTGGCACAACCTCAAGCGCTCCTACGCCGCGGTGAGCGGAACGGGCAAGGCGCCGGGCATGGCCGGCATGCTGACCGGCATGGACCTGCCCCTGACGGGCCACCATCACCGTGGCATCGACGACTGCCGTAATCTCGCGGCGCTGTGGCGCGCGTTGGTCGAGCGGGGTGCGCGCCTGCAGGCCGAGGGCTGCCTGCCGCCCGGCAAGCATCCGCCGATCACGCTCGACCTGCGCCTCGCGGGGCAGGTGGAGCGCGTGCGGTTGCCCACGCGCAGCCTGGATGCCCTCGGGAGTCTCGTCGGCAAGACCTTCCACCGCCGGGCCGGGGCATTCGTGAGGGCGGACGGCCGGCTCCTCGAGCGGGACGACGAGTTGCTCGACCTGGTGCCCGGCGAGGTCCTGGACGTCAGGGAAGCGACATCCGAGCGGCCGCAGCCGCTTCGCTAGACTGTCGGGCGTGCGGAGCCCGTGAGGCCCGCGCGGGGGACGGGGCGGGTGAGCCTCGCCCCGAGTGCCGCAAGTCTCGGAGGGGTGGCCCATGGCCAAGGCAAAGATCATCACGCTCGTGGTGCTGTCGATCCTGATGGTGGTCATCGTGGCGCAGAACACCGAGACGGTGGAGACGCGCATCCTCTTCTTCACGGTGGCCATGCCGCGGGCGCTGCTGCTGATGCTGACCTTCGTGATCGGCCTCATTGTCGGGTTGGCCGGCGCCGTCGCCGTCGTGGGGCGGGACAAGAAATCCGCATGAAGCAGTCCGCATGAAACTGCGCGGCACCATCCCCGTGTTGCACGTCTCCAGCTCCGAGCAGGCCGAGGCCTTCTACACGGACAAGCTCGGTTTCCGGCGCCACTCGGCCTACCGCCAGGACGAGTCGCTGGCCGACCCCTGCTACCTGAGCCTGGTGCGGGACGGCGCGTGGTTGCACCTGTCGTCGTTCGCGGAGGACAGCGTCGCGGGCTGCGCCGTGTACGTCCTCGTTGACGATGTGGATGCGCTGCACCGCGAGATGCTGGCCAAGGGGGTCGTGTCGGACTTCGACCCCACCGACCAGACCTGGGGCAATCGCGAGTTCTACGTGGAAGACCCGGACGGCAACAGCGTCCGCTTCGTGCAGGAGTCGGGGCCGCAGCCCGAGTCGGAGTCCGACGGCTGACGTCCCGCGACGCACTGAACACTCTGAACGCACTGGACGCTGAGTACGCCCGCTTCAACGCGCTCAAGACGGTGGGTGACCCGCGCCCGTCGACCTTCGCGATCCATCACGACGGCCCGCTGACGGTGACCGTCGACGGGAACCGGGACGGGGCCTACTCCAACCGCATCCTCGGCCTGACCCTCGAGGCGTTGCCCTGGCTCGACGAGGCCCTCGTGCGCCTCGCGGGCCGGCCGGCCGGCCGCATCGACGTCGATCATCCGGCGCCGGAAGCCTTGAGCGCGGCGCTCACCGCGCGAGGGTTCGTCCCGGCCGGGCGGTTGAGCTGGCTGGCCGCGGAGACGCGGGCGGGCCTGCCGTCGGGCGCAGCGCAGGTCGGCCTGTCGTCGGTGGCGGCCGGGCAGCGGGTGGAAGCCGAGCCACGCGTGATCCGCCTGGGAGTCGGTGACCGCGGCCGTCTGCGAGAGGTGCTCGAGTTGGACGGGCCCATCGACGACGCCCTCTGGGCAGCGCGCGAGGTGCACCAGTGCACCGACCTCTTCCGTGCCTTCGCCATCGAGGGGGAGGGCGGGTTGGCGGCCCTGGCCACGACGTTCATGGGCGAGCACGGTGTGCTGCTCGGGAATGCCTTCACCCGCGAGAAGGCACGCGGTCGCGGGTTCCAACGGGCTCTGCTCCGCGCCCGATTGGCGGATGCCGCAGCCTTGGGCGTGGGCCGGGTCTACACCGACGTCGAGCCCGACACCACCAGCCTGCGCAACGTGCTGCGGGCGGGTTTCGCGTTGGTGCGGGAGCAGGAAGTCTGGGAGCGAGCAACCGCGATGGCCGAACCGGGTTGAAGCCCACCGTCGCTCGCCGACCCTGACCCCGGAGGTCGAACCACCGTGCCCATGGTCCTCGCTCATCCCGTGGCCGTGCTGCCGCTGCGCCGGGCGCTCGGGCGATGGGCGGTCCTGTCGGCCCTCGTGGTGGGCAGCATGGCCCCCGACCTGGCGATGTTCGTGCCCCTGGGTGTGTCGCGGGTCGAGTCTCACAGTCTGTTCGGGTTGTTGTGGTTCTGCCTGCCCGTGGGGGCGGCTGCCTACCTGTGCTTCCATGCCCTGGTGGCGCCGCTGGTGGTCGTCGCGGGTCCGGCGGCGCTGGCGAATCGATGTCCGGAACGCTGGCGCGACGGTCGGTTGCCGGCGCGCCCTGCCGCCGCTGTGGCTGTGTCGCTGGTCGTCGGGGCGGTGACCCATGTCGTGTGGGACGCCTTCACCCACCGTCACGGTTTCGGCGTGCAGGCCCTGCCCGTCCTGACCACGCCGCTGTTCACGTGGGGGGGCTACACGGTGTTCGTGTTCAAGCTGTTGCAGCACGGCAGCACCCTGGGTGGATTGGTGGTGCTGGGCGTGCTGTGGCGACGAGCCTCGCGCGACGCGGCCATGAACCTTTCGCCGCGGGCACCGCGCAGCACCCGAGTCGCCCTGTCCGTACTCGTCGCCGCTCCGGCGCTGGTCTTCGGGATCGGTGCCGGCTGGAGCGCGGCCGCGGAGGTCATGGGCGCCGTGCGACGCCTGCAACACTTCACCGGAGCGGCGATCTTCGCGGGCGGCACGGCGCTGCTGTTGAGCTTGCTCGTCACCGGGTGCGCCTGGAGATTGCGGCCGCGGTCCGACGCCTGAGACAGGGGTCGGGGAGGGGCCGTGGGAACCACCGTTTGCGTCCCTCCGGGCTTCTCCCTGCAATGCGTGGCGGAGGATGGTTGAATCACTCCCCGGGCCCGCGCACGGAGCCCGCAGGGACTTCTCAGCGAAGGGGGGCAGGCATGTCGGACGGACAGGGATCGGGCGCCAAGGCGCCGATGCACTTGTGGATCGTGGGCCTTCTCGGCGTCTTGTGGAACGGCTTCGGCTGCGTCAATTACGTCATGACCGCGAAGCGCGACGAGGAGTGGCTGGCGAACATGGAAGCCACGCCCGAGATGCTCGCCTACATGGAGACGATCCCCGCCTGGGCCATGGCGTGCTGGGCCATGGCGGTGTTCGGCGCGCTGTTCGGGAGCCTGGCGCTGCTGGCGCGCAAGCGGGTGGCCGTGACGCTCTTCCTGATCTCCTTCGTGGCGATGCTCGGCACGAACCTCAACTCCTACGTGCTGACCGACGGCGCCGAGGCCATGGGCGAGGACAGCTGGATCATCTCGGCGGTCATCTTCGTCATCGCCCTGTTCTTGCTGTTCTACGCCAAGGCCCAGGCCCGAAAAGGCGTCCTGAGCTGAGGAGTCGGCGGGCAGGGCTCCTCGGGGAGTTGATCATGAAGATGAACATCGCGATGCGCGGAGCCTGGTCGCTCCGCATCCTGATGCTGCTGACGACGGGCGCCCTGACGGTCGGCTCGTTCACGGCCTGCACGGCGGCGACGCGCCACACGGAGGCCAAACACGAGGCCAGCTCGAGGCGCGACGCTGCGCTGCGCGATGGGACGGTCGAGCGCAAGCTGGTGCGGAGCGGGGCGATGACGGTGGCGGTCTCCGACCCGGAGGCGGGCGGGCGTGCGGTCGAGGCGATGCTCGACGCACGGGGCGGATACGTCGAGCGGTCGAGCCACGACGACGAGCGCGGGATCCGCCTCACCTGTCGTGTGCCCGAGTCGGCGCTCGACCGGTTCATGGACGACGTCGGCGCCATCGGCGACGAGCTGACCCGCTCGACGAGTGCCGAGGACGTGACCGACGCCTACCACGACCTGCAGGTTCGCCTCGACAACAACATCGCCCTGCGGGACCGCCTGCGGCAGCTGTTGGAGCAGGCCGCGGGGGTCGAGGAGCTCCTGGCCGTCGAGACCCAGCTCAGCCGCATCCAAACCGAAGTCGAGGTGCTCCAGTCGCGGTTGGACCGGCTGACCGAGCGGGTCGAGATGTCGACGCTCAGGATCGAGCTCGAACCGGAGCGCATCCTCGGTCCGCTCGGCTACATCGGTCACGGGCTGTGGTGGGCATTCTCGAAGCTGTTCGTGATCAGCTGACGGGGACGACCCGGCGATGAGCGTTGCAGACCTGCGTTATCCCATCGGCACGTTCGAATCGCCGGGAGTGGTCACCGTCGAGACGGTGGCCGCATGGATCGAGGCGATCGAGGCCTTGCCGACGCAGCTGCGCGCGGTGGTCGAGGCGCTCAGGCCCGAACGCCTCGAGGTGCCGTACCGGCCCGGCGGCTGGAACTCCCGGCAGGTCGTGCACCACATCGCGGACAGCCACATCAACAGCTTCGTCCGCTTCAAGTGGGCGCTGACGGAGGACCGTCCGACCATCAAGGCCTACTTCGAGGAGCGTTGGGCGGAGTTGCCCGACGTGAGCGCGGTGCCCGTCGAGGTGTCCCTGCGGCTGATCGAAGCGCTCCACGCGCGCTGGGTTGGGCTGTTGCGCGGACTCGGCCCCGACGATCTGCAGCGTGAATTTGTCCACCCCGAGTCCGGCGCGGTACGCCTCGACGTGAACATCGGCATCTACGCCTGGCACGGGCGGCATCACCTTGCGCACATCACGCAATTGGCGGAGCGTCAGGGCTGGCCGACCCCCTCTGTGCGCTGACGCCCGGTGGCCTGGGGAGCGACATCGCCGTGTTCCCCGGTCGCCAGTCGGACGACAAGATTCGTCTGATGGGTCCGTATGCTGTCTCTATTCGCGACGGTGAGAGCGATCGCGACGGAGGTGACCTGCTCTTCAATGTCGAGACGGCGCGCTTCGCAGACGGTGAACTCGATCTCCTCTCGTTGTGAGCCGACCATGACCCTCTTCCTCAAGCGCGTCTACGAGCAGCCGGCGGCCGGCGACGGATACCGGATCCTCATCGACCGGCTGTGGCCGCGCGGCCTGACCAAGGAGGCGGCCCGCGTGGACCTGTGGGCCAAGGAGGTCGCGCCGTCGGCCGACTTGCGGCGCTGGTTCGACCACCGCCCCGAGCGCTGGGACGAGTTCCGGGAGCGCTTCCGGGCCGAGCTCGATGAACGGCCGGGCGCCCTCGACATCCTCCGCGACCTGCTCGCGCAAGGCGACGTGACGCTGGTGTTCGGCTCGAAGGAGGAGCGCTACAACAATGCCTCCGCGTTGAAGGAATTCCTCGAGGCGGACGATTGAGGACGCCTCGGCGCGGCAGATGACGGAGGATGCGTGACGACAGTGGAGGCGTGACCATGGCTCACAAGCGTTACCGCCGGTCGCACCAGGTCATCGCCATGATCGAATTCTTCGTCGGGGTGATCCCGGTGAGCCTGGTGATGTTCCTCGCCACCGTGTACGCCCTCTCGCAATTCTGTGCCTTCGCTGCCTCCGGATTCGAGGGCAGCGAGTGGTGGCAAGTCATTGTCGGACTGCCCCTCTTCGCCATGATCTATGGGCCTGCGGCGTCGGGGGTCCTGGCCCTGTGGTCGACGGTGGGCCCGGTGGCGACGGGTGCCGGCGCACGTCGCACCCTCTCCGATGGAGAGCTGCTGTCACTCCTGGGAGGCTGCCTGCTGGCCTGTCTGGGCGTCTTGCTCGCGTTCGGATTCCTCGGTCAGGCCGGTTCCTGGCGATTTTGGCTGGTGCCCGTGGCGCCACTCATCGTCGGCCTGCACACCATCGCGTGGGGCTTTGATGACCCGGGCAGTTCAAAGCGACGCTCGCTGTGATCATCAGGGCGGTCGTCGCGCTGACTCACCCGGTCGCCGGAGCCGGCCTCAGCGTCCGTAGCCGAGCTGCTCCAGCATCTCGAGGCGCTCGGGCGACAGGTCCTGCGAGTCGGCGTCGTGCAGCACCGGATGGGCATCGAGCCAGGCCTGCAACATGCCGTGCAGGCGGTCGGTGAGGGCGGGCGACCGGGCGGAGATGTCCTCGAACTCGGGTGACGTGGCGGAGAGGTCGAACAGCCAGTGGCCGCCGTCCGGGCGCACCACGAGCTTGTGGCCCTCGGCGACGATGGCGAGCATCGGCCCCGCCTCGCGCCCCTCCGTGTAGAAGGAGTTGGTGCGCGTCAGCAGGTTGTTGTCGGAGTAGTGGGGGCGCTCGAGGATCACGGGACGGGGGCGCAGCGCGCCGCGCGCGCGCAGGTCCTTCCACAGATCGTCGGGGCCCCCGGGTGCCGAGCCGTCGGCCAGACCCACGACGGTGGCGCGCACGTCCTTGATGGAGAGGGCCTCGTCGACGCGGGTGCCCGCCAGCTCGCCGTTTGGCGTGGCGATGATCAGCGGGACGCGCACGACCTCGTCGAACAGGTTCATGCCGTGGGTGCGGGTGCCGTGCTCGAGCAGGCCCTCGCCGTGGTCGCCGACGATGACGACCACGGTGTCCTGCATCAGGCCGCGCTCGGTCAGGCCGTCGAAGAGCCGCCCGAGCTCGTGGTCGGTGAAGCGGATCTCTGCCGCGTAGTCGGCCCAATACTCGGCGAGGCGGGCCATGGGGTCGTGGCCCGGTTCCTCGCCGACGCGTCGGATGCGTGAACGGGACTGCTGCACCCGCTCGGCCACCACCGCCTCGTCGATGCCCGCGCGGAATTCCGGCGGGGCCTCGAAGGGCGTGTGCGGATCGAAGAAATGCGCCCACAGGAAGTAGGGCCGTTCGGCCTCCGGCGAGGCGAGGTGGCGGTCGGCCCAGGCCAGGGCCCGGTCGACCACCTCGGGGGCCTTGCGCTCGGCCAGCTTGCGGCCCTCCTCCCGGCGCATGCCTTCTTCGTCCCAGTGCTCGATGCCCTGGGCGATGCCGGTGTCGGCGTCGAGCACCCGCGTGCCGGTCACGCCGGCGGTGACGTAGCCCCGGGCGGCGAGGTCCTCGGCCAGGGTGGTCACGTCCGGGGAGAGCAGGAAGTGGTTCTCGAGGGCGCCGTGGACCCGCGGCCAGAGTCCCGTGAAGAGGGTCGAGTGGGACGGCAGGGTCTGGCCCATGGGCGCGTAGGCCCGCTCGAAGAGCACGCCCCGCCGGGCGACCGCGTCGATGTGGGGGGTGAGCTCGAGCGGGTAGCCGTAGCAGGAGAGGTGGTCGGCCCGCGTCGTGTCGAGCGTGATCACCAGGACGTTGCGCGGAGCGTCCGGCGGGCTGCAGGCGGTGTGGCCGCTCAGCGCGAGCACGAGCGACAGGAACATCAACAAGCGGGCCATCGGCAGCGGGGCCCTGAACAGCGGACCGACCGGGTGTGGACCCACGGACGGCGGGACGTGAGGCGAGGCGGGATGCTGGACCCGGGTCGGCATCCCCGGACTATACGCACCGCGGCGGTCAGAGGATGTCGAGGATCTCGACCACCGAGGGCAGCCCGGCCGCGTAGTTGTTGTCCGCTCCGATGACGGCGTTCCACGGGAGCGGCGTGCGCTCGCCGACCAGGCCGAGGGCCACGCAGGCGAAGGCGCGCACGAGATCGGTGGCGTCCTCGTCGCCGGCTACGGCGCGCAGCGTGCCGATGGAGCGGACGTCGCCGATGAGCCCGATGGCCTGGGCCACGGCGGCACTCACGCCGAGGGTCTCGGATTCGTGCAGCACGTCGAGCAGCAGGTCCACCGCGTCGGGGTCGGCCATCAACCCCAGGCTCGTGGCGGTCTGCAGGCGATAGGTCGTCGACACCGAAGGATCGCGGCACAGGCGCCGCACGGTCGCGGCCGCCTCCTCGTAGCGCATCAGCCCCAGGGCGATGCAGGCGTAGCCGTTGAAGTCCTCCTGCTGGGTCTCGAGCAGGTCGGCGTGGATGACGGGCGCCATGGCGCGATCGTCGAGCAGGCCCAGGGCCACGGCGAAGGCGGCCTTGTAGGAGGGATCGCGCTCCTCGGTGTAGGCGTCGCGCAGCAAGGGCACCAGCGTGGCGGCGGCCTCCGGGTGGACGCGACCGTAGAGGGCGGCCGAGAGTCCGGCCCACGAACGGTTGGTGCGACGCTTGGGGTCGGTCAACTGTTCGGACAGCAGCCCGGTGATGCGCCGGTGCGCCGCCTCGTGGGCGGAGGGCGCGGTGTCGGCCGCGCCGATCTTGGCCAGGCTGATGAAGGCGAAGTGGCGGGTGAGGGCGTCACCGCCCGAGGTGATGATGGCGGCCAGGGCGTCGATGACGGCCTCGTCTTCGATGCCGGACAGGCGCCCCAGGCCGATGGCGGCCGACTGACGCACGACGTGTTCGGTGCGCTCGTCGCCGAGCACGGCCAGCAAGGGCGCGATGGCCGCCCGGCCGCCGAGCTTGCCCAGGGCCGTGGGGATGTAGCTGCGGACGGTGGCGTCGAGGCGCTTGTCCGCGAGGAGACCGGTCATGAAGTTGACGATGCGCGGGCGGGCGTCGTTCGTCATCAGCCCCAGGGCCACCACAGCGCAGGCCTTCAGGTCGCGATCGCTCGAGGGTGTCGTCTCGATCAGCTGCTCGAGCTGGGGCACGGCCGAGGCGTCGTCGATGAGGCCCAGGGCGATCGCGGCGAAGGCGCGCACGAGCCACGGCACCCGGTCGGCGCCGCCGCTGCCCGCGAGCTTGCGCCCTTCGGCGTCGTCGAGCATCAGGTGCGTCAGCAGCGGGATGTTGCGCGGGGCGCCGAGGACGCCGAGGGCCAGGGCGGCCGAGCTGCTCACGGAGAGCTCGCGGCTGGCGAGCAGGGGCACGATCCCCTGGGTGACGGTCACGGTGTCCGCATCGCTGGAGATGCGGCCGAGGGCGAGCACGGTGGAGTCGAGGATGTCCCGTTGATCCGAGGAGGCGGCCACCTGCATGAGGAAGGGGATCACCTCGGTGCGGATCGTCGCGGGGTCCGGGCGCTCGGGCAGGTTCTTGGACTTGCGACCGCGCCCGGTCATGGCGCCGAGCGCGCTGGAGGCCCGGGCGTTGTCGCCGAGGCGCGCCTTCAGGTCGATGAAGGCGTCCTTGTTGTTGTCCCACCAGAATTCCCAGCGGGAGAAGCTCTCGATGAAGAGGGGCGTCGACGTGGCCGCCGTCGAACGACGACCGGATTGGCGCGAGAGGGGGCGGGTGGAGGTCGTGGCGCCGTTCAGTTGCGTGCCACCCCCGGTCCGGGCGCCCGTTGAACTCGCGGCGCCGCCGGGGTTCGTCACAGGGGCGGCCGCATCGGCGCCGCTGCTCGCGCTGGAGGCCGGGGCCATGTACTGCCCGCCGTGAGCGGCCGCAGTGTGCGCGCTCACGCACAGAGTGCAGAAGACCAGTGCCGCCCTGATTGCTGCCACCCTGATTGCCCGCCGCTTCATGCTGAGAACCCCCGAGACGCATGTCCAAACGGTGGCACACCCTCGACCGGACGCACGCAGAACACGACTGAGAGGACTTCACGGACGGTGAGTCGCATCGGCCCGCACTCGGCCACCATGCCCTATACTCTCGGGCACTGCGGATCCCTCGAGTCGGGAGCCCGCACACCTTCGGGGGAAGGGTGAAGTCGTGGGCATCGCCAATTGGCTGACGCGTCGGCGCTGCCGGAGGGTCTGGAATGACCCCGAGCGCACGATCGCCACCCTCGAGAGCTATGCACGCACCGAGGAGGATGCCGGTCACGACATCTCCGCCGCCATCGATCGTGTCGGTGATGGCGAGCTGATCGAGCTCATGCGGCGCCACGCAGCCGATGAACGTCGCCACGCGGAATTGTTCCGGCAGCGCGCGAGGAGCTTGCGGGAGAAGCACGGCATCCACGACCTCGGCGACATCACGTCGGATGACAAGCTGCTGGACTTGTCCCGGGGACGGCGCGAGCAAGGCCTCAATGCTCACGGTTTCTTCGGCAATGATCAGGTGGATGAGCGGGGTGTCGTGGCGTATGTCGCCATGCTCGAACACGCCGAAGTCCAGGCCGAGCAGCTGTTCTCGATTCACCGGGAACTGGTCAGCGACGATGCGGAGACGCTCGCCGTCTTCGACGAGATCCTCCGCGACGAGCAGTATCACGTGTCCTACACCCGCGCGACGCTGGAGCGCTGGCGCGAGGAGGGCCGCGAGTTCGAGGTGCGTCGGGCCCGCAGCGCCGCCCGGAGCAGTCGCTGGTGGGGCGCCTGGAAGCGGGCCGGGGCCGCGTCGGCTTCGGGGTTCTCGCGCACGCTGCTGCGGGCCTTGTACCTGACGGTCTTGGCGCCGTTCGCGCTGCTGGCCCGACGCCGCGCGGGCACGGGCGGATGGTCCGAGCCCAGCAACGGCGACCCCGAAGACATGCGCGGCCAGGCCTGATGCACGTCCTCGGGCTCTCCATCGGACGCGATGGCGCGGCGGCGGCCCTGGTTCGCGAGGGGCGACCGCTCGCATTGAACATGGAGGAACGTTGGACGCGCCGGCGCGCCGATCCGTCGCTGCCCCTGCGGGCGGCCCGGGCCTGCCTCGCGAGAGTTGGTGCGGGTCGTGAACGACCCGACTACATCGTGCTCGCCGAGAAGCCCGTCGCGACCTTTCAGCGATTGCTGATGAACCAGATGGCGGCCTTCCCGCGCGGCGTCGGCGCCTTCGGCCGGAGCATGTCGCGTTGGTTGGGCGATGCGCTCTGGATCAAGGGCCGTCTCGCCGACGAGTTCGACCTGCCGGGAGACCGGGTGCTCTTCGCGGATGGGCATCGAGCCCTCGCCGCGGGAGCCTGGGCCACCTCGCCCTGGTCCGAGGCGGCCATCCTGGTGCTCGATCGGGGCGCCGAGAATGACGGCGCCAGCATCTTCCGCGGACGGGACGCACGCATCGAGCGGTTGGCGTCCCTGGAGGGTTGGCAGTCGCTGCCGACGAGCCGCATGGTGCTCGCCGATCACCTGGGTCTGCTGATGGAGGGGTCTGACGACGACGGGCGTGTCGGCGACCTGGCCGCCTACGGTGCGTGCCACGACGGCGCGTTGGATGCGGCATTGTGTCGCGACTCTGCAGACGGGGTCAGCCTGGCTCGAGAGGCTTTCGACGCGTGGTTCGATCCGGAGGCGGGAGCCACGGCGCGCTTGCAGCGTTTGTTGGGGCCGGCGCCCCGTCTCCCGGTGGGTGCGGTCCCCTCGGGGCCTGTGGCGGATGGGGCCGCCGCCGTCGAGGCCTTCTCTGCACGAGCGTTGCTACGTCTGGCGCAGGAGACCCGACGCCGGACGGAGTGCTCTCGCATGTGCCTCGCCGGCCCGCTGGCGACCGACGCGACTCTGCTCGGCCACCTGGCGGAGTCAGGCCTCTTCGAGTCGATCCATGTAGCGCCCGTCGCCGACGGCGGCCTGGCCGCCTTGGGGGCCGCCTTGCACGGAGGGCAGGCGTCGGAACAGGGAGCGCTGCTGCCGGCCGGGGGCGCCGACTGGTCGGTGTCATTACTCGGCGAGACACTCCGGGGCGATGTGACCCAGGGCCCCCTCGCGCTGGCGGGTGACGAAGCCGTCGTCGAGCAACTCGCGGCAAGGCTCGTCGCCGGGGGATGCATGGCGTGGTTGCACGGTCATGCCGAGCCGGGTCCTCAGGCCCGGGGCCGACGTTGCCTCTTGGCCGATCCTCGTTCCGCGGCTCAGCGGGATGCTCTGCAAGCGGACCCGGTGTCGTTTCCCGCCTGGCGCACGGCACCCCTCGCGTTTGCCGAACAGGCGGTGCCGGCACTCTTCGATGTCCCGCCGTCGGCGCGACCCGCCATCGCCAACGGCCCGGTGGCGGTCAGGGCGCGGCCCGGTGTGGCGCAGGCTCTCGGCGCTGGCGTCCACGTCGATGGGCGCGCGCGCGTCTGGTCCGTCGGCGCCGGTGATCACCCGCTGCTGCACCGGGTGCTGACCCGAGTCGGCGAGCGAACGGGTTATGCGGCTGCCTTGCAGACGGACCTGCGTCGCCCCGGAGAGCCCCTCATGGCCAGCGTCGACGATGCGGTGCGTCTGTTCGAGCAGAGCCGCTGGGACGGCATGATCATCGAGGACAGAGCCTGGATGCGTGAGGGCCGACCGCCCGCGACGGCGTGATTTCCCGCGATCTTCATGGTGACGGTAGGATGGTGAGCCGCCGGTGCCATCCGGCGCGGACCGGTGCGGGTCCGATCAAGCCGCGGAGACGACGGTGGCGCGCAGACTGCAGAGAATCGGGATCGGCCTGGGCACGGCACAGGAGCTGGTCGTCGCCATGTGGCGCGGCCCGTTCTGGTGGATGGTTCCGGTGCTCGCCATCCTGTTGCCCGTAGCCTTGCTGCTGATCCTGCTGCAGATCACTCCCGCAGTGGCGCCCTTCGTCTACACCGTGTTCTGAGTCCTGAGCGGTCGCGCCCTACGGCGTGAGAGCCGACACCGCGTTGCTGGCGGCGAAGGTGTACTGACCCGGTCCGCCAGGGTGATCCCGATCCGCTTCCGCCCCTCTACTGGGTGCGGGCCGAGAGTCCGTTGCTCGCCGCGAAGTCGAAGGGGCCGGGGCCTTCCGCGACCCAGTACTGGAGTTGGGCGAGCAGATCGGTCGGCGCGGAGAGCGGCCAGGTGCCGGAGAGGGAGATCTCGCCCGATCCGTCGGTCACCAGGACCACCAGGGGCAGGTCGAAGGACGGAATCAGGGTGCCCCCGTAGAGGGGTGCATTCCAGACGCCCAGGCCCATGAACAGGAAGGCCGGCGCGTTGGGCTTGGCGTTGGTGAGATCGATGCCCACGGTCAAGCCCGGAGCGACCAGTCCCGTCCCCGTGAGCTGGGGAGTTCCCAGGGCGCCGGCGAGGCCGTTGCCGAGATCGCACCATGACGTGCGCACTTCGAGGCGCATCAGCAGCAAGTCGCGGTTGTCGAGGAGACCGTTGCCGTCCATGTCGCCGAGCACGCGCCAGGGCCATGTCGCCGGAATCATGGCATCGAGCGCATCGTCGTCGATCAAGCCCTGGGTGAACAACTCGAGATCGGCGCACTTGCAGTCGCCGTCCTGATCGAGGTCGCCCGTGTTGTCGCCGAGGGAGCGCGTGACGGTCTGCAGGCCGTTGAGCGGCCCGCCGGCACCGGAGACGGCCGTCATGCGGCCGTCGTTCCAACGCACGGCCAGGTAGTCGGGCAGGTCGGTGCCGAGGCCGAAGTGGAGCCTCGACGGCTCCTGCGCCAGGAAGCTGCCGCCGGTCTGCACCTCGTCCATCTGCTCCACGCCCGAGGGGCCGCCGGTGCGTACGTAGACGCGGGCGCCGGTGGTGCTGAGGCTGCCGCCCATCTCGACGGTGTCGACCTGCACCCAATTGTTCGTGCTGGTCGAAGTGTTCAGGTAGAAGACCGCGTCCATCAAGTCGGTCGGGAGCTGCGGCGAGTTGCCCGAGCGGGTGGTGACCGCCTCGAAGTCGCCGTCGTTGTCGAAGTCGAGGATGGTGAGGGCCCGGGCCGTGTCGAGGACCGTCGACAGGCCGCTGAACTCGACGTCGGCGGTGACGTCGGTCCAGACGATGACGGGCTCGACGCCCGTGGTGAGCGGGAACTCGTTCATCCAGACGGTGTTCGGCGCGACGTTGTGCTGCAGACCGCGCGCCGTGAGCAAGTCCTGGTCGCCGTCGTTGTCGAGGTCGTTGAAGGCCGCGCCCCAGCCGATGAGGTCGGAGTTCGTGGTGACACCGTTCAGCTCGCCGATGTAGGTGAAATCGAGGCCGGAGCCGCCGTCGGAGAGGTCGCTGTCGTTGCGGTAGAAGGCGTCCTTCTTGAACTCGTTCTCCGATCCCGGGTTGGTCAGGTAGAGATCCATGTCGCCATCGTTGTCGAAGTCGCCGATGGCCTTGCCCATCTCGTGACCCCAGGCGCCGCCGGGGATCGGCTCGGGGCCGTTGAAGTTCAGGCCCAGGCTGGTGGCATCGGCGTCGGTGAAGGTGCCGTCGCCGTCGTTGAGCAGCAGCAAGTCCTCACCACCCTCGACGTTGATGTGCAGGTCGACGAAGCCGTCGCGGTTGAAGTCGTGCCACGAGGGTTGCCAGATCCATCCGATGCCCAGGCCATCGAGTCCCGCGGAGGCCGTCGCGTCGACGAACAGGCGCGGGGAGTAGTCGGGCTGGCCGAGGTCCGGCGCCGGGTTGGGGACGTTGTGCCACAGGCGGAACTGGTCGTCGGAGTAGCCGAGCACCTGGTTGTTGCGGAACCAGTAGGTGACGACGACGTCGATGTAGCCGTCGTTGTCGAAGTCGGCCGCGGCCGCCCCGCCCGGCTCGCCCTTGGTGGTCGTCTCGACCGTGGGGCCGAGCGCGAACCCGCCGACACCGAGCGTGGCGTCGGTGAAGGTGTATCCCGCTTCGGGGCCGTTGTTGCGGAAGAAGCTGTAGAGGTCGAGATTGACGAACGGAAAACTGGGATACCCGAACGTCATCAGGTCGTTGTCGCCGTCGTTGTCGTAATCGAAGAACAGGCTGTTGCCGCGGCGCTTGGTGGGCTCGTCCACGCCGAAGGCAACGGCGCCCTCGGTGAAGGTGCCGTCCTGGTTGTTCACGTAGAGTTCGTTGGGACGCCCTTCCGTTCCGCAGAACAGGAGGTCGTAGAAGCCGTCGTTGTTGAAGTCGGCGGTGCTGACACCGGTGGCCTCGGCGACGAGGCTGCTGACGGGCTGGTACTCGTAGGTGATGCCCGGATCGAGCGGATGGCCCGGCGAGTTGATGCGCACGAGATCGAAGTCGAGGGGGCCGCCGTCCGCCTGAAGCGCGGAAGCCGGTGTGGCCAAGGCGATCGCGGCAACGAGGGACAGACCGATTCTATTCAGCATGGTGCACTCCGCAGCGGTGTCGGACGGCTGTTGCGCAACTTGCCCGGGCGTCCGAACCAGTTTGAAGCCGATCGATTTGGCGAAAATCGGGGGATCGGAGGGATTATCGGGGAGATTCCTGTCCCTCAGCCTATCCGACAATGGCTGATCGGGCCACCGCCCTAAGGCGCCGACGAACCGCGCCGCCGGGGGCCCGCCCGACGGCTCCGCTTGGACCGTGACGCGGTTGCAGAACGCTTCGTTTTCTTGCGCCCAGGGCCCGCCCGAGGGGCCTTTCCGCCCGGCGCGGCGGCGGGCTTGGCATACAGCTGGGCGACGGCGTCCTGCCACGCATCGGGCGGCGTCTCGCCCGAGAGCTCGAACAGGAAGCGCGAGGGCAGCGTCGCGCTGCGCTGGCCCCAGCGACTGCGCGATCCGGCCGTCGTGATGGTCAGGCGGGACATGGCGCGGGTGATGCCGACGTAGGCCAGGCGCCGCTCCTCCTCGACGGTGTCCTCGTCGATGGAGCGCTGGTGAGGCAGCAGCCCTTCCTCGACGCCGACGAGGTAGACGATGGGGAACTCGAGGCCCTTGGCGGCATGCAGGGTCATCAAGGTCACGGCGCCGCGCCGGTCGGCATCGTCGGCGGTGTTGTCGTCGTTGGAAGCGACCAGGGTGAGCCGTTCGAGGAAGTCGACCAACGTCGGGCGGGCCACGCGGGTGACGTAGTTCTCGGCCAGGTCGAGGACCTCCATGACGGCCATCCAGCGGTCATCCCGGGTGCGGGGGTCGGGGTAGCAGCGGTCGACCTCGGCGCGGTACTGGACGTCGGCCAGCAGGGCCGAGAGGCGCTGGACCAGGTGGGGGCCGGGATCGGTGGCGCCGTGGCGGGCCAGGGCGCCACGCAGGTCGGTGACGGCCGCGTTGGCGGTGTGCGACAGCAGCCCCTCGCCCACGGCGGCGTCGAAGGCGGCGCCCACGCCCAGGCTCCGGTCGGTGGCGAGGGCCAGCACCTTGTCGATGGAGCCGGCCCCCACGCCCCGGGCGGGCCGGTTGACGATGCGCAGCAGGGCCGTCTCGTCGTCGGGGTTGGCCAGCAGGCGCACGTAGCTGAGGACGTCGCGCACCTCCTTGCGATCGAAGAACGACGGCCCGCCCACGAGGGTGTAGGGCACCTGCGCCGCCCGCAGCGCCGTCTCCAGTGCCCGCGGCTGCTGCTGGGTGCGATAGAGGATGCCCACATCGCCGGGCTTGCAGAGGTCGCGCTGCACCCGGCCGAGCAGGTCGCGGACGACGAATTCGGCCTCCTCGATCTCGTCCTCCAGGGTCCGGATCTCGGGGGCGTGGCCGCCGCTCTGCGCTGCCCGCAGGGTCTTGCCGTGGCGGTTCGGGTTGTGGGTGATGACCGCGTTGGCGGCCGCGAGGATCGGCTCGGTGGAGCGGTAGTTGGTCTCGAGGCGCACGACCGCGGCGCCGGGGAAGTCCTGCTCGAAGCCGAGGATCTTGGACACGTCGGCGCCGCGCCAACCGTAGATGGACTGGTCGTCGTCGCCCACCACGCACAGGTTGCCGCTGGCCTCGGCGATGCGGCGCACGATCGCGTACTGGGCGCCATTGGTGTCCTGGTATTCGTCGACCAGCAGGTAGCGGTAGCGCTGCTGCAGGGCGACGCGGGCCTGCTCGTGCTCCTCGATCAGGCGCCGGGTGAACACCAGCAGGTCGTCGAAGTCGAGCACGCGGCTGCGGCGCAGCAGCTCGTCGTAGCGCACCCACGTGCGCGCGAGCAGCTCCTCGTCGGGATCGGAGGCCTGGGCCAGCAGCTCGGCCGGATCGGTGACGCGATTCTTGAGCAGCGAGATGGAGGCCTGGGCCTTGCCCGGGTGCAGCACGGTGTCCGACACCTTCAGGTCGCGCAGGGCCGCCTTCACGGTGGAGAGCTGGTCGGCGGCGTCGGCGATGCCGAAGTTGGGCGGCACGCCCAACAGCTCGCCCTGCTCGCGCAGCACCCGCGCGCAGAAGGCATGGAACGTGCCCACCGTGAGGTCGGCCGCGCTCTGCTTGTCCACCAGCCGTCCGATGCGTTCCTTCATCTCCCGGGCGGCCTTGTTGGTGAAGGTCATGGCCAGGATGGCCTGCGCCTCGACGCCCTGGGCGAGCAGGTGCGCGATGCGCACGGTGACGACGCGGGTCTTGCCCGTGCCGGCGCCCGCGAGCACCAGCAGGGGGCCCTCGGTGGTGGTCACCGCGCGGAGCTGCTGGGCGTTCAGGCCCCGCAGATGGGGCCCGTCGAGGGTCGGCGGGCGCACGGCGGGCTTGGCTCGGCCGCGACGCTTCGGTGACTTCGCCAAGGTGGACTCAACGGGGTGGGAGGGATGTGGGACGATACGCGGTCCCGGGCGCGGTTCAACCGCACGTGACGCAACCCGACCCTTCCCCCGGGGTTTGGCCTGCGCCCGCCACGGAGACTCGCCTTGTCCTCACCTGACCTCCCGTCTGCCCTGACCGTCCGTAGGCCCCGCATGCGTCGGCGCGGCGTCGCGGTGTTCGTGCTGACGGCGACGTGTGCGCTCTCTTGCTGGGGGCCCTCGGGCGGCGGGACGGTGAGTGGCCGGCCATCCGGTGGAGGAGCCTCGACCGGCGGCGGACCGGTGTCCGGCGGCGGCGGCCCGATCGCGAGCGGTGAACGCTTGCCGGTGCCGGGGTGGCCCGAGCTCAAGACCGGTCGGTTCCCGGGCGTGCTGCACGGCTCGGGCCCGCTGTGGACCGAGGGTGAGCACGAGGCCTATCGCGCGGCCCTGCCCGACCGGGCCCCGGTGGTCATCCGCCACGGCATCAACCTGCACGCCGGACGCCACGGCTACCCCGAGCGCCTGGCGCTCATCGAGGCCGACTTCGACCGCTTCGCCGACGAGCTGCCCATGCTGACCGTCGAGTTCGTGCGCAGCGTCGACGGCCAGAACGAAGGCCTCGACCCGGGCGTGGCCAACGGCGAGTACGATCGGCGCCTGTTTCCCCTGGCGGACATGCTCGCCCGCCTCGAGCGCCCGTGCTTCCTGCGGGTGGGCGCCGAGGTCAACGGCGACTGGAGCGGCTACACGCCGCGCTCGTACCTCGAGGCCTATCGCCGCATCCACCGCATCGTGAGCCAGCGGGCGCCGCAGGTGATCTTCATGTGGAACTGCAAGCTGACCCTCACGCCGCTCCGTCCCTGGCAGGACTTCTACCCGGGCGACGACCTGGTCGACTGGTGGTCCATCGACCTGTTCAGCGACGACCTGCGCGTGCCGGCCCTGCGGCGCGACGTCGACGCCTTCCTGGCGGAGGCCCGCCGCCGGGGCAAGCCGGTGTTCATCCCCGAGTGCGGACCGACACAGATGGACATGAACGCCGCGGCCACCTGGAGCGGTTGGTTCGCGCCCTTCTTCGCGCTGCTCGTCGGCGACGACAACATCAAGGGCTTCACCTACAGCAACCGCGACTTCGCCACCAAGCACCAGGGCCTGTCCCACTGGGGCGACATGCGCATCGACCGCTCGGCGCTGTTGCCGCGCTACCGCCAGGCCCTCGACCACCCCGCGTTCATCCACGGGCCGGCGCCCTACGAGCCGCGCGGCGGGCCCGCCCCGGCGCGGCCTTCGGGGAGTCGCAGCGGCAGCCGTTGAGTTTCGGGCGGTTCGTGGACGCCGCGTCCCACGAGCGGATGGGATCACTGACGAAATCGCGGTCACTGACGGAATCGTGAGGCCGCCCGGCGCCGCGATCGGTGTCTGCTACGGCGATCCCCCGAGAACCTCAGCATGAAGACCGTGATCGTGATCCTGCTGGCGGCTGTCACCAGCCTCGGCTGCGCGAGCAGCCCTTACGTCGCCGGCACCGGGCGCGCCGACATCGATGGGCCGCTCGCGCCGCCCATGGAGACGCAGGTGCTGGTGGGCGAGCCGCACGGCCTGCTCGACGCCTCCGATTGGATCTGGCCGGGGAGCCTGTTCGGGAAGCTGATCCTCTGGGATCGGGATGTCGACAGTCACGAGATCTCGGAGGAGACGATCCGCAGTCTCGAGGGTTACCTCGCGCGGAACGAGATGTCCGATGTGCAGGTGCTCGTGAACCGGTATGACCCGGGCAACCAATGGCGGCGTCTGACGCAGAACAAGACGGTCGCGGCCGGCTGGCGTTACACGCTCGGGACGCTCACCGTGCTCTTCTACACCGTCGTCCCGGGGCGCTTCTTCGGCGGCGATGCCTACAACCCCTACACCAACACCGTCTACCTGTACTCCGACGACCCCTCCATCGCGCTGCACGAAGCCGGCCACGCCAAGGACTTCGCGCGCCGTGAGGACAAGGGCAACTACGCGGCGCTGTACCTGATCCCCTTCGTGCCGCTGTGGCACGAGGCGCAGGCGACCGGCGATGCCTTGGGGTATCTCGCTGCGCTGGATGACGCCGACGGACAGCGCGCGGCGTACGAAATCCTGTACCCGGCGTACGGCACCTACGTCGCCGGCATCCTGGGCGCCCTCGGCGGGCACGTGGTCGGTCAGTCGGCGTCCGGCTCGGTGGAGGACGCCGCGCCCCGGGCCAGGGACTCGGGCCGGCCATCGCCGTCGACGTCGCCCTGACGCGCGAGGGCGGCGGGCGGCGCCGGATCGGGCAGGCCCATGAACGCGAGCGGGTCGGGCTTGCGGAACCAGCCCTCGTCGTCGAACAAGCGCAGGCGTTGCGGCAGGCCCGGCTCGACGGTGGCCATCCAGCGCCGGCCGTCCGCCGCGACCCCGAAGACCGGCGTCGTGCCCACCGGCACCATGCCCGGCAGCGGCCCCCGGGTGAGGGCGAGGCGCCCCCGGCGGTCGAAGTGGAACACCATCAGCGCGCCCAGGCTCCCGGGGTCGGTGCTCCACACGAGCACCTCGTCGTCGCCGTCGCCGTCGGTGTCGAACAGCGTGAAGTCCGAGCGGGCCGGGGGCGCCACTCCCACCAACACAGCGAGCGGCCCGTCGCGTGACCGGATCACGAGGTCTCCGGGCCGACCGCCCGTCGCCGCCGGCGGGCCGTAGAGCGAGGCGAGGCCGGCCCGGTCGGAGGGCGCGAGCGCGTCGGCGTGGGTATCGGGATGCATCACGGCGGCGGGGTCGGCGCTCGGGCCGAGGCCGAGCAGGTGGCCGACCTCGTGCAGCGCGGTGCGGGCGAGGGCGCGGTCGTCCCAGGGCCGTCCGGCGTCGAAGTGCACGAAGGTGCCGGACGCGACGGGCCCGCTGTGGGCCACAGCCGTGGTCGCACCGAAGGGGGGGCAGGCCTCGTGTGCGCCCTGCCGCCAGGCGTAGGTCAGGTCGGCCGCCTCGTCGGCCGGGGCCGGCCGGAACGTGACCGGTCCGGCCGCACTCCAGGCTGCATGGGCGAGTTCGAGGGCTTGCACGAAGCGCTCGTGTGCCACCGGCCCGCCGTGCTCGGCGCGCCAGGTCAGTGCCGGCGAGGCGTCCCAACGACCGCGCACCGTGAAGCGGGCCGGCGCTTCCGAGAATGACTGAGACTCAAGGGCCCCGCTGGGCGCGTCGACCGCTTCGGCAGTGGCGCCCGCTTCGGCAGTGGCGCCCGCCTCGGCGGTGGCGCACGCCGTCAGCCCTCCGAGGGCGGCCGCCAGCAGACCCACGGTCGCCGCCACGGCTCCCGTGGTCCCGCGATGACACCGACCCGTCGGTCGGATCAGAGGTCGTTCAGGAAGGCGAGCAGGTCCGCCTGATCACCCGCAGTGGCGGTGGCGAAGGACACGGCCGAGAAAGTCCCTTCGGACTCGTGGGCGAGGATCGCGTCGGTGAGGGTCTCGGCCCGGCCGTCGTGCATGTACGGCGCGGTGTCCTTGATGCCCCACAGCGGCGGCGTGCGGAACATGCCCGAGGGCGCGCCGTCCTCGGACATGCCGCGGTAGGCGGCGGGCATGACGTCGTGCAGCAGCAGGTCGGAGTACAGGTTCACCGGTCGACCGGCGGCCATCATCGTGGGCGTGTGGCAGCGGTCGCAGCGATAGGTCGCAAAGAGCACCTCGCCGGCCGCCACTTCCGGCGCCACCGAGCCGCCGCGCACGGGCGGGCCGATCTGGCCGAGGAAGAAGGCGATGTCGTCGAACTCGCTCTGGCTCAGCTCTGGATCGGCCACCGCGTCAGCATCGCTCAGCAGGGCGAAGCCGCGGTTGTTGTCCGGCGTGGTGATGCCGCACTCGCCGCCCATGGCATCGCTCACGAAGTCGGCGAGCTGAGGGATCTGGGCCTTCCAGCCGAACTTGCCCACCTCGACGTTGCCGTCGACCGTGAGGATGCGGGCGACGCCGAAGATGCCGTCGCCGTTGGCGTCGGTCGGATCTTCGCCGGCCAGGATGAGCGAGTCGGCGATCAAGTCGATGAGTCCGTCGCCGAGAGCCGAGGGCGTCTGGCGCTGCTCGAACACGTCAGCCTGCACGGGATAGTTCTCGCGCGTGTCATGGCTCGGGGGGCGCAACTTGCTGAGCCCCTGTCCGCCCGGGAGGTCCTGGAACGGGCCGGCGCCGTTGTTGTCGAAGGCGAAGCGCGAGACGTTCAGTTCGAGGCCGCCGGCACCGCCCATGATCGGGTCCTGATGGCAGGCCCGGCAGCTGTCGGCGTTCATCTCGGGGGTGCCGAGTCCCTCGGCTTCGGTGAAGTCACGGTCGAACAGCTCGCGCCCGCGGAGCCATTGGGCCTCCTCGGCGGGCGTCAGCAGCCTGGTCGGGCCGCCCATCGTGCCCACCGGCGGCACGGTGTCGCCACCGGGTGCGGCTTCGGATGAGCTCGCGACGGACAGGGCGGCGACGAGCATTCCCGCCACGAGGACGGGCACTGCGACGCGCCTGTGCGTCGGCATTCTCGTTGCGAGTTGCATCACAGGGACTCCAGGAAGGCGATCAAAGCAGCCTTGTCGGTGACGGGCAGGGCGACGAAAGCGTTGCGGCTGGCCAAGCCTTCGCCGGCATGCAGTTCGATGGCCTCGGTGAGGGTCGACGCGCGGCCGTCATGCATATAGGGGGCGACGTGGGCGATGCCCCAGAGGGGCTGCGTGCGGAACTCGTTCAGGCTGAACTGGCTGTCGCCGAGGATGATCTGATCCCTCAGGTCGACGCCCAGGTCGTGCATGACGAGGTCGGTGTAGGCGTTGACCGGCCCGAGGCTGCTCGGCAGCGAGGGGATGTGGCAGCTGGTGCAACCGATGGTGTCGAACACCTGCTCGCCCCGACGCGCCTGATTCGTGAAGGGCTGACGCAGGGGCGGAGCCAGGAACTTGGCGAAGGTGATCAAGTCGGCCAGATCCGCGACGCTCAGCTCGGGGTCGGGCACTCCGTCGTCATCGACCGTGGGGTCGTTGGGATCTGCCCCCACTTGCACGGCGGCGTGGGGCAGGCTGACGATGCCGGCCAGGCCGTCCACCGGGTCGGTGGTGATGCCCATCTGGTTCTGCAACGGACCGCGGGTGAACAGCTCGATGTTGTTCACCTGCGCCTTGGTCCCGAAGCGTCCGACGGCGGCGCCGTTGAGTTGCGTGTTCGCCCGCCCGCTGATGCCGTCGAAGTCGCTGTCGGACGGATCGTTGCTGGCCAGGATGGTGGCGTCGCTGATGAACTCGAACAGCCCCGTGCCGAACGTCGGAATGGAGTTGCGCTGCGCCGAGAGCACCGGCAGGCCGAAGACGGTGTCGGGGATCGGCGGGCGTCCCCCTTCCAGGGAGAACTGAGCGGTCGGATGGTCGAGGCCCGTACCGAAGGCGGGTACGACCTGGCTCAGGAAGGGCGGGATGGCCGAACTCTGATTGAACGGCGAGCCGCTGTAGTAGACGGACAGGTAGAAGTTGCGATAGAGCGCAGCGGCGCCGCCCGAGACGGGCTTGCTGTGGCACGACGAGCAGGACGTGGCGTTGTAGAAGGGGCCGAGTCCCTCGCTGGGCGAGAAGCGTCGATCGAACACGATCCGCCCGCGCTCGAAGGCGTCGAGCTGGGCCATGGACAGACCCTCGATGGGATCGCCGAGTTCCGTCTCGCGGATCGCGACTTCGTGGGTGGCACGGCGGCGGATGAGCTGCCCGCCGATGGGCCGCTTCAGCTGGATCAGGATGGCCTGGTCGCTCTCGAAGAGGTTGTCGTCCACCACGCTGATCTGGATGTCGGCGGAGGTCTGCCCGGCCGGAATGATCAGCGGGCTCGACGAGATGACGTAATCGTCGGGGGCGGTCGCCGAGCCCTCGACGGTGAAGGGCACACGCACATTGCCCGTCGTCGCGTTGGCGAGCTGCACCGTGACGGTGATGGCTCCCGCGTCCTCGCCCACCGACGTGGTGGGGGTCGCGAAGCCCACGTCCGGGAAGACCCCGACGGTCTCGTCCAAGCGCTGCGCAGACGCCGCAGCGCACATGATTGAGAGACCGGCGGCACAGAGGAAGGAGCCCATTCCCATGCCGACGGCCGTCTGTGGGTTCCTGATCATGCTTTCACCTCACATATGGCCTGCCGGGAGTTTATCCGGATTTCCTGAAGTGGAAAGTGGCTCGGCCAAAATTGTCCGCTGGCCGTCCCGATTCTGTCCACGCAAGGGAGCGCAGCGATCAGTGGATCAGCGTCGTGGTCCGGTTGGTGAGGGTGTTTCCGCCGCCCGACACGTTGATGTTCTGGATGAAGACGTTCAGCCCGGCCAGGTTGGGGTTGTTCGGCATGATGAATTCGAGGCTCAGGAAGCCCTCAGGCGGGAAGTAGGGGGCCGACAGGATCACGAACAGGATGTCGGGGCCGATGAGCAGCAGGCCGAATTCGGTGGGGGCCATCGTCGTGGTCGTCGAGGCGAGCATCACGAACGAGTCTCCCACGGCGCCGTAGTTCTCCAGTCGCCACGGAGCGCCCCGCATGACCTCGATGGACGCGATGGTCGCCGGCGTGTTGATGAAGCCGGCCTGCAACGAGTCCGTGTTGGATCCCTGGGAGTAGCCCACGTCCTTGGGGCCGGAGCTGCCGGCGGGCGTCACGCCGGTGACCCAGGTGTTCGACGCGACGCCGACGCCGGTCGCGACCGTGCTGCCCATGGTCAGGACGGGCAGCGCCGGGCCCTGGGCGTCGAGGTTCATGCCGTGGACGTTGAACGGCGTGCCGCCGGAGCGGTGGGCGCGCGTCGGTGTCACGCCCCAGATCACGGTGCTGTTGCCCAGCGTGATGTCCGCGCCGCCGAAGAATCCGACGCGGGCCTCGAAGTTGGTCGAGGTCACCTCGGGGTAGGTCATGGGCATGACGTTGACGAGGGCCGAGTGGCTGAAGCCGCTCATGCCGCCGCCGGCGGTCCCCAGGGAGAATCCCTCGAGGGCGAAGGACGAACTGCTGGCGACCTGCGCGGCCAGCGGAGACGCGGCGAGGGCCAGGACGGCGGGCAGCAGGAAGCGTGCGTTCAACGTCATCGATCCGTCCCGGCCACATCGGCCTGCAACTGGATCAGGAGCGCCTCGAGCCGCGCGATCTTCTGGTCCTGCTCCGTGAGGCGGACATCGAGTTCGCCGATGCGCGCGTCGCGCTGGACGACCAGGGCGTGCAAGCCCTGGATCGCGGCGAGGGCCACACCGTCGGCGTCGATGGTCGTGATCGACCGGTCGGAGCCGCCCAGTCCGAAGCTCTCGGCGAAGTCCTGGGCCGTCGGGCCCAGGTGGCGGATCTGGTCCGGCTCGCGCTTGTAGTTGTAGGTCCACAGTTGCAGGCCCACGAGGCGCGAGAGCACGTCGATCGGGTCGACGACGTCCATGTTCTCCTTGAGGTTCACGTCGGAGGCGTTGGCCCAGGTGCCGCCCGTCGTGAGCGAGGCGCCCGTCGACGTGGAGATCAGGTCGCCGGCACCGATGCTCACCGAGCCCGTGTCGCCGAACCAGAACCCGCCCGCCGCGCGTGCGAGGAACTGATCGGGACCGGTCGACTCGAGCAGCTGACCGCCGACCATGCCGGCGTCGACGGAGTCGTTCCAGACGAAGGCGCCGTCGTGGACCGCGCGGCTGCGCTGGCCGGCCGCGAAGGCGTAGTCGCCGGAGACGAAGTTGCTGGCGCCGCCGGGGATGGTGGCGTTGAGGCCATTGACTGTGTTCGAGAAGCCGCCGCCGATGGCGCCGAAGCCCGAGCCGCCGGCCGTGTTGAACAGACCACCACCGATGGTCCCGGCGTTCGAGAGGATCACGTTGTTCGAACCGCCGGCCACCGTGCCACCGCTAGCGGCCGCGTTGTTGTTGAAGCCTCCACCGACCGTGGCGAAGTCGGCGCCGGTCTCGTTGCTGGTGCCGCCACTGACCGTCGCCTGGGCGCCGACCGCGTCGTTGTCCGAGCCGGCCACGAAGGCCTGCGCACCGGGATTCGTGTTGCCCGAGCCGAAGTTGCCCTTACCCATGGTGATGGCCGGGTCACCGGTGTTGACGATGGCACCGGTCATGGTGCCGCCGGAGAGTTCGAGGAGGTTGCTGGTGTCGGCCGGCGGACCCTCGGGTCCCTCGGGGCCGGTGAGACCGATGGGGCCTTGCGGGCCGGTGGCACCCGTCGAGCCGGCAGGACCCTGCGCACCCGTGAGGCCGATGGGACCCTGCGGCCCCGTGGCGCCGTCGGAACCATCAGCACCGGCTGCACCCGTCGGACCGATGGGGCCCTGGAGGCCGGTGGGATCGCCGACCCATTCGCCGAGGGAATTGATCACGCCCTGGCCGTTGACGGTGACCGTGTTCGGGTTGATGTCACTGCCGTCGACGTCGTCGGCGTTCTTGGCCGTCTGGGCCCGCCGTGCGTAGGGGGACGAAGTGATCTGTTGGCGCGGGAGCATCTCGAGGTCGGTGCCGACCTTGAGGGCCATCCAGCGCTCGGTCGTGTCGAACATGTCGGCGGGCAGCGGTGTGTTGCTGCCGAGCACGACGTTGACGACGCCATCCACAGCCGTGACCAGATGGGTCTCGAACCACAGGGGCGTGGCGGCCACCGCCGAGCTGTAGATGCGCACGGTGACATCGATGGCGCCCACGACCGGCGTGCCGAGGTTGTCGGTCACGCGCGCCTGGAGGTGCATCAGGCCCGGCGCGTCCTGAGCCGTGAGGGGAGAGGAATTGAGAACCAGCAGCAGTCCGGCGACGGACAGCATTCGACCAGCAAGGAATTTCATGATGAATCGGGCACCAGGTGCGGGCGTCACCCATGGACGGACTCCCGCACTCTTCACGGATGAAGCGCGTTGGCTGCTCGAACCGAATCCCCCTCCCGGGGACCGCCGTGCCCAGAATTGGCTTCTGGAAAAGTAGGTCAGGTTGAGTGAACCGTCAAGGCAACCGCAGTCAGCAACGCAGGCAGAGACGGCAGCGAATTCGAGAGCGTCGGCGCTGGGATCGACTGATGGCGGTCGTGCAAGGGGGCCCGCGGCGTATCACCGCGAGCAGAACGTCGGACATCTCGTGTCCAAGGGCGACGGAAGCGAGGGAGGCTGAGTGCGCCGCCTCGCGCCGCAGCTGATGCTCATCGTCCTTTTGTTCGGGGCCCACGAATCGAAGGCCTTCATCGACTTCCCGATCTAGGAAGCCGCGGGTGCCTCGTCGTTGAAGGCCTGTCCCTCTGCGCAGGCCTCGTCGTCCTGGTCGCCGTCGGCGACACCGACGTCAGGCTCGTCGTCGGGGGCACCGTCGCCGCCATTGATGACGCCGAGGAGGCCCTCGCCGTAGCGTTCGGCCTTGGCCGGGCCGATGCCGTGGACTGCGCAGAGGCCGTCGAAGTCCTCGGGTCGGCAGCGCGCGAGCTCGCGCAGCGTGCGATCGCTGGCGACGACATAGGGGGGCACCGACTCGGAGCGCGCGACCTGCAGGCGGTGACGGCGCAGGGCTTCGAACAGCTCGCGGTCGGCGAATTCGAGCGGCGCCTCGGGCTCGGCGCGGGGCTTGCTCCGCTTGCGGCGTTGCGGATGGCGGTCGTCGCGGCGCGGGGAGCGATCACGGCGCGAGCGCCCGGACCCACGCTCGGTGAGCAACGCCTCGGGCGGCAGCAACAGGCGCGCCTCGCGCTTCTGCAGCATGACGTCGTTGCCCTCGGCGGTGAGCACCACCACGGGGCGGTCGCCGCCGCGGAAGTCGACCCAACCCGCGCTGACGCAGCGTCGGATCAGGCGCGAGATCCAATCCTCGCTGCGGTCGTTGAGCACGCCGAAGGTGGTCGTCTCGTCGAGCCCGGTGCGGGCGAGGCGGTCGTCGGGCAGGCCCTTGAGCAGCTTGGCCGCCAGCCCCAGGCCGTACCGGCCGTGCACGCGGGCGACCCCGCTGAGGGCCATGCGCACGAGGATCGAGACCTCGTCGGGGTCGTCGGTGGTGCGTGACCAGGCGCGGCAGTTGTCGCAGCGACCGCAGCCCGAGAGGGTCTCTTCCTCGTCGCCGAAGTAGCGCAGGATCGCGTCGTGACGGCAGCTGCCGCCCTCGGCCCAGCGCATCAGCTCGAGAAACATGTTCCATTTGTGCCGCACGAGCTCGCCGGCGGCTTCGTCGTCGCGCATCCCCGCCGAGCGCTCGGCGTCGGAGTCGATCAGCCGACGTCGGTGGGCGAGGTCGCCGGACGCGGTGAGCAGCAGGCCCTCGGCGGGCTCGCCGTCGCGCCCGGCGCGTCCCACCTCCTGGTAGTAGGCCTCGAGCGATCCGGGCGGCGCGAGGTGGGTCACGAGGCGCACGTCCGCGCGGTCGATGCCCATGCCGAAGGCGTTGGTGGCCACCACGACCTGCAGCTCGCCGTTGGAGAAGGCCGTCTGCACAGCATCGCGCACGGCGCCTTCGAGGCCCGCGTGGTAGGCGTCGGCGCGCCAACCGTCGTTGGCCAGTCGGATGGCCTCCTCTTCGGTGGACCGTCGCGTGGGCGCGTAGATGATGGCGGCCCCGGCTTCGTCCTCGGGCCGCACGAGGGTGCGGGCCAGGGCCTCGTCGACGGCCCGCTCGCGCTCGCTGCCGCGCCGCACCTCGCTCACGCCGAGGGAGAGGTTCGGACGCGCGAAACCGTGCACCCGCTGGGGCGTGTCCGCCGGCAGGTGCAAGCGGGTCAGGATCTCGTCGCGCACGATGGGCGTGGCCGTGGCGGTGCAGGCCAGCACCCGTGCTTCCGGCATGTCGTCGACGAACTGGCCCAGCGCGAGGTAGTCGGGCCGGAAGTCGTGTCCCCATTCGCTGATGCAGTGGGCCTCGTCGATGGCCACCAGGGGGCACGCGATGCTCGCCAGGACCGAGCGGAATCCGCGATGTCCCAGGCGCTCCGGGGCCACGTACACGAGCTGCAATTCGCCGGCGGCGAGGGCCTCGGTGCGTCGGGCCAGCTCGTCGTGCTCGAGGGTCGAGGCCAGGTAGGTCGCGGCGATGCCCTGGGCGGTGAGGGCCGAGACCTGGTCGTGCATGAGCGCGATGAGCGGCGAGACCACCACCGTGGTGCCCGGCAGCAGCAAGGCCGGCAGCTGGTAGTTGAGGCTCTTGCCCCCGCCGGTGGGGGCCACCAGCAGCAAGCGTCGCTCCTCGAGCAGGGTCTCGATGGCCTCGCGTTGGCCCGGGCGGAAGCTGTCGTGGCCGAAGCGCTGCAGCGCCTGCTCGAGGGACGCTTCCGACGGAAGGGTGTCGCTCCGCTCCGACGCGAGGTCCTTCGTCGTCGGCATGCCGTCGTTGTCGAGGCTCTCGGTGATGTCGTCCTCCCCTCGGATCCGCCACGAATCCGCGCCTGAGCTGGAGACGGGGGCGCCGGCTCCCGATCACATCACAATGGCATACCCGCGGCACGGGACGAGCGGCTGCGTCGGGGCCGGCTCAGCGGGCCGGGGCTCAGCCCATCGACGCGGTGAAGCGCCGGGTCAGCACATTGAGCAGGCGCTCGCGGGTGGGCATGGTCACGGCGGCAAAGGCCACGAAGGCCAATGCCGGAAGAGCGGTCAAGGCATAGACCGGCTCGGCCGGCAGACGGCCGGCGTTGATGGCCAGCAACGCGGCCACCAGTCCGAGCAGCGCGGGGCCCTCCAGCAGGGCCAGGCGCACGATGATGGCCACCTTGAGCTTGTCCACGGCGGCGGCCGCCCGGGCCGGGCCCTCGGCCGCGGGCAGGCGATCGGGGGTGAGCATCAAGCCGAACAGGACCTGCCCGACGCCGGCGCAGGAGAGGAACAGCAGGCCCGCGACCAAGCAGATGATGTTGAGGGGGCCGGCGTCGTCCGGGGCGTGATCGCTGGTCATCGCCAGGAACACGATGACGGCCCCGAACATGACGACGCCACCGGCCAGGGCCAGCTGGATCATGGTGATGCCGCGCACCTCGTCGTCGGTGAGGGCGTCGCCGAGCTCGCGGGCAGTGAGTGTCGATGGGGTCATGGCGCCCTCCACGTGGCTGCTGTCCGCCGGGCCGCCGGCATTTGCGTTCGGCCACCGACATTCTAGGGAATCGTGGCCTGCGGCTTGCATGCCCGGACGGTGACGGTTCGACCTGGATCGACGGACACCCGGCGCCTAGAACGGCATCGATGACCTCCCGTTCCGGACTCGCCGTGCTCGCCTTTGGCGGCAACGCCCTGCTGCCCGACCCCTTCCACCCCGAGCAGCAGGAGTCCCGGGCCGACGACCTGGCCCGGGCGGTGATGCTGCTGCTCGGGCGCTGTCCGGGCGTGGTGCTCGTCCACGGCAACGGGCCGCAGGTGGGCATGATCCTGCTGCGCGTGGAGGGCATGGCGGCGCGACTTCCCGCAGAGACCCTGGATGTGATGGTGGCCGAGACCCAGGGGTCCATCGGCTACCTGCTCTCGCGGGCGCTCGGCAACGCCCTGCTGGCCCAGGGTTCCGCCGTCGACGTGACGTCGATCCTGACCCAGGTCGTGGTCGAGGCGGACGACCCGGCCTTCCGCTCGCCGTCCAAGCCCATCGGGCCGCACTACGACGCCGACGAAGCCCAGATCGCCCAACGCGAGCGCGGCTGGCACATGGTGGAGGAACAGGGCAAGGGCTGGCGCCGGGTGGTGCCGTCGCCGCGACCGGTGCGGGTGGTCGAGCTCGACGCCATTGCCGCGGCGGCGCGCGTGGGGCACGTGGTCATCGCCGGCGGCGGAGGCGGTGTGCCCGTCCGCGCCGAACCGGGGACGGGGCTGATCGGCGTCGAGGCCGTCGTCGACAAGGACCGCACCGCCTGCCTGCTCGCCCGCTCGTTGGAGGCCGAGACCTTCGTCGTGCTCACGGGCGTGCCCCACGTGTCCGAGGACTTTGGGACGCCTCAGCAGCGCCGCCTGGCCGAGATCACCGTGGCCCGGGCCCGGGAGCTGCTCGCCCAGGGCGTCTTCCCGCGCGGCAGCATGGCGCCCAAGATCGAGTCCGTGTGCGATTACGTGGCCGCCACCGGGCGCCCGGCGTTGATCACCGACTGCGCCCACCTCGGGCCCGCGTTGGAGGGGGACGAGGGCACGGTGGTGCTGCCTTAGGATGCTGCCGTACGTTGTGGGCGTGAGCGACGAAAGAAGCCACTCGCCTGCGGTGCGGAACCTGTTCCTTGCGGGCGTTGTGTGGGCCGGGATGTCGCTCCCGGCACCCGCCGTGCAGGAACGTTTGCCTCAACCGGCGGCCGGGTCTTTCGCTGAGCGGCTCGAGGCCCACCACCTGCTGGGCGAAGCCCCGTTCGACGTGGTCGACGACGTGCCTCCCTTCGCGTTCTACATCCAGAGAGCCGCGAACCCGGCGCCGAACCATGTGCGCAAGATCGTGACCTGGAACGGTCCGTGGCTGGCAGCGCTCGTCGAGCAGTTGCGCGCAGAGGTCTTGCCGCCTGAGGCCCGAGTCGCCGATCCCAATGACGGCCCGATCCCCATCATCGTGCTTGTCCACCAGTATCAGTACGACGCCTACGCTCGTGGGACCGGGCGCTTCACCCAGATCGGCCGTCGCGCGACCTACGACGCGAAACTGGGAGCGGTGGTGACCGCGGCCGATGCGAAGGCGGATTCCCACGAGCTGCGGATCACGCGACGCCGCGCCGTTCTCCGCGCGGCCTGCTCCGCCGTGCTGGCTCAGAGACTGCCGGGCAACGTGATGCGAGTCCTGCAGGAGTCGGCGTGGGTCGCCAAGGGCCTCGCCTCCCATTGGTCGAGCCATCCGCCGCGCAGCAAGGAGGCCTCGATGGGCGCGCTCGGCGTCCTGGACGAGGCGGCCCTCCTGCGTGTGGGTGAGGTCTGGCGCGACGAGAAGTCACGCCGGTGGTACGTGCCGTCGCTCGAAGATCTGTTCGAGGCGCGCAACGACGAGGGCATTCTCGAACGTGCGCGTGAGCGCTCGGGGGCACACGGGATGCCGGACAACATCGCCGCCGAATTCGAGGGGCGATCCCTGCAGGCCTTCGATGACATGTCCGCCTTGCTCCTGGAGTTCCTGCTCAACGGGGAGGGAGGGCGCTTTGAGGCGGGGGCCCGGGCCTACCTCGACGGCCTCATGGGCGGGCAAGTCGGATCAGGCATGGACGCGTTCGCGAGTGCCTTCCCTGGCGATCAACTCGCGATCCTGGATGAGAGCTTCGAAGCGTTCATCCGTGCGAGACATGCAGAAGCCCGGCCTCGGGCAGGGCGACTTCCGGAGAGCGGACGCGCCCGCGCTTTCCACGACGACCCGCGGACCGGAATCCCCATCGATCTTCCGGCGCTCTCGGCAAAGCAGGATGAGCGTGATGCCCGCGAAGACCACGCCCTCTGGCTGGCGTCCGAGGGACGCCTCGAGAGGGCGAGCCGTGAATTGCGAGCCCTGGCAGAGAGTGACGGCGCTGCAGAGACCCATTCGCGAGTCCTCCGCGAGGCGGAGCGCATCGACGGGCTCGCCAGTTTGCGTCGCCAGTTCCTCGATGACTGGAAGGACTCGCAGCAGACCCTTCGGCTCGAGGATGAGGGGCGCTTCGAGACGTTCCGCCTCGTGAGCCATGACGAGACGGCCATCGTCGTCGCGGACGATGTCGGGAGCGAGATCGAACTCGCGGCATCAGCCCTCGATCCCGGGGAGTTGATCAAGCTCGTTCGGCAGCGAGGATTCGAGCCGGCCCGCGAACAGGACATGGTCTACGCCGCGCTGATCACGAACCGTGAGCGTTGGCGCAAGGAGCAGCAACGCGTCCTGCGCTCATCCGATCTCGACCTGGTGAAGGAAGAGGATGCCTACGCAGAGCGCGTGAGCCGGGGGGCGTCGGTGGCGTTGATCGAGAGAGTCGCCGCCCTGGGCCTGCCGACTTCGGTCGAACAATCGCAAGAGGTGATCGGCCTGATGGAGGCGCTGTTTGGCGGGAACGGAGTCACGGAATTCGTCGAGCGACGCCGGGAGGTGCTCACGGCACTCGCGAGCCGGTCCTTCAGCCTCGTGTTCGACGCCGATCCCCTCGAACACCTGGCCCTCGCTGTCGCTTGGGAAGATCGGGGCGAGGGGCAGGTCCGTTTGAGCTACGACTTCAAGCACGCAGAGCAACTCGACGACTTCGCGGGCGACCACGACTACCTCGCCGGTGACCGCCGCGATGCCGCGCCCCTGTCTGCCGAGGCCGATCGACCGATCGTCGAATGGGGCGTCGGTGAGCTCAAACTGCGGGGACGTACTTGTCTGCGCCATCGGTTGGCCCTGCGCGGACCGGCCACGCTGCGCGTGGAGGGGGAGTGGCGCACGCCCGACGGCGGCGAAATGCCCGAATCGGCCCCCGCGAAGGTCTACATCGGCATGTTCGATGACGGGCTGGGCAACCGGATCCAGCATGCCGGACTGGGCCAGCTCACCGTCATCGACAAGCCCGCGTCCTACTCCATGATGGACGGCGAGCGCAGCTACACCTTCTTCGTCGACGAGGTCTATCGCATCACGATCCGTCACGACGGCAAGTCGCGGGCGTGGTCGGAGCTCGACGATCGCATGACCGCTGTCGTGGATGCGGGGCCGCGGAATCGGGGGGGCGTTTACCTGTTCACGCACTCCGAATTCTGGTTCGTGATCTCGAGCGTCAGGCTGGAGGGCCGGCTCGACCCGCAGTCCTTCGTCGACGATCGCGCGCAGTGGGTGGAGCAGCGACTGGCCGAGCTCATCGGCGCCGTGGCCGTTCCCGAGCGGCGCTAGGGCTGGGCTCCTAGGGCTGCACCTCTCAGGGCTGGGCCTGCACCCCGACGCCGGTGGCGACGATGCGGTAGCCGCGTTGCGGCTCGGTGATCTGGGCGGCTTCCTCGGGCTTGCCGGCGTCCTCGAGGTAGTGGCGCGCTTCGTCGACGGGGACCTCGCGCACCTCGAAGGTGCCCTCGACGCGCACCGGGCGGCCGGCGATGTCCTTCGGTACGAAGAAGGCGTAGTCGGCGAAGGTGACGCGGACATCCGAGGGGCCGGCGTCGCCGTCCAGGGTCATCCAGCAGCCCTTCGCCTGGCAGACCTCGTCGATCTGCGCCTCCAGGCGCACGGTCTTGCCGTCGTGGGCCGCGGGGTCGGCGAGCACGTCGGCAAGGACGAAGAAATCGCCGCCCGGGGTGCCGGCGCCGTACTGGTTCCAGCCGTCGACGGTGACCGTGGCCCCGTCGGCATCGATAGTGTCGGCGTCGGCGGCTCCGTCACCCGCGGCGCCGCAGCCGCCGCTCACGACGGCGAGCGCCGCGAGGAGGAACAGCATCGGAAGGGCGGGGCGGCCGCCCCGGAAGCGCACGTGCTGCGACATGGTCTGCTCCGCGTGGTGTTGTCGCTCCCGGCGCCCTCCGAAGGAGCCCTCGCGACGAAGGGGGACGCTATCACGCCGCACCGGCGGCTGTCTCTCCGCAGGGGTGCGTAAGGAGGGCAGGGCGCGCGGGCACGAGGACAAGGGGGCACGGGGCCTTGCGATCCGTCCGCGACTGTCGTGTGATCGCCGCCATGGCGAGCGACGCATCCACGAGCGCGGTCTGGATGGCGCTGATCGGGAACGCCTTCCTGACCGTGGTGAAGTTCATCGCCTTCACCTTCTCGGGTTCGGGGGCCATGTTCTCCGAGGCGGTGCACTCCTTCGCCGACACCGCCAACCAGGCCCTGCTCGCCATCGGCATCAAGCGCAGCCAGCGCCCGGCCGACACGCTGTTCCCTTACGGCTTCGGCGGCGAGCGCTACCTCTTCGCCCTGCTCTCGGCGGTGGGCATCTTCGTGCTGGGCTGCGGCGTGACCCTGTACCACGGCGTCGAGATGCTCATGCACCCGCCCGAGCTCGACATCCGCTGGTACGTGTTCGCGGTGCTGGCCGTCTCTCTGGTGGTGGACGGCTTCGTCATGGCCAAGGCCATCGAGGCGGTGCATCAGGTGCGGGGCGAGCGGTCGTTCATGCAGTACCTGCGCGGCTCGACCGACCCCACCGTCGCGGCGGTGCTGCTCGAGGACGGCGTCGCCTGTCTCGGCGTCATCGTGGCCATGGTGGCCATCGGCCTGTCCGCGGCGACGGGCAGCACGCTCCCGGACGCCATCGCGACGTTGATCATCGGCGGCATGATGGGCGGCGTCGCCATCTGGCTGGGCCTCAAGAACCGCACGCTCATCATCGGTCGGTCCATTCCCGCGCCGTTGCAGGCCAAGATCCTCGCGTTCCTGGGCGAGCAGCCGTCCGTCGAGCGCGTCCGTAACGTGCGCAGCGTGGTCGTGGGCGCGAAGGTGTTCAAGTTCACCGCCGACGTCGACTGGGACGGGCGCGTCCTGGCCGAGCCGCTCATCGGCTGGGTCGAGCAGCGCTCGTCGGTCCTGGCGACGCCGGACGAGCGGGCCGGGTTCGCCCGGGACTTCGGTGAGCAACTGGCCCGGCAGCTGGCTCTCGAGATCGACCGCATCGAGGCCGAGTTGAAGGCGCGCTTCCCCGAGCTCGCCTTCCTCGACTTCGAGAGCGACTAGAGCTCGCCGCCCCGCGCGACGATCTGCTTCCAATGGGCCGCGGCCTTGCGCCCGAAGTCGGGCGGGCTCTCCCGCCACAGGGCGCGAGTGTCGGAGAGGAAGCCGTTGTAGAAGACGTGCAGGCGGCCGTCCTGGATCAGGAAGGACTCGGGGTCGATCTCGACCAACGAGCCGTCGACCGCGACGGCGTAGGCGCACCAGCCGCCATACGCGGGCTCGAAGGTCTCGGGGTTCTTGGTGAAGGCCGCACGGTTCGCCTCGGTGGCGAAGAGGTAGCGCACGCCCTCGTGGACCAGGGCGAGGTCTTCGTTGCCCTTGCGGGGCTTGCCGCCGCCGACCGCGAAGTAGGCCACGGGGTCGTAGCCGTCGAGGGCCAGGGCGGCTGCGCCGAGGTTCAGCAGCGACGTGTCGCGGCCGGCGACGGGGGGCTTCTCACCGGTGCGCCGCTCCCAGTGGCCGTCGGCGGCCTGCGCGAGACGCGTCTCGTCCTCGAGCCACTGGGCCCGCGTGTCGTTGAACAACGCCTTGTAGAAGACGAACAAGCGGCCGCGGTGGATGCGGAACGATTCGGGGTGGGCCGGTGCCTCATAGTCCTGGGACATGGCCCAGGCGCACCAGCCCCCGTAGGCCGGCACGAAGCGGTCGGGTGTGGCGCGGAACAGGTCGCGGTTCTGCTCGTCGGCAAAGTGGTAGCGCACGCCGGCATGGTCGAGCTGCCGTCGGGCCGAGCCTTTGCGGGGCACGCCGCCGCCCTCGGGGAAGTAGGCCACCGGGTCGTACCCCTGCAGGGCCAGGCCGCTCGCGTCGAGGTTGCGGGCCTGGACGGGTGCCGAACGCTCGGTGGCGGTGGCGGACTCGTCGTCGCTCCGTGCGGGGCCGTCGCGCTGGGCAGCCGCCCCGACGGTGAGGGTCAGCACGGCGGTGGTCACGAGCAGGGTCCGGCGGAGGCGCGCAAGCATGGGCGATCTCGAAAGCGGAGGAGGGCGAAGGCGGGACAGGGGGTGAAGGACGGCGGTTTCGATGCCGGGTCGCTCAGCGGGTCACGATCATCTCCGCACGGCCGACACGGATACCCCACACAACGCCGCGCCCCGGCGCCGGGTCTCCGCGCTACCTTCGGCGTCGGGCAGGCGGGCCAGAGGCGCGCCCATGAGCGGGCCGGTCAGCGCAGCGCCGGCGGATTCGCGAGGAGGTGACCATGGTGTTCCGCATGTTGGTGGCGCTGGCGGCCTTGGTGGCCCTGGCCGGCGCGGCTGTCCCCGGCCCGCAGGACGAGGACCCCTTCGCGGTCCTCGACGGGCTCTTCGCCCCCTGGGATCGCGACGACGGTCCGGGCCTCTCGGTGGCCCTCATCGTCGACGGGACCATGGCCTACGAGCGCGGCTTCGGCATGGCCAACCTCGAGCACGCCATCCCCAACACGCCGGACACGATCTTCCGCATCGGGTCGACGTCGAAGCAGTTCACGGCGGCGTGCATCGCCCTGCTGTCATTGCGGGGCGAACTCGACCTCGACGCCGACGTGCGCACCATCCTCCGCGAGCTGCCCGAGTGGGAGCACGCCGTCACGGTGCGTCACATGGTTCACCACGTCAGCGGCATCCCCGACTACGTCGGGCTGCTCGCCGGCGCCGGCCACGAGCTGGAAGACCACACCACGCCCGAGGACACGCTGAAGATCCTCGTGGCGGTGGAGGGGCTGCAGTTCGAGCCGGGGAGCCGCTTCCAGTACAGCAACAGCAACTACTTCCTGCTCGGCGCCGTCGTGCGACGGGTGAGCGGCAAGAGCCTGCGGGCTTTCGCGGAAGAGAACATCTTCGGCCCCCTGGGCATGACCGACACCCACTACCACGACCGCTACGCGGAGGTGGTCCCGCGGCGCGCCGACGGCTATCGCCGCAGCCCCTTCGGCCCGGGCTGGGCCGTGCACAACACCACCTGGGAACAGGTGGGCGACGGTGGAGTCTTCACCACGGTGCGCGACCTGGCCAGGTGGGACGCTTTCTTCTACGACCACTCGCTGCTGGCGGACGGCGCGGCGCTGCATGCGCTGATGCACACCCGCGGCGTGCTCAACGACGGCACCGAGATCGAGTACGCCTTCGGCCTCGGTGTGGGCGAGGAGCAGGGGCGCCGGGTGGTGGCTCACGCGGGGGGCTGGGTCGGCTTCGTCGCTGAGATGATGCGCTGGCCGGACGACCGGGTGACCGTGATCGTGCTCAGCAATGACGCCGGCTCGGTGCGCCCCTCGGCCCTGGCCAAGTCGATGGCGGCGGTGCTCTTCTAGGCGCCGCGCAGGGACGGCCGCGGGTGGACGCCGCGTCTCCGCCTCAGCGTTCGCCGTGCAGGACCGCGCGGTCGAGGCGCCCGGGCAGGATGCGGGCGGCGGCATCGAGGCCCGAGAGGGCGGCGCCGTGGATGCCGTGGCCGTGGCGGCAACTCGCGCCGCACAGCAGCAGGCCGGGGAGGGGGGTGACGGGACCCGGGCGCTTGAGCCCGAACTGCTCGGGCGTGGCCGCGATGCCGTAGCCGGTGCCGCCGGCGCTGCTGGTGTAGCGGGTGTGGGTCAGCGGCGTGGCCACCTCGAAGTGGTCGAGCTGCTCGCGCGCCTGCGGGAAGACGGAGACGAGCCCGTCCAGGAGCGACTCTCCGTAGCGCTGCTTGGCGTCGCGGTAGGCGCTCGAGCGCCGGTAGCTGCCGTCGGCGAAGGCCGTGTCGCTGGTGGCGGTGTCGTCGAAGGCTTCGGCGTCGACGCCCCAGGCGGCCGGCGCGCTCGGCGCCACGCCCATGGCCTGCACGTTGGTCACGCCGGGCGGCGCCAGCCCGGTGTGGGTGGGGTCCTTGAGCGAGGCGATGGTCACGAAGAGGGGCGGCGCGTCCGGCAGCTCGCCGCGGGCGGCCTGGGCGTAGGCCCGTTCGAGGTCCAGCTCGGGGTGGACCCAGTAGTTGCAGGCGGGATGGCCCTCCGCGCGCAGGTCCTGCCGCAGCCCGAGGTACGCCACGCCGAGGGCCGGCGCCATGTCGAAGCGGCTCGCCCGGCGGGTCAGCCGCGCGGTGCCGCGGGTCGTCGTCCCCTGAGTCCCGCCCAGCAGGTCGCCGAGGGTGTGTTTGAGATCGGCGTTGGAGAGGATCACCGGGGCGCGCACCTGCCGGCTCCCGGTGCGACGGCCTTCGATGGCGACGCCCGTCGCGCGCCCGGCCTGCACGAGGATGCGGCGCACGCGGCAACCGAGCAGGACCCGGCCTCCGCGCGACTCGATCTCCTCGACCAACCGGTCGGAGAGGACCTGCCCGCCGCCCCGCGGATACCACGCGCCTTCGACGTAGTGGGCGGCGATGCCGAGCCCCACGAGCACCGAGGCGCGGCTCGGCGGGAGGGCGTAGCCCACGTGTTGCCCGGCGAAGATGACCTTCAACGCGGGGTCGGTGGTGAGGTCGTCGAGCAGCGCCGCGAAGGGGCGACCCTGCCAGCGCAACAGGGCCGGTGCGCGACACAGGGCGGCGGCGGTCGCCAGGGGGCGGGGCCAGGCACCGAGCACCTGGCGCATGGCGGCGAGCAACGCGACGTAACGGCGGATGCCGCGCTGTTCGCGGGGGAAGGCCGCGCACAGCCGCTCCTTGAAGCGTTCGAGGCCCCGGGGGACGGCGAAGCGGCCGTCGGGAAGCACGTGCACGTCGTAGCCGTCGGCGTCGAGAGGCTCGAAGACCACGTCGTCGAGGCCGGCGGCGCGGAGGACGCGTGAGAGCACGCCCCCGCTGTGGCACTCGCCGATGTAGTGCACGCCCACATCGAACTCGTAGCCCCGCCGCCGGAAGATGGTGGCGTTGCCGCCGGCGATGACGTGCTGCTCGACGACGACGACGCGCTGGCCCTCGCGGGCGAGCAGGGCCGCCGCCACCAGTCCGCCGATGCCCGCGCCCACGACGACCACATCGGTCTCGGTGGGGACGTCGTCGGCGTCGGGTGTCGACGCGTCGGCGGCAGGGTGCGCGGCGGGGGAGGCGGCAGGTGTCACGGGCGACCAGCCTCGTCCACCATGGCACCGGGGATCAAGGCCCGGCGCGGGGCCCGATCGCGAAGGACCTGAGCCTGCAGGGCAGGAGCCGCGCGGCCGCCTAGGCCTCTGCGGCCGTCTCGCACGGTTCGTCGGGGCCGCCGACGAGGTGGCCGACGGGCTCGGGGCGATCGATGGCGTCGCCCAATCCGGGCGTCACGGCAGTGAGGTGCGCCTCACCCAACTCGCGATGCCGGTTCAGGAAGGCATCGGGCTTGCTGAAGGCCGAGGCAAGGTTCATGCCCTTGCGCAGGGACTTGAAGGTGACCTTGCGGGTGGCGACCGCCGCCGCGAGCTTGGCGTAGAACATGGTCTTGCTGCGGTGCTTGAAGCGCACCTCCATGAGCCAGCGCCACAGGCGCGAGAATTCGTCGTAGAAGTCCGCGAGCGGCAGGCGCGTGGGCAGCACGGTGTGCAGCAGGTCGAACATTTCCCATTGGTTGGTGGTGACGTCGTTTTTCGCCGTGCTCCACAGGTCGGTGCCCGGCAGCGGCGTGAGGATGGTGAAGCCGCTGTTGTAGGTGCCCATCTCCTCGATCCAATCGCGCAGGCGGGTGAAGTCGTCGCGCTCCCAGGCCGGATCGACGATGAAGTTGCAGGTGTAGCCCACGCCGAGCTCCTGCAGGATCTCGATGGCGCGGCGGTTGTTGCTGGCGCTGTTGCCCTTGTTGACCGACTTCAGGCCGGCGTCGTCGACCTTCTCGACCCCGAGGAAGATGGCCAGGTCGCCGCACTCCTTCCACTGTTTGATGAGGTCGGGGAACTTGCAGATGATGTCGGTGCGCGTCTGCACCGTGAAGTACTTCTTGATGCCCGCTGCCTTGATGGCCGTGGCCAGCGCGCGTCCGCGATGGACGTCGAGCCAGAAGATGTCGTCGGTGATGAAGACGTTGTCGGCCTTGATCGTGTGCAGCTCCTCGATCACCCGCTCGACCGACTTCTCCCGGAAGGTGCTCTTGTGGAACTTCCACACCGAGCAGAAGTTGCACTTGAAGGGGCACCCGCGGGCCGTCTCGAGCAGCGCCAGCGGCTTGCGGAAGTTGATGTAGTACTTGTCGGCGTACTCGTCGATGAGGTGCCGCGCCGGGAGGGGCAGCTCGTCGATGTTGTCCCGCATGGGCGCCTCGCCGGTGTTGAACGGGCCGTCGGGCGTGTTGAGCTCGAGGCCGAGCACCGACTTGAGGTCGCCGCCGGTGGCGAGGGCCTCGACGAGCAGGGGCATGACCTCTTCGCCGTCGCCGGTCGCGACGATGTCGACGTCGTCGGACAGGTAGTAGTGCGGGTCCCGGGACGCGTCATGGCCGCCGATGACGATGGTGGCGCCGGGCAGGCGACGTCTGACCTGGGCGGCCGTGGCCAGGGTCACGTTGCGCTCGGTGGTGAAGTTGCTCTGCAGGCCCACGATGTCCGGGGCGAAGGCCTCGATCTTGGACATGCCGACGTCCATGCCGTCGATGCGCATGTCGACGATGCGGCAGGGGTGCCCGGCGGGCTCGAGGCAACCGGCGAGACACTCGAGGCCCAGCGGTTCGACGAAGGTGAGCATCTCGAGTCCGAGGATGCCGCTGTTGGACGGCTTGATCAGTCCGACCCTCATGTCGCACTCCCTTCGGCCGGTGGCCGGTTCCCCTGCGGAGCTCGCTGCGCTTCCCCCCGCAGTCCTGACGACTCTCCCCGCGATCCTTGCGTCCATGCAAGCAAGCCGGCGCGGGTGGGTCAAAGGGGCTTCTTGTCGTGAGAGGTCAGCGGGTCCGCTGGTGACGCCCTTCGAGCCGTTGCCGAGCGACGGACAGAGGCTTGCGCTCCGGCCTCAGGCGGTGGGGAGGGTGCCCATCACGACGGCGGCGACGAGGGCACCGAGTGCCGGTCCCAGGACCGGGATCCAGCCGTAACTCCAGTCTGAGCCGCCCTTGCCGATGACCGGGAGCAGCGCATGGGCGATCCGGGGGCCGAGGTCGCGGGCCGGATTGATGGCGTAGCCGGTGGGACCGCCGAGGCTCAGCCCGATGCCCCACACGAGTCCGCCCACCAGGAAGGGCTGCAGTCCGGTGGCGATGGGCCCCACCGCCGGCGAAGCGATGGCGGCGATGCCGACAAGCAGGACCACCGTGCCGATCATCTCGGCGATGAGGTTGTTGAGGGGTGCACGGATGGCGGGGATGGTGCAGAACGCGGCCAGCTTGACCCCGGCATCGCGGGTGTGGGCCCAGTGCGGCAGGTAGTGCAGCCAGACCACCACCGCGCCCAGGAAGGCGCCGAGCAGTTGGGCCGGGACGTGGGTGGAGAGCTTGCTGAAGTCGCCCGAGACGGTGGCGAAGGCGAGCGTCACCGCCGGGTTGATGTGGGCGTCGGGGCTGCCGAAGGCGAGGGCGGTGAACACGCCGATCATCACGGCCAGGCCCCAGCCGGTGGTGATCACCATCCAGCCCGCGGCGTGCCCCTTGCTGCGCTCGAGCAACACGTTGGCCACCACGCCGTTGCCGAGCACGATCAGCATCATCGTGCCGGCGAGTTCACCGGTGAAGGGTGACATGTCGGCTCTCCGTTGGCCGGGCCTGGGAAGCGGGTCCAGCGACCCAGGACGAATCTATCCGGCCCCTTGGCGTATGCGGCACCGATCCCGGGCGAAAAGTCGGGGCCGAGTCCCTACGATCCTGCCGTGAGGACCCGAGGCGCATCATGATCGTCGACCTCGACAGCGTTGCCGGCGACGGCGGGGGCGGGCTGCCCCGCTACGACGTGTGCATCGTGGGCTCGGGCCCGGCCGGCGGCACCGTGGCCCGCGAGTTGCTCGGCAGCGGGCTGCGCGTCGTCGTGCTCGAGAGCGGGCGGCGCAAGCCCACCGCGCTCGGCGACGCGCTGCGCCAGGTGCGCAGTGAAGGCATCGAGATCAAGGACTACTCGCGGGAGCGGGTGCTCGGCGGCGCGTCGACGACCTGGGCCGGGCTCTCGAGTCCCCTCGATCCCATCGACTTCGAGGAGCGCAGCGACATCGGGCGGGCCGGATGGCCGCTGACGCGCGAGGAGTTGATGCCGTGGTACGCGCGGGCGAGTGAGCGCTACCGCTTCGCGCCGCTCCCGATGTTCGCCGAGGACGGCTTCGCCCGGGTGCGCAGCCGCGGCGACGTGCGCGTATCGTGGCGGGACCTCGAGGAGAAGGTCTTCCTGGCCTGCGCCGAACCCCAGGACTTCGGACGGGAATGGACCGACACGTACGCAGCCGACGGCACCGACCTCTACCTCGATGCCTCCGTCGTGCGTCTGGAATCGGCAGGCGCAGGGGAGACGCCCGGCGCGGATGAATCGCCAGGGTCGACGGGCGCCGCGGCCACCGTCGGTGAACGTCGCATCCGGCGGGCCGTGGTGCGCACGCGCAGCGGTCACGAGCTGGCGGTGGAGGCCGACGCCTTCGTGCTGGCCACCGGCGGTCTCGAGAACGCCCGACTGCTGCTGCTCTCGCAGGACCTGTGCCCCGCGGGCCTCGGCAACGAGCACGACCAGGTCGGTCGCTGCCTGATGAACCACCCCAAGAACTACTTCGGCGTCATCGAGCTGACGACGCCGCTGCGCGAACTGCCCCACCTGTTCGGTTGTCTGACCGGGGGCTACGCCGGCTACGCGGGCCTGCGGCTCACCGAGGCGCAGCAACGCGCGCGCGGCGTGCTCAACAGCTACATCCGCTTCGAGCCGTTGTTCCCCTGGTCGGGGCGCGAGGGCGTGGAGGCCTTCGTCTACCTCGTCAAGCGCAGCGGCGCGCTCATGCGGGCGTGGAAGCGCGGCAAGTCCGACGAGGTCGTGACCCTGCGTGACTACAGCGAAACCGGCGACGACTCCGACCTGCAGAACGAGCGCAAGACCTGGACCAGCGGATTCAAGCTGGTGTGGCTCGTGCTGGTCGACCTGCCCTGGGTGGCGCGGTACGTGTTCTCGCGGCTGTTCCAGGGGCGCTCGCCGCTCATCCGCCGGGTGCGCTTGCGCCACTTCATGGAGATGGAGCCTCACCCGGACAACCGCGTGACCCTCGGCGACGAACGCGACGCCCACGGCCAGCCGGTGACGGTGGTGCGCCACGACTCCACCGCCCTCGACCGCCGCTCCATGGTGGCGGTGCAAGAAGTGCTGGCCGACGAGGTCGCGCGCACCGGCCTGGGCTCGCTGGCGAAGCACCTGGCCGGCTGCCGCTCGTGGCCCATCACCACCGACGCCAGCCATCACATGGGCACGACCCGCATGGGCATCGACCCGGCCGCTTCGGTGGTGGACACCGACGGACGCGTGCATGGCGTCGAGAACGTCTTCGTGGTGGGGGCCTCGGTGCTGCCCACGAGCGGCTGCGCCAATCCCACCTTCACGCTGGTGGCGCTGGCCATGCGCCAGGCCCACCACCTGCGCACGGCGGTGTTCGGGCGCACGGCGGCGGCGCACCTCGCGCGCTCGTCCGGCAGCGGAGACTCCGCGGACAGCGGGGAGCAGGCGGACAGCTCGGGCAGCCGTGGCGGACGCGTGCGGGTGGCGCCGGTCATCGTGCCGCCGCCCTGCGCGGCGGACGCGCCGGCGCCGTCGCGCCGGGCGCTCGTGATCGGTGCCGGCACGCGGGTCACCACCGACGTGCTGCCGGCATTAGCCTGCCTGCCCGACCTCTACGAGGTGGCCGGCGTGTTCGCCCGGGCCCCGCGCACGGTGAGCGCGGCGGGGCGTGAGTTTGCCGTGCGTGGCCTCGACACGTTGAGCCCCGAGGACCTGACGGGCATCGACCTGGTCCACGTGGCGGTGAGCAAGACCGCCATTCCGTCGATCTTGAAGCTGTTGGCCGAGCGTGCGGGGGCGGCCAGCCTCGCGCGCGTGCACCTGCAGGTCGACACGCCGCCGCTCGAGTTCCGCGACCTGAAACAGCGGGCGTTGTTCGCGCCGTTCGGCCGGGTGTCGGTGGCCGAAGACTGCATCACGCTGCCGTGGCTCGATGCGGTGTCGGCCGCCACCGACGCGGGGCTGCTGGGCGAGCTGCGCGAGGCGGTCTTCGATCGTTCGGCCTGGCGCTACCACGCCCTGGCCCTGACCAAGACCCTCTTCGGTGCACCGGTGGTGCGGGCCCGTCGACGTCGTGTGAACGGCACGATGCACTGGGAGCTGCGCTTCGCCGGCGGCGGGAAGGCGACCATCATCGAGCCCCGGGACTATGCCGCCGGCCGCTTCGTGCTCGTGGGCCGTCAGGGCTCGATCACCGACGATCCCGAGTCGACGGCGGGTGCTCTGCTCATCGAGCCCGTCGTGGAGGCGGGCCTGTGCGTCGGCTTCCGGGTCGGCGATCGGGTGACGCGGCTCGACGCCGCCGAGAGCGCCGTCATCGGACCGATGCGGGCGGGCGAACGCATCACGGCGCGCACGGACGACTTCAAGCGTTGCGGTTTGCTGCGGCTGTACCGGCAGGCGGCGGCCGGTCGGCCCGGCTACTCTCTCGACGAAGCTCTCGACGACGTGGCCATCGACCGCTTGAGCGAGAAGCTGCGACTGTGGGTGTCGTCGCCGCTGACGAGCGTGCGCGGCGCACTCGGTCGACGCGTGGTCGGGCTGGTCGCGCGCCTCGGCGGGTGATTCGATCCTGCGTGGTATCGTCGACGCGCCCGACGGACGTGCGTCGCACCCTTCGGAGGCACGGTCGCGAGGCAGGCCGCCAGGGACCAGGGACGCCGTGAGGGTCGACCAGTGACGGACGAAAAGGGCAGGCCCGATCCCTCGGCTGACCAGACCACCGGTCCGCCCTCCGTGCTGCACGCCGTCGAGGAGAAGACCGGTGTCGCCCCCAAGGTGCTGTTGCGTGACGTGGGCAGCAGCCACGGCGCCTCGCCGGTGATCGACGCCTCGGCACAGGGCAATCACAAGCTGCCGCCGTCCAAGGGCAACTACCAGATCCTGGGGCAGATCGCGAAGGGCGGCGTGGGCGTGATCCTCAAGACCCACGACACCGACCTCGGTCGCGACGTGGCCATGAAGGTGTTGTTACATGATCACGCCGACAAGCCGAACGTGCTGCAGCGCTTCGTCGAGGAGGCGCAGATCGGTGGGCAACTGCAGCACCCGGGCATCGTCCCCGTCTACGAGATGGGGCTCATGGCCGACGAGCGGCCGTACTTCACCATGAAGCTGGTGAAGGGCAAGACGCTGCAGGCGCTGCTCTCCGACCGCGCGGACCCCGACGAGGACCGGCGCCGCTTCCTGCAGATCTTCGAGCAGATCTGCCAGACGTTGGCCTATGCCCATTCGCGCCGGGTGATCCATCGCGACCTCAAGCCCGCCAACATCATGGTCGGCGCCTTCGGCGAGGTGCAGGTGGTCGACTGGGGTTTGGCCAAGGTCATGCCGGAGGGCGGCATCGACGACGAGATCGCCGCCCAGCGGCAGCCCGACCACCAGACCCAGGTCTCGATCATCGAGACCATCCGCAGCAGCGGCAGCTCCAGCGCGGGCAGCCAGTCGCTGGTGGGCACGGTCATGGGCACGCCGGCGTACATGCCGCCCGAGCAGGCCATGGGCGAGGTCGATCACCTCGACGAGCGGGCCGACGTCTTCTCACTCGGCGCGATCCTGTGCGAGATGCTCACGGGCAAGCCGCCCTACATCGGCGCCCACGACAAGGTGTTGATGGAGGCGGCGCGGGCCATGCAGGACAACGCCCGCGAGCGGCTGGCGACGTGCGGCGCCGACCCGGTGCTCATCGACCTGACGGAGCGTTGCCTGGCGCCGGCCAAGCACATCCGCCCGCGCAACGCCGAGGCCCTGGTGAAGGAGGTCGACGATTTCCTCACGTCGCAGTCGCGCAAGGCCCGCGAGGCGGAGGTGGCGGCGGCCCGCGCCGTGCAGGAGCGCAAAGCGCGGCGCATGACGCTGGCCCTCGCGGCCACGATCCTGCTGGCTGTGGTGGCGGGCGGATGGTTCCTGCGCACGAGCGAACTCGAGGCCATCGGCCGCCGCGCGCAGACCACGGCCCAGATCAACACCCACCTCGAACAGGCCCAGTTGCTGCGCGGGCAGGGCGAACTCGACGCGGCCGTGCTGGCCGGGGAGCGGGCCGAGTCTGTGCTGGCGGCGGCCACGGACGTCGACCCGGAGCTGCGCAGCCACGTGAACGAATTCCTCGCGGACGTGCGCGGCGAAGCGGAGGCGGCCCGAGTCGCTGCCGCCTCCGAGAGTCTCCGCGCCGAGTTCCTGGCCGAGGTCCGCTCCCTCAGCGAGGACTCGCCCGTATGGTCGCGGAGCGGCGAGGCGAACCTGCGCACCGATCTCCGCACCGCGGCGGCCTTCACCTCCATCGGCGTCGACGTCTTCGCGGAGGACGATCAGGGCGTCGTGGCGCGCCTGCTCGGCATGGGCGACGCGGAGGCCATCGGCGTGGCTCTCGACGACTGGGCCCGGGTCAAGGTCGTGCTGGAGGGCTACGGCACGCCTGGGTTCCAGCGGCTGATCCAGCTCGCCATGGTCATCGATCCCGACCCGGTGCGCGTGCGCATGCGCCGGGCCTTCCTCACCGACGATCGTCTGGAGCTGGAGGCGCTGGCCGCGTCCGCAGAGGCCCGGGAGAGCTGGCCGCCGGCGACGGCGATCACCTTCCGCATGTACCTGTTCACGCTCGGGCACATGAGCATCGACGTCGAACCCCTGCTCACCGCCTGCCACCGGCGTCACCCGGGCCACCCGCAGATCAACATGCTGCTGGCCTTCGAGAACATCACCGACGACCCCGACCCCGAGCAGGGTCTCTTCTACGCGTCGGCCGCCTATTCGCTGGACCCCGACGCCCGCGGCCCGGCGGTGCTCACCGCCATGGCCCTCGCCGACAACGGTGAATACGAGCGCGCGGTGGACGTGTACCTGCGCGCGCTCGAGCTGCATCCCGGGCAGGCGTGGCTCGAGGAGGGCTGGGCCTTCAATCAATTCCAGAAGCGGTTGCAAACTCGCGAGGCCGAGCCACAGCAGATGCGCCTGCTCGATGAGATCCTGAAGCGGCGCCCCGACAATGAAACCGCGCTCAACAACATCGCCTGGACGCTGGCGAAGAGGCCCGGGATGGCGGAGGCCGATTACCAGCGCGCGGTCACCCTGGCCTTCCGGGCGGTGGAGCTGACGCCCGAGGACGCGATCCCGTGGAACACCCTCGGCGTGGCGCTGTACCGCATCGGGGACGACCGCGGCAGCATCGACGCGTTGGCGGAGTCCATACGCATCGAGGGCGGCTACGCGGGGGACTACTTCTTCCAGGCCATGGCGCATCACCGGCAAGGGCGCCAGGACCTGGCGCGCGAGCTCTACGACAAGGGCATGACCGTCTGGGCCGACTCGATCGAGACCGGCGACGACGTCTGGGAGGACGAGCTGTTCGCTCAGGAGGTCGTGGCGGCGCTCGGCCTCGACAGCGGGCCGTGAGCGTGCGACATCCGTGCACACAACAATGATCGGCCGATGAATGGCCCCCACGCCCACTGAACCGACCCACTGGTCGATCCCGGCCGAACGCGAGCAGGTGGCCACCCTCGTGCGCGAGGTGGCGGGCTTCCTCGAGGGCCGTGGCATCGTCGGCAAGGCCGCCCAGACCGCGCAGCTCGTGCTCGAGGAACTGGTCAGCAACGTGGTCCGTCACGGCCTGGCCGGCGACGCTACCCAAGCCGTGCGGGTGAGCCTGGCGGTGGAGCCGGCCGCGTTGGTCCTCACCGTGGAGCACGACGGCCCGGCCTTCGACCCGCTCCACGATTCCCCCGTGCCGGACACCGTGCCCGGCCCCGCGCCGGACACCGTGCCGGACACCGGGGCGAGCGTCGAGGCTGGCGCCGCCGGCGGGCGGGGCGTGCACCGGGTCAAGCCGATGGCAGACGAGGTGCGCTGCGTGCACGACGGTAAGACCAACCGCGTCCACCTGCGCATCTACCGCTAGCGCGGGCGGGGACGCAGGCGGCGACGGCCGAGTATCATGGCCCGGTCGCTCGCGACCCGCGTGCCTCAACGCCCCGCCTCTCGAGGAGTCCCGCCATGGACATGCCCCGTCCCACCGAGCAACACGACCGGCTGAAACGGCTGGTCGGCACCTGGATCGGCACCGAGACCATGTACCCGTCCCCGTGGGACCCGAACGGCGGCGTGTCCGACGCGCGCATCGAGAACCGTGCCGCCCTCGACGGCTTCAACGTCGTGCAGGACTACGAGCAGAGCCGCGACGGCAAGGTGACCTTCCGGGGCCACGGCGTCATGGGCTTCAACGCCCACGCCGACCAATACTACATGCACTGGTTCGATTCGATGGGCACGCCGCCCAACGAGTTCGTCGGCGCCTGGGAAGGTGACGAGCTGGAACTCACCAACGAGAACCCCATGGGCAAGAGCCGCACCGTCTTCGACCTGAGCGGCCCCGAGAACGCCTACGCGTTCAAGATGGAGTTCTGCCCGCACGGCGGTGAGTGGGCGCCGCTCATGTCCGGCACCTACCGCAAGCAGGGCTGACGGGCTCAGGTCTCGCGGCGGGCGGCCCGTCGCGACGGCACGAGCTTCCAGATCACCGCCAGCACGAACGCGACCAGCGCCCATTGCACGGCGCGCCAGGCGGCGTGGTCGACCAGCTCACGCGCGCCGGCCTCGCTGTGATCGACGGCCTCGGTGAGTGAGGCGATGGTCCGGTCGAGCGACGCGGGGTCGATCAACGCGTTGATCTCCCGGGCCAGGCCGCGCAGTTCGGTGGCGGTGCGGCCCAGTTCCCGCGAGGCCTGTTCCCATTCGCGCACGTCGAACGGTCGGGCGGGCTCGGCGTTCGCCGGGGCCGAGACGCCGCTCTCGACGGGGCCGGACGCGGTGAGTTGCCGCAGGGTCTCCGCGGTCTTGTGCAGCTCTTCCAAAGGCGCCTGCAGGGCCGCGGCCAGGGTGGTGGCCGCATCGATGGCCGCGCGGGCCTGTTCGAGGGAGGCGCTGCGATTCTCGAGCAGCGCCTCGAGCTCGACGGGGACCCGCTCGGCGACCGCCACGGCCCGATCGACGCTCGCGGCGACGGACTCGGCGGCCTCCAAGGCGCGCGACGTCGTCTCGCGGTCCTCGAGGTCGTAGGCCAGCAGCTCGGCCTGCCAGCGCACCTGCCGCGGCAGCATGTTCGCGATCTGGGCGAACTCCCGGGCCGTGCGATTGATCTCGCGGATGGCCTGCGGCGTATCCCCGACGCCCTCGAGCGCCGAGAAGGGCGCCATGGGCACGTTGATCAACCACTTCAGCGGGTTCTCCCGCGCCTTGTCGGTGGAGAACACCTCGCGCGCGGCGGCTGAGAAGCGGGTGCCCTTGATCGGATGCCGACGGGCGATCTCGTCCGCCTGGGTCGCGGCCTGGTCGAGCTGTTCCGGTGTCAGGAAGTTGCTGCCGATGTCCTGCAGGTCGGCCTGCAGGTCGCGGGCTGTGTCGGCTGCCTGGGCTTGGAAGGTCCCGAAGATGTCGGCGCCGTCCCCTTCGACCAGGTAGAGGCGCTGTGCCGCCACCAGGGCGAGCAGCGCGGCCCAGGCCTCCTGGGGATCGTCGCGATAGGCCGCCTCCTGGACCAACGGCACCATGGTGATGCGCCACAACAGCGCCCGACGACGCTCTTCGCGGTCGGGCGAGCGGCGCGCGATCTCGTCGGCGGCGGCGCCCACCGTGACGGTGTAGTCGGTCACGAAGCCGCCGAGGTCGGCGCGCAGATCGCGCTCGGTGTATCCCGCGGAGTCCTTGTGTGCGGAGAGCAGCCCGCATCCGGGCAACCCGAGGGCGAGCAGGGCGGTGCCGAGGACGACGATGCCGAGGGCAACGATGCCAGGGACAACGGGCAGGGGAAAGGGTCGCATGTCCACCGTGGGCGTTCGGGGGAGGGTCGCCGCGATTCTAGGGATTCGCACGCGCGGCGGCGGGTGAGCGGTAGCGAGTGAGGTGTCCGTCTGCGCACGAGGGCTGCGTCGGCGTCGCCGCTGGCCTATGATCCGAGGCGCGCAGGCGTCCGCCGGAGGCCTGCTCGCGACAACCCCCGGAGCCGTCGCATGGTGACCCTGCGCATCAACGGTCGTGAGCATCAGCTCGACGGCCTCGATCCCGAGATGCCGTTGTTGTGGGCCCTGCGGGACCACCTCGGCCTGACCGGCACCCGCTTCGGCTGCGGCAAGGGCCAGTGCGGCGCCTGCACCATCCACGTCGACGGCAAGGCGACCCGCGCGTGCATGTATCCCATCGGCAGCCTGGGCGAGCGCACGGTGACCACCATCGAGGGGCTGGCGAGCCAGGCCGACCAAGCGCTGCAGGACGCCTGGGTCGAGCATCAGGTGCCCCAGTGCGGCTACTGCCAGGCGGGACAGATCATGACGGCGGCGGAGCTGCTGGCGAACAACCCGACGCCGGACGACGAGGCCATCGACACGGCCATGTCCGGCAACCTGTGTCGCTGCGGCACGTACCAACGCATCCGCGCTGCTATCAAGACGGCGGCCATCAAGACGGCGGGAGCGAAGCGATGACGACGGCCACCGGTGCGGACGTGCGCGTCGTCAACGTGAGTCGGCGCGACCTGCTCAAGGGACTGCTCGGCGCGGGCGGCCTCGTGCTCGGCGTGCAGCTCTTCCCGGGGGCGGCGCGCGCGGCCATGGGGGCCGGCGGCGCCCTCGCCGAGACCTTCGCGCCCGACCTGTTCCTGTCCATCGACGCCAGCGGCCTGGTGAGCATCGTGGCCCACCGCTCGGAGATGGGGACGGGCATCCGCACGTCCTTGCCCATGGTGTTGGCCGATGAGCTGGAGGCCGACTGGGAGCGGGTGACGCTCACCCAGGCGCCCGGCGACGCGGCCTACGGCGACCAGAACACCGACGGCTCGCGCAGCGTGCGGCAGTTCTTCGGCGCCATGCGGCAGATCGGCGCCACCGCGCGGACCATGCTCGAGTCGGCGGCGGCCCGGGCCTGGAACGTCGACGCCTCCGAGTGCGCGGCGCAGAATCACGAGGTGGTCCACGGTCCCAGCGGCCGCTCCATCGGCTTCGGCGACCTGGTGCCCATCGCCGCCGTGCTGGACACGCCCGACGCAGCGGCGGTGCGCCTCAAGGACCCGTCCGAGTGGCGCTACATCGGCGGGAAGGGCGTGCCCCTGGCCGACGGCCGCGACATCGTCACCGGGAAGGCAGGCTTCGGGCTCGACGTGGTGCTCGAGGGCATGAAGTTCGCCACCATCGAACGCTGCCCCGTGCTCGGCGGCGCGCCGAAGTCGTTCGACGACGCCGAGACCCTGGCCGTGCCGGGCGTCGAGCGGGTCGTGCCGGTGCCCGGCTACCAGGGTGCGCCGGCCTTCTCGCCGGTGGGCGGCCTGGCCGTCATCGGTCGCGACACATGGTCCGTCCTGCAGGGAAGAAACGCCCTGGAGGTGGAGTGGGAGGAAGGCGAACACGCCTCCTACGACTCGCGCCTGTTCCGCCGCGACCTCGAGCGGGAGGTGCGCAAGACGGGACAGGTGGTGCGCAACCGCGGGGACGTCGACACAGCCCTCGCCGCCGCCGACACCACCCTCGAGGCCGAGTACTACTGCCCGCACCTGGCCCACGCGCCCATGGAGCCGCCCTGCGCGGTGGCCCGCGTCGCGGACGGCAAGTGTGAGGTGTGGGCGCCGACCCAGTCGCCCCAGACGGCCCGGGCCTCGGTGGCCCAGGCGTTGGGCCTGCGACCGGTCGACGTGACCATCCACGTGACGCTGCTGGGCGGCGGCTTCGGCCGCAAGTCGAAGCCCGACTACATCGTGGAGGCCGCCGTGTTGGCCGCGGTGATCGAGGCGCCGGTGAAGCTCGTGTGGACCCGCGAGGACGACATCCGCCACGACTACTACCACTCGGTCTCGGCGCAGCACTACACCGCGGGCCTCGACGCTGACGGCAAGCTCACGGCGTGGCGCGCCCGCACGGCCTTCCCGCCCATCGGCTCGACGTTCAACCCGGCGTCGCAGCTCGGCATCGGCGAGGCCGGTCAGGGCGTCATCGACATGCCCTACGACGTCCCCAACATCCGCTGCGAGGTGGGGGCGGCCCAGGGACACGTGCGCATCGGCTGGCTGCGCTCGGTGGCCAACGTCTATCACGCCTTCGCCTGCAGCTCGTTCGTGGACGAGATCGCCCACGCCCGCGGGCTCGACCCGCTCGACAACCTGCTCGACCTGCTCGGTCCGCAGCAGCATGTCGACCTCGACGGCGCCCGCTACGGCAACTACGGCGGCTCGCCGGCCGACCACCCCATCGACACCGGGCGCTTCGCCCACGTGGTGCGCCTCGCCGCCGAGAAGTCGGGGTGGGGGACGGCCCTGGGCCCGGGCCGCGGCCGCGGGCTGGCCGTGCACCGCAGCTTCCTCTGCTACGTGGCCGTGGTGGCCCAGGTGGAGGTGCAGGACGACGGGTCGATCCTGATCCCCCGCATCGACATGGCGGTGGACGCGGGCCAACTGATCCATCCCGATCGGGTCGTGGCGCAGATGGAGGGGGCGGCGGTGTTCGGAGCGAGCCTGGCCCTCACGGGGGAGATCACCGCCAAGGGCGGGGCCATCGAACAGGGCAACTTCGACGACTACACCATCGTCCGCATGAATCGGGCCCCGCGGGAGGTGGCCGTCCACCTGGTGGAGAGCCATCGACCGCCGGGAGGCGTCGGTGAGCCGGGGGTCCCGCCCATCGCCCCGGCCCTGTGCAATGCCGTCTTTGCGGCGACGGGGCAGCGAATCCGCAGCCTGCCCCTGTCCCGGCACGATCTCAAACGCAGCTGAGCCGGCTGAAAAAGGGCTGAGCGGGCCCACGCCCGGTGCGAAAGCGGGCCAAAAAAGGTCGACCCGCCCCGAAGGGCGCGCTGGTCGGGACGGGAATTCGCACTTATCCTTCTCAGAACGCTCGTGCCGTCCCGAATCCGGCGCGGGCCTCGGGTCCCCCGTGCGTCTCTCTCGGTTCCCAGCCGAGGCTCTCCTTCTGGAAGCAAACCATGAAGCGTCCTCTCGGCGTGTTGTGCGGTCTTGCGTTGGTGGCATTCCTCGGCGGGCCGCTGTCGGCCCAGGCGGTGGTGGTTCCCACCGACATCCAGATGCCCGGCACCCAGCCCGGAGAACTGGTCGAGGAGATCCTCGTCTCGTCGAGCTGCAACGGTTGCCACGGCGCCTACGACCTCGCCGTCGAGCCGCTGCACCTGTGGGGCGGCAGCATGATGGCCAACGCCACCCGCGACCCGGTGTTCTGGGCGGCGGTGGCCGTGGCCGAGCAGGATGTCGACGGCGCCGGTGACTTCTGCCTGCGCTGCCACACGCCCGGCGGCTGGTTGGCGGGGCGGTCGGTGCCCACCGACGGCAGTGCGCTCACCACCGACGATGCCGACGGCGTCACCTGCGACTTCTGTCACCGGTTGACCGATCCCGACCTGTCGGAGTACCTCGGCGAGCAGAACTCGCCGTTCGAGGCCCACGACGAGAACCTGCCCAATCCGACGGCGTATCACGGGGCCGCCCAGTACGTGGTCTCGCCCACGTGGTTCCCGCGCCTCGGCCCCTACGACAACGCCGCCACTCCCCACCCGTTCGATCGCGAGGCCTTCATCCGCTCGCCCGACCACTGCGGCACCTGCCACGACGTGTCCAACCCGTTCACCGGTGACCTCGCGCCCAACAACGGCGCCCACACGCCCCTGGCCCCCGGCACCTTCAGCGGCACGGCCGGCACGGCGGTCGGCGGCAAGGCGGCCTTCAACAACTTCCCGTACGACTACGGCATCGTCGAGCGCACCTACAGCGAGCACGCCGCGAGCGCCCTCGACACCATGGCGGTGGCCGACTACGTGACGCTGCCCGCCGACCTGCAGGACGGCTCGCTCAAGACGGCCTACGACGCCGCGACGGCCGTGACGGCTTCGGGCAACTACGAGAACGGCGACACGCGCAACTTCTCGTGCCAGACCTGCCACCTGCCGGCGGTCAACGACCTCGGTTGCTCGCTGTTCGGCGTGCCGGTCCGGCCCGACATGCCCAAGCACGACCTCACCGGCGCCAACTTCTTCGTGCCGCAGCTGATCGACTGGCTCGACACCACCGGTCCCGGCCTCGTGGCGGGCGGCGGGCTCACGACGTTCCAGCTCAACTCGCTGGCGGCGGGTGAGCAGCGCGCCCGGGACACCCTCGCCGACGCGGCTACCATGTCGGTCTACGGCAACACCTTGACCATCGTGAACCACACCGGTCACAAGCTGCCCACGGGTTACCCCGAGGGTCGCCGCATGTGGGTGCGCGTGACGTGGGAAGACGCCATGGGCGGCGTGCTCGAGGTCGACGGCGGCACCGAGAACATCACCGCCACCCTCGACGCCGTGCCGACGCTGATCCCCGACGTGCTCGATGTGGACGGCAACACGACGCGCATCTACGAGGTCAAGCACGGCATCAGCCAGGACTGGGCCGACAAGCTGATCAACACCCTCGGCGTGTCGGGCTCGATCCCGCTCATGTACGACCGCGAGACCGGCGCCACCATCGAGACCCTCGGTGGTCTCGCGGCGTCCGCACCGGGGACCGTGCACGAGTCGTTCCACTTCGTGCTGAACAACACGGTCATCTCCGACAACCGCATCCCGCCGTACGGCATGGACTACGACATCGCGGTCGACCGCAACGCCCAGCCCGTGCCCGACACCCAGTTCGGCAACCCGGGCACCGGCGGCACGTACACCTACAAGGACACGCTGACCCTCGACCCGCCGCTCGGCGCGACCTATGCGTCGATCGAGCTGCTCTACGAGCCGGTGAGCTGGGAGTACGCCTACTTCCTCAAGCTGGCCAACGACGGCAGCCTCAGCTTCCTGTCCGACACCGGCGACGACCTCGTCGACGCGTGGCGCAACGGCGTGCCGTCGACCTACGCGGTGGCGGCCACGGCCGACTGGTTCGGCCCGTGGGAAGACCTGGGCGAGGGAGTGGCCGGCACCTACGGCGAGCCCGAGCTGGTGGGTACGGGCCCGCTGACGCCCGGCACGCCCATGTCGATCATCCTGAGCAACGCTCTCGAGAATCAGTTCGCGGTGCTGTTCGTCGGCTTCAGCGCGCTCAATGCCACGGGCTTCTACGGCGGCACGCTGGTGCCCGACTTCAACCCGCCGGGCCTGATGGTGCTCGTGAACACCGGGCCTACCGGCTCGCTGACCCTGGGCACGACTTTCGGGACCGTGCCCTCGGGCTTCGAGATCTACCTGCACTACTGGCTCGAAGACGTGGCCGGACCGTTCGGTCTCGCCGCCAGCAATGCGTTGCGGGGCACCGTGCCGTAGGGAGCAGCGTGCCGCAGGGATTCAGAGGGTTCTTGTCCCCTCATGAGCCGCTGAAGGGCCCGCCTCAAACCGCAGGTGAGCTGTAGGATGCAGGAGGCGCGTGGGCCCACACCCGGGCCAGGGCTCGCCGCATTCGCGGCTCGAGGAGGGATGCCATGCAGGCTCTCGTGAATTGCGGTCTGTTGTGTCTGCTCGCTTCCACCAGCTTCGGTCAGTCAGATCCGTCGCCGGTGAAGGTCGTGCCCGCGGGCCTCACGACATCGGACGGGGCGGGCATCCGCGCGGCGTTCGCTGACGGGGGCGCGCCCTCCCTGTCGACTTTCGATCCCGTGGTCCAGCAGGCCTACCTGAAAGCCTCGAACACCGACATCGAGGACTTCTTCGGCCGGGTGGTCGCGGTCTCGGGCGACACGGTCGTCGTCGGGGCCCCCGAAGAAGACAGCAACGCCACCGGGGTCGGCGGCGACGAAGACAACGACTCCGCCACCGAGTCCGGCGCCGTCTATGTCTTCGTGCGCAGCGGGACGACCTGGAGCCAGCAGGCCTACCTGAAGGCGTCGAACACTGACTCCGACGACGCCTTCGGTCGAGCGGTTGCGATCGATGGCGACACGCTCGTCGTGGGAGCCTCCGGCGAGGACAGCACCGCCACGGGGGTCGATGGGCCGGACAACGACTTTGGCACCAACACAGGCGCCGCCTATGTCTTCGTGCGCAGCGGGACGACCTGGGGTCAGCAGGCCTACTTGAAGGCCTCGAACACCGGGAGCTTCGACCAATTCGGCTCTTCGGTCTGCGTCTCGGGCGACACCGTCGTGGTGGGGGCCGCCAACGAGTCCAGCAACGCCACGGGTGTGAACGGGACCCAGAACGACAACAGTGCGGCGGGCGCGGGCGCCGCCTATGTGTTCGTCCGGAGCGGGACGACCTGGAGCCAGCAGGCCTACCTGAAGGCCTCCAACACCGACGACCAGGACTTCTTCGGTTCTTCGGTCTCGGTGGCGGGCGACACGGTCGTCGTGGGGGCGGTGCGGGAGGAAAGCGGCGCCACGGGCGTCGGCGGTGCCCAGGCCGACAACAGTGCCGGCGACGCGGGAGCGGCCTACGTGTTCACGCGCAGCGGCACGACCTGGAGCCAGCAGGCATACCTGAAGGCCTCGAACACCGGATCGGGCGACAACTTCGGCGCCTCTGTCGCGGTCGCGGGCGATACGGTCGTCGTGGGGGCGACCAGGGAAGACAGCTCGTCCTCGGGCGTCGACGGTGACCAGAGTGACAACAGCGCCGGCGACGCGGGCGCCGCCTACGTGTTCACGCGCAGCGGGTCGGCCTGGAGTCAGCAGGCCTACATCAAGGCATCGAACCCCGATGCACTCGATCGCTTCGGCCAATCGGTCTCGGTTTCCGACGACACGCTCGTCGTGGGGGCGCACCTGGAAAGAAGCAGTGCCACGGGCGTGGACGGCGACCAGAGCGACAACAGCCTGCCCTTCGTCGGTGCGGCCTACGTGTTCGGGCGGAGCGGGACGACCTGGTGGCAGCAGGCCTACCTGAAGGCCTCGAATGCCGGAGGGGGCGATCAATTCGGAATCGCGCTCTCGCTCTCCGGCGACACGCTCGTCGTGGGAGCGGATCGCGAGCGCAGCAGCGCCACCGGCGTGGACGGCGACGACAGCGACGACGGCGCCCTCTGGGCAGGCGCGGCCTACACCTTCGTGCTCGACCTCGACCCGTGGGATGACCTGGGCGAGGCGGTGGCGGGGACTCACGGCGATCCCGAACTGGTGGGAACGGGCACGCTGGGCCCGAGCACCCCGATGTCGATCATCCTCGACAACGCCAAGGAGAACGAATTCGCCGTGCTGTTCGTCGGCTTCTCTGCGCTCAACTTCGCGGGCTTCTACGGCGGCACGCTGGTGCCCGACTTCAACCCGCCGGGCTTCCTGCACATCGTCAACACCGGCCCGGCCGGTTCACTCACCCTGGGCACGACCTGGCCGGCGTTGGCGTCCGGCTTCGAGATCTACCTGCAGTACTGGATCAATGACGCCGCCGGACCGTTCGGGCTCGCGGGCTCGAACGCGCTCAGGGGCACGGTGCCCTAGATCAGCTCGAGCAGGTTCTCCACAGGCCGTCCCACGACGGCCTGGCGGCCCTTGATGCCGATGGGCCGCTCGAGCAGCGTCGGGTGCTGCGCCATGAGCTTGATCAGCTGGGCGTCGCTCTCGTCGCCGCTCAAGCCGAGGGTCTTGGCGTCCCGCTTGCGCAACACATCGCGGGGACCACACTTCAGCTTGCCGAAGAGCGCCTTCAGCTCCGTCGCGGTGAGCGGGTCTTCGGTGTACTCGCGGTACTCGTGCTCGATGCCCGCGTCCTTGAGCAAGGCGACCGCCTTGCGACAGGTGCTTCAGGTGCGCTTACAGATCAAGGTCAGCATGGAGTGCTCCGCGGGTCCGACTTCGGGGGGCACAGTCTAACGAGACGGGCGTCCTCAGGCTCCCATGGGAAGCGACCTCCCAGGGGAGCGGTGGGCGGAGAGGGGGGCGCGGCGCGGATCGCGTCCACCCGCCGGACTAGGACCGCTCGTCCGTCGCGTTGTGCCAGCGGTCGTGGATCCAGTTCCACTGACCGGGCGCGGCGCGCACCCGCGCCTCCAGCGACTCCGAGAGCCCGCGGGTGATCGCGAGCACCCGGTCCTCGGAACCGAGGGCCGGGTCGAAGCTGAGCGGCGCCTCAAACACCACCCGCAGCTTGCCGTCCTCGCGGAGGATGTAGACCGGCAGGACCAGCGCTTCGAAGCGATCGGCGAGGCGGCCGGCGACGGTGTGCTGCCGGGCCGGTCGACCGAGGAAGTCGACCACCGCTCCGTTCCGGCCGGCGTTCTGGTCGAGCATCGTCATCACGCACGCGCCCTGGCCCATCAACCGGGCAAGGTCGCGGCCGCTGTATTTGGGGATGATGCTCACCAGCGCGTCGCCGCAGCGCCGCCTCAGCATGTCGAGCAGGATGTCGTTGCGCAGGCGCGACACGAGGTGGGGCGCCCGCAGGTGGCGCGCGAGGACCGGGATCAGGAATTCCCACGCGCCGAAGTGGCCCGTGCAGGCCAGGACGCCGCGCCCGCTGTCCCGGGCGGCGTGGGCGTGTTCGAGACCTTCGATGGTCAAGTCGTCCCAGCCCATGCCCCGGTGCAGGGTCGCGAATCCCACGAAGGTCTCGCCCATCGCGGCATACGACTCGCCCACCACCCGGCGGGCCTGGTCGGCGTCGAGCCCCAGGGCGCGCTGCACGTTCGCCTCGGCGGGCCGCCGGTAGGCCGGCGAACAGCGACACACCAACCGCCCGAGACCCCGGCCGAGAGAGAGGGCCACGCCGCGCGGCAGGACATACGACACGGCGGTGAAGCACCGGGCGGGGAACACCTCGACCTGCGAGCGCAGCCATCCCTTCTTGCGAGCCATGGTCGGCGATTCTAGGTTCGGCCCGGCGCGAGGGGTATGGTCGCAGCATGTCGAGGGATGGTGTCGAGCGCTTCAACGACAGGGTGGCCGACTACGTCCGCTTCCGCCCCGGCTACCCCGTGGGCGTCGCCGCGCTGATCACGGCCGAACTGGCGTGTCCGCCCCCGGTGGACATCGTGGACGTCGGCGCGGGCACGGGGAAGTTGACCGAGCGCCTGGTCCAGGCGGGGCAGCGGGTGTACGCGGTCGAGCCCAACCCATTCATGCGCGCGGAGGCCGAGAAGCTGCTGAGCACGCGCTCGGGTGTGACCTTCATCGACGGGACGGCCGAGGCGACCGGCCTGCCGGACGAGTGCGCCGACGGCGTCACCGTGGCCCAGGCCTACCATTGGTTCGACGCCGATGCGGCCCGCGCCGAATTCCGTCGCATCCTGCGACCGGGCGGCTTGGTGTTCCTGATCTGGAATGACCGTCGGGCGCTGCCGGGTTCCTTGCTCGCAGAGTACGACGACCTGCTGCGGGCCCACGCGCCCGACTACGAGGCGCTCGAGCGGCGCGACGGGGACAACAGCCGCGTGGCGGAATTCTTTGCGCCCCACGGATTCCGCGAGACCTGCTTCGACAATCACCAGAGGCTCGACTGGGAGGGACTGCGCGGCCGCGCGTTGTCGGCCTCCTATGTGCCGCGGGACGGACCGCTCCACGAAGCGTTCTTCGCCGGCTTGCGACAGGCCTTCGAACACCATGAGGTCAAGGGGCGCATCGACTTCTCCTACGACACGCGCGTCTTCCACGGACGCCTCGATTGACGGGGAGGGCCGGCCGCTCCCTGCGCCTGCTCGTGCTCACGCGCGGCACGGACTGGCAAGCCGGCGCCGGTGGCGACTTCATCTACGCGATGCGTTCGTCTGAGGCCCTGGCCCGCGCCGGCCACGCGGTGACCGTGGCGGCGCCGCTGGCGGCGGCCGAACGCCGCGACCTCGACTGGTGCCGCACGGTGTGGGCCGACCCCGTCGCGCACAAGACGGCGGTGGGGAAGGCGCTGAGGCGGGCGGTGGCTGCGGCCGGTGGCCCGTCGGACTTCGATGCCGTCATCGCCCACGGGGGCGAGGGCGTCGCCTTCGCGCTGCGCCGCCGGCTGGGGATCGGCCGGCCGCTCTTGAGCGTGGTGCACCTGCCCCTCGACCGCGGCGTCTCGGTCTGGTCGTCCCGCTGGCGCATCCATCAGCGCTGCACGGCGGCGTGGGCCGACCGCGTGGCCTGCGTCTCCCGGCACCAGGCCGGTGAAGTGGCGGCCGCCTATGGCTTGCAGGCCTCACGGCTGGGCGTGGTCGGAGCGGCCGTGGAGCCGCGCTTCTTTGTCGAGCCCCTGCCGAGACCGGTGGACGCCCCGCTGCGACTGCTGATCATCGGCTCGGTGGGACTGCGCAAGGGGCACGACCTGTTCGTCCGGACCGTGGCCGAGCTGGCGCGCGAGCGGGCGGTCAGCGCCACGGTGGTGGGCACGGTGGGCGGGCGGCGTCGGGCGCGCGGTGTGCTGGCTCTCGCCGAGGAGTTGGGCGTCGCCGATCGCATCGACTTCGTGGGCCACGTGCCCCACGACCGGGTGACCGACTACACCCGGTCCGCGGACGTGTTCCTGTTCCCGTCGCGGAGCGAGAGCTTCGGGCTGGTCGTGCTCGAGGCCATGGCGGCGCACCTGCCGTGCGTCGTCCTCGGGCGGGCCTCGCTGCCGGAGGTGGTGGGCGACGCGGCGTTGGTCGTCGACAAGGAGGACCCGCGGGCGTTGGCGCGGGCGGTGACGACGCTGGCCGACCCGGACGAGCACCGTCGCTGGAGCGAACGGGCGCGACGCCACGCCGAGGCCCACCGCGGTTGGGAGACCGTGGCGTCGCGCCTGGTCAGCGTGCTGGAGGAGATCGTCCCGCCGTCGCCGGCGTGAGGCGCGCCCCGGACGGGGCCTTGCGTGTGACCTCGCCGAGGATCTCGTGCAGTCGCCCGGCGGCCTCGCTCCAGTGCCCGAAGCCGGCGGCCTGTCGACGGGCCTGCTGCCCCAACGCCCGGCGCCGAACGGGGTCCTGCAGTGAGAGCACCGCGTCCGCGAGCTGCTCGGGACACTCGTCTTCCACGACCAGCGCTGCGTCGCCCACCACCTCGGGCACCGAACCACGGCGCAGCACGACGCACGGGAGCCCGGTGGCCATGGCCTCGAGCACGGCCAGCCCGAAGGTCTCGCGCCGCGACGGTTGCAGGAACACGTCGGAGCGGCGGTAGTGCTCGGTCATGGCCTCGTGAGGGATCTGTCCGTGGAAGCGCACGACGTCCTGGAGCCCGAGGCGTCGGGTGAGTTCGGCCGTGTGGGCGTTGGCCAACGGGTCGTCGCTTGATCCGACGACCTGGGCCTGCAGGGGCATCCGGGAGCGCAGCCGCGCCAGGGTCTCGAGCACGAGGTCGAAGCCCTTGGCGTGGGACTGATCGCCGACGATCAGCAGCTGCAGGGGCTCGTCCCGCCCCGAGCCGTTGGGCAGGGGGCGCTCGGGGACGTCGAAGAAGTTCGGCGCCACGCCCGCGCCGATGACGTCGACGCGGGCCGCGTCGATGGCGTAGGTCTCGCTCACGCGCGTCGCCTGATACTGCGAGAGGCACACCACCCGATCGGCCCACGCCGCCGTGTACTGCTGGTAGGCGAGCCAACGCGAGTGGAGCAGGGCCGCGCGCTTGAGCTTGGGCGTGTGGACGAAGGTCACCAGCGGCTTGCCGCCGCGGAAGCGTCGGGCCGCCGCGAAGCAGAAGCCCTCTCCGCCGTGGGCCACGATGGCGTCGAATTCGTCGAGGTCCCCGGCCGCGCGCAACGTGCGCCACATGCGGAAGGGCAGGTGACTGCGCCGGCACGGGGTCACGGTGCGCACGTCGGCGCCTTCGAAGGGCGGCTGTGTGTCGGCGGTGCCCGGCGCGAGCAGCGTCACGTCATGGCCCCGCTCGGCCAGGGCCCGGGTGATCCGCGTCGCGGAGATGTACTCGCCGCCTGCATGGGGAGAGGTCTCGAGACCGCGGGAGATCGACAGGATGCGCATCAGGCCGCCCCCGCCACCGACGCCTCGGCGGGCCACAGACGGAGCGAGAGGCCGCACACGCCGAGGGAAACGTCGGCCGCGCGGACGCCCTCGCGGGTCGCGGCCTGGCGGTACCAGCGCTGCATCTCCCGCACCCGCTCGGCGGCCGGCGGTCCCTGTTGCACCGAGGCCCGGCGGCGGGCGCTGACGGCGTCGCCGTGCGGGCTGGCGAGCACCGCCGCCACGGTGCCGTGCTCGTCGAGCAAGGGGCGCAGGGCCAATTGGCGCCAGCCCACCAGGCCCCAATGGTCGGGATCGAGGACGTGCAAGGCCGCCGCGGCCGCGCTGTGCGCGGCCTGTTCACCGTCGCCGTAGGCCCGGGCGAGGGCGGCGAGCACGCCGTCGACGTCCTCGGCCGGCTTGCCCAGGGCGCGTCGCAAGGCCGGGCCGGCCACGGCGGGCGCGCAGACCCGCGTCGGTTGCCGGCCCCCCGAACGCCAGCGCTCGACGTCATGCAGGAAACGGGTGGCCGCGTCGAAAGTCCGCTCGTCCGAGGAGAGCGCGAGGCCGTCGCGCAGCACCCGTCCGCGACGCTCGAGGGTGGCGCCGAGTCCCCGCGCATCGAGGCGCAGGGTGTGCTCGTCGAGAGCGCGGCGCAGTCCCACCCAGTTGCTCCACCGCACCACGGACGCATAGTCGCCGTCGATCCAAGCCCGCAGGTCGGCGGGCGTGTGGGTGCGTTGGTGGCGCGCGAGCCAGGCCTCGTATTCGTCGAGGACGACGCGCAGGCCGGGGCCCCGGGCCCATGCGTGGAAGCCGTGCCGGGGCCCGAGTTGTGCGCGGGCCCGCTCCGGCGAGCGCCCCTCGAACAGCAGCGTGAGGGCCGCGGCCAGGCCGGAGCGGTCGATGCCCTTGCGGCAGTGGATCAGCAGGGGCCGGGGCGTGGTGGCGATCAGGTCGGTGAGCTGGCGCAGCACCTCCGGCATGGGGGCGGAGCTCGCCGTGAAGCGGACGCCGCACAAGCGCACGCCCGCCTCGGCACAGACCGCGCGTTCGTCCGCCAGCCACGACCGGGCGGTGCGATCGCCACGCAGCGAGATCACCGCGGCCAGGCCGAGCTCGTCGATGAGCCGGCGCAGGGTGGCGGCGTCGGGCTGGGCCGAGCGCCACACCCGCCCGGGGATGATCGCGTGCAGGCCCACCCGGAACACGAGTGACACGGGCGTCGGACCACGCGTGCGTGCGAGCGTGGCCTGGACCACTCGCGCGACGCCATAAGCGATCTGTTTCACGCCTTCCCCTGCCGAGGTTCCCGGCACCCCTGCCCAGCTCTCGGGCCCCGACTGATGGTCGCAAGGGAAGACGATCCCGTCCAGCAATGGCGGTGTCCGGACGGGGGCGTCGGGAAGGCTCGATCCACTCACGGGGGGGGATCGCTTGAGGCGTCGGGTCCCAGCTGTCAGCATGCCGCCTGGACGGCGTCGCCGGACGATCCATGAAGATCCCGATCCTCGCGTATCACGCCGTCGCTCCCCTGCCTGCCGAGGCCCGGGTCCCCGGCACGGTGCCCCTCGCGGTCTTCGAGGAGCAGGTGCGCGGCCTCGTGCAGGGCGGATACACCGGCATCGATCTCGACCACGCGGCCGACCTGCTCGACGGCCGCGGCGAGAGGGTCAGCCGCCCTGTGGTGATCACCTTCGACGACGGCTACCGCTCGGTGCTCGAGCATGCGTGGCCGGTGCTGCGCGACGCCGGGTTGCCGGCCACGTTGTTCGTCGTCACTGGGCACGTGGGGCGCACCACCTGCTACGACGAGCACAAGGGCGGCGTGCCCCAGGAACACGCCGACTGGGCCGAGCTCGAACGCGCCGCCGTGCAGGGGCTGGAACTCGGCAGCCACGGTGAGACCCACCGCCCCCTGGGCGAGCTCGCGCCGGACGAGGCGGCCCAGGAGCTCGCGCGCAGCCGCGAGTTGCTGGCGACGCGCTTCGGTCGCTGCGATCACTTCGCCTATCCCTTCGGCGACCTGCCCGCGGACGCCGACGAGCAACTGGCCCGGGCCGACTACCGCACGGGGTGCACCACCCGGCCCGGGTTCAACCGGCGCGGCAGCGCCCTGCCGCGCTTGCGACGCCAGGTGCTCGGCCGGCGGTCGGGCATCGGGCGTTGGCGGCACCTGCGGCTGCGGCGCAAGTTGGGTCGCTGGTGGTAGGCCCGGCGCCGGACGCCGACCGGCGCGGTGACCGGCCGCCGCATGCGGCGCCGCCGCCCTTCGACGATCCCGCGGCGTGGGCCTGGACGCGCGCGCGCCTCGTCGCGTTCCTCGGGGCGGCTGCCGACGCGCACCTCGACGTGAGCTTCCCGTCGTCGGGCAGCAAGACCCCCGTGCTGGTGGCGCGCGCGTCGCCCACAAACGCCGTGGTGCTCAAGCAACTCGGGCGCTGGTCGGAGGTGGTCACCGCCATCGTCCACCACGGGCGCCTGGGGCGCATGGGCTTGCCGGTGCCGCGGGTGCACGGCTGGTGGCTGTCGGGTCCGGGCCGTCCCCTGGGGCCGGTGGTGCTCGAGGAATGGCGCCCCGGGCGGCCCTTCGGGATGATCGCGGCGGAGGAGCAGCGGCGCGCCCTGCCGTCCATCGCGCGGGCCCTGGCCCGCTGGCACGCGCATCGCCGCCGGCGCCCCGGATACCTGTTGCTGCCCTGGCCGGGATCGGCTTTGCAGGCCTACCGGCCGCGGGTCGAGCGTCGCCTGCAGCGCCTGCACGCCGTGCTCGCCGACGACGAGCGCCGCGCCCTGGAGCAAAGCCTCGAGCAGGCCACCGGGCAGGCCACCGGGCAGGCGGGCCGCGCGGCGTCGCCGGCCGCGTGTGCGCTCGTCCACGGCCACATCAACATCAACAACATCATGGTGGACGGCGACGACCCGTCCGGGATCTCGTTCATCGACCTGGGCATGGTGCGTTACGGCGATGCATCCCAGGACGTGATCCGTGCCCTGCAGCGGCTGTGTCGCAGCGCGGACGACCGGGCTGAGTTCCTCGACGTCTACTTCGCCGAGGCCGGCGACGCGGCCCGCGCCCGGCACGCGGCTCTCGCGCCCTTCTATGCCTGCGACTACGAGCTGTGCGAGGCGGCGGGGCTGCTGCGTGAGGCGCAGCGGCGCGGCCTGCCGGCGGCGCGGGCGTCGGATCGGGCGCAGTGGCCCGAGGCCTTGCGGGGGGCCTTCGAACAGGTGCTCGCCGCGGCCCGGCACGCCGCAACGTCGGTCTGAGTTCGTCGGGGGAGCGGCTGCGCCTTGCTGCCGCCCTCGTCGTGGCGCAAGCTGGTTCGCGACCGCTCGCCCCGACGGCGGACGTCGTCGCCTGCACGCTGCCGCCTCCACGCCGCCCCGAGGGAACCATGGACCCGATCCAAGTCAGCCGGCCCGACGAGGACACGCTGCAGCAGCTGGGCGTGCGCCAGTGGGCCGTGTGGGAAAAGGAGGCGTCCACCTTCGACTGGACTTACGACGAGCGCGAGGTGTGCTTCCTGCTGGAGGGGCAGGTGCGCGTCGAGCCGACCGGGGACGGCGCGGGGGAGGCGGTGGAGTTCGGGCCCGGGGACATGGTCATCTTCCCCCAGGGGCTCTCCTGCGTGTGGGCCATCAGCGTGCCGGTGCGCAAGCACTACCGCTTCGGCTGAGCCGACCATGGAGACACCAGAGGTCAGTCGGCGACGGGGCACACGGCGACGCGGGGGAGCCTGGTGCGCCGGGCTCGTTGCGCTGGCGGCGGGCGTCGTCCTCGCGGCCGGCTGTGGCGGCGCGGACAGCGTCCGGGAACCGCAGGCCCGTCACCTGCTGCTGATCACCGTCGACACGCTGCGGGCCGACCGGCTCGGTTGCTACGGCGGCCGCGAGGGGGTCAGCCCCGCTATCGACCGCCTGGCCCACGAGGGCACGCTGTTCGACGAGGCCTACACGCCGCTCTCACTGACCCTGCCCTCGATGACGACGTTGTTCACGTCGAAGTACCCCGAGGAGACGGGCATCCTGCGCAACCACTTCAAACTCGAGGACAGCGAAGAGACGCTGGCCGAACGCCTGGCGGCCCTCGGCTTGCGCACGTCCGCCTTCGTCACCAATCCGGTGCTGCGTGCCCACGACGCCGAGGTGCCGGGCCCGCGCATCGACCAGGGCTTCGCCGACTACGAGTGGTTCGCCGATGACGTCTCCATGGCGGAGGCGGCGCAGGCCCACATGGAGACGGCGTTCGGCAAGGAGGGCCGGGCCTTCACCTGGGTGCACTTCGTCGAGCCCCATCAGCCCTACGAGCCGGCGGCGCCCTACGACGCCCTGTTCACGCCGGCCGACTACGTCGGCGAGTGGGACGGTTCCACCGAGGCCCTCAACCGGGTCTTCAGCGAGCAGGTCGACCTCGGCCCCGACGACCTCGAGCAGGTGTTGGGCATCTACGACGGCACGGTGCGCCTGGTGGACGACCTCGTGCGGGGCCTGGTGGACGCCCTCGATGCGCGCGGGCTCGCGGAGGACACGCTGGTGGTCTTCGCCGCCGACCATGGCGAGGACCTCTACGACCATCACCGCTACTTCTATCACTCCAAGTCGGTGTATCGCAGCAGCGCACGCATCCCCCTGGTGTTCCGCCAGCCGGGGACGGTGCAGGCGGGCGCGCGGCGCGACGACCTGGTGGTGGGCGTCGATCTGCTGCCGACCCTCGTCGGCCATGCGGGCGGCGACCCGACGCAGTGCGCGCCGGGCAACACGCCCCGGGGCCTCGACCTGGGCGCGACACTGCGGTCGTCCGAGTCGGTGCGGCGCAGTCACATCGTCACCACCTGGCGCGACAGCATCCACGTGCTGCGCACGTCGCGCTGGAGCTTCGTCCACAACCCCGAGGGCGTGATCCCCCTCGACCCGCCGCTCGATCCGCACTACGTCATCGGCAAGCAGGAGCTCTACGACCTGGCCGTCGACCCCAACGAGCAGGTCGACGTGGCCGCCGAGCACCCCGAGATCGTCGCGCAGATGCGCACGCTGCTCGAGGCGTGGCGCGCGGGCATGCGGGCCGGCGCGGCGCCCGAGGCGCTGCAGGATCCGCGCCTGGCCGAGATGCTCGACCAGCTCGGCTACTGACCGTCGTGCATCCGGACGAGCTGGCTGCGCGTTTGATTCCTGTCGACGGTGACGATGTGCTGGCACCGCCCGACAAGCGCGCCGCCGTGGCCGTGATCCTGCGCGGCACCGGGAGCGCCGCCGAGGTCCTGCTGATGGAGCGGGTGCAGCACGAGCGGGACCCGTGGTCGGGGCAGGTCTCCTTCCCTGGCGGGACGCGCGAGCCGGAGGACGACGACCTGCACGAGACGGCCCGACGCGAGACCTTCGAGGAGGTGGAGCTCGACCTCAGGGCGGAGGGGCGCCTGCTGGGACGCCTGCCCACGGTGGCGGCCATCGGCCGGGGCGGCCCCGTGGACATGGACATCACGCCGTACGTCTTCCATGTGAGCGGCCACCTGCGCCCGGGGGCGGGGCCGGAGGTCGAGGCGGTGTTCTGGCTGCCCCTGGTGCGGGTCCTCAGCGGCGAGCTCGACGGCGAGCACGTCTGGCGCCGCGACACCCTGGTGCGCCGCCTGCCCTGCTGGCACTGGGAGGGCCGCGTCATCTGGGGCCTGACCCACCGCATGCTCGGTGAGCTGCTGGGACGTCTCGACGGTCGGGCCTGAGCCGCGCCCCGCTGCCGCCGACACCGTTGCCGGGCCCGCAACGCCGGAAGCCGGGCCGGCCGGCTGCGCGATGGGCGGCAATGTGGCATCGTTGTCGGCCCATGAGCGCGCCGGGCACGACGACGAACAGCACGAACAGCATGGGGACGGCCATGGGGTGGCTCGTGGCCCTCATACTCGTCGCGGCGGCGCCGCCGGTCTCCGCGCGGCGACCGGCCGACGACGCGGCGGCGCCCCGCCCGCGGGTGCTGGTGCTGACCCACTCGGCCGGCTACCGGCACGACGTGGTCAAGCGCGATGCGAGCGGGTTGTCCCTGGTGGAACGCGCGCTGCTCGATGCGACGCGCGACACCCACGACCTCGTCGTGACCCAGGACTGCAGCTGGATCTCGGCCGCGGATCTGGCCGACTTCGACGCCGTGGTGGCCTTCACGAGCGGTGAGCTGCCCCTGCCCGAGGGCGGGCTGGCGGCGCTGCTGGCCTTCGTCCGATCCGGCGGCGGGCTGCTGGGCGTCCATTCGGCCAGTGACACGCTCTACGAGGCGCCCGAGTGGGGGCGGTTGATCGGGGGCGTCTTTGACGGTCACCCCTGGCGCGAAGAGGTGTCGTTGCGTGTCGAGGTGAGTGATCACCCGGCCACCCGTCACCTCGGCGAGACCTGGACCCTCTCCGACGAGATCTACCAGTTCCGTGCCTTCGACCGGGAGGCCGTCGACGTGCTGCTCTCCCTCGACGCGACGACGGCCGACGGCAAGGGCAAACGCGAAGACGACGACTATGCCCTGGCCTGGTGCCGCCGTGAGGGCGCCGGCCGGGTGGCCTACACCGCGCTCGGTCACGAGCCGGCCCTGTGGCGCGACGCGACCTTCCTGACCCACGTGCGCGGCGCTCTCGATTGGACCCTGGGCGAGAGGGCTCCGGGCACACGGCCCCAAGGCGACGGGACCCCGGGCGACGGGGGGCCGACGTCAGCCACCCGCGCCGACGACCAGCCGGCCGATCGCGGCCTCGTCGGTCATGCGGCCCAGCAGGACTTCCTGAACCTATGCGCGCGTTGCCATGGCGTCGACGGCAGCGGCGCCGGAGACGTGGTGCTCGACCGCCCCGCGCGCAGCTTCAAGGACGGTGGGTTCTCCTTCGGCAACACCAAGGTGGCGCTCATGCGCAGCATCGCCAACGGCATCCCCGGCACGCCCATGCCGGCCTTCGACCTGCTCTCGGAGGACGAGCGCCGCAACCTGGCCGACTACGTGCAGCGCCTGGGTCCGCCGGTCACCGCCACCGACCGCGAGGCCGGGCGTCTGGTGGTGGGCGACGAGGCGCTGGTCGTGCGGGGCATCCTGGCCCCGGTGAGCGCCGAGGCGGCGCTGGTGACGCGGGGCCTGCTGGCGGGGACGCCCGACGGTCTCTCCTTCGAGTACCGCCTCGACGATGTGCGCCTGCTGGCCGTGCGCAGCGGCGCCTTCGCCCTGCGGGCCGATTGGACCGGGCGCGGCGGGGCCACGCTGGAGCCCGAGGGCGTGATCGTGCACCTGATGGGCGGCGGCGCACCGGCAGCGACCTTTGCCGTGGCCGCCAGCGCTGACGCCCTGAGCACACCGGCCCTGATGGCCGGTCCCGCCGAGGTCACGCCGCTGCACGCCCGCTCGACGGGCTCGCGCATCGAGGGTGATCGCTTCGTGCTCACCTACGACCTGGTCGGGCCCGACGGCCTGCGCCTGGTGCGGGTGGAGGAGTCGGCGCGGGCCTATCCGTCGCCGGTCGGGTCGGGGTGGGTGCGCAACTTCCGCATCGAGAGCACTTCAGTCGAGCGCCGCATCGCGCTGTGGATCGGGTCGGCCGCCGAGGGCGACCCCGTTGAAGAGTTCGTCACCGGGATCGCCACGACGCCCGGACAGAGCGCCCGCGATCGGTTGGTGCGCGAGCCGCCCAAGCGCTGGCGCGTCAACGGCCCCCTCGACGGTGAGACGCCCGTCTTCGTGGTGCGCGGCATGAACACCAACGGTCAATTGTTGTCGACGCGGGACGGGGTGCGGCTGTTCGTGTCGGCGCCCGAACGCGCCAAGGGGCCGCCCCTGCGCCTGGAGCTCATCGAGCTTCTGGCGCCCGCCTGGGACGCCGAGACGTCGCGGACATTCCAGGCCGACCAGAACGCGCGGGCGGAGGGGCCGCGATGAGCGGGCGCCTGGGGGCCGCCGGATCCGTGATCGCGCGGGCGAGCGCGGCGCTGCTCCTCGGCGCGATGTCCGTGGCGGCCCAGGACACTGCTCCGGACACTGTCCAAGCGACGGCCCCGGCGACCGCCCATGACGAGGCGGCCTACTGGACCGTCGACTACCTCGTGCCGCCCGAGGGCGAGGTGCTCGAGGTGGGCGGCCTCGACTTCGACGACGAGGGCCGCCTGTACGTGTCGACGCGCCGCGGCCAGGTGTGGGTGGTCGAGAATCCGGATGCCGAAGACCCGGCCGACGCCCAGTTCAGTCTCTTTGCAGACGGCCTGCACGAGGGGCTCGGCCTGCACGTCACGTCGACCGATACGCGCACCGGGGGCGGACCACGTGGGGGGGCGGGTGGAGGGCCCGGCGTCTACGTCATGCAGCGCGGCGAGCTCTCGCGCCTCGAAGATCGCGACGGCGACGGCCGCGCCGAGGTCGTCACCACCCTGGTCAACGACTGGGGCGTGTCCGGCAACTACCACGAATTCGGCTACGGCCTGCCGCCGGCGCCCGAGGGCGGCTTCTACGCGAGCCTCAACGTCGGGTTCCACGACCCCATGTGGTGGCACGGCATCTCGCCGGCGCCCTACCGCGGCTGGGTCGTTCGCCTCGACACCAGGACCGGCAAGACCGTGCCGGTGGCGCCGGGCCTGCGCAGCCCCAACGGGCTGGGCACCAATGGGCGCGGCGAGCTGTTCGTCACCGACAACCAGGGCGACTGGATGCCGGTGTGCCCCGTGTTCCACATCCAGGAGGGGCGCTTCTACGGCCACCCGGCCTCCCTCGACTGGACCGACGACTACCTCGCCAACGACGCCAAGACCAGCTTCACCGTGCCGCCCGACGTCGAGCGCGCGCCGGCCGCCCTGTGGCTGCCCTACAAGTGGTCGCGCTCGCCCGGCAATCCGATCTTCCAGGAGTCGCAGGCCGGTCAAGGCCTGGGTCCCTTCGCCGGCCAGATGTTCATCGGCGAGCTGACCAACGGGTTGTTGCTGCGCGCCGACCTCGAGAAGGTGCGCGGCGAGTACCAGGGCGTGGTGTTCATGCAGCGCCAACAGATCGGCTCCATCATCCGGCTCGCGTTCTCCGAGCAGGGCACGCTCTTCGCGGGCATGACCAACCGCGGGTGGGGCGGGTTGGCGCCCAATGATGGCGTCGCGCGCATCCGCTGGACGGGCAAGGTGCCCATGGAGATGTCGACGGTGCGTTTGTCGGACGACGGCTTCGACGTGCTGTTCACCAAGCCGCTGGCGGCGGGGACGGTCGTCGACCCGAGCCAGATCGCGCTGCAGCAATACGATTACGACTGGTGGTGGGAGTACGGCAGCCCCGAGCGCCACACCACCGAGGTGGCGGTGACGTCGACGGCGCTGTCGTCCGACCGGCGCACGCTGCACCTCACCGTGCCCGAGCTGAAGGCCGCCATGGTGGCCCGCGCGGTGCTCGCGGACATCGTCGCGGCCGACGGCACGCCCCTGCTCCACGACGAGTTCGCCTACACGGTGAACCAGCTGCTCTCGGGCCCCCCGACCCGCGAACATGTGGCCAAGGAGGTGCCGCCGCCGCCGGCCCGCACCTCCGGCTGGGAGGATTGGCTGCGCCTGACCTGGGGCGACGCCTTCATCGCCTGGGACTCGACCGGTTGGGAACTGGTGGAGGCCGCGGTCGATCCCGACGACGAGACGACCTTCGTCATCGAAGACGGCAACGGCGCCCTGGTGAACGCGGCCGACGGATCGAGCAGTGACTTCCACGGACGCTGGGACCTCGGGTCCGGCCGCTACGTCGTGGAGTTCATGCTGCCACGGGGCGGGCGCTCGACCTTCTGGATCGGCGGCCGCTACGGTTTCGTCCTGTCGGAGGGCGTGCGCGGCGGGAGCATCCCGGCCCTTGGCACGATCACGGCGTCGGCGAACTCAGGACCGTTGCCGCCCGCTCTCGACGCCTATCGGGGTCCGGGCCAGTGGCACGAGCTGGTGGTCGACTTCGAGGCGCCCAGCTTCGATGCGGCGGGCCGCAAGCTCACCCCGGCCCGACTGCAGAAGGTGACGGTCAACGACGTACTGCTCCACGCGGGCATCGACCTGCCGGGCCCGGGTCTCGGCGCGCCCCTCGCGGGCGGAGGACGGTCGGGCCAGGGGCTGTCGGCCGAGGCGCCCGCCGGGCCCATGGTCATCGCCGGCGGCCAGGGGCGCGTGGCCTTGCGCGGGCTGCGTTTCCGCCCGGCGCAACGCACCACCGAGCCCACGGCAGAGGAGCGCGCCGGCTGGGTCTCCCTCTTCAACGGCGAGGACCTGGGCGGCTGGCGCCTCTCCCCCGACGGCTGGCACGGAGAGCCTGACGTCGCCGCCCGTCCCGACGGCCTCATCGACCCGGCCGATCCCGACGAGCCACCGCGGCTGGGCGGGTGGTCGGTGGAGGACGGCGTGCTCACGGGCACCGGCGAGCGCAGCCACCTGTTCAGCCCGCGCGGCGACTACACCGACCTCGAGTTCCGCGCCAAGGTACGCATCAACGACGGCGGCAACTCCGGCATGTACTTCCGCGTGACCTACGGGGAGGGCTGGCCGGCCGGCTACGAGGCCCAGGTCAACTCGACCTTCCAGGACCCGGTGAAGAGCGGCAGCCTCTACGGCCTCGACAACCTGGGCGTGGTGCTGATCCCGCCGGGGACGTGGTTCACCCAGCACATCACCTGCCGCGACGTGCCCGAGGGCACGCACATCACCATCGCCATCAACGGCGTGCGGGTGGTCGACTTCATCGACACCGAGCGGCGACACGCTGCGGGGCACGTGGCGCTGCAGCAGCACCACGAGGGGTCGGTGGTGGACTACCGCGACCTCGAGGTGCGCGTGCTGCGCTAGCGCGGGGCGGGGGCTGCGCTCGCACGCGGCGGGCGAGCACGCGGCGGGGGTTGCGCGCGGCGGGGGCTGCGCGCAGATCGTGCCGGGCCGGGCTAGTGTCCGAGGTAGCCGAGGGCGCGCAGGCGTTCGGCCTCGGCCGGGTCGAGCTGTTTCTGCTCGCTGGTGAGCTCGACGGCGCGGTAGCGCTCGATGGCCGCCTGCAGGGCCGCCAGCAGGCGGTCGGCCACGTCCTTGCGCTTGCCGGCGAGGTTGATGCGTTCGGCCGGGTCGTTCTTCAGGTCGTACAGGGCCAGGCGCACCTCGCCGTCCGGCATGACGCGGCGGGCCAGCTTCCAGTCGCCCTCCACGTAGGCCATGCGCTCGGTCTTGGTGCCGTCGAGGAGGAAGCCGCGAGGGGCGCCCGATATGCCCCCGCCGCTGCCGTCGCCGTCGCTCGCGCCGCCGAGCAGGGGCAGCAGGCTGCGGCCCTGCAGGCCCGGCGGGTGGTCGGTGCCGGTGACGTCGAGGATGGTGGGCAGGACGTCGAGCAGCGACACGGTCTCGGGCACGTCCACGGTGTCCGCCACCAGCGGCGGATAGCTGACCAGCAGCGGCACCCGCGTCGTCTCCTCGTAGAGGGTGCGGCCGTGGAGCCAGCCGTCGTGGTCCTGGAATTCCTCGCCGTGATCGGACGTGATCACGATGAGCGTCTCGTCGCGCACGCCCATGGCATCGAGGCGGGCGAACACCCGGCCCAGGGCGTCGTCGAGATAACGGATGGCGCCGTCGTAGCGCGCCACCATGTTCTCGCGCTCGCGCTCGGTGATGGGCCAGTGTCTGCGGATGGCGGGATCGACGATGACGCGGCCGCCGAACTTCTCGTCGAACAGGGTGTCGTAGGGCGGCGGCGGCACGTAGGGCTGGTGCGGGTCCTTGTAGTGCAGGTAGAGGAAGAAGCGCCGGTCGTCGACCGAGTCGAAGAAGCGGTCGGCCCAGTCGTTGAGATGCACGGCGCGGGTCAGCGGCGCGAGCTTGCGCGCGAGCACGCGCCCGAGGCTGCACGGCATGAGCCGCGCTTGAGGAAGCGTCGCCTCGGAGATGGCCCAGTCGGCGCCCTGGGTGAAGCCGAAGGCCTCGCTGGCCACGAAGTTGCCGGTGATGTGGCCGGTGACGTAGCCCTCGTCCGCCAGCAGTTCGGCCAGGGTGACGGCGTCTTCGGAGAGCACCGACCCCAGGCCGGTGGTGCGGTGGGACACCGGGTGCAGGCCGGTGAGCAGGGAGGCGGTGGAGGGGGCGGTCCAGTGGGCCGGGGCGTAGGTGCGGCGGAAGCGCGCGGCCTTCAGGGCGTCGAGCACGGGTGTCGTCTCGTGCTCGTGCCCATAGGAGGACAGGTGGTCGGCGCGCAGGGTGTCGAGCAGGATCAGCACCACGTTGGGGCGGTGGCCGAGCTGCCCGCGGTTGTCCGGCCAGGGCCCGGGATTCGTCGGGGCAAAGACTCCGACCAGGCGCAGCACGCACAGGCCCACGACGATCAGGGTCGCCAGGCCCACCGCGGCGCCGGCGCTCGCGTGCAAGCCCGCCGCCGCGCGACGCACCAGCGGTCGCACCAGGAGCGTGGGCACCAGGGCCGCCAGCCCGGCGCCGACGACGACGCCGGCGTTGGTGGCCGACACCATCGGCACGCCCGTCAGGAAGGAAACGTTGATGCCGATGGCGAGGGGCACGGCGGTCGCCACCCACACGAGCACGAGGCCCAGGCGCGGCAGGGCCACGCGCGCCGGGACCCGGGCCCATGCCAGCAGCAGGGGGACGGCGGCCCCGAGGACGGCCAAGGGATGGAAGGCCGCGATGGTGAGCGGGTCGGGCGCCGCATGGACAGCGCCCACCACGGCCTCGACGGCACCCCACACCAGCCCGATCGATGTCGTCAGCGCGAGGGCGGCACCGAGCCCCTTGGGACTGAGCAGTTTCACGTCGGAGAGTGGGCGTTGGTCGGTCAACGGCGCCTCGCGGGCGGGTGCTCGCGGACGGCCGTCACCTGGGGACGCTCACCGACCGGCGCGCCCAGAGCCTAACCCCTGACTGCGGGCGGTGGGAGCGTCGTGGAGAGCGGTCGTGTCCGGCGGGGGGCGGCGCGCGGCCGCCCCCCGCCGGGTCCCCGATCAATGCGTGACGAGACCTTCGAGACCGGCGGCCTGCTCGACCCACTTGGTCACCATCTCGGCGTTGGGCACGCGACGGGTGAGCTTCTTCTCTGCGTTGACCTCGCCCATCTTGGTGGCGAGGTTCTCGGCGTTGCGCTGGGCCAGCTCCTTGACCGTGTCGACGCCGGAGACCTCCAGCAGCTCGGCGTACTCGGGGCCGACGCCGGTGATGCGGAAGAGGTCGGCCATGTTGACCCACTTCAGCACCAGGGAGGACGAGAGGCCGGTGGTCTCGCACAGGGCTTTGCGGCCTTTGGAGGCGCAGCCCTTCTCGAGCAGGCCGTCCGTGTCCGTGATGCCGGCGGTGCGCAGCTTCTCACCGTAGGCGGGGCCGATGCCCTCGATGTCCTCGATCTTCATGTTCGCCATGTCCGACTCCGATTCGTGGGGGGGATGGACGTCGGGTCGAGCGGTGTGCCGCGACCCGCGACCCGGGCGTCCCCAGCGATGGGGCGGGCTCCGGGTGCGCCGAGCTTCCCTTTCCGGGGCCCGGGTCCACCACTCACGATTCGTTCAGGCGCTGATCTCCGGGCGAGCGGTGGGGCGCCCCCTCGGAACTCAGCGGCGTTTGCGACGCATGGTCACGTCGATCACCTTCGAGTCGGTCTCGCCGATGTGCAGGTCGTGGACCTCGTGGGCGATCTCGTCGTCGCTCACGAAGCGCCAGACGTACTTGACCTGCTTGTCGTGCTCGCCGGTGAGGTACTCGTCGAGGGTGCCGTAGACGATCAGCGTGTCGCCGGCCCGCGTGAGGTCGCCCTCCGCGGTCAGCATGGCCGTGTCCATGTTGCTGACCTGCATGTACCGGAAGCTCTGCTTGAAGTTGTCGTGCCCCAGGAGTTGGAAGGTCTCGTTCGGCATGCCCATGACCGTGCCCGCGTGGGACAGGGCGATCCAGCGGCCTTCGATGAGCCAGGTTGCTTCGGTGGTGCCCTGCATGGGGGGTGCGTCCGGGGGCGACCCTGCGAAGCGCATCTCCCAGGTCCACTCGCCGAGGAAGCGCTTCAAGACCTCGTGGTTGGGGCCGGGCTGGGTGTAGCGCGCGGCCGCGGCCATCATCTCGGCGATCTCGTCGGCGCTGGGCTGGGCGCCGGGGCCGGCCGTGCCCGCGTCGCGGTCCTGGACGGTGGTGGCGCCGGTGGCGACGACGAGCAGAGCGGTGAGGGCGGCGCCGGCGACGAAGGCGGGCAGGGTGCGCAGGGTCATGGGGAGTCCTCCGGGCAGGAATGGGGACATGAGCGTACAGGCCGGGTCGGCGCCGCGGACTAAAGTTGGTCGGCCCCGAGTGAGATGCCCATGGACGTGTCCGCCATCATGACGCCGCGCCCGATCACGGTGGCGCCCGAGATCGGCCTCGATCAGGCCCTGCAGCTCATGGCCGACGAGGATGTGCGCCACCTGCCCGTGGTGGAGGACGGGCGGCTGGTGGGCGTCCTCTCCGAGCGCGACCTGCTCTCCGCCGTGGGCTGGGTGCCCCGCCCCGTCGACAAGCCGAAGCGGTCGGCGATCGAGGAGATGCACACCGACGTGAGCACCGTGATGCCCGCGGACACCCTCGTCACGGCGTGCGTGTCCTTCCAGGTCGACCGCATCGGTTGCCTGCCGGTGGTCGACGACGACGACGAGCTGGTGGGCATCATCACGGAAACCGACGTGCTGGCGTCCTATCACCGCGCGTGCAAGCAGGGCTACCTCGGGGCGGCCGCCGACCCGCCCGCGCGGGACCACATGTCGACCCGCATGACGACCGTTCCGGCGAGCACGGACCTGCGCGACGCCATCGCTCACGCGGGGTTGGTCCACGGCCGACACTTCCCGGTGGTGCACGACGATCGCCTGGTGGGCATCGTCTCCGATCGTGACCTGCGGGCGGCGCGGGGAGAGGGGCGACGGGACGACACGCCCATCGCCGAGATCATGTCCGCCGACGTGATCACCTTGGGCCCGGACGAGACGCTCTCACGAGCCGCCGAACTCATGGCCGACCAGAAGCTGGGCGCCCTGCCCGTCGTCGACGACGGGCGGCTGGTCGGGATCCTCACGCTCACCGACCTGGTGGAGCACTGCCTGGGCTCGCTGCGCGAACACGAGGGCCGCGGCTAGGGCAGGCTGCCGGCAGAGCCAAGACCGGGTGAGCGGCGGCGCCGGTAGGACCCGGTTGCGCTGAGAGCTGCCGTCGACTCGGTGCCCGGTTTATCCTGGCAGCTCGGGACGGTGTCCTCGCACCCCGCCCCAACGGAATTCCGAACCCTGTGCCGTGGGAGCCTTGAAGTGAGCCCAGCCCAACCGAAGACCGACGACCCGTCCTTCGACGTCGCCCGCCAGGAGGCCTTCGCCGAGAGACTCGTGGGCGCCATCAACGACGGCGCGCTGCTGCTGATGATCTCCGTCGGCCACCGCACCGGCCTGTTCGACACCATGGCCGGCATGGGCCCCGAAACGAGCGCGACCGTCGCCGAGCGCGCCGGCCTCGACGAGCGCTACGTGCGCGAGTGGCTGGGCGCCATGACGACGGGCCGCGTGGTCGAGTTCGACGCTGCGGGCGACAGCTATCACCTGCCCGCCGAGCACGCCGCGCACCTGACCCGCGCCGCCGTACCCGCCAACATGGCCGCGACGTCGCAGTGGTTCGCCGTGCTCGGCGGCGTGGAGGACAAGATCGTCGAATGCTTCCGCAAAGGCGGCGGCGTGCCCTACTCGGCCTTCGGCCGCTTCCACGAGGTCATGGCGGAGGAGAGCGAGCAGACCACCGTGGTGCCCATGCTCGACACACTGCTGCCCGTGGTCGACGGCCTGACCGACAAGTTGACGGCCGGCATCGACGTGCTCGATGCGGGCTGCGGCCGCGGTCGCGCGCTGATGGAGATGGCTGCGGCTTTTCCGAAGAGTCGCTTCACCGGTTACGACGTGAGCGAGGAGGCCCTGGCCTGGGCCCGCGAGGAGACCGCGCGGCGAGGCCTGGGCAACCTGACCTTCGCGCTCAAGGACGTCTCCACCAGCCTCGACGACACCGATGCCTTCGACCTCGTGTGCACCTTCGACTCGGTGCACGACCAGGCTGCCCCGGCGGCCATGCTCGCCGGCATCGCCCGGGCGCTGCGCCCCGACGGCACCTTCTTCATGCAGGACATCGCCGGCCACGTGTGCCCTCACGACAACCTCGACCATCCCCTGGGCACGTTCATCTACACCATCTCGTGCATGCACTGCATGACGGTGTCGCTGGCTCAGGAGGGCGCGGGCCTCGGCGCCATGTGGGGCGAGGAGCTGGCGCAGCAGATGCTCGGGGAGGCCGGCTTCAGCGACGTCACCGTGCGGCACCTGCCCCACGACGAGATCAACGCCTACTACGTGGCGCGGCGGTAGGGGGGCGGCGTCAAGGCACGGCTCGGCGAGAGGGCACGGCGCGACCATGGTCGCAGCGCAAGGGGTGCGTGCTAGGGCACGCCGCCTCCAAGGATGATGGCGAGCTTGTCGGCGTCGATGTTGCCGCCCGACACGACACACACGATGTCGCCGTCACCGAGCCGCTTGCGGTTGGCCGGGTCGAGGGCGGCCGCGACGGAGACGGCGCCGGCGCCCTCGGCGACCACGCGGTTGCCGTGCACCATGCGACGCACGGCGTCGGCGGCCTGAGCGACGGACACCACCAGCGACCCGTCGAGCAGGTCGCGGGCCAGGGGCCACAACTCGGCCAGCACGCTGCGCCCGCCAATGCCGTCGACGAAGCTGGGCACGTGTTGGATGGTGGCGGGCGCGCCGGCGGCGAAGGAGGCCGAGAGGGGCGCGGCTGTTTCCACTTCGGCGGCGAACACCCTCACGTCGTCGCGCTTGGCCTTCACCGCTGCGGCCACGCCGGTGCTGAGCGCGCCGCCGCCGTAGGGCACGACGATGGTCGCGACGGTCGGCAGGTCCTCGAGGATCTCGAGCCCGAGCGTGCCGTTGCCGGCGACCACCTCGGTGCTCGCTACGGGATGGATGAACGCGCCCTCGCTGCCCTCGTGATGATGGTCGATGATGACCTGCCACCAGGCGTCGAAGGGCAGGCGCACGACGCGGCCGCCGAGGCGTTCGATGGCCGCCACCTTGGTGGCCGGCGCGTGCTCGGGGACGAGGATGGTGCACTCGACGCCCATGCGTCCTGCCCAGAACGCCTGGCCCTGTGCCCAGTTGCCGGCGCTGGCGGTGTAGACGCCGCGGGCCAGTTCGTCGGGGTCGGCCAGGGCGAGGGCGTTGCCGGCGCAGCGCAGCTTGTAGCTGCCGATGGGCTGCAGGTTCTCGAGCTTGAGCCAGACGCGCGGCTCGGCGCTGCCCGGCGCGTCGTCGGGCGCGAGGCGCAGCAGCGGCGAGTGCATCACCACGCCGGCGAGGCGCTCCTGCGCGGCGACGATCTCGTCGAGGGTGGGGCGGCGGACGGGCTTCATGGGGGCAGTGTCAGGCCGTCGTGGTGGTCGTGTCGAGGGCGCGGGCCGCCGCGGCGGCTTCACAATTCCCGCCCGAGACGATGGCGACGACCCGTGCTCCGGGCGCGGCGCCCACCCGTCCGGCCAGCACGGCGGCGGTGGCGGCGGCGCCCGAGCCTTCCACGAACAGCTTGGACCGGGTCATGAGCAGGCCCATGGCGGCGAGGATCTCGTCCTCGCTCACGCCCACGATGTCGTCGACCGCTTCCCGGGCGATGGACAGCGGCAGCGCGCCGACGAAGGGGGGCGTCATGCCGTCGGCCACGGTGCCGGGCGGGCGCGGGGCGGGCACCGGTTCGCCGGCGGCGAGGGCGGGCGCCAGGCCCGGGCCCTCGGACAACTCGACGGCGACGATGCGGCACGCGGGGGCGATGGCCTTCACGGCACTGGTCACGCCGCCGAGCAGTCCGCCGCCGCCCACGGGCACCACGACGACGTCGGCGTCCGGGCTGTCCTCCATGATCTCGAGGCCGGTGGTGCCGGCGCCCGCGAGCACGACGGGGTCGTCGAAGGGGTGCACGAAGGTGGCGCCGGTGCGCTCGGACTCGGCGAACAGGCGATCGAAGAGGGTGGCGCGGTCGTCGTGCAGGATCACCTCGGCGCCGTAGCCGGCGACCGCTGCCAGCTTGGGCGCCGGCGCGTCGCGGGGCATGACCACGAGGGCGGGCACGCCCACCCGCGCGGCGGCCCAGGCCACGGCCTGGGCGTGGTTGCCGGCCGAGACGGTGATGAGTCCGCGGGCCCGCTCCGCTTCACCGAGGCTGAGCACCTTGTTGAGGGCGCCGCGGGCCTTGAACGAGCCGGTCTTCTGGAACAGTTCGGCTTTCATGCGCAGCTCGACGTCGGCCAGGGCCCCGAGTCCGGCGGCGGTGAGCAGCGGCGTGCGCTGGATCGCATCCCCGAGGGCGGCGGCCGCGGCGCGGATGTCGGTCAGGGGGATCATGGCGGAGCAGGATACTCCCCGACCCAGCCGCGCCAAGTCGGTCTATACTCACGGATGACGATCCGGCGACTGCTCCCCGATCCGGGCAGGGCACCCCGAGCCGCGCCGCCGTCCCCGAGGAGACACGCGTCCATGCGTTCAGCCGCATTCCTGGCCATCGTCCTGTTTGCCGTGCCCGTCGCGGCGCAGAACAACGTGCTGCTGATCATCGCGGACGACATGGGCGTCGACCGCCTCGCGGCCTACGGCGAGCACGTCGACCCGGGCAACACGCCGGTCCTCGATCAGCTCGCCGCCAACGGGATGTTGTTCCGCAACGCGTGGGCCAACCCGGTCTGTTCGGCGTCGCGGGCGGCCATCCTCACCGGGCAGCACTCGTTCCGCACGGGGGTGGGGCGGGGCATCGGCTACTACGGCGAGACCTACGAGCTCGACGTCGACACGCCGAGCCTGGCCGACGCCTTGCCCGGCAGCTATGCGTCGGTGGCGCTGGGCAAGTGGCACATCGGCTCGCTGAGCATCAGCGCCCTCGATCACCCGACCCTGATGGGCTTCGACAGCCACTATGGTGCGCCGGCGACGATCCCGACCCCGCATCCGTTCGAGACCTACTTCAACTTCTACAAGAACGACAACGGCACGCCGGGCTGGTCGACCACCTACGCCACCACCGACACGGTGGACGACGCCATCACCCAGGTGACGACGCTGCCCGAGCCCTGGTTCCTTTGGACCGCCTTCAATGCGCCGCACAACCCGTGGCATGCACCGCCGTCCGGGCTTCACTCGTTCAACCTGACCGGCTTGCCGGAGAACAGCATCGTCGATCACGTGAAGGCGTCCATCGAGGCCATGGACACGGAGATCGGTCGGCTGATCGCGGCGATGGATCCGGGCGTGGCCGCCAACACGGTCATCATCTTCGTGGGCGACAACGGCACCGACCGGCCCGCGTCGACGGCGCCCTTCATCCCGACCCATGCCAAGTCCACGGTCTACGAGGGCGGCATCAACGTGCCGCTCATCGTGCAGGGGCCCGGCGTCATGGGGGGCACCGAGAGCGACGGGCTGGTGCACATCGTCGACCTGTTCCGCACGGTCACCGACATCGCGGGCGGCGACGGTGAGGCGGCCGTCGACTCGGTCAGCCTGGTGCCCTACTTCAACGACCCCACCCGCGAATCGCTGCGGACCTGGGTCTACGCCGACATCTTCGAACCCAACGGCTTCGGCCCCAAGACCAGCTGGGACCGGGCCGCGCGAAACGAGCGCCACAAGGTCATCGTGCGCGTCGACGAATTCGGCGACACCGTCGAGGAGCTCTACGACCTCGACCTCGATCCGTTCGAGACCACCGACCTGACGGTCGGCGTGCTGACCACCGAAGAACAGAACGCCCTCGACGATCTGTCGTTCAAGATCGAGAGCCTGGGCCGGGCCTGGACCGATCTCGGGTTCGGTCTGCCGGGCACCAACGGGGTGCCCCAGTTGCTGGGTTCGGGCGACCTGGTGGGCGGCGACATCATCCGCGTGAAGATGCGCGAGGCGCGGGGCAACGCGCCGGCGTTCCTGTTCCTCGGCCTCGAGCCGCTCTACTTCTCGCCGTTCTTCGGCGGCACGCTGGTGCCCGACCTGACCACCCTGCCGGGGACCATCGTCATCGTGCAGTCCAACCCCTTCGGTATCGTCAACCTGGCGAGCCTGTGGCCCATCGGCATCCCGTCGGGCTTCGAGATCTACCTGCAGTACTGGGTGCAGGACATCATGGCGCCCCACGGCTACGCCGGCACGAACGCCGTCATGGCCGTCACGCCCTGAGGCGAGGCCGGTACGGCCCGCGACGGCGATCCCGCGGGGGCGTGTCCTTCGAGGTGCCGGGCGGCTACGATCGTCGCCGTGGACGGCAGCAAGGTGGACGGCAGCAGGAACGCTCGGGGAGCTGAACCAGGGGTGAACACCGCACGGTCATGAGCCACGTCCTGTCCGTCCACTCCTATCGCGGCGGCACCGGCAAGAGCAACGTGTCGGCCAACCTCGCGTGCATCGCGGCCACGCTGGGTTTGCGGGTCGCCGTGCTCGACACCGACCTGCAGTCGCCGGGCGCGCACCTGCTGTTCAACCTCGACAAGGACCGGGTCGCCTTCACGCTGACCGACTTCGTCTTCGGGCGCTGCGACGTGGAGGAGGCGGCCTACGACATGTCCGCCAGCCTGGGCATCGAGCAGGGGGCGCTCTACCTGCTGCCCTCGAGCATGAACATCGAGTCGATCTCGAAGGTGCTGGCCGAGGGCTACGACGTGACCCGGCTCAACGAGCAGTTCGCGACGCTCCAGGACCGGCTCGAGCTCGACGTGCTCTTCATCGACACCCACCCGGGCTTCAACAAGGAGACCATGCTGACCACGGCCGTCTCCGACACGCTGGTGCTGGTGGTGCGCCCCGATCGGCAGGATTACCACGGCACGGCGGTGATGGTCGAGCTGTCCAAGCGCCTGCGGGTGCCGCGGGTGTGCGTGCTCGCCAACAAGGTCGTGCGGGCTCTCGATCCGGGCACGATCCAGGCCAAGCTCGAGGAAGCCTTCGGCTACGAGGTGGTGGGGGTGCTGCCCTTCGAAGAGGACATGGCGGTGCTCGGCAGCGAGGGCCTGTTCGTCTCGCGCTTCCCCGAGCACGCCTTCAGCAAACAGATCACGGCGATCGCGCGGAAGCTGCTGCCGATGTTGCCCCCCGGATCGTGAGTCCTGCGGCGTGAACCCGTCACCGCAGGCGCGCCTGCCGCCCGGGACGCCGGGGCCCGGCGTCGTCGCGAGCTTTCGCGGAGCCGGGGGGCGCGCGCTGCGCTACCGCGTGGTGTCCCCGACGGGGCGGCCGGGCGAGACACCGGCCAAGACACCGGCCGGGCGGACGCTGCTCTATCTGCACGGCATCGAGAGCCACGGCACCTGGTTCCTGCCGGCGGCCCACGACCTCGCGGCGCGGGGCGTCACGACCTACCTGCTCGACCGGCGCGGGTCGGGCCTCAACCGCGACGTCGACGCCGGTGACGCGCGCGACGCCGACGAGCTGCTCGCCGACGTGGCCGCCTTCCGGGCGTCGCTCGGCGACCCGTCGCTGGTGCTCACCGGCCTGTCGTGGGGCGGCAAGCTGGCGCTGGCCGCCGCGTTGGCGGAGCCCGAGCGCACCCAGGCGCTGGTGTTGGTGACGCCGGGTCTCGTGCCGCGGGTCGACCTGGCCATGCCCTCCAAGCTCAAGCTGCTGACGAGCCTGGCCTTCGGCGGCCGAGCGCGCATCGCGCTGCCCATCGAACCCGAGATGTTCACCACCGATCCCGAGCTGCTCGCCTTCATTCGCGACGACGACTGGCGCTTGCACGACGTGACGGCGCGGTTCCTGATGGCGGGTCGCGCATTGGACCGGCGCGTGGCCAGCGGCCTTCCGGGGTGTACGGTGCCGGTGCTACTCTTCCTGGCCGGAGGCGATCGCATCATCGACAACGCGGGCACGTCGGAGCTGTTGCAGTCCTTGCCCCGGGGCTTGCTGCACCGTCACGACTACGACGACGCGACCCACTCGATCCAGCTCGAGCAGCGCGAACTCATGGTGGACGACATCATGGCGTTCCTCGAGGGGCCCGCATGCTGACCCTGGCCCAGGTCGAAGTCTTCGAGCTGAAGATCCCCTTCAATTTCACCTTCCGCCATGCCCTGGCGTCGCGGGCCGAGAGCCACAACGTGCTGGTGCGGGTGACCGACACCGAGGGGCGCACGGGCTGGGGCGAGTCGGTGCCCCGCAGCTACGTCACCGACGAGACGCCGGACTCGGTGCGCGCGGCCGTCGACACAGAATTCGCCCCGGACTTCGTGAGCAACGGGTTCGAGAGCTTCGACGGGGTGGTGGCGGCCCTCGGGGCGCGCCTCGCGGACCTGCCCCGGGATCGGCACGCGGCGTTCTGCGGCTTCGAGCTGGCCGTGCTCGACCTGGCGGGCCGGGTCTGGGAGCGCTCCGCCGGCGACGTGATCGGGCCGCCGCTCCACGCCGAGGTGGCCTACAGCGGCGTCGTCTCGTCGGGCGACGTGAAGAGCACCGCCGCCGTCATCGCCGGGATGAAGGCCTTCGGCTTCGACCGGGTCAAGGTGAAGGTCGGGAGCAACGCGGTCGCCGACCAGGCCGTCCTGCGTGAGGCCCGCGAGCAGCTCGGCCCCGAGTGCGGTCTGCGCATCGACGCCAACTGTGCGTGGCATGCCGAGCAGGCGCTGCGGCGCATCGAGGCCCTGGCTCCCCTCGAGCTCGAGAGCGTCGAGCAGCCGCTGCCCGCCGACGACGTCGAGGGCCTGGCCTGGCTCACCGCGCGCAGCCCGGTGCCCATCATCGTCGATGAGTCCCTCGCCAGCGGCGTCGACGCCGAGCGGCTCATCGCGGCCCGCGCGTGCCACGCCTTCAACATCCGCATCTCCAAGTGCGGGGGCATGATCGGGGCCGCCCGCCTGCGGGACCTGGGCCAGGCCGCCGGCATCGGCTGCCAGCTCGGGGCCCAGGTCGGCGAGACGGCCCTGCTCTCGGCCGCGGGCCGTCACTTCGCGACCCGCAGCGCCGATGTCCTCTTCCACGAGGGGTCCTACGGCACCTTGCTGCTCGAGGGCGACATCGCCGACCCGGATGTGACCATCGCGCCGGGAGGACGGGCGCCGGCCCTGACCGGTCCCGGCCTCGGGGTCGACGTCGATGCCGCTCGCATGGCCCAATGGGTGGTGTCGCCGTCGGGCGAGACGTGCCGCCCGGGGAGCGCGACGGGGGAAGTCTGAATGTCGCTGGCCGCATCACTGCTCATGTCACTGGCCGGAAGGGCCTCAGCGCGTCGCTTTGAGGTCGCCACGCGCGATCCGGTGGCGTCGCAGCAGCGCAAGCTGGCCGAGATCCTCGAGCGCAACAAGGACACCGAGTACGGGCGCAAGCACGGGTTCGCCGCGATCAAGTCGCTGCCCGAGTACCGCGCCGCCGTGCCCATCACGACCTACGAGGACATCAAGGCGGACATGGAGCGCGTCACGCGGGGGAGCAAGAACGTCTTCACCGCCGAGGACCCGGTCATGTTCGCGCGCACGTCGGGCACGACGGGTGACGCCAAGTACGTCCCGGTCACGCCGACCTGCCAGGGGCGCGACCACTCCGACCAGATGCGCACGTGGTTCTATCACGCAAAGAAGGAGCACAGCCGCATCTTCAAGGGCAAGATGCTGAGCCTGGTCTCGCCCGCGGTGGAGGGCCATACGCCGAGCGGCATCCCCTACGGCTCGACCAGCGGCCACATCTACAAGAACATGCCCGCCGTCATCCGCGGCACCTACGCCGCGCCCTACGACGTGTTCGAGATCGAGGAGTACGAGGCCAAGTACTACGTGCTCATGCGCCTCGGGTTGCAGATGCCCATCACCATGGTGGCGTCGGCCAACCCGTCGTCGATCATGAAGATGTGCGAGATGGCGGACCGCTTCGCCGACGACCTGCTGCGCGACCTGTCCGACGGGACGCTGAGCCGCCGCTTCATGCTCAACCCCGCCATCCGGGCCCAGGTCGAGCCGCTGTGCAAGCCGCGCCCGGGCTGGGCCAAGACATTGGAGGCGGCCCGCGCCCGGCGTGACGGGCGCCTCTTGCCCGTCGACTACTGGCCCGACCTCGCGCTCATCGGCTGCTGGAAGGGCGGCACCGTGGGCAACTACCTGCTGCGCTTCCCCGAGTGGTTCGGCCCCGACGGCCGGGCCTTCGCGCCGGTGCGCGACTGGGGTTACCTCTCGTCGGAGGCCCGGGGCAGCATCCCGCTCAGCGACGACGGCTCGGGCGGCGTGCTCACCGTGGGCACCAACGTGTACGAGTTCGTGGCGGTGGACGACCTCGAGAGCGACCCCGACAGCCCCGAGAAGTGGCTCTTCCACGGGGTCGACGAGCTGCAGGACGGCGCCGACTACTACGTGTTCTTCACGACCACCGGCGGCCTCTACCGCTACGACATCAACGACGTCGTGCGCGTGGTGGGCTACCACCACAAGACGCCGGTGATCACCTTCCAGCGCAAGGGGCGCGGCGCCACGAGCATCACGGGCGAGAAGGTGACCGTGAACCAGATCATCGAGGCCTTCGGCAAGGCCGGCGAGGAGACGGGCCTGTCCATCGACCACTTCAAGGCGGAGGCGGACACGCGGCAGGCGCGGTACATCTTCATGGCCGAGGCGGCGGGGGGCATCCCCGAGGACCGGCGCGTCGCCCTGCTCACCGCGCTCGAGCGGCACCTGTCGGCGATCAACATCGAGTATGCCGCCAAGCGCAAGAGCCTGCGACTCGCGGCGCCGCGGCTGCGCGTGATGAAGCGCGGCTGGTACGACCGCCAGAAGAAGGCGCTCATCGCCGAGGGCAAGCGCCTGTTCCAGGCCAAGACCGTGTGCCTCTCGACCCACGAGCTCGAGGAGCAGCCCGACGTGGCCCACGAAGTCGAGGCCGAGGTCTCGATGGACCCGTGAGCGCGCCCCGGGACGAGCTGCTGACCGTGCCCAGCGGCGACGGTCTGGCCCTGGCGGTCGGGCTGCATCGCTGCGCCGGCGACGAGAACGGGACGGGCACGGGCCCCGTGCTGCTCATCGTGCACGGCATCGCGAGCCACATGGGCTGGTACCGGCAGACGGCCGCCGCCCTGGCCGCGCGCGGCGTGACCACCTACGTCGCCGATCGCCGCGGTTGCGGCCTGAGCCAGGGCGACCGCGGGCACATGCCGCGCTGGGGCACGGCCGTCGACGACATCGAGCGCATCGCCGACGAGGTGCGGGCCCGCCATCCCGGCCGGCCGTTGCACCTGTACGGCGTCTCGCTGGGCGGCGTGTTCTGCACGGCAGCGGCGGCGGCCCGGCCCGACCACTACGCGAGCGTGATCATGTCCTCGCCGGGTTTCGCGACCCACATCACCTTGCCGCTGCGGCGTCGGTTGCGGCTGATGAAGCGCAGCGTGACCAAGCCCCGCAAGCTCTACAACCTGCCCTTCGGACCCGAGCAGCTCACCGACCGGCCGGCGTGGCGCGCGTTCCTGGCGTCCGATCCGCTGCGCACGCGCAAGGTCACCGCGCGCTTCCTGGTGCAGATGTTCCTCATGATCGGGCACTGCCGCCGTCAGCTGAAGTCGCTGCGCACGCCCCTGCTCGTGCTGCTCGCCGCGGGCGACACCATCGTCGACAACGCCGGTGTCATCGCCATGCTCGAGCGGGCCCACGCCGCGCCCGTGAGCCTGGAAGTCCAGGCGGGGGCGACCCACATCCTGCCGGCCTCGGTGCCGCGGGACGTGTTCGTCGAGCGGCTGGTGGCGTGGATGGGAGGCGAGTCGGCGCAGTTGCCGACGGGCCTCCGCCGCGTGGACCGCCCGTCCCACGCCGACGAGTCCGCGGCGCTGCCGTCGCCGCCGAGCGCGGCGCCGCCGTCGCGCTCCGCCCTCGAGGAGCCCGTGAGTTGAGCGCCACCGACAGCCACCGGCTCCCGAGCTCGACGGTCTTCGAGCGCCGCGCCGAGATCGAGGCCCATCCCGATCCCGAGCTCTACCAAACCCTCACGCGCATGGTGAAGGACGACGGCATCCGCTTCGTGGTCTCGTTGGGGGGCGGGTCCGTGCCGGGGGTGTGCGGCAACCTGGCGTTGACGAGCCTGATCACGGAACTCGGACTGCGCGAGCACGTCGATGAAGTGTGGGGCACGAGCGCGGGCGCAGCGGTCGGCGGGTCGTGGGCCTCCGGTTGCACGTCCGAGCGCTTCAAGCAGGTGGTCAGCGGCCTCGCTCGACCGGGGGCCGTGTCCGTCGACTGGATGCGCGCGGCGCGGGCCCTGTTGTTCCGGCGCTTCGGCGCACGGGTCCCCGACGGCCTGATCAACCCCGAAGCCTTGCAGCAGGCGGTCATGTCCACGACGGCGGTGGACACCTTCGAAGAGTGCCCGATCCCGTTCCGCTGCGTGGCCTGCAGCGACGACGGTCAGGCGCGCCGCAAGGTCTTTCGTCGCGGCCCGTTGTTGCCGGCGATCTACGCCTCCATGAGCCTGCCGGGCATCTTCGAGCCGCAGCCGCCGCTCGACGGCGAGGAGCACGGCTACTACGACGGCGGCCTGGTGGAAAAGACGCCGCTGCTCAGCGCCATCGCCGAGCACAACCGCAAGGGCGACGGGCGCAAGCTGCTGATCCTCGCGACGCACTTCAGCAACGACGCCAAGCGCGTACCGGCCCACGGCTTCATCAACCGCTTCCTGCACAGCATCTATGCGCTCGAAGACCTGGCCTGGAACTACCAGCTCGCCGAGGCGCGGGCCTGGAAGGGGGTCGAGGTGCTGGTGCTCTCGCCGGAGATCGACGATCCCGAGCTGCTGAACTTCAGCAAGATCGACCGCAACTTCCTGCTCTCCCGCGAGGTCTTTGCGGCGGACCTGCAGGACAGCCGCATCGGGCTGGGCTTCGGCCAGGAGTAGGCCCGCGGGACGGTGCCCGCACCCGGACTCAGTCGGTGCCGAAGCCCGGCAGGTCGGCCAGCAGCGCGTCGACCTCCGCCTTGACCTTGTCGGTGTCGACCTTGATGTCGAGCAGGTCCTGGAGCGAGCCGATGGGCTTGGCGTTCGCGCAGAACAACATCATCTGGTCGCCGACCTCCACCGCGTCGCCGTTGCGCAGGCGGTGCGGCGTGCGCGGCGTCAGGCGGGCACCCGCGACCACCGTGCCGTTGGTCGAGTCGAGGTCCTGGATAAACCACTCCCCGTCCTCTTCGTAGAGGGCGGCGTGCATCTGGCTCACGGACTGGGCGGGCAGCACCAGGTCGTTGGTGGGGCCGCGTCCGAGCAGGGCGCGGACGCCGGCGAGCTCGTGGATCTTGCCGCGCTCCACGCCCCGCAGGACGACGAGTTGGGCGGGCCGGTCGGCACCCGATCCGCCTTCGATGCGGATGGTGCGTTCGAGATCTTTGGGGTCCAAGGGCTGCGGTCCGTGGTGTGGCGAGCGGGTCGATGCGGATCGGGGCGAACCGGAGGATGATAGCAGGCCGGGTTCAGTCCCTCGAAGCGCGCCGGCCCGTTTGACTCTGCCCGATCTCGTGCTTTCCTTCTCTCGGAACGTCCGGTCAGCAAGCCGCCTGAGAAACGGCTCGCTCGATCGACGGGACGTTCACGGAGCCCGGGTGTGGAGTCCGGGGAGTGAGGAGTGATGTGATGGCAGACGTCGTCAAGCCGTTCTTGCGTGACGACCGAGGCCTCGAGTCAGTCGAGAACGGGATCGTCGCCGGCCTCATCGTCGGCGGTCTCGTCCTCGCCCTCGCGGCCATCGGCCTGTGGACCAACGCGCAGTACTTCGACCTTGCGCATGAGCTGCAAGGCGCCGCGATCGCCGGTGAGGCCGCGCCGGGACAGGGCTCCGCCTCCGGCCGGACCGGCAGCCATGGTGGTTCCGGCGCGCCCGGACAGGCCGGCGGGAGTGCCCCCAAGGTGAAGGGCTTCTGACCCGCCGAGGGCCTTTGCCCCCTAGAAGTTCTCGTCGAGCATGGTCATCGACGCGGGGCTGCTGACCAGCACCTGCCCACCCGGCGCCTGCACGAACAGCTGCGCCCACATCTCCAGGTCCTCGAAGAGCGGGGACGGGAACGGCGCGATGAAGAAGCTCAGTTCGAACACGCCGCCCGGGTCGGTGACCGTGGCCAGGCCGAGCACCTCGATCCACGGCACGTTCACCATCCAATGGCCGTTGTTGCCGTAGAGCGGCGCCGAGAGGGTGGAGAAGCCGCCGAAGAGGTGGATCACGTCACCGGGCTCGCCCTTGTAGGTCAGGGTGGCGTTGCCGTTCTCGCGGAAGGGCGACGAGACGGAGAGCAGCCGCGCCGTGCCGGGCAGGTCGACGACCACCCCGGTGTCGATGAAGACCTCCACGCCGTCGGGGCCCTGCAGACCGCTGGGGGCGTCGATGCCACCGGCGCCGGGCGTGATCGTGGAGTCGAGCACACGCGCCTGGGAGAAGGACCCGGAGAGGTGCAGGCCATCGCCGCCGGTGTATTTCACATCCACGTGGCCGAGCCGCCCGACACCGCCGGGCCCGCCGACGATCGACGTGGCCGAGAGCAGGGCCGTGGACCCGTCGAGCACGACCCCGTGGCCGCCGTTGTAGCCCGGAGCGTCGCTCTCGGTGGATTGGTTGTCGCTGCCATCGCCTCCGGTGATCACGCAGTCGTAGAGCTGCACGCTCGAGTCGACGGCCAGCAGTCCGTTCCCGCCGTCGGCGGTGCGGAAGAAGTGCGGCCCGGTGTCGACGCCGTCGCCACCGACGAGCTGGCAGCGGGACAGCACGACATCCGCGGCATTGAGCAGGTGGGCGCCGGGGAAGCCGGGTTGGGTGTTGCCGAGCGCGCCCGTCCCGAGCTCGCCCTCGAAGGAGCAATCCTCGGCCCAGACCTGACCGTCGCAGTCGAGCACGTCGAGACTCGAGGTCAGCTCGAGCAGGAAGATGAGTCCGGCCGGCGAGTTCACGCGGGCGTCGAGGCCTCGCAGCACGACGTTCTTCCCGGCGGGCAGGTTGGCCACCTGGATCGGAGGTGAGATCACCGGGCCGCCGTCGGCCACGAGTGACAAGGCCTTGCCGTCGATGTGGACCTCGGTGTTCTCGGCCAGGTTGGTGTAGTCGCCGGGCCGCACAACGATCACGTCGCCGTCGACGGCCGCGTCGACGGCGGCCTCGATGGTGAGGAAGGCGCCGCCGCCGCCGGCATCCACCACGAGCACGTCGGCCCGCAGGGGGGAGACGATCAGGGTCAGCGCTGCGGCGCCGGCCGCGAGGGTCGTGACGAATCGCCGCATGTCGTTGTCTCCCGAGGTTCGGTCGATGCCGGGGCCGACGGCGCGCAAGCCCGTGGCCGCCGCGTCCCCTTCGTGTTCCAGGCTAGGCGCGGCGCCCCGATCCGACAAGCGGTTCCGACAAGGCGTGCACCGACGCCCATGTCGCGCACCGACCGTCGCACCGTGCTCGTGGCCACCGGGAGGTCTGGTATCGTCGGCGACCGGCGCATCGCGTTGCGTCGAGGGCCCACAGTGCGTCGAGGGCATAGCGAAGGGCATCGGGAAGAGGAATCCATGAGCAGCGATCCGTCCGCCTCCACCTATCCGCCGCCGGCCGAGTTCTCGGCGCGGGCCCATGTCCCGTCCATGGACGCCTACCGCGCGCTCCACCAGCGCTCGGTGGACGATCCCGACGCCTTCTGGGCGGAGGTGGCCGAGCGCATCGCCTGGGAGCGCACGTGGGACACGGTGTCCGATTGCGACTTCCGCGAGGCCCGCATCCGCTGGTTCGAGGGCGGCAAGCTCAACGCGACCGTGAGCTGCCTCGACCGTCACGTCGCCGCCGGCAAGGGCGACCGCACGGCCATCATCTGGGAGGGCGACGACCCCAACGACGACGCCCGCATCTCCTACGCCGAGTTGCTGCAGCGGGTGTGTCGCTTCGCGAACGTGCTGCGCCGGCGGGGCGTGAAGAAGGGCGACCGCATCTGCATCTACATGCCCATGATCCCCGAGCTGGCGGTGGCCATGCTCGCGTGCGCGCGGATCGGGGCGATCCACTCCATCGTCTTCGGTGGCTTCTCGGCCAAGTCGCTGCGCGACCGCATCCTCGACAGCGCATGCCGCACCGTGATCACCGCCGACGAGGGCGTGCGCGGCTCCAAGCCCATCCGCCTCAAGGCCATCACCGATGAGGCCGTGCAGGGCGTCGAGTGCGTGCAGGAGGTGATCGTGGTGCGCCGCACCGGCAGCGACGTCAGCATGACGCCCGGCCGCGACCTGTGGTGGCACGAGCTCGATGCCCAGCCCGACATCGCCGACGAGTGCGCGCCGGAGAGCATGGACGCCGAGGACCCGCTGTTCATCCTCTACACGTCCGGGTCGACGGGGCAGCCCAAGGGCGTGCTGCACACCACCGGCGGCTACATGGTCTACACGAGCTACACCCACGAGCTCGTCTTCGACCATCGCGACGACGACATCTACTGGTGCACCGCCGACATCGGTTGGATCACCGGGCACAGCTACATCATCTACGGCCCGCTGGCCAACGGCGCCACCACGGTCATGTTCGAGGGCGTGCCCAACTACCCCGACGCCGGGCGCTTCTGGGACGTCGTCGACAAGCACCAGGTGACGCTGTTCTACACGGCGCCCACGGCGATCCGCGCGCTCATGGTGGCAGGCGACGAGCCGGTCACGTCCCGGTCTCGCAAGAGCGTGAGGCTGCTCGGCACCGTGGGTGAGCCCATCAACGTCGACGCGTGGAAGTGGTACCACCGGGTCGTGGGCGAAGAGCGCTGTCCCATCGTCGACACCTGGTGGCAGACGGAGACGGGCGGCATCATGATCTCGCCGCTGCCCGGCGCCACGCCGCTCAAGCCCGGCAAGGCCAGCTTCCCGCTGCCCGGCATCCATCCGGTGCTCGTCGATGATGCGGGGGCGGTGCTCGAGGGCAACCACGTGGGCGGCCGGCTGTGCTTCGACACGGCGTGGCCGGGGATGATGCGCACCCTCTACGGCGACCACGACCGCTTCTTCCAGACCTACTTCAGCCAGTTCCCGGGCATGTACTTCACCGGCGATGGCTGCCTGCGGGACGCCGACGGCTACTACCGCATCACCGGCCGGGTCGACGACGTGATCAATGTGTCGGGCCACCGCATCGGTACGGCGGAGGTCGAGTCGGCCCTCGACACCCACGACGCGGTGGTGGAGGCGGCGGTGGTGGGCATGCCCCACGACATCAAGGGCCAGGGCCTCTACGCCTTCGTGACCCTCGCGGGGGGCAAGGACCCGAGCGAAGCGCTGCGCAGCGAGCTGGTGGCCGTGGTGCGCGAGATCATCGGGCCCATCGCGTCGCCCGACCGGATCCAGTTCGCGACGGCCCTGCCGAAGACCCGCAGCGGCAAGATCATGCGCCGCATCCTGCGCAAGATCGCGGCGGGCGAGCTCGACTCCATGGGCGACACGTCGACCTTGGCCGACCCGGGCGTGGTCGCTGAGCTCGTCGCGGGCGCGGCGTCCTGACCGGGCGGCGCCGCGGGCCGACGCGGGGCCCGGCGTCGCTCCTGGCGCTGGCGTTGCTGCTGGCGTCGGGCCTATGGGCGTCGGGGTGCGGCGACCCGGGCTCAGGGGCGGAGGCGGACAGCGGGGCCCGCGGCCCGACACCTGCGCCCGCGTCGACTCCGGAGGCGGAACCGGAGCCGGAGCCGGCACCGAAGCCGGCACCGCGCGCGGGATCGTCCCCCAACGTCGTCGTGATCGTCGCCGACGACATGGGCTGGGGCGACGCGGGTTGCTACGGCGGCGCCATCGAGACGCCCCACATCGACCGGCTGGCTGCCGAGGGCATGCGCTTCACCGACTTCTACGTCTCGGCGCCGGTGTGTCAGCCGTCCCGGGTGGCCCTGCTCTCGGGGCGTCACCAACTGCGAGCGGGGGAGTTCGTGCGCAACGTGCAGCCTCGGCCCGAGCAGCTCGGCTGGATCCGCGCGTCCATGTCGAGGCTGCCCGGCACGCTGCAGCGTGCCGGCTACACCACGGGGCTGATCGGCAAGTGGGGCGTGGCCAGTCGCACGCCGGCCACGCCGCTCGAGTGCGGGTACCAGACCTTCGCCGGCTATCTCGGCGGCGTCCTCGACCACGTCGCCCACGTCGACCGGCGCGGCAAGCCCGACTGGTGGGTGGGTCCGGAGCGGGTCGTCGAGGAGGGCTACCTCACGCACCTCATCACCGGGCACGCGACCCGGTTCATCGAGCAGAACGCCGACCGGCGCTTCTTTCTGTGCGTGTCGCACGCGGTCCCGCACCAACCCTTCCAGCTCCCCGGTGACGAGCCAGTGTTCCGGCTCGACGAGGGTGGCGAGTGGGTCGAGCGCGACCGCGATCCCGCCGAGCTGCGCGCCATCCACGCCGCCATGATCGGGCAGCTCGATGACGCGGTGGGGGCGCTGCTCGAGGCCATCGAGGCGGCCGGCCTCACGCAGGAGACCCTGGTCGTGTTCCTCTCGGACAACGGCGCCACGGCGGCCGGGAGCAACGGCCCGCTACGCGCCGGCAAGGACACCCTGTGGGAGGGCGGCATCCGTTCACCGGCCCTCTTCCGCTGGCCGGGGCAGATCGCCGCCGGTGAGGTGGCCGACGACATGGCGAGCGCACTCGACCTCGCGCCCAGCCTGCTCGAGCTCGCGGGGGTGGGCGCTTTCGGCCCGAAGGCCTTCGACGGGGTGAGCCTGGTGCGGCGACTCATCCAGGGTCACCGGCTCCCCGCACGCGATCTCTTCTGGGAGCACCAGGTGCGCAACGGGCCGCTGCAACAGGCCATGCGACGCGGCCCGCTCAAGCTGGTGATGCAGGGCGACGAGGCCGAGCTCTACGACCTGTCCGCCGACCCCGCCGAGACCCGGGACCTCGCGGCGGATCGGCCCGAGGACGTGCAACAACTACGGACGGCCTGGCAGGCCTGGCGTGACGGGGTGGGGGCGCCGGTCCGCTAGGGGTGACGGTCCGCGAGGCTCGCCGCTCCATTCGGGCGGCCGGCCGGTGTGTGTAGACTGCGCACACCGCTCCCCGCACGGTGCCCCGGAGCCGGTCCGCCGGTCACGCACCGACGCACCGTCCCGCGGACGGACAGTCATCCCGAACGACGCGGCGGGTTCTCTTGCCGCTCGCGCCTCCCCGAGACTCTGCTGATCATGTCGCTGACCCGCACGCTGTTCACCCTGTTGTCACCCCTGGTCCTGATGGCGGCGACGCGTCCCGCCGGCGACGGGCCGCCCGCGCCGGTGGTTCCGCCCGCACCGACGGCCTGGGTGGTGTTGAGCGAGGCGGAGGTCATGCCCGACGGCTTGCGCCGGCGACTGGTCGCCGGCGTGCAGCGGGCGGGCGCCCGGGTCGTGCGGGACCTGCCCGAGATCGGCGCCCTGTGCTTCGAGGGCAGTGCGCTCCTGGCCGAGCGGCTCGGGCGCGATGCCGGCGTGCGCGGGGTGTTCCGCGACGCGGCCCTGGTGCGCCGCCCCCCGGGGCAGGTGATCGAAGCGGGCCCCGTGCCGCCGCCCGGCACCTTCGCTCCGCCCGCCGGGGGAAGCGACGGGGCCTTCGGCAACCCGCCCGCCAGCGGCGACGACGACTTCCTCTTCGACCTGCAGTGGGGCCACGACGCCGTCGACGCCCCCGAGGCCTGGGACGCGGGCGTCCGCGGTGCCGGCGTGCGCGTGGCGGTGCTCGACGACGGCATCGACGGCGACCACCCCGAGTTCATCGACCGTCTCAACCGGACCCTCAGCACGTCGTTCATCGAGGGCGAGACCTTCGAGTACCACGAGAGTTTCGAGGGCGACGTGGGCAGCCACGGTTGTCACGTGGCGGGCACCATCGTCGCGTCCGACAACGGCTTCGGCACCATCGGCATCGCGCCGGAGGCCGAGCTGGTGATGATCAAGGTGATCTCGTCGTTCACGGGCTCGGGCACCCTCACGGCGTTGGGGGCGGGCATCGTCCACGCCGGAAAGATCCGGGCCGACGTGGCCAACATGAGCGTCGGCGTGTTGTTCCTGAAGGGCGGGAAACTGCTCGAGGACGGGACGCCCATCGGCGAAGCGCAGTTCGCATTGATCGAGGCCTTCCTCGCGCGGGCTACGACCTTCGCGCACAACCGGGGCACGACGCTCATCGCCGGGGCCGGCAACGATGGCTTCGACATCACCGGCGACAACGGCGTGTTCCTGCCGGCCGGTTCGCCGCACGTGATCAGCGTGGGCGCCACCGCGCCGCGCGGCTGGGCCCTGGGCCTGCCCGACCTCGATCAGCGGGTGGGCTACAGCAACTTCGGGCTGGGCTTCATCGACATCGTGGCGCCGGGCGGCGGCACCGAGTACGCGGGCGAAGAGGCCTGCATGATCGCGGGCCAGACCCAGCCCTGCTGGGTCTTCGACCTGGTCATGAGCACGGGGTCCGCGGGCGGATTCTATTGGAGCCTCGGCACGAGCATGGCCTCGCCCCACGCCGCGGGCGTCGCCGCGCTGATCATCTCCAGCAACGGCGGGACCATGGGACCCGAGCGCGTGCGCCGCCGTCTGATGCGCTTCGCCGAGGACAAGGGCAAGGTCGGCCCCGACGGGATCTTCGGCTGGGGTCGCGCGTCGACCGACGCCATCAAGCCGTAGGGCGCAGTGCCGGGACTCCGTGGCCCCGGATGTCGTCGGTGGCCATAATGTCCGCTCGATCCACCCGATCGCCCCGTGTGAGCCGTGACCATGTCCGAGCAGCCGTCCGCCCCGGAGACCTCGTCGTCCGCGCCCCGGATCGTCGAGTGCGTCCCCAACTTCTCCGAGGGGCGCGACCTCAAGAAGATCGAGCAGATCACGGATGCCATTGAGGCCGTCGACGGCGTGCGCCTGCTCGACGTTGATCCAGGGGCCGAGACGAATCGCACCGTGGTGACCTTCGTGGGCACGCCCGAGGCCGTGGCCGAGGGGGCCTTCCGGGCCGTGGAGAAGGCCGCCCAGGTGATCGACATGCGCAAGCACAGCGGCGCCCACTCGCGTCACGGGGCCACCGACGTGTGCCCCTTCGTGCCCGTCTCGGGCGTGACCATGGATGACTGCGTCGCCCTCGCCGTGGCCGTCGGCAAGCGCATCGGCGACGAGCTGGGCATCCCCGTCTACCTCTACGACCAGGCGGCCCAGGTGCCCGAGCGCCGGTCGTTGGCGACGGTGCGGGCGGGTGAGTACGAGGCCCTGCCCGAGAAGCTCAAGCAGGCGCAGTGGAAGCCCGACTTCGGGCCGGCGACGTTCAACCCCACCGCGGGCGTGGTCACCGTGGGCGCGCGTGAGTTCCTGATCGCCTACAACGTCAACCTCAACACGGCGAGCAAGGCCCAGGCCGACGATCTGGCCCTGGCCATCCGCGAGAAGGGCCGCGCCGTCCGCCGGGGGCAGGCCACCGCCTACTACGACAGCGGCTCCCTGGTGAAGTACGACCCGGCCGGCGGCTCCATGCCGTGTGCCGAGTGCGACTTCACCGGCGCCGACCTGGCCGCCCTCGAGACGCACACGCTTGAGGCCCACGGCCTCGACCTGCGCGCCGAGCTGGCCTTCTTCGGGCGCGACCTTGACGCCCTGCAGGACGTGAACGTGATGCAGCGCGGGCGCTTCGCCGAGTGTCGCGCGGTGGGCTGGGTGATCCCCGAGTACGGCCGGGCGCAGATCTCCATCAACCTCACGAACTTCCACGTGACGCCGGCCCACGACGTGCTCGAGGCCTGTCGCGAACTGGCGGCGGACCGCGGCTTGCTGGTGACCGGCTCCGAGGTGGTGGGACTCGTGCCCTATGAGGCCCTGCGCGCCTCGGGTCTGGCGTACCTCGCGCAACAGGGCAGCAGTCGTGGCCTGCCGGTGAACGACGTGATCGAGACCGCGGCCCAGTCCATGGGGCTGCGCGACGTGGGCGCCTTCGAGGCGGCCAAGGCCGTGCTCGGTCTGCCGCGGGTGGACGGAGCCCTCGCCAACATGAGCGTGAGCGACCTCGCGGACGAGGTCAGCCGGCCGACGCCGGCGCCGGGGGGCGGCTCCATCGCGGCCCTGGCCGGTGCGCTGGCGGCGTCGTTGGGCGCCATGGTGGCCAACCTCACCTTCAGCAAGAAGGGCTTCGAGGACGAGCGCGAGGAGCTCGAGACCATGGCCATGCGTTGCCAGGAGTTGAAGCACGACCTGCTGCTGGCCATCGACGCCGACACCGATGCCTTCAACGCGGTGATCGCTGCCATGCGCCTGCCGCGCGGATCGGCGGCGGAAGCGGCGGAACGGGCGGCCGCCATCGAAGCCGGATACAAGCGGGCCACCCGGGTGCCCTACGAGACGGCGGTGGCGTGCCTCGAGTCCATGCGCCTGTGCCGCGCGGTGGCCGAGCGCGGCAACCCCGCGTCCGTCACCGATGCGGGGGTGGGCGTCCTCATGGGCCGGGCGGGCGTGCTCGGCGCCATCGACAACGTGCGCATCAACCTCAGCTCGATCACCGACCAGGCCTGGGTCGCCGACCAGCGCGGCAAGCTCGACGAGCTGGCGTCCGAGGCCGACCGGCTCGAGGCCGAGACCCGCGCCGTGGTGGAACGAACCATCGCATGACCTGTGCCCGGACGGCGCTGCTGGCGGCGGCGATGGCGGCGGCGATGGCGGCTGTGCCGATGGCCTGTGCCCCGGCGCCGTCCCCGGCCCCGCGGCCCAACATCCTGCTCATCACCATCGACACGCTGCGGGCGGATCACCTCGGCATCTACGGCTACGAGCTGCCCACGTCGCCGGCCATCGATGCCTTCGCGCGGCGCGGGACGGTGTTCGATCGCGCCCAGTCGTCGTCGGCCTGGACCCTGCCGTCGCTGGCCTCGCTGATGACGTCGACCTACACCTCCACCCATGGTTGCTGGAACTTCCGCTCGCGCCTCGACGACGGCTTCACCACCCTCGCCGAGCTGCTCGCGGTGGAGGGCTACGCCACCGGGGGCGTGGCCAGCCACACCTTCCTCGCGTCGAGCTACGGGCTGGCCCAGGGCTTCGGGCACTACGACGAGGAGCTGGCCCCGACCAAGGGCGCGCAGGCCCACAACGCGATCACCTCGTCGCGGGTCACCGACAAGGGCCTGGCGTGGATCGACCACCGCGCGCGCCTGGCGCGGCGGGCGGGCGACGCGGACGCTGCGCCCTGGTTCCTGTGGGTGCACTACTTCGATCCGCACTACATCTATCACGAGCACGCGGGCGTCACTGAGCGCTTCGGCAGCGAGGGCGACCGGGTCCGGTACGACGGCGAGATCGCCCACACCGACGCCCAGGTGGGGCGCCTGCTGGCGGGGCTGCGCGAGCGGGGCCTCGACGACGAAACCGTCGTGGTGCTCACCGCCGACCACGGCGAGGAATTCGGCGACCACGGCAGCAAGCACCACGGACGCACCCTCTATCGCGAGGTCCTGCGGGTGCCGCTGATCCTGGCCGGGCCCGGCATCGCGGCGGGCCGGGCCACCGAGCCGGTCAGCGTGGTCGACGTGCTGCCCACGCTGCTCGACCTGCTCGACGTCCCGCCGCCGCCGCTCATCAAGGGGCGCTCGATGCGCCGCGCGTTGGAGGGGGAGTCGCTGGCGCCGCGGGCGCTGCTGGCCGAGCTGCGCCTCTTCGACGGCTACCACGCCGACGCGCTGATCCACGGCCGCTGGAAAGCCGTCGTCGATGCCGACAGTGGCGTCGCCCGCCTCTTCGACCTGGAGGCCGACCCCGGCGAGACCCGCGACCTCGCCGCCGACGAGCCGGAGCAGCTGGCGAACATGCTGCAGGGGATCGAGGTCCTGCGCGAGAGCGCCGCCCAGGACGGGCGGCGATTCGACGTGGACGAAGGGCTCGTTCTCGACGACGATGAGCTCGACACGCTGCGCCAGCTCGGTTACGTCGACGATCGCTGACATCGTCGTTCACTGATTTCGTCGCCGCCGGGCGGCACCGGAGGAGCACAGCATGAGGGCAGGTTCGTTCCGCTTCGGTCTGATGGGCGCGTTGTTGGTGGCGGGTTCACTGGCGTCACCGTTCGCCTCGCCCGCGAATGCCCAGGAGCCGCGCGACGTGTTCGCACCCGCGCAGGACGTGCTCTCGGGGCGGGTCGTGTTGCCCGAGCCCCAGGCCACCGCGAGTCGCTCGCGGCTGCTGCAGATCCCCGTGTCGATGAGCGACGCGACGGGCGGGATGTTCACCGTGCAGGTGCCCGTGGCGGCGGTCGGCACGCTGACCCTGGTGCCCCTCTCACCCGGCGTCGAGGCCTGGGACGTGTCGGTGGCCGCGCCGGGCGAGTCGCTCAGGCGGCTCGATCAGTGGGAGGCCGCCGGGCGGGGTGCGCGGCGCGTCATCGATCTCGCGCCCCTGGTCCCCGGGCGTCAGGCCGAGGCCTGGGAGCTGGCGGCCGACCGCGTCGGCCTGTGGACCCTGCGCATCGAGAGCACCGTGCCTGTGCACCCCGGGCAACCCGCGAGCCGGGGCCTGCTGCTGGTGGCGGACGAGGCGCCCGTCGAACTGGTCACCCACCTGACCGGCCACGAGCTGCTCGCCGGACGGCCGGTGGGACTCGTCGCCCGTCTGCAGGGCGCGGGCCCGACGGCTCTCGACGGCGCCCAGGTGCGCGTGACATCCGACCGCGGAGACTTCGTGCTGCCGCTGCACGACGACGGTGCCCACGGCGACGGCGCGGCGGGCGACGGCATTTTCGGCGTCATGCTGCCCGCGCGTCCGCCGGGAGACCTGCGGGCCTTCATCTCGGCCCACGGACGCGACGGCCGCGGACGGGCCGTGAGCCGCAGCGCCGTGCACGCCTTCCCGCTGCTCGAACCGGCGGCGATGTTGAGCGGCCGGGCGACGCTGGGATTCGCCGTCGGTCCCGCCGATGCGCCCGGCTATGCGGTGTCGTTGCAGGCCTGGCTGTTCGGGGCGCCGCGCAAGCTGCAGGTGGCGACCGAGGTGTGGGGCACCGACGCGGCCGGCGTGTTGCAGCCCGTGGGCTGGATCAGCCGCATGGTCGAACCGGCGGCCGGCGACGGGGCCACGAACCTGCGGCTGCACCTGCCGGCGGCGGCGGTGGCAGCGTCGGGGTTGACCCTGCCCTTCGAGGCGCGCCAGGTGCGGGTGCAGGACCCGGACACCCAGATCGTCCACGACCTGCGCGAGTCGCTGGCGCTCGAGCCGGCGCCGGGCGTCGCGGATGTGTTGGGCGTCGCCGAGGTCTCGGGCCCGGGCGGCGGGGCGGGCGGTGCAGGCAGTGCAGGAGCAACCGACGGTGCGAGCGTTCCAGGCGCGGGCGCGAATCACGCGTCGAGCTTCCCCGGCATCAGCGGGACGCCCTCCGAGAGCGGCGTCGGCATCGACGACACCGTGGCCGGCCCGGCGCCCTTCTCGGCGCGCCGGGGGACCGGGCCCGTGCGCGACTTCGCGGGTGGGCGCGCGCTGATCACATCGCATGGCTATTGCTCGAGCGGCGAGACCTGGCCCGACGCGCAGTTCTCGGCACCGCGCATCGAGTTCGGCGATCCCGAGCAGAACCGGTCCCACGATCAGTTCGCCCTGCTGCAGGCGTCGGCCGGGGCGGGCAAGTCGAGCTTCGGCATCCTCGGTCACAGCCAGGGCGGCGTCGCGGCGCTGCACCTGCTGACGCACTACACCTCGCCCCTCGACCTGGCCACCGGGCCGCGTCGCATCCAGGCCGTGGCCTCACCCTGGGGCGGCACGCCGCTCGCGTCGAGCGCCGCCGGCATCGGCGACATCTTCGGCATCGGCTGCGGCAGCAACTTCGACCTGTCCGAGCAGGGGGCCGCGCTGTGGCTGGCGTCGATCCCGACCTGGGCCCGCGAGCAAGTGTTCTTCTGGACCACCCAGAACTCGGGCAGCGCGTGCAACTTCTTCAGCAACCTGTTCCTGCCCGGTGTCGACGACGGCGTGGTGCAGCAGGTGCAGGGCACCCTCGCCGGCGGCAACAACATGGGGCACGTGGTGGGCTGGTGCCACACGACGGGCATGAACAACCCGGCCAACTACCACGACGCGGTGCGCAACGCCGACCGCGACGCCAACGCCGCGCGGTAGGCCCGCCGTGGGTCGGGCCGCCGTCGCGACGGGGGTCGGCGTCCCGCCGCTCAGTAGTAGGGATTCGGGGGCGGTCGCTGGACCCATGCGACAACGCAGGCTGCCAACGCCATGAGCAGCGGTGCGAGCACGCCCCACCATGCGCTGCGGCGGGGTTCGTCCCGGCGTCGGTCGAGTCCGCCTTCGAGCCAGCTCCCGCAGGGGGCCAGACCGAGCAGCACGGCGCTGGCCACAGGCAGTGCTGAGAGCAGGGCGCCGCCCATCCACAAGCAGCTCGTGGCGATGATGTAGGGGGCCACGGTGCCGGAGGAGAAGGTGCGCGTGCCCCGCACCCAACCGATGACGGCGGCGGTGCCGAGGGCGGCGGCGATGACGCCGGCCAGCTGGCCGTGGAAGGCGCTGGTCGAGAGGGTCACGGCGCCGGCGCCCAGGCTCGTCACGCCCATGAGCGTGGCCGCGAATCGGGGACCGGGGGTGCGCTGGGCCTGACGGCTCGCCGCGATCCAGCCCACCAGCATGATGGCGGTGATGACGGCGAGCATGCCGACGGCGGCGCCCGTCTCGCGGTGCTTCACGAGCGACGACAGGAACCACCAGGATGTGCCGCCGGCCAGGACCACTCGCAAGAAGCTGCCGAATCCGCTCCCTGGGCGGTCGGATCCGCTGCCGGGACCGCGGTGGGAACCGCGGTCGCCCTCGAAGAGTCCCAGGACGAGGGCCACCGTCACGAGCACCGGGATGCGGTCGGTCGACTCGACCACGGGGAAGGGCCAGCGCAGCAGCATGTGCCCGGTGACGTAGGCGAGACCCAGCGCCAGGACCGCGGCGCGGGCCTCGACCCGACCGCGCTGGCGCGAGGAACCGCTCGCGCCGCCGCTGAGCCGCTCGCCGACGAGCAACACCAGGGCGGCGACGGCGATGGGGGCGAAGACGCCCTTGGCGATGAACGGGAGCAGCGTGTCCAAGGGCTTCGCGATCAGCCGGTCTTGTTGAACTCGCCGGCGAGGATCAGCTGGACCTCCCGGCCGATGGGCGACGACTCGCTCTCGGACACGAAGGGCACGCGGAAGTCAGTCATGTCGATGGTGAAGATGACCTCGACGCCGATCTTGGTGCCCCGGCCCGTCTGGCCTTCGCCGGTCTTCACGGCCTGCACCGTGATCTCCTTCTGGATGCCGCGGAAGTCGAGGGTGCCGGTGATGGCGTAGGTGTCGTCGCCGCGCCCCTGCGCGAACTTCGTGCTCACGAAGGTGATCTCCGGGAACTCGGTGGCGTTGAGGAAGTCGGGGCTCTTGAGGTGGCCGTCGCGCTGGGCGCTGTTGCTGTCGACGCTGTCGGCCTTGACCGAGAGGGCGATGACGCTGTTGGCGAGGTCGTCGTCGGAGAACAGCAGCTCGCCCTCGAAGGCGTCGAAGGTGCCGTAGAAGTTGCTGATGCCGAGGTGCCGGGCCTTGTAGACGACCGAGGCGTGGGTGCTGTCGAGCACGTAGGCAGCGGGGTCCAGGGGGCCGGCGGGGGGCGCGGGGACGGGAGCCGCGGGGATGGGGGCCGCAGCGGTGGCGATGAGCGCGGCGGCGAGGCCGAGGGCGGCGGCGCCGAGGGCGAGGCGAGTGGACATGGCGGGACTCCGGGTCGTTCAGGGGGAACAGTCGGCGGAGGGGGCCGCCGAGTCGGGACAGGATACGGATTGGGCCGCTAGTGCGAGTGGACCCAGTCCCACAAGGCCTGAGCCCGCTCCATGGCGGCGGGGACGTCCTCCGGAAGCAGGGTGCGGCGTTTCACCAGGGACATGGCCGCCTCCTTAGCACGGGCGAGGTAGTCGTCTCTCCCGGAGTACAGGGACTCGATGCTCGGACGGGGGTCGGAGTATTGCGCCGCTTGGGCGTCGGTGCGCGAGAGGGGCACGAAGGTGCCGTAGAAGTCGTCCATCTCCTCGGGCGAACCCGCCGTGACCTGCCGCCGGATCCAGGGGGTGTAGGTGGCCAGGGGCGCCAGGATCTCCACCGACGGCACGCCGGCCCGCTCGTTTCCGAATTCGTCGACCTGGCTCACCCGGGCCGGGTAGGGCTCGGCCAGGATGGGGGGCTGGACGGTGATCACCCCCTGCTCGAACTGCGGCCCGTAATCGGCGCGGAGGGCGTGGTGAGCCGCCGCCGGGGGCGTGACCCCCGTGATCATGGGGAAGTCGAGCTCGAAGGCCGGGTTGATCAGCGTGCCCTCATCCAAGCGCGGATAGGCGCTGGGGGGCGGCTCGACGCCGTCCTCGACCCAGGCCTGGAGCGCCACGAGCAGGGCCCGCTCGGCGAGCAGGAAGTCGAGCGGGTTGCCGCGCCAGCCGCGTCCGGGGCGCTTGGCCTGCGGGGTCGGCGGGAAGCGCGACACGAAGTGCTGCCCGCTGGCCAGGTGGTAGATGCGCTCTTCGGGGCGCGGCTCGACGTCGGTGCGGCCGTCGACGGAGGTGTGCAGCAGTGAAGCAGCCCTGCCCCAGTACTCGTAGCCGGTGTTGGTGTACATGATGCGCGGCAGGTGGCCGCGGTCCGAGAGGCGCTCGAGCAGCCCGCCGCGGCGCACCCAGTAGCCGGGTTCGCCGGTGGGGATGGCGCCCTCGCCCGGGTAGGTCAGCCACTCGGGATCCATCTGCGTCCGACCGCTGAACGGGAAGATGTCGGTGGGGTAGGAGAAGGCCGAGTAGCGGTGGGCGTCGCGGGAGGGCTGGGCGAAGCGGTGGTTGAAGCTGCCGCGCCCCGCGCCCGCCGAGTGGATCAGCAGTCCGTCGAAGACCTGTTCGCCGTCCTCGCTGGTGTTGAAGCCCTGGTAGAGGAAGTGGCGCAGGAAGCGGCCGGTCTGGGAGATGCCCAAGCCCAGTCCATGCTCCACCGCGAACTCGCACTGCTCGGTGTCCTTCAGCCAGTCCATGGTGTCGCGGATGGCGGCGAGCCCGAGCCCCACCACCGCCGGGTCCTGGGCGCGGTAGACGCACTCGTAGATGCGGCCCGGCGTGAAGCCGGCGTCCATGGTGATGGCGGTGAGGGCGCCGGAGGAGAAGTCGGCGTGGGTGGCGCTGGATGCATCGGGGGAGGCATCGGTGGAGGTGTCGGCGGATGCGTCGGCTCCCCCTCGGGGATCGACCTCCCGAGGATCAACGAAGCGCCACTGCTCGCGGGGGACCTCGGTGCGCTCGGCGTCGCGGCCGCTGCGCCAGGTCAACACGTTGGCCGGGTCGTCCGGGTCGGAGACCGGGTAGGCGATGTGGTCGCGGTGGGCCAGGGGCAGGGTCTGCGCGGGCTCGTCCACGACCCAGTCGGCGCGCACCAGGCCCGAGAGGGGTGCGCCGTCATCGGTGGCTCGGGGAACACGCAGGCGCAGCAGGCTGTCGTCGTCCGTCGCGGGGACGTCCCATTGCCAGCCGACCCACATGACCGTGAGGCCCTGCCGCATGAGCAGCCCGTCGCCGAAGTGCTCGGCGGTGGTGGGGTCACGGCTGGACGCGGCGCGATTGAAGTAACTCAGCGACGCCTTGCCACCGCGGTTGGAGACCTCGAGCAACGCGGTCCCCGTGCCGGGTTCGGCGTCCACCGGGCGCAGCAACATGAAGTCGCTGAAGCTCTCCACCAGGCCGTCGGCGTTGCGGGGCGCCAGGGCGAGGTCGACGATGAGGGCGTTGGCCGGGTCGTCCGGATCATGGACGAAGTGGATCATGCCGGTGACCTTCTCGTAGGCGCCGACGTCGCCAAAGGCCTGGCCGTCGAGGACGGGCACCCGCGCCGTGATCCACAGCCGCTCGACGTCGAGGAGAGCCGCCGACACCGCGGGCGCGGCGAGGGTAAAGACGACGAGCGTGAGGGCGGCAAATGAGAAGGAGGCGGACCCGCGTGTCGTCGGGGAGGCCCTCCGTCGGAGCTTGGCTCCGCGTGCCGCGCGGCACACCGACCGCGTCACGAGCCGGCCTTCACGATCTGCGCGCGCAGGGAGAGCGCGGGCTTCCTGCGCACGGCCAGGTCGTGGGTCTCGCCGTCCTCGGGGGCGTCGCCGAGCCCCTCGATGAGTTCGTCGGCCAGCACCTCGTTCTTGATCGTGTCGCCGTGGGCGGCGAGGGCGTCGGCCACCTCGGCATCGTCGGTGGCGGTGCGCAGCAGGATGCGGTCCTCCATCTGCAGGCCGGTGGCCTTGCGCAGGTCCTGGAGCTGGCGGACGATGTCGCGGGCCAGTCCCTCGCGGCGCAGCGCGTTGGTGAGCTCGGTGTCGAGGGCCACCACCGTGCCGCCGTCCTCGGTGACGGCCATGTTCTCGGGCACGCGGGCCAGGATCTGGATGTCGTCGGGGCCCAGTTCGATGGCCTTGCCGTCGACCTCGATGGTGATCGACTCGCCGGCCCGGAGTCTCTCGGCCGTCGCGGTGGCATCGAGCTGCGCGAGCTGGCCGCCCACGGCCTTCATGGCCTTGCCGAGCCGTCGCCCCAGCGCCTTGAAGTCGGGCTTCAACTGCCAGGTGAGGAAGGCGGCCTCGGCCTCCACGCACACGACCTTCACGTTGAGCTCCTCGGCGATCTGGTCGGCGAAGCGCTCCGCGGCCACCTTCTCGGCGGGCTCGCGCGGCACGACGGTCAGCTTGGCGAGGGGTTGGCGCACGCCGATCTTCTCGTTGTTGCGCACGGCGCGGCCCAGCGACACCAGGCGGATGGTGGCGTTCATGGCGGCGGACAGCTCGGCGTCGACCAGGGACTCGTCGGCCACCGGGTACTCGGTGTGGTGCACGGACTCGGGGGCGTCAGCGATTGCAGCGGCGCCTGTGGCTGCCCCCGCGTTTGCCCCCGCGTTTGCCCCCGCGGTGGCGCCTGCCGAACCCCGCACGAGATTCTGGTACATGGTTTCGGTGAGGAAGGGGATCACCGGGGCGAGCAGGCGCGTGAGGGTCTCGAGCACTTCGTACAGGGTCTGGTGGGCGGCGGCCTTGTCGCGGTCGGCTGCGCGCCCCTCGCCCACGCCGCGCCAGAAGCGACGCCGGTTGCGGCGGATGTACCAGTTGCTCAGGTCGTCGATGAAGCGCTCGGTGCGCTTGCAGACCGTCTCGATCTCGTAGTTCTCGAACGACGCGCGGGCCGCACGCACCACGAGCTGCAAGTCGGACAGGATCCAGCGGTCGATGTCCGGGCGCTCGGCCACCGGCACGCGCGGCGCGCCCGGGTCGAAGCCGTCAAGGCGGGCGTAGTTGCAGAAGAAGGCGTAGCTGTTCCACAGGGTCAGCAGCACCCGGCGACGGGTCTCGTCGGCGGGCCCGGACGTGACCTTGCACAGCGGCGCGCCGTCGACGGTGTGGGTAAGCGTCTCGCCCGTGCCGACGTCGAGTTCCACGGGCTGGTCGGGGTGGCGCAGACCGAAGGGCAGGTCGACGCCGGGCGTCTGGGCGCAGTACATCCAGCGCATGGTGTCGACGCCGATCTGGTCGGCCGCCTCCTCGAACCAGATGGCCGTGCCGTCGGACTTGTGCATGGCGACGCGGTGCTCGTTGAGCACCAGCGCGTGGCCCAGCAGGTTCTTGAAGGGCGGGCGACGTTCGAAGGCCTCGCCGGCGGCTGCTGCCTCGTCCTCCCGCGCCAGCTCCATCATCGTGCTCATGGAGAGCAGGGCGTAGAACCAGTTGCGGAACTGCCCCGGGAACGACTCGGTGATCAGGTCGGCGGGGACCCACTTGTCCCAGTAGGAGCGATCAGTGTCATAGCGAACCGTGGAGTAGGCCACGATGCCCGCGTCGAGCCAGGGGTTGCCCACGTCGGCGATACGTCGCGCCTGGCCGGAACATCGCCCGCAGGGGATGGTGATGTCGTCGACGTAGGGGCGGTGGGGCGTGTGGCCCGCGGCGTCGAACTCTTCGAAGCCCGCGCTCGCCCGCTCGCCCAACTCGTCGCGGCTGCCGATGACGTCGAACCAGCCGCAGGCCTTGCACTCCCAGATGGGCAGCGCGAGGCCCCAGTAGCGCTTCTTGCTGATCATCCAGTCGCGCATGGTGGTGAGCCAGTCGCGCTCACGCTCGGCGCCCTTCATGGAGGCGGGCAGCCAGCGCACCTGGTCGACGGTCTTCATGATCTCGTCGCGCCAGTCCATGCCGATGAACCACTCGTCCACGAGGCGGTAGACCAGCGGGTCGCCCGTGCGCCAGCAGTGGGGATAGATGTGCGGGTATTCCTCGGCGGCGAAGAGCAGGCCCTTGTCGCGCAGCGACGAGAGCAGGGCTTCGACGGTCTCGCCGTCGTTGGGGTTCATGCCCTCGAAGGGGCCGAAGCCCGCGATGAAGTTGCCGCGGCCGTCGAGGGGCGAGATGGACACGAGCTGGTTTGCCTGGCCCCAGCCGTGGTCGACGTCGCCGCTACCGGGCGCGGTGTGCACGAGCCCCGTGCCCTCGCCGGCCTGCACGTAGGCCTCGCCGCGGTTGTCCTTGCCGGGGTCGATGACGACGTGGGCGTCCTTGGCCGCCTTCCAGCCGCGCTGGTCCTCGGGGATCAGGTAGGGCGGGTCGGCCAGGCCGCCGGTCATGGCCTGCACGGGCAACTCGTCGAAGGGGCCGTCGTAGGACAGGCCGACGAGTGCGCTGCCCTTCACCGTGCCCTCGACGGTGCAGCCGCCCTGCTCCTTGAACATCTGGGCGATGGTCTTGAGCTTGCCGAGCCCCTTGGGCCAAGGACCGAAGGGGGGAAAGCCCTCCTTGAACTCCTTGGCGAGGCGCTGGTGCTCGAGGTTGGCTTGCGCGACGTAGTAGAGCGCGCCGTCCTTTTCCGCACGCACCTTCGCGTAGTCGAGCTCGCCGTTCACCGCGACGCCGACGTTGCCCGTGAGCGTCCACGGCGTCGTGGTCCACACGAGCAGGAACTCGTTGTCGCGGCCGCGGATGGGGAAGCGCACGAAGACCGACGTGTGCGTCGTGAGCTTGCGCCCCTCCTTCACCTCCATGTCGCTGTAGGCGCTGCCCGACTTGCCCGACCAGGGCATGACGTCGGTGCCCTTGTAGATGAAGCCGCGCTCGTGGCAGGCCTTGAGGAAGCGCCAGATGGTGTAGTTGTTGGTCTCCGACATGGTGTAGTAGCTGTCGGACCAGTCCATCCAGTAGCCGAGGCGTTGCGACTGCTCGGACTGGATGCGGGAGTACTTCTCGACGCGGGCCTTGCAGGTCTCGGTGAACTTCTCGAGCCCCTGGGCTTCGATCTCGCGCTTGCTGTCGAGCCCCAGCTCCTTCTGCACCTCGACCTCCACCCACAGCCCCTGGCAGTCGAAGCCGTTCTGGTAGCGCAGCTCGCGCCGGTTCATGGCGAAGTAGCGGTGGAAGGCGTCCTTGTAAGTGCGCCCCCAGGCATGGTGCACACCCATGGGGTTGTTGGCCGTGATGGGCCCGTCGAGGAACGACCAGGGCGGCTTGCCGGCGTTGATGGCGCGCAGCTTGTCGAAGGCGTTTGTGGACTCCCAGAAGCCGAGCACCTTGTGCTCGAGTTTCACGAAGTCGGGGGAGGTGTCGACGGGCTCGAACATGGGGCGGAGTGTAGCGACGGGAGGGGGCGCCCTGTAGCCCGCGGTCTGGAGTCCGCGGCCTAACGCTCGGGTCGGAATCCGATCCGCCGCGATGCCCGGTCCTTTCTGTCGTCCATCAGACGGCGAGTTGCATCGGTGAAGGAGCGAAGCAGCTGCCGTCAGCGCCCCATCTTGAAGTCACAGTTTGTGACCTCAAGATTCGCCATTCCTTGGGAAACTGGTCTCGTATGCGAGTGACGGCCTGGTTCAGGGCCTTGGTGGTGACGCCGTAGAGGTTGGCAGAACGGCGTCCGGGCGGACCTTGAGGTCACGCAGGCGAGTGTTGGCGCCTGCGATCCTTTCGGAGGGCGGCGATCTGCTCGTTCATGCCGCTAGCGCCCCTCGACCTCCGGGTCCCAGCCGTACACCTCGATCATCAGGTCGCGGTCGAGCTTGAGGGCGGCCAGGTGCAGGCGCACTTGCCGGTCCGTGGCGTCGGGGTGCCGCTGGCGGATGCCGGCCTCCGCGAAGGCATCAGCAGTCTGGTTGAGATCGCAGACGATCTGGAGCTTCGCGCCGAGCGATGCGTCTCGATAGCGCTCGAGTTGCACTTGGCGCGCGGTGCGCAACCAACGGTGGCTCGTCTCACTCATTGCGGACGAGTCTAGCAACCCCGACGGGGATGAGGCCGGTGACACGCCCCGGCTTGAAGTCACGGATCTGGATCTGGAGTGTCGGGTCACCGTGGCCGCATCGGTATCCTGTGAACTCGACGGTGGGGAGACGACGAGGACGGGAGGACGCTCATGGGCTCGATGTCGACCGCTCGGGCGGTGCTCGCGTTTCTGTCGTGCGTGTGTCTCGGATGCTGGACACCGCCCGCCCTTCCCGCCGCGGGCTGGGGCGACCTCGATCTGATCGACTACCCGCCCGGTGCGGAGCGCGTCGAGATCGTCGTCGCGGACGACCGCACGCTCGTCGGCGCATTCGTCCCCGCGGGGGATGGCGCGCCCCTGGTGGTGGTGCTGCCGGGGGCCGCCGAATCGGCCACGCTCGGGTGCCGGCATGACCTGCGCCTCAGGCCACCGGGCTCCGCCTCGGCCTCCTCGGCGGGTCAGGGCGACGGGGCCCGCACCCAGGTCGGCGGTTTCGGCATGTCGATGCACGCCCAGGAGCCGCACACCCTCTTCGTGCACGCGGAGCTCGGCTGGCCCGCCGCACCGTTCCGACGCCGCGTCGGCTTCACGGCGTTCGGCGTCGACCTGGCCGACGAACTCGAGGGCCGTGAGTTGCCGCTGTCGTGGAGCCTCGTCGACGAGCTGGCCGACCTCGGATTCTCGACGCTGATCGTCGACTACGGCGGCATCGGCGCCTCGACCGGTGAGCGCACACCCGCTCTCCTGGCGCAGGACACCCGGGCCATCTGGGACGCGGCGTTGGAGCGGGTGAATGGCGAATCGCACCGCATCGTCCTGCGCGGCACGTCCCTGGGCACCGTGGCCGTGGCGACCCTGCTGGAGGGCGGCGCCCGGCCGGGGGGCGTCGTCCTGGTCGCGCCGGTGCGGGGCGAGACGGTGGTGGGGCACTTCGCCCGCTGGACCGATCGACCCTGGACGGAGCGTCTGGCCCTGCCCTTCCTGAGCTCCGTGACCGACGCGGATCTGGTGTCCGCCATCGAGGACTTCGGCGGACCGTTGCATGTGGTGGTGCCGGAGGTCGACGCCCTGCTGCCGGCCGAGGAGCGCGCCCTGTTGCAGGCGGCCGGCACGCGACCTGCGGCGACCTGGGCCGTCTTCGAGCGTGGGCACGAGAGTCTCGCACTGGCCGGACACGCGCTGTTGCCCGGTGAACGTGACCTCTACGCGCGGGCTGACCAAGAACCGATCGTGACGAGTGCACGATTGGATCAGGCGCTGGCCGTGGACGGAGTCGCGCGGACGTCCCTGGCGGATTCGGACTCGCCGTCGCACGCAGGGCTGGGCGAGTTGCTGGCGACACGGGCCACGTTGTCGCCGGCCGTGGCCGCCGCCCTGGCGCTCGAGGCGCAAGGCTTCGAACGCGCCGAGCGAATTGCGCCCTGGCTGCTGCGCGTACCGGCAAGCCGCTTCGAGGGCCTCGACCTGGTGGCCGCACAGGCTCTCCTCGACCTCGATGACCCCGACGGAGGATTCGATTCCAACGGCATCGCGGCGCTCGCGACGCTCCTGTCGCGCACGGACCCGGCCGCGCTGCCCGCACTGACCGAGGCCATGGACCACGTGTTCGGTTCCGGCCTGTCCGTGGGCATGACGATGTCAGGCCTGAGTTCACAGGTGAAGCAGGTCGTCGATGGCGAGACGGTTTTCGCCGTCGACTTCGAGCGTCATGGAGTTCGCATCGATCAGCCGGCCGCACTGGCCGCGTACCTGGTGGGTCTGGCGCTCAGGGCCGAGACAGAGGAGTTCCACGCTGAGCACCCCGGGCCGACGAGGCTGTCCACCGAGGTGGCGCGCCGTCGGGCCGTTCGTCGCCTGCTGTTCGGTCTCGGCGTGCCGAACCGGATCGATGGGGAGGGCCGGCTCGAAGCGTGGCGGGAAGGAACCTGGAGCACAGTGTGGCCACCATCGTGATCCACGGGACGATGACCACCTCCGCCGCGAGCGCAGCGGACTGGTGGTGGAACTCCTACGACCCGGGCGGCTTCCTCTGGGGCGTGCGCAAGGGGCTGGTCGAGGCCGGCGGCGCCGACGACGTCTGGTGCGTGGGGGGCACGGACGTGTCCGAGCTCGAGGCCTTCGCCAACCCGCGCAACGGGGCCGCCCACGCCGGACGCTTCCTGTGGACCGGCATGAACCAGGGCTCGTTCCGGCGCGGCGCGGCCAAGGAGCTGGCGCACTACCTCAACACGATCGCGGCGCTCTCGCCCGGCGAGCCCATCCGCATTCTGGCCCACAGCCACGGTTGCAACGTGGTGAAGGCGGCCAGCGCCCAACGCAGCCTCTCGCGGGAGGTGTGGATCGAGCAGGCGGTTTTCATGGCCTGCCCGCATTTCGTCGCGCGCGCCGGTTTCCGCGGGCCCTTTCCGTATCGCCTCGACGCCGGCCGCTTCGGCAGCATCCTGAACCTGTCGTCGCCCAACGACACGGTGCAGGACTCCATCGCCGAGCGGCTGCCCGGCCTGCTCGGCCCCGACTGGCTGGAGGGCGCGCCCGAGGCGCACCGCACCGAGCAGGATCCCGACGCCGCGCCGCTGTATCAGAGCTGGGAGATCCCCACCGAGGACAGCGGCGTCGCCGCCCACACCGCCATGCACGGCTCGCTCATCGGCTACCTCGCCGGGCTGTGGCTGGCCGGCAACGAGTCGTTCCGGACGATCACGAAGCGCAATGCCGGGTATCTGCCCGTGCCCTCCGGCGACCACGGCAGCTGAGCGGTGCCTACCCGACCGCGCGCGCGATGCCGCGATTCTCGGCGTCGAGGATGGAGGGCGCCAGCAAGCGGTACGGGGGAAGCAACCACCAGCGGGCACCCGCCACGTGGAACTTGCCACGCAGCGTGTTGACGACCTCGCAACCGCCCGCGGCGTCCGGCCTCAGAATGAAGCGCTGGGAGTGGGGAAACCAATCGTCGCCCTCGCTCTTCAGCTCGCTCCAGGCGATCTCGAAGGGTTGCAGCGTGGTGATGCGAGCGATGCGCGTCTCGCGAGCCAGGCCCAGGCGGTGAACGATCTCCACGCGGCTGCCCACGCCCAGGCTGTCGTCATCACACCTGGCGTCGGCATGGAAGACATTGAGTCGGAACAGGGGCAGTCGCTGCGCGTCGCACATCCAACTCCAGACCCGCTCGGGCGGTGCGTCGAGGATACGCGTGCGTTCGAGGCTGATGACGGCGCCCTTCACGCTGTCGATTCTATCCACCCTCGGCGCCGGCCCGGATCTCGCAGGACGGCGCTGGCGTGGCGGACGCGACGGCTTCAGGGAATCGTGAGGAACAGCGACGACCCGGGGAAGCTGTCGGCAGCGTCGAAGGCGTCGTAGCGGCCGAGACCGCTCGGCAGGACGACCACCGGTCCGTCGGCGCCGTCGTCGCCGCCATGGCCGTAGCTGCCGAAGTTGCCCACGGTCGCTGTCCAGATGCCGTTGCCGTCCGCCGTCGTGTCGTAGTCGTGCTGCCCGCCATCGATGTGGAATTCGCCGTGGATGTTGGCTCCGGGGTAGGAGTAACCGATGGCGACCATCGCGCCGGAATTCGGATCGCACTCCAGGGCATACCCGATGGCGTAGTAGACGGTCGCCGGCAGGCGAGCCCGGGCGCTGGACCAGTCGCCCGCATGGGGGGGCACGATGTTGAAGGCGGAGACCAGGTCGTAGTTCACCCGCACCAGGCTGTACTCGGGCACCTCGGCGGGGTCTTCGACGGCCTTGGCCACGGCGTCCCAGCCCTTCCAGATGAGCTTGTCCACCCTGCCTGCAGACTTCTCCTGGTACTTGCTCACCTCGCCCACGAAGCGATCCCAGACGCCCCACGTCCCCTGCGTGCTGTGGTCGCCGATGAAGCCCGGATCGAAGCCCCGCCCGATGAGCTCGTTGGAGATCTGGTTCGAGGCGTCGCCGAGCTCGTCGCGGACTTCGAGCACGTTGCCGATCTGCGCGTCGAAGTACTCGACGTTCATCTCGCTCAGCGTCAGGCTCAGGGAGTTGTTGCCCTTCTTGTAGTCGTGTACGAGCGATCCGATGTTGAGGCGGAAGTCCTTCTCGCGCTGTCGCATGGACTGGCGCAAGTCCGCGTAGATCGGCCGGGTGATGTTGCGCGCCTCCCGGGTCATGTCCTTGTCGTCCGGCAGGATGCGCACGTCCACGGTATCGGCGAAGACGCCCGTACAGGACCCCGGCTGGCCCAGGTACTGGTCCTTGCCCAAGAGCGAGAAGGTGAGCGTGGCGGTGCCCGGGTTGTTCGGGATGAGCTTGACCTTCGGCTTCTTGGTGAAGGAGTCGGAGTACTCGACATCGAAGATGTTCGTGTCGGTCGACGAGGCCGTGACGTGGTGGGGGCAATCCAGGTCGAAGGGCAGGGGCAAGGTGTAGGTCGTGTTCTTGCCGACGACCCGCTTGATGCTCGTGCTCGAGACGGCATCCTGTTGCGCCGCTGCGACGGTGCACAGCAGCGAGGCGACCAGGACGAGGCAGGACACGACGAAACGCGGTGCATGAGCAGACATGGATGGACCCCCTTTGAAATCGGAAGCCTTTGTATCACGGCCCTGGCTAACCTGAGTTCATGACCCTGCCGTCCGTGCTCTCCACGGCGATGACGCCGCGCCTGTGGATCCTCGTCGTGTTCCTGGGCTCGACGCTGTGGTTGCACTTCCGCGGCAGGGTGCGCCACCGGCTGATGCGCCAGGTGCTCGGCCACGACACGCTCACGGCGCCCTACACCGCCTTCGTGTCGCTGGTCTCCGCCGTCCCGCGCACGCCGGTGCTCGACATCCGTGACGTTCCCGCCCTCGATGAACTCTCCGTCCTGCGCGACAACTGGGAGGTCATCCGCGCGGAGGCCCTCGCCTTGAAGCAGCAAGGCGCCATCGCCCGCGCCGACGGCCGCAACGACCTCGGCTTCGACAGCTTCTTCAAGTCCGGCTGGACGCGCTTCTACCTGCACTGGTACGGCGAGCCGCTGCCTTCGGCCAAGGCGCTGTGCCCGCGCACCGTCGAGCTGCTGGCTCGCACGCCGAGCGTCAACGCGGCCATGTTCACCATGCTGCCGCCAGGCGGCGAACTCAAACCCCACCGCGATCCCTTCGCCGGGTCGCTGCGCTACCACCTCGGCATCGACACGCCCAACGACGATGCGTGCCGGATCCGCATCGACGACCAGACCTACTCATGGCGCGACGGGCAGGATGTGGTCTTCGACGAGACCTACATCCACTCGGCGCGCAACGACACCGACACCGAGCGCATCATCCTCTTCTGCGACGTGACCCGGCCCCTGCGCGGCGCGATCCCCCAGGCCATCAACCGCTTCGTCATCCGTCACCTGGTGAAGGCGGGGTCCGGGCGCAACGTGCCCACGGAGCGGGTCGGGGGCCTCAACCGCCTCTTCGCGGCGGTGGCGGGCCTCGAGGCCTACACCCTGCGGCTCAAGCGCTGGATTCGGCCGGTCTACGACACGCTCAGGTGGGGGCTGCTGGCGGGAGTCGTGTACCTCGTTTTCGTGCGCTAGCCGCGGGCCTGCCGCAGCGACCGCGCGCGGCACCGCCTTACGGCAGGGCCAGGCTCCGCAGCACGGTCAGCGATCCGCTGTTGCGGTTCACGACGACCAGGTCGTCGTCGCCGTCTCCGTCGAGGTCGGCGGCATCGATCTCACCGGGGTGTCGTTTCACGACGAGGGAGACACGCGACCGCCAGGGCGCGCTCTCCGGGTTGAGCAGCACCGTCACCCGCGCTGTGGCGGCGTTGCTCACGGCCAGGTCGTTGCGACCGTCGCCGTCGAAGTCGCCGGCGGCGAGGAATTCCGGTTGGCGCCCGGCCCGGATGCGGAGCGGACCGTCGAGGGCGCCCTTGCCGTCGCCGAAATACACCACCACCACGTCGTCCAGCGGCTGGGTGGCGGCGAGGTCGAGGTGGCCGTCGGCGTCGAGGTCGGCGAGGACCACGTCGCGCACGGCCAACTCGAAGAAGAACATCGGGCCGATACCGCTGGGGTCGCCGCCGCGGAATCCGGAGTGCACGACGATGCCGCTCTCGTTGGCCTGGACATAGTCGGCCACGCCATCTCCGTCGATGTCCCCGAGGGCCAGCTCGGTGAGCTTGCCGCCGGGCGGGGCATCGATGAACGCTTCGGGGAAGAAGTGCCCCTCGCCGGCGCCGTAGCCCCAGTCGAGGAACCAGCCGCCGAAGTCGTCCTCGTAGATGATCAGGTCGAGGATGTCGTCGTCGTTGAGCGGGGTCAGCAGGTGGGCTCTGGTGTACCCGCCAAAGAAGGCGCCGCCGAGGTACTCGGGGAAGTTCCCGTCACCATCGTTGAGCGCGCTGAAGAAGCCGCTGTAGGAGTCTCCGAAGGTGAGGTCGAGATCGTCGTCGAGATCGAGGTCGCCGACCTGCAACGACGAGAACTTGTGGGGGGAGCTGATGCTGGAGCCGGTGTCGGCGATCTCGGCGAACAGCCGGGTGAATCCTCCGCCACCGTCGCCGGTGTAGACGGCAACCCAGTTGTCGAACGTGCTGACCGGGGAGAAGCCAGAGGCCACGATGTCGAGGGTGCCGTCGGCATCGAGGGATGCGAAGCGAACGCGGCTCGGGGCCCCGGGGAAGGGCAGGTGCTGGGTGGCGAACGAAGGGACCGGTGCGGCCAGGCCCGCTCGAGGTTCGGACTCGAGCCCAAGCATCAAGGCAAAGGCAGCCCCCGTGAGCAGGGCTCCTGTGATGAGGCGAGCGGTGTGCATGGCGCCGTACTCCGGCTGATCGCTGCGGGCGGGTGGTGGATGGCCGCTTGCAGTCTAAGCCCGAAGGTCGGAACGGGGGGCGCCTCAGGACTCGCTCGGGGCCTGCACGGGAGCCGACTTGGTTGGTGAGCGGCCCATCGTCACAATGGGGCGCGATTCCGCCCGGCGCACCCCATGATCCGCATCTACAACACCCTCACCGCCCGCAAGGAAGAGCTGAAGCCCCTGCAGCCGGGCAAGCTCGGCATCTACGTGTGCGGGCCCACCGTGTACGAGATGTCCCACATCGGGCACGGGCGCTGCTACACGGCCTTCGACGTGATCGTGCGCTACCTGCGGCGCCACTATGAGGTGACGTTTGCACGCAACTTCACCGACGTCGACGACAACATCATCCGTCGGGCCAAGGAGCTGGGGGAGTCGACGGTGGACCTGGCCAACCGTTACGCCGACGAGTACCTGACCGACATGGACGCGCTGGGCATCGCGCGCCCGGACATCGAGCCGCGGGTCACGGGGCACATCCCCCAGATCGTCGCGCTCATCGAGACGCTCATCGAGAAGGGTGCGGCCTACGAGTCCGAGGGCGACGTCTACTACATCGTGCGCGGCTTCGAAGCCTACGGGCGCCTGGGCAAGCGCAGCATCGACGACCTGGAGTCGGGCGCCCGGGTCGAGCCCGGCGAGCAGAAGCGCGACCCCCTCGACTTCGCCCTGTGGAAGACGGCCAAGCCCGGCGAGCCGAGCTGGGATTCGCCGTGGGGCCAGGGGCGTCCCGGGTGGCACATCGAGTGCTCGGCCATGAGCGCGGCGCACCTCGGGCAGACCATCGACATCCACGGCGGCGGCAAGGATCTCATCTTCCCGCACCACGAGAACGAGATCGCCCAGAGCGAAGCAGCTCACGGATGCACCTTCGCCCGGCTGTGGATGCACAACGGCCACCTCAACATCGACAACGAGAAGATGTCCAAGTCGCTGGACAACTTCTTCACCATCCGCGAAGTGCTCGCGCAGTTCGATGCCCAGGCGGTGCGCTTCTTCCTGCTCACGGTGCATTACCGCTCGCCCATCAACTTCAGCGACCAGAACCTGATCGAGGCCGAGGAGCGCATGCGCTACCTCCACGAGACCCTCGCCCGGGCCGATGGGGCGCTGGGCGCGGCCGTGTCCACGGCGCAGGCCGACGCCGATCTCGTGGCCCGCTGCGAGGCGGCCATGAACGACGACTTCAACACGCCCCGGGTGCTCGCCGAGTTGGCCGACGCCTTCAAGGAGCTGAACTCGATCCTCGACGGGGCGGGCGCGGCCGGTGAGGCCGGCGACCTCGACGACGGCACCCGCGCACGCCTCACGGCCCTGCGCGCGGCGGTGTCCGACATCGGCTCCTTCATGGGGCTGTTCGAGGAGTCGCCCGAGGAGGTGCTGCAGCGCATGGAGGCGCGCAAGCGCAGCGAGGGCGGCATCGACGAAAGCCAGGTGGCCGCGCTCATCGAGGCGCGCATCCAAGCCCGCGCCGACAAGGACTTCGCCCGCGCCGACCAGATCCGCGACGAGCTGGCGGCCATGGGCGTGACCATCAAGGACTCGCCGACGGGCACGACCTGGACGGCGTCTTGAGGGGCCCGGCCCCGAGGAGCACACGATGAGCGGCACTCTCCTGGTGCGCGGTGGCCGCGTCATCGACGTCGACGGCGAACGCGAGGCCGACATCCTGATCGTGGGCGGCAAGGTCGCTGTGGTGGCCGCCGATCTCGCGGCGCCGGACGGCGTCGAGGTGCTCGACGCGAGCGGCAAGCTCGTCTTCCCCGGGCTCATCGACCCGCAGGTCCATTTCCGCGAGCCGGGGTGGGAGCACAAGGAGGACCTGGAGTCGGGCGCGCGGGCGGCGGTGGCGGGAGGCGTCACGTCGGTGATGGAGATGCCCAACACCAACCCCACCACCACCACGCCCGAGGCCCTGGCCGACAAGTTGAGCCGGGCCGCCGGGCGCATGGCCGCCGACCACGCCTTCTTCTTCGGGGCGTCGCCGGAGAATGCCGAGCAGCTGGCCGACTGGGAGAATCTGCCGGGCTGCTGCGGCGTGAAGATGTTCATGGGCTCGTCGACGGGTTCCTTGCTCGTGGCCGAGGACAAGGACGTCGAGCGGGTGCTGCGTTCGGGCAAGCGCCGAGTGGCCGTGCACTCCGAGGACGAGGCCCGTCTGCGCGCGCTGAAGGCGAATGCGGCTGACGACGTCACCGTTTTCGACCACCCGAGCCTGCGCGACGTGGAGGCAGCCCTCAAAGCGACGACGCGCTTGCTGAATCTCGTGGAGAAGACCGGCCGCCCGGTCCACGTGCTCCACCTGAGCACGGCCGAGGAGGTCGCCCTGATCCGCGAGCGTGACCTCGGCGAGCTGGTCACCTGCGAGGTCACGCCCAACCACCTCTTCATGGCCGCGCCCGACTGTTACGAGCGGCACGGCACCTGGGCCCAGATGAACCCGCCCGTGCGCGACGCCCGCCATCGCGACGTCCTGCGCGAGGCCCTGGCCGACGGCACCATCGCGTGCATCGGCAGCGACCACGCGCCCCACACCGCCGAAGAGAAGGCCGGCGGCTACCCGAACACGCCGTCGGGCATCCCCGGCGTGCAGACCATCCTGCCGCTGCTGCTCACCGCGGTGCGCGACGGCTGGCTCAGCCTCGCGGACGTGGCCCGCGTCACCACCTCGGGCCCGGCCGCCGTGTGGGACGTGGCGGGCAAGGGGGACCTGCGCGTGGGCTTCGACGGCGACCTCGCCATCGTCGACCCGTCGATCACCGAGCCGCTGCCGGCCGCGTGGCTGCAGAGCCGCTCACCGTGCAGCCCCTACATCGGCATGGAGCTGGCCGGCTGGCCGACCACGACCGTGCTTCGCGGCGAGGTGATCTGGCGCGACCACGCGCCCGTAGGGGCGTCGCGCGGGAAGCCGCTGCGCTTCACGAAGTCCTGACTCTAGGAACGCCTGACAGCACGAACGCCTCGCGATTCGCCCGCGAGGGCGTCCGCGACTGATCGTTCCGGCGTGGGGCTCGCCTACACCGCCCCCGCGTCACACGGTTTGAGTGCGGTGGGCCGCCACCAACTCCGCGTAGATCTCGTCGACGTGGGCGACCACCGCGGGCAGCTCGTACTGCGTGAGGTCGTGGGTGGCGTGGGGCGTCTTCGCCGCGTGGTGCTGCCGGATGGCCGCGGCCATGGCGTCGGCGTCGTCCTTGGGCACCACGGTGCCGCCGTAGCGCGGCACGTAGAACTCGGGCTCGCCCTCGGCCGTGGTGATGACGGGCACGCCGCCGTCGAGGGCCTCGAGGCACACCCGGCCGAAGTACTCGACCCGGCTCGGGCACACGAACAGGTCGAAGGCCTGGAAGAAGTCGCGGGCGTCCTCGCGGTAGCCGAGGAAGCGCACGCGGTCGCCGGCGGCGGCCTTCAGGTTCTCGAGCTCCACGCCCTCGCCGATGATGACCAGGCGCGCGTCGGGCAGCGCGGCCTTCTCGTAGGCCTCCAGCAGCAACTCGAAGGCCTTGATCTTGACCATGCGACCGATGCCGCCCACCAGGTACTCGTCCGGCGCGGCGCCGGCGAAGCGGCGGCACTCGGCGATCTCGTCGGGGCTCAGGCGCCGGTGGGGCACGTAGCTGTTGTGGATGCGCCACGACCGGCCGGCGAACTCCTGGCCGATGGTGCGTTCCTGGTGGGTCGTGATGCAGAGCACGCCGTCGAGCCGCGCGTGTTTCTCATTGAAGCGATTGTGAAGCGTGGCGATGGTCGGGATGCCGAGGTCGAGCTCGCCCACGCGCATGCTGGCCTGCCCGAGGTGGGTGTGGATCAGGTCGGGGGCGATCTGCTTCAGCGCGCGCTTGAGCTGGAAGTTGCGAAAGACGTGGCTCAGCTCGATGACCTGCACCCGCGGGTCGAGGCGCTCGAGGATGGAGGCGCCCGCCTCGCTGCGGTTGTGGCTGCCGACGATGATCCAGACCTCGTGGCGCTCGGCCTGGGCGTTGCACATCTCCGCGGTGCCGCGCTCGCTGCCGGCGAAACCCCGCGTGAAGATGACATGGGCGAGCTTCACGCGCGTCGCGTCCCCCGGCTCATGAATCCTGCGACAGCAGCTCTTCGCGGAAGCCGCGGTATTCGGGGAGCACGAGCCGGGGCGGCGGGCTGCAGGTGTCGAGGCCCATGTCCTCGTACTTCGACAGGACCTCGGCGCTGGCCAGGATGGCATCGAGGGCGCGCAGCTTCTCGGCCTTGTCGAGGCCGCGCTCGTGGAGGTGCATCTCCTCGTAGATGATCTCGGTGTGCTTGTCGATCTCGGCCTTCACCTTGGGCGAGCAGGTCTTGCACAGGCCGTCGCCGTCGACCTTGAAGAAGATCCCCTTGTCGCTGCAGGACACGCACTTGGCCATGGTCATCGCGGCGCGGGGGCCGTCCTCTTTCTTCGGGGACTCGGGGCTCGGGGTGACGAGCGCTAGTCGTCACTCTTCTTGGCGGCCTTCTTCGCCGTCTTCTTGGCGCCGGCCTTCTTGGTGGTCTTCTTGGTCGCTTTCTTGGCGCCCGCCTTCTTCTTCGCGGCCTTCTTGGGCGCCTTCTTGGCCTTCTTCTTGGGCTTGGTGTCGCCGCGGTCGCGGCGCAGGGCGATGAGCTCGAGCGAGCGCTCGAGGGTCACGGTGGCCGGGTCGTCGGCGGTGCGCAACGAGGCGTTGATCTCGCCGTCGGTGACGTAGGGGCCGAAGCGGCCGTTCTTGAGCACGATGGGCTTGCCCGACGGGTCGTTGCCGATCTCGCGCAGCACGGCCTGGGCCTGGCGTCCGCGCTTCTTGGGCTCCTTGAACAGGGCCTTGGCCTCGGCCAGCGAGATGTCGAACATCTGCTCCTCGGTCTGGAGCGAGCGGCTGTCGGTGGCCTTCTTGAGGTAGGGGCCGTAGCGACCGTTGAGGGCGGTGATCATCTCGCCGTCGTCGTCGGCGCCCACCTCGCGCGGCAGGCTCAGCAGCTTCATGGCGTCGTCGTAGGTGATCGTCGCCAGGTCCATGGTCTTGAGCAGGGAACTGGTCTTGGGCTTGGCCTTGCTGCCCGGCACCATCTCGCCGAGCTGGACGTAGGGGCCGAAGCGGCCCGAGCGGGCAATGACGGGCAGCTCGGTCTCGGGGTCGACGCCCAGGGTCTTCTCGTCACTCCCTTGGGCGAGCAGCTCGGACGACTTCTCGACGGTGAGCTCGTCGGGTGCGATGTCTTCGGGGATCGACGCGGTGTCGTCGCCGCGCTGGAGATAGGGGCCGTAACGGCCGACCCGGGCGATGATGTCGACGCCGTCGGCGTCGACGCCGATGGGGATCGAGTTGATGGCGCGGGCGTCGATCTCGCCGAGCTGTTCGTCGATGAGCTGCTTGAGGCCCTTGCGGCCGTTGCCGAAGTAGAAGCCCTTGAGCCAGGGCAGCGACTTGGCCTCGCCGCGGGCGATCTCGTCGAGGTCGTCCTCCATGCGCGCGGTGAAGGCGTAGTCGACGAGGTGGTCGAAGTGGCTCTCGAGCAGGCTCACCACGGCGAAGGCCTTGAACGACGGCACGAGCGCCGAGCCGCGCTTCCACACGTACTCGCGGCGCAGGATCGTGCCGAGGATGGAGGCGTAGGTGGACGGGCGGCCCACGCCCAGCTCCTCCAGGCGTCGCACCAGCGAGGCCTCGGTGAAGCGCGCCGGGGGCAGGGTCTCGTGGCCCTTGGGCTCGGCGCTCTGGGTGTCGAGGGCGTCGCCCTCCTTCACCGGCGGCAGGTGCCGCTCCTTCTCTTCGAGCTCGGCCGCCGGGTCGTCACTGCCCTCGACGTAGACCCGCAGGAAGCCGGGGAAGGTGATGACTTTGCCGCTGGCCGAGAAGGCCACCGCGGTGCCCGAGGGCGCCGAGCCTTCGAGGCGCACGGAGACGCTCTCGCCGATGGCGTCCTTCATCTGGCAGGCGATGGTGCGCGTCCAGATCAGCTCGTAGAGGGCGGCCTGGTCGCCGTCGACCTGTTTGGCGATCTCGTCGGGGGCCGCGAAACGGTCGCCGGCGGGGCGTACGGCCTCGTGGGCCTCCTGGGCGTTCTTGACCTTCTTCTTGTAGGTGCGCGGGGCGTCGGGCAGGTAGTCGTCGCCGTAGCGCTCCTTGATCTCGCTGCGGGCGGCCTTCACGGCCGTGTCCGACAGCGTGGTCGAGTCGGTACGCATGTAGGTGATCAGGCCCGTTTCGTAGAGCCGCTGTGCCGTCCGCATGGTGCGCTCGGCGGAGAAGCGCAGCTTGCGGCTGGCCTCCTGCTGCAGCGTCGAGGTCATGAACGGCGAGGCGGGCGAACGACGGTAGGGCTTGCGCTCGACGGAAGCGACGTGGAGCGGGTTGCCGGGCAACTCCGCGGCGAGGGACTTGGCGCCGGCCTCATCGAGCACCACCACCTTGTCGTTGGTGAGCTTGCCCTGCTGGTCGAAGTCCTTGCCGCTGGCGAGGCGCTTGCCGTCGACGGCCACCAGGGTCGCCTGCATGGCCTGCACGCCGTCGGCCGGCGCCGTCGGCGCGAAGAAGTCGGCGATGACGTCCCAGTAGCTGGCCGAGGAGAAGGCCATGCGCTCGCGCTCGCGCTCGACGATGAGGCGCGTGGCCACGCTCTGGACCCGACCCGCCGAGAGCTTCGGCATGATCTTCTTCCACAGTACCGGCGAGACCTCGTAGCCGTAGAGGCGGTCGAGGACCCGGCGCGCCTCCTGGGCGTCGACCAGATTGCGGTCGACGTCGCGGGGCTTGGAGATGGCCTCGGCGATGGCGGCCTTGGTGATCTCGTGGAACACCATGCGCAGGACCGGGACCTTGGGCTTCAGCTCCTCGACCAGGTGCCAGGCGATGGACTCGCCCTCGCGGTCTTCATCAGTCGCGAGATAGAGGGAGCTGCACGCCTTGACCAGGGCCTTCAGCTTCTTGACCTGCTCGCGCTTCTTGGGCGGCACGATGTAGAGCGGCGCGAAGTCGTTCTCGGTGTCGACGCCGAGGGAGGCCCAGGACTCGCCCTTGTACTTGGCCGGGATCTCGGCGGCGCCCTGGGGCAGGTCGCGGATGTGCCCGATGGACGATTCCACCACGTAGTCGTCGCCCAGGTAGCCCGAGATGGTGCGGGCCTTGGCCGGGGACTCGACGATCACCAGCGCCTTGAGTTTGTCGCTCTTGGGCATCGGGGTGATGGTTTCGGGAGAGGGGGCGGGCCTCTCGGAAGGCCGCCCTCACGGAGGACGACCTCGCAAAGAGGACGGCCTTGGGTGGCGAATGCGGCAGACCGTAGCCGGTGTCCTCGATCACCGCAAACCCCGGACGGCCGTTCAAGCGCCCGGCCCGGCCTCTCCGCTGAGGGATCGGGGCGGGGCGGCCCAATCGGTAAGCTCCGCCCATGCTCGTCACCGCTCAGGGCCACCTCATCGACGCCGGCATCATCAGCCGGGCGCTGGACGACGTCACCCGGGGGGGCGGTCGCTACCGCATCGTCTCCTTCGACATCGGCCAGACCGTCGACGAGCCCAGCCGGATGGTCATGGACGTGACCACGGACAAGCCCTCCGGCCTGCCCCCGATCCTGGCCAATCTGGGCGCCCTCGGCTTCAGCGAGTGCGAGGAGGAGGACGCCGTCCTGGCCGCGGTGCCCAAGGCCGGCGTGGCCCCCGAGGGCTTCTATTCCTCCACCAACCTGCCGACCCGGGTGCGCCTCGACGGGCAGTGGCGGGCCGTGCGCGACCAGCGCATGGATGCCGTCATCGTCGTGAGCGGGCGCGGTGCGCGGTGCGTGAAGCTGCGCGACCTCGCGCGGGGCATGCGGGTGGTGGTGGGTCACGGCGGCGTCTCGGTCACGGCCGACACCAAGGAGCGGGACTCGCGCGACTTCGCCTTCATGTCCAACGCCATCTCCAGCGAGCGGCGAGTGGAGGCCCAGGCCGAAGCCCTGGCCGAGCTGTGGAAGGAGACCAAGCGCGCGGGCAAGCAGGTGGTGGTGGTGGCCGGGCCCGTGGTGGTGCACTCCGGTCAGGCCGAGACCTTCGGGCGCATCGTCACCAAGGGCTACGTGGATGCGCTGCTCGCCGGCAACGCCCTGGCGGTGCACGACGTCGAGAGCGCGGTGTTCGGCACCAGCCTCGGCGTGTGCCAGAAGAGCGGCAACCCCGTGATCCACGGCCACATGAACCACATGCGCGCCATCAACCTGGTGCGCTCGTGCGGCAGCATTCCCGGGGCCGTGCGCAAGGGCAAGCTCAAGACGGGCCTGATGCACGCGCTGGTGCAGGCGCGGGTGCCGTTCAGCCTGGCCGGCTCGATCCGCGACGACGGACCGTTGCCCGACACCGAGATGGACCTGATCAAGGCCCAGGCCGACTACGCGCGCCTGCTCAAGAACGCCGGGCTGGTGGTGGTCTTCGGGACCATGCTGCACGGCATCGGGGTGGGCAACATGATCCCCGCGTCGGTGAGCCTGGTGTGCGTCGACATCAACCCCGCGGTGGTGAGCAAGCTGGGCGACCGCGGTTCGTCGCACACGGTGCCGGTGGTGACGGACGTGGGGCTGTTCCTGCACACCCTCGCCCGGCACTTCTCGCGGGCGGCGCCCCCGCCGCGCAAGGCCCGCGCGGCGGCCGGGCGCAAGCGCAGCTAGCTTCCTGAGTTCCGCGGGCCCCGACCCTGCTCGCGGCTCCGTCCGTCCCCGGTCACTCGTCGAGCGCGCCTTGAGCGATCGCTCAAGGGGCTCTACCATGCCGCCCCCGGTTCCCGAGGGCGACGTAGACTCCTCCGGGGCCGGCCAGACAACACCACCACCACCACCGACAGGTCGAACGGGCCCCCGGCCCGCCGCGCCCGGTCCCCGAGGAGAAGAGGACATGACCGCCACGAGCCGATCCCTGCACACCTTCTGCTGGAGCGAGTTGGCCACCACGGATGCCGCCGCCGCACGCGCCTTCTACCTGCCGCTGCTCGGGTGGGAGCCGGAGGACCAGGACCTCGGCCCCGAGATGGGCGTCTACACCAAGCTGAAGGTCGCCGGCGCGGAGGGTGAGTTCGGCGCGATGTACCAGATGAACGGCCCCATGTTCGAAGGCGTGCCGTCGCACTGGCTGGCCTACATCCTGGTGGAAGACGTGGCCGCCACGGCCGAGAAGGCCAAGAGCCTCGGCGGCGAGATCGTCGTGCCGCCCATGGACGTGCAGGACCACGGCCGCATGGCAGTGCTCAAGGAGCCGAGCGGCGCCACCTTCGCGGTGTGGCAGGCCCTCTCGCACGTCGGCGCGCCGGTCATGGCGCCGACCCACGGCGTGCCCTGCTGGTACGAGCTGGCGTCCGCCGACGTCGGTAAGTCCGGCGCCTTCCTCACCGCCCTCTTCGGCTGGACCCAGAAGTCGAAGAACGCGGGCACCGACGCGGCCTACCACGAGTTCTTCGCCGACGAGGAATGCGTGGGCGGCATGCTGCAGATGGACGAGCGCTGGCAGGGCGCCCCGGCCCACTACATGACGTACTTCACCGTCGACGACTGCGACGCCTCGGTGGCCCAGGCCACGGCGTTGGGGGGGGCGGTCCACGTGCCCCCGTCGGACATCCCTACGGTGGGACGCTTCAGCATCGTGGCCGACCCGACCGGCGCCATGTGCGCGCTGATCAAGCTCTCCATGGAGTGCCACGAGGACTGAGGTCCGCAACGCCGTCATGACCTGCGCTCCGTCTCTCCGCCGCCCGTCTGCATCCCGGCTCGTGTCGCTCGTCGTGGCGGTGGCCTGCGCCGCGGGGTGGGGCGGCATGGCGTCGGTGGCGGCGGCCCAGTGCGAATTGGACGAGCTGTTCGCGAGCGACGGGGCCGCCGGCGACCAGTTCGGCGTGTCCGTCGCCCTCGACGGCGCGCGCATGCTGGTGGGCGCCAATCGGGCCGCCGTGCCGGCCGCCAACGCCGGCGCGGCCTACGTCTTCGAGGAAGTGGGCGGCGTCTGGACGGAGACGGCCAAGCTGGTGGCCTCCGACGCCGACACCCTCGATCGCTTCGGCCTGACCGTGGCGCTGTCGGGGGACGTGGCCGTCGTGGGCGCGCGCTACGACCAGGAGGCCGGCTACGGCACCGGCGCCCTCTACGTCTTCCGCGAGACCGGCGGCGTGTGGACCGAGGAAGCCAAGCTGCTCTCGAGCGACCTGTTCAACAACACGCTCTTCGGCACGGCGGTGTGGACCGACGGCCAGCGCATCGTGGTCGGGTCCGACAAGGGGCACGGCCTCGACATCACCCAGTTGCACGTGGGCTCGGTGCACGTCTTCGACTTCGACGGCGACGACTGGATCGAGAGCGCCAAGCTCATCTCGCCCGCCCCCGAGACCGACGGCGACTTCGGCACCTCGGTGGCCGTGTCGGGCGATCGCATCCTGGTCGGCGCCCGCAACGAGACGGCGGGCGTGGGCACGGGCGCCGGCGCGGCCTACGTGTACGACTTCGTGGGCGGCGAGTGGGTGCTCGGCGCGGCGCTGCAGCCCGGCGATCCCAAGGCCGGCAGCTTCTTCGGTTTCGACGTGGCCCTCAGCGGCGGCAAGGCCGTGGTGGGCGCGCTGGTCGCCGATGGCGCGTCACCGAACACCGGCGCGGCCTACGTCTTCCTGAAGTCCGGCGGCCAGTGGTCCCAGAGCGTCAAGCTGGCGGCGTCCGACGGTGAGTCCGGCGACTTCTTCGGGACCTCGGTCTCCATCTCGGGTCGGCGGGTGCTGGTGGGGGCCTGGGGCGACGACGACGGCGGGGCCAGCGCCGGCGCGGCCTACGAGTTCGAGTTCTCGGGGGGCGCTTGGGTCGAAGCCTCCAAGCTGCGCTCGCGCGATCCCTCGCCGGTAGAGGTGTTCGGCCACGACGTGTTGGTCGACGGACACCGCGCGTTGGTCACGTCCAAGCTGGGCCTCGACGAGGGGGGCGCCGACACCGGTTCGGTTACCGTGTTCGACCTGCGCGGCGCGTCGGAGCCCTACGGGGCGGGCTGCCCGGGCAGCGGCGGCATCACGCCGGTCCTGGCCCTGCAGGGCTGCCTGTTCCCGGGCGGTGCGGTGGAGCTGGTCCTCGCCGGCGGTCTCGGCGGGGCGCCGGCCCTGGTCCTGATCGGCCTCGACACGGGGGCCACGCCCATCGGCGGCGGATGCACGCTGCTGGTCGACGGGATCCTCGGCGCGCAGGTGCTGTTGGTCCTCGACGGCAGCGGGCCCGGCGACGGGTCCGTGAGTCTGCCCACGACCCTCCCGCCGGGCCTGCCGGCCATCGCCTTCGCGCTGCAGGCCCTGGTCGGCGACGCCGCCTCGCCCACCGGCTACTCGACCACCCCGGGCGTGGCCGTCACCATCGAGCCCTAGGGTGTCGGCGGGCGCAGGGGAAGCGCGGGACCCAGGGGCCTCGCGGGACGCAGGGGATTCGCGGCACGGTCCGGGCGCGGCCGACCGCTCCATCCTGCACGTCGACATGGACGCCTTCTTCGCGTCGGTCGAGCAGCGCGACCGGCCCGAGCTGCGGGGCCAGCCGGTGCTCATCGGGCACGACGGGCCGCGCGGCGTGGTGGCGGCGGCGTCTTATGAGTCGCGCACCTTCGGGTGTCGCTCGGCCCAGCCCATGGCGGTGGCGCTGCGCCTGTGCCCCCAGGCGATCGTCGTGGCGCCTCGCGGCGCGCGCTATCGCGAGGCCTCGCAGCAGGTGTTCGAGGTGTTCGAGCGGGTGACCCCGCTGGTCGAGCCGCTCAGCATCGACGAGGCCTTCCTCGACGTGACCGGCTCGGTGCGGCTGCTCGGCACGCCGCGGCAGATCGCCGAGCAGATCAAGACCGACATCGTCGCGGCCACGGGCCTGACCGCCTCGGTGGGCGTCGCGCACAACAAGTTCCTGGCCAAGCTCTGCTCCGACTGGAACAAGCCCGACGGCCTGTACGAGCTGGCGGCGGCGGACGTGCTGGCGACCCTGGCGCCCTTGCCGATCCGCGCCATGTGGGGCGTGGGGCCGGCGGCCGAACGACGGCTGGTGGAGCTGGGCATCACGACCTTCGCGGACCTGCACGGGCTCAGCCTCGAGCAAGCCGCGGCGCGGATTGGCTCGGGGGGCGAGCGGCTCTGGCATCTTGCCCGGGGGCAGGACGATCGCCCGGTGGTGCCCGACCACGAGGCCAAGAGCATCGGCCACGAGCAGACCTTCGAAACCGACGTGCCCGACGTGGAGGTGGTGCGCTCGGTGTTGTGGGGACAGGCCGACCGGGTGGCCGAGCGCCTGCGCCGCGCGGGGCTGCACTGCCGGACGGTGACACTCAAGATCCGCTACGGCGACTTCGAGACGATCACCCGCAGCAAGACCCTGCCCACGTCCACCGATCGCACGGACGTTGTGCAGCGGGCCGCGAGCGGGCTGCTCTCGAGCTGGGCGTCGCGGTCGTTCCGGCCGGTGCGCCTGATCGGCGTGTCGGTGACGCAGTTCAGCGGCACGCCGGCGCGTCAGGGCTCACTCTTCGGCGACGAAGAGGGCGAGCGCCAGCGCCGCGTCGACGCCGCCACCGACGCCATCCGCCGGCGCTACGGCCGGGACGCGGTGCGCCGGGGCGGGTCGACCCCCTGACGGCGCCGCTTCAGCGCGACGTCATGCGCAGCACGGCGAAGATGGGCTGCGGCCCCGAGGCGCCCAGCACCACGTACTCGCCGTTGGTGATGGTGGCCGCGGTAGTGAAGTCGGCCAGGGCCGGGCCGTTGCCCGCCGCCCCGTGGTACATCGAGAAGTTGATCTGGTCGAAGGTCAGCGTATCGCCGGTCCCGTCGAACGCCCCGACCCGCATGTGCAGCGAGCAGGTGCGGTTGTCGCCCGTGGGCATGCGCAGCGAGAGCTTGCCGCCCGCCTTCACCGAGGAGGTCAGCAGTCCCATGGTGAGCTGCTCGAACTGGTCGTAGGGCACGAGCGCAGAGAGATTCGACACCAGCTCGGCCGGGAGGCCGTCGCTGCCCGGCTCGCGGGTCGCCTGCAGCACCAGGCAGCTCAGCGTGATGTGCGGCGCGGGCACGTCGACCCGGGCCAACAGCTCGCGGATGTTGACGATGACGTTCGGCGTCTCACGCACGAGGATGTGCCCCAGCTCCTCCGCGGCCGTGAGCGCGGGGAGCCGGGTCACCGACCAATCGCTGCGCTGCACCTGCACCTTCTGGTCGAAGGGCTTGAGCGCCTGCAGGGCCGCATCGAAGGAGATGAACTGGGGCGAGTACTCGAACATCTCCAGCTCCGCCTCGGCCATGAACTCCTGGGGCTCCCGGGGCTCGGCGACGCTCTCGAGGTCGAGGGCCTGCAGGGTCGCGACGACGCGCGCGGTGTACTCGGGCGTGTCGAAGATGAGGATCGAATCGCCCACGCCCTGCAGGTTGCGCGGCGGGGTCTGGCGGGCGCCGTTCTCCTCGAGGATGAACTGGCGACCGTGGATCGGGTGGATCGAATTGATCAGTTGCGCTGCACTGGCGTGCTGGGGTGTGAACAGGGTCACCTTGACCTGGTCGGACGAGAAGACGGGCAGGCCGTGGGCCCGGGCCATGTCCTGCAGGTCCTGGGCGGGGTTGCCGGTGTCGGCGTCTTGGGCGTGGGCCGTTGCGACGGGCAGCAGCGCGGCGCCTGCCAGGGCGAGGATCACGAGGATCTGGGGCTTGTTCATGGGTCGTTCCTCAGGGCGAGGGGGGAAGCGTTGGTGAGCAGGATCAAACGGACGGGTCCGGAGCGCAGCTCGAGATGTTCGGCGTCGGCGCCGGACACGACAGCGGCGGCCGGCGCGGCGGGTGCGACGGCCACGCTGTCGTCCGGGCGCGGCGGGCCCCGGTCGACGGGAGCCGTCCGGAGGCCGTTGAGCGCGAGGGTGCCGCCGAGGAGCACGGCCAGCACGGCGGCGGCGGCCAGGGAGCGCCCCGCCGGCCGGCGGCTGCGGCGCGGGCGCCGGGCCATGTGCTGCCGGGCGACGGTGCTCGGGGTGAGTGGTTGCAGGGCGGCGTAACCGTTCTGCATCCATGCGACGGCGGACCGGGTGGCGTCGTCCTGGGCGGAGAGGGCCGCGCCTCTCGCGGGCGGCTGCAACTGCGACCACAGGGCGCCCAGCGTCTCGATGGCATCGCTGTGTGCGGGGGCTCCTTCACCCGGGGCCCCCTCGCCGGGAGCTCCGTCGCGCGTGTGCCGGTCGCCGTCGGTCATCGGTCGGCCTCCGGGCTCGCGCCGGCGCCGGGGACCAGTCCCACCAGGCGGGGACCGAGCAGGTTGCGCAGGCGCCGCCGGGCCAGGGTGAGCAGCGAGCGCACGCTGCTCGGGCTGATGCCCAGGGCCTCGGCCGCATCGGCGGTGGATTCGCCCTGCAGGTCGCGCAACACGAAGGCCTCACGCTCCCGGGGGCTGAGGGCGGTCAGCGCGGAGGCCAGGATCGCGCGGACCTCGGCGGCCTGGGCAGCGTCCTCCGGTCCGGGCAGCGCCGCCGGTTGGGCGAAGGTCGGGCCCGCGCGCATGGCTCCTTCCGTGGCCCGGGCCCGCGCCCCGCGACGCCGCAAGCGGTCACGGCACAGGTTCAGCACAACGGTGTTGCGCCAGGCCCGGTAGCCCCGGTCGGGGTCGTAGCTCGGCAGTCGGTCGAGGATCCTGAGCATGGCGTCCTGGGCGGCGTCGTCGGCCTCGTGGGCCTCGGCGAGAAAGCCGAAACAGAGCCGGTAGACCTCCGGGTGCTCGCGGCGGTACCACGCGTCGATGGCCTCGGGATCTCCCCTCAGCAGCGGTTGCAGGATCAGGTCCGTGCTCATGTCTCCACTGCCCAGGGGGAGGCCGGTCGGCCGTCGGCCCGTGTTCTCGAGAGGTACGCCTGCCGGCCCTTCGACGCTGAAGGGTGGCTGCTCCGTCCCCGGGATCAGGGCCCGGGTGGCTCAGTCCTTGGGACGGCCGGGCCCCAGCACGGCGGCCTCGGGCGGGAGCACGCGGCCGAGCAGGGCCTCCACGAAGGCGGCCCGGGCCGGCGCCGGCACCCGCTCGGTGACGGCGAGCCCCGGGGGCAAGGTCTCCGGGGCGCTGAACCAGCGCTGACGGTAGCCCCAACCGACGCCCCGGTAGACGGCCGGGTGCAGGTGCGCATCGAGCGTGGCCAGGTCCTCGATCTGACGCAGCAGCGGCTCGGCGTAGGGGTCGAGGGAGAAGCCCCGGGCGAAGCCGTAGCCCTCCGCGACGGCGTGGGCGTCGGCGCTCGCGAGGGTGCGGCAGAGTCCGTTGAGGCGACGCAGGGCGGCGAAGTAGAGCGTCGGATCCAGCGCCGGGCGCATGGCGGGCGAGCCCAGGCCGATGCCGTGGAGCAGGGCCGCCCGCCGTTCGGCCGGCAGATCGGACAATGCCCGTCGCAGGCTCGCGGAGACCAGCGCCGCGTCGTCGACGGCGAGGCGGCGTCCCAGGGCCGTGGCCCGGTACAGCGCGGCGACCGGGGACAGGGCGTCACCGCGCCGACGCTCGGCGTCGAAGTCGTCGTCGCCATGCCAGCGTAGGTCGCGATAGGGCAGGTCGAAGCGCAGGCTGGCGAAGCGGTGGTCGCCCCGGTCGGTGTCGTCGATGACGGCGATGAGGCCCGCGATGTCGCCGTCGGCATGGAGCTGCAGCTTCGGCAGGAACCACTCGCTGCACTCGCCTCGGTGCGGGATCCCTGCCGAGGGCGTTGCGCGCGAGGCCTGCACGCTGCCGAGCAGGCCGCAGCCGAGCAGGACCGCGAGCCCGACAAGACGCACGCGTCCCAGGGGGCGGCCGGCCCGACCCGCCAGTCCGAGGGCCGACAGCATCAGCAGCGACACGACCACGGGAGCGACGCGGCGGTTCTCGAGGCCGGCGCTCGCGCCGGGCAGGTTGATGGTCATGCCCATCAGCGCGAAGGGCGCCGCGACCGCCAGCGGGTGCAGCAACAGGAACACGCCGAGCCCCGGTCGCTCGCCCTCGGGGGCTTCGATGCCCGGCAGCACGGCGAGCATCCGGCGGCGTCTCGTGACCACGGCCAGGACCATGCCGAAGCTCAGGGCGGCCAGCCACACGGTGCCCTGCGCGACCGCGGCGTCCTCATCGCCGTCGCCGAAGTCGAGGATCGTGAGCGGGTAGGCCGGTCCGAGCCGCTCGGCTGCCGCTTCGGAAGGCATGATCACCTCGACCACCAACGCCGAGGCGGCGTCGGCCTCTCCGCGCAGCGGCCCCAGGCGATTGGCCACGAAGCGCTGCTGCCCGCCTTCGAAGAACCACGTCGGCGACGAGCCCAGCGCGATGCCGATCACGAGCAGCACGGCGGGGAGTCCGAACAGCCCTCGCCCGGCGACGAAGGGCAGCAGCCCGACGAGGATCAAGGTGGCCAGCAGGGCCTGCAGGTGGAAGAAGGCGGCCAGCCCCACGAGCAGACCGAGCACGAGGCAGCGCCGACCGGTGGCGCGGCCCGCGGCGGCCATGGGCAGCCAGGGCAGCAGCGCGGCCAACCACAGCAGCGACGACTCGAGGTGCGAACCGAGTCCCAACACCGAGAGCTTGGTGATCACCGGCGGGGCCGCCAGCCAGGCCAGTCCGCCGATGACCGCGGCGCGCCGGTGTTCGTGGCGGTCGAGGATCCACACCAGCAGTCCGGCGGTGAGGGCGTGCCACAGCAGCGGCACGAGCTTCATCACGAAGGCCGTGTTGTCGAACAGCGCGTACAGCGGCGTGGCCAGCCAACCCAGCACGACGCTGCCCCGGATGTGCGCCATGATCGGGACCCGCCCCAGGTCGAGGTCGACGCCGTCGAGCAGAGCCCGGGCGAACGAACCGGCGTGCACCTCGAAGGGCAACCAGGTGTCGTTGTGGGCCAGCAGGATGGGGAGGCGCGCGAGCACCACCGCGAGTCCGAACGCCGACGCGAGGGTCAGGCGTCCCATGGCGCTCAGCGCGGCGCGTCCACGGGCAGCAGCTGCTGCGCGAGGATGAAGTCGGCCACGGCCTCGCCCACCAGGCCGTGGGCCTCACCGTTGGGGTGGGCGTTGTAAGCGTGCACGCGCAGCGCGTCGACGTCGTAGCCGTCGAAGACCGGCTCGAGGTCGTAGTTCACGATGCCCAGCTCGTCGCACAACTCGACCACCTGCCGGTAGAAGTCGTGGCTGATGAGCTTGCCGTCGATGCGACGCATGACCGGGTAGAGCAGCATGGCGAAGTCGACGCCGGCCGCCGCGGTCACGGCCTGGGCGCGCCGGATGCCGCGCACGCTCTTCTCCCACGAGGGCTTGGACTTGTCGTACAGCGACGAGCGCGTGCGGGCGTAGAAGCGGTAGTAGGTCGGCGTGAAGATGCGGTCGATGAGCGTGTCGGCCAGGTGGCTGCGCTCACGCAGGAGCGTGTGCCAGCTTCCGGGACGGTGGGTGAAGGTGCGCACGACCCAGGGCGCCTCCTCCATCTCGAAGCCCGGGCCCTCGCGCAGGGCGGGATCGTTGAAGAACCAGCAGAGCAGCACGAGATCGGGGTCGAAGCGCATGACCATGGTCTCGATCTGGCGCACCTCCTGGGTGATCTCGTAGGCGCTGACGCCGAAGTTGAGCACCTCGACCCGCCCGACGCCGAGCCGGGTGGCCAGGGCCTGCTCGAGCTGATGGGGCCAGGTCTCGTCGTCGTTGACGCCGTGGCCGTAGGTGAAGGAGTCGCCCACGCAGGCCACCCGCAGCACGCCGTCGGGCTTGGTCGGCCGGATCTCGCGGACGCCCCGCAGCCCGAGGCTGTTGATGTTCTCGACGACCTGGTACGGCTCGCTGTCGCGGGTCTGCTGCAGCGTCCAGGTCACCTTGCCGCCGGGCAGGTTGCGGTAGCGCATGACGCCGTCGTCGACCTTGGTCTGGCCGCGCCCGTCCTGGAGGGGGCGCGGTGGCGGTGCGACGCCGGCGACGCGCACGACGACCTCGAGCACGAGCAGGATCAGGAGCGTCGCGGCCAGCGCGAGCCCGACGCGTTTCAACAGGAGCATGGCACCGATCCGTCCGACGGTCCGATGAGCAGAGGGTGCCAGTCGCGGGGGTGCTTGGCAAGGTGAGCGGGCGGCGATAGGTTCCGAAGAGCCCGGTGATCGACCGGGAGCTCGGGCGAGGACCCCTGCCATGGACGCCGAGATGCTGCGCCGGGAGATCGCTCGCTTCGATGCGTCGTTGCCGCTGACGCATGCATCGACACCGCCGGCGAGCTGGTACGTCGAGCCGGACGTCTTCGCGCTCGAACGGCGCGCGGTGTTCGGGCGCCACTGGCTGGCCGTGGCCCGGGTCGAGCAGCTGGCCGGGCCCGGCGCCTTCGTGACCGGCGAGTGCGCCGGGCTGCCCTTCGTCATCACGCGGGACGCCGCGGGCGACCTGCACGCCCTGCACAACGTCTGCCGGCACAAGGCCGCGGCGGTGGCCCAGGGCTGCGGACGGGCCGACGCGCTGACTTGTCCCTACCACGGTTGGACCTACGACCTGGACGGCGGTCTGCGTCGCGCGCCCCGGGCCGGGGCCATGGCCGACTTCGATCGCGAGGCCGCCGCCCTGCCGGCGATGGCCTGCGAGACCTGGGGGCCCTACGTGTTCGTCAACGCCGACGTCGACGCTCCTGCCCTGCGTCCACAGCTCGCGTCACTCGGGCTGGTGCTCGCCGGCACCCCCGACGCCGCTCACGACGGGGGAGCCGCTCCCGACGTCGCTCCCGACGCCGCGCAGGCCTGGGCCGGCGACCTCACCTGGGTGGCTGCTCGCCACTACGGCCTGGACTGCAACTGGAAGGTCTTCTGCGACAACTACCTCGACGGGGGTTACCACGTCGCCGGACTGCACCCCGAACTCGGCGCCGAGCTCGACCTCGGCAGCTATGCCACGACGGTTCACGGCCTCTCCTCGGTGCAGACGGCCGCCGGCGCGGCGGACCCGGGCGCGGCGGCCCCCGGTGCGGCGGACTCGGACGCGGCGGACCCGGGCGCCGGCCGCATCGCGGACCGCGCGACCTACGCCTTCGTCCATCCCAACCTGATGATCAACCGCTACGGGTCGGTCCTCGACGTCAACATCGTGCGTCCCCTGGGGCCCGACCGCTGCCGGGTGGACTTCGACTTCTTCTTCGCGCAGACCGAGGGGCCTGGCGCCGAGGCGTTCATCGCCGCGAGCCTCGAGCGCAGTGAGCTCGTGCAGCAGCAGGACATGGACATCTGCGCGAACGTGCAGCGCGGGCTGGCGTCGGGGAGCTATGCCCAGGGTCGCTATGCCCCGGCCTTCGAGGTGGCCTTGCACCACTTCCATTGCCAGCTCGCGGCGGACCTGGCAGGTCGGGACCAGGGCGCGCTGCCGTCAGCCGGGTGAAGTGGGCTTCCGGGTGAGGTGGGCAGCCGCGTGACGCGGGCGAACCGCGGAACGGTTCAGCGCGCCGCCGACGTGCCGACGAGCCAGCGGGGCAGGTCATCGTCGGGGTCGTAGCCGGCCTCGAAGGCGGCCCGGGCCGCGCGTTCGTGGGTCGCCAACAGAGCGCCGATCCACCGACCGTCGCTGTCGCCCGAGACCTCGACGCTGCTCACGTGAGGGAAGCCCGAGAGTCCCCAGCCCCCCAGGCGGCCGCGTTCGTTCTCGGCCGAGAGGAAGGCCACGCCATCGAGGGAGGCCGTGATGCGGCGCGGGCCGACCTTCACGACGAAGCGGTAGTCGCCCACGTCGGTCAGGTCGAGGTTGTCGCGCTGGCGGTCGTCGAGTTGGCGCCGGTCGTCGAGGTCGATGACGCGGATCTTGCCGTGACCGCCGCCCGGGAAACCGGCCAGCACCTCGTGGTGTCCGTTGTCGCTGCGGCCCACCAGGACGCGGGCGCTGCGCAGCCGCCAGGCCGGCGGCAGCTCGCGCAGGGCGTCGAGTCGCCGCCCGCGCACGGTGATCGTGTAGGGGCCGTCGAATTGGACCGGGTGGATCAGCGAGTCGCCGGCGGTCTCGAAGTCGCCGCGGGGGATGCGCAGCGACGGCGGCGCCGTCTCGGGGACGAGGGGCGTTCTCGCCGCGGTCCGTCCTCGGGGGCGTCCGGTGTAGCGCAGGGTCAGGGCGCCGCTCTCCGGGTCCCAGGCGCTGAGGGTGCCGGCCACGAGCTCGCGCGGGTGGGGGGCGACATAGCCGAGCTTGAACGTGGCGTGGATCTGGGTGGCGCGGATGTCCTCGAGCCGCAGCGCCACGTAGGGCCGTTGGGCATGGACGTCGAGCAGCGTGCGGAGGTCGTCGAGGCCTGCTTGCCAGTGGCCGGCGTCGAGCCGGGCCTGCACGGCGGTGAGGCCGCGTCCGAATGCGGCGGCGCCGGCCCGGGCCCCGGTGTCCTGTCCCGCGCCGACGGACGACGGGGCGAGCAGCAGCACTCCGAGCAGGACGCCGAACGGCCTCGGCATCCACCACCTCCCGGTCGCACCCATCAATCCTCCTGACTGGCCGCCCGCTCTGCTCGCTTGATCAGCTTGGAGACGACCTTGTCATCCTCGGCCAGAGGGCGCGCCTGCTTGAGCAACTCCTGGGCTTGCGGATTTTCGTCCCGGTGGATGGCCAGCCAGGCCTGGGTCAGGAGGATCCAGGGGTCCTCGTCCTCGAACAGCTCGCCGGCCCGGGTGGCCGCCTGTTCGGCGAGGTCGTAGTCACGCAGTTCGTCGTCGAAGCGGGCCTTGGGGTCGACGATTTTCCAGGCGAGGCTGCGCAGGGCATACCGGTTGTCCTTCAGCGTGCGCCGCATCAGGCGCCGGCCCAGGGCCTTGGCCTTGCTGCCCTGGTCACCCCGCAGGTAGGCGGTGTACTCGTCGACGAAGTAGTACTCGAGGCTCTCGTGGGAGCGGGCGATGTCCTTGGCGAGCCTGGCGGCCAGGTCGTGGTCGCCGCGGCTCGACGCATTGTTGAACTTGAGGGTCTCGGGGTACGCCTTGTTCCAGGCGGCGATCCGGGCGCGTCGCGCCTTGGCGAAGCCGCGGGCGTCGAAGGACCCATCGAGGATCTGCGGCAGTACATCCTTGATGGCGCCGGCCAGGCCGGTCCACGCGAGCCGGCCCTCGCCGTCGATGATGAGCGCATCGTGCTGCACCTCGCGACCGGCCGAGTCCAGATAGGTCTTGGTGGTCTTGTCGTCCCGGTCCTCGGCCACGAGGAAGTGGATCTTGTCGTCGTGCTTGTCGACGAACTCGTCGATGGTCACGCCGGTGCGGTCGGGGGCGATGGCCACGGCGATGACGACCACCTTCGTCTCGGCGCTCTCGGTGTCCTCGGCACTTGCGGCGTACTCGTCGGCGAGGGTGCTGAGCAACTCGATCCGGCCGCGACAGCTCGAGCACCAGATGCCGAACATGTCGACGACATACACCGTGCCCGGCTCGAAGGCGCTGACCGGCTCGCCGCGGATCCAGGTCACGTCGGTGAGCGGCGGCACGGGGTCGCCGGCCTGCAGGCCGTCCCCGACGGCCGCTGGTCCTGCCGGCGGCGCGGTGGAAGGCACCGTGGACAGCGCTGCCCACGGCGCCAGTATTGCCCAGGAAAACAGCAGTGCGAGCATGGTCACCCCCGACCTCGGACCCATCGTAGCTGCTCGTCGCGGCCGCGGGCGGGGTCGGTCCCGGAAGCTCGGACTGGTACCGTGAAACGGCCTCGAATCGGGTCGGATCGCACGTATGCCTTCGGATCACTCCTGCGCCCAGCGCTTTCACCTCGCCCTCCCCTGCGACGACCTGGCCGCCACGCTGGCGTTCTACGTCGACGTGCTGGGGTGCCGCGCCGGCCGTTCCACGGACACCTGGGTGATCGTCGACTTCTTCGGCCAGCAGGTGGTGTTGCACCATGCTCCCGAGTCCGTGGAACATGATCCGCAGATGTACCCGCGACACTTCGGCATGGTCTTCGACGATCGCGAGCGCTACGAGCAGGTGCTGAACCGCGCCGTCGCCGCTGGCGCCGACTTCTTCGCCGAGCCCTTCGTGCGCTACGCGGGCACGCGCGAGGAGCACCGTTCGTTCTTTCTGCGCGACCCGTCACACAACCTGATCGAGTTCAAGGCCTACGCCCACGACGAGGCCGTGCTCGGTTGATCGGCGCGGGGCATGCGCGGGGCGCCCTGCGGGCCGGTTCATGAGGCCGGTCGCATGAGCGTGGTGCCATGAGAGTCGTCGTCGTCGGGGCGGGGGCCTTCGGTGGTTGGACGGCGCTGCACCTCGCCCGGGCCGGGCACGAGGTCGTGCTGATCGACGCGTGGGGACCCGGTCACGAGCGCAGCAGCTCGGGGGGCGAGACGCGCATCCTCCGGCGCGGCTACGGGGACGATCGCCTGTTCACCGACCTGGCGGAGGCGTCCCGCCGGCAGTGGCTCGACGCGAACGAACGCTGGGGCGCGACGGTGTTCGACCCCCGGGGCGTAGTGTGGATGGTCGGGGACGATGACGCCTACGAGCGCGCCGCCGTCGCGACGCTGCAGGCCGCGGGCGTGCCGCATGAGACCTGGACGCGCGAGCAGCTGGCCGAGCGACGACCGCGCGTTTCGCTCGAGGGTGTGCGCTGGGCCCTGTACGAACCGGACGCCGGCGTGCTGTACGCGCGCTCGGCGTGCGCGCAGGTCGCGCAGGAATTGCAGGCCGCAGGGGGCGCGCTGCGATCGGGGCGGGTCGCCGGGCCCCGACTGCGGGGCGGGCGCCTCGACGCCGTCGACGACGGCACGGGGACGCCGCTCACCGCCGACGCCTTCGTGTTCGCCTGCGGCCCCTGGCTGGGCGACCTCTTCCCCGACGTCCTGGGGCAGCGGATCGTGGCGACGCGCCAGGAGGTGTTCCTGTTCGCGCTGCCTCCCGGGCCGGTGACGGACTGGCCGGTGTGGGCCGACCACGGTGGCCGCTTCTGGTATGGCATCCCGGAGGCGGGCGACCCCAACGGGCGAGGGGCCATGAAGGTGGCCGACGACACCCGCGGCGCGCCGTTCGACCCCACCGCGGGCGACCGGACGCCGAGCGAGGCGGGGGCCGTGGCTGCCCGTCGGCAGCTGGCCCTGCGCTTCCCGTCCTTGGGCCAGACAGACCTGCTGGGGGGGCGGGTGTGCCAGTACGAGGACACTCCCGACGGCGACTTCATCGTCGACCGCCATCCCGGAGCCGAGAACGTCTGGCTGGTGGGGGGCGGCTCAGGCCACGGGTTCAAGCACGGCCCGGCCCTGGGGGCCCTCGTGGCCGCAGCCGTGCAGGGCCAGGCCGAGGTGCCGTCCCGTTTCTCGCTGTCCCGTTTCGACTAGATTCGGGGCGAGGCCCGGTGTGGCGTCAGGCCTTACTCCCGTGTGTCGTCGTTCGTCGACTCGGGCAACGCCGGGGTGGGGCGAGACCGCCGGGAAGAGGAAGCCGTCATGGTTGCAAGCCGAGCCGTCCTGCGTACGGCGCTCGTCGTGATGCTGCTCACGCCGCTGGTCATGTCCCACGGGGGCGGGCACATCGTTCCGGCCGGGGGGGCCAAGCCCGCGCCCAGCGCGCCGCCCGCGCCGCCGGTGGCCGGGGGCCCCGCCGTCCCGGCCCCGCCCATCGGAACGTCGTCGACGCCGGGGGGCGGGGCGCGACCCGGCCGCTCGCGCACGGGCGCCCGCGGTGGGTCCGGGCGCGGGAGCTCGAACACGGGCACCGGATTCACGCTCAGCCACGACGGCTGGGAATTCTGGTGGGAGCACAACGACGATCGCTTCCTCGACCTCAAGGCGCGTCTCGTCGACGACGTGACCACGTCCGGCGCGCCGATGATCGTCACCGGCCTCGGTCGCCGGACGCGGACGGACGACACGCGCCGGCCGAGCTACGCCGAGATCAGCGAGCTGCTGATCCCCGCCCTGCGCGACCTGGTGGCCGACAGCGACGACAAGGACATCCTCGACTCGGCCATCCTGGCCCTCGGCCGCATGAGCCGAGAGGACCGGGCGGGATCGATCATCGCCACGGCGCGCCCGCTCCTGCGCCATCCGGTCGACTCGGTGCGCACGTCGGCGACCCTGGCCCTGGGCGTGTTGGGTTCGCCCAGCGCCCGCTTCATGCTGCGCGAGTTGCTGATCGACTCGCCCATGGGGCGCCGGCTGGTGAAGGAGTCGGAAGTGCCGCGCATGATGCGCGCCTACGCCGGGCTCGCCCTCGGGCTCATCGATGCGGCCGAGGACGTGCCGCTCATGCTGGCGCAGCTCGACGAGCTGACGGACGCCGACCGGGATGTGAAGGTCGGCATCATCGTGGGGTTGGGACAGATGGCCAACGCCTCGATCTCCACAACCATCGCGCCCCTGTCGTCGCTGCTGGGCGACCGCAGCGCCGATGCCACCGTGCTGAGCTTCATTCCCACGACCCTGGGGAAGATCGGCGACCGCACGGCCCTGCCCGCGTTGATCGCGGTGCTGCACGACGAAGATGCCAACCGGCTCGTGCGCCAGTCGGCGGCCATGGGGCTGGGGCGCCTGGCCACGCTGCGTGACGGCGTTGCTCTCGACGTGTTGCATGCGATCGTGGACGACGATCGCGACGCCCAGACGCGCCACTACGCGCTCATCAGCCTGGCCAAGATCGCCGCTTCCGACCTGCGCAGCAAGGGGCAGGAGGCCACCGAGCGGGTGTCTGCGCTGGTGGAGCTCTTCGCCGAACAGGTGCTCGATCCCGACCGTCGCGACCACCGCTCGTGGGCTGCGCTCGGAGCAGCCATGCTGGGGCGCGCGCGTCCCGCGGTGGCGGCGTCGCTGGCCGAGACCGTGGCCATCGCCTACCTGCGCGAACGCGATCCGTCGTACAAGAGCGCCTTCGCCCTGTCCCTCGGACTGCTCGGCAAGCGCGACATGGCGCCGAAGTTGCTCGAGGACTTCGAGCGCCTCAAGGACACCGACTTCCGCGGCTACGCCGCCATGGCCTTGGGCTTCCTGGGGCACGTGGAGGCGGTCGAGACCCTGCGCGCGTACTGCGCCGACAAGTCCACCGAGCCGTCCTTCCGCCTCAAAGCGGCGGTGGGCCTGGCGCTGCTGCGCGACGAGGGCGGCGTGAGCGTGCTGGGCGAGATGCTCGCGGCCGAACCGACCATGGGCGTGCGCGAGGCCGCGACCAAGGCCCTCGGGCTGACGGGCGATCGCACGGCGCTCGACCCGCTGATGCGCATCGTGCTCGACGCCGACCACAGCGAGTTGACGCGGGCTTTCGCCTGCGTGGCGCTGGGCATCGTGGCCGAGAAGTCGGACCTCAGCTGGAACACCGCCATCAGCGAGGACAACAACTACCTCGCCACCGTCGATGTGGTGGACCAGGTGCTGCGCATCCTCTGAGCAGGCGCTAGGCTGGGCCGATCGGAAGGTGGACCGAGCGGAAAATGGGTTGGTCGCGACGGGAGGCTGCGATGGTGAGCGGAGATCGGCGGACGGCGTGGGTGATGCTCGGGGTGGCGGCGACGCTGCTGCTGACGGCGTGTCTCGGACCCGCGCCGGGGTCGGCGCCGCGGTCGACACACTCGACCTCCGACTTCCCGCCGAGCCCGACCGCCCGGGACAACGTCTTCGACGAGACCCGGGCCATGATCGAGGCGGCCCGCAACCAGCCCTTGCCCCCGGGCAACTACCGCGTCGACGTCGAGCGACTGTGGCTCTCGACGAGCGACATGTGGGCCATCGGCGTCCTGTTCGGCTACGCCGATGAGCACGTGAAGGTGAAGGCGGGCAGCAAGGTGGCCGATCCGGGCTTCCGCATCGGTGTGGCCGGCGGCGACTTCGCCGCCCAGCTGTCCGGAACGATGAAGCAGACGAGCAGCAGCGAGCGTACCCAGATGAACCTGGTCACGATGCCGGGCGCGCCCGCGTCGTTGCTGGTGGGCGAGCAGCAGTACCACGTGCCCTACAAGATCATGCTGCCCCACTATCCGGGCGGCTACATCCTGCTGCCACAGGACCGCTTCGTGGGGGCATCGCTGACGGTGACCGTCTCGCCGGCGGGCCCCGGCACGGTGCAGGTCGCGCTCACGCCCTCCTTCAGCAAGGCGGCGAAGGACGGCTCGACGCTGCACCTGACCGAGATGACCACCACGGTGCTGGCGCCCCTGGGTCAACCGCTGCTCATCTCGAGCAGCAACCGTTCCACCAACGACGTGGCGAGCACGCTGTTCTCCCGCAGCAGCAGCCAGGGCGAACAGCAGGGCGTGATGGTGCTGACGGTGACCGGCGGCTAGGACGGGCCGGTCGGGGTCGCGCGGCCTACGGTCCGGGCGGGAGCACGTTCGCCTCGGCGGGCAGCCGGCGGGCGAGGTAGCCGTCGAGGAAGTCCTGGCGCCGGTCGTCCGGGACCCAGGTGAGCAGGGGCACGTCGACCTCGTTGGTGGGCGCGGCGAGGAAGCGTTGTCGGTAGCCCCAACCCACGCCGCGAAAGAAGGCCGGCGTGGCCGTCGCGGGGAGCTCCTCGCCGTAGGTCGTGATCTGCCGGCCGATGGGCTGTGAGTAGGGCTGGTAACCCATGCCCACCACGAACCCGAAGCCCTCGGCGACCGGCGCGGCGTCCGGCGCCCCGAGCTTGGCGAGCAGGGAGCGGATGCCCTGGATGCCCCGGCGTGTCTGGTCGGGCCGTCCCATGGCGCGCGGCTGCGGGTAGCCGAGCCCGATGCCGTGGAGCAGCGCGATCCGATGCTCCTGTGTCAGCGGCGCCACGCGCTGGCGCAGTCCGGCCACGTCGATGTCGACGGGGGGGCGCGCCAGCCAGCGCCCGAAGGCGGTGGCGCGATGGATGGCCTGGCGCGGGGTCTGCTTGGAGCGGATGACGGTCTCACGGGTGAAGCGATCGGTGGCGGCGGCCTGGAGTCCCGGTGCGGGGATGCGGAAGCGCAGGTTCTCGAAGCGTGCATCCCCGCGGTCGATGCGATCGAGGGCCTCCAGGGCGCGCATGTCGTTGCCTTCGGCATGGTGCGAGATGTGGTCGGTGAACCACTCGGAGCACTCGCCGCGCTGCTGGGGCGGCCAGGGAACGCCGGGGCGCAGAGAGCCGTACCACCCGACCACGCCCGCGAGACACAGCGGCACGAGCAGGAACAGGCGTCGTCGTCGGGCCGAGCCGCTCGTCGTGCCGCCGCCGATGGCCACCGCCGCCAGCACCAGCAGCGCGAACACGAGTGGCACCATGCGCCGGTTGCCCAGTCCCGCCCCGTAGCCCTCGACGTTCACCTTGGCGCGGGCCTGGGTGAAGGTCGCCACGAAGACCAGCGGGTAGATCAGCAGGGGCAGGGCGGCCGGGATGGCTTCGTCGCGGAACAACGCCAGGCGTCGGAAGACGGCGCCCACGCTGCCGCGCAGGTCGTAGGCCGCGAGGCCCGCGGCGGCGGTCAACAGCGACACCGTGATCCAGCCCAGGACAGAGGCCCAGCGCGCGCCGAGGTCGGCGAAGTCCATGATCTCGACGAGGCCGCCGGTGGCGAGGTGGCGCAGCTTGTAGAGCGCGCCCTGGGCTCCGCCCACCTGCTGCAAAGTCGCGGCACCGGTGGCGGCGCCCGGTTCGACGCCGGCGCCGGCCCGGTCCACCAGGCTCCACTCGAGGTAGGCGATGTTGCCGCCTTCGAACAACCACGAGGGCGCCGCGCCGAGGCCCGCACCGAGCAGCAGCAGGAGCAGGTCGGTGGAGAGCAGTCGCCGCGGGCAGGCGAGCACCCAGAGTCCCAGCACCATCAGGCAGGGCAGCAACGCCTGGAGGTGGAAGAAGCCGGCGAATCCCAGGGCCAGGCCCAGCAGCAGGGGATAGCGACGCTCGGGGCGTCGCTCGACCGCCATGGCCAGGAAGGCCCACAGCGCGGCGAGCATCGGCAGGGTCGACTCCATGTGGGAGGCCAGGCCGAACACCGAGAGCTTGGCGAGCAGGGGCGGGGCGAGCAGCAGCAAGAGCCCGCCCGCCACCGCCGTACGCCGGTTGAAGAACCGGTCGAACAGGGCCACGGCCAGCGCCACCGTGGCGGCGTGCCACAGCAAGGGCAGCAGCTTCATGGCCACGGCCGAGGGTCCGACGACGGCATAGAGGGGGACGAGCAGCCCGCCGAACAGCACCCCGCCGCGGATGTGGGGCATGATCGGCGACCGCGCCCAGTCGGCGTCGAGCCCGTCGAGGATCGCCAGCGCGATGTTTCCCGACCACACCTCGAAGGGAAACCACGTGTCGAGATGCGCGAGCAGGACGGGCAGGCGCAGTGCCACAACCGCCAGGAAGAAGACCGAGCAGAGGCGGCGACGCGTCATGGCCCCGGGATTCTAGGGTACCGACCTGCCTGCACACAGTGGATATACTCGCCCCATGGCCACTCCCCGCATCCCGCTCGTTCGCGACACCATCGACCAACAGGACCTCGATGCGCTGGCCGATTGGCTGCGCGGAAACCCTCGCCTGACGAAGGGCCCGCTGTGCGACGACTTCGAGGCGGCCTTCGCCAAGTGGCAGGGGTGTCACCACGCGCTGTACGTGAACAGCGGCAGCTCCGCCAACCTGCTGGCGGTCGACGTGCTCATCTGCGCGGGCAAGCTGGCCCCGGGTGATCGCGTGATCGCGCCGGCGGTGAGCTGGACCACCACGGTGGCGCCCATCAGCCAGCTGCGTTGCGTGCCGGTCCTGTGCGACGCCGACGAATTCACCCTCGGGCTCGACCTCGTCCATCTCGAGCACCTGGCCAAGACGACCGGCGCCAAGGCGCTGATGCTCTGCCACGTGCTGGGCATCCCCAACCCCATGGACGAGATCCTGGCCCTGTGCCGGGAGTACGACCTGATCCTCATCGAGGACTGCTGCGAGGCCCTCGGCAGCACCTACAAGGGCACGACGGTCGGCAACTTCGGCAGCCTCTCGACCTTCTCCTTCTACTTCGGGCACCACATGTCCACGGTGGAGGGGGGCATGGTCTGCACCAACGACAAGACCTACGAGCCGCTGATCCGCTCGCTGCGCAGTCACGGTTGGAACCGCGACCTCGACGAGGACACCAAGCTCGCCCTGCGCGCCAAGCACGACGTCGACCCCTTCACCGACCAGTACACCTTCTACTACCCCGGCTACAACTTCCGCGGCACCGACGTGGGCGCGTTCCTCGGACTGCGCCAGCTCGAGAAGGTGTCGGGGTTCGTCGAGGGGCGCGAGCGCATCTGGCACGACTACCAAGCGCGCTTCGCCGCTGCCGCCTGGCAGCCGGCGGCGCCCGAGGGGTCGATGGTCTCGGCCTTCGCCTACCCCATGCTCTCGCCCGATCGCACGGCCCTGGCGGCGGCCCTGGGTGCGGCCGGCGTCGAGACCCGCCCGCTGATCTGCGGCTCGGTGGGACGGCAGCCCTGGTTCGTCGAGCGTCACGGCGCCGTCGCGCTGCCCCATGCCGACCGGATCCACACCAACGGCATGTACGTGCCGATCAACCCCGACCTGACCGCCGACGAGGTGGCCGAGGTCGCCTCGTTGTGCCTCGACGCGCCCAAGGGTTCCGTGCGGGGCACGGCCGAGAGCAGTGCCTGAGGCGGGAGTCGACGGAGAGACCCTCGGCGTCGCCGGGGGCGCGCCGGGGGGGCTGCTCTCCGTTGTCTTCCCGACGCACAACGAACGACCCAACCTCGAGGTCCTGATCCCCCAGGCCCTCGAGGTGCTGGCCGACGAGACGGTGGAGATCATCGTCGTCGACGACGCGAGCACCGACGGCTCCGTCGAGTGGCTGCAGGCCCTGGCCGCCGAGGATGCACGCATCCGGCCCGTGTTCGGTGACAGCCTCAACGGCATCGGCGACGCCCTGCGCCGCGGCTATGACGCCGCGCAGGGTGACCTGATCATCTCGTTGGACGCCGACCTCTCCTTCGAGACGCGCATCCTGGGGCAACTGGTGGCGGCCCTGCGGGGCGGGCTGCACCTGGTGGTCGGGTCGCGCTACGAGAGCAAGGGCAGCTACGAGGCGCCCAACGCGACCATCGCCCGCAAGCGCTTCGTCTCCGGCATGGCCAACCGCATCCTGCGCTTCTTCGTGCCGGTGGGCGTCACCGACTTCTCCGTGAATTGTCGGGGCATCCGGCGTGAACTCTGGCAGCGCATCGAGCTGCGCGAGCGCACCAATATCTGGCTGATCGAGATGATCGTGGCCGCGGGCATCGCCGACGCACCCATGGGATCGATCACGGCCAAGTTCAGCGACCGGCGCTTCGGTGCGAGCAAACTGCGGTTGGGCCGGGAGATCTTCAAGACCGGCTACCGCGTGCTGTTCATGATCACGCGCTACCGCGCGTCGCGGTTCGGCTGACGGCGCGCGCCGACGACACGCTGACCTGACGACGTGACGACGCACCGCATCTGCCTCTGGTCGGGCCCCCGCAACGTCTCGACGGCCCTGATGTACAGCTTCGCCCAGCGCCCGGACACCCGGGTGGTCGACGAGCCGCTCTACGCGCACTACCTGCGGGTCTCCGGCGTCGACCACCCCGGGCGTGAGCAGGTGCTGGCCGCGCAGGACCCCGACGGCGAGGCCGTGGTGCGGGACGTGGTCCTGGGCCCGTGCGATCGCCCCGTGCTCTTCACGAAGCAGATGGCCCACCACCTGCGCGATCTCGACCGGGCCTTCCTCGACCAGACCCTCAACGTGCTGCTGGTGCGCGATCCGCGCGAGGTGCTGCTGTCGTTCCGGCGGGTGGTGCCCGACCCGACGCTGGAGGACGTGGGCCTGGCCGTGCAGAGCGAGCTGCAGGCGGAGCTGACCCGGCGCGGTCGCCCGCCGCTGGTGCTCGATGCGCGGCGGCTGCTGCTGGATCCGCCCGGGGTGCTGCGTCGGTTGTGCGCCGAGCTCGGCATCCCCTTCAGCGAGGCCATGCTCGCCTGGACGCCGGGGCCGCGACCGGAGGACGGCTGCTGGGCGCCGCACTGGTACGACGCGGTCCACCGCTCGACGGGTTTCGCGCCGTACGTCGAGCGCACCGGGACTTTGCCGCCGGAGCTGGAGCCCGTCCTCGCGGCGTGCCGTCCGCACTATGCCGCCCTCCTCGCCCGAGCCCTGTGATGACCCTCGATCGCCACGCCCTGCCCGACCCGCGCAACGCCGACATCCAGATCTGGGTGGGCGACGGCTTGCGGTCCCGGGCCGAGGCGAAGGTGTCCGTCTTCGACAGCTCAGTACAAGGCGGCGATGCCGTGTGGGAAGGACTGCGCGTCTACGACGGCGGTGTCTTCCGGCTCAGCGAGCACCTCGCGCGGCTCGAGGACTCGGCGGCGGCCATGGCCTTCGCGTCGGTGCCCTCGCGAGAGTTCATCGGGGCAGCCCTGTGCGCGACCCTGCGCGCCAACGGCATGCGCGACGGCGCCCACGTGCGCCTGACCCTCACCCGCGGCACCAAGCTGACGTCGGGCATGAGCCCGCACTGGAACACCACCGGGCCGACCCTCATCGTGCTCGCCGAGTGGAAGCCGCCGGTGTTCGAGAGCGCCGGCATCCGGCTGGTGACGTCGCAGTACCGGCGCAATCCGCCGCAGTGCCTGCCCTCGACGATCCACCACAACAACCTGGTCAACAACATCCTGGCCAAGATCGAGGCCAACGCGGCCGGCGTCGACGACGCGCTCATGCTCGACATCGACGGCTTCGTGGCCGAGACCAACGCCACCAACCTGTTCCTGGTGCAGGACGGCGCGCTGATCACGCCCCTCGCCGGCCACTGCCTGCCGGGCATCACCCGCTCCACGCTGCTGCAGCTGGCCCGGGACGAGGGCCTGCAGGCCGTCGAGCGTCAGGTGCGCCTGGAAGAATTCGCCGGGGCCGACGAGGTCATCAGCACCGGCACCATGGGCGAGCTGACGCCCGTGATCGAGATCGACGGGGCGCCGGTGGGCACGGGCGCGGCCGGTCCGGTGCTGCGCCGACTGCAGGCGTCGTTCGCCGCGTTGGTCGCGCGGGAGCGCGAACCGCTCCCGATCTAGCGCGTCGCTCTCTCCGGAGCGGTGCCGCACGCGGTGCCGACCGGAATCGGCGTCAGCCGTCGTCGTCGCCGCCGTCGATGTAGCCGATCTCGCGCATCCGCTCGAGCCACTCGGTGTCGAAACCGGTGAGGGGGCTGGCCGCCCGGCGGGCGGCGCTCCAGCGCAGCGAGTCGTCCATCATCGCGCGCAGGCGTTCGTAGCCGGGGCCCTCGGGCGGCAGGGCGTTGAGGGCGCGGGGATCGGCGTCGAGGTCGTAGTACTCCTCCACGGTCTCGTCGGCGTCGTCGACTCCGTGGCGCCTGACGAGCAATGCGTCGGCCGTGCGCACGCCGGTGACGAAGCGGCTCAGCAGCTCGTGCTCGCCGTCCGCCACGATGCCCTGGTTGGTCTCGGTGAAGGCGAAAGGCTCGGGCCGGGCGGCCATCAGGCTCGGGCGGGCGTCGTCGCGGTCGTAGGGCACATCGAGCAACTCGAGCACGGTGGCGAAGAGGCCCGCGGTGCTCACCACGCCGTCGATGCGGCGGGGCGGGCCGAGGCGTCCCGCCGGGTCGTGGACGATGAGCGGGACCCGCACGGTCTCGTCGAAGAGCTCGGGGCCGTGACCGATGATGCCGTGCTCGAAGAACTCCTCACCGTGGTCGGCGGTGACGACGAGGGCGGTCTCGTCGTCGAGCCCCAGCCGTTCGAGGGCCGCGAGCAGCTTGCCGATGCGGGCGTCGAGGTAGGCGATCTCGCTCAGGTAGCGCTGGATGCTCACCTGCACGTCGGCGTCGTCGAGGTCGATGGGCCGGCCCTCCCGCAGCGCCGAGACGAGGCGTTCGACGGCGCCGTGGGCGTCGTGACCGATCAGCTCGGGGGCGACATGGCGGTCGCGCCAGGCCCCCGGGGCCATGTAGGGGAAGTGGGGGTCCATGAGGTGCAGCCACAGCAGGGCCTGCTGTCCGGCGTGGACGTCGAGGAAGCCGGCGGCCAGCTCGAGCATCTGCTCGGCGTTGGCGTGGTGCAGCTCGGCGAAGGTCGAGAAGCCGCGGCCGTAGCCGCCCTCGACGGAGAGCAGGTTGTTGCTCACCAGCCCGGCCGTGACGATGCCGGCGTCGCGAGCGAGCTCGGCCAGGGTGGCGGTGTCGGGCGGCACCAGGGAACGTCCCTTGTGCACCACGCCGTGGGCCGAGGGCAGCAACCCGGTCAGCAGCGTGACCGTGCTCGGCAGGGTCCAGCTGCTGGGCGCGATGGCCGTGTCGAACACCACCGAGCGGCGCGCGAGGGCGTCGAGGTTGGGGGTCAGGCCCGCCATCGCGCCGCCCCAGAGCGGCAGGTAGTCGGCGCGCAGGGTCTCGATGTGCAGCACCATCACGTTGGGCTGTCGGGGCGAGCTGGCCCGCCGCTCGACGGAGGTCGCCGTCTCGAGGCGCGGGTCGGCAAGGCCGGCCCGCAGGCGCTCGGCCAGGAATTCGGCCTCGACGCGCGCGTAGGTGGTGGTGTCGACGAAGGGACGGGTGTTCCACTTCGCCTCGAAGGTCACCCGCGACACCACGAATTCCAGGCGTTTGCCCGCGCCGATGTGGTCGTCGAGGGGGAAGGCGAGGTCCTGCCACGTGTGACCGAACTCGACGTCGCCGAGCGGCTCGCCGTCGATGGTCACGACCAGGCGCCCCCGGGCGTCGTGGGGGACGCGCTCGTCGAGGGCCACGGCCGTGCGCAGCACCGTGCCGGGTGTGATGTCCACGTCGAAGCCGGCGCGCTGCTCCTCGAGCATGGCCAGGGCCGGGCGGGGTTCGTGACCGGTGAAGTTGGCCACGGCCTCGAGGGGACAGACGTCGATGACCGCTTCGCTCCCATCGGCATGACGACGCCGGGCGAAGCGACGCCGGGCGTCGGGGCTGCAGACGGGCGTGCGTCCGAGCAGCCGCTCGACCCGGGCGAACTCCAAGGGGGCCTCGTGCCAGGGGACGGACCGGCGGGGCTCGTCGAGGTGGGGCGCCAGCAGGGCCACCGCGCCGCGCTCGGGGGCCGCCTCGCGGGAGACCACCTCGATGCGCAGGGCCGATGCGCCGTCGGGCAACGCGAGCCGCAGGGTGGCGGGCGGGCCTTCGCGCCAGTAACCGACCACGTCGGAGTGATCCTTGGGGTAGGTGGGGACGCGCACCCGGGCGGAGGGAGGCTCGCCGTCCGCGCCGGTCACGCCGAGGGCGGTGACCACCACCACGCACGGCGAGGCCTCGCGCGCGTAGTGGGGATTGAGCCGGGCCACGTCCATGGCGAAGTGGCTGCCCGGCGGGGCGTCGACGTTCCAGCGCAGCGCGCTGTCGCGGCGCATGGGCACGGCCAGCTCGGGGCGGTCGAGGTTCTCCTGGCTGTAGTTGATCCAGATCCGGGGGCGCGTGTCCCGGGTGAAGCCCTCCAGCAGGTCGACGCGGTCCGACTCGAGCACGAGGTGGCGGCGCCCGCCCCGGTCGAGGGCGTCGGGATGGGTGTCGGCGTCGTCGACGGTGTCACCGCCACACCCGCAGAGCCCCGCGACGAGCAACCACGCCGCGAGTCCGGCGCGGGCCCGGGGGCCGGCACGGCGAGGAGACGGTCGGCGCATCGGAGCGATCGGATTCACGGGCGTCGGTCGGGGCGGGCGGCGGATCCGCGGGCGCTGGGGGGTGATGATAACGGGTGGCGCACCTTGGAGCCCGCCATCCGGCGCGCTAGAGTCGCCCGAGGTGCCGTCATCCTCCGGGAGCATCGACCATGCCCGTGCTGCAAGTGGACGCCCTGCTCGACGAGCGCGTCCAGGCCATCGCCGATTATCACCAGCGAACCGGCATCGCCCGCGCCGAGCTCGATGTCTCGGGAGGCGTCGACTCGGCCGTCATGCTGGCCCTGCTTGCGCGGGCCCTGGGCCCCGAGCAGATCACCGCCGTCTACTCGTCGATCCACTCCGGCGATGAGTTCGCCGTGCGGGCCCGGGCGGCGGCCGCAGCGGCCGACGTGCCCCTGGTGGAGATCGACCTGACGGCGCTGTTCGACCGTCTGTACGCCGACATGCTCGCAGCCCTGCAGGCCGCCGGGCACTCGGCCGCGGAGGTGCGGGCCCGGGCCGAGAGCGATCGCACGGTGCTCGGGTCGCTGCGCTCGTGCCTGCGGGCGCCGGTGGGCCGGGGCTTCAACCGCATGACCGGCGGCGGCATCCGTCACGGCACGGGCAACGAGTGCGAGGACCGCTTCTTGCGCTTCTACCAGAAGGGTGGAGACGGCGAGGTCGACACCAACCCCATCGCCATGCTCAGCAAGGGCGAGGTGTTTCAGCTCGGACGGGCCCTGGGCGTGCCGCGCTCGATCCTGGAGGCGGTGCCCTCGCCCGACCTGCACGGCATCGGCGAGTCCCACACGGACGAGGACGAGCTGCACGCACTCACGGGCGTGCGCTGGACCTATTCGCGGGTCGACGCCGGGACGGGGGACTACACCTCCGTGGGCACCATCGAGCGGGCTTCGCGCTTCCTCGACCTGGCCCCCGAGCTGATCGGGCCGGCGGAGCCTGACTGGGCGGCCCTGGTGGCTCGCGCCCGCCAGGGTCCGTTCGCGCCGCTCGACGACGCCGAGACCGAGGCGGTGCTGCAATCCACCCGGGGGCTCGAGAGAGCGACCCGCCACAAGGCCAATCCGAACTGCCCGGCCCTCGGTGACCGCAGCGCCCTGCTCGGGGCGGGGCTGCTTACGGACGAGCTGCCGGACGTCTGAGCGGCGCATGTCCAGCGGCCGTCCGGCGTGTGCCCGACGTCCGCACCCGGGATCTGGCAGCTCGGAGGGCCCGAATCCGCCTGGATAAGCAGGGGCTGTCGTCCCCCGAAATCGCTCTGCGAGGTTACGATGAGCGATCACGGAAAGGACGCGCGCGCCGGGGCAACGGGCAGCGTGACGCCTCATCACCACGATCCCCTTCTCGTCGGAGTGCGGCCATGTTCACCGCCATTTTCCGCGTCGGTTTCGCCGGCGCTCTCGCCTTGTCAGTCCTCGCTGCTCCCGCCTTGGCGGGGGACATCATCGTCGTGCCGACGCCCGAGGACGGCATCCTCACGATCCAGGACGGCGTCGACGCCGCCGTCCCCGGCGACACCGTCAAGGTCAAGCGCGGCAAGTACGTCGAGACCGTCGAGGTGTTCAAGGACGGCATCACGCTCATGGGCAGCCGCACGGTGATCGATTCGGAGTATGAAGGCGCCAACTTCCACGTGCGCGGTGACGACGTGGTGATCATGAAATTCCAGCTGATCAACGGCACCTACGGCGTGCTCGGCCTGGGCAACCGTCTCGAGGTGAGCAAGAACCTCATCCACGCCTCGCGCGAAGATGGCGTCGCCATCGAAGGCCGTGATGCGCGCGTCTACCAGAACAAGATCTGGGGCGCGGGCGGAAACGGCATCAACATCGGCGACGTCGGGCAGGGTTGCTGCTGCTGCCTGGCCGACGGCTGCGACGAGGGCGACGGTTGCTGCTGCTGCAACGAGGACGGCCAGTCCTGCGACGCGGGTGACGGTTGCTGCGCCGACGGCGGTGACGGCTGCTGCGGTGACGGCGGCTGCTGCTCGAGTGCCGACGGCTGCTGCGACGCCGGCGGTGACGGCTGCTGCTGCGCGGGCGACGGTTGCGTCGCCGATCAGGACGGCGACATCGTGAAGGGTGGCGGCGCGCCGAGCCACGCCTACGTGGCCCGGAACTACATCTCGCTGTGCCGACGTTCAGGCATCCGTGTGTACGACGACGAGATGGAGATCAACCGCAACACGGTCGAGAAGTGCGAATACGGCATCCATGGAGAGACGAGGTTCTTCATCGGCCAGTTCTTCCCCTTCTCCTCGATCTTCGACAACAAGGTCTCGAACAACGACCATGCCGGCCTGTTCATGGAGAATTTCAGCAATGGTGAGGTGCGCATGGAGAAGAACCGCGCGCACACGAACTGTGGCCAGGGCATCTCCATCCGTGGATTCAACTTCGTGGTCGAACGCAACTTCGCGCGGATGAACAACCTCGAGGGATTCCGCTGCGAAGGCGGCAACTACGCCCTGATCAAGAACGACTCGACCGGCAACCGCGGTGACGGCTACCTGTGCCTGGCGGCTTTCCTGCAGTGCGACGGTGATGGTGGCTGCGATGCGGAGGAGATCCCGGCGCCTCCGGGGGCCCTCGGGTTGCGGGTCCTCGAGCACAACGGCGCGAAGGAGAACGGCGCCAACGGCATCCGCACTTTCGGTGATCGCTACCTCGTCGACGGCAACAAGGTCACCAAGAACTGCGGCGACGGGATCGACCTCAACCTTTTCGACGATGACGACGATGGCGGGGGCGGTTTCACGCCCAACGTCGTCCGCCTCAACCGGGTGGACAAGAACCTGCACGAGGGCATCGACAACGACACCCGCGACGCGGTCATCGACGACAACACGTCGAAGAAGAACAACGGCCTCGACATCGCCGGCAAGGGCGAAGGCAACGGGACGGCCGGGAGCTTCGTCGGCAACAGCTTCGACACGGGCGGCGCTGACGATTTCCAGGTCCTCGACAACGACTATTTTCCCTTCTTCTGAGCGCTCGTCTCACGGGCGGGGAGGCCCATGAGTTCTCTTCATCAGGCGACGGCACTGGCCGTCCTCCTGGCGACGTCGATGGCCTGTTCGCAGGCTGAGGACCTCCGAGACTCCACGGGAGTCTCGGAGGTCTCCGACGTTTCAGCCGACACGGAAACCGAGACACCCGAGGTGGGCGAGCCGATCGCGACGGCGGGCTCCGGCTCCGAGGGCGCATCCGACCCCACCTTCCCGGTGGCGGCGGCGCGTCCCGACGACCCTGACGTCTGGCCGGGCGACCCGCTCCCCGCGGGCGCCGTCCTGCACGAGACGCCGACGGGGCTGCGTTTCGGGGTGTTGAGCGTCGGCGAGGGCGAGCGGCCGAGCGGGCTGTTCGACACGGTGACCGTGCACTACAGCGGCTACTTCACCGACGGCGGGTCCTTCGACGCCTCGGTGGGCGGGCCGCCGTTCACCACCCCGCTCACCCAGGTCGTCGCCGGGTGGGGCGAGGGCGTGCCCCTGATGAGGACCGGGGCCCGCTACAAGTTCGTGCTGCCTCCCGACCTGGCCTACGGCGCCGACGGCCGGCCCGGCATCCCCGGCAACGCGACCTTGGTGTTCGACATCGAGCTGTTGTCGGTGGATCAGCGGGTGGCGATCCCGGCCTTTGTGTTGCCCACCGCTGCCGAGTGCACCGTCACCGAGACCGGCCTGATGCACCAGGTGCTCGAGGCGGGTGACGGCGAGCCGATCGCCTTCACCGATCCCGTCAAGCTGGCCTACACCTGCTGGACCGCCGACGGTCGCACCCTCGACACGTCGCTGGTGCGCGGCGGCCCCCTGGCCATGACGCCGGAGCAGATCACGCTGAAGGGGCTGAAGGAAGGTCTGCAGCGCATGCGCGGCGGGGGCCGCGCCCGCTTCGTGATCCCCTCGGACCTGGCCTACGGCGCGGCGGGCATGGGACGCCGGGTGCCGCCGAACACCGACCTGGTGTACGAGGTGGAGGTCGTGGAGCACCTGCGCCCCCTGCCCGTTCCGGACTTCTTCAAGCCCGAGGCGGCCGACCTGACCGTGACGGACAGCGGCCTGGGCTACCTCGTGCTCGAGACAGGGGAAGGCGCGGGGCCCACCGCCACTTCGACGGTGCGGGCCCACTACGCGGGGTGGTTCGATCACGGTGGCCTGTTCGACAGCAGCTACCAGCGCGGCGAGCCGTACGAGTTCCTGGCCACCCAGGTCATCCCCGGGTGGACGGAAGGGTTGCAGCTCATGAGCCCGGGCGCTGTCTACGTGTTCGTGATCCCGCCCGACCTGGCTTATGGACCCGGTGGCCGACCGGGCATCCCGCCGAATTCGACGCTGGTGTTCCGCGTCGAACTGGTGGATTTCACGGACTGACCACCGGGCCGCATGGGCGGCCGGATCAGCACGTCGGCGGGCACCGGAGCGCGGACGCGGGGCGGATCCGCAGCGGCCTCCCCGTCGGGATCGGGATCCGTCTCGATTCGAGGCAGTAATTCCCCAGACCGACTGTTCGGAATGACCGCCAACGCACGCTGGGAGGGTGAGGTCGGAGTCGTGAAACGCGTTCGCGGCCGGCCTGTGCGCCTTGAACAGCGCGTTCATTGAATCAGGGGTAGTCTTAGTCCGAGCCCAACAGGCCGTCCCCCCACGGCCCATCCCGTACTGGCCACGACAGTGTCGAAAGGCCTTTCTCCGTGTGTACGCCCGTGAACGAGGAGCCCGCATTCGAGTCGGGTGACGTCGATTCGCGCATGGTCGAGTTCGCGCGTGTCGAACTCGGTCCGGCGAGTGAGAAACGTCTTGCGGACCCTGCTGTGAGAGCGGCCGTCCGGGAGCGGTTGAAGAGGGGATTGAGTCTGGCGGACGCCGTTGTCGGTGAGATGCACGCATGCCTCAACAGCGACCGTCGAGTGGCTGATGAGTTCGTCGCGTATTTCCTCATTGACCTCATGAGAGTGGGAAGGCTGTCCATGTCGGCATCCAATCGTTTGCGCCGGTTCCTCGACACCGGGGACCTGGTCATGTCCGTCTTCGGAGATCTCTGGACCGATCTCGGAGACCTTCGTTTCGAATCCCGTAACCAGTTCACCGCGCTGTTCGCCAAGCGCATGGGCTGGAAGGCCGTGGACCAGGTGCGCCGCCTGCAGAGCAAGCGCCGCGCCGAAGACATGCGCCTGCACCAAGACCCTGAAGAGCTGGATGTCGGCACGACCGACGCCGGCACGGCGCCCTTGCCGGAGGCGATCCGCAAGGAGGAGCGGGAGCAACTCATCCTGATCCTGCTGCGGCTCAAGGATCGCGATCGAGCGATCCTCACGCTGCACCTGCAGAACCGTTCGATCGATGCCATCGCGACCGAGCTCGGCCTCTCGTATGACGCCGCTCGTCAGGCCCTCAATCGGGCCATCGAACGCGCTCGCCTGATCGCCGCCCGCAGCCGTCAGAGCCCACTGGGCAACTGACACCGAGCCCGTCCCTCGGGCTTCGCTGCTTCTGGCGGCCCCCCGCGCGGCAGGCGCGAGGGGAGGCTGCCTCCGTTGGAGAAGACACCTTGACGTACAGCATCCGTAGTCTCGTCGTCGCCGCCGCTGGTCTGGCCTGCGCGACTCCGATCTTCGCGCAGGAGATCCTGCAGCAGATTCCCGGCGACGCCGGCAACGACCGCTTCGGCAGTCGCATCGTCAGCGCCGATCTCGACGGCGACGGGGTGGTCGACCATGTCGTCACGGCTCCCTGGGCCGGCGCTGCCATGGGGGGCGGCGTGCTCGCGCGGGCCGGCCGTGTGCGTGCCGTGTCGGGTGCCGACGGCGCCACGCTGTGGCAGCGCAGCGGTGTCGTCGCGGAAGGACGCTTCGGCTGGGCCATCGCTGGCGTCGCCGACACTGACGGCGATGGCATCGAGGAGATCCTCGTCGGTGCGCCCGGCTTGCCGGGATCCACCGATCCCGGATCGGCGTCGCTGCTCTCGGGCGCCGACGGCGCGACGCTCTGGGTCGCGCTCGGCACCGATCCCGGCGGCCAGTACGGCTTCTCCGTCGCCGGCACCGCGCCGATCCTCACGGACGACGGCCCCGGTGTCGTCATCGGCGCGCCCTTGGAGGATGCCGCCGGAATGGACAGCGGTGCGGTCCACCTGCTCGCGGGCGACACGGGCGCCGTGCTCGCCGTCGTGCCCGGCGATCAGGCGGGCGACAACTTCGGTCACGCGGTGGGAGGTGTCGCTCCGGCTGACATGCTGACGGACGACGGCCCCGGGGTCGTCATCGGAGCGCCCTTCGGCGGGCCGGACGACGAAGGCACCACGACGCTCTACAAGCACGAAGACCTGACCGTCGCGTGGTCGCAGACCGGTGACGTGAACAACGACCGGTCCGGCGTGTCGCTGGCGGTGATTGGCGATGTCGACGACGACGGCGTCGCGGACATCGCTGTGGGCAGCGAGCCGGTCGGCGACGCTGCCGCGCCGCGGGCGGGTCGCGTGCTCGTGATCTCGGGCGCCGACGGATCGGTGCTGGCGACCCACGTGGCCGACAAGCCCGGCACCGGCTTCGGCCGGGTGGTCACGGCCGTGGGCGACGTGGATGCCGATGGCGTCCCCGATCTCGGCGTGTCCGAACCCGACTCCAGCGGCCACCTGCCGGGCGCCGGCTGCGTGCGCATCTACGCGGGCAGCGACGGCGAGCTGTTGCACCGGGTCTACGGCGGTGAGGCCGGTGCCGAGTTGGGCGCGGCGCTGACCGCGGCCGGTGACACCGATGGCGACGGCCACGGGGAGGTCGTCGTGGGCGCACCCGGGCTCTCGGGATCGGCGTTCGTGATCTCGCTGGGCAACTGGGACAACCTGCGCGCGGGGCTTCCCGGCGTGAACGGCATCCCCGACCTCACGGGGCAGTCGGGAGGGCTGGGTGAGGAGATCCGCCTGACCCTCACGGGGGCACGGGAGACCACGGCCGCGGCCCTCGTCATCGGCAGCGCGACCGCCATCGATCCGGTCCACGGCGTGCTCTCGCCTCTGCCGGACCTGGTGGTGGACGGCCTCGTCACGAACGCCCAGGGTGAGGTCGAGTGCGTCTTCGAATGGCCCGAAGGCCTGCTCATGGGGGAGAAGATCTACTACCAGTTCCGCATCGTCGACGCGGCCGCGCCGGGCGGCGAGTCACGCTCGAACGCCCTCGCAGGCGTGCTCTGAGCGTCGCTGGCTAGTCGGCCTCTTCGGTCCGGGCGAGGTCCGCGAGCTGCTCGCGGGCCTCGCGTGTCCAGGCGTGCTGCTCGCCCAGCGCGCTCGCGAGGGCCTCGGCGGCCGGTGCGAGCAAGGCGGCGGCTTCCTTGAGGCGGCCCTGGTCGATGAGGCAGCGTGCGAGGTTGCTGCGGAACCGGGCCGTGATCTGGTGGCCCGCGTCGAGGTGTTCGTCGGCCTTCTGTACGACGTCCCGGAGCCGTTCCTCCGCTTCGGCCGGACGGCCTTGCGCCTGGATCACCAGCGCCAGGTTCTGGGAGAAGCTCAGCGAGTGGGCGTGCTCGGCACCGAAGCGGCGGGCGTGGGTCGTCGCCGCCTCGGTGAGGAGCTGCTCGGACTCCTCGAGCTTGCCCGCGCGCAGCAGCAGCATGCCGAGGTTGTTCAGCGAGGTGAGCACCGTGGCGTGTTCGTCGCCGAAGACCTGCCGCTCGGCCGTGAGGGTCTCGCGGTAGAGCTCCTCGGCCTCGTCCAGTGCGCCGGTGGCCTGGAGCATGTTGGCGAGATCGGTGCTCGACATGAGCGACTGCGGGTGGCTGATGCCGTAGAGACGCCGATTGGCGGCGTAGACCTCCCGCTGCAGCGCCAGGGCTTCGACGGTCTCGTCCCGCTCGTCGAGCAACAGGGCCAGGCTGTTCTTCACGCGCAGGGTGTCGGGGTGATCTTCGCCGAGGACGGCGCGGCGCCCTTGCAGGGAGCGTCGGTACAACGCCTCGGCCTCGTCGACCCGCGCGCCGGCCATGCGGGCGATGGAGGCGAGGATGGCCAGTGAACGCAGGGTGTCGGGGTGTTGCTCGCCGAGCTGCAGTGTCTGCCGCTCCAGGGTGTCCGTGATGAGCATCTCGGCCTCCTCGGTGCGCCCTCGCATGCGATAGAGCACCGCCAGGTCGGCGGCCGCCGAGAGGGTCTGGGGGTCGCCCCGGCCGACGGTTTGGCGCATCAACTCGACGGCGCCGGCCAGGTGCGGTTCGGCCTCGGCCAGGTGATCGAGGTTGCGATAGATGTTGCCGATGGTGTGCCGCAGTGCGGCCTCGTCGAGGGGCTGCTCGGGGAAGGCCGTGCGGATGCGCCGGGCCGCCACGTCGAGGACCTCCCGCACCGTCACGTCCCGACCCTGGGCCTGGTTCGGGTCGCCCGAGGTGAGCGTGGTCATCAGGAATTCGTTGATGGTCTCGGCCCGCCGGGCCTGGCGCCGCGCCTCCTCACGCGCCTCGCTGATGTCCTCGAGGTAGTCCTCAAGGGCCGAGGCCATCTCGCTCGCGGTGGCGAAGCGATCGCCGATGGAGCGGGCCATGGCCTGGTTGCAGATGGCCAACAGCGTGGGCGGGGCATCGGGTGCCCGCTCGCTGAGGGGGGCGGGCGGCCCCTTCCGCACGCGCATGAGCGTGGTGTACGGGAGCGGCAATTCGTCGGGGCCCACGTAGGGCATGCGGCCGGTGAGCAGGTGGTACAGCACGGCGCCCAGCGAATAGATGTCGCTGCGTTCGTCGACGCGGTCGATCTCGCCCCGGGCCTGTTCGGGGGACATGTACATGGGCGTGCCGAGCACCTTGCCGTCGAGGCTGAACAACCACGAATCGGCGGCCGCGGGTTCATCCGTGGGGGGCGGCGGCGGTTGCTCGACGAGCTGCTCGAGGGCGATGGTGTCGGCTTGCAGCGGGCTGCCGACGACCCGGGCGAGTCCCCAGTCCATCAGGTACGTCTCGCCGTAGCGTCCGACCATGATGTTCATGGGCTTGATGTCGCGGTGCAGTACGCCCTTGCTGTGGGCGTAGGCGACGGCTTCGCACACACGCAGGATCACGCCCACGGCCCGGTTGAGGGTCCAGCCTTCCTCGCCCGCGTGGACCAGGTCGAAGATGCGCTTGAGGTGGCGCCCCTTGACCAGCTTCATGGTGAAGTAGACGCGGCCGTCGGCGTCGATGCCCAGCTCGTGGACCGGCACGATGCCGGGGTGGTCGAGCTGGGCCGTGACGAAGGCCTCCTCGAGGAAGCGCGCCATAGCGGCCTCGGAGTGGGTGTCGTCGGGCTCGACGGCGCCCGGGCGGGAAGCCGGCGTGGCGCTCGTCGAACCGTTGCTGCCGTTCTCACCCGGGGCCGCCGGACGCGGCAGCACCACCTTCATGGCCAGGTCCCGGCGCAGGTCTTCGTCGCGGACGCGATAGACGATGCCCATGCCGCCGCGGGCGATCTCGTCGGCGGACTGGTAGCGATTCTCGAGGCGGGTGGGGTCCGCGAGGCGAGCCAGGATCTCCTGCGGGCTCTGGCCCACGCCGGTCTGGTCGGCGTCGACCTGCAGGGTGACGTCCGGTGAGGCGCTGAGGCTCTCGGGCTCCTCCATCACCACCGAATCGAGGATGTCCTGCAGCGAACTGGCGAAGTCGTCGGCGCTGACACCCGAGCGGAGCAGCGGCGCGATGGAGCGCCAGCGGTCGTGGAGCACGGCCAAGTCGTCGGTCAGGTCGGGGTGCTGCGCGCAGAAGGCCCCGAAGTCGGCGTCGGTCTCGCCCGAGCACTGGCCCAGGTATTCGAGGAAGCGCGACTCGGCGTCGGTGCGCTTGCCGTCCTGCTCCAACCCGTCCTGCCCCACAGTGCCCTCCTTCTCGCCGCGATGGCAGTCTCCGGGCCGCGCTGGCAGCCGCCGGCCGGGCCCCCGACCCGCTATCCTACACGCCCCTCGGTTCGACCTTGGACGCGCGGATGCTCACCGAACCCCTCTTCATCCTCGCGGTCCTCGGCGCGGCCATCGCGCTCTCGGAGTGGCTGGTGCGCTCCACGGTGCTGCGGCATCTCGGCACCGCCATGCTGGTGATCCTGATCACGGGAGTGGTGGCCAACCTCGGCCTGATCCCCACCGGCAGCGACCCGCCGCCGCTCTACGACGTGATCTTCGCGCGGGTGGCGCCGCTCTCGATCATCCTGCTGCTGATGCGCGTGCGCCTCGGCGACCTGCGTCAGGCCGGCGGTCCCATGCTGGTGCTGTTCGGGCTCGGGATGGTGGGCACCATGGCGGGCGTCGTCGTGGGCATGTGGAGCGTCGACGGCGAGGCGGCCTTCGGCGACCTCCACGCCGCCCTCGGCGGCATGTTCGCCGCGACGTACACGGGCGGCAGCCTCAACTTCAACATCATCGCCCAGGAGTACGGCGTCCAGGAGGAGGGCGTGCTCTACACCGGTGCCGTGGCGGTCGATGTGATCATGACGGCCGTGTGGATCATGGTGTGCATCGCCGTGCCGCGCGGGCTGCAGGCGCTGCGGTCGAAGCCGGAGGCGATCGCCACGGCCGAGGCCCAGGCGACCGCCGACGTGCGCGCGGCCACGGACGACGAGCAGGACACCGAGCAGGACACCGAGACCGTGCGGCTGCACGAGCTGGCCCTGCTGCTGACCTGCGCCTGCGCGATCCTGTGGGGCGCCGAGCATGCGCAGGCGGCGCTGCGGGCGGCGGGCCTGTCGCTGCCCGGAGCGATCCTCTACACGACCTTCGCCCTGATCCTCGCGCAGATCCCCGCCATGCGACGCCTGCGCGGCGGTCACGTGCTGGGCCTCACAGGGCTCTACCTGTTTCTGGCCGTCATCGGCGCCTACAGCGACCTCGCGGCCCTGGCGGAGATCGGTTCACTGGGCGTCACGCTGTTCGTGTTCGTCACCGTGCTCGTGAGCGTGCATGGCCTGGTCGTGTTCGGCGGGGCGGCGTTGTTGAAGCTCGACCGTGATGTCGCGGCCGTGGCCAGCCAGGCGAACATCGGCGGCGGGACGTCCGCGCTGGCCATCGCGCGCAGCCTGGGTCGCGCCGACCTCGTGCTGCCGGGCATCCTGGTGGGTTCGCTGGGCACGGCTTCGGGGACCTACGTGGGCTTCTTCATCGCACGGATGCTGGGGGGATGAGCACGGACCGCGGGGGCGCTGCCGGACGCCGCGTGGATTCGGGGCTGCACGCGGCGGCGCGCGCCGTGGCACGTGTGGTGACAGGTGTGGTGACAGGTGTGGTCGGGCGCTTCGCGGTGCTCGGCGCGGTGCTCGGTACGGCGTGGGGTTGTGGCGGCGCGGGGGGCGTCGATCCGCAGGAGCCGCCGCCGTTCCCGGTGCGCCTGTTGCCCCCCGGCTCGGTCGCGACGACTCCGGAGGCGACGGTGCTGCCCTTCGACGACCTCTCCGCGTGGTGGGTCCTGGAGGGCGAGTCCCTGGTCCCGGCGCGCGACCATGTCGGCGTGACGCTCGGCGGTGAAGGGCCGGCGCCGGAGGTGACGATGGTCGAGGGCACGACCCTGGTGCGCCTGATCACCCTGCCGCCGGCGGGGTTCCGCCTGCTCGAGGTCCAGTTCGCCCCGGCCGCCGCGGCGCGCAATGGCCACGCCAGTCCCGGGCCCTGGTGCTTTCCGATCCAGACGACGGACGACGGGGCGACCCTGGCCGAGATGGTCGCGTCCCAGCGGGTGCTCCATCCGGCGGGAGCGGTCGTCGCCCTCGGACAGCGGGTCGCCACGGTGTTCGCCCACGCCCGGGTGACGGCGTTGTGCGAATGGTCGCGCGGAGCCGACCAGAACGGTTGGGCCCGGGCCCACATGGTCTTTGCGCCGGATGCCACCGCACGGGTCTACGCGGTGGTGGTCTCGACTCAACGCGGACCTCTTTCGGTGCGCGGCGTGCGCATCACGTCGAAGCCGCGCGGGGGCGCGACGGGAGGGATGCCGACCCTCGGCGCAACGGCCGAGAGCACGGCGACGACGGCGACGGCGGTGGCGGTGGAGGTGGAGGCCGACGGGCGTCGGTCGGTGACGGTGGGACGCGAGCTGCGCCCGTCGCTGGTGGTGCCGCCCGGTCGTCGTCGGGTCGTGCCACTCAGCCTGCCCGCAGGGGCGACCCACATCGACTTCGGCGTCGCCTGGACGGCGCTGCTGCCCGCAGGGAACCGGGCGCGGTGGACCGTCGCGGTGATTGATGCCGACGGCGCGGAGACGACGCTCGGCGCGGCCGATGCGGTGTTGCCGCCCCAGCCGGCCCCGGCCTGGCCCTGGCGTGACGTGAGCCTGGCGTGGCCCGATGCGGTGCCGTCCGAGCGCGCGACCGCGATGGTCTTCGCCGTCTCGAGCCTGCCGGAGGGGGCCGACGGTGGCGAGTCACCCGAGCTGGCCTTCGGGGCCCCGACGATCCGCGGGCCGGTCCCGCGGCGCGGCCCGAACCTGCTGTTCCTCTCGCTGGACACGCTGCGCGCCGACCGGCTCGGATTCATGGGCTACCACCGCCCGACGTCGCCGCGCCTCGACGCCCTGGTGGATCAGGCCGTGGTGTTCGACGAGGCCTGGAGCCCGTCGCCCTTCACCCTGCCGACCCACGTGACGCTGTTCACCGGGCTCTCTCCGCTGCGGCACGGCGTGAACGATGGCGCCACCGATCGCATGGACGCTCAACGGCTGGCGGCGCTGCCGTTGCGGCTCGCACAGGCGGGCTTCGCCACCGCAGCGTTCACGGGCGGCGGCTTCGTCTCCTCCGAGTACGGCTTCGCCGAGGGCTTCGACCGCTTCTCGACCATCGACCCGGTCGTGCACCGTCCCACCGGTGCGCCGGTGTTCGGCGTCGAGGCGGCGACCGCGTGGATCGAGGCGCGCGACGACGAGCGTTGGTTCGCCTTCGTGCACACCTACGCCACTCATGACTACGACCCGCCGGCCGCCGACCGGGCGCGCTTCGACACGGCGCCCACGGCCGTGTGGGGACGCGATCCGAAGCAACTGCAGGCGTACCTGCACAAGCGGGCCTGGCCCGGGGACCCGCCCGACGCCGCGCGGCTCGAACAGATCGGAAACGTCTACGACGCGACCGTGGCCATGGCCGACCGGCGCGTGGGCGATTTCCTCGAGGGGCTCGCGGCGACCGGCCGGCTGCGCGACACGCTGGTCGTGATCACGTCCGATCACGGCGACGAATTCTTCGAGCACGCGGGCCTGTTGCACGGCAACACCGTCTACCGGGAGATGCTGCATGTGCCGCTGATGCTCTTCGGGCCGGGCGTGGCGCGGGGCGTGCGCGTCACGCGGCCCGTGAGCCAGGTCGACGTGATGCCCACGGTGCTCGATCTGTTGGGCCTGACCGCCGCCGCGGCCCTCGACGGGCGCTCACTCACGAGCCTGATGGTCGCGGGGGCCGCGTCCGCCGACGGTGACCCGCAACCGGTGCCCATCCTCGGGCATGTCGACAATCCCTGGGCGCGTCGCACGACGCTGCGCCTGGGTGATTGGAGCGTGATCCGTGGAGACGTCGACCCCGCGCTGCCCTTCCCGGCGCCCCGCCCGTGGGAGCTGTTCGACCTCGCCACCGATCCGGGCCAGCAGGTCGACCTGTCGGCCCGCCATCCGGATCGGTTGCAGTCGCTGCAGGACGCCCTCGCGCAGATCGAGTCGGAGCTGCGCCCGCAGGGGGACTCCGCCCCGGGCGTGGTGCTGTCCGAGGCCGTGGCCGAGCGGCTGCGCCAGCTGGGTTACCGCTGAGCGGGGCGCGGGCCGGAGCCGGGGAGGACGGGGAATTCGATGCGGGGGGGCCTCACCTCGCCGGCCGGCGCGAAGGTGCCATAGCGGCGCCGGCAGAAGGCGCGGCCGTCGTGGGTCTGGAAGTACACCTCGAGGGCGGCGTCTCCGCCGCAGCGCTCGGAGACGATGGGGATGCCCGCCCCTTCGAGGTAGCTCCGGGCGAAGGCGATGTTCTCCTCGCCGACGCCCATGTCGCTGCGCAGCGTCCGTGCTCCGCCGAAGATCTTGGCCCGCAGCCTGCGGGGCCGGGCGCCGAGTTCGGCCAGCTGCGCGAGCAGCAGGTCGAGGGCGTGACCGCCGAAGCGTCCGGGCGGTCCGTCGTCGCTCATGCCGGGCACGAGGAAGTGGTTCATGCCGCCGATGCCGGAGACGTCGTCCCACAAGGCCACGGACACGCAGCTGCCGAGCAGCGTGCGCACCTGCGTGGGGGTCTCCGAAGCGTGCACGTCGCCGACGACGATCTCGACCCGTTGCAGGGCCGGGTCGCCGGGCCAGCGTCGCTCGTTGGTGCCGGCGTGCTGATTGTCCGCGGCGGCGGGGGACGTGTCGGCCAGGCGGTAGATGGTGGGGCGACAGCGTTCGAAGTGGACGGACTGACGCTGCAGGGTCTCGGCGTGCCCGAGCATGAGCCAGCCGCCCGGCTTGAGCATGGCCTTGAGGCGCGCGACGATCTGCTCGCGGGTCTCGGGATCGAAATAGATCAGCACGTTGCGGCAGAAGATGGCGTCGAAGCCCGCCTCGATGGGCCAGCTGTCATCGGTCAGGTTCAGCGTCCGGAACGAGATCATCTCCCGCAGAGCGGGCGACATGCGGACCTGTCCGGTGTACTTGCCCTTGCCCATGTCGACGTGGGGCTGCCAGAGACTCGACGGGACGCCGGCCATGCGCTCGACGCCGTAGACGCCGCGCTCGGCCGTCTCGATCACCTTGGCGTCGATGTCGGTGGCCAGCAGGTTCGGGCGGACGCCGGCGTGCCGACGGGCGAAACCGGCCAGGACCATGGCGAGGGAATAGGGCTCTTCACCGGTGGAGGCCGCCGCGCACCAGATCCGGGGCTTGCGGCAACCGTTCGCCAGGGCCGCCGGGAGCACCACGTCGTTGAGGTAATCGAAGTGGTGCGGCTCGCGGAAGAAGTCGGTCTTGTGGGTGGTGACCCGGTGGATCATGGCCCCGATCTCGGGTCCGTCGGCGCCTTCCCGTTCGATCAGCTCGAGGTACTCGGCGAAGCTGCCGAGGCGGTGATGGGCCAGCCGGTCGGCCAACCGCATCACGAGCAACGGGCGCTTGGCGTCGCCGAGGGCGATGCCGGTCAGGCGCAGGACGAGGCGCTTGAGGTCGGCCAGCTCCGCGTCTGACATCGCGGGCGTCGCGACGCTCGCAGGCGCCGTGTTCGAGGGAGTCGCGCTCATGGCTTCAGCGTGTGCGCGGGCGCGCTCACACTTCCTCGAAGGACTGGGTGTCGCTGCGCGCCGTGCCCATGGAGAACGGGTCGTCCGGGTCGAAGCCCGGTGCGGCCGGCGTGTCGGAGACGCCGGAGCCCGCGCCGGACGTGTTGCTGGTGAGCCCGAGCGACGAGCTCGCCGGCATCGGCGCCTCGGAGCGGGGCGCGGGCGCGGCGGGCGCGAGAGCCTGCCCGTGCTCGAAGCCCTCGGTGTGGGCCTCCCACGAATCCTCCCCGAGGTCGAGGCGGAAGCGGCTGACCAGGGCGCGCATGTGCTGGGCCTGGGCGGACAGCGTCTCGGCGGTGCCCGACAGCTCCTCGGTCTGGGCGGCGTTCGACTGGGTGATCTGATCCATCTGCGCTACCGCCTGGTTCACGTGCTCGATGCCGGCCGCCTGCTCCTGACTGGCCGAGGCGATGTCGGTGACCAGGTTCGAGACCTGCTTCACCGAGACGATGATGGCCTGCAGCGTCTCCCCCGACTGGGTCACCAACTCGGTGCCCTGCTCGATCTGGTGCACGGAGTCGTCGATGAGGGTCTTGATCTCACGAGCGGCCGTCGCGCTGCGCTGCGCCAGGTTGCGCACCTCCGCGGCGACCACGGCGAAGCCCCGGCCCTGCTCACCGGCGCGGGCCGCCTCGACGGCGGCATTCAGCGCCAGCAGGTTGGTCTGGAAGGCGATCTCGTCGATGGCGGAGACGATCTCGGAGATGCGGTTGGAGGCCTTGTTGATGTCGCTCATGGCGCTCACGGCATCCTGGGCGGCCTCGCCGCCCTTCTCGGCCACATCGCGGGAGGTGAGCGCCGCGAGGCTGGCCTGCTGGGCGCGGTTGGCGTTCTCGCGGATGGTGTGGGTCAGGCGCTCGAGGCTCGTGGCCGAACTCTCGATGCTGCTGGCCTGTTCCTGGGCGCCGTTGGAGATGTCCTGGGATGCGCTGGACAGCTCGTTGCTCGCCCCGCTCACCGCGAAGGCGCTGAGCCGGACGTCGCGCAAGGCCGCGCTCACGTCGTCGACGGCCTTGTTCAAGGCGCCCGCCATGTCGCCGATCTCGTCCGTGGTGTCGATGTCCAGCTTGCCGGTGAAGTCGCCGTTGGCCATGCCCTTCAGCACGACGGCGGCCTTGACCAGGGGACGGGAGACCATGCGGCCGATGCCGACGCCGATGGTCACGCTCAGGAGGATGGCCGTCCCGATCAGGATCAGCATCGACGTCTGCGATTCACCGTAGGCGCGCTCGGCCGAGAGCATGGTCGACTGGGCCTCGGAGGCGGCCATGCGCGCGAGCTGCTCGAACTGCTCGTCGAGTTCGTCGGCGTAGTGGTCGAAGTCCTTGGCGGCCTGATCGAACAGGCTGGCGTCGGCCTCCGTGGCCGTCTCCTGCAGGGTCGCCAGCGCGGCCAGGCACTCGGTGAAGGTGGTGCGCAGGCCGCCCATGCCGTCCTTCATGGCCGCGCTCTTGACCAGCTTCTCGACCTTCCCGATCTTGCTCGAGAACACCACCTGCAGCTCGTCACCGTGGGCGCGGAGCTTGCCGAGGGCTTCGTTGTCCGTCGAAGCGAGGGCGCTGGCGACGCGGCGCTCGAACCGGTTGAGGTCGAGGTTGACCTCGTGCAACGACGAGATCGCCTCCACGCTCTGGGAATTCATGTCGTGCACCTTGCGCTTGATGTCGGCCATCTGGGAGAGGCCGGAGGTGCCGACGATGGCGAGGATGATGGTCACGATGCCGAAGCCCGTGATGAGCTTCATCATCGTGCGTAGATTGGCGAACCAGCGCATGAGGGCAGTTCCCTGGGTCAGGTGATCGAATCGGCGCAGAAGGAGGTCGCGATCTCGTCCGCGGCGACGAGCCGATCGATGTCGAGCACGAGCACGAGTTGCTCGCGAACTTGGGCGATGCAGGAGAGGAATGTGGTGTCGATGTCGGTGCCCAGGCTGGGCGCGTGGGTCAGCGACTCGGACTCGACATCGATGACGTCTTCGACGGCGTCGACCACCAGGCCGGCGAGTCGCGGACCGGCCTCGACGATGACGACCACCGTGATGCGGTCGCGCTTGACCGCCGGCAGACCGAGGCGGGTGCGCACGTTGACGATGGGCACGATTTCGCCGCGCAGGTTCATCACGCCTTCCACGGAAGGCGGCGCGTTGGGGATGCGCGTGACGCCGCCGAAGGTGCGGATCTCGCGCACGCGCTGCAAGTCCAGCCCGTAGAATTCCCGGGCGAGGGAGAAGGTCAGCAGCTGCTTCGCGCTGCCGGATTCCTTGGTGGGGTCGAGGGGGGCGTTGATCATGCGACGCCCTCATGCGCTTCGGCCGGCGTGTCCCGGACGTGCTGGGGAGCGGCGTGTCGGTGCAGGCGCTGCAGCCCGCCCACGTCGAGGATCAGGGCGATGGACCCGTCACCCATGACGGCGCCGCCCATGAGGCCCTCGACCCGCGCGTAGTGGGTCTCGAGATTGCGGATCACGAATTCCTGTCGATCGAGGAGCCGGTCGACGTGCAGCGCCGAGCGCTCGCCGGCGTGTTCGACGATGACGGCGAGGCCTTCGAGGGGCGTGGTGTCGTGGTCATGGCGGCCGAGCAGGTGTCCGAGCGAGAGCAGCGGCAAGGGCTCGTCGCGCAACATGATCACCGTGCCGCGCCCCAGGACGGTGCGCAGCTCGGCGGCGGTGGGGCGCATGGTCTCGACGACGTCGTTGACGGGCAGGACGTAGGTGCGGTCGCCGACGCCGACCAGCAGGCCGTCGATGATGGCCAGGGTGAGGGGCAGGCGCAGGCGGAAGGTCGTGCCCTGACCGGGAGCGGAGTGCACCGTGACGGAGCCGTTCATCGACGTGACGTGATTGCGGACGACGTCGAGCCCGACGCCGCGCCCGGACATCTCGGTGACCTGCTCGGCGGTGGAGAAGCCCGGTGCGAAGATGAGCTCGTGCAGATCGTCGTCGGTGGGTTCCTGGCCCGGGGCGAGCAGGCCGGCGCTCTGGGCGCGCCGCAGGATGGCTTCGCCGTCGAGTCCCTGCCCGTCGTCCGCGATCTCGACCAGGACGGCGCCGCCGTCGTAGCTCGCGGAGAGCCTCAGCGAACCCTTCGGCGATTTGCCGCGAGCGGTGCGCCGGGCTGCGTCCTCGACGCCGTGGTCGATGGCGTTGCGGACCAGATGGGTGAGCGGTTCGGCGAGCGCGTCCACGATGGTCTTGTCGAGCTCGGTGTCGCCACCCTCGGCGATCAGGGCGACCTGCTTGTCGCAGTTCTCGGCGGCGTCGCGCACCACCCGGGAGAGGCGGCCGAAGAGCGTGCCGACCGGGACCATGCGCACCGAGAGGGCGCGCTGCTGCAGCTCGTGGAGGCACACCTGGGAGTGGTCGAGGGCGGTGGCCAGGTCTTCGGCGTCCTGCGGTTGGAGCGCGTCGAATTGACGACGCACGGCCGCCTGGGCGATGACGAGCTCGCCCACGAGATTGACCAGCTCGTCGACCTTCTCCGTGGCGACGCGCAGGGTCGAACGGCTCTCCGAGCTTGCGCCATGGGCGGCCTCGGCGGTGCCGGGGGACGCTGAATCAGGGGACGCTGCACCAGGGGGCGCTGAGACGGGAGGCGTGGCGGCGGGTGCCGGCGTCGAGGGTGCCGGGGCGGACGTTGCGGGCGCGGACGTTGCCGGGGGGGAAGCGTGCGCGTCGACCGACTCGGCCGCCGTGAGGGCGGTGAGCAGTTCGCTCTCGGCGGTGGCGGTGCCCTCGGCGCGGGCATCCGCGAGGAGCAGACGCAGGCCGTCGGTGGCGCGCAGCAGGAGGGTCACACGATCGGCGTCGACGGGCACCCGGGCCTCGCGCATGGCGCCGAAGACGTTCTCCATGGCGTGGGTCAGCTGCTCGAGCGCGAGCAGGTCGAAGGTCCCGCTCCCGCCCTTGATCGAGTGGGCGGCGCGGAACAGGGCGTGGACGCGTTCGCCGTCGTCGGGTGCGCTCTCGAGCTGCAGCAGGCCCGCCTCGATCTCACTGGCGTTCTCGTCGCATTCGTCGAGGAACGCGTCGCGGAATTGGCTCAGGTCGAGGTCCATCTCAACCGCCCGATGCGACGGGGTCGCCCTGGAAGGCGGGCTGCTCGCTCAGTTCGGAGAGGTAGGGCAGGACCTGGTCGAGGGCCGTCTCGCCCTTGCTCACCTTGAGCAGCGCCGACTCGGCCAGGCTGCGCATGCCGCCCCGACGTGCCGTGAGCTCGACCTCGTGGGCGGTGGCGCTGGCCATGATCTTGGCGCGCACCTCCTCGTTGACCACCAGCAGCTCATTGATGGCCGTCCGGCCGTGGTTGCCGGTGTAGCTGCACTTCTCGCAACCCTGGCCGCGCATGACGGCAGCCGGGTCGAGCCCGAACTTCTCGACCAGGTCGGGCCGGGTCTCGTCGTTGACCTTGCAGTGCGTGCACACGGTGCGCACAAGGCGCTGTGCCATGACGCCCCGCAGCGTCGAGCCGACGACGTACTGCTTGATGTTCATCTCGATCAGGCGCGTCACGGCCTCCGCAGCGCTGTGCATGTGCAGCGTGCTGAGCACCATGTGACCTGTCATCGAGGCCTGCATGGCGACGTTGGCGGTCTCCTCGTTACGGATCTCGCCCAGCAGGATCACGTCGGGGTCCTGGCGCAGGAAGGCCTCGAGGGCGCGCTGGAAGTCGTAGCCGATCTTGCTGTAGGTCTGGACCTGGCTGATGCCGGAGATCTTGTATTCGACCGGGTCCTCGACGGTGAGGATGTTGACGCCCGGCTCGGCCAGGTAGTTGAGGGCCGCATAGAGCGTGGTGGTCTTGCCGCTGCCCGTCGGGCCGGTGACCAGCACCACGCCGTGGGGCGCGTCGAGGCAGGCCTTGAATTCGGCCAGCACGTCGGCTTCCAGCCCGACGGCATCGAGGCCCTGCGGCACCGAGGACTTGTCGAGGATGCGCATCACCACCCGCTCGCCCCAGATGGTGGGCAGCGTGTTGACGCGCAGGTCGACGGCGCGGCCGAAGGCGGTCAGGGAGATGTTGCCGTCCTGGGGGAAGCGACGCTCACCGATGTCGAGCCGGGCGGCGACCTTCACGCGCGTCACCAGGGGCTGCAACATCTGGGTCGGCAGGCTGAGGGCATCCTCGAGCACACCGTCGACGCGCAGACGGACGCGCAGGAACTGCTCACCCGGTTCGAAGTGGATGTCCGAGGCGCGGCGTCCCAGGGCTTGGGCCAGGATGTTGTTGAGCACGCCCGAGGCCGACTCCGAGGCCTGCTCCAGCTCGTCGGTGTTCTCGTCCACCTCGTCGGGCGCGTTGGTGGGCGCGTCGAACTTGATCTGGATGGCGTCGCCGCTGTTCTCGTGGGAGTAGTGGGCCTGCATCGTCGTGCGGATCTGCTTCTCCGACGCGATGGACATGGCCACGGCGCGGCCGGTCTCGGCCTGCAGGTCCTGCTCGACCGGCACGTACAGCAGCGGGTCGGCGATGGCCACGGACAGCACGTCCCCCTCGAGCGACAGGGGCATCATCACGTGCTCGGTGCACAGCGAGTAGGGCACGAGGGCCACGGCGGCCGGGTCGATCTCGGTCGCCGAAAGATCGACCGATGGCATGCGATACCGCTCGGCGAAGTAGTCGACCAGCTCCTCGGCCTTCAGGAATCCCTGCTGCACGAGGATGCGCGGGAAGGAGAGGTTGCGGTCGGCATTGCGACGCTCGATGGCCTCGTTCAGCGAGGACTCCGTCAAGCGCCCGGCCTCGAGCAGCTCTGTTCCCAGTCGTTTTTCGTTGGCGGTGATGGACATGGCTTGAAGGTCGGGGACTCAGCAGGCTCCGACGGTTCCGAGGGCCTGGCCGAGGTCCTCGGCGTTGAGCGGCTTGCTGACGATGTGGGCGGCGCCGGCGGCGCGGGCCCGGTCGAGCACGGTCTCCGAGCGCTCGGACGTGATCAGGATGAAGGGCATCTCGAGCCCGGCCGCGCGGGCCTGCTCGACGAGTTCGATGCCGGTGAGGCCCGGCATGTAGAGGTCCGAGCAGACCAGATCCGTCGGCTCGTCCTTGAGCATCTGCAGCGCCTGGGCACCGTCCGAGGCCTCGCGGAAGGTGGCGTCCGCGAGCCCCACCGCGCCGAGGGCGTGCATCACCATGCGGCGGCTGACGAGGCTGTCGTCGACGACGAGAACGGTCTTCATGAGAGGGGGCTCCCGGGAACCCCGTTGCTGCCGGGGATCGTCTCGGCGGCGCTGCCGTTGGGCGTGGCTTCGCCAGGGTCACCCATCTGGAACACGGTGACTTGCAGCCGTTCGCCGTTGCACGAGTAGCTGGTGCGCAGGACCGGGCGGGCGCCGGGCAGGAACATGCGGATGTCGACGCCGACCATCAACGTGGGGAGGGAGAGGGCCGTGTCGGGAGGCAGGTCAGCCTTCAGGCTCCCGCCGACGATGTTGACGAGCTCACCGAGGGCGTCGCTCATGTGGTGCTTGACGACGACGTTGCTTTCGATGCCCAGCAGGGTGGCGCTGATGTTGCGGGCGAGGCCGGGCTCGACGTCCATGACCACCGCGCCCACCCAGTCGCCTGAGATCTGGATCATCGCGCTCAGGAAGCGCTGACGCTCCGCATGGGCGATGGGATCGTCGAGCGGCTCGATGGGCAGGCCACAGACGGCTGTCCACGTGTCGCGCACGGTCGCGTCGAGTTGGGCGTTGTCGAAGGCCAAGCAGGGCTCCCCGCGGAGTGGGACCGACACTCTCGGCCGCACGCCATCCACCCCTTCCGGTCGGTTCTCGGGGGCCTTTGCCTTGAGAGCGGTCCGTGCAGGACCCGATGAATCTCCCGCGGGCAGGGGAGCCCGGGGTCCCCTGGCCCCTCAGGGGGTGTTTGCTGGCCGGAAAGGCTCAAGGGCACCGCCAGGAATCCCGATGTTGCCTTCGTTCATCGCGTGTTCCGGTCCCGGTCACGCTTTCCCTAAGAGATCAGTGAGGAATTCAGAGATGTGTGATTCCAGCAGATCGACCAAGGCGGGCAAGGGCGGTTTCACGCTCGTCGAAGTCGTCGTGGTTCTGGGCGTGATCCTGCTCCTGGCCGGTATCGCCGTTCCGCTCGTCAATGGTTACATCGAGGACAGTCAGCGCGGTCGCGCCAAGTCCGAGGTGAAGATGCTCGGTGCCTCCGTCATGTCCATGTACAAGGACGTGTCGGTCATCCCCGCCCGTAACAGCGCCGGCACGGACAACCGCCTGCGTGTTCTGGGCACCGGCGCCACCGTTCCCACCGCGAACCCGTTCCTCAACAACAGCGCGTGGAACACCTGGTTCATGAGCGGCACCTACGGTGACACGTTCGACAACCAGATGATCAGCAACACTCCCCAGGGCACGGCCGCCGCGGCCTATCCGACCACCGGCGAGTTCCAGTGGCGCGGTCCGTACCTCCCCGACACGGCTCCGCTCGATCCGTGGGGGCGTCCCTACGTGATCATGGTGCGCAGCTTCCATGATGCCCACGCGACGAACTGGAAGAAGGTCATCATCCTGAGTGCCGGTCCCGACGGTCGTGTGAACACCAGCCCGTCCTGCACCGCCACCACGAACATCACGGGTGACGACATCGGCATGGTCCTCAGCCAGCGCAGCTGACCCTGTCAGTACCGCGCACCCCCCGGTCTCGAGGATCCGATGAGGTTTCATTCGACCATCCTCGAGGCCGACGGGTCGCTGATCACCGCCGTCCTCCGCGCCGAGGACGAGGACGAGCTCGCCCGCTCCCTGGAAGGGGGCGGGCGAGTTCTCGTCAAATCGCGGCCCGTCCGCGCTTTGTCGCCGGCGAAGGCCAAGGCCATCCCCGACGCCAAGCTGCTGACCTTCACCAAGTCCATGGCCGCGCTGCTCCAGGGCGGCGTGCCGGTGCTCTCGTCCTTCGACTCGATTCGGGCCGAGGAGGATGATCCGCAGGTCTGCGAGATCTACACCGGCGTGATGGAACGGGTGGAGGGCGGCTCGGGCCTCGCCGACGCTCTCGCCGCCTATCCGCGCAGCTTCTCCCGACTGTACGTCGAGCTCGTGCGTGCCGGCGAGATGACCGGCGCCATCGACACGTCCTTCACCGACATCGGGATGTTCCTGACCTGGCAGAAGAACATCAAGGGCCTGATCAAGCAGGCCACCATCTACCCGGCGGTGCTGTTGTGCGCGACCTGGGGGCTGATCATGGCCATGCTCGGGTTCACCATCCCGCGCCTCGGGTCCATGCTCTCGAACATCGCCCCCGACGAGATGCCCACGTCGACCAAGGTGCTGATGGGCATGTCGGACGTGGTCTCCAACAACCTGCTGCTGACCATCGGCGGCAGCATCGGCACCGGCATCGCCGCCGCGCTGTTCCTGCGCAGCCGCCCCGGGAGCCAGATGCTCTCGACCGTGCTCGTGCGCATGCCGGTGGCCAAGGGCGTCGTGGAGGCGCTCAACCGCGGCCGGCTCTGCCACACCCTCTCGATGTTGATGGGCGCCGGTGTGGCACCCATGCGCGCTCTCGAGATGGCGGCCGCCACCATGTCGCTGCCCAAGCTGGCCGAGGGACTGCGCTACACGAGCACCCGCCTGATCGAGGGCGACAAGCTCAGCGACGCCTTCCGGCGGGCCCAGGTCCTGCCCGGCCTGCACCTCGTGATGATCAAGACCGGCGAGGAGTCGGGCAATCTCGCGGCCGCCTTCAAGCACGTGGGCGAGGTCTACGACGAACAGTCGGAAGAGGCGGTCAAGCGCACCATCGCCATCCTCGAGCCGCTCATGACCTGCGTCCTCGCGACGATCGTGGTCATCGTCGCCGGCGTCGTGCTGAACACCCTCTACGGCGCCATGGCAGGGATGAGCCAGTGATCCCCACGCCTTCCAACACGGCGCCCGTCAACACCGCGCAGGCCTTCACGGCGGCGCGTCGCCAGCGGGGCGCCATTCTGCTGATGCTGTTGAGCTTGATCGGGGCGGGTTTCCTCGTCACCGCGGGCATCCTCAGCAGTGAGGTGATGCCGCGCGACGAGCGCCTGGCCATGGCCACCGAGCGCGTCGACGCCCTGAGCCGCGCGGCGACCGAGGCCTACCGGGCCACGGGCGCCTGGCCCGCCGACCTGCCGAGCCTGGTGGCGGCCGGGACCGCGCCTTCCCACCACCTGCTCAGCGCCGATCCCTGTCGTGCGGGCTTCGACATCGGCTACACGATCACGCCGGGCGTGGGCGTGAGTCTGCGCTCCGCGGGCGCCGACGGCCGGGCCGGCAACGCCGATGACATCCTCGGATCCGCCGCGGTGCAGTCGCCGGGGCGTGCGCCGACCCGCAACCGGCTGAGCCTGCTGCGCAGCGCCTTCCTGCTCAGCGGATACATGGACGACCCCGCCATGACGCCGGGCGAACGCGCAGCGATGCGCGACGCCGTGCGCGACTGGTCCCTCGCGCGGCGGGCCTATGTCTTTGCCGACTCCGCGGGCCAGGCCACGTTGCAGTCGCAGATGAACGCCGCGGAGACCACGATCACCAACCTCCGCACGACCTACGCCTTGCCCGCCATTCCGTCCAACGCCACCGGCGCCGGCGGGTTGCTGCAGAACCTCGGCCTGCCCGATTCCCTGGGCGCCGACGGATTCGGCACCACCTTCGAGACCGGGCTGACCGGGTTCGTGTCCCGCGGCGCCGACGGCGTCGCCGGAACCGACGACGACCAATGATCGCGAGGACCGCCATGAGCTCCCCACATCACCGCTCGACCCGCGCCGGCTTCACCCTGATCGAGGTGGTGGTCGTGCTCGCGGTGATCCTGATCCTGGTGGGGGTGGCCTCGCCCATGTCGAAGCTGTTCATCGACCAGGGCCGCCGCGAGGACGTCGCCTCCGACCTGGCGCACATCTCCGAGGCCCTGCAGGACTTCTACTTCGACAACGGCGCCATGCCCGCGTCCCTCACCGCCACCGGCTTCTACGCCGTCTACCTGACGCCGGGCGTCGACGACGCCGTGGTGAGCGACTCGTGGGGCGGCAACGTCGAATACATCTACACGCTGGCCACCAACCCCGACGTGGCCACCGTGCGCAGCCGCGGGGTCAACGGCGCCGACGACGGCGGCGCGGCGGACGATATCGAGCTGACCGTCCCGGGCTCGGTGCCGGGCGGCCGCCGCACGCGGGACCGCATGCGCGTGATCATCGAAGCCCTGGCGGACTTCCTCGAAGCGGGGGGCACGCTCACCGGCACCTGGTCCACGGACCGGGCCGCCATCGGCCTCGGGGCGAGCTACGCCAACGACGGCTTCGGGACGCCCTTCCTGCTCGATGCCTTCACGCTGGTGCTCAGCAGCGCCGGCCCCGATCGCACGGCGGGCAACGCCGACGACCTGACGTCCTGAGCCGCGTCCCTCACGGGACGCATCAACGACGGCACATAGGTCGAAGTCGGAACCGCTCTCGGGCCGATATGAGCGGTGAACCTGCCGAAGCGCGGCGGGAGGTGAGGAGAGCACCAGCCCATGGCGTCCCAACGGACCCGACAGGTCGTGCTGGAGGTCGATGGCGACCGCTGGTCGGCGACGATCGCATCGGTGCAGCGCCGCCGCTTCGTGGTCGAACGTTGCCATGGCCCCGAGGCCGGTGACGAGGGCAGCCTCAATCACGAGGAGATCCTGACCTGGCTCAACGAGCAGCACCTGCTCGAGAGTCCGCTGCACCTGGTGGTGGCCGACAAGGACGTCCTGCGCTTCGAGGTGGCGGTGCCCTCGATGGCCCGCAAGGACCTGACCAAGCTGATCGAGCGTCAGTCGCGGCAGAAGCTCGGCATCGAAGCCGGGCGCCCCATGCTCACCGGGTATCGCGTGGCCGGCAAGGAAGGCAAGCGCATCCGCTACTCGGTGCTGGCGCTGCTCAACGAACGGCGGGGGACGCCCAGCGTGCCCATGCGCCTCATCGCCAGCGAGGACATCAACCTGGCGGCCGTGTGTGATCTGGGTGAGGCCGCGGTGTTCTCCATGCCCGGCGAGATCCCCGCGCACCTGATCATCGTCGACCGCAACTCGCAAGGCATCCGCTTCGTCGCCATGACGAACGGGCACGCGAGCCACGAGCGCCGCATCAGCGTGCCGCGCAGCGACACGGATGAACCCGGCGCCCTCGCCGAAGACCTCTCGATGGAACTCTCGCGCACCCTCGACTACCTCGAGGAGCTGGGCCTGCCGGCGCCGGAGGCCGTGGCCTTCTCGCCCAGCCTCGGCCTCGACGAGGACGGACTGAAGCGCGCGGGCGGCCACCTCAAGCTCGTCGACATCGCGGCGAGTGACCAGGTCGTGCCCGAGGGCTCCGATCACCCGGGGCTCTCGACCCTCGGCTACCTGCGCTACCTGGCCCAGGGCACCGGCCTCACGGTGGTGAACTTCTCCCACCGTGTGCGCCGCAACCTGACCGTGCCCATCGCGGCGGCGGCCACCCTGCTGGTGTGCCTCTCGGGCGTGATCGGCGGCCTCGCGAAGCAGGACCTGGCCGCGGACTACGAGGCCCGCCTGGCGCAGATCCAGAACCAGATCCAGCAGGAGCACGATGCGCGCGAACGCGAGAACATGGCCCTGCTGCGGGTGAGCAGCAAGGAGCTGGCGAAGCTCAAGTCGGTGCTCTCCATGCGCCGCCCGGCGAGCCTGCTGTTCGCCGAGGTGAGCAACCGCGCGCCTGACGGCGTGCAGCTCACGAGCCTCGTGTACACCGACACGGACGTGCTGACCATCAAGGGCGTCGCCCGCGCGCCGGGCCGCCTGCAGGCGATCCAGCTGCTGTCGCACTTCAAGACCCTGATCGCCGAGCTGGCGTATCTGTCCGCGTTCGACGACGTGGTGCGCTATGACACGGCCGACGACGGCACCCTGATCCTGCGCTTCGAGCTGCAGGGTCGCTGGAGTCACGAATCATGAGCGGCCGGGCCACGATCATCCTCACGGCCGGGGCGGTGCTGCTGACGGCCTCCGCGGGCATCTTCCTGTTCGCCATGGACCGGGCCGCGGAGCGCACCGCGATCGCGCTCGCGGAAGCCGAAGAGCAAGCCGAGGCTGCCCGCCTGGCGATCGAATTCGAGGACGAGGATTCGGAGCAGCGCCAGGCCGAGGCGGCGTCGGCGCGCACGATCCTCGATGAGTGGCGCGACCTCGGGAAGGGCGGCGTGATCGCCGTGCTCGAACGGGTCGAGAGTCATGCGGGCGCGACGTCGGTGGTGTGCGACGACGTCTCGCGCGTGACCGACGGGCCGCCGGACCAGCGCGCCTACCGGGTGCTCGGTTCGGGCGAACCCACGGCTGTGGCGGCCTTCCTGGCGGCCCTCGAGGGCGACGGCCCGCTCTCCCTGATCACCAGCTTCAGCATCGCCTCGAGCACCGGCCCGGCCCCCGAGGACGCCGAGCCGGAGCCGGCGGCGCCCGCGGCCTCGTCGCTCCCGCCGTGGATGCGGGCCCGGGCCGATGCGACGGCCGCTGCCGACGCCACGAATGCTGACGCCGGCGCCCAGGCGAGCGCAGCCGCCCCGGCCCCGACTGCCGACGACGCAGCGGACGGCCCGCACCGCGTGGCCTTCGACCTGGTCCTGACCACTTTCCGCATCGGTGAGGGCTGACCCATGGCCATGGATCCGAAGCGCAAGACCATCGTGGCGTGCTCGCTCCTGGGCCTCGGCCTGATCGTGGCCGTCCCGCGCCTGCTCCCCAGCGGCGAAGACCTCGTGATCACCGAGGGCGAGCTGTTCGAGGAAGAAGACGAGGAGTCCATGGACGCCGAAGGCATGCCCGTGGCGAGAGCCGCTGACGGGCCGCGCACCGACCTGGTGGCGGCCTTCGGTTCCTGGGCCGCGAGCCAAGTCGTCCGGACGGCTTTCGCCGGGCCGGTCGTCGAAGCCGGCGCCGAGCCGTCGACCGCCGAGACCACGGAGGTGGCGGCGGTGCTGCCGGATCCGCCCGCCCACCGGGTGTCGCTGGTGCTGCTCTCCGGATCGGGCGAGCGCGCCGTCGTCGACGACAAGGTGATGCAGGTCGGTGACGTCCTGGAGGCCGGGACGATCGTCGCGATCCTCGAGGGCTCCATCGTGGTGGAGGCTGAGCGCGGCGAGCTCGTCTACGAGCTCGGTCTGGCCGGCGCCGTGGGCTACCGCTCGAGCCAGAGCGCGGCCACCGACGGTGACCCCGACGGAAGCACGGACGCCGACGACTGGGAAGACGACGCGGAGTGGGAACAGACCCTCGACGCGGTGATGTACGGAGACCTGCCCGAAGAAGGCCTGCTGGATGACCTGGAAGTGCCCGGCCTGATGGCCGAGGGGGATGACGGATGAAGACTTCGCGACTGATCGCAGTTCTGGCCCTGACCCTGCTCTCCGCCTGCCACGCGGCGCCTGAACAGGTGCTCGGTGGTCAGCCGGTGGACATCGAGGCCCTCAAGTACTTCCCGGAGGCTCTGCGAGACGAGTTCCTGCCCATGGTCGTGGCGCCCGCCCCGGCCCTCGGATCGCGGGCGGCTCCGCGCACGCCGCTGGCGACGTTGGCCGGCAGAGACGTGCCCATCAAGGACATCATCCTCTCGTTGTTCAGCGACAGCGACCTCAACGTCCTGATCGACACCGACATCAATGGGACGGCGACCTTCGACATCAAGTCGACCACCACCGAGGACGCTTTCGCGTCGCTGCTGCGCTATCTCGACCTGGCCTACGCCGTCGAGGGCGACTTCGTGCGCATCGGCCGGCGCGAGCGCCGCACCTTCAACGTCGACCTGATCGACGCGTCCGGCATCGGCGGGGGCAGCTCGACGGCGACCCAGGGCAACATCTGGGAGCAGATCGCCACCGACCTCGACGTGCTCATGCCCGACGAGGACGAGCTGCTGGTGAGCCCCATGAGCGGCACCGTGGAGGTCGGCGCCTCGCCGTCCACCGTCGGCCGGGTGGCGGCCTACCTCAGCAACCTGACCTCGCGGGTCACGAACCAGGTCTCACTGGAGACGCGCATCCTCGAGGTGAACCTGAACGAGGACTACAAGCTCGGCGTCGACTTCTCGATCTTCGACGGCTGGCTCAGCAGCGACCTGATCGGCAACGTGGAGCCGGGCGTCATCGCGGGCCAGTCGGCCGCGGCCGGCGCCGAGGTGTTCAAGTTCGGGTTCCTCAACACCGGCCGCTTCGAGGTCATGGTCGACACGCTCGAGGAGCAGGGCCAGGTGCGCGTGCTCTCGAGCCCGCGCGTCGCCACCATGAACAACGTGCCGGCCAACATCCGTGTGGCCGAGCAGATCCCGGTCATCGAGCGCGAGGTCATCGACACCGAGGCCGGTTCGCGCACCGAGCTCGACATCCGCTTCGTGGACGCCGGCATCAACCTCTCGATCCTGCCCCAGATCGGTGAGGGCGGCTGGATCACCTGCTGGGTCAACCCGATCATCACCGAGCAGACGGGCACGGTGATCACGCCCGACGGCCTGCAGGAGGAGCCGATCATCTCGACGCGCGAGGCGACGACGACGATCCGCGTGCAGGACGGCGAGGCCATCGTCATCGGCGGCCTGCGCAGCACCCGCAAGGGCGAGACGCTCTCGGAGACGCCGTGGCTCTCGGAGATCCCGGGCCTCGGTCACCTCTTCCGCAAGACCATCCAGGAGCGCAAGGAGGTCGAGCTGATCGTGATCGTCGTGCCGCGCCGGATCGACGAGGCGTGGCGCAAGGAGGACCTGCGTCGCAGCTACCGCAACCTCATGGCCCTGCGTCGCGAGTTCCAGCCGAGCACCATCGACCTCGAGGAGAGCGGCGAGTCCTATGATCTCGGGTTGCTCTCGGGCAATGAGCTGCCGCCGGAGGACGTGCGTCTGTCGCGCGCCGCCGAGGCCGGCCGGGCGTCCGTCGAGGTGGCCCTGCCGTCGGCGACGATCACGCGCAACGGACTGGCCAGCTCGCTGGTCAGCAGCGCCATCGAGGCGGCCGCCGTCGGGCAGCACGCCCACGCATTGACGCTGCTCGATCAGGCTCTGGACCTGCGCCCGGACAACGCCCCGGCCCTGGCCCACGCGGCCCTGGTGCAGATGGAGCGGGGGCGTCATGACGAGGCGGCCGAGCTGCTGGACCGGGCCCTGCTCATCGATCACGACGACCCGATCTCGCTGTCGTTGCGGGGCATCATCGACCTGAGTCGCAACCGCACGGCCTCGGCCCTCGGCTACCTCGAGATGGCGTACATCGTGGAGCCCTCGCCGACCAGCGCGTGCAACTACGCGGCGGCGCTCATCTTCGACGGACGCTTCGCCCAGGCCCACGAGGTGATGGTGGGGGTGGACCTGCGGGGCGCGCTGATGCCCGAGGCCCATCTGAACCTGTCCTTCCTGCACCTGACCCATGGCGAGCTCGAGCGCGGTCGCGCCGAGTTGGAGGCGGCGCTGCATGCGGGCGCCTCGGCCGGCGGCGTGCGGGTGCGCGTGCTGCGCAAGATGATCGACTCGCTCGAAGGACCGGCCTGACAGGCAGGAACTCCCGATCTGACGGGCGCGCCTGACGGGCACGCCTGACAGGCACGGACGGTTCGTCGCGAGAAGCCCGGGCCTGGTGGTCGGGGAGGCCCGGGTGGTCAACGCGATGCGGTGGGCGCGCCGGGCGTGATCAAGCGCTGATCACGTGGCGACCACGCGGCGACCACTTGCTGATCAGGTGGTGATCAGGTGGGCAGCGCGGCGAGGGCCGACTCGAAGTCGGCGGCCTTGCACGGCTTGTGCAGCACGGCGGCGGCGCCGGCCGACAGCAACTGCTGGGAGAGTTCTTCGGACCGATCCGCAGTGATGACCACGATGGGGGCGCTGAGATTCTCGGCGCGGGCCCGTTCGACGATCTCCTTGCCCGTCAGTCCCGGGACGTAGACGTCCGAGAGGACGAGGTCGAAGGTCCCGCCGCGCATCAGGTCCCAGGCCTTCTGACCGTCGGTGGCCTCGGTGACGTCGGCGTCACCCAGGCCGGTCTGCTCGAGCAGCAACCGCAACATGCGGAGGCCCACGAGCGTGTCCTCGACGATCAGGATCTTCTTCACGACGTCCTCCCGGGACGGCCGTCGTCACGACGGTCGGGCGTCCCACAGGTCTTCATCGGGTGGGTGGTGCCGCCCGCTGAAGGGCCGGACGCTCCGGGATCGCCGAATTCGCCGAGAACGGTCGTTCCCGCCGAGAAAACCGGGGTTGGGGCCGGATGGTCAGCGCTTTTGCAGCGCCCGTCCGACGCCCAGGATGACCAGGCCGGCGGCGACCCAGCCGAGCGTTCCGATGCGGTCGGGCTCGATCCAGGTCACGGACAGGGACGCGAGCACGGCCATGGCGGCCAGCGTGATCAATGGATTGCAGGTGATCACGAGGCTGACCTCGTGGGCCGGCAGGCGCTTGAGGGCTTCGCCGAGCGCGCCGTAGGCCACGAGGGTGTTGAAGGCCAGGAAGAACATCAGCAGCCACCAGCCGCTGGTGAGTTCCGCCAGCACGCCGAAGTCGGCGAAGGGGGCGAGCGCGACGGCGGGCAGGGCGTAGAGCACGAGGTTGAGGTCCTGCGGGGCGTGGCCGCGTTGCGACAGCAGCTTCTGCAGCACGGCGTAGAGGGCCCAGCTCACCGCGGCCGCAAGCAGGATCAGGTTGCCGGTGACGTAGCGGTCGCTGGCGCCCACGAGCTGCGCGAGTTGGTCGCGGTAGAACAGCGCGAAGCCCACCGTCGCAACGCCCACGCCCAGCAGCTGCGCGCGGTTGAGCGTCTCGCCGAAGAACATCACCCCCGAAGCGGCCAGCAGCAGCGGCGCGAGCTGGATCAGGATCTGGGCGTTGGACGGCGTGGTGTGGTCGAGGGCCGCGAGGAAGCAGAGGTAGTTGGCCAGCAGCAGCACGGCGGCGACGAGACTCAGCGGCGGCGGGCGGCGCAGGATGCCGAGGCGCTGGGCGTCGCGACTCCCGACGAGCACGGCGAGGACGACGAATGCGGCCGTGAAGCGGAACCACACGATGGTGACGACGTCCACGCGCTGCACCGCCACCTTCAAGGCGATGGCGAGGAAGCCCCAGAGCAGGGCGGTGGTGGCGGCCATGGCGAGGCCGAAGCGGCGGTCCGCGTTCATGGGCGGAAGGGTGACGGCGCCCCGGGACGGCCGCCACCGGAAAAGGGGCCAACCCAAGGGAGCCGTGCGTGCGCAGCTCGGAGATCGTCGCGGTCCGGGGTCGAAGGGTTGGATCGGGCGTCTTGACACCTTCCGAGGGGCGTGGCTACCGTGTTGAACGATCGCTCAAGAGGCCCCCAGGTCTCGCTTCCCGACCGGAGCCCGCCGTGGCACCCCTCGCCTGCCTGATCCTTTGGGGCTGCTCCCTGACCGCGCCCTGGCTTGCCGGACCGGGCCTCTCGGCCCGCGACGCCGCAGACGACCGCGTGCTGACCCACTCTGCCGTGGTGGCGGCGTCCCTCACCGACGCCTGGGCGGCTTTCACGACCGCCGAGGGTCTGGAGGCCTGGGGCGGCATGCGCGTGCTCGCCTTGGACTTCCGGGTCGGCGGCACCATCGAGACGTCCTACGACCCCGACGCCCGCGCCGGCGACGACGACAACATCATCTCCCGGATCCTGAGCTACGAGCCCGAGCGCATGTACTCGGGCACCTTCCGCATGCCGCCGCAGTTCCCGACGGCGCGGGAGGAGGGCGGTCACTGGTCGGTGATGTACTTCGAGCCGGTCGACGCCGGCCACACGCGCATCACCCTCTCGATCTACGGCTGGGGTGAGGGCGAGGACTGGGACAAGGCCTACGCCTTCTTCGAATGGGGCAACGCGTATTCGCTGGAGCTGCTGCGCCTGCACTTCGCCGGTGAGGATGATGACGCTGACGTCAGCGGCGGCGGGAACGGGAGCGGCGGGAACGGGAGCGGCGATGGCGGTAGCGACGGCGACGGCGACGGCGACGGCCAGGCCACCCAGCCGAGGCCCTCCGACGCGAACACGACGGGGGAGCCTGACGCGCCTCGGGGTGCCGACGTGCTGGCCGAGTACGCGGCGACCCTCGGCGCGGCGGAAGCCAACCTCCGCGCCGGGGACACGGCCGCCGCCTGGCGCTGGCTCGAGGCGGCGCCGCCGACCGCCCGCGGTTGGGAGTGGCGTCACCTCGCCGCCCGCGCCGACGTGAGCACGATCAGCCGCGCGGTCCATGCCGGCGCCGTCTCGGGGCTGGAGTGCGACGCAGCATCGGGTCTGATCGTGTTGGCCTCGGCGGACGGCACGGCCTCGGTTCACGGCGAGTCGCTGGAACGGACCCTCAGCGTGCTGGAGGGCCACGAGGGGAGCGTCTACCGCGCGGTCTTCCGGCCCCGTGCCGCGGGATCCGAACGGCAGGTCGCCACCGCGGGGCAGGACGGCACCGCGCGCCTCTGGCGCGTCGACGACGGCGCCCTGCTGAACACCTTCTGGGATCACGACCACCCGATCTCAGCCGTGGCGTTCAGTCCGGACGGCGCGTTGCTGGCGACCAGCAGCTATGTGCGTCACCGGGACATCGATCCGCCGGTCGAGGGCATGGTCAAGCTGTGGGATGTCGCCACGGGCGCCGAGACCATGACGCTGCGCCACGGTGGCCACACGCCCCTCACGCAGATCGTGTTCACTCCGGATGGGGCGCACCTCGCGGCGTCGACCTGGTCCTCGCGGGTGTACGTGTGGGCGCTCGACCGGCCGGAGCAGCCGCGGGCCCTGGCCATGTCGACCGAAGACGACCACATGCACCTCAACGATGTGGCGATCAGTCCCGACGGCGCGCGCGTGGCCGCCAGCGACGACCAGGGCTTCGTCTTCGTGTGGGAGCGGGAGAGCGGCGCGACGCTCTGGTCACACGACCAGCATGCAGCAGCGGCGAAGGCGCTGGCGTTCACGCCCGACGGGCGCGGGTTGGTGACCGGCTGTCACGATGCCATGATCCGTGTCTGGGACAGCGAGACCGGCGACTTGCGCGAGACCCTCGTGGGGCATCGCGGCGCGGTGGGCGCCCTGGACTTCGCCGCCGACGGCACGCTGTGGTCCGCCGACGCACAGGGCGTGGTGAAGTCGTGGTCGCGACAAGGCGACCGCGGCTGGTGGGACGGCTCGGGGGTGGCGAAGGCCTTCTCGTTGGCGTTCTCGCCGGCGGACGGGGGCGAGGCCCGGGTCTGTTTCGGGACCTTCATCGGCGACGAATACAGCGACGGTCCCCAGGTCCTGCAGCTGCGCCGGCTCGCCGACGGGGAGGTGCTGTGGACGTCACCGGACCTGGGCAGCTTCGCCAATGCCATGGCCTGGCGGCCCGGCACCGACGAGGTGGCGGTGGGTCTCGACGACTCCCGGGTCGAGCTGTGGGACGTCGCTCGGGGTGAACGGGTGGCCGCGCTCGAGGGCCCGGAACGGCAAGTCTCGTGCATCGACATCACGCCCGACGGGGCTCTGCTCGCCGTGGGCGCCTACGGCGGGGGCGTGACCGTCTGGGACGCCGAGACCCACGCGGTGGTGGCCGCGTTGATGCACGACGGCGGCGCCGTGGAGGACGTCGCCTTGAGCGCCGACGGTTCGCGGCTGCTGAGCGCGGGCACCGATGGCAGCGTGCGCCTGTGGCTGGTGGACGGCGGCGCCGAGCTGCTGCGCCTGACCGAGCAGGTCGGGTGGGCCACGGCCGCGGTCTTCTCGCCCGACGGCCGGCAGGTCTTGACGGGCGACCAGCATGGCGGCGTGCGTCGCTTCGACGCGACCACCGGCACTCTGCGCGCCGAGCTGGCAGGACACGCCGGCACGGTGGGCGAGGTCGCCTTCAGCCCGGATGGCGCGCGCATCCTGGTGGCTTCGCGGGTCGTGCGCCTGCACGACGCCGCGTCGGGCCGCGAGTTGCTGACCCTGCGACCGCCGGGCCGCTACCGCGCCTGGGAATGCGAATTCTCGCCCGACGGCGAGACCATCGGCTGGACCGAGTGGGGCGGACCGGTGAGTCTGTTCCGGGGCACGACCTGGCGCGACTGGTCCACCGGCCGCTGAGCCTTCGAGCCTCGGGGTGCGCGCGGCGGCGCCCCGAGCCGACGATCGATCCGCCGCACGGGGGGAACCGACATGGACATCGACCTGAACCTCTTCACCGGCTTCGACTACGACGGCATCAATTACATCGCCGTCCTCGTGGTCACGGCGGCGGGCTTCATGCTCGGCGGCCTGTGGTACGGACCGCTGTTCGCGAAGGCCTGGATGCAGGAGGTGGGCAAGACCGAGGCAGACCTGAAGCACGGCGGGGCGGCCCCCTTCGTGATCAGCTTCATCACGGCCTTCGTCACCGCGCACGTGCTGGCCGTGCTCATCGCCACGATGAACATCAGCACGCTGGGCGATGGCATCGTCCTGGGCCTCTACGCGGGCATCGGCTTCATCGCCACGGGCATGGGCAGCGACATGGCCTTCCGCGGCGACTCGGTCAAGCTGTGGATGATCCAGTCCGGATACCGCATCGCCTACTCGGTGATCATGGGCGGGGTGCTGGCCGTCTGGCACTGAGGGTCGAAGGGCGCCGCCGACCGCCAGCCACCGTCCGCCAACCGCGGACCGCAAGCCCGCGCCCGCCGTGGCGAGAGCATGACGGCGGCAAGGCGGCCGGCTCGCTTCCCAACAACATCCCTGCGTCCCCCGAAGCGCGCGGGCAATGGGTCCGTGCGGGCAGAACCCCGTTCGCGTCATCTCCAGGCGCGTTCGCTAGACTGGGGGGCGAACGGCGGGCCACCCGCCGCGGGAAAGGGAGAGAACCATGCCAGGCTTCGCCATCGCCCTCGTCGTGCTGCTCGTCGTCGCGGTCCTGCTCGTCTTCTACTGCATCGGAGTGTTCAACCAGCTGGTCAAGCTGAAGAACCGCTTCGAGAACGCCTTCAGCCAGATCGAGGTGCAGCTCAAGCGGCGCTACGACCTGATCCCCAACCTGGTCGAGACGGCCAAGGGCTACATGTCCCACGAGAAGGACACGCTCGAGGCGGTGATCCAGGCGCGCAACCAGGCCGTCACCGGATTGCAGGCCGCGTCAGCCAAGCCCGGGGATGCGACCGCCATGGCGGGGCTCGCCGGCGCCGAGGCCGGCCTCACGGGTTCGCTCGGACGCCTCTTCGCCCTGGCGGAGAGCTACCCCGACCTGAAGGCCAACTCGCAGATGATGGCGCTGCAGGAAGAGCTGACGTCCACCGAGAACAAGGTCGCCTTCTCGCGCCAGGCCTTCAACGACTCGGTGACCGCCTACAACACCTACAAGCAGACCTTCCCGCCGGTGGTCCTCGCGGGCATGTTCGGTCACGCCAACGACGCGTCCCTGCTCGAGTTCGACAGCGCAGCCATCGCGGAAGCCCCCAAGGTCTCCTTCTGATCGCCGGTCCGGATCGGGTGGGCTGCTCGGATCGGATGGGATTCATGGGGCGGGTGCGGCCATGACGACGATGGACTTCTTCCAGCATCAGGAAGACGCCCGTCGTCACACCGGGCGGCTGGTGCTGTACTTCGGCCTGGCGGTGGTCGCCATCATGCTGGCCGCCTACCTGGTGGTGGCCGGTGTCGTCGTGGCCACCCAGGGGGCGCCTGTCGGGCCGGACGATCTGCGGCTCACCCTGTGGGACTGGCGGCTGATCGTGTTGATCGGACTCGGCACCCTGACGGTGGTCTCGGGCGGCAGCGCCTACAAGGTCTACCAGCTGCGCGGCGGCGGGCCGGCGGTGGCCGAGATGCTCGGTGGCCGACTGCTCCACCCCGAGACCGACGACCACGCGGGGCGCGTCATGCTCAACGTCGTCGAGGAGATGTCCATCGCCTCGGGCGTGCCCGTGCCGCCGGTCTACGTGATGGAGAACGAGGGCGGCATCAACGCCTTCGCGGCGGGGCGCACGATGGACGATGCCGTCATCGGCATCACCCGCGGCGCCCTCGACAGTTTCAGTCGCGACGAGCTGCAGGGCGTGGTGGCCCACGAATTCAGCCACATCTTCAACGGCGACATGCGCCTCAACATCCGGCTCATGGGTCTGATCCACGGCATCCTCGTGATCGGCCTGCTGGGCTACACGGTGCTGCGCACGGCCCGCTTCTCGGGCGGCCGGCGTTCGGGCAAGGACGGCGGCGGCGGCGTGGCGGCCATCTTCGCCATCGCGCTGGGGTTGATCGTGGTCGGCTTCACCGGCGTGTTCTTCGGCAACCTGATCAAGGCAGCCGTGAGCCGTCAGCGCGAATACCTCGCGGACGCGTCGGCGGTGCAGTTCACCCGCAACCCCGAAGGCGTCGCCGGGGCCCTCAAGACCATCGGCGGGCACTCCTTCGGCTCGTCCATCGAGCACAAGAATGCGTCCGAGGCGAGTCACATGTACTTCGCCAACGGCGTGAAGCCCTGGCTGCGTTCGGCCTTCGCCACGCATCCACCGCTGGCCGAGCGCATCCAACGCATCGATCCCGGTTGGGACGGTACGTTCCCCGAGCCGAAGGAAGCGCTGAAGGACCTGACCGCCCTCGGCCGCCAGCTGGATGAAGTGGCCGGTGAGCAGGCGGCGCGGACCCACCGGCGCAAGGTGCAGAGCCAGCGAGCGGCCGCCCATCTCGCCACGGCGGGATTCGCGACGGTGGCCGCGGCGGCGGACGCCCCGGTGACCGAGGCGGCGCTGTCCATGGTGGGGCGTCCGTCCGAGGCCCACTTCGACCACGCCGCGGCGATCCTGGCGCAGATCCCCGACGCGGTGCGGACCGCGGCCCACGAGCCGTTCAGCGCCCGGGCGGTGATCCACGCCTTGCTGCTCAACTTCGACGCAGGCCATCGCGAGTTGCAGCTGACGCGCCTGCGCGAGCACGGTGACGCAGGGCTCGCCGAGGAGACCGCGCGGCTCGCCCCGCTCATCGACGCCTTGCCGTCCGCTTGCCGCCTGCCGCTCATCGACCTGGCCCTGCCCGCACTGCGCGAGCTGACGCAGCCCCAGTATCGCGCCTTCGTCACCAACGTCGCCGCGCTGGTGGCCGCCGACGAGCACCTCTCCTTCTCGGAGTGGGTGCTGCAGCGCTTGTTCCTCGCGCACCTGGCGCCGACCTTCGAGGGTTCCCGGCGGGATCGCACGCTCTACTACCGCTGGTCGGCGCCGCTCGTGCCGCACATCGAGGTGTTGCTCTCGACCCTGGCGCGCGTCGGGCAGGCGCGGGAGGAGGACGTCGAGCAGGCCTTCGATCTCGCGACGGGCAACCTCGCCGGCCTGCCGCTGCATCTGCGCGACGCCGGGACCATGCGCTACTCCGAGCTCGACTTCGCGCTCGACACGCTGGCCGAGGTCAGCCCGCCGATGAAGAAGCAGCTGCTGGCGTCGTGCTCCCTCTCGATCGCCGCCGACCAGCAGGTCACCGAGCAGGAGGCCGAGCTGTTCCGGGCGGTGTCCGACAGCCTCGGCGTTCCCGTGCCGCCGTTGCTGCCCGGCCAGCCCCTGGCGTGAGTCGGTCAGCACTTGGCGTGTGCCGGTGACCGCGCCCGGAGCGCCGCTGCTGGAGGTGTGCGTGGAGGGCGTCGAAGACGCGGTGGCCGCCGATCAGGCGGGGGCGGGGCGGATCGAGTTGTGCGCGCGGCTGGACCTGGACGGCCTGACCCCCGACGACGTCACTCTGAGGCGCGTGATCGAGGCGGTGTCGGTGCCGGTGCACGTGATGATCCGTCCGCGGGCCGGCGACTTCGTGGCCGACGCGGCGGCCGTGCAGCTCATGCGCGAGCAGATCGACCGGGCTCGCGACGCCGGGGCCGACGGTCTCGTCTTCGGCCTGCTCGTTTCCGACGCAGGCGGCGGCGCCGTCGTCGATACCGAGGCGACGGCGCGCCTCGTGCAGGCGGCCGGTCCCGTGCCGGTGACCTTCCACCGCGCCTTCGACAGAGTCGACGACCCGGGCGCGGCGCTCGAGATGCTCATCGATCTCGGCGTGGTCCGGGTGCTCACGTCGGGCGGCGCGCACGACGCGGTTTCGAACCTGCCGGTCCTCGCGCGGCTCGTGGATCAGGCCGGCGCGCGCCTCACGGTCATGCCGGGGGGCGGCGTCCGCGCCCGCAACGCCGCCCGGATCCTGCGGGAGACCGGCGCCCGCGAGCTGCACAGCTCCACGGCCTTCGACGTGAGCGCCGTAACCTGACGCGCGTCCGCGCGGTCCTCCGGCCCCCTGGTTTCAGGGACCGTCCGGCTCCAACGCGGCGCGCAAGCTCTGGGTGTGGGCGTCGACACCGGCGTCGAGCTCGCCCGCGGTGAAGGCCTCGAACGCGGTGGCCACGGCGCTGTCCTGGGCGGCGCCGGTGGCCAGCTCCGTGATCAACGTGTCGATCACCCGACGCTCCCCCGTGCCTTCGTGCAGCAGGAAGTGGGCCAGCCGCCAGGCGTGGGGATAGGTCAGCTCGGGGAGGGCGTAGAAGTCGTGGGGCGCCATGGTCGTGAGCTTCGCGTACGAGACAGCCGGTGCCCCGTCGAGACCGAGCACGTACTCGACGACCGGGTCTCCGGGCGTCATGCGTCCGTTGCGCGAGTCGGCGTTCTCGAAGTACTCGGCGAGGCCTTCGTGGAGCCACGGCGGGGCATCGCCCACGAGCGCGTCGAGGTAGGCGTGGAAGGCCTCGTGGCGCAAGGTGCGCATGGTGGCGGCCCGGTCGGGTTGGTCCCACACGAGCACCTGTTGCAGTTGGCGGCTGAACAGACCGGCGGTGCGGGTGGGCTCGGCGGAGAAGAGGTCCTTGGCATGGGACAGGTAGGCGCCCTGGGTCGAGAAGATGTAGATGGGCAGACGCGCGCGGTCCTCATCGGGGGCGACGCTGCCGAGGATGCGACGGTAGCCGGCCCACACCGACTCGAGCTGCTGCCCGGCCTCGCGGCAGAAGCGGGCGCTGATGTCGCTGTGGATCACGAAGTGTCGCGTCTTCTGCTCGAAGGCGCCGGTCCATTCGGGGCCGCGCTCGGCGCGGATGAGCAGGTCGACCACCGCCGCCAGGGCCGACCGCGGGGCCCCGGCCCTGAGGGCGCGGCGCACCGTCTCGGCCGAGCGCTGGGGCTGTCCGTCGATGAGGTAGGCGTCCGCGAGTTGCTCCCACGGCCCGGCCGCCGTCGGGTGCTCGCGGGCGAGACCCTCGAGGGCGGCGTGGGACACCTCCGCCGTGGGCGCCACCAGCCGCGCGGCCAGGACGCGGATGGCGAGGGGCATGTCGTCGGTGGGTTCGTCGGGGAACTGCACACCCGTCATGACCAGGCGGGCCTCGTCGACGGCAGCCGCGGTCCAACCGGCCGAAGCGAGGATCACCGCCCGGCACCAGGCGTGGAACAGGAAGGTCTCGCCGTGGTCGAAGGGCTCGAGCACCTCCCAGGCCCGGGCCAGGTCGTCGTCGCGCAGCAGGTCGTCGATGCGGTCCGCCGCCTCGTCGAGGGCGGCCGTGCGCGGGCCGGGATAGGCGCGGGGCGTGAGCCGCCCGTGTTCGCGGTCGTCGAGGGGGCGGGGCTCGAGCCAGACGGGAATGCGCTCGGGCGCGTCGCGAAACAGGTCGAAATCCCGCCGGTCCCGCGAGCGACGGTCTTCGCGCAGACGCTCGATCCAGCGGCCGTCCGTCTCGCCCTCGATGTCGACGCGCGTGAGGTGGGACGCCGCCGAGATGGCGAACCCGCCCACCCGTCGCGTCTTGTTCGCCGTGCGCAGGACGAGTCCGCCGTTGATGGAGATGTTCACCTGGCTCGGGGTGACCTCCACCTTCAGTTCGATGGGGGACGGCTCGTCTTCCGAGAGCGGCTTGCGCTTCAGCAGCTCTCGGGTGCCGTTGCGTCCCTGGTACAGCGCCAGGCTGTGGAGGACACGGCGTGCGCCGGAAGAGCCCGTGCGGATCTCGAGCTGGAGGTGGTGATCGTCGGACCCATCGAGGCCGAGTCGAAGCGCCGGGCCCGTCTCGAAGCGGTGGTCGGTCTGGGTCGGGTCGTAGACGAGGGTGAGGTTCAGCTCGTCTCGGAAGGCCACCGGCGGGACCATGCCCCAGGCGCCCCAGCCGAAGTCCGTGGGGAAGATGCCGCTCAACGGGCGGGTTCGCTGTCGGTTCCGCCAGCGGACGTAGTTCTTGATCAACTCCTCGGCGGACTCGCCCTCGGGGACGGGGTGCTGGGGACTCATCCCGTCGTAGCGCAAGGTGAGGTGACCGCGGCGCGGGTCGTGGTCGACAAAGGCCGGACCCACCAGCTCGGCGACGGTGGCCGGCTCGGTCTGCAGCTCGAAGACGCAGCGTTCGAGGCGGGCCAGGAACCAGGGCGCCCACGCGCGCAGGGCGTCCGACGGAGCCTGGGTGTCGAGGTGCGCGGTGAGGGCCTCGACGGCGTCGGCCCAACGTCCGGCTTCGATGCGCCGGTCGGCGAGGCCCAGGGCCTCGAGCAGTTCGGCCTCGTCGGCCGGTGGCATCGCCAGTAGGAGTCCCGCCACCAGCGCGCCGCCGAATCCCGCTCGCCAACCTCGCCATGGGACCCTCATCGGGTCCGATCCTATCAGCGGGTCAGCCGGGCTGTCGTGTCGACGATCTGCATCACGGCCCGCGTGAGGGCGGCGTCGAGGCGTTCGTCGGGCAAGGCGCCGGATTCCACGGTCTCGGGGGGCAGCAGCTCATGGGCTCTCGCCACGGCCACCTGTTCGGGGACGACATGGACACCGATTCCGGACAGGATCGCCCGCACGTGGACGAGCCCGCGCATCCCGCCCCATCCGCCCGGCGAGGCCGAGAGCAGCAGGGCCGTCTTGCCCCCGTACGACGCCAGGGGCGGCTCGTCGGGCAGGGGGCGCGAGGCCCAGTCGATGGCGTTCTTGAGCAGGGGCGTGATGGAGCCGTTGTATTCGGGACACGCGAGGATCAGGCCGTCGTGAGCGCCCATGGCCTGCTTCAGGGCGACGGCGCCCGCGGGCAGTCCACCGGCGGCTTCGAGGTCGCCGTCGTAGAGCGGCAGGTCGAGATCGCGCAGGTCGAGGTCGGTGACGTCGGCGCCCGCGTCGCGGGCGCGAGCGGCGGCGAGGCGCGCCAGGCGCTTGTTGAACGAGTCGGTGCGGGCGCTGCCCGCGAAGGCGAGGAGTTGGGGCATGGCCGCAGACCCTAACCGATGGATGCGGCGCCGGTCTCCAGCGCATGCACGTCCGGGAGGTTGCGCCAGCGTTCGTCGAAGTCCAAGCCGTAGCCCACGACAAAGACATCCGGCAATTCGATGCCCACGTAGTCGGCTTCGATGTCCACGGCCCGTCGTGACGGCTTGTCGAGCAGGACCGCGATGCGCACGCTGGCCGGCTCCTGCGCGGCGACCTCGGCCCGCAGGCGCTGCATGGTCCTGCCGGTGTCGAGGATGTCGTCCACCAGCAACACGTGGCGGCCGGCGAGCCGCGTCACGTCGTCCATGCGCAGCGTGAGAGCGCCGGCGGCGGTGCCCGCGCCGCGATAGCTCTTGGCCCTCACGGTCTCGATGCGCAAGGGCACGTCGAGGTGGCGCACCAGGTCGGCCGTGAAGATCAACGCGCCGTTGAGGACCGCCATGACGGTGAGCTCGGGGGCGTGCAGATCGTCGAGGACGCCCTCGGCCACGCGCCGCACCGCCGCAGCGATGGTCTCACGATCGACGAGCACCGGTCCGAGGCGAGGGGCTGTGGGGGTGCGCCCCGGTGCAGATTCAGGAGCGGACTCGTCAGCGGGCATGGCGGCAGCATAGCGACCGCCAGGGCGGCCCACATCCGCACGGCCCACCTCACGGCCGGCCGGATCTCGGACCTCGTGGCCGCCGCCCCCCGACGAGTATGCTGCGGCGATGTCCGAGACCACCGTGGCCGCCGGTTCGACGCTCTCGGAGACCGTGGCGCCGATCCGGACGCTGCCCTGGTCGGCCTATCGGTCCGTCAAGCTGCGCTTCAAGCGCAACGCCCTGGCGGGCCTGGCGCGGCTCCACGCCGAACACGGACGCACCGTGGTCTTCCGTCGACCGGACAAGAGTGCGGCCAAGGACGCGGTGCTGTTCACCACCGACCCGGTGCTCGCGCGCATGGTGTTGCTGGACAACACGCATTTCCGGGGTCCGTCGATGTCGCGCCGCGGCCCCTCAGCCACGCCGCAGCGTCGGACCCGGCGCAACCTGTTCCGCATGTACGGCGCCGCGCACAACCACCATCGCCGCATCACCAACCGGCCGACGAACGCGCGGGAGGTCGAAGCCTATGCGCCGCTGATGGTCGAGCGGGTGCAGGCCCATCTCGAGCGCTGGCAGGTGGGCGGGCGCATCGATATCCATGCGCGCATGGACGCCTTCATGCAGGACCTCAGCGCGTCGATCCTTTTCGGCCGCGACGATCCTGCCGAGACCGACGCGCTGCGCGAGCTGCTCAACGCGTGGACGCAGGCGCAGGCGAACGTGTGGGTGCCTCTGCTGCGCATGAATTGGGCAGGAACGCCCCGCGGCCGCATGCTGTCACTGGCTGAGCGCCTCGAGCAGCGGGTGCTCGAGCAGATGGCGCGGTGTCGAGCGCAAGGCCTCGACAGCAACACCTTGCTCTCGGGCCTGCTGCGCTCCGTCGACCATTTCGGAGGAGCCGCCGACCGCGAACTCGTCCCGCACGTGCACACCTTGTTCTTCGCGGGGCACGCCACGTCGTCGTCGACGCTCACCTGGGCCCTGTTCCTGTTGGCGCAACACCCGCAGGTGGCCCACGCCCTGCGCGACGAACTGGCCGGTCGGCTCAGCGGCGACCCGGCGGGTCCCGAGTCCCTCGCCGACCTGCCACTGCTCGGCCGCGTGGTCGACGAGGTCCTGCGCATGATGCCGGCCGTGCCCTACATCCGGCACTCGGTGGTCGAGGACACGCTGGTGCACACCGTGCCTCTCGCGAGCCGCTCGGGCGCCTACGTGTCGCTGTTCACGATGCACCACGATCCGCACTTCTTCGCCGAGCCGCAGCGCTTCGACCCGCAACGCTGGGAACGCTCGGTGCCGCGCCCGGGCACCTACCTGCCCTTCGGCAGCGGCCCGCACATCTGCGTCGGTCGCTGGTTTGCTCTGCTCAACGTCAAGATCGCCCTGTCGGTGATGCTGCAGCGCTTCACCCTGCGCATCGTGCCGCAGGCGCGGGTCGATTCGCGGGTGCGCATCGCCCTCATGCCGCGCGGCCCCCTGCCGGCCGAGGTGCTGGGGCCCGATGCCACCTTCGAGCGCACGCCGGTGCGCGGCAACATCCACGATCTCGTGCAGCTGACCTAGGAGGGGCGTTGGGCCTCTGGCGCGATCACCTCCTGCCTCGACTCGTCCACAAGGCGATGTCCAATGCGGAGCTGGCGCCGCTGCGAGAGCAGACGGCGGCCGGGCTCCACGGCATGGTGCTCGAGTTGGGCTTCGGCTCGGGGCTGAACCTGCCCTTCCTGCCGGACGCGGTGACGCGGCTGCAGGCCGTCGACCCCGCGACGGTGGGGCGCCAGCTGGCGGCGGAGGCCCTGGCCGCCTCGCCCGTGCCCGTCGACTTCATCGGTCTCGACGCGGAGCGGCTGCCCCTGGCCGACCACTCGGTCGACGGCGTGCTCAGCACCTGGACCCTGTGCTCCATCCCCGACGTCGCCCAGGCGTTGAGCGAGGTGCGGCGCGTGCTCAAGCCGGGAGGGCGGCTGCACTTCGCCGAGCACGGGCTGTGCGACGACCCGCAGGTGGCGCGCTGGCAGCAGCGGCTCAACGGCGTGCAGAAGTTCCTCGCCGGTGGGTGCCACCTGAACCGGCCCATCGACCGGATCGTGCAGGCGGCCGGCTTCACCCTCGAGTCGCTCGAGCATCGTTTCCTCGAGCAGGGACCCAAGGTGGCGACGTGGCAGTACCTGGGCCGGGCGCGGGTGACGTGACGCCCGCCGCCGACCACGCGCCGGGTCACGCTCCCGGGCGACCGGCGCGGCCCTTCACGGCGGTGGTGCTCTTCGCCGGCCTCGCGGTGTTGATGGTGGCCGGCACGCTCAGCGTGGTGCCGCCCCGGGCCCTGTCGTCAGACGCGCCCCCCGACGTTTTCTCGGCGGGACGGGCCCTGGAGCACGTGCGCGACCTGTGTCGTGCGCCGCACAGCTTCGGGTCGACGGAGCACGCTCGCGTGCGCGAGGCCCTGCAGGAGCGGCTGCGAGCGTTGGGCGTCGAGCCCGTGGTGCACGTCGGCGAATTCATGGGCACCCCGTTGCACAACATCCTGGTGCGGATTCCGGGCCGCGGGGTGGCGGCTCTCGACGCCGGCCTCGACCACGGCGCCGCGCTGCTGCTCGCCGCGCACTACGACTCGGTCGGCGCGGGCCCGGGTGCCGGCGATGACGGCTCGGGCATGTCGGCCCTGATCGAGACCCTGCGCTGGCTGCTGACCCGCCCGCCGCCGCGCCATGACGTGATCTTCCTGTGGAGCGACGCCGAGGAGTGGGGACTCCGGGGCGCCCGGCACTTCGCCGCCGACCATGGGTGGATGGCGGACGTGCGCGCCGTGGTCAACGTCGAGGCCCGGGGCAATGCGGGGCCGGCGGTGCTGTTCGAGACCGGCCCGCGGAGCGGGCGGCTGGTGGCGCAGCTGGCCCGGCGCACGCGCAGCGTGTGGGGCAGCTCGGCAGGGCCGGCCGTCTACGCGCGCATGGGCAACGACACGGACTTCTCGGTGTTCCGCGACGCCGGGCTGCCCGGCCTCAACTTCGCCCTCGTCGGCGGGGCCACGGCGTATCACCGGCCCTGGGACTCGGCCGAGAATCTGCGGCCGGCCTCGGTCCAGCAGCAGGGCGAGATCCTCTCGGCCATGGTGGCGTCTCTCGAGGAGCTCGAACTGGCTCGCCCGCCCGGCGTGACGGAGGGCAGCCCGGTGGCCGCGGCCGATCGCAGCTTCTTCACCCTGCCGGTGTTCGGGCTGGTGCACTATCCCGCATGGCTGGACCTGGGCCTGGGCGTCGGCGCGGTCTTGATGCTGGTGGTCATGTTGCGCTCGGGGGTGCGCGGTGGCCGGCTGCGGGGCCGGCGCCTCCGCGAGGCGCTCATCGTGGCGCCCCTGCTGGCCGTCGTGGCGGCGACCGGCGCGGTGATCGCGTGGTTCGCCGTCGATGCCCTCGCGTTCGCCGTCCTGACGGCGCCCGCGCCACGCGGCGATCTGGCGAGCACCCTGGTCTCGAGCAACGGCGTGGTGCTGATGACGCTGTGGGCGGTGCTCGCCCTCCTGCCGCGGGTCCGGGGACGTTCGTTGCGGGCGGCCGAGGTGGGGGCCGCGGCCCTGGTGTGGTGGGCGCTCCTGGCCGTGATCGTGCTGGTGGAGGCGCCGGGGGCGGCGCACCTCATGGTCCTGCCGCTCATGAGCGGCGCCGTCTCGCTGGGCTTCTTCCTCGTGCGCACGCCCGAGCCCACCGGGGACGGCCCGCCGCCCCGCAGGCTCATGGTGGCCCTGCCGCTGCTGCCGGCGCTGCTCTTGCTGCTGCCGACGATGCACGTCTTCGCCCTGGTGGCCGGCCGCGCGCCGCTGGCCGGTGCCGTCGTGGCGGCCGCCTTCGCCGCCCTGACTTGGGGGCTGGCGCTGCCGAGCCTGCAACACCTGCTGTGGACGGCGCCGCGGCTGGCGCGCCGGCTCGCGCTCTTCCCGGGGCTGGTGCTGCTGATCCTCGGCGCAGTGCTGCGCGTCCGAGGCGGCTGAGCCCACCCGGTCGCGAAGACGAGCGTCTAGGCGGTGAGCTCGTCGAGGTACTTGGGCAGCATGGTGCGCCAGGTCGGCCAGTCGTGGTCGTAGTCGGCGCCCCAGGGGTCGACGCGGTTGGGCACGCCCTTCGCCCCGAGGATGGCGGCCATGGTCCAGTCCTGGTCGGGGTCCTCCCACTGCCCGCCGCCGTGAGCCATGATGACCCTGCGCTGCTGCAGCTGCTCGAGTTGCGGGCCGCCGTTCAGGTTGGGCATGAAGTGGCGCGGGGACGAGAAGTAGAAGTTCTCGTCGGAGCGGCCGTCCATGCCCTTCACGAAGCGCTCGACGTCGTAAGTGCCGCTCATGCACACGGCCGCCTTGAACAGCTCGGGGAAGCGGCACAGGGAGGACATGGCGTTGAACGCGCCGATGGACGCGCCGGCCACGATCAGGCCCTCGTCGAAGCCGTCGCAGTCGGCGCGGATGGCGGGCTCGACCTCGCGGCACACGTAGCCCGCGAACTGGTTCTGCAGCCACGTCTTGTGGGGCCAGGGCATGGTCGTGTCACCCCACACCGCCGCAGCCACGCTGTCGATGGAGTAGACCTTGATGCGCCCGGCTTCTATCAGTGGGCCGAGAACCTTGATCATGAGGAAGCGCTCGATCTCCTCGCAGTCGCCACCGGCGGTGGGGAACACCAGCACGGGCTGGCCGAACTGGCCCCAGCGGCACATGTTCATGTCCATGCGGGTGCGCTCGCTCCACCAGCGCGTGGTGACCTTGAAGTCGTCGCTCGTCATGAGGGTCATTCGGCTCTCGGGGTTCGGGTCAGCTCGTGGCGGCGGCGGCGCGGTCGGAGATCGCCGACTGGATACGCTGCCAGAAGAGGTCGGTGAACTCGTCGACCTCGTGCTCGGGGAACAACGACATGACCTTCTGGCGCACGGTCTGCAGCGCCTCGTCGCTCTCGAAGTAGCGCGCGGCGATGGCCTCGAGGTCGCCCAGGGCCTCGCCGCAGAAGTCGTCGAATGCGGTCGCGTCGAGGCGCTGACGCGAGAGGTCGCCATAGGCGGCCAGCTTGCTGCGCAGCGGCTCCTCGGGGTCGCGATCGGCGATGTCGAAGTAGGGCTGCCAGTCGAGGTTGGGGGGCATGCGCCGGCGCGTCGCCGCGCAGAACAGGGCCCAGCGCACCTTGCTGAGCACCAGCCACGGGAAGTGGTAGTGCAGGGAGGTGACCTGGCTGTCGGGGCAGGCGTTGGCGAAGTCGATGGGGTGCCAGGTCTCGCCCGAGAGCAGCGACTCGCACGAGTTGAAGTCCCAGCCGAAGAAGGCGTTGATCGTGATGGTCACGTCCTCGACGGACGAGCGTTCCTCAGGGGTCAGATCGGCCTGACCAACCGTGTAACGATCGTGCAGGGGCGCGCTCGGAGCGTAGGTGACCGGGTTGAGCTGCGGCCCGATGCCCACGCAACGGATGAATTTGGTGAAGGGGTCGACCGCCTTCTGCAGATGCATGAGCGTCGTACCGCTGGCCTCGTAGGCCGCGCGCAGCTGCCCCTCGTCCTCGATGCGGGTGACACCCTTCCAGCCGCCGCCCGAGTAGGGCTTCATGTACATGGGGTAGCCGAGCTGCTTGCCCACCACGCCGAGGTCGAACATCTTGGCGTAGCGGCTGAGGGTGGGCGCGAGGTCCTCGCTGGGCTCGTGCTCCTTGGGCGGCACCATCCAGGTCTCGGGCACGGGCATGCCGAGGCGCGTCATGGCGGCGTAGGTCGTCTGCTTCTCCATCGACTGCAGCGACCAGGGGTTGTTCAGGACGTAGGTGCCGTCCATCAGGATGGCCTTCTTGATCCACTCACGGCTCGTGCCGAACCAGTGTGTCAGGCGATCGAGGACGACGTCGTAGCGGTGGTTGGCCTTCAGCGCGTAGGGCTCGATGGTGACGCGCTCGACCTCGATGTCGATGTCCTCACCGCCGAAGCGCACGCGCCCGCCGAGCTCGCGGATGATGGCCTCGAAGCACAACGGCCAACACAGGTCCGCGCCGAGGGACAGGCCGATGTGACGCACAGATGCAGACACGAGACCACTCCGAGTGAGGTTGGGTCGGTCGCCGGAACGGGAAGGGGGAGGCGAGCCGGGCCGCCGGGACGTTGCGCCCGTGGGCGTCCCGAGGGGCGACCATTCTGACGATCGTGGCCCGTTTGCGGAAGGGGGCCGGGCGCCGCCCGGGTTCGCAGAGGGGTGGTAATCTGATCGCATCGGGAGGGGACGCCGCCGGCGGGCACCGGGGCGCGTCCCCCCGGACCACGAGAGGAGCGGGCCATGGTCGACGGGCGCCGGAAGGGAATCCATCGAGGTCTCGGAGGCGTCGGCGGTGCCTTGGTCCTCGGGGCGCTCTGCGGATTCGCGCCGGATGCCGGGGCCCAGGCGGACGGCATCAGCCAGACCTTCGTGCCCGGCGACTACCCGACGATCCAGGCGGCGCTCGACGCGGAGAACGGCGAGATCGTGGTGGCTCCGGGGGTCTACGACGAACAACTCACCATCGGCAACAACCGCTTGACCTCCGCCGAGGGGGCGGGCGTCACCGTCATCGACGGGGGCGGTGGCCCCGGGCCCACCGTGACCGTGACCGGATCCGCTCAGATCTCCGGCTTCACCATCACGGGCGGAGACAGCCGCGGTACGGAGATGGGTGGCGGCATCCACGTCGCCGGCGGCGGCTTCGCCACCGTGTTCCTCTGTCGCATCACGGGCAACAAGGCCGATGCTGGTGGCGGCATGCGCGTGGAAGACCCCGACGACGGCAAGGCATCGGGCGCCGTGGGGGCGAGCGTCAGCTCTTGCCTGTTCGATCACAACGAGGCGGTGGGGCTGGTGGGTCTCGATGACGCCGGGCCCGGCGACGGGTTGGGCGTGGTTGGCTTGCACGTCGACGGTGGCGGCGCCCTCTTCGTGCACACTGAAGACAACATCAGCATCGGCAGCTGCACCTTCTTCGAGAACACGGCGGCCGGTGAGGGGGGCGCGATTCTCTTGCTCGACACCATCGCGTCGATGGGGCGGCTCGACTTCGTCGGTAACACGGCGGGCTTCGGTGGGGCTTTTTCCGCGATCGCCCTCGACGGTCTCGGACTGGTGCTGACCGAGGCGACCTTCGAGGACAACCACGCGGCCGTCCAGGGCGGGGCGGTGCGCTTCTTCGGGTTCCCCTTCCAGGCCCACGACTTCATCATCGAGCGCAGCCGCTTCACGGGGAACAGCGCCGGCGATCGGGGCGGGGCCGTGGCGGCCTTCATGGACGGCGGCGGGGTCTTCGTGCGCAAGTCGCTGTTCGCGCGCAACACGGCGGGCACCACCGGCGCGGCCCTGGCGCTCGGCTGCGGCATCCACGACCTCGACCGCGTGACCCTCGCGGACAACACCGCGGGTTTCGGCGGGGCGATCGACCGCGAGCGCTCGTGCGGCCTCGGCCTGAGCCGATTCGAGGTGCACAGCAGCGTGATCTGGGAAGAGGTGCCCTTCAGCGGCACGGCCAACCTGCCCTTCGTGGAGGACTCGGACGTGAAGGGCGGCTTCGGCGGCCCGGACAACATCAACGCCGACCCGCTGTTCGTGGCGCCCGCTCATCTCGGCTACGGGCTCGGGCAGGACTCGCCCTGCATCGACGCGGGCGCGGGAGTGCTCGACCCCGACGGCAGCGAGCCCGACATGGGCTACCGCCCGTCGAGCAACTACGACGACCTCGGCCGGGGACGCGGTGCGCCCCGCGGAATCCCTCGGCTGGAACTGTCGGGGCGGCTGTTTCCGGGAGTGGAGATGTCCCTCGACATGTTCGAAGGGCTCCGCGGCGGTTCAGCACTGCTGTTCGCGGGCCTGTCCGCCGGCGAGTTGCCGCTGAGCTCGGGCGTCCTCGTGCCGAGCCCAACGGTGTCGATACCGCTTCCGATCAACGCAGACGGCACCATCCATCTCAAGACGGCCTGGCCAAGCGGCGTGCCCGAGGGCATCCATGTCTTCGTGCAGATCTGGATCGACGACCCCGCAGGGTTGGACGGCTTCTCGTCGACCAACGCCCAGGTCATCGACGTGTTCTACGGCGAGGCGCCGCCGTAGGAGACCGCCGGGCGCGGGCTCGGGCGGCGCGAACCCCCGTCGTGGACGGCCGCGGTCTACTCGTAGACCATCCACAGCGGGCCGGGGAACAACCACGACAGGCCGATGCGCAGGCGGTCGCGCCAGTTCTCCCAGTTGTGGCCGTCGCGGGCCTCCTCGAAGCGCACGTCCATGCCCGTGCCCTGGAGCAGCGGCACGATGGAGCGGTTCTCGTAGATCAGCCGCTCGTACACGCCGCACGAGAGGAAGGCGTGGTTGGCCGGCTTGCCCGGTTCACTACGGAAGGCGTTGACGAACGCCACCACCGGGTCGAAGACCGCGCCGCGGTCGTGGTCACCGATGTCGGTGAAGGCGAAGCTGCCCGACTGCAGCAGCAGGCGCCCGAAGAATCCGGGATGGCGCCAGGCCGTGGAGAGCGAGGCCACCGCGCCGAAGCTGGCGCCCATCAGGCCGCGGGCGCCGGGCCGGTCCTGGAGGGGGTAGAGGGCGGCGAGGGCGGGCACGAGCTCTTCGACGATGTGGGTGGCGTGACGCGGGTCGTCGGCGTACTCGGTCAGGCGGTCGCCGGGGTCGCTGAGGGCCACCACCATGGGCGGGATCTCGAGCCGCTCGATGAGGTTGTCGAGCACAGTGGCCAACGCGCTGAAGCGCACGTAGTCGCTGCCGTCGTGCACGACCAGCAGGGGATAGCGCTGGGTCTCGCGGTAGCGCGCCGGCAGGTAGACGCGCACCGGGCGCACCTCGCCGAAGGCCGCGCTGACGATGCTGCGATCCTCGATGACGCCCGGCCGGGTCTCGTCATCGTGCTGCGACCACTCGGGCACCTCGTAGCCCTCGGTGTGCACCACCGAGTTGCTGCCGAAAGGGTCGTGGGCGCGGTTGTCGTTGAACGGGTCGTGGTGCAGCTCGCGTTGCAGCTCGCCGTTGACGTCCCGCTCGATGAGCAGCTTGTATTCCACGCGGGAGTTGCGGCGCAGCTCGACCACCGCGTACCAGAGGTCGCACCCCTCGATGCGCGTGAAGGGCTGGCTTGATTCGAGTCCGAAGATCCAGTGCAGCAGCTGGACCCGGTCGGCCTCACCGCGCCACAGGAAGGTGACGTTGCGCCCCTCGTTGATGGGCGCCGAGTGGTCCGCGAGGAAGGTGTCGATGACGCCGCCGCGGTCGTCGGGGGCGGCGCCGCGGACCGCGGCGAGCAGATCGTGGATGGCGAGGTGGAAGGGCGTCACGAGGCGACCATCCGCTCGACTTCGCCGGTGGGTTGCAGCCGCCGGGCCCCGCCGCCGGCCAGCAGCGTCCCGGGGGCGTCGAGGCGCAGTCCCACGTGGTCGCTCTCGTCGAGGGCGATGCAGGCGGAGGGGGCGAAGCGACGCGCGAGCAAGGCCACGCGCACCGGGTCGTGCAGCTTGAGGCGTCGGCGGGCCGACGGCAGCGCGACGATGCCCGGCACGATTCCGAGCCCCGCCTCGAGCACCTCGGGGTTGCCGGGGCCCTGGGGCGGGCTGTCGTGGAAGGCGATGACCTTCTCGGTGAGGGCCATGGCGCCGGCGGACCAGGCCAGCAACGTCAGGCCCTGCAGGGGCGTCGCCAGGTTGAACAGGCGCAGTCGGTTGAGCAGCACGACCACGTGGCCGCCGGCGATGGCGACGCCGGCGCACGCGCCCAGGGCGGCGGCCACCTCTTGGCTGTGCCGCGCCATCTCGGGGCGCTCGGCCGGCTTCCACTGTTCCTCGAACTCGGCGTGGACTGCCTGGACCCGGGCCAGGTGGTGCTCATCGAGGGCGGTGACGGCGGCCAGGGCGTCGGCCCGCTCGGGCACCAGCAGCTCGGCGTCGCCCTCCCGGCTGAACAGATCGCGCGCGGCCTCGAGGGCGTGACGCAGGCGCATGCGGTAGACCCGCTGCAGCCCCCGCAGCCGCTCCCGGCGCGCGAACAAGGCCTGGTACAGCTCGTCGTCGAGCGCGAAGACCTCCTCGGTGCGGCCGAACAGGCGCAGGTTCACGGTCTCGACGCCCAGGTGCTCGGTGAGCTCGCCGTCCTCCTGCTCGAGCTCCTCCCACCCGGCGGTGATGAGCGCGAGGGGGCCTTCGATGGCGCGCGCCGCCAGCACCGTGTCGAGGCACGGCGCCAGTCGCTGGGGTCCGAGGAGGGTGACGGTGGTCATCTCCGTGGATTCAGCGGGAGTCGCCGTCCGGGGCGCCGTCGCCCGGATCCTGCCGGTGCTCGGCGATCATCCTGACCACGTCCCCGGCGAGGGCGTTGGGGATCGGGAAGGTCAGGTTGTAGTGGGCGATCTTCCAGGCGTCGCCGCAGCGGACCAGCACGCCGGTGCCGCGGGCCTCGCCGTACTTGGCGTTGTCGAGGCGCTCGTCGAACCAGGCCGTCCGCCCGTCGTCCGCGACGAAGACGTGTCGCTCGCGAGCCACGTAGGTCCAGCCGGTGCCGGTGTCGAAGCGCTCGCGGGCGTAGATCTCGAACTGCGGCCGGGTCCAGCGCTCGGTGGCGTCGGTGCCCATGAACACCGCGTCGTCGGTGAAGAGCGCGAAGTAGGCGTCGCCGTCCGCCTGGTCAGCGGCCTCGTGCAGGCGCCGCAGCGTGTCCACGACGGCGTTCACCGGGCCGGCCTCCGCGTCGTGTTCGTGCCGGCGGTCGTGAGGGTCGTCATGCGGGGCGTGCCCATGGCGGTGGTGACCGGCGCAGGCGCTGACCAGGCCGGCGGCCAGGACCACGCCGAGAAGTCGGGTCAGGATCATCGTGTCGTTGTCATCGTGTCGGGGGACATGGTGGCTCGTCCGGTGGGGGGCGAATGCCCATTGTGGCATGCGCTGGTCGGGACTCCAGGGCGGACGCTATGCTCGGAGCGCGATGACGGCCGAGGCGACGACGAAGACGGCCGCAGCGGAGCGGCAGCGGGCGCGTGCCATCGCCCGACGACGCCTGCGGGAGTGGGGGGAGACGCTGCGCTGCGTCTTCGCCACCGATTGGGCCGGCCCCCGCGACGCGAGGCGGCTCGAGCAGGTGCGCCGCGGCCTCGAGGAGCTGCAGCGCTTCGGAGCCGCCGCGCCGAGCCCGGAGAACGGGGCCGCTTCCGCAGAACCCTCCGAGGCGCCGGTCTTCCTCTGCGCGGTCGGTTGGCGCACGGGGTCGACGCTGCTGCAGCGCATCCTCGCCACCGACCGTCGGCTGATGATGTGGGGGGAGCCCATGGCCCGCTTCGGGATGATCTCCCGACTGGCGGAGATGTTCCGCTTCGCCCGGCCGGCCTGGCCCCTGGCCTTCTTCACCGACCGTCATCCGCCCGTGGACGACCCGGCGGCGCAGTGGCTCGCCAACCACTACCCGCCCGCCGCCGACTTCGCCGAGTCGCTCCGGGATCAATTCCGCCGGTGGCTGGCCGTCCCGGCCGCGCGCAAGGGCTACACCTCCTGGGGCCTCAAGGAGACGCGCCTCGATGCGGCGGACGCCTTGTTCCTGCGCTGGCTGTTCCCGCGCTCCCGCTTCATCGTGTTGCTGCGTGACCCGCGCGACGCGCTGCGCTCGTCGAAGAGCTTCGCGCAACCCCTGCTCCTGCATCGCTCCTGGCCGGGGGACCACGTGCGCACGTCCGCGCAGTTCGCCGGCCACTGGAACCGGTTGGCGTTGAGCTGGCGGGACATGCCCGCGTCCTTCGGACATGTCGTCGTCAAGTACGAGGAGCTGGTGTCGGGGGCCTTCGACTTCCGCGCGTTCGAGGCGGCGCTCGGCTTGAAGCTCGACGAACAGGCAGCGCTCGCTCTGCGCATCCGCGGAACACAGAGGCCGCTCCGGGAACCGCTGAGCGCTCGCGAACGCTGGGTGGTCAAGCGTGTGGCCGCCGAAGGGTTGTCGGCGTACGGCTACCGCTGATCCCACGGCCTTCCGCGCCGAACCCACGGCTTCCCGGATCGCTGGTAGCATGGTCGAGGCTCCGCAGGGGAGCCGAGGGGAGCTGACACCTGTGGGAGTCTCACCATGACGACAAACTCGCGCGCGATGGTGTTCGCGCTGATCCTCTCCCTCGCGGTGTTCACCGTGAGCAGTCGCCCCGCGATCGGGAGCGTCAGCGCCGCGGTGGGTCTGAGTCCGTGCATCGATCTGTCGCTCGTGGCCGCTCAGAACAACGTCATCCAGGCCATGGTGCTCGTGCAGATCTCCGACAATCCGCAGCCCTCGGATCGCTACAACGAGCGCATCCGCAGCGCCCACTGGCACCTCAAGCAGGCCGTGCGTTCGCTGCAAGGTGCGTTCAAGGAGGCCGACATCGCCTGCGAAGACGACTGACCCCACGGCTCGCGGTGACCGCTCGCGGCACGCCGCGGCGCAGTGCCCGACCGAAGAGACCGGTCGAAGGGTTGGCGGCGGTTGTCCATGCGTTACAGTGCGCCGGATCGCCTGCGCTCGTCATGCGGCAGGTTCGAAGCAGCCCCCCCCTGACAGGAGCCCCGTGATGCACTCTGCGACCCGTGCCGGCCTCTTCGCCATCGTCCTCTCGTTGGCCGTGATCACAGTGGGTGCTCGCGGCACGCTCGGCAGCATGGCGGCGATGCCGGGCGTCGAGACCTGCGTCGACCCGCTCCTTGTGGCGTCACACAACAGCTTGGAGAAGGCCCTCGTGCAATTGGAGGCCTCCGTGAACCCGCAGCCCTCGGCGGAGTACACCGCCCGGGTGCGCCAGGCTCGGCAGCAAATGGCGCAGGGCTTCCGGAATCTCAAAGCGGCCATCCAGGTCGCCGAGAACTGCCGCGACGGCTAGTCCGCCCGCGGTTCAGCCGGCCCGCGGTTCAGCCGGCATAGAGCTGCACGTCGGTCCCGACGGCATCGGCGATGGTGAGACACGCCTCGAGGTCGGGGTGGCGCACGATCAGGTGCCCGTCGGAGAGCAGGGTCTGCTTCCAGTTGCGTCGATGGGCGCCCACCGGCAGCAGCTCGACGGAGGCCACGTGGGGGCCGTAGCGCTGCAGCAGTGACGCCAGCCCATCGATGCGCTGGATGCGACCCTCGCCGACGGCGCGCTTGAACACGATGGCGCAGTTGTAGCGGCGCTGCAGGCCGTGGGGCCCCAGGGTGTCGCCCATGTGGCCGTGGCAGATGGCGGAGGCCCAGCCCCGGAACAGGTCGCCGTCGACGGCGAAGTTCATGATGTCGACGGAGCGGGCGCCGGGCGGGCGGGCACCGATCTCGCCGAAGACGGCCTCGCCGTCGGGTTTGCGGAACCACTCCATGTGGGTGTAGCCGTCCCGGAAGCCCAGGGCCTGCAGCACGGCGAAGCCCATCTTGCGTCCCTCGGCGAGGTGGGGCGCGTCGAGGTCGCGCAGCGCGACGGTCTGGGGCGAGACCCATTGCAGCGTGCGCTGGAGCAGGGGCCGCGGCCGGTACCACGACATGTTGAAGTAGAGCACCTCGCCGTTCGCGCAGACGGTGTCGAAGGTGTACTCCTCGCCGTCGATGTACTCCTCGACGCTCACTTCGGGGACGTGGGTGGTGAGGTTGATGACCCGCTCGAGATCGGCGGCGTCGTCGACGCGATGGGTGTCGGCGGAGCCGGCGCCGGCGATGGGCTTGACGATGAGCGGATAGCCGATGCGCTCGGCGGCGGCGCGGCACTCCTCGGGGGTGTTGCAGCGGGCGTGACGAGGCGTGCGGATGCCGGCGGCATCGAGGACCTGCTTCATGGCCTCCTTGTCACGGAACGGCAGGGCCTGGGGCACGTTCATGCCCGGCACCTCGAGCGCCTCCCTCAGTCGAGCCGCCAACATCACCAGGGGTTCCCACAGGGTCTCGACGCGATCGAAGCGCACGCCCTTGTCCCGCGCCTCGGCCACGATCTCGTCGACGCAGCGGCGCTCGTCCATGATCGAGCCGACCTGCAGGTAGGCGGCGAGGGCGTGGCGGCAGCGCTCGGGCAGGGTGGCCGCCGGCTGCTCACCCACGCCGTAGACCCGGGCGCCCACCGCGGCCAGGCCCTCGGTGAAGTGGGTCATCTCGGCCGGGAAACCGGGAGAGAGGAAGAGGACGTTCATGCCAGCTCCACCTGGATCAGTTCGACGGTGCGCCGCAAGGCGCGTTCGACGACGTCGGTGTCCTCATGCCGCAGGATCACCCAGCCCTCGCCCTCGTAGCCATTGGCCTTGAGCTGCCCGGCCTGGGGCAGGCGCGCCTCGACCACCAGCTCGCCCAGCTCCTGTTGCGCCTGGTGCAGGCCGTGGATCTCGCGCACCCGTCCGCTGCCCTGGCCGCGGAGGTAGGCCGCGCCCACCGACCAGCGGCGCGGCGGCGGGTCGAACTCGCCGAGGACGGTGAGACGCGACCAGGCGGCGTACATGTCGTGATCGTGGGCGTAGCTCAGCAGCGACGTGAATTGGGCGCCGGGTGGCCGCGCGCCCACCTCGCTGATGGCGACGCTGCCGTCGCGGCGTCGGAACCACTCCATGTGGGCCAGGCCCGTGTCCATGCCGAGCACGGTGAGGGCCTCGGCGCCCGCCGCGCGGATGGCGTCGTACTCGGGCCCGTCGATGGTGCGCGGCAGGAGCACGCACCACTGGATCCAGTCGTTGGCGAGCACCTCGAGCGGCGCCGGGTGGTAGCGACTGATGCTGTGCCAGACGACCTCGCCGTCCTGGCAGACCGTGTCGAAGCTGTGCTCCTCGCCGACGATGAATTCCTCGACCAGGGTCGGCTCGGCCCGCGAGACCGCGAAGGCCGAGAGGGTGGCGCGGGTCTGCGCGGGATGGTCGAGGCGGAAGGTGCCGACGGCCCCGGCGCCGGCCGGCGGCTTGACAACCACGGGCGTGCCGAGCTCCTCGTGGAAGGCCACGGCCTCGTCCACCGAGTGGGCCAGTCGGTGTCGCGCGCAGGGGACGCCGGCCGCGCGCAAGGCGTCCTTCATCACGGCCTTGTCGCGGAAGTTGTTCGCGACCTGCGCGCCCATGCCGGGCAGGCCGAGGGCCTCGCGGGCCTGGGCCAGCGGCACCTGGAGTTGCTCGAGCACGCCCACGAGGCGGTCGAGCCCGCCCATGCGTTGACCCAATTCGTGGGCGGCGCCGGCGATCTGGCGCGGGTCGAGGGCGTCGCCGACCTGGTGGTGGGCGGCCACGTGACGGCGCACGGACGGGGCGAACGCCTCGAGGGGGTCGCTGCTGATCAGCCCTACCTGGACGTTCGGCAGGGCGAGCGTCGCGGACAGGAAGCGCAGCGACGTCTCGAAGGCGAAGGGGACCACGAAGACGACGCGGGGCATGACGACTCCGTGATGTGTCGGACGGGAGACGCCGGGCAGGGAACGCCGGCGCAGGCTCCGCCGCAGGATAGCGGTGGGGAGGGCGGCCAACAATGCGGGCGGGACGAAACGCGCGACCCGCTGCCGCGTCGTGGAGGAGGGACGGACAACCGTCCCACCATCCCTAGCAAGAAGGAGGAGGCCCCATGAGGCTCCAAAGAGGAATCGCCGCTCGCGCCGTCCGCGCGACGGTCGTCGCATTGTCGCTTTTGCCGGCTGTGGGAGGCTCGAGCTGCTCACAGGTCATGGTGAGCAACAACTGCCATCAGATCATCGCTTCCGACATCAATGTGGTCGGCGAGGCCGTGGCCAGCAGCGTCGACGTCTCCATCGCCGACGGCGAGGCCTGCTCGCTCATGACCGGCTTCGAGATCGTGGCCTTCAACGACCAGGACGGGGTCAGTGGCTTCGACGCGGACGGCGGCGACATTCCCGTGCGCACCTTCGCGGGCAACCCGCCGGTCACCGACCACCTGCACATCGCGCAATGGTCGAACGTGGCGGATAACGGCGGGGTCACGGCCACGAGCTGGCAAGCGACCATCACCGGCGACGACGGCGTGTCGCACACCTACTCGGGATCGTTCCACTAGAAGGAAAGGAGTCCATTCTGATGAGCAAGTCCATGAAGATGAACACGACCAATCAGTTGAGCACGAAGGGGAAGCACTCGATCCGGAAGACCTGCGGCTGGGCGGCAGTCCTCATGCTGGGGCTGTGCACGGCCCTGGCTCTCGGGCAGGAGCATTTCGGCGGGCGCCTCCTTCCGCAGCCTCACGCCGGCGGCGAGTGGTCGGAATTCAATGTCCACGACTACGGGGTCGGCCTGCGTCTGAAGCGGGATGTCCCGATTCCGGGGTTGCCCATGCCTGTTCGCATCCGGGCCGTCGACCTCGGACCCGATGTCGTCGACATGAAGGCCGACATCCAACCGGTGAATGCATCGGTCTGGGTCAATGGAGCCGGGCCTCTGGAATTCGACCCTGTGACTTCCGGAGTCCTGGAGGTGTCAGTCCCGCGTCGGCTCCTCAACCGATTCATGGACAACCACTTCGTGATCCGGGTGTGGGGGCCCTCAGGGGAGGAGCTCGTCGACTTCGTCGGTGAGTTGCCTTCAGGGCTCTAGAACCGAGGGCCACGAGACACTCTGGGCGAACGACCAGAGGGCCTCGTGGCCTGGGCGATCCTGGGAGAATGTCATGGGCAATGCGATGGGCAATGCGAAGTGGTCCGCACCGCGACTGATGGTGATGGCGGTGATCTTGTCATTGGCGACATCAGTGGCTTGCGCCACGACTCACGGCGCCGTCGACTGGGAGGAACATGTCCGCTTCGGCGTGGAGGAACAGATGTTCACTCCCCTCGATCTCGCCTTCGTGCGGTCGACCCGTGCCGGCCTGTTCATCCACTCCTTCGAGTTCATTCTCTTCGACGACCTCGACGGGGACGGGGCGTGTGACGCTGGAGAAGCGCGTTACACCTCGTCAGCCCAGACCACGGGCATGCGGAACCGCTTCTGCAAGATCGCCTTCATGGACCTGTCCTCTGATCTCGCTTCACCCTGGGTCCAGGCTGAAGCGGAGACCTCGGTGGGCGTGGCGCGGGCGTCTTGGCCCTTCGATTCCTGATCCGGGCCCCCGGGCCGGCGACCGCCGGCCCGGGGGCTGCTCGGTACGCCGGCCCGCCATCGCTCCCTGACGGGTCGCCCGATCCGTAGGCCGGACAGTATCCTGGGAGCATGTCCCCCCTGCGCGTCCTCATCGTGGCTTCCGAGGTGGCGCCCGTGGCCAAGACGGGCGGCCTGGCCGATGTGGTGGCGGCTCTCGGCATCGAGCTCGGGCGCAAGGGCCACGACGTGCACGTGCTCGTGCCCCTCTACCGGCGGGTCCGGGAAGGGGTCGCCGACCTCGAGCCGGTGCCGGGCCTGCAGGGGCTGCGCATCGACATGGGGCCGCACACCTACCGGGTCTCGGTGGTGCGCGGCACGGTGGGTGGGCTTGTGGTCGACTTCCTTGATTGCCCGGCGCTCTACGACCGGCCGGGCATCTACACCCCCGACCGCGACGAGCACCTGCGCTTCGCGCTGCTGTCGCGGGCGGCTTTGTCGGTGTGCCAGGAGTTGGGTTGGGCGCCGGACATCGTGCACTGCAACGACTGGCACACCGGGCTGTTGCCGCTCTATCTCAAGCTGCTGTCGTCGTGGGAGCAGCTCTTCGACAGCACCAAGACGGTGCTGACCATCCACAACATCGGGTACCAGGGCATGTTCGCGGCCGAGGTCGTGCACGAGCTGGGCCTCGACGACGCCCGGCACCTGCTGCACCAGGAGGACCTGGCCGAGGGCCGCGTGAATCTGCTGAAGACCGGGCTCATCTACGCCGACGTGCTCACCACGGTGAGTCGCACCTATGCCCGGGAGATCCAGGGCGAGGAGCTGGGCATGGGCCTGCAAGAGATGTTGCGGGGACGGGACGATCACCTCGTGGGCATCGTCAACGGCGTCGACTACGGGGAATGGAGTCCCGAGCAGGACCGGTACATCCCGCAGCACTACTCGGCCGAGACCATCGACGGCAAGCTCGAGAACAAGCGGGCGCTGCTCGCCGTGGCCGGGCTGCCGCCGGGAGACGCGTGCATGACCTTCGGCGTCGTCTCGCGCCTGGTGACCCAGAAGGGCTTCTCGATCCTGTTCGAGCCGCTGTCGGAGATGCTCGCGCACCACGACGTGCGGCTGGTGGTGCTGGGCAGCGGCGAGCCGGCCATCGAGGACTTCTTCGCGGGGCTGGCGCACCGCTTTCCCCAGCGTTGCGCCTACGACAAGGGCTACAACGACCCGTTGGCGCATTTGATCGAGGCCGGGGCCGACGCCTTCCTGATGCCCTCGCGCTACGAGCCGTGCGGGCTCAACCAGATGTACAGCCTGCGCTATGGAACGGTCCCCATCGTCCGCCGCACGGGGGGGTTGGCCGACACCGTCGAGCTGTTCGACCCTGAGACCGGGGAGGGCACCGGCATCGTCTTCGACGACTTCAACGCCGAGGCCGCTCGCTGGGCCCTCTCGGTCGCCCTCAAGCTCTACCACCAGCCGCGGCTGTGGCGGCGCATGATGCTCAACGGGATGGCCCGCGACTTCTCCTGGACCCGGCAGGCGGGGACCTACGTGGAGCTGTATCATCGCCTGCTCGGCCGAGAGGTCCCCGCCGCCTGAGCGGGCCCGTCCGCGTGAGGATCCCCCGATGCACGTGATTTTCGTCGAGCCCGGCTTCCCCTACAACCAGCGCGAGTTCGTGCGCGGACTGCACGAAGCCGGCGCCGCGGTGACGGGCATCGGCGAGGCGCCGCTCGAGGCCCTCGATCACGACCTGCGCTCGTGGATGGTGGGCTACGAGCACGTCAGCTCGGTGTGCAACGAACGCGCCCTCTACGACGCCGTGCGGCGGGTGCAGTCGCGCGGTTGGGTCGACCGCATGGAGTCGACCGTCGAGGCCCACACCATGTTCGCGGCGAAGGTGCGTGAGTCCTGCGGCATCCCGGGCACGACGGTGCAGACCTCGTTCCTGTGCCGCGACAAGCCGGCCATGAAGGAGGCGCTGCGCCAGGCCGACATCCCCTGCGCGATGTCGACGGGGGCCAACTCGCCGAGCGAGGTGCGCGACTTCATCGACGAGGTGGGCTACCCCGTCATCATCAAGCCCCGTGATGGGGCCGGCGCCGCCGGCACCTTCCGCGTCGACGACGACGCCGGCCTGCAGCAGGCCCTGGCCGACTCGGGCGTCGACCGCGGCGCCTCGGTGGCGGTGGAGGAGTTCATCGAGGGGCACGAGGGCTTCTACGACACCATCAGCGTCGACGGGAAGGTCGTGCACGAGTTCATCTCGCACTACTACCCCAACGTGCTGCAGGCCATGCGCACCCGCTGGATCTCGCCGCAGATCGTGGCCACCAATCGCATCGACGCCGGGAGCTACGACGAGGTCAAGCTGATGGGGCGCAAGGTCATCGAGGCCCTGGGCATCGGCACGTCCGCCACGCACATGGAGTGGTTCTTCGGCCCCAAGGGCCTGAAGTTCTCGGAGATCGGCTGTCGGCCTCCGGGCGTGGGCGCCTGGGATCTCTACTGCGCGAGCAACGAGCTCGACCTCTACTCCGAGTGGGGGCACGCCATCGCCAACGGGTGCGGGAACGGCAAGCCGACCCGGCGCTACGCCGCCGGGCACGTCACCCTGCGCCCCGAGGGCGATGGGGTCATCTCCGGCTACACCGGCGTCGACGAGCTGCGTGCCGACTGGGGCGCGCACATCACCGACAGCCACTTCCCGCCGCCGGGCTCACCGACGCAGCCGGTGGAGGCCGGTTACATGGCCAACGCCTGGGTGCGCCTGCGCCACGCCGACTACGACACCCTCGTCTCGATGCTCGACAAGGTGGGCGAGAATGTGAAGGTCCATGTCCGCTAGGGCGGTCGTGACGGCCGTCGTGGCCGCGACGATCCTGCTGGCGGCGACGGGTTGCGCGGGCTCGGCCATCCGCGCGCAGCAGCAAGCCGCCCGGGCCGAGGCCAACGCGCTGCAGGCCCGGCAGGAGGCCCAGCGCGGCATGGAGGCCTCTGCCGCCGGGGCCGCGCGCATGGAGGAGGCGAGTCTGCTCATGGGGAAGCCGTTGCAACCGCACTCGACCGCCGCTTCGGATGACGTGAAGAGCCTCGACGCCATCCTCGCGGCCCTCTACGCCGTCATCTCGGGGGAGGCCGGTGAGGCTCGCGACTGGAAGCGCTTCGAAAGCCTGTTCTTCCCCGGCGTCGCGCGGTTGGCGGCCACGCGGGTGAACGAAGACGGCGAGGTGGCGCTCTCCTGGCACGACCCGGCGGACTACCGCGCCCGCGCCGAACCCATGTTCGCGGCGCAGCCCTTCTACGAGCGTGAGGCGGCGCGCCAGGTTCAGCGCTACGGGCACATCGCCCAGGTGTTCAGCACCTACGAGTCGGCCACCACGCCGGACGGCGAGCCCTTCCAGCGCGGGATCAACTCGATCCAGGCCTACTGGGACGGCGCCCGCTGGTGGATCATCACGATCCTGTGGGACGCCGAGCGCGACGGTCAGCCGATCCCCGAGGTTTACCTGCGGGACGACCGCTGAGTCGGCCCTGCGCCTTTCAAGGCGTCCGCGGCCGGTGGGTGATCGGCCTGCACATCGCGGCGGCGGCGGCGGCGGGCCTCATCGCCTGGGCCGTGGACTCGGTGGGCGAGTGGTTCGGCGTCCCGGCCAAGATCCTCGGCGCTCTCACGGGGGCGGTCGGCGTCGTCACGTTCTACGCGGGCGGCACCTGGATCGTCTGGGTCTACGCCCGCCGACAGGGCGTCGACCATGTGCGGCTGTTCCGCCGCGCGCCGCGGGCCGATGCGCTCGGCGAGACGATCCGGCTGGCGCTGATGATGTCGGCCTTCGCCACAGGGCTCACTTGGATCCAACTCGCCCTGCTGAAGTGGGTCGACCCGACCTGGGCGCGCCTGCTCATGGGCACTCTGGTGCAGCCGGGCAGCCTGGGCCTGCCCGACGCCCTTGGGCCGCCTTGGGGCTTGCTCGGCTTCGCGGGCTTCGGGGTCGTGGGCCTGATCGTCGCACCCCTGGCCGAGGAATATCTCTGGCGCGGACTGTTGCTGCAGCGCTGGGCGGTGAAGTGGTCACCGGGCCGGGCCCTCGTGGCGACGGCAGCGCTCTTCGGGCTGGCCCACATGACGGCCGCCCCGAGCCTCTTCTGCGCCGCGCTGCTCTTGGGCGTGGTCTTCATGAAGACCGGTTCGCTGCGCTACCCGATCATCCTGCACGCGACCCACAACGCGGTGGTGCTCGTCATCGCGGGGCTCGCGGCCGCCGTCGACTGGGAGACCCAGGACATCTTCCATGCGCTCGACGTGCTCGCCGTGGCGGGCCTGGCGTTGTGCCTGGCCACGGGGCCGCGGCTCTACCGTTGGCTGCGGCGTTGGTGGCCCGCCGAGGACGCAGTGATCCCCTATCGACGCGAGGGAATGGCAGAATAGCGCCGGAGTTCGTCCGGCGGCCCAACGGCCGTTCGGCCCACGACGCCGCCCACGCAGGGAACCCCGCCTCCATGGCCAAGCCGCTCCGCATCGGGCTCATCGGCTCGAAGTTCATGGGCCGCGCGCACAGCAACGCGTGGGGGCAGGCCAACCGTTTCTTCGACCTGCCGCGCGACGTGGTGCTCGACACGGTGGCCGCCCGGGACGCCGAGACCCTCGGGCCCTTCGCGACGCAGTGGGACTGGGAAGGCTGGACGACCCGCTGGCAGGACCTGGTCGAGGACGAGGCCATCGACCTCGTCGACGTGGGTACGCCCAACGACCTGCACGCCGAGCAGGCCCTCGCTGCCCTGGCAGCCGGCAAGCATGTGGCCTGCGAGAAGCCCCTGGCCGGCACCCTCGACGACGCGCGGGCGATGCAGCGGGCCGCCGCCAAGAGCAAGGGCAAGACCTTCGTGTGGTTCAACTACCGGCGTTGTCCCGCGCTGGCGTTGGCGTGGCAGCTCGTGCGCGAGGGCCGGCTCGGGCGCATCCACCACGTGCGCGCTCACTACCTGCAGAGCTGGGGCGGCCCGGACATGCCCATGACCTGGCGCTTCCAGAAGAAGCGCGCGGGCTCGGGGGCCCACGGCGACCTCAACGCCCACATCGTCGACCTGGCGCGCTTCCTCACCGGTGACGAGATCACCGAGGTCCACGGAGCGGTGACGCGCACCTTCGTGAAGGAGCGCGTGATCGAGGGCGGTGGCGGCACGCGCAAGGGTGGTGCGGGGGGCAAGAGCGGCGGCGGCAAGGGCGCCGGCGGGACGCAGCGCGCGGCCGGGCGCACCGGACGTAGCGACGTCGACGACGCCGCGCTGTTCCTGGCCTCGTTCAAGGGCGGGGCGGTGGCGAGCTTCGAGGCCTCGCGGGTGGCCAGCGGACACCTGAACCGGAACGTCATCGAGCTCAACGGCGAGGGCGGCTCGCTGCGCTTCGACTTCGAGCAGATGAACGACCTGTGGTTCCACGACGAGGCCTTGGGCGAGCGCACGGGCGGGTGGCGCCGCATCGTGGCCACCTCAGCGGCGGGAAAGCACCCCTACGTCGAGAACTGGTGGCCCGACGCCCACGGCCTCGGCTACGAGCACGGGTTCGTGAACATGGCCGCCGACATCGTGCGCGCGGTGGCCGGGCGCAAGCCGACGCTCCCGCTGCCGGACTTCGCCGATGCCTACGAGACGCAGCGTGTGCTGGAGGCGGCGCTCATCGCCGCGAAGGAACGTCGAGCCGTGAAGTTGAGCGAGGTGCGATGATGACGCGACCGGTGTGCCTGTTCACGGGGCAGTGGGCCGACCTGCCGTTGGAGACCCTGGTCGGTAAGGCCGCGGCCTTCGGTTACGACGGCCTCGAGCTGGCCTGCTGGGGCGATCACTTCGACGTGCACCGCGCCGCCGACGACGAGGGCTACTGCCGCGCCCGCTGGGAGCTGCTGCAGGATCACGGCCTGGGCAGCTTCGCCATCAGCAACCACCTGGTGGGGCAGGCGGTGGCCGATCCCGTCGACGCCCGGCACGAGGCGATCCTTCCGCCGGCGGTGTGGGGCGACGGCGACCCCGAGGGCGTGCGCCGCCGCGCCGCCGACGAGATGATCGTGACGGGGCGCGCCGCCCGGCGTTTCTTTGATATCGCCCCCGACGGCGTGCGGGCGGTGCTCGACCGCACGGGCAAGACCGTGGTGGTGGGCTTCACCGGCAGCCCGATCTGGGCCCAGGCCTATGCCTTCCCGCCCCTGCCGCCGGGCGGTATCGAGGCGGGTTATGCCGACTTCGCCGCCCGCTGGCGTCCCATCCTCGACGCCTATGCCGCCGTCGACGTGCACTTCGCCCTCGAGGTGCACCCGACCGAGATCGCCTTCGACATCACCACCAGCCGTCGGGCGCTGGCGGCCCTCGACGGGCACGAACGCTTCGGCTTCAACTTCGACCCGTCCCACTTCGGCTACCAGGGCGTGGACTACCTGGCCTTCCTGCGCGAGTTCGCGCCCCGCATCCTCAACGTCCACATGAAGGACGTCTGGTGGAAGGACGGCTTCGCCGAGTCGGGCGTCTTCGGCGGTCACTCGGACTTCGGCGACGCCGGGCGCTTCTGGGACTTCCGCACGCCGGGGCGCGGGCGCATCGACTTCGAGGGCATCATCCGGGCGCTGAACGCCGGCGGTTATTCCGGCCCGCTCACCGTGGAATGGGAGGACCCCGCCATGGATCGCGAACACGGCGCCGCTGAGGCCTCCGCCTTCGTGCGCAAGCTCGACTTCCCCGGCAGCGACCGGGCCTTCGACGCGGCCTACGCCGAATAGGCTGCAGCATCCAACCGCAGCTTCGGCTCACCGAGGAGGGGTGAAACCTTGAGCGTCCTGTCGCGGCTCTCCGTGATGATGTTCCTGCAGTACGCGGTGTGGGGCGCGTGGCTGCCCATCGCCGCGCGCTACCTTGGCGCGCCCACCGAGGAGGGGGGCCTGGGGTTCGCGCCCGGCGACATCGCCCTGATCCTCGGCATCGCCGGTTCGGTGGGCGCCATCAGCTCGCCCTTCATCGCCGGGCAGATCGCCGACCGCTTCTTCGCCACCCAGCGCTTCCTGGCCGTGCTGTTGCTGCTCGGCGGCGGCATCAACTGGCTGCTCGCCGAGCAGACGACCTATGCGGCGTGGCTGTGGCTGTCGATCGCCTACAGCGTCGTCTACATGCCGACCATCGCGCTCAGCAACTCCATGGCCTTCACGCACATGGCCGACGAGCAGCGCGACTTTCCCCGGGTGCGGCTGTGGGGCACCATCGGCTGGATCGTGGCGAGCTGGACGTTCCCCATGATCTGGCTGCAGACCGGCCTGACCCTCGATTGGATGCCGCCCTTCCTGAGCGGACCCGAGGTGTCGGGGGTCACGGGCGAGCTGTCCAACGCGCTGCGCTACTCGGCGCTGCTCTCGGTGGTGTACGCGCTGTTCTGCCTGACGCTGCCGCACACGCCGCCCAAGCGCGACGCCACCGAGTCGCTGGCCTTCGCGAAGGCCTTCGGGCTGTTCAAGCGGCCGTCGTTCGCGGTGTTGGTCTTGGCGAGTCTGCTGATCTCCACCGTGCACCAGATCTACTTCATGCAGACCGCGCCGTTCCTTTCGTTTCTGGGCCTGCGCGACAGCGACATCATGCCGGCCATGACCATCGGGCAGGGCAGCGAGATCGTGGTCATGCTGCTGCTCGGCGCCATGCTCAAGCGACTGGGCTTCCGCATCGTCCTGACCATCGGCGCGGCGGCCTACCTGGCCCGCTACGGACTTTGGGGCTTCACCGATCTGCCGGTGCCGGTGCTCGTGGCGAGTCAGGCCTTGCACGGCGTCTGCTTCGCGTGCTTCTTCGCGTCGGCCTTCATCTACGTCGATCGCATCGCCCCGAGGGACGTGCGCCACTCGGCCCAGACGGTGTTCGGCATCATGATCCTGGGCGGCGGACCCGTGCTGGCGGGCGTGCTGCTCGACGATCTCTCGACGCGCTTCACTCCGGCGGGCGGGACCCTCGACTACTCCAGCCTGTGGTGGACCCTGGCGGCCATCGGCGGCGCGGCCATGCTGCTCGTGTTTGCGGTTTTCCGCGACGAGACGCAGGGCGAGGGCGACGGTGGAGCGGCCGGCGGGGCAGTCGGCGAGGGTGCCGGCGGGGCGGCGGCGGCCTTGCCCGTCGAGGCGCCCGACGAGATCGCGCCATGAAGCGCGGACTCGTGAGAGTGGCGCTGCGGCCGGCGCTGTGCACGGTGTTGGGCATGTCGCTGGGCGTGGCGCTGTCCCTCGCGCCGGGCTGTGCGGGGAGAGACGGCGGCGAGCCGCAGAAGCGGCAACCGAACACGCTCACCGCGGCCGAGCGGGACGCGGGTTGGGAACTGCTCTTCGACGGCGAGTCCCTGAGGGGCTGGCAGGCCCATCGCGGCGGGCCGATCCCCGAGGGCTGGCAGGCGGTCGAAGGCACGCTGCATCACACACAGGGCGGCGGCGACATCGTGACCGCGGAGGTTTACGAGGACTTCGAGTTGAAGCTCGAGTGGAAGATCCAACCGGCCGGCAACAGCGGCATCTTCTTCCACGTGAGCGACGCTCACGATTGGGTCTGGCAGACCGGCCCCGAGATGCAGGTGCTCGACAACGACGGCCACCCGGACGGCGGCGAACCGCGCACGTCCGCGGGGTCCAACTATGCGCTGCACGCCCCTGAGCGTGACGCCACGTGGGCCGTGGGGCAGTTCAACGAGGCGCACCTCACGGTGACGGACGGCCATGTCGAACACCGCCTGAATGGGTTGCTGCTGCTCGAATACGACCTGGGCAGCCCCGAGTGGGAGGCGCTGGTGGCCGCCAGCAAGTTCGCGTCGATGCCCGACTACGGCCGGGCGGGGAAGGGGCGCATCGCCCTGCAGGACCACGGCGACCGCGTCTGGTACCGCAACCTGCGCATCCGCCGGCTGTGAGGACCAGCCGCGCCTTCAACGTTGCATTCCGCCGGGGCATGATCGGGGCGTGAAGGGGGCGCTGATCCAATTCGAGCCCTGGGTCGCCCTGGTGGCGGTCGGGGCCGCGCTGCTCGTGCCGGGGGGCGGCGCGTGGCTGTGGCGACGCATGGCATCCGTCCTCGACGGGCTCGCGCGGCGCCCGGCCCGGGTTGTGGTCGTGGCGGCGCTGTGTGCCGCGGCGGGCTCGGCGGCGGTGGCCACCTTCGTGCAGTGGCCCCAGCCCCGCATCCACGACGAGTTCTCCTACCTGCTGGCGGCGGACACCTTCGCCAGCGGGCGGCTCGCCAACCCCACGCACCCGCTGTGGCGCCACTTCGAGACGTTGCAGGTGATCCACGAGCCGAGCTACGTGAGCAAGTATCCGCCGGGCCCGGGGCTGTTCCTGGCGCTGGGGCAGGTGCTCGGTGATCCGCTGGTGGGGGTGTGGTTGGCGGCGGCCCTCATGGCCGGCGCCCTGGCCTGGATGGCGCGAGGCTGGCTGCCGCCGCGCTGGGCCGTGCTCGTGGCCGTGCTGGGGGTGGTGCGTCTCGGGGTGGCGACCTACTTCAGCCAGAGTTACTGGGGCGGCGCCTTGCCGGTGGCCGGCGGGGCCCTGTTGTTCGGCGCGCTGCCGCGGTTGCGGCGTGAGCCGCGGGTGCGCGAGGCGCTGGTGGCGGGCGCGGGCCTGATGCTGCTGGCCCTGTGTCGCCCGTGGGAGGGGTTGGTGGCGAGCCTGCCGTCGGCGGTCGTGGTGGGAGCCTGGTGGCTGGGGGGCCTGCGTCAACGCGGGGGCCTGCCCCGCGGCCTCGTCACGCGGCGCCTGGCCTTGCCACTGCTCGGCATGCTGGCCCTCACCGCCGGGGCGCTCGCCGTGTCCAACGAGGCCGTCACGGGCGATCCGTTGCGCATGCCCTACATGGTCTACGAGGACGACTACGTGGTGGCGCCGCCCTTCCTGTGGATGTCGCCACGCCCTGTTCCTGAATACCGCCACCAGGCCATCGAGGACTTCTGGACCGGTTTCTACCTCGACGAGTATCGCGACAAGCGCTCGTGGTCGGGCTTCAGCGAGGCCCTGCGCCGGCGCGGCTCCAACCTGTGGTCGTTCTACCTGGGCGTGTTCCTGACCCTGCCCCTGCTGTGGCTGCCCGGCGTGCTGCGCGACCGCTGGATGCGCTTCGCCCTGCTCACCGTGGGCGTGCTGGCCCTGGCCCTGGCCGGGTCGACCTACTACGGACGTCACTACGCCGCGCCGGTGGCCGGGCCGTTGCTGCTGTTGGTGGTGGCGAGCATGCGCCGCATGGCCGCGTGGCGCGGCCGTCGCGGCGGACGCCGACGCTGGGGCCAGGCCTTGCTGGCCGGCCTGCTGGTGGCGAGTCTGCTCCGCCTGGGGGCCCAGGTGTGGGTCCACGGCGAGCCCGACGACCGCTGGTACTTCGAGCGGGCCCGCATGGAGCAGCGGCTGCGCGCGGACGGCGGACGGCACCTGATCGTGGTGGGCTACGAGCCGGGCCACAACACAGCGCGCGAGTGGGTCTACAACCGCGCCGACATCGACGCGGCCGCCGTGGTCTGGGCCCGGGAGATGTCGCCGGCCGAGAACGCCGAACTGCTCGCCTACTTTGCCGATCGCACCGTCTGGCGGCTTCAGGGCGATGCGCCGCAGCCGCGCCTGCAACCCTGGGACGGTTGAGCGCCGGACGCGCCTAGCGCGGGCTCGGGGTGTCGGTGTCTTGCACGGTGTCTTGCACCGTGGTCTGCACGCCTCCGGTCACGGCATCGGGCGTGTCGATGACGCCGGCGCCCTGCCAGGTCCCGGTGGTCGTGCAGCGGATGGACGTCTCGCCGGCCATCAGGCGGGGCACGACGTCGATGGCCATCTCCATGCATTCGTTCATGTTGCAGTAGCGGAACAGGCCCTGCCGTCCGATGGAGACGACATTGGGCACCTCGGCCAGCCCCTCCAGCAGGGCGTCGGCCTTCTCGAGGAAGTTCATGACCTGCAGCGGGTAGACGTACGGCACGCGGACGATGTCGGCGCCCAGCACCTCGTCACGGGTGAGCAGGTCGAGGCGCTCCATGGCCACCAGGCAGTCGTCGAGGATCTGCTCGTCGGTGCGCTGCCAGGTGGCGTCGTCCTTGTCGCAGGCGATCTCGAGGGTCATGCCGGTACGGGTGGGCGGCGTCATATCCGCGCCGAAGTGGACGAATTCGGTGGCGCGCTGGAAGGGGATGTCGAGGTCGGGGTAGTAGGTCCAGTGGTAGTCGAGGACCTTGGGCTTGTCGACGCGCAGGAACACGAACACCATCGCGCGGAAGGGCAGCCGGTTGACCCGCGCCAGGGCCCGGCCCGCCTCGCCCAGGGTGATGTCGATCAGCACGGGCAAGGGGATGGTCGAGACCACGGCATCGAAGCCCTCGGCGCGGCTGCCGTCCTCGAAGTGCAGCGCCTCGATGGGGCCGCCGACGGCCGGGTCGCCCGCGGCCGCGCTGCCGGCGGATGCGGGGGGCGCGGCCGGTCCGCGGGTCACGCCGGTGAGCCGCTTGTCGAATACGAGTCGCCCGCCGTGCTCCTCGACGGCCCGGCGCAGGTGCGTCTGCAGCATGCCGATGCCGCCGCGTACGTAGTAGAAGCCGCGCCGGAATTCGCTGTGCGCCCGCTCGAAGTCCTCCATGCCGAAGAGGTTGTAGCCCACGGTGCGGCGGATCAGGTCCCACACCGAGTCGACGGTGATGCGCTGGCTGGCCGTGCGCGGGTCGAGCTGGGTCGGGTCGATGCCCCAGACCTTCTCGGTGTAGGGGCCGAAGTACATCTCGTACAGGGTCTTGCCGTAGCGCGAATAGGCCCAGGCCTTGAACGAGTCGTCGGGCGGCTTCTTGAACAGGTTGCGCAGGCGGGCGAGGCCCACCTCGAACAGGGCCCGCACGCACAGCAGGGGGCTCACGTTCTTGAGGACGTCGGCGATCTCGAAGGGGTAGCGCACGTAACGGCCGTTGAAGTACTGGGCGGTGCACTTCTCGATCTCCAGCAGGTCGTCGCCGCAGACCGACCGCAGCAGCTCGTGCAGAGCCGGGTTGTTGGTGCAGAACTCGTGCGGGCCGAAGTCGAAGATGAACCCCTCGCTGTGATAGCTGCCCGCCAGGCCGCCCTCCTGCGCGGTGGCCTCGTAGAGGGTCACGGCGACGCCCTGCTTGAGCAGCAGCAGCGCGGTGGTCAGCCCGGACACGCCGCCTCCGACGATGGCGACTTCTCTCACGGGAGGCAGGCCCCGATGGCGTCCACGACCCGCGCGACGTCGGTGTCGGTGAGGCCGGGGGAGAGGGGCAGGCTCACGGTGCGCCGACCGATGGCCATGGAGGCCGGATGGTCGTCGGGGCGCCAGCCGAAGCGCTCCTGGTAGTAGGGGTGCTCGTGGACGCCGAGGTAGTGCACCCCGAGGCCGATGCCGCGCACCGTCATGGCTTCGAGGAAGGCGTCGCGCGAGATGCCGGCCCGCTCCTCGTCCACCAGGATGGTGTAGAGGTGGCGGCTGTGGACCGTGCCTTCGGCGGCGGGCGCGGGGCATTGCAAGGGCAGGTCGGCCAGGGCCTCGTCGTATTGCGTCCAGATGGCTTGGCGCCGCGCCAGGTTTGCGTCGACCCGCTTGAGCTGGTGGATCCCGAGCGCGGCGGCGATGTCCATCATGTTGTATTTGAAGCCGCACTCGACCACGAAGTAGTGCTTGTAGCCCTGGTCGCCGAAGCGATTCCAGGCGTCGGCGGAGAGGCCGTGCAGGGCCAGGCGCTTGATGCGCGCGGCGTCTTCCTCGTTGCGGGCCAGCACCATGCCACCCTCGCCCGTGGTGACGTTCTTGGTCACGTAGAAGGAGAAGCAGCCGAAGTCGCCGAAGGTGCCGATGGGGCGGCCGCCGACCCGCGCCTCCACGGCATGGGCGCAATCCTCGATCAGGCGCAGGTCGTGCTCGGCGGCGATGTCGACCAGGGCGTCGATGGCGCACGGCCGGCCGGCGAAGTGCACCGGCAGAATGGCGCGGGTGGCCGGTCCGACGGCGGCCCGCACGGCGTCGGGGTCGATGTTCATGGTGACCGGGTCGACGTCGGCCAGCACCGGCGTGGCGCCGGCGTGGAGGATGGCGTTGATGGTCGAGCAGAAGGTCAGGGGCGTGGTGATCACCTCGTCGCCGGGCCCGATGCCGGCCACGAGCATGGAGAGGTGCAGCGCCGCCGTGCACGAGCCCACGGCCACCGGGTGGCCGGCACCCTTGTAGGCGGCGAAGTCCTGCTCGAACCGCGCGACCTTGGGGCCCGAACCGAGCCATCCCGAGCGCAGCGAGTCGACCACCTCCCGGATCTCGTCCTCGTGCAGCACCGGGGCGCCGAACACGAGGAAGGGCTGAGAGGGGCTCGGGGCGTCCATGGGGGTCTCGGCGAGAAGGCAGCCGGGCGGGGTCACCCGTTCGGGTTCACCCGGTCCGATCGCTGCGGCGACCGGCGGGCCCGTCCTACAGCGGCCCCGTCATACATCGGACGCCGGAGCCGGTCCACCAAAGCGAGAGTGCCTGCCCTCCCCGGCGGACCGGGAGAAGACAGGCACTCGACCGGCCGAACGCTCCGGTTGCGACCCGGCCACGGGCCCCTTGCGGGACCCGTGGCTCAGGCCAAGAACCCCCCCTACATCAGCGGGACGTCGAAGGGGAACTGGATGTAACGCTTGCCGTTGTCCGTGAAGATCTCGGACCACACGGTCATGCCACCGGTGCTGTCACCATAGGGAACCGTCAGCACGCGGCCATCCGAGAAGATGCGGACGGCGAGGCCGTTCGAATACTGCTCGGGGAGGCTCGGGAAGACAGCCGGGTTCCACATGAGAACCTGCACGTAGTACTCGTCGAAGGTGGCGGGCGTGGGGACAGTGCTGCCCTGGCCGACACTATCGTCGAGGGAGCCGAGGGTCGTCGGAGCGACGAACTTCGGCGCACGGCGCTTGGCGCTCGGCAGCTGGAAGGACGGGATGTCCTCCATCAGCACCGGGTACCACTGGCCGACGTCACCGACCTGGGTCGTGAAGTCGTGACCCCAGAACGGCTGGTACTGGAACGGACCGTCAACCGGAGCGTTACCGACGACGAGGAAGCACTCAGGCGCTTCGCCGATGCAGGTGGTGATGTCCAGCGACCACCCGTTGGAGGCGCCACCGTCAGCGTTGGCGGTGTCACCGATGAGCAGCGTCCAGGTTCCGTTCGGATCCTCACCGATGAAACCACTCAGGGTTCCTTCGGCAGTCATCGGACCGGCGGTGACGCTGTCGGCGTAGATCTCCGTGGTGGGCGTGGAGCCCGCGGAGGCGTCGAACAGCGTACCGTTGAAGCAATCGTCGTTGCTGCCGCCGTTGTTGAACGTGATGGCGGAAGCGGTTCCACCGGGCGAAACGAGGACGACCTGCAGATCCGAAGACCACGTGTGCGTGATGTTCGTCGTGAGGTTGACGTCGCACATGTAGGTACCGAGTCCGCCGACGACCAGGTCATCACCCACGGTGGCGAGGTCGATAGTGTTCACGACGTTGGCACTGGCGTGGTTCGTCGTGGCTTCCGTCGGAGCACCGTCCAGCGTGGTGATGTCCATGGACCACCCGTTGGAGGCGCCGCCGTCAGCGTTGGCGGTGTCACCGATGGACAGGGTCCAGATGCCGTTCGGGTCCTCACCGATGAAGGCACCAAGATCGCCCGTGGCGGTCATGGGGCCGGCGGTGACCGAATCGGCATAGGCTTCCAACGTCGGAACGCCAGCGGCCGAGCTGTCAAACAGCGTGCCGTTGAAGCAATCGTCGTTGCTGCCACCGTTGCCGAGCGTGAGCTCAACAACCGTGCCGAGCGGCGAAGTCAGCGTGACTTCGAGGTCGGAGCACCAGGTGTGGGTGATGTTGACGGTGACGTCGACATCGCTGATGTAGGAGTCACCGCTGGCGACGGCGATCGTGTCAGTCACGGTCGCGAGGTCGACAGTTGCGACGACAGCAGCGCTCGAGTGGTTGCTGGTCGTCGCCGTTGAACCGGCGGGAGCAGCAGGAGCCACGGGAGGGCCGACGGGGTTGGTGGCCATGCCAACGAAGGAAACCTCACGCAGCTCAGCGAGGAGGTCCTGATACTCGGCCTCGAGCTGGGTGGCGGTCACGTAGTCGCCAGCAGACTTTGCGATGTGCATGGCGGTCACGGTCGAATCGATATCGGCCTGAAGAGTCGCCTTGTCTGCAGCATCAACGGCGGGGGCAAGAACGAGCATGCCGGCCATTAGGAGTAGTGAAGCTCTCATGGTGGGTCGAAACCTCCCGGTAATATTACGAAGACGCGTCTGAAGCCCCGAAGCGAGTCCTTGACTGCCCGTCGACTCGTGACGCCCGATTCGACTGTTCCGACCAGATCGCTTCCCGACTGCGTGCGGTCTGACCGGTCTTTCAGTCGAGGTTCGAAGGTATGCGTGGAATGGGATTCTGTCAATGCGAGAAATGACGCGAAAACAGCCTTGAAATGTAGGTTTTGGTGCAGAATCAAAGCGATCTGATATGCGTGGTGCAGACGGCCCGGAATCGGGCTCTACGACCTAGAATCTCGTGCTCCCGCGCGCGACGTGCCCCGCCCCGAGAGAGAAAGGTCGCCACGATCTCCCTTCCTGCTCCCCATCCCCCGGCCGTGCGCGGCGTGAGCGTGCGCGAAAAGTGGTCGTCGTGGTGCACCTCTCTGTTGTTGGTTTCGGTGGTCTTCGCCGGAATGGGCGGGTGTGCCGGTGAGAGCAGTGGAGAGGGCGCGCCGGTCGCGCGCCAGGGGGCCGGGCAAGCGGGGGCCAACGGATCCGAGGCCGTCGCCTTCGTCGATCGGGCACGGGAGGTCGGGCTCGATTTCGTGCACTTCAACGGCATGACCGGAGAGCGTTGGTTGGTCGAGATGATGGGCGCCGGGGCGGCACTGTTCGACTCCGACGGGGATGGCGACCTCGACGTCTACTTCGTTCAGGGCGACGCGCTCGGGTCACCGGAGGACGGCGCCTCCTTTGCATTCGATCCGCCCTCGCCGCTCCCGCTCAGCGACCGGCTCTACCGCAACGAACTCGTCGAAACCGGCACCCTGGCGTTCACCGACGTGACCGAGGCCGCCGGCCTGGCGCGCGGGGGCTACGGCCTGGGGGTGGCCGCCGGCGATTTCGACGGCGACGGACACGTGGACCTCTACGTGACCCGGCTCGGCGCCAACGCCCTGCTGCGCAACCGCGGCGATGGAACCTTCGACGACGTGACCGCCGCTTCGGGGACCGAGGAGGGGCGCTTCAGCACCAGCGCCTGCTTCGTCGACTACGACCGGGACGGCAGGCTCGACCTCTTCGTCTGCAACTACGTCGACTTCTCCGTGGCGAGCCACAAGGACTGCTTCGGCGCGAGCGGCCGCCCGGACTACTGCAACCCCAAGAGCTACGACGCCTATCCCGACCGGCTCTTCCGCAACCGCGGCGACGGCACCTTCGAGGACGCCACCGGGGCCGCGCGGGTGGCGTCCGAGTACGGAGGCGCCCTGGGCGTCGTCGCCCGGGACTTCAACGGCGACGGCTGGCCCGACTTCTACGTCTGCAACGACGGCCTGCCCAACCAGCTGTGGATGAACACGGGCGAGGGCCACTTCGAGAATCGGGCCTTGCTGGCTGGATGCGCCTACAACGCGCTCGGCGAGGCCGAGGCGAGCATGGGGGTCGACGCCGTCGACGTCGACGGTGACGGCGACGAGGACCTGTTCATGACCCACCTCTCGTCCGAGACCAACACGCTGTACCTCAACGACGGCCGGGGGAACTTCGACGACGCCACGGCGGTGTCCGGGCTCGGCGCGGCGAGCCGCACATTCACCGGCTTCGGGACGTCGTGGATCGACTACGACAACGACGGCCTGCCCGACCTGGTCAGCTTCAACGGTGCCGTCACGGAGATCGCCGCCCAGGGCGACGCCGGTGACCCCCTGCCGCTGCGTCAGCGCGACCAGCTCTTCCGCAATCTCGGGGCGGGCCCACGCGGGCCGACCTTTCGGGAGGCCACGGCGGCCGCGGGGCCCGACTTCGCTCGCCTCGGCGTGAGCCGGGGCGCGGCCTTCGGTGACGTCGACAACGATGGAGACATCGACATCGTGGTCGTCGACAACGCCGGCGCGGCGCGCCTGCTCGTGAATCAAGTCGGCCAGGACGCCCACTGGCTGGGGTTGCGGCTCCTCGATCGGCCGCAAGGACGCGACCAACTGGGCGCCCGGGTGAGTGTGCAGCGCGAGGGGGGGGGACGGCTCCTGCGGCGCTCCCACACCGACGGCAGCTTCTGCTCTTCGAATGATCCCCGGGTGCTCGTGGGCCTGGGAGGCACGTCGACGGTCACGCAGGTCGAGGTCCAATGGCCCGACGGCGCCGCCGAGTCGTGGGACTGGGCGGGTCGGGCGACGGACGCCTATCACGATCTGATCCGAGGCACGGGGATGGCGCTCCGTTGAGGCGGGCGCGGACGGTTGCGGTGTCGACGGTGCTGGCCTGTGTGGTGGGGGCCTGCGGTGGCGCCCCGTCGCCGGCGGACCTCGCTGCCCTCCCGGATCCGCGTCTCGACGGGGTGGACCCCGCCGTTGCCGAGCAGCTGCAGGCGTCGAGGTCCGAGGTCGCGCAGCGGGTCGCGGCGTTCACGGCCGACGACGAGGCGGGGCCGCTCGGTGAGGCGCTGGGTGATCTGGCCATGCAGTATCACGCCTACGGTTTCGCCGATGCGGCCGAGGTCTGCTACGGCAACGCTCTCACCCTCGACCCGGACTCCCTGCGCTGGCGCTATGCGCTCGGTCGACTGCTCACCGATGGGGAGAGTCCCGAGCGGGGTGTGGCGGCGTTGCAAGCGGCCTTGGCCCTCGACCCCGATCACCTGCCGTCGCTGTTGGTGCTCGGCCAGTTGCTGCTCGATCTCGACAGTCCGGGGCCGGCGGCGGCGCACTTCGACCGGGCGCTGGCCCTCGATGCGCGCAGCGCCGCCGCGCGCATCGGGCTCGGCCGGATCGCGGCCCTCGAGGACGACCATGAACGCGCGGTCGAGCACCTGCTCGCCGCGCTCCGGTTCGATCCGTCGGCGACGGAGGCCCACTATCCGCTGGGCCTGTCCCTGCGCGCGCTCGGTGACGACGTGGGCGCCGCCGAGCACCTCCGTCGGCGGGGCCGCGGACGGGCCGGCTTCGCCGATCCGATCATGGAGGCGGTGCGCTCCCAGGCGGGCGGCGGGCGCAACCACCTGAACCGGGGCAACGAGGCGTTCCTGGCGGGGGACCTGGACGGCGCGCGGGAGCACTTCCGCGCTGCCGTCGAGGGCGACCCCGGCTTGGTCATGGGCCACGTCAACCTGGGCACCGTGTTGAACCGCCTCGACCGGCCGGACGAGGCCCTGGCCCGATTCCGGGAGGCAGAGCGACTCGACCCGGAGCATCCGTTGGTCCAATTCGGCCTGGGGCGCCTGCTCAACGATGCGGGCGATCACGAGGCGGCCGTCGCCCACTACCAGCGTTCGATCGCTGCCGACCCCAACGATGCCGACGTGCACCTCAACCTGGCGAACACGCTGCGGCGCACCGGGGCGTTCGAGGTGGCGGCGCAGCACTACGGTCAGGTCGTGGCCCTCGCGCCGGCCCACGGCCCGGCCCGTCTCGGGCGGGCACTGGCGCTGGCCCGATTGGAGCGTTGGCCGGAGGTCGTCGCCGTGCTCGAGGCGAGTCACGCCGCCTTGCCGGCCGAGGACCCATTGACCGAGGCGCTGATCCGCGTGTGGGCGGCCTGTCCGGTGGATGCGATCCGCGCGGGCACGCCGGCCCTCGCCCTGGCGCAGACGCTCACCAGCCGGCGCCTCACCCTCGGGGCGATCGAGGCGATGGCCATGGCCCTCGCGGAAGTCGGCCGCTTCGAGGAGGCCGCGTCGTGGCAGTCGCGCGGGGTGAGCGCGGCGCGCGGCGCCGGGCGTGACGACCTGGTGGCGGCCCTCGCCCGCAACTTGAGCCTCTACGAGTCCGGGTTGGCGTGCCGTCAGCCCTGGGCGCCGGACGGACCGGAGCTCAACCCGCCGCGGAATTGAGTCGGCCCGCCGCCCGGCTGGGGACGACGGGCCGGGGAGCCGGCGCGGCCCGCGTGATCAGAGCAGCGGGATGTCGAAGGGGAAGCGGATGGCCTGCTGGCCCGCGTCGTTCACGAACACCTCGGCCCAGAGACCCATGCCTCCCTGGCTCGTGCCGTAGGGCGCGGTGATCACTCGACCGCTGGGCAGCACCTGCACGGCCAGGCCGTGGGTGTACTGCTCGGGCAGCGACGGGAAGACCTGCGGATTCCACATCAGCACCTGCACCGTGAACTCCCAGGGCAACAGGCTGCCGGTGGGCGTCGCGGCGAGCTGGCCGACGTCATCGTCCCACGCGCCGGTGGTCCCCGCCGGCGAGACCACCGTGGCGCGGGACGTCACCTGTCCGGGCAGGACGAACGCGGGGAGCGCCTCCATCAGCACCGGGTAGGACTGGCTCACGTGGTCGACCTGTGTGGTGAAGGCATAACCGTCGTCACCCCACTGGAAGGGTCCCGCGCCCGGCGCGTCGCCGATGACCAGGAAGCACTCGGGCGGCTCGGCGCCCTTCAACTCAAGGTGGAACGACGAGAAGGCCGCGGGACCGAAGGCGAACGTCCCGATATAGGTGCCGGCCGACGTGTACTGATCGAAGGCATCGACGACGTTCGGGTCGGACGGCGGCAGGGGGATGAACGGGCCCGTGACCGTGTCGAAGAACTCGTAGCTGTAGCCGAACGGTCCCTCGGGCAGAACGAAGGCGGCAGCGCCCAGGTCGACGTCGATGATGAAGGCCTCGAGACCGCCGCCGGCGGAGCCCGGCAGGCCGGGCAGGGTGAAGTCGATGGCCTCGACACCCTGGACACCGAAGCCCGTCGCGCCGGCATGGATGCGCACACCGATCGTCACGGGCACGGCCGAGCTCGTGCCGTAGGCGATCTGGATGTCGGTGATCTCGTTGAGCGGTGCGGCGTTGAGCAGACTCCAGTCCATGGAGAAGGTGCCCGGGCCGGGCAGGAACACCGTGCCGGCGGCGCTCGTGTTGGAGTAGACGACCGGGTTGCCCGGCGGCGCCGGGGCCGGATTCGCGTCGAGCCCGCCGGTGTCGAGGTTGTAGCGGCCGGCGTGAAGGGGGGGCGCTTGCAGGGACTGCAGGTCGCGCCGCACCTCGATCGGGCCGGCGACCGGCAGGGCGGCGGTCACGAGGGTCAGCCCGCCGAGGGCGAGGGTCGCGAATCCCATGGGGTCTCCTCCGATGAGCGGCTCGGGATCCAACTTAGCAGGGAGTCCCGGTCTTGGGGCCGGTGCGGGGCCGGTGCGGGGCCGGTGGGCAGCCGGTGGGCAGCCGGTGCGCGGTGGGGCCACGGATCCGCCGATTGGACCTCCAGCGACGGGCCGCCTGAGGTCGATATCGCCTCAGGAGACCTCGCCATGGGTTCGTCGAAGAGCGCCACCATCCAGGACAAGCTGACCGCGGTGATGCTCGTCACCGCGGGGGTGGCCTTGTTGGCCACGGCCATGGCGTTCGCCGTCGTCGAGCGTCGGGCGACGCGCGAGTCGGCCGCCGCCGAGATCGACCTCCTGGCGCGGACCCTGGGGGCGGCGTGCGCGCCGGCACTCCAGGCCCGTCACGTCGGTGAGGCCGAGCGGCTGCTCGGCACCCTCGCCTCCCGTCCCGGCATCCCGTTGGCCGGACTCTACGACGCCGACGGCCGACGCTTCGCGAGCTACGTCGCTGCCGAAGTGACCGGCCCGCTGGAGCCGCCCCCCGTCGGCGTGGCCGGCTACCGCTTCACGGAGAACGCCATCTCCGTCTATCGGCCGGTGATCGTCGACGGCGAACAGGTGGGCACCGTCTGGCTGACGCTCTCGCTCGAGAGCCTGACCGAACAGATGCTCGTGACCATGAGCTCCATGAGCGCGGTGGCGCTCATGTCCCTGATCCTGGCCGGACTGCTGGCCACGCGCTTGCAGCGTGTGATCTCCGGCCCCCTCGAAGCGCTGACCGTGCTGGCCGAACGCGTCACGTCGAAGCGCGACTATTCTCTGCGGGCCGAGCAGCACTCGGAGGACGAGGTGGGGCGGTTGGCGGGCGCTTTCAACGAGATGCTGGGGCAGATCGAGGCCCGCGACCGGGCCTTGGAATCGCATCGCGAGCGCTTGGAAGAGAAGGTCGCGGAGCGCACCCACGAATTGGTCGAGGTGAACGAGCGCCTGGCCCGCACGACGCAAGAAGCTGAGGCGGCGAGCGAAGCCAAGACGCGCTTCCTGGCCAACATGAGCCACGAGATCCGTACACCCATGAACGGCGTGCTGGGCATGGCGCGCCTGCTGCAGGAGACCGCGCTGGATGCCGAGCAGCAGGAGCTGGCGTCCACCATCGCCGACTGCGGCGGCGACCTCATGCGCCTCATCGACGACGTGCTCGACGTCTCCAAGATCGAGGCGGGGCGGCTCGAGCTCGAGCACGCGGAGTTCGACGTGCGCGCCGTGGTCGCGGGCGCGGCGCAGGTGTTCCGCCCGGCGGCCTCCGACAAGGGGCTGAGCATCGACGTCCGCGTCGACGCCGCGGTGCCGGCGTGCCTGGTGGGCGACTCGGGACGACTGCGTCAGATCGTGCTCAACTTCCTCAGCAACGCCGTGAAGTTCACGAGCGAGGGCTCCATCGTGGTCTCGCTCGAAGGGGGCCCCGCGACGGATGGCGGCTTCCGGCTCGGCATCGCGGTGGCCGACACGGGCATCGGCATCGCTCCCGATCGGCGCGACCGGCTGTTCAAGCTGTTCAGCCAGGTCGATGCCTCGGACACGCGACGCTTCGGTGGCAGCGGGCTGGGCCTGCTGATCTGCAAGGAGCTGGCGGAGGCCATGGGCGGCGAGGTGGGTGTGCAGAGCGAGGTGGGCATCGGCTCGACCTTCTGGTGCGCCGTTCACCTCGCACGGCCCGACACCGGGCCCGAGCACGGCGATCCGTCATCGGTCGCGACGGGAACCGATTCGGAGACAGCCTCGGAGATTGCGACGGACGCGGGCGCCGGGGCCGCCGATGAAGGGGCGTCGGAAGGCGGTCCCCTGCACGTGCTGGTGGCCGAGGACAACCCCGTCAATCAGCGCGTGGTCGTGGGCATGCTGAATCGTCTCGGGCACACCTGTGACGTCGCGGCCGACGGCCACGTGGCCCTGGAGATGCTCGCACAGCGCGACTACGCCCTGGTCTTGATGGACTGCCAGATGCCCAACCTCGACGGGTGGGAGGCGACGCGTCGCATCCGCCGACTCGAGCAGCAGCGGGGTACGGCCGAGCGGTTGCCCGTGGTGGCGCTCACCGCGAGCGCCCTGGCGGGTGATGCCGAGCGTTGCCGGGAGGCCGGCATGGACGACCATGCGGTGAAGCCCATCGACGCGTCGAAGCTGGCGGCCGTCCTGCGACGTTGGTCCTCGTCGCGCGTGGGTTAGAACGCGGGGACGAGCACGGGGACGAGCACGGGCGTCTAGAGCGTGCCGGCCCCGTCGCGCAGGTCTTCGAGGCTGCGGCGGACTTCGGGCAGCATGCCGCAGCAGTGCACCACCAGGCGGGCGGCGGCGTCCTCGTCGCCCTGGGCGGCCTCGGTCTCGAGGCACTGGAGGGCGCGCGCCAGAGGGCGGGCACCGACGCTCGCGGCCCCGGACTTGAGGGCGTGGGCTGCCGAACGGACGCCATCGAGGTTGCCCGCGTCGAGCGCGGCGACCATGTCGCCGACCCGCTGCTCGGCGTCCTCGAGAAACAGCTGCGCGACCTCGGCCAGCAGCGTCGTGCCCCCGAGATCGGCGAGCTCGTGCAGCGTGTCGACGCAGAGCACGGTTTCGCCGCCGAAAGCGACGGTGTGTCGACGCCGGATCGAGCGTGTCAGGTCGAAGTCCATGGTCCGCTCCCGAGAGGTCCTCCCACTCTTCGACCCGCCGGAGCTCAAGACTTGTGCCTGATCGGCGTCCGAGGCCGGCGGCAACCGGCTCTTCAGGGTGATTGGCGCCTGCGCCGATGGGAGCATGGGGCCGAGCAGGCGAATGTGAGGTGCCCCATGCATGGGAGTGACGGTGACTGACCGCGAGGATTCACGACAGGCGGGCGGGGCGGGCGTGACGCTCGTCCTCGGGGGCGGCGGCTTCAAGGGCCTCGCTCACATCGGCGTCCTGCAGGTGCTGCAGCAGGCCGGCATTCCCGTCGAGCGCGTGGTCGGGACGAGTGCGGGCGCGCTCATCGGCGGGATGTACTGCGCTCTGGGCAGCGTGGAGGCCGTCGCCGAGCGGGCCGTGAGCTTCACCGGCTCGGGCGAGTTCCTGCGCCACCTGCCCAGCCTCTCGCGGGTCAACGGCGACCGTCCCGGGTCGGGCCTGGTGGGGCGATTGCTCTCGGGCATCCGCCGGCAGGTCGCGTTCGAACGCATGTTCCGCCGGCCGAGCGCCTTCGGTGGCGCACCGCTACGACACATCGTGCGCAGCCTCGTACCCATGGCGCAGATGGAAGACCTGGCGATCCCGCTGGCCATCTGCGCGCTCAACCTCGTCAACGGTGAGGAAGTGGTGATCACGTCGGGGGACCTGGTCAGCGCGGTGGTGGGGTCGAGTGCGGTGCCCGGCTTCTTCCCGCCGACGAGCCGCGACGGCGCGCTGCTGTGCGACGCCGGCCTGGTCGACAACCTCCCGACCCGTCCCGCTCGCAGCCTGGGCGCCACGCGGGTGGTGGCCGTCGATCTCTCGGCCGGCCTGGCTCCGTCAGCTGACGGTCAGGTGGGCCTCGACGTCCTGTTCCGCTCGCAGGACATCGCGACGCGCCTGTCCAACCGCCGCCGCTCGGACTTCGCGGACGTGGTGCTCTCGCCCGACCTCAGCCACCGGAGCTGGCTCGACGCGGGCAACCCCGTCGAGGTGGTGGCGGCCGGCGCGGCGGCGACGGAGGCGGCGCTGCCGTCCATCGTAGCTCTGCTCGATGAGCGTCGGGGAGCGCCCGCACCTCTCTGAGGCCCGCGCCCCTCTGAGATCGGCGGCCTTCGGCGGGCTGCGCCTCTCTTCTGCAAGGCGCGGCTTTGGCAGCCCGCCCTGAAATGGGAAGAGCCCCCCTCACCGAAGTGAGGAGGGCTCCTTTTGACCGACTCGAGGCCGGTCCCAACGTTCGCTTCAGATCAATCGAAGACGAACATCGTCTTACGACCGGAAGCCGACGCAACGGCCGGGTTCCAGTCGAGGTCGCCACCAGCGTTCAGGCCGGAGGTACCCAGCGACAACGACAGAGCCGTCGGAGCGAAGGGACCCGTGGCGCCGAAGCAACGACCGCCCGATGCACTGCCCGACGGGAAGTGCTGCGAGGTACCGGCGATGTGGTGCTTGCCGGTGGCCCCAGCCGGGAAACCCTGAGGATCAGGGAAGCCAGCCGTCGGAATCGCGTCGTGCGTGAACAGCAGCAGCAACGTCAGCGTCAGGCTCGACGGGAAGTCGAAGCCCGGGAACAGCGTACCGGCGTTGGTCGCGATCGGAACGCGAACACCAGCGGACGGGACGATGTCGAGCTGGGTGCCAGCGTCAGAACCGAGCTTGAAGAACTGCTCGTTGTTGACGCCCATCCAGGCGACACGGGTGCGGACGCCGTTAGCGACACCGTCGCCATCGTAGTCGCGCGTGTCCCAACCGTGGAGACCGATCGAGGCCAGGCTCGAACCACCACCAGCGTTACCACCAGCCGGATCCTGAGCGGCGAGAACGCCGGCCGGGCCCGGGAGGTCGTTCACGTCGGCGTAGCCCGTGGCACCAGCAAGGCTGAGCGTCGAAGAACCGCGTCCGACGTCGTAACCCATGTTGATGTCAATCGTGCCACCGAACGTGTTGTTGGTCACCGCGGTGTTGGTGTAGTACGTGCCGACTGTCGGAGCCGACGGCGACATGGCGGCGCTGAGCGACGCTTCCATCGACGTGTGGCTGTAGTTGTAGTCGAACACCGCGGGCAGCAACTGAACGAAGCCCGTGGCTGAGTTACCGATACTGCTACCGGTGAACATCGAGTGCGACATGTTGACAGTCTGCTCGGTGAACGTGTAGCCGACGTAGTTGTTCGAAACCGGCGAGTCGCCGTGACGACGCCAGTGCCACCAACCGTCGATGTCGTCCTCACTCACGACCGAAGTCGGGACCAGGCCGAGATCAAACGAGAAGCAACCCGTGGGAACACCGAACGTGGAACCGTCCGAGCTGGCGAGGAAGAAGCCACCGATGTAGGTGAGCGTTCCGCCCTGCGAAGTCGGGACGAGTCCGTTGTTCGGACCGACAAAGGAACCCGTGCCGATGAAGGTCGGCAGACCAGCGACGATCAAGCTGGCGGAAGTCGCCGGCGGATCACCGAGGGGGGCACCGATGCCGCCCGTACCAGCGATGAGGCCAGCGCCGGTGCAGGTGGGGTTGGTGAAGACGTCGGGGTTCATCGAGTTACGACCGTCGTACTCGAACCAAAGGAAGTCGGGCTGCCACTGACCGGGACCCGCGCCGCCGCCAGGCATAAAGAAGCAGGCGATGTGCTCGATGTCGATCAGCTTGAAACCGAAGTCGCTGGAGAACGTGGCCAGGGTCGAACCGCGAAGGTCCTCGCCGGGCAGCCACGTACCAACACCATCATCCTTGTTCGCTGTAGCCGTCGGACCCGCGCCACCACCCGCCGAAGCGAGGAAGATGCCGTCGAAGTCGTTGGTCAGCGCGTGCCAGTTGTTTTCGTTCTGGGCGTTGGCGTTGCTCGAAATGAGCAGGCCAGCAGCCAGACCGAATCCAACGGCCGTGAGACGCTTGCCAAACATCATGCTGTGATCCTCAACAGGAGAGGAGGAATGTGAAACTAGACAGGAGAACAGTTGGGTGGACTGCGTGTGATCTTTCCCCTGGACCTATGCCGAGGGCCGAGGAACCGGGGGGAGATCGGGACCTACAAGGTCTGACAGGAATCCCAGGTGGTGGAAACGATGGTGTGCCGATCAGGCCGAACAACGACGGAAGGCAAACTTCGGGGAGCCCCGCCGAGGGAATGGAGCCTATCCCTGCCTGGGAAAAGTGTCAACCGAGGCGCATATGCAGTGTTTGCGAATTTTCGAGGATCGTGAGGCTTTGCGGAGATTCCGGGCCCTGCCGGTCATGCGTCGACCTTCCGCTGAGGATCCGGGGGCCGACCTTGACCATATCGGCCTGATTTGACAGCCTCTGGCCCTTTTTCCGCCCTCTCCGAAGGGCGACTCCTCCGGCCGGCGGGCCGGCCCCGGACAGGGCGCCATGGCAGCCTCGCTCAACGTCGTCATCCTCGCCGCGGGTGAGGGCAAGCGCCTCGGCGGATCCCGCCCCAAGGTCCTGGTCCCCCTCTGGGGACGGCCGGCCCTGCGCTACCCTTTCGACATGGCCTCGGCCCTGGATCCCGAGCGGATCATCGTGGTGGTCGGAGCCCACGAAGCGGCCTGCCGGGAGGCCCTGGATCGCCCTGAAGCCTCGAAATCGGGCGAGAAACGGCCTATTCCCGGTCCCGCCGTCGAATTCGCCCGCCAGGAGCAGCCCCGCGGCACCGGTGACGCTGTGCTGGCGGCCCGCGGAGCCCTCCAGGGAACGACCGGCCCCGTGCTGGTGATCAACGGCGATACGCCGCTGATCCCGGGAGCCGCCCTCACCTCTCTTTTGTCCCTGCATCACGAGAAGCAGGCGGCCGTGACCGTCCTGACCACCCGCATCGCCGCGCCGGGCGCCTATGGGCGCCTCGTCCGCGATGCCACCGGTGAGCCCACCGCCATCGTGGAGGCGGCGGATGCCGACGACGAGACCCTGGCCATCGACGAGGTCAACGCCGGCGTCTGGGTGCTCGACGGCGGTTGGGCCCTCGAGGCTCTGAGCCGCCTGGGCAGCGACAATGCCCAGGGTGAGGTCTACCTCACCGACATCCTGGCCCAGGCCCGCTCCGAGGGGCGGCCCGCCGCCGCCCTCTGTTGGGAGGAGCCCGAGGACCTGCTGGGCTTCAACGACCAACAGGACCTGGCCCTCGTGCGGTCGGTCCTGCGCGAGCGCATCCTGGCCGGACACCTGCTCAACGGGGTCGAGATCGTGGATCCCGACACCACCTGGATCGACGCCGACGTGATCATCGCGCCGGGCGCCCGGATCCTGCCCTGTTCGGTCATCGAAGGGGCCACCCGTATCGCCGAGGGCTGCGAGGTGGGCCCGTTCAGCCACCTGAGGGAGGGCACGGTGATGCAGGCCGGGTCCGAGGTGGGCAACTTCGTCGAGACCAAGAAGACCGTGCTCGGCCCCAAGAGCAAGGCCAAGCACCTCACCTACCTGGGCGACACGCAGGTCGGTTCCGCCAGCAACATCGGTGCGGGTACCATCACGGCCAACTACGATGGACGGGACAAGCACGCGACGATCATCGGTGACCGGGTGTTCATCGGCAGTGGCACGGTCATCGTGGCGCCGGCGGAACTCAAGCACGGCGCGGCGACGGGTGCGGGTGCCATCGTGACGCGCTCGTCCGTGATCGGCGCAGGCGAGGTCTGGGTGGGAGTGCCGGCGCGCAAGCTCGGCGCACCCAGGCAGGACAAAGGCTAGAGGCGGGCGGCACAGGCATGAACTTCAACGGCATCGGACTGCTCTCGGGCACCGCTCACCCCGAGCTCTCGCGCTCGATCGCTGAGCTGCTCGACACGCCGCTCACCGACGCACATGTCGCCCGCTTCCCGGACGGCGAAATCGACGTCAAGATCAACGAGGACATGCGCGGACGGGATGTGTTCATCCTCAACCCGACCTGTCCGCCGGTGAACGAAGCGGTGATGGAGCTGCTCGTGCTGATCGACTGCTGCGTGCGGTCGTCGGTGGGGCGCATCACCGCCGTGATCCCGTACTTCGGTTACGCGCGCAAGGACCGCAAGGACGAGGGACGCGTGCCGATCACCGCCAAGCTGGTGGCGAACATGCTCACCACGGCGGGCGTCGACCGCGTGCTGACGATGGACCTGCATGCGCCGCAGATCCAGGGCTTCTTCGACGTGCCCGTCGACCACCTCTACGCCAAGCCGGTTTTCCGCGAGCGCTTCGCGAGCCTCGACCCCGAGAAGACCGTGGTCGTGGCCCCCGACGCCGGCGGCATCAAGATGGCCCGGGCCTACGCGAGCATGCTGCGCATGCGCTTCGCCATCGTCGACAAGCGCCGCATGGGCCCCGACCAGGTGGCGGCCGAGCACATGATCGGCGACGTCGACGGCAGCGACGTGATCCTGGTGGACGACATGATCTCCACCGCCGGGACGATCACCGATGCGGCCCGCATGGTGGCCGAGCACGGGGCCCGAAACGTCTACATCGCGGCCACCCACGGCCTTTTCTGCGGCTCGGCCCTCGAGCGCATCGAGAAGAGTGACGTGAAGAAAATCTTCGTGACGGATACCGTGCGCCCCCTGGCCCCGTATCCCGACCGCATCGAGACCCTGAGCGTGGCGCCCTTGCTCGCCCAGGCCATCGAGAACATCCACACCGCTTCGTCCGTGAGCGCACTGTTCATCGAGTAGCCGCCACGAGCAGCGGATAACCAACCACCACAACCGAACACCGAGGACCGGCCCCGCGCCGGAGAGAACCATGAGCGCCAAGAAGACCAGCTCCGAAAGCCTGAAGGCCATGCCCCGCGAGGGCAGTGGGTCCCGTGATTCCCGCCGCGCTCGTCGCGACGGAAAGATCCCGGTGGTCCTCTACGGCCACGGCGAGGCCAACGCCCACCTGCTCACCGACGCGCATGCGCTCGAGCTGGCCCTGCGCACCGAGCAGCAGGTCTTCACGCTCGACGTGAACGGCAAGTCGGAGTCGTGCCTGGTGCGCGAAGTGCAGTACGACACCTTCGGGTTGAACGTGTTGCACGTGGACTTCAACCGCGTCGACCTGAAGGAAGAGGTCGAGGTGGAAGTGGCGCTCGAGATCGTCGGCAAGGCCAAGGGCGTCACCGAGGGCGGCACCCTGGTCACGCAGCACCCGGCCATCTGGGTCAAGTGCCGCGCCGATTCGATCCCCGCTCACCTCGAGATCGATGTGACCGAGATCGAGATGGGCCACGCGATCCATGCCGGCGAGGTGAAGCTGCCGAAGGGCGTGACCCTCGACGAGGACAAGATGGAACCCGAGACGCCGGTGATCGCTGTCGTCGCTCCCAAGGCCGAGGTGGAAGAGACGCCGGACGACGAAGCGCCCGAGGGCGAGGCGCCGGCCGAGGGCGAGACGCCCACCGATGGCGAAGGCTCCGACGGCGAGCCGGAGAAGAAGGAAGGCGACTGACCCTTGGTCGTGGAGCGGTCCGCGGACGGCGACGCGCCGACGGCCGTCGTGGTCGGCCTCGGCAATCCCGGCCCGGAGTACGTCGGGACGCGCCACAACGTCGGCTTCGACGTGGTGGAGCGGCTGGCCGCCTTGCGCGGACGGTCGTTCCACCTGCGGGGACGCTCGCGGGTGGCGCGGGGTGACGTGCCGGGTGCGGCGCCCGGCGAGGACGGGCTGCCCTTCCTGCTCGCCGAGCCCCAGACCTTCATGAACAATTCGGGGCGGGCGGTGCGGGACCTGCTGGCCGATCTCGGCGCCCGCATCCCGCTGCTCGTGGTGTGCGACGACTTCCACCTGCCCCTCGGGCGGCTGCGCTGCCGACGCTCGGGGAGCGCAGGGGGGCAGAAGGGCCTGGCGTCCATCCTCGATCACGTCCAGGGGCGGGAGATCCCACGCCTGCGCGTCGGCATCGGCGATCCCGGGCGGGCCCCGGCCGAGGATTTCGTCCTGCGTCCCTTCAAGCGCAGCGAGCAGGAGGCGGCGGCGGCGTCCGTCGATCGGGCTGCGGGGGCCATCGACGACTGGCTCGCCCACCGGGACCTGGATCGGCTGATCGAGGTCTGCAACGCCCCGATCTGACGGCCGGCGTCCTCCCCGGGGGGCTTTGACCACCGGGCCCGGCGTCGATAGCATGCGCCGTTCTGTTCCCTGGCCAGAAGACGGGACCGCGAGGCGGCACCGGGCAGGCTGGCCCACAGACCGGAGTGAACAGTTGAACCACTACGAAGCCATGTTCGTCCTCCACAACCGCGAGGTGCCCGAAGGCGGCGTCGCGGACCCGGAAGAGGCGACCCGCAACCTGATCGAGAAGGCCGGCGGCCAGACCGCGTCGACGCTCGTCTGGGCCAACCGCAAGCTGGCCTACCCGATCACGGGCAATCAGACCGGCACCTACGTGCTGGCCTACTTCTCGGGCGAAGCCAACATCGTGGCCGAGCTGCAGCGCCTGGTGGGCATCACCGACCGTTGCCTGCGCGTCGTCGCGTTGAGCACGCCGCAGATCCCGGCCGAGGACGACCGTCCCGGCCCGCTGACCGAGCCCGCCGCCCGCGGCGGCAGTCGTCGCGAAGCCGAGGAGGAGGCCGCTGCGGCCGCCACGGCCGAACTGCGCGAGGAGTCGTCCGAGGGGCCGCCCAGCAAGGAGGCGAAGGCCAAGCTGCGCGCCGCCCGCCTGAACTACAAGAACGTCTACCACCTGCGGCGCATGGTGACGGCCCAGGGCAAGCTGTTCCCGCGCGTGCGCTCGGGCCTGACGGCCAAAGACCAGCGCAAGCTGCGCCAGGCCGTCCTGCGCGCCCGCACTCTCGCCCTGCTCCCGTACATCGCCCGCTGAGGCGCTTGACCATGGAACTCATCCTGCTCGAATCCGTTGAAGGACTGGGTCGCCCCGGCGATCAGGTCAAGGTCAAGACGGGCTACGCCCGCAACTTCCTGTTGCCCGCCGGCAAGGCCATGCCGGTCAACAAGGAAGTGCTGCGCGGTCTCGACAAGCTGAAGGCCCGGGCCGAGGAGGAGGAGCGCGCGCTGATCTCCTCCATGGACGAGCTGAAGGCCAAGATCGACGGCCAGGTCATCATTCTCAACGCCCGCGCCACCGAAGAGGGCCACCTGTTCGGCTCGGTGTCCGAGCGTGACGTGCAGACCGCCCTCGAAGCGTCCGAATGGCCGATCCCGCCCCGCGCGGTGCGGATGGAGCAGCACATCAAGGAGGCCGGAGTGGTCGCCGTCGAGGTGCATCTCTATGGCGAGATCACGGCCACGGTGAACGTCGAGGTCGTGCCCATCGACGTCGAAGGCAACCCCATCGAGATCGTCGGCGAAGGCGAGACCGAGAACGCCGACGAGGATGCCGACGAGGGTGGCGACGAGACGACCGCAGCGGCGGACGACGAGACCACACCGCAGGACTGAGGGGCGGGCGATCACCTTTGCGTCATCCCCGCAGCGGTCAGTTCGGTTGATTGACCGCTCCGCGGAGCCTGCCTAGACTAGCCCTGCGCGCGTCCCTCGATGGGGGACCGCCCCGGTCATGGCGGCCGGGCGCACGGACTCTCCGCGGGGATCCGGCGATCGGAAAGGGGAAGTGGCGTTGAGCGGGTACGACGAACTGCCGGGACGCATTCCGCCGCAGAACGTCGAGGCCGAGCAGTGCGTGCTCGGCTCGATGCTCCACCACAAGGACGCCATCGGTGAGGCGGTGCTGGTCCTCGACGTCGGCGACTTCTACGTCCCGGCCCACGCCGAGGTGTTCCTCTCGCTGAAGGAGCTCTACAACCGCGGCGACGCCGTGGACCTGGTGCTGGCCACCAACGACCTCGGCGAGCGCGGCAAGCTCGAATTCGTCGGCGGCGTCGACTTCCTCGTCAACCTGATGGAGACCGTGCCCTCGCCGGCGCACGTGACCGCCTACTCCATCCTGGTGCGGCAGTCGTCCGAGCGACGGGCCCTGGTGCAGGCCGCCCACGAGATCATCCGCGACGCCTACGACGGTGGGGCCAACAACGGCCGCGAGCTGCTCGACCAGGCGGAGCAGAAGATCTTCGCCATCGCCCAGGGCCGCGAGCGCGGCGGCTCGATGATGGACATGCCGAACCTGATCAAGGCGGCCCTGCTGCGCATCGACGCCATGCAGGCCACCGATTCCGACAGCGTCACCCGGGGCCTGGCGACGCATTACGGCGAGCTCGACCGCAAGCTCAACGGCCTCGCACCCGGCGCCCTCTACGTCATCGCCGGTCGCCCTTCGATGGGCAAGACCAGCTTCGCGCTGAACGTGATCGACAACCTGACCACCCGCGACGACACGGCCGTGCTGCTGTTCACGCTCGAGGTCACGAAGGAGCAGATCGCCGAGAACATGCTGTGCTCCCACGCGCGGGTCGACGCCCATCGCCTGATGCGCGGCGAGCTGAGCGACGAGGAGTACCTCAAGGTGCCGGAGGCGGCCGGCCGTCTCTCGCAGTCGAAGCTGTTCGTCGACGACACACCGGGCCTGACCCTCACGCGCCTGCGCGCCAAGGCCCGGCGCATGAAGACCCAGCACGACATCGGGCTCATCGTCGTCGACTACCTGCAGCTGCTGAGCTTCGACGGCATGGTCGAGAGCCGCCAGATCGAGATCTCGCGCTTGTCGTCGGCCCTGAAGCAGATGTCGCGCGAGCTGTCGATCCCGGTCATCACCCTGTCCCAGCTCAATCGTGCGGTGGAGTCGCGCCAGGACAAGCGGCCGCTCATGGGCGACTTGCGCGAGTCGGGCTCCATCGAGCAGGATGCCGACGCCGTTCTGTTGCTCTACCGCGATGAGTACTACTACCCGGACAAGCTCGAATCCAAGGGCAAGGCGGAGGTCATCGTGGCCAAGAACAGAAACGGTCCGACCGGCTCCGTGGACCTGTTCTTCTTCCCGAACATGATGCGGTTCGAGAACCCCACCTTCATCCCCGAGTCGGGCGCGCCGGCCTCGGCCACCGTGACGTTCTGAGGACCTGAGTCGCTTGGACTCCTGCCGTCTGATCCGGTGCTCGCGGGCCGCGCTGTTGGGCGCGCTGGTCCTGATGCTCGCGGCGTCCGGGCGGGCCCAGGAGGGCGAGCCCGTCGCGGACATCGTGCTGAGCGGCGACGTCGGCGTCGACCACGCGCTGCTGCGCGCCAACCTGCGCACGCAGGTCGGCCAGGCCTTCTCCGAGAGCTTCCTCGACGAGGACACGCGCTGGTTGGCCAACACCTACGGCATCCTCGCCGACGTGCGGGTCGAGGCGGGCCCCGTGGTGCGCTTCACCCTCACGCGCATCCAGCGCTTCGCCCGCGTGACGATCGTGGGCAACGACTCCCTCTCGACCAGTGAGTTGATGGGCATCGGGCGCCTGCGCTCGGGCGTCGACGCCATCCCCGACGAGGTCAGCCGCGCCCGCGAGCTCATCCGCGACGAATACCGCAGCAAGGGCTACGCCTTCGTCCAGGTCGAGCTGAGCATCGACGCCGCGAGCCGCGAGGCCGTCCTGGTCGTGTTCGAGGGCCCCGAGGTGGAGGTCACCGACGTGGTCGTCTCGGGCCTCACGGCCCTCGACGTCGACGACGTGCTGGCCGTGCTCTCGACGACGCCGGGTTGGTTCGCCTGGGTGCTCGGCAACCCCCTGGTGCGCAGCCGCCTCGACCGCGACGTCCTGATCCTCGAGGAGTTCGTGCGCGCCGACGGCTACCTCGACGCCCGGGTCGCGCTCGGCGCGTTGGAGTGGTCCGCCGACCGCAGCGAGGTGGTCGTGCACCTCTTCGTCGATCAGGGCGAGCGCTATCGCATCCGCTCGATGAGCGTCGAGGGCAACCGGCGCTTCACCGACTCGGAGATCCTGGCGGGCGGCGAGATCGGCCCCGGCAGTTTCTATCGGGGCGGCGACCTGGCCCGCTTCGAGCGGCGGCTGCGGCGCATGTACGGCAACGACGGCTACATCTCCGCCAAGCCCAAGCCGGTCGAGGTCTTCGACGAGCACGAGCCGGTGCTCGACCTGGTCTGGCAGATCGACGAGGGCAACCAGAAGACCGTGCGTGACGTGGTCGTCCGCGGCAACGTGGGCACCCGCGACGACGTCATCCGGCGCTCGCTCACGGTCTACCCGGGCGACATCGTGAGCTTCGAGGAGCTGGCCTGGAGCGAGGACGCCCTCATCGCCACCGGCTACTTCTCCGACTTCTCGGGCTCGCCCCAGGTGCGCGTGCGCACCGAGGAGACGGCCGACCCGAACCTGGTGGACGTGGTCGTCGACGTCGGCGACGACGAGAGCGGCCTGTTCGCCTTCCAGCTCGGCGCCGGCAGCGACAGCGGCCTCTTCGGCGGCGTCTCCATCGACAAGCGCAACTTCGACATCAGCCGCTCGGCGAGCAGCTGGAGCGCCTTCCTCGACGAGTTCTTCGGGGCCGGCGATGCCTACCACGGGGGCGGTCAGCGCTTCCGGGCGGAGATCATCCCGGGCACCGAGACCACGCAGGTGGACATCCTGTTCGAGGACCCCTGGCTCGACTCGAGCGACCCCGAACCGTGGGGCCTGACCACCAACCTCTATGACCGGCGCCGCCGCTTCGACGAGTACGACCGCGACAACACCGGCCTCTACCTGGGCTTCAGCAAGCGGCTCTCGCGCCAGCAGAGTGTGCAGTTCGGCGTGCGCGGCCAGAGCGTCGACATCTCCGACGTGAACGTCACGCCCCTGACGACGGTGCCGGCCATCGCCGCGGCCGAGGGCGACCGCAGCAAGCTGAGCCTCGAGGGGCGCTGGAACTACCAGGACCTCGACTCCCTCAGCGAGCCCACCGACGGCAAATCGGGCTCGCTCTTCGCCGAGTGGGCGCCCGCCGGCGACAACAACGTGCAACGCCTGGTGGCCACGGGCGAGATGTACTCTCCGATCGGCGAGACCGACGACGGCTTGAGCCAGGTGCTGCACTCGAGCCTGGCCCTGGGGATCGTCGGTGGCAGCAGCAACCTCAAGCCGGTCACCATGGGCGGGGTGCCCATCCCCGGGAGTCCCAAGAAGGACGACCTGGCCTTCTACGAGAAGCTGTTCGTGGGCGGATCCTCGGGCCCCTTCAAGATGCGCGGCTTCGACTACCAGGGACTCGGGCCCCACCAGGACGAGGAGGCCATCGGCGGCGAGCTGGCCATGGTGGCGTCCCTCGAAGCCATCTATCCGCTGATCACCCGCTACAACCCCTTCCGCGATCGGGAGGAGGCCACGGTGAAGGGCGTCTTCTTCGTCGAGATCGGCAACCTGGTGCCGGACACACAGTTCGGCGACCTGTTCAGCGACCTCCGCATGGCGGCGGGCGCCGGGCTGCGGGTGCGCATGCCGGCCCTCGGGGGCGTGACCTTCTCCGTCGACGTGACGCCCTTCATCTCCGATCAGACGGGCGACGAGACGCGCGTGCTCAACTTCGACGTGAGCCGGCGCTTCTGATCGTCTGGCGGCTGGGGCCCTTTCCCTGGCCTGGACGAACCGGGATGATGGGGCCGTGGAATTGCGTCGCACAGTGGACGAGGTGGCCGCCCTGGTGGGAGGCCGGGTGGAAGGTGCGGGAGACCGCGCCCTGGCGGCGCTGTGTGGCCTCGAGCGAGCCGGGCCGCAGGATCTCGCCGCCGTGTTCCGCGCCGACGCCGACGGGAAGGCCCGGGACTCGCGTGCGGGCTGCTTGCTCGTCGAGACCGACTGCACCCTGCAGGCCGGCGACGACCGCAGCCTGATCCGCGTCGAGCGCCCGGACCTGGCCGTCGACGTGATCGCCTCCGCCTGTGCTCCCCGCACCGACACCGGCGCCATCGGGGTGCACGCCCTGGCCCACGTCGACCCGGCGGCGCAAGTACACCCCGAGGCCTCGGTGGACCCCTTCGTCCACATCGGTCCCGGCGCCCGGGTGGGGCCCGGCGCACGGCTGGGCCCGGGCGTGTGCCTGGGAGCCGGCGCCGTGGTGGGCCCCGAATCGTGCCTCGCGGCTCACGTGGTCGTCGGCGAGCGTTGCTCGGTGGGCGCCCGGGTGCAGATCCACGCCGGCACGGTGCTGGGAGCCGATGGCTTCGGGTTCCGACGCGACGACGACGGCCGCCAGGTGAAGATCCCCCAACTCGGCACGGTGGAGATCCACGACGACGTGGAGATCGGCGCCAACTCCACCGTCGACCGCGCCCGCTTCGACGCAACGGTCATCGGCGAGAACAGCAAGCTCGACAGCCAGGTGCACATCGGCCACAACGTGGTCGTGGGGCGCGACACGGCCGTGGCGGGCATGACCGCCGTGGCCGGCAGCGTCCAGGTGGGAGCGGGCGTGCTCATCGGCGGCGGCTCGGGCATCGTCGACGGCATCCGGCTGGGGGACGGCGCCATCGTGGCCGCCTACACCTTCGTGACCCGGGACGTCCCGGCGGGCGGCGTCGTCTCCGGAGTCCCGGCCCGGCCCATGAAGGACTGGAGGAAGGAAACGGCCGCACTGCGTAAGCTGCCCGATCTGCTCGAGCGAGCCCGGGCCCTGGGACGAGGACCGTGAGCACCAACCAACACACCCTCAAGAACCCCTTCGAGCTGACCGGCGTGGGCATCCACACCGGCGTGCCGGCGCGTGTGGTGGTCAAGCCCGCGAAGGCCGACACGGGTGTGAACTTCGTGCGCAGCGACCTGCCGGACTCCGATCCGGTGCCCGCCGACCACCGCGCCCTCGACGTCTCGGCCCGGCGCACGACGCTGCGGCACGGCGCCACCGAGGTGCACACCGTCGAGCACCTGCTGGCCGCGCTCATGGCGAACGGCGTCCACAACCTCGAGGTCGAGATCGACGGGCCCGAAGTGCCCGCCCTCGACGGCAGCGCGAAGCCGTGGTTCGACGGCATCCGTTCGGTGGGCATGGTCGACCAGAAGGTCGAACGCAAGACCTTCACCCTCGAGCGGCCCGTGGTGGTCGAGCTCGACGGTGCCACCCTGGCCGCCTTCCCGTCCGCGCAGTCGGGGCTGTCCCTCTCCTACACGCTCGACTACAGCGACCTCGGGCTGGCGCCCCAGTTCGTGGAGTTGCAGCTCCCCGACGACGACATCATCGACACCTTCGCGCCGGCGCGCACCTTCGTGTTCGCCTCGGAGGTCGACGCGCTGCGCGGGGCCGGACTGGGCAAGGGGGCCGACCCCGACAACACGATCATCCTCGACGGCAACGGGACGCAGGAGGCCAAGCTGCGCTTCCCCGACGAACCCGCGCGCCACAAGATGCTCGACCTGCTCGGCGACTTGTTCCTGCTGGGCGCCGACATCCGCGGTCGGGTGGTCGCGACCAAGTCCGGCCATCGGGCCCACCACGAGCTGGTGCGCAAGCTGGTCGCCGAGATCGAGGAGTACGAGACCCGCGGACGGGTCGTGCGCGACACGGCCATGGACATCCGCGAGATCACGAGCCTGCTGCCGCACCGCTACCCGTTCCTGCTGGTCGACCGGGTGCTCGAGTTGGAGGGCTATCGCCGGGCGGTGGGCATCAAGAACGTGACCGTCAACGAGCCGTTCTTCCAAGGCCACTTCCCCGACCAGCCGATCATGCCGGGCGTGCTGATCCTCGAGGCCCTGGCCCAGCTCGCCGGCACCCTGTTGTTGCGCCGCATGGAGTACACGGGCAAGTTGCCCATCCTCTGGGCCATCGACAAGGTCAAGCTGCGGCGGTCGGTCGTGCCCGGAGACCAGCTGCGGCTCGAGGTCGAGGCCACCAAGATCAAGGACACCATGGGACGAGTGGAATGCATGGCGAAGGTCAACGAACATGTGGCCGCAGAGGCCCTGATGACATTCACCTTGGTGGACGCCGGATGAAGATCCATCCCAGCGCAGTGGTCGAGGACGGCGCCGAGCTGGCCGACGACGTGGAGGTGGGGCCGCTCACCGTCATCGAGGCGGGGGTTCAGGTGGGGGCCGGCACGAAGATCGGCCCCAACTGCTACCTGGCCAAGGGCACGTCGCTCGGTGAGCGCAACGTGCTCACGGCCTTCGTCTCGGCCGGCACGCCGCCCCAGGACCTGACCCACCAGGGCTGCGAGAGCCGGCTCGAGATCGGTGACGACAACGTCTTCCGCGAGTACGTGTCGCTGCACCGGGGCACGCCCAAGGAAGACTGCCTGACCCGGATCGGCGACAAGAACTTCATCATGGTGGGGTCGCACGTCGGGCACGACAGCGTGCTGGGCAGCAACATCATCCTGACCAACTGCGTGCACATCGCCGGTCACTGCCACCTGGGCGACAGCGTGGTCATGGCCGGTTACGCGGGCCTGGCCCAGTTCACCTCGGTGGGGCGGCTCGCCTACATCGGGGCCAAGTCGCGCGTGGTCCAGGACGTGCCGCCGTTCGTGAAGCTCTCCGGTGATCCGGCCGAGGTGCGCATGGTCAACGAGATCGGCATGACCCGCGCCGGCCTGACCTCCGAGGACGTGGCGGAGATCAAGCACGTCTACCGCATCATCTTCCGGCGCGGTCGCAGCGTCGTGGAGGAGGCCCACAACCTGATCAACGACGACTCGCCGCTGGTGCGTGAGCTGGCCGAGTTCCTGTTGCGCAAGGAGGCGGGGCGCTACGGCCGCTATCGGGAGAGTCTGCGTGGGCACTAACGGACCTCTGCGCGCGGCGGTGGTGGGGGCCGGACGGCTCGGCACCTTCCACGCCCGACTGCTCGCGAGCATCGACGGCGTCGAGCTGGCGGCCGTGGTCGACCCGCGGGGCGCCGAGGCGGTGCCGGTGGCCGCGGAGCTCGGCGTGCCGCTGCTCGAGTCGCTCTACGACCTGCCCGACGATGTCTCCGCGGTGTCCGTGGCGGTGCCGACGACCCTGCACCACGACGTGACCTGCGCCCTGCTCGAGCAGGGCAAGCACGTGCTGGTGGAGAAGCCCATGGCCGCCACCCTGGCCGAGGCCCGGGCCATGGACGCGCTGGCCAAGCAGCAGGGGCTGGTGTTGCAGGTCGGTCACATCGAGCGCTTCAACCCGGTGCTCGGCATCGCCCGGCAGCTCGACATCCGGCCCCAGTTCATCGAGGCCCACCGGCTGGCGCCGTTCAACTTCCGTACGCTCGACGTGAGCGTGGTCATGGACCTCATGATCCACGACCTCGACATCGTGCTCGACCTGGTCGAGTCGCCGCTCGAGAAGGTCGACGCCGTGGGCAGCAACGTGCTCGGCGAGCGGGTCGACCTGGCCAACGCCCGGCTCACCTTCGCCAACGGTTGCGTCGCCAACATCACCGCCAGCCGGGTCTCCTTCGAGCCGCTGCGGCGCACGCGGGTGTTCAGCCACGACCACTTCGTTTCCATGGACTTCGGAACGCGGCGGGCCTTCGTGGCCAGCCTGGCCAAGGGCTTCGACGCCGGTTCCCTGGGCGTGGACGCGGCCCAGGCCCTGGCCGACGCGGCCAGCTACAAGGACTTCGTGCAGCAGGGCGTGATGGAGTTGCGCGAGGTCGACATGGACGCCTCCAACCCGCTGCTCACTGAGATCACCTCCTTCGTCGACGCCGTGCGCGGAGACGCCAGCGATGGCGTCTCGTCGGAGCACGGCATCCGCGCCATGGAGGTCGCCATGCGCATCAGCGAGCAGATCGAAGCCCACTCCTGGAGTTGAGGGCGCCCATGGCCCCAGCTGAGGGGAATCGGTCGGATCAGCCGGGCTCGCGCATCCGCGCCCGCCGGTGGATGGTCCGGCTCGTCACGCTGCTGCTGGGTGCCGTCTGCCTCACGTCGTGCTCACGGACGTCCGAGGAATGGGCCGGCGAACTTTCCGACTCCGATGCCTTCACCCGACGTCTGGCAGCGGTGGCGCTGCGCGACGGCGACGCCGATTCCGCTCCGGTCTGGGTGCCCGCGCTCATCGACGTGCTGCGCGACGACCCCGACGCGGACGTGCGCGCGGCGGCCCACCAGGCGTTGCTCGTCCAGCCCGAGGTGAGCCTGCCGCTGCTCGTCTCCGCCTTCACCGATGCGGGCGCCGACGACGACGGCACGGGGTTGCTGGCCGACGCTCTCGTGGCCCACGGGGCTCCGGCCGCGCCGGCCCTCCGGGCCGAGGCGAGCCGGCTCGAGGCGGCGTCGCCCCGGTTCGAGCCGATCATCACGCTGCTGGGGCGCCTGCCGCGCTCATCCGAGACCGACGCGTGGTTCGTGTCCCTCGTGCGCAACAGCGACGCCGACGGTCGGCGCCTGGCCTTGCAAGGGCTCGCCGGGGGAGCGGGGCTCCCGTCCGAGGCGATCCCCGCGGCCGTGGAGGCCCTGGGCCACGACGATCCGCGGCTGCGCGCGGCGGCGGTCGCGGCCCTGGGGAGCGCGGCCGCGAGGGACGACGATGCCCTCGACGCGTTGTGGGTTGCGAATCAGGAAGCGCCGCCCGCGGTGGCGCAGGCCGCGCGCACGTTGTGGGTGCGCGCCCAGCTCCTGCGCGGGAGCGGCGACGACACTGCGCGGGCGGAGCGGGCTCGCTCGAGTCTCGAACGGGATGTCGTGGAGACCATGGATGTCGCGGTGCGCGACCTCCGCGGCGGCGCAGGAGAAGCCGCCGCGGCCGCGGCCCGGGCGTGGCTCTCGCTGCGCGGCCCGTCCGCGGTCGGACCCATCCTGGGGGCCTTCAACGAGCGCATCCCCAGCGAGTTCCTGCGGGCGGCCGCCGTCTTCGACCGGATCGGTGCCCCGGCTCTCGGCCGTCTGCGCCGGCTGCTGCTGGGCGACGACGACGGCCTCGCCGTGAAGGCGGCACTGGCCCTCGGCAGCTGGGGACCCCAGGCGTCCGGCGCGGCCCCGGAGCTCACCCGGGCGCTCGACCACCCGCTGCACGAACGCCGCCTGTCGGCGGTCTGGGCCTGCGGCGGGGTGGGCGTGAGCGACACGGCAGCCCTCGATCGCCTGGATGCCCTGGTGACGTCGGGCGACGCCGTCACCACCGTGGCGGCGGCCCACGCCCTGGCCAACGGGCTGGCCCAGGGCGTGGCGGACGGCCGCCTCGACGCGTCGTCACCACTCATGCGCTTGTGGACATCGCCGGGTGCGGTGCGGGGCGCCCTCGCGAAGATCGCGGCGGGCGACGAGCGCGAGGTGCTGGGCTCCCCGGCGTCGATGGCGCCGCGGGTGCAGGCCGCCGGCCAGTTGCTGCAGGCCCTGCGCGGCGACTGAGGGCTCGACGCCGGGCGCAGCGCCTCGTAGCGCGCTGCGCATATCGCGGCACTCGGGCCCGATCAACCGTCGGCGGAGAGCAATCCGGCCAACGCCGCGCCGAGGGCCTGTCCCGCCGCTCGGTTTCCGCGGGCGTTGAAGTGGGTGTCATGCAGGTGATAGACGTGCCGGCGGCCGTCGGGCAGGGGCGGCACGGCTCGCAACGGCTCGAGCAGGTGCAGGGCGTGCCCGCCCGCCTCGGTGAACGCCGGCGCCGCCAGGCGCCGGGTCAGCTCGCGGTGGGGGCGGTCGCGGTCGAGGTCGGCGCCGTCCGCGGATACGACGAGCTCCCACACGTCCGGCTCCACCTGGAACTCGTCGGGAATGACCATCACCAGCAGGGGGATGTCGCCGCAGGCCTCCGCCATCTCGGCCAGCACGGCCTCGGTGGCGTCGTAGGGGGCGTCGTCGTCGTTGCAGACGCCGCCGGCCCGTTGCCGCTCCACCCGGGCGAAGTCGTAGCGCAGCATGAACGGCTGCTCGGCCCCGACGTCGTCGATCCAGGGGTAGAGTCGCCGCAGCGAGGCGAGGTCGCGGACCGGGTCGGATCCGGCGGCGGGGGGGGCGCCGGTGGTGGGTTGTCCCCACAGCCGGACGAGGCGCGTCAGGGCCAACGCCGACTTGAAGTGTTCGCGGCCGAACCAACGGGCCGGCCCGTCGGGGGCCGGTCGGGTGCCCTGGGCCGCCGCCACCAGGTCGTTGCCGGTGAACAGCCCCACGACGATGGCGTCGGGCTCGAGCGCCAGGGCCTCGTGCCGGATCAGGTGCAAATATTCGCGGGGCCCGATGGCCGGGGCGCCCATGTTGTAGACCTCCCAGGTCTGTCCTGTGAGCGCCGCGAGGTGGCGTTCGGCCTCGGTGGTGTAGTGGTAGTGGTGCGGCACGACGCCGTTGGCGAAGGAGTCGCCGATGGCCACCACCAGTCGGTCACGGGCGGCGGGAGAGGCCCGGTCGAGTTCGGCGTCATAGTCGCCGCGGCTGTTGATGGGGAAGCCGAAGCGCAGGGTCCCCGGCGCGAGGCGGTGGCGCGCGAGCATGGCGGCGGCGTCGGCCTCGGTGGGCGCGAGCAGGGCGGGACGGGCGGCCGCGTCCCACACGCGGGTGACGGCCTCGGCGGCCAGCACGAGCACGATGAGCAGCACGGCGGTCAGGTCGAGGGACCGGGAGAGGCGCCGGGGCAGAGCGCGGGCGGTCAGCACGAGGACGGCCGCCAGGCCGCCGGTCAGGCCGGCGGTGAGGGCGACGGTCACGTCGCGGGCCGGTTGCAGGGCGAACAAGAGCACGGCCAGGCCCATGAGCCCGGCGAGCAGGGTCAGGCGCAACGGCGCGCCGGGCGCGAGGGTGCCGGCGCTGCGGCTCGCGCTCGCCAACACGGCGAGGGCGGCCAGGGCGGAGAGACCGAGGGCCACGGCCAGACCCCAGAACCACGGTCCCCAGAGCATCGACAGAGGCTCGCTGAAGGACAGCGCGACGAGGCCGCCCCAGGCGACCAAGCCCAGGGCGCCGAGGCCGGCGACGACGGTCGGGCCGCGGCGGGGTCCCGAGGCGGTGCGGCGGGCGGCAGGCATGACCCTCGGAGATACCGTGACCGGGGCGGCATCTCCAGGACCGCCTGGAGGCCGTCGCCGGTCAGCGCCCCTTGCTGGAGGGGGTCTTCGGCCCGTTCTTGGGCGTGTAGGCCCGCGACCGGCCGTCGAAGGTCCAGATGCCGCCGCGGCCCGCCTTCTTGGCCCGCAGCAGGGCGCGGTCGGCGCCCTTGAACTCCTCGTCGAAGGTGCGCTTGCCGCCCGGATTCCACGAGGCCACGCCGATGGAAACGGTGAGGCGGGTCGAGTGGTCGCCGTCCGAGAAGGTCATCTCGGCCAGGCTGTCGCACAGGCGCTGGGCGATGGACGCCGCATCGGAGAGGCGCGTGCTGGGGAGCAGCACGGCGAATTCGTCGCCCCCGAGCCGGGCCGGGACGTCGAAGTCCCGCAACCGGGATCGCATGGTGCGGGCGAAGCCGAGCAGCACGTGGTCGCCGAAGGAGTGGTCGTGCTCGTCGTTGATGGCCTTGAAGTCGTCGAAGTCGATCATCAGGACGCCCAGGTGCTGGTCCTGACGCTGGGCCCGGCTGCACTCCTCCTTGCAGCGCGTGTGGAAGTAACGGTCGTTGAACAGCCCCGTCTTGAAGTCGGTGATGGTCTGCTGCAGCAGGGCCTCGCGCTCGGTGGCCAGCCGCGAGAGGGCCTCGCGACGGGCCACGGCGAAGCGCAGCCGCCGCAGCACGGCCGGCGGGTCGAGGTGGGGCGGCAGGAAGTCGTCGAGGGTGCGGGCGTGCTGCTCGAGCACCCGAGGATCCTCGGTGATCACGAGCACGGCCGGGCCCTCGGGGTCGGCGGCCAACTGGAGCAGGCTGCGGATCTCGGTGCCCCCGGGGTCGAGGTCCAGGGGTGAGAGGATCACTGCATCGGGGTCCCACTCACGGGCCTGGGCCCAGGTCGCCGCCATGTTGGCGCTGGTGCGCACCTCCAGGCCCTCATCGATCAGCGCTTGCTCCAGACCCTGGAGGGCCGGAGCGGCGTGATTGGCGATCAAGATGCGCTGGGTTGTCATCGGGTGAGGAACCGAGGGGAACCTATCTCGGATGCGAACGCGCGGCAACGACGGCTGTGACGACCACCCCGGGATGGGCCCTCGGAGAGGCTCCGGCCACGATTGCGGGCCTGCGAGGCCTTTGGTAGCTTGCGCGGCTACTTTCGCCGGGAAAAGTGGGGTCCGCGTGGGATCCCACGGACGGCGACAGGCGAGACGATCGGGCCTCCGGGTCCGTTCCCGCACGGCGCGGGTCCTGTCTCTCCCATCGAACCGAGGAACGCACGGAGTATCGGCGCATGCAGATCGAAGTGATCAGGGGCCAGGAGGATCTGGGTTGACCACCACCGTCAAGGAGTTGATCGAGGCGGGGTGCCATTTCGGGGCTTCGACCCAGAACTGGAATCCGCAGATGAAGCGGTACATCCACGGCAAGCGCAACAAGATCCACATCATCGATCTCACGCACACCGTGCGGGGCATGACCAAGGCCTCCCACTTCCTCGAGGAAGTCGCCGCCACCGGTCGCCAGGTCGTCTTCGTGTGCACGAAGCGTCAGATGCGTGGCCTGCTGAAGCAGGAAGCCGTGCGCGTCGAGATGCCCTGGGTCACCGAGCGCTGGCTCGGCGGAACCCTGACCAACTTCAAGACGGTGCGCTCGCGCCTGGAACGGCTCGATGAGCTCGAGGGCATGCAGGCTACCGGCGAGTGGGATGCCCTGCCGAAGAAGCTGGCTTCGTCGCTCAACCGCGAGCGGCGCCGCATCACCAAGAACCTGGACGGGCTGCGTGACCTCAACCGCATCCCGGGTGCCATGATCGTGATCGACCCGAGCCGCGAGGAGATCGCGGTGTCCGAGGCTCGACGCGTCGGTGTGCCCATCGTCTCGGTGCTCGACACCGACTGCGACCCCCTGCCGATCGACATCCCGATCCCGGCCAACGACGACTCGATGCGTTCGGTGTCGCTGTTGCTCGGCAAGCTGACCCAGGCCGTCGAGCGCGGGGTCAACCGCTTCAAGCAGAGTGGCGCCATGCCCGAGGACGCCGTGGGCGTCCGCAAGGAGGGCGCGGTCCACGCCATCACCGACGCCGACCGTCGCGCTGCCGAGGAGTCGGGTGCCGCTGAGCCGGGCGCCGCGGAGGCGCCGGCCGCCCCGGGAGCTCCGGCTGCTCCGGCTGCTCCGGCCGCGGGAACCCCTGCTGCCGCGGAAACGCCCGCGGCTGCGCCCGCCAAGACCCCCGTCGATGCTCCCGTCACGGGGGGCACGCCGGATCCGACGCCTGCCCAACCGAGCGAGAGCTGACCACCGATGAGCACCACGATCTCCGCCCAGCAGGTGCGCGAACTGCGCGACCTCTCGGGCGCTCCCATGATGGACTGCAAGAAGGCTCTGACCGAGAACGGCGGCGACATCACCGCTGCCACCGATTGGCTGCGCAAGAAGGGCGTGCAGACGGCCGCCAAGAAGGCCGGCCGCGAGGCCAAGGAAGGTCTGGTCCACGCCTACCTGCACCACAACGGTCGCGTGGGGGTGCTGCTCGAGGTCAACTGCGAGACCGACTTCGTCGCCAAGACGGACGACTTCCGCAACTTCTGCAACGACATCTCCCTGCACATCGCCTCGATGTCACCGCGCTTCCTGGTGCCCGAGGATGTGCCGGCCGACGTGATCGCCAAGGAACGCGAGATCCTCGGCGAGCAGATCGACAAGTCGAAGCCCGAGGAGATCCAGAACAAGATCCTCGACGGGCGCATGCAGAAGTTCTTTGCCGAGCACTGCCTGATGGCCCAGTCCTTCGTGAAGGACGACTCCAAGACGGTGGAGCAGTTCCGCACGGAGACCGTGGGCAAGCTCGGCGAGAACATCAAGGTCCGGCGCTTCGTGCGCTTTGACGTTGGCGAGCAGTAAGGGCGCCGCGGTACCGGGAGGGCGGGCTGCCTTGTCCTACGAGAGCGTCCTTCTCAAGCTGAGCGGGGAAGCCCTGTCGGGTGCTGGTGAACGTGGCCTCGACCCGAAGGCCATCGACGTCATCGCGCGGCAGATCGCCGAGGTCTCACGCACGGGCATCCGCCTGGCGGTGGTCTGCGGCGGCGGCAACATCATCCGCGGCAGCGAGCTGTTCGACACGGTCTCGGTGCGCGCCACCGCCGACCAGATGGGCATGCTGGCCACGATGGTGAACGGCCTGGCGCTGATGGACGGCCTCGAGCGCAACGGCTGCGAGGCCCGGCTCATGTCGGCGGTCTCGGCGCACCAGATCTGCGAGCCCTTCATCCGCCGGCGGGCCATCCGCCACCAGGAGAAGGGGCGCGTGGTCGTGCTGGCCGGCGGCACGGGCAACCCGTTCTTCACCACCGACACCACGGCCGCCCTGCGCGCCAATGAGCTCGGCTGTGACGTGGTGCTGAAGGCGACCAAGGTCGACGGCATCTACGACAGCGACCCCGTGAAGAACCCCGGGGCCGTCCGGTACGACCGCCTGACCTATCGCGAGGTGATTGACAAGAGCCTCAAGATCATGGACATGACGGCGATTACCATGTGCATGGACCACGACATGCCCATCTGCGTGTTCGACGTGATGACGCCGGGCAACCTCGGGCGGGTCGTGGCCGGCGAGAACATCGGGACCTACGTGAGTCCCGGGACCGACTGAGTTTGTCACGACGGGTCCTCCCGGGAGGGTCCGCCACGGTGAGAGGGGAACACATGAGTGCTGACGCGATCATCGGGGACGCGCGCGACAAGATGTCGAAGGGCGTCGAGTTCTTCGAGCAGGGACTGCGCGGTCTGCGCACCGGGCGCGCCACACCGGCGCTGGTCGAGAACGTGAAGGTCGACGCCTACGGCAGCCCCATGCCCATGAACCAGGTGGCGACCATCAACGTGGCCGACGCCCGCAGCCTGGTGGTCAAGCCCTTCGATCCGTCGATGTGCCCGGCCATCGAGAAGGCCATCCTCAAGAGCGACATCGGCATCACGCCCGAGTCCGATGGCAAGATCGTGCGCCTCAACATCCCCATGATGAGCCAGGAGCAACGCGACAAGATGGCCGGCCGCGTGAAGGACCTGGGCGAGGAGGCGCGGGTGACGCTGCGCAACATCCGCCGCGATCAGAACAAGGCCATCGAGGCGGCGAAGTCCGACGGAGACTTGAGCGAGGATCTCGAGCACGACGCCAAGGAAGAGATCAACAAGCTCATCAAGGAGTACGAGGGACAGATCGACGCGGTGGGTAAAGCCCGGATCAAAGAGATCCAGGACGACTGACGCTCCGCCCCCGCGCCTCCCCGGCTCGGGGGGACGGCGCGCCGATGGGGGTGTAACTCAGCTGGTAGAGTAACGGCCTTTTAAGCCGTGAGTCCTGGGTTCGAGTCCCAGCGCCCCCACACTTTCTCGCGCGCGCACAGCCCGCGCGCACAGCCCGCGCGTACAGTCCGGGCGCACAGTCGCCGTGCCGACGCCCATCGACGTGCCGGTACCGCGCGGATGCGCGACCGACCTGAAATGCCGAGAGTCGGCTATTCTTGTGCGGGCCCGACCCGGGAGGACTCCATGCCCCGCCGCAATGTGACCCTCGTAATCGTCGCGACCCTGCTGCTGTCGGGTGCCGTCGACGAGCGTCCCGCGGACGGTGGCAGCGACGGCGGTGCGGCGCCCCTCGGCATCACGGCGTTGACCCACTCCCTGGACACCCGACCGCGCCGCGTCGCGGTCGCGCCGTTCGACGGCGATGCCCATCCCGACGTGCTGGTCCTGACTTCCCGCACGACGGTGACCGAGTCGGATCAATTGCTCATGCTGAGCGGACAAGGCGACGGGGCCTTCGCGGCGGGCTTCGATTACGAGGTCGCGCCGCCCGAATCGCCCATCGGGGTCAACCCGGCCTTCGGGGACGTCGACGGCGACTCCGACCTCGACATCCTGCTGTGCAACTCGCCGTACTTCGGCAACGGCACGCGCCTCAACGACGGGCAGGGCGACTTCAACACCTGGATGTCCTGGAACTTCTTCGGCGGGGCGGCCACCGACGTGGTGCTGTTCGACCGGGACGGCGACGACGACCTCGACGTCTTCTTCGTGGAGATCGACCTCGGCCCCTACGTCTGCCTGGGCGAGGGCAACGGCAACGGCCTGTTCACCGCGCTGGGTTTCAACTTCTTCTCGGGGGGCGACTCAGCGTCCCAGGTCGCGGCCGGCGAGCTCAACGGCGACGACTCCCCCGACCTGGGCGTGGCCAGCCAGGGGGGGATCTCCCTGGCGATGACCGTTGCCGGCGCGCCGGTGGGCGTGGCCTTCACGGAGATCCTCGACGGCGGTTTCCGCGACCTGGCCTTCGGCGACGTCACTGGCGACGGCCTCGTCGATGTCGTCGCGACCAGCCCGCTGACCCATCAGGTGGTGGTGATCCCCGCGACGGCGGTGGGTGTGTTCGGGGCGCCGGTGTGGCACACCGTCGGGCGGCGCCCGACGATGATGGTGCTCGCCGACCTCGACGGCGACACGGTGCTCGACGTGGCCTGCACGAACGAGGGCGACGCCTCCGTCTCGCTGTTGCTCAGCGACGGCGCCGGCAGCTTCGAGCCCTTCGCCAAGCACGCGGTGGGACGCAGCCCGCTCGACATCGCCGTCGGTGATCTCGATGGCGACGGTGACCTCGACCTGGTCACCTCCAGCGGCCTCGACCGGACCTTGTCCGTCCTGCTCAACGGGACCGTGCCATGAGGCGTCACCCGACGGTGATCACGTGGCGGGGCTCGCCCTTCGCCCGGTTGCCCGGTGCGTGGCTCGCGCTCCTCGTCGGTGTCCTCGCCGTTCCGGCGCTTCCCCAGGTGCCGGGCGATGTCCTCGGCGAGACGGAGATCACCGAGGGGGCCGCCGGATTCCTCGGGGCGCTCGCGCCCACCGACGGCTTTGGCGACGCCGTGGCGGTGCTCGGAGACATCGACGGAGACGGCGTCGACGATGTGGCGGTCGGCGCGCCCGGCGACCCGGATGACTTCGACCTGTTCGGCGCCTTCTGGGTGTTGCTGCTCGAGAGCGACGGCACGGTGAAGAGCGCCGTGCGCACGGGCAATGACGGCCCGGCCCTCGCCGGTCGGCTGGGCCGCCTCGACGGCTTCGGCACCGACCTCGACGTCATCGGAGATGTCGACGGTGACGGCACCGTGGACCTGATCGTGGGCGCGCCGCGGGACGATGACTTCTGCTGCGACGACGGCTCGGTCTGGATAGTCTTCCTCAACGCCGACGGTTCGGCGCGGGACGCCACCAAGATCTCGGCCGCGGTGGGCGGGCTGGGCCCCGGCATCGACCACTTCGACCAGTTCGGCGGCGGCGTCGCGGGCATCGGCGATGACGACGGCGACGGGATCCCGGACGTGGCCGTGGGCGCCGTGCGCGGCAGCGCCACCGACGGAGCGGGTGGCGAGGTGTGGGTGCTGCGCCTGCTGGCGGACGGCAGCGTGAAGAATCAATCGCGCTTCGACGTGCTGAACCTGCCCGGCGTGGCCACGGGCGCCTCCACGCTGTTCGGATCGAGCCTCGCGCGTCTCGACGACCTCGACGGCGACGGCGGGCGCGACCTGGCGGTGGGGACGCCGCAGGGCGGCGTGTTCATCGTGTTGCGCGATGCCGACGGCGACATCGTGGGCGCCCACCGGGTGATGCTCCTGCCGGGCGAGGTCCTGGGCGGCATCCCGGGCAACAACCAGCAGAACTTCGGCGCCGACCTGGCGTCGGTGGGCGACCTTGACGGCGATGGCATCGGCGATCTCGCCGTCGGTGCGCCGACCAATCACGACGGCCCCGGCTTCAACCACGGCGCGGTGTGGATCCTGTTCCTCGACACCGACGGGTCGGTGAAGAGCCACGCCAAGATCTCGCAGACCTCGGGCGCGGGCCTGGTGGGGCCGCTCCCCGCAGGGGCGCGGCTGGGTTCAGGTCTGGCCGACCTGCGCTCCCTCGACGGCGACGGCATCACCGACCTGTTCGTGGGCGCCCCGGGTGCCGCCTTCGTGCCGGACCCGAGCGGCTTCGAGGGCAGCGCCTGGGTGCTGAACCTCGACGGCGCGGCCACGGCCCGCTGGACCAGCCTGGGCTATGGCGTCGCCGGCGTGCAGGGCGTGCCGCTGCTGCTGGGCCAGGGGCCGCTCCGGCCGGGGAGCGACATCTCGCTCGAGATCGCCCGGGCGGCGCCGAGCGCCAGCGCGGTGTTGATGGTCGGCTTCGACACGCTCTTCTTGCCCTTCGGTGGCGGCAAGATCGTGCCCGACATCCTCGGGCCGTCGGTGCTCATCGCGCTCGTCACGGGACCCGGCGGGGGCCTGCTGCTCGAGTCGACCTGGCCTCCGCAACTGGCCGGCATCGGCGTCGTGTTCCAGGCCTGGGTCACGGACGCTGTGGGCCCCGAGGGCTGGGCCGCGAGCCACGGCCTGCTCGCCGGCGAGCTCTGACAGCTCCCCGCGCCGGATCGCTATCCTGCCCAGCGTGAAGCTGTCGCGCCTCATCGTCCTGGTCGTGTTGCTCGGCCTGCTGTGCCCGAGCGGCTGCGGTCCCGCGACGCCGGCCCCGACGCGGCCCCACGTCATCGTCTGGCTGGTCGACACCCTGCGGGCTGATCACCTCTCGGCCTACGGATACGCGCGGCCCACCGCGCCCAACATCGAACGCCTCGCCGCCGAGGGGGTGCTGTTCGAGGACGCCCACGTCCACGCCAACTGGACCCAGCCGTCGGTGGCCTCGATCCTGAGCGGGCGCCACCCGCCGACTTTCGACGACGGCTTCTTCAACACCCTCCCCAAGGGTGTGCAGCTCGTCTCGCAGTGGCTGCAGCAGCAGGGCTACACCACGGTGGGCATGACCTCCACGGCCGCGACCTCGGCACAGTTCGGCTTCGACCGGGGCTTCGACGTCTACCGCGAGATCGATCGCGAGGGGGAGTCGGACCGGCTCGCGCGCCGCCGCCGCGAGGGGGCGGCCTTCGACGCCGACCGCCTGGCCGACGCCTTCCTCGACTGGCTCGAACAGCCGCGCGACCCCACGCGGCCCTTCTTCGCCTATCTGCACAGCGTCGACCCGCACTTCCCGTACAGCCGGCACGAGGGCATGCCCAGCTTCACGGGGCCCTACGACGGTCCGGTGGACGGGACGCTCGAGACGGTGCTGCCCGATAACCCCGACTTCTCGGAGGCCGATCGGCGGCACACGCTCGACCTGTACGACGACGAGATCCGCTTCAACGACGCTCAGCTCGGGCGCATCATCGATGCCCTCGACGCGTCCGGACTGCGTGAACACACGCTCATCATCGTCGTGTCCGACCACGGCGAGGAATTCTGGGAGCGCGACGCACTGCAGCCCGCCCACGGCCACTTCAACCTGCACCGCGAACTGACGCAGGTGCCCTTCGTGGTGAGCGCCCCGGGGCTCCTGCCGCAAGGGCTGCGGGTGCAGGGCCTCATGCGCGGCATCGACATGATGCCGACGCTGCTCGACTGGATCGGCGTGGCGCCCCTGCCGCAGGCGGAGGGCGAGTCGGTGGCCGCGGCCGTCGGCCGGGCGGCCCGCGACGGCGCCGACGTCACGCGCCTGGCCCGCGACGTGACCCTCTACGCCGACCGTGCGCGCAAGCACCGCTCGGTCATGTCGCTGCGCACGAATCGCATGCTCTACCACTACGACCCCACCGGGGAGCGCACCGGCCTGTTCGACCTCGCGACCGATGCGGCCGAGTTGGTCGACGTGTCGTCGGGCCGGCCGGAGGTGGTGGCGGACCTGCCCGAACTGCTCGTGCAGTGGCGCCGGACACAGGTCGAGAGCCACCGCATGCAGAACAATTCGGAGGACCGGGTGGTGCTCGACGCGGCCACCCGCCAGGCGCTGGTCGAACTGGGCTACCTCGAGGCCGGGGCGATGGACCCGGAGACAGAGAAAGCGGGTTCGGGTCAGCCGGGCCCCGAAGCCTCCGACGGCTAGTCAGCGCCGGATGACGTCGGCGAGCTGCTCGCCCAGGGTGGCGACGTCGTCGGCGGGAGCGAGGCACACAGCGTCGACGCAGACCCAGGCGCGACCGGTGCCGCGTCCGTCCTCGGCGTCCGGCGCCTCGCGCCAGGCCAGCAGCCCCGGGGGATCGTCGGCGTCGAGACGCGGGAGCAGGTCGCGCACATTGGGGATCAGCAGCACCGCCGGGAGCAGCCGGCCCCGCGCGAGGGCCAGCATCTCGGCGTGGGCAGCGCCCTCGCCGTCGAGGACCACCTCGGCCAGGGGACCGTGGGCGGCGTCGACGGCGGCGAGCAACGCGGGCCAGTTCGGCGGGCTCTGCTCGATGAGCGGGACCAGTCGCCGCAGGGCCTTGTCGGCGGCGGCGCGCAGCCGCCCCTCGTCGTCGAGGGGGGCGAGACGCAGCAGCACCTCGACAGCAACGCTGGTCCCTGAAGGCACAGCCCCGTCGTGGAATTCCCGGGCGCGGCCCGGCAGCAGGGGGTCGGTGCCCTCGGTGGTGAAGAAGGCGCCTTCGGAGTCCTCGAAGCGGTCGAGCATCGCGTCGACGAGGGCCCGGGCGGCGAGCAGGTCGTCGACCTGTCCGGTGGCCTGGTAGGCGTCGAGCAACCCGCGGGCCAACAAGGCGTGGTCGGAGAGGTCGCCGGCGCCGCTGCTCACGCCCTCGAAGCGTTGGTGGGGCAACTGCGCGAGGTCGGCGCCGCCGCCGAGGGCCATGGGCACGACGTGCTCACGCAGCGCGCGGGCGAGTTGGCCGGCCTCTGCCCGCAGGGCGTCGTCCTGAAGCAGGTCGGCGCTGCGGGCGATGCCGGTGAGCGCCAGGCCGTTCCAGGCGACCAGCGCCTTCTCGTCACGGAAGGCCGGCGGCCGGGACGCACGGGCGACCCGCAGGCGGGCGCGCACGTCGTCGAGCCAGGCGATGAAGCCGGCGCCGGTGGGCAGGCCTGCGCCGGGATCGGCGGCCATCTGCTCCACCGTGCGACCGGGGTCGGCGATGGAGAGTCCGTGCTCGAAGTTGCCCGTGTCGTCGATGCGATACAGGCGCAGGAAGTGCTCGGCATCCTCGGCGCCCAGGGCTCCCTGCAGGCGCGCCGGGGTCCACAGGTAGAAGCGTCCCTCCTCGGGGTGGGCGCCGGCCACGGGCTGGTCGTCGGCGTCGAAGGGCAGGCTGTCGGCGTCGCGGGCCGAGTAGTAGAGCCCCTCGGGCGAGCGCATGTCGTTGCGCAGCCAGGCGAGGGTGTCGCGGGCCACGCGGGCGTGGCGAGCGTTCCCGGTGACCACGGCCGCCTCGGCATAGGTCACGGCGAGCAGCGCGTTGTCGTAGAGCATCTTCTCGAAGTGGGGCGCATGCCACTCGGCGTCGACGCTGTAGCGGTGGAAGCCGCCGCCGATCTGATCGCGCATGCCGCCGGCGGCCATGGCGTCGAGGGTCGTCTCCACCAGGCTGAGGGTGTCGGCGCCCACGCGCAGGTGTCGGCGCATGAGGAACTGCAGCGCCATGGACGGGGGGAACTTGGGCGCGCCGGCCATGCCGCCGCGCTCGGGGTCCATGCGTCGCACGAAGGCGCCGGTGGAGCGCTTGAGCAGGTTGTCGGCGTCCCAGTCGCCGCCCTCGGGCAGCGGGTCGGCCACGAGCATGCGGTGCAGCGATTCGGCGTCGCTCAGGAGCTTGTCGCGATCGCTCTCCCAGAACGTCGCGGCCCGGCTGAGCAGGGTGGGGAAGTCGGTCTTGCCGAAGCGCGGCTCGGGCGGGAAGTAGGTGCCGCCGAAGAAGGCCCGGCCGTCCGGCGCGAGGAAGAGCGACATGGGCCACCCGCCGCGTCCCTGGGAGAAGGCCTGCACGGCGCGCATGTAGTGGGCGTCGACGTCGGGCCGCTCTTCGCGGTCGACCTTGATCGAGATGAACTTCTCGTTGAGCAGCTTGGCGATGGCCTCGTCCTCGAAGCTCTCGTGCTCCATGACGTGGCACCAATGGCAGGTGGAGTAGCCCACCGAGAGGAACACGGGGCGGTCGAGCTGCTGGGCCAGGGCGAAGGCCTCGTCACCCCACGGGTGCCACTCCACGAGGTTGTCGGCGTGCTGGCGCAGGTAGGGGGAGGCGGCATCCGCCAGGCGCCAGCCGCCGCGGGGCGAGGTCTCGTCGGCGGCCGTCACGACCTTGGGGAACAGCTGGCCGAAGGCGGCGGCGTCGGACGGTGCGACGCCTTCTCCGCGGCTCGCGGCGAGTTCGACGGGGGTGGGATCGCGGGAGGTGAAGCTGACCTGCGGCCCGTCGCCGTCCGGCGTGCCGAGCAATTCCTCGCCGGTCATGTCGTCGCGGAACTCGGTGGCCTCGAAGGTGAGCTCAGGGGCGGCCTCATCGGGCGCGCTGTCGGCGGGCACCGATTCGGTGTCGTCCGCGGGGGGCGACTCGGGTGTTCCCGAGCCGTTGCTCGAGCAGGCGCCGAGCAGGCAGGCCAGCACGAACGCTGCGTGCCACGCGACTCGGCCGGCAGGGACTTCCGGTGAGGCCCGGGTTGAGGTCACCGCGTCGTGGCTATACTCGTCCCGCTCGTGTTCGTTCATGGCTCCATCCTAGGCATGGGTCCGGGCAGGGAAACCCAATGCGCGTCTTCGCACTCTCCGATCCCCACCTGGCCCTCGGCACACCGGGCAAGGCCATGGACATGTTCGGGCCCCAGTGGGTCGGGCACGCCGACAAGATGGCGACGGCCTGGGACGCCACCGTGGGACCCGACGATCTCGTGCTCGTGCCCGGCGACATCTCCTGGGCGCGGGACTTCACCACGGTGGCGCCCGACCTGGCCTGGATCGCCGCGCGTCCCGGCACCAAGGTGCTGCTCAAGGGCAACCACGAGCACTGGTGGACCTCGCGCAACAAGGTCCGCGCGCAGCTGCCCGCGGGCCTGTTCGCCGTTGAGGGCGACGCCGTCCGGGTGGGCGACGTGGTCATCGGCGGCACGCGCCTGTGGGACGTCCCCGGGGTCAGCTACCACGACCTGATCGTCTGGCAGGGCGAGCCCATCTCGGCCGAGCTGAGCGAAGCGGACGCTGCGGCCTCGCTCAAGGTCTACACCCGCGAGGTGGGACGCCTCGACCGGGCGCTCGAGGCCATGCGCACGGAGGCCGGGAAGTCGGCGTCCGGAGGATCGGGCGGCGCGATCGTGCGCATCGCCCTGACCCACTATCCGCCGGTAGGGCCCGACCTGCCGGCCAACGAGCTCACCGAACGCTTCGAGGCGGCCGGCATCGACCATGTGGTCTTCGGCCATCTCCACAGCCTCGACGAGGGCCAGCGGGCGCGCATCGGCGGGGAGGCCCGAGGGGTGCGCTACCACCTCACCGCGTGCGATTGGATCGACTTCGCACCGGTGCTGATCTGCGAGGCCTGAGGGCTTATGATCCCGCGTCCATCGGCGGGCGTGCGCGTCCGCCCGGCGGCCCCATCGTCTAGTCAGGTCTAGGACACCAGGTTTTCATCCTGGCAACACGGGTTCGAATCCCGTTGGGGTCACCACGTCATCAAGACGGTGGGCGAATGCGCGCTGCCATCGAGACTGTCGACGCCGGCTCGGCCGTCTTCGGGGCGGGTCTCAGGTGCGGTATGATCCGCGCAGTTTCGCTCCGGGTCCTCCTCAGGGTTCAGCCTCCATGATCTGGCGCCTCGCGCTCTGTCTCACGGTCGCTCTCGGCCTGGTGGGTTGCGGGGAGGAGAGCGCCGCGTCGGCGGATGCGGGCCTGGACCGGGACGAGATGGACCGGGACGACCTGAACCTGGATCCCGACGCCGACCGGCGCGAGTCGTTCCTCAGGGAGCTGGGCTACCTGGACTGGGTCGAGGCCGATCCGGCCGACGGCATGGGCGTGGTGCATCACGAGCCGGATCGGGTCTGGCCCGGCTACAACCTTTTCGCGCCGCAGGGGCAGAACGCGGCCTTCCTGATCGACATGGAGGGCGAGCTCGTACACCGCTGGCGAGCGCCCGAACTGATCGGGGAGTGGCAGCACGCCCGCCTGCTCCCGAACGGCGACGTCCTCGCCGTCTCGAAGGAGCGTCATGCGTCGCGCCTGGATCTCGACTCGAACGTGGTGTGGTCGGTGCCCATGCGCTCCCATCACGATCTGAACGAGACGCTCGATGGCGACGTGATCGTCATCGGGCGCGAGTTGCGCGAGGTCGCGCTCGGCGACGGCCCGGAGTTGCCCATCGTGGACGACTACTTCGCCCGGATCCGCCCCGACGGCGAGGTCGTCGAGCGCATCTGGGTCTCCGATCTCTTCGGCCACCTCGTCTCGGAGGAGCGCAAGAGCCTGATCGACGACGAGACCGGCTGGTGGTGGAGCCTGACCGGGCGCGACGAGCTGGAGAGCATGGACTGCTTCCACACCAACAGCATCGAGATCGTCGATCGGGACATTCCCGGCGTGTGCGCGCGCGGGGACATCCTCACGAGCATCCGCGAGATCAACACGGTGGCCTTCGTGGACCTGGAGACACGCGAGATCAAGTGGACCTGGGGCGCCGGCGAACTCAGCCGGCAGCATCACCCCACCCTCACCGCGGACGACACGGTCCTCATCTTCGACAACCGCGCCGATGGGCGTGTCTACAGCCGCATCGTCGAGGTTGACCCGCGCACCGACGAGATCGTGTGGGAATACGTCGCCGATCCCCCCGAGTCCTTCCGAGCGCGGCGCCGCGGGGGCAGCCAGAAGCTGCCCAACGGCAACGTGATCGTGACCCACTCGAGCCGGGGTCGCGTCTTCGAGCTCACGCGTGAGGGCGAGATCGTCTGGCAGTACCTGAACCCCTTCATGAAGGACGAAGGGACCCAGCGGGCCTCGATCTTCCGCATGATTCGCATCGACAGCGACACTTGGGACAGGCTGGGCACGGGCGACTGACGACCACCGGAGGTCGGCCCTCGGCCCGGACCTCCGAGACCGTCATGGAGCGGAGCCTGCGTTCCCTCGGGCTCCGTGATGTCCTCTTCTCGTCCGTGGGGTTCCGGGACCCCGACGGTACGATGCCGGACGTCCTCGCTTGGATGGATGCCTCCTGTCCGCCAGGGAGCGCCCCCTCCACGGCCGACCGCCTACGACTCGGATGGCGCTCAGCCCCTCTCGGGAGAGCCGGGCCAGAGCATGATGGCGACGATGTCGAGCGCGAGACAGGCCATCCCTGCTCGCCACAGATCCAGGGCGGTGTCGGTGCCGATGAAGAACAGCGCGGCGATCAGGGCTGCACCGGCCAGAACGAACAAGCACACCTGAATCAGTCTCATCGATCTCCTCCTCGAGAGCGGGTCACATCGCCCCGTCCATGCGCTTGTTGGGAGTCTTCCGGCTCATCTTTTGCAGACCGGAGGTGAGGGCTCCCGGTGGCACGACCCCCGCGCTCGGCGTGCCGCTGTCGTCGACCATGCTCCGGCGCTCCGACGTGGTCCAGAGAATCCGGATCGATCGTTGGATCCGGGATGCGGTCGAGTCCGGCTGTTCACGCCCCCTGGCGAGGCGCCCCTGTCGGGATCCGGGCCGGTGCGCTAGTTTGGCGACCGCGGGCGACGTGCAGCGCCTGTCTCGAAATCCTCATCCAAGCAGCGGGGAGAAGGCGCCATGCGGATGACCATCGTCGGGCTGTGCTGGTTCACGCTCGCGACCGCGGTCGCGGCCCAGGACTTCAACGTGGACGTCGGTCCGGTGGGCTCGACGGCGCCCTCCTCGAGCTACGCGGGCGCCGGGCAGGCGGGCCACTGGAACAGCGTCACCGCCCAGCACACGCCGCCCTTCACGCCGGGCCCGCACATCGACGACGTGTTCCTGGTGGACATCGACGGCAACCTGACCACGGTGGGCTTCCACCAGTTCGGCGGCATGGACAATTATGACGTCGCCGACGCGTCCGTGTCGGGCGACGACGCCATCCTGCTCGAGGACTACCTCGCCACGCATTCCACCTCGCTGGCGACCTGTCCCTACCTGAACGGCCTGGCCAACGGCACCTACGAGGTGATCACCTACGCCTGGATGCCCGGTAATCCGGGCGTCGACCAGCGGGTGAACTACGACTTCCACCCGGGCAACACGCTGGTGGGCGGTTCGTGGACGGGCAGCCACGCCGAAGGCGTGACGTACTCCCGGGACATCATCGAGGTGACGTCCGGTTCCATCGGATGGCATGTCGCCATCCCGCCCGGCGGGGCGACCAACCCCGGCGCCGCGTTCAACGGCTTCCAGTTGAAGCGACTGACCTGGGAAGACCTCGGCGGCGGCGCGCCCGGCGTGGCGGGGCTGCCCGCACTCGCGGCGTCCGGCTCGCTCGTCCCCAACTCGACGGTGGCCCTCGACCTGACCCAGGCGGCGCCGAGCGCGCCCATGCTGCTGTGGCTGTCGTTCGCCTCGACGCCGCTGGCCGCGCTGGGCGGGACGGTCTACCCCGTGCCGCCGCAGGTCCAGTTGCTGCTCTTCAGCGACGGGGCCGGCGGCTTCTCCACGTCCTCGACGTGGCCGACCAATGTGCCCACGGGAACAGAGATCTGGATCCAGATGCTCATCGAGGACCTCTCGGTTCCGGCGGCGATCACCCTCAGCAACGCGGTGAAGGCGACCACGCCGTAGCGCACCGTTTGCGCAGCCAACCCCGCGCGCCTGCCGATGCGGTCAGCGCCAGTCGCCGCTGAGCACGAAGGCGCCCCAGGTCGCGGGCAGGCCCTCTCCGAACTGCTCCCGGTTGCGCGCCAGCATGTCGAGTTGCGCCCGGCGCAGCGCCGCGAGCTTGCCCATGCGGCCGTCCCAAAGGTTGCGGTAGAACGCCGTCATCAACCCGGCGGTGGCGATGTCATCCACCGACCAGAGTGAACTCACCACCGTCGTTGCGCCCGCCTGCTGGAAGGCCCGGCGCAGGCCCAGCATGCCTTCGCCGGACTCGGGCCGTCCGAGGGCCGTCTCGCACGCGGAGAGCACGACCAGCTCGCAGCGAATGAGATCGAGCAGCCGCACTTCCTCCGCCGTGAGCAGGCCGTTGTCCCGCGCGGCGTCCGGGGGCGCGTTGGCACCCGAGCAGACCAGACCCGAGAGCAGACCGGGCAACAACCCCGTGATACGGGCCTCGCTCCCGGTGGGGCCGCGGGGTGCCGTCCCGATCCCCTGCGACTGTTCCTGCGCTGCGCCCCACAGCGAGGGCAGCCCCTCAGGTTGGAAGTAGCCGTGGGTGGCCAGGTGGACGAAGCGGTGTCGGGGCAGCTCCTGCTTGATGCGCTCCTCGGTGGCCGCGCCTCCGTCCAGCAGCGTCAGCTCGATCCCTTCACCGACGGTCCGCGCATGCAGCCTTGCGATGACGTCGGCCTCGTGCCGTGTCGCGGCAAGCGCCGGCCAGCGGGTCGCGAAGCTCCCACGATTCGCGACGGCGTGGCGGCCGGTCCCCGCAGAGACCGGCGCAGCCGTCAGGGCCTGACGCTCGCCATAGTCGATGCCGCCCACGAGCAGCAAGTTCGGCTCGCGGGTGTCCCCAACGTCCAGCTGGTGGGGCAGGCTGGCCATGTCCTGGAGGTAGGCGAATCCGCGGTGCTCGATCAGGTAGCTGCCGTCTGCCCGCTGCAGCGTCTCGAACGGCAGGGTACCGAGGAAGGAGTCGGGCGAGAGCAGGACGAGTTCGCTGTCGCCGACCGCGTCGCGCAGCGGATCCCAGAGCAGCCGGGTGAGCTCGAGCGCCGACGGGTCCGGCTCGTGCGCGGCTTGCTGGCGACGGGTCGCCACCGCGACGCCGCGCGAGACGGCGCGGTGCGTCACGACGTCGGCGAGGAAACGCTCCGTCGCCGCTTCGATGACGGCGGCGTCGCCGAGGTCGACCTGCACGACGTCGGCCCCTGCGGCGCCTGCGCGCACCACCCAGGCCGTGAGCCGGGGAGCGGACCAGTTCCCGGGACGGCGGTCCGCGTCGGATTCGGCGTTGGCGTCGGGTGCCGCGGGCCGGTAGAGACGGTGCACGAAGAAATCGACCACGACGGCATGCGGCGGCAGGCCCCGCGCCAGCGCCACCAGCGGCCCGCCGGCGACCTCAGGTGCGCGGGTGGGCGTGTCGGCGGCCCGCAGGCGTACGAGCTGCAATTCGAGCGCGTTGCTCTCCTTGCGCAGTGCTTCGAGGGTCTGCCGGTGAGCCTTCGGATCGACGGGCCCGGCCGCGTAATAGCTGTCCGAGAGGCGTCTCTGGGCCCGGCGCAACCGTTCCAGGAGAGCCTGCTCCGCGGCGGTCCGGGGTGTCTCCGCTGCGAGCAGGCTGCGCGACACCTGTCCCTTCCAGGCGAGCAGGCGCGCGTAGCTCGTGCTTCCGGCGGCCCCCGGGACCAGCGGGGCGAGGCTGAAGTACAGCTCGAGCGTCGAGCGGATCTGGCTCGCGAATCTCAGCCGTTCGCTCTCGGTCAGGCCGGGCAGTGTGCGCTCGACGCGCGCCTCGGTGGACGCGATGGCCCGGCGGGCGTGCTCGAAGGCGGCCTCGGTCTCGCCCTGGTCGGCGAGCAGTTGCGCGAGGTCGTTCAGGCATGCGGCCGTGTCGGGATGTAGGAAACCGTAGCTCTGCTCGGAGATGCGCAGCGCGCGCTCGAACAGGGGGCGTGCCTCGGCGTCGAGCCCCATCGAGCGGAGCGGAGCCGACAGGCTGCGCAGGGCCTTCGCGGTGTAGACGTGCTCGGGGCCATAGGCCTCCTCGCTGATGCGCAGACTGCGCTCCAAGACGGCGCGGGCCTCGATGAACAGGCCTTGCTCCGTGAGCAAACGGCCCAGTCCGTCGTGGGCCATGATCGCGTGTCGCTGGTATCCGGGCGTGGCAGCGAGGACGCGGATCGCCTCGTCGAACCACCCGCGTGCCTCGTCGAAGCGGCCCTCGACCTGACTGGCGAGGCCCAGTTTCATCGCGAGGAAGGCCGTGAAGGGTTCGTCAGGGCCGAGGCGCTGCAGGGCGATCCGATAGGCGCGCCGGGCCAGGGGGATCGCCTCGGCGTAGAGTCGCTGGTTCCCGAGGATGCCCACCAATGTGCTCAGGCAGTTGGCGACCCGCGGGTCGTCGGGCTCCAGGGAGTCCTCGAGGATGCGCAACGCCCGCTCCACGAGCGGGCGGGCCTCGGCGCTGCGTCCGACTTCGTTGAGGGCGCCGCCGAGAGCCTCCAGGGCTTCGGCCGTGAGCAGGTGCTCGCTTCCCAGGGCTCGTTCGCGGATGGCGAGGGCGCGCTCGAACAGGGCGATGCCCTCGTCCATGCGGCCGTCCATGATGGTCAGGTACCCGAAACCCGCGGCGGCCGTGGCGGTGTCGGGGTGCTCTCGGCCGAAGACGGCTTCGCTGTATCTCAGGGCGTGCTGGGCTTGCTTGAACAGCGCCCGCCGACCGGCGGACGGGTCCGGCGGGGGCGCCGGCGCCTTCCCGCTCCGGAGGGCGACCACGAAGGGGCCGGAGTCCCCGTCGAGCGCGCAGACCTCCACGAGGTAGCGCCGGCCCGCCTGCAGCATGGACGCCGCGATGCGTGCGTGGGTCGCGCCCAGCCCGTCGTCGTCCTCTTGGAGCACGTTTCCGTCGATGTCCCGGAGGACGAGGTAGGCGTCGAAGGCCTCCGAATGCAGGTCGATGAAGTAGGGGCCGGCGTCCGGCGCCTCGAGGCCATAGGTCTTGGCGTGCACGAACGCGTTGAGGCAGTGGAACATGGTCCCGTCGCTGGCGACGACCGGGTCCGTCGCATCGATGCGGTCCTCGAGCGGCTCGCCCGGCCGCAGCACCGGCAACGCTCCCAACGTCGATGTCCGCCGCCCGGTCCAGATCAGCCAGGCCGCGGCGCTGTCCGAGCGCCAGCGTCCGTCGAGTTGCCGGCCGTCGTCGCGCAGCTCGAACCAGCCGTCGCCGTCGGTGCCCGGGCCGAAGTAGCGGAAGTTCAGGCGGCCCGACTCGAGCTGACCCTCGAGGTGCCCGGGTGCGCCCTGGACGGTGTAGAGGCCCTCGACCGCGTCGCCCTCCTGCTTCAACTCGAGGGGGCCGGTGGTGGTGGACCAGGTCCCGGCGAATCCGCGTTCGTCCGCAGGGACCGGTTCCTGTGCTGCTGCCTGCGTGCAGAGCATGGCCGAGACGACCAAGGCGCTGAACAGTCGATGGCGCCGGGTGGCGAGTGTCATCACGCGGTTGATCCGTCGAGCGGATCCTCGGCAGGGCTGCGGAGCGGGGTGCTCAGGGTACCCCGTCCTCCTTGCGCGATGGCCCGGGCGGTCAGCGCATGCGTTCGCGGAAGCGGGTGAGCATGCGGCGGGCCTTGCCGGCATCGGGCGTCCCGTCACCGTCGGACCAGCACCCGTTCAGGAAGTCGCTGTACCCGGGCACGGTCTCGTCGTCCTCGCCCTCCACGTCGTGATAGGCCATGGACCAGTCGGAGAACTCCCGCACCTCCAGGGGTTCCTCGAAGAGGGTGAAGACGTCCTTGTGGCGCGGGTCCTTGGCGATGACCCGGAAGAGCGAGCGCACCTTCTCCTCGGGGCCCTCGATGACCTGCATGAAGTTGCCGTCGCCGTAGAGCAGCATGCCGGTGATCTCCATGCGTGTGTTCCGGTCGCGGCTGCGCTTCAGCAGCGCGTCCAGCATGGGCTTGCTGAAACTCACGGTGGCGGAGCTGACGTAGGCGATGTGGAACATGCCGAGCACCGACGGGGCGGATCGGGGAGACGCTCGGGCACCCTAGCCGAAGGCCGTGGGCCGGACCAGATCAGCGTGTGGAGCGCAACGCACGCACGCCGGCATCGAGGTCGAGCAGCCGACCGGCCGAGTAGCCGCGGTCGTGGAACCAGACCACGCGACCGTCGCCGTCGAGCAGCAGGATGCGACCGTTGCGGGGCCGTTCCTCGCCGGTGAAGCGCACGACGACGTCGGCGTCGTCACCGTAGAGCGTGACCACCGACGACCAGTCCTCGGACGGGATGCCGCTGCGCATGCCCGAGTCGATGCTGTCGGAGAAGAGGCTCGCCATGCCGTCGATGGTGGGCACCTCGATGACGCGGCCGGGGGTCCCGGCCTGAGCCAGGCCGAGGATCCAGCGGTCGAGGTCGAACTGTGCGTCCTGCACGTAACCCACGAGCAGGACGGCCGGTTCGCCGGCGAGGGCGGAGGGGAGCGTGACCGTCGATCCGTCGAGGGACGACCCGGTCACGGAGGGGAACAGCTCGCCGGTCGGGTCGCGGTTGTCCAGCGACGAGCAGCCCGTGACGAGCAGAACGGAGCACAGGATCTTGAGTGAGGTCTTCATGCCCCTCCTTCGCTGCGGCGGCGCCACCGGATGCACTCGCTCGGACGATTTTCCGCATCCAGCCGGGGTCGGACCACGAAGATGAGGGCGGACACTCGAATCCCTGTCCGGGAGCTTTGAATGACGTCCCGTGTGCCGGACCTGCGTCGCGTGGCGCGAGGCGACCAACGACCCGACGGCCGCTGGGTGCTGTACTGGATGACGTCCGCCCGCCGCACGCGAGCGAATCACGCCCTCGACCGGGCCATGGAGCGGGCGCGTGAGCTCTCCCGGCCCCTGATCGTCGTCGAGCCGCTGAGCTGCGACCACCGCTGGGCCTCGCCACGCTTCCACCGCTTCGTGCTGGACGGCTTGGCCGACAATGCGCGCGCCTTCGCCAGCGCCGGCGTGGCCTATCACCCCTTCGTCGAGACCGAGGAGGGCGCGTGCAGGGCTCTGCTGCGGCGCCTCGCGGACGACGCCTGCGCCGTGGTCGTGGACGAGTGGCCGGACGCCTCGCAGGCGTGGGCGCGGCAGCCGACCCCCGATGACGTGGGCGTGGCCGTGGAGTCGGTCGACAGCAACGGCCTGCTGCCGCTGCGGGCGTCCGAGCGGCCCTTCGCTCGGGCCTACGACTTCCGGCGCTTCGTCCAGCGCGAGCTCCCGGCGCAGCTCGGACAGACCGCGCTCCGCGAGCCCCTGCGCGGCGCGGGGCGCCTCCCGCCCGCCCGGATCCCCGACGATGTGCTGAAGCGTTGGCCCGCCGCGCCGCTGGCGCCGGAGGCGTACGATCTCTCGGCCCTGCCGCTCGATCACGGAGTCACGCCCGTGGAGCTCCGGGGCGGGAGCCGGGACGCGCGTCGTTCGCTGCGTCGCTTCGTGGCGCAAACCCTCGACAGCTACGACGCACGACGCTCCCACGCCGACGACGCGGCGACCAGCGGCCTCTCGCCGTACCTGCACTTCGGTCACATCGGCGCGCAGGAGGTCTTCGATGCCGTGGCCGCCGTGGAGGATTGGTCGCCCGAGCGCCTCGCGCCGAAGGCGACGGGGTCGCGTACGGGTTGGTGGGGCCTGTCCGACTCGGCCGAGGCCTTCCTCGACCAGCTCATCACCTGGCGCGAACTCGGCGGGCACCACGCCTTCCACCGGCCGGATCACAAGGAGTACGCGTCGCTCCCGGACTGGGCGCGGAAGACGCTGGCCGAGCACGCGTCCGATCCCCGGCCGCATCTGTACACGCGGGATGAATTCGAAGCGGCGGCCACCCACGATCCGCTCTGGAACGCGGCCCAGCGGGAGCTGCTCGGCTCGGGGGTGATCCACAATGCGCTGCGCATGCTGTGGGGCAAGAAGATCCTCGAGTGGAGCGCCTCGCCCGAGGAGGCGTGGGAGACGCTGTTCGCGCTCAACGATCGCTGGGCGCTCGACGGGCGCGACCCGAACAGTGCGTCCGGCATCGGCTGGACGCTGGGCCGGTTCGACCGCGCGTGGGGGCCCGAGCGGCCGGTCTTCGGCAAGGTCCGCTGCATGACCTCGGCCAGCTCACGCCGCAAGTGGCGCTTGAAGGGCTGGCTCGAGCGCTGGTCCGACTCGGCGGCGACTCCGGCCCCGGAGTCGCTGGACGGCGACCGAGCCGTCCGTAACCTCTGAAGGTGGGATGACCACCGAAACGATCACGAGCGACGTCGTCACGGTTCCGGAGCGCGGGCCCGCGCCGCGGTCGCGGGCCATGAAGCTGGTGTTCCTCGGTCTCGGCTTCCTGTTCGTGGCCCTGGCGGCGGCCGGCGTGGTGCTGCCCGTGCTGCCGACCACGCCCTTCCTGCTGCTCGCTGCGGCCTGCTTCGCCCGCAGCTCCGACCGCTTCCTGCAGTGGCTGCTCGAGCACCGCGTCTTCGGCCGGATCATCCGCACCTGGCGCGCGCGTCGGGCCCTGCCGCCCGGCGTGAAGCCCAAGGCCGTGACCCTGGTGCTGCTGGTCTTCTCGACCACCATCGTCTTCGGCGTCTCGACCACCCTGCTGCGCCTCGGCCTGGGACTGCTCGGCCTCGGCCTGATCGTGTTCCTGGTGAACCTGCCGACGTGGGACGAGTCGGCCGGTGCTGAGAAGCTGACGTGATGGCCGTGCGGGTCGTAAAGTCCGGGCCCGTCATGACGGGCGGACGGTGAACCGCTGATGGAGCGCCTGGGAGCGCAGCACGAGCCGTTGCCCGGCATGGCGCCCTGGCGGCACCGGCTGCACGAGATCATCTTCGAGGCGGACACGCCGGCCGGGAAGGCCTTCGACGTCGCGTTGTTGGTGGCGATCGTGGCGAGCGTCGTGGTGGTCATGCTCGACAGCGTCGATTCGATCGCTCTGCGTCACCATGACGCACTGCTGGCGGCCGAGTGGGGCTTCACGATCCTGTTCACCGTCGAGTACGTGCTGCGGCTGCTGTCCGTGCGCAGCAAGCTCGGTTACGCCCGCAGCTTCTTCGGTGTCATCGACCTGCTGGCCATCCTGCCGACCCTCCTGACGCTGTTCACGACGGGCTGGCACGGTGGCGTGGTCGTGCGCACGCTGCGGCTGTTGCGGGTGTTCCGCGTGTTCAAGCTGGCGCAGTTCCTGTCCGAGGCGAAGGCCCTGCGCACGGCGCTCGCCAGCAGTCGCGCGAAGATCACCGTCTTCCTGGCCGCGGTGCTGATCATCATCTGCATCGTCGGGTCGGCCATGCACGTCATCGAGGGACCCGAGAGCGGATTCACGTCGATCCCCCAGAGCATCTACTGGGCCGTGGTCACGGTGACCACGGTGGGCTACGGCGACGTCTTGCCCGCCACGCCCCTGGGCAAGACCCTGGCCGCGTTCGTGATGCTCATCGGCTATTCGATCCTGATCATTCCCGGCGGGATCATCTCGGCCGAGTGGGTCTCGGCGAAGGGGCGGCCGACCAGCACCCAGGCCTGCCCCGATTGCTCGCGGGAGGGACACGAGGTCGACGCGGTGTTCTGCAAGTGGTGTGGCGGCCGGATGTAGGCGGCGATCGAGACTCGCCGTCGGCGGCGGGCCGGTCGCCGTGGCATACTCGGCCCGCGTCCTCGGAAGGGTCCGCTGAGCGGATCGCGGGAAGGACGCGCTCACCGGCCGAGCACGTCTCGGTGGAGACACAGACATGGGCAGGACCTGGACCACGATGCTCGCCGCTTGTGCGCTGACCGCGGCCCTCACGGCGTGCGGTTCCAGCGCCGAGGACGTCGCCGACGACATAGCGGACGTCTACAACGAGATGGCCGACGTGATGGAAGGCGTCACCGATGCCGAGTCCATGGACGCGGCGCGCCCGAAGATGCGGGCCATCGCCGAACGCATGCAGGCCATGCGCGCCGAGATGGAGACGATGGACGAGGACGACATCGCGGCCGAGTCGTGGGACTCCTCCATGAACGAGGAGTTCATGGAAGCCAGCCAACGCATGCAGGCCGCGATGATGAAGCTCGCCATGAACCCGGAGTTGGCGCAGCCGTTCGGCGAGATGATGCAGGAGTTCGGTGAATCCTTCTCGGGCAACTGATGGTTGCCGGCGGGGCGGGGCCGGGAGGGCGCTCGTCGCGATGTGTGTGCTCTCGGTCTCGCTGGCGGCCTGCGGGGTCGACGTCGAACAGGCCCACCAAGCCCTGGCGGACGTCTACAACGAGATGGCGGACGAGGTCGACGCCATCACGGATCTCGATTCCCTCGAGGCGGCCCGGCCGCGGATCCTGGGGTTCGCTCGGCGGTTGCGGGCGATGAAGTCCGATTGGGAGGCGCTGGGCGAACCGGTCGACACGCCGTCGACGTGGGGCGCTGGATCCGGGGGCGCGCTGTCAGCGGCCAAGCAGCGCATGACCGCGGCGTCGATGCGGGCGGCCGTCATGCCCGGCGTGGCCAAGAGGTTCGGCAAGCTCATGCGGGAGTTCGAGACGACCTTCGCCGGCGATTGAGGCGGCGGGCAGGCCGCGGTGTGCTCGCGCAGATCAGCGTCCGCCCGGCGTCGGTGCGTCGACGGGCTGCCCGGCGGCGCGCGCCGCCGCGGCGAGGCGCGTGCGTTCGGCCCTGACCAGGGCGAGTCCCTTGTCCGAACCACGCCAGGTCCGCTCCTGATGCCGGCGCCAGGCGGCGGCCGGTCCGAATTCCCCGCGACCCTCGTGATGGCGGGCGAGCCATAGGTAGGCGTGGTCGAAGGACGCGTCGAATCCGATCACCGCCTCCATCTCCTGCCGCGCCCGGTCGAGGTCGCCGGCCGCCGCGTAGGCCGAGCCGAGGTTGAAGTGGGTCACCGCGGGATCGAAGTCGTCTTGAGCCACCCGCTGGAATTGCGCGATGGCGGCGACAGGATGCCCCCGGGACAACTCAGCGAAGCCGAGGTGGCCGCGATAGCGGAGGTTGTCGGGGTTGGCCTCGACCAAGGCGGCGAAGGTGTCCCGCACCTCCTGGAGCAGGGCCAGGCCTTGGGCCTTGCGGGCCTGCCCCTCGGGGCCGTCCACGGAGGGCGAATCGCTGTCGAGTCCGGCCAGCCAGCGTCCACGACGCAGGGCGCTGAGAGCCTGTTGCAGCACCGCGAGTTCGCCGATGCGTTCGCGCGGATCGGGTTGGCCGGGATCGAGGGCGTTGGTGTTGCGCTCGACGAAGACGTAGCCCAGTGCGGCGAGGCGGCGCAGCGCCTCCTCGTCGGGCTCGTGTTCGACGGAGGTGTCGAGGGGCGGGTGCTGCTCGACGAAGGCTGCCAGGCGCGCGCTCATGGCGTCGGCGCGGGCGGGGTCGGCGGCCGAGAGGTCCTGGGTTTCGCCGGGGTCGCCCGCGAGGTGGTACAGCTCCCGCTGGTTGGCCTCGATGTACTTGTAACCCTGCCACACGAGCCCCCGCAGGGGATGCCACCCGTGGGCGTAGTGGGGCATGTAGGTCTCGATGGAGAGCGGGCGGTCGGCGGCCTTGTGCGAGGCGGCCGGAGGCTGCGCCGACGGCCCCTCGCGGCCGGAGCTTTCGTGGCCGGGACCCTGCGGCTCAACGATGCCGGGCAGGGCGATGCCCGACTGATCCGGCAGTGCGTCCGCGTCGAGGCCGGCCCAGCGCAGCAGCGCGGGCGCCACATCGACGAGGGACACCGGCGTGCTGTCCCGGCCGGGCGCCACGCCGTCGCCGGCGGCGATGAGCGGAATGCGCATGGTGGGCTCGTAGACGAAGATGCCGTGGCTGGGTTCGCCGTGGGCGCCGAAGGCCTCGCCATGGTCGGCGGTGACGACGACGAGCAGCGGCCCGTCACCGCGCCGGCGCTCGACGACGTCCAGCAGGCTTCCGAGCTGGGCGTCGGCGAAGGCGATCTCACCGTCGTAGGGGTGGGCGAGAGTGTCGTAGGGAGGGGGCGGCTCGTAGGGGGCGTGGGGGTCGAAGAGGTGGGCCCACAGGAACAGCGGCTCGTTGCGGCTGACGGTCCTGAGCCACCGCAGGGCGTCGTCGATGACGAGATTGCAAGGTCGGTCGGCGACGTCGGGCCCCTGGCTCACCTGGGTGCGCAGCGGACTCGTGAAGCGCTCGAAGCCCTGGTCGAGGCCGAAGACCGGATCGAGGACGTAGGCGCCCACGAAGGCGCCGCTGCGATAGCCCGCCTCGGCGAGCACCTCGGAGACGAGCAGGGCCGAGTCTTCCAGCCGGAACACGGAGTTGTCGCGCACGCCGTGCTCGTTCGGCCAGGTGCCGGTGAGCAGGCTGGCGTGGGCGGGCAGGGTGATGGGGGCCGGCGTCCAGGCGTGGGTGAACAGGCGACCCCGCTGGGCGAGGGCGTCGAGGCGCGGCGTGCGGGCGTCGGCATGTCCGTAGGCGCCGAGGCGATCGGCACGGGTGGTGTCGAGGGTCACCAGGACGATGGTGGGCGCGCGGGAATCGGGGCCGGGCGCGGCCGGGCCGCTGTCGCCGCACCCGGCGCAGAGGCAGGCCAGCGCCGCGCACAGGCCGGCGATCCTGCCCAAGCGTTCCACCTTGCTGAACCGTTCCACGCGAGCGGAGTCTAACGGATGTCGAAGCGGTGCCGGGTGGCTCTGCTATCCTCGCGCCGTCCCCCGGGCGAGTCGCCATGGTCGAGCAACCCGTGTCCTCCTGGCCCTCGGCCGCGCTGGCCCCCGGCGCCGCCTGCGCGATTCCCGAGGAGGAGTGGTTCCACTTCCTCGAACTCGAAGAGCCCGCGCATCAATGGGGTTCGATCTTCCTGCACGGTGAGGAGGGCGGCGGGCTGCGCGTCTATCTGCGCGATGACAGCGAGACCAAGGCTCACGGCTGCCTGCGCCTCGACGGGGCGTCCAGCGCCCAAGTGCGCGAGCAGGTCGAGGAGATCGAGAGCCTGTCGCGGGCCGTGGCCGACCTGTTGGCCGAGCACCAGGGCCGGCCGTCACTTTCGCCTCAAGACCTCGCGGACGAGCAGGCGGCCAGCCATCGCTTCACGGAGCGAGCGGGTGAGGTGTACGCCGAGCTTGCCCGCCGTGTGCTGTCCGGCTTCTAGCGGGCGGGGGGTGATTCGGGTCCGCGGGTGACGGCTACGGAACGGTCGCCGTCAGCGCGTTGGTGAGGGTGATGCCATCCGGTGCGGAGAAGTCCTGCACCAGGAACTGGATGGTGAGCTCGAGCCCTGACGGGCTCGCGTGAGGCCAGGTCGTGCCGACGAACAGGTTTGACACGGCCGCGACGAGGAGGTGCTCCGTCGCCGGCGGAAAAGCGTGGACGGTGCCTCCCAGCAGCTGGACGGGAGACGGGTCGAAGGCGACCCAGGCGAGCATCGGCGTGCTTCCCGAAGGCAGGTTGTCGACCCGGAGATGGAAATCGGAGAGCGGCTCCAGCTTGGCGATGATGTCCAACGTGGGAGGCCCTTCGGATCCGGCCGACTCGCCGCCGAGATGCGACCAGACGAGCTCCATGCTCAGGACGTTGTCGCTGCTGTAGCCGGCGATCCAGAGCCGGTTCGGGTCGCGATAGATGGTGCCGATTGGTCTCTCCATCGGGAATCGGGTCCCGATGTCCTCTTCTTCGACGAGGGAGTAGGAGAGGTTGCCCGCGGGAGTCTTGTACAGCCCCTCGGGGCCGGCCTGGAATCGGGTTCCGATCTGGTCGAAGGCCAAGGAGTCGGATCCAGAGATGCCGCTGGCGTCGATGACCCCCTCGGGCGTGAGCTCGATGATTCCGATGGACGGGGACTGCGGAAACGGCTGGGCCTTGCTGTCGATCACCCAGAGAGACCCGGTGGGGGAGAAAGCCAACTCATAGGGCCTGTCGAGGAACGGACTCAGGTCGATCAGCGTCGTGGTGCCGTCGGGCTCAACCTTGAAGACGTTCTTGGAGTCGTAGCCGGCCACGTAGAGCACGTCGTCCTCCACGATCACGTCCCGTGGGCGTTCGAGGGACGCCACACCGTTGCCGGTCGGACCGAGGACCTCGGTGACCGTCCCGTCCGGCGCCACCCTGAGGACGTTGTTCGACCCAAAGCCGGCCACGAAGACGTTGCCTTGTGTGTCCACGGCAAGGGACCTTGGATACTCCAAGGGGTTGCCGGCGCCGTCTCCGGTAGCATCGACGATCTCGGTCACGACACCCTGCGGTGAGATGCGGAACACGTTCCACGAGTCGTCGCATGCCACGCAAGCATTTCCGAACGCGTCGATCTTGATGTCCCACGGATCATCGCAGACGTTTCCGGCACCGTCGCCGGAGGCCTCAAGGATCTGTGTGATGGTCCCGTCGGGGTCGATGCGGAAGGCGTTGTCGCTGTCGCTCCCCACGACGTAGACCGCCCCGTTCTGATCCATGGCCAAGGCGATGGGCTGGTCCAGGACGTTGCCCTGGCCATCGCCGGTGGCATCGATCAGCTGCTCAACGGAGCGCACCTGCGCGTTGACCACGGTGCCCATCAGGAACAGCACCAGGAATGAACTAAACAGGGTGTGGATCGCCATCGAACGCATCGATTCATGCCTCCGCACGGGGTGACTGCCCAATCGAGAACCCCATGGTTGGCGATGACACGACGGCCGTCCAACAGGCATTCGCATTCGTCGAAAACGAGTCTTCAGGTCGGGTTGCGACCGACTCGGGGACGCGATTCAAGCGGCGGTGTCGACGGCCTCGGCGTCGCGACCGGAGCCGCTTCCGCCCGTGGACTCCTCGACTGGCGCCCGCGGCGGCTTCTCGCGCTCACCGTAGGGCTGTCCCTCGGGGGGCAGCTCGGTCATGGGCAGCTTCACGCGTTTGCTGAAGAAGCGCTTGGTCTTGAGCTTGGCGTAGAACATCACCATGCGCGGGTAGCGCAGCCACGAGAGGTCGTAGCCCTCCTTGGCCGGCGGGTAGCGGTCGGTGAACCACACGTGCTTCAACGCGTGCCACAGGTGCACCCAGCGGAACAGGTTGAGCTTGTCGACCACCCGCCAGAGGCCCGTGGAGATGAGCAGCTTGGCCACGCTCTTGGGGAAGTAGTTGCGCACGTTGATCCGCGCGGCGTAGGGCTTGAAGGCGTCCTTGTGCCAGTCGCGCTTGGTGGAGATGCAGCCCTCGCGGATGGTGCGGCCGATGGCGTCGGCCTCTTCCTGACCGATCATGCCCGCGGCCACGGCCTGCTCGAGCATGTCCGAGCCGGCCCACAGGTCGAGCCAGTAGACGCTCACGAAGTCGGCCGGGTGCTCCTGGTAGAACTCCTCGACCCGCTGGGCGTCGGCCTCGTTCTCCCACGGCATACCGAAGATCATGTCGACGTACAGGCCGATGCCCGCGCCGGTGATCAGGTCGATGGCCTTGGCGATCTGGTTGTCGCTGTTGGGCCGGCCGATCATCTGGCGCGTCTTCTGGGTGAGTGACTGCACGCCCATCTGGATCTGCTCGCAGCCCATCTTCTTGAGATAGGCCACGGTGCGTTCGTTCACGTTGTTCGGGATGACGAAGCACTTGAACGGCATGCGCTCGGCGTCCGTCATCTGCTCGGACAGTTGCTTGAGCCACTCCTCGTCGGCGCACAGGTCGTCGTCGTTGATGCGCAGCAGGGCCGGCCCGTAGTTCGTCTTGAGCCAGCGCATCTCGGCCAGGCAGTGTTCGACCGAGCGCATGCGCAGGAAGTCGCGCGTGAACATGTAGTCCTTGCGGTCGGGGAAATACATGCGGCGGTAGTAGTTGTTGCCGCAGAAGGTGCAGCCCCACGGACAGCCGCGATTGAGTTGCACCATGTGCCCCGAGGTGAAGGGCGCACCGAGGCCCCAGAACAGGTCCTTGTCGGGGAAGCCGAACTTCTCGAGGCGGGCCTCGTAGGGGATCAGCGGATTCTCGACGTAGGCGTCGGAGTCGGCCTTGAGGTAGGCCAGGTTGGGGGTCTCGAGATCGACCTCGCCGTCCTCGAGGCTGTTCACGAGTTGGACGATGCCGTCCTCGCTCTCGCCGCGCATGACGTAGTCGAACAGGCCCGTGCGCAGCACGTCCTCGCCGGCCGCCGAACAGTGGTAGCCGCCCGCGAGGATGGTGGCCTGGGGGAACAGCTCACGCACGCTGCGGGCGTACGACTGGGCCCAGGAGAAACTCGGCGTGACGATGGAGAAGGCCACCACGTCCGGGCGGAACTCCTGCAGGCGCTCGTTGAGCATCTCGCGCACCGAGAAGACCGAGCCCAGCCCCGGCACGACGTTGTATTCCTTGCGGAACGAGTCGAAGAGCTTGGGGTCGAAGAGCAGACCGGTGGTATGGCCGGCGTCGCGGAGGGCCCGCGACAGGTACTGCACGGCGAGGCTCTCGACCTCGTTGTAGAGGAACAGCACGCGCATCGGGGGAGGTCCGGGGGGGCGCTGCGGAGGCGTCACCCGGTTCGGGAGGCGGGGCGCCGGGTGAATCCCCAGAAGATATCACAGGCTCGCGAGGAAGGCCGATTCAGGCCGTTGACACGGGGCCGGATCGGTGGTGGTGTGTCGGCAGCAGTCCGGGTCCCCGATCAGAGTGGTGGGGGCCGGTCCCGAAACGGCGACGCCCGAGGAGAGGCGCAATGTGGGATTGCTTGAGCTGCAAGTCCGAAAACGAGATCGACCCCGACATCGAGGAGGGGCAGATCCTCGAGTGCCTCGAGTGCGGCGCCGAGTACGAGGTGTCGTGTCTCGACCCGCTGGCGTTCGAGGCCATCGACATGGCCGTCGTCGACGACGACGACGATGCTGACCCGGACGGCGACGACGACCCCTGGGACTGAGCCCGGGCCCCCGATCGGGTCAGGCAGGCTTGCGGGCCACCATCACCAGGGAGTGGCCGACCGGCGCGCTGAACCAGTTCAGCAGCCTGGCCTCGCTGCGGAAGATCGCGCTGAGCGTCGCATTGACGAAGGCGGGGATCGGGATGCCCACGTTGCTGCCGCCCCCGTCGCTGCTCCCGTTGCTCGCGCCCTCGTCGTGCTTGAGCGCCTGCAGCGCCTTGATGCCGAGCACCGCGGGCAGGATCGCCGGGAACAGGATGAAGTTGATGTAGCTGGACTTCAGCACCTCGAAGCCCACGCGCCGCGCCTTCTCGGTGATCTCGCCACGGGTGTAACGACGCACGTGGTGCGTGGACACGTCCTGCTGGGCATACAGGAACATGTAGGCCGGGCCCGAGGCGACGAGGATGCCGCCGGGCTTGAGGCTGCGATAGATGTCGCGCAGGGCGCCCACGTCGTCCTCGATGTGCTCGAGGGCATCGAACGCCGTGATGCAGTCGAGGCTCTCGTCGCGGAAGCAGCCTTCGTGGCCGGTGGAGGCCACCAGCTTGTCGAAGCCGCGGTCGGCGCAGTGCTGCAGCCCGGTGAGCGTGATGTCGGTGCCGACCACCCGGCCGTATTCGGCCATGGGCCCGATCATGCCGCCCACGCCGCAGCCGAGGTCCATCAGCAGACGCTCACCCCCGGGGTCGCGGCCCACGTAGCGATCGAGCAGCGAGACGAAGATCGCGCGGCGCCCCTGGAACCACCAGTGGTCCTTTTCGAGTTCGAGGAACTCCTGGTAGACCGCATCTTCCATGGGCGGTGTGGGTTCTCGAGGCCGTGAGGAAAGGGGGCGCCGGGGTCCGATCGTCCCCGCCGCCGGATTGCGGGAGGAACGTGACCTCCCGGGAAGATAACGTGAGCATCGACCATCTGAGCGGGGAGAGATGAACTTGTCGCGGGGACCGATCCTGCCGGCCGCCCTGGCGGTGCTCGCCCTGGCGCTGGCCATGACGGCCGAGGCCTTCCTGCCGGGCCGTGTCCTGCTGCCGCTGACCCCCGGTGATTTCCCCACCTGGCAGGCCGAGGACGACAGCGCGGGCCGCCTGAGGCCGCACCCGTCGCCCAACTTCACCATGTCGGACGTGCTGCACCTGTTCGTCCCGGGGCTGGCCACCACCCATGCCGCGGCCGAGCGCGGGCAGCTGCCCCTGTGGGACCCGAGCCAGGCCCTGGGCGTGCCGCACATCGACCAGGTCCACTACGGGGTCTTCTATCCGCCGACGTGGATCGCGGTGGTGCTGGGACTGCGGGGGCTGGCCGTCATCGCCCTCGTGCACCTGCTGGTCGCAGGCTGGGGCATGTTGGCGTACCTGCGCTCCATCGACCGCACGCCCATGGCCTGCTTCGTCGGGGCCGCGGCCTTCGCCGGGTCGGCCTGGGTCACCGCGCGTCTGCACGCCTTCCCCACTGTGGGGGCCCTGGTCTGGCTGCCCTGGGTGCTGTGGGGACTCGAGCGGGGGGCGCGCCACAACCGTTGGGCGCCGCGCATCGCCGCCGCCGTGGCCCTGGCCTTCTCGTTCCTGGCGGGATTTCCGCAGATCTCACTGTGGGTCTTGGTGATCGCCACGCTGCTCGAGCTCGTGCGCGCCGTGATGCACCGCGTTGAGGGCGAGGCCGTGCTCAAGCCGCTGCTGGCCTCGGGCTTGACCCTGGCGCTCGGCATCGGCCTGGCCCTGCCCCAGCTGCTGCCCACCCTCGAGTACATGCAGACCGAGTCGAACCGCTCGTCGACCACGGCTGAGGACATCGCGACCCAAGGCCTCGAGTGGCCGCACCTGTGGCACATGCTGGTGCCCGATCGCTACGCCACCGTCGACTTCGCCGGCTACCACCCGCTGGCCATGCGCGACATCGACCAGGCCCTCATCGCCGTGTCGGGCAATCGCGCCGAGACGTCCATGTCCGTGGGCGCGATGGGGTTGCTGCTGGCGTTGCTCACGATCCTGTACGGCCGCACCTGGCGCATGCGCTTCTGGATCGCGGTGTTCGGCACGACCTTGGTGCTGCTGCTCGTGCCGGGCCTGCTGAGGACGGCGGCGGACGTGTTCCCCGTGCTGCGCTTCGGCAGCCCCAAGCGGTTGCTGGCCTTCACGAGCTTCGCCCTGGCCGTGCTGGCGGCCGGGGGGCTCGACCTGGTGCGCGGGCGCAAGCTGCGGGTGACGGTGACGGCGTGGATCGTCGCCGTCGTGTTGACGGTGGTCGTGGCGTTGCATCACGTCGATCTGCCCAAGTACGAGGAGAGCTGGGACCTCGATGCCTGGGCCGCCCAACTGCTGGAGCTGGATCTCGCGCCCGCCGACGCCACCCTCGAGACGGTGTTCGCCCTGGTGCCCCGCGAGCACTTCACGATGGCGGCGGACGCGGCCCGGCGCAGCGGCTACATCGCGCTGGCCATCGGCATCTTCGCCATCGTGGTCTTCCGTCCCAAGCGGGAGCACAGCCAGTCCGGCTGGCGCACGCTGGCCCAGCGTCTGCCGTTGCTGCTGGCCATCGGGTTGTCCGTCGAGCTGGTGGCCGTGTCGTGGCCGCTGCTGCGGGCGGCTCCGATCCCGTCGGTGACCACGGACGCCTCGTCCCCGGGGCCCTTCCTGGTGCCCGAAGTGGCCAAGGAGGCGCGGGTCCTGGCGGCAGAGGGTGATGCGCCCCCGCGCGTCGCCCGGCTCGGCGCCGAGCCCCATTGGTTGCGACCCAACATGGCGTCGATGTTCGGGTTGCACGACCTGCAGTGCTACGCGCCCATGGCGCCGCGGCGGGTGATCGAATTGCTGCGCGCCCTCGACCCGGACCTGTATGCCTCGGGCTCAGCCATCGCCGGGTTCACCCACCCCGGGGTGCTGGAGCTTCCGGCGGTGGACCTGCTGGGCGTGCGCGCCGTGCTCACCGACCGCGAGGACACGCCCTCGGGCTTCACCGAGCACGCCCGGGTGGGTCCCGTGCGCATCCTCGAGAACCATGAGGCCCTGCCGCGGGTCTTCCTCACCGACATGGACGCCGCGCTGCTGGTGATCGACCCGGAGGAGCGGCTCGACCTGCTCTCGCGCCCGGACTTCGGACCGCGCCGGAGTGTCCTGCTCGAGACGGATGAGCTGCCCCAGCCGCCGCCCTCGTTCTGGGAGGATCGCCGGGCCGAGGACGCGCGTCGCTCCGAGGCCGGGGAGCCGGCCGTCGACGAGGGCGCGCCGGGAGGGGAACGTCAGCTCGAACTGGTGGCCTACGAGCCGGGGCGGGTGGAGTTGGCCCTGGGGCCGGGGGAGCCGGCCTTGCTGGTGTTCACCGAGACCTGGCATGCGGGTTGGCGCGCCCAGGTGGGAGGCGTGGCCGTCCCGGTGTGGACCGCCGACCACGCGGTCATGGCCCTGGCCGTGTGGGAGACGGACGAGACGTCCGTGGTGCTGCGCTTCGAAGCGACGCTGATGGGCAAGGCCGCCTGGGGTGCCATGGGCGTGGGCGTGATCGCCCTGCTGCTCCTGCTCTGGCCACAGGGCCGGGAGCCCAAGGCCAAGGCCCGGCCGAAGGCGGCGCCCCCGAGCCAGCCCGCCCCGAGCGAGCCTGCCTCCAGCGAGCCGGCCTCGAGCGAGCCGGCCTCGAGCTGAGCGCCGGGGCGCGTCCGCGCCGGTCAGTCCGCGCGCAGCAGATCGTGCTCGAGGAGCCATCTCGCCACGCGGTCGGCGATGCGTTGCTGCCCGACGGCATTGGGATGGACCAAGTCGCGCATGGCGCTCGGATCGCCGACCACGCCGTGCAACATGTCGTCGAGCAGGGGCACGCCGTGTCGCTCGGCGACGCGTCGGAAGAGGCCGGGGAAGTCGTCGTAGCCGTTGCGACGAACCAAGGCGGGGTGGTTCACGCCGACGATGCCCACGTCGATGCCGCGCTCGGTGAGCCGGGTGACGATGCGGTCGAGATCGTCCTCGATGTCGGCGGGGGGACGCCCGCGCATGCCGTCGTTTCCGCCGAGGGCCACGACGACCACATCGGGCGCCCCGTCGATGACGCGCTGCAGGCGGGTCAGCCCGTCGGCCATGGTGTCGCCCGAGCGCCCGGCGTTGACGACCTCGATGATCCAGCCCTGTGCGGTGAGTTGGTGCTGCACCCGGGCCGGGAAGGCCTGGTCCCGCGGGAGACCGAACCCCGCCGTGATGCTGTCCCCAAGGACGGCGAGCCGCACCGGGCCCCCCGGTTCGTCCGGCCCCGAGGCGCCGCAGCCGCCGAGTGTGGCCAGCAGCCCAAACCCGATGAGCCCGCACCTGAGCAACCCGCACCCGAGCAGCCCGGCCCTGAGCCGTCCCGCCCCGGTCAGCCGAGCAGCGAGCCGCAAGAATCCGATCGGCGGTCCGGACGTCGGCCCGGCGCCGGCTGGGCATGGGGGGCGGTGATCGGGCATCGTGAGCGGCATGACGAGTGCTCCTGATCCTAGCGGCCGGGGCGGCCCGGAGGACGCCATCGACGAAGTCGACGGGACCGGCCGGACGTTACACCTGTCTCGCCCGGCCCGTCGGGTGGTCTCCCTGGTGCCGTCGACCACCGAGACCCTGGCGGCCCTCGGGGTCGGCAACCGCGTCGTGGGACGCACCCGCTACTGCGTCCATCCCCGGCCCTGGGTCGACGACATCCCGGTGGTGGGTGGCACGAAGGACCCCGATCTGCAGGCCATCGCCGCGAGGCGCCCCGACCTGATCCTCGCCAACGCGGAGGAGAACCGTCCGGAGCAGTGGCCGGCCCTGTCGGAGATCGCGCCGGTCGCGGTGGCCTACCCCCGGGACGTCGCGGGGGCCGTGGACGAGGTGCGGCGCACCGGCCGCCTGGTGGGGGCCGTCGGCGCGGGGGAGAGCATCGCCACCGCCATCGAGGAGGAGTGCGTGGCGGTGCGGGCCCGGACGTGGCCGACGCGTCGTTGCGCCTATCTCGTCTGGCGGCGGCCCTGGATAGCGGCCGGTCGCGACACCTACGTCAGCGCCCTGTTGGCCGAGTACGGATTCGAGAACGTCGTGCCCGGCGGGGACGACCCGGCTTCGCGGTATCCCGAGGTGACCCTCGACGAGCTGCGGGCCGCCGCTCCCGACGTGGTCTGGCTCTCGACGGAACCCTACGCCTTCACCCCAGAGCATGCGGCCGAGCTGGGGACGCTGGCGGATCGGGCCCGGCCCATCGACGGCGAGCTGGCGAGCTGGCACGGCGTGCGGCTCGTGCAGGCCCTGCCCCGATTGGCGCGCCTCGTCGAGGCTCTCTGACGCGCACGGGCGGCCGCGTGTCCTGCGCGACCCGATCCGAAGTGGTGCCGATCCGAAGCGGTGCCGACGAGCAGCGGAGCTCGTCAACCCAGGCTGTCGAGGAGCTGGTCCCAGCCGATGACCGCAAAGAGCGCGAGGGTGAAGACGAGCAGGGCGTTCACGACGAGGCCGTTGCGCTGCGGTCCGACCAGGCGGCGACGGTTGTTGAGCACGAGCAGCGTGGCGGCGAGCAGCGGCATGAACAGCGCGCCGAGGACGGTGTAGGTGAGCTGCACCGCCCGCACCGTCCCGGCCAGCAGGGGCAGCGGGACCAGCGCCAGGGCGATCTGCACGCGTCGATAGACGGGTGAAGCGGTGCGCGCGGCCTGTCCCCGCGTAAAGAAGTCGGCGAAGAGGTAGGGCACGCCCTGCCACACACCCACGAGGCTCGAGAACACGGCGGCCCAGAAGCCCAGCAGGAACACCATGCGGCCGGCGGGGCCGACGATCTCGCCCAGGCGGTCGCCCAACTCGAGGGCCACGCGGCTGCCCGATCCGGTGAGCGTGACCTGCGAGCCGATCACGATCATGGCGGCGCCGAAGAACCCGGTCAGCGCGTAGCACACGGCGAGGTCGCGGCGGCACGTCGCGAGTCCGGTCGGGTCGGTGCGCCCGTGCTCGCGGATCCAGTAGCCGTAGCTGAGCAGGGTGACGGTGCCGCCCACGCCGCCGAGGACGCCGAGCAGCCAGGCCCGCGCGTTCGCTGTTTCCGGAAAGGACGGCGAGACCAGGCCGGCGAGGGTCGGTGCCGTGTCGGCCGAGGGACCGGCGACCAGCAACACGATGGCGGTGGCGGTGACGGTGAGGAAGAGCAGCGCGACCGAGACCGACATGATCGTCTCGAAGCGGGCGAAGCCGCCGCGCCGCACGAGCAGCAATCCGATCACGCTGTGCACCACGCCCCACACGATGCGGCCGGTCTCGTCGTCACCGAGGGGAATCAGGGCGCTGCCCGCCACGCCGCAGGCCGAGATCAGCGCGCCGCCCACCACGAAGGCCCACAGCACGAGGTAGGCGCCGAAGAACCAGCGGAAGGGGCGGCCGAGGTGAGCGTCCCAGCCTTGCATGAGCGTGGTGCCGGTGGCGAGCTGCCAGCGGGCCAGGCCCTCGTTGAGCACCCACTTGAGCGCGGCGCCCAGCAGCGGCACCCACAGGATGACCATGCCGAGCTCGGAGCCAGCCAGCCCCGCGGTGAGCAGGTCGCCGGCGCCCACGCCGGTGGCGGCGACGAGCAGCCCCGGTCCGAAGCCGGCCAACCAGCGGCCGGGCGCTGGGCCCGTCGACGTGTCCCCGGCGTTCCCTCCGCCTGCCATGGCGACACGGTACATTCCGGGCGTGAGCGAACGTAGGCAAGCTGTCAGGCGAAGCGGGGCGGCGCTCCGGCGTGTTCTCGTGGCGCTCCCCGCTCTTGCGGTGACACTGCTCGTGATCGCGTGCTCTGGCGAAGCGGATCCGCGTTCCTCGCGGGGCGGTCCGGACGGCGATGGGGTGACCTTCCGCCGCGTCGTCCGTTCCATGGAGATCGGGACGATCGGCCCGGCGCCCTTCGTGGTGAGGCCCCGGAAGCTGACTGCTTTGGGGCACGAGCGGGCCGAGAGCGAGACGGTGGGATTCGACACGATCCCCGGGCTCGCGTATGTGGTCAGCGTTCGCTCCGTGGACTTCGGTGACGAGTCGTCACCGCCGATGGGCCAGCGCCCGTCGCTGATGGTCTCGGGGGGAAGGGCCGACGGACCGCTCCAGCGGCTCGGGGCGATCGCCGGCGGCCGCGACGAGGGTCGTCTCGAGGTGCTGCTTCCGGCGACGTCACCGCAATCACGTGTCGAGATCCGCGCGCCCGCCGTTCCCGGCCTCTGGTGGGGTGACATCCGGCTCTCGGTGCGCGAGCGGGTCGATCCCAATTCCGGCGGGCCCCGGCGCTCGCACGGAGATGTGATCCAGACCTTCTCCCTGTACCAGGACGTCCGCGCCGGCTTCGTGGTCCCCTACGGACACGAGGCCTTTGCACCCTTCGAGATCGACGTCCCGATCGACGCCACGCGCCTCACCTTCGCCACCACGCATCGAGGACTGATCGAACAGCGCAACGAGTCCACGCTCGGCATCCTCGAGGGCAGTGTCGGGGGCATGAAGTCGAAGAACCTCTGGAAGTCGACGAACCTCTGGGACCAGCTGGACTGGCAGCCGTTCTGGGACGAGTTCTCCTTCGACGTGGCAGAGGAGTCCCGCGGGAAACGCATCCGACTGTGGTTCGAGCAAGCCAGCGTGGCTCTCGTCGAGGACGTCATCGTCACTGTGCCCACCTTCCATTGCGAGGAAGGCGCGCGTCGTCCGAACCTCGTGCTCGTCTCGCTCGACACCACGCGGCGCGACCACTACGGGCTCTACGGTTACGAGCGCGATACGACGCCGGTCATCGATGCCTTCGCCGACGAGGCGGTGATCTTCGACGATGCCGTCTCGACGGCGCCCTACACCTTGCCCTCCCATGCGTCGATGTTTTCGGGGCAATACCCGTCGACCCACGGCGCAGTGCATCCTGTCCACGCTCTCGACCTCGAAACGACGCCCATGCTCGCCGCGATCCTCGCGGATCAGGGCTACGCCACGCGGGCGTTCACCGGCGGGGGCTATCTCAGCTCCGATTACGGCTTCGCCCACGGCTTCGACGCCTTCACCAACATCGACCCGATCCAGGATCTGGTGGCGCTGCAGCAGGCGTCCGGGCGCGGAAACCGCGACGCCCTCGCGCACATCGCGCTCCATCCGGGCCATGGTTGGCATGCCGCGCTCGACTGGATCGACGCACACCGCGAGGTGCCCTTCTTCCTGTTCCTGCAGACGTTCGCCGTGCACGACTACCGGCCGCCGACCGAGTTCCGCGAGCGCTTCGTCACGCCGGGCGCCCGGCCGGTGAAGCCGTTGCGTCCCCTCGAGAAGCAGATGGTGACGCCCTACGACGCGGCGCAACAGCGGCACCTGATCGACCTCTACGACGCGGGGCTGGCCTGGGTCGACGCCGAGGTGGGGCGACTGCTCGCGCGCATCGAGGCGGCCGGGCTGACCGACGACACGCTGGTGGTGATCACGTCCGACCACGGTGAGGCCTTCGGTGAGCGCGGCTTCAACGGCCACAACCAGTCTGTGCACCACGAGCAGACGCGGGTGCCGCTGATCCTGCGGATTCCGGGCACGGAGACGCGACGCGTGCGCGAGCGGGTCTCGCTTGTCGATCTCGCGCCGACCCTGCTCGACCTGCTCGGGGTCGAGGCGCCCGCCGCGATGCAGGGCCGGTCGTTGCGTCCGGCGTGGGACGCCGCGGCGGCCCGGGCGGCCGACGGCTGGACGCCGAGCCCGGCGCTGTCGGAGGTCGACTCGAACGTCACTCGCGCCCGGGCCCTGACGATCGGCGGGCTCAAGTACATCGAAGGCGACCCGCAGGCCGGCGTGACTCTTCCGTCACGGCAAGCTGTCATGCTCTACGACCTGCGCACCGACCCGCTCGAGACCATGAACCTCGCCGGGGACGACCCCGAGGCGGTCGCGGCGGCCGCTGCAGCCCTCGAGCATCTGCTCGCCGGGTTGCGTGGCGACGCGTCCGGTGGCCGCCCGGTGGAGCTGTCCGAGGAGACCCGCCGCCAGCTCATCGAGCTGGGCTACCTCGAGGACGGCTAAGGCGCGGCGGCCAGGTGCAGCTTGAACAGCTTGCTGTAGAGCCCGCCCTGTGCCATGAGCTCGGCGTGGGAGCCCTGTTCGCGCAGCTCGCCCTTGTGCATGACCAGGATGCGGTCGGCCGCCACCACGGTGGAGAGGCGGTGGGCGATGATGAGCGAGGTGCGCCCTTGCAGCAGCACCTTGGTGGCGTCCTCGATGAGGTGCTCGGTCTCGCTGTCGACGGACGACGTGGCCTCGTCGAGCACGAGCAGCTCGGGGTCGGCGGCGAGGGCCCGGGCGAAGGCCACGAGCTGCCGTTGACCGGACGACAGGTTGCTGCCGCGTTCGCGCAACCCTGACTCGTAGCCAGCCTCCATGCGCTCGATGAACTTGTCGGCGTGGACGGCCCGGGCCACCTCGCGCACCCGCTCGAGGGGCAAGTCGGGGTTGCCCATGCGGATGTTGGCGGCGATCGTGTCACTGAACAGGAAGACGTCCTGTTGCACGATGGCGATGCGGCGCCGCAGGTCGCGGTGGGGGATCGATTCGATGTCGCGTCCGTCGAAGCGGATGGTGCCCTGGGGCGTCTCGTGGAATCGGCACAGCAGGCTCACGAGCGTGGTCTTGCCGGCGCCCGTGTGTCCGACCACCGCCACCCGTTCCCCCCGATTGATGGTGAACGAGAGGTCGTGGAGCACGGGCGGCCCCACGGGGTAGGAGAAGCTGACGTGCTCGAACTCGACCAGGGGGCTCGGGGCCGTCGTCGCGGCGGCCTCGGCGGTCGCGGCGGTCGCGGCCGGAACTGCAGGTGCTGTCGACACTGAGGCGACAGCTTGCACAGCTTCGTCTGCCGCCGCTGCCGCTGCTGCTGCCACTGCCGCTTCGGGGCCGGCGGGCGCACCGCCCGCGGTGGCGACGGCGAGCATGGCCTGCGTTTCGGTGGGCGTGTCGAAGATGCCGAAGATGCGCTCGGCCGCGGCCATGGCGGCCTGGAGGATGTTGTAGCGCTCGGCCAGCTCGCGGATCGGGTCGAAGACGAAGCTCAGGTAGAACCAGTACTGCACGAGCACGCCCACGGTGATCGAGCCCTCGGTGATGAGCCAGGCGCCGAAGACCAGGGTGCCGATCTTGATCGCGTTGGCCAGGGTGTCGACGGTCGGGAAGAACAGCGAGAAGTGCCGCACCGTGACCATGTTGTCGTCGTAGTAGACGGTGTTGAGCTTGTCGAAGCGGTGCTTGCTCGAGCGCTCGCGGCGGAACAGGCGCACCACGTCGAGGCCGGTAAGCCGCTCCTGCAGGAATGCGTTGAGCCGCGAGAGGGACTCGCGCGTGGCGCGGTAGGCCCGGCGCGCCACCAGCCGGAAGCGGAAGCTCACGTAGACCATCACGGGTAGCACGCCGAGGGCCACCAGCGAGAGGCTCGGTGCGATCCAGATCAGCGCGCCGATGAGCACGACGATCTTGAGCAGGTCGTAGATGATCGTCGAGACGCCCGTCGTGAACATCTCGCTCAACGCGTCGACGTCGCTGGTGCTGCGCGTCACGGCCCAGCCCACGTGATGGCGGTCGAACCAGCTGACCGGCAGGCGCAGGACGTGGCCGAAGAGGCGGTTGCGGATCTCGAACACGATGCCCTGGCCGGTGCGGTGCATGAGCCACTCGCGCACGACGGCCAGGATCGACTGGACCAGCGCCACGGCGAGGAACAACAAGGCGAAGTCGACGACCTGGTCGGTGAGGCTCTCGCTGTCGAAGGCGGGGGTGCCGCGGGTCCGGGCCGCCTCGGCCACCGGACCGTCGAGCACGCGCTGGAAGATCTCGGGCCCGACCACCTGCAGGACCAGGCCGATGATGAGCAGCAGGATGGTGGCGGCAATGGCCCAGCGGTAGGGACCGGCGAAGGTCAGCAACCGCCGCAGCAGTTTGCTGTCGTGGTCGCTGCCCGGACGGTGCTGGTGCGGGCGGTCGGGCTTGTCGGCGGCGGCGCTCATGGGGAAGGGCTCACAGCGTCTCGAGCTCCTGCTCGATGCTCTGGCGTTCGTGGATGGTGGCGTAGAGGCCGCCGGCGGCGATGAGCTCGGCATGGCTGCCGGACTCGGCGACCCGGCCCTCGTCGAGGACGATGATCTGGTCGGCCAGGGCCAGCGCGGCGACCCGGTGGCTCACGATCACGGCGGTGCGGTCGCGCAGGGTCTCGCGCAACCCGCCGAGGATGGCCTGCTCGGTGACCGAGTCGACGGCGGAGAGACAGTCGTCGAGGATCAGCACCGGCGTGTCGGCGGCGAGGGTTCGGGCGATGGCGGTGCGCTGGCGCTGCCCGCCTGAGAGGGTCACGCCGCGTTCGCCCAGCATCTCGTCGTAGCCGTCGGTGAATTCGGCGATGTCCTTGTCGACCTGGGCGATGCCGGCCACGGTCTCGACGGCGTCATGGTCGATGTGCTCGCCGGCGAAGGCGATGTTCTCGCGGATGGTCTCGCTGAACAGGAAGGTGTCCTGGGGCACCACGCCCACGGCATGTCGTAAGTCATCGAGAGCAACGTCCCGCACGTCGTGGCCGTCGAGGAAGACGGTGCCCGGCGGCGGTTCGATCAGCCGGGCCATGAGCTTCACCAGGGTCGACTTGCCCGAGCCGGTGCGGCCGGTGATGCCCAGCGACGTGCCGGCGGGGACGTGCAGGGAGATGTCCGCGAGCACGGCCGTGGTGTCGTAGGCGAAGTCGAGGTGCCGGACGGTCAGCTCACCGCGCACCTCCGGCAGAGCCGTGGGCTGAGGGGACTCGGCCACCGACGGCTGCAGGGCGAAGATCTCGTCCATGCGCTGGGCGCCGGACTTGGCGCGGGTGTAGAGGCCGAGCATCCAGCCGATGGCGATGAGGGGCCAGAAGGTGGCCGCGAGCAGCTCGACGAAGAGCAGGATGTCGCCGTAGCTGATGGCGCCGACCACCAGCCGCCAGCCGCCCACGCCGAGCACCACGAGCAGCGCCAGCTCCTTGATGGCGGAGATGGACGACCAGGTCATGCCGCGGATGGTGGCCAGGCGCACGTTGGCGTGCAGGAAGGCCTGGCCCATCTGCTTGAACACGTCGCCCGAGAGGGCCTCGGTGGCGAAGGCCTTCACCACGCGGATGCCGGAGTAATTCTCCTGGGCCACCACCGAGAGCTCGGCGACGCGCTCCTGGACCTCCTGGCTCCAGTGCTGGGTCGGGCCGGCGGAGATCCACACCGCGAGGGCCAGCCCGCTGAAGGGGACGAGCATCGTCAGGCACACGAACGGGTCGACCCAGAAGATCACACCGAGGGCCGCGGGGACGATCACCGCCGCCTGCATCACGTACATGAACGACGGGCCGAGCAGCATGCGCACCGCCTCGAGGTCGGCGACCGAGCGCGACATGATGTCGCCCGTGCGGATGCCGGCCAGGTCGTTGGCGGTGAGCGTGACCATGTGGTCGAACAGGTCCTGCCGGTAGATGCGCTCGAATTCCCGCGACGCGCCGGTGATGTACCAGCGCATGCCGAACTTGGCGGCGCCCTTCACGAGCACGAGCACGAAGAACAGGGCGGCCCAGCCCCACACCTCGGAGAGGGGCATGGGGTCGGTGGTGGCGGTCACGCCGTTGAGCACGCGGGCGACGATCATGGGCAGGCCCACGACGAGCGCCGAGTCGGGCAGCACGCAGAGCACGCCCTTCAGCCAGCGCGTGCGGACCTGCGGGAAGTAGCTCAGTCCGCGGGCGAAGGGATCGAAGAGCTTCGGACGTCTCACGCGCCCTCGTCGGTCCGTTCGGCGGGCGCCCCGACACCGGGGTCGGGGCGGGCGGCGCGTTTCTCACGGACCAGGCCCGGCGAGGCCACGGTCAGGCGGCGTTCGGCCTGCGCGTCGACGCCGCCCACGCCCTTGGTCACGCCGTCCTCGTCAATGGCCAGGATGCCGCGCTTGCTCGAACCGAGCAGGCCCATGTCGCGCTTGATGGCGAAGCACAGCGACGGCGGCACGCCGCACACGTGGCAGGTCTTGCCGATGCAGTAGTCGGTGGCGATGAGGTTGCGAGCCCGTTCGCGCTCGCTCCACAGGAAGGCCTTGGCCGGCCCCACGTCGAGGTGATCCCAGGGCAGGGTCTCGTGCTCGCCGCGCTCCCTGAGGGCGTAGTCCTCGGCATCGAGACCGGTGGCCTCCAACGCGTCGATCCAGCGACTCAGGCGGAAGTGCTCCGACCAGGCGTCGAAGCGCGCGCCGCGGCGGTGAGCCTCGATGAGGCCGTTCGTCAGGCGCCGATCGCCCCGCGAGAGGATGCCCTCGAGGAAGCTCTGCTCGGCGTCGTGGAACTTGAGCTTCACGAGCTTGTTGATGTTGAGGCCGCGCATCCAACGCTGCTTCACCCGGATCGTCTCGGGCGACATCATCGGGTCCCACTGGAAGGGGACGAAGGCCTTGGGCACGAAGGTGGAAACGGTCACGTTGACCTTGGCCTTGCCCTTGCCCGTCACCTGCTGGCGCAAACGCGAGAGTTCGTCGGCGAAGTCGATGACCGCCTTCAGGTCCTCCTCGCGCTCGCCGGGGATGCCGATCATGTAGTAGAGCTTGATGCGGTCCCAGCCCTGCTCGAACGCCGCCGTGGCGCTGGAGATCACGTCGGCGTTCTTGATGTCCTTGTTGATGATCTTGCGCAGGCGGTCGGTGGCCACCTCGGGCGCGAAGGTCAGGCTCGACTTGCGCACGTTGTTGGTGAGGGCCGGCAGGCGCGAGAGTTCGCCCGTGACGCGCAGCGACGGCAGCGAGATGTTCACCCGCCGCGGGCTGAAGCGCTCGCTCATGGCGGTGAGCAGCTCCTCGATCCACGGATAGTCGCCGGACGAGAGGGAGGTCAGCGTGATCTCGTCGTAGCCGGTGTTGCGCCAGGCCTCCTCGGCCGCCTCCACGAGGCATTCCACCGTTCGGTAACGCATGGGGCGGGTGATCATGCCCGCCTGGCAGAAGCGGCAGCCTCGCGTGCAGCCCCGCATGATCTCGATGGAGATGCGGTCGTGGACCGAGCGGGCATGGGGCACCACGGGCCTGGTCGCCATGGGCACCTGGCTGAAGTCGAACACCGCGGCACCCTTGATGGTCGCCGGCACGTCGTCGAAGCGCGGCGTGACGGCCTTGAGCGGCCCGTCGTCCGGCTCGTAGGTCACGTCGTAGAGGGTCGGTACGTAAGCCCACGGGAAGCTCGTGGCGATGTCGCGCAGCATGTCCTCGCGGGCGCTGCCGCGCCGGCGGTGCTCGATGACCTTCTCGAGCAGCGGGATGAGCGTCTCCTCGCCGTCGCCGGGCATCATCACGTCGAAGAAGTCGGCCATGACCTCGGGGGAGTGGGTGCCGTGGCCGCCGGCGATGACCACCGGGTGGCTCATGTCCCGCTCGGCGGCCCGCAGGGGGATGCCCGAGAGGTCGAGCACCTCGAGCACGTTGGTGTAGGTCAGCTCGGTCTGCAGGGTGATGCCGAGCACGTCGAAGCCGACGACGGGCCGGTGGGTGTCGAGGCTGAACAGCGGCACGCCCTCGACCCGCATCAGGTCGGCCATGTCCGTCCAGGGCACGAACACCCGCTCGGCGGCCAGGTCGTCGCGGTCGTTGACGATCTGGTACAGCAGCTGCATGCCGTTGTGCGACGAGCCGATCTCGTAGGTGTCGGGGTAGCACAGCGCGACGCGGCCCTTCACGGTGGCGGGGTCCTTGCGGACCACGCCGAACTCACCGCCCATGTACTGGACCGGGTTGGTCACCCGGTCCGCCAGGCGGCGCACGGCGGGAAGCAGGTCATCCATCGCGCGCGGCCTCGTCATGAGATTTCGTCCTCCACCCAACCGGAATCTGTCCATCCGGCGTCCGCCGGTTCGTCCGGCCCCGTGCCGTCGGCACCACCTCCGGCGTCGCGTCCCGGCCCGTCGTCGGACGTGTGGGGAGGGCGGCACGGCGAATGGTGCGTGAATTGGCGCCGATGGGGATAGCGCTGGTCGTTGCCGAGCACCAGTTCTTCCGCCAGCGGAGCATAGATCTGCTCGAACTCGTTGCGCGCCTGGCCGCCATCGTCGGGCAGGGCCTCCATGGCCTCCACCAACGCGGCCCCGATCTCCTCGGGCGGGCGATCGTCACCCGGAACCTGGCGCGCCTCGCCGCCGCCCTCGCCCAGGGCGAAGGTGGTCTCCCAAGGGAGCACGACGCGGCGCGCGAGGACGCCCACGATCTCGGGGCAGACGGGCGTGCCCCGCTCCCAGTCGAGGTTGAGGGCGAAGAGGGACAGGTCGGAGGCGTGTTGCGAGAGGCGCGCGACCCAGGGAGCGTACTCGGCGCCGTTGGCCGCCACGAGCAGGGCCGAGCCGACGTGCTCGTCGGTGGGCTCGTCGGACAGGGCCAGCCCGGCGCGCTGGGCCAGGCCGTGGGCGAGCGGCGCCGCCATGTCCGACGCGGAGATGACCATGTCGACGGGGTGGTCGAGCCGCTCGAGCAGATGCAGCAGGCGTTGCAGCAGGAACGCGACCATGTCGAGGCGCAGCGAGAGCAGGCCGAAGCGCCCCGCGAATTCGCCCGTCTCGAAGTGTCCGCCGGCCGTCTTCAGGATCACACCGGCGTGCTGGATGAAGTGCCACTCGCGCAGGCCGCAGCTCGAGAGCTGCGCGACGTGTCGCGCGCGACCGAGCATCTGCGCCAGGGCGTCGAGGCGCTGCTGCTGGACGTCGTCGGGCACCATCTCGTCGGCGGTGTGCAGGGCGCGCGCGGCGGAGGACGGGTCGCCGACGTACAGCGCGGCCTCCGCGTCGAGCATGATCACGTCGAGACGCTCGGTCTCCGACAGGTCGGGCTCGTCGTCGAGGGGCGCGAGGGCCGTGCGACAGCCCGCGTAGTCGTGCTTGAGGAAGCGCGCGAAGGCGAGCTCCCGGCGGAAGTCGTGGTTGGACGGGTCGCGCCGGAGCGCCTGCTCCAACAAGGTCGAGCCGACGTCGGGACGGTCCTGGTCGACGAGCCGCCAGCCGAGGCCGAACCAGGTCTCGGCGTCCTCGGGGCGGGTGGCGAGATCCTCGAAGAGCTGCGCGTCCTCGGGGGCGCCCAACATGCGGCAGATGCGGGCGGCCGAGTCGAGGGCGCCCTGGTGGGCCGGATCCACGGCGAGGGTGTCCAGCAGCGACCCCAGGGCGCCACGGACGTCGCCGCGGCGCACCTGGTCGAAGGATCGGTCGAAGAGCTCGTCGGCGGGGGTGGTCATGGGGGCGAGATTCTATCCAACCGACCGGTTAGGCTGGGCCCATGCGTCGGGTGGCGGTCATCAATCAGAAGGGCGGCGTCGGAAAGACGACCACCACCGTCAACCTGGGTGCGGCCCTGGCGCGGCTCGGACAGCGGGTGCTGGTGTGCGACCTCGACCCCCAGTGCAACCTCACGGTGCACCTGGACATCGATCCCTGCGCTCCTGAAGCCTGCATCTACGACGTGCTGGTCGGGAAAGCGGGGCTCACCGATGTAGCCCGGGCCACGGACCAGGACGGCCTGTGGGTGGCCCCCGCCGGCTCGGATCTCGCGGGCGTGGAGGTGGAGCTGGCCTCCGAGCTGGGGCGCGAGCTGCTGCTGCGCGAGGCCTTCGACCGCGATGCCGCCGCGCGCGAGCTGCCCTACGACTTCATCCTGGTGGACTGCCCGCCGAGCCTGGGGCTCCTGGCGCTCAACGCCCTGGTGGCCTGCGACGAGGTGCTCGTGCCGATCCAGGCCGAGTTCTTCGCGCTGCAGGGACTCGGCAAGTTGCTCGAGGTGGTCGACCTGGTCCAGCGGCGACTCAACCCACGCCTGCGCATCTCGGCCATGGTCTCGTGCCGCCACGATCCGTCGACCAACCTCAGCCGGCAGGTCATCGCCGACGTGCGCGACCACTTCGGCAAGGTGCTGCTCGACACGGTCATCCGGCGCAACGTGAAGCTGGCCGAGGCGCCTAGCCACGGCAAGACCATCTTTGCCTATGATCCCGCGTCCCGTGGGGCCGAGGACTACCTCGCGCTCGCGCAGGAAGTGATCGACCTGACGACGAAGTCCGAGCCCACCGTGACGGCGCCGACGACCACGGCGAAGCCCGTGGGCAACGGACACGTCACCGAGCCGCCGCCCCCCGCAACACCACCGCCCACAGCCTTGCGATCCACCGACGGCGCGCTTCCCGAGGCGCCGGACGAGTCCGGTTCGCGCGTGGCCGAAACGACCGAGGAAACGTCATGAATCGCCGACTGATCGACCGCCTCATGGGCCGCGATCAGGACCTGCTCACCCTGGCCGTGCGCTTCGTCCTGCTGCCCCTCTCGTTGCTCTACCTGGTGGTGGTGACGATCCGCAACGCGCTGTACGACAACGGCCTGCTGTCGACGCAAGCGGTCGGCGTGCCGGTGGTCTCGGTCGGCAACCTCACCGTGGGCGGTACGGGCAAGACGCCCCTGGTCATCGCCCTGGCCCGCAAGGGCGCGGCCGAGGGTCGCAAGGTGGCCATCGTGTGCCGGGGTTACGGAGCGGTGGCCGACGACGACGGTCACACCGACGAGGTCGCCCTGCTCATGGCGCGTTGTCCCCAGGCCACCGTGATCATGGTGCCCGACAAGCTCTCCGGCGCCCGCCAGGCCGCGGCGTCCGGCGCCGACCTGATCCTCGTGGACGACGGCTTCCAGCACCGCCGGCTGCACCGCGACCTCGACCTCGTCGTGATGGACGCCCGGACGCCCTTCGGCAACGGCGACGTGCTGCCGGCCGGCTCGCTGCGCGAACCCCCCTCGGGGCTGGAGCGGGCCGACTTCATCGTCGTGACCCATCACGACCACCTCGACCGCTTCGGCCGCGAGTCCCTGCTGGCGCGGCTGCAGGCCCACCGCCGGGGCGTCGGCGTGATCTGGGCGCGACACGAGCCCACGGGCGTGCGCACCGTGGGAGGCGACGCGATCGCGTCGCCCGACTCCCTCGCGGGCCAGGACGTGTTCCTGTTCGCCGGCATCGCCTCTCCGGAGGGCTTCCGCCGCACGGTGGAGAGCGTCGGCGCGTCGGTCACCGGCCTGCTGGCCTTCCCCGATCACCACGACTTCGACCCGGGCGACCTCGCGGCCGTGCGGGCCCAGGCGCGGACCTCGGCGCTGCTCTGCACCGAGAAGGACGCGGTGAAGATCGCGCGCATCCCCGATCACGGTGACGTGCGCTGCCTGGTGGTGGAGTTGGCCTTCGAGAGTGAACTGCCGTCCCTGCCGACGCCCGCCGACATCGCGTCGGCCGCCGGCGAGGACGACGACCACCATTGAGCCGGCCGACCGAGGGCGGACCCCGGTGAGCCCGGGGGCCGGCGGCAACCCGCGCGTGCTCGGGGCCCTGCTGGTGACGGTGGCGCTGGGCCTCGCCGTCGCGGTCATGTCGATGACCTTCGAGGACACCTGGCGGCGCGGCTGGCTGGGTCACAACGGCGCGCGCTACGCCGCCATCGCTCGGAATCATGCGCGGCTGGGCCTGACCCATCTGGGAGGCGCGCCGCTGCTCGACGGAGCGGCCCACGACCCGGCTGCCCCGGACGTCTACGGCCACCACCCGCCGGCCCTGGGCTGGACGCTCGGGGCTGTCTTCATGGCCACCGGTCCCCGCGAGGACGTGGCCCGCGGCTTCTCGGCGTTGGCGACGGTGGTCGCGCTGATCCTGCTCGCGTCACTGGTCGGACGCGCGACCGGTCCGCCTTGGGGCGGCGTGGCCGCCCTGCTGGCGGCCGCCATGCCCATGGTCTCGATCTACGGCGCCCATGTGGACGTCCAAGGGCCGCCGGTGCTGGCCCTCTCGCTGGGGACGCTGATCGCCTACCGGCGCCTGCGAGCGGGACGGGGGCCGGGAGCGTTCCTGCTGCTCTCGTTGCTGAGCTCGTCCTTCGATTGGTACGGCCTCTACGCCCCGGCGGGCTGCGTGTTGCACCTGTTCTTCACCGGACGCGGCCGCGAGCGGGGCATGGCGATGGGCCTCGGCCTGTGGACGTTGGCGCTCTTCGTGGGTTGGCTGGTCTGGTTGGTGAATCTGCCGACCATGTCGATGGAGCGCTTCGGGGGGGGCGCGGCGGTGCGCGGCATCGGCAGCCTGCTCGCGCACCGAGAGGTGCTGGGGGTGGCGGCCGAGGCGTGGTGGCGCGAGATCCACGGCTTGATCCCTGCCTTCGCCGTCCTGCTCCCGCTGGCCGTGCTCGCGTTGCTGCCGGCCCGGGCGGAGACGACGGAGGCGACCTCCGCGCCGATTCGCGACGGGGCGCCGGCGAGCAACGGGCTGGGTCCCGTGGGCGTGACGGCCCTGCTGCTGCTCGCGCCGCTGCTCCATGGGGCCCTGTTCCCGGCGGGCATGCTGCAGCACGGGTACTGGCTGTTTGCCCTGCCCTACGGTCTCGCGGCCGGGCTCGCGACGGGGCTCGCTCGCTGGCTCCCGCCGGAGGGGGTGTGGCGGCTGGTGCCCCTCGCGGTGATCTCAGCGGTGGTGGTGCTCGGCCTGCGCTCGGTGCCGGTGATCCTCGATCCGGCGGCAGTGGGGGAGCTGCCGGCGGAACTGGGGCTGCTCGTGAAGGCCCACACCGAGCCTCACGAGACGCTGCTCACCAACTACGACACCAATGCGTGGGCACCTGAATTCGCGGCCGGATACGTGCTCAAGCGGCCGGCCTTCCCCTACTACGCCGACCGCACCGTGCGCGGCGGGATCGTCGATCCGGCCCAACTCGCCCAGGCGCGGTCACGGCACCCGGGGCCCCTGCAGTTCCTGCTGACGCCCGCCGGTGACCAGTGGGCCGGGGCCTCGGCGCCGGTGGAGCTGCGGGCGGCCCTCGAGAGCCTCGCTGCCGACCCGCCGGTCGTGCTCTCGGAGTCGCCCCGCGTCGAGTTGTTCCGGCTGGGCCCTTGAGGCGTGGGCCCCTGTCGCCCCGCCCCCCGTTATTCGGGGTACCGTTACCCAGCGTCACCTGTGGCCCCTGACGCTGGAAGTCCCCCCCGGGGCAGTCCGAATTGACCCGGTTCGTCTTGCTGCATCCGGGTGGGTTTCCGCATATGTTACGGGCCTTGTCCCTCGACCGCCGATCGGATCGGGAGCCCCCAGGCTTCCGAGGACCCCTCAGATGACCGTGACCGACGACGCTGCTGCCCTGGCGCGCGAGGCCCCTGAACACAACCCGTTCATGGCCATGCTCACGCGGTTCGACCGGGCCGCGGAACTGCTGGGACTCGACCAGGGCATCTACCGCATCCTCAAGGCGCCCGAGAAGGAGCTCAAAGTCGCCATCCCGGTGCGGATGGACGACGGCAGCTTCGAGGTCTATGAGGGCTGGCGCGTCCAGCACAACTCGACCATGGGCCCGTGCAAGGGCGGCATCCGCTATTCGCCCCACGTGAACATCGACGAGGTGCGCGCCCTGGCCGCCTGGATGACGTGGAAGTGCGCCATCGTCAACGTGCCCTTCGGCGGGGCCAAGGGCGGCGTGCGCTGCGATCCGCGCACGCTGTCGATCGGCGAGCTCGAACGCGTCACGCGTCGCTTCACGAGCGGCATCATCGACATCATCGGCCCCGACCGCGACGTTCCCGCGCCGGACATGTACACCAACGAACAGGTCATGGCCTGGATCATGGATACCTATTCCATGCACAAGGGCCACACCGTGACCAGCGTCGTGACCGGCAAGCCCTGGGGGCTGGGCGGCAGCCAGGGGCGCAAGGAGGCCACCGGCCGCGGCCTGCTGACCATGGTCCGCGAGGCGGCGGACGTGAAGAAACTCGACCTCGCCGACGCCACCGTCGTGGTGCAGGGCGCGGGCAACGTCGGCGGCACCATCGCCGAGCTGCTCTCGGAGGTGGGGGTGAAGATCGTCGCCATCTCCGATATCGACGGCTATCTGCTCAACGAAGGCGGCCTCGACGCCAAGAAACTCGTGCGCCATCTCGAGCGCAAGGGGCAGCTCGCCGAGTTCAAGGGCGGCGAATACATCGATGGCCAGGGGCTGCTGGAGATGGAGTGCGACATCCTGATTCCCTGCGCCACCGAGAACCAGATCACCTCGGTCAACGCCGACAAGATCAACTGCAAGATCATCGTCGAAGGGGCCAATGGGCCCACGACTGCCCGGGCGGACGACATCCTCGATGAGAAGGACATCTTCGTGATCCCGGACATCCTGGCCAACGCCGGCGGCGTGGTGGTCAGCTACTTCGAGTGGGTCCAGGACCGTATGGGCTACTTCTGGGAGCGGCGCGACGTGAACCTGCGCCTGGCCAAGGTCATGCGGACGGCCTTCCGGCAAGTGCTCAAGCGCACCAAGACCTCAAAGGTGAACATGCGCACCGCCGCGTACATCGAGGCTGTTGACCGGGTGGCCAATTTGCAGAAGATGCGGGGCTTGTATCCGTAGTCCACGGGCCGTGCCCGCGGACTGCTCACCCTCATCATCCCGTCGGCGACTGCCGTGAAGCTCAGAAACGTCGCCATCATCGCCCACGTCGACCATGGGAAGACCACCCTGGTGGACGCCATGCTCGGGGACGCAGGCACGTTCCGGGAGAACGAGGAGCGGGTCGACTGCGTGCTCGACTCCAACGAGCTCGAGCGGGAGCGCGGCATCACCGTGCTCGCCAAGAACTGCTCGGTGACCCTGGGCGACCTGAAGGTCAACATCATCGACACCCCGGGTCACGCCGACTTCGGCGGTGAGGTGGAGCGGACCCTGCGCATGGCCGATGGCGCGTTGCTGCTCGTCGATGCCTTCGAGGGGCCCATGCCCCAGACGCGCTACGTGCTGCGCAAGGCCCTCGCGGCCGGACTGCGTGTCGTGGTCGTCGTGAACAAGTGCGACCGCCGTGATGCCCGTCCCGATGCGGTGCTCGACGAGGTCTTCGACCTCTTCGTCGATCTCGGCGCCAACGACGAGCAGCTCGACTTCCCCGTGATCTGGGCCTCGGGACGGATGGGCTGGACGCGCCACGAGTTGGATGACGGCGGGACGGACACCCGTGCGCTGATCGAGGTCATCGAGCGGTCCGTGCCGGCGCCGAAGAACGACAGCAACGGTCCCGTGCGGCTGCAGGTCGCCAACATCGATCACAGCCACTACGTCGGCCGTGTCGCCATCGGCCGCGTCGAGCGGGGTGTCCTGCGGCGCAACGAATCCCTGGTGGCCATGCGCGTGGGCGGCACGCCGCGCCCGGGCAAGGTCACCGGTCTCTACGTCTTCGACGGCCTCGGTCGCCGGAGTGTCGAGTCGGTCTCGGCGGGCGACCTGGTGGCCATCGAGGGCTTCCCGGACGTGAGCATCGGCGAGACCCTGTGCCACCCGGCGGCCGTCGAGCCGCTCGAGGAAATCTCCATCGACGAGCCCACCGTGGCGCTCGACCTGCTGGTCAACGACTCGCCCTTCTCCGGCAAGGAGGGAAAATTCGTCACCGGCCGGCAGATTTCGGAGCGGCTCAAGCGCGAGCTGCGCAGCAACGTGGCGCTCAAGGTGGAGGAATCGGGTGAGGGCCGCTTTCGGGTCTCCGGTCGCGGTGTCATGCACCTCGGCATCCTGCTCGAGACCATGCGCCGCGAGGGCTACGAGGTGGCCGTCTCGCGACCGCGGGTGATCGACCGCTACGAGGACGGCAAGCGCCTCGAACCGGTGGAGGACCTCTACGTCGACGTGCCCACCACCGAGGCCGGCAAGGTGCTCGAGATCGTGGGGTCACGCCGCGGCGAGCTGGCCGAGATGACGACGGAGGGCGTGCTCAACCGCCTGCACTTCGTGATCCCGGCTCGCGGCATCATCGGCCTGCGGACCAAGGTGCTCAACGCCACGCGCGGTGAGGCGGTGATCAGCCACATCCTGCGTAGTTATGAACCCTACAAGGGTGAGATCCAGGGTCGCGCCGCCGGCGCCTTGTGCTGCAGCGAAACGGGACGGGTCTCGAACTACTCCCTCGACAACCTGCAGGACCGGGGCACCTTCTTCGTCGCCCATGCCAGCCAGGTCTATGAGGGCCAGGTCGTCGGCGAGCACTGCCGCGAAGGCGACATCACCGTCAACGTGTGCCGCGACAAGAAGCTCACGAATATGCGTACCTCCGGGACGGACCGGGCCTTGAAGGTGGCGCCGCCGCGGGAATTCTCGCTGGAGGACGCGCTCGAGTGGATCGGCGACGACGAGTTGGTGGAGATCACTCCCAAGGCGCTGCGCATGCGCAAGTCGAACCTGAATGCCCTCGAGCGCAAGCGGGCTGCCCGTTCGGCGGCCAGCGCCTGAGTCGGGCGTCCTTCGGCGCGGTCGGGTGAGCTCCCGTGACCGCGTCGTCGGCGGTCAGCGTTCGCCGACCACCTTGGACGAGAGGCTGACCTTCTCGTCGCGCCAGCGTTGCCGCTTCTCGGGGAGGTCGGGCTCGGTGGCCCGCAACCGCTGCTCGAGCTTGGCGGGCAGCTGGAAGCCGCGTTCGTACAGCAGATAGGGCATGTGAGGCTTGATGCAGTGCGAGCACGTGAACGCCGGGTCCATCTTCTCGCGCGGCACCTTGAAGTTGGCGACGTTGCGCAGGTAGCGGTAGGTGGGGCCATTCCAGAAGGCCTCGAACTCCTCCGGCGTCTGGCTGGTGAACGTGCCGAGGTCGTTGGTGGGTTCGGTCGTGCCGTCGCAGCAAGGCAGGATGCCGCCGTCCCAGTTGATGAACATGCTGCGATAGAGCCACGAGCAGGCCTGGACATCGGCCTTGGGCGCCTTGGCGGTGACCGCCTCGCCGCGTGCGGCGGCTTGATCCCCTGCGCTGATCTTAACGCCCGGGCTGGCCTGGACCTTGCCTTCGCCTCGGTTGGCGTCCTGCAGCTCGTCGTCACGGCGCGGGCGCCACTCCTCCTTGTGCTCGGGAGGGATGTTGGGGTTGATGAAGCGGATGGCGTTGACCCCGATGTCCTTGGCCATCTCGCGGGCCTTCGGGATCTCGTGCTGGTTGTGGCTGAAGCGCAGGAACTGCCAGTCGACGAAGGGCAGGCGCTTGCCGAGGCGCTTCTTGGCGGCGCAGATCGCCTTCATGTTCTCGATGGTGCGCCAGAAGTCGCCGTTGACGTTGTACTTGGAGTAAGTCTCGGGGCTGGCGCCGTGGCAGCTCACGATCAGGTGCTCGAGTCCGGACAGCACCAACCGCTCGGCATTCTCCGGCTTGAAGACCGAGAGATTGCAGCTGATCGTCACGCCGATGTTGCGGTCGGCCGCGAAGCGGATCCAATCGTAGATGTCGTCGTAGAGGACGGGCTCACCGGAACCGTAGAGGTTGAGCCTCAGCGCGGTGGGGGCCAGCAGGTCGATGGCCTTCTTGTAGCAGTCCTCGTGCATCCGCCCGAAGCCGCGGCCGTCGTCGTCGATCTTGCTGCGGTCGCGGTCGAGGCAGAAGGGACAGCGCTGGTTGCAGACGTTCGTCGACTCGACCTTGAGGATGTAGGGCCAGCCGCCGACACGCTCGTTGCCGCGCACCCGTGCCCATTCCACCTTGACGATGTTGCTCAACCGCCGCGGCGTCATGTGACGCACGGCCGAAAAGGCGTACCGGCTCAGAATCTTGAGATTCGTGAGCGTCGGCCCGGTGGTGGCGAGAACGAAGTTGAGGACCTTCATGAAGCGGGAATCCTAGCCCACCCCTGCAAACCCAGCAAACGAAGGCTTGCCCTCAATCCTGCCGCGGCGACTGCTCGGCGGACGCCTTCAGCGCCAGCAAGGCGTATCCGGTGCACAGAGTGGGTGAACTCTCCCACCAGCGCGAGGCGCGTTCGTTGAACCACGACCCGTCCGTCCTTTGTTCGTCGGCGAGGCGTCGGGCCAGATCGGCGCGCCAGGGGATCGGGCGGCCGTCGGCGTCTACGAAGTCGTCGTCGCCGAGCCGTGCGAGCGTCCGGGCCATCGCCTGATAGTAGTAATACAGGCCCTGGGCGGCCTGTGAGGGGTCGGCGTAGCCGGGGTTGACGTCGAGCGTGTAGTGGTCGGCCAGCCAGCGCAGCGCGGCGGCGACGCGTCGATCGTCGGCGCTCAGCCCGCACAACAGGTACGACTTGGTCAGGGCGAAGGTCATCGTGCCGTAGCTGCGGGCGCGGTAGAGATCGTTGCCCAGGTCGTCCTCACCGGCGGGGCTGTTGCCCGGCATGTAGGTCGCACCGCCGTCGGTGCCCGAGATGATCGTGCCGCCCTGAGGGCGCTTCCAACGGAAGACCTGCTCCTCGGCCAGGTTCTGGTGCTTGACCAGAAAGCCCATGGCCTTGGTGAAGAGCGGGTCGCCGGGTGGCGTCCCCGCCAGCGCGGCGGCCTCGAGAGCCATCTGCGTGTTGGAGAGATCGGGCCGCTCGTCCCCGCCGTAGCCGATGCCGCCGTAGTGGGGGTCGTCGAGGGGGTCGTAGCCCTCGCCCTCGTCCGACTGGGCGGCCAGCACGAAGCGCCGGGCCCGCTCGATGACCTCGGCGTCGGTCTCGCGTCCACCGTCGATGAGGGCCTCGATGGCCACGGAGGTGGTGTAGACCGCGAGGCCGCCTTCGTGGATGGAGCCATCGTCGTGTGCCAGCGACACGAGGTAGTCGAGGCCGTCGTCGATCCACTCGGGGCGCTCCCGGCCGAGCCGATCGGCCAGCCAGATCGAGGCCGAGAGATTCATGGCGGTGATGCCCGACTGGGGGCCCTTCCACTCGAGACGGCCCATGCCCCAGGTCCCGTCTTGCTGCGAGTCGGAGAGGTAGCCCCATGCGGCCTCGAGGGTCTCGTCGAGCCCGCGGCCCGCGAGCATGCGCTCGGGAGGAGGCGGCGCCTCGTCGTCGTCGGTCTCGGCGCCCTGGGTGGGCAGGCCGTGCAGAGCAATGACGAGGTTCAGGTCATCCACGAGCCGGTCGAGCGACGCGTCGGGATCGACGGTCGGCAATTCCGGACGCACGGCGATGTCGAGGCCGCGCAACCGGGCCGCGCGGGCCCAGGCGAGCCAAGCCTTCGCCGGCTGCAAGTCCGGCGCCACCACGTTGACGGGGTCCGTCGCGCGGAGCACTGCCAGTCCGCTTCGATGTCCCTGGGCGGCAGGGTCGGATGACCCGGGGAAGCGTCCCAACCCACGCTCACCGGCAGCCTCAGCGTCGAGCGTCGCCAACGCGAGCAGCGCCAGGTATTCGTCACCGCCGGCGCCGCCCGAGACCTGCCGGAGCGCTGCGTTCCGGGCCTGTCCGAGGCGACCGGTGATGGAGCCGGCGAGAGCCAACGCCTTCCAGGCGGCATCGTCGGCCGTGGCGATCGGCTGCGTTGAGACCCACTCGGCCGCCTTGCGGAGCCAGGGGCCGTCCATCTCGTTGTACCGGCGTGGGGAGCGTGCGAGGGCATCGAGCACGCGGCAGGTCGTGCGCAGGTCGCCGTAGCGCTCGCCGTCGAAGTGCTGCTGTCGAATGACCCGACTGAGGGCGTCGGCGGTGCCCTTGGTGTCCTGGGCGGAGAGCGGGGCGAGCAGGCTCAGCGATGCGAGCAGCGACAGGACGGTGATGCGCAAGACTTCCTCCCTCGAGGTCGACGATGTCTCCACCGTCCATGGACCGTTCTACGCGGGCAACCACGAGAGTGTAGGGAGTCTCTACTCGGGAGGAAACGTGGCTCCGTGGGCGAGCCGCCCGGCGCGGGCGCGGGCCGGCGGCCGGCCTGCGGCGGGGGGATTCCCGAGACGCGGGCCTAGAATCCCAGGCCCAGCAGGTCGTCGACGGCGCTGACGCGGGCCAGGTAGTTGTCTCCCGCCGCGAGGCGCGAGAGGGCCGGGCGGCGGTCGGTGTCGAACAACTGCCCCACGGCCAGCACCGCGAACGTCGCGGTCATGCCCCGGGTGCCCTCCCGCTCGAGGACCGAGAGCAGGGGGCCGGCGGCGTTCTCGTCGCCCATCAAGGCGATGGCCACAGCGGAGTAGCTGGCGACCAGCGGGTTGTTGGTCACGCGGATCAACTCGACCAGATCGGGGATCGAGCGCGAGTCGGCGAGGATGCCGAGGCCCAGTGCCGTCTGCCGGATCAGGAACGGGGACTCGGTCGAGGCCAGGATGCCGCGCAGCATGGCGGCCGCCCGTGAATGGCCCGAGAGCCCGAGGGCCAACGCGGCGTGGCTCGCGAGTTCGAGCTGGGCGCCCTGCGCGGCCTCATGCAGCCGATCGAGGCCCTGCTCAGACCCGGTCAGGCCGAGGGCGATGTAGTAGGCACCGAGCGTGTTGGCGTTTGCCTCCCCGTCCATGCGCTGCATGAGCAGGTCGGGGATGCCGCTGTCGGGACCGTTGCGGGCGTTCAAGCCGAGGGCCAGCGCGAGCCAGGGCCGCATGTTCGCGGCGGGGTCCTCGAAGGCTTCCAGCAATCGGCCGCGGGCCAGGTCGCCACCGATCCTCCCGAGGGAGATCGCGGCGAAGTGGCGGGTGGGGGCGTCACTCTCGTCCTCGAGGATGTCGCCCAGCTTCTCGATGACGCGTTCCTCGCCGCGGTGAGTCACGTAGCCCAAGGCCGCGGCCGCGGCCCGGCGCGGCTGCAGGCGTCCGTCGAGGAGTTCGACCAGGGCGGGAGTCACCGAGGGGTCGCCGATGCGACCCAGGGCCGAGGTCGCGGACGAGCGCACGTACTCGGGTTGGTCCTCGTCGAAGGCGACGTCGATGAGGGAGCGGATGTTCCTGTCTCCGCCCATAAGGCCGGCGGCCTCACAGACCATGGCCAGCATCTCTGGATGCGTCTGGGAGCGGGACTCGAGCATCTCGGCGACGAGGTGCTCGGCGGTCCGATCGCCGCGGAGGCCGGCCACGATCAGGGCCGTGCCGCGGTCGTCATTGGAGAGGCTCAACTTGCCGATGAGATCGCGTCCCATCGACGTATCGTCCGCGATGTTCATGAGCAGGTAGCTGCCGCGCCCCGACTGCATGATGCCCAGGGACATCATGGCGGCCCGGCGGACGATGAGACTCGTGTCGGCGAGTAGCTTGCGCACCAGGTCGATGGCGGCCTCGTCCCGCAGCTTGCCGAGGGCCACGGCGACGGAGGCGCGCACCTGGCTGTCGGGCGAGGCGGCGAGTCGCCGCAGCAGGGGAAGGATCTCGTCGCGCAATGTCTGCCGCACATGGGCAAGACGCTGCTCGCGCTGCTCCGGCGATTCCTGCTGAACACCCTGCCCTGTGATGGGTGTGTCCTGGACGCGTCGCAATTCGATGAAGTCGAACTTGTTGGCTTCCCACCAGACTTCCCAGCGGTCGTCGCCCAGCTCGATGATGGGAGTGGCAGCACTGGGGCGATTCGGCGCGCCGCGCACCTGGGCCCCGTCGCTCAACCGGTTGGGGCGCGCGCCGGTGGTCGGTCGCGTCTGCGAACGCGGGCCGCTGTTCGGTTCGTCATTGCCGCCGTCCGGATCGCCGCCGGGTCCATCGCCCGGGAATCCGGCGTCCGGGGGGATCCAGCCGGGGCCGCCTCCGGACGGGGGCGGAGGATTCAGATTCCCGATCTGAGGCGGCCGGAAAATGTGACCCCCGAGAGCCGGTTCGGAGCCGGTGGTGGCTCCCGGACCGGCGAGTCCGCCGCCCTCCGTCACCGTCTGGGCGGTCGCGGCGGAGGCCAGAACAGCCGTCGTCAGCACGAGACCCGCCGCGAGGGACGACAGCCGGCCACGCCGGAGGCGGCTCGGGGACAAGGGCGCAGGCAGGTTGAGGTTCATGGTGTCTCGGGTCGGCGTAATCGTCCTTGGACGAGGGGCTCTGGCGACTTCTGGCACGGATTGGCGTCAGCGCCCGTGGCCGTGGATAGCCCGTGGATAGTCGAGCAACGCCCCTGTCGACATCCGGATTGGACCCTTTCCTTGTCGGGAATCCACGGGCAGACCCTGAGGAATCGCCTGGACGGGTGGGAAAGGGGCGCCAGGGCGGCCCGGGACAGCTGATTCGAAGGACTTGCGTCGGTGCCCGCTCAGCCAGCTGCCATCCCGCAGCCGATGGCCCCGGCCGGCCGGAAGGGTGAATCGCTGCGGCGCCCGGGCACCGATCTCGCGGGACCCCGCCGGTGCTTCAAGTCACCCCCGGTTGATCCCGACACACCGGGAGCTGCCGCGGAGTCCGCGACGCGAAAGCAGCGACGCCCGACATACGGATTCGAAACGACTCACCATGATCCATTCCAGCAACAAGCCCGTCGCGAACACGGCACGTCGCCGTCGCACCCAGGGTGCGAGCTTCGCGGAACTCATGCTCGCGACCCTCGTCGTGGGCTCCACCTTGGTCGCTTCAACGGCCTCGCTGGCGCGTTCCACGGAGGTCTACCACTTCTTCGCGGAAGGCCCGCATGAGGCCTTGATGCTCGCGCAGGAGATCCACGAGGCAGCGGTGCTGTTGCCGTGGTCGGCGCCCGAGGACTCGGAGCCGCAGTACGGCGACTCCGTCCACACGCTCTGGGATCTCGACGAGACCGAGTACCAGCCTCCGCGTTCGGCCGAGTACGAAGTCATCGTGTCGCATCCCACCTGGGAGCAGGTGGTGGTCGTGCGCACGGTGGACGCCGCCGACCCGAGCATCGAGGTCGACGCCGACGAGTTCGAGGGCAACTACCTAGTGGAACTCGAAGTGACGATTTTCAAGGACCTGAACGAGGTCGGCGTCCACACGTGGTGGATGACCGACCCCGCCGAGACCGAAGGCTAGCCGCGAGCCGCTGACAGAAACGAGACATGTAAGACGATGAACTCTCAAAGACACAAGCAACGCCGCGACTCCCGACAAGGCGGGTGGGTCCTCATGGCCACCCTCGTCCTCTCCGCGATCGTGGTCTCCGTGACGGTCACCTACGCCCGCCACGCGGTCCTCGCCAAGCGCAGCCTCGAGTTCGCATCGGGCGCGAGCCCGGCCGAAGAGGCCAGCCGCTCGGGACTCGAGCGCACCCGTGACCGGATGCGCGAGGGACACCTCCCCACAACCGTCAGCGACGGTGGCGAGGACACCGTGGAGACGGCCTCCGGTGAGATCGTGACCAGCGAGCGCGAGATCATCGACCACGACGAACGTCGCCTGCGGGTCCATGCCCGCGGCAACGGCTCGGATGTGGCCGATGAAGCCAACCTCCGCGCCCGTGGACGCGTCGATCCCAGCGGCGACACCCAGGGTCAACGCAACCGCCTGCGCTGCGACGTCGGCGATGCGGTGCTCCTCGCCGGCAACCTGACGATCATCAGCGGCTCTGTGACCTACACGGACACCCAGCTGGCCGGACTGTTCCTGCTCGAGGCCGGCGCTGAGCTGACCCTCGATGACGTCGTCTTGCGCGGCACCATCATCACCCGCGCCGGACTGTGCAACAGCAACGCGCCGCAGCTTGGTGCCAACCGTCCCAAGGTGCAGGTGTACGGCGGGCTGCGTCTGCTGGCCGGAACCGACATCCCGGACGTCGCCGTGGCGGCACCTGACCTGCGCTTCATCGCCGACTCGTCTTCACGGGTCGAGGTGCGCGGCATGGTCATGGCCGAGGAGTTCGAGGTCCCCGGACGCGGCGCCGTGCGCGGCCTGGCCGTGTCCACCGAGGAGCCTGTCTTCGGCAGCGGCATCCGTCGCCCCGGCCACGGTCGCGGGCTGCAGTCCTGGAGTGAACAGGTCGAGTGCGGCGCCGAGTCGGTGCGCACGTTGTCCTTCCCCTTCGAGGACGTGACGGACGCCGAGTACGACGCCATGGATGCGTTCGACGCCGATGTCGTCGTTGGCGGAGGCGAGTAATGAACGTCTCCCGACGCGACTCCCGTGCTGGGTTCTCGATCCTCGAGCTGCTCGTCGTCATGGCGATCATGGCCATGCTCACGGCCATCGCGATGCCGAGCTCGGGTCTGAGCACCAAGCGCAAGCTCGACACGCTCCAGATCCAGCTGCAGGACGCGGTCAACCACGCGAAGTCCCTGGCCTACCACCGGGGTGAGCCCTTCGGCGTCAAGATGCACGTCGCCAAGGAGTACTTCGCCGTCGTGGACAAGACGGGCACTCCGGTCGAGGACCCGCTCAGCCACGGCGACTACGTGATCCGCATCAAGCACCCGGGCCAGCCCACGGGGCTGGACCTGGTCTCGGCCGCCTTCCCCAACCGCCCCACCCTCGCCTTCAACGAGAAGGGGGTGCTGACGAATGGGGGAATCATGGACGTCTCCGCCAATGGAGACCTCCGTCGGCTGACCATCGATACGGCTACGGCTCGGTTCACGGAAGTGCCGATAGGGATCGAGTAGTCCCCGCCAACCGCATCCGCGACCACTGGGAGAGGCAAGTCAATTGAAGAGGAAATCCGGAAACATCGGACTCGTAGTGGCGGACGGACAGCTCCGTGCCGTGCAGATGGTGGACGGCAAGGTCGTCGCCTCGGCGGTCTCGATCGACGACAACTTCAAGAAGAGCGTCCGGCAGCTGCTCTCCTCCGCTCCCTTCGTGGGCAAGCAGGTGCGCGTCGGCCTCGAAGGCAAGTCGGTCCTGATCGAGTCACTCACGGTTCCGCCCGGGTCCAAGTCGGCCCGCGCCATCTGCACTGACCGCCTCAAGGGCGACCCCGTCTTCAATGCCGAGAAGGCGACGATGGGGTTCTCTGCGGAGTCGGCAGTATCAGGGACCCGGGCCACGCCCGGACCTTCACTCGTGGTCATGGCCGCGATCGACAAGCAGCGCCTCACGGATGTCGTCGCCGTCTGCCGCGAGATGCAGCTCGACGTCGAGGCGGTCGAATGCGGCACGCTGTCGGCCTGGCGGGCGTGGCCCGGTGAAGGCCTGCACGTACGGCTGATCCGCTCCGGTGACGGGGACATGATCCTGGCCGGCCGCGACGAGAAGTTGCTCTTCGCGCGCATCGTCCCGTCCCCTGTCTCGGGACCCGAACTCAAGGCGACCATCTCGCGGGCGCTCGGCGCCATCGGCGGCAGCGATCTCGACGTGCTCGAGACCGTCAGCGTCGACGAGGACGACCGCAAGGTCTATGCCGAGTCGATCGGCATCCGCGTCGATGTCGCCCCGGCGGCCTGCGACGACTGCATCGGGCTGGGCCTGGCCACGGACGGTCGGGCCCTCGTCGACTTCACGCCGCCCGAAGAACGGGTCATGCGGCAGAAGCGCAAGGTGCGCAAGTACGGCGTCACCATGACGGCCGCCGCGGCGCTCATCGTGGTCCTCGCCGGCGTGACCGGGTCGCGCAAGGCCGGCGACCTCGAGACGAAGAAGTCCGACCTCCAGAACCAGCTCACCATCCTCGCCGTCGCGAAGGTCGAGCTGGCGAACCTGCAGGCTGAGCTCGACAAGGAGAAGGCCAACGAGAAGGTGATCAACCTCGCCTATCCCGGCCACCGCATGTCGACGCTGTTCTCGATCATCGCCAACCATGCCGCCGGCTCGATCATGATCGAGTCGATCCACATCGCGGACGAGGAGAAGGCGATCCTCGACAAGGATGCCGTGGTCGACCCGAACGAGCCGGTCGCGCGCAACCTCGATGTCCGCATCCACGGCATCGCTGCCGACAACCTGGCCGTGCGCAAGTTCGCCGACGACCTGCTGGTCACGCAGGCGTTCTCGAACGTGCAGGTCGAGGCGAGTGAGCGCGTCCTCATCGGGGTGGGCACCGAGGGCGAACGCTTCCGCATCTACGCCCGCGCGGAGACCCGCTGATGAAGTCCAAGGCCTCAACCACCATCGCCCTCATCGGCGTGGGTCTGATCATCGCCTCGTCCGGCGTCCTCTATCCGATCCAGGGGAGCGTGACCTCCCTCGAGGATGAGGTGCACCTGCTCAACAGCCAGCGCGTCGCCGACGAGGCTGTGCAGCTCCAGGTGCAGGAGCTGCACCAGCAGGTCCTCGAGGTCCGGGAGCAGAGCGCGAATCGTGCGCAGCGGCTCTGCCCGGACACGCCCGAAGCCCTGCAAGGCGTCGAGACGCTCGTGCTCGAGCACGTCATCGACACCGGCCTGGTCAGTGTGCGCATGGACAGCGGCTCCACGAACCGGAGCGGGCGCTTCCCCTTCCGCGCGATCGATCTGGTCGTGGAAGGCAACGCCTCGTCCTTGCTCGAGTTCCTCACGGCGCTGGAAGGCATGCCGTGGGTCACGCGCTTGCTCCAGCTCAAGGTCGAGCAGGGCGCCGAGCAACGCCGAATCAACTTGCAGATCGCCGTGATGTTGGAGGCCGAGTCTTGAAGACTGCCGAGAAGGACAAGCCGGGTTCGATCAGCGAACAGCTGAGGGTGAAGGCTGGCAAGAAGCAGCGCCGTCAGCTGATCGTGCTGGGCAGCCTCACCGCCGTCCTGGGTCTCGTGATCTCCTCGCAGTTCAGCAGCGACGAGACGCCCATCGTGGCCCAGCCCAAGAGCGGGGTCGCCCAGGCCATGACCGAGGATGCCACCGAGAGCAGCGGCGTGGACCTCGTCCCCGTCGTCATCGAGGCCAACCCGGTCCTCAGTCGCCCCCTCGCCGAATTCGGAGCCGACGACGACTCCGAAGGAGGGACCGAAGACGGAGCCGAGCTCGAGAGCGACCCGTTCTCTGCGTTCTGGAGCACGCCGACGGAGGTGCAGGAGATCGACGTCAAGCTGCAACCGCCGTCGATCAACCTCTCGGCCACGCTCGCTTCCCAGCGTCTCCCGGTGGCCGTCATCGATGGCCGCATGCACTTCGTGGGGGACTCGATCCAGGGCTGGAACCTGGAGGAGATCCGTGAGCGCACCATCGTGCTGCGCTCGCCCAGCCAGGACATCCACACCGTAGAGATGCCGGTCCTGTATGGCCGCATCGACTCACCGCCCGTGGTCGGGGACATCCTCCCGGACGGCGTGCATGACACCGACACCATGATTCCGGATGCGCTACAGGCCGACGCTCTGTTCGCCGATCCGTTCACCCTCTCAAGCGGCCCCACGGCCGAAGTCGATAGCCATTGACCGCCTCCGCCGGACCCAAGCCCATGCTTCGCTCTTGCCTTATCGCACTGCTGGTTCTTTCCACCGCTGTCCCGGCCGTCGCCTTCGACGATCAGGATGGTGACGAAGGGATCACCCTCAATGTCCGGAACGAGCCGCTCAGCAACGTGCTTGAACTGCTCTCCGTCTCGGAGCGGGTCAATATCGTCGCCGGCGTCGATACGAACTCGTCCGTGACGGCGAACTTCTACGACGCCACGCTCGAGGAAGCCCTCGACTGGTGCCTGACCCCGCTGGGCTACGGTTGGACGTTCGATGGGAAGGTCTACATGATCTTCAGCATCGACGACCTCGACCTGCTCGAGCGTCCGCTCACCGAGCACATCTTCCGGCCGAACTACCGCACGGCCCGAGAGCTCGAAGCCTTCATGTTGCCGATGCTGTCGGCCAACGGCCGCATCGTCATCTCCGAGCAGTCCGGCGTCGGCATCCCCAGTGGCGGTGACGAAGCCGGCGGCGACAACTCGACGGGGCAGGAGACCCTGCTGATCATCGACAACCAGGACGTGGTCGACACCATGATCCGCCTGGTCGCCGACTTCGACGTCATGCCGCGGCAGGTGCTGGTCGAAGCCACCATCCTCGAGGTCACCCTCGACGAGACCAACAAGTGGGGCGTCGACTTCAACCTGCTGGCCAACGCCCAGTTCTCGAACTTCTCGAGCTTGGACGCCACCAAGGACGTCTTCTCAGGGACCAGCCTGGCGCCGAGCACGACCTACACGGGATCGCAGTCCGGCTTCACCGACCCGACCAGTGACGGCCTGCGCATCGGCTACATCGGCAGCAAGGTCTCGATCTTCATCGAGGCGCTGCAGAGCATCGTCGACACCAACGTCCTGGCCAACACCAAGGTGCTGGCGCTCAACAAGCAGCGCGCCGAGATCATCATCGGCGGTCGCCTGGGCTACTTCGGTGGCACGACGGTCAGCGACGGCATCAGCCAGCAGACGGTCGAGTTCCTGGAGACCGGCACCCAGCTGCGCTTCCGGCCCTTCATCGGCGATGACGGTTTCGTGCGCCTCGAGATCCACCCCGAGCGCAGCGATGGCAAGGTCGACGTCAACACCGGCCTGCCCTCGGAGACCACGGCGGAGGTCACCACCAACGTCATGGTCCGCGACGGCGAGACGGTGGTCATCGGCGGTCTGATCGAGACGTCCGACGTGAACACGACGTCGCGGGTCCCGATCCTCGGTTACCTGCCCGGCCTCGAGTACCTGTTCAAGTCCGAGAAGACCGCGGTCCTGCGGCGCGAGATCGTGATCGTGCTCACTCCGCACATCCTCGAGCACGGCCGCATGCACTCCAACAGCAACGGCCAGACCGGTGCCGAGATCGTCGATGAACACGAGCGCGACCAGGCCGAGTTCCGCGAGACCTTCGGTCCGCTCTCGCGCACGGTCTACGCCACCAACCTGATGCGCGATGCGGTCACCGCCCTGGCGGCGGGGCAGGCCGGCGAGGCCCGCCTGCTGGCCGACCGCGCCATGATCCTCGATCCGCTCCACGAAGGACTGATCGAGCTGTCGATGGAGATCGACGCGGCCATCGACGCACGTGACGCCATGAACGGCGGCCGCTGAACTTCGGGGGAACCATGATTCAACGCATCGAAGGAGGGAGAAGTCTGGCCCACGGTGTCATCACCGACCTCGCGGCCACCATCTCCGAACAAATCAGTCGCGGTGTGACGTCCATCCAGATGGATGCCTCGCGGGTCGTCGAGTTCGACAGCCAGAGCCTCGAAGGGCTGCTCGAGTTCAACGAGCTCGCCAAGACGCGCGGGCTGTCGTTCCTGATCATCGAGCCGTCCGAGGTGCTGATGACGGCGCTTTCCATCACGGGTCTCCAGGAGCGCCTCGAGATCGCGGAGCAGGCGCCGATGCCCACGGCGAAGGGGTCCAAGCCGGGTGCCGCCAAGGACGCGGTCGAAGCGCTGGCTCCGACGGACCCGGCCGCGGACGGCGACACCGATCCGGCCTCGAGCGAGGACAAGGCATGAGCTTCGTCGGACTTGAACAAGACAGCCTCGTCGAGACTCTGAAGCAGTCGGGGCTCGTCCCCGCAGCCGAGCTCGAGCGGGGCATGAAGGCCACCCCGGAGTCCACCGAGGAGAAGCTCAGCGAGCGGCTGGTGCGTCTCGGCATCGTCGACGAGATGATCCTGTTGCGCGCCCTCGCTCACCAGGCCGGTCTGGCGTTCGTGCGCCTGATCCCCGGCCTGGGCGACCCCGGCCTGGCCGAACTGCTCGACCGCGACTGGGCCCGCAGCCACGGCGTGCTGCCGCTGTACCAGGTGAACGGCGAGCTCACCGTCGCCATCGCCGATCCCACCGACTTCTTCACCATCGATGCCCTGCGCCGCCTCACCGGCCTGAAGCTGCGGCTGGTGGTGGCCAACCCCAACGAGATCACCCGCGGCATCGCCCAGGCGTCGGACAACCAGGCCGGCTTCATGGTCGACGACATCATCGAAGACATCGGGACGTCCGACATCGAGGTCGTCGAGGAGGCCATCGACGAGCTCGACAACATGGAGGAGGTCGCCGGTCTGTCTCCGGTGGTGCGCCTGGTCAACTTCGTGATCGCCAAGGCCATCCGCGAGGGGGCCAGCGACATCCACATCGAACCGGACGAGGGCGTCCTGCGCATCCGCTACCGCATCGACGGCATGCTGCGTGAATCGCTGCGCCCGCCGGTGCGCATGGCGCCGGCCATCGTGTCGCGCGTCAAGATCATGAGCGGCCTCGACATCGCCGAGCGGCGCATCCCGCAGGACGGGCGCATGCAGGTCATGCTCGACAACCGCAACATCGACCTGCGTGTCTCGACGCTGCCGACCTATCACGGCGAGAAGATCGTGATTCGCGTGCTCGACAGCAGCTCCATGATGGGCGATTTGTCGAGCCTCGGCCTGAGCATGAAGCTGCAGGAGCCGCTCACCGACCTGGTGAACCGGCCCAACGGTGTGTTCCTCGTCACGGGGCCCACCGGATCGGGTAAGACGACCACGCTGTACGCGTCGCTGGCGACGATCAACTCGATCGAGCGCAACATCTGCACGGTCGAGAACCCGACCGAATACAACCTGAACATGGTCAACCAGGTGCAGGTGAACGAACGCGCCGGCCTGACCTTCGCCTCGGTGCTACGCGCCATGCTGCGTCAGGATCCCGACGTCATCATGGTCGGCGAGATCCGCGATCGCGAGACGGCGTCGATCGCCGTCGAGGCCGCGCTCACCGGTCACCTCGTGTTCTCGACGCTGCACACGAACGACGCGATCAGCGCCGTCCCGCGGCTCGTGAACATGGGCATCGAGTCCTACCTGCTGGGCGCCGCCCTCAACGGCGTGCTCGCCCAGCGGCTGGTCCGGCGGGTGTGCAAGTCGTGCGCCGTATCGGCCGACCCGGACGAGCAAGAGCTCGCGATCTTCGAGAAGTACGAGATCGAGGTGACCGAGATGCTGCGCGGCGAAGGCTGCGCCCACTGCGGTCAGACCGGGTACTCGGGCCGCGCCGGTATCTACGAACTCTTCATGATCGACGACGCCATGCGCGACCTGATCACGAAGAATCCGTCGCTGGCGCCGATGCGCAAGCATGCAGCCAAGCAGGGACACCAGTCGATGGCCTTCGATGGCCTCGCCAAGGTTGCCCAGGGGGTCACGACGCTCGATGAGGTCGTGCGTGTCACGGAGATCAGTCGATGAACATGGCAGCCGAAGAAGCCGTTGCGCCGGAGCACCGGGCGTCCGCCTTTGCAGACCTGAAGCAGCGCATGGACCTGGCGGTCAAGAAGATGCAGGTGCCGCCGCAGCAGATCCTCGAGGTCGTGACGCAGCTCTCGATCATGTTCGACACGGGCCTGAACCTCTCGGCCGCGCTCGAAGTGCTCGAGAAGCAGTCGGGCACGCCGCACCTGGCGCGATTCGTTGGCAACATCCGGCACAACGTCGAGGAGGGCAAGCCCCTTTCGGTGGCGATGTCCTATCACAGCTGGGCGTTCTCTCCGGTGGCCTTGGCGCTCGTGCGCGCCGGCGAGATGACCGGCGACCTCGGCAACATGCTCGGCAAGGTTGCCGAGTTCATGGAGCGCGACATCAGCACCCGCAAGAAGGTGAAGGGCGCGATGGCCTACCCGGCCTTCATGGCCGTCCTCGCCGTCGGCGTGGTGATCTTCCTGCTCGTCAACGTGTTCCCGAAGTTCGCCGTGCTGTTCGAGAAGGACCCGAGCAAGCTGCCCGGCCCGACCAAATTCTTCATGGCCCTCTCGGACTTCATGATCGAGCACGGTGCCTGGCTGGCGCCCGCGGCGCTCGGCACGTTCGCGACGCTTTTCCTGACGTTGCGCTCGCAGAAGGGGCGCGAGATCTGCGACCCCGTGGTGCTCAAGGTGCCTGCCTTCGGCGGTCTGATCCGGGCGGTCGCCCTGTCGCGGGCCTTCCACGTGCTCGGCGTGATGCTGAACGCCGGCCTGAACGTCCTCGAGGCGCTGCAGATCGCGTCGGCGGTCTCGGGCAACAACGAGTACCGCAAGCTGTGGTCGCGTTCGCGCGAGGACGTCCAGAATGGCGGCGACCTGTCGGCGAGTCTGGTCGACAACCCGCTGGTCCCGCCGGCCGAGACCGCCATGCTGTCCCTCGGTGAGCGCTCGGGAACGCTGCCCGAGGTGCTGGGCAAGATCAGCCATCACCACGAGAAGAAGGTCGAGTCGGCCATCAAGGCGTTCGTCGCGACCATCGAACCGACCATGACCATCCTGATGGGCGCCGTCGTCGCGCTGATCGTCTCGAGTCTGATCATGCCGATGTTCGCCATCAGCCAGGTCATGAAGTAGTCCCCCTCTCCTCCTCCCCGAAGCGCGCCCTTCCCCCCGGGGCGCGCCGCTCGGGCCCGGGTCGCGACGGCGGCCCGGGCCCGTGCCTTTTTCGGGGCGGGTGCACGGGACGTGGGTTGGCATAAGATCCCGTCATGGCTCGCGACGTCGTGACACGCACCGAGCGACTGGTCGCCGTCGACACGGCGCCGGGGTGCTCGACCGGGCCGGCCGTCGACCTGCTGCGCGAGGAGCTGCGGGCGCTGGGGGCCGACGTGGCCGTCCAGTCGGCCGAACTCGACGGGCTCGCGCAGCACAATCTCGTGGCGCGTTTCGGCGGGGCCGGGCCGGCGGGCCTGCTGCTGGCCGGGCACGTCGACACCGTCCCCTGGCAGCAGGACTTTCGCGCCACCACGCAGCCCGAGCGCGACGGGCGGCGTCTCTTCGGCCGCGGAGCATGCGACATGAAGGGGCCGCTGTCCGCCCAGATCGAGGCGGCGGCGGCATGCTGCGAGACGCTGAAGCGCCCGCTCGTGCTGGCCTTTACCTACGCCGAGGAGATCGGCTGTCACGGCGCGCTGCAGCTCACGGCGGACAACCGGGCTCTCGGCGACCTGACGGGGGGCGTGTGCATCGTGGGGGAGCCGACGGGGCTGCGACCCATCGTGGGTCACAAGGGCTACGCCGTCGCCTGGATCGACCTGGGCGGGGCCCCGGCCCACAGCAGCAACCCCTGGGATGGCGCGGACACCTCGGTGGCCCTGGGCCGCTTGCTGGTGGAGCTGCACGCCCTGCGCGAACAGTTGCGGGTCGAGGCCCCGGCGGGGAGTCGGCACGATCCACCGTGCACGACGCTCAACACGGGACTGGTGACGTCGGGCCTCGGGACCAACATGGTGCCCGATCGTTCGCGGGTCAGCCTCGAGTGGCGGCCGGTGCCCGGCACCGACCACGAGGCGTTGCGCCGTGCGGTGCAGGCGTGTCTCGAGCGGGCCTGTGCCGGTTGCGACGGCGTGGAGGGTCGCCTCGACTGGCCCCGGGCCCTGCCGGCGTTCGACCAGTCCGACTCCGATGCGTTCGTGACGTGGGCGACGGCGCGCACGGGACTCACCGGAGGGCTCGTGTCGTTCTACACCGAGGCGGAGCTCTATCGGGACGGGCTCTCGTTGCCCACCATCGTCTGCGGGCCGGGAGCCATCGAGCAGGCGCACACCGTCGACGAGTCCATCGGCTTCGATGAACTCGAGCAGGGCGTGGCGTTCTACGCCGACGCCATCGAGCACTGCTGCGGCTGACGGCCGTCAGCGGTTGGCGCGCACCCAGTCGCAAGCGTTGCGGAAGAGGGCGGCGCCGGGGCCGAGGTCGGGGACCGAGCCGTTGCGGTTCCGGGTCCAGGTGGGGACGTGGAAGCCGAACAGCGCCCGCTCGGGGTGGGGCATCAGGCCCAGCACGCGTCCGCTGGCGTCGGTGAGGCCGGCGATGGCGTCGACGCTGCCGTTGGGGTTGTCGGGATAGTCCTGGGTGGGGGCGCCCGTCTCGTCGGCATAGCGGAAGACCACGCGGTCGTCGTCGATCAGCTGACGCCGGACATCGTCGTCGAGGCACACCAAGCGGCCCTCGGCGTGGGCCACCGGCACGTGCAGTGACTCGATGTCGCCCACGAACACTGAGCGGCGGCTGGTGACGGACAGGTCGACCCAGCGGTCCTCGTACTTGTGCGAGCGGTTGTCGGTCAGGCTCATCTCCCGTGCGCCGAGCGGGGCGCTGAGGCCGGGCAGCAAGCCGAGCCGCACGAGCACCTGGAAGCCGTTGCAGATGCCGAGCACGAGCCCGCCCTGCTCGACGAAGCGGACCAGCGGCTCGCCCAGGCGGCCGCGCATCTCACAGGCCATCACGGCGCCGGCCCCGACGTCGTCGCCGTAGGCGAACCCTCCCGGCACCGCCAGGACGTGATGGCGCTCGAGCAGCGCCGGGTCGTCCAGCAGACGGTTGATGTGGAAGGTCTCGGAGCGGGCGCCGAACAGCTCGAACGCGTAACCGGTCTCGCGGTCGCAGTTGGTGCCGGCGGCGCGCAGGACGAGCACGGAGGGCGTGGTCATGCCGCGTCTCCCGCGCCGTTGTTCGCCTCGAGTTCATGGTCGAGGTCGAGGGTCGCGGTGAAGGCGGCCTTGAGCACGGTGAGCGGCCAGCGGGCGACTTCGGTGTCGCCGTCCCGGATGACGAAGACGGAGTCGGGCGTAGTCGTGCCGACGCGCGACCAGGGGATCGCGCCGAGAGCCGCGGTGACCGCCGGCAGGTCCGCCTCGTCCACTTCCATGAGGAAGCGCGTGGGCGTCTCGCCGAAGAGCCGGGCCCCGAGGGAAAGGTCGTCCCCGTCGAGGGTCAGGGCGGCGGCGTCGATCTCGGCGCCCACGTCGCCGGCGAAGGCGCACTCGGCCGCCGCGACAGCCAGCCCGCCCTCGGAGAGGTCGTGGCAGGCGTGCAGCAGGCCGGCGTTGATCAATGCGTGGATGGCGACGAGGACAGCGGGAGCGGCCGTGAGGTCGACGGGCGGCACCGTCCGCCCCAGGGCGCCGCCGTGTTGCGCCAGCAGGCTGCCACCGAGGTGCGGCCCGGTCGCGCCGACCAGCAGCAGGGCGTGCCCGGGCGCCTTGAGGTCCATGGTCATGGCGTTGCCGACGTCGGGGACGATGCCAAGTGCCGAGATGAGCAGCGTGGGCGGGATGGAGCGGCTCTCGTTGCCCACGCGATAGTCGTTGTTCAGGCTGTCCTTGCCCGAGATGAACGGCGTGCGGAAGGCCATGGCGCCGTCGTAGCAGGCGCGGCAGGCTTCGACGAGGTCGCCGAGATTCTCCGGCTTCTCGCAGTTGCCCCAGGAGAAGTTGTCGAGGATGGAGACCTGGTCGGGGTCGGCGCCGAGCACGACGACGTTGCGCATGGCCTCGTCGATGGCGTGCAAGGCCATCTGGTAGGGGTCGACGTCGCCCAGGTTCGGGTTGATGCCGCAGCCCAGGGCGAAGCCGCGGCGGGAGCCGAGCACCGGCGCGATCACGGCGCCGTCGCCCGGGCCGTCGTGCCCGGGACCGACCAGCGGCTTGACCACCGACCCGGCCTGGACCTCGTGATCGTATTGGCGGATGACCCAGGCCTTGCTGGCGACGTTGGGATGGGCGAGCAGCGCGGGCAGCATGGCCGCGACATCGTCGGCGGCGAGCGGTGTCGGGTCGTGCAGGTCGCGGCGGCGACGCACGGCCTTGCGGGTCTGGCGGGGCAGGCCGTCGTGCAGGAACTGCATGGACAGGTCCATGACCGGTTCGCCGTGGAACTCGGCGGTGAGCTGCCCGCTGTCGTTGAACTCCCCGATGATGGTGGCTTCGACGTCCTCGGCGGCGAACACCGCGAGAATGGCCTCGCGATGCTCGGGCGGGACGGCGTAGACCATCCGCTCCTGCGCCTCGGAGATCCAGATCTCGTCGTGGGTGAGGCCGTGGTATTTGAGGGGCACGGTGTCGAGCACGACGTGCGCGCCGGTGGTCTCGCCCATCTCGCCGACGGCGGAGGAGAGTCCGCCGGCGCCGCAATCGGTCACGCAGCGGTAGAGTCCCTGGTCGCGCGCGGTGAGCATGGCGTCGAGGACCTTCTTTTCCTCGATGGCGTTGCCGATCTGCACCGCCCCGGATGAGACCGTCTCGCTCTCGTCATGGAGCTCGAGGCTGCTGAACGTGGCGCCGTGGATGCCGTCGCGGCCGGTGCGTCCGCCCGCGAGCAGGATCAGGTCGCCCGGGAGCGTGACCTTCTCGAGCCGGTCGACGGGCAGCAGGCCGACGCTGCCGCAGTACACGAGCGGGTTGCCGACGTAGCGTTCGTCGAAGCACAGGGCTCCTGCTGCGGTGGGTATTCCCATGCGGTTGCCGTAATCGCGCACTCCCGACACCACGCCGCGCATGATGCGCCGCGGATGCAGGCAGCCCTTGGGCACCGCGTCGAGCGGCAGGTCCGGGGGGCCGAAACAGAAGACGTCCGTCGAGACGATGGGGCGCGCCCCGAGTCCTGTGCCCATGGTGTCGCGCAGGACGCCGCCCATGCCGGTCCCCGCGCCGCCGTAGGGCTCGATGGCCGAGGGGTGGTTGTGGGTCTCGACCTTGTAGGTCAGGTGGTGCTCGTCGTCGAAGGCCACGACCCCGGCGTTGTCGACGAAGACCGAGCGGCAGAATTCCCGGTCGAGCTCGTGGGTGGCGCGGGCGATGGTCGACTTCAGCAGGTTGTCGAGTGTCTCGCCCTCGTACTCGACGAGGCCGGTGAGCGTCTTGTGCTTGCAGTGCTCGGACCAGGTCTGCGCGATGGTCTCGAGCTCGATGTCCGTGGGATCACGACCCAGCGCGACGAAGTGTCCCTGGATGGTGGCCATCTCCTCGCCGTCGAGGGCCAGGCAACCTTGTTCGCTCAGTCGGCGCAGTTCCTCGGCAGGCGCCTCGCGCAGGGGCACGTGGCGCAGGACAAAGGGCGCGTCCGGGAGCTCGGCGACGGGGGCGATGCCTTGCTCGGGGTCGACGCGCACCTCTTCGATGGCCGTGTTGGCCAACAGCGTGCGGCCGAGTTCGTCGACGACGTCGTCGGCCGTCGAGGCGGGCACGAGATAGGCGTCCCAGCTCCTCACGTCTGTGATGGTCAGACCCAGGCTGGCCGCCGCGCGTACGACGCTCTGGGAGACGGGGTCCATCACGCCCGGGCGCCGGACCACCTCGATGCGGCGCCCCTCCGACGGACGCGGATCGTCCTCGGGGCGGAAGATCCGCACGGTGTTCATGACCGGATCGGCGAGGACCTCGCGGGCGAGCCGTCGAGCGTCGTCCTCTCCACCGGCCAGGCGCAGGGAATAGCCGGTGGCCGTGCTCAGGTCTCCCCCGAGGGTGAGCCCGGCCTCATCGGCCTGTGCGAGCAGTCGGGCGGCGCGCACGTCAGAGCGGTCGGGACGAATGCCGACCTCGATGCAGAAAGCCTGGTGCGTCATCGGGGCCCTTGGAGGAAGTCGACCATGCTAGCGAACGGCCCGTCCCGTTGGCAGGGCGCACGGGCTGTGTTCGGGGTCCCGGGGAGGCGGCGAGAAGTGGGGCGCGCCGGAGGGTGCGCCGGCCGGACGGCGAAGGGTAGGATTCCGCGTCATGGCGTTGTCGCGCTCCAAGGTCGACCCGCTCAAGAACGCCCTGGCGTTCGAGCGACCCGTGCGGGAACTCGATCTCAAGATCGAGGGACTGCGGGCGGAGGCTCGGGAGGCTGCCGAGGAGGCCGCCACCAAGGCGGCCAAGGTCCAGGCCGAGGAGTCTCGCAAGGAGGCCAAGAAGGGTTCCAAGGCCAAAGGCAAGGCCAAGGGCAAGGGGAGTGCCGCCCGGAAGGACGCGGCCGAAAGTCTGCCCGAACCGGTGGCCGAGCTGGTCGACACGCCGGAGATCGCGGCCTTGATCGGCGAGCGCGACCAGGCCCTGGCCGAAATGCAGTCGCAGCTCACGGTCTGGCAGCGGGTGCAACTCAGCCGGCACGTCGAGCGCCCGGTGACGGGGGACTACGTCGAGAGGCTCTTCAACGACGTCATCGAGCTTCACGGCGATCGCCACTACGCCGACGACCGGGCGATCCTGGTGGCCTTCGCCACCTCTCAGCGGAGCGGCCGGCGGGTCATGCTGGTGGCCCATCGCAAGGGCAAGTCGACCGCGGAGCGCATCGCGTGCAACTGGGGTTGTGCCCATCCCGAGGGCTACCGCAAGGCCATGCGCTGCATGAAGCTGGCCGAGCGGTTGGGTCTGCCCATCATCACGCTGATCAACACGCCCGGGGCCTACCCCGGGATCGGGGCGGAGGAACGGGGCCAGGCCTCGGCCATCGCGTGGAACATCTTCGAGATGGCGCGCCTGAAGGTGCCGGTGGTGAGCGCCGTCATCGGCGAGGGCGGCAGCGGCGGTGCTCTGGGGATCGGGGTCTGTGACCGCCTGATCGTGCTCGAGAACTCGTACTACTCGGTGATCTCTCCCGAGGGCTGCGCTTCGATCCTCTGGAAGGATGGCTCACGGGCCGAGGACGCCGCCATCGCGCTGCGGCTCGATCCGGCCTTCCTGGTGGAGCTCGGACTGGCCGACGAACGGCTGCTCGAGCCCGCAGGAGGGGCGCATCGGGATCCGGATGCCATGGCGGAGACCCTGGGCAGCGCCATCGAGCGTCACCTCGACGAGTTGGGGGGGCTCACGCCCGAGGAGTTGGTGGCCGGTCGGCATGCCCGCTACCGGGCCATCGGCCGCTTCACGGGCGTCTGAGCGGCCTCCAGGCCCCCTCGAGTGTCTCCTGGAGCCCTCCGGGTCGGTCGCAGCCTCGCGGATCGGGCGAACCCGGGGCGATTCCGGGCAAGAAAGTTGTCTCGGTGCCCATCAGCGATCAGGCTCCTACCGTAGGTGGGGGCGATGCCCGCCTCCGACCTTGCTCTGCGCCGCCAACAGGCACCCGCCGGGGGCTCGATGTCCCAATCCCGTCAAGAAGACCACGAGATCATCCGTGAGTGCCTGACGGGCGATGAGGACGCCTTCGCGGCCTTGGTGGGCCGGCATCAGGAACGCGCCTTCTGGGCCGCCTACCGGGTGGTCGGCAACGCCGAGGCGGCCCGCGACGTCGCCCAGGAAGCCTTCGTCCGGGTCTGGCGCGCGCTCGAGCGCTTCGACTTCTCGATGGCCTTCACCACGTGGCTCTACCGCATCACGGTGAACCTGGCCATCGACCACCTGCGCCGCAACAAGCGGCACAAGGGCGTCGACATCGAGGTGCTGCGCGAAGGACTCGCCGATGGCGGACACGACATCGCGCCCCAATACCGCGAGTCCCAGCGGGAGCTCTCCGGGCGGGTCCGCGCCGTGCTGGCCACCCTCGACGAGAAGTACCGCACCGTGCTCGCCCTGCGCGACCTCGAGGGCTTGTCGAGCAAGCAGATCTCCGACATCAGCGGGATCTCACACGCCACCGTCCGGTGGCGTCTGCATGTTGCTCGCAAGCAATTCCGCGAGAGCTGGGACCGGCTCGAGAGCCGCCGCGCGAACGAAGCCCGGGCCCGACTGCAACGCACGACCGATACAAATACCGACACACCCTTGAGCTCCTGAAGGCACCATGATGTTCCGGCGATACGACTGCACGACTGTTTCTCGGATGCTCCCCCTGCATGCCGGCGGCGATCTCGACACGCGCCACCAGGCCGCCGTGGACGAGCACCTGCACGCTTGCCTCAACTGCTTCCGCGAGTTTCGCGAGCTGGCATCACTGCGAGGCCAGCTGCGCGCGGCGGCCGAAGAGCCGCTCCCCGAGGGGATCCTCGACGGATTCACCGAGGACGTCATGGCGCGCGTGCGCTCCGGCGAGGTCGGCCCCGTGGCCGTTCCGCCCCGCGCATCCGTCTTGCGTCTCCCGCGCGTGTTGGCGGCGGCCGCCGTGTTGGCCGTGGCCGGCCTGGCGGTGACGCTCAATCTCGAGAGCAGCGGCTCCGGACCCCGGACGCTCTCGGACCTGCCGCTCGTCGCCGACGATGTCGTCGAGGCGCCCCGGGCCGAAGGCGATCGCCAGGCCATCGGTTGGCCGGCGCCATCGATCCGGGATGTCGGAGGCTCGGGTCTGCCGGCCTTCGGTGACGGAGCGCAGGGCACGCCCGCTTCCGGCGGAAGCCTCTCGGGTCGCATCGGCCCGATGAACCACAGTCCCATGAACACCAGCGGTCTCTCCCTCGACGACCGCTTCATGACCGGAACGCCCCAGCTGAGCATCGGCCAGCTCGAAGAGATGCTGGGACTGCACTTCGACGGCAAGATGAAGGTGGCCGTGCAGCAGGTCGAAGTGCCGAGCCAACCGGGCGAGAAGATGCACCTGTTCCTGCTGACCGAAGGACGCCTGCAGGAGTTGGCCGAGTCGGGTCTCCTGCGGACGCAGTTCCAGCGCCTTCCCGAGAGTGCCGACGGCCGCTGACGGGGCCCTAGCGCCGCTGCTCTTCCTCTTCGTCGGACGGATCGAGGGCCCGGCGTCGCAGCTGGCCGCAGGCCACACCGACGTCCTGGCCGCGCGGACGGCGGACGGTGACCTCCACGCCGGACTGCTGCAGGATCGACCGCAGCGCCTCCACTCGTTCGGCGCGGGGCGCGCGCAGATCGAGGTCGTCGACCGGATTCCAGGGGATCAGGTTGACCATGACGGGCAGTCCGGTCAGCAGGTCGGCGAAGGCGTGGCCGTCCTCATCGCGGTCGTTGACGCCGTCGAGAACGACCGCCTCCACTGTGATGCGTCGGCCGCTGGCATCGAAGCGATCGCGGGCCGCCTTCAGGGTCTCGCCGAGGTCGGAGCGGCCGAGCCCGGGCATGAGCTGTTCACGCGCTGCATCGGTGGGGGCGTGGACCGAGAGGGCGAGGTTGAAGGGGATCGGCACCTGGGCCAAACGTCGCACCGACGCCGGGTGGCCCACGGTCGACACGGTGATGCGTCGGGCTCCGATCCCCAGGCCATCGGGCGAGTTCATCGTCTCGATGGCGGAGACCACGGCGGACAGGTTGTGGGTGGGCTCGCCGGAACCCATGAACACGAAGTTGGTGATGGGCTCGTCGCCGCTCTCGTCGCGGGCTGTGAGCACCTGCTCGACGATCTCGCCGGCCGACAGGTTGCGCACCATGCCGCCGATGCCGCTGGCGCAGAACACGCATCCGACCGCGCAGCCGACCTGACTCGAGAGGCACAGCGTGCGTCGCTCCGCTTCGGGGATGACGACGGACTCGATGATTTCTCCGTCGTGCAGGCGGGTCACCAGGCCGACGGTCCCGTCGATGCTCTCGTGCCGCCGGAGCAGGGTGCCTCCCCGCACGCTCCAGTGCTCGGAGAGAGCGGTCCGGAGTCCCTTGCCCAGGTCCGTCATCGCATCGAAGTCCCGGGCGCCGCGCTGCAGCACCCAGCGGCGCACCTGACCGGGCGTGAACGAGCGTGCGCCGGGCATGTCCGCCAGCAGCGCGAATCCACCGACGCTCAGGTCGGTGAGGGCCGGCTTGCGCCGCCCTGCGCCTTCCGTCGTGGCTTGTGCCACCGCGACGCGGTCAGGCCGACTTGGGCTGGGCGCCCGGCTCGAGCGGCACGATGGTCACGGGAGCCTGGTCCTGCACGAACTCCTTGGTGACGACGTAGCGCAACCCGGGGCCCTTCTCGGGCAGGTCGTAGACCAGGTCGAGCATCATGCTCTCGATGATGGACCGGGCCGCCCGGACGCCGGTCTTCAGCTTGAGCGCGCGCTCGGCGACAGACCTCAGCGCATCCATGGTGATCTCGAGTTCGCAGTCTTCGAGCCCGAACAGGAACTGGTACTGGCGCACGAGGGCGTTCTTGGGTTGCGTCAGCGTCTTGACCAATTCCTCGGTGTTCAGCGACGAGAGCGGCGCGATGATCGGCAGGCGCCCGACGAACTCGGGGATCAGGCCGTACTCGACCAGGTCTTCTGTGGTGACCTTGGCGATGAGCGCATTGGTGTCCTCGGCGGCTACGAGGTCGGGATCACCGTCGCGGTTCTTATGCAGGCCGATCGAGCCGCGGCCGACGCGCCGGGCGACGATCTCGTCGATGCCCGAGAAGGTGCCGCCGCAGATGAACAGGATGTCGCGCGTGTCCACCTGGATGTATTGCTGCTCAGGGTGCTTGCGACCGCCCTGCGGGGGCACGTTGGCCACCGTGCCCTCGAGCAGCTTCAGCAGGGCCTGTTGCACGCCCTCGCCGGAGACGTCGCGGGTGATTGAGACGTTGCTCGTGGTCCGGGCGATCTTGTCGATCTCGTCGACGAAGATGATGCCCTGCTGCGCGCGCTCGATGTTGTAGTCGGCCGACTGGACCAGCTTGAGGACGATGTTCTCGACATCCTCGCCGACGTAGCCGGCCTCGGTCAGCGTCGTGGCGTCCGCGATGGCGAAGGGCACGTCGAGGATCTGCGCCAGGGTGCGGGCCAGCAGCGTCTTGCCCGAGCCCGTGGGGCCGACGAGCAGCACGTTGCTCTTGTCGATCTCGACGCCGCGCTCGCTCTCATCGATGGTCTGCCGGGCGAACAACCGGCGGTAGTGGCTGTAGACGGCGACCGAGAGCACGCGCTTGGCGTGGTCCTGGCCGATGACGTACTGCTCGAGATCGGCGTGGATCTTGCTCGGGAACGGCAGCTGATCGGCGTTGAGCTCGATGCCGCCGGTCGGCGTCTCGGTCTCGGGAGTGCGCCGCTCGACCAGGATGGTGTTGCACAGGTCGACGCACTCATTGCAGATGTAGACGCCCGGCGGCCCAGCGATGAGGTTCTGGACCTGGCGCCGACTCTTCGCGCAGAAGGCGCAGCGTTCTTCGTTCTGTCGGCCGTCCGTGCCCTTCATGGCGTCCTGCGGTCGTCGCGTCTCGTTGTCGTCGGCCCGGCCGGACCCACGTCGTGGTCAGCTGGCCTTGGCCGGGTGGATGATCTCGTCGACCAGACCATACTCCACCGCCTCTTCGGCTGATAGGTAACGGTCGCGGTCGGTGTCCTTCTCGACCTTCTTGATCGACTGGCCCGAGTGGTGGGCGATGATCTTGTTGAGGTTGGTCTTCAGCTTGAGGATCTCGTCCGTCTGGATGCGGATGTCGGAGGCCGTTCCGCCGGCGCCGCCCCAGGGCTGGTGAATCATGACGCGCGAGTGGGGCAGGATGTGGCGCTTGCCTTTCGTCCCGGCCGTGAGCAACACCGCGCCCATGCTCGCGGCCTGACCGATGCAGAAGGTGGCCACCGGGCATTGCACGTGCTGCATGGCGTCGTAGATCGCGAGGCCCGAGGTGACCACGCCGCCCGGCGAGTTGATGTACATGTTCACGTCCTGGGAGCGGTTCTCCGTCTCCAGGAAGAGCAGTTGGGCGACCACGGCATTGGCCACGTGATCGTCGATGCCGGTGCCGATGAAGATGATCCGGTCTTCGAGCAGCCGGCTGTAGATGTCATAGGCCCGTTCACCACGCCCCGTCTTCTCGATGACGTAGGGGATGGGGTAGAAGGCCTGCGCGGCTTGCTTGTCGCTCTTCGCACTCATGGGTGGATCCCGTTCCGGTCTGCTCTCAGGCCTCGGCGAGGCCTTCGGATTCGCTCTCCGGCATGGCGGGGAGCTCCTCCTCCTTGATATCGGCGTTTTCGCGCAGCCAACTGCGCGTCTTCTCTTCGGTGAGCTGGGCGACGACGTCGCGGATCCAGCCCTCGCTCCAGGCCCGCTTGAGCAACTCCTCGCCATCCTGGCCGGACATGGCCCCGAGGGAGCGGATGTGGGCCTCAGCCTCTTCCGGGCTGGCTCCCAGCTCCTTCTCGCGGGCGATGCGCGCGAAGATGAAGGATGCCTTGAGGCCCGCTCGGACCATCTCGGCGATCTTCTCACGCTCGGCCTCGGCGGCCTGGTGGCCCTCCTCGCTGCCCAGCTTCTGCTGCTCCATGAGGCGATGGGCATACTCGTGGACCCGCTTCTCGATGCTGGTCTCGACCATGCGCTCGGGCAGCTCGAAGCTGACCAGCTCGCGCAGGCGGTCTTCGAGGGCCCGGTCGGCCTGCTGGTCGCGGACGCGCTTGACCTGCGTGTCCAGGTGCTCGCGGATCTTCTCGCGCAGCTCGTCCTCGCTGCTGACGCCGGCGTTCTTGAGGGTCTCGGCGTCGAGCACGCCGTCCGCCAGGCGCCGGTGGCGATCGATGGTCACGGCGAGGTGGGCGGACTTGCCGGCCAACGCGGTGGGCTCGAAGTGCTCGGGCAGGGTGGCGTCGAGCTCGACGGTGTCGCCCACGGCCTTGCCGAGCAGCGCGTCCCGGGCCCCTTCGATGACAACGCCGTCGACGACCTCCTGCTTCACGACCACGCGCCGGTCGGTGCGGGGCTCGAGGGCCTCGCCGTCGACCGTGTAGGCCACGGTGGCCTCGAGCAGGTCGGACTCCTCGATGACGGCGCCCTCGGGGGCGTCCTCGGGCTGCGCCTGGGACTGGCGGAAGGCGTCCAGCTCGCGCTGGACCATGGTGTCGTCGACCGCCGGCACCTGCACGGTGACGGACAGGGTCGAGAGGTCGCCCAACTCGAAGTCCGGGGCCACCTCGACCTTCACATCGAAGGAGATGGGGCCGGCGCCGTCGTCCACGATGTCGGCCGGGTCGAGCTCGGGGTCGCCGACGAGGTGCAGATCGTGCTCCTTGACCGCATCACCGAGGGCCTCGGAGATGAGCCCGTGGCGCGCGTCCTCCGTGATCTCCTTGCCGTGGGAGCGGCGGATCACCTCGAGGGGCGCCTTGCCCGGGCGGAAGCCCTTGATCGGGGTGCGGCTGGCGACATCGCGCAGGCGCGCCTCGATGCGTTGGTCGAGCTGCTGGCGCTCGATGCTGAAGGACAGTGTGCGGCGGCAGGGACCGTCGACCTTGAGGGTGGCTGTCATGGCACTGCTTCGCTCGGGTGAAAAGGCCGCACATGGTCCACCGCGGCGGGGAGGGTATCAAGCGCTATCGCACCGTTCGTCGTTGAGGCCGGGGCGGCGCGCTCACTAGAATCACGCCGATGGAAGCCTCCGCAGACCGATTCGCCAAGCTGGCATCCTTCTCGGAGGCAGGAGAGCCGCCCTACGGCCCCGGCTCCGGCTTCGAGGGGCGCCGCTGGATCGCCGACATCCTCGAGCAGGAGGACGCGGGGGCCGAGCCGCCGGCCAAGGTGGTCATCGCCGGGCGGGTGACGGCCCACCGGGATCACGGCAACAGCATGTTCGTGGACCTGCGCGATGCCACGGGGCGCTGTCAGGTCTATCTGCAGAAGAAGCGGGTGGGCCCCGAGCGCTACCAGCTCTTCCGCAACAACCTCGACCTGGGCGACTTCCTCTCCATCGAGGGCGACTTCAGCCGCACGCGCAAGGGTGAGGACACGGTGTTCGCCGACGGCGTCCGGCTGCTCACCAAGTCGATGCTGGGCATGCCCAAGGAGCACTACGGGCTGGCCGACATCGAGACCCGGCTGCGCAAGCGCTACGTCGACCTGGCCGCCAATCCCGAGAGCCTGCGGCGTTTCGCCGAGCGCTCGGCCATCGTGGCCGCCCAGCGGCGGCGCCTGGAGGGCGAGCACTTCCTCGAGGTCGAGACGCCCATGTTGCACCCCATCGCGGGGGGAGCCGCCGCGCGCCCGTTTGTGACCCACCACAACACCCTCGACCTCGACCTCTACCTGCGCATCGCCCCCGAGCTCTATCTCAAGCGGCTGCTGGTCGGCGGCTTCGAGCGCGTGTTCGAGATTGGGCGCAACTTCCGCAACGAGGGGCTGTCGCCGCGCCACAATCCCGAGTTCACCATGCTCGAGGCCTACTGGGCCTATGCCCGCGGTGACGACTGGATGTCGCTGTGCGAGTTAATCATCGCCGAGCTCGTGCGTGACCACGGACAGCTCGGGCGCAGGGCCCCGGCGGCGGATGCGGGTGCGGTCGAAGGGGCGGGCGGTGATGCGGATGAAGGCGAGGACGGGGTTGGCGAGGCCGCCGAGTCCCACGAGCTGCTCTGGGAAGGGAGCTGCCTCGACATGAGCGTTCCCTTCGCGCGCCGCGGATACGGAGAGCTGCTGCTCGAGCACGCCGGCGTCGATGTGTTCGACGACGTCGCCGTGGCCGCGGCCGCCACCAAGCGGGGCATCGAGACGAAGGGGCGCGGCACGGCCAAGATCGCCGACGACCTCTTCTCCGCCTGCGTCGAGCCGCACCTGGAACAGCCCACCTTCGTCACGGACTTCCCCGTCGCGCTGAGCCCGTTGGCCAAGGCCTCGCCCGAGGACGGGCGCATCGCCGAGCGCTTCGAGCTGTTCATCGGGCGCATGGAGGTGGCCAACGGCTTCTCGGAACTCAACGATCCCGCCGAGCAGTTGGCGCGCTTCGAGGAGCAGGTGTCGCAACGCGACCCGGAGCTGCCGGCCGAGGTCGATCACGACTACGTCGAGGCGCTGAGCTACGGCATGCCGCCGGCGGCGGGCATCGGCATCGGCGTCGACCGGTTGGTGATGTTGCTGACGGGCACGCCCACGATCCGTGACGTGATCCTGTTCCCGCTGCTGCGCCCGCACGACAAGTCGGCGGACGGGGCGGCGACGGAACGCGCACCGGAAGAGACGCTGACGGACGACGCGACGCCGGGCGGGAACTAGAGATGTTCCGGCTGTTCCTCGCCGTGCGCTACATGGTCTCACGTCCGGTGAGCTACCTGGCCGTGGCCGCCATCGGCGTGGCCGTGATGGCGCTGATCACGGTGTGGAGCATCATGAACGGCTTCCTCGGCGAGACCCGGGCGATGATCCGGGGCACGACCGCCGACATCGTCGTCACGCCGCGGGAGAGCCAGCGCTCGCCGTGGAGCCGCGAGCGCCTGGAAACGCTGATCGTGGGCGTCGACGGCGTCGAGGCGGTGTGCTCGCGCTTCGTAAGGCCGGCGGTCTTCAAGGTGCACGGCACCGTGTGGAACCGCATGAACAGCTCGCTCATGGCCACGAGCAACCAACTCATCGTGCTGGGCATCGAGCCGGAGGACGAGCTCGAGGTGACCAAGCTGCGCGCCTACCTCGACGACGTGGACGACCCGGCCCTCGCGGTGGCGGATGCGGAGGCGCCGTTCGCCTTCGAGCGTTCGCGCATCCTCGATCGGCGTCTGCGCAACGCCGGCCTGGGCCGGGTGATCCTGGGCGAGGACATCATGGTGAACCACGACCTGCGGCCGGGCATGGCCCTCGAGCTGGTCACCGCCACCGACGGCGACCCCTTCGCGACGGAGCCGCAGATCGCCGCCTCGAGCCAGACGTTCATCGTCGCGGGCGCGTTCAACACGGGCCACTACGACACCGACGTGCGCCAGGTGTTCATCGAGCGCGCGGCCTTCAAGGCCTGGTCGGGCGTGACGCAGGAGGCCTCCGAGGTCTACGTGCGGGTCAGCGCCGACATCGGGCAGACGGACGCTGCCGGGCTGGACCAGGTGCGCGACCAGATCTCGATCACGCTCGCCGAGGACGGCATCCCCGCCGTGACGCAGACCTGGCTCGATCGGCACCGCATCTTCCTCAACGCGGTCGAGAACGAGCGCAACATCCTGGCCATCGTGCTGGGCTTCTTCGTCCTGCTGACCTGCACGATCACCTTCTCGATGCTCACCATGATGGTGCAGGAGAAGGTGCGCGACATCGGCATCCTCGCGGCGATGGGCGCGAGCCCGTGGGGCATCACGGCCGTCTTCGGCGCCTGCTCGGGCATGGTGGCCGGCTTCGGCGGGCTGCTGGGCATGGCCGCGGGCACCACGCTGGTGATCTACATCAATCAGGTGAAGGACGGTATCGAGTCGCTCTTCGGCATCCAGATCTTCCGCAAGGACGTGTACGCCTTCACGGACATCCCGGCGGAGCTCGACCTGATGCTCAACGCGAAGGTCGCCATCGTGACGGTGATCTTCTCCATCGTCATCTGCAGCTGGCCGGCCCTGCGCGCCGGCCGGATGGACCCCGTGGACGCGCTGCGCCATGAGTGAGGCCTCCACGGAACGGCCGGAGGGGGTGCCCGTCGCGGCGGCGCCGGACGCGGGCTACGGCGACGTGGTCCTGGCCGCGCGCGACATCGCCAAGCGCTACCGCATGGGCAGCGAGAGCATCGATGTCGTGCGGGGCGTGAGCGTCGAGCTGCGCGCTGGCGAGGCGGTGGCCGTGATGGGCCGCTCGGGCGCCGGCAAGTCCACGCTGCTGCACATGCTCGGCCTGCTCGACCGCCCCGACACGGGCGCGCTCTCCATCGGCGGCGTCGAGACGGTGGGGCTCTCGGTGGGCGAGCGCGCCGCCTTGCGCAACCGGCAGGTGGGATTCGTTTTCCAGTTCTATCACCTGTTCGGTGAGCTGAACGCCCTCGAGAACGCAGTCATGCCGCTGATGATCAGCCACGGCATCGCGGACTGGAGCCGGGTGGGCCGCGACTGCCGTCGGCGCGCCGAGGAGCTGCTGGTGGAGTTGGGTCTCGGCGACCGGCTGCGTCACCGTCCCTCGCAGCTCTCGGGGGGCGAGCGCCAGCGCATCGCCATCGCCCGGGCTCTGGTGGGGCACCCGAGCCTGCTGCTGTGTGACGAGCCCACCGGGAACCTCGACGAACAGACCGGCGAGATCATCGAGAGCCAGCTGTTCGGCATGGCGCGCCGACACGGTGCCGCCCTGGTGGTGGTCACGCACGATCCCCTGCTGGCGGCACGGGCCGACCGCACGCTGCACATGCACGACGGTCGCCTCGAGGATGCGGAGTGAGGCGAGCCGTGGCCCTGCTGATCCTGGTGGTCGGCGCGATGTGCGTGACCTCGACGGGCTGCGGACCCGCGACCTCCGAGGACGCATCGCTGGGGAGTGGCGCCGCCGAGGGCGCAGCGCGCTTCCTCGCTGCGGGGGACGCCCCGTTGGCCGGCCAGGACTGCGTGATCATCCTGCTCGATGCCCTCCACGCGGATCAGCTGGGTTGCTACGGCGGACCGCGCGGGGTCTCGCCGCACCTCGACCGCTTCGCCGCGTCGGGCGTGCGCTTCCGGCATGTCTGGTCGCAGGCGAGCTGGACCCTGCCGTCGACGGTGAGCCTGTTCACCGGCCTGTACCCCGAGACGCATGGGGTCAGCCCGCCGGCGGGGGTGGCCGAGGTCCGGTTGGGGGATCAGGCCGAGACCATGGCCGAGCGCTTCGCCGCGGCGGGCTACGACACGCGCTGCTTCACGCAGAATCCGTGGACGGGCAAGGCCTATGGCATGTCGCAGGGCTTCGAGGTCTTCCGGGAGGTGCGCACCGACGGGCCGTCGCTGGCCGGTGTCGTGCTCGAGGACCTCGAGCGGCGCGACGAGCGGCCCCTGTTCGCCTACGTCCACTTCCGTCGGCCGCACACGCCCTTCGATGCGGCGCCCGAGCACCGTCGCGGCCTGGTGGCGCCCGAGGCGTACGGCGAGCTGGACGGCACCGACGAGGGCGTCGAGGCGTTCAACCGCGACCCGGCGGCCTACTCGGAAGCGGACCTCGCCCATCACCGCGCGCTGTATCACGCGAACATCCGCCATGTGGATGCGGCCGTCGGGCGCCTGCTCGACGGTCTCGACCGGCAACGCACGCTGGTGGTGATCCTCTCCGACCACGGCGAGGCCGTGGGCCAACACGGCATGCTGGGCCACAACTGGCTGAGCTACGAGGAGTACGTGCACGTGCCGCTGCTGCTGCAGCACCCGGCGCTGCCCCCGGGGCTGGTGGTGGACGCGCCGGCCATGAGCATCGACGTCCTGCCCACGCTGATCGGGCTGATGGGCCTGGCGCCGCCGCCGGCGCCGCTGCCGGGCCGGTCGCTGGAGGGGCTCATGCGGGGAGAGGCGTCGTCCTCCCGGCCCATCTTCAGCGGCTCGCGGGTGAGCAAGAGCGGGCAGCGGCAGGTGACGGTGTTCGACGGGCGCTTCAAGTACATCCGCCGCCAGCCTGACGGGCGCGAGTGGCTCTTCGATCTGCTGGCCGACCCGGCCGAGGTCAACGACCTCTCCGCGAGCCGGGCGGCGGACCGGCAGCGGCTGTCGCAGGGCTTGGACGCGTGGCTCGAGAGCCAGCACAATCTCGGGACGGCCGAGTGGGATGTCGACCTCGACCCGGAGGTCGAAGCGCGCCTGCGGGAGTTGGGCTACCTGAATCGATGAAGTCGTGGGAGTGCCGACGCGAGTGCCGCTGGACGCGCAGGCGCACCGCACGGCAGTGGCCGCGGACATGGGGAGGACGTGAGAGATGATGGGCCGTGGTCTGCACCGGGCGCTCGTGATGGCGACGATGGCCGGAATCCTGGGGACGCTGGTCGGGTGCGCGAGCACCGATGAGGAGCCCGTCGTCGTCGAGGAGTTCCCCCAACGGGTCCCCGAAGGGCACACCGGTCCTTTCCGCACCTACTGGGCCGACGGCCTGGTGCAGGAGGAAGGCACCTACCGCGACGGCCGGCGCCACGGCGTGGTGCGCGGCTTCCACACCGACGGATCGCTGCGCTTCGAGGGGCGCTTCGACGACGGCATCTCCGCCGGCGACATCGTCATGCACCACAAGGGCGGCGGCGTCTCGACCACGGAGACGATCACGGGCAGCGACCGGCAGGGCGTGCGCACCGAGTACTACGAGGACGGCCAGCCGCGCAGCGAGACCGCCTTCCGGGACGGCAAGCGGCACGGCCCCGAGACGCTCTGGCATCGCAACGGCCAGAAGGCCCAGGAGGGGCATCACGAAGCAGGGCGTCCCACCGGCGAGTGGCGCTTCTACGACGAGCAGGGCCAGCTCACGTCGGTCAAGCACCATTGGATGGCCGCCGGCGAGCCGGTCGGCTGGCTGGAGACGGCCTACCGGCCCGGCGGACAGATCTCGATGCAATCGAAGGTGAGCATCGTCGACGGCGTGCAATTCGGCGCGATCACCCTGTGGCACCCCAACGGGCAACAGGCCTCGCTGACCGAGTCCCGGGCCGGCTTGCGCCACGGCCGCGACGTGAGCTGGGATGCCTCGGGCCGCAAGCGCTCGGAGGGGACCTACGTGGACGACCGGCGCGACGGGCCCTGGCGCTTCTTCGATGAGTCGGGCCGCTTGGTGCGGACCGTCGAGTACGCCGAGGGGCGCGAGGTTTCCTCGGGTTGACGACCGGCAGGCCCCGGCTTGCCCCGGGACCCTTCCTGCCTATCCTCGGGGGTCCGTTGTGACGGGCGCCGCTCTCGGCGCCGCGCGGGAGGAGACCGTCCGATGTCCGACCCAGCCCCCGAGGACCCAGCCCCCGAGGAGCCAGCCCCCGAGGTCAGCGCCGACTCGGCCCCCGCCATCGAGCGCGACGTGCTCGACGTTGATGTCCTCTTCGTGGGCGCCGGCCCGGCGGGACTCGCCGGTGCCATGCACCTCGCGCGGCGCATCGCCGAGCACAACGCCCTCGCCCAGGAGACGGGCGGGCGCGTGCTCGAGGAGCCCATGGTCGCCGTCATCGAGAAGTCCGACGCGGTGGGGGCCCACATCCTCTCGGGCGCCGTCATCGATCCGCGCGGCCTCGACGAGCTGATCCCCGACTGGCGCGAACAGGACGCCCCGCTCGTCCCCGTCACCAGCGACGAGATGAAGTTCTTCACCAAGGGCAAGGCCTGGTCGATGCCCCATCCGCCCTGGATGAAGAACGCCGGCTTCGTCACCGGCTCGCTCAACAGCTTCGTGCGCTGGCTCGAAGGCAAGGCGGAGGCGGCCGGGCTCGACCTGTTCCCGGGATTCCCCGGCGCCGAGCTGATCATCGAGGACGGCAGGGTCTGCGGCGTCACCACCGTCGACAAGGGCATCGCAGCCGACGGCAGCCGGCGCAGCAACTTCGAGCCGGGCATGGACATCCGCGCCAAGGTGACGGTGCTGTGCGACGGCAGCCGCGGCAACCTGACCAAGAAGCTGGTCAACACCTTCGGGACTCACGGCCCCAACCCGCAGACCTACGAGACCGGCGTGAAGGAGACCTGGGAAGTGCCCGGGGCGAGCGCGCAAGCCGGGCGCGTGCTGCACACGGCGGGCTGGCCCCTCGCGCGGGATGTGTTCGGTGGCAGCTTCGCCTACTGGATCGGCGGCGACCTGATCACCCTCGGACTGGTGGTGGGCCTCGACACGGAGGACCCGACCTACGACATCCACGAGGAGTTCCAGCGCTTCAAGACGCATCCGTACATGCGCGCGATCCTCAAGGGCGGCACGCGGGTGAACTACGGTGCGAAGTCGTTGCCCGCCGGCGGCTGGTGGTCGATGCCGCGGCCCTGGGTCGACGGTTGCCTGCTCGCCGGCGACAGCCTGGGCACGCTCAACACGGCCCGGCTCAAGGGCGTCCACACGGCCATGAAGTCGGGCATGCTCGCGGCCGAGACGGCCCTGGCGGCGTTGGTGGCCGAAGACACCACCGGCACGGTGCTGGCCGGCTACGAACAGGCCCTGCGCGAGTCATGGCTCGGGCAGGAGCTCTGGCGCTTCCGCAACTTCCACCAGGCGGTCGACCATGGCATCGGCCCGAGCGCCATCTTCCACGTCGGCCTGCAGATGCTCACGGGCGGGAGGGGTGTGCGCGACCGCTATCCGGCGGTGGCCGGCCATGAGCGCATGCAGCGTCGGGGCCGCAAGCGTCCGCGCCACGCCGAGCCCTTCAAGCCCGACGGTGTGCTGACCTTCGACAAGCTCACCAACGTCTTCCACTCGGGCACCAAGCACGAGGAGGACCAACCCTCGCACCTGGTGGTCACGCGGCCGCCGGACCACTGCGCGACGACCTGCAAGGAGGAGTACGGCAACCCGTGCCAGCACTTCTGCCCGGCGAAGGTCTACGAGATGGTGGAGGACGAGGCCGCGGGCGGTGATGCGGTGAAGCTGCAGATCAACTTCAGCAACTGCGTGCACTGCAAGACCTGCGACATCATGGACCCGTACCAGGCCATCGAGTGGGTGGTGCCCCAGGGCGGCGGGCCGGCCTACGTGAATCTGTGACGGTCGAGCGCGGCGTCGCGACGCCGGGAACCGGTCCGGTCAGAGGTCGAACAGCTTGATGCCGTCGGGCGTGGCGCCGTCGACATTGGCCCGCACCTCACCGGTGGACGCGTCGTAGATCCAGGCCTCTGTGCCCGTGGCCTTGGTCGGCATGCCGTGCACGACGAGCACGTCGTCGCGTTCGACGAACGGATTGGAGGGCAGCACGCCGCGGCGCAGGTAGGGGCCGTAGCCGTAGCCGATGCCCGCGCCGACCTGGCCCGCCTTGTTGGTGGTGAGGGTCAGTTGCCGCGCGAACTGCTCGCCGTCGGTCTGGCCGGGGAAGGCGTCGTGTTGGGACCAGTAGCTGTCGACTGCCGTGCGGATCACGGACAGGCTCGAGACCATGGCGGCGGTCTTGCCTTCGTTGCCGGAATCGGAGAACTGCGGGACGGCCACCGCCGCGAGCAATGCGAGGATCGCGATCACGATCAGCAGCTCGACGATGGTGAAGCCACGGCGAGTGCGGGTGGTCATCGGTCGGGTTCTCCAGCAAATCTCAGGGCAGGAACGACTGAAAGCCTCATCGGCGGGAGCGTCGCCCGGTCTTGAGCGGGTTTCTGGCCGAGCCCTGCCCCTCGGATTTGCGGCGAAACCGGCGGATCAGAGGTCGAAGTAGTCGGAGCCACTCGGGCCCGCTCCCTCGGTGTTGATGCGCAGCTCGCCGTTCGTCGGGCTGTAGATCCAGCCGGTGCCGCCGTCAGCCGACCCGGGCATGGTGACCGTGTTCTTGCCCGTGTTGAGCGAGCTCACGGCGTTGGTCGGGAAGGGCGGCCTTACGTAGGGCCCGTACTTGGTGCCCGAGGCACCCGCGGCGTCGGTCTGGGTCGTGAGTTGCGTCACGAACTGGTCCCAGCCCGAGACGCCGGGGTAGATCTCGAGGTGCTGGACCCGATAGAGCGCGATGGCGCTGCGCAGGGCCTGGACGTCGTTGTAGACGGCGGACTCGCGAGCTTCCGCCGAGACCGTGCTGAAGCGCGGGATCACCACGGCGGCCAGGATGCCGAGGATCAGCACGACGATCAGCAACTCGACCAGCGTGAATCCCGATCGGTTTGGCGTGGTGGGCACGGGCACGGGCGTGGGCTCGGGGGACGTTTGCTTGAACTTCATCGGCATCCTGGTCATGGCGACGTGAGCGCGGTCAGGGAGTCGAGACCAGGATCTCGCCGGGCACGACGCCCAGCCAGGGATCGGACGAGACGGCCTGGCTCAGCAGGGCGGCCGAGCGGGTCTGGCTGGCCCGGTTCAGGGGGGTCACGCTGATGCTGATCAGCTCGATGACGGGGATCACGCTGGTGGAGGACATCTGGCTGTTGCCCGACATCTCCAGCGGCACGATCAGGGGCTGGTCGACGAAGGCGCCACTCAACGGCTTGATGGCGACGTCGTCGTGGGCATAGGTCTTCATGAACGGGTGGGCCGTGACGACGAGCTGGGCGTCACCGCCGGCGGACACGACGGCCGTGTAGCTGGCGCCGGGCTCGAGGGTCAGGCTGAGCGTCGACAGGCCGATGGAGACCATGTCGGGCTCCAACCACTCGGACTCGGAAGCGTCCCACACGGCGGCGGGCAGGTCGGAGCCGGCGACTGTGACGGAGCCGAGGGACGTGTCGAGGGGCTTGGCCGAGCCGGGCGCCCAGCTCTCGTAGATGGTGACCGTCATGTTGTGGGCACCGGATCCGGGGACCCAGGCCACCGGCATGCGCATGACGCCCAGGCCCACGTCGAGGAAGCGCTCCCCGCTGCTGCCGGCGCCGATGGCCTGGCTGTCGTCGACCGGGGCGATGAAGCCCATGGCGAGTTCAGCACCGCTGGGGATCTCGACGGCCATGTCGAAGCTGCTGGGCAGCGAGGCGGCGTACCAGGTGCCATCCCAGTTGACGGGCGAACCCTCGCGATGGCGGTCGAGCCACTGGACGGTGAAGGTGGCGGCTTCGGCCGCGTCGAAGACCGGGCCGTCATCGCCGTTCGGACGCAGGACGCGGAGCAACTTGTCCTGGTCGTCCCAGTAGTACTCGGTCAGGGCGCCGGTGTGGTCGGCGAGCTTGATGCGCGACGAGCCGACGATCTCGGCCCAGTGGGCCTCGCGGATATCCCGCGTCACGGAGCGCAGCACCGGGTCGAGTTCCTTCGTGACGCCGGCCTTGGCTTCGAGGTCGGTGAGCACGTCGGCGAAGCCCATGGTGCTGAAGGTGAGCGCCGTGAGCAGCATGGCGCCCAGTATGCTGGCCAGCAGGACCTCGGCGAGGGTGAAGCCTGCGGCGGCGCGGCGGGAAGACGGGCGGGAGGGGAGAGGATCGTTGTGCGTCATCATGGCGTGTGTCGGGCGGGAGGAAGAAGTGTTCCGGCATCGGCCCCCCCGGGGGGCGACTTGAATCCTCGCGCCCGCGGCCCTCGAGTGCCCGCGGCCCCTAGAGAGCCGTCAGCTTGCCCGTGGCCTTGTTGAGGGCGAACGTCCGCACCGAGCCGCGACAGTCCAGAGTCACCGAACCGCTGTCGAGCGGGAGCCCCTGGCCATCGAAGATGGCGGCCGTCCCGTTGCTCCCGAAGGTGGCGGAGACGACGTCGATGCCCGCAGGCTGGCCAGGGATGTCGAAGGCCACCACGTAGCCACGCTTGGTCAGGGGATCGATGACGGCGTTGCCGTCCTTGTCCACCACGGCGAAGCGATCGGTGGTCAGGTCGAAGACCACGGCGTGGGTCTGCCGGCCGCTGCGCGCGAGGGCCATGGCGCGGTTGAAGGCGTCGCGCATCTGGAGCTCGACGATGTCGAGGTTTTGGGCGGCGCCCGACCCCGCCGCCGGCACGGCCGCGAGCCCGAGCATGCCGATGATGGCGACCACCACCAGCAACTCGATCAATGTGAACCCGCCGTCCCGGTGTCGCACGTCTAGCCTCCTTGAACTTGCTGGCCCTGAGCCTGTTGGCGCTGAGGCGCGGGGTGTGCCGACCAGTCGAACCCCTGGATGGCGTTGCGGGCGGCCTGGTCAGGCTGTTCGAACGGGAACACCAGGCGCCCGATGCGTTGGCCGTTGATGTCGAGGCTGGTGGGCCAGGCCCGGGGCTTCCGGTGGGCGCCGGGTCGGTCCACCGGGCCCACGAAGATCGGGTCCTGGGTGGTGACCAGTTGCGCGTGGAAGACCGCGTGGCCTTCGAGTTCGAACGAATCGGCCACGACGACGCCGTGGAATTGCAGCGCCGGGTCGCGGTTGCCGGCTGCCTTGACGGCCGTGATCGCGCAGTCCGGCGCGATGATCGCGCAGCCGGCCAGCGTGCTGCCGGGCTCGATGATCAGTCCGCCCTTGATCTCCAACTCGGTGGTCTCGTCGTCTTCCCAGACTTCGTCCGAGAGAGCGTTTTCGCTCACGATGGATCCGCGCACGATGCAGTTCTCGAGCGTGAGCTTCCTGCCCTTGCGGATCAGCAGGATGCCCGTCAGGTCGGCATCCTCGTAGGTCGTGTCGGAGGAGATGTCGATCAGGCCGGGAAACTCCCACACCGAACGCTTGGCGTTGAAGGTGAGGAACGGCGGCGATTCGCTCAGGTCGGGGTAGACCTCGGCCACGGCGTTGACGACCCGCGGGGCCGCGGCCGTGCCGGTCGTCACGCTGATGGTCTTCGTGGTGGCACTCGCAGCGCTCACGTCGATGCTGACGTTGCTGCCGTCCGGCAGCTGGTGCGAGGCCGGCAGGGCGCCGCTGATCTGCATGTTGCGCGCGGCGAGGGCCAGGCCCGAACCGACGGCGTCGAGGTCGAGCCGATGGGCTTGATCGGCTTCGGTGGCGTCCACGGCGATGAGGGCGTGGCGCGAGTAGCCCAGCGTGAGGCTCACGATGAGGGCGCTGATGAGGATCACCGCCAGCATCACGTAGCCGTGCTCTCCGGCGGGCAACGGCCGTCGACCCTCCCGCGGGCGCTTCACGGCCGGATCCACCAGCTGTAGCTGCCCTGGGGGGCGCCGTCGAGTTCCATGGTGACGATCAGGACGTAGATCCATGGGGCTTCCTCCTCCCCGACTTCTTCATCGGGCACCGGGGCCGTCGTGGAGGGATCCGCCACGAGCACCCGTTCGAGCGCGACGCGCTGGGTCCAGCGTGTCGAGCCGGCAAAGGCCTGCCGGCCCGCGTCGATGGGGGGCGAGAACACGGCGCCGTCCAGGTCCTCGAGGATCGAGACGCCGGCTCCCGAAGTGGCCGCGACGCCGGCGCCGGGAGCGCGCGGCAGCAGCATGGAGGCCGCGTGGATCTCCTGGGCGAAGTCGAGAGCGGTCTGGGGCACCGTCCGCCCGTGTTCCTTCGTCACCGCGGCCGAACCGATGGCCGACGAAGCCGCGACCAGCATGGTCCCGAGGAACAATGTGGCCAGCATCAGTTCGATGAACGTGAAGCCGGCGTGTCTGGTCGTGCTCGCGGTCATGATCGGCGCTCCGTGGGTGCGCCCGGATGGTGCACTCTCGCTCTCCCGAAGCCGGCGTGGACCCGGCGAGAGGGGTATGCCCTCTCGCCGGGCCCGCTTCCGGAGCTGGAGCTCAGAGAGGCTGGAGACTACAGGTCGTGGTAGTTCACGCCGCTCGGGCCAGCACCGTCCACGTTCGCGCGGAACTCGCCGTTGACGGTGTTGTAAGCCCAACCCACTGACGTACCGCTGGGAGTCGAGATGGAGGTTGCGGCCGTCACGGTGGAGTCACCGTCGATCGGGTTCTTCGGGAACGCGTTGCGGATGTACGGGCCGTACTTGGTGCCCGTGGTCGCACCATCAACATCCGTGGAAAGCGTCAGCTGGTCGACGATGCCCGAACCGGGGAATGCGTCGTTGTGCTGAACCTTGTAGAGCTCGACGGCCTGACGAATGGTCGCGAGGTTGGAAGCCAACGCGGCTTCCTTGGATTCGGCGGCCGCCGTGTTGAACTGCGGAATGACCACCGCGGCGAGGATGCCGAGGATGATCACGACGATCAGCAGTTCGACCAGCGTGAAGCCGGCGTTCTTTCGATCTTGCTTCGACATGACTAGATGTCTCCGGAAGTGTTCCGTCACCGCGCGAACAGCCGCCCGGTCAACCTGATTGCTTTCGGCACGCCTTGAAGGCGACTTGAGACGCCGCGTCCCCCTTTCGAGACGGGCACACCGGGGGGCGGGGCGATGAGGGCGCAATCCCCCCCGAGACCCCCGAGGACGGCCGCATGCGGGCCCGGAACGGCCTGTGGTCCCGACCGCGGCGCGGGGCCTACGGTTCGGGCGGGGGGTCCCCTTCGACCACGCCCATCCAGGGATCCTCGGCCACCACCTGGCTGAAGACGCCGGCGGCCCGGGAGGCACGCTGTCCGCCGCTGGTCTGCAGGTCCATGCGCACCAGGGCGACCTCGTCGCTGGCGATGGTGCTCGTGATCGTGCGCGTGCCGGAAAGCGTCACGGCGAACTGATAGTCCTCGGCCACGAGACTCTTGGTGGCGTTTTCGCGCGCCGCCACGGTGCTCTGGGAGGCGGAGACCTTGTCCGTGGTGACCACCGCCAGCGAGCCGTTGCCGCTGATGCTCATGACGAGGGTGTAGGCGACGCCCGGCACGAGGGTCGGAAAGGCTCCGGCGGTGTCGAGGTTCACCGTGGACACCGAGGGCAGGAAGAATCCCGTCTCCTCATAGCGGTCCGTCGTGGAGACGTCGAAGCCGGATTCGATCTCGAGCAGGTCGAACTTGTCGAGGACTTCGGTCAGGTCTGCCTGGGTGTCGACGTTCAGGCGCAGCAATCCGAACAGACCACCCCGGGGATCGGGCACCTCGAGCTTGACGCCGTACTGGTCCTTCAGGATGTCCGTCACGTGGTGTGGGTGATGGGGGTGGTCTTGGACGGCCGGCGAGAAGGCGGAGAGCGGGAAGGTGACGGAACCCAGTGAGTTCGCGCCGGGCCGGGGCCGTCCGTTGCCGGGCGCCCACGCGGGATAGATCTCGAAGGTGACCGTGCCCTTGCCGGTGCCCTGAGCCAGGGGCAGCGCGATGGACTCGATGGTCGCGCCGACCACCTGCTCGTCCACCGAGGTCACGGAGCGTTCGCCGACCACGCTGTCGATCACGAAGCCCACCGCCTGGCTGGCGCCGTCTCCGATGACGACGGCCTTCATGTCGGCGTAGACGGGCGAGGTCGCGGCGATGATTGTGTTCTCTGTGACCTGGGGCCCTTCGCGCAGGCGTTGCATCGTGATCGCCTGGAAGGACAGCGAGCCCACGCCTTCGGCCAGCACACCCTCCTCGCCGTCCGGATGGCGCGCGATGATTTCGGTGCCGTCGATGCGGTACACGGTCCGCCGGCTCTGGTGGTCGTCCACGATGAGTCGATCGGCGGACGGCACGTCGGTCCACCACGCGTAGCGCACGTCGCGGGCCATGCGCGCCAGGGCGGTCTCGTGCTCGGGCGCCACGTCTTCCATGAGGGTCGCGACGCTCTGGCTGAAGCTGCCGGCCAGGGTGGCGGCCGCGACCATGAGCAGCGCGCCCAGGGTGCTGGCGACGAGCAGTTCGACCAGGGTGAAGGCCGCCGCGGGGCGGAGTCGACGGTGCGGGGACGGCATGCCGGGGGATTCCGGTAGGGGATCACGGGCCGGCGAGCGGGCGCGGACCCGTACTTTCCCTATCGGAGGCGCGCTGGTGACGAGTTGAGGGGTTCCCGGCGCCCCGTCGCAGGGCGCAAGGGTGTCACGGGTTGGGCGGCGAGACCGATTGCGCCACAACGGCCGCTCCGAGCTTGGCCGGGAACAGGAAGCCCGCCAGGGCGGCCTTCTCTGCGGCGGTCACGTCCTGATCGGGAAACGCGATCCAATCGATCTCATACGAGGCGTGAGTCAACGCGGTGGGCCAGGGGCGCGGCGCCCGGCCTTCGCCCGGCCGATCGATGAGCGAGTTCACAGTTGGTGTGTTCTGCGTCAGCAGCGGGCCGGCGATGACGCCGTGACCGTCGAGCAGCAGCGTGTTGGACACCACCGCGCCGTTCAATTCGATCTGGGTCTCGTCATCGGCGGAGACGGAACCCTCCGGCATGAAGATGGAGACACCCGCCATGGCGCCGACCCCGTCCACGCGCAGGCCGCCCTCGATCACGAGCGCGGTCTCGTCGCCGGTGTACTCGATGTCGTCGTAGGGCAAGCCGTCGATGGCCGCGAGCAACGCCGTCTCGGAGAAGATCGAGCCCTTGACCACGACGTTGATCAAGTTCAGCGTCTTGCCCTTCTTGACGACCAGGTGGCCCTCGAAGGTCTTGTCCTCCTTGGTGCCCTCCTCCTTCTGGGTGGCACTGTCCGCCAGGATCGCGGCGGCCGCTACGGGATCGATGCGGGGCATGTCGCCGCTGGCCGAGGGGATCACAGCGGCCTCGGCTACGATGCGGGCGCCGAGGCCTTCGTCCAGGGACTCGATGGTGAGCAGGTGCCGATCGTTGCCGGCGTCGGTGAGCAGGATGTCGACGGCGGCGCCGCCGACCTGCACGGTGGTGGACGACGCGAGGGTTCCCGAGGCCAGGGCCTGGCGGGCATAGGCGAGCCCGGACAGGGCCGCCTCGCGGGCCGAGTGATTGCCGAGCGCGGCCACGTCGTGCTGCTCGGCCTGCAGCGCGTAGCGGGCGTAGCCCACCGTTCCGGACACCATCAGGATCGACAGCAGCAGCACGGTGAGCAGCACGTAGCCGCCCTGGGGACCGGCGCCGGTGCGTCGCGGGTCGAGGGTCGTCACGGCGTGAGCCACCACGTGAATTCACCCTTGGAACGGCCGAACTCGCTGATCGTCACCACCAGCTCGATGACCTCTTCGCCCATGGAGTCGGCCGTGGTGAGGGCGCGCGAGTTTTCGGGATCGGCGGGGTCGACGATGCGCAGGTCGACGTGCTGGGCCCAGCCCGTGGAAGCGGGGATCACTTCCAGCTGGGCGTCGATGGGCGGCGAGAACACGGCGCCGTCGAGGGTGTCGAGGGCCAGCACGTCGGAACCCGAGGTGGCGATGCCCAGCCCGCTGGGTTCCCTCGAGAGGCCCAGGGCCGCCTCATGGATGTGGGCCGCCAGCAGCGCCGCGTCGATGGGACCCGCGTGCATGCTGGCGCGGGTCGTCGTCGCCTGCGACATCACGTACGAACTCGACACCACGGCCATGCTCAGCACGATGGTGGCGCCCATGACCTCGAGCAGGGTCAGGCCGGCGCAGCGGACCGAACGGGGGCGACGGGACGTCTTCGGCTTCACGGCGCGGCCCCCGTGAGCACGGGCGCCTCGCCCGGGATGGCGCCGAGCCACGGGTGCATGGCCAGCGTCTGCCCGGACAGGTTGGCCGAACCGCGGGCGGTGAGTCCCGAGGTGTCGCGCAGCATCACGTCGATGCGGGTGACCACCTCGGTCGCCAGGGTGCTGGTGGCCGTCACCACGCCGCGCAGGCGGCACGGCACGGCGTAGGCGATGGGCGTGTAAGCGTCGTGTTCCATGTCCGGGATGCCGGTCTTGTCGAGGTCTGACATGAGGCTCAGTCCCGAGCCGACGGACGTGAGTAGCGGGTGCACGCGCAGGACCACCGCGCCATCGCCGATCACGCTCAGCAGCAGCGTGTAGCTGACGCCGGGCTCGATGGCCCGGGCCGCACCCCACAGCGAGAGCGGCACGTCGGTGGTCGGGGCCGTGGTCTTGAAGACCAGATCATGGTCGTCCACCCACCAGGGGGCCCTGCCGAGAGGTGGCAGGAGCGGAGTGGGCAAGGTCAGGAGCTTGTCGACATCAAAGACGGTGAAGGCCTTCAGCGGCAGGGTGTTGAGCCGGATCAGCTTGGTCGAAAGGGGCGGGCCCTCGGGCCGACCGTCTCCCGGAGAGCGCGCCCGGTGCAAGGCGATCTGCAGCGTGGCGCCGTTGGAAACGAGGGTCGCGAGGGGCAGCTCGAGTTGATCGAGGGTGGCGCTCAGCAACTGCTCCTCGATGCCCTCCACCGAGGAGTCCCAGGGGGAGGCGGAGCGCACCGTGAAGCCCAGGCCGAGCGTGTCGCCCTCCATCAGCACCAAAGGCACGGCGGCCGTGACAGGGGCGCTGCTCCACCAGAACGCCTCGCTGGCGGAGACGGGGTCGTCCTCGCGGTAGCGCGTCATCGTGGCGGCCGAGAAGGTGGCCGACTCGAGGCCGTAGGCCAGCACGTCGGTGTTGCCGCGGGTGTCGGTGACGGTCAGGCGATCGTCGTCGTAGGCGTAGGTGGTTTCCTTGCCCGCCGGCCCGGCCACGATGGAGGCCGAGGTGCCGGTGACCTCGGCCCACCAGGCGTAGCGCACGTCATGGATGATGGTGGCCAGGGCCCGCTCGAGTTCGCTGTCGCCTTCATCCGTGAGGTCCTGCAGCTGCGTCGCGAACATGCCCGCGGCATGGGCCGAGGCCATGAGCACGATGGCGCTCAAAGCGCTCGCGATCAGCAGCTCCACCAGGGTGAAGCCTGCCGAGCGGGCACGACGTTCGGGGACGTGCAGCGTGTTCATCGGGCTTGTCGGGATCCGATGTCGTTGGAACAGGGACATGTGAGCAATCGAATATGGCTATCGGAGCATGTGAGCCATGACCTGGACCCAATTCGCTGAGAATGCTCGTTCCTGAACCCGTAGGGCCTGATCGGGAGGAGCCGCGGTCCGCTCAGAGGTCGAGCAACTGGACGGCATCGGCGCCGCCGGTGCCGAATTTGTTGCTGTCGAAGGTCGCCACGGTGCCCGATCCGTCGCCGGCACCGGCCAGGTCGACCCCGCCGTTGTTGCTGCTCTGATTCGAGCGGATGGAGGTGCCCAGCGCCGAGTTGTCGATGCCGTCGTGGCCGTTGTCCTTGCAGGAGTTGTCCTCGAGGTTGGTGGGTTCGCCACCGTCACCGGGGTCCTGGCCGGGGGCGAGCCGGTCGAGGTCGATGCCGTCACCGAGGTTGGCTGACGACGTGTTGCCCAGGATGGCGAAACGTCCGCCGGCCGCGTGGATGCCGTCACGCCCGTTGCCCTGGCAACGGTTGCTCTGCAGCGTGATGCCCACGTCGCCGGCGACCCCGCCGTCGCCCCCGCTGACGAAGCCCTCGGACATGAGGCCCACGCCGCCGTTGCTCTCGCAGCGGTTGCTGCTCAGGACGGCGGCCTGGCCCGAGTGGCACAGCCCGTGGCGGGCGTTGTTGCCGGAGCGATTGCCGTTCACCGTGAAGTGGAACCCCAGCACCCGCAGTCCGTCCTGGCCGTTGAAGCGGGTGGTGTTGGTGACCACGTCGACGCCCGTCCCGAAGTACGACTCGATCTGCAGGCCGTCGAAGGCGTTGAAGTGACCCTGGTTGCCCGAGACGAGGGAGGCCGGTCCGCCGGCCACGAAGACGCCTCCGAGCTCGGAGCGGATCCCGTGGAAGCCGTTGGAGGTGCACAGATTGCGGCGGATCGTGCTGTTCACGTCGACCACGTCGATGCCGTCCTCGCCGGACTGCTGGACCTTGTTGGTGTGGACCTGGGAGGGGTTTTCGCCCGTGATCCCGAAGGCGCCCACCGGGCCGCGCACACGTATGCCGTCGCCGCCGGCGGCCCGCACGGCGTTGGAGATCACCGCGGCGCCTTCGCCGGTGACCGAGAGGCCGACCCCGGCCGAGGCCTCGACGATGTTCTTGATCAGGCTGATGCCGTCGCCCGTGGCGGACACGCCGAGGCTGCCGTTGCGCAGGGTGAAACCGTTGATGGTCACGTCGTCGGCGTTCACGCTGAAGCAGGGCCCCGCGTAGGCCGGGTCGACGACCGAGCGGCGGCCGATCAGGGTCAGGCCGTCGGTGGCGATGACCACGGCTTCGGCGTAGGTCCCCTTGCCGACCTTGATCACATCGCCCGGAACGGCGGCGTCGACGGCGGCCTGAATGGTGGGGAAGGCCCTGGGGACCTGGAGTGCGGACTTCTTGCCGCCGGCCCCGAGGGCCAGCAGGCTCGCGCAGGCCACGAGGGCCACGCGACCGAGAGGGTGCCGAATCATCGCTTCGAGTTCCGGGAAGGGGGCTTGATCCCCTTCATCGTCGACGCTTGGGCGTGACTTGCGGTCGGCCATCACGCCGGGCGGGCCTTCGCGTCGGGCGAGAGGGCCCGGAGAGGCATGGTGGACGCTAGGGGGGTCGAACCCCTGACCTTCTGGCTGCCAGCCAGATGCTCTACCAGCTGAGCTAAGCGCCCATCGGTGCGCCCTTCGGGAGCGGCGCAACGTTGGCGCGAAACTAGGCACAGCCCCCGGACCACGCAAGGGATTTCTGGCCTCTCCGTCGAGCCGTTATCCTTCCCGGTTTCCGAGGCTCGCCCCATGACCCTGACCCGCCCTACGGCCGGCGTCTACGACCACCGTGCCATCGAGGCTCGCTGGCAGGCCCGCTGGATCGAGTCGGCCACCTTCGCGGCGCGGGACGACCGGACCCGCCCGAAGTACTACGTGCTGGACATGTTCCCGTACCCGAGCGGCGACGGCCTGCACGTCGGCCACCCGCTGAGCTACACGGCCACCGACATCGTGGCGCGCTACAAGCGCCATCGCGGCCACAACGTGCTGCACCCCATGGGCTGGGACAGCTTCGGCCTGCCGGCGGAGCAGTACGCCATCAAGACCGGCGTGCACCCGGCTGAGACCACCGCGCGCAACATCGACAACTTCCGGCGGCAGCTGCGCGCGCTGGGCTTCAGCTACGACTGGAGCCGGGAGATCGCCACCTCCGATCCGCGCTACTACCGCTGGACCCAGTGGATCTTCCTGAAGCTGTTCGAGCGGGGACTGGCCTACCAGGCCGAGGTGCCGGTCAATTGGTGCCAGGCCCTGGGCACGGTGCTCGCCAACGAGGAGGTCATCGACGGCAAGAGCGAGGTGGGCGGGCATCCCGTCGAGCGTCGGCCCATGCGTCAGTGGATGCTGCGCATCACCGAGTACGCGGAGCGGCTCGAAGCGGGGCTGAGCGATGTCGACTGGCCCGAGAACATCAAGGCGTTGCAGCGCAACTGGATCGGCCGCAGCTTCGGCGCCGAGGTGGACTTCCCCGTGCAAGGACTCGACACAGTGCAGGGGACCCAACAGACCCTCACCGTGTTCACGACGCGGCCCGACACCCTCTTCGGCGCGACCTACATGGTTGTCGCGCCCGAGCACGGCCACTTCGACGCCCTCGTCACGGACGAGCAGCGGGCGGAGTGCGCGGCCTATCGCGACGAGGCCGTGAACAAGAGCGAACTCGACCGCACCGCGTCGAAGACCAAGACGGGCGTGTTCACCGGGCGTTACGCGATCAACCCGATGAACGATCAGCCCATCCCCATCTGGGTGGCCGACTACGTGCTCAGCGGCTACGGCACCGGGGCCATCATGGCCGTGCCGGGTCAGGACGAGCGCGACTGGGAATTCGCCGAGACCTATCAGCTGCCCATCGTCCGCACGGTGCAGCCGCCCGACGACTTCGAAGGCGGGGCCTACACCGGGGACGGCCCGGCCGTGAACAGCGGCTTCCTCGACGGCATGGGCGTGACGGAGGCCAAGGCCGCCACCATCGCGTGGCTCGAGCAGCACGGGAAGGGCAAGGCGGCCATCCACACCAAGCTGCGCGACTGGCTCTTCAGCCGCCAGCGCTACTGGGGCGAGCCGATCCCGCTGCTGCACCGGGCGGACGGCACGGTGGTGCCCGTGCCTGAGGACCAGCTGCCCCTGACCCTGCCGCCCGTGGAGCGTTTCGAACCCACCGGCGACGGCGAGCCGCCGCTGGCCGCCGTAGAGGATTGGGTCGCGACCACCGATCCGGAGACCGGCGAACCCGTGCGGCGCGAGACCAACACCATGCCCCAGTGGGCGGGCTCGTGCTGGTACTACCTGCGCTTCGTCGACCCCAACAACGAAGACGCCTTCCTGACCCGCGAGGCGGCCGACTACTGGCTGCCCGTCGACCTCTACATCGGCGGCTCCGAGCACGCCGTGTTGCACCTGATGTACGCGCGCTTCTGGCACATGGTGCTGCACGACGCCGGTCTGGTCTCGGTGGCCGAGCCGTTCACCAAGCTCGTGTGCCAGGGGATGATCCTGGGCGAGGACAACGAGAAGATGTCCAAGAGCCGGGGCAACGTGGTCAATCCCGACGACGTGGTGGGCGAATTCGGGGCCGACGCCTTCCGCCTCTACGAGATGTTCATGGGGCCGCTGACCGCCACCAAGCCCTGGCAGACCAACGGGCTCTCGGGGACGCGGCGCTTCCTCAAGCGGGTCCATCGCACCTTCGTCGACCAGGAGGGGAACAGCGTGGTGGTCGATGCCGAGCCCACCGAGACGGTGGCCCGGGCTTTCGCCGCCTGCGCCGCCAAGGTCACGGCGGACCTCGACGAGCTGGCCTTCAACACGGCCATCTCGGCCATGATGGAATTCGTCAACGTCGTCACCCGGGAGGCCGCCGCCGGACAGGCCATCGGCATGCCCCGGTCGCTGGCCCGGGATTTCCTGATGCTGCTCGAGCCCTTCGCGCCGCACCTGGCCGAGGAACTCAACGCGGTCGTGCTCGGCAACGAGGTGGAGCTGGCCTGGGACGAGTGGCCGGCGGTGGACGCGAGCCTGCTGGTGCAGGACACCATCGAGATGCCGGTGCAGGTCAACGGCAAGGTGCGGGCGCGCGTCACGGTGCCGGCCGACGTCGACGCCGCGGGGCTCGAGGCGGCCGCCCGGGCCGACGAACGCATCGCCGAACTGCTCGCGGGGGCTCAGGTCCGCAAGGTGGTGGCGGTGCCCGGGCGCATCGTCAACTTCGTGATCGGCTAGGGCCGTCCGGCAGCGCGGAGCCCCGGAGCGGGGCTCAGGAAAGGGGCCTAGGAGCTCACCGGCTCCGTGACGAGGGCCGCTCGGGAGGCCGGTGCGGGCGCGTGCCCCGGGAGCAATGCGGCCACGAGTGCGGTGACGTCGGGCCAGTGGAGGGGACCGATCAGGTCGGTGAGGCTGCCCGGATCGGGGACCCGGGCGCGGACGTCCACCCGCCCCGGGAAGACCTCGCCGTAGGGGCGGTGGCGGATCTCGGCGGCGATGCCGAAGTGTTCGGCCACGGCGTCGACGACGGTGTGCGCGAGCTGCAGGATCGTCGTGCCCGTCGGTGCGCCCACGTTCACGACGGAGCCCCAGGCGCGGGGCGTGGCTTCAAGCCGCCGCAGCGCCTGCAGGAAGGTGGCCACGCCGCTGAAGGCTCGGCTCTGGGCGCCGTCGTCGTAGACCACGAGGGGGCGGCCGGCGAGGGCCGCGGCGAGGAAGCGCGGGAGCACCATGCCGTAGGCGCCGATCTGTCCCAGTCCCACGACGTTGAACGGGCGCACCACGAGCACGCCCCGTCCCTGCTGCGCGGCGCGGGCGCCGAGCTGCTCGAGGCGCCACTTGCCGGTGGCATAGCCGGGCTCGCCGCCGTCGTACTCGAGGGCCTCGGCCTGCCCGATGGTGAGCTGCTCGTGCGCCTGGTCGGCGCGGTGCAGGCCGTAGACGGCCGACGACGAGAACAGCACCACGGGGGCATCGCCCGTGGCGGCGAGCACGGCCCGGGTGCCGTTCACGGTCACATCGTGGGCGCGGCGACGTTCGGCCACCGCGAGGCGCACCCCGACCACGCCGGCGAGGTGGTAGACGCGGTCGACGCCCGCCCCGACGGCCCGGGACACCGCGGCCGGATCGGTGACGCAGCCCACCACCCGGCGCAGGGCCGGATGAGCGGGCAGGGCGTCCCAGGACCCGGTGGAGCCGTCGTCGAGGACCGTGACGGCAGCGCCCCGGAGCAGCCGCTCGGCCACCAGGTGATGGCCGATGAAGCCGGCACCGCCGGTGACGAGGAGTCTCGGAATGCGTTCTGCGCTCAACGGGGTCATCCGGTGGCTGCGGGGCGTCGGCCATCCTAGCGCGTGGACCGGGCCGGGCGCAGGACGTCGGCTTGGACGCAGGTCCGCCGGCCGGCCTTCCCCGGGTCCGGGAGCTCGGCTTCCGGTGGGGTCGCGGGGACGCCGCTCCTGCGGGGTATGCTCTCCGCGACCGTGCCCACACCGCCCGTGCCCTCGCTGCACGGGATGCCCGCAACCGACCGCCGGAGTGCCCCGCCGCCGTGACGACGCCCGAGCCCTCCCGCGCCGCTCCCGGACGCGGACGCCTGGTCGGCGTCGCCCTCGTCTCGGCCGCCGTGCTGCTGCTGCAGCTCGTGCAGACGCGCGTGTTCTCCTACATGCTCTGGCACCACCTGACCTACCTGGTGGTCACCTTCACGCTGCTGGGGTTCGCCGCGGGGGGCGCCGCGCTGGCTTGCCGGCGGGCCTGGATCGGGGGCGACGTCTCCCGACGCCTCGGCCTGTGGGGGCTGCTCTTCGGTCTCACCGCCCTCGGCAGCTACGCGCTGATCACGCGCATCGAGCTCGACACCTCGCACACGCGGGCGGGCATCTTCATGGCCGCCGTGAACTACGCCGTGTTGGTGGTGCCGATGGTCTTCGGCGGCCTGGTGGTGGCCCTGGCCCTCACCGACGCCGGCCCGCGGGTGGGCCAGATGTACGCGTGGAACATGGGCGGGTCGGCCCTCGGCTGTGCCATCTACGTGCCCATCCTGCGGGTCTTCGGCGGCGAGGGCACCATCGTTGTGGCGACGGCCCTGGCCTTCGGTGGCGCGTGGAGCCTGTGCCGCGGCAGCACAGCCGGCCGGGGACTGGGACGCCTCGCCGGTCTGGCGGCGGCGGGCGCGCTGATCATGGCGGCGCTCGCGCCGACCGCGCTGTTCACCGTGCCGCCGGCCAAGAGCAAGGCCATGGCCGTGATCATGGGCATGGACCCGTCGCTGCGTGTCGAGCACACCGTGTGGGATCCGGTGGCGCGCCTCGACGTGGTGGGGCCCGGGCCCGACAAGCCCCGCGTCCAGCGCACCATCTTCCAGGACGCCGACGCGCCCTCCGTGCTGCCCCTCGGCGCCGCCCACGAGAACATCAACATCCTCGCCAAGGAGGGGCTGGCCTACCTGATGTTCCAGGAGACGGCCCCCAAGGCCCTGGCCATCGGCATCGGCGGCGGCATCGACGTGCTGCAGGGCGCGGCCGAGAAGCGGGTGTTCCCCGACGGCAGCCGGGTCGACTTCACGGGCGTCGAGCTGAACGCCTCCATGGCCGGGATGATGCGCGGCAAGTACGCCGAGCCCACCCGGAACCGCTACCACCTGCCGGGCGTCTCCGTGCACGTGGGCGAGGGGCGCTCGTGGCTGCGCCGCTCCGACCAGCAGTACGACATCATCCAGATGACGGGGACGGACACCTACACCGCCCTGTCCTCGGGCAGCTACGTCATGTCGGAGTCGTACCTCTACACGCTCGAGGCCTACGACGACTTCCTCGACCACCTCACCGACGACGGCGTCATCTGCGTGCTGCGTTTCCGCTTCGAGCCGCCGCGCGAGACGCTGCGGCTGGCGGCGATCATGGTGGAGGCCCTGCGCGAGGACGGCGTCGAGCAGCCCGAGAACCACGTGGTCATGCTGGGCTTCAAGGGCCACAAGCAGCCGCTGCCCGACGGTTCGGAGGTGGGCATCGACTACGGCATGCTGCTCCTGCGCAAGCAGCCCTTCAGCCCCGACCAAGTGAACCTCTACGAGCGCTTCGCCGCGGCGGATCCCCAGGCGTTCATGCTGTACGCCCCCGGGGTGCCGGCGCCGCAGGGGGGCGAGGTGGCCGCGTACTTCGACGCCGTGCGCGACGGCACCGACCGCGACTTCCGGGCGGCCTACGTCTACGACGTCGACCCGGTGCGCGACGACAATCCGTTCTTCTTCCGCTACCACCGCTGGGAGCGGGTGTGGAGCCATTGGTTCGGCGGCGAAGGCGAGGAGGAGACCTCCGACCGCTACGCGGGCATCGTCGGCGGCGAGCCCATCGGCCTGATCATGCTGCTGACCGTGCTGGGGCAGTCCGCCGTGCTGGTGGTGCTGCTCGTGCTCGTGCCGCTGCTGTTGTTCCGGCGCGAGGGGCTGAAGGTGACCGGGGCCGGGCGCTGGACGCTCTACTTCTTCGGCCTGGGCGCGGGCTACATGCTGGTCGAGGTGGCCGTCATGCAGCGCTTCGTGCTGTTCCTGGGGCACCCGGGCTACGCCATCACGGTGGTGCTCGTGTCGTTCCTCGTCTTCTCGGGACTGGGCGCGTCGGTGGCGGGGCGCAGCAACGATTCGTCCCGCACGCTGACGCGGGCGCTGATCGCCGTCGTGGTGCTCGTGCTGGCGCTCATGCTCGGCTTGCCGTCCCTGTTCGATGCGGCGCTGCTGCTGCCGCTGTGGGCGCGCATCCTGGTTTCCATCGGGGTCCTCGGGCCGCTGGCCTTCGTGATGGGCATGCCCTTCCCGTCCGGCCTGGCGTTGCTCTCGAGTCGCTCGTCGGCGCTCGTGCCGTGGGCCTTCGGGATCAACGGTGGCGCCTCGGTGATCGCCTCCGTCGCTGGTATCCTGATCGCCATGGCAGCGGGATTCACGACGGCCTTCCTGGTGGCGGCGGCGAGCTATGCCGTGGCGCTGTTGGCCGGCCGGAGACGCGCGACGTGACGGCGGGCGGCGCGCCCGACGGAGCCGGACGCGGCCCCGCGCGCCTGCCGCCCCTCGGGCGTGTCGCTCCCCCGACTTCCAGCGACATGCCGGCCACACCGCGTCCCGTCGCCTTCATCTGTCACGGACCGTCGTGCGGCGAACGCGGGGGCGAGGCGCTGCTGGCGGCTCTCGCGGCGCGTCAGCAGGCCGAGCCGGGCCGGGCCCGGGTGCTGCTCTGTTCGACGTCGTGCATGGACCACTGTGCCACTGGGCCCAACGTGATGATCGGTCACGAGGACGGCGTGCAGGGCGGGCTGCTGCCCGAGAACGCCGAGGCCATCTGGGAATTCCTGGCCGGCGAGCAACCCTCCGACTGACTCGGCGGCGCCGGTGATCAGCCCGAACGTTGGGTCAACCGGCGTCGGGAATCAGAAGGTCCCGGTGAACTGCAGGTAGACCAGGTCGGCGCTGCCGCTCCCGCCCAGGCGGTCGATGTGGCGCTCGGCGCTGAAGTGGGACCACCCGAGCAGCACGTGGGCGTGGGGGGCGAGCATCTCGGGTCGGTGGGCGATGGTCACGTCGAGCTCGGTGCCCACGGCCTGCCCGGCGGTGCCGGACGGATCGGCGAAGGTGGCCGCGCCGCCGGCGTTGAACAGCGCGTCCTCGCTCTCGGCCAGGTTGAACTTGTGCAGGGCCACCCGGGCGGTGGTCCGCTCGGCGAGCTTCACCGCCACGCTGGGCGAGAGGTCGATGATGTTCTGGCGCCCGACCAGGTCGAAGTATCCGAGGTAGGCGTGACCGAGCGGGAAGTGCTGGTTGAACGTCTCGAATTCGCCGTCGGTGGGGTCGTTGTCGCCGCTGGCATAGATGAAGTCGAGGCCCACCCGCGGCTTGCCCGGCACGTCGGGGAAGGTCTGCCCGACCCGCGCCTCGTACGAGTAGGCATCGATGTCGTCGCCGGCCCGATCGCCGCGCTGCACGGCGCCCCAGAGCTCGTAGTCGGTCTGGCCGGTCTTGCCCTTGAAGCGTCCGCCGAGGGTGTAGACGGTCTGGTCGCCCATGCCGCCGTCGCTGCCCATGAAGAGCGGATTCTCCTCATCGAGGGCGAGCAGGAAGGCGTCGACGGTGTCGCCGCCATCGGTGGTGAGGGTCGAGTAGACGCCGCCGAAGTCCTGGCTGCCGTCGCGATCGTCCGACGAGCGCGGCTCGACCCCCACGCGGCTGGCGTAGAAGAAGTCGGTCTTGACGTCCTCGCCCTCCACCCGCACGAGGCCGCCGTCGAAGCTGCGCCGGGTGTTGCCCCAGTCGAGGGGCGAGACGAGTCGCTGTCCACCCTCCTGCAACTCCATGCGGCCGACGCGCAGGCGCACATCGTCGGTGAGGGGCGCCTCGACGAAGGCGTTGAGCAGGTCGGCGTTGTTGCGGTCGATGCCGAGGGGCATGCGCTCGTGGCCGTGGATGCGCGCGTCGATGCCCTCGATGAAGACCCGCAGACCGCTGCGGTGACGGAAGTCGCCGTGCACCCGTGTACGCAGGAGGTTGAAGTCGTTCCGCTGGGGCGACAGCTCGCGCAGACTCTTGTTGTCCTCGCTCTGCATGCGCAGGCGGACCTGTCCGCCGAAGCTCGCCGTCCAGTCGTCGCTCAGCTCGACGTGCTTGATGCTCGGCCAGAGATGGTCGGAAACGACGTCGGGGTCGGCGAGGTGACTCCAGTCCTCCTCGAAGCGCAGGTTCGAGAATTTGGCCGGGACCACATCACTCGACCCGGGGGCACTCGAATCGGGGTCACTCGCTGGGGGCCCGTCGGTGCTCGGGTCGCTGGCGCCGGGGGCCGCCGCGCGGATGGTCGGGCACAGGCCGGGAGCCAGGGCCAGGATGAGGGCCGCTGCGGCGAGACGGCGGCCGGGCCCATGCTGCAAGTCGCCTCTCTGCATGCCTGAAACATCGGCGTCTGGCGCGCCGTAATCTATACGAAATGCAGCGCAGGGGCTGTTTTCTTCCAATGGCGGGGGGCCAAGATGGGGAAGGGGTGGGGCCGCGGAGGCGGCTCATGGGGGGGGCACCGTCATGGTTCGTGAACTGATCATCCTGCGCCATGCTCACGCGGACGCTGGAGGCTTCGCTTCCGACTTCGAGCGCGTCCTCGACGACCGCGGGCTCGAACAGGCGGCAGCAGTGGGGGCCTGGCTCGGCGCGCACGCGGCCGAGCCCGACCACGCCGTCTGTTCGGCGGCACGGCGGGCGGTGATGACCGCGCGCGGCGTCTGCGCGGCCCTCGAGGGGGGACCGGAATTGGTGCTCGAGGAGCGCCTGTACCTCGCCGACGTGCCGACCTGCCTCGACGTCCTGGCCGGGGCCCCCCGCGCGGCCCGCCGGGTGCTGTTGGTGGCCCACAACCCGGGCATGGCGGAGCTCGCCGCGCACCTGGCATCCAGGCGATCGGACTGGAGACCGGGTGACTTCTTTCCGCCGGCGACCCTCGCGCACCTCGCCCTGCCGGACGACTGGTCGGCCCTGTCGGGCGGATGCGGGGAGTTGCTCGCCCACGTCCGCCCGCAGGACCTGACCGACGGCCTCAGCCGCCCGGCGTGACGGGACCACCGCTGTCGGCGCTGGTGAACCCACCGTCGCTGACGACGTTGGCCGACCCGCCGGCGTCGGCGGCGCTGCCCCATTGGAGGTTGGCCTGGATGGCGAAGTCGTGGCCGTCCTCCTGCACCGTCCACGGCACCGTCGCGGCGTTGTCGTCGGCGTTGGCCTTCACCGTCAGGCCGTAGCCGTGGATGCAGAGGCGGCGCGTGCCCACATAGATGTAGGTGATGTGGTCGGGGTCGGGTTCCTCGCCGCCGGTCCCGATGCCGCCGCCCACCGGCACGGCAAGACTGATGGCGTGGCTGTCGCTCGCGAATCCGGGCATGCCCTTGTGGGTGCGGTCGAGCGCGTCCTTCATGATCTTGCGCACGTCCGTCTCTTCGATGGTGCCGCCCGGTTGGGTCGAGATGGCGAGGCTGTTCAGCTCGTCGCGGCGGTTGATCGAGGTCTTGCCCTTGATCTCGGTGTTGACCTTCTGCTTCACGCTCATGCGCTTGGCCGAATCCCACTTGTTGTAGGGACTGTCGCTTGGCACATGGAATCCGAAGTAGACCGATCCTGTTGCGGGTGTTCCTGGCATCTTCCTTGCTCCTCTTGCTGATTTCCCTTGGTTTGATGGCCCTCGATGCGATGGCGGCGGGCGCGTCTCAGAGTGTCGCGCTCCGGGCACAGCGGAAGCCCAGGCCGCGGGTGAACACGCTGTCGGGCACCGGCGAGCGCGCAAACAGGTTGGTGTAGACGGGGTTGACCATCGACCACCAGCCGCCGCCCTTGACCAGGTGTTGCCCGCCCAGGAAGCGCCCGACGGCCTCGTCCCAGAAGGGGCTCTCGGTCCACTCGCGCACGTTGTCGAGGGTGTGGAAGAGTCCCTCGGGTCCCGCCGTCTCGGGTCGCGCGTCGACGGCGACCACGGCCTCCCGATAGAGGGCCCGGTCGAAGGCGTCCTGCTGATCGGGATCGCTCGAGAAGTCGGCGCCGCGCGGATCCCCGATGACGTAGGCGGCCAGCGGGACCTCGGTGAGGGGGCGGGGGAATGCGGCGCCGCCGGTGCCCCGGGCGGCGCGCTCCCACTCGAGGCCGGTGGGCAGACGCTTGCCGGCCCAGGCCGCGTACGCGCGGGTGTCGGCGTGGGTCACGCTCACCACGGGCAGATCGTCGAGGGTGTCGTCGTAGGGCACGGGCCAGAGGCTCGGGGGCCGACGTCCGGTGGCATCGACGAAGGCCTTGTACTCGGCGTTGCTGACCTCATGCCGGTCGATCCAGAAGGCCGGCAGGGTGTGGATGGCGTTGCCCGCGCCGGGCGCGACACCGGGCGCCTCGTCGGGATCCCCGGCGATGAAGGCGCCGCCGGGGATGAGCACCATGTCCGCCGTGACGTCGTCCTCGGCCCGCAGGCGGATGGTGACGCTGCGCGCCTCCAGCGGCGTCTCGAACAGCTGGGTCGACTCGCCGGCCACGGGAATGCCGCCGACCTCGCCGCGGGCGACCAGCCGGTAGAGCGCGGGCGACAGCGAGTGCCGCTTCACGGGGGCCGGGCCGAGTCGCTGGTCGTGGGTGACCAGGCCGGTGTGCGCGTCGAGGGTGAGCAGGGTGATCTGCGCGCCGTCGAGCGTCGTGCCGTCGGCGGCGAGGGCCCGCACGGTGACGGTGGGGTTCAAGGCGTTGGCGGCGACGAGCTCGAGGGCCTCCTCCTCGGAGGCGAGCAGGGCGGCGGCCACGTAGTCGCCGAAGCCCTTGGGGAAGGCGCCGAACGGGTCGCCGGGATCCATGCGGGCGCTGGGGTCGAGACCCGCACGCATGCTTCGCAGCGCGGCCTCGCGGCGCTCGGTGGCGTGCAGGTGGATCAGCGCCAGGGCGTCGTCCACCCGCCGGCGCTCGCCGGCCGACAGGTCGGTGCTGCCGAGCAGTCGCAGGGCCTGTTGCCGCGCGGCCACGAGTTCGGCATTGGGCAGGCCGGACAGGTCGCCATGGGCCAGGTCGGCCACCTGCTCGACCTGCTGCCGGCGCGCCTTGTGGTCGGCCCAGGCGTCGGCGATGAACGGCGTCGCCGCCAGCACGAGCACCAGCGCGATGAGCGCCGCGGCGGCCCGGTGCTTGGCGAGGGCCCGTCGCGCCCGCTCGGGCAACGACGGGGGCCGCGCCGTGATGGACTCGTGGTTGAGGAAGTGGCGCAGGTCGGCGGCCATGTCGGCCATCGAGGCGAAGCGGTGGTCGGGCCGCTTCTCCAGGGCCTTGTGACAAATGGTCTCCAGATCCCGCGGGACGTCGGGGCTGGCCTGTCGCAGCGGCGTCGGTTCGCGGAAGCTGATGTCGTGCAGGATCGACTGCAGCGTGTCGCCCTCGAAGGGGCGGGTGCGGGCCAGCAGCTCGTACAGCACCACACCCAGCGAGAAGACGTCCGTGCGGTGGTCGATGGCGACGCGCTTGGCCATGGCCTGCTCGGGGCTCATGTAGTACGGCGTGCCCGAGAGATCGCCCGACTGGCTGATGCTCGCCGCGTGCAGGTCCTTGGCCAGGTCGAAGTCGCAGATGTGCGGGCGCCCGTCGGCATCGATGATCACGTTGCTCGGCTTGACGTCGCGGTGGATCACGCCGGCGCCGTGGGCGTAACTCAGCGCCTCGGCCATGCGCGCCATCAGTTCCGCCACCTGAGTGATGCGACTGGCGTGATGCCGTGTGCCCAGCAGGAAGCCGGACCGGGCGCCGGGCCACGCGGCGAGGTCGGCGCGCTGGTGCTGCGCGAGGGTCTTGCCCTCGATGTACTCCATGGCGAGGTAGAGCGCGCCGTCGGTCTCGCCCACCGAGTGCACCTGCACGATGCCGGGGTGTGCGAGGCGGGCGGCGGCGCTGGCGGCCCGGTGGAAGCGCTTGATGGCGCGCTCGTTCACCTCGGGCCCGAGGCTCAAGACCTTCAGCGCGACCCGCCGTCGCAGCGACTCCTGCCGGGCCAGATACACGACGCTGCCCATGCCGCCGCGGCCCAGCTCCGACTCGATGGTGAACTCGCCGAGGCGTGTGCCCGGCATGAGCCCGCCGCCGGGCATGGTGCGGGGCCGGGTGCTCGATCGGAGCCGGCTGCGCAGCGTGCGCTGGATCTTCAGCGCGTCGCCGCAGCGCCGGCGCACCTCGTCCCGGATGGCCTCCGGCTGCTCGGCGCAGAAGGCGTCGAGGTCCACCGAGTCGTCGTCGGCGACCTTCACCGCGAAGGCCTCGACGATGGCCGAGATGGGGTCGGAGCTGGGCTGCTGACCGGGTCGGTCGTCGGTCATCGGCGGGTTCGCTGCGCTGGCCATGGCTGCCGGGCGCCCACGGGCCCGGTCGGAAGCGAAGAGCCGTCCGACCGGAGCAGGAGCCCACCCACGCAGGGGCAAGCAGCCCCCGACCGAACGGCACCCCCCAGATTCCCCCGGAACAGCCCCCCTTGTGCGCCGATCAGGGTAACCGCTGCTTCAGGGGCTGTCGTCGCTATCATGACCACAAGCCCGTCGCCGTGGGGCAGCCGGAAGGCTTGCGACGAGGGGCCGATGCTTGTGGTGCCGCGGCGGTCCGCGGCAGGACTTTCCGGGGCGAGATGACCGATCAGGACGATATCGACTGCACCCGCTCGATCGAGTTGGTGCGCCGGGCTCAGGACGGCGAGGAGGCCGCCCTCAACACCCTGTTGCAGCGCTACTACGAGCCGGTGCGCCGCATCGTGCGCCTGCGCCTGTCGCGTCAGCTGCGCACGCACATGGAGTCGGTGGACATCGTGCAAGAGACGCTGACGGCGGCCGTGCGCGCCTTCGACCGCTTCGAGGTGCGCACCGAGTCGAGCCTGATCAACTGGCTCAGCGCCATCGCCGAGAACCAGATCCGCGCCGCCGCCGACTACCACGGCGCCCAGAAGCGCGACGGCAAGCGCAACGTGCCGTTCCCCGTCATCTCCGAGGGCGGCTCGAGCACGTCATTGGGCTTCGACCCGGCCGCCAGCGGACCGCTGCCCATCGACGCCGCCATGCAGGGCGAAGACATCGATGCGGTGGAGACCGCCATCGCCGAGCTGCGCAACGACTACCGCGAGGTGATCATCCAGCGCGACTACACCGGCGCGAGTTGGTCGGAGGTGGCCGACGCTCTCGACTATCCCTCGTCGGACGCGGCGCGCATGGCCTACGGGCGGGCGATCGTGGCGTTGTCGGAGCTGATGCGGAAGGGGAAGTAGGAGCGCGGGCTCCCGGAGGTGTGTCCGAAAGAAACGAGGACGAAATCCGTCGGACACGCGGGCTGCGCCCGCTAAGGATCCGACGGATTTGCCCTCGTTTTTTCGGACATCCCGCCGTGACCTGCTCCGGCCACCGGGGGCATCCGCGCCGACGGCGTCGCGGGGGACCTGGCGGGGCCTGGCCCGCTCGACCGGTGGTTACGGCAGCGTGGTGACGAGGGCGTTGCTGGCGGCGATCGAGCCGCCGGACTGCAGCCAGGCTTGGGCGTAGAGGTCGACGCCTTGGGGGAGGCCGGGGGGGATGCCGGTCTCGATCGTCAGCTGGCCGGCTGAGTCGGCGAATCCAAGGTCGAGCATGAGGGCCGGCGTCGGGACGAGGGTGCCGCCTTGGAAGGGGGTGTCGCCGCGGCGGGGGCTCAGGAAGAGCGCCGTGCGTGCGAAGGGGGGCGCCAAGTCCAGTACGTAGCCGATGGTGTTTGAGTTGCCGTCGGCGGCGGCGCCGCAGAGTCGGGGCACGTGGGGCGCGAGGGAGAGCGGATGACCGAGATTCTTCCACGAGCCATGGGGGAGATCGATGAGCAGGCCGACGTTGCCACCGCCCCCGCTGACGAGGTCGGTCACGCCGTCGCCGTCGACGTCACCCGCACGCAAGGGGTGGGTGTTGCCGGCGGTCTGGTATTGAACGGGCGGTGCGAGGTCGCGATTTCCACGGCCCAAGAGAAAGGACACATGGGCACCGACGAAGCCGTGGCTGACGGCGATGTCCGTGCGGCCGTCGTCGTTGAAGTCGCCGATGGCGATCGAGTCGCCGAGGGACGCCAACGACACGGTCTCGGGAGCCTCGAAGTGCCAGCCGCCCCGTCCCCAACGGATGAAGAGGCCGTGCTCGAACCAGTCGGTCGCCAAGGCGTCGAGGTGGCCGTCCCGGTCGACATCGCGAAGCAGGAAGGAATTGATTGCGCCCGGAAAGGCCACGCTGCCCGACGCGGTGAGTTCTCCCGTCGGCGATCCGGAGAAGAGGGCGAGATCGCTCTCCGAAGACCGTCGGATGATCACGTCCTGGTGACCGTCGTCATTGGCATCCGCGATGGCGAGCTCCCACGCGGTGGACGGCAGCACTTCAACATCGATCGTGTCGAAGACGTTCCCGCCTTGATTGGACATCACTTGGATGGTGTCGGGCGCAACCGTCAGGAGGACGATGTCGTTGTCGCCGTCGGCGTCCATGTCGGCCAGCGCGACGTCGCGAGGGATTCCGTCGACGTCGCGCACGATGGGCGAGTTCAGGATGCCGTCGCCGTGACCGTTGAGTTGCTTGAGCTTCTCCAGGGTGGGGTCGACCAGGACGACGTCGGGCCACTGGTCACCGTTGAGCCGCCCCACGGCGATCTCCGTCGGATTGCCGGTGACGAGGGTGCTCCAATTCGTCGTGGTGTCGGCGAGGTCGGGGCCGCCTTGGACGACTGTGATCAAGGATCCCTGTGGGTGTGGTTCTGAGCGGCGGTTCGCGAGAACCATGTCGGTCGTGCCGTCGAGGTCCATGTCGGCGAGAACGACGTCCTGGATGCGGGCCAACGGCGAGTCGATGAATCCCGAGGGCTCGGTGACATCGACGAATGTCTCGGGGCGCAGGCCGACACCGCGATGTCCCATGACGACGGCGAAGAAGGTGCCGCCTCCCGAGAATGCTGCGACCACGTCGACGGACCCGTCGCAGTCGAGGTCGGCGAGGTGCGCGTCGGGGCCGATGGCCGTGGATGTGAATGCTGCGCCGTCAGGAACGAGGGAGCCGCCTTCGTTCGCGCGCCAGATGCGGCTCCCCGGATACGGAGGGACATAGATGTTTGGAGAGGCGTTGGCGATCAGGTCGTCCCGGCCGTCGCCATCGAAGTCGTGAAGGCGGACGAGTCCTGAGACGAGGACGGCGGGACCGACGGTTGTCGGCGGCACCGGGGAGAACTCTCCATCACCGGCATTGAGCAGGAGCTTCGGATAGGTGAGTTGGATCAACAGGTCGGGGCGGGCGTCGCCGTTGACGTCGCCCACCTCGACGTGCGTGGTGAGGAAACTGCTGTCCGGCGCCACGGGCGTGCCCGCCTGCAGGAGGCCGTTTCCATTGCCCCGGAACAACGAGACGTTTTCCACGTCGCCCCATTGGGGAGCCACGACATCGAGTTTCCCGTCGCCGTCGAAGTCCGCGACGTCGATGTCATAGCTGACGAAGGGCGCTGGGTTTACGATGCGCAGGGGGAATGTCCCGTCCCCGGCTCCGAGGTGTACGACGAGCAGCGACGGGTTCGTGCCGTGCTGGACCAGGATCAGGTCGAGGTGTCCATCGCCGTTCATGTCGCCGGCGGCGATGGCGGAGACCTGGGAACCGTGATCGTCAGACCAGGTCTCTTGCAGTGATCCGGCCCGAGTCCCTCGCAGCACACGGAGAGTCCGCGGTTCGTTGACGAAGTCGCCGTTGCACAGGGCGACGTCGCCGATGCCGTCTTCATCGAAATCGCCCGAAGCGATGCCCCATGTGCGACCGAGCGCCGCTTGCATGTGGTTGGGAGCAAAGGTCCCGTCGCCCTGACCGAGGTGCACCTGGAGCTGGTCGGCGATGGCTGGGGGCGATGAGAACGACGATCTCCCGGCGGCGATGAAGTCGGGGATCGAGTCTCCATTGATGTCCGTGAGTGCCGAGGCGCTCACGAAGACGCGCAGGGGATACTGGCGCAGGGCGTAGTTCGGGTTGTCTTGCGCGTTCAGGCCGGGGGCGACAATCACCCCCAGGACCGCGCCGACGATGGCGAAGCTGATGCGTCGCTTCATCCGCCCCATTCCTCGTTGCCTCTGCATGAATTCACCTGCCCCGAGCAAAGCCGAACCTCGGCCCGGTCTGCTTGACGGTTGCAATGCCTGGCCACTGACGAGAGGGAATGCATGCCACCCCATGCGCCAAGAGTCCGTCGGGGCGGTCAGTCCAGCGCCCAATCGAAACCTGGCGGAAGCTGCGGTCAGGCCAGTCGCCCCAAGGGAGATCGAGGGGGAATTCGGCCGATCCTTAGCGCGCGCAGCGCGCGTGTCGGACGAATTCCTCCTCGATTCCCGCCGGGGCGACGTGCAGTGCCCGTCCGGCGTTCCGACCGTAAGCGCCGTTCGCTCAGTACTGACTCGGCTCCCGCACCCCGCCGAATTCCACCCCGCTGAGCTTCGCCATCTCGCTCTTCCAGGTGGTCAGGTCGTCGAGCTCGAACTTCCCGAGGTGATCGTGGCCGCAAGCCCGCGCCATGACGCACATGAGGTCGGTGGCGGCGCGGAAGAAGCGCTCGAGGCGGTCGGCGGCCTCTTTCACGGGCAAGCGGTCGCGCAGGTGCTGCTTCTGGGTGGCGATGCCCACGGGGCAGTTGTTGGTGTGGCAGGCGCGCATCCCGAGGCAGCCGATGGCCTGCAGGGCCGCGTTGGACACGGCGATGGCGTCGGCGCCGAGGGCCAGGGCCTTGGCGAAGTCGGCGGGGGTGCGCAGGCCGCCGGTGATGACGAGCGTGACGTCGTCGGCGCCGCTGGCGTCGAGGTGACGGCGGGCCCGGGCCAGGGCGGGGATGGTGGGCACCGAGATGTTGTCGCGGAACAGCAGCGGCGCCGCGCCGGTGCCGCCGCCGCGACCGTCGAGGATGACGTAGTCGACGCCGATGTGGAGGGCCGCGTCGAGATCGCGCTCGATGTGCTGCGCCGAGAGCTTGAAGCCGATGGGAATGCCGCCGGTCTCCTCGCGCACCACCTCGGCGAACTCCTTGAAGGGTTCGGGCGAGGTCCACTCGGGGAAGCGCGCCGGTGAGATGGCCGGTTCGCCCTCGGGCAACCCGCGCACCTGCGCGATGCGGCCTTTGACCTTGCTGCCGGGGAGATGTCCGCCGGTGCCGGTCTTTGCGCCCTGGCCGCCCTTGAAGTGGAAGGCCTGCACGAGCCGCAGCTTCTCCATGGCGAAGCCGAAGCGAGCCGAGGCCAGCTCGTAGAAGTAGCGGCCGTTGGCGGCCTGCTCGTCGGGCAGCATGCCGCCCTCGCCCGAGCAGATGCCCGTGCCGGCCTGGTCGGCGCCCATGGCGAGGGCCACCTTGGCCTCCTCGGAGAGGGCGCCGAAGCTCATGTCCGAGACGAACAGCGGGATCTCGAGCTTCAGCGGCTTCTTCGCGCCGGGGCCGATGACGACCTCGGTGCCCACCGGGTCCTCGTCGAGCAGGGGCACCTCGTGCAGCTGCTTGGTGACGAACTGGATGTCGTCCCAGCTCGGCAGATCACCGCGGGGCACGCCCATGGCGGCGGCCGGGCCGTGGTGGCCCGTCTTCGACAGGCCATGCTCGGCGAGCTGCTGGATCAGCTTCACGTGGGGTTCGTCGCCGGTCCCCGTGCCGTCCTGGTAGATGCCCTGGTAGGCGTCGCGGTCGTAGGGCTGGGGATGTTCCTGCGCAAAGGCCGCCACGGCGTCGGCGTCGACCCATACCGCGCCGTCGTCCTCGCCGCAGGGGAAGGTCTGCAGGACTTCGTCGTTGTTGTATTCGCTCACACCGGTGTCGAGGCGGTAGTCCCAGTCGTGCACGCCGCAGATCAGGTTGTGGCCGTCGACGCGCCCGTCGGCCATGAGCGCGCCGCGGTGCAGGCAGCGCCCGTAGAGCACCGAGATCTTGTCGTCCCAGCGCACGACCACGAGGTCGACGCCTTCCACGAGGGCGTGAGCGGGGGTGCGGTCCTTCAGATCGGCGGATCGGGCGACTTCGGTGCGACGCATGCTTCGACTCCTCCCTCGATGGCTTTGGCGGAGGCGCGTCTGCCGACACGGCCCGCCCGCGGTTCCCGACGGCGACCCCGGTGGGATGTCGCGCAGGGCGAGAGATTACGGCATTTCCGGCCCCGGCGTTTTCCTGGTGACTCCTCCCGCGCCATGGCATCGAATGGCGCACACGGGAACGAACGGGCCGGGCCGGATCGAGAGGCCCGGACCGGAGCGAGCGGGCAGAGCCTGCAGAGCAGAGGCGGAAGCGCGATGTCGGAGCAGACCGCAGTCTGGGTGGTGAGGGCGCTCGGCCTGTACGCGCTGATCGGCGTGGTCTTTGCCCTCGCCTTCGTCAGCAAGGGTGTCGGACGCATCGATCCCGATGCCCGCGAAGGCACGCGCGGATTCCGCCTCGCGATCCTCCCCGGGGTGGCGGCCCTTTGGCCCCTGCTGCTCAAGCGCTGGTGGGGCGGGCAGACCGCGCCGCCGGTCGAGCACAACGCCCACCGCCGCGCGGCTCAGGCCGCCGCCAGCGCAACCGACGCTGCCGCCGAGTACGACCTCGCCGACGGCGCTGGCGCCCATGCATCCAGCGGGGGACGCGGCCCATGATCCGCGCGGCGCGTCGTCGACACTTCGTGATGCAGGTCGTGCTCATGCTCGCGGTGGCCATGGGGGCCGGCGCGGCGCTGGGGGCGCGCCCCTGGACGTCGCAGGCCCGCGGGTGGTCGCCGGCCGAACCGCTGCCGGTCTCCGCCGGAGAGCCTCTGCCCGTGCGCGCCTCCGAGGGGGCCGAGGCCCTGGTGGCCTCCTGGAGTGGCGCGGCGCGGGTCCTGCCCGGCGAAGAGCTGTGGGTCACGCTCGCCGCGCCCGACCCGCTGCGCCTGCCGGATCCGCTCGTGTACTGGGTCGAGGCCGACACCCTCGACCACGTCGGCGGCCCGCTGCCGGAGCGGGCGATCCTGCTCGGACAGCTGCGCGGGATCGGACCCCAGGACTTCGAGATGCCCTGGGTGGTGGCGGGGCAACTCGCGATCTACAGCCTCAGCCGCCAGCAGGTCGTGGCCGTGGTGGACGTCCCCGCCAACCTCCCGGCGACGGAGGGGCGCTGATGGCCCACGCGTATCAGGCTGTCGGCTGGAACCCGCAGAAGAAGCGCTACGACAAGCTCGTGGCGGGGGCCGTGCTGGCCTACCTGGTCGTGTTCGCGGCGGTGCAGTTCGTCTTCTCGCCCGACGTCACCTTCGAGACGGTGCTGATCCGCGGCTCCGGCACGGGCGCGTTCGTGTTGTTGCACCTGGTGCTCGTCATCGGCCCGCTGTGCCGGCTCGACCCGCGCTTCCTGCCGCTGCTCTACAACCGGCGCCACCTGGGCGTGAGCCTGTTCGCGCTGGCCCTGGTGCACGGCGGCTTCTCGCTGATCCAGTTCCACGCCGGCGGCAACGTGAATCCGCTGGTGAGCCTGCTGTCGAGCAACCCGCGCGTCGACGACCTGGCGCAGTTCCCGTTCCAGCCCCTGGGCCTGGCCGCGCTGGGGATCCTGTTCCTGATGGCGGCCACGAGCCACGACTTCTGGCTGGCGAACCTCACGCCGCCGGTCTGGAAGGCGCTGCACATGCTCGTGTACGTGGCCTACGGACTGGTGGTCATGCACGTGGTCCTCGGCACGCTGCAGGCCGAGACGGCCGGCGCCAACGAGGCCCTGCTGCTGGTGGGGATGACGGCGGTCTTCGGGCTGCACCTCGCGTCGGCCGTGCGCGAGCGACGCGGCGATCGCGAGCGGGCGCCCGGCGGGGCGCGCGGCGCGGTGGGCACGGACACCGCCGACGGCTTCGTCGACGTCTGCGCCGTGGACGACATCGCCGAGGGCCGGGCCCACGTGGCCTGCCTCTCCGGCGAGCGGGTGGCGGTGTTCCGGCACGCGGGCTCCATCGCGGCCCTGTCGAATGCCTGCCAGCACCAGAACGGGCCCCTGGGCGAGGGCCGCATCATCGACGGCTGCATCACCTGTCCCTGGCACGGCTACCAGTACCGCCCGGAGGACGGCCGCTCGCCGCCGCCCTTCAACGAGCGGGTGCCGACCTTCCGCGCCCGCGTGAGCGCCGGTCGGGTGCTCGTGCACCCAACGCCGCTGCCGGCCGGCACCGCCGTGACGCCCGCGACCATCGACGGCGCGACCACGTCCGTGGCGTCCCGGCCCGGTGCGCCGCCACCCGAGGAGCCGAACGGTGCCTGAGCGCGACGAATTCTACGTCGGCTACCTGCCCACCATGGCCCCGGGCCTCGCCCGCCGCACCCGCGCCGTCGTGACCCTCGGCGTGCTGCTCATGCTCGGCGCGGGCGTGGTGATCGCGTTCTCGCAGCACGAGTACGGGCCGGCGCTCTTTGAGTTCGGGACGGCCACCACGGTGCGGGGGCACATCGTCGAGCAGCCCTATGCGCAGCTCGTGGTGCAGCGTCCCCTTGAAGGCAAGGCCGCGGGCGTCTCCGGCGAGTCGTGCTACCTGCTGGCGGCCGAGTGGAAGCGCGGCGCCGGCGAACTCGTGGCGGGGTTGGAGGGGGCCGAGGTCGATGTCACCGGCACGCTGGTGCATCGCGGCGGCCGCGTGCTGATCGAGGTCCCCGAGGGGGGCATCGTCCTCGTCGACGGGGCGCCGCCCCGGGACATGGCCCTGCGTGATGACGACGTCCTCGCGTCTGCCACGACGATGACCGTGGTGGGGGAGATCGTCGACAGCAAGTGCTGGCTGGGCGTGATGGTGCCCGGCAGTCTCAAGCCCCACCGCGCCTGCGCGACCCGCTGCATCGCCGGCGGCATCCCGCCCGTGCTCTACGTGCGCAGCGCCTCGGGCCAGGAATTGGGCAGCGGCTTCGTGCTGCTCGTCGACGCGGACGGCGGGCCCGTGAACGACCGCGTGCTCGACATGGTCGCCGAACCCGTCGAGATCACCGGCGAGGTGCGCGCACTCGGCGACCTGCACGTGCTGTACGCCGACCCGGAGACCTACCGGCGCTTGTGAGGCATCCTGGTCGCGCCGCTCCGAGGGCCGCAGCAACGGTGGGGACAGTCGCCCAAGGGAGATCGCGGGGGAATTCGTCCGATCCTTAGCGCGCGCCGCGCGCGTGTCGGACGAATTCCCCCGCGATTCCCGCCAGGGCGACGTGACCTCGCCTCAGAGGTTCTCGGCCAGGTACCGCACGATGTCGTAGGTCGAGATGATGCCCACGAGTTTGCGGTCGTCGAGCACCAGCAGGCGGTGGATGCCCTCAGTGCGCATCTGCTGGCACACGTCCTTGAGGCTCGCGTCGGGTCCGGTGGAGATGACGTTGGGCGTCATCCAGTCGCCCACGGTCTCGCGGCCGAGCAGCGTGTCGTCGTAGTCGTCGCGGCCGTAGAACTCGACCTCGGTCCAGTTGGGCTCCTCGAATTCCTCACCCAGCGGATTGGAGAAGTAGTATTCGCCGCGCTCGGTGGCCAGCCGGCCCTCGCGCAGGTGCTCGCTCTTGGCGATGTCGAAGGCCGAGAGCACGCCCACGAGGGTGCCGCCCTCGTCGGTCACCGGGGCACCGCTGATGTGGTACTCCTCGAACGTCTCGATGGCCTCGCGGACCGGGGCCGTGGAAACGAGGCTGATGACCTTGGTCTTCATCAGGTCGCGTGCGCTGGTGCCCGTGAGGGTCGACGTCATGGGGGATTCTCCGGAGAGCCGAGGATTCGGGGGGCGGGGCCCCCTTCGCTGAGGTGCGCCCGCTCGGGTTCCGGTATGCGCCCCGGTGATCGTCAACGGGATCCGTCGTTGTGCGTAGGCCGGACAGAGTATGGCCGCAGCCTGCTCGCGGGATGCCCGGGAGGACACCGAGCTGTTGGCGGGCCCGGCGCACCCATCAGTCACCGTACTGATGGGCTCGCCGGGCCCGATCCCGGGGCCTCGTTGAAAGGCCTATTCCGAAGGCCGGGGCGCCGGAGGAGTCGGGTAGACCTTGATCGTCTGGTCGATCTGGTCCGTAGTGCCGGCCCTGCGCACGGTCACTTGCGTCGCGAAGAAAGGCTTGTTCACGCCCAAGCCCCAGGTCGCGGACAGTCCCCTCGGCTCAGTGAAGGGAGTCGAGGCCGCCGTCGTCTCTTCCAAGAGGCGATTCGCTCCCGGATCGTCAGCGTCCCACGCCACGGCATTCGGCACCGCAGCCGTGTCCTGCATGAATCCCCAGACCTGGTAGACGACGTCCTCGCCTGTCGAAGCGCCCGGCGGCTCTTTGGGGAGATCCACGGAGATGTCGACGTGGAGTTCGGTGCCATCGACGGCCCCTTCGCTCCACCAGAAGGCCGGCACGCCCAGGCTGCGAGCGCTGGTGTCTCGCGGCTCATTGACCTGCGGCTCGTCGACGGGCTGCGGTTCGAGTTCTTGCTCGGACTGATCTTGGCTCATCTTCATTGCTCCTCTTGGTGAAGGGCACCGTCGGTCTATCCCGTGGTTCCGACGGGTGCCCGAAAGTCTCCCGGGTCCGCCCATCTCTCCGAGGGGCGGCCCGCGCGGCTCCGAACGGGTCCTTTTCGACAGGTCATTTTCGCACGGGTTCTTCTCGCAAGGGGCGTTCGTTCGCTGCGGGTTCGCCGCTTGTCTTCCTGTGTGCGTCCCGAAGGGGTCGTCAGTCCCGGGCCTGACGTAGAATGGGCGCCGGGGCAGGAACCTGTGTGGAGGAGACCTCGATCGTGAGCGTGCGCGTCGTCTCGATGCTCGCCATGTGTGCGCTGGCGCTGGCCGCGCGGCCCGCCGTCGCCACGGTCCCGGTCCCGGTCCCGGCGCCTGTTGACGAACTGGTCCTGAACACGACCTTCGAGGGCGAACTGCCCGCCGATGCTCCTGATGAGAAGGGCATGGCGCCCTATCGCCTGCACGGATTCACACCCCCAGCGGACGGGACGGTGACGATCTCGCTGGTGTCCTATGAATTCGATGCCGTCCTGGCTGTGCGTGACGCGGACGGCAGCGTGCTGGCGCAGGACGACAACGGTCTGATGCGTACACACAGCCGCGTGGTGCTGGCCTGCCGCAAGGACGAGCCGCTCGAGATCATCGCGTCGATGGTGAACGCCGGTCACGGGAGGGCCTATTCGCTGCGCGTGGATGGGGGGGTGGTGGCACCGCCGACCGGGCCGTGGGCCAGCCGCATCCACGCGCGCACCCACGAGGGGTTCGCGCGGACGTACCTCCACAACCGCGACGCGGGCCGCGGCGATCCCGCCGAGGCCGCCGCCACGGCCCTCGAGTACTTCGTGGCCGCCGCCGACGAATTCTGGAAGGCCTCCGAGTACGCCGAGTGCGGAGACGTCGCCGCCGAGGCCGGCACGCTCGCGCAACAGGTCGGTCATCCCGTGCGTGAACTCCAGTCTCGGATCCTGGAGGCCTTGGCGGCGGCGGCGTCGTCCGACTCGGATCAGGCCTTCGCCGACCTCCTCGCCTTGACCGAGCTGTCCCGCGAGTCGCCCGTGGAGGGCTGGGCGCTCCAACGCGCGGTGACCTGCGCCCGAGGCGTCGGCCGCGCCGATGTCGCGGTGGACTACTGCGCGTCGCTCGAAGCGCTCGGACGCCGGAGCGGCGATGCGGTGCTCGTCATGTCGGCGCTGCAGTCGCGAGCGGACGTGTGGGTCCATGAGGGCCGATGGGAGGACGCCGAGGCGGGCCTCTCCGAGCTCATCGAAGTGGCGCGCGAAGCGGGCCACACCAGCGTCGAACGGGACGCTGCCTATCAAGTCGCGCAGCTCGCCGTCGAGCAAGGGGCCAACCACAAGGCCCGAGAGGTCTTGGAGGCTCTCCTGGAGTCTCCGCTCACGCCCGACCAGCAGATCGCGGCCCGCGGAAGTCTCGCGGGGGCGCTCTTTCACCTGGGGTTCCTCGGGAAGGCGCGCGAGCACTACCAGCGAGCACTGGCCGATGCCGTCGCGATTGGGGCTGAGCACCATGTGACGTCGGCGACCGTCGGCATGGCCCTGATGCATCACGCCCTGGGCGAGGACGCCGATGCCGAGTCGATGCTCGTCGACCTGATCGAGCGGAAAGCGCCTTTGACGCCCGCCGTCGAGGTCGCCAAGTGGTGGCTGTTGCTCGCCGCCGTGCAGAATGACCTGCACGGACTCGAACGCGCGGAGTCCAGCATCGAACTCGCTCTGGAGGCGGCACGCCGCGGCGGGGACGTCGTCATGGAAGGACGCATCCACCTCACGCGGGGAGACTTCCTCGCGGACGACGAGCTGTGGGAACCCCTGGAAGAGTTGCTGGCCACGACCTTCGCCCATGCCGAGCGGCACGGGCTGCGCGAACTCGAGGCGCAGGCCTTCTCGAACCGAAGCAGTGCCTTGATCCAACAGGGTCGGGCCGAGCAGGCCGGTGAGGACGCGGAGCGGGCTCTGGCCCTGTTCGAGGAGCTCGACCTGCAGACGGGGTTGTGGCGCCTCGCCGCTCTGGAGAATCTGGCAACGGTGCGCGTGGCCGAGGGTGATCTGGCGGCCGGCGCCGCGTTGATCGCGCTCGCCGAGGAGCAGTTCGCCCAGCACGAGCGCCAGGACCTCGACGCCCACGAGTCGTCCGGGCGGCGTTCGCAGTACTTCGGGTGGTCGATGGTCTCGCAGGACCTGACCGCGAGACTCCTGGCCGAATCCACGGCGTCCGACGCCCCGGACGTCATCGCCTCGGGGTGGGAGACCGCCGGACGCTGGAAGGGTCGCGCCCTGCTCGAAGGCGTCCTCGCGGCCGATGCGGGGGGCGCGCCCCACCAGCAGAGCGTGGCTCAGGCCCTCGCGGCCACCGCGGCCTTCCGTGCCCGCCTCGCGCCCAACGAGGTGCTGCTCGAGTACGCCGCGGGAAACGACGACCTGTATGCCTACGTGGCGACCCATGACCAGGTCCGGCTCGTCGCGCTCGGCTCCCGCAAGGCGATCGAAGCCACCAGTCAGGACTACCGCGATGTGTTGAGCCGTCCACCGGGCGACGCGTCCGCCGGCTCACCGCAGGCCCAGACGGCGCGGATCCTCACGCTGGGCACCTCCCTCTACACGTCGCTCGTGCGCAAGCCGCTCGAGTCCGTCGACGCCGACGAGAGCGTCGACCGACTCCTGGTCGTGCCCGACGTGACGGTGACCGGCCTGCCCTTCGAGGCGCTGGTCGCCGAAGCCGGAGCTGATCTGGCGGCGACCCGGTTCGTCATCGACACGCACCAGGTCGTGTACGGCCCGTCGGTGCCCGTATTCGCCGCACTGGCGAAGCGCCCGACCCGCTCGGGCGGGCGCCTGCTCGCCCTGGCGGACGCGGTCTATCCCACCGAGTCTTCGGAGTTGCACGGGCGACCCAGCGGCGGGACGCGCGGGCCCTTCGCCGACTTGCCGCGACTTCCGGGGACCCGGCTCGAGGCGTTGATGATCGCTGCCGCGGTGGAGGGAGCGTCGTTCTCCTCACCGGCCGTGCAGAGTCAGGTGGCCACCTTCCAATCGAAGCGGGACTCGGTGCTGGAGACCGACCGGCTGGATCTGCGCGTCGGCGCGTCGGCGCACCCGTCCCTGCTGCGGTCACAGGCGGGGGAGTATGCGGTGATCCACCTCGCGGCCCACGGCATCATCGATGCGTTGGACCCGCGGCGCTCCGGCGTCGCCTTGAGCGGGGGGCAGGACGGGTACCTGAGCATCGCCGACGTGCTCGGTCTCGACCTCGACGCCAATGTGACCGTGCTCTCGGCGTGCGAAACCGCGCGCGGACAGGTGCGCAAGGGCGAGGGCGCCCAGTCCCTGGCCAGTGCCTTCCTCTACGCGGGATCGCGGTCGGTGGTCGCCAGCCTGTGGATGGTGGACGACGTCGAGACCGCCATGACGATGCGCGGCTTCTACCAGGGTTACCTCGGCGATGGACTCTCTGCGGGAGAGTCCCTCCACGCGGCGAAGCGGGCGCTGCGGGGCGGCCGCCTCGACAAGGTCACGACGCTGGCACAGGGGACGCGTCGGGGCGCTCCGGCCGGCGCCGGGGCCGGGGCCGGCGGTCGCGGGGTCGTGCCGTTGACGGCCGACCACCCCTACTACTGGGCGCCCTTCATCTACATCGGCCGCCCCTGATTCGGCGGCGCGCGGTCGGCCGGCGCTGATGCGGCGAACCGCTCGCACCGCCCCCGCCCTCGCGGGCAGGGGCGGTGGAGTCGGTGTTCAACTGGACGGCGGGACGGTGAAGACCTTGAGGGTCTCGTCGATGTTCACCGTGCGGTCCACGTCCCTACGCACGGTCACCTGCACCGCGAAGTAGGACTTGATCTGCGCGCCCGCGTAGATGGCGCCGGGTGTCCCGCGCTTCCGCGGAAAGGGTGTCGAGACGCCGCCGTCCTCGTCCTGGAAGCGGTTGGTGCTGGTGCCCCAGGCCACGGCATTCGGTGGCGTCTCGCTGTCCTGCATGAAACCCCAGACCTGGTAGACGACGTTCTCGCCGTTCTCGGACCCCGGCGGCTCGGCCGGCAGGTCGACCTCGATGTTGATCCCGAGTGAGCCCTCATCGCTGTCCCACTCGAACGCGGGAACCCCGAGGCTCCGCTCCGTCGTGTCCTCCCGATCGACGACTTCGGCATCGTCCGCGGGTCGAGGGTCCGGTTGGTTCCCGTAGCCTTGCTGAGTCATCAGAGCGGCGCCGCAGGAGTCTGGAAGACCTTGACGGTCTGATCGTCCTGGGTCGTCGACCCGGACTTGCGCACCGTCACCTGGACCGCGAAGTAGTCCTTGACGTCCGCCTTGGCCCAGCTGAATTCACCCGTTCTGCGCGCATTGCTGAAGGGCGTCGAGACCGCCGTGGTCTGATCGGCCAAGCGGTGGGCGCGGGTGCCCCAGGCCACGGCATTCGGCGCCGTCGAGCTGTCCTGCATTGTGCCCCACACCTGGTAGAGGACGTCGTCGTTGGCGCCGTTGCCATACGGCTCATCGGGCAGATCGACGTCCACCGCGACCGTCAGCTTGTCCCCCTGCGTATTCCAACTGAATGCGGGCGTACCGAGACTGCGGGCCGTCGTGTCCCGGGGCTTGAGGGTGTCGGCCTCGTCCGAGGGCTGCGTGCCCGACGGGTCTTCGTGATCTTGCTGGCTCATCTGTGTTCACCTCCGCTGAATTGTGGTTGTTGGAATGGGCCCCTCCCCGTATTTGCGACCCCTTGATCTGAGGGGTGAATGGCGGCCGGCCGAATGATCGCGACCCACGCGGGGGCCCAGCGCTCAGTACGCGGGGCTCGCGGACAGGGCGTCGGCACGACAACCCGGGGTCGCGATCACTCGGTGGCGGTCACGCAGAGGTCATCAGGCCGGGGCGGCCGGGACGTCGTAGACCTTGATGGTCTGGTCGTCCTGGGTGGTGGTCCCGTCCTTCCTCACGGTCACCTGCACAGCGTAGTAGTCCATCACACTGGCGGCGGCATAGACCTCCGCCGGCGTCGGCCGGGCATTCCGGCTGGGGGTCGCCACGCCCGTGGTCTGGTCCTCGATGCGATTTGACGTCGTGCCCCAGGCCACGCCGTTGGGAACGGTCGCGCTGTTCTGCATCGTGCCCCACACCTGGTAGACGACGCTGTCGTTGCTCCCGGCGCCATAGGGCTCGTCGGGCAGATTGACGTCGATGTTCACGGTGAGATTCTCGCCCGTGCCGTCCCAAGCGAAGGCCGGCGTGCCGAGGCTCCGCGCCGTGGTATCGCGGGGCTTGAGAGGATCCTCGTCCTGCCCCGATTGGGTCCCTTGTCCATCGTCCATCATGGTTTCTTCTCCTCGGGCTCCTACGCCCCTGGCACCCCCCTGGTGCCGCGGTCCTCCCCAGGGCCGCACGCAACCAGTCTACAGGCGCCGGCCGATCGTGGGACCGGCGGCTGTGCGATCTCTCGAACCGAATGGGTGTTCTGGCTAGGATGCGGCGCTCAACCGAGGTCAGCGGCCACCATCCGTGGTGTGCCCCGCGACCCTCGACTCGACCCCTGGGGGCGGCCGGCCCACAACCCGCACCGATTGTCGCGTGCACGGCGCCACCCCTTCGACCTGCGAGAAGCCATGACCCGTCGTCTCCAAGCCCTGTTGGTCCCATTCCTGCTCGCCTCCCTGGTGTTGTCGCTGGCCCTCGTGCCGGTCGGCTGCGGTTCCACCGAGGATGAAGCGAGCATCAACTCCTTCGTCGAGGCGGCCAACATCGCCGGCGTGCGCCCCCGCGGCACCGCCCGGGACTGGGAGCACGAGACCTCGGACGTCGCGCCCGACCCGCGCATCCACTTCGGCGAGTTCGACAACGGCTTGCGCTGGGCCTGGGCCTCCAACCCCGAGCCGGACCAGCGCAGCTACCTGCGCCTGCACGTCGACACCGGTTCGTTCGGCGAGGAGAACGACGAGCACGGCCTGGCCCACTTCCTCGAGCACATGGCCTTCAACGGCAGCGACAACTTCGAGGCCGGCACCCTGGTGGAGTGGTTCCAGGAGCACGGCATGTCGTTCGGCGCCGACCTCAACGCCCACACCGCCTTCAGCGAGACGGTCTACAAGCTCGACTTCCCCGAGTCGGACGAGGAGTCGTTGCGCGAGGGCCTGCTGGTGCTGCGCGACTTCGCCTTCGGCATGACCCTGGCCGACGAGGAGGTCGAGAACGAGAAGGGCGTCATCGACGGCGAGCAGCGCGAGCGCGACTCGGCCGGCTTCCGGGTCTTCGAGCAGACCCTCGAGAACCTCTACAGCGGCACGCGCTACGCCGAGCGCATGCCCATCGGCACCAAGGCCATCCGCGACCGCTTCACGGGTCAGGGCGTGCGCGACTTCTACGCGCGCTGGTACCGGCCCGAGAACATGACGCTGGTGCTCGTGGGCGACATCGAGGACATGAACCCCGAGTCGCTCTTCGCCGAGTACTTCGGTGACGTCGAGCCGCCCCTGGGGCCGGTGCTGCCCGAGCCCGCGGTGGGCGCGCCGAAGAACACGACCACGGTCTACGTGATCCACGAGGACGAGATCCCCAACGTCAACATCAGCCTCGAGGTGCTGCGCCCGTACGTGGAGCAGCCCTACACGAGCGAGGTCATCCAAAGCCGGATCCCCCTGAATTTCGCGCACTCCATGCTCAACTTGCGCTTCTCGGAGCTGGCCAAGAAGGAGGAGACGGCCTTCCTGGGCGCGGGGGTCTCGCGGGCCGGCGGCCTCGAGGTCTACGACGGCGGGTCGCTGTCGGTGTCGAGCGAGCCGGGCAAGTGGGAGCAGTCGCTGGCCCAGGCCGAGTACGAGCTGCGGCGCGCGCTGGCCTTCGGGTTCCAGCAGGCGGAGCTCGACGAGGTCCGCGCCGATGCGCTGCGCGGCCTCGACGAGGCCGTCGATCGTGAGGGCACCCGGTCGAGCCGTGGCCTGCTGAACGAGATCCTCGCCGCGGCCGAGGCCCGCTCGGTGCCCACCAACGCCGAGACGGACCGCAACCTGCGCAAGGCAGCCATCGAGGGCCTCACCGTGGAGGCCTGTCACCAGGCTCTGGTCGACAACTGGGCCGACGGCGAGCACGCCCTCTACGCGACGGGCAGCATCGGCGCCGACGTGAAGGCCGCCGATCTGCAGGCGGCCTACGACCGGGCCCGGTCGATCGAGGTCGAGCAGGGCGCGACCATCTCCGTCGACGTCTTCGCCTACGCCGGCGACGGCTCCCGGGGCGAGGTCGTGCACCGCGAGCACGTCGAAGACCTCGACCTGTGGATGGTGCGCTTCGACAACGGCGTGCGCCTCAACATCAAGGCCACGGACTTCAAGGACCGCGAGATCCGCATGACCGCCCGGGTGGCCGAGGGCATGCTCTCGCTCGACCCCGCCGACTACCCGCTGGGCTTCGTGGGCCGGTACGTGTTCAACGGCGGCGGCCTCGCGGCCCACTCCGAGGACGACCTGCGGCGCCTCACGGCCGGCAAGCAGGTGGGTGTCGGCTACGGCATGGGCAGTGATGCATTCTCGCTGGGCGGCAACACCACCAAGGAAGACCTGCTGTTCCAGTTCGAGCTGATGTGCGCCTACCTCGAAAACCCGGGCTGGCGCGAAGAGGGGCTGATCCAGCTGCGCCAGCAGCTCCCGCTGATCTACCAGCAGATGGAGCACCTGCCCCAGGGTCCGCTGTTGCTCGAGTTCCTGCCGGCCCTGCACGACGGGGATCCGCGCTTCGCCCAGCTGCCGCCGCAGGAGCAGGCCGAAGCGGTGGACGTCGACGACGTGCGCACGTGGTTGGCGCCGCAGTTGGCCAACGGACCCATCGAGCTGACCATCGTGGGCGACGTGGATGTGGACGACGTCATCGACAAGGCGGCGCAGACCTTCGGGCGTCTGCCCGTCCGTCGCGATATCCGACCCTACAGCGATCGCCGCGCGGTGGGTTCGCCCGTGGCCGGCCTGCGCATGAACCGCGACATCGCCACCATGATCCCCAAGTCGCTGGTCTTCATGGCCTTCCCGACGGACGACGGCATGGAGGCCTCGCGCCGTCGCCACCTCAGCTTCCTGGGCGCCGTGGTCAGCGACCGCCTGCGCCTCGAGGTGCGCGAGCGTCTGGGCGCGGCCTACTCGCCCGGCGCGGGCAGCCAGGCCGACACCACCTTCGAGGGCGTGGGCATGGTGACCATCCAGGCCAACTCCGATCCCGACAAGGTCGACACGCTGGTGGAGGCGTGCCTCGCCGTGGCGGACGACCTGGCGATCAACGGCATCACCGAGGAAGAGGTGCACCGCCTGCGGGAGCCGCGGCTGTCGCAGCTGCGGGACGCGCGGCGCACGAACGGTTGGTGGCTGGGCGCGATCAGCAACGTGCAGACGGACACCGACACCCTGCCCGACCTGCGCAGCATCGACGCGTTCTACGAGGGGCTCTCGGCGGGACCGCTCAACGAGCTGGCCGCCAAGTACCTCCCGCGTGAACGCGCATCGGTGCTCGTCGTGAACCCGGCGCCGGCGGGGAGCCACTAGGCCCGCGCGGTAGCGGGGTCCGAGGGGCCGGAATCCGGCGCCATCGTCGGGCCATGGGCTCGGAATTCGTCCCGGGAACAGGCGCTCGGATAGGAATCCTTCGCCTCAGGGCACGCCTCCAGGAGTGCACCCGGGGGACCGACGCAAGCCGTGTGTCGAGAATATCAATATGATATCACTCTGATAACACAAGCTTCCTGGAGGTTGCGTCATGAACATGCGTCCTGCGAGTGGTCAGATCGCTTTCAACGCGAAGTCTGGCTGGCCCCTGCTGGGCCTCCTCTTCGCCTACTGGGCCTGGTTCGTGTGGTGGGTGATCGAGCCCAGCCATCAGAACCCCTGGCTGTTGCTGCCCATCCTCGGCGGGGTGCTCGGCTCGATCCTGCTGATGTGCGGGTTCTTCATCGTCAACCCGAACATGTCGCGGGTGCTCGTGCTCTTCGGGCGGTATCGCGGCACGGTGGCGGCCGACGGCTTCTACTGGACCAATCCCTTCACCATCAAGACGAAGGTCTCGTTGAAGGCCCACAACCTGTCGAGCCAGACGATCAAGGTGAACGACCTGGCCGGCAACCCGATCGAGATCGGGGCGGTGATCGTGTGGCAGGTGAACGACACGGCTCAGGCGGTGTTCGACGTCGAGGACTACCACCAGTACATCGACGTGCAGGTGGAGGCGGCGGTGCGCGACCTGGCCCTGCAGCATCCCTACGACGAGAACTCCATCGAGCACAGCGACACGCCGTCGCTGCGCGGCAACGTGGAGGAGGTCACCGGCAAGCTGCAGACGCAGCTGCAGGAGCGCATGGACCGTGCCGGCATCCTGGTGCTCGAGGCGCGCATCGCGCACCTGGCGTATGCGCCCGAGATCGCCTCGGCCATGCTTCAGCGGCAGCAGGCGGGCGCCATCATCGCGGCGCGCGAGCGCATCGTCGAAGGCGCGGTGGGCATGGTCGAGCAAGCGCTCAAGGACCTCAGCGCCAAGGGCGTCCTCGAGCTCGACGACGAGCGCAAGGCGACCCTCGTGGGCAACCTGCTCGTGGTGCTGTGCGGACACTCCGAGGCCCAGCCGGTGATCAACACCGGCTCGCTCTACAACTAGGCGGTCGGCGACTCAGCGGGGCGGCGAGAGGCCGCACAGCCATGGCACGCAAGGCGGATGGATCGTCGAGGGGCGGCAAGCCCGGCAAGGCGAGGGAGCGCAAGCCCTTCCTGCTGCGCTTGCCGCCTGAGGTCATGGACGATCTGAAGGGCTGGGCCGCGCAGGATTTCCGCAGCCTCAACGCACACATCGAGTACCTGCTGCGCGACGCCCTGCGGCGCCGGCGCGGCAAGGGCAGCGATGGGGAGGGACGATGAGCATGAACCGCGAAATCATCGCCGCCCTGGGCGAGGTGGCCGCCCCCGGCATGGGCGCCGGCCTTTCGGGTGGCGGGAAGGGGACGCCGGCCAAGGACAAGCAGCGGCTCGAGGAGCTGGCCCAGGCCTTCGGTGGCAAGCTCGTCAAGGGCGCCCTGCACGCGACCATCCGCGGCGTGGAGATGCGCTTGCGGATCGGTTCGCCCAAGGCCGGCTTCTGCCTGATCTCGGTCGTCACCGAGGAGGTGGGTCGCCTGCGGGCCACGCGCCGCTGCGCCGTCGATCGCTGGCTCGGCCCGCTCGTGCCCTCCGAGCCGGTGCACGGGAACGACCGCGCCTTCGACGAAGCGGTGCTGATCGAGACGCGCGACATGCCCCTGGCGCGGGCGCTGCTCGCCGACCGCGCGGTGCGCACCGAACTCAAGGGCTTCGTGGCCCTGTGCGGCAGTTACGTGCAGCTCAAGGGCGAGCGTCTGGTGTTGTGCTGCAAGCGGGCGGAGCTCGGCAAGACCCTCGACACCGAGATCCTCGCCGGCTTCGTCGAGCGCCTGGGGCGCGTGGCGCGCACGGCGGTCGCGGTCGCCCGGCGGCATCAGTTCACGCCCGCCCCGACCATCGACAAGCCCGCCATCGCCGTGGTGGGCGGCGCGCTGGTCCTGCTCCTGGTCGCGGTGATCAGCATGGCCACGGCCATCGCCGAGTATCCGCTCATCGACGCGACGTCGCTGCTGCCGCTGGGCGCGGCCCTGGGCCTGCCCCTCGCGTTGGTCACGATGGTGGGGGCGGCGTGGATCGTCAGCGCCCGCAGCGCCCCTCAGCGCCTGATGCTGCTGGTGATCCTGCTGCTCGGCGTAGGGGTGCCGGTCTTGTCCCATGGCCTGCTGCATCTGGCCAACGGGGCCTTCGACACGAGCAACCCGCAGATGCAGCAGCTGCCCATTGTGGAGATCGCCCACTACACCGAGGACGACAACGGCGCCACGCGCCACAAGTACCGGGTGGCGGTGGACGGCGCTCCGCCCCTGCAGGGCCGGACCTGGTACCCGGTGGCCAGCGCGGATTGGGTGCGCATCGAGACGGGGGCCAGCGAGCTGATGGTGGGCACCCGGGAGGGGCGCATCGGGGCGGCCTGGCTGTGGGGCTTCTCGCTGGTGGGCGATTCCCTCTCGCCGGAGCCGTTGCGAGGGGACGGCCGGCGCTGACACGGAGCCGGCGGGGCCGACCGCTGCATGGGGCCTTCCCGTGGACTAGAATCCCCGCTCCGATTCCGTCGCAACCGAGGTCGTCGTGGACAAGAAAGCGAAGAAGCGCATCGTCGTGCTGCGTACGCGCAAGGAGAAGCTGCGCAAGCAATTGTCGGTGGTGAAGCAATTCACCGACGACCCCGAGGAGCCGGGCCGCATCGAGGCTGAGATCGCTGCCATCGACGAGGAGCTGGCCAAGCTCGCGGACGCTTGAGGGTCCGTTCGCGGACCGGCACCACTTCGACGCGGGGGGCGTGGCTCGTCGGGGCCGCACTCATGCTGTCGGCGTGTGGCGATTCCGCGCAGGCGCCGCCAGCGTTCGCGCGCCTCGATCTCGTCCCCGGCCAGGGTGCGGCGCCGTTGCGACCGGAGGTGTCCTTCGCCCGCTTCGAACCGGCCACGGAGGCGGACCGCTGGACGGTGGAGGCCGCGCACCACGGAACCCGCCGCCTGCTGGGCACGCCGGAGGACAGCCCGCCGGGCGTGTTGTTCGCCCAGTCGTTCTCGAGCGACGTGCCCCTGCGCTACACGCGCAAGGGGCGCTACGACCCGGCCCGCTTCAACGTCGCTCGGGTCGGGCTCACCGTCGGGGGCAACGGCCTGGCCTTCCTGCGTTTGGAGCTGCGCCGCCAGGGCGAGATGGTGGTGCGGAGCGAGCCCGTCGTGCTCACCGAGACCGCCGAGCCGCAGATCTTCGAGGTCGACTTCCCGGCCCACATCCCGGTGACATGCAGCGAGCTCGTGCTCGAGGTCACCGGCGGTCACCGCAACATGGGGCTGCTCTCGCTGGAGTTGCTGGATCGGCCCCTCGAGGGGCTCATGCCCGACGTGGGCGGACCCGCGGCCCTGGTGGCGTACGCCGGAGAGACGCGTCGGGCCGAGGGCATCACGGACGAGCGGCCCGCGGAGGCCACCTTCATCGTGCCGCCGAACGGGCGCCTGACCTTCTCCCATGCCGCGCCCTTCGACGTGCGGCGGCGTTCATCCGGTGCGTCGCGCCTGTGGGTCTCGCTCGCCGCGGCGGACGACGGCGCCGACCCGGGCCTGCAGCGAGACTTCAAGACACGCAGCTACTGGGAGCATGCCGAGTTCGACCTCTCGGATCTGGAAGGGCGGCGCTTGACCGCGCGCTTCGAGGTGGTCGCGGCACGCCGCGTGGCGGATGACGGCCGCCTGCTCCCCGACCGCGCCCTCGAGGCTGGGCTCGAGCTGCCGGCTTTCGAGGCGGGGTGGGCCATCGCCGAGGCCGCCGTGCACGGCCCCGACCCGGCCCACGGCGGCGCGCCACCCACGGTGCTGCTGATCACGAGCGACACGCACCGCGGTGACCACGTGGGCTATGCGCCCGACGGCGTAACGGTGTCGACGCCCACCCTCGACGGTCTCGCCGCACGGGGCCTGGCCTTCGACGATTGCTTCTCACCGACCAACGTCACCAACCCTTCCCACATCGCGCTCATGACCGGGCACCATCCGCGCGACACGGGTGTGCTCGTCAACCGTCGCCCGGTGACGGAGGCGGCGACGACCCTGGCGGAGCACTTCCAGGCGGCCGGGTACGTCACCCAGGGGGTGCTCACCACACGCCACCTGGGTCACGTCAGCAGCGGCCTGGGTCAGGGCTTCGATCGGCTGAGCTGGCCCGAGGGCGCGGACCGCAGCGCGGCCGAGGCCGTCGACATGGCCCTGCAGTGGCGCGGTCACGCCGGTGAGCGGCCGCTGTTCCTGTGGCTGCATCTCTTCGATGCCCACACGCCCTACACGCCGATCCCGGCGTTCGACCGCATCTACTACGACCCGGACCGCGATCCGTTCGACCCGGACCTCCCCGACCCGGGCGTCGCAGCGGAGATCCTCGACCCGATCATGCCGGGCCTGCGCGACGTCGAATTCGCCAAGGCCCAGTACAAGGCCGAGGTCTCCTACCTCGACGCGCAACTCGGTCGTCTGCTGGCGGACGCGCGCTTCGGGTCGGGCCTGGTCAGCCTGGTGGGCGACCACGGCGAAGGTCTGGGCGAGAGCGGCGTGTGGTTCGGGCACGACGAGCTGTACCCCGGCACGGTGCACGTGCCGATGCTGCTGGCCGGGCCCGGCGTCGCGGGCGGAGGGCGGGTCGAGGCGCCCGTGACCCACCTCGACCTCGGACGCACGCTGCTCGACCTGGCGGGCCTGACCGCCGCCGAGTTCCCCGGGCGCAGCCTGCTGCGCTTCACCGAGGGCCGGCGCCAGCCCTCCGAGCCACGCTTCATCCTCTCGGCGGGCGGACGGGCCGTCGCTGTGCAGAGCGGGCCGCTGTACCTCGTCATGTACCTCTCGGACTACACCAGCGGCCGCTCGGGGCGCACCTACCAGCGTCACCAGATCGAGCTGTTCGACATCGTCGCCGATCGCGTCTGCGCGCACGACCTCGCCGCGGAGCAGCCGCAGGCCGCGGCGGGGCTCCGCGCCCTGCTGATCGAGTGGATGCAGTCGGCGCAGCCCCTGGCCCAGGCGGACACCATCGACGAGCCGGCCCTGCTGGAGCAGCTCGCGCAGCTCGGCTACATCGCCTCCGAGACCGGCGACGGTCCGCTGTGGGTCGAAGACGACTGCGAGTGGTGCCGACGCTACGGGCGTTGAGGCCCGTGGGCGCCGCGCGCAATCCCTGCTGTCGCTAGCGTTCCTCGCTGCCGTCGAGATCGTGCACCCGGAAGACCTGGAAGCTGGTCTCCTTGGTGCCGTCGGCCCGCATCAGCTCCATCTTCACGGTGAAGCGCTGGGCCGTGGACGGGATCTTTTTGATCATGTCGACGAAGGTGGGCGACTCGCCGATGCGATAGATGCGCGGCTTGTTGTCGTGGGGCGGGTTGGTGACGCGCAGATCGCTGAGCTTGGGCGTCCAGGTCCAGACCTTGAGCGTCGAGCCCTGGCGTCCGGCCGGGATGGGAAAGACCACGTGGGCCTTCGTGTCGCCGAGGTAGGCCTTGGTGAAGGTGGGCATGGCCATGATCTTGGTCATGCTGATCGGGCCCGGGGGCGCCTGCTTCGGCGGCGGCGTGTAGGTGCCCATCATGCAGCCGGTGGAAACCAGCAGACTCAGGCTGGCGAGGGCAAGGGTGAGGACGAGGCGGCTACTGCACTTCATGTTCGACTCCGGTTCTGAGGCGCGTGGACAAGGGCTGGCCTCCCTTCGAGTCTCTGGTCTATGCCTGCCGCGACACCGGTTCAATGGATTTCCCGTGCGCCGGGCGGCCCGTCATCCCGGGGAAACAAGGCCCGGGGAAACGCGCCGGCCTAGAGCTGCACGGCTTGTCGCCAGCGGGCGAAATCCTGTTGCAGGTCGGCGAACTGGCGCGGAGCGGTCTCGCACAGCATGACCAGCACCCGCGGGTGCTCGCGCCGGATGACCAGGCCGGTCAAGCGCGGTTTGCGGTCGAGCTTGTGTTCCACCGTGACGGCTAGCGCGACGCCCTCGTCGGCGACGGCCTCGTCCCAGATCTGAAGGGCTTCGAGCTCGTCATCGGTCACCTCGAGGCCGAGCTCCTCCACCAGCGAGGTGAAGAGGATCTCTTCCGTCGCGCGCACGTCCTCGAAGGCGAGCAGCACCACCCGCGCGGGGCGCCCGCCCGAGCGCGGGCCCTCGAAGATGAGGCGGTCGGCGTCGCTGGCCTCCCCGAAGGTCCAGCCGGGCGGCGGCGCGAAGGTCAGGTGCTTGGCCCGGTCCTCGAAGATGACGGGGTGTTCGTCGTCGGCGAGGGCGGGTGCCCGGACGGCCGGCGCGGGAGCCGTGGCCGTGGCCGTGGCGGCGACCAGCAGCAGTCCCGTCAGGCCCAGCGCGCCGATCAGCACGAGCGTCTTCATGCCCCGTAGAACTCCGCGAACTGGGCGTCGAGGCCGGCCAGGCTGGTCTCGAACAACTCGGCGGCGATCTGCTGCAGTCCCTGGCCCTTGCGGATGCGCTCGAGGAACTCGGGGAACGCGTCCTTGTGCGGCCCTTCGAACAGGAACTTGATCACGGCCCCGGCCTGCTGGTAGCGGCGTCGGCCCAGGCCGGGGTCCGACTCGGACTTGCTCGACCCGAGCAGCGACCGAACCGTGATGAGCTCGGCCAGGGGCGTGGTGCGTTGGCTCTTGATGTGGGCCTTCATGCCCTTGGCCGGGTCCTCGCCCGGGAACAGGGTGCCCTCGAAGAACACCGCCATGCCCTCCTGGAACCAGCTGCCCCCGCCGCGGATCCGGAGGCGGTTGGCGACCATCTGGTGCGCGCCTTCGTGGTAGTGCACCGAGTCGCCGGGGGCCTGGTAGTAGGTCGCGTAGTAGTCGCGCGTGGCGTGACCGCCGGTGCGCCGCGCCCCTTCGATGTCCATGGACGTGTTGTCGGAGGTGAACTGGAAGTAGTGGTCGTTGGTCTTGTAGAGCAAGACCGGCATCAAGGTGGCGTCGGCCTGCTCCTCGAAGGGGAAGAGCTTGATGAAGCGGTCGTAGATGTCCTCCATGGTCACGAGGTACTTCTTGCCGGCGCTCGAATTCGTGAACACGATGAAGTGCTCGCTGCGCAGGACTTCCACCTCGCCCCACTCCTCCCGGAAGGTCGAGGAGATGCGGGCGTCGACCATCTGCTGGGACCACTGCGGGTCGTTGAACAGGAAGTCGGGCAGGGACCAGGTGAGCACCACCCGCTCGACGTCCTTGCGCGCGTGGGTCTTGGGGCGCTTGGCGTCCACGGACAGGAAGGCGAAGCCGCGGCGCGTCTCTTCCTGCAGGCGGCCCTGGAGGACGGTGCCGTCGGACAGGTGCAGCTCGTCGGCGGGCGCCGGAGACGGCAGCAAAGTGGCGGCAATCAGCAGGGCGGTGAGCTTCATCGCTGGGCGGCCGGGGGTGTGACGCCCCGCATCAGGGGCGCGAGGACGTCGCTGACGAAGGCCGCGGAGGTCTGCTCGCAGCCGCTCCGGTTGAGGTGGGTGCGGCTGAAGTAGTAGCGGTCGTCGGTGGGGTACGGAGCCCCTTGCAGATCATAGAAGTCGTGTCCGCGGGCCTCCAGCGCCGGGACGATCTCGGCGAGGAAGCGCGGCGAGACCACCGGCATGTGTTCTTCATTGAAGCCGGGCGTCAGCGGCATGCGCACGAAGGTCACGGGGCAGGGCAACGCGTCGAGCAGGTCGAGCATGAGGCGGAAGGCGACCATCTCGTCCGCGTCGGGCGCGGGCCACTGCCACTCCATGTTCGGCGGCAGGTCGAACAGGTCGCGGCGACCGACGCGGTTCCTGGCGGCGCGCTCGTCCTCGGCGCGGCGGGCGGCCACGGCCTGGTGTTCGCCCCCGTGGGCGTGCATGAAGGTGGTGAGGTCGGAGGACGCCGCCGTGCGGACCCAGGGCAGATTCCAGAGGGCGGCCAGGCCGTCGAAGCGGCGCCCGAAGGCGTCGGCCAGAGCCTCGCCCTCCCACTCGCCGCGGAGGGCATCGGCATCGGCATCGTCGGCGCGCGGCGCATCGCGGCGCCCCGTGCGGCGGACGGCGGTGCAGAAGAAGCGCGGCTCGAGGGCGATGACGAGGCGCTCCTGCGGCGGGCGTTTCACGATGGCGTCGCGTAACAGCTCGGCCAGGTACACCGAGCGCAGCCCGGCCACGCCGAGCTTGTAGACGCTGGTCTGCTGCTGGCGCTCGGCGCTCAGCAGCCGCTGCACGAGGCGCGCGTCGAAGCCCCCGGCGACGCGACTCGAACCCACCAGCAGGACGTCCTCGGTCTCGGGCCGGCTGAGGTAGGCGAAGACCCGCTCGGCGCGCTTCTCGTTGCGGTAGGGCTCGAGCAGCGTGTAGCCCTGGGCGCGCATGGTCACGTCCGCGGCCCAGGTGGCCAGGACGAAGCCGAGCACGACGGTGGCCTGACGCAGCGTCAGCGAGAACATGGAGCGCCTCGGGGCTCGGGAAGGGGCATCAGTACGACGACCTCAGAACTGGAAGTAGATGAAGGGGACATCGAGGCCGCTCACCTGCATGAACAGGCCGACGAGCACGGCGTAAGCGGCGCCCTGGACCAGCCCGGGAAGCGCCGTGAAGGCATCGCGTAGCCGCGTCTTGAACGCCATGGACGGCATGTGCGTGAGCACGGCGAGGACCAGCACAGCGGGCACGTAGGTCGAGAAGGCGTCCGTGTCGCCGAGCGGCGCGAGGAACGACGTCAGCACGGCCCAGGCCGTGGCGCCGTCGGCGCTGCGGAACAGGATCCAGCCCAGGCAGGTGAACTGGAACATGACGGCCCGCGCGAACCAGCGCCCGGTGGCGGTCTCCGGGATGCGCAGCCCGAGCATGCGGTCGGCCACGAGCAGCAGGCCGTGGAACAGCCCCCACGCCACGAACATCCACGACGCGCCGTGCCACAGCCCGCCCAGCAGCATGGTCAGCATGAGGTTGCGGTACATCTTCGACATGCCGCCGCGGTTGCCGCCCAGCGATATGTACAGGTAGTCGCGCAGCCACGAGCTGAGGCTGATGTGCCAGCGCCCCCAGAACTCCCGCGGGTGGCACGAGCGGTAGGGGGCGTGGAAGTTCTCGCCGAGGTCGAAGCCGAGCAGGGCCGCGCTGCCGATGGCGATGTCGGAGTAGCCCGAGAAGTCGCCGTAGATCTGGAAGGCGTAGCCGTAGACGGCGAGCAGCGAGAGGGAGCCGCCGAAGTCGTCCGGTTGATCCCAGAAGGGGTCGACGAGAGTGGCGCCCAGGTAGTCGGCGATGACCACCTTCTTCACCAGTCCCCAGAAGATGAGCGCCAGGGCCCGCTCGAAGCCGGGCCCGTCGAGGCGCGGCGTCTTGGGGATCTGCGGCAGGAAGTGACTGGCCCGCACGATGGGCCCGGCCACGAGCTGCGGGAAGAAGGCGACGAACAGGGCGAAGCGCGCGAGGCTGCGCTCGGCCGGCATGTGGCCGTGGTAGACGTCGAGCGTGTAGCTGAGCGTCTGGAAGGTGTAGAAGCTGATGCCCACCGGCAGGATCAGGTGCAGCAGCATGGGCTGGGCTTCGATGCCGAAGGCGGCCAGCCCCGTGGCCAGCTCGGCCGCGAAGAAGTCCCAGTACTTGAAGAAGCCCAGCACGCCCAGGTTGCCGACCAGGCTGAGGATCAGCAGCCGCTTGCGGCCGCGGTCCGGCGGTCCCGCCGTGCCTCCCGCTGAGCTGTCCGGTGAGCCGCCCGCCGAGCTGTCGCCCGCATGCCTGCTGCGGTCGAGCTTGAGCCCGATGGTGTAGTCGAGCCCGGTCGAGAAGACGATCAGGCCGAGGAAGCGCCAGTCCCACCAGCCGTAGAAGAAGTAGCTGGCGGCCAGCAGCCACAGGACCCGCGCGGTGCTCGTCCGGCGCAGCAGCCAGTAGCCCACGAAGACCGTCAGGAAGAAGACGGCGAAGGGCTGGGTGTTGAAGAGCATGGGCAGGCCGGGCCGGGGCGTCGGGGGATTCTAGCCCCGGACTCGCGCCGATCGGAGCGCGGGGCTTGACCCGCCCCGTCCCCTGGCGATCATCGGTCTTTCCGCGTGCACCCGTAGCTCAGCTGGATAGAGCGCCTGCCTCCGGAGCAGGAGGTCACAGGTTCGAATCCTGTCGGGTGTACCAGTCTCCCCCTGCCAACGCGGCCCCCAGCGCGGCCGTAACCGCCCGGGCACGGGGATGGGAGGCTGCGGATATGACCTACACCATTGGGCAGCTGGCGCGGACGGCCGGCGTTCCCGTCTCGACGGTGCGCTACTACGAGCGGCGCAGTCTGCTGCCGGCCGACGGCCGGACGGAGGCGAACGACCGCACCTACGGCGCCGAGAGCCTGTCGCGGTTGCGACTCATCCGCGCCGCTCAAGGCCTGGGGTTCTCCCTCACGGACATCGGGCAATTGCTCGATCTGAGGTTTGCTCCGGACGAGGCTGCGAAGTCGGAGTCGACGGGCTGCTGCGGTGAGGTCCAGGGGATCATCGAGGCGCGCCTGTCGATGATCGAGCAGCGCCTCGTCTCCCTGCAGCATGACCGGGGCGTGCTGGCGGAGGCGCTGGAATGGTGTCGCGGCAGTTCCGGAACCGAACGCTGCCGCGTCCTCGATGAGTTGGGTCGGCGGGCCGAGGCTGCCGATTGAGGCGCTGCGTGCCCCGCGCGGGGCTCGCAGACCCCGTACACGGGCGCCGGGCAGGCGCCGGTTTCGCGCGCCATCCGCCCGTCGGGCTCGCACGCGGGGTCTTGACCCTGCACCGAGGTGAAACCCCTTAGAATCCTGGGGTCGTCAGCGGTCTCGTTCCCGGACCCGAGGTGGGGGTGGTCGATGATCAAGGTAATTGCCGTTCTGTTCTGCTGTTGTGGCGTGGTCGTCTGCAGCGCCGGCGTCATGGGCGCCGCCAACTGCACCGACGACTGCTCGTTCCTGGCGCGGGCGTCATCGGCGCTGCTGGGGGTGCAGGACCTCTGCAGCGGCGGCGCCGAGTGTGCTCCCGGCGACGAGTGCAGTGCGGGCGCCGCGTGTGCTCCGGGCGCCCACGCATCCGCGGCGACGGCGTGCGCGGACGACCAGGGTTGTGCAGACGAGCCGGCCTCGGACTTCGCCTTCGACCGCATGGCGACGAGCGCGTTCCGCTTCACTCCCGAACAGCGCAAGGCCATGGTCGACCATGTGCTCGACCTGACCGCCCATGAAGACGAGGACGCCCGTTTCACACTCTCCGTCACGGACATCGGCGCCGCGGCGGGGCTGGAGCTCACCCGCGCCGACACGACGGCGGTGCTGGACGTCTTGCGCGAGGAGGGCATCCTCAAGGGCGGGGGGCGCTGCGCCGACTACGGCGCCTGCTCGATCTACGGCGATCTCGGTGGGGCGGCGGATGATGTCCTGGCCATGTACCACCGGGAGAAGACGCTCGACGGCGCCGACACGGGCCACGCGCCGATGCCGCCGTTCACGGCCCTGCGCTTCGATGGTGCGCCCGTGTCCACGCAGGACTGGGGTGAGCGTCCGGTGCTGCTCACGACGCTCGCGGTCCACTGTCGGCACTCCTACGACACCATCCCGCTGCTGGCCGAACTGGCCGCCCGTCACGGCCGGGAGGTCGAGATCGTCGCCATCCTCGTGAACAGCGGGTCCGTCGAGGACGTGAACCAGTCGTTGCAGGACTACTCCTTCGATCACCCGGTGTGGGTCGCCGAGGGGGATGCGCTGTCCGAGGTGCTGGGCACGCATCTCGTGCCGACCCACCACTTCATCGATCCGCAGGGACGCCTGACGGAGCGCTTCGTCGGGTTCAAAGACGGCGACACGCTGCAGGGCGCCGTCGAGCGACTGTTGGCTGCCGACTGAGGGCGCGCGTTTGGTATCACCGACGGAGTGAGTCACTCCGTCGCATCCGAGGAAAGCGCGTCGGGTCCGGCGGGACCTGACGAAGAGCAGGGAGGCGTCTCCGCGCGCCTCGTCGGGGGCCTGTGGACCGGGCTGGCCCTCTTCGCCGCGCGTCTCGGTGTGCTGTGGGCCATGGACCAGATCGCCCACGGCAACGAGTGGTCGCGGGTGCGGCTGCGCGTGGCGGCTTCTCTGACCTCGACCATGATTGCCTCGATGTTCCTGGGCGTGGTGGCGGCCTTCCTCATCGGCGCCGCTCTGCGCGGACGTCGCCTGCGGGATGCCCAACCGTTCGTGGCGGTGATGATGCTGGCCGCGGCGGCCACGGCCTACCTGGCGGGTTGGGCCGGGGGCGATGCCTCGCGCTCGGTGGGCACCGAGACCACGCGGGGCGTGGCCACCGGAGCGGGCGTTGCCGTGGTGGCGTTCGTCCTCATGGCCGCCCTGGCCGTGCGGCTCGCGCGGGGCTCGGCGTCGCTGGGGGCCCGTGGGTTCCTGGCGCCGCTGCTGCTCGCGGTCGTCGTCGTGTTCGGCGGACGCGCCGTCCTGGGTCAGGTCGAGGAGAGCATGGTCATCCGGGAGGTGGCCGTCTCGCCCTTCAGCGAAGGGAGTCTCATCCAGCTCCCCCGGTCCCTCGAGATCGAGATCCTCGAGCAACCCGAGGAGGCGCCGGGTCTGTACGGCGTGATCACGCCGTCGCTCGACTTCAAGCGGCTGGGCGCCGACATGCCGTCGCTGGTGCTGCCGCCGCAGAGCTCGGTGCTGCTGAAGCCCTCGGTCGACCTGGGATCGACGGTGCTGCACATGCGCGCCGGCGTCGATCACTCGGTCATGCGCGATCATGGCGAGGCGCTGGCCGGTGCGGTCGTGCGTTTCGTCGTCGCCCTCGGCGGCCGCAACGTCTTCTCCGAGGACATCGTGCTGGCGGCGAACGGCGAGCGTCCCGACAGCGAGTGGATCGCGGTGGGGGGCGTCGACGGGCTCGCCATCGAGCCGGGTCAGCCCGTCATGTTGCGCACGTCCTGGCGGTCGCCGCCGGGCCGCGACGACCCGCCACCGCCCGGGCTGATGTGCGGCTTCGGGGGCGTCACCTTCGAGCGTGTCTCCGTTGTGCCCCGCCGGCTCAGCTCGCCCGAGCAGCCCAACATCATCGTCATCGTCATGGACACCCAGCGCGCCGACCGGCTCTCGGCCTACGGCTACGGGCGTCCCACGTCGCCCAACCTCGAGGTACTGGCCGCCAATGGCCTGACCTTCGATGCGGCCTACTCCACGGCGAGCTGGACCTGGCCGTCCACGGCGTCGCTGCTCACCGGCCTGCTGCCCGAGGAGCACGGCGTGCTCGATTCCTCATCCTGCTGGCTGGGCGACGGACTGCAGACGCTCCCCGAGGTGCTGCAACGGGAGGGCTACAGCACGGCCGCGTGGTCAGCCAACGTGCTCATCGTGCCGGACAAGAACTTCGACCAGGGCTTCGAGACCTTCGACCACTCGCGCGGCAGCACCCGCGAGTCGGACACCTTCATGCCCGCGGCCCTCGAGTGGATCGACTCCATGGCGGGCACGCGCTTCTTCCTCTACCTGCAGCTGCTCGACGCGCACAGCCCGCACCTGCCCCTGCCCGAAGGGCGGGCTTTGCTCGCCGCGGACGTGCCCGCCGATCTGCCGCCCTACCTCATCGCCGACTACAACAAGCGCTTCCGCGCGGGCGAGGGGCACGACGCTCAGGGGAATTCCATCGTCGACCAGGTCGTGCCCGCCGACCACCGCCGCTGGCTCTCCGACCTCTACGACGCCTGCACCTGGAGCGGCGACTACTGGCTGGGACAGGTCATGGACCGGCTCGTGCGCAACGGCATCGAAGGCGAGACGATCCTCGTGTTCACCAGCGACCACGGCGAGGAGCTGTTCGAGCACGGCATGGTCACCCACGGCCAGGCGATCCACCGTGAAGGCGTGCACGTGCCGCTGGTCATGGCGGGGCCGGGCATCCCGCGTGGCCTGCGCAGCAACGTCCCGGTGAGCAACCGGCATCTCGCGCCGACCCTCGCGCGACGGGGGGGTGCGAGCTTCGAGTTGTCGATGCACTCGTGGGATTACGGGAGCGGGGCGGATCTGCTCGAGCTGGCGACCACTCCGCCGTCGCCCGAGCCGGTGCTCTACTCGACGCGCACGGGCTGGTGGAACGGCCGCATGGGCAACACCTTGCTCGGGGTCCGCCTCGGCGACCTGGTGCTGCACTGGGCCACGACGGGCCGGCCCTGGGGCGCGGACGCGACGGCGGGTCCCGGCGACGGTGAGTGGCGTCTGTTCGACCTGGCCCAGGACCCGGGCGAGCTGCTGGACATCGCTGCCGAGCAGCCCGAGGCCGCCGCCCACCTGCGCGGGCTGCTGAAGCAGCGGCTGGTGAACGGCCGGTCTCTGGGCCCCTCGCTGGGAGCCGGGGACGCCATGCTCGAGCAGCTGCAGCAGCTCGGCTACATCGACGCCGACGCAGGAGCCGACGCCGACCAGGACGGCTGAGGAGAGCGTCTGAGGGGGACGGCAGAGGGCCCGGGACTCAGGAAGGGGCGCAGCGACCGCTGAGGACCGGCTTCCGCGAATGAAATTCCGGGAGGCTTGCCCCCCGGTGAGCCCGAAATCCGGAATCCGGGTTCTGCCGGGAATCCGAATCCTCTCTTCACTCCGCGACCAAAAGCGTCGATGGGAGTCCATATGAAACGTCGTTACGATCGCTACGCGCTGTCGTGCATATCGCTACATCAGGAACCTGCGGCTCCGGCGGCCGGAAAGGCCTCGACGGCCGGCTTCACCCTGGTCGAACTGTTGCTCGCAGCGACCTTGGGCGCCCTCGTGGTGGGGGCCTCGGCTTTCGCCGCCGGGCGGGTTGCCCAGGCCCTGGACGTTTCGATGTCGGCGCGGACGGCCAACGCCCTGCCGGCGCTCGACCGCATCGTCGAGGATGTCCGCCGAGCGTGGTGGGTGGAGGTGCCTCAGCCCGATCGCCTGGAGATGCACGAAACGCTCGGCGGCGTCACCACCGACAGGCACAGCGACGGCGACCGGGTCGTCCCGTTGGACGTGGCGGACGTCGACGAGTAGGTCCTGCCGACCTCGGCGCGGGACGTGTCGTTTCCGCCACGCGTGCCCTCCGAAGCCGACGGTTGCTGTTCACTCGGGCGGTCGTGCTTGCGACCATGCAGCCCATGGACACCTTTCTGCAGGACACCTGGCCCGCGTGGCACGCCACGCTCGAGAGTCAGCCGCTCGTCTTCGCCGCGGTGATCCTGGCCGTGGCCTTCGTGGCGGCCAAGGTCATCGACTTCGTCATCACGCGCACCATCGTCGCGTGGTCCAAGCGCACCGCGTCGACCATCGACGACGCCATCGTCGAGCAGCTGCACGGGCCCATCGTCAAGACGATCATGCTGCTCGGGCTGGCGCTCATGGCGCAGGAGCTGCTGCCGGCGCCGGAGGTGGATGCCAGCGGCGTCACGCCGTCGGGCGTGCGTTCGATCACCGTGGCCGCCATCCAGACCCTGTGCATGCTGATCTGGGTGGTCTTCGCCCTGCGCGTCAGCGCCATCATGCTGCGCTCGGCGAGCCTGCACGCCGACCGCTTCCGCCACATCGAGCAGCGCACCTTCCCGCTGTTCGACAACGCGGCGAAGCTGGCCATCCTGGCCCTGTCGATCTGGGGCCTGCTGCAGATCTGGGAGGTGGACGCGGCTGCCTGGCTGGCGTCGGCGGGCATCGTCGGCCTGGCCCTCGGCTTCGCCGCCAAGGACACCCTGTCCAACCTGTTCGCCGGCATCTTCATCATCGCCGACGCGCCCTATCAGCTCGGCGACTACGTCGTCCTCGACTCGGGCGAAAGAGGCATGGTGAGCTTCATCGGTCTGCGCAGCACGCGCCTGCTCACCCGCGACGACATCGAGGTGACCATCCCCAACTCGGTGATGGGGGCGGCCAAGATCACCAACGAGACGCGGGGGCCGACGCGCAAGGAGCGCATCCGCATCAAGGTGGGGGTGGCGTACGGCAGCGACATCGACGCCGTGCGGGCTTCGCTGCTCGCCGTGGCCGACGCGGAAGAGCTGATCTGCGCCGACCCGGATCCGCGCGTGCGCTTCCGCGCCTTCGGCGAGAGCAGCCTCGACTTCGAGCTGCTGTGCTGGATCGACGAGCCTGAGCTGCGGGGGCGGGCCATGGACGCCCTGAACACGGCCGTCTACAAGCGCTTCGCCGCCGACGGCATCCAGATCCCCTTTCCGCAGCGGGATCTGCACATCAAGGGGCTGCCGAGCGGATGGGCGGCACCGGGGGCCGGAACGGGCTCCGAGGCATAGAAATCAATGGCCGAGCCCTGCCCCGGGCTCTCAGGATGGAACTTGTGGAGTAGGGTGTGGGGGTGGGCCGGACGGCTCCGAGCACCGCCTCCCTGGTGTCGGATCCCGCTCTTCCCCTTCCGAGGATTGCACCCCGATGCGTTCGCTCCGTCTCGCCGCCCTGTGTCTCGCGACCGGCTTGCTCGCCACGGCGAGCGTGCACGCGGATGTGATCGTCCTCGACATGGCCGGCGGCGGCGATGCGATCGAATTGCAGCCGGCCATCGACCTCGCCCAGAACGGCGACTTCATCCTGGTCAAGCCGGGCTTCTACTTCGGGCCCGCGGGCACCGGCATGGTGGCGGGCAAGAGCCTGACCATCGTCGGCGACGTGGGCGGGCTGGCGCAGCTCAACTCGCTGCACGTGGTGGGACTGGCGCCGAACCAGTCGGTCACGCTGCGCGGCCTGCAGCTCATCGACGACATGGGCTTGGACGGTCCGGCCCTGCAGGTCGACGGCAGCGCGGGCGTGGTGTTCGTGGAAGATTGCTTCATCCGCGGCGAGCTGGCCCCCACCGACCTCGCGAACAGCGGCGTCCCCGGCATGCCGGCCGTGGTGCTCACCGACGCCCTGAAGGTGAGCTTCCATCGCACGACGCTCCGCGGCGGTGACGGCGCCGACTTCACCGGCCTGCTCGGCGGCGTGGATCAGGCCAGCCTCGGCGGCCGCGGGCTGATGGCCATCCGCTCGACCGTCGCGGCCTACGACAGCAGCATCAGTGCCGGCTCCGGCGGCAACAACCCGGTGGTGAATCCCCCGGGCGTCGTCACCGGCGGCGACGACGGCGTCGGCGGCATCGAGTGCGTGCTCGACTTCGTCGGCACCACGGTCATGGGCGGCGACGGCGGCAACGGTTGCCAGGTCGGACAAGAGGGCGTGTGCATGGGCGGCGCCGCGGTGAACCTCGATCCGCTCTCGATCCTGCGCACCATGGACTCAAGCCTGACCCCGGGCCTGGGCGGCATCATCGACGGGGGTGGTGTCGCGCCTCCGAGTGCCGTGGTGATCGGCGCCGGCACCGTGCAGAACTACCCCGGCACGGTCTTCGTGCAGACCATCGACAGTCCCCTGCGGCCCGGCCAGCAGGGCCTGTTCTCGCTCACCGGTGAACCCGGCTCGGTCTTTGCCCAGTTCATCTCGCTCAGCACCGACCACCTGCCCCTGCCCAGCCAGGGCGTGTTCTTCCTGCCCGTGGGCCCGCAGCTGCTCGGCCCGTTCGTCGTGGCGGGCATGCCGGCGGGGGGCGCGTTCATCGTGCCGTTCACCACGCCCAGCCTCGCGGGACCGGGCCTGACGAACCTCAGCGTGACGGTGCAATCGTTGGCCCAGGACAGCGCCGGGCGCATCCTGTTCAGCAGCGCCACCAAGCTGCTCATCGTCGACGGCTTCTAGTCTCGGCGGTTGCTGGTCAGGGGACCGTCGCCGACACGGCGTTGCTGCCGGCGAAGCCGCCGCCGCTCGCCGCGGCATCCTCGATCCACCACTGGAAGTAGAGGGTGAAGCCGGTGGGGATGCCTGCCGGCCACGAGGCCGCGAGGTTCGCTGCGCCGGTGCCGTCCGAGGTCATGGGGATGAAGAACCCGGGCGGGTCGAGGCTCGGCACCATGGTCCCGCCGTAGAACGGCAGGTTCCAGGTGGCCACGCCCACGATGAGGAATGACGGCGCCGATTCGAGCGCGTTACCCAGCGTCACGGACATGGGCGTGTGCGGGAACAGCGACCCGGCGCCGAGGCAGACCGGCGCGCCGTGGGTGCCCGGGTGGCTGGCGCCGAGGTCGGTCCAGGGGCCGTCGCACGAGCCGGTGGTGGCGGCCGCCGCGCTGAAGCCCGAGTCGCCGGCGCAGTTGCGCGCCCGCACCCGGAAGTCGTAGGCCGTGGCGCAGGCCAGCCCGATGTCGGTGTAGTGCTCGGTGTCGGCGGGCAGTCGTGCGACCTCGGTGAAGGCGCCGCTGCCCGCGAGGGCCCGCTCGACGACGAAGGCGCTCTCGTCGGCGCCGGCGTCGTTCCAGTCGAGGGCCACCAGGCTCCCGGATGCCGTGGTCGCCACGAGGCCGGTGGGTGCGGTGGGGGCCGGGCCGCAGGCTCCCGGGACGCTCGCAGCATCGGCGGGGTCGCTGGCGGCATCACGCTCGTCGCCGTCGAGGTGTCCGTCGACATCGCGGTCGATGCCGCTGCGATTCTCGCTGCCCGCAGGCACGACGGTGAACGTGAGCGCGCCGCCCGGTGTGGCCAGGGCCTGCAGCGCGGCCGTGGTGTGGGTCTGGGCGGCGCGGTCGGACTGCCACAGGCCGACGCCGAGGTAGCGGTAGCCCCGGGCCTCGCCGCCGATGCGCCCCTTCGCGATCAAGCCCACGGCGGAGGCGTCCGCCAGGGCGAGCATGTCGCTGATCCGCGTGAGCTGCGCGGCCGGTGCGGTGCCGATGTCCTCCAGGGTGGTCTGGGCGCCCACGGCGGCGTGGGTGTCCTGGCTGGCGGTGCCCGGCGGCTCGAGGATGTTGTTGATGGCGCCCTGGGGCAGGTCGCTGCCGCTGAAGGCCAGCATGAAGGCGGTCAGGTCGGCGACGTCCTGGTCGGAAGCCACCGAGAAGACCGGCTCCGAGATGAAGCGCTCGATGGAGTCGACGCTGCCGTCGTGCAGGAAGCCGAAGCCGGCCGTGTTCGTGGACTGGGTCGTGTTGAAGCCCACGCGCTCGTAGAGGTTGCGCAGGTGCGGCGTCTTGATCGAGACGTTGGTGCTGCCGTCCACCGGCACCAGGGCGTGGTGGCGCTCGCCGTTGGGCCCGAGGGGGAAGGGCTGGTAGGTGAAGGTGGTCAGGCTGAAGGTCATGTCCGCGCCCAGGCCGGTGGGCAGGGTGTGGCAGGTGACGCAGGCCACGGCGTCGAGCTGATTCGGCGGGCGGTAGAGGGCCAGCCCCTCCACCGCGTCGCCCGGGCCCAGCGGCTGCCCGGCGGGGCCGAAGCGCCCCGTGGTGAAGTGTCCGTCGAGCGGCAGGCTCGTGGGCAGCGTGTTGTCGAAGGCGCGGAAGGGGTTCGGGGGGAAGTGGATCGTCGCGAGGAAGTCCTCGAACTCCTGCATCTCGGTGGGGGTCAGGGCCGTGTCGTCACCCTGCAGCGCGATGAACGCCGGGTTGAAGGCCTCGATGCCGTCGCGGTCGCCGCGCCAGTGCAGCGGCTCCTTGCCGATGATGTCCTGCAGGGTCTGCGTGAGCATGGGCCCCTTCATGGGGTGGAAGTCCTCGAACGTCCCCGCGAGTTGGGGCAGGCCGGCGGCCAGGTTCTGCCCGGCGACCGGATCCATGAAGCCGCCGGGGTCGCCGAGGTCCCACGCCAGCCGGTCCATGCGCGCGTCGACGTGGCAACTGCCGCAGGCGATCTGGCCCAGTCCCGAGCTCTTGTGCGTGTCGTACAGGTGCTGGCGCCCGACCTTGACGGCCGGCACCTCCGGGTCGAAGAAGTCGACCACGGCGACCTGCAGCTCCAGCGTGAGGTCGATGACCGAGACCGACGAGTCGAACTTGTTGAGCACGTAGGCCCGGTCGGCGTTCTCGTGGATGACGATGCCCGTGGGGCCCTCGCCCACCTCGATGGTGGGCGCGAGGCCGTCGCGGGCGCCGGTGGCGTCGATGACGATCACGTTGTTGCTGCCCATGCCGGTCACGTACCCGACCCCGCCCTGAGCGCGCCAGGCGATGCCCCGGGGGTCGCCCAGGGACTCGTCGCGCTCGGACTGCAGCAACGTGCCCTGGGTGTAGTCGAGGTGCGGGTTGAGGTCGACGACGGACGTGGCGGTGTCGTCGCTGAGCCCGAGCTGCACCCGCGTGAAGGTGCCGCGCAGGTTCGGTTCGAAGCGGATCTCGTTGGTGCCGTCGGTGCCCACCGCGGTGATCTGCTTGTCGGCCGGGTTGAAGGCGACGGCCATGACGATGTTCATGAGCCGGTCGACGTAACTGATCGAGAGGGAGTCGGCGTCGATGACGGCGATGTCGTGGTCGACCACGTTCCAGCCCACCGGCCGGCCGGACAGTCCGGCCTGGGCGCCCGATACGAGGTCGGTCCAGTCGCCGCCGTTGTCGTCCATCCACGGGCCGCCGCCGACCTGCTTGACGATCAGGCCCACGGCGGGCGCGGCGGGCAGGGCGCCGTTCACGGGCGGTTGGAAGGCGCCGCCGTCGTTGGGCGGCGGGTTGGTGCCGCCGTAGGGACCCGCGGGATCGCTGACCACGTTAGGGGGGAACCCGCCGCCCATGGTGCTGCCGCCGCCCAGGATGGTGGAGCCGTTGCCCGACTCGAAGATGCCGACGTAGACGGTCCGGCAGAAGCGGTCGGTGGCCAGGGCCCGGGGCTCTTCGCCTTCGATGACGAGCCGGATGGGCGCCGCGGCGAGATCGTCGGGGTCGAACACGAGCACCGTGTTGGCCTGGCTGCACGAGACGAAGGCGCGCGGGGGCGCGCCGGCGAAGATCACGTCGGCCGGCTCGTCGTCGGTGGGAATCGTCGCGGTGACCTGTCCGGTCACGAGGTCGACGATGCTGATGCTGTCGCTGATGTGGTTGACCACCCAGGCTTCGGTGGCGTGGCGCGCCCGCACGGAGACGGGGTCGATGCCCACCGGGATGGCGGCGACGGGCACGGGCACGGCGCCGGTGGCGTCGAACACCTCGAGCAGGCCGTCGGGTGTGTTGACGGCGAGCAGGCGGGCCCCGTCGGGGGTCAGGTCGAGCGGGTGGACGTGGGGCGTCTCCCAATTCACGTGGGCGTCCTGGGCCGCCATGGCGGTTCCCAAGAGGCACGGGGCGACGATGAGGACGACCGCAAGGACCAGCGACGAGTCGGTTGTGTGACGCACGGCGTGCACCTCGGGGGCAGGGGGTGACGCCAGCTTACCCCGGTCCAGGCGGCCGGTGGGGCCGGCGACTTGCGCCCCACGGGGGGCGTCGACTATCCCTGATCTTCTCAATCCCCTTCGATCCCGGAGTCTCCGATGACGTCGACGTTCTCAGCCGGACTGCTCGTGCTCCTCGCCGTCGTGTGCATGCCGGCGTGCGGTGGCGCTTCGCCATCCGCGGATGCTGCGGACGCGGCCGACACCGCGAACGCCGCGGCCACCGACGCAAGCCCCAGCGACGCTGCCGCAACGGCCGACGCCGGCGACACCCCGACCGGCGACACCCCGGCCAAGGACGCGAGCCTGTGGATGTTGCAGGCGCAGTCGCTGAGCGGCGCCGAGGTGGCGCTGAGCAAGTTCGAGGGCAAGGTCGCGCTCGTGGTGAACGTGGCCAGCGAGTGCGGGCTCACGCCGCAGTACGAGGGACTGCAGGCGTTGCAGGCGGAGCTCGGCGGCGACGACTTCACCGTGCTCGGCTTCCCGAGCAACGACTTCGGCGGTCAGGAACCGGGCACGCCCGAGGAGATCCGGTACTTCTGCGATGCCAACTACGGCATCGACTTCCCCATGTTCCACAAGGTGCAGACCAAGTCCGGGGAGGGGCAGTCGCCGATCTACGCTCAGCTCGAGCAGATGACCGGCGCCCTGCCGACGTGGAACTTCAGCAAGTACCTGATCTCGCGCGACGGCCATACGGCGACGTTCTTTGATCCGAGGACGGATCCGGCCGATCCGGCCCTGCGCGAGGCCATCGAGGCGGCGCTGGCGCGCTAGCCCGCAAAAAAACCTGAGTTGCCCCTTATCAGCGGCCGCGAGCCGTGCCGATGAGGGCGTCATGGCAAGACCCAAAGGGAGGGAGCCATGACTAGTCTCAGCAACCACGACCACGACGACGACGGCCTCGAGCTGCGGGACATCATCCGCGCCGACCTGCACGCGCTGCAGGACGACCTGGCCGACGATCTGGCAGACGATCTGGCAGACGACCTGTCCGATGAGCTGTCCGATGAGCTGAACTGGTGCGCTCACCCGGCGCCGGGTTCGGTGGCCATCATCGCCGGCGAGGACCGGGCCAGCTGCCAGGGGGTGCGGGCCGTGCTGAACGAGATGGGCATCGACGGCCTCATCGTCGAGGACGGCCACGACGCCCTGCTCTACCTGCAGCGCCTCGGAACGGTGGCGCTCTTCGTGACCGACCTGATCGTGCCCGGCAAGGACGGCCTGGCGCTGATCATGGAGGCCAAGACCCTCGACCCCGAACTGCCGGTGCTCGCGCTGGCCGGTGGCAGCAACCCCGAGCTGCGGCTGCACTCGGCCCGGGTCCGGGGCGCCGACCACGCGCTGGCGCGGCCCTTCTCCCGCAACGATCTGATCGCGGCGGTGGAGCTGATCACGGGCGAGGTCACGTCGGATTCGGAGTTCACGTCCGCGTGAGCTGGGCGAGGTAGCTGCCCACGGCGTCGTCGCCGCGGTGCACCACCTCGGTCGACCAGCCGACCCGCGCGGCCTGACGGGCCAGGGTTGCGTCGTCGACGTAGAGCCACCAGAACGGCGGCCCGTGCACGTCGCCGAAGCGCAGCGAGAGCTTGCACACGCCCGGGTAGCCGTCCGGGTGGTCGGGGACGCCGGGCGGCATGCCGGCGCTGCGCGGGTCGCACGAGTCGAGCAGGATGCGCCCTCCGGGAGCCACGAGCCGCTGCGCCTCGGCCAGGATCCACGCCAGCCCGGTGAGGTCGCCCGCCACGCCGATACCGTTCATCAGGAACAGGAGCGTGTCGTAGGGGCCGTCGTCGATGTCGGCGAGGGTGCCGCAGCGGGCGTCGCGGACGCCGCGCCGGCCCATGATCTCGACGCAGGCCGGGCACACGTCGAGGCCCACCACCGCGTGGCCGCGCTCCTGCAACACGAGCACGTCAGTGCCGCCGCCCGCCCCGACGTCGAGGACGCGCCCCCGGGCGCGGTCGAGGGCCGCGCGCTCCCAGGGCCACAGGTCGGCGGGCTCGCGCAGGAAGGGGGCCACGGGTTCGAGGTCGGGCGGGTGGGCACCGCTGCCGTCGTCGTAGTGGACCTCCACCGCGGCGTCCCGATCGCCGGCCATGTAGGCGAGCAACGCCAGACCGTGGGGGTACCAGGGATCGGTGTCGTCCGCTGGATTCGGTTCGGGAGGTGGCTGTGCGCTCGCGGACATGGGCTCAGGATAGAGGCGCGTCCGGCGTCCGGCCATCCGTAGAATGACGCGCCCGTCTCACTCCGGAGAGCCACGCCCATGCAGGACCCGATCCCCGCTGCCCCGCCCCGGAACGTCGCGGCGGCGCACCTCGCGCCCCCGAGCGTCACCTTCCCGAACGCCACCTTCCCGAACGTCGCGTTCCCGAACGTCGCGCCGGGCCGTTTCGCGCCGGCCCGGTTCGCGCGCGCCGCCTGCGCAGTCTTGCTGTCCGCGGCGCTGCTGGCCGGTTGCGCCTCCACCGACGCCGAGGCCGCGCCTCCCGAGGCGGCGGACGACGAAGCCGCGGAGATGATGGCGCTTTTCGCCGCTCACGGTACGCCCGGCGCCTTCCACGAGCACCTGCACCGCAAGATCGGCAACTGGACGACGGTGACCAAGATGTGGTCGGCGCCCGGCACCGACCCCGTCGTCTCCGAGAGCACCTCGACCATCGAGCCGGTCTACGACGGCCTGTTCATCCGCGAGCGGACCATGGGCAGCATGGGGGGCGCGCCCTTCACCGGCGAGGGCCTGATGGGCTACGACAACGCCGCCAAGCAATTCCATTCGATCTGGTTCGACTCGATGAGCAGCGGCATGTACTGGGCGGTGGGCGAGTGCCGCAAGGACTGCCGCGTGATGGAGTTCCACGGCTCGGGCTCCGACCCCATCACGGGCGGGGTGTTGCACTACCGCTACGTCCAGACCGACCTCGGCGACGACGGCTTCGTGTTCGAGATCTTCCAGCAGGCCGACGGGTCCGAGTGGCGTGTCATGGAGACGCACTACACGCGCCTTTGAGCCCGCGACCCATGTGAAGTGGTTGATGCCGGGCTCCCAGGCTCAAGGGCGGCGCCGGGGCATGACGACGAAGGGTCGATGCATCCCAAGCGGGCGGGAGGTCCGCCCACGACGGGATGCCCTCATCCGGGGCACCGCGACATCGAGTCCGTCGTCGTCCCAGGGAGCCCGACCATGACGTCCCCGACCATCGTCCAAGAAGACCAGATCGCCGTGGTGGTGTGCCACCTGAACATCTGGCGCAAGGCCATCCAGAGCTACCGTCGCGACCACGGTCAGTGGCCCGGTTGGAACGAGCCCGACGCGTTCGTCGGTCAGATCACGGGCTGCACCAACAACAAGGGCGAGGTCGGCAACGGCAAGGCCTACACCTTCGGCCCGTACCTCGACGGCACCGACCTGCCGATCAACCCCATCACCGAGACGAGTGACGTGCTCGTGGTGGAGGAGTGGCCCGGGCAGGATGCCGGCAAGAATGCGTGGGTCTACAACTGCCACAACGGTGAGTTCCGCGTGAACAGCACGGGCATCACCACCGACGGCGAGAAGATCTTCAACTTCTGATACCGTTTCCCGCGTCGGCCTCGAGCGAGTCGGTCGCGCGGAGAATGCCGTTTGCGGACCTGCTGCGGGATCCTGTTCGTCGCCATGCTGGCGTGTCTGCCTGCGTGCGGCCGCAGCGCCTGGGGTGAGGAACCGCAACCGGTTCTCACTGCCGTCCGGGAAGGCCCGTTGGACTGGGGCCTGACCCAGATGCGTTGGGGGCGAGGCCCGGAGGGCGAGGAACGGAAGGCCGCCGAATGGGCGCGCTTCGCCCGCCCGGCCGACTACGTGCTCTGGTTCCAGGACCTGCGTTCGCCCTTCCCGCGCTACTGGGCCGAGTGGTTCGCGGCGCGGGGCACCACCGCCATCGTCTCCCTCGAGATCGAGGACTGGCACGACCGGGGTCCGCAGGCAGGACTGACCGCCGTGGCGAACGGCGAGTACGACGAGCACTTCGCCGCCTGGGCGCGGGAGGCCGCCGACTGGGACGGGCGCATCCTGATGCGCTTCGGCTACGAGTTCAACGGCGACTGGTTCCCGTGGGGCGGCGATCCCGAGACCTTCATCGCCGCCTGGCGACGCGTTCACGGCGTCATGCAGGCCGCGGGCGCCCACAAGGTCGAGTGGGTCTGGAGCGCCAACTTCGTCTCCATTCCCGACACGCCCGAGAACGCCGCGCACCACTACTTTCCCGGTCGCGACGTCGTCGATTGGCTCGGCGTCGACGGCTACAACTTCGGCGACCACCACGACGAGTGGCACCAGTGGGACAGCTTCTCCGAAGCCTTCGACCGGATCCTCGACGACTTCGAGGCGCGCTTCCCCGATCTCCCGCTGATCATCACCGAGTTCGGTTGCGCACCGGGGGAGTCGGGTGCACCGGGGGATGCGGGTGCATCGGGGGAATCGGGTGGGGCGGGCATGAACGGGCTGAGTCAGCGGGCGGCCTGGATCCACGACGCCTACGCACAGCTGCAGACTCGCCGCCAGGTCCACGCGGCCCTGTGGTTCAACCTCGACAAGTCCCGCGAAGGCGAACCCAACTGGCGGCTCGTCGAAAACGACGGTTCACTGGCCGCCTTCAACGCGACCTTCGCCCGCCCGCGAGGCGATTGACGTGCACGCGAAGCGATTGAGGCACCCGCGAGGCGACTGAAGCGGCTGCGAATCGACGGAGGCACCCGCAGTCCGATGGCCTCAGCGGACCCCGCAAGAGTCTCACGCCCGACCTGCGTTTCCTCCGCGCGGCGCGTGCCTAGACGATGCGGAGGACGCGCATGGACCGTGAGGCTCGGCAGCGGCAGCAGAGGCGGATGGCGGCTCGCTACTGCGCCGGCGGGCTCATCGGCAGCGCGCTCGCCTTCGCAGCCCTGGCTGCGGGGGATGGCGGACAAGGAAGGACGACGACCGACGTCCGCGTCGTGACGAGCGCCGAGGGAACGCTCCGTGGGCTTCGGGCCTTGCCCGATCCGCCGCTATCCGATTCCCGGCCGTTGGTCGTGTCGGCGATCACGGATTCTGCCTCGGCCATGATGGGGCCGCGCTCGAAGCGTCTGTCATCGTCGCCTCAGGCCGATGTGAACACGCTCCTGCTCGTGCGAGGTCGGGTGATCCGCCCCGACGTGGAGCTCTCCGATTGCTTCGGGGGGGCATCGACGGTGACGCTGCCCGTCCGGGGCGCCCACCTGGAGATCGAGTTCCTGGGCGACGAGCCGCCGGAGGGTTGGCCGGCCCTCACGGGCAGCACGACGACCGACCGTGAGGGTGCCTTCGAGCTGCGGACGCCCCGGTTGGTGACCGTCCGCCTGGTGGCCCGCGCATGGGAACGTCACTCGGGCTCCGTGATCCTCAGCGCGCACCCGAATCAGCGACGGGAGGTCGAACTGCACGTCGGTGAGGGATTCGCGGTCCGCGGTTGGATCGACGACGAGCGCGGAGATCCTCTCGTGCGGCAACGGTTGTTCGTCAAGCCGACGCGCGACCGGTCCCTGCTGCAATTCTCGCGGCGGGCCGACGGAGAGTTCGACGCGCTCGATCGCGGGCGACCTCGGGAAGGCTTGAAGCCGCCCCGGGATGCCGGCCAAGTCGGGTACACCGACCGCGCGGGTGCCTTCGAGATCTCGGTGCCCGCGCGTGGGCGGTACGACCTTTTCGCCATGCTGGTCGGCCGGGAGCCCGCCTTCCTCATGAGCATCGACGTCGGTCGCTACGCAGGGCGCCGTCCGGAGCTGGACGTCGTGCTGCCGGCGGGCCTGAGGTCACCGCGAGAGCGCGCGGTCAAGGACGCCCGCCGCTCCTGGACTTCAGTGGATCGTCCCCGCGTCTCCTCCTCCCCCCCGGCGCCGAAGGGGACGCGCTGCGGTACGTCCTCGAGAGCCCAGTCGCTGGAGGCTCCGAGCGTCATGGCTGTGTTGTGCGACATGCCGATGCCGAGCGGACCACCGCCCCGTCCCGCGCTCCGTTCTCAGTGATGCGGGCACGGAATCGCCCGGCAAGGAAGGGACTGCTAGGATCGGCAGCTTCGCTCGCCGACCCCCGACTCGTTGACACCGAGTCGCTGACACTGACGGGACTGACCGCCATGACGTTCTCGATTGCTTCGCTCTTGTTGCCGGCCCTCTTGTCCGGACTGCTCGCACCCGTCGGCTTCGCCGCCGACCCTGCGGCGCCGGCCGCGCCGGTGCTGTCAGCCGCGCTCGCGGATCCGGATCCCGTGGCCGACGAGCCCGTCGACCTGGCCATGGTCTCGGCCATCCGCGAAGAGGGCCTCGAGAACAGCCAGGTGATGGACTTCGTCTGGCAGATCACCGACGTGCACGGCCCGCGTCTCACCAACAGTCCGCGCCAGCGCGCCGCGGCGGTGTGGGCCCGCGACGCCATGACCGCGATGGGCATGGGCAACGCGGTGCTCGAGCCGTGGGGCGAGTTCGGCCTCGGCTGGAGCTTCTCCAAGTGTGTGGTCGAGATGACCGTGCCGGACTACGCGCCGCTCATCGCCATTCCCAAGGCCTGGACCCGCGGGCTCGAGCACCCCGTGAGGGGCGCGCCCGTGCTGGTGGTGGTCGAGTCGGAGGCTGACTTCGAGCAGTACCGCGGGCAACTCGCCGGGCGCATCGTGCTCAACGGCGAGCTGCGCGATGTGAAGGCCTTCTGGGAGCCGCTTGCCCAGCGGCACGATGACGAGACCCTGGCCGACCTCGAGAAGGCCAACGAGCCCGGCGTGCCCGACGCCTTCGTCAAGCGCAGCAACGACTGGGAGGCCCGCCGCGAGCTGCGCAAGATGAAGGCCGCGTTCTTCGACGAGGAGGGCGTGGCCGTGGTCATCGAGCCCGACGCCGGGCGCCGTAACGACTACGGCGTGATCATGCTGGGCGCCGGCGGCAGCTACGACCCCGAGGAGCCCCGGGCCCTGCCCCAGGTGACCCTGGCGGCCGAGCACTGGAACCGCATCGCGCGCTTGCTCGTGAAGGAGGTGCCCGTGGAGGTGGCCGTCGATGTCCGCGCGACCTTCCACGCTGACGACCTGCAGGGCCACAACATCGTGGCCGAGATCCCCGGCAGCGATCCCGAACTGCGCGACGAGGTGGTCATGCTCGGCGCCCACTTCGACAGCTGGCACCCGGCCACCGGCGCCACCGACAACGGCGCGAGCTGCGCGGTGATGATGGAGGCCGCGCGCATCCTGCTGGCCGTCGACGCGCGTCCCCGGCGCACCGTGCGCGTGGTGCTGTGGACCGGCGAGGAGCAGGGCCTGCTCGGCTCCAAGGGCTATGTGAAGAACCACTTCGCCGACCGCGACACCATGGCCCTGCTGCCCGAACACGAGCGGCTGGCCGCTTACTTCAACATGGACAACGGCGGCGGCAAGCTGCGCGGCGTCTACATGCAGGGCAACGCCGGCGTGCGCTCGATCTTCGAGGCCTGGCTGGCGCCCTTCGAGGACCTGGGCGCCACCACGCTGACCATGCGCGACACCGGCGGCACCGATCACCTCTCCTTCGATGCGGTGGGGTTGCCCGGCTTCCAGTTCATCCAGGACCGGCTCGACTACGGCAGCCGCACGCACCACACCAACATGGACACCTACGAGCGCATCGTCCCCGGCGACGTGATGCAGGCGGCCACCATCATCGCCTCCTTCGCCTACCACGCCGCCATGCGCGACGAGATGCTGCCGCGCAAGCCGCTGCCCAAGCCGAAGGAGAAGGAAGGCGGGGAGTAGGGGGGCCCTAGGGGGTCGGTGGGACCTGCGCCGACTGGTAGGATCACCCCCTTCAACGGGGTGGCCGGCGCGATATTCAGCGCGGCTCGATCCGCCCCGTCGCACCCGGGAGGGGACTCGTGGCCAAGACCTTCTACCTCGTGAATCCGGCGGCCGAGACCCCGACCTACTTTGGGGCGGAGGTCTTCGAGCACTGGGGTCTGCGGCCCGCGACCAACATCGCCGACCTGGCCATGACCACGGTGGCGGCCCTGGCGCCCGCCGACTGGGACATCTCCATGGTCGACGAGCACAGTGCTCCCGTCGACTACGACATCGAGTGCGACTTCGTCGGCATCACCGGCAAGGTCACCCAGGTCCCGGGCATGATCCGGGTGGCCGACGAGTTTCGCCGGCGCGGGCGCACGGTGATCTTCGGCGGCCCCTTCGCATCGCTGAGCCCCGACGTTGTTCGCAGTCATTGCGACGTGCTCGTCATCGGCGAGATCGAAGGCATCGCCGAGACCCTCTTCGCCGATCTCGACTCCGGCGACTACCTGTCCGAGTACGTGGCCGAGCGCCCTGACCTGAGCAACTCGCCCATCCCACGCTGGGACCTCTACAAGAACGACCGCGCGCTGACGGGCTGCATCCAGACGTCTCGCGGTTGCCCGTTCGAGTGCGAGTTCTGCGACGTCATCGTCTATCTCGGTCGCAAGCAGCGGCACAAGCCCGTCGAGAACGTCATCGCCGAGCTCGAGTCGCTCTACGCGCTGGGCTACCGGCAGATCTTCCTGGCCGACGACAACTTCACGGCCTACCGCAAGAAGGCCACGGCCATCCTCGAGGCGTTGCGTGATTGGCAGCTCGAGCATGCCGACGACCCGGTGGGCTTCTCGACGCAGGTGTCCATTGACGTGGCCAAGGACGACAAGGTCATGGCCCTGCTCGGCGAGGCCGGCGTCACCTGGGTCTTCATCGGCATCGAGACGCCCAACGTCGAGAGCCTGAAGGAGACCCACAAGCGCCAGAACCTCGGCGTCGACCTGGTCACCCAGGTGGACCGCTTCTTCGAGCACGGCATCCAGGTCACGGGCGGCATGATCGTCGGCTTCGACAACGACAAGCACGACATCTTCCGCATCCAGTACGAGTTCGCGCAGAGGACGCCCATCCCGATCTTCAGCCTGGGGGCCCTGGTGGCGCCGGCGGCCACGCCGCTGCACGAGCGCATCAGCGCTGCGGGGCGCCTGATCGAGGACGCGCCGGAAGTGCAGGGCAGCCCGCTCGACACGAACATCGTGCCGGTGAACATGAGCGGCGCCGAGCTGCGCGCCGGCCTCGACTGGCTGGTGAACAAGATCTACAGCCCCGAGGCCTTTGCCGACCGGGTGGTGCAGATGATCGAGCGCCTCGGTCCGCAGCGCGGGCCCTTCCGCTCGGGCCGCATCACCAACCGCACCGGACGCGACATCGATTCCGACGTGCCGCTCATGCTCAAGAAGCTCATGCGCACGGGCAAGGCGGAGCGGCGCATGTGGTTGCGCATCTACCAGGCCATGCAGGCCAGGCCCGAGACGGAGCCCATGGTCATGGCGGCGATGTACGGCTACGGGCAGGTGCGCTGCGTGTACGACGCCGGCCAGCTGTGGGAGCCGGTGCTCGCCCAGCAGCCGCCGCCCTTCGTGGGCGCGGCCGAGGGCGAGGGCGGCGAAGGCCAGGCGGCCGTCGCCAGTGCGGGCGCCTGAGAACAGGTTCATTCAACGGGGACAGGCGGCGCAGCGCCGCGGGAGACGACAGCCGTGGACAACAAGCAGGTGGTGCTCGAGGTGATCGCCGAGGTGGCCGGCCGGCCGCTGTCCGACCTGACGCCGACGACGGAGCTGGTGGCCGGGCTCAACCTCGACTCGTCCAAGGCGCTGCAGCTGCTGATCGAGTTGGAGGAGCGGCTCGACATCGAGATCGACGACGAGCAGGTCGGGCGGCTCAAGACCGTCGGCGACGTGCTGGCGGCCGTGGACGCCGTCGCCGCCTGACGCGCCGGCCGCCCGCTCGCGGGACGCTGAAAACAACCAGGACGCTGAACGAGACGGTGAAGGGGAAACGGTGCAACTGCTCGAATCGGTGACGACCCTGCCGCGGGAGATCCTCGCGGCGGCCCGGAGCCGGCCCGAACGGGGCGTGACCCTCCTCGACCGGCGCGGCCGCGCCACCAGCCGCCGCAGCTGGGTCGAGCTGCTCGAGAACGCTGCCCTCGTCGCGCGGCGCATGGCCGGGCTGGGGGTGGGGCCCGGCGACCGCGTGATCGTGTGCCTGCCCACGTCCCAGGACTGGTTCGACGCGTGGTTCGGCGCGGCGGTGCGCGGGGCCTGGCCGGTGTCGATGTCGCCCCAGGCGGCCACCGACGGCGGTCACCTCTCGTCGCGTCGTATCGATGCCGTGCTGAGTACCGTCGACCCGGCGCTGGTGGTGGGCGTGCCGGCGTTCGTCGAGAAGCTGGCCGGGCGCATCCAGGCGGTGACGCCCGAGCAGTTGTCGCGAGCGCCCGAGCAGGACGCCACCGCCCCGGATGTGGCGCCCGAGGAGACCGCCTTCCTGCAGCTCACGAGCGGGTCCACCGGCGTGCCCCGCGCCGTGCAGATCAGTCACCTCGCGGCGGTGCACAACGCCCACGCCGTGGACGAGGGGGCCGGCGCGCCATGGGGCTGTCGCATCAGCGAGCGGGCCGAGTGCTGGGTCTCGTGGTTGCCGCTGCACCACGACATGGGCCTGGTGTCGGTGCTGTCGATGATGTGCAACGGCCTCGACCTCTACCTGATGCCGAGCAACACCTTCCTCGGCCGCCCGAAGATCTGGCTCGAGCACCTGTCCGCCCACGGCAACAGCGTCGCCGTCGCGCCCAACTTCGGCTACCAGATGTGCGTCGAGCGGCTGACTCCGGACGACGTGGCCGGCTTCGACCTCTCGCGCTGGCAGGTGGCCCTGTCCGCGGCCGAGATGGTGCGCAGCGACACGGTGTCGGCCTTCGTCGACCGCTTCGCGGGCAACGGCTTCCTGGCGTCGTCCTTCCGGCCCGGCTACGGCCTGGCCGAGGCCACGGTGGCCGTCACCATGGATCGGGCCGGGAAGGGCGCGCGGGTGTTGCCCATGCCCTCGGGCTCCGGGGGCGGCAGCGGCCTCTCCGACGTGGTCTCGGTGGGCCCGCCGGTGATGGACACCGCGGTGAGCATCACCCGCCCGGACGGCACGCTCATGGGCGCCGGCGAGGTGGGCGAAGTGCGCGTGCAGGGACCCGGCGTGTTCTCCGGCTACTACCGCGACGCCGCGGCCACCGCCGAGAATCTCGTCGACGGCTGGCTGCGCACCGGCGACCGCGGGTTCCTCGACGACGGCGAGCTGTTCATCGTCGGCCGCGACAAGGACCTGCTCATCGTGCGCGGGCAGAACATCATGCCCCACGAGATCGAGTGGCTGGCCGAGGAAGAGGTGGGCGGGGGCGGGGCGCTGCGGGCCGCCGCCTTCAGCATCACCCGCGACGCCACCGGCGAGGAGATCGTGGTGGCCGTCGAGACCGAGGCCAAGGACCCGGCGGCGGTGTCGGCGCTGGTCGAGGCGGTGCGCAGCCGCATCGGCCGGGACATCGGCCTGCCCCTCGCCGACGTCATTCCCTTGCGACGCGGACGCTTGCCGCGCACGACCAGCGGCAAGGTCCGTCGCGAGGAACTGCGCCGCCGCTACCTCGAGCAGGAACTCGAGCGCCTGGGCACAGCGTGAGCACACCCGCGGACGGAGGGTCGGGGGGCGGCGGCGGCGCGGCGTCGGGAGAGCGGCCGACGGTCGCGCAGCGGGTGAAGCGCGGGCTGACGCGGGTGTGCCTGGTGATCTTCGTGCTGCCCTTCGCCCTGCTGCTCTCGCTGAACGAGAAGAGCTGGCGCATCGTCTCGGTGACGGGCGGCGAGGCCATCGACGACCTGGCCCGCGCCGGAACGCCCATGGTGGCGGCCTTCTGGCACGACGCCATGGTGCCCTGCGGTGGGCTGCTGCGCAGTCGACTCAAGCGGGCCGGGGCGCGCCTGGCCATCCTCGCCAGCCGCTCCCGGGACGGCGACATCGCCGCCACCCTGGCCCGCCTCTCCGGCATCCACGTGGTGCGGGGGTCGACCAGTCGCGGCGGGTTGCAGAGCCTGTTCACCATGAATCGTTTGGTGCGCAAGGATCGCTGCACCGTGTTCATGGCGCCGGACGGTCCCCGGGGGCCGGCCTACGTGGCCAAGTCGGGGGCGGTGGTGCTGGCCGGTTCGTCCGGGGCGCCGCTGGTGGCCATGGCCTGCGCCGTCGAGCGGGCGTGGCGCTTCGGTTCATGGGACCGGCTCATGCTGCCCCAGCCCTTCACCCGGGTGGCCCTGGCCTTCGAGCCGCCGCTCATCGTGGCGAAGGGGCTCAAGGACGAAGCCCTGCGCAGCGCCACCGAGGCGTTGGGGGCGAGCCTGATTCGGGCCTCGGAACGGGCCCGGGCGGCGCTGGGATGAGTACCATGACGACGGGTTCCGGAGCTGATGCCGGGAGAGATGTGAGTCTCGGGAGTGAGGCGCGATTCGGGAGTGAGGAACGATGACTGCTGGTGATGAGCGTCCCCTCGATGACGTGCTCTGCGTGATCATCACCTGGCCGGGGTGGTTCGATCAGGCCAAGGTCCTGGACGACAAGCTCTCGGCCGACATGTCGACGGTGGTCGTCAGCAGCTCGGAGCAGGGCACCTACCCCGAGTGGCACGAGCTCGGTGACGCCTACTTCACCGAGCAGATGATCGCCGTCGGACGGTTGTTCCTCGACTCGGGCAAGGCGTGGCTGTTCGTCGTCATGGCGGACACGGTCATGGAGGGCGACCGCTATGCCGAGTTCGTCCGGACGGGCATCGACTTCAACGAGCGGGAGCGCCCGGTGGGGTTCTACATCCCCAAGCAGGACTACTCGCCGTGGCAGTTCGAGCCGCACGAGTCCGAGCGGGAATACGCGCCGGGTGTCCATGAGATCCCGGTGGCGTCACCGGACATCCTGCAGACCCTGATGCCGCGGCAACTCTGGTTCGAGTGTCCCGAGTTCGACTTCCCGAGCAATCCGCTCGGCTGGGGCATCGACCACGTGCTCGTGAAGACGTCGCGCGCGGCCGGCCTGGCCATGGTGCAAGACCGCAACTTCCAGTGCGTTCACCCCAAGTCGCACGGCTACGCGCGGCCGGAGGCCAAGGCCGGGCTCAAGGCCTACGTGGAGCGCTACGACCTCGGCGACCTGCCCATCTTCCATTACGAGGGCGAGCATGTCGTGCTCGAGAGCGGGCACGCCGAGGTGGGCCGCCGGCTGTGGGAGGAGGGGCGACCGCAGCGGGCGATGCGCACGCTGCGCGAGGGGGCCGACAAGGGGTGCCGGAACTGCGTGCGCCTGATCCACAAGCTCGCGCCGGGACCCGGGCGCCGCCGCATCAAGCGGGTGCGGAGCGGGATCCGCCACGGGTTGAAGCGATTGGTCGGGCTCCCGCCCCGGACGCGGCAGGGCTCCTAGGGGCGGCGTCACGTGCCGATCATCTTGGGCGCCCCGGGGTCCTGCTAGCCTGGACCGCTGAGAAGCGACCGCGTCGGCTCGCACGAAATCGTTCGAATGAGCGACAACGCTCAGAGCGCGTCCGACTCGGCTCGCTGCCCCCGGGAGACTCGAGATGATCCGTGCCCACTCACCCTGCGCGCTCATGCGTCATGCCACCACGGCCCTCGTGGCCGCCCTCGCCGGCGCCGCGTTCTTCGGAGGCGACTTCGCGTTCGACAGCGACGTCCCGACGGCGGTGCAAGCAACCCTGACCCGAGTCTCTCACGGCGCGTCCCTCGCGGAGGTCGAACGCGAGCGCGAAGGCGGGATGGTGGTGTGGGCGGCGGAGTGGGAGGTCGACGGTCGCGAGTACGAGGCCAAGGTCATGCCCGACGGCGACCTGATCGAGTGGGAGTCGGAGCTGGCGGCGGGCGAGGTGCCCGAGCCCGTGCTCACGGCCGCCACTGCAGTCGCGGCCGTCCAAGGTGGTGGCAGAATCGTCGAGTGGGTGCGCAAGACCGTGACCGTGTATGAAGCCACCGTCCTCGTCGACGGTCACGACCTCGACATCGAGGTGCTGCCCACGGGGCAGGTGCGGGGTGCGGGGCAGGTGTTGGGCGCGCCGGCCGGCAAGAGTGCCGGGTCCCGCAAGGCGAACGCCGCCAACCGGCACGCCTTCCGCATCGACGGCCACGATGACGATGGGGATGACAGCGACGATGACGACGACGACGATGGGGATGACGACGACGATGGGGACGATGACGACGACGATGATGATGACGAGGAGCCCATCGCCCTCGATCAGGTCCCGGACGCCGTCATGAGCGCCGCCCGGGCGGCCCTGCCCGGCGCCGTGTTCACCGCGGCGGAGCGCGAGACGGAGGACGGCCGGCTGGTCTACGAACTCGAGGGCACCCACGAGGGTCAGGCCGTCGAGATCGAGCTCACCGCCGACGGCGAAGTGATCGAGATCGAGCGGGAGTAGCGGGAGTAGCGGGAGTCCTCGAGCAAGGGACGAGGGTCCTCAACACGGGCGTCCCCCTTGGCCGAAGAAGAGGGGATGCGCACCCCCTACGATCTGCTCGTGGTGGGCGGCGGCGTCCAAGGGACCGCCATCGCCCGCGATGCGGCCGGCCGCGGCCTGACGGTGAAGCTCGTCGAGCGCGGCGACCTCGCCTGCGAGACCTCGGGAGCCTCGAGCAAGCTGATCCACGGCGGGCTGCGCTACCTCGAGCACGGCAAGCTCGCCCTGGTGCGCGAGGCCCTGCGCGAGCGCGAGCTGCTGCTCGGTGCGGCGCCGCACCTCGTGCGCCCGCTGCGCTTCGTCATGCCCCACGGCGGCTCGACCCACGCGGCCATCGCCGGACGCCCGGCCTGGAAGGTGCGCCTCGGGCTGTTCCTCTACGACCACCTGGGCGGGGCCCGCAGCCTGCCGGGCAGCGAGCGGGTCGCACTGCGCGGGCATCCCCTGGGCAGCGGCCTGCGTCCCGAGTGGACGCGGGGTTTTGCCTACTCCGATGCGCTCACCGACGACGCCCGCCTGGTGGTGCACCTCGCCCGCGACGCCGCGGCCCACGGAGCCCACATCGCGACGCGCACCGCCCTCGTGGCGGCCCGTCGCGTGCAGCACCTGTGGGAGGTCGACTTGCGGGCGACGGAGGGCGCTGGCGCTGGCGACGCCCACGGCAAAACGACTCCGGGCGGCAGCCCGCGCATCACGGCTGAAGGCGATGGTCTTGCCGTCACCGAGACCGTCACCGCGCGGGCCCTCGTGAACGCCGCCGGGCCTTGGGCGGGGCAGCTGCTCGGCGGGGCGATCCCGAGCGCGCGGCCGGCGCCGCTGCGTCTGGTGCAGGGCGTCCACGTGGTGGTGCCGCGGCTGCACGCCGGCGACCACGGGCTGATCCTGCCCCAGGCCGATGGCCGCGTGGTCTTCGTGATCCCGTTCGAGCGCGACTGGTCGCTGGTGGGGACGACGGAGGTGGTGGTGGGGCGCGACCCGGACGCCGCCGGCATCACCGCCGCTGAGATCGAGCTGCTCATGGGGGCGACGGGGGCCTACCTCGATCGGCGCTGGGATGCCGACGACATCGCCTGGAGCACCTGCGGCATCCGTCCCCTGTACGACGACGGGTCAGGGGACCCGAGCCAGAACACCCGCGAGGACGTGCTGCAGCTCGACCGCTGCGGCGGCGCCCCGCTGCTCACCGTCATCGGCGGCAAGCTCACGACCCATCGCCGAGTGGCGGAGCGGGCGCTCGAGAAGCTGACGCCGTTGCTGCCCCTGTGCGCCCCGGCCTGGACGGCCCGGGCCAGGCTGCCCGGCGGCGACGTCGATGCTGACCGCCTGGCCGCGCAGCTGCGGGACCGCTGGCCGCGCCTGGCGGGCGGGACCATCGACGACGTGGTGCGCCGCCACGGGAGCGGCGCGCGGGACATCCTCGAGGCGGCCGAGCGCGACGCCGCGGGTGGCGCTTGCGTCTACCTGGCGCCGGGGCTGTTAGCCGCCGAAGTCGACCACTTCGTCGCCCATGAGTGGGCGCGGACGGTCGACGACGTGCTCTGGCGTCGCAGCAAGGCGGGACTGGTCGCCGACGAGGCCGCGGTGGCCGTGATCCGGCGACGGCTGGCGACGGCCGGCGGGCCGGGCCGCGGGACGGTCGGCGGGGCGGTCGGCGGGGCGGTCGGCGGGAACGTCGGCGGCGATGGAGCGGGCGTTGCCGAAGATGTGACGACGGCTGCGAGCCGTGTCGATCCGGCGCGCTAGGCGCCGGGCGGTGTTGCGGGGAGGCATCGGGTTTCCTTTCGCCGGCGGATTCCGGCGTGAGTGATTTCGTCTATTCGTCGTTCTCTTATGACCTCATATCGACGATCGGCAAGCAGGACCGATGCGCGCATGATGAAGATCCGGTGAATCCCGCCGCGGGTGGCGGGTACCGCGGGCGGTTTGCGCCGCGGCGGTGGGCGTCACCGGCGGCCCGCGGCGACGAGCACTAGCCCGCGCGCGAGGCTTGCTGCGACGGCGGCAGGAGCACGTCGGGGATGTCGCTGAAGATCGCGGTCACGCCCCGGCGCGCCAGGGAGGCGGCACGGTGAGCGGTGTTGACGGTGAACACCATCAGGCCCAGCTCGGGGCAGGTCTTGCGCAACTGGTCGAGTTGCCGGAGCTGCAGGTGCTCGTCGTCGAGGCCGAGGGCGCAGAGGCCCAGGTCGTCGACTTCCCGGCGCCAGTCGGGCGCGAGCTCGCGGTGCAGGGCGGCGAGGGGCAGGTCGGGGGCCACGGCGCGCGCCGCGGCGAGCTCGAGGCGATCGGACGACGAGATCAACACCCGGCCCGGGGCGCCTTCGAGCTGACGGTTGACGGACTCGATGACGGTGGGTGCGAGCAGGGCCGTGCGGCCGGCGGCGGGCTTCAGCTCGAGGTTCACGCCGAGGCCGAGGATGCCGATGAGCTGCAGCGCCGCCTCGAGGGAGGGGATGCGCTCGGGCTGGGCCTCCCGCGAGGGACCCGTGCGCAGCGCCTCGCGATGGACGACCACGCCGAAGGGGGTCGACTCCACCACCCCGGGGCGGCCGGTGGTGCGATCGAGATCGGCGTCGTGCATGAGCACGGGGCGACCGTCGGCGGTGGGACGCACGTCGAGCTCGACCCAGGTGCAGCCGAGTTGTGCGGCCGCACGGATCGAGGCGAGGGTGTTCTCCGGCGCGTGTCCGGCGGCGCCCCGGTGTCCGATGACGAAGGGCAGCGGGGCCCGTGGAGCGAGGGACCCGCCGGAGGGGCGGGTGGCGTGCTGGCGGGACGAGCGTCGGAAGAATGCCATGCAGGGCTCCTGATGGCTCTTCATCGGCTCGCCGCCCGTGCAGACTTGGCGGATCGTGGGAAAAATGTGAGCGGCGGGAGGAGGCGGCGGTCAGGCGCGCCCGGGGGCAGAGCGCGGCGGGCTCGGCGCCAAGCCCGACCCGACCGGATCCGACCGGGGCTGCCCCGCCCTGGTCGTGATTCAATGCGGTGTCACGTCTGTCCTCACGGCGGCCCTCTGCCTCGATGAAACCCGCACATGCACTCACTGTCACCGCCCTCGTCGGGAGGGCCCTGTGCATGGGGGGCATGCTCCTAGGACTCATGGCGCCGATGGCCCGGGGGCAGTCGGCGTCCCCGGACGCCGATCGGCTTGAGGCCGTGACCCGCTTCTGGCGCGCGGAGGGGCCGGAAGCCCGTCTCGCCCAGGCCCCGGCGTTGCTCGCCCGGATGCCCGACTTCGACGCGCTGCACGAGGCCCTCGCCCGGGGTCCGCGCTTCGAGACCGACGTCCCCCGCGGGCGCATGCAGCGCGTGCGCACCGGGAGCGACGGCCAGCAGTATCCGTGGATGCTGCTGGTGCCCGAGGACTACGACCCGAGCAAGCCGCACTTCCTGCGCATGGAGTTGCACGGCGGCATGGGTGCGCCCGAGTGGCCCCACGACGGGAGCTGGGCCGAGGGTTGGCGCCCCCTGCGCGAGCAGATCCTCGTGCTGCCGGCGGGATGGTGGGATTCGATGTGGTGGACGGCGGGCCAGACCGAGAACTTGGCGGCGATCCTCGCGGAGGTGAAACGGGACTACAACGTCGACGAGAATCGTGTGGTCCTCGTCGGGAGCTCGGACGGCCACATCGGTTCGATGTTTCATGCCTTCCGGAATCCCACCGCCTACGCGGCCTTCGGCGGCTCCATCGGTTGCCCGGTGCGACTGACCAACCCGACCCTGCGCATCGACGGCCAGATGCACCTGCCCAACCTGCGCGGCTCGCGCTTCTTCATGATGAACGGCGGCCGCGACCGGCTCTTCCCGGTGGAGGACATCCGCGACTACTGGGATCTATTCCGCGAGCACGCGGATGAGGTTGCCTACCTCGAGTACCCCAAAGAGGGGCACGGCTTCAACCTGACCGACGACGACGAGCGGACCTGGGGCCGGTTCATCTTCGGGGCGCGGCGCGACCCGCTGCCCGACACGCTGACCTGGGCCACCGAGCGCACGGACCGTTACGCCCGCCGCGCCTGGCTCGAGATCACGGCCCTCGACAAGGACGCGACCGTGCCGCCCGACCACGCGATCATGCCGCGTATCTGCACCGGCAAGTACCGCCGCCTGAAGCCGCCGCCGCCCAACCCTTACGGGCAGGTCGAGCTGCAGCGCACGGGAAACCACATCGAGGCCACCACCCTCAACGTGGCCCGCTTCCGCCTGCTGCTCTCGCCCGACAAGATCGACTTCGAGGCGCCGGTGGTGGTCTCGGTGAACGGGCAGGTGATCCACGACGAGACGCTCGCGCCCGACCCCGCCGTGATGCTGCGGCGCGCGGCCCACGACCTCGACCGCCGCATGCTGTTCGGGGCCGAGTTGGAGCTCGACGTGCCCTAGACCGGACAGCTCAGCGGCGGGCCCACTCGAGGGTGTCGACTTGCAGCCAGGGCAGGCGCGCGCCGGATTCGGAGCCCGCGACGCGCTCGGCGCCGTCGGGATCGGTCCAGCGGGTGCCCGGCGGCAGGGCGGTGCCCGGCCATGGCACGCGCGCCAGGGTGAGGCGCTGGACCTCGCCCCGGACGTGATCGGCCGGGATCGTGAGCACGAGGGGGGCGAAGTCCGAAGTCGCCTGCGGCATGCCGGGGGCCGAGACGATGCTCCCGTCGAGGCTGACCATCATGCTCGCGGGGACATCGCCGTCGGCCGGGACCGCGCCGCGCACCGTGAGGGTCACCACGTACTCCTCGCCGGGCGGCGGGGCGCGCTCGAACGGGAGCGAGAGGTAGATCGAGGCCTGGGGACCCACCGCGCCCGCCCAGGTGGTGCCGTCGGCATCGCGCCCCGAAGATCCCCAGCCGTGGAACGAGAGCGCCCGGTCGCCGTCGGGCGTGCCGAGGTCAACGTGCCGGGCGTCGTGACGCAGCCCCGGGGCATGGAGCACCGAGTGCAGTCTCCACGAGAGGGGATCGATGAGTGCACCGCGCACGAGGAAACGCTCGAGGTGGTAGAGGTGCCCGTCGATCATGTGGCGCCGGGCGTCCTCGGAGTGGAAGGCGAAGGCGCGCACGCGGTCGGCGTCCTCGGCCAGCGTGGCGAGGTCGACGGCCGGCGACTCCTGCAGTCCGATGTCGAACGCCGGCCCCATGCCCATCAAGAGGGGGTCGCCCGGGCCCAGTCGCCCGGGCGCGTCGCCGCTCCACGGCACGCCCGCGGCGGCGGCGAGGGTCGGCGCGACATCGAGCAACGAAGCGGGCGCGCGGCGCAGGGCGATGGGCCCGTGGGTCCCCGGCCACTTCACGGCCAGCAGCGGGCGGGCCCGGGAGAGCGCGCGCTCATCGAGGGGGTGAGGCTGCACGCCCTGCACCCCGATGTCGCCGCCATGATCACCCATCACGACGATGGTGGCGTCGTCGAGCACGCCGATGTCGTCGAGGCGCGCGAACAGCCGCGCCACCAGTTCGAGCGAGCAGGCGACCTGGGCTCGGTAGCCCTGCACATCGTGGGGCTCGAGACGGTCGCCGGTCACCGCGCAGGTGCCGTCGAGCACGAGGGGCTCGTGACCGCCCGAGACATGGATCAACTTGAACACGGATTCGTCGCGATCGGCCACGAGCTTCTCGGCGGCCTCGATCAGGAAGTTGGCCGTGCTCTCCGGGCGGCTCGCATGGTGGCCCTCACCGAGCAGCCAGCGGCGCAGCGTCCACGAGCCCTCGGCGTAGACGCTCGGCTTCAGCGCATGGGGCGCGTGGCGGAACAGCGAGAGATCGGCCAGCTCGATGGCGGCGAGGCGGCGTTGGTCGGCGAGCGGCGCATAGGGGCGCGGGATGGGCCAGCACAGAGACGCCGGCACCGCACCGCAAAAGGCCGGTGTGAGCGCGATCCAATCCACGGCCCAACCGTGGTCGAGCAGCGTCGAGGGCAGGGTGGGCGCACGGCGATAGGCGACGAGGCCGTAGTCGAGCAGTGACTCTTCGTTCTCGTAGCGGGGCGCGCCCATGGTCGCGGCGAGGCTCGGCACCGTGGTGGCGTACGGCGCGAGGGTGTCGGTGTAGACCGCGAATCCATCGAAGGCGGCGTCCCAGCGGGGACGGTCGCTCTGCAGGATCTCGACCGCGACATCGCTGGTGAGCGTGTCGAGGATGATCAGGATGAGGTTGTCGTTGCGGGAGAGTCGGAATACGTCTCCGGGAGGGGTGTCGGACGGAACCGCCGGCGCTGCGGACGATGACTTGTCGTCGGCCGGCGCGTCGTGTTTCAGGGAATCTGCGCCCGAGAAGACGGGCAGGAGAATCGCGGCGAGCATCTGTAACGCGAGCACGAGCGTCGCGACGAAGGGGGCGATGCGCGCCAACGTGCGATGGAACAGCAGGGCCGCGGTGAGAGCCGCGACCCAAAGGGAGACTTCGGCGGCGCGAGCAAAGGGCCCGAGCGTGACCTCGAGCGGCGATCCGTCGAGGCGACCGTAGTGACCGAGGAGCAGATTGCCTTGCAACCAGGCGAGCAGTGCGAGCATGAGCAGGACGGCGACCCAGCGAGAGCGCAGCGTCCCGCGCAGGAGGGCGCCGATGAGCGCGCCCGCGGCGGCGACGGTGAGTGCGGCGATGAGCAACGGGCCGATGAGCGGCAGGAACCCCTCGCTGAACTCGGCCGCGTTGGCGGCGTGGACGGCGTGCGGGCCGAGGACGATGAGCTCGGCGGACAGCAGCAGCGCAGGGAGAGCCGCTGCCGTGGCGGACACGGTCGCCGGGTTCTCAGTCGTTGCCGAGGGCACAGTCCGGTCGTCGGGCAGTCCCTCGCTCACCATGGGCGGATCATCGAGGACCGGTGGGGGGCCATCAAGGGCGCCCCGCGAGCGGCGGTGCTCAGTGGTTCGGGCTCTGGCCGCCGATGCCGGGTCCGGGCGGTGCGCCCTGGGCCGCTTGCGGGATGGTGCCGTTGAGCCACTGGGCGGCCTTGTTGTGGGGATCGGCTCCGGGCACGTAGGCGCTCGCCGCCGCCACGTCGGGGTGGGCCGCGTCGAGCACGGCCTGCCACATGAGCAATCCGAAGGCGCCGTCGTGAACGTCGCAGATGGGTGTGCCTACGGGCGTGATGGGCTCGCTGTACACGAGGCAGAGGGGCGGCACATCGGCCGGCGCCACCCGACCCTCTGTGAGCCACAGCAGTGGCGATGAGCGTTGGGCGTCGAAGGCCGGGATCTCCTGGTGCGTCAGGTATCCGAGGCCCGTGCCCTGCCCGCTCGCCGTGACGCAGCGCGACGCCGACAGCAGGGGGATCAGCGTGGGCGCGTCGCTCACGATGACGAAGTCGGGGCGGCTCGACTGCTTCTCGATGCGGGTGGCGCCGGGGACGGCCCGGTCGGCCCGCAGCGCGAGGTCGAAGGCGAGCAGGCCGCCATGGGACGTGCCCGCGACGACGACGAGGTCGGGGTCGATGGCGAGGGCGTCGGCGTGATGCCGCAGGAACTGCACGGCGCGGGCCACCACGTCGGCCTGTCCGTCGGCGAGGGACTCGGACGACGACTGCAGCAACGGGTAGTTGATGTAGGCCACGACGCAGCCGGTGCGGGCCTGGGCGGCGGCCAGCCAGACGTTGTGACCCGGCGGTGGGACGGCGTTGGCCTGGTTGTTGAAGAAACCCCAGCCCCCGTGGACGAACACGAACACCGCGCGCTTGTGCGCGTCGCCGGGCTCGTGGTCGAACGCCCACTGCAGGCACATGAGGGTCTCGTGGTCGGCGTCGCCGTCCCAGGGGGTGAGGGCGTTGCCGGCGTAGTCGACCAGGAGCGTGTCCGGGGGCGCGGGGGGCGGAGGCGTGGTGGTGGGCGAAGCGGTGGTGGTGGGTGGGAGTGCGGAGGGGGGCGCCGCTTGCAGGGCGAGTGCTGTTGCGAGGATGAGCGGCAGCATGGTCCCAGCTTAGCAGTGGTGCCGGCGGCGGGTGTTACAACCAACGACCGGGGAACGGAGGCGGACAACAGGGGAACGGAGGCGGGCATGAGCTGGAGTCGGCGCCTCACCATCGGTCTGCAGCTGCTGCTCGCGGTGGGCACGCTGCTCGCGCTGATCCAGGGGCGCTGGCTGGTCGCGGCGACGACCGGCGGCATCACCCTGGTGGCCCTGCTGCCCGAGATGCTGGGGCGGCGCTTCAGCGTCCGCATCCCCGCGCAGATGGAATTCCTGGCGGTGGTGTTCGTCTACGCCTCGCTGTTCCTCGGGGAGGTCCACGGCTACTACGTGCGCTACTGGTGGTGGGACGCCGTGCTGCACACCGGGTCGGGGCTGCTGCTCGGGGTGCTGGGCTTCCTGCTGGTGCACGTGCTGAACGAGCACGAGAGCATCGCGATCCACATGAAGCCCTTCTTCGTCGCGCTGTTCGCCTTCGTGTTCGCGGTGGGCCTCGGCGCGCTGTGGGAGATCTTCGAGTTCGCCATGGACCAGCTGTTCGGGATGAACATGCAGAAGAGCGGGCTGCTCGACACCATGTGGGACCTCATCGTCGACACGGCGGGCGCCCTGGTGATCAGCCTGCTCGGCTGGCGCTCGCTGCGACGCGGCAACGACGACTGGTTCCTGCAGCGCTGGATCGACGACTTCGTCGCCACCAACCCAGGCTTCTTCCAGCGGGGAGAGGGCGAGGGCGGTGGCGACTGAAGCCGGACGGTCAGGCGCCGTTGCGCTCCTCGCGCAGACTGCGCACCTCCTCGGTGAGCTGCAGCAGCAGCTCGCGGTTGCGCATGTTGCCGCCCCAGCGCATGGACAGCAGCCAGCGGACGGTGAGGATCACCGAGACCGCGGAGCACAGGGGCAGCACCAGGTAGGCCACCTGGCCGACGGCCATGGAGGCGAGCCCCATGGTCAGGGCGGTGACGATCCAGGCCGCGGCGGCGTGGCGGCCGTTGCGGAGCTGGAGTTGCTTCTGGTCTTCGATCATGGCGCGGATCTCCTGGAGGGTGTTGGGATCGGGTTCGGCAGCTCCGCTGGCGCGGAGCAATGCCTCGCCGAGTTCGGGACGGTTGGGACTGGGATTCGGGTTGGGGTGGGGGTTGGGGTTGGGGTTGGGTTGGTGGGCGGTCATGTGAGGTCCTCCTGCCGGGCGGCCGTGGGGCCGCTGGTGGACGGGGGTTTCGAAGGTGGTGTGGTCGGGGTCTCCGGCACGGTGTCGGGGGCGTCGCGGACGAGCTGCTCGCGCAGGGCCCGGCGGGCGTGGTGCAGGCGCGAGCGGACGGTGCCCACCGGACAACCGACGGCCTCGGCGATCTGCTCGTAGGTCAGCCCCTCCATGAACTGCAGCAGGAGCACGTCGCGGTGCACGGGATTGAGGCATTGCAGGGCGGCGTGGATGGCCGCCGCGTCCTCGGCCCCGAAGTCCGACTCGTCCTCCTCGGCGACGGGTTCGTCGGGCAGGGGCTCCCAGGCCCGCTCGCGGCGCAGGGCCTTGACGGCCAGGTTGCGGGCGATGCGATAGAGCCAGGTGGTCAGGGCGTCGGGTTCGCGCAGGGTGCGCAGGCGGCGCCAGGCGACCAGCCATGTTTCCTGCAGCAGGTCCTCCGCCACGTGGGGGCGGCCGGTGAGCCCGACGAGGTAGTACCGCAGGCGGGCGCCGTGCCGGCTCACGATCTCCACGAAGGCCTCCTCGTCACCGGCGCGAGCGCGCAGGACCAGCAGGCGGGAGAGGGTTGCGTCGGTTGGGCTCATGGGACTCAGGGATAGAGTCCCAGGAAGGGGGGCGGGAGTTCACTTGGGGTTGGGAAATGGGGGTGGATGCCAAGGAAATTGCCGGTGCCGGGCAGGTGGGGGTGAAGCGCGACTCGACGGGGCCCTGATATCATCGGGGCTCGGGAAGGAGGGCGCGCCTTGGCGTTGCACGGGATCAGCGGACGGAGGGCTCCGGCCATCGGTCGGTGGGTCGGCGTCGCGCTCACCCTGAGTTTGCTCGCAAGCGAGTTCCTTGCGCCTGGGCCGGCTCTCGCGGAAAGCGGTCGCATCGTCTGCCTGGTCGTCGATGGCGTGGGCGGGTCGCATCCCGTGCCCTGCACCGTCTTCGATAGTGACTTCACCGAGATTGCGCGCACCACGGCGATGGTGTCCGAGGTCGCCGTCCCGTCGGGCCACTACACGGTGTCACCGGAATTCGACCCGCTCGCCTTCGAGCAGGTGCAGGTCACCGAAGGCGACGTGGTGGCGGTGTCCTTCGAGAGGCCCGAGGCCCTCTGGTTGCAGCATCTGCCCGGGAACGCCGATGGCACCGAGCCGCTCCTCGTCGAGTTCAAGTCGCAGCCGGCCATGGGCGAGGTGCTCGACCGCTACCGCATGCTCGACGCGTGGCGCAACATCCTGTCGGTGCCCCGACCGTGGGTCGCTCCGGAGGTGGTGGATGATGCCCTTCGTGCGGCCCGCACCTGGTTCGACGACCGGCCCGACAAGAACGAGTTGTCCGACGCGCAGCGCCACTGGTACTGGGCGACGGACCGCCTCGCCTGGTTGATCTTCGCGTCCGTGGGCGCCGAAGCCGACGGCGAACGCATCGGCGTCGGAGCCGTCCAGGGGCTGATGGACCTACGCCGGGGGGCCCTCCGCGACGGCCGGCTGATGAGCAAGGCCCGCGACGGTGACCTCTGGTCGGCGGCCGCGTTGGCCAGCTACGGCATCGACGTCGATGCGCAGCCTCTCGTCGCCCGCCTGGCCGCCGACGATGAGTCGGACTGGCCGCGGTCCCTGTTCGAGGCCCTGGCGCATCGCCCGTCCGCGTCGATGCTGGCGGCCACGCGCCAGACCGTGGAGCGCTCTGTGTCCGCGCGGAGTCGCTACGTCGCTGCGAAGCAGGCCGGCGAGGAGACCAAGGACATCCCGGTGCAACGCTACGAAGCGGGACTGGAATTCGCGGCGGCGGTCCTGCTCGCGCACGGCGATGACGATGATCGCCGCTTGCTGGCGCAGGCGGCCCTCAACCGGCGCCATCTCGAATTCCTGATCCCGTTCGCGGCCGACCCGCGCCCGCTGCTCACCGTCTCCATGGACGAGCTCTGGAATTTCTGGTCGGCGCCGGCCGTCGTCCACCGCTTGCGGCCGTTTGCTCCCGAAGATCAGAACGCCTTCCTCGACCACGCCCGCGCCGCGTACATCGTCCGGGCGGTGAAGACCTTCGCCGATCCCGCCGCCCCCGGCGACACGCGCCAGCAGGACCTCGATTACGGTCGCTACTTCGACTTCCTCACGTCCAATTTCCGGCCCAACGAGCGCACGGCGGCCTGGTGGCTGCGCGGGCTGGTCCACTACGGCGTCGACATCAACATCGACTGGCGCTGGGGCGGCACGCGCTGGACGCTGACCCCCGACCAGCTCGTCCATGCGGGGCAGGAGTTCTTCACGGAGATGCCGTGGTGTCCCGAGCCCGAGGCTCTTGATTTGTACGTCGCGCAGCTGCGCGAGCGTCCGCACTTCCCGTGGCAGTTCAACCACGTCGACCACGACGACCTGGTCGCCGCTCTGGCGCCGCTGCGATCGGACGGCGAGCCAGAGGCGCACTTCGTCGACCTCGCGCTCGCGTTGCACGCCGTCGCCTTCATCCCGCGTCCGCCGGCGTACGGCGACTTCCCGGACGGTATCGAGCGCGAGGCGTACATGTTCCGGCGGCTGGAGGAGAATCCCAGCTACGGCGGGGTGCTGAGTGGAGTGCTCGAGGTGCGGCCGGCGTGGGCCTCGGGTCGGCTCGTCCTGGGATTGCACATCGACCAGGTGGCGCACAGCTACGACGGCGTCGGCGGACTGGCCACGATGATCGCGAAGAACCAGGGCGACCCGGCCGAGTGGGACCACCATGCCTACACCGTCGACGACGGGCGCAAGCTGGTGGCCGGCGTATGGCTGCGGGGCCCGCAGGGCAGCACCGCGCTGCAGCGGGAGGGCGTCGATGCGGATGGCTTCGAGCTCTACAGCGCAGCGATGGAGCGACTCGATCTCGACGGGCGCTACCTCGACGTGCGCTTCGAATTCCTCGAGCAGGGGCGCGACTTCGTCTTCGACCTCGGTCTGAGCGACTTTGCGCGTCACGCCCGGCGCTCCGGGCTCGGTGCGGAGCCTGCGTCCGCGCGGGAGGGCGGTCGCGAGTCCACGGCCGAGAGCGAGGGTGCTCGTGAACCTGCGCCCGGAAGCCCGGAAGCGGAGACGCCTCGATGAAACGACTGGCCGCCCTGATCCTCGTCGCGTTCGCGTTGCCGGGCGACGTACCCGATGAAGGCGAAGCGCCGCCTTCGGAAACCCGCACCGCGCTGATGCTCTACGATTCGGAAGCGGGAGCGGTCGATCAGGTCGGCGATGGTTGCATCGTGTGCGTGATCAACGACGTGGCGCGGGTCATCCGCGAGTCGGACGGCACCGGCGCGGCGCGCTTCGATGCCCACCTGGCTGTGGAGATCACGCCCTACTACGAGCGCAGCGTGGCCAGCATCTACCTCGTCAAGCTGCGCATCGGCGCCTCGGACCTGCACATCTCCGCACGGCTCGATCCGGAGATCCAGCGGGCGCTGCGCATCGAGGCGCTGCAGGTGATGGCAAAGCTGAAGGACTACACCAAGGTGCTCGACGATACCGAGACGAGGCGTCTGCTCGGCCAGGGCCGGCTCAGCTACCCGCTGGTGCAACCGTTCGATCACCTGCGGCTGTTGAGCAAGCCCGAAGTCCCGCTGGACATCCACGCGCGTGACCCCGGCGCGGGCCCGCCGCGTCTGCGCTACCTGCGCACCGCGGACGGCCTGAACGGCTGGTTCGACGAACTGCCGATGGGCGAGGCCTTCTGGGTTGAGGCGATCTTTCCCGGTGAGCGGGACGAGGCGGTCAAGACCGCCGCGCTGAGCTGGCCGGGCGGCTCGCTCGCATTTCCCGTCGAGCGGGTGCGTCCGCGCACTTACGTGGGCGGGCCGTTCTACGTCGTTCCGCCGCCGCCCGGAGCCACGCGGACCGACGGCTCCGAAGGCGGCGGGCGATGACGGTGCGGCGCACGATGATGACGCGTTGGTTCGTGTTCCTGCTGACGCTCGTCGTCGCGATGGCAACGCCCGTGGCAAGTGAGACCGCGGTAGCGGCGCCCGTTGCGGCGGCCGCCGACGAGCGCGAGTGGTACGAGGGCGACTGGGCCATCGCCTACGACGACGCGGCCTTGGAGCGGGTCGCGGGCTTCGTCGAGATCGGGGGTGTCGGTGCGCACCTCGACCTCGTGCATCCGCAGACGGGCGCGATCCACCGCATCGAGGGCAAGGCGCGCCTGGAGGACGGCCGGCTGGTGGCCGAGTTTCCGATCGAGGGGCATCCGTTGCCCGGCGACAGGAACGGCGACACCTCCGCTGCGACGTTGCCGCCACCGGTCGCTGGGGCGACGCCCATCGCCGTGCCGGTGGGCAGCGAGCTGGTGGCGTCGCTGGAGGGCGGCGAGGCGTCGATCCGCGTCGCCGCAGGCCAGGGACCGCGGGGCCCCTTGCGCGTCATCCTCGCCGACCCCGGCACCGACCCGGTCGAGTCGCTGGAGGGCCACTGGGAATACGAGGTCGCGAACCCGGGACAGATGCGCTTCAGCCGGCACGGGGACTACGACGCCGCCGAGCTGAAGGTGTCGGCGCCCGAGCGCTGGGTGCGCATGCCCCCGCACATCGAGGCGGTGGTGGCGCTGGAGCGGCCCGACGCTGCGCGCACCACCTGGCTCACGCTCGCCGGCCGCCACCTGCCGCTGACGCCGCGCAGCCGGTTGGAGTTCGCGTCGCTCTCCGAGCAGGTCGTCGCCACGGGGCGCACGCGTCCCGGTCCTCGCGAGCGGCGTACCCTCGATGTTGAAGTGGTGCTTGCGCCGCAACTCGATGCCGATCCCAAGGGCCTCACCCTCAACGCCCAGCCCGGCGTGTGGTTGCCCGACCTGCCGGACGTCGAGCCGGTCGACATCCGCTATGTGCGGGCCATCGCCGGGTTCGAGCCGGCGGAGCTGCTCTACACGGGCGAACAGTTCCACCTGCAGGCGCGGTACGTCGCCCCGCCATACGCCGAGCGCCACCGCTATGTGATCCGGCGGCCGGACGGCGAGCCGGTGGAGGTGGCGCTCGACCGCAGCGACGACGACCCGAGCCTGTACCGCTCGGCGGCGCTGCAGCTCATCGGCGCGGACGAGCGCGCGCCGGCGCTGGGCCTGGGCATCGTGCAGGCCGGCGACGGCGACGCGCTGCAGGCGGCGCAGGTCGACGTCATTCCGCCGTCGGGAGGCAAGTCGGTGGGCATCGTGTCGGTCGTCGAGCAGCCGCCGACCCGCTGGGAGGAGGCGTTGGAGAGGGCCCGGCGGTGCCGCGAGTCGGGGCAGAGCGTGACGGAGTTCGACAACGTCATCCTGACCGAGTCGTTCATGAACCTCGCGCCGAAGATCGTCTTCCCGCCGCTGCTCTTCTTCGACGACCCCGAGGACGACATCCGGGTGCTGCGCACGGAGATCGAGTTGGAGGACCACGCCGCGGCGTTGCTGCTGCGTGATGAGCTCGTCGCGGCGCTCACCGGCTACGTCGCGGACGCGAACGACGCCAACCCGGTCGACTTCGACGCGCCGGCGCCGATCATCGAGGTGCAACACGACGCGTGGACAGCGGTGCGGCGCGCCGAGACCATCGACCTGATCCAGCGCGCGTGGGCCCGCGAACGGCACGGCCTCTTCGCCTTCGATGTGCAGGACGTCCACAACCCCATCGACGGCCAGAACCTGACCTACTCCCTCTTCGCGGTCCTGTCGCACAACCAGCTCCGCTGGCAGAACGCCGACGTGGCCGACTGGACCGGCGACCCCGAGTGGGAGGAGTTCCTCGAGGATTGCGCCGTCGTCATTGCCCAGGCCAAGGGCAAGTCGCTGAGCCGTGCCGTGGCCGCCCTGGCGCGAGCGCAGGCGGTCGACGACTGTGACATCGGCGAGCTGCTGAAGGTGGTGGGGCCGGGCCTCGACCAGATCGTGATGCGCATCATCCCGCAGATGGTGCGTCGGCCGCACGTCGGCGAGCCGGCCTGGCCGCGGCTGGTGCCCGACACCGTGGCCCGCTCGCGCCTGCGCACGCTCTACGTCGTCGCGGCCTGCGTCGCCGCCCAGGAGGAGTACTCGTCCATCGACAGCGATGTGGCGATCCTGGCGGTGACGGCGCCCTTCGCGGTGGGTGGTGTCGTGCTGCCGACGTTCGCGCGCACCAGCCTCGTCGCGGCCCGGGCCTTGCGGGCCAGCGAGTACGCCATGGGCTCGCTCGACCTGTTCGACCTCTACATCACCGCCATCGAGACCAACCAATGGGTCGAGAGCTGGGAGGAGGAGCGCTTCGCGCTGGGCGTGGCGGGCGTCGCGGGTGCGTCGCGCGCCGACAGCGCCAAGGTCTCGTCGGTGAGCCTCGCGCAGGCCCTGTTCACCGTGGCCGTGTCGCACAGCCTCAACGTCGGGCCCAAGGCGCTCGAGCTGATCCGTACGCGCCGCATCGACGTGTCCGAGGGGACGCGGGCGCTGGTCTGGCACCACGCCGCGCGCGACGGCGTCGGCAGCCTCAACTCGCGCGACCGGGCCATCTTCGACCGCATGGTCGGCGAGGCGCGGGGGAGCGGCGGCACAGGGGACATCGGTCCGTCGAGTGGCGGAGCGCCAGATGCTGCGTCGGCTGCGGCCGACGGGGGCACCGGCACCCGCAACCTGCCGGCCCACCCGGAAGCGATCGTGCGCGTGGCCGAGGCGCAGGGCGCCTCCCGGCCGGCGGACGCGGCCGACGGCGTCGTGGCCGCCGCGGACGGTGCCGACGCCAACGTGATCGTCTCGCGTCCGGGGGGCGACGGTGTGCATGCGCGCTCCGATGAAGGCGCCTTCGACGGTCTCGACGGCGATACGGATCCCGGCAGCCTGCGGCAACCCCGTGCCGGCGGTGGCGAAGAGGTGGCGGATGCCACACCCGCCGGGCACAACGACGGCGTGACGCAGCACGGCGACCTGCGCAACCCGACGCCCGGTGTCGATGCCGACCCGGTGCGCATCGATGAGGTGGGCCCCGGCGGCCACGGGTACGACGGGGGCGACCGACAGCAACTGGCCGACTACCTGCGGGACCACGACGGTGTCCGCGACGAAAACCTGGCCGACGTGGTGAGCTTCTGGGAGGGCAAGGGTCAGCCGCCCGACGTGGTCATGGCCGGGCGCGCCTTCACCCGCGGCCACGACCCCGCCGTCACCGGTCAGAGCCTCGACGACTTCCGCCGCAACCTCGACCGCTACCTCGAGCAGGTCGAAGGCATCTCCGACCCGGGCCGGCGGCGCCAGGCCATCGACGACCACATCGATCGCGTCGACCGCAGCTTCGACGACACGCGGCCGGGGGGCGCGGGGCGGCCGGGCGATCCCGACTGGGCAGCGCCCGATGCGCCGACGGAGGTGCTCCCCGATGTGCGCGGTCCCCGGGGCGGATCGGGCGGTGGGGACGGTCCACGTGACCCCGGCGGTTCGGGCGACGGCGGCGGGGGTGATGGCCGAGGGGGCGGGTCCGGCGGCGGCGGGGGCGACGGCGGCCGCGGCGATGGAGGCGATGGAGGCGGTTCGAGTGGAGCCGGTGGTGAGCCACCGCGACCGCCGCCGCTGCCCGGCGAGGACAAGTACTTCCGGCCCGCTAGTGGAGACGCCGGCCGCGTCACCGGGCACCGGGTCCACGAACTGCTCGACGGGTTGCGGCGACTCGACCCAGAGATCGACGCGACACTTGCGGGGCAGATCGACGACGTCAACCGGCGCATCCTGATCAAGACGCGCCCGGGCGGCGAGGTGGAGGCGGCCGAGGTGGCGGCCGACGTCGCCATCACTTCGGGCGTGCGCTTCAATGGCTCCGAACTCGCCGACGCGGGCGGCGGGCGACTCACGGCGGCACAGGGCGACGCGATCATGGAACGGGCGTTGTGGCGCAATCAGATCCCGGCCGAGCATTGGTCGCAGTACGGGTTGCTACCGCCGCCGAACGTGCCCGAGAGCTGGTCGCTCGGTGCGCGCGGGCCTCCCGGAGGTGTCGATCCGCCGGCCGGTGGCGCGGGAGGTGCGGGCGGGGGCGACAAGACCCGGACGGATCCGCTCGCACCGCGACCGCGGGCACCGGAGACGGTGACGCGGCCGATGGGCGCCGCCGCGCCGCCGGCTCCGCCTGCCCCCGCTGCGTCGTCAGCGCCACCGCGCCTCGAGGGTCCCGAGGATCTGCCCTTCGCCATCGGTCCGACGGGACACGAGCCGCCCGGCAATTGGCATCGCGGGAGTCGTGTGCCCGAGGATGCCGGCACGTCGTCCGTCGATCTATGGCATGGCTCGCGCGCCGACGGCACGGACATCGCATCGCGGGGGTTCGAGTTCCGCGGATTCGACGACGCCTCCAACTTCGGGAACACGCGGGAGTCCGCACAGAACGCCCTGCATCAGGCCTACATGGAGCGGACCGACCCGGCCCTGTTCCGCGCGCGCATCCCGCGTCGTATCTGGGATGAGCTGGTGGAGAACGGCCACATCTTCCAGCGGCCCTACGCCGGCTACAGCAATCCCGAACTGCCCGACAACGGCCGTCTGCCCGACGGCACGCTCGAGTACCGCATCAACACCGTGGAGGCCACGCGGGTCATCAACCGCTATCTCGAGCGGGTGAGTGAGTGGGATCTCGGGCTCGACGGCCTCGACGGAGGGGGGTGAGGGGGGTGGCACCGGCTCTGTCCCCTCCCGCTTCTTGCGCCGAACGTACGCAGAATACGTACACGCCTACGCGATATGTCAAAGAACTCGCCGCTCTCCGCGCTCATGCCGGCCCGTCGCATCGGGCTGCTCACGGCGCTGCTGATGGCGCCCGAGCGGTGGTGGTCCCTCAGCGGACTCGCGCGCTCATTGGAGACGACGGCTTCGAGCCTGCAGCGTGACCTGGCTGCGCTCACCGAGGCCGGAATCCTTCAGCGCCGCCAGGACGGCAACCGCGTCTTTTACCGCGCCGACCCCGACGGCCCGCTGCTGCCCGAGCTGCAGGGTCTGATCGCGAAGACCACCGGCCTCGTTGGCGTGCTGCGCGAAGCGTTGCAACCGGTCGCGAAACGGATCCGCGTCGCGTGCGTCTTCGGGTCGGTGGCCCGCGGCGAGGCGGACGCGTCGAGTGACGTCGACCTGCTCGTCGTGGGAGTCGTCGGGTTGAAGGACCTCGCCTCGCCGCTGACCGATGCCTCGGATCGGCTGGGCCGGCCCGTCAACCCGCACGTCTTCCCGCCCGCCGAGCTCGAGAGCAAGGTCGCCGCCGGCGATCGCTTCCTCTTGACGGTGCTCGGCGACCGCAAGCTGTTCGTGTTCGGGAGCGCCGATGAGCAGGGAGGATCTGCTGCGGAAGAGGCGGATCCAGCGGCTCGGAGTCGATCGGAATGAGATCGTGGAGCTGCGGCGGGTAGCTCATTCGGCTCGATTTGTTAGCTATTAGCTAAGTTATGCCAATGGCATAAACGGGATAATGTCGATATAAAGTGTGCATGAACCCGATCACGAACCCCTTTGCGCCGGGTGCCGGCACGCCGCCGCCGGAGTTGGCCGGCCGCGATGCCTTGCGGGAGTCGGTGCGGGTGGCCCTGGAGCGATTGCGCCTGGGGAAGCCGGCCAAGAGCCTCTTGATGGTCGGGCTGCGCGGGGTGGGCAAGACCGTCCTGCTCGATCGCATGCGGATCGACGCCGAGGGCACGGGCATCCAGACCTTACGTGTCGAGGCGCCCGAGGACCGGTCGCTGCCGGCGATCCTGGCTCCCGAACTCCGGCTGGCGTTGTTGCGACTCTCCCGGAATGCAAAGGCCAAGGACCTGGCTCAGCGTGCGCTGCGTGCGCTGGCCGGGTTTGCCTCGGCGCTCAAGGCGACGTTCGCGGACATCCAGGTGGGGTTCGATTTCGAGCCCGAGCCCGGCCTGGCGGACAACGGCGATCTCGAGCACGACCTGCAGGCTCTGCTCGAGGCGGCGGGCGAGGCCGCGAAGCGGGCGGGCACCGCGCTCACGATCTTCGTCGACGAACTCCAGTACGTGGAGGAGGAGCAACTGGCGGCGCTGATCACCGCGTTGCACCGGACCTCGCAGCGTGGACTGCCCGTGGTGCTCGTCGGGGCCGGCCTGCCTCAATTGCGGGGCCGCATGGGGCGCGCGAAGTCGTATGCCGAGCGCATGTTCGACTTCCCGGAGATCGGTCCCTTGCCGCGCGAGGATGCCGAGCGCGCGATCGCGAAGCCGCTGAACGACGAGGGCGTCGAGATCACGAGCGACGCGCTCGGCCGCATCGTGGAGGTCACCGGAGGCTACGCCTACTTCCTGCAGCAGTGGGGCAAGCACTCATGGGATGCTGCCGACGAGCCTCCCATTGACCTGAAGGACGTCGAGAGTGCCTCGGCGGCAGCCATCGCAGCTCTTGATGAGAGCTTCTTTCGTGTGCGCTTCGATCGCCTGACCCCCTCCGAGAAGCGCTACCTGCGGGCGATGGCCGAACTCGGGCCGGGCCCGCACCGCTCCGGTGACATCGCCGACACGCTCGGGAAGAAGGTCACGTCGCTCGGCCCGACGAGGAGCAAGCTCATCACGAAGGGCATGGTGTGGAGCCCGGGGCACGGAGACACGGCCTTCACGGTGCCGTTGTTCGACGAGTTCATGCAGCGGATCATGCCGGGCGACGACTGGACTGCGTAGCCGGCTGTGCGGAGTCGCGATCGGGTCGCGCTCGTGCTCACTCCCTCACCGGCGGGTAGTCAACGGTGTAGGTGTATTCGTGGAGGCCGCCCGACCTGCGGAGTTTGTAGCGCACCTGGAATTGCCCGACCGGGTAGCGGCCGTGCTTTCGGACGTGCCCGAAGGCGAAGTCCAGGATGGCCGCCCGTCGCGCAATGTGGTGCTCTCCCTTCGCCTCGGCCGGCATGCCGGTGGGCAAGGGGATGGAGATCCCGCGCAGGCAGTTCCCGACTGCCGTGGACTTCGCGTGCTGGATCGCCGTATGCGCGAGTTCTGCTCGGCGGCGGAGCTCGACGTCCTGTTCGGGGTGACCACCCTCTGCCTTGCAGCATGACTCGGGCGCTTCGATTTCCTCGGGCGGGTCGAACAGTCCGCTGATCCTGTTGTTGTTGCTGGGGTTCTTGTTGTGATCGCCGCCATGCGTCATCGGTCGTCCTCCTCGGGCTCGTCCACCCGCTCGAGGAAGGGGCCGATGTCCGCCGACTGACGTCCGTCGGCGCAGTAGCCCAGGCTCAGGTTCAGGTCGTCGACGACGAAGATGGCGTCCTGGTCGAAGCGACGACCGAGCTCGAGGCCGGATTCGTAGTGCAGCTGCACGGCCCAGCTCGGTTCGGCATGGCCCGTCTCGGGGGAGTAGCCCGTGAGGCGCGCATGCCAGCCCCCGAGGCGCTCGATCTCGCGACCGAGCTCCGCGTCCGCCTGCTCGTTGCGCTCGGCCGGCCAGCTCTCGCCGGTCGTGGCGTAGGCCGAGACGATCACGAAGGTCGCCGGCCAGCTCGTCACGGCGTGGTGCAGCCGGAACCGGGTCTGCTGGTACTCGGGTGGGATGGAGAGCAACGGCGAGGAGGCCACGCGTCCAGCCTGTCTCAGCTTCGCGATCCTGTCGCGCTCTTCCTCGAGCAGTCGGGCACGCTGCCCGCGCTGGCTGTTGCGGAAGAAGGCGCCGATGTCCGGCATGCCGGTCATGGTCTTGATGGGTTGGCCGTCGCGGGTGTAGCTGGTCGTGTTGACGAACTTGATGATCGCGCCGCCCTTGAAGATCGGATCGTCCGCCGGCAGCAGGCTTTGCAAGGCCCACTCCCTCGGGGTCTGCTTCCCAGTCGTGGGCGGGTTCTGCGGCGCCTTGTGCTTGTCATCGCTGCTCATCACCGGGCCTCCGCCAGGGCCGGTCGGGAGTGTGCGACCGGTTGCGAGTGCGCGGCCGGTTGCGAGCGCGTGACTCGCGTGGAGTCGGAGACCGGCGCGGCGAGCAGCACGTCGCGCCGGGCGATGGCCTCGGAGATGTCGCGGGTGTGCAGCGAGCGGCGCACGCGCCGGACGAAGCCTTCGGCCGACTCGAGGGTGTAGTGCACCCACCAGGTCCCGTTGTTGAGCCACAGGTGGTGGAGGGGGTTGTCGGGGTCGATGCGGATGGAGAGCCGCTCGCCCGTGGGGGTGCCGTTGAGGCAGGCCATGGTGCGTTCCTTTCGTCACGCACCAGGAACACGGCGCCAGGGCGCCGTCGGAAGCTTCGTTCGCCGGGGATCTCCGTCCCGCGCGCATCCCCCCGACGACCACCGCCGAAGGAAACCACCTTGGCCTTCCGGGCCAGGTTGGCCGATCCGCCCCGAGGGGCGGGTCGTTCCTGATGCTGAAGGAGAGGTTAGCGCGGGGGGATGGGAGGGGGAAGGGGGATGTGTGTCATAGGGGGACTAGCTGCCACGCGAATCCTACGTGGCCCCCGGGAGCAGACCGAGCCAGTCAGGCTCGATCGGTTCCATGACGCCGTCGTTGCGGCTGCCCTTGATCCAGGCCTGCGCGCCGGCGGCCACGCCTTGCGAGTAGGCCCAGCGTGTTACCTGCCAGCTGGCGCCCAGGTCGTGGACGACATCGGCATGGTCGAAGTCGGCGGCGAGGTCGTCGCCGTGGCGTTCGTTGCGGTCGATCCAACGATTGAGGTGTCGAAGGCCGGCCAGGCGGTCGCTCTTCTGGGTGTTGCAACGAGCATCGGCGACGACGAACCCGTGGCCGAGGTCCACCGGGTAGCGGGTCCAGGGGATGAAGTGGTCGACGGCGGCGTCGCGGGCACGCAGGGCGCCGTCGCAGTAGAAGCAGCGCCCGTCCTGCGCCTTCAGCAGGAGATGGCGGTAGGTGAGCAGGCTGGCGCGGTCCGAACCGAAGAGGAATGTCCGGAGGTCCTGCACATCGCCCAGGACGCGGCGGTTGGGTTTCAGGCCACGGAGGAAGCGCATCCAGGCCGACTGCGCCAGGTCGACGACCAGGGTGTGAAAGCGCCGCAGGCAGTAGACCGCGGTGGCATTCAGCGTGACCGTGGTGCCCTTGTCGAGATTCTCGTAGAGAAAGGAGAGTCGTTCCTTGCCGACGGTCTGCAGCTTCCACAGGGGCATGGTCTGGATGGTGCGCGCGACCGAGCGAATCAGGCGGTTCCAGGCCTTCGGGTCCCGCTTCACCGTGGAGAAGCGGCCGTCATGGAGCGCACGAGCCTCTTCGACCGCGTTGACGATGGCCGCCTGCTTGCCGGCGTTCTGCAGGAGCACCTTGCTCCTCCTGCCCGGCCCTGCCGCATAGGGCGCGGCCTGGCGCCAGTAGAGGCGCACGAAGCGCTCGGCGAGTTGGGACGTATCGACGGTGAGCGGCTCGCCGTCCGTCCCGAGTTCGACTGCGACATCCGCCAGGGCGATGAGCAGAGCCGGCTTGTAGGAAGCCACGAACAACGCTTCCTCGAGCAGCCGCTGGATCTGCAGCAGGAACTCGACCTGCTCGCGGTGTGACGGAGCACGGCCCATCAGACGGAATCGTCCCCGGGCGCCGTTCCCGGCTCGCCCTTGCCGGGGATGCAGTGGCGCACGCCGCCACGCGGGTTGTCGACGTCACCCTCGAATCGCGGGATGACGTGAACGTGCAGGTGCATGACCGTCTGCCCGGCGGCGATGCCGGCGTTGATACCGATGTTGTAGCCGTCGGGTGTGCGACCGAGGTGCTGCTCGATCATTCGGCGGGCATGCAGGGTGCCGTCGAGGAGTGCGGCGCGTTCACGCTCGTCGGCCTCGAACCAGGAGGCGACATGACGGCGGGTCACGAGGAGGGCGTGGCCCTCGCTGACGGGGTATGCGTCCCAGAGGCCGAGGACCAGATCGTCCTCGTGCCAGAGGCGGGTGGGGTCGGGGGTGCAGAAGGGGCAGGAAATGGACAGGGCCTCCGGACTCGTGGACGCGCCGCTCAGGCCCTTGCCGCCGCTTCCGCTGACTCCAAGGCCGAGAACAGCTCGAAGTCGGGACGGGCCACGACGGTCAGGTGATCCATCGCACGGGTCATCCCGACGTAGATCAACTTGCGATTCGTCTCCACGTCTTCCCTCGGGTTCTCGAGGTTGAAGAGGACGACACTCGGGAATTCGAGTCCCTTTGAGCTGTGAATCGTTGTGAGGATCACGGTCTCGCGAGTTTCGGCCAGGCGGTCCTTCGCCTGCTTGTCCTTGGGGTCGGTCATCCAGAACACACCGATGTCGTGCCTCTCGAGTGCTTCGAACAGAGCGCTGGCGGAGCTCGCCTTCCCGGACCTTGAGGCGGAATAGAGGACGGCGACCTTGCGAGGCCCAGCCTGCTTGCCAAGCAGCTTCTTGACCGCGCGAACGGTCTCTCGGATCTCGTCGTCGCCGTCTTTCGCGATGATGAGAGTGGGGTCGGGCCCTGAGCGCGATGCCGACTCTGGTGGAATGACGGCGTTCTCATCTTCCATGTCCGGAACGGCGTCTTCGAAGAGTGTCGTGCCTGACATCAGGAACTTGTTGGCAAACTCCAGGATCTGCCGCGTGTTCCGGTAGTTGGTCCGCAGGATGCGGGTGCGTCCTTGGGCATGGATGCCGGCCTGCCTCCAGCTGAACTTGCGGCGGAAGATGTTCTGTGCCGCATCGGCCACGATCAACAGGTCGTCGTCTTCGCTATTGAGGAGGCCAACGGCGAACTGGAGGGCCTTGGTGCTGAAGTCCTGAGCTTCGTCCAACAGGACGCCCTGGTACCTCGAGCCGAAACCGCGCTTCTGTGCCTGCAGTGCTGCTTCGGCGACCGCCTCTCCATCCGAGTCTTTGTACCCCGGGTGTTTCATGTCGGCCATGCGGATCGTCTCGGCCATCACCCGGTCGAGATTCCGGACTGTGACATTCGGAAGCGGAGAAAGGATGTCTCCGAGCTGCCCCGAGAGCGAGCGGGTGTAGCAGGTCACCAGCAGGGGGGCATGAGGAGACAAGGCCGACATGAGCTTCGCGCGGTAGATGAGGACCAGCGTCTTGCCGCTGCCCGCAACGCCCCGGATCACGCGGTGTCCATCGCCGAGGCTCTTGGCCAGCGATTCCTGCTGTCTGTCCATGACGCGAATGACACTGTCGCCTTTGGAGCCTTCGGGTGGACGGAAGACGACAGAGCCGCCGCCTGACTTGCCCTTGGCAACCGTCTCGATGACCGTCTCGGGTTGGATGAGTCCCCTGAGGATCTGCTCCTGTTCCTTGCTCAGTCGCCGGTCGAGGCTCGCCTTGAGCATGCGTGCGAAAGCGCGCATCAGCTGCGTTTCGGCGCCCTGATTGATGGCCGCTTCGATGTCGTCCCGGAAAATACACATGTCCAAGGGGACGGCCTTATCGAGTTTCTTGGCGACCGCTTCTTTCCGGTCGACATACGGAAAGACCGCGCCCGCTCCGAGTGGAATGTCGACCTTGTCGAGGAGCGGTACTGATGTGATCCGCAGGTGCAGGCTGGTGACGAACTGGTCGGCCCGTTCGAGTGGATTGGCGGCGTCGATCTCGCGGCCATCCCGCTCGACACGGATGGTCTTCCTGAGCACGCCCAGGAGCCTTCCGCCCTCCTTTGCCGAGAAGACCTCGAGCACCACCACGCCTTGGTCGGGAATGAGCACGATGAAGTGCGGCTTGCCGCCTGAAGGGTCGAACAGGGGCTCAAACCAAACGGTGACGGCCTCGTCGAGTCCGGTCTGAAAGGCCTTGGCCACGCGATGCACCACCGGGGTCACATCAGCCCGACTCTTGAGGTTGTCCGGGATCAGGAAGGCCATGGTTCCCCCGGTCCGATGAGCGTGTCGTGGAATGTCTTTGCCAGGCGCGGCGCGCGAAGGTGTGCTGCCGAAGCTTGCTCGTCCGAACCGGCAAGGAGGACGGCGTCATTACCCGCAAGGGCGAAGGTGCCTCCCCGGGCGATGCTGAGCTTCAAGTCGATCTCAGAGTCTTCGAGTCTCTCGACGACTTCCGTGGGCGCAGCGAGCACGACGTGCGCACCACTGGTCGCGCGGTCACGGAGGTGATCGAGTGTCCTGCTGTCGAGGAATGCAGAGTCGGCGGCGTTGATCCAAATGGGATCGCGGTTGGTTTGGGCAACATCGAGAAAGCGTTCCAGGGTGGCGCCCCAGTCCCCGTCCCAGTTGCACACGGACATCCTGTGAGGCGATGTGGGCAGCAGGCCGGACCGCTCGCACTGAATGACGTGACCTCGAGACCGGACCAGTCCGAGCAGCTTGCGTACCGGCGAACCGGTTGAGTGGGTCTCGTTCATGAAAGAGAGATCAGCGACGACGACAAGCAGCTCCCTTGCACGGGAGATGGCCACATTCATGAGCCGGAGGGTTGTCTCGACGTCCCTGCCCGTGAGATTGCTCGGGCCTTCCATCGGATGTGCGTCGGTGAGGTCGACGATGATGGCGTCCCGCTCGCCGCCCTGGAATCGATGCACAGTCGCTGCAGTGAGGTTGCTGCCCAACCGACGCGCGCCGGCCTGCAGGAGCCGCGCCTGGGCCCGGTAGGGCGAGACGAGCCCAATGCTGTCACACCCGGAAGCGACAAGGCGTTCGGCGATGTGCAGGGAGAGGGCTGCCTGCCAGGGATTGACCCGTGAATAGGAGTTGGTCCTGGCCTCCCTGGCGGCGACTGTCCCGAGCTTGCTCGTGTCGACGAGCACCAGGTGTCTTCCTGTGAACAGCGGATCACCGAGTGGAACGGCCGGGCGTTCCCCCACACTCGAACTGGTCTTCAGCATGCCTCGGTAGGCGAAGTCGCTGACCACGTCGGCGATCGGTTCCCGCATGCGGTACTGGGTGTCGAGAAACGACCGCCGCGGATCATCGAGTCCCTGGTCGAGTCGGCGCGAGACGCCGGAGATGTTGAAGGCGTCGCGGCCGAGCCACTTGTTTGCTTTCGCCGTGCGCGCCAAGAAGATGGGTGGGAGCTGGCGGTCGTCACCGAAGATCAGCAGGCGCTTCGTAGGCCGCGTGGCTGACGCCAGCACGAAGGGGAACGAGGCCATGCTGGCCTCGTCGATGACGACGGCATCGCACTCGCGCGACCACACCAGGTCGTCAATGGCCATCCGCGCCAGCGTGGTGCAGACGATGCGCGCCTCCTTGACGAGTTTCGCGAGTGACTCGCGCAGGGTCTTCTTGATCTCCCCGAGCTCGTTGCGGATCTCGGTGAGTTCGCGGGCGAGGGCCTGCGCCTCGGCGCCCTCAGCGACCTTCAATTCGTTGATCAAGGCGGCCTGCCGAGACAGCAATGCCCTCCGTTGCTGGATGAGTGCCTTGTGGAGCACCTCCAGGATGCCGTCGGGGTGCAAGTCGGTGCGTGCCCGCATCTCGGGCAGAGTCGGCGAGCCCATCCGGATGATCGTCCCGGGCTCGAATCCGCCGGCGTCGTCGAGTGTCTGGGCGATCCGCAGCGTGGCCACATCCACGGCCGCATTCGACGTGGCGAAGACATTGATCCGCTCGCCCTTGCGTTCGAGTGCATGCACTGTCCGGGCGAGGGTCGATGTCTTGCCCGTGCCGGGCGGGCCGAGGATGAATTGAATGGGTGATCCCGTGGAAGACTGGATCGCCCGGTGCTGGGACGGGTTCGGCCCGGAACCGGATCCCTCGGTGACTTCTTCGATTGCCTCGTCATCGGTCGCCCGGATCGAGTCTCCAGGAAGGAGTGCGGCTGCCAGCGGGTGCGCGTCTTCGTCGTCGAAGAGGCCGGCGAGTTGCATGCTGAGCCTCTGCAGGATGAACCACGGCTCGTTAGCCATGCGGGCGCGGTCGACGGTGTCGCCGACCTCCTCGTCGAGTCTGAGCACCACTTCGAAGTCGGCGATGGACAGCAGTGTTCCGCGCGACTCACGACCCTCGGCCGTCACAAGGGTGATGGGCGTATCGTCGGGAAGGGCGACGGCGATCTCGGCTTGGAATACGTAGATGTGGTCGTTGTCACCCGACGCGAGCAGTCGGCCATCGGTGAGCTCGATGGTGCGGCCTGCATCCGTCTTGGCGGCCGTGATCTCGTCCTCGAGGGCCCGCGACACATCAGTGGCGATGGTCTTGAGCGGGACGACGGGAATGACGTGGTCACCGAACACAGACAGGCTCCCCCCTGATCAGCCAGGACCGCCCTCTCCCCAGGGAGCGGATGTTCACGAGATCATTGTGTCCGGAATGCCCGAAATCAGGCAAGGAGGCCGCTAGTGCCCGGGGGATTCCTCGTCGAGCACGGGCACCTCCGGCACCAGGATGTACCCTTCCTCCACATCACCCGCGATGACGCACCGCTCGGGGTAGCGCTCGTACACCGCGACCATGGCGGCGCACATGAGCGAGTCGAGGCGGTCCTCGAGGGCCTTGAGGGACTTGCCGCGCAGGGGGGCGACGTCCTCGGGGGGCGGCGGGAGGATGGGCGGGTCGAGGGTCGGCAGGCGTTGCTGCAGCAGGTCCTGGAAGCCGGCGAGTCCGGTGCGGCGGGCGGCGACGCGTCCCTTCTTGTATTTGGGGATGCGCGCGAGGCCGAACAGCCCCACCGTCGCGGCGTGGGGGTAGACCTCGAGGGCCACGCGCGGGTGGCCGGCGGCGACGTCCGACGGGTCGAGGGAGAAGCCGTGCTCGACGAGCCGCCGCGCGAGGGCGATGGGGCGCGCGCAGCGCTCGCGGTTGGCGGGGTAGCAGCCGGCGTGGAAGCGGCCGTAGAGGCGGGTGACTTGGCGGTCGGCGGGGCGGCCGGTGCCCGGCGGGTTGGGGGCGATGAGCGGGGCGTCGATGCCGATCAGGGTGCGGGTGTCGGGTGGGGCGGCGTCCATCTGCTGCTGGACCCACTCGACGATCTCGTCGTCGGAGAGAAGGGCTGAAGTTGGAGAAGCGTCGAGGTTAGCGCGACTCCGACCGGGAGGACCCGCTTGCCGAAGCGCCACGGCGCCAGTGGTGTTGCGGGCGGACCAGGCGAGGTCGAGGCCGAGGAAGTGGGTGGACATTGGGAGTCCTGACTTCACTGCAGAGTCATGTGGGTGCCGAATCGACTAGGATGACGAGCCAATAAACGTGGCTGATGCAGGGGAACAGCCGCGACTGGATACCTGGGGGAAGCATACGTGACTGCGACGAGTGGGCATCGGTGTTGACGATGAGGACCGCGTCGTGAGCGAGTCCTTCTTCGATCACCCAATCCTCAACTCGCCCTACGACTATCCCGCGCGGCACTGGCTGCTCGATGGGGACGGTCAGCCGACTGGCGGAATCGTTGAGAATCGGCGTGGGGCAAAGTTCGTCACGCCCATCCCCAAGCCCAAGAAGAGGCGGGGCAAGGAGTCTCCCGAGCTGGTCTTCGAGACCGATGGTGAGGTCGTCTCCACGAAGGACCAAAAGTACGACCCGACGCCCTTCATCAATGAAGTCCGGGTGGCGGTGGATGCCTGGCGCGACCTGCCCGAGTCGCAATGGAAGGTGACACCGGAGACGGCGCGGCTGCTCAATCACTGGCGCCACCACACCTTCGCCAACCTCCGACCCTTCTTCTGCCAGGTCGAGGCAGTCGAGACGGCCATCTGGCTTACAGAGGTCGCGCCCAAGTCCGGCAAGCGGTTTGCCTCTGTACTCGAGCACATCGAGAGTGCCAACGAGGCGGCCAACCCAGAGCTCCAGCGCATGGCGCTGAAATTGGCGACGGGCGCGGGCAAGACGACGGTCATGGCCATGATCATCGCCTGGCAGACCGTCAATGCCGTGAGGAGGCCAGGCAGCAGGAATTTCACCAGGGGATTCCTTGTCGTGGCACCTGGCATCACGATCCGGGACCGCTTGCGGGTTCTCCAGCCGAACGACCCCGACAGCTACTACGCCAGCCGCGAGCTGGTCCCGAACGACATGCTGGAGGACCTGCAGCGCGCCAAGATCGTCATCACGAATTACCATTCGTTCAAGCTGCGCGAGACCCTCGAGCTGTCGAAGGGTGGGCGGTCGCTGCTTCAGGGTCGCGGCCCCGATCTGCAGACCACCGAGACCGAGGGCCAGATGGTTCAGCGAGTCATGCCCGAGTTGATGGGCATGAAGGGGATCATGGTCCTCAACGACGAAGCGCACCACTGCTATCGCGAGAAGCCGGGTGCGATCGATGAAGCCGAACTGAAGGGCGACGACAAGAAGGACGCAGAAAAGAACAAGGAGGCCGCGCGCGTCTGGATCAATGGCTTGGAATCGGTGCAGCGCAGGCTCGGCCTCAGCCGCGTGATCGATCTGTCGGCGACCCCGTTCTTCCTGAGCGGGTCGGGCTACGCTGAAGGCACGTTGTTCCCGTGGGTGATGAGCGACTTCTCGCTCATGGACGCCATCGAGTGCGGCATCGTCAAGCTGCCGCGGGTCCCCGTGGCCGACAACCTGATCAAGCGCGAGGAGATGCCGCGCTTCCGTGATCTGTGGAAGCACATCGGCAAGAAGATGCCGAAGGAAGGGCGCGGAAAGGGTGCCAAGCCGGACCCGCTCAACCTGCCCCTCGAACTGCAGACGGCCCTCGAGGCGCTCTACGGCCACTACAAGGAGACCTTCGACCTGTGGGAAGAGGCGGGAATTGATGTCCCGCCTTGCTTCATCGTCGTGTGCAACAACACAACCTCATCGAAGCTGGTCTACGACTACATGTCGGGCTTCATGCGCGAGAACGAGGACGGCTCCGAGACCATGGTCGAGGGGCGCCTCGAGTTGTTCCGGAATCACGACGAGCACGGTAATCCGCTGCCCGTCCCGAACACGCTGCTCATCGACAGCAGGCAGCTCGAATCGGGCGACGCCCTGGACAAGAACTTCCGGACCATGGCGGCCGACGAGATCGAACGCTTCCGGAATGAGATCCTCGAGCGGGGCGAAGGCCGAGAGAAGGCGGACAACATCACCGATGCCGACCTCTTGCGCGAGGTCATGAACACCGTTGGCAAGCAGGATCGCCTCGGCGGCCAGATCCGCTGCGTCGTGTCAGTCTCGATGCTCACCGAGGGTTGGGACGCCAACACCGTGACCCATGTGCTGGGCGTCCGCGCGTTCGGGACGCAGCTCCTGTGCGAGCAGGTCATCGGGCGTGCGCTCAGGCGCCAATCCTACGACTTGAACGAAGAGGGCCTGTTCAATGTCGAGTACGCTGACGTGCTGGGCATTCCCTTCGACTTCAACGCAAAGCCGGTCGTCGCTCCTCCCCAGCCCCCGCGTGAAACGATTCAGGTCAAGGCGATCTCGCCCGACCGCGATGCGTGTGAAATCCACTTTCCCCGAGTCGAGGGTTACCGCATCGAGCTGCCGGAGGATCGCCTCACGGCGAGCTTCGACGACGATGACACATTGATGCTTACGCCCGAGCTGGTGGGGCCTACCGAGAATCGCCAAGAGGGAATCATCGGCCGAGGCGTCGATCTGACGATCCAGCACCTCGCTGATGTGCGACGCTCGACCTTGCTCTTCCATCTCACCCAGCACCTGCTCTATGAGAAATGGCGCGATGCCAACGGTGATCCTCGGCTGCACCTGTTCGGTCAGCTCAAGCGCATCGCTCGAGAGTGGCTCGAAAACCATCTCAAGTGTGAGGGTGGTACCTACCCGGCTCTCCTCATGCACAAGGAGTTGGCCGACCTCGCTTGTGAGCGCATCACTCGGGCCATCAACGAGGCCCATTCCGACGAGCAGCCCATCAAGGCCATCCTCGATCCCTACAACCCCTCGGGATCGACCCGGCACGTGAACTTCACGACGTCGAAGAAGGAACGCTACGAGACGAGCCCGGAACTGTGCCACGTGAACTGGGCCATCACGGACAGCGAATGGGAGGCAGAGTTCTGCCGGGTGGTCGAGAAGACGGACCGCGTGAAGGCGTGGGTGAAGAACCACAGCCTGGGTTTCGAGGTGCCGTACGTCATGGGCCAGGACGCCCGGCGCTACCGCCCCGACTTTATCGTGATGATCGATGACGGTCGGCTCGACAAGGACGGTGAACCCGATCTATTGCACATGGTCGTCGAGATCAAGGGCTTTCGCGGCGAGGACGCCAAGGAAAAGAAGTCCACGATGGACACCTACTGGGTGCCGGGTGTGAACCGATTGGGCAGCTTCGGCCGTTGGGCCTTCGCTGAATTCACCGACGCGTGGAAGATGGAAGAGGATCTTCGCGCAATCATCCAAAGCAGAGTGAGTGAATCGACCTCGGCAGCCGTGGTCGATCCACTGGAAGCGCGAATCGCATCGCCCATGGCCGAACAGGCAGCCGTGCTCGTCCGCAAGCATTTTGGCCCGGATGCCATGTGGATGCGAGTAACCGCGGGCATCTGGGACGAGCTAAAGTCCGCGACGCCGCCGCGGTTCGAGCTGGCTGCTGCACCTGTAGTCGCAGAGCGGTCGTCGTGCGACACAACGGATGTTCTGTCGGTCCTCGGGCTCCTGACTGCCCCCTCAGTCGGCCTACTTCGACTTGAGCTTCGAAGGCAAGGCGGGGAAGGCGTTGACATAGCAGAGGCAGCGAGAAGGCTGGCCAACTGGTGGCGAAGTGAGGGAGGGACAGAAGCGGAGTGGTCGTCGTGGGCGTCTAAGGTCTCCGTTGCTTGGATCCCCGAGGCCGGGGCCTGAAGCATGGAGGGCAATCTCACAGACTTGGTTGCCATAGTGCAGAAGAAGGCGCCTGAGTACATCGACCTATTGACGTCGGAAGACGACGCCCAGTTTCTAGAGGCGTTCGATGTCCTCCTAGAAGGAGCAGTGACGCACCTCGAGAAAAACTGCAAGAACTTCAACTCACTAGATGAGGAAGGGTTGTCTGCAGTAATCGCGAGCTACCTCACCATGCCCGGCCTATCGGTCACGCAGGAGACGAACTCCAATGGCCATGTAGACCTCACCATTGAGGCCGACCACTGTAGTCCCCGCCGCACAATCCTCGGTGAGGCCAAAATCTATGATGGCCCTGCCCACCACATCCAGGGTGTTGCACAGCTGCTTGGCCGGTACACGACAGGGCGCGAACTGCGGGGTGCACTGTTCTCCTACGTCCGGAAGAAGAACATCGCAGGCCTGATAGGCAGCGTGCGTAAGAGGATGGACGAGGAGCTTCCTGAGAAGCAGACCGGTCCGACAATGGACCACACTCTTATGTGGAGCTTTCTGTCGGAGCATCAGCATTCGAGTGGCACTGATATCCAAGTCGAGCATGTTGGATGCAACCTCTATGCAGACTGAATGGGCAATGGAAGAGGCGTCACGATGAGCGGTCAGCGACGCCACGTCAAAATGAGCGCGAGGAGCTGAGGGATGGCTAAGCGGGCAACCAAGGGGAGCAAGAAGAAGGTCGCGACGATCACCCACGAGGAGGCCGCGCGGACGAACATCCCCACGGCCGAGCACCAGTCGATGCTCGACGAGTCGGTCCAGGATCCGATCCGCGTGGCCTACGAGCGCCGAAACCGCGACTTGGACCCCCAGCTCGTCTGGCGCGGCAAGGATGAGCAGGACTGGTCGGACCTCGCGGTCAACGCGCCGCCGCTGTTCATCCAGGAGAAGGTGCACCCCAAGGTGCTCATCGACGACCTCGTCAAGCGCAGCAAGCAGGCCGCGGACGAGGCCGCCAGGCAGGGCGGCGGGCTGCAGGCGGATCTATTCGCCGACTTCAATGGCGTCGAGGGCGGCGACGCGGCCAAGACGGAGTTCTACCAGCACGAGTCCAACTGGACGAACCGCATGATCCTGGGCGACTCGCTGCAGGTCATGGCGAGCCTGGCCGAGCGCGAGGGTCTGGGCGGCAAGGTGCAATGCATCTACTTCGACCCACCCTACGGCATCAAGTTCAACAGCAACTTCCAATGGTCGACGACAAGTCGCGAAGTAAAGGACGGGAAGACAGATCACATCACGCGTGAGCCGGAACAGGTCAAAGCGTTTCGTGATACATGGCGGGACGGGATTCAAAGCTACCTGACCTATCTACGTGATCGCCTTACAGTCGCTCGCGATCTCCTTGCTGATAGTGGCAGCATCTTTGTGCAGATTGGTGATGAGAACGTCCACCGAATCCGGTGTGTGCTGGACGAGGTGTTTGGAGATCAGAATTTCGCGGGTCAAATCCTCTTCTCAAAGACGACTGGTCAGTCGGGCGGGGCAATTCCGTCCGTCTCTGACTACTTGCTCTGGTACGCCAGAAGTCTGCCCGAGCTAAAGCGGCGCATCGTCACAGTTGCGAAGCCGCCAATTGACAATCCAAAGGAAAGGTATGTCTGCGTCGAAACCGAGAGTGGCGAGCTTATCGACCTGTCACTCAAGCAAAAGACTGGCGAAGTGCCGCGGCCCGATGGGCGGATCTTGCGACTAAGTGATTGCACTTCGCAAACCGGAGGTGATAGCTCGAGACGGCCGTTTGTCTTTGAGGGAAGGGCACATCAGCCATCTGGAACTCGAGGATGGTCCGTCTCGGATGACGGCCTTGGGCGCGTGGCAAGAGCGGGCTACTTCGTGTCTGTTGGCAAGAGTCTATTGTGGAAGCGATACCGAGACGATGGTCGACGTTCTCATATCAACTCCACGTGGTTTGATCTGAAACCGTCGGGGTTCGGCTACGAGAAGGCCTATATTGTTGAGACCAACGCGAATGTGGTCGAACGCTGCATACTGATGGCCACTGACCCCGGCGACTTGGTCCTCGATCCAACATGCGGATCCGGAACTACCGCCACGGCCGCTGAGCAATGGGGCCGCCGTTGGATCACCATCGACACGTCCCGCGTGTCTCTTGCTCTGGCCCGTGCCCGCATCATGGGCACCCGCTACCCCTTCTACCTGCTTGCCGATTCCCACGATGGCCAGCTCAAGGAAGCCGAGGTTACAGGCTCCGGTCCGAGTTCTCAGCCGACGCACGGGAACATCCGCCACGGCTTCGTCTACGAGCGCGTCCCGCACATCACACTCAAGTCGATCGCTATCAACGCGGAGATCGACGTCATCCACGACAAGTGGCAGGAAACGCTCGAACCGCTCCGCGAGCAGCTCAACGCGGCCCTCGACAAGGCTTGGGAGGAGTGGGAGATTCCTCGCGAGGCCGATCCCAAGTGGTCCAACGACGCTAAGACCCTCCACACCGACTGGTGGAAGGCACGCATCGCACGCCAAAAGGAGATCGACGACTCCATCGCCGCGAAGGCCGAATTCGAGTACCTCTACAACAAGCCCTACGAGGACAAGAAGACCGTCCGCGTGGCCGGGCCCTTCACGGTCGAGAGCCTGAGCCCGCACCGCAGCCTGCACGTGGGCGCGGACGACGAGCTCATCGACCCGCTGGCCGTGGCTGAGTCCGAGACTGCCGAAGCCGCCGACTTCGTCACGATGATTCTCGAGAACCTCGAGAAGGCTGGCGTCCAGCAGGCGCACAAGGAGGACAAGATCACGTTCTCGTCCCTCGCGCCCTGGCCGGGCAAGTGGATTTCGGCCGAGGGGCGCTACCAGGAGGGCACCGAGGACGACGGCCTGGAGCGACGCGCGGCCGTGTTCATCGGCCCCGAGTTCGGCACGGTGTCACGGGCTGACCTGGTGGCCGCGGCGCGCGAGGCAGCCGACGCCGGCTTCGACGTGCTCATCGCCTGCGCATTCAGTTACGACGCCCACTCCACCGAGTTCGACAGTCTGGGCAAGGTGCCGGTGCTCAAGGCCCACATGAACGCCGACCTGCACATGGCCGACGACCTGAAGAACACAGGCAAGGGCAACCTGTTCGTGATCTTCGGCGAGCCCGACATCGACATCCTGCCGGACGACGACGACCCCGGGCAGATCGTCGTCAAGATCAACGGCGTCGACGTCTTCCATCCCAGCTCGGGCGAGGTGCGCAGCGACGGCGCCGAGGGCATCGCCTGCTGGTTCATCGACACCGACTACAACGAAGAGAGCTTCTTCGTGCGGCACGCCTACTTCTTGGGCGCCAACGACCCGTACAAGGCGCTCAAGACCACGCTCAAGGCCGAGATCGACAAGGATGCCTGGGAGACGCGGCACAGCGACACTTCACGGCCCTTCCCCAAGCCGGCATCGGGGCGCATCGCCGTCAAGGTCATCAACCACCTGGGCGACGAGGTCATGAAGGTGTATCGGGTCGAATGATGGAGTTCCGCATCGCGGACACCTTCACGGACAGCTTGGGCAAGCTGACCAACGACGAGCAAAAGGCCGTCAAGACCACGGCCTTCGACCTGCAGATGAACCCGGCCCAGCCCGGGCTGCAGTTCCACAAGCTCGACCGGGCGAAGGACAAGAACTTCTGGTCGGTGCGGGTGAGCCGCGACATCCGGGTCATCGTGCACAAGACCGCCGCCAGCCTCATGCTGTGCTATGTCGACCACCACGACGACGCCTACGCGTGGGCCGAGCGTCGCAAGCTGGAGCGCCACCCGAAGACCGGCGCGGCGCAACTCGTCGAGGTGCGGGAGACCGTGCGCGAGATCGAGATCCCGCGGTACGTCGAGGCGGTGGCGGTTGCGGTGGCTGAGCCCGCCGAGCTCGCGCCAAAGGCGCCATTGCGTCCGCTCTTCGAGGATGTGTCCGAGGACGACCTGCTGGGTTACGGCGTCCCGCTGGAGTGGATGGCCGACGTGAGGGCCGCAACGGAGGACTCGGTGCTTGAGCTGGCCGATCACCTGCCGGCTGAGGCTTCCGAGGCGCTGCTTGAGTTGGCCACGGGTAACACGCCTGCCGTCCCGGTGCACACCGCGGCCGCGGCCGACCCCTTCGAGCACCCGGACGCCCAGCGGCGCTTCCGGGTCATGACCGACAAGGACGAGCTTGAGCGGGCGCTCGACTTCCCCTGGGAGAAGTGGACGGTTTTCCTGCACCCGGCACAGCGCCAGATCGTCGAGCGGGAGTTCTCGGGTCCGGCGCGGGTTGCTGGATCCGCGGGGACTGGCAAGACGATCGTGGCCCTGCACCGGGCCGTGCACCTGGCCCGGCGCCATCCGGATGCGCGTGTGCTGCTTACGACTTTCTCGGAGACGCTCGCCAACGCGCTGCGGGTCAAGCTGCGGCGGCTCATCGGCAACGAACCCCGGCTGGCTGAGCGCCTCGACGTGCTCTCGATGGAGGGCCTGGCGCTGCGCTTGCACGAGGTCCACGTCGGGCCGGCCGAGCTGGCTTCCGAGGAAGTCGTGCGGGAACTGCTGGGCGAGGCAGCATCGGGCGTCGAAGGCCTGCGCTTCAGTCCCCAGTTCCTGTGGACCGAGTGGTCGGCCGTCGTCGATGCCTGGCAGCTCACGGACTGGGAGGCCTACCGGGACGTGCGTCGCCTGGGTCGCAAGACGCGCTTGGCCGAGACCCAGCGCAAGCTGCTGTGGCAGGTGTTCGAGCAGGTCGCCGCCGGGCTCAAGCAGCGCGGCCTCGTGACCATGTCGAGCGTCTTTGGGCGACTGACCGAGGCGCTCGCAGGGTCAACCAACCCGCCCTACGACTTCGCCGTCGTCGATGAGGCGCAGGACATTGGCGTGGCTGAGCTGCGATTCCTGGCGGCGCTGGGAGAGGGCCGTCCCGAGAGCCTGTTCTTCGCGGGAGACCTGGGTCAGCGCATCTTCCAGCAGCCGTTCTCGTGGAAGGCGTTGGGCGTCGACATCCGCGGGCGCTCATCGACGCTGCGCATCAACTACCGCACGTCCCACCAGATCCGCAAGCAAGCAGACAAGCTGCTGGGCCCCGAAGTGGCCGACGTCGACGGCAACGCCGAGGACCGCCGCGGCACGGTTTCGGTGTTCAACGGACCGGCGCCGATCGTCGAGGTCGTTGAGTCACCGGAAGCCGAGGTGCAGCTCGTCGCGGATCGAATCAGAAGCTGGACTGCCGATGGTCTCAAGCCCCACGAGATCGCAGTCTTCGTCCGCTCGGAGGCTCAGGTATCACGCGCTGAGGCGGCGCTGAAGGCTTCTGAAACGCCCTATCGCGTAGTCGGCCCTCGCATGGAGACGGTCCACGGTCAGGCCTCACTCAGCACGATGCACCGCGCCAAGGGCCTCGAGTTCCGTGCCGTGGCCGTCATGGCCTGCAATGACGAGGTCGTGCCGCTCCAGGAGCGCATTGAAACTGTCACCGACGATTCGGACCTCGCGGAAGTCTATGACACCGAGCGTCACTTGCTGTATGTGGCATGCACGCGGGCAAGGGACCGGCTGCTGGTGACGGGGGTGGAGCCGGGGTCGGAGTTTCTCGACGACATGCGCGGCTGATTGTTCGCGCCTAGCCACGCTCGGTTTTGACCACGGATATCCGTTCGGCCGGATGGTCCTGGGCCAGCTGCTTGATGGCCTCGATCGCCTTGCCACCCCACTGATTGGTGAATGCCCAGGTGTTGCCGCCTGAGTGGATCAGCTGGTCGTCCTGGCAGAACCACCGCCGAGGCGCGAACGCCAACCCGCCGTTCTGGGCCTGCGCCAGCGCCTCGCTGCAGAACTCCTCTGAATCCAGCTCGCCGGGAAGCGAGAGCCACAGCCGATTCTTCCACGAGAGCGTCTTCTGGATCTGCTCGGGCGTGTGCCCGCGCGAGCAGAGGTGGGAAACCGTGATGTAGATGGCGTTGCGCTTCCATTGGTTCTCGAAGACCTGGTCGCCGATGTGCAGGTCGTAGCGGGTGAAGTCCGCGCCGCCGGACTTCTTCTTGCGCTCGCGGCGCTCCTTCTCCCGCACCTTGACCTGGTAATCCACCGCCTCGGGGAGCGGCAAGACCTGGCGAATGTCGAGCAGCAGGCGGTTGTCGACCTTGTAAGGCTGAAGCCGGACGCAGCGGATGTCGAGGTCGCGGTCGAGCAGCCAGAGGACGGAGGTGGTCAGCTCGCGCGAGAAGTCGGCGGAGACCAGGACGATGCGAGCGTTGGAGGCGAAGTCGTCCTGCTCGGAGGAATCCCAGCCGAGGAAGGAAAGGATCTCGGCCTCGGCGTCCTGCTCGAGTCCGCGGGCCATGAGGTATGCCGTGTGCGCTCGGACGGCCTGCTCAAAGGTCATGGTCGAGACCATCGCTGCGTAGCGGATGGCCTGAAGTTCCATGTGCCCGCCGGCTTCGGTGCGCTTGAGCTCGACCACGACAAGGTCGGCGTTGGCGTCGAGGCAGAGAAGATCGATCCGGCGCCGGCTCTCGTCCCAGTCGCCGAACTCCTCGGCGAGGACCATGGTGTCGGGGGCGATGAACCCGATGTTGTCGCGCAGGATGCGTTGGAGGTCACCTCGCTCTGAGATCCCCTCGATCGCGAAGGTCGTGTTGGTCGCGGCGGTAATGCCGGAGTCGGTGAGGGTGAAGAGGGCCATGGGTCAGGCCTCTTGAGGCTCGTAGTTGCGCGCGACCTCAATCGTCCAGTTCATCACGTCGAGGAACTCTTGCATGGCGGCTTCGTCCGCCAGCACCGTGCAGTGGAACTTGGGCCTCCGCGCGATGTGATCTGTGGGTAGGTCGATGCCGGGGATTGCGTTGAGTCGACGCATCAGTTCGGCCCGCATGGCTTCGTCCCGGAAGGCCAGCCCGTTGCCCAAGTGCTGAAACTGAGTCTCGATGTAACCGTCGGTCCACGCCGCGAATGTCTGGTGCCACTTCCCGCTCCCATCGCTGTAGATGATGTGGGGATAGAACGAGCCCCTGTTGACGCCGGTGCCAAACTCGAGGCCGAGTCCGCTCTCGCGTGCCCAGCTGAATAGTCTGCGCAGGATCGGGGCGGCTTCTGGATCCGTACTTTCGGCCTCGGTGAAGAAGCTCGCCTCGTCCCACGTCCTGGACGGCCGGCTCGAGGATTTCTTCTGCTGCGCCTGAGCGGTCAGGCCGAGCACGGTGGGCACGAGTGTCTTGCGCCCCTCGCCGACGTATTGACGGACCTGCAAGGCCAGGACCTCGGCCGGGTCCATCTGCTCGTTGAGGAATTCGACCACCCGCTGCAGCTCGGGCGGGATCTGGTCGGCGACGAAGACGAGCCTGATGCGGCCGGCCTGCAGGTTGGTCTTGACGTCCTTCCAGAACGGCTCGACCGAGTCGGCGCCCGATCGGAGGCCGAGGATCGCCTCGTCGGGGTCCGTGCCTGTGCTGTGACACTCCTGCTCGAAATCGGCCCGCAGGCGCTCGACGGGCCAGTAGGCGATGGCGTTGGCGGCGTAGTCGAGCATCTGCCCGATGACTTCGCGGCGGATACGTGGATCGGAAGCGCGCTTGACCTCGACCAGCGTCGGGATCGCGTCCTGGTCGAGAAAGAGATGGTCGAGCCACCAGCGGTTGCCGCCACCCTCCTCGGACGGCACCCCTGCCTCGCGGCGCACGAGCAGCCATTCGCGTGGGGCCGTCGGGTTGACCTGGTCGCCGGCCAGCAGGCTGGGGTAGGAGGCGAGCAGCTCCTGCAGCAGCGACTCGGACTCGTAGGGCGCCTCCGTCATGGGGAGGAGCCGGTCGTCGTTGGTGAGGTGGTAGATGGTGCCTGTCATTTCGTTGAACTCGGTGACTGCTTCGCGGAGGGCTCGCAAGACTGCCGGGATGCAGAGAGCACTTTCAATCGAGTCTGCTCTCGAACTGAACTTGATAGAGATGAACCAGCTCGCTCTCCATTCCAGGAACGCGCTCGATGTTCTTGAGCAAGGTGGACGCCTTCTCGATGTCTGAGCAATCCTCCCAGTCTACGTCTCCGCTCTTCGCCACATCCATCATCAGGCCTGCGTACGAATCCAGTTTGTCGGCGCCCAAGAACCCGACGAAGTACGTTCGCGCCGCGCGACCCCAAGCCATCTTGAGCACGTCCGATGCCGAAGCCCGGATTGCGGCGGGAGAGCTTGATAGCCACTTGGCCTCGAACAGCCATCGCATGTCGTCATCGGGCTGGCATGCACTAGGACAGTCAGCGGTCGAGATCGAGAAGTCGGCCTTCTCGAGACACCGCCCAGTGAAGTATCGGACCTCCCAGTCGACCTCGCACGCGATCTGTGCTTGACGCAGTGTCTCGGCGAGACGAACGAGCGATTCGAAGACGACCACGCATTCAAAGGCTTCCCGGAGTGGAGAATGCCCCGCCGACTTGGAGAGAGAGGGCCATATGTTATCGACCTTGTTCGCGACCTCGTGCGCGCCGTATTCGCAAGCGGCTAGGACATGTGCCTCGATGATGTCGTCGCTCTTGGCAGACATTCAATCCTCCGGGGTTGATTGGGAGACGTGTGCAGCGATGGCATCGAGGAAGCCGTCTGCGAGCGAAAGGCGGCTCGCCGAGACTCTCCGGAAGAACCCGGATGCTGCTCGATGAGACAGGGGTGTCGCGTCGTGCTTCAGGAATGAGCCGAGTGGATGCCACTTGAAGCGCTTAGGCCATTCGGAGGCATCAGAGCGAAAGATTCCGGAGCCCATGTCCCATGCAGCCGTCGGCCATTTGTGCCCTTTGGCTGCCTCGTCGGCCGTGCCGTTGTAGGCGATTGGACTTAGCAGGCGCTGTCCAACCCACTTGGCGACCGGCACGCTCACGGCATTGCCCACGAGTTTCCATCTGCCTCCCCGACTTGCGCCAGCCACACGGAGATAAGGCCTGGTCCAGTCGGTGGGGAAGCCCTGTAGTCTCTCGGCATCGCGGATATCCGGGGTGACGATGCTCCCGTCGCGCATCCAGATTGCGGGGGGAGAGGGGATACCGATGCCCGAGCCTCCCTTGAGTGTGGGGACTGCGTCGACAGCCCATCCCAGTCCGCGATTCCCTTCCGTCCAATAGAACCCGAATGCCGTGGGAAGGGTGGATGAGGCATTGTCGCCCGGACCTGCATCCTCCGAGAGCAGGACGTCGCGCGGATCGTCGCTCCGAGAGGCGAGGATGATTACACGTCTCCGACGGTGGGGCAGGCCGAAGGCGCGAGTGTCGACAACGCGGTAGGCCCAGTTGTAGCCCGATGCGCGCAACCTCGACGTGAGGAATCGCATGGCTTGCCCGCGGTCGAGCGAGAGCATGAATGGAACGTTCTCGAGGAGAAGCCAGCGCGGATCTGAAGTCTCGGCGAGTCGGAAGACCTCGGAGATCAGACCTGACCGCGAACCTCGGATCCCCCTCGTCGTCCCTGCCTGGCTGAGGTCTTGGCAGGGAAACCCAGCCACGAGGAGATCCGTGCCTCTCGGCAGAGAATGAAGGTTTCGAACGTCGTCGTGGAGATCGACTTCTGGAAATCGCCTCTCAAGGACACGTCGAGCGAGCGGGTCAATTTCACACAAGAGCTGCGTCTTGTGGCCTGCACGGTGAAGTCCGAGCTCAAGACCGCCGATCCCGGCAAAAAGACCGGTCACTCTGAGTGCGCCGGTGTCGTGACCGTTGTGACGCCAGGGCGTCCCGTTTCCCAATCCGCCTGGCGACCTGCGCGCGTACCGAACCACTCAATCTCCCTCCCGGCCGCGCCCACGATACGCGATGATCTGGCCCGAAGGAGTCCCAAGCAGGACTGGGTTACGAGTTCCTGCGACAACTTGGGATGGCCGTAAGTCTGTTATCGACTTCAGACAACAGCCTCGGCCCTTGTAGCGATGGCGAACAAGTCAACTCCCAGGGCCTCCTCGCCCGACATCCGAAGCAGGATGCAATAGCAGTCTCGGCGGGATACCGCTGCCGAGAGGCAGTTGCGGAGTGAGTTGCACAGATTGGACTTGCGCTATCGGCTCGATCGTCGTGTGTTACCCGGTGTCCGCAGCCGAGCCGCCATCGTCTTTCTCAATGCCTGTGTGGCCGTCTTCTTCGATGGTTGTTTCTGGCATTCGTGCCCGGAGCACGGGATGCTTCCGAAGGCGAATCGTAGTTGGTGGCACGACAAGCTCGCTGCCAACAAGGCACGCGAGCTAGCTGCCTTCGCGTCGATCGAAGCAGCGGGTTGGGCAGTGATCAGGGTGTGGGAGCACGAAGAGCCGACGAATGCGGCGTCTCGATTTGCCCAGATCGTTCGGCGACGAGTGAGTGCAGCACGGGCCTGATCATTGAGCACGACGGCCTGACCTGATCTCGCTCGACTGAGCATTGCCGAAGAGTGGGACACCTGTTGTCCGCCCCGCATCGCTACAAGTCCCCATCTGAGTGATCGGTGGTAAGATCACGGGATCTGGTGGGAGAGCGCTTCGTTTCGCGTTGGCACTGCTTAGCAAGCAGAGTGGACGAAGGCGTACCAGGAGGAAGGGGCGTGGCGATCCTGTGCGACATCGGCAGACATGACGGCTGAACAGGCCTCCATGGCGCGGAGGGTCGATGCGATTCTTGGGGACATCCTCTCGCGGGGGAACCTGGAATCACCTGACGGCCGGCCGCTCTACGCTTATCGAGTCACGAAGGCAGAGGTAGAGCAGCTCGGCCACTCGATCAGAGCATCCCTGGACTGGAACCAGAATCTCACGAGTGCTGTCTGCGGTGGATTCTGCCTCTACTTGGCCGAGAGGTTCCGTGAGCGCCACGTTGGTGGCTCATGGCAGTGGGCGACGGCACTGGAGGACTTGTCGCCGGACATGCCATGGGGCGACCTGCACCGGAACGTAGAGCGAGGGCTCGCGTACTGGCATCGGAGTCTCCTGCAACTTGGTGATCGAACTGGGTACCTCGTCACCATTGCTTGTGAAGGCGGCTTGCCGCTCGGTCTCTTGAAGAGAGAGGGGACTCACCTGCGGAGGTTCTTCACCCGCCTCCTTCGTGATCGGGAGAACTACCCCGAGCTCGACATCGAGCAATGTGCTCGCCATTGGGCTCACATTCTGCCAGCAACACTCCAGAACGAGACCGTGGTCTCTCTGGCCTGTCAGCTCGTCGATGCGTTGCTGGAACCGCGGCGCATGACCGCGGACGTCCCCGACCCGATCTTGCACCTCGACTCGATCGACGTGGGTTGGCGCGACCGGGTCCCGCTGCGCCTCGAGGACGACCTGGCTCGGCGACTCCTTCAAGGGCTCTTGCAGGCGCCGAGGGGGCGAGAGGCCACGTCAGATGTCTACGTGGAATCGCACTTGCGAATGGGCCCCGGTGTCCTCATCGAGAAGGACTGCGTCTTCCCATCGACAATCGAGACGGAAGTGCTTGCCCGGCACTTCGGTTCATCTTTGGAAAAGCTGCCGTCACGCTTTCGCTTGGCCCTGATCGGAGAGTCGGACATCCCCTATTCGTTCGCAATCGTCACTCTGCACCATGGGGGAAGGGAGTTTCGGATCGATGCGATCCAATCTGCGCGGACACCCAATGGCCCGGAGGCAGTCGGGCGGTTCGATCTTGCTGTCGTCCAGCAAGGGAAAGTCGTGGGCCGCACTCCTGTCGCTGGAGGAGAGCGTTTACCAGACCTTCCGTGGGTCTTCACCGATGGGGCGGGCGGCTCGCAACAGCGGATGCTCGGCGCGGGTTCCGTGCGGACGACAGCACCGAGCGCCTTAGTCGCTCTCGACGAGAACTGGAGCATCGAGGACGGTGATTGCGAACAGATCATTGATCTAGGCAAGGCCCACCGCCGAGTCTATCGGGTGAAAGGGGTCTCTCGATTCGCCAGAGGGGACGAGCTCGTTGTCGTTCGGACGCGAGCCGACCAGGACGACGAACGCCGGTTCATGCTCAAGGGCCGGATATCGACCGCGGGAGCGGGCGGGTCCATCGTCTGGTGCGGTGTTCCTCGCATTCTCCTCTGTCCGGATGTCGGTGTGGCACGACCTGTTCCTGCTCAGGACGTCCGATGGAAGCCCGCTGGCGGAGGTGGCTGGGGCCGGTCGCAATCGGCAGACCTCGGTGACGGTGAACTAGTGTTCGTCGAGGAAAGAGAGACGAGGTTCAAAGCACCTGTGACGATCGTCCCGGGTGACTTCCGGATTGCGTGCATCCCTTCCGGTCGGCCGAACGTCGGTGAGATCCGGATCGACTGTGTCGGGCTCTTGGATGTCGCTGTGAAAGGACAGCCTGGTCTGGAATGCCAGGTCGAGTGCAGGGCATCCGGCGCAACCGTCACGGTCGCGCTCGACGAGAGTACGCAGCTACGCCAACCATTCGTGACGATCGCGCTGATGTTCGATGGCAGTCGCCGAGCAACCGTGTCGGTGCCGTTCCCCGGTAAGCAGATCGCGTTCGTCGGACCGGACGGGCAGAGTCTCGGCCGAGGAGATCATGTCTGCCTCGACGAGATCAGCGACATCAGGGCAAGGGCCTTCGACAGACGCGCCCGGGAGAAATACCACGTCGAGGCGATCATCGACGGCGACAGGATGGTGCTCGGTGAACTCTTCGAAAGGGATACATCTTGCAAGGAGCTGCCGCTCGACTCGGTGAGGCGGATCATCGAGGAGCTGTTCGATGCCGGCGCATCGTTAGACACCCTCGTCGAACTGCGCATTGTCTGCCACGGAGTCCAGGAACCTGGTGGCTATGTGACCCTGATGGTGACTCGATTTGAGGGCGTACTCGAAAGCCTCGAAATCCCTGGGTTGGATGGCCGGGTCTTCGGAGCAAAGTCAGCCGAGGGTAGTGTGCTCGACGCAGAGAGAGTCGCTCGTCTCCGAGTGAGTGCGTCCCCGATCTGGGACCCCTCAGGTGATTCTTGTCTTCTCGACGATGGACCCTTCGAGGGTTCATGGATTCTCCGTCAGGACAGCGTGCAAGCCGGGCCGTGGTTGGTCACCGCCCGAATCGGCGACCGCCTGGCCCTTCGACCGCGAGCCGTGATGATGGGAGGGGCGGCTGGTGCTTCGACGGTGGCCGAGGGGAGTGGTGCACCAGATGGGCTTCAGGCAGCTGCGAGGATGGAAGAAGGGCCTCGACTCGTGCGACTCCAGAAGCTCGTGGCAGAGCTGAGCTGTTCGCCAGATCACGAGGAATGGGAGGTCCTGAACTCGTACCTGGAGTCTCTCGTCGGCCTTCCATCCGACACATTCGACGTGACCAAGAGGCTGGTCGAGGATCCCGACTGTGTCGCTCTGAGTGCGCTGAAGTCGAGTCGAAGAGCTTGGTTCCTGCCATTCTGGGATGGTCTCGCGAATCTCCCTTTCTCGTGGTCGACCGTGCCTGTGCGCAGTTGGCTCCGCGCTGGTCGACGACTACGTGAGGCGCGTGAGGAGGCGTTGGCAAAGCTGCCTGCTGAGATTGCCAGTGAGCATGATGCCTCAGACTTGACCAAGAGAGTCATCCGAAGCCTCTGTGAACAGGCAGGACACCGGCTCCCCGCCATGGACACGATTGCTGACACGATGCTCCACTTGATGAACATCTGTCCGCCGAGTGCAGCGTCAAGCCTCAGGAGGGCAGACACGCCTGAAGGCGAAAGGGCTTTGGAAGTAGATCTCGAGGAGCAGCGAAACAAGTTACGAATTCGCCATGAGGCGCTCGCTAGAGCCGATTGGCCACACCATGGCATGGGGCCCGGGCGTGTGTTGCGGAGTGCAGGCCTGGACCCGAGCGGCGACAAACGTATCCCGTGGCTAGACCCGACCTGGCCGGCCTTCAATCACGTGCTTAACGCCCCCGTCATCGCTGCGGCCATCTCGGTATTTGGCGACTACCCGCCGCCGGAGGCACGATCATGGATCGAGCTGATGCGAGCTTTCGACGAAGAGTGGTTTGACAAAGCACATGGCCTGGTCGTCCCGCTGCTGATAGCAAGGCAGCTGAGGAAGGCACCGGAGTTCTTCGATGACTGATCGTTTCTTCACGACGCTTGCAGAAAACTGGGCCACGAGATCAGCGCGCGCAACCGTCAGCCAGGTCAGCCCACGGAATCTCGCACTGCGGAGGTGGTTGGAGAGGCGGCTGCTCCAGCCCGCCGGCACGCCCGGGAGTTTCGTCGCTCCCCCCGTGTTTGAGGCTTTGTTCGATTGGGAGCGCCACCACGAGGAGATGCATGAGCTGGACATGCTGCACCCATCTCTGGTCGAAGCATTGGATGGGCCGCCCCCTGAGTTTGAGCATGTGCGGTTTCACCGTGACTGGAAGCCATTCCTCCATCAGTACAAGGCGTGGAGCGCGCTGATGCACGACGAGCCACGTTCCGTGATCGTCAGCACGGGCACGGCTAGCGGAAAGACCGAGTGCTTTCTCGTGCCTATCCTCGACGATCTCGCCCGTGAGGCCGAGTCTCTGGGGCGTCTCACCGGCGTGCGTGCTCTGTTTCTGTATCCGCTGAATGCCCTCATCAACAGCCAGCGCGAGCGTCTCTACGGTTGGACGGAACACTATCGAGGTGACCTTCGCTTCAGTCTTTACAACGGCGCGACGAGGGAGAACGTCAAGAGTGCGGAGCAAAGGAAACACCTACAAGAGGTCTTGAGTCGGCATGGGCTGCGAGACGATCCGCCCCCGATCCTCGTCACGAACGTGACGATGCTTGAGTACATGCTCGTGAGAGCCCAGGACGCACCGATCATCGCGCAGTCACAGGGAAAGCTGCGATGGATCGTGTTGGACGAAGCACACACGTACGTCGGATCGGCTGCTGCCGAGATCTCACTCTTGCTCAGGAGAGTCGTGCAGGCTTTTGGAGTCGAGGCGTCCCAGGTGCGGTTCGTGGCAACGTCGGCGACAATCGGTGGAGCTGAGGACCGAGAGAAACTCCGACGGTATCTCGCCGACCTTGCCGGCGTTGATGTGGAGCACGTTACGCTCGTGACCGGAAGGCGGGTTGTACCGGACCTACCGGATGAGCTGACGAGATTTGATGACCCCGTCCCTTCGGCCGCCGAGATGGCGGAGATGTCCCCTTCGGTGCTGTTCGACCGATTGGCCCGGTCTGCGCCTCTCAGGGATTTGCGAGAGCGGCTGGGACTTGATCCTGAACGTGCTGATCAGATTCGCGCGCGGTTGCCATGTGTCGAAGCCGAGCCGACTGAAGACGGTGGGCTGGGCTCGACGTTGTCACTCTTGGACACGTGTAGTGCGGCACAGCGAGGAAGTCAGCCCTTCCTGCCTCTACGTGGCCACTTCTTCCACAGAACACAGCCTGGGCTGTGGGCGTGCTGCAATCCGGAATGTAGCGGACGTGCTGAGGCCGGTCTCGAGGGGCCGGGGTGGCGATTTGGTCGTCTGTTCCTCGGGCGAAGAGAGAACTGCGATGCGTGCGACTCGCTCGTGTTCGATGTCATCTTCTGCAACGACTGCGGGTCAGAGTACTTGACTGCCAAGGACGTGGGGGAGCGCCTGGAGGCCTTTGCGTGGGATGCCGAGGCTGCGGATGCGGCAGCGGAAGAAGGCCAGGACGATGACCTCGAAGACTCCGAAGCAGTCCGCGCCCGTGATTCAGTGAGGGTGTTCCTGCATGGCGGTGACCCGACGGACTTGGTGAGCGAGCCGCTTTCTTTCGATTCGATGACAGGCGAGTTGGGATCGGGGCCGGCGAATGCCCGCTTGCTGCTCGAGAGTGACCCTCCGCGGTGCGCTTGCTGTGGAGTTCGACACCGGGAATCACGCCAGATTCTGAGACCCTTACGACTCGGGGCAAATTTTTACTTGGGAGTCGCGATGCCGACTCTCCTTGAGCGTCTGCCAGAGCACGACACAGAACCTGCTTCCCTGCCGCTGCGCGGGCGCCGGATGATCACCTTCAGTGACAGTCGGCAGGGGACGGCACGGTTCGCTGCCCGCACTCAACTGGATGCCGAGCGCAACTACATCCGCAGTCTTGTGTATCACCGGTTGTGGTCGCTGGGAGGGCAGCAGAGCCGCGGCGGGGAACTGGCGAAGATCAAGAAGCAGATCCACGATCTGGAACCCCTGGCCGCTGAAAACCCGAATCTCCGCGAAGTCCTTGAAGACCTGCGACAGAGGCACCAGAAGATCGAAGCGCAGGCTGAGCGGCCCACTGCAAAGTGGAGCGAGCTCACCAACTTCATCTGTAAGGAAGATGCGCTTGCGACGTGGATGCCCCTGAACCAACGAGCTCGATACCGACCGGCCGACTTGGACGCGAGAAAGTGGGCAGAGCTTTGTCTGTATCGCGAATTCCTGAGACGGCCGACGCGGCAGAACTCCCTGGAGACGCTGGGTCTTGCCGCAGTGGACTATCCCGCGCTCGATTCGGTGAGCACAGTGCCGCCGATGTGGGCCGAGCGACGCCTCGATCTGCGCGAGTGGCGTGGATTCTTGAAGTTGGCAGTCGATCACATCATCAGAGCAAGCACGGTCACCGACATCCCACATGACTACATCCGGTGGATGGGGACACGATTCACGACACGGCGCGTCACCCCTCCCGATACGGAGAGTGTCGGTAACATCAGCTTCCCCTGGCGAATCCCCCGAGGGAGGCGACTCCAGCGTGCGGGCAAGGCGCTCATGGCGGGGCTCGGGCTTGATCCTGGAGAAGGCGAGTCGTACTCGGTCGTCGAGAGCCTGCTGAGAGCAGCATGGAATGACATCCTCCAGTGCCGGCTGCTGACACCGGGCGATCGCGGTTATCACCTCGACTTCGGCGAGCAGGTGTCGATCAGAGGAATGAGCGATGCGTGGGTGTGCCCCGTTACCAGGCGCGTCATCGACACAACGGTCCTGGGGGTCACTCCCTATGCGGATCCAGGAGAGAGGGAAACGTGGAAGGCCGCCCCGATCAGGATGCCGAGGTTGCCACTCCCATTCAGGCGCGACCCCGAAACTGGCCTGCATGACGATCCCGCTCTACGTCGATGGATCGATGACGATGGCGACGTCAAGAGTGCGCGGGCCAAGGGAGTGTGGACAGAGTTTAGTGACAGGATCGCGGCCATGTCGGAGTACTTCTGCGTGGGCGAGCATTCGGCTCAACAGAGTCGCCGGCGTCTCGATGTACTCGAAAAACAGTTCAAGCAGGGCATGGTCAACGTGTTGAGTTGCTCGACCACGATGGAGATGGGCGTCGACATCGGTGGTCTCGTCGCGGTCGGGATGAACAATGCTCCCCCTGGGCCCGCCAACTTCCTTCAGAGAGCTGGGCGCGCAGGTCGGCGGGGACAGAATCGCGCTGTGAGCCTGACGATGTGCCAGTCAGTTCCACATGGCGAGGCCGTGTTCGAAGAGCCGATGTGGCCGTTCGTGACTCCGGTCCATGTACCCACTGTCTCGTTGGACAGCACCAGAATCGTGCATCGGCACCTGAACTCGTTCTTGCTGGCCCGATATCTGCACGACCTGGGTGGCAACGCCCTTCGGCTCGCATGTAGTTCTTTCTTCACCGCGCCTGAGGAGGGGGAGCGTGCTCATGTGGATCGGTTCGTTTCCTGGCTTGCAGGTGCTGCCATCGAAGACGAGTCGATCGAGGGGGGCATAGCTGCCCTGCTGGCGCGTACACCGCTCGAGTCCGTTTCCCATGAGCGCTTGGTCGCTGAGTCGGCAAGCCGGATGAGAGCCATTCGGGACTCGTGGCATGACGAGCATGAAGCACTGCTCGCGGACATCGAGAGCGCCGGCGGTCGGCCGAATGACGATTCGAAGCTGTTGCCTGTCCAGCTGGCGCTCCTGGCCCAGCTTGAGCGTTTCGAAAGGGAGTACCTCCTGAGCAACCTCTGCGCGCAGAGTTTCCTCCCATCACATGGGTTCCCACTCCATGTCGTGCCGTTCGTCAACACGACAGGTGAGCTTCTGGCTGCGGAACGTCGCGACAGGGAGGAGGATGTCCGCGGAGAGGAACTATTCGGGCGCCGCCGAGAATTCCCAGCGCGTCATCTCTCGATGGCACTGCGCGAGTACGCGCCCGACTGCACTGTGGTCGTGGACGGCTTGGCATACGAGTCGAAGGGGCTCACTCTGAACTGGCACATTCCCGCTCAGGACGAAGAAGGCAAGCGCGAGACGCAAGCGTTGCGGCAGATGTGGAGGTGTAGTAGTTGCGGCGCTGCGAGCACCAGCCGCAGCCGCCCTGTGGAGCAGTGTCTTCGGTGTCAGTCTCGGCAAGTCGAGAGACGTGAGTATCTCGAGCCGGCGGGTTTCGCGGTCGACATTCGGGCCAAGCCAGATAGTGATGTGACGAGGCAGTCGCGAATGCCACAGCGTGAACCGTGGATCTCGGCAGGAGGTGCCGATTGGCAGGCTCTTGCTCGTCCAGCAGCGGGGCGCATGCGCTATGACCCGGACGGCTCGATCATCTACTTCAGCGATGGGCTACACGGCGAGGGCTACGCCCTCTGCCTGCGATGTGGTCGGTCGACCTCTGAGTTGGAATCCGGCGAGTTTCCTGCTGAGATGAAAGCTCACCGACGCTTGCGAAGAGGCTCGAAACAGAATGGTGACGCTGACTGCCCAGCGGACCCCGGTGACTTTGCCATGCGGCGCAAAATCCGCCTGGGAGGGGAGCAGAAGAGTGACATATTCGAGTTGCAGCTTTGCAATGTGAGGACCGGGGCTTGGTTCGTCGAGCGGATTGTGTGTACGTCCATTGCGGTCGCGATGCGCCAAGCGGTCGCTGAGCAGCTCGGCGTCGACACTCGTGAGATTGGGTGGGCGACCACAGTCGTCACGCCCGACGGAGATGTCCCTCGTAGGTCCATCGTTCTCTTTGATGCAGCGGCGGGAGGGGCTGGCTACGTGGGAGTCGTGCCCCGAGATCTCGAGACCGTGCTGACACGCGCACGAAAGATCCTTGAGTGCAAGTCACGTGAGTGTGACGGGGCCTGCCACGGCTGCCTGCTCTCATTCGACACGCAGCACAGCGTCGACCTGCTCGATCGCCATGCTGCGCTGGAAGCGCTGAGTGATGAGTTCATGCAGTCATTGGTGCTACCGCCTGAGCTCCGTGTCTTCGGTTCGGAGACGCGACTCGAGGCTGTAGAGGTCTATCCTGCCTTCCGGGACATGTCTCGTCGTGCTGACGTAGAGGCCGCCACTGTGTTCGTGGGGGGGCCGGTGCAGAGCTGGAATGTCGCCTCATGGCCGATGTGGTTCGAGTTGCACCGGCTTGCCGAGGCGGGGGTTGGGGTTACTGTGGCTGTGGTGGAGCAGACGTTGTCGGAGCTGGACTGGGCCGAGTCCCAGGCTCTGGCACATAGATGCGCTGCGATCGGTGCACGCATTGAAGTTGTGCCGGTGGAGCGAATGCGTGCAGGCGACGCGTGGCTGATCGCTGACGTGCGTGGTGGGTCCGAAGATACGCAGTGGGCTTCGACGAGCATTCTCGACACGGTGGTCTCTGAAGAGTGGGCTCGGTCGAGCGAGTCGGATGTGCGGCGCGTGCGTGCTAGCGGCAAGGCAAGTGCGCCTCTCTTGGGCGGGCGACCACCGGCCGAGGGAGAATGCCCGAAGCCAGTTCCCGGGAACTACACGATGATCGAGGTCGAATCCGGTCTCGATGGGCCAGTAGACGAGTTTGGCAGCAAGTTCTGGAGCTTGATCGAGTCGCGGGCAGCGGGTGTGACACAGAAAATGTCATCGACAGTGCCCATAGTCGAATTGAGATACACCGACAAGTACATGAAGTCGCCGCTGTTCGCACGCCTTCTGTACGGAGTCGTGGCGGAAGTCGAACGCCGTGCAGGCGGCATTGCCTGCGAAGGCCGGCTCTTCATCGAGACATGCGCGACCGACAAACGATCGAATCGTGAGCACCTGAGTCACGCGTGGATCGATGTCACCGAGTGGAAGTGTGTTCTTGAGGAGCTCTTCGCTCCGTTGTCTCGGTGTGTAGTGTCCATCGAGGAAAGCCACTTCCGTGCGCAGCATCATCGGAGCCTGCTGGTCAAATGGGAGGACGGCGATGTGCTTGAGGTGAGATTAGATCAGGGTCTCAGCTTCATGCAGCAGAAAGGCGCTCCATTGGCGCATCCGTTCGGAGAGCCGCCTCCCGCTCAGATTGACTCGATACTCACCGGTGGTGTACAGGTCACGCGCCGTAGCACAAAACACCCGATCATCATCTACGTCACAGGTGTGCACCGGCGCTAGGAGGAAGAGAAGCCGTGTACTGAATGGTGACAGCTGCGCGCTTATCCCGCCCGTGACCTTCAGCCGAAGCAGTGTGAGTAGAGCGGCGGTGTTCTTTGCTGACGAGTGAGGTGTGAGCCGTTTCGGGAAATCGTTACTGAGGTGACGTGACGAAGGGGTGGGCTGACCAATCAGCAAACTCATCCCAACGATACCCACACAACACCCCACCCTTCCGCGCCACGCTGTAGTCCAAACACACCACGTTCTCCGCCAGCGGCGCCGGCTTCACCTCCCCCGGCATCCAGTAGTGCCCGATGAACACGGGCGGCGCATCCTCGGGGTAGGGCGTCGCGGTCGCGGCCACCGCCCGGCCCTCCTCGCTGTCGCCCAGCGGCTCGTCCGGGATCGCCGTCACGACGTCGCGGTCGAACGCGAACGAGTACTCCCGCCAGGTGCGCCGCTCGGGCTCGGTCAGGTACCAGCGCGTCCGGGACCGCTTGCGGGTGTTGCCGTCGGAGTCCTTGAAGCTGCACCCCGCGGGCAGGTCCATCTCCGGGCCCTTGAGCACCGTCTCGACGGCCCCGAACAGCGCGTCGTCCCGCTCGGCGGCCATGCGGAAGAAGGCGTCGTTGGTGCCGCCGGTCTGCCGCGCGCGCTGCTCGATGAGGGCCAGGGCGCTCGGGTCCCAGCAGGCGTGGACGACGCGCAGGCCATCCAGCTCGAGCCACAGGGGCAGCGTCTTGAACCACTCGATGTGATCCTCGAGCTCTGTGTCCGACCGGATCTGGCGGATGGTCTCGAGGTACGCGCGGATGTGGCGCAGGGTGCGCGCGCGCAGCCACGAGCGGGTGACCGTGTCGAGGTGCTCGGTATGGAAGGTGATCGCGTTGAACTCGTGGTTGCCCATGACGGCCAGGGCCGCGCCCTCCTCGACCATGGGCCGCACGATCTGCAGCACCTCCCGGATCTGCGGCCCGCGGTCGATGAAATCGCCGAGGAAGACGGCCTGGCGGTCGGGGTGGCGCCAGACGCCGCCCACCGGCGCGTAGTCCATGGCCGTGAGCAGACGCTTCAGGGCGTCGGCGTGGCCGTGGATGTCACCGATGAGGTCGTAGATGGGGGGCTCCTGGCAGACGAACGTAACGCACCCGGCCCGGCCGCGACTCCCTGCTGTGCGGGGAGGAGCGTGCGGTGCGGACGAAGCGGTGGCCCGAGTGGTGGGAGTGGGAGCTTTCGTTTCGCGACCATGCGCGGCAGGTCATGCGCGAGAGGGATGTCACCGAGGTCGACGTGCGGGAGATGCTCGAGGATGCCCGTGACTTGTACTGGGCCAGCCTGGCGGGTCGCTGGGTGGTGTTGTCGCGATGGCGCCGGCGGCTGTGGGAGGTGGTCGTCGAGCCGGACGCCATCGATGGGGTGCTCGTCGTCATCACGGTGTACGAGGTAGACTGATGCCCGTCGTGGCACACCGATACCTGAGAGTCAGCTACCGCAAGGGCAAGGCCTACGCCGGGTACTACTACCTGGCCGCGATCGCACCTGGCGGTGTGAAGCGGTCGCGCAAGTTCGGGGGCAGTCTGGTCGCCGACTATGGTGCGGAGGGCGAGCCCCTCGGAGTCGAGATCATCAATCCGGGCTACGTGAGCCTGGAGGAGTTCAACGCGGTCTTGCGCGAACTGGGTGTCGAGGAGGTGGGGCTCGAGGAAGTCGCGCCGGTCTGCGCGGCCTGACCGGCTCCGGGCCTGTGGGGGCCCGCTCATCCGTGCCCGTCCGCGACCCGCCGCGCCGTGTCCCGCACCCGTTCGCGCAGGGCCACCGGCTTCACCACCTCCACCAGCCCGCCGTAGCGCATGACCTGGCGCTCGATCTCGAAATGGGCGGCGGAGTGAAACGTGACCGAGGCCGAGCCGTCCTTGTGGCGGCGGACGGTCTGCTCGGGCGACCAGGGGCGTTCGTCCACCAGGTGGGCGCCTTCGGGCGCGAAGCGCAGGGTGACGGCGACGGGCTCGTCGGGTCCCTGCATGGCGTTGAAGGAACCGCGGTGAAACGCCTCGGCGTCGAAGCCGTCCCTGATATCGAACGGCTCGTCGAGCACGGCGACGCCGGCGATCCTTGGCAAGTAATACAACAGCTCGCGGCCCACGGCGGGGTTGTGGGCGATGAGGAACCAGTCGCGGTCGCGCACCAGCAGTTGGTAGGGGTGTAGTTGCCGCGCGTCGGGCTTGGACTTGCCGCCCCGCTGGTAGCGGACCTCGGTGGCCCGGCGATCGCGGATGGCGCAGGCGAGGGCCGTCCAGTGCTCGGGGTCGATGGCGGGCGGGGGCAGGCCGCCGAAGTGGATGGCGCGGGCGCCCACTTGATGGGCGTCGCGCACCTCGCCCGGGAGAAAGGCCAGCATCTTGTCGAAGGCCTCGCGCAGGTGGTCGTGCAGCGGCGTGCCGTCGTACTGGGCGATGGCGTTCTCGGCCACCATCAGGGCGAAGAGGTCGCGCTCGTTGAGCGTGCCGGCGGGAATGGCGAACGCGTTGTCGGCGTAACGGTAGCCACGGCTCCCGGCGTCGTACTCGATGGGGGCGCCGAGCTCGATGCGCATGGCTTCGAAGTCGCGGCGGATGGTCTTGGTGACCACGCCGCACTCGGACGCCAGGCGCCTCAGGGTGGGGCGGTCACCAGAGCGCAGCCGCTGGTCGAGGTGGATGATGCGCTTCCACCGACCGAGGTAGTCGTCGCCGGTCCCCGAGAGGAAGAGCGCCGGCTCGCGGGCGTTGCGCTTGCGAGTGCGCTCCGGCTGGCCGTCCTGTGAATCCATGCAAGTCCTCGCAGGGTCCCGGGCGGGCCGGTCCTCCTCTGCCGTTCTCGTCCCTACCAGGGGCAACTCCTGGCGATCCGAACACAGTAATCAGCCTGGTGGGACACATCGTGTCCATGCCCGTATGCACAGTCTGTGGCGGTTGATGTCCGAGAACCCGAGCACCCGTCACGCTGGGCTGTGTCAGTCGACGTTCGACGGGTGTTGCCCCGGCTGCGAGCCGGGCACGCCGCTTCGGGGGATGTGGCGCCGTGGTTCTCGGACATCGGCCTTTTTCTTGGGCCCGACCTTGGGGCTCGTCGGGCACCGCCGGGTGGAACGCTTCCTCGAGAGCCATCTTGACCCGTGGTCCGGGGGCAACATCCTGATCGGTGACTTGATCAGCATGTTCATGGTCGACCCGCTGACCGGCGCCATGGCGCGCGCCTCCTGGTTGCCTCTGTCGCAGAGCGATCTAGCTCTCGTGTAAGGCATGCACGGGCCGCACCGATGGATCCGGCGCATCGGTTCCCGAGCGGAGGATCAGTCCTTGACCATGCGCCCCATCGACCGTGCGATCTGGATCGGGGTGGTTGTCGCGGGACTCGCGCTGTTGTTCGCGTCCCTCGTCTCGGGAGATGGTGCGGAGAGCGAAGGTCATCTGCTTCGTTGCGGGCAACGGTCCGGCCTTCATGTCGTGCCGGCTGCCATGAATGATTCGTCGAATGGCGCCGTGGGGCGACACCGGGGCGGGGGGCATGGGCCGCCCGCTTTGCCACTGTTCCCCCGAGTCGCTGCCAAGGCCCTGCTTCCTGACCTTCCGGCTGCAGAAGCCGCAGCATTCGCGCCTGATCAGGCCGAGCGAATCGCCGCCCTCGAAGAGCAAGTGCTTGACCAGCAGGACCACATCGAGTCCTTGCTCGAGTACGTCGCTGATTGTGAATGGGAGATCGAGGAGTTGGTGCGCCAGATGCGGGGCAGCGAAATCGAAAAGGAGTTCGGTGACCTCATCTCGGAGCGGATGCCGGAGCTCCTGGGGGAGGTCGACGGCCGCGAGGAGAGGATGGATGAGTTGCTCGCCGTCTTCGCAGAAGTCGGTGAATCCATCGGGGGGCAGGAATTCGAAGCGGTGCGCCGGGTGGTCGACGATGCCGCCATCGTCGAGATCGCGGCCACGCTGCAGGCCATGCAGGAGCGCTATCGCTACTCACCAGCGAGGGGGCGGGACTACTTTGGCTCGAGTGGTGGTGGCCATTACCGGGTCAGCGAATGGAATGCGCGAACCGGCAAACGGACGTCCACGGTCGGGCTCTTCGAGTCGGATCCGCTCGTGATCGAAGCACGTCGGTTGGCCGAGGAGAGGCGAATGCTCACGGAAGAGGCGATCGAACGCATCCTGGGCTTCGTGATCTACGCAGACGAGTGAAGCCGCTGTTCCGCGTGGTCCTCGGATGTCACCGAGGAGGCTGCCGATGCGGGCAGGCTACTCGGCAGGCACGGAGGGCGAGGCAGGCGACGACTTGATGTCCTCCCCCCAGGCCTTGTGCCCGGTCGGTCGCAGGAGCAGCAGCCCGCCGACCCGCACCTGACCGACGCCAGTGGTGTCGAACTCCGCGAGGAAAGCGGAGAGGGCGCTGTGGTCGCGGTCCGCGGGCGTCCTAGTGCTGCGAGCTCTCGAGCGCTGACAGCGTCATCATCGCTGTCGAGTAGATGCGTCCGCCGACATGTCCCCAGGGATCCCGAGCTGGGTCCCATGACCCCAGAGCGTCTCCATCGAGGAGAGTGTGCTGCGCAAAGACGTTGATCAGCGGCTGCTTCCAGTCCAGCCACGCATCGCCGCCCTGCAGGGCCAGGGCCTTGGTGCCGTAGTACCAGTAGTAGTAGTCGACGCGGCCGGGGTGGGCGAGGTCCCACACCGGAGGCAGGTCGACGAGCAGCTCGGTGGAGAGCTCCAAGGCCTGCTTGTCGTGCTTGAGGGTGCGGTTTTCGATCGCGAGCAAGCGGCAATAGAGGCCGGCGGCAGTGAGCGACTCGGTCTGCTGGGACGGCCAGTTGAATTCGCTTCCGACTTCGCGCGGAGGGAGCATGCCTATGTGGGTGTAGCCGGTCCGACCCGTGACCGGATCGGTCATCGCGTGGATGAAGCCGAGGCCGTCAGTGAAGGCCGTCTTGTCGAAGGGCATGCGGGCGGCCCGTCCTTGCTCGAGTGCCTGCAGGGCCCAGGCCGTGACGGAGGTGTCGTTGGGGAAGACCCGCATCTCGGGGTGTGCTTGCGCGTAACGCCAGGCTGCGCCGGCGTTGCGTTCAGCCAGGATGTGATCGATGGCCTTCTCGGCGGACTCTTTGTGGGCCTCTGCGCCCGTCACCAGGGCGGCTTCGATCATGGCCAGGGTCGCGATGTGGTGATCGTAGTTGCCGGTGAGGATGTGCTCGCTGCCGAAGCGTCCGTTCGAGCTTTGCACCGCGATGAGAAAGTCGATGCCCTGGGCGACAGTGAAAGCGTAGGGGGAGATGTCTTCGGCATCATTTTCGTCGTCACCGGTCTCTTTGGCCGGAGGCGGTTCGACTCCCGAACGCAGGAAGCACAGCAATGCCAGTCCGGTGACACCGGGGTCGTGGAGGTTCGAGCCCGTTCCACCGCAGGGGGCGCCGTCGTCGATGCGGCCGCAGGAGTCTTCGAAACCGGCGCCTGACCAGAAGCCTTTGGGGCTCTGGTGGGCGGCGAGCCAACCCAGTCCCAACTGGGCCGTGTTCTCGGCAACCGTGAGACCGTACTTGTCCCGGGCCGAGCCCTTGCGGATGCGCGCACTCTTGCGCTTGCTTCCCTTGGGCGGCGCCGATCGATTCCAGCGATGGGCGGACTCCCTCAGCTCTTCGGAGAGAGTGGCCATGCGGTCGGGCAGCTCGGCCTTCAGCCGCTCGATGTGCGCCGCCATGACCGGCGACACGACGGGATCCGGCTGGGCCGGCTGCGGGGGATCCTGGCCCCGGACGGCGGTGCTGATCGCCAACAGCGCAATGAGAGCGACGAAAACGACGAGGCTGCGGACCATGCCTGCTCCCTCCTTCCCGCACAGATGGTAACAGCGGTCACGCTTGCCCGTGGAAGCGGAGAAGGGCCTGCCCGGGAAACGCCTCATCGCTACGCTGAGGGCTGATGGCCGCGCAACGACGCACCCGCTACAACTCTGCCCTTCACGGCCCGCACCGCGTGGTGGGCGAGGGATTCCACGAGGACGTGTTCTCAGAGGTGTGCGCCGTCCCCGCCGGCCAGGTCACCACCTATGGCGACATCGCCGCCGCGCTGGGCCTGCGCTCCGTTGCGCGCCAGGTGGGGTGGGCGCTGGCCGCGATTCCCGAGGACCGCGATGACGTCCCGTGGCACCGGGTGGTCAACGCCAAGGGCGAGATTGCGCGCCGCGGTGACGGCCTGCCGAGCGACGAGCAGCGTGCGCTGCTCGCGGCGGAAGGCATCGAGGTGAACGAAGCCGGGTGCATCGTCGAGTTTTCTGCGCGGCGCATGCAACGTCCGTAGCCGCGCCCCGTCCTCGAGGTGAGGACACGAGTCCTCGCGCAGGCGGGTCTTTGACAAATAAGCAGACGGGCGTCTCCGGCCTCGAGCACGGAGACACCCGTCCAGCGGATCCAGATGCCGTCCCCGGTCAGATCCGCTCCCCCGAATTGTCGGCCATCCCGGGAGCTCCCCGAGAGCTCATGGGGCGGCCGTGTTGCTGTGCTGTCGTGGTGAGCCGACCTGGTAAAGGGTCAGCTCGACATCTCCTGCATCCAGCGCATGGCGTTGGCCCATCCGCCGGTCCACACGTGGTCGAAGAGGTAGCCCGGCAACAACCACGTGAGGGCGTCGCCGACCAGTCGTCCGATGAAGTCGATTCCTGCGGGCATGCCTACGCTCCCTTCACGGCCTCTGACCGTTGCTTGCGGTATTCCCTGGCCTGCTTCATGGCCAACTCCAGCCCGACGTCGAAGGCGGCCTCGGAAGTGGCCTCGACGTGGGGCACGACCCCGGTCCCCTCCCAGTTGGTGCCGGTGATCGGGTTGATCGCACGGCCCATGGAGATGAACACGCCGAGGCGTTCGCTGAGGGGGAAGTCGCCGCCGGGGTGGGCGCCGCCGCCGGTGGTCTCGCCGACGATGGTGGCGCGGTCGCGGCACTTGAGGTTGTAGGTGAACTCTTCGGCCGCTGAGAAGGTGTAGCGGCTCGTGAGGACGATGACCGGCACGTCGCCCATGACGTTGCCGGGCACGTCGTGGGTCCAGAACTCCTGGGTCTGGTCGCCCTCGCGCCAGTAGAGGCTGTTGAGGTGGGTGGGCTCGTCGAAGAGGTAGCTCTGGAGCAGCTGCACCATCTCCGGGTCGCCGCCGCCGTTCTGGCGCAGGTCGAAGACGAGGGCGTCGCAGCTGCCGAGGAACTGCATGGCGCCGACGGCCGTGTGTTGGGCGAACTCGGTGGCCGAGAACCCGCGCAAGTCGAGCACGCCCACGTTCTCCTCGACGCGGAAGACCTGCTCGAAGCCGAAGTTGTTGCGACGGCCCTGCTCGAGCATGCGCGCGCGCAAGGCGGCCTCCTGCTCGTCGGTGGGCTCGGACGCGGGGGCCACGGGGCCGGGCGAGCGCGGGTGCACGCGCAGGTGCTTATCGCCGGTCACGTCCTGCAGGATCATGGTCAGCCGGGGGCCCAGGGTCGAGATGTCGCTGTAGTCGTCGAAGGTGCCCTGCGCGAGTTCGCTGGCGAGGCGCGCCACACACTCTTCAGCCTTCTCCGGGAAGACGTAACGCTCAGAGAGCAACAGCGACAAGCGTTCGATGACCTGTGCCGGCGTCTTGATGGCGGCCAGGTCGACGGGCTGCGAATCGGCGCGCAGGTCGACGGTGGCCTGCGACATTCCTGCAGGCGTCAGGGCGAGTGTGAGCATCAACGCGGCGAGCATGTTCGAGACGGACCGAGAGAGCCGGGGCCGGAGCATGGTGAGACCTCGAGGATAGGGGGCCGCGAGGACACGGTGATGTGACGCATCCGGGGCGCGGACAAGAACAAGAGTGGCGGAATGTGTTCGCTGTGTGCGGTTTCGAAACAGCATGTGAGCGTTCGGAGCGGCGGTCATCGACTTTGCTGCGTGTCGAGGAACAGTGAGAGGCGACACTCGCCGGAACCGGCGTTCTCGAATCGGACCTCGTCGAAGAGGCGGTAGCTGACGCTGTCGCCGACCTTGAGGTCGACGGGCTCCGCGGGAGCGGAGTCGGTCGAAGAGGCGTCCGTTTCGAAAGCATGGCGCGAGAAGCGCACGCGACCTTTGAGCACGGCGACGTGCTCGAGCGTGCCGCGGGGATTGGGCGGAAACGGTCCCGAGGCCTTCATGCGGGGCGGCGCGTACCACACGGCCCGAGGCCCGCGACGCATGACCAGGCCCGGCGGCAGGTCGTACCAGACCAACTCGACGCCGCGAGGCAGCAGGGGCGAAGACAGGGTCGTGCGCACGACGCCGCTCTTCTCGTCGATGATGCGCGGATGGCGGGCGGCGGGTTCGATGTGGGCCGCCTCGGGCGAGGGCTCCTGCAACAACTCCGACACGGTGGTGCCGAGGCCCACGGCGATCTGGGCCAGGATGTTGATGGTGGGGCTCTTCTGTCCGCGCTCGACGTCCGAGAGCATGGCCCGACTCACGCCGCTGCCGCGGGCGAGCACCTCGAGGGTCTGGCCCTGCTGCTTGCGGAAGCGACGGATGGTCTCGCCGACGTTCATCAGCTCTCCGGCGGTTTCGGGTCCGTGGGGGATCAGCGGAGGTTCCGCGATCACGTTAGGATATCCACGATAGAGGAATCTGTCTCGAGGGGGGAATACGGGGCCGTGCGGTGGGTGTTGGGGCCCCCGTTCCGGTGGAATCGGGGTGGGGCGGGCGTAGGATGGCCGCTCGGTCCGGGGACGGCGGGCGCCGCGGCGACGCTCGATGTCGGTGCGCAACGAGGAGGGGCGTGTGAGCGGGGAGAGCAACACACGCGTGGGCCTGCTGCTGCTCCTGGCCACGCTCTTCATGCGCGTGCCCTTCATGTTCGAAGGGCAGATCGACTGGGACGAGGCCACCTACACGCTGCTCGGCCACGAGCTGATCGAGGGTCGCCTGCCCTTCGTCGAGCTGTGGGACAACAAGCCGCCCGTCCTCTACATGGCCTACGGGCTGTTCGAGGCCATCTTCGGGCGCACGATCCTCGCCCCGCGCCTGCTCGGCATCGTCTGCGTGTGGCTCGGCGCGTGGATCGTCGCGCGCACCGGGCGCCGGCTGGGAGGGCGGGCCGCGGGCCTGGCGGCCGGATTGCTCACGGTGGTCTTCAGCAGCTATCACCCGGGCGAGTTCGCGACCATGAGCGAGCACGTCGTGCTGCCATTTCTGGCGGGGGCCGTGCATCGGCTGGTGACGGGCGACCAACGGCGCGGCAACCTGCTCCTCGTCGGCGTGCTGATGGGCATCGCCTGCCTCGTCCGCAACAGCCTGGCCGTGACGGGGGCGAGCGTGGCCCTGGTGCTGGTCGTGCTGCAGCGCCGCGTCTCGTTGAGCTCGCAGGCCTGGTTGCTGCTCGGCGCGCTGCTGCCGGTGGGGCTGCTGGCCGCCGTCTATGGCGCCGCCGGCGAGCTCGATGCGTTGATCACCGGGCTGGTGCGGTCACCCCTCGCCTACGTGACCGAGATCAGCGGATCACCGTTGGCCGTCATCGGCGAGGCGCTGGCGGAGACCTTCCGCACCAAGAGCTTCCTGCTGGGCCTGTCGTTCCTCGGCGGCGTGGTGTTGTTCGTCCGGCAGTGGCGGCGCGGCGCTCTCGATCGACGGCAGCTCGCCGTCGTGCTGATCTGGGTGGCCACGCTGCTCTCCTTCGCCTCGACCGGGCGGGTGATGGACCACTATGTGATGCAGGTCGTGCCCACCATGGCGATCATGGGCGGGTTGTTCCTCACGACGCTGCGGGGCACGCGCACGCGGCGGATCGTCCTCGCGGTGCTGCTGGTCGGCGGATTGGCCGGGGCCGTACGGGCGCCCGTCCGCAACGCCCTGCTCGTGAACGCACGCATCGCGGAGGCGGGCACGCCGTTCCACGACGAGGTGCACCAGCTCGTCGAGTGGCTGAAGGCGCGCGACGTCGAGGGGCGGCCGGTCTACTTCATGCAGTACCACATCGCGGCGTGGCTCTCGGGCGCCCGGCAGCCCACGCCCTACGCCCATCCCACCGCCCTCAACCGGCCCGACTGGCTGTCGGTGTGGGAGGGGGAAGGGTCCACGGCGGTGGGCGAGATGCAGAAGATCTTCGACCAGCAGCCGCTCTTCGTGGTGCGGCAGGAGGATCGCAGCTACCTGGCCATGTGGCCGCAGGCCGTGGCGTTGCTGGAGGCGACCCTCGCCGCCGACTACCGGCTGGCGACGCGTTTCGACGAGATCCTGGTCTACGAGCGCCGCTGAGGGCCCGGCGTTCGTGAGGCAGCGACCTCTGGTCGGGCGCGGCTAGCCGTCGTCCTTCTTCTTCTTGTCCTTATTGCCGCCGAGCAGGCCACCGAGTCCGCCGAGCGCGTCCTTGACGCCCTCGCCCACGCCATCCACCGCGTCGCCGGCGCCATCGAGCACGCCGCCGAGGGCCTCGCCCACTTCGCCGGTCCCGCCGAGGGCCTCGCTCACGCCGCCGAGCGCGTCGTCGACGGCACCGGTGACGCCACCGATGGCCTCGCCGAGGCCGCCGGTGATCTCGCCCACGATCTCGCCGCCGAACTTGCCGACGTCGGCCAGCCCGCCGAGCCCGCCTTGCAGGCCCTGGAGCAGGTTGCCGGGCAGGTTGATGCCGGCGTTGGTGATGGCGCCCAGCACCGCCTTGACCACCAGGTTGATGATCTCGGGCAGGGTCATGCCGCCGTCGCCGCCCGAGCCCACGTCATGCAGGCGGATCTCGGGGATCTCGAAGGTGGTGCGCGTCGCGTTGCCGCCGATGGGCAGCAGCGTGGCCGACACGGAGACGTTCGTGATGGCGATGGTCTTGATCACGAACGACTTGCCGCCCTCGGCCGGTGCGCTCTCGGGGGCCGGGGCCTCGCCCGACTCGAAGCGTCCCAGGTTCTCGAGGATGCGCTCGTAGTTGGCCTTGCCCTGGAAATCCTCGAGGTTGACGCTCAGGCCGTCGAGGGCGATCTCGGGCACCTCGACGGTGTCCTCCATGAGCGAGCCGAGGGTCACGGCCACGTTGGCGCTGTTCATGCGGAAGAAGTGCGGGGTCTCGAAGCCGGCCGGGTTGGCGATGGTCAGGCCCGACAGGCCCACCGTGCCGGAGGTCAGGCCGATGCTGGCCGAGTCGAGGGTCGTGTCGACGCCCAGGGCGTAGGTGCCGCCCTCTTCGACGGCCTTCACGGCGATGCCGTCGATGAAGAATCCGGCGACCACCAGGCCGATGACGGCGATGATCACGAGGAACAGCAGGAACTTGACGAGCTTCATGGCGCACAGGCCTCCGAGGACAAGCCGTGGATTGTCCCGATGAGGGCCGGTCTGTCCAAGGCGGAGGCATGACGATCCCGCGAGTCGTGCCCGTGGCCCGGGACGGCCTCTATGATCGGCGCTGCATGGACCCTGACCGCCCCGTTTCCGCTGTCCCCGCTCGCTCCCGCATGGCCGCGTGGATTGGCCTGCTGCTGATCGCGGGCGCCTGCGCCTGCGATGGCGCGGAATCGGCCGATCGGGGTGCGGCGGACGATGGGGGTGCGGCGTCCGTGGGGAACACGTCGGACGACGGGGGCCGTGACGCCTTACACCGCGAGGATGATGAAGCGACCGGTGGCGATGCGACCGGTGGCGATTCGAACGATGACGAGGCGACCCGCGACGAAGAAACCGCCCGTGACGCGACCGCCGCCGGTGATGGCCCGATCCCGCGGGCCGATGCCCCGCCGGGGCGGTGGGCCAACGACTCCCGCCGGCGTCACGAGCGCCGCCGCGCCGAGCAGCAGCTCGACGGTGTGCCCGACGGTGCGCCCGACAGCGACCTCAATGACGAGCAGCTCGAGGCGCTGCGTCGTCTCGAGTCGATCGGCTACGCCACGTCCCAGGGCGAGGCGGGGAGCGGGCCCGTCGGGGTGGTCAAGCACCTGCCCCAGCGCGCGTCCCCCGGCCTCAACCTGGTGCTCTCCGGGCACGCCCCGGTCGCGGCGCTCATCGACATGGACGGCAGGCTGCTTCACCGCTGGCGCTGTCGCTTCGACCAGGCGTTTCCCGGCCGCACCGAAGCCGAAGGATTGCATGACAACGGGAATCGCAAGTACTGGCGCCGCGTGCGCATCCTCCCCGAGGGCGACCTGCTCGTGATCTTCGAGGGCCTGGGGCTGGTCCGCCTCGATCACGCCTCGCAGGTGCGCTGGGCCTGGGCGGGGGGCGCCCATCACGACGTTGACGTCACGCCCGACGGACGCATCGTGCTGCTCACGCGGGAGGCACGCCTCGACCCTGAGCTGCACCCGACCGAGCCGGTGCTCGAGGACTTCGTCGTGCAATTCGACGCCGACGGCCGCGAGCTCGCCTCGCTCTCGGTACTGGGCAGTCTGCTCAACCTCATCGACGAGCGCCGCGCCAGCGCCGACGAGACCTTCACCATGGAGGGCATCGACACGGGCGGCGACGTGCTGCACACGAACACGATCCAGTACATCGACGCCGCCCTCGGGGCCGCCTCGTCCGTCGCCGACGAGGGCGATGTGCTGGTGTCCATGCGTGAGCTCGACCGCCTGGCCGTCATCGACCTCGAGAGCGGTCAGATGACGTGGACCGCCCGGGGTCCATGGCGCGCGCAGCACGAGCCTGTCCTGCTGGCCGATGGCAACATGCTGCTGTTCGACAACAAGGGCCACGAGAACCGTTCGTCCGTGCTCGAGTTCGATCCGGTCACCCAGGAGATCGCCTGGAGTTACGGCAAGGAGCGTCCGCTGGCCTTCTACTCGGCGACGTGCGGGAGCGCCCAGCGCCTGGCGAACGGCAACACCCTGATCACCGAGTCGGACCAGGGCCGCGCCTTCGAGATCGACCGCGACCACCTGGTGGTGTGGGACTACCAGACACCGTTCCGCGCCGGCCCGCAGGACGAACTCATCGCCACGTTGTTCGAAGTCGTGCGCCTCGGTCCCGAATTCCCCACCGACTGGATGGACTGAGCCCGCTGCCCGGACCGGTGCTCTTGCCCGGACCGCCCCTTCACCCCGGAACGGCCTCCTGCCTCTCGCCACCGTCGGGCCATCGTCCGGTTGCGAGACACAGGCAGGATGGGGGTTGACCGCGGGAGCCGGTCTGCTAGTTTCTTAGCAGGCTGCTGAAAAACCAGCAGGGCGGCGTCTTCGGGATGCCGGGCGGGCAGCCGGGAAACAGCACGGGTAGAGGAGGAGAGACATGGCCCCTTCGGGTAGCAGGTCTTCCGGCAACCGACCATCGGCGTCGGAGCTCAGCCGTCGCGAGCGCCAGATCATGGACTGCATCTATGCGCGCGGGCGGGCCACGGCAGCGGAGGTGCAGACCGACCTCCCCGACCCGCCCAGCTACTCGGCGGTGCGCGCGACGCTGCGCATCCTCGAGGAGAAGGGTCACCTGGACCATGTCCAGGAGGGCTCGACGTACATCTTCCGGCCGACGGTGCCGCGCGATCGCGCGAGCCGCTCGGCGCTCAAGCAGATCGTGCAGACCTTCTTCGACGGTTCAGCGGAGGAGGCGATCACGGCGTTGCTGGACATGGAGAGCAAGAAACTGGGACGGGATCAGATCGAGCGCCTGGCGCGGCTCATCGCGCAGGCGAAGAAGGAGGGGCGGTGATGATGGATGTGAACAGCGGACTCGGTATCGACGACGGCGCGAGCCTGGCGTTTCTCATGAAGTTGCTGATCGCCGCGACGGTGATCCTGACGGCCGGCCTCGGGGCGGCCTTGCTGCTCAAGAAGTCGTCGTCGGCCTGGCGCTACAGCGCGCTGCAGGCGGCGTTCGTCGGCCTGCTGGCCTTGCCCCTGCTCGGCTTCGTGGCGCCGGCGTGGTCGTTGTCCGGCCCCTCGTGGTGGCCCATGCCCGTCGCCGACGAAGCGACCGGCGACGAGTGGGTGGCCGCCGACGCCGTTGAGAATGAGTGGGTCGCCGCCGCGACCGCGGCCCGGTCTGCTGCGGAGGAAGCGCGCTGGGAGGCCATGGTCCTCGCTTCCTGGTCCGACGACGAGAAGCAGGATCGGGCTCGTGCCCGCGCCACCGAGCGTGAGGCCGAGCGCAAGGCCAAGGCGGCCGCGCGACGGTCCGCCCGCGACACCACCCGTGCCGAGGAGCGGGCAGCACGGGCCGCCACCGAAGCTCGTGCGGCCAAGCGCGAGGCTTTCGGAGCCGAGTGGGCGCAGGTGGAGCAGGACCTCGAGGCCGAGCTGGCGGAATTCGAGAACGAGTGGGCCGAGTTCGAGCAGGAGTGGGAGGCAGCCGAGGCGGAGTGGGCCGACGAAGCCAACGACTGGGCCGACGACACGAATGAATGGACCGCGGACGTCAACGAATGGGCCGCGGACGTCAACGAGTGGACCGACGACGTCAACGAGTGGACTGCCGACGCGAACGAATGGACCGCCGACGCCAACGATTGGGAAGACGACTGCGACGACGAGGTCGAGGCGGAGTGGGAGGCCCTCGAGGACGAGTTCGAGCGGCATGCCGAGGCCTTCGAGGCGGAGTGGGAAGCCTTCGAAGACGAGTGGGAGGCCTTCGAGGATCAGTTCGAAGCCGACTTCGACATGTGGGATCACGAGTGGGAGCAGACGTGGGAAGAGTCGTGCGACGACGAGGATGACGAGTGCGACTTCGACTTCGATTTCGATTTCGACTTTGACGACTGCGATGTGCGCGGCGGCTGGGTCGAGGACGAGTGCCGCGACGTGTGCCCGGATGACGACGACGAGAACGTCGACATCAACATCGAGCTGAACCTCGACATCCACTTCGACTGCGACGACCTGCACGACCTGCACGACCGGCGCACACGCGAGCACGACGCCGGCCAGCCGGTCGAGGCCTTGCCGGTGCGTTCTGACCCTGATTGGCGCATCGTCCGCGGTGGTGAGGGTGACGAAGACCGCGACGATGACGCGGGCCCCTGGCTGGCGTCCTTCGGTGGCGGCGCGGGCCCGCTGTCCGGCGACGCGGAACGCAACGCGGTGAATGCCGCGAGCTCGGAGATTCCCTGGGGCGTCTTGGTCGTCGGCCTGTGGGCCGTCGGCGCCCTGCTGCTGCTGGTCCGCCTCGCTGTCGGGCATGCGCGGGCAGCGCAGTGCGTCGCGGCGACGGTGCCGGCAGGCCCGGGCCCGGTGCTCGACACCTTCCAGCGCGTGTGCCGTCAGCTCGGCGTGCGGGGGGGCGTGCAGTTGCGCCTGGCCGAGGGCTCGATGATCCCGATGACGTGGGGTTGGCGCGGGCCGGTGGTGGTGCTGCCGCAGGCCGCCGAGGGCTGGAGCAGCGAGCGGCTGCGGTGCGTGCTGCTGCACGAGGTGGCTCACATCCGTCGCGGCGACGCCCTCGACCAGTTGCTGGGCGGCATCGTCTCGGCGCTCTACTGGTTCCATCCGCTCACGTGGATGGTGGCGCGGCGCATTCGCAGCGAGCGCGAGCAGGCCTGCGACGACGAGGTCCTCGCCGCGGGCTCGCGGCCGAGCACCTATGCCACGCATCTCCTGGGCATCGCCCGGGCCTTCGTGAGCACCGGCGTGCCGGCGACCTCCACCCTGGCCATGGCGCGGCGCAGTCAGATCGAGGGGCGACTGCTCGCCGTGCTCGACGACGACCGCGACCGGCGCAGTCCGTCCCGCCGGGCCCTGATGCCCACGTGGGTCGCTTGCGCGGTGCTGTGCCTGGGGCTCTCGGGCGTCCAGGTCATCGCGGCGACGCACGACGAAACGCCTGAACCGGTCGATCCCTTCGACGCCATCGAGGCGCCGCGTCTGGTCGAGACGGCTGCGGATCCGGCGGCCGCTCCCGTTGCACTCACAGAGAACACGCAGCGCGTGATGCGCCTCGATCCGGCGCCGGCTTCGCTGGTGACGTCGCTGCAATCGGCGCTCGGCCTGGCGGTGGATGACGGGGCGAGCACCGACGGCGAAACCGTGATCATCCGTGTCGACGACGAGGGCATCCACATGACCCTCGGCGAGCGGCAGGCCTCGGGCCGCACGGTGACCTTCACGCGCCAGACCGTGACCATCGGCGGATCGGTGAGCACGGGGGCGTCTGCGTCGGCGCCCAACACGAACAGCGGCGCGCATGCGAGTGTGAGCACCGGCCGCGCCGGAGCGGTGTCCGGGATCAATCTGATCGGCACCGGTCACGGCGGGGGTGGGGCCATCCGCGGTGGTGCTGGACGGGGCAAGGCCCGCGTCTCTACCCCGCGCGCCGACGCCTGTGACGCTGCATCCAAGCAGGCACCGCTCGCGTGGCCGACGCCCGACCCGCGGCCGGCACCGGACCCGCGGCCGGCGCCCTATCCGCATCCGGCGCCCTATCCGCATCCGGCGCCCAACCCGCATCCGGCGCCGAACCCGCACCCGGCGCCGAACCCGCACCCGGCACCCCACCCGCACCCGGCGCCCAACCCGCACGCTTGGCCGATGCCCGATCTTCCTCCGGCGCCCAGGGCCTTCGTTCCCGGGGCCGATGGGTGTGACAGCCAGAAGGCGTGGCCGGATGCCGTGAAGCCGAAGCAGCCGGTGGCTCCGGTCGACGATCCCATCGTGTGGGGCGTCTCGGAGGCCGACCTGCTCTCGCTGCCGGCGGCCATGACCTGGCCGGCCTTGGATTCTGTGCGCGCGACCCAGGTCCTGACGCTGCCCCTGCTGCGCCTGGCGCAGGACACCGCGGTCTGGCCCGACATTCCGCCCGTGCCATCGGTCCCGCCCGTCGCTCCCGTGGCCCCGGTCGCGGGCGTCCGCTCCATCCTCACGATTCCGCCGGTGCCTGTGACGCCGGTGCGTCCGCGGCAGCTCATGCGCGACGAAGCCCGGCCCGGCCACGCCTTCAACGGGCAGTTCTCGCTGTCGATCGACGACGACACGCGGCGTATCCGCCGGACCGAGAACGGCTCCGGTTGGGACGTCCGCATCGAGGGCGACGTCGAGATCCGAGCCGACGACCGGGGCTTCGCGCCGCTCGGTGACGACGCCGAGATCGTGATCAAGCAGCTCGAGGACGACGAGACCATCGCGCAACTCGAGATCGTCGGCGACGACGACGGTGACCGGGTGCGCTTCCGCCGTCACGGCGAGAACCGTGCCTTCGAGCCCGAGGGGCGCGCCTGGCTGGTGGAGTCGATGCCGGCCTTGATCTACGAGCTGGGGCTCGACGTCGAGGGCCGCGTCGAGCGCATCCTGAAGCGCAGCGGCGTCGACGGCGTGCTCGCCGAGATCGACCGCGTGCGCGGCGACCATGTGCGCGTGAGCTACGTCACCGCCCTGCTCGACGAGGCCGAGCTGAGCGACGCGCAGCGCCGGCACCTGCTGCTCGGCACCGTCGCGGCGATCGAGGCGGACGTCTACCGCGCCGACCTGCTCAGCGAGCTGGGCGGGCGGGGACTGCGGGACAGCAGCCTGCGCGCCGCTTACATCGAGGCGCTGAGCGCGCTGGACAGCGACGTCTACATGGCGAGCGTGATGACCGACCTGGTCGACGACGCCGAGCTCTCCGATGCCGAGCTGGCCGACCTGCTGCGGGTGGCCGCCGAGTGCCTGCAGACCGATGTCTACATGGCCGACCTGCTCGGCGATGTCATCGACGACCGGGCGCCCAACGGCGCGGTGAGCGACGCCTTCCTGGCAGCCCTGGCGACGCTGGACACCGACGTCTATGCCGCGGACATCATGGGCGAGACCCTGGAGCGGGACGGGCTCATGCCCGACGTGGCCGCGCGCCTGCTGGACCTGGCCGCGCAGACCGTGGGCACCGACATCTACATGACGGACCTGCTCAACGAGCTGCACGCGAAGCAGCTGCAGCACCCGCGGCTGCTCGACGCCTGGCGGGGCGCGGCGACCAGCATCGACGCCGACGTGTACCTGGCAGACGTCCTCGAACGGTGCCTCGACGACAGTGACGCGCCGCCGGTGGTGGTGATCGTGCTCGACGTGGCCACCCAGGGCATCGGCGCCGACATCTACATGGTCGACGTGCTGCGGGAGGTGCAGCCGCGGGCCCTGAAGGACGCCCAGGTGCGCGATGCCTTCCGTCGCGCCCTGGCGACGATCCAGTCACGCCACTACCGCGAAAGCGTCATCGAGGACCTGCCCCCGGGCATCGTCGACGAGACCTACTGAGTCGCGCAGTCGCCGCAGTCGTCACAGTTGTGCTGGTACCGCGAGTGCGCGGATTCCGCCGGTGCCGTCGACGGCCTCAGCGTGACTCGGGCTGCTCCCAGCGCGCGAAGGAGACACCGAGCAGCGGGCCGGTGAGGGCGGCGCTGCCGACGCGGCGTTCGGCGGCGAGGTCGATGACGTCGATGGCCGCATCCACGCCGGTCGCGTCCTGGCAGGCGACGAAGGCGTAGCGCGAGTCGGTGGACACTCCGATGGCCACGATGACCGGACGGCTCGATTCGATCAGCGCGCGCAGGTCGCCGCCGGGGATGGTCACCAGCTTGAGGGCGCCGAGGTCGTCGATGGCCTCCACCAGGGTGGTGTCGTCGAGGGTCTTGATGCTGGTGGTGGCCGTGCCGGCGGGGGAGTGGCCGGGGCCGAGCCATTCGGTGCCCGTGTGGGTGACGGTGTCGCCGTCGTAGCGGATCACGTGGACGCGTCCCCGGTCACCGAAGGCGGCGTGGGCGTAGTAGCTGCCCGGGGGCGCGCCCGCCGGCCGCGGGAGCGGCACGATGCGCGACCGGAAGCCCTCGATGGGCTGGTGCAATGGGACGGCGTCGAGGCGGCCGCCGGAGTGGTGGTCGTCGTCGAAGTCGGTGGCGTCGAAGGTGGAGAACGCGCCCAGTGAATCGATGAAGCGCCACGAGGCCCGGTGGTCGAGCGACGGGGCGTCTTCCCCGAAGGCTTCGGCCCGCAGCGAGGCGCGTACCATCTCGATGGGGATCGAGTTGCAGGCCAGCACCGCGTCGTGGAACTCGCGGTCGGTCATTTCGCCGCTGTCGACGAGCTCGCCGCGCAGGGCCCACAGCTGCAGGCCGCCCACGAGGTAGCCGCACTGGTAGAGCGGGCTGTAGTTGCCGGCGATGTAGCGCCGCACCTCGCTGGTGGCGCCGTCGCGCTCGTGGCCCACGCGATCGACGAGGAAGTCGATCATGGCCTCGGGCTCCATCTCACCGAGGTGGAACTTGAGCGACACGACGATGCGCGCGGCCCGGTGCATGCGCCAGAAGAGCATGCCGATGCGGTCCTCGGGGCTGCGGTGCCACTCCTGCTCCCACATGAGCAGCTCCCAGTAGAGCGCCCAGCCCTCGCCGTAGAACGGTGTGCCGAACAGCGAGCGGTGGGTGTTGCTGCGGTCGGCGGCGAATCGTTGCAGGTGGTGGCCGGGGATCAGCTCGTGGGGCGTGACGATGCGCGAGAAGTGGATGTTGTTGCCTCGCATGGCCATCTCCTTGGAGGGATGGTCCATGTCGGCGGTGGGGTAGGCGACGAGCATGACCTGCCCGCCGTACGCCGCGAACGGCAGGGTGCGCTGCCCCTGCTTGGAGATCATGCGCAGGCGCCAGGTCTCGCGGCACAGCGCGGGGATGGTGACGAGGTCGTTGTCGTCGAGCCACGCGATGGCCTCGCGGGCCTGGCCCACCACGAGGTCGTCCTGGTCGCCCGGGTCGACGTGGCGTGACTTGACCTCGGCCAGGGCGGCCTTCCAGTCGTCGCCGAAGCCGAGCGCCCGGGAGGCCTCGAGCATGCGCGCCTCGCACCAGGCGAATTGCTCCTCGCCGAGGGCCAGCAACTCCTCCGGGGAGTAGGGCAGCATCTCGTGGGCGATGTCGTCGATGAGGGCGTCGCGGCCGATGGGGTCGCCCACGAGCGGGTCGTCGTCCTCGCCCTCCTCGCCGGCGATGGTCTCGCGCAGCTGTTCCTCGTAGGCGTCGAGCTGCTCGATGGCGGCGTCGAAGGGCTCCTCGGTCCACCAGGTGAAGCCGGGCACGTAGGCGGCGTGGTGGCCGTGCCAGGTGGAGAGGGCCCGGGAGAGCTGGCCCACGTGGCGGGCGATGCGGCGGGCGTCGACGGCCGTGACGGAGAGGGGCGGCTCGTCGCTCGCGTCTTCGGAGTCGCCGTCGCCGTCACCCCCATCCGATGCGTCGTCGTCATCGTCGTCATCGTCCTCGTCGGGCACGGCCTTCACGCGTTCGGCGAGGGCCTCGATCTGCTCGGCCAGGGCGTCGAGGGTGGCGGCGGCCTCCCGGGGGTCCACGGGCTCGATGCGCCAGCGCGCCTCCTCGAGGTCGATGATCGTCGGCGCGAAGGGCAGCAGGTCGGCGGCATCGGCGAGGCGGTTGCGCAGGGTCGTGCGTTGCCGCAGGGCATGCACGACGTGGTGACGCAGCAGGATGTGATCGATGTTCGCCTCGGGGTCGTACCACTCGGAGGATCCGCCCAGTCTTTCGAGTGTCCGTTGCCACTGCCGGTCGAACGCGTCCATGCGGTCGAGTCGGGTGGGGGAGACACCGATGTCGTAGAAGCTCCGGAGCTCACGGGCATCGGTGTCGTAGAGCCCGATGACCATCTCCATGAAACCGGAAAATTCCTCGAGATCGTCGGTGCGATCGAAGAATGTCGGGATCTCGAATTCGTCCGCCTGAGCGGTGGCAGCAGCGGGCGCCGCGAGATGAACGGCCGCGACCATCATCGCGAGGGTGACGAGTCGGCCAAGGGACGGCATGGGCGTGTTCATGGGCTTCTCCTCCCCGATCTCGTTCGACCTCCCCGGTGGGGCGGCGTCACGCTAACATGGGGCCATGTTCTTCGGTCGCCTGTCCATCGTCACCACACCACTCTTCACTCCCGGTCAGCTCGTTCGCCACAAGCGCTACGGCTATCGCGGCGTGGTGCTGCAGGCGGATGAGCGTTGCCGCGCCCCGAAGTCGTGGTACAGCAAGAACAACACCCAGCCGGATCAGCGTCAGGCCTGGTACCACGTGCTCGTGCACGGCAGCGACTCCATCACCTACGCCGCGCAGGAGAACCTCGAGCCCGACGTCTCCTCCGATCCGGTGACCCATCCGCTGGTGCCGCACTTCTTCTCCGACTTCGCCCAGGGGCGCTACGAGCGCAACGACGTGCCCTGGCCGGGTTGGAAGGACTAGGCCCCGACCCCGGGGCGCGCGCCGCCGGCCACAGGGGCCCTTCGAGAACGAGGAGCAAGGGGGTCTTCGCGGCCTCTTTCGAGGGGCCCCGCAAGTCGCTTGCCCCTCGCGACGAAGAGCGGTGCATGGGCCATTAACGGCTCCGTCACGCCTGCTCCCGTCCATGACGCCGAAGATCGACGTCATGAACACAGCGGGTCGCGCCGGCCCGCCGCAAGGAGGTCCTGATGCGCAGCCACGCCCACGTGATGAACGCCCCGCTGTCCACGACCCCGCTGTCGAAGACCACGACCATGAGCGAACGCTTCACCAACTGGATGACGAGCAGCCTGCCCTGGCTGTCCCGCGGCGACGCGGTGGACAGGACCTACGAGCAGTGGGCCGAAGTCTTCACCCTCGAACTCGGCGTGGTGGTCATGGACGACGAAGGCCAGCGTCGCTGCAAGCGCGATGGTCGCTTCGACGAGACCCTGACGCGCCGCGAGGCCGAGGGTTACTTCCTCTTCAATTCTCTGGTCAAGGCACGCCGCATCACCGCCTGACCTCCACCGCATTCCCAGGGGCTGCGGGACCTTCCTCCTCCTCCCGCGCCCTCCCCGAGGCCGCTGCCGGGTTCCCCCCGCCGGGCAGCGGCCATTTTCTTGCCCTGCCTCAGCCGATGATCAGCGTGCTGGCGAGCCCGAGCAGCAGGCCCATGGAGATCACGTCCGTGGCGGTGGTGAGGAAGATGCTGCTGGCGGTGGCCGGGTCGGCGCCCATCTTCTTGAGCGCGATGGGCACCAGCGTGCCGGTGACGCCGCTGGCGATGCAGCTGCCGGTCATGGCCATCCAGACCACGAACGAGAGCATGTAGGCGTTCGTGTCGGGTGACGACGAGCGGGCGTAGAAGAACATGAGCACGGCCGCGATGACGCCGATGATGGCCCCGTTGAGCGCGCCCACCAGGGCCTCCTTGGTGACGATGGCCAACGTCTTGCGCTGGGCCAGATCGCCGAGGGTCATGCCGCGCAGTGTGACGGCCAGGGCCTGGCAACCCGTGTTGCCCGACTGACCGGCGAGCACGGGCAGGAAGGCGGCCAGCACCACGACCTGGTTGATGGTCTCCTCGAACATGCCCACCACGGCGCCGGCCATGACGGCCGTGAGCAGGTTCAACTGCAGCCACGGGTGGCGCATCTTGAGCGAGCGGCGCCACGTGGTGGTCACGCGCTCCTCCTTCTCGACACCGACCATGGCGCCGGCCTGGACGATGACGGAGGCCATGTTCTGCTCGAACAGATCGGCGCCCCGCACCAACCCCGCCAGCTGCCCCTCGTCATTGCACACCGGGTAGACCGGGAACTGCTTGGAGGCGGCCACCCGCATGGCGTCCTCGACGGACGTGTCGGCGTCGAAGGTGAACGGGTCCTTCAGCATGATGTCGCCGAGCCGGTCCTCGGGCTTCGAGAGCAACATCTCGCGCATGACCACCAACCCGAGCAGGTGGCCGGCGTCGTCGGTCACGTAGAGGTAGGTGACGAAGCGCTTCTTGACCTCCTCGCGCAGGTGGGCGATGGCCTGGGCGACGGTGGTGTCGAAGCGGTGCACGGCGGCCGGCAGCTCCATCAGCCGTCCGAGCTGGTTCTTGCCGTAGCCGGCGTTGACCTTCCATTGGGCGCGGGTGTCGGCGGACAGCTCGTCGTGGATGGAGAGGCGGCGGGACTCGTCGAGCTGGTCGATGATGTCGAGGGCCAGCGGCGCCGGGCAGCGCTGCAACAACTGCGCGGCGGTGGCGGGGCCGTGCCGGTTCAGGTCGCGGGCGCCTTCCTTGGGGCCCAGGCGGCGGAGTTGCTCGGCGAAGGCGGCGAGCTCGTCCTCGGTCGGGACGGTGGACTTCTCAGCGCCCGGCGCGGAGGCGGCGGGGGCGGGTTGGCTGGACACCATCGTGGGTGGCTCCCGAGGGTCGTGATGGTCGCTCCCGACGATACCGATGGGGCCGCTGGGCTCCTACACGAACGGCGCGGGGGTCTGATACGATTCGCGCTCTCGGTCGGGACTCGTGCAGCGGCCCACCGGGGACGGCAAGGCTCAGTGTCGGGGAGCGGTCCAGGATGGCCGGCAGCGGGAAGGGCAACAGCAAGCAGCCAGGCAACGGCGCCAACGGGCGCCGGGGCGTGTCGTCGGGTTCGCGCCGCTTCCGCGACCTCACGCTCATGCAGAAGATGGGCCTGCTGCTGCTCACCGTGATGGTGCTCGTGGCGTCGAACCTGTGGCTGCTGAGCTGGGCCGACGGCGAGCGGGCCGCCGCCAAGGAGGACCTCGTGCGGGCCCTCGACCGCGAGCGGCTGGTGGTCGACATGGGCCCCGAGCTGGAGAAGCGCCGTAAGGAGGTGGTCACGGGCATTGCCCTGCAGCTCCGCATCGAGGGCGAGACCGCGGAAGGACAGCAGGGCAAGGAAGCCGTCGCCGCCGACGGCATCACCCAGGTGCGTGCGCGGTTGGATGACTTCGGCTCCCGCCTCTCGGACCTGCGCCTGATGATGGAGGTCGACGATCGCGAGGAGCTCGAGCCGCTCGAGACGTCCTTCGCGGCGCTCTCCGACATCTGGCGCGGCGAGATCGACATTCCACGAACGGAGGCCTTCTCACGGCAGGTCGGCGTGGCCCTCGACGACCTCGAGGTGCTGTTCTTGGCCGAGAAGGAGCGGGTGCGGGAGGCCCTGGGCAACCTCTCCGAGGTGGCCGAGACCACCAGCTCGAACAGCCGCACGATCTTCTTCGCCACGGGTGCCCTGGCGCTGGTGATCATGCTCTGGTTCATGCGCTACCTGCGCCGCCACCTGGGCGAGCTGAACGTCGGCGCGCGCATCATCGGCGGCGGCGACCTGTCCCACCGCATCGCCCTGCAGAGCCGCGACGAGCTGGGCGAGCTGAGCCAGGCCTTCAACTCCATGGCCGAGAGCCTGCTGCAGACCCGCAACAAGGTGGAGGAGGCGCGCGAGACGGCGGTGCGCGCCAACCAGACCAAGAGCGCCTTCCTGGCGTCCATGAGCCACGAGCTGCGCACGCCCATGAACGCCATCATCGGCTACACCGAGATGCTCATCGAGGACGCCGAGGCCGACGGGCACAAGGGCTACCGGGACGACCTGAGCAAGATCCACTCGGCGGCGGCGCACCTGCTCAGCCTGATCAACGACGTGCTCGACCTGAGCAAGATCGAGGCGGGCAAGATGGTGCTCTACCTCGAGCGTTTCGACGTGGCCACGCTGGTGCGCGATGTCCAGACCACCGTCGATCCGCTGGCCGCCAACAACGCCAACACGCTGAGCGTCGAATTGGCCGACGACCTCGGTGACATGCGGGCCGACAAGACCAAGGTGCGCCAGACCCTCTTCAACCTGCTCAGCAACTCCTTGAAGTTCACCAAGGAGGGCGAGGTGGCGCTCACGGGGCGGCGCGAGGACGTGGCCGGCGCCGAGTGGATCGTGTTCGAGGTGACCGACACGGGCATCGGCATGACCGCGGAGCAGGTCGCCGCTGTGTTCGACGAATTCACCCAGGCAGACGCCTCGACCTCCGCCGAGTACGGCGGCACCGGCCTCGGGCTGCCCATCAGCCGCAAGGTGTGCCGCATGATGGGCGGCGACGTGACGCTCGCGTCCGAGCTGGGCGCCGGCACGACCTTCACCGTGCGCCTGCCGGTGCAGGTGCAGGAGCTGGCCCAGAACACGCTCGACATCGACGAGGGCCGACCGGCCGCGCGCCTGGCCGGCGAAGGCGCCATGGTGCTCGTCATCGACGACGACGCCGCGGTGCTCGACTTGACCCAGCGCTTCCTGTCGCGGGAGGGCTTCCAGGTCGTGACGGCGCTCAACGGCAAGGTGGGCCTCGAGCTGGCCAAGAAGCTGCGGCCCGTGGCCATCACCCTCGACGTGGTCATGCCGGGCATGAACGGCTGGGAGGTGCTCGAGAAGCTGAAGGCCGATCCCGACACCGCCTCGATCCCCGTGCTGATGGTCACCATCCTCGACGAGAAGGAGGAGGCCCTGCGGCAGGGCGCCGAGGCCTATATGACCAAGCCCGTCGACCGCTCGCGCCTGAGCCAGCTGATCCGCAGCCTGCAGAAGGAGCGCAAGCCGGGGCGCGTGCTGGTCGTCGAGGACGAGGACGACACCCGCGATCTCATGCGCCGCGTGCTCGAGCCCCAGGGCTGGACCGTGGTGGAGGCCGAGAACGGGCTGGTGGCCATCGAACGGCTCAACGAGCAGCGCCCCGACCTGGTGCTGCTCGACCTGATGATGCCGGAGATGGACGGCTTCGAATTCCTGAAGCGGCTGCGGTCCATGGACGGCGGGTTCAGCATCCCGGTGCTCGTGGTCACCTCCATGGATCTCAGCAAGGAGGACCTGCTGCGGCTCAACGGGTACATGACCACCGTGGTGCGCAAGGGCGACAAGAGTCGCGACGACATGCTGGCCGAGATCGCCTCGGTGGTGCGGAACTGTGTGGCGGTCCCGGGGTCCTGACCGGGGGCCCGATTCCAAGTACCCTTCAATCACCTGACCGAAGTACCGACGCAACGAGCAACGAGAACGACGATGCCCAAGATCCTGCTGGTGGAAGACAACGAGATGAACCGCGACATGCTCTCGCGCCGCCTCGAGCGCAAGGGCTACGAGGTGGTCATGGCCTTGGACGGACAGCAGGGCGTCGACATGGCCGCGAGCGAGTCACCGGATCTGATCCTGATGGACATGAGCCTGCCCGTCCTCGACGGGTGGGACGCCACCAAGGCGATCAAGGGCAACGACAGCACCCAGGGCATCCCGGTCATCGCCCTGACTGCCCACGCCATGACGGGCGACGAGGAACAGGCGCGCGCCGCCGGCTGCGACGACTACGACACCAAGCCCGTCGACCTGGCCCGCCTGCTGGGCAAGATCGAAGGACTGCTCGGGGGCTCGGCCGCGGGTTAGACGGGCCGCGGGTCAGGCGGACCGCAACTCGAGCGGGCCGCGGTGTCGAGCGGCAGCGAGGGGCCGCCCCCTACGGCGCGGCGACGCGGAATTCCATGCCGCGTGAGAGCGACACCGGGATGTCGCTGATCACCTTCGAGCCCTGCGGGTCGTCGATGATCCACTGGCCGTAGACGGTCAGGCCTTCGAGGGACGCGCGGTCCGGGACGGGCAGCCGGATCTGGGCGCCCTTGACGCCGGTGACCTGCGCGCCGACGAGGAACGCGCTGGCGAGGTCGATCTGCAGCCCGGGGATCGGGTTGGCGGACGTCGAGCGGCCGAGGGACACCAGCAGGTACGCCATGCGCCCGACCGGGACCTGGCCGACGTGGATGCGGAAGCCCGTGTTGCCCAGGAACGGCGTGGCCAGCGTGATGTTCGACTGACCGTTGGCGCTGCCACCGGTGTACATGGAGGCGTAGATGGAGGGCACCTTTTCGCTGCTGCCGGGGCTGCCCTCGCCGAACCTGTAGGCGAGGGAGACGGCGCGGGGCTCACACAGGGTCGCGCCGGGATACCAGACCGTCGCCGTGGGGGAGGCGGCGAAGGCGTCCCGTAGCATGTCGGCACTCTTGTGCCGGCCCTGGGTCGAGAGGTGCGCGCCATCCGTGAAGTCGGCGGCCTCGCCGATGTGGTCACCGGGCGTGGTGTCGCCGCTCCAGAAGGAGGGGCCCCATTCGAGCCAGGGTGCGACGACGGGGCCCTGGGCCGGATCGGCATTGAGGTCGGGGGCGCCGTTGATTTGATCCTCGATCAACCATTTCACCGCGAACCCGTCGTGGAACGCGGCGAGGTCGTCGGCCGCCGACTTGTGCTGCAGCGTGTGGAAGGAGCTCACGTAGGCGATGCGGATGTTCGGGAACTCGCCGTGCAGGCGGCGCACCACCTGCCCGAGCTCGAGGGCCTGGAGCTGGGCGTCGAGGGGGAAGGGCTCGGTCCGCTGCCCGGCCATGTAGAGGTAGGCGATCTGCACCTGGGGCGCGCTGGCGCCCACCGCGGCCAGGCGGTCGCGGGCGCCCTCCCACAAGTCGACGCCGGTGGAGCTGGTGCCGCGGGCCCAGTCGCTGGTGGTCTGCCCGTTGGCCGCGGCATTGACGAGGATCACGCCGGGGTTGCGTGTGGCGTCGGCGTCGCTGTGATCCTCACGCCATGCGGAGAAGACCTGGCGGCTCACGGACATGCCGAGGTTGAGCACCACGATGCGTCCGTCGTCGCAGTCGGGCTGGCCCTGGGTGTCGAGGGGTACGACCTGAGCGGCGGCGAGCTGGCCGGCCGTGCGGTGCGCTGTCGGGATCTGGTTGCTGCCGCCCGGGTAGAGGCCACCCTGCTCGCCCTGATAGGTCTGCAACCCGAGGTCGGGCAGGCTGACCGTGGGGGCGAGTGTCGTGGCGGTCTGGCTGCTCGCCGGAAGCGCAGCGAGCGCGCCGATGATCAGGCTGACGCCCAGGCGTGCGGCGAGCGTGGTGATCGTCATGGTGGATGTCCCCGAGGTGATGGCAAGGTTATCGCACGAGGGCGACCCGTCAATGACCGCGTCGCCCTCGCCGCCCAGACGGGACGCAGGCGGCGGATGACGCCAGGATTGCGTTCACGCACCCATCACTCCGGCGCCTTCGCGGGCGCCTAGGTTCGTTCGTGCCGCGCGACGAATGACTCGCGGCGCACGCAACGAAACCCTCACCTGGAGTGAAGAGCATGCGTTCCATCGACATCATCACGACCCTCGGCCTGCTGGCCGGCATGAGCACAGCGGCCCTGGCCGCCGACGTGTGCGAGCAGACGGCCTTGTTGCAGCGGGAGTCGGCCAAGTTCGAGCGCTTTGAGGAACTGAAGGCGAGCGTCGCGGCTTGCTTCAACATCGACGACCCCGAGGACCGGCGCGACTGCCTGCAGGAGGCCCGGGCCGCATTCAGCGAGTCGAAGAACCTCGCGGCCGACCAGTTCGAGGCGCGCCTCGAACTGTGCGAAAAGCTGGGCGGCGGGTCCTACGACCCGATCATCGACCCCGAGGACTTCAACGACGAGTCCGACGCGCCGAACCCGGTCGACAACGAGTATCTGCCCTTCCCGGTGGGCGCCGAGTGGGTCTACATGTCCGACACGGAGGACGGGCTTGAGACGATCACCGTCACGGTGCTCACGGACACCCGCGAGATCATGGGCGTCGAGTGCATCGCCGTGCTCGACGAGGTCTTCATCGAGGAGGCCGACGGCCGCTCCATGCCGGTGGAGTCGACCATCGACTGGTACGCCCAGGACGATGACGGCAACGTCTGGTACTTCGGCGAGATCTCGTTCAACTTCGAGGACGGGTTCGTGGCGAACATCGACGGCTCATGGCTGGCCGGCGTCGACGGCGCCAAGCCCGGCATCGTCATGCTCGGCGATCCGATCGGTAACGTCGGCACGACCTACCGGCAGGAGTGGTGGCTCGGTGAGGCCGAGGACGCGGCCACCGTGCTCGCCGCCGGTGTCGACGTGGACATCGAACTCGGCAAGTTCCGCGACTGCATCGAGACCTTCGACTTCCTGCCGCCGGAGCCCGACGCCAAGGAGCACAAGTTCTACGCTCCCGGCATCGGCTTCATCTACGAGACCAAGGAAGGCGAGGACGAGACCCTGGAGCTGGTGAGCGCCCGCGGCCTGTAGACCGCAGCGTCGTGATGCGTCGGCTCGGCTCCGGCGTCGGAGACCCCGCGGGGTCAGCCGTCGTCGAGGGCCGAGTCGGCGGCCTGGCGCACGGCCTCGCGCATGCGCTCGACCTCGTTGCGCGCGGCGGCCAGCTCGGCCTGCAGGCGGGAGATCTCGCCCGAGAGTCCGCTGGCGTCGTCGACACCGTGCTGCTTGTCCATCAGCAGCTGGAGCAGCGTGCGCACCTCGGGAGCGCGGTAGGTCGGGTGCTTGTCGCGCAGGTCGGCGAGGCGATTCAGCCCCTCGACGACGTTGCGGTTGGGGAACCCGTTCGCGAGGTAGACCAGGGCGAGGTTGAGACGGGCTTCGGCCCGCACCTCGGTGTCGTGGTCGGGGTTGTCGAGCACGGTCTCGTACAAGGCGAGGGCCCGCTCGTAGTCCTCGGCGGCCATGGCGTTGCGGGCGCTGCTGAGCACGCCGCTGGCGGCGCGGGTCTCGGTCCAGGCATCGACGGCGCCGCATCCGGCGGTGATCGAGGCCATCAGCACGAGCATGGTCAGGACGGTCTTCATCACTTCTCCTCTCGCACTTGCTCGGGGGGGAACCCCGCAGGGCCACCCAAGGTACTCGTTCGGCAGGACGCCCGGCCAGCCCCGGGACGTGCCGGACCAGGCCCTGGGGCGGGGCCGTCCCGGCCTCAGAACTCGTGGATGCCGCCGCCCTTGGCGATGGTCAGCCGGGGCAGGTCGAGAGCCGACAACTCGGCGATGGTCTGGCGCCGGTAGCGCGGCTTGATGTGCACGGCCACGAGGGGGACATCGAGGGGCGCCTTGGCGGCTTCGAGGGCGAACTGGCGCGGCGTCATGTGCCCCGAGAGGTCGGCGAGCCACTGCATGTCGTTGGGGAAGGCGCACTCGAGGAAGACGGCCTTCAGGTTGGTCAGGTCGGCGGCCACTTCCCAGAGCCGTTGGGTGGGCGCGGTGTCGGCGCCGAAGATCACGCTGGCGTGCCCGTCGTCGACGACATAGGCGAAGGTGGGCACGAGGTGGTCGACCGGAACCGGCGTGATATTCAGTCCGGCCACCTCGACCGCCTCGTCCTGGCGCACCTCGTGCAATTCGAGGAAGGGACGGCCCTCGGGGGCGAGCCGCTCGATGAAGTCGGGCCAGACCCGGTCGTTGAAGATGTCGCGCTTGAGGCTGTCGAGCACGGCCCCGCTGCCATGGACGACCACGGGCCGGGTGGCCGGGTCGTAGACGTTCTCGACGAAGATGGGCAGGGTGGCCACGTGGTCGGCGTGGGTGTGGGTCAGGAAGACGTGCTCGATCTGCGACTGGTCTTCGGGGGTCTTCCAGGCGCCGAGGCAGCCGGCATCGATGGCCACCACCTGGTCGACGATGAAGGTCGAGACGTACTGCAGCGAGTCGTCCGTGGACCCGGACGCCGAGGCGAGCATGGAGACCTTCACGCGTCGCTCTCCTGCGGCTTACCCCCTTGCGGCTCGTCGGGCCCCGGCGCACCCGGCTTGAAGCGCACGAAGCGCATCAGCTCGAACTCGCCCTTGCCCTTCACCTGCACGACGCCGCGGGACTCGCCCTCGGCCACGGCGTCGATGGAGTCCCAGGCTGTGCGGCTGAGGGTGATCGCCCCCGGCGTGCCGTGGCTCTCCATGCGTGAGGCCGTGTTCACCGTGTCCCCGACCAGATCGTAGAGGTACTGCTGCTTGCCCAGGACACCCGCGACCACCGGGCCCACGTGGATGCCGATGCGCACGTTCCACGCCGCCTGCAGCTCGTTGGCGACGCGGATCATCTCCAGGCCGCATTGGACACTATTGAGCACCGGGTTCTCCACGGGATCGAGCAACCCCGCCGCGCCCATGAAGGCGTCGCCGATGGTCTTGATCTTCTGCAGTCGGAAGCGCCGGGCGATGCGCTCGTACTCCTCCACGAGCTCCTGCAGCCGGGCGACCACCTCCTCCGGCTCGCGGCCCTCGCACCACGGCGTGAAGCCGACCACGTCGGTGAAGAGCACCGCCACGCCGTCGTAGCGGCGCGGGCGCACGGCGTCGGTCTGCTTGAGCTCCTCGACCACCGGGTCGGGCAGGATCACGCGCAGCAGGCCGTCGCTCTTGCGCTGCTCGTCCTCGATGCGCGCGAGGTGCTCGGCCTCGCGGTCACGCAGCTTCTTCTTCTCGAGGCAGGCCTCGACCCGAGCCTTGAGCAGGGTCGGGTTGAACGGCTTGTGCAGGTAGTCCTCGGCGCCCATCTTGATGCACAGCACGGTGCTGTCCATCTCGTTGAGGGCCGTGACCATGATCACGGGGATGTGCCGCATGGCCTCGTCCTGCTTCATGGCCTCGAGCACCTGGTAGCCGTTGAGCTCGGGCATGAGGATGTCGAGCAGCACCAGATCGAAGGGCGACTCCTTCAGCATCGCGAGGGCCGCGCGCCCGTGGGCGGCGGTCTCCACCTCGTGGCCCTGGCGGGTCAGCCGACGCGTGAGCATGTCGCGGTTGATCTCGTTGTCGTCGACCACGAGCAGCCGCCCGCGCAGGTTCTTGTCGGTGCGCGACTCGTCCTCGATCTTCTCGAAGCTGGAGGCCACGGCGCTGGCCACCGAGGTCAGCTCGCTGCCCGAAAGCTCGAGCTCGGTGGCCTGCTCGGTGGTGCTCAACAGGTCCTCGATGAGCTCGAGCAGGATCTTGCCCGAGCTGCGGATCTTGCGCAGGTCGTCGCGGCGGGCGTTCTGTCCGGCGTCCTCCGCCTCCTCGATGAGCAGCTCGGCGTAGCCGATGATGTGGTTGAGGGGCGTGCGCAGCTCGTGGCGGATGCTCGACCCCAGCTGGGTCGGGTCGAACTCGCCCTGCTCGAGCATCTTGGCGTCGAACAGCTGGTGCACCATGGACTCGAGGCCGCGCCCGGCGTCGAGGATCTTGCCCAGGTCCTCGCGGTAGCCGTCCTCGTCGGGGCCGGCGTCCTCGAGCAGCATCTCGGCGTAACCGATGATGCCGGTGATGGGCGTGTCGAGGTCCTGCCGGAGCCCGGCCAGGTAGACGGTGTCGATGTGGCGCGGACGCTCCGGTCCGTCCTCGGCGCCCTGTTCGACCGCGCGACCCATGCGCCCCTCCGACTCTGCTGGCACCCCGCACCGCCAAGCACGGGCGACCGCCCGTCGCCGCCCTCGGCATGCCGCGACAACAACGGTCGCGGGGAGGGCCGCAGTATAGGTCCTGCGCGGGGCCTACAGGTCGAAGAAGCGGTTGCCCGATTGGGTCTCGCCGTGGCTGTTGGCGCGCCAGACGCCGGTGCGCCAGCAATAGATCCACGCCTCGAGGCCGATCGGCTCCATGGGCATGGTGTCGACCACCCGCACCGTGTTGCCGCCCTCGATGGGGTTCATGGGGATCAGGGCGCTGTCGAGATAGGGGCCGTAGCGGTGTTCGGGGCCGGTGCCGGGCCGCCCCTGGCGGTTGGTGGTCTCGAGCAGCTGTTGGCGCAGCTCGAGCTCGCCGCGGCGTCCCGGGTGCTCGTGGTGCTGCAGCCAATAGATGTCGATGGCGTTGCGCACTTGCTGCAGGGTGGGCACGAGGGTGAGGGTCGTGAGGCTCGACCGGGCGTCGACCAGGCGCGGCACGCAGAAGGCGGTGACGCAGCCCAGCAACATGAAACCGATCAGACGACGAGCCGGCGTGAAGCGCAGGGCCGTCTTGCTGGTGGTGGTGAAGGCTTCCATCGTGGCCATGGAAGCTCTATCGACGGGGGCCACGCTCCGCCTTGAGGGCGGCGGTTGCGGGCTCCTCGCGCGGGCTCAATTTCCGCCGGAGTCCTCGTTCCCGGCCGAGGGAGCCACTTCGCCCGAGTCGTCGACGGGGGTCTCGAAGGGCTCTGAAGCCCCGTCTTCGGCCGGCTCGACGGGGGTCACCAGCTCGTCCATGCGCTTGCGCACTGAACCGGCCTTCCAGCTCGGGATCACATAGACCCAGCCGCGCACGGCCTCCGCCAGCGCCGCGACCTCGGCGTGGAGGGCCTCACGCACCAGAGCGGCCGACGTGGTTCCCGACGTGTCGATCGCCGTCTCCGACGATGCGTCGTCGTCCACGATGAAGTCCGCTTCGGTGGCCGGCGCCCCCGCGTGGGGTGAGGGACTGCCCAGCACGGCCGGCGTGGGCAGGTCGTCGAACGACACCGAGGCCAGCTCGTCGTCGGTGGCGCCGACCTCGATGCGCACCAGGGTCTCCTCGTCGACCACCGCGGAGGTGAGGGTGACCATCAGGCCGTCGAAGCCCAGGTAGGTCGAGGTGGTCAGGCCGGTCTCGGGCCAGTGCACCAGTGCCTCGGAGCGGACGTCTTCGAAGGCCAGCCGCGAGAGCACGTTGGCGAGACCCGACGCGACGCCGGCGAAGGTCGGCTCGTAGCCTGCGGGGACGTCGGCCAGGGTCCACTGGCGTTCGTCCTCGGTGATGCGGTAGGCGGCGATGCGTTCGCCGTCGTCGTGCTCGATGATCAGGCGCCCGAGCCGTTCGGGGCCGATGTTCATGATCTGCGTGTCGACCCAGCCCACACGCCCGGCGGGGAGGCGCAGCTCGCCCGCGGCCAGCCATGAGATCTCCTCGCCGTCGCGCCGCACGTACAGGGCGGGCGGGCGACCGGGGCGGGTCTTGCCTACGATGAGCGTGGCCAGGTCGGTGCCGTTGATGTCGGTCAGGCTGATGGAACTCGTGGTGGCGACGTCCTTGATGAAGGGGTCCAACACGGCGTCCGGCCCGTGCACGCCGAGCATGGGCCAGCGCGCGGGGTTGGCGGTCTTCGGCTCGAGCGGGCGCAGGTTGGCCACGGACACGGCGGCCTGCTTGACCGTTTCGAACTCGGCCGGGTAGGCGCCGAGCTGATCGACGAACCAGTCGTCACCGTCGCGGCGGACGGTGACCTCCTCATCGGCCGTGACGACGCGGATGGCGCCCAGCGAGTTGATGCGCGCGAGCAGGTCGGGGAACAGGGCGGCGTCGAGCTCGGAGGCGTCGCGCTTGCCGTCGTCGTCACTCAGCATGAGGGCCAGCGCCGCCGCCACCACCGTCAGGACGGCCAGCAGCATCAGGGGCTTGCGATCCATCAGGCGCTCTCCTTGCGGGGGGCGGTGCGCGGGCGTCGGGCGCCGGCCCGCACGGCCAGGGCCATGAGCAGCACGATGACCAGCGGCGCCAGCAGCACGTTGACGAGCTTGAGCAGGGTCTGCAGGCCCTCGATGTCGGTCTCGAGCTGGTGGCGCACGTCGCGCAACTCCTTGCGGGTCTCGAAGCGCTCCTGCTGGAACTGCTCGATGGCCTCCTGCTGCTCGGCCGTGAGCAGCTGCGAGCTGCCGTCCTCGCGCTGGCTCTGCAGGCGGGAGATCTGGCCCTCGGTCTCGGTCAACCGGGCCTGCAGCTCACGCTCCTTGGCCGCGAAGCGCTGGTCGGCCTGACGGCGCAGGTCGTCGATGAGCTCGAAGGGCCGGCTGTAGCTGCCGCGGCTGCGGATGCTGATCAGGTCGTCGCTGCCCGAGAGGTTCTCGAGGGCGTTGATGACGAAGTCGCCGTTGTTGGCCTGCGGCATGGCCATGCGCATGCCGAACATGTTCTGGATCGAGACCCACCAGCGGTCGGCGAGCATGTCGGCGTCGGCGACGACGATGGCGTTGAGCCGGCCGCTGCGGGCGGTGGGTGTGGGGGGCTCCGCGCCCTCGGCGAGGTCCGCGGGCGGCCGCGCGGGGAAGGCGGCGCTGATGGGGCCGCTGAGTCGCGCCGCGAGGACCAGCGGCTTGTCGCCGGGCACGAAGTCGGCCAGCAAGGCCTTGGGCTCGGGCATGAACTGGATCGACGCGAGGGGCATGGTCGCGCCCTGGGCGGTGGTGCTCACCAGCGGCTCGAAGGTGGTGGTGGCGCCGGGCAGCGGCTCGAGCACGCCGGCGTTGGGCATGCGCAGCGCGCCGAGGCCGGCGGTGATGGTGTCGTCGGTGTTCATGGCCTCGTTGGTGAGCGAGAGCCAGCTCACGTAGTCGACGCCCTCGGGGCGTCCCTGGCTACCCGTCGTCACCTGCAGGGCATACGTGCGGTCGGCCGCCACCATGCCGGGAATGAGCTGGATGCCCCACGCCGCGAACAGCTCGAACATGTCGCTGCTGCGCTGGGCCATCATCGAGGCCATGGGGTTCTGCGGGTTGGTGGGGACGATCTCCTCCTCCGCGTGGGGGTCGACGAACACCAGCAGGTTGCCGCCGCGCAGAGCGAAGTCGTCGATGGCCCGCAGGGTGGGCTCGCCCAGCTCCTTGGGGTGCACGATCATGAGGATGTCGACATCGTCGTCGATGGAGTCGGTCGTCGGGGCCACATCGCGCAACTCGAACAGCTGCTCGATCTGCGACGCGATGAACCAGCCCTGGGGCGGGGGCGCCTGGCCCTGCAGCAGGGGGGGCGGTCCGCCCCGCAGCGGCAGCGACGACAGCAGGCCGACCACGGGCAGCTTGGGGTCGGAGAGCTCGTGCACCAGCCGCGAGAGGTCGTACTCGAGGAATTGCTCCTTGGCCGGGTGGAGGAAGGGGATGACCACCTGGTCGTCGACGGCGTTGGTGCCCACCAGGCCGAGGTAGAGCAGATCGCCGGCGGCGTTGGCGGGCAGCCCCTGCAACCCCGCGGAGACGGCCTCGTCCTCGGCCTCGCTGAAGGGCTCGGGGTCGATCACGCGCAGCTCGAGCATGCCGCCGCTGAGGGCCGCGTACTCGTCGAGCAGCTCCCGGGCGCGGTCGGCGTACAGCTTCAGCCCCGGCGCGTCGGTGGCGATGTTGCTCGAGACGTAGTACTTGAGCGTCACCTGCTCCTGCAGCGAGCCGACGATGTTGCGGCTCCCGTCGGTGAGGGTGTAGAGGCCGTTCTGCGTCAGGTCGTAGCGGGCGCCGCGCAGCACGACCCCGGCGATGACGTTGACGAACACGACCAGCAGGGCGACGAGTCCCAGGGCGGTCAGCGAGAGGTTGAGTTTCTTCTGCATGTCCGGTGCGCTCCTCAAGCCGCTTTCTTGGTGTCGATGGCGACAGCGCCGGCCACCAGCCAGAACGCCATCAGCGACAGGAAGTAGAGGACGTTGCGCACGTCGACCACGCCGCGCACGAGCGCCTCGTAGTGGGTCAGGAAGCTGGACATGGCGATGATGTCGAGCACGTCCTGGGAGACCCAGCCCTCGAAGAAGCCGAGCACCACGGGCAGGCCGGCCACGATGAACAGGAAGCAGACCACCACGCTCACCACGAAGGCGATGACCTGGTTCTTCGTGAGGGCCGAGACGCAGGCCCCGATGGCGAGGAAGGTGCCGGCCATGAGCAGGCTGCCCAGGTAGCTGGCGACGATGACGCCGTTGTCGGGCGAGCCCAACACGTTGACGGTGATCCAGATCGGGAAGGTGCAGGCCAGCACGATGGCGGTGAAACACCACGCCGCGAGGAACTTGCCCAGCACCGCCGCGCTCATGGACACCGGCAGCGTCAGCAGCAGCTCGATGGTCCCCGACTTGCGCTCCTCCGACCACAGCCGCATGGCGATGGCCGGGATCAGGAACAGGTAGAGGTAGGGGTGGTAGGCGAAGAAGGGCTGCAGGTCGGCCTGGCCGCGCTCGAAGAACCCGCCGAGGTAGAAGGTGAAGATGCCGGCGAGGAACAGGAAGATGAAGGTGAACACGAAGGCCACGGGGGTGGCGAAGTAGCTCTTCAGCTCACGGCGGAAGAGCACGCCGGTGACGCTCAGGAAGCCGGTGGCGAGGGGTGCGGTGCTCATGCCGAGGCTCCGGCGCGCGTGTCACGGCTGGTGACCTCGCGGAAGACGTCGTCGAGGCGGCCGCGAGCGGCGAGGGCGGCGGGCGTCTCGTCGAGCACCACGTGGCCCCGGTCGATGATGATGGCCCGGGTGCACACGGCGGCGACCTCTTCGAGGATGTGCGTCGAGAGGATGATCACCTTGCCGGCGGCCATGCCGCGGATCAGCTCGCGCACCTCGTGCTTCTGGTTGGGGTCGAGGCCGTCGGTGGGCTCGTCGAGGATCAGCACCGGCGGGTCGTGCAGGATCGCCTGGGCCAGGCCGACGCGGCGCTTGAAGCCCTTGCTGAGCGTCTCGATGCGCTGGTGCAGCACCTCGTCGAGGTTGACGCGGTCGACGGCCTGGTCGACGCAGGCCTGGCGCGCCGCGCCGCGGAAGCCCCGGGCGCCGGCCACGAAGTCGAGGAATTCGGCCGGCGTCATGTCGGGGTAGGCCGGCGCGCCCTCGGGCAGGTAGCCGATCAGGCGCTTGGCGGGCAGCGGGTCGGCCAGCATGTCGTGGCCGCAGACGCTGATGGCCCCCGCGGTGGGCGGCAGGAAGCCGGTGACCATCTTCATGGTCGTGCTCTTGCCGGCGCCGTTGGGGCCGAGGAAGCCGAGCACCTCGCCCTGCTCGACGGCGAAGCTGATGCCGTCGACGGCCTTCAGGTCGCCGAAGTGCTTGGAGAGGTCGCGGATTTCGATCTTGGCGGTCATGCCTGTCTCGGACTCCCGAACTGTTTCCCGAACTGTGTTTCGAAGTGTTCGCTGACGGTGTTGCCGGCCGGGGCGGCCGGTGCCGGCCCGGGGGCCGTGCGGGCCGCGTCGCGGTGCCTTCGCGGCGACCGGCCCCGGGCCCGTCCCCCTTTGGGATCGGCCTCTACGAGACGGATATTTGGCGTGTGAGAGCGGCCCGAGTCAAGCCCGGACGAGGGGGCGCCGGCGCTCGTTTCGGCCCCACCGCGGTCAGGCCGGGGCGCCGGACTCGACGGAGGCCACATCCCCGGGGCGGCGCAGCATCTTGTCGACCTCGCCCAGATGGACCTGCTCGGTGTGGATCATCTTGCGGGCGTACTCCTCGAGCATCACCGACCGGCCTTCGACCTCGCCCAGCAGTTCCTGATAGGAGGCCAGGCTCGACTTCTCGTGCTCGAGGGCCTCGCGCAGGATGTCGCCGATGTCGTGCTGCTGGGTCTCGAGCAGCGGGCCGATCGCCAAGGATGGGTGGGCGCCGAGTTGGGTCACCATCTCGCCGGCTTCGGTGGCGTGATTCAGGGCCTCGGTGGCCTCGCTGCGCAGCCACGAGACGATGGGGATGCGCGAGTAGCCGTAGACCATCAGCGAGTAGTGCGTGTAGCGCACCACGCCGGCCAGCTCGAGTTCGAGGATGCGGTTGAGCAGGTCGATGACCTTGTTCTTGTCGAAGCCTTTGTCGGCCATGGGAACCAGTCCTCTTTGGATCGTGGGCGGGGCGTCCGGGCCGTGGTGCCGCCGGACGGAGGGCTGAAGATAGCGAACCGGGTGGTCCGGGGGCGAGCAGGGCCGGCGGCGGTGGACGCCGGGTGTCCGCAGGGGGTCTGCTAGGCTCGCGGCATGGGGAGCAAGGGGCAGGCAGATCGGCCGGAAGGCGGCTCGGATGACCGCGCTGTGCCCGGCGCCCGGCGCGTGTTCCTGGGCTGGGACGGTCGCCCCGACGGCCCCGACGGCCCGTGGCGTTCGCTGCTCGAACGCGCCGCCGCGTGGATCGCGGGGCCCTTCGCGGACGAGCACGGCCCCGACCTCGCGCACGTCATCGTCGCGACGCCCGGTGGCCGCCCGGCACGACGCCTCGAACAACTCGTGGCGCGGCGCCTGGCCTCCCGCGACGGCGTCGGCGTGCCCGCCCGGTTCACGACGGTGGGGCGGCTGGTGGACCTCGCGCTGAGCGAGCCCGGCGCCGGCGCCGGGCGCCTGGCCCGGACCCTGGCATGGGGGGCGGCCCTGCAGGACTGCCCGGCCGCTGCGCTGCAGGACTTGTTGGCCCGTCCCCCCGGCCCCGACGACGTCGCGGGTCGGCACCGGTTGGCGGGCGAACTGCGCAGCTCGCACGGACGCCTGGCTCCCGAGGGCCTCGACTTCGCCGCGGTGCGCGAGGTGCTCGCGGAGACGCCGGATGCCCGTCGCTGGCAGGTGCTGGCCGAGCTCCAGGCGGCCTACCGCCAACGTTTGGCGGCCCTCGGGTTGGCCGATCCCCACGACCGGCGCCGGGAGGCCGTGCAAGCCGGAGCGCTGGACGAACGCCTGCGCGTCGTGTTGGTGGGCGCGGTCGAGCTGAACGCGTTGACGCGGCAGGCCCTGGCCGTCCTGGGCCGGCGGGTCGACGTGCTCGTGTTCGCGCCCGAAGACCGGGCCGACGACTTCGATGAGTGGGGTGCCGTGAGCGTCGAGGCCTGGGCCGAGGCCGACGTGGCGTTGAGCGACGAGCACTGGAGCATCGAGGGCAGCCCGGGAGACCAGGCGGACGCGACCCTCGGCCTGGTGGCCGGCTGGCAGGGCCGCTACTCGGCGGCGCAGATCACGTTGGGCGTCCCGGACGCGCAGGTTGTGCCCGAGTTGGAAGGCCGCCTGCCGAACTACGGCGTGGCGACGCGGTCGGCGGCCGGGCAACCGCTGCGCGCCACCGCCCCCTGGCGTCTGCTCGAGGCCGTGGCCGCCTGGCGGGCGTCGGGCCGCTTCGCCGAACTCGCCAGCCTCGTGCGTCACCCGGATGTCCACGGCACGCTGCGGGCCCGGCTCGGATGCGACCCGGCCGAGGCCTGCGACGCCTACGGTGCGGCGCACCTGCCGGGGGCGATCCCCGCGTCGTGGTGCACCGGTGACCGACCGGAGGAGGCCGCTCTGGCGGCCACCCTCACGGCGCTGCAGACCGCGCTGGCGGAGTGGTTCGCGCCGCTCCCGGCGGGCGACCAGCCCGTGTCGCTGCGCGCGACGGCGGAGGGCGCGTTGCAGGTCCTGCGCCACCTCTACGGGGGCCGGACGCTCGACGTGCAGGGCGCGGCCGCGGACCGTCGCTTGGGTGGTGCCCTCGCCGCGCTGCGCGACGCCCTGCTGGAGGTCAGCGAGGGGCCGGCGGCCCTGGTGGATGAGGACGGCGCCGACGGGCCGACGGCGCTCGGCCTGATCCTCGGCGACTGCGCCGGGCGGTCGGTGCCACCGGCGCCGGACGAGGGCGCGCTCGAATTGCTCGGCTGGCTCGAGTTGCCCCTCGATGACGCCCCGGCGCTGATCATGACGGGGTTCAACGGCGGTCGCGTGCCGGCCGCCCCCGCCGGTGACGCCTTCCTCTCCGACGCCTACGGGCGGCTGCTGGGGCTGCCCGAAGAGCGGGCCCGGCGCGCGCGCGACGTCTACCTGATGAACCTGCTGGTCCATTCCCGCGACACGCTGCGGCTGATCTCGGGGCGACGCACGCGGGAGGGCGACCCGTTGCGTCCCAGCCGCCTGGTCTTCCACCGACCGGACGACGAAGTGCCGGACCGGGTCGAGCGCTTCGTCCAGGGCGGACGCCTGCGGCGCGTGCGCGACGAGGGGGGTGAGGCCCGACGGATCGACGGAACGCGCTCCGACGGGGGGGCGAACGAACGGAGCACGCGTCCGCTGCGCGCGCCCCAACCCTTGCGCTCGATCTCTGTCACGGCCTTCCGCGACCACCTCGCCTCGCCTTATCTCTATGCGTTGCGACACGTCGGCGAGCGGCTCGAGTCGGTCGACGACAGCGCCCGCGAGTTGGACGGCTCGCTCTTCGGGATCCTGGGCCACGAGGTGCTGGCCAGCCTCGACGGCCAGGTCAAGGCGAGCCGGTCCACCGACCCCGACGAGATCGCGCGGTTCCTGCTGGCGCGCCTGCGCGCCCGCGTGCGCGAACAGTTCGGCGAGGCGGCGCTGCCGGCGGTGGCGGTGCAGGTCGAACAGCTCGCGTCCCGCCTGCGACACTTCGCGGAATGGCAGGCGCGGCGGGCAGCGGGCGGCTGGGAGATCCTCGCGGTGGAGTGGGCCCCCGGGCCGGCCGCCTGGGAGGGGTGGGGCTCGGCGCCCGACGGCAAGTCCAAGGGTTCGGTGCCCTTCGAGGTGGACGGCGAGGTGGTGGCCCTGCGCGGCCGCATCGATCGCATCGACCTGCGTCCGGCCACGGGCGAGTGGGCCCTGCTCGACTACAAGACCGCCGACGCCGGCAAGTCGCCGCAGCAGGTGCACGGCCCGCGCCGGGTCACGGAGCGCTGGGACGACCTGCAACTTCCGCTGTATCGCTTGCTGTGTCGCCCGCTGCCCGACGCCTGGACCCAGCGCGGCCTCGACGCCGAGCGCGAGCCGGTGCTCGGCTTCGTGAACCTGTCGCGGGATGTGAAGTCCGACGCCGGCGCCCTGCTCTCCACGGCGCGCTGGGACGCCGCCCAACTCGCGGACGCCGAGGCCCAGGCCCGGCGCGTGGTGCGTGAGATCCGCGCGGGCGACTTCCCCCTCGGCCGCTTCCCCGAGCACGATCCGATCCTCGCGGCGGTGGCGGGCGTCGGCCTGCTCGACGGTGGGGGTGACGACGACGAAGACGACGGGGCGGAGGGCGGGCCATGACGCCTCCGCGCCACCTCGTCGTGACGGCCTCGGCCGGCACCGGCAAGACCTTCCGGCTCACCGGGCGGCTCATCGGCGTGCTGGCCGAAGGGGCGGTGGACACGCCGGAGTCGATCCTGGCGTCGACCTTCACGCGCAAGGCGGCGGGGGAGATCCTCGATCGGCTGCTCGCGCGTCTGGCCGAGGCCTCGCAGCCGACAGGCGCGGCGGGCGAGCAGGCCCGCGCGCTGCTCGCCGAGCACTGGCCGGGAGGCGAGGCTCCCTCGGCCGCGCAAGCCCTGGCTCTGCTGGCCGCGACGGCGCGCCGCCTCGACCGCCTGCAGGTGCGCACCCTCGACTCGTGGTTCGCCGACGTGGTGGGTTGGCTGTCGGCCGAGCTGGGGCTGCCCGCCGGGTGGCGTCTGATCGACGAGGACGAGGACGCCCGCCTGCGCGATGCGGCCGTGGCGGCGTTGGTGTCCGAGGCGCGCAACAGCGAGCTGGCGGCGCTGCTGCGCCTGGTCAACCAGGGGCGCGCGCGTCGGTCGGTGCACGGCGCCCTGCGCGAACTGGCGGACACGGCCCGCACCGCGTGGCTCGACTCGGCGCCGGGGGCGTGGGATCGCATCGAGCCGCCCGCCGGCCCCGACGATGCGGCCTGCGCCGCGGCGCTGGCGGCCATCGAGGCGGCGGATATCCCGCTGACCAAGCAGGGCAAGCCCCACACGAGCTGGGCCAAGGCCATCCCCAAGGCCGTGGCGGAGTGGCGCGAGGCCCTCGCGGGGGGCGCCTGGCACGACCTGCTCGGCAAGGGGCCGTTGGCCAAGATGCTCGATGAGTCGCCGAGCTACTACCGGGTGGTCATCCCGCCGGAGTTCCTCGACCCGTTCGGCGCGATCCTCGATCGCATCGTGCACGAGGGCGTGAAGGAGCTGTGTGACTCGTTGTCCACGCTGCGCGACCTGGTGCAGAAGTACGACGCGCACTACAGCGAGCGCAAGTGGCGCGACGGCGCGCTGCGCTTCGAAGACCTGCCGCGTCGCCTCGCGGATCCGCAGGCGGGCCTCGGCGCGTCGGCCGCGCGCCTGGCGGCTCGCCTGGGGGCCACCACCGACCACCTGCTGCTGGACGAGTTCCAGGACACGTCGGTGGCCCAGTGGCGGGCCCTCGCGCCCGTGGCCCGCGCCGCCCGGAAGGACGGCCGCACCCTCTTCGCCGTGGGCGACGTGAAGCAGGCCATCTACGGCTGGCGCGAAGGCGACTGGCGCCTGCTGGACGGCCTGGCCCAGCACCTCGACCTCGCCACCGACTCCATGGCCATCAGCTATCGCACCAGCCCGCCGGTGCTGGCCCTGGTGAACGCGGTGTTCGGCGACCTCGGTGACCAGGCGGTCTTCGAGGAGGAGTGCGACCGTGCGACGGCACGCCGTTGGAGCGGCGCCTTCGAGGAGCACGTGTCCGCTGACAAAGTGGCCGGGGCGCCCGGGGCTGCGCACCTGATCGAGGTGCCGTCGGAGGACGCCGAGGGCGCGGAGGGCGCCGGCCGCGACGCGCTCATGCGTCGGGCCGTCGTGGCCCGCATCGCCGCCATGCACGCCGAGGCGCCGGACGCGTCGCTGGGCATCCTCGTGCGGGCGCGCAAGCCCATCGCGGCGCTGATCCGCGCGTTGCGGGACGCGGGGTTGCCGGCCAGCGGCGAGGGCGGCAACCCGCTCACGGACAGCGAGGCTGTGCTCGTCGTGCTGTCGCTGCTGTGGCTGGTCGATCACCCTTCCGACACCGCCGCCCGCTTCCACGTCGAGACATCAGGCCTCGCGGCGGCCCTCGGGATCGACGCTAGCGGCGACAGTGGCGACAGTGGCGACGTTGGCGACGTTGGCGACGACGTCGGTGAGGGCGACACGTTGACGCCGGTCCTCGACGGCCTGCGCCACAAGTTGGTGGACCTCGGCTACGGCGCGACGCTGCAAGGTCTGGTGCAGTCGCTCGGCGAGCAGGGCCTCGCCGCCTGGGATCGCGATCGCCTGGCGCAGCTGGTCGATCTCGGTTTCATCGTCGACGCGCGGCCGCCGGCGCGGGTGTCAGCCTTCGTCGAGCGCGTGCGCGCGGAGACCGTCGAGGACCCGCGAGCCGATCGCATCCGGGTCATGACGGTGCACGGCGCCAAGGGTCTGGAGTTCGATGCGGTGGTCCTGCCCGACCTCGAGTCGCGACTGGTGGGACGCCTGCCGTCGCTCTGGACCCTGCGGCCCGAGCCGTGGGAGGCCATCGACCTGGTCTTCCCCACGGTCAAGCAGGCCTTGTGCCCCTACGTGCCGCGGTTGGCGGCGCTGCGCGAGAGCGTGCGCGCACGGGCGATGCACGAGAGCCTGTGCGTGCTCTACGTGGCGCTCACCCGGGCCCGGCGTCGGCTCGACGTGCTCGTGCGCGCGCCGGCGAAGGGTGACGGTCATGCGACCTTCGCCCACCTGATGCGGCAGACCCTGGGCGTGGATCCCGATGGTGACGAGGGCAACGGCGAGGCCCCGGAAGGCCGCGTCCTGTGGAGCACGCCGCCCGACAGCCGCGCCTGGCACGAGGGCCTGTCGGCGGCCGACGACGAGATCCGCATCGAGGTGGTGCCCTCGGCGTTTGACCTGGCGCCTGTCACGGCGCCCCGGTCGTGGCCTCGTCGGGCGCCGTCCTCGGCGGCCGACGACGGCCTCGCGATCGACGACCTGCTCGCGGCTGCCGGCTCGGCCGCCCGTGCGCGGGGCACCATCGTCCATCGCCTGTGCGCCGAGATCGAGTGGATCGAGGGGCCGCTGGACCCGCAGGCGATGCAGAGTGCGGCGCGGGACGAGGCGGCGCGCAATGGTCTGTCGATCGAGGACGGACAACTCGACGCCTGGTGCGAAGAGTGCCTCGTCCTGCTTGACCAGCCGGACATGCGCGCGCTGCTCACGCGACCCGAGGGTGAGCACAAGGTTGAGGTCTGGCGCGAGCGCCGCTTCGCCGTCTTCCTCGACGAGTTCGGCGGTGAAGGGTCAGGTGGCGGCGATGGGTCAGGCGACGGGGGCGGGAGCGGCGCTGGCGACGGGAGCGGCGAACGCTTCGTGACCGGCGCCTTCGATCGGGTGGTGGTCCGGAGCAAGGACGGCGTGGCGGTGGCCGCCGAGATCATCGACTTCAAGACGGACCGTCCGCCTGTCGATGAGGCGGCGCTCGATGGGTGGCGCGTGGAGCGGGTGCGGCACCATGCCCCGCAGATGCGCGAGTACGGCCGGGCCCTCGCGCAGATGCTCGGCCTGCCCGAGGCCGGGATCACTTTGCGCCTGGCGCTGCTGCAATCGGGCGATGTGCTCGATTGTGAGGCCCTCTGACAGCTCTGCGCTCTGCCGGACCGCTCGCAATGGTCGTTGGTGCCGGCCTTCCTGGGGATTGGTCCCTACCCGACTCAGCGGATCCGCCTTAACCTCGGTGCTGGGGTCCGGGGGGACTCGCTCACGGGGCCGAGACCGAATGGAACGAGCAGGGGCAGAAGTTTCTGCGCCTGCCGTTCAGTATCCCGGGATTCTGATCATGATGACCAAGACTTTTGTCACGACGTCTCTTTGCTTGGTGATGTCGGCCTTCCCCACGCTGGCCCAGGACACTGAGTTCACTGTCACCGGATTCATGGGGGGGTTGTTCCAACCGATTGACACGCTGCCCTCGCCGTGGAACGAACTCGAGATCTCCGACCCCTGGTCGGTAACTGTCTGCTTCGATCCGGCGGCGGGGGACACCGATCCGTCCGAGGACGTCGGCATCTATCCCGATGCGATCACGAGTGCCCGACTGACCATGGGTGGCTTTGCCGTCGAAGGCGACCTGACGCAACCCAGCCGGATCCGTGTTGCCGACGACGAATTCGTATTCATAGTCATCAACGACAGCGTTTGGTTTGAGTTCGAGTTGACCAACGGATTCTCGGTGAAGGTGGAGCTGACCGACGTAGGGGGGCTGTCCCCCTTGGCCCTCGACAGTGACGAGTTGCCCGACTGCTCAACCCTATCGAACTTCATGTTCGCGCGTTGGTTCCTGACATCACCGGATGTTCAACCGACCGTTTTCGATTTCGTCTCTTTCGAGCCGTATGAGTGCGGCGCGTGCATTCAGCCTGAGTGTTTCCTCGTCATCGGCCCCGCGCCGGGCAGCGAGCCCTTCGTCGCCATCGGGCATGAGTTCACGACGCAAGTCGGCGCGATCGAGCAATCGTTCCCCGTGTTCATGGAGGACATCCCCGAGTTCGTGATCTGGGAGGCGCCGCCGTCGATGCGGGCGAGCGTGCACGGCCTCGGCTCCGCGGGCGGTGGGGCGCAGCAACCACTCGGTGGCACCAGCGCCGGCCATGGCAAGGGCCACTTGCTGCCGCCCGAGGACGACCCGCTCCCGCAGGTGTTCTTCGCGCAGGTGCTCATGTGGAACCCGCAGGTGTTCCCGGGCAACCCCGAGCAATACACGCACGGACTCGCGGTGACCGTCATGCCGAACGGCCGCGTGTTCACTGCGCCTTACGGCACGAGTGACGGCGGCCTGATGTTGTGGGCCGAGACCGATTGGAACGACCAGGGCCAGAAGGTCCTGAGGCTGCCCTTCAGCATTCCGGGCTTCTGAGCAGCGACGCACGACACGGACAGGAGCTGAGCATGGATGCTGGACACGAGCGCGCAACGAGCAGGAGGCGGGTGGCCGCCGTGCTCATGGTGGGGCTGTTCCTCGCCGGAACCGCGATGGGGCAGGGTGATGCGTTGAGCATCAGCCTCACCGTGGGCTCGGACGTGACGCTGCCGGCGCCCTGGGGGGCGACCGCCTCGACCGAGATCTGGACGCTGGAGTATTGCGTCGACCTGCTCACCGCTGACGTCGATCCCGCCGACGACGTCGGTGTCTATCCGGGAGCGCTCACCAGCCTGAGCATGACCATCGGCGGCGTCGAGGTCGCCGGAGACCTGGGCGGTGTGAACCTGATCACCGTGGTCGACAACGAGAATCAGTTCTTCGGAGTCGCCGATGCCTACGAGGTCGACTTCGAATTGGTCAACGGCGCCATCGGGAGATTCAGGATCGCCGATGCGGTGCTCAACCCCAACGAGCCCGTCTCGCTCATGAGCGACGACTTGATCGGATGCGAGGACGTCTCGCAGCTCCAAATCGGCGCGTTTGTCTTGACCGGCGGTGACGGCTTCGCCTCGTTGTTCCCTGCGTCCGACCTCGAGTGTGGTGTGTGCGCTCTGCCCGAGTGCTTCCTGGTCATCGGCCCGGCGCCGGGCAGCGAGCCCTTCGTTGCCATCGGCCATGAGTTCACGACGCAGGTGGGGGCCATCGAGCAGTCGTTCCCGGTGCTCATGGAGGACACCCCGGAATTCGTGATCTGGGAGGCGCCGCCGTCGATGCGCACGGCGGTGCATGGGCTCGGGTCCGCGGGCGGTGGGGCGTCGCAACCGCTCGGGGGTACGGGCGCGGGTGCGAGCAACGGTCACGGCCAGGGCCAGCTCATCGGGCTCGAGGATGACCCGCTGCCGCAGGTTTTCTTCGCGCAGGTACTCATGTGGAATCCGCAGGCTTTCCCGGGCAACCCCGAACAGTACACGCAGGGGTTGGCCGTGACGGTCATGCCCAACGGTCGCGTCTTCACCGTGCCCTACGGCACGAGCGACGGAGGCCTGGAGCTCTGGGCCGAGACCGAGTGGAACGACCAGGGCCAGAAGGTCCTGCGCCTGCCGTTCAGCATCCCGGGGTTCTGAGCGCGGCGGTCGTTACTGTCGCGGGGCGCCCGCTCTAGAGAACAGTCAGCCACACGCCTTGAGGAGATCGCCCCCTCAGGGCCTGCTGTGATCTCGGTGCAAACAATCCGTCCGTCCGGATCGCCGGAGCGGGGACGACGTGTTCCCTGGCGGTGGAGGACGACAAGGGGGAGACATGAGCCGTTCGAATTGCGTGTGTAGGTTGGTCGTCGCCGTCATTGCGAGCTGCGTTCTCTCTTCACCATCGCTTGCGCAGGGCGTCGACTTTACGGTCGACGGAGTGCTGGCGGGGCCCATCCCTCAGGCGCCCTGGGATCAAGTTCCCCTGGGGAGCACAGTCGAACTGAGCGTCTGCTTCGACACTTCGCCGCCCGATGTCGATCCGTCCGAGACATTCGGCGAATACCCCGGAGCTGTGACCAGCGTCAACATTCGGATCGGCGACGTCGAAGCCGAATCCATCGTGAATGGTGTCAACGTCATTCGGGTGAGCAACAACGAGCAGATCCTGTTCGGCAGCATCGACACCATGATGGTGGAATTCGAGCTGGACGGCGGGACCATCGGGCGGCTGAGGCTGTCCAAGTCAGTGATCGGTTCCACCGGGCCCGACGTCCTTGACGACGACAGCCTTCCGACGTGCGAGCAGATCGGAGCCTTCGGGCCCTCGACCTTGATCTTCGGGTTGTCTCAGGGTCAACAGGACGCAATCGTCTTGTTCGGCGCCAATGTCAGCGCATGCGGGGCCTGCGCCACTCCGGAGTGTTTTCTGGTGTTGGGGAACGGGGCCGGAACGGTCGGTTCGTTCACGATGATCGACCACACATTCACGACGCAGGTTGGCGAGGTGGATCAGTGGTGGTCGGTTCTCATGGAGGACATTCCCGAATTCGTGATCTGGGAGGCGCCGCCGTCCTTCCGCGCGACGGTGCAAGGGCTGGGCTCCGCAGGTAGCGGGGCGCAGCAGCCGCTGGGCGGTGCCGGCGCCGGGAGTGGTTTCGGCAGCGGCCACCTCGTCTCGCTCGAGGACGACCCGCTGCCGCAGGTGTTCTTCGCGCAGGTGCTCATGTGGAATCCGCAGGTGTTCCCGAGCAACCCCGAGCAATACACCCACGGGCTCGCCGTGACGGTCATGCCGAACGGCCGCGTGTTCACCGCGCCCTACGGCAATAGTGACGGCGGCCTGACCCTCTGGGCCGAGACCGAGTGGAACGATCAGGGGCAGAAGGTGCTGCGCCTGCCGTTCAGCATCCCGGGATTCTAGGTCACCGCGCGTTACGGTCGTCTCGACGACACCTAGAGTCGGGCGATGTGAACGGAATCCGGGCGACATGAACGGTTTCATTCGTGCGGATCTTGTGTGGCCTTCGTTCAACATTCGTTTCTGCTGGCACCGTTCCTGAAGGGGGCGTGATGAATCGATTGTTGAAGGCATGCGTCGGGGTGGGTGTGCTCGCGGGGTTCTCAGGCACCGCCGATGCGCAAGAAGTGAAGTACACCTTTCAGGCAAAGCTGGTGATTCTCCAAGACGAGAGCCCACCGGCTCCCTACGAAGATGTGCAACTTGGCGCCCCGTTGACTCTTTCCTTGTGCGTCGAGACGTCCGCGGCTGACCAGGCACCACGTGATCCCGCGACGGGCCTCTACAGCGGCGCCATCACGAACGTGTCTCTCGACGTCGACGGCATCCAGACGTCATTCGTGCCCGACGAGTTGAACACCATCTTGATCGGACCCGGTTCAGGCCTCGATCCGGCCGACTCTCTGTTCATGCAGATGAAGTCGTCGCTCGACGACACGCTGATCCACGTCCAGGGGCTGAGCCTCGATGGGTCCGCCTTTGCGGATGACAGCCTGTTCGCGTGCCAGGATCTCGACATCGATGCCTTCGATTTCCCGGCCGTGGCCTTCGGGTTCGCCTCATGGGGCTTGTTCGAGATCGAGTCGGTCGAGTGTTCGACCTGCGTCGAGCCGGAGTGCTTCCTCGTCATCGGCAACCCGCGGGCGCCGGGCGCAGCCTTCGCGCCGTACTCCCACGCATTCGACACGCAGGTTGGGCAGGTCGACGAGTGGTACCCGGTGCTGCTCGACGACATCCCCGAGTTCGTGATCTGGGAAGCGCCGCCGTCGATGCGCGCCGCGCTGGCCGGCATCGATCCGACCGTCTCAGTGCACGCGAACCAGCTCGGCGCCGAAGGGGCGGCCGGCGTGGTCGACAATCTCGATGTCGTGACGTACGCCGATCCGTTGCCGCAGATGTTCACGGCCCAGGTGCTCATGTGGAACCCGCAGGTCTTCCCGTCCAACCCCGAGCAGTTCACCCACGGGCTGGCGGTGACCATCAGGCCCAACGGAAGCGTCGTCTCGGTGCCCTACGGCAGCAGCGACGGCGGCTTGTCGATCTGGGCCGAGACCGAATGGAACGATCAAGGACAGAAGATTCTGCGGCTGCCGTTCAGCATTCCGGGGTTCTGAGGACCGAGGGACTCACGACCGACCGGTCATCACCGGTCGATGGTGAACTGACGGTGGGCGTCATCCCAGGGATGGCGCCCACCGTTCCGTGTCGCCAAGATAGGCGCCATGGCGACGGGATCTTGGAAGGGCGGCGGCGCGACCGTCGTGGACAGGGCGGCGGCCAAGGCGGCGAAGGCCAAGGGCGGCCTCGGCACCTTCGCCGGGGTGTTCACCCCGAGCATCCTCACGATCCTCGGGCTGATCCTGTTCAGCCGGCTCGGCTACGTCGTCGGCACGGGCGGCCTGTCCAAGATGCTGGTGGTGATGGGGGTGGCCCACGTCATCACCGTGCTCACCAGCATGTCGCTGTCGGCCATCGCCACCAACCTGCGGGTCAAGGGCGGTGGCGATTACTACCTGATCTCGCGCAGCCTCGGCGTGGAGTTCGGCGGGGCCCTGGGCATTGTGCTGTTCCTGGCCCAGGCCATCTCGGTCGCCTTCTACTGCCTCGGTTTCGGCGAGGCCCTGGCGGTGCTGCTGCCGACCGATCTCGGGTTCGCTGACGGGTGGCTCGGGCCGCGCACCATCGCGGCCGGGGCCATGCTGTTCCTGTCCGTCTTCGCCTGGCTCGGCGCCGACTGGGCCACCCGCCTGCAGTACGTGGTCATGGCGGCGCTGGGTCTGGGGCTGCTGTCGTTCTTCATCGGCGCGTGGTCGAGCTTCTCGCCCGAGATCCTGTCCCAGAACTGGGGCGACCCGGGCGGCGACACGTCGACCTATCCCTTCCTCTTCGCGCTCTTCTTCCCGGCGGTGACGGGCTTCACCCAGGGCGTGAGCATGAGCGGCGACCTGCGCGACCCCGGGCGCTCGCTGCCCCTGGGCACCTTCGCGGCGGTGGCTGTCTCGCTCGTCGTGTACGTCTCGGCGGCGATCCTGTTCGCCGGCGTCGCGCCGGGCGCCGAGCTGTCCGCCGACAACGAGGCCATGGGCCGGGCGTCGCTGTTCCCGGTGTTGGTGCTGGCGGGCATCGTGGCGGCCACGCTCTCGTCGGCCCTGGCCTCCTTCATGGGGGCGCCGCGCATCCTGCAGGCCCTCGCGGCCGACAAGGTCTTCCCGATCCTCACGCCCTTCGCCGTGGGGGCGGGCGAATCGTCCAACCCGCGGCGCGGAGTGTTGATGACGCTCGCCATCGGGCTGGGCGTGGTGGCGCTGGGCGGCGTGAACCTGATCGCGCCCGTGGTCTCGATGTTCTTCCTGATCTCCTACGGGCTGCTGAATTACGCGACGGCGCTCGAGGCACGGGCCCAGAGCCCGTCGTTCCGACCGCGCTTCCGCTTCTTCCATTACCGCGCGAGCCTGGTGGGCGCCGTCGCGTGTCTCGGCGCCATGCTGATGATCAACCCGGTGGCGGGGGCGGCGGCCATCGCCCTGGTCTTCGCGCTCTACCAGTACGTCCAGCGATTGGTCCAGCCGGGGCGTTGGTCGACGGGCAAGCGCGACTTCCACTTCCACGAGGTGCGCAGCAACCTCTTCGCCATGGGGCGCGTGCCCGTGCATCCGCGCAACTGGCGCCCGCAGCTGCTGGTCTTCTCGCAGCGGCCCGAGCGGCGCGACGCCCTCGTGCGCTTCGCCGGGTGGATCGAAGGCGGGGCGGGCATCACCACTGTGGCGCGCATCCTCGAGGGCAACGGCCCGGAGCTCGTCGAGCAGTGCCGCCGCGAGCAGGAGCTGCTCGGCCAGGAGCTGGAAGAGAAGAAGGTGGCGGCCTTCCCGCTCGTCGTGGCCGTGCCGGACTTTGCTTCCGGGCACCAGACGCTGATCCAGTCCTACGGCGTGGGGCCCATGAAGGCCAACTGCATCGTGGTGAACTGGTTGGGCGCGGGGGCCGAGCCCGAGGTGGCCCCCGACGAGTGGACCGAGCGCCTCTACGTGCGTCACCTGCGCGCGGCCAAGCGCCTGGGCGTCAACGCCATCGTGCTCAACGCCAAGGCCGAGCAGATCGCCGCGGTCGACGCGTCGCCCGCTGAGGAGCGCCGCATCGACGTGTGGTGGAGCGATGACCCCACCGGCCACCTGATGGTGCTGCTGGCCTACATGATGACGCGCAGCGACGATTGGACGGGGGCCACCATCCGCCTGCTCGTGCGGGTCGAGCGGGGCACCGGGACGAAGATCCGGGCGCGCCTGCAGGAGCAGCTCGAGGACGTGCGCATCGACGCCCTGATCGAGACCATGGAGAACGTCAATCACGACAAGCTCGTGGTCCGGTCCCGCGATGCGGCCCTGGTCATGTTGCCGCTGCGGACCAAGTCCATGCGCACCGTCGATCCGTTCGGCAAGCCGGTGGAGAAGCTGCTGGCCGAGCTGCCCGCGGTGGCCCTCGTCTCGGCCACCGAGGACATCAGCCTCGACGTCGAGGACGAGGACGAGGAGCCAGCTGACGTCGTCGAGAGCGGCAGCGAAAAGGAGGCCGGCAAGAAGGGCGGCGGCAAGAAGGACGGTGGCGACGAGCCGACGCCGGCCGCCGAGGGCAGCGAAGCGGACGCCGAGGCGTCCGCGGAGGATGCCCCGGGTGCGGAGGACGCCGGCGATCCGAACCCGCCGCCCGCCTAGGGCGCGGTGGCGCGCAGGCCGTCGGTGGCGGAGTAGGCGGAGGGCGCAGCGGGGTCATCGACCCAGGCCTGGACCCAGAAGCTCAGGCCGGCCGCGACGGGCGGCCACGCGCCGCTGAGCACGAAGCCACCGCTCGGCGTGGTCAGGAACGGTCCGATGATGAACTGCGGGTCGGGCACCAGCAGGCCGCCGTTGAAGGGCAGGTCGAGGTCGTCGAAGCCCGCGAGCAGGAAGGCGAACGCGTTGGGGCGGGCGTTGGCCAGGGTGAGCGCGACTGGTGCGCCCGGAATGAGCGGCCCGGTGCCGGTGAGCGCCGGGAGGCCCGCGATGCCGGCCACGCCGCCGCCCTCGGGGCACCAGGGGCTGGCCATGTAGAGGCCCATGCCGCCCCGGTCGACAGCGTTGAACGTGCCGTTGCCATCGACGTCGGCCAGGATGCGCCAGGGCCAGCTGGGTTGGGCGGCGTCGGCGACCGCCGGCTGCGACAGGGCCAGGTCGAAGAAGGCCACGTCGGCGCAGTCGGTCTGGCCGTCGTTGTCGAGATCGCCGGTGGCGGGTGTGCCCGTGTGCGTGATGGTCAGCACCTGGTCGACGGGGACCGTCCCTGCGATGGCCGTATGGCTGCCGTCGAGCCAGCGCACCACGATCCACTCGGGCAGCTCGTCGCCGAGCCCGAAGTGCAGGCGGTCCGGGGCGGCGGTGAGGAAGCTGTCGCCCACGATGACCTCGCGGGTCTGCACGAGGTGGTCGGGATCGGAGATCGGCCCGCCACTGGCGACCCAGACCCGCACGCCCACCACGTTGCGGCTGCCGCCGGTCTCGCGCAGGTCGATCTGCAGCCAATGCCCGCCCGGGCTCAGGGTGTTGCGGAAGAGCGGGTAGTCGATCAGCGGGGAGATCACCGAGGCGGGCAGCTGCCCGGTGCGCGACCCCACCAGATCGAGGTCGCCGTCGTTGTCGTGATCGAAGGCGGCCAGGGCCCGCAGCATGTCCTTGTCGGTCTCGCCGAGCCGGGTGAAGTCGGTCAGCTGGGCGCTCACATCCGCGAAGGCCGGGGTCAGGCCGTCGGTGGAAGGGGTGGGCCACAGGTTCTCACGCACGGTGTTGGCGATGGGGTGCCCGAGCCCGCGGGCGGTGACGATGTCGAGGTCGCGGTCGTTGTCCAAGTCCCCGAGGACCATTCCCCAGCCAATTCCCGGAGACTCCCACACGCCGCTGGCGAGCTGCACGTCGCTGAAGGCGAGGCCGAAGTCGCCGAGCGCCGGCAGGCTGTCGTTGCGGTAGAGGATGTCGCGGCGACCCGGCTCGTTGCCGGTGTTGGTGACCATCCAGTCGAGGTCGCCGTCGTTGTCGATGTCGCCGGCTGCGAAGCCCATCTCGTTGCCGAAGTGCGGTGGGTTCGTGTTGAGGCCGATGAGCGAGCCGATGTCGGGGCCGAACTCGCCGGTGCCGTCGTTGAGGTGCACCCGGTCGGGACCGGACTCGATGGACATGTGCAGGTCGGGCCAACCGTCGCGGTTCAGATCGGTCAGCGTCGGCATCCAGTGGATGCCGTGCACCCACACGTCGAGGCCGGCCGCCACCGTGTCGTCGACGAACACCCGCGGACTCCAGTCGAGCTGGCCGGGCCCCGGCGGCGTGGGGTTGGGCATGCTGCGGAAAAAGCGCGGCTGGTCGTTGACGTTGGTGACCGGTGGGTTCGGGTTCGGGTCGAGGATGTCGCGGTGGTCCTGCCACCAGGTCACGACGAAGTCGAGGAAGCCGTCGCGGTCGACGTCGGCCACGGCGAGTCCGCCCGCGTCGCCCACGCTGCTGTCCTCGAGGGTGGTCGCGTCGTGGGGGAAGCCGCCCGCGCTGGTGGTGACGTCGGTGAAGCCCCAGCCGGGCGCGCCGTCGTTGCGGAACAGCGTGTACCGCGTGCCGGTCGCCGTGCCGTGGGAGGGGTAGCCGACGGTGAGCAGGTCGAGGTCGCCGTCGTTGTCGAAGTCGAGGAAGGCCGCCGAGGCGCGGCGTTGGGCGGTCTCGTCGACGCCCCGGGCGGCGGCCACGTCGAGGTAGGTGCCGTCGCCCTGGTTGCGGTAGAGCGCGTTGCCGTGTCCCTCGGTGTCGGGGAAGAACAGGTCGAGCCACCCGTCGTCGTCGAAGTCGGCGACGGCCAGCCCGCCGGCCTCGGTGCGCGTGGTCGTCACCGCATGGAAGCTGAAGTCGAGGCCCGGGTGTTCCGGATGACCGGCGGCGGTCAGCTCCTCGAGGTCATAGGGGACCTGGGCGCTGACGCCCGGAACGCCGACCAGCAGGGCAGACGCGAGCAGCAGTGTCGCGAGGGCGCGAAGGAGGAGGATGAGTGGATTCATCGGGGCCGTGCACGCGCCCGGCGAGGCCCGGGCGCGCAAGGGGAATCGAGCGGCCGCTGGCGAAGTGGCCGGAACTCGAACGGGGCCGCCCCAGTGTATTCCCTGTCCGGATTCGGTGGAGGTGGGCGTTTCCGCCGTGGATTCCAGCTTGGACGGAGGAGTGTCAGCAAGACGGGACTGGATTCATGGGGAGGCTCAGTCGACAACTGTGTTGCTTCACTCTGTCCCCCTGAAACCATCGAGATCGACAACATGCTGGGCGATTCCCTCCTGAAGACTCGAATTCGTCGCTTCAACGCGGTGTTCTTGGCCGCCGCCATCCTCTGCCTCGCGGCGCCGCCCGCCATGGCGGATGACGATGACGACGATGACGACGACGACGACGAGATCAACCTCGTCCAGTACCTCGACTCGACCGGCGTCGACGACAACGCCACGGCCAAGGCCCGCTGGAAGAGCGAGGTCGAGAGTGAAGAGGACGGTGAGGAGGAAGAAGGCGAGGAAGAAGAAGTCGAGCAGGAGTTCAAGCTGCACCTGAAGAAGCTCGCTCCCGACACGGCGTTCGAGTTCTTCGTGGAGGATGTCCTGCGGGCGTCCTTCTCCACGAACGGCGGCGGCAACGCGGCGCTCGAATTCGAGTCCGAGGATGACGACGAAGAGGAGGAGGAAGAAGAGGAAGAGGGCGACGACGATGATGACGACCTCGAGTTCGCCTTCGACTTCGAAGTCTTCGGCCAGACCCTCGAGGTGCGGGACGCCGAGGGCACCGTCTACTTCTCCGACAAGTTCGAGCCGGGCGGCATGCAGCCGGGCGGCAAGAAGAAGAACCCCAAGGCCCAGCTCGAAGTGCTCATGGCCAACGTCAGCCCCGACGACTTCGATGCCCGCGGGCGTTTGCACTACAAGGCCGACAAGGGCAAGACCAGCCTGAAGGTCAAGCTCGACGATCTCGACCCGGGCCTCTACGACCTCTGCGTCGACGGTGCGTCGGTGCTGCAGTTCGACACAACCCTCGAGGACTTCGAGGTGGTGCACCTCAAGTTCCGCGACCCGCCCAACGGGGATGACGACGACGACGAGGACGACGAGTTTTCCGTCCATGCCGCGCTCGACTTCGATCCGCTCGGCGCGCAGATCGACGTGGTCCTCGACAAGGACACCCTTCCGGTGGTGGTGCTGACGGCGGTCATGCCCGTCACCAAGCAGGCCGCTGGAGATCGCGGGCAGCGCAGCGGCCGGCGTCAGGCCAAGGACGTGGGACGCTCAAAGTACGACGCCGTCCTGTTCAAGTTGCTGAACACGGGCTTGATGCCCGGCGCCGTGGGCGCGGTCGTGCTCGAGGTGGACGACGTGACCGGCAACCAGGCCCTCACCATCGGCCTCAAGAAGCTGGGCGACACCACGTACTCGGTCATGGCCGACGACGACGGGGATGCCGAGACCGACATGACGGAGCTCGGCACCGTGGATGTCCTGAACGGCAAGGGCGAGGCCAGCTTCGGCGTCGCGTCCGAAGGGGACGAGGCGCTGCCCGACCTGCGCGGTCGCCGCATCGACCTGGTCGTCGACGCCGGCACGGCGGATGCGGACACGATCATGAGCGCCATCCTGCCGACGTCACTGCCCGCGGCGCTCGACAAGCTCAAAGCCGACCGGCGCAAGTTCGACAAGGACACCGATGCCTTGGTCCGATTCCAGGGCTCCATGCACGGGACGGGCGTCGACATCGACGCCACCGCGAAGCTGCGTTGGCAGGTGAAACTCTCCTCGGGCCGCGAGACCTTCGAGATCCAGGTGAAGGACCTGGCCGACGGTTCCTACGACATGCGCGTGGGCGGCGTGCTGGAGTCGAGCTTCGAGGTCCTCAAGGGGCGGGCGAAGCTGCGCTTCGACAGCAGCCTGCTGGAAGCCAAGGGCAACAAGCTGCCCATGGATTTCTCCCCCCTGGACGCCCTGGTTGAGATCCGGGACGCCGCCGACACGGCCGTGCTGAAGGCCATGGTCGAATAGGCGGGGCCGACGGAGGCGCGCCGGCCAAGTGCCCGCCTGTCTCAGCGTGAGGTCGCTTCCGAGGGCGTGACCATTTTCTAGACGGCTTGCGTATCGCATGTTTACATCCAGAGTGCCCCGGCTGAGGGGCTCCGGATGGACAGGCACCGCCTTTGAGCGATTCGCAAGACAACGCCGCAGCGTGGAGGGTCCTCAAGACCCTGAGCCGTTCGGATCGCGGCGAGTTGCTCGAGGTGGACCGGCACGGGGAGCACCTGGTCCTGCGGACCGGCCCGGGAGCCCTGGCCGAGTCCATCGTCCATGCCCGTCATACCCACGCGAGCCTGATCGCGCCGCTCGAGGCGGGGCGCCTGCCCGACGGCCGCCCCTACCTGCTGCGGCCCTGGGTCGACGGGGTGCCGTTCGCTGAGGCTCTGCGGGATGCCGGGCCGGCGGCGCGCGCGGCCCTGGTGGTCGAGGCCCTGTCGGCGCTGCAAGCCTTGCACGTCGCCGGCTTCGTCCATCGCGACGTCAAGGGCGACAACCTGCTCGTGGATCGCGGCCGGGTGATCCTGCTCGACCTCGACCTCGTCGTGCCGGCGGGTCTCGGGGAGCGGGGGGCGGGGACGGCCCATAACCTGGCGCCCGAAGTCCTCGTCGGGCAGCCGGCCACCGTGGCCTCGGACCTCTTCTCGCTCGGCGCCACCATGGCGCTGGCCTTCGGGGGCACTCCGGCACCGGGCTTCCACGAGCGCTTCCCGCTCGTCTCCTTCTGGGAGGCCGCCGGCTTCGACGAGCAGGTGGTCGACCCGGGGTTACGGGAGCTGACCCGCACCCTGCTGAGACGGCGGCCCTCCGATCGCCCGCGGTCTGCGGCCGAGGCGCAATGGTGGGTGCAGGCGACGGACGCCTCGCGACCGGCGGCGCTCGAGGTGCCGTGGAGCGCCGATCGGCGGGCGCAATTCGACCGCATCGTGGCGGCTGGCCGACTCCCCGGGGTCGTGCTGGTCGCTGTTGATGTCGCCGAGGAAATCGACGTCCTCTCACGGTCCCTCGAACTCGACCTCCTGGCGCGGGGCCAGGAGGTGGCGCGCGTCCCGCTCGTGGGTGGGGTGTTGTCGACCGATGCCCATCGCCCTGAGGGAGCGGGAGGGGCCGTTGCTGCTGCGGGGGGCCGCATCGAGCCGGTGACCATCGCCGCGGCCGCGGTCGACCGGGACGTCGACGCTTCCGGGACCCCGGCCGAGGACGTGAAGCAAGCGGGGCTGCGGCGAGCGTGGGCGGTGTTGGCTGAGGGGTCGTCGGCGAGTTCCCGACTGATCCTGCTCCTTCCGGCGGAGATCGCCTCGGCACTGGCAGTGATGCTGCGCGCCCGTCTGCTCGACGACGAGGCCACGAGCCTGAGCAGCGAGTCCTGGTCGGGGCTCTCGGAGCCGGAGGTCGTCGCGCATCTCCGGGTGCTCACCGGGGAGTCGGCGGCCGAGAGGTTGCACCGCTGGGCGCCGAACTTGCTCGAGCAGGCGCGAGGGGGGTGGGAGGCCCTCGGCACCGTGTTGCGCCGCGCCGCCGAGACCGGTCGCCTCCGGGCCGAGGGCGCCGTCTGGAAGCCGGTGGGTGAGCACTGGTGGTTGGATGGCGAGGGGCAGGACGCCGAGCAGGCGGCCTTGGCGTCCCTCTCGGAGGACGCGCGTGCCTTGCTCGCGGCCGTCGTCTTGCTCGAGCAGGGTGCCGATGGCGGCCGGGCCGTAGAGGTGTCCGCGCTGGAGGCCGTACGGGCCGAAGCGGCGGAGGCCGAGCTGCGTTGGCGTGGCGCGTTGCCGGCGGGTTCCGACTGGACGCCGAATGCCCGCTGGTCGGTGCGGATCCTGTGCGGTCTCGACGGGCAGCGTCGGTCGGCGCTGCGGCGCCGCGGCGCCGAGGTGCTGGCGGCCACGGGAGCGACCACTCTGGAGGTGGCACGGCTGCGAGCACTGCTCGCGACCGACGACGAGGCGCTCGAGGCCGTGTGTGCGGTGGCGGAAACCGAGCGCCTGGCCGGCCGGTTGGGCTCTGCGCGACGACTGCTGGAACGGACCCGGACGGTGAGGCCGCACGCCGATGAGCCGGCCGAAACCGAGCGCCGGGTGCTGGAGGCGCGCATCGAGATCGCCGAGGGTCGCGGCGAGGCGGTGGTCGATGGGCTCGAGGCGCAAGGGATCGGTCCGCAGACGCAGGGCGCCGAGTCGCTGCGCCTCGTCGCCGCACTGGCGGCCGAGCAGTGCGGAAAGCGGGACCTGGCCCGCGCTCTCTACGGCAGCGTGGGCGCCTCGGCCGTCCGGACCGACCACCGGCTCTGGGCGCTCCTGGGCCTGGCCTACGGCGACCTGCTCGATGGCGACACCGAAGCCGCCGATGAACGCCTCGCGGATGTGTCGCTCGATGGGGCGCCGACGGAAGTCGCGGCGGCCATCCTCAATCTGCGGGGAGTCATCGGTGTCCGGCTCGGAGACCATGAGCGCGCCGAAGCGGACCTGGAGGCGGCCCACCGCGTCGCCGAACAGGGCGGTGACCGCGCGGCCATGGCCCGCAGCGCCGTCAACCGGGCGTACCTCGATCGACGTCGCGGCCAGTTGCGTCGGGCGGTGCTCGAACTCGAGCGGGCCTACGCACAGTTCGCGACGATGGACCTGCCGGCCGGGCGTTCCCTGGCGCTCAACAATCTCGGCGTGTTGCTGCGAGACCTGGGCGACTGTGCGGGAGCGCGCGCCCGGTTGGCGCAGAGCCTGATGCTGCGGCGGCGCATCGGTGATGCCCACGGAGCCATGTCGAGCCTGAGCAGCATCGCGCTGTGCGCCCTTGACGCGGGTGAGGTGGGGGCGGCCCTGGACCTGCTCGATCGCGCCGACGAGCTGGCGCGGCGGGGGGGCTACGGTGCCGAGCGTGGTCAGCTCGACTTGCAGCGCCGGACGGCCCTGGCGCTGGCCGGCCGCGATGAAGACGGCCTCGACGCGGAGGGGCTGGCCCAGGCTGAAGGCGAGCACCCCGTAATCGCGAGGCGCCTCGGGGCGGCCGAGGCCTTCGCGCGGGGACGCCTCGAACAGGCGCGACGACGAATTCGAGCGGCCGAGTCGGCCGCCCGGGCTTCCGGGGACGTCGCCGAGTGCTTTCGTGCGGCGGCGACCTGGGTCTCCCTGGATCGGGCCGAACCGACGGCAGCCGCGGCCCTCACGGCCGCACTCTCACCGCTCGCCGACTCGGAGGTGCGGGTGGCGGAATCCGCCTGGCGCCTGGCCGCCACGACGCGGCGCCCGTCGCTCGACGAACTCGAGGCCTGGTACCTGATCTTCGAAGGAGCCGGGCGCACGGATCTGGCGCGCGTCGTCTCGCGGGCGGCCGTCGTGGTGGCGCAGGAGGCCGGAGAGATCGCGGTCCGTCGACGGGCGGCGCAGCGCTCCCGTCAGGCGGCCGACGCCCTCACCGATGGTTTGGACCGCATGGAAAGGAGTGCAACCTTGAGACGCATTGACGCCCTGGCGGGTGGACCTCTCTGGCCGGAACAGGGCGCGGGCCTGGGAGTGGAGTGGTATCTCGAGTGCAACCGGCGCATGGCTTCGGAGCGCGACCTCCCGGGGCTGCTCGGGACCATTGTTGATGCGGCCCTCGAACTCACCCGCGCTCGCCGGGCCTTCCTGATGGTGCGCGACGAGGCAGGGGTCGACGTCGAGGTGGCCCGGGCGCGCGGAGCCGGGAGTCTGCCCTCCGAGGACGTGGGCTTCTCACGCACGGTCGTGGCGCGCGCCCTCGATGAGGGCACGCCGTTGCTGGTCACGGATGCCTCGCGCGACCAGCGCTTCGCCGGGACCCGCAGCATCGACGACCTCTCCCTGCGCTCGATCCTGTGTGTTCCCTTTCGGGGCCAGGACGGTGTGGAGGGGGCGCTCTACGTCGACGACGAGGCCGATGCCGGTGTGTTCGACGAGGCGGACCTGGAGGGCGTCCGGTCGCTGGCCGATCAAGCCGCCATGGCCATCACCAACCTGCGGCGGCGCGAGCAGATCGAGGCGCTCAATCGTCGGCTCTCGGAGCGGGTCCAGCATCAGGCCGAGGAACTGGACCAGGCGCGCAGTCGCCTGCGGCGCCGCGGCGACGCGCCGCCCGTGGTGGGCCTGGTCGGCGAGAGCGAGCCCATACTCGAAGTGGCGCGCATGGTGGAGCGCTTCGCGCCCACCGACCTGCCCGTGCTGGTGACGGGACCGAGCGGCACCGGCAAGGACATCGTGGCGCGGGCGCTGCATCACCGCAGCCCCCGGGCCGATGGCCCGCTGTTGATCGAGAACGTCGCCGCGGTGCCCGCAGCGTTGCTCGAGAGCGAGATGTTCGGCCACGTCCGAGGCGCCTTCACCGGGGCCGATCGCGATCGCACCGGGCTCTTCGCGGAGGCCGACGGAGGCACTTTCGTCCTCGACGAGGTGGGAGAGATGCCGCTCGAGTTGCAGGCCAAACTCTTGCGCGTGCTCGAGTCGGGGGAGTTCCGGCCCGTCGGGTCACGCGAGACCTTCACCGTGGACGTGCGCGTCGTCGCCGTGACGAATCGCGACCTGCTCTCGCGGGCCCGCGCGGGTGAGTTTCGCGAGGACCTCTACTACCGACTCAACGCCGCGGAGATCCTGATGCCGTCCCTGGCCGACCGGCTGGAGGACGTGCCCCTGCTCGTGCGGCACTTCGTCGAGCGCCTCAACGCTGAGCACGAAACGACCAAGACCGTCGACGATGCCGTCCTGGCGGCCTTCATGCGGCGCTCCTGGCCCGGCAACGTGCGCGAGCTCAGCAACGAGATCGCGCGGGTCTACTTCCTGTCGGGCGCCCGCCTCGACGATCCCTCGCTGGTGCGCCCGATGGCCCCCGTCGACGGCGATCGGGAGTCGATGCCCGAGTCGTTGCGGCTGGAGGACGTCGAACGGGCCGCCATCGAGCGGGCCCTGAAGGCGACGGAAGGCCGCAAGGATCGGGCGGCGACGCTGCTCGGCATCAGCCGGGCGGGCCTCTACACCAAGCTGCGACGGCTCGGACTCAGCGGTTGAGCGGGAATCCGTCACCGTGAGGCACGGGCAAGACCTCTCCGCTGAACGGGCCGTCGAAGGCCGCGAACAGGAAAGGCCCGCCGGTGAATCCGAGTCCCGTGAGGAGACGGCCGCTCGGACTGAACCCGGTGGCCGGCGCATGGCCGAGGAAGTCGGGCCACAGGACCAGGGGCGTGTCGGTGGCCAGGTCGACCATGATGAGCAGGTCGAGGTTGGGGCCCGCCGTGACGATGAAGGCCGCGCGATCATGGGCGGGGGATGCGGACGTCCGCCCGAAGCCGATGGAGCCGGGCGCGCTGCCGAAGAGCGTCATGGTGTGGGGGTCGCCCGCGGGGCTCAGCAAGCGCACGTCGTTGAAGTCGTTGGGGACGCCGGGCTCGACCGTGGGGTGCACGACGAGCACATGGCTGCCGAGGGCGCTCAGGGTGGGGAATCCGTCCATGGGCTCGATCACGACCTCGAGGCCCGCCGAACCGTCGAGCGGCATCACGCCCACGAGTGAGTCGCCGCTCCCGCTCGTGTCGGCGATGACGATGAGGCGCTCGCCGGCCGGGTCCTCGTAGACCTCCAGGATCTCCAGTTCGCCGGGATCGAGGAACGGCGCGGAGATGATGCCCGAGGTCTGGGTCACGTTGAGCAGCTGCGAGGCCGCTGCGGTGAAGTCGGCCACGAAGACGTCGGCCGAGTCGATGGGGCCGCCGAGGGCGCCGGGTCCGAGTTCGCCGGCCGCGAAGATGAGCTGCCGGGCGCCGATGAATCCGATCACGCCGACGTTGTCGATGGTGTCGGCGAAGTTGCCGTCGGCGGTGAGCTGATCGACCACGCTCGGCAGATCCGTGCGGCAGACGAACAGCTCCTTGGCGAGCACCGTGCGGCGGAAGGCCAGCAGCAAGCCGTCCGGGGAGAGGGCCAGCAAGGGGCCGGTGGGCAGGTCGTAGCCCGGCAGGTCGTAGTCGGAGGCGATGGGGGTGGCGATGCGCAGTTGCCCCTGTGCGTTGGCGATGCCGATGCGCCGCAACCCAGGGCCCTGGTCGAGCACGTAGGCGAGGGTGAGTCCGTCGTCCGACATGACGAGTTCGGGCAACAGGGTGACGCCCGGGGCGGAGGCCGGGTCGAGGGCGCGCGCCTGGTCGCCGGCGCTGAGGTCGGTGCGCCAGAGCAAGGCGTCGGCGACGAACCAGGCCCGCTCGGAACCGAGACGCAGCGAGATGTCGGACAGCATCAGGGGGGGCTTCGTGCTCGTCAGGTTCGCGGCGCCGGCCGCGGCGAGATCGAGCCGGTAGGCATCGCCCCCGGCCGCGAATGAAGACGCGACGAGGGCCGAGAGGCCGTCGGCCGCGACAGCGATGCGCGACAGGATCGAGGCCTCACCATTCGCGTCCGGGAGGGTGAGCAGCAGGGCGGGGCTGCCGTCCGCGCGCACCTGCAGGATCGAAGTCTCACCGGCGCGACGGATCCGGTAGAGCGCCCCGCCGTTCGGCAGGCGCACGTGCGCGGCCGGCGACGAAGTCAGGTCGAGCACCGGACGGTCCTGACGCAGCCGCTGGTGCCGCGGCACACCGGCGAGCTCGATGGGGAGGAAGGTCGCACCGGTCAACGCGAGGCTGGGCGCACCGCCGGTCTCCGGCACGGTCCAGAGGTCGAATCCCCCGGCACCGGCGCGAGCGAAGAGGATCTCCTGCCCAGACGACACAGGCGTCAGGAAAGCGAAGATGAGGAAGCATGAGATGAGTCGCGCCATGGTGTTGAACTCCTGGTCTCCCGCCTGAGGCCTGCATTCTCGATTGTCGCACTGAATGCGACCCCTCGCACCGGGGGACCTTGTATTCGATTCCGGGAGTCTCCAGTGCAAGGCCTGTGCCAATGCCGGAATCCGCTGCTCGCCGCGGCGACGGGGGCTTTCACTCCCGGGTTCGTCCACGATCAAGACACGTGTCTATTGTGTAGTCACAGGGATCGATGAGCGAGGGCCCCGGGCCGGGCGGACAGACGGGGCGGACAGCTCCGTGGAGGGGGCATCGTGCCCGAGAACGGGCCCGTAGCGCCTGCTCGAGGCGAGAACGGTCCATTGGCACGCGGCATGCAAGAGAGTCCTCCGTCCGCTGCCTCGGAGCCCCGCTCCCCGCAACGGGCACATCCGAAGCACTCCCCGAGGAACCTCCCATGACTGCTCTCATCCCTGCATTCCCTCGACAGGTCGGACTCGGTGCCTTGGCGCTGGGGCTGGCGCTGCTCGGCCCGACGGCCGGGGCGGCGCAAGCCGGCGACGATGTCGAGTTGCTCCAGTTCCTGACCTCGACCGGCGTCGACTCCGACGCCAAGGCCAAGGCGCGTTGGCGCGACAAGGGCGACTCGATCGACTTCAAGGTCGAGATCGAACAAGTGCCGGCGCAGACCTACGAGCTCTGGGTCGCCGGCGTGAATCGCGGCGTGCTCCTGCCCGAGCCCGGTGAACCCGGTGAATTCGAAGCCGAGTTCGAGAACCCGCTCGATCCGCCCAAGCCGCTCTTCAACTTCGACGTGTTCAACCAGCTCATCGAAGTGCGGGACACCAGCGGCGTCGTCTACATCTCCGATGTCTTCGCTCCTTCCGGAGGCGGCGGGTCCGGTGGTGGATCGGGCGGCTCGTCCGGCACGGGTTCCGGCGGCGGCACCACTGAAGATCCGTTCTCCGGCAAGGGCCGCTCGAAGATCGAGACGATCCTGGCCAATGTGAGCGGCACGTCCGCGACGCCCGACTTCAACGCCAAGGGGCGACTGCGTTTCGAGTCGCGCCCGAAGAAGGGCTTCACCGAGGTGCGCTTCGAGGTCGACACCGAGAACCTCGATGCGGCTGAGTACGAGGTCCGCATCGACGGTGTCGGGGGCCCGGCCATCACGCCGGTCTTCGACGCGACCGGGTTCATCCAGATCGAGATCGACTTCCGGTTGCCCGTCAGCGACGACCCGCCCATGGAAGCGGTGGGCAACGAGCTCGACATCAATCTCCCGCTCGACTTCGACCCGCTGGGACGCAGCATCTCCGTCGTCCGGATCATCGACGGCGCCGTCGTGTTGGAGGGCGTCCTGCCCGAGACGAAGCTGGTCTCGGGCGTTCGGCCGCCCAACCGCGCCGGGCGTCAGTTCCGGGACCTCGGTCGGACCAAGGCCGATCGGCTCCAGATCGAGCTGCTGAACAACGGCGTGGTCCACCGTGCTCAGGGTCAGGTGATCCTCGAGCAAGGCGTGGCGGGAGTGGCCCTCGGCGTGAAGCTCGAGGACGTTCCCGCGGGTGAGTACGGCGTGTTTGTCTCGGCGCCAGGCAGTGATGGCGCCACGCCCCGGCTGATCGGCAGCCTCGACGTCATCGACGACGAGGGTGAGGTCGTGTTCGCCACGCTCCCCGTCGACGGTGCGCTGCCGCTGGATCTCGATGCGACGCCCCTCAAGGGGCAACACATCGAGGTGCGTGCCGGTGACGACGTGGACGACAGCGTGGTGCTGAGCGCCTTCATTCCGTCTTCGGTTCTGGAAGGCACGGGCCGGTACCGCCGCGAACAGCGCCGGATCGACAAGCACACGGGTGAGATGTCCAACGCGTCGTTGAACCTGATCAATGCCGGCGGGTTCATCGATGCAGCCGAACTCGGTGACGTGACTCTGTTCGACGATCCCCAGTTCCGTGACCTCGATGCTTCGGGCTCGCTGCGTTGGAGCCTGCGCAAGGGCATCGAGCGCCTGCAGGTGAGCCTGAAGGACCTGCCCGCCGGTCACTACGTGATGCTGTTCATCCACGCCGACCTGTCGGTGGATGCGGTGCATGTCGAAGTCGGCGACAACGGTCGCCTGAATGTGAAGCTCGATTCCAGTCTCGATCCCCTCAAGGAGATCCCGAACAAGCGCCTGGTCCTGCAGTTCGAGGCGCTCGGCTCTCACCTCCTGGTGGTGGACGACGATGGTCGGATCGTGCTGCAAGCCGTCATCGAGTGATGCCCGTCACTTTCCCCATGAACGACTTGCAACGGTTCGTGACCGCGCCGCCATGGTCAGCTGCGGGTCCCCCTTGAGCACAGACCTCAACTGACAGGCGCGGGAGATTCCTCGCGGATCGGAGCGGGGCCGTCCTTCGGGACGGCCCCGCCTTTTTCGTGGTGCCGCCTCAGCGGTCCCGCACGAGCAGGCGATCGAAGTAGTCGCGCAGCATGGCGACCGAGGCTTCGAAGGGCGCCAGGCTGCGGTGGGTGCGGGCTTGCATGACCCCGCCCTCCATGGCGGTGAGCACGAAGGTCGAGAGAGCGTCGGTGTCGATCTCCGCCGGGAAGCGGTGGGCCGCCTGGTCGATGCACGCGCCGATGGCCTTGCGCCAGTTCTCGAAGTTCTCGACCAGCAGGGCGCGCACGCGGGGGTCGGGGTCGGCCAGCTCGAGGGCCAGGTTGCCGATGGGGCACCCACCGCCGCAGCCGGTGAGCAAGAGCATGTTGCGATAGCCGTCCAGCACCCCGAAAATGCGCTCAATGGGTTCGTCGGTCCGGTCGAAGACCGGATCGAGGACCTCGGGCCAGAGGTTCTCTCGGTAATGCTCGAGCACAGCCACCAGCAGGTCCTGTTTGCCGCCGAAGTAGTGGTAGAGGCTGCCGCTGTTGACCCCGGCCTGCTTGAGGATCTGGGCGACTCCGGTGCGCGCGTAGCCCTGTCGGTAGAACAGGTCGCGGGCGGTCTCGACGAGTCGTTGGCGAGTCTGAGTGGCGGGCATGGTGTGCTCTTGAACGGTCAATCAATAACAGGCCCCCGAGCCCCGGTCAACCGGGGCGGGCGGCGACGGTGGGTCGCGGCCATCGTGGCCGTCTTGCTCCTTTTGTGTCCCGCCTGCGGACCTGCGGCGAGCGGCGGACCGGGGGGCGGCGCGGACGGTGGCGAAGACGGGGGCAGCACTGATGGTGGTGGCGCCCGCGGGGGCGAGGATGCCGAGGACGCCGACGGGGACGCCGGAGGCGATGCGGCCGAGCAGCCGATGCGCGCCGGGGTGACCCAAGCGGGCAACTTCTTCGTGCACTTCACGCCGGATCCGGACCCGATCCCCGTCAACGAGCCCTTCGAGTTGGACGTGTGGGTGAAGCAGGCCAAGGACCGTGCGCCGGTGCTCGATGCGTCGGTGTACATCGAGGCCTGGATGCCCGAGCACGCCCACGGCATGCACCTGGTGCCGCGGGTCATCGCGCGCGACGCCGACGGGCGCTATCGCCTGCGCGGCATGCTCTTCCACATGCCCGGCCGGTGGCAGATCACCATCGACATCGTGCGCGCGCACCTGGCGGAAGGCATCCGCTTCGACATGGTCATCGAATGACGAGTCGCCGTGGGCGCTGCGTCGCGGCCGGTTGGTGCATGGCGCTGATCGTGTCGGGGATGGCGGTCGGTTGCGGCTCCGAGCCCGCCGATGGGTCGGCCTCCACCACCGCGGAGGGCGGCACATCGACCGACCCCGTGTCCCCGGGCGCCGCCCTGCGGACGGCCCTCGCCGTGGAGTTCGCCGACGACGAGTGGCAGCGCGTCTTGCAGCACTCGCCCCTCGCACCGGCGCCCGCCGACCCGACCAACCGCTTCGCCGCCTCGGACTCCGCCGCGGCCCTGGGGCGCGCACTGTTCTACGACCGCGGGCTCTCGAGCGACGGCAGCGTGGGCTGCGTCTCCTGCCACCTGCCCGAGCACGCCCTCGCCGATGGGCGCGCCCTGGCCCAGGGGGTGGGGCCGGTGCGTCGCAACGCCCCGGCTCTCTGGAACGTGGGTCACAACCGCTGGTTCTTCTGGGACGGCCGCGCCGACACGCTCTGGGCCCAGGCGCTGGTGCCCCTCGAGGACCCCAGGGAGCACGCCTTCAGCCGGGTCGGCGTGGTGCGCCACCTGCAAGCGGACGCCGCGTTGAGGGCGGCCTATGAGGACGTCTTCGGGCCGCTGCCGGAACTGCCGCCCGAGCCGGCTCACGCCGCGCCCTTCCCCGACCATGTCCGGCATCCCTTCCGCCTGGCCTGGCTGGACATGGAGGCGGGCGACCGTGAGGCGGTGGATGCGGCCTTCGCGAACGTCGGCAAGGCCCTGGCGGCCTTCGTGACGCGGTTCTCCTCGGACGCCGCGCCCTTCGATCGCTTCGTGGCGAGCCTGCGCACGGGCGACCGGGAGGGCCTCGGCGCCCTCAACGCCTCGGCGCAGCGCGGACTCAAGCTGTTCATGGGCAGCGGCAACTGCTGGGTCTGTCACACCGGGCCCAACTTCACCGACCGCGAGTTCCACGACATCCGCGTGCCGGCGCGCGTCGGATTACCGGAGGACTTCGGGCGCCTCAAGGGCATGCAGCGGCTCTTCGCGAGCGAGTTCCGGTCCGATGGCATCCACAGCGACGATGCCGAGGACGGCGAGGTGAAGATCGGCTACCTGAACCGCGACGGCCACTTCGGTTGGCGCCAGTTCAAGACGCCGAGCCTGCGCAACGTGTCGCTCACCGCGCCGTACATGCACCAAGGGCAACTCGCGACGCTGGAGGACGTGGTGCGCTACTACTCGACGCTCGAGGGCGCGGTCGAGTCGGTGCACCCCGAGAAGATCCTCGCGCCCCTCGACCTCGACGCGGGCCAGCAGGCGGACCTGGTGGCCTTCCTCCGGTCGCTCGAGGACGCCGACCTGCCACCCGGGACGGGACCGCCGGGCACGCGCTGAGGGGCGTGCACCGCAGGCGTTCTGCGTGGGCGCGGCCTGAGGTTGCCGTCGGGGGCACGGTCGTCGGGCGGTTGATACCATTCCCCGGCTTCGACCGGTGGGTCGACGAGGAGCTCCGCGTGTCGCTGCAGGAACCGGTCACGATCATCGGCGGTGGGCTGGCCGGCTGCGAGGCGGCCGCGACGCTGGCGGCGCGTGGACGTGGGGTGCGGCTGCACGAGATGCGCCCGGAGCGCGGGACGGCGGCCCACTCCACCGGAGACCTGGCCGAACTGGTGTGCAGCAACTCCCTCGGCTCGACGTCCGAGGGCACCGGCAAGGGCTTGCTGCTCGAGGAGCTGGAGCGCCTGGGCAGCATGATCGTGGCGGCCGCGCGCGACCACGCCGTGCCGGCCGGCGCGTCCCTGGCCGTCGAACGGGAGGGCTTCGCGCGACAGGTGACCGCGACCATCACGGGGCTTGAGGGCGTGGAGTCCGTGCGCGGCGAGGTGGCGGGCGTCCCGTCGCAGGGGCCGGTCCTGATCGCCACCGGCCCGCTCACGAGCGATGCGCTGACAGCGTCGCTCGCCAGCCTCACGGGCCACGAGAACCTGGCCTTCTTCGACGCCATCGCGCCGATCATCACGGCCGAGTCCATCGACCGCGAGCGAGTCTTCGCCGCCAGCCGGTGGGGCAAGGGCGAGCCCGACTTCCTCAACTGTCCGTTCGACGAGGCCCAGTACGACGCCTTCATCGACGCGCTGCTCGCCGCCGAGACGGTGGAGTTCAAGGTCTTCGAGCGGATCCGCCCCTTCGAGGGCTGCATGCCCATCGAGGAGATGGCGTCGCGGGGTCGCAAGACCCTGGCCTTCGGGCCCATGCGGCCGGTGGGCCTCACGGACCCGCGCACGGGCCGGCGCGCCCACGCCGTGGTGCAGCTGCGCCGCGAGGACCGCCACGGGCAGCTCTACAACCTGGTGGGCTTCCAGACCAAGCTGAAGTACCCGGAGCAGAAGCGCATCTTCCGCATGATCCCCGGCCTCGAGCAGGCGGAGTTCGTGCGTCTCGGCAGCGTGCATCGCAACACCTTCCTCGACGCGCCGGCGGCGCTGAGTGCCGACCTGTCGCTGACGTCGCGCCCCGATGTGTGGTGCGCGGGGCAGCTCACCGGCGTGGAGGGCTACGCGGAGAGCGCCGCCGTCGGACTGATGGCGGGTCTCTCCATCGATGACCGACTGGCGGGGCGTGTCTTCGAGCCTCCGCCGGCCACCTGCATGATCGGTGCGCTGCTGGCGTATCTGCGGGAGGCTGACCCGCGCCACTTCCAGCCCATGAACAGCAACTTCGGACTGGTGCCGCCCCTCGAGCAGACGATCAAGGGGCGCAGTGCCCGCCAGCTGCGACGGGCGGCGTTGCGCTCGCGCGCGCTGGCGGACCTCGACGCTTGGATCGCGCGTCGAGCGGACGGACGGCCGAGCGGATCTGAGCCGCCTGGGGTACGTACGCCCATCCGGGACGCCGGCACCCAGGACGCCGGGACCCGGGACGCCGGGACCCGGGAGGCCGGGGCTCTCGCGCCGCCCGGAAGACCGATCTAGGAGCCGGCCAGGATCAGCTGGCCGGTGGCGGCCTCGAAGGAGAGGGTGTGCGTCACCCCGCCGCGCCTGAGCACGAGGGTGCCACCCGTGAGCGGGACGCCCTGCGCATCGAAGATGGCGGCCGTTCCGGCCGTGCCGAAGTCGGCGCTCACGACTTCGATGCGCTGAGGGGCGCCCGGGAGGGTGAAGTCGACCACGTCGGGGCGTCGCGTGAGGGGGTCGGTGACGATCCCACCCGATTCGTCCACAAGCGCGAAGCGGTTGCCGCTCTCGTCGAACACGACGGCGTGGGGTGAGCGCTGCGAACGAGCCAGGGCCCGGGCGCGATCAAGCGCGTCGCGCATGTGGATCTCGGAGAGCTCGAGCTGCTGTTCGTCCTGGCTGCCGGCCGCCGTCACGGCCACAGCGGCCATCAAGGCGAGCACCATGACGACGATGGTCAGCTCCAGCAGCGTGAAGCCGTGCTCGCGACGGTGTCGGCAGCGGATCATCGGGGACGCCCGTCAGGGGAAGGAGAAGCCCGTGATGGTGCCGAGGTCCTGCACCGCATCGTGCCGCGGGAGGAAGGCGAGGAAGCTCGGCTCCCATTGCTGGACATCGTCCAGGCCGGCGCCCCATGCGCGGGGCCCGCGGTCGGCGCCGGGGCGCATCACGCGGGCGTCGAGGCTCGCCGGTTGAGCGGTGGCGATGTTGCCGCGCAGCGCGCCCAGGCCGTTCACGGTGAGGTCGTGGGCGACGAGGTCGCCCTCGCATTGCAGGCTGGCGGGGCTCGCCGAGGTCGTCACGAGGCCGTCGGGCATGACCATGGCGACGCCGGGCAGGAAGTCGGCGGCCTGCACGCGCACGTCGCCGCCGATGATGAGGGAGGGAGCGGTCGGGGCGTCGTAGGCGCCGAAGGGAGCGGCGGTGAGGACGTCCGCGGAGACGATGCAGCCGTGCACGGTCACGTCATCGAGGGTCAAGGTCGACGAGTTGCCGATGATGATGAGGCCGTACAGGTCGGCGCCGGTCACGGTCTGGGTGCCGTTGTAGGAGAGCTTGGGTACGGCCGGGTCGTTGAGCAGGTCGTTCACCGTGGCGGCGTCGAGGCGGGGGAGGTCGTCGGGGGCGCCCGCCGAGTTGACCGAGGGCACTAGCGCCACTTCCGCCAGCAGCGTCACGCCGATGCCGTCGACGTCCACGGATTGGATCTGGAGGCCGGAGTGACCGTCGCCGAGGTCGGTGGCCGTGAGCAGGGCCGCTCGTGGGCCGTTGTCGATGCTGGCGGACAGGTCGAAGTCGCCCCGGCGCAGGCGCTGCTCGGCGTAGGCCACGGCCGAATCCACCGCGTCGGAGGCGTCGCTCACGTGGCGCGAAGACTCCGAGTTGCGCATGTCGTAGAGCACGTGGCGCAGGTAGGTCGAGCCGAACACCGTCACCAGCGAGATGAGCAACAGGAAGCCGACGAGGACGAAGCCCGCCTGAGGCGGACGACGTTCGAGAGGGGTGCCGGATCCTGGGCGCCTCACGGCGTGATCCACCAGCCGAATTCGCCGGCGGCCTCGCCATTGCGGAGCATGGTGACATTCAGGCGCAAGAGTCGGTCGGCGTGGCGTGAGAAGGCCTGCGTCGCGGATTCGCCGGTCGGGACCTGCAGGTCATCCAGGGCATACACGACGATGTCCACTTGCTGCGTCCATTCCGAACGGGTCGATTCGGCCGTCCGGTCCGAGCGTAGCGGTGGTGAGAAGCGGGCGCCGACGAGGGAGTCGAGAGCCAGGACGCCTTGCCCGGTCCGGGCGCCGGTCGAGCCACTCGGCTGACGGGCGAGGCCGCGGGCCATCTCGTGGATCTCCCGGGCGAGGATCGCGGCGCTGACTTCGTCCTCGGCCAACTCGGACTTCACGGTGACGGCGTTGCCCGTGGCCGCCGTGATCGCAGGCAGCACGATGGCGAGCAGCATCACGGCCATGAGCACCTCGATCAGAGTGAAGCCCTGGCCGAAGTCAGTCGGTGCGGCGCCGGCGTTGCGTCGTTGGGGATGATCGCGGTGCACGGCTTCAGGATCCTGATTGCTCGAGGACGGGGACCTCACCCGGCACGACGCTGGTCCAGGCGTCGGGGGCCACCATCTGTCCTGAGACGGAGGCGGAGCCGGTGATCGGCGCGGCCCGGGCCGGCTGGAGGGTGATGCCGACGCTGGAAACCGCAGCGTGTTCGGAGGTCTGGGTGAAGGTGCGCGTGCCGGCGAGACTGCGCGGGACGTCCAGGGCCTGCGGCGTCCGCACCGACTCTCCAGCCCGCTTCAAGGCCACTTCGGACTGGACAGCGTTGGCGCGGGAGGTCGTCGCGAGGGTGACTTCGGCCCGGCCGGTGAGTCGCACGACGAGGGTGTAGGCGCGTCCCGGCTCGACGACAGCGCCCATGCCCGCGAGACCGATGGTGACGGGCGCCGTGGGCGCGATGTTGATGGGGATCACGTGGGCGTTCGAGTTCCACCAGCCCCAGGCCACGCCGGCGGGCGGAGCGACGGCCTGCAGGGCGATGGTGTCCCACCACATCACGGTGCCCGCCGGGAGTTGGTGGGCGCCGATGCTGGTGGAGGCGAGCAGCGGTCCGTGGGGCTGGGGGTTGCCGGGCACCCGGGCCTCGTAGAGTTCGAAGGTCAGCACGCCGGTGTTCGCCGCGTGGTTGGGGTTGTGCGGCGGCGAGGCGTGCAGGTGGCAGAAGATGTGGGGGCTGAGGTCGATGAAGGCGGCGGTGAGCGTGATGCTGTCGAGGTTCGCCTGGACCAGCTGTTCGTCCACACCGGAGACCGTGTTCACCGAGGCGGGGGCCGCCGGTGAGACCGTGAAGCCGAGGGCCACCTCGTCGCCGTCGTCGAGGTCGAGGGTGTCGGGGCTACCGGGAGCCGCCGCCGTCCACCAGGTCCCGGCGCTGTTGAGGGGGGTGTCCTCACGCAGCCGCTGGGTGGTCTGCACGTCGAGGGTGATTCCGGTGACGTCGGAGACCAGCTCGCCTTCCTCGCCACCGGGCCGGCGGACCACGAGCGCGTTGTTCTCGAGGGCGTACTCGGTGATGTTGCCAAAGGGGTCGGCCACACGCAGCGACGTGGCGTCGGCATCGACCCACCAGGCCCGGCGCACGGCGGCCTGCATCTCGGCCAGGGCGTCGTCGCCGCTGTGGTCCACCTCGTCACGCAGGTCTTCCACCTGCAAGCCGAGCATGTGGGCGGCGTCCGCCAAGGCGATCAGCAGCACCGACCCGAGGGTCAGCGCCAGCAGCAGTTCCACCAACGCGAAGCCGGTGGCGCGTCGAGCGACGAGAGTCGTTGATGGGGAGCGGAACATGACCGGGAACCAGGGAGCCTTGACCTAGTCCTTCGGCTTCGACGGGGGACGAATGAGGGCCGGTCGGGCCTCATTCCAAGTTATTCGGGGGCCCTTCTCCGGCGTTTCGCGACAACGCCCGAGGGCGCGGAAGCACCGCCACTGACGGATCGTCAGCGCGTCGGGACGACTTGAATCCGGCCGCGCCGGACGAGATCGCGGCCCGGATCTTCAGAAGGTCAAGACCAGCCCGTTGCTCATGTCGAACGGCGGGAACGGCCCGGCGTTCGCGACCAGGTATTGGAAGGTCAGGGTCAAGCCCGGCAGAGAGGGGTTGTCGGGGATGGTCGTCGGCAGGTTGATCTCGCCGGCCCCGTTCGTGAAGAAGATGAACTCGAAGAACGGCGTGCCGACGGGGACGTGCAGGGTGCAGGCGCCGCCGTGCACGGGCACGAAGTCCGGTCCGCCGACGTTGAACCAGAACAAGGCCGCCGAGCTCGGATTGGACGTGTCGAGCTCGATGCGGAAGTCCTGGTTGCCCTGGGCCGGATGGGACACGCTCGTCAGCACCGGCGCCGAGACGGCACCGCAGCCCGTGCCCACGGTGGAGGCGCCCGAGCCGGGCGTCACGTTGGGGGCGCCGAGCGTGGGGCTCACGTCCCGGAACCAGTCGGTGGAGGCGTCACCGGTGCCGTCGTAGGCCACCGAGACGTCGAGGGCGGGCGAGGGCGCGAAGGCGGTGGCGGAGTCCCACTCGCCGGCATTGACCGCTTGCCCGATGCGCGGCTGGTTGCCGGCGCCATACTGCACGGCATCGGCGATGTTGTTGTCGTTGTTGAAGAAGGCAAAGCTGCCGTTGCCCGGCACGTAGAGCGTGATCGCGTCGGCGGCCACGCCGAGCGGTGCGAAGATGGCGCCCATGAACAGGTCCGAGGCGGTGTCCACGCCGTTCGAGTTGACGTGCAACCTCACGGATGCGCCCGGCGCCAGGATGTGGGGCGAGGGGATCTCGTAGTAGAGGAACTGCCAGCAGATGAACCAGCCGGCTGCGTCCTGATTGACTCCGGTGACGTTGGTGAGTTCGACGATCTGGTCGCCGCCCCCACTCGGGTTGGGCAGCACTTCGGTCACGGCGAGTTGGGCCTCGACGGCGGTCGTGAAGGAGAGCACGGCGAGGATGGTGGCGGCGATGCGGAACAAGGTGCGACTCCTTCTCGAGGGATGGGCAGCGGGCCCGGAGTGTGGCTGCCCGGATCTTCCGGCTGCATGTCTCGGGGAGGGCGCCATTGTTGCAGCGATTCACCGATCCGGGGGAGCGTCTCGGAATGGATCCCGGCCCCAATCGGCGGACCTCGGAGTCGGGTGGTTCCAGCCCCCCGGCGACCTTAGGCTGAGGCGATGACCGACTCCTGCCTGCCGACCGACTCACCCACGATCCGCCGTGTGATGCGCCCCCAGGACACGAACATGATGGGGACCATCTTCGGCGGCACGATCCTGTCCGACATCGACCTCGCGGCCGCCATCGAGGCCCACCGGCATCATCCCGGGACGGTGGTGACCGTCGCCATGGACAAGGTGGAGTTCAAGAAGCCCATCTTCGTGGGGGACCTGGTGTCGCTCTACACCGAAACGGTCCGGCGGGGACGGACGTCCGTGACGGTGAAGGTCTGCGTCTTCGCGCACCGGCGGCAGGATCTGACGGAGGTGGTGCCCGTCACCGAGGCCCTGGTCACCATGGTCGCGGTCGACGAGAATTTCGATCCAGTGCCGTTGTCGGGACCCGTCGAGAAGTCCGCCGGCTGACCGCCGAGACCGGGACTCAGGCCAGCATGTCGCGGGCATCGACGACGGCGGCGAGCAGGCGGTCGATCTCCTCGGTGGTGTTGTACATCCCGAGGGAGGCGCGCACCGTGCCGCTGATCCCGAGTCGCTGCATGAGCGGTTGAGTGCAGTGGTGCCCGCTCCTGACCGCGATGCCGTGCTGGTCGATGAGCGTGGCCACGTCGTGAGCCGGGGCGTCGCCGACCAGGAACGACTGTGAGGCCAGACGCCCCGGTGCCGTGCCGACCAGGCGCACCCCGCTGATCGCCTGCAACCCGGCGACCATGTGTGCATAGAGGGCGCATTCGTGCTCGAGGACGGCGGCGCGGTCGTGGCTCATGAGGAACTCGGCGGCGGCGCCGAGGCCGATGGCGCCGGCGATGTTGGGCGTCCCGGCCTCGAAGCGGGCGGGGATCTCGGCGTACTCGGTGTGCTCGAAGGTCACGGACTTGATCATGTCGCCGCCCCCGAGGAAGGGCGGCAGCGCGTTGAGCAGGTCGCCACGGCCCCAGAGGACGCCCGTGCCCGTGGGGCCGTACATCTTGTGACCGGAGAGCGTGTAGAAATCGCACCCGAGGGCGCCGACGTCGATGGGCAGGTGCGGTGCGGCCTGAGCGCCGTCGACGAGCACGCGGACGCCGGCCGCGCGGGCGCGCGCGCAGATGGTCTCGATGGGGTTGAGCGTGCCCAGGGCGTTGGACACGTGGACCAGGCAGAGGATCTTGGTGGGCGGGGCCAGCAGGGCGTCGAGGGGGGCGAGGTCGAGGGCGCCCTCAGCATTCACGGGCAGGACGCCCAGGGAGGCACCGCGGGCGTCGCAGGCCATCTGCCAGGGGACGATGTCGCTGTGATGCTCGAGGCCGCTGAGGATGACTCGATCGCCCGGACGCAGATGGGCGGCGGAGAAGCTGGCCGCCACGATGTTGAGCGCTTCCGTGGCGCCGCGGGTGAACACGATCTCGCGCGGATCGGTGGCGCCGACGAAACGCGCCATGGTGCGGCGGGCGCCTTCGTAAGCTTCGGTGGCAGCCCGCGACAGAGCATGGACACCGCGGTGCACGTTGGCGCAGGAGGTTTCGTAGAAGCGGTTCATCGCCTCCAGGACGACGTCGGGTTTCTGGCTCGTTGCGGCGTTGTCGAGATAGACCAGCGGGCGCCCGCCCTGCTCACGGGAGAGCAGGGGGAAGTGGGCCCGCAGGGCGGTGAGGTCGAGGTCGGTGCCGGTCGTCAAGTGAGCCTCCCCGGCGCCTCCGCGGGTCGTCCCGGGACGCCGATTCGAACCGCCAGCGTAACGCGTGGAGTCCTCTCACGACCCTCTCGCGCCCGGCCGGTGACACAGATGTGTCGGCTTCGTGGCAGGGGTCCAGGGCCCGATTCCGCGCCTTGTGTGCTTCCGCTGACCCGGCGAAAACAATGCATGTCCTTCGATCCCTCGGCAGCCTCCCAAGGAGCCTGAGCCCATGCGTCGCTCCCTTGTCCACCGCGTCGTCCTCGGCTGCTCGATGGCCGGTACAGCACTCCTCGGCCCCGTCACGGTCGCCCACGGGCAAGACCTCAAGGACGCCGTACCCCCGGACGTCTACATGTACGTGTACGCCGAGCCGGGAGCCATGTCCGGGACGCTCCAGGGGTACTACCAGGAGATCACCGACGCGATCTTGGACGCGCGCTTCGATCTGCTCGCGCTCGACGTGCTGAAGGCGGCGCTGCCGCCGGAGGACTCCCAGATGGTGAGTCAGCTCCACGGACACATCTCGCAGTTGGTGAGCGACGTGCCGTGGGATCAGATCAGCGCCGGCAACTTCCTCTTCGCCCGCTCGATGCGCATGGACCCGGGACAGCCGGCGCCGAGCGACACGATTCTGCTCGGCTGGGAATTGCCCGAGGGGTCGAGCGCCGGAGTGCACCAGTCGATGCGTGACCTGTTGGCGGGGCTGGTGGGCCTGAGCGGTGAACTCCAGCTCACGGCCACCCATGGCAAGGGCGCCAAGAGTCAGGTCTTCGAGGGCAGCCACCAATTCCCGGCGGCTGCCGAGTTGGCCGCCAGCGGTGAGAGCACCGTCTACGAGTTGGCCGTGGTGGGCTCCTGGCATGGCGGCAAGTTCGACGCCGAGGGCAAGCCGATCTACGTCTCGCACTCGAAGCCCGTCGGCGTGCAGCTCGCATTCCAGGGCGATCACATGCTCTTCGGCTTCGAGCCCTTCTCGACGGGCGAGAGCATGATCGACTTCGCCCTCGAGTCCTTGAACGGAGGGTCTCGCAAGACGCTCACCGACAACGAGCGTTTCCAGCGGGCCCGCGGCAACCACCCGAGCGCGGTGACCCAGCTCTTCTACATGGACTTCCCCAACATGTTCGACAGCGTGCTGGGGTTCGTGGAGAAGGGGGTCCTCGGTCAGATGGGCGCGCAATCCGGCGAGGCGCAGATGATCCGTGAGGTCGTGACCGAGATCGCTGACCTGGTGGGCGTGATGGAGTCGATCTCCGCCTACAGCTACATCGAGGACGACGTGCTGCTCGTGAGCGACACGGTCATCCGCTACGTCGACCGCCCGGAGACGCTGAAGAACCCCATCTTCCTCTCGGGGTTCGGCCTGCGGAACGATCCCGGGCTGATCGATGCGGTGCCGGCGGACGCCACCGGCTTCTTCACCTATGCCGGTCTCGAGGTGGGCCCGCTCCACGACTGGGCGCTCGACTTCATCGAAACGCGCGTCCCCGACGGGGACAAGGCGCTGGCGGCCTACGACCTGGCCCAGGCTGCGATCGGCATCGACGTCCGCGACGAGTTGCTGCCGGTCCTGTTCAGCGCCGTGAGCTTCAGCACATTCCCGGCGCGCCAGCCGACGGCCAACCACAGCGAGGACATGGTCTTCTTGGCGCGCAGCAGCAACCCGACGGCGGCGCGCAGCCTGTGGAAGCGGGCCGCCCGTGCGATCTCGGCGGGGGGCGCCTTCGTGGACGATGCCAACCGCCAGCTCTCACTCATCGCCCGCAACCTGCCCGAATTCGTGCGCTTCGTGGTCCCCTCGGACCTGCAGGTCGAGAAGACCAACGATCCCTTCCCCGGGATGCTGCGGGTCAGCATCAACATGATGGGGCAGCGCGAGTTGTTGATGGGATCGGTCGGCGACATGTGGGTCGCCAGCACGGCGCCGGAGGCCATCAGCTACGTGCTCGAGACCTATGCGGGCGAGTACCCGAACATCACCGAGAACGAAGAGTTCGTGACCCGCTCGGGGATGCCCGACCGGCCGCTCTACTACGCCACCTACAGCTCTTACGCATCGCTGCAGAAAGACATGCTCGACATGGTGACGGCCATGCAGGGTGCGGCCGGTTGGCTGCCCGCGATGCTCGGTGCCGAGAACGGTGGCAAGGGCGGTGCGAACGGCGAGCCGTCGGCGCGCGAGCTGGCATTCTCGATGGCGCTCGAGGTCTTCCCCAAGGTCCGGGAGATCATCGAAGTGGTCGACTTCTACGACAGCGCCCTCGGCTGGGGATTCATCTCCGAGGACGGTCTGACGGAGGTCTACCGCTCGGTGACCGTCCACAAGAAGCCGTCGGAGCGCTGACCCTGCGGGTTCGGTGGGGTCACCACACCTCGCCAAAGGCAGGGGCCGAGGGATCCGGCTCGGCGGTAGGCGTCGTCGGGGCGACCTCAGGTGTGTGGGCAGCCCGCCAGGCCTGGCCCTCGCGCCGCCACCAGCGGTCCCACGCCGCGGCGGTACTGCCGATGCGCTGACCGGTGACGGTCTCGAGCGCCGTCCGCAGGGCACGTCGCTCCGTAGTGGTGCCCACGGGGCCCGTGGAGACCACGCGAGCGTCGAGTGAGGCGCCGGACTGGACCGTGCCGATGATCGGGTCGGCGATCGCCGCCTGGTTGGCCACCTGGGCGTCGAAGCCCTGGACGAAGGCCCGCTGGGTGCCGAAGAACACCGCGGCGCGCCGGCCGCCCGAGCCGGCGCTCGCCGTGCCGGCAGCGGACAGGGCGCCGATCAGCGGTTCGACGGCCTGGGGGGCGGCCATCAAGCTCAGGGCCTGTGCGGCATGGGTGCGCACCAGGGTCGAGGGGTGCTGCAAGGCGTCGATGCAGAGGGCCAGGCCCTCGCCGTCGTCGAGTTCACGCAAGGCCAGCGCCGCTTCCATGCGGACGCTCGGTGCGATGTCGACCAGCGCCCTGCGGGTCAACTCGGGCTCAGCGTCCCCGGTGAAATGGCGACGCAGTGCCAGGGCCGAGAAGCGGCGGGTGCCGGGGGCCGGGTGCCTCAGTCCGTCGGTGAGGGCGGCTCTCAGCACCGGGTCGGGGGAGAGCGCGGCCACGGCCATCTCCTGGAGCGCCAGAGGCATGGGCGCCGCCCAGCTGAGCACCGCTGCGTAGTGGTCGCCGAGGCGGTCCGGAGAGAGGTCGGCGCGGGGCGGCTGCGGGACGGCGACGGGGATGCGGCCGCCGTGCAACAGCGCCAGCGCTTCGGGCTGGTCCCGGTCGGACGCGAGGACCTGCTCGAGCAGCTGGAAGGCTTCGGTCAGCAAACCCTCGGCGATCATCCACTCGGCGGCGGCCACCTGCTCGACCGGGCCACGCCGTCTCGCCAGGGTCCGGCGCTTGCGTGCCTCAGCCAGCACATCCCGCTCCAGGGGCGCTGAGGCGACGCTGCCGGAGGCGAGGGGACGCCAGGCGCCGTCCTCCTCGATCTCCCAGCGACCGTCGCGCCAACGGCTCTCGGCCCGGAGGATGCCCCCGTCCACGAGGTGGAGCAGACGGGCGCGGGTGCGCTCATCAGGGGTCGAAGACTCGTCGTCGGCACCGGCGGTGGCCGAGAGAGCCCCCAGCAGCATGCAGACGACGGCGAACAGCAAGCGGTGAGCCATGGTGAGTCCCCCGAGGGAGGCGACGAGGGCGATCCGGCGCCCGCCCTTCCGCACAGCCTATCGACCGGGGCCCCGGACGTGACAGGTAGGGAGCGCTGGTCCTGCGACGCCCGGAAGACGATGGCGTCCGGGAGCGCGGCGGCACCCCGGCGCTGTGACTAGGGTGTCGTGCCGCGCAGGCCGTTGGTGGCCGCGAATCCGAAGGCCCCGCCCGGATCCGAGAACCAGGCCTGGAGGGAAACCTGGAACCCCGAGGGCACGCCCGGCGGCCAGACCGCGGGGAGGCTGAAGTGCCCGGTTCCATCGAGGGGCAGGCCGACGAAGAGGATGTCGGGCGACGGGACCAAGACCCCGCCATAGGCCGCAGCGTTGATCTCGCTCAGGCCCACGAACAGGATCGTGGAGGCGCTGGGCAGGCCGTTGTCGATGGACAACTCCAGGGGCGTGCTCGGAGAGAGCGAGCCGGTGCCGGTCAGTGTGGGCGGTCCGAAGGTCCCGTCGAGCGCGAAGCCGACGTCCTCCCAAGCGGTGGGCGTCGTCCGGGCCCAGCGCAGGGCCATGGGGACCGACGCGCCATTGGTCGGGGCGGACAGGACCTCAACGCCGCTGCACGGGGTCGAGTCCTGATAGGCAAAGCCGCCGGCCAGCAAGAGGGGGCCGCTGCCGCCGTCATCGACCAGCGGCTGGTCACGGAATTCGGTCACCTTGGCGATGATGCGGTAGCGCTTGTTCGGTTGCAGGCGCACGTCGATGGGGATGAAGGTCCGGTCGTTGTCCGGTGACGTGACCGCGTCGATGCGCGAGGTGTTGATGAGGGTCGGGCTGAGCGAGGAAATGTCCCACACGCCCACGTTGAAGTCGACGCCTCCGCAGTTCGCGAGGTTGGTGTCGAGTTGACCGTCGATGACGAGCTCGCGCAGCGTGATCCCGGGGCTGTTGGGCTTGGTGCGCAACTGCACGCCGATCCACCAGCCCGACTGCGGCGAGGCCGTCGGGGCGGGGAGGGGGACGCCGGGCGCCGGGAGATCCAGGCCGCCGTTGGTCGTGGTGAGTTGCGGCCAGGCGTTGGGCAGCGGTTCGGTGGTGACGCCGTCGACGATGACCTTGCCGCTGCGGAAGACGGTGATCTCCCGGTCGGTGAGGGTGGCCAGGTCGATGTCGGCCAGGGCGGGGTTCACGCGGCCATCGATGCGCCAGAGGCCCTGTTGCGGGAGGCTGGGGAAGTCGACGACGACCTCGAATTCGACGTCGCTCCCCGGGTCGCCGGGGGTCGGATCCTCCGGCAGCGCGAAATGGGCGGTGTACTCGGACTGGTTGAGGTAGCCGTGCCCGCTCGCGAGGAAGGAGCGGCGGCGCAAGGTCGTGGACTCCTCGCCGGCGACACGGATCTCCACGAGGGCGCCGTACTCGGTCTCGAGACCACCCGGCACCGAGGCCGAGTCGCGCAGCGCGCGCACCCGCACGTGGCGCTTGTCGGCAGCGGGTGTCGTGCCGTCGTACAGCTCGTTGTCATAGAAGTGACCGATGTCGACCCAGTTGCCGATGGCCGAATCGAGGTCGCCGTCCTTGTCCCAGTCGGCCCAGGCGGGCGTGGCCGAGGTCAGGTGGCTGAGGTCCATATCGTGAAACGCGGGGACATACTCAGCGGTGCCGGTCTCGACGAACATGTTGCGACGGAAGACGCTGCGTGTGGTCAGGTCGATGTCGCCGTCGTTGTCCCAGTCCGCGGCCGAGAGTCCCAGGCCGAGGCCGGTGAACCAGTTGACGATGGTGTCCTCGGGGAGCAGCTCGAACGAGCCGTCGCCCTTGTTGCCGTAGATGCGGTTGCCGACGGCGGAGTCGAGATACGACACGAACAGGTCCTGGTCGCCGTCGAGGTCGAAGTCGGCGAAGAGCACGCCCTCGTCGAGCCAGTCACGGAACTGCACACCGGCGGTGTCGGAGAGGTCGAGGAAGACCGGGTTCTTGAGCGTCGAGATGTTCTGGTAGAGCGTCCCGTTCGAGAAGATGTCGAGGTCGCCGTCACCGTCGTAGTCGCACATCTGCGCGCCTTCCGGGCGCGACGTGTTGACCGGGTTGCCGAGGCCGGAGCTCACGGTCCGGTCGACGAGCTTGGAGAATCCGGCCGCGTTGGTGCCCTCGGCGTGCAGGAACATGTTGCCCGGCCCGGGGAACACGGCCCACGCCGGGTAGATGGGGACCAGCAGGTCGAGGTGGCCGTCGCCGTCGACATCGCCCCAGGCAAAGGTCTCGGTGTCGAGGTTGCAGGTCCCGGCCGCGACGATGGTGGGGTCGCCGGCGAGGTCCTGGAACGCTCCGCCTCCGAGGTTCTTGAGCAGATGCAGGCAGCGGTCGAGGCCCACACCGACGTTACGCGGTTCGGTGGCGATGTCCGGCAGGCCGTCGTTGTCGTAATCGGCGATCGACGATCCGTAGCGGATCAGGGCCGGGCCCATCAAGGCGTTCAGGTCGGCCCCGAGCTGCCAGGTCTGCCCGTTGACGTTGCGCCAGAACAGGCCGGCCTCGTTGGTGTAGAGGTCGACCCAGCCGTCGGCGTCGTAGTCGGCGAACGACACGCCGTTGGTCGCGCCCATGTCGAGGCCCTGGGGCCAGTCCTGGTTGGTCCAGAGGGCGAGCATCACGTCGAGGGGCGGCGGACCGCCGCTCTGCGCCGGCGGCTGGGCGCCCACACCGAACACGAAGGTCCGGCCGGCCGACATCTTCCAGCTGAGGTCCTTCACGTTCCACGTGAGCCCCGCGAGGTTCTGCGGTGTCTCGCGCAGTCCGGAGATGGCCCGGGGGTGACGGAAGCCGCTGCTGTCGGCGCCCATCCACTCGCGCGTGTAGGTGATGTTGCGCAACGGCTCGGCGCCGCGGTTCTTGAGGATCACCGTGAGGATGAAGGTGTCGCTGCCTTGCGGCGACCAGTACTCGTGCCGCACCTCGAGCGGGCCCGCCATGGTGACGGCGACGGCGGCGCGGCCGTCTGCGGCGTGGTCCTTGACGCGCACCGGCAGTCGCCCGGCCCAATCGGGGGTGGTGCCGCTGCCGACCATCTCGGTGGGGCCCAGCGGACCGTCGAAGTGGATTCCGAACCAATCCGCGAAGGGCGGCGCGATGTGCATCGGCTCGTCGCCGAACAGCGTGATGCCTTCCTGCGGGAGGTGGGTCAGCGCCCCGACCTCGTTGACCCCCACGGGGAGGGGCGCCGCACGCTGGGCCGCGACCGGCGTCAGCGATCCCGCCAGAAGGGCCGCGGAGGCTGTCCACCGCAGAATTCGGGTCATGAGTCGAGGATGGAGCATCTCGATGTTTCTTTCGGCCGCCAAGGGCCTCGGAGGAGAGGCTGGTCGCCAGGGAATGAGTCTCGGGGGACGACCAGGGACGGCCCGATCATTCTAGGCCGGGTCTGCAGACCTCACAACCGAGGCGAGAGGCTCGATTCAGGTCTGAATCGACGCTTCAGTCCGATCGGGCCTCTGCACGGATGCCCTGACCGTCGATGTCGCCGTCGGACCAGAGCTTGCGGCCCTCCATGCCTCCGGCCACCGTCACGACCTGACCGCTCACGTGGCGGGCCGCCAGGGGCGAGGCCAGCCAGGCCGCCGTGGCGGCCACATCGGACGCCCGACCCAACTGCCGCAGGGGCATCGTCGCGACCACCTGCTCGACGCTGCCGGGCTCGTCGAGCGCCGGTCGTGCCATGTGGGTGACGGTCCACCCCGGTTCGATCAGGTTCACGCGGCCGCGCGGGTCGAGCTGCACGATCTCGTTCTTCAGGGTCCGCAGCAGGCCCACCAGCCCGGCCTTGCTGGCAGCGTAGTCGGCGTGGCCCCGCTCGCCGAAGCGGCCGGCCGTCGAGCCGATGAAGATCAAGTTGGCGCCGTGCCCGTCCGACCGGGGGCCGGAGCGCTGGATGGCGGCGAAGAAGGCGCGGGCGGTCCAGGTGGCGCCGAGCAGGTTCACTTCAACGGTCCGGCGCAGACGCTCGACGGGCAGCTCGTGCAGGAGCCGGTCGTCCCGCGGCCAGATGCCGGCGCAGGCGATGCAGGTGTCGATGCGGCCGAAACGCTCGACGCACGCAGCCACCGCCGACTCGACCGCCTCGGGGTCGGCGACGTCCGCACCTCGGACGAGGGCGCGCTCGGCCCAGGTCTGATCCCGGACCCACGCATCGAGGGGGCCGGTCTGGGTGTGGCCGACGAGGGCCAGGCGGGCCCCCTCTTCGGCGAAGCGTTGGGCCAGGGCGCGCCCGATGCCGCCTGAAGCGCCCGTCACGAAGATGACCTTGTCTTTCAGCCCCAGGTCCATGGCGTTCGCTCTCCGACCTCCGGATGTGCCGCGGGGGCGCGACCCTAGCCGTTGAGCGGCAGGCCTGCCAGCAGCCGGGAGGGGAGAGAAGCGCGAGCTTCCGCCGTACCCTGGGCGACATATCGGCAATAGACACGGGCGACCGGCGACATGGGATAAGACGTTCGACCGAAGTCCGTCGCCCTCTGCCACCCCAACGGCCATTCATGACGCACCGACACGACGAGTTCACGGCGCTGCTGGAGCCCGAGCGCGATGGCCTGTGGCGCTTCGCCCAGCGGCAGTGCTGGGACCGCTCCGCCGCCGAGGACTGCCTGCAGGACGCGGTCATGACGGCCTACCGCAAGTTCGACGTGTTCACGCCGGGCACGTCCTTCAAGGCCTGGGTGTTCCGGATCCTGATCAACGTCATCCTGAACAGCAACAGTCAGACGCGACGCGCCCTGTCCCGGCGCGCCGGCACCGAGGACCTCGATCTCGTCGCCGCACTCGAGCGGGAGGACGCCTACGAGAACATCCTCGAGAACGTCGACGACTACCTCGACCGCGTCCCCGATTCGATCAAGCGGGCCGTCAAGTCGTTGCCCACGCACGAGCGCATGGTGTTCCTGCTCAGGGCCGTGGAGGCCTTCAGCTACCGTGAGATCGCCCAGTTCCTCGACATCCCCATGGGGACCGTCATGAGCCACCTCTTCAGAGCCCGTACGCGCCTGCGCGAGACGCTGGCCGACTATGTCCGCGAAACTGGCTTCGCGAGGACCTCGGCATGAAGTGCCAGCAAGCCCGCAGACTCATGATGGTCTACCTCGACTCCGAGCTCGAGACCCACGTCACCGATGCGGTGAGCGAGCACCTCGACGGGTGCGACGTGTGCCGCGAACGCTTCGATGCCGAAGACCGCCTCGAGCGTCGCACGGGCGCGCTGCTCCGGGAGGCGACGATGCCCGAGGAGGAGTGGGAGAGCCTGCTGGACTCCCTCGGTCGACCGGTCACGCCCTGGTGGCGTTGGGCGGCGGCTGCAGCGGTCCTCGTGGCGGCATTGTCGTTGTTGCTCAAGAGCGAGCCTCACCAGGATGGGCTCCTGCACGAGATGATGCGTGCCCACCGCGCGCTCGCCATGGGCGACGAGCGCGCCGACGTGAGCGCAGCGGACATCGTCGGGCCCGAGCGCGAAGCCATCGATGCATTCCTCGAGCAGCGCAGCCTCGGGGTGCTGGCGGCCGCGATCCCGAGCACGATTGAAGGGCACCCCATCGAGCTGGTGGGCGCGCGTGAGGAGCGTTTGCTGGGGCAGCCGGCGGCCTCCGTGCAGTTGCGCTGCTGCGGGACGCCCACGTCGCTGTTCGTGATGCGCCGCGATCGCGTCGACGCGCTGCCGAGCGAGTGGCAGAAGGCGCTGCAGAAGGGCTCGGCGGAGGAGGACGGGTTGCGGGCCCAGTCGCTCGCCGGCGACGATGTTCTCGTCACCCACGTCTGGCACACGGGCCACGAGCCGCCGCCGCTGGCGGTGTTCGCCTCGCTCTAGTCGGCGTCAGCGTCCCAGCAGCTCGGCGCCGCTGAGCGCCGACTCCACGGCGGCGAGGGGCGGGGCCTTGGTTGCCGTTAGCGACGTGAGCGACGACTGGTTGACGCGGTTGTACATCTCGAGGGTCACCGAGGCGTCGCCCATGTCGCGCACACGCGAGCGGAACTGCCCGTTGGCGGCGTTGTACCAGTAGGCCCCGGCGCTCGCGACCGAGAGCACCTTGCTGGCGGGGTGCGTCTCGCCGGGTGTGTCCACGTTTTGCACCTTGGGCACCGCATCGGGGCGGTCCGGGTGGTATGGGTAGCGCTGGCTGGAGAACCAGGCGGTGTCCACGACCTCCGGCCAATCGCCGTCGTTGCTCCGATGCTTGTGGTACTCGACGGTCATGCCGACGAGGTTCACGTTCGCCATCAGGGACGAAACCGTGGCCTCCGTGCGTTCGTTGTTCACCCGGGGAATGGCCACTCCCGCAATGATCGCGAGGATGATCACGACGATGAGCAGCTCCACGAGAGTGAAGCCACGTGCTGCGACGTGGACCTCGAACGCGGGGCGGGGACGGGGCATGCGGACTCCGGAACGGTCGGTCTCCTTCTATCGTCCGGACCCACACGGCCGCTTGACCATGGCGCCCATCGATGCCGTGCGTGGCATCGCGACGCCTCATCGAGGCCGACGCAGCCCCCGGATCGCCATGTCGCGCGGAGCGCGACATGGCGGGGCGCGATCGTTGTCCGATGGGCGCCTGGGAGCCTGAATCAGTTCCCGGCGAGGTGCGTCGTGTACGGCCCGGGACCATGGACTTCGTAGTCGAGGTCCGGGATGCGCAGCCTCGGGTCGATGGCGAGTCTGTTGTCCACGACGAGCACGGCACGCAGGCCGGCGACGAGGGCACCGGCCGTGAGTCGCTCGGCCTCACTGCGCACGAAACCGTCGAGCGTGACGACGCCGTTCCGGGCGACGACGTCGATCTCAGCGACCAGGTCTTGCAGCGCGGGCTCGTACTGCATGCGGCGGAAGGCGATGAGCTGGACGCGACGATCGTCCTCGGGAGAGCCTGAGCGCACCTGCGCTCGGTTCTTCACCGCCCGCACGCCGGGGATGCGGCGCGCCATGGTGGTGACGTAGCGTCGCGCGTTGGCGCTGCTCACGAGACCGCTGATGTTGACGAGGCCGTCATTCACGTCGATGACGATGTCGCGCCCACCGAGCAGGTCCGCGGTGATGAAGGCGAGCGGGCCGGCCGAGCCGGGGCCCTTGGGTCGGCGCGAGGTCGCGGGTCCGAGGTCGGGCGGGTCGGCGTCACCGACGGCGAGCAGGTTGTGCACGCCGTGATTGCCGGGGACGGCCTGGGCTTCGCGGCCGGCGTCCTGCCGCTGTTCCTCCGTCTCGACCCGGCCTCTCAGCGTGACGATGCCATTGTGACTCGCGATGAACCGGTGCTCGAAGGCGTCGCCGAGCAAGGTCTCGAGCCGCAGGCTCACTTCCTGGGCCACGTCGATGTCGGGGCGCAGCCCATGGCGATCGAACAAGGCCTGGCTCGACTCGTGATCACGCAAGGCGCCGGCGGACAGTGCGTCGGCGACCCAGGTGGCGATCTCACCATCGGTGGGGCGCGGGGGTTGGGACGGCCGCTGCAGGGCGGGGGCCGGGGCCGCGAGGAGGCCGACGGCCAGGCAGGCCGCCAGCAACTTGGGGGAATCCTTCACAGGTGCATCTCCGTCAGGGTGTTGCCGGGCGAATTCACCGAGCGCAGTCTCTCGGCTCAAAGGCCGGGCGCGGGCCACGGGGCCCGGGGCAGCCGGACCTCCGGCGCGGCGTCGGGGCCGCACGGAGGTGCCGGTTGAGTCTATCCCGAGACCGCGGGGGGGCCAGTCGGCGGGGAGCAGGGTCACGCCGGCGGGGAATAGTGCCTCAGGCGCTGGCGTCCTGGACCATGTAGGTGCCGCTGCGGTCGTCCTTGCGGAGCCGGATGAGCTTGTGCTTCTCGGCGTCCTCGAGCAGCTTCGAGAAGGACTTGTAGCCGTGGTACTCCTCGTTGAACTGCGGCTGCTTGCGCCGCATCGTGTCCTTCACGAGCGAGGCCTGCATGACCTCCTTGTTCTCGCGGTGCAGCGCGGCGATGGCGTCCGCGAGCAGGTCGAACGCCTCCTGCTTGAGCTTGGGCACCTTCGCGCTCCCGGAGCGCTTGCGGGGCTTGGGCTTGCGCACGAGGTCGTCGTAGAGCAGGAACTCGTCGCAATTCTCGATCAGGTGCGGGCTCGTACTGCTCTTCACGCCCACGCCGATGATGTGCTTGTCGTTCTCGCGCAGTTTGCTGACCAGGGGCGAGAAATCGCTGTCGCCGGTGACGAGGGCGAAGGTGTCGATGTGCGGCTTGGTGAAGCCGAGTTCGAGGGCGTCGACGACCATCTTGATGTCGGCGCTGTTCTTGCCGGTGAGCTTGCTGCCGGCCATGTCGATCAGGTCGATGCTGGCCTCGTGGTGCGCGCGCTTCTCGGTGGGAAAGCGACTCCAGTCGGCGTAGGCGCGCTTGACGACGATGTTGCCCTTCTCGACGAGACGCGCCAGGACCACGCCGATGTCGAACTTGCCGAGTCCAGCGTCCTTCGATCCGATCACGACGTTCTCGAGGTCGACGAAGACTGCGATGCTGTGGGTGCGATCCGATGCCGTGGCCATGAGGCTCCCCGATGACGGCCGGGCGCGATTCGCGCGGCCTCTCCGCAGTGTAGGGGTTTCAGCGGCCGCCTTCCCGGTCGGACCAGCCGAGCAGGCCGCGTGTGATGCCGTTGTAGATCGGTTTCATGCCGGCCCGCAGCAGGCGAGCGGGGCCTGAGGGGCTCGCCAGGAGCCGGCGCTCGCTCGCGGTCAGGTGCTCGGGGCAGTAGGTGCGCTTGTGCTTGAGCAGGTGTCGCAAGTCCTCACGGGCGGCCAGTCGGAAGCAGCGGCTGCGCCGGCGGCTCACCGTCGCCAGCTGGAGGTCCACCAGGGCCGGCGCGCCCTCGGCAGTCACGAGCCAGTTGGGCTCCTTGGCCAGGTCGTTGTGGGCGATGCCGATGCGGTGCAGGCGCACCAGCAGGCGCCGGGCGGCCCGGAAATACTCGCGCTCGGCGGGACGCGCCTCCTGCATGGCCAGCCCGGGGATCCAACTCCGCACCAGGCTGCGCGCATCGCTCTGGAGCAGGGCGGGCAGGCAGGGCCCGAGGCCGGCGTCGTCGCCCGCGCCGGCCAGGACGTGCAACGCGCTGAGTTCGCGGCGGAGCAGCCAACGGGCCACGGGGCGGATCCACCAGGGCGAGGCCGCGGTGTCGCGCCGGATGGCCGGGACCGCCGGGCCGTCCTCACGCCAGTGGCCGCGCTCGATGGAGCCGAAGAGGTCGCGCTTGAGTTCGGAGTCCGCGACGAAGGTCCCGCGCGCGTCCACGTCAGCTGGCCTGATCCGCATCGCTGCCGCTTCCACCGCCGCCCTCGATGTCGCTGTTGACGTCATCGCCGTCGTCGCTGCCGATGTCGATCAGCACCTTGAGCGCGCCGGGGCGCGCGGCGTGCTCGAGGGCCTGCGCGGCGTCGGAGAGGTCGTAGCGCGCGGTGACGAAGTCGGCCAGGGGGATGACGCCCCGCCCGAGCAGTTCCAGGGCCGGCGCAAAGGGCCCGCACCGAGACCCGAGCAGGGTCAACTCGTCCACGACCACCGGCGCGAGGTCGAGCGGAGCGGCCTGCTCACTCGTCGTCTTGAGCACGATGGTCCCGCGCGGGCGGACCCGCCCGAACAGGCGCGGGAGCACCTCGGGATGGCCGGTGGCCTCGACAGCCAGGTCGAAGTCGCGCGGCGTCCCGGGCGGGGCCGGGGCCTCGAGCAGCCCGGTCCGCACCGTGACACGCGGTGGCAGCAGCGCCTGCCGTTCGGCGTGGCGGCCGGCCACGGTGACCTCGGCGCCGTGATGGTGCAGGACGTGGGCGCACAGCAGTCCGAGCCGACCATCGCCGGCCACGAGGGCCCGCAGACCGCGCACGCTGCCCAGCTGTTCGATGATCTCGCAGGCCGCGGCCAGGGGCTCGGTGAAGGTGGCCGCATCGGACGACACGGCGTCGGGCAGCGGGCGCAGGTTGGCGTCGGGCAGGCTCAGGCGCTCGGCGAAGGCACCCGGCCGGCCGAGGATGCCGAGCACCGTGCGGCCCTCGACGTGGCGCGGATCGGCGGCGCCTGCGGCGGCATTGATCTCGCCCACGACGCGACGTCCCGCCAGCGGGCCCTCCAGGGCCCGGCCCACGAACTCATGGCCGGGCACGCCGGAGAAGCCCATGTAGCCGCGCCGCAGCGCGAGGTCCGTCGCGCAGACCCCGGCGCGGATCACGGCCACGCGGGTCTCGCCGGGTTGCGCCGGTGGTTCGGGCAGGTCGTCGCGCACTTCGACCCGACCGCTCTGCAGGATCACTCCGCGCATGGCGCCACCGTAGCACCGCTCCCGCGCGGACGGAGCACCACTACAGCGTGGACGGATTCTCGCCGACGTCGAGGATGGCGCAGGACTCTCGCACCGGCAGGCCCAGCTCGCGGGCCCGGTCGAGCAACTCACGGCTCTCGGCGCCGGGGTTCACGATCAGGTCGGCGTGCTCGATGGCCGCCGCCTGGTCGAGCACGGCCAGGCCGAAGCGCGGCGGGAGGTAGAGGGCGATGCGGTCGAGCGGGCCCGAGACCTCCGACAGCGAGGTGGACACCGGGCACCCCTCGATCTCCCCGCCCGCCGGGTGGACCGGATGGACCGTCCAGCCCTGGCGCAGGTAGGCGCGCACGGCCTTGTTGCCGAACTTGTTGCGGTCGGATGAGGCACCGACGATGGCGATCACGGGCATGGGCGGGTCCTTGCGGGGGCGGGGCATTCTAGAGATGGAGGGCCGCGCTGTGCGAACCTGACCGGGTGAGCGGTGAGAACGACAGCACGACGCCTGAGGGGCCCGCGTCCGGGGCCTCCCGACCCGTCCCGGGAGGGCGCGGGCTGGCGCTGCTGCTGCTGGCCGCCTTCGCCGGGTTCGCGACGTGGGGGGCGTGGGTCAAGTCGGAGACCTACGACGAGCCCATGTACGTCATGACGGCGTACAGCTACGTGACCACCGGCGACCTCTCGCTCAACCGCGAACACCCGCCGCTGGCCAAGTACCTGATGGGGCTGCCGCTGCTGCTGCTCGATCTCGAGCTGCCCGACGACTACCAGGAGCGCCCGGGCCTGCCCTTCGGCTTCATCAGCCACCAGCCCCGGGCGGATCACCAGATGATCCTGTTCCTGGCGCGCATGCCGGGCGTCCTGCTGGGACTGCTGCTCGGCCTGTACGTGCTGCGCTGGGGCACCGTCGCCTTCGGACCGCGGGCCGGACTCGCCGCGCTGGCGCTGTATGCGCTCAACCCGAACATGCTGGCCCATAGCCGCGTGGCGGGGAACGACTTCGCCGTGACGGTCTTCTGCTTCGCGGCCACCTACCACGTGTGGCGCTGGCTCAGCACCGATGCGCAGGGCAGCCTCGGCTGGGGCGCGATCACGCTCGGTCTCGCGCTGGGCAGCAAGCTGACGGCGTTGATGCTCCTGCCGGTGCTGGGCGGCATCATCCTGGTGGCCGCTGTGGTGCGACGACGGCCCGTGCTGCTCGGCCAGGGTGCCCTGGCGCTGTTGGCCGCGGTGGGCCTGCTCTACCTGCTCTATGGCGGGGAGGCGCGCAGCCTCGACGACGTCCGCAATCATCCGCGCTTCGTGCCCCGCGGCGAGAACGAGCTGGTGTTCCGCCTGCCCGGCGTCGAATCCGCGCTGGAGACGGTCTTCGGAACCGACGGCAAGATCCCCATGCTCAGCTTGCTCAAGGGCATCGACTACCAGTTCGAGCACGCGACGCGCGGTCACCCCACCTACCTGCGGGGGGAGATCGCCCAGGACGGCTTCTGGGACTTCTACCTGGTCACGTGGCTGCTCAAGAATCCCGAGGCCCTCTCGCTGCTGATCCTCCTGGGATTGCTCGGTTGGCCCCACTCGCGTCGCGGTTGGGTGCACGAAGCCTGCCTCTACGGCTTCGCCGCGCTGCAATTCATCATCTTCAGCCGGGGCACGGTGCAGCTCGGCTTCAAGTACATGCTCACCGCGGTGCCGTTTCTCTGCGTCGCGGCGGGGCGGCCCTTCGCGCTCGTCGGTCGACCCGCCCGCTGGGGGCCGGGCCTCGTGGTGCTCGCCTTCTCGGTGGCCTGCTGGTTCTGGTTCGACGAGAAGGGCGCGGCGCACTGGTCACACGCCCTGCCGCTGGTCGTGACGGTCGTCTACGTCCTCTGGGTGGGGCTCCGGGCGAAACGGGGCGCCACCCTCGGCACCGGCCCCGTGCTGTTGCTCGTGGCCTGGGCGCTGGTGAGCGTGGCCGTTCGTCAGCCGAACAACCTGATGTACTTCAACGACTGGGGCGGCGGCCCCGAGAACGGCGCCTACTGGTCGGTGGTGGGGGACGACTTCGGTCAGGACACCGCCGCCCTCGGCCGCTGGATGTCAGCCAACGGCGTCGAGCACATCCACTACGACTACTACGGCACGGCGGACCCCGAGGTGTGGGGCGTGCGCTCCACGCCGACCTTCGCCTCGCCCCACACAGCGCCCGCCATCTCGGGGTACGTGGCCCTGCACGTGACGATCTTGATGCGCTTCCCGCAGAACTACACCTGGCTGGCGGGACTCGAGCCCGTGACGACCATCAACCACACCATCCGCGTCTACGACGTCGGCGACGCCCAGCGCATCGACAAGTTCTTCGAGGCGGCGAGCCAGCCACTGCCGTCGGGATCGGGCGAGGGCCGCTGACCGGGGTGCCGGCCTGGGTGCCGGCCTGGGCCCCGCGGGCGGGCTGGCGTCAGCGCACGGTGCAGGTCGCGCGCCAGGCGTCGATGTGATTCGAGAGGGCGTCGGCACGGTGACGCTGATGTTGCGCATGGTTCGTGCGCTCACCGGGATCGGGAGTGAGGGCGTAGAACTCCCTCAACGTGCCGTCCTCGGACTGGATCAGCTTGTAGCGGTCGTTCCCCGAGATGGCGATCACCCCGTGGGCCACAGCGGTCGAGCCGCGGTGTCGCCCCTCGACGTGGACACGGGGGCTCCCCGCGAGTTGGAAGCGCGTGCCGTGGGCCAGCGACTGACCGGACGCGCCGGGCCAGGCCGCAGGACCGTTGGGGACGCGCGCGACCATCTCGAGCATGGTCGGGCCGAAGTCCACCGAGTGGGCCAGTCGCTCCAGGCGCAGTCCGCGCACGTGACGCGCCGGGACGCGCAGGATCAGGGGCACGTGGATCGAGTGTTCGTAGAGGTCGACGCCGTGGGCGAAGTCGAGGCCGGGGCGGTCGTCGAGGCGCTCGCCGCGGGTGCCCGTGATGGCGAGGGTCATGGTCTCGAGCACGAAGGCGTCCGCGAGGCCGTCGAGGAAGCGCCCGATCGCAGCGTCCATCCGGTGGAGCGCGGCGTCGTAGCGATCGACGAGCCAGCGGCGCTCCCGAGGGCCCCACCCGAGGTCGGTGTAGGCGCGCGGATCGAAGTGCCCGGCGAGCAAGGCAGCGTCGCCGAATCCCGCCGGCATGTCGCCGGCGAAGGGGGCGGCGTCGGCGCCGGCGCCGCCGGAGGGGCGCAGCAGGTCGGGCAGGTCGGCCCAGACGAACCAGTTGCCGTGCGGGGCGGCGTCGATGGCCTCCCGGGCAGCGTTCAGCACCGACTCGGCGGTGACGGGAGCTTCCAGCACCTCGAAGCGGGCGAAGCCCCGCTCGAGGCCGGCCCCGGCCAGATCGGGATCCGACACCAGGGCGACGCAGTGGTAGCCCCGTTCGGTGAGCCGCTCGGCCAGGGTGCGCGGCCCGGGCGGCAGACGGTCCTCGGCGTCGCGCACCCCGGTGACCTCGGGGCAGCGAGCGGTCATGAGCGCGGCGGCGGTGGCCCGCGACTCGTTGCTGCTCGCGTAGGCCCCGCGGAAGGTGATGCCCTGGTGGGCGATCTCATCCAGCACGGGGCTGGTATCACGCGGGTACCCCAGGTGGTGCAGGTGGTCGGCGCGCAGCCCGGCGGCTGTCACCAGCAGCAACGGAGAGCTGAGCTGTCGCTGCACGGCGCGCCACTCGGTGCGCCCGGTGAAGAGCAGGCTCTGGGTCGCCCACCCGACCGGCAGGGCGAGGGCCAGCAGCCACAGCAGCACCGTCCAACGCCGGTCGGAACCCGTCACGGGCAGTCGGCCAGGTAACCCAGCTCGCACAACATCTGCAGGGTCACCGGGTCGAGGCCGGGGCCCCCGTCGGCGTCGGCCAACTCCATGTTGGAGATCATGCGCATGTAGCCGTCACGCATCTCGTTGAAGATGGTGGGCTTGAGGTCCATGACGTTCTCGGTCTCGTCGGGCAAGGCGAACAGGGAGAAGCTGTCGCGGTCGACGTAGTGGACGAGCTTGTGTCCCTGCGAACGCACCATGCGCCGCCGGTCACGAGAGAGTGCGATGACGGCAGGGTTGGCGTCGGGGCCGTCGGGCTCGCGGCCGCGCCGCGAGGCGAAGATGAAGGGGCGGCGTTGCACGGCCTTGTCGTCGGTGGCGCTGCCGTCGTCCGTCGGGTCGGCGAGCAGGGCCGCCAGGCTCAGGCCCGAGAAGCGACGCTCGGCGGTGGAGATCCCCGCGAGCTCGAGCACCGTGGGCAGCAGGTCGACGCCCTGCACCATGGCCTCGATGCGCAGGCCCGCATGTCGGGCGTCCGGCAGGCGCACCAGCAGCGGGACGTGCAGGTTCTCCTCGACGAGGTGCGGATCGTGGGAGAACCAGTCCTCGAAGTGCTCGTCGAGGACCTCGCCGTGGTCGGCCGTGATCACGACGATGGTCTGCTCGAGCACCCCCGTGTCCCGCAGCCGCTGCAGCAGCGCGCCGAGCTGTTCGTCGAGGAAGGCCACGCCGCCGTCGTAGCGGTCCTTCATGTAGTGGGCCTTGGCGGCATCCATGCCGAGGCGCTGCCGGTCGGCGGGGTCGAGCTGATACCAGGCCTCGGTGCTGCCGACGGCGGTGTCCGGGTGGCTGCCGTAGCGGCCCGCCCACTCGGGGCCCTGGCGTCCGTAGACGCGGTGGGCGTCGTAGTAGTGCAGCCACGCGAAGGACGGCTGATCGTCGAAGTTGGTGAGCCAGGGCAATGCCGCCGCATTGATCTGCTTCGCGTCAGCGAGCAGCAGCAGTCCGTCGCCTTCCTCGTGGGGCAGCTCGACGGTCTCGGCGAAGCCCTTGTCGAGGCCGATGGTGAACAGGGTGCGCAAGGGCGTGATGGCGAAGGTGCGGTACCCGGCCTCGTTGAACATCTCCCCGGCCGTGGGGACCTCGGCGAGCGTGCGACTCCAATGGGTCAGGCCGTGCTCCTCGGGGTAGAGCCCCGTGAGGATCGACGCGTGCGAGGGCGGCGTGAACGAGCTGTTCGAGGAGGCATTCTCGAACACGATGCACTCCTGGGCGAAGGCATCGAGGCGGGGCGTGGTATCGCGCCCGTCCTGGAGATAGGTCTCGAGTCGATCGGCACGCAACGTGTCGAGGGTGATGATGAGCACGTTGGGATGCTCGGCCGCGTGCTCGGCGCCGCAGGCGACGAGGGTCAGGGCCAGGGTGGCGACCACGACCGCGAACCGGCCGGCCCGGGGACGGGCCCGGACCCCCGCAACGGTGCGGCACCGGCGGTGGGTGGCGGCGCGGTCTGGGGGCGGGGTCTGGGCACTCATGGCGTTGAGAACAATCGTCCGGTCACCCCCCGCCACTTCAAGGCAAGGATGGTGAAGTAGGACCGCAGCAGCGTCCGGAACGTCAGGGTCGACTGTCCCAATTCGCGCTCCACGAACTCGATCGGCACCTCGACCATGGTCATCCCGCGCAGGCGGGCTTTGTAGAGCAATTCATGGACGATGGCGGGACCGGGAGAAAAAGCCGAGCCGACGTCGATGGCCTCGAGGGCCCGGCGACGGAAGCCCCGATAGCCGGAATTGCAGTCGCCGATGGGGACTCCCAGGGCCAGGCGGACGTAGAGATTGCTGGCCCGGGTGAGCCAGCGGCGCCAGAGGGGCCGCCCGATGTCCCGGCCCCCGGCGACCTGCCGCGAGCCGATGACGACATCGGCCTCGGCCAGGGCCGCGATCATGGCCGGCAGGTAGCGCGGCTGGTGACTGAAGTCGGCGTCCATCTCGAAGGCGGCGTCGGCGCCGTGTTGCAGGGCCCACGCATAGGCGGCGGCGCCGGCCCGGCCGCGGCCCCGGTCGCTCGTGCGATGCAGCAGGTGCACGCGCGGGTCGGCCGCGGCCAGCGCGGCGACGGCGCGCCAGGTGCCATCGGGAGAGTCGTCGTCGGCCACCACCACCTCGATGCGCTCGTCCTGCACGAGGATCTCGCGCACGAGGGTCTCGATGTTCTCGATCTCGTTGTAGGTCGGGATCGTGACCACGATCTTCACGAGGGGGCGCGCTCCACCCAGCGCTGGACGGCAGCGGACACGGTGTCGATGGAGAGGGACTCCATGCAGTTGGGGGCCACGTCGCAATCCGGGAGGTAGCAGACCAGGCAGGGCACATCGGAGACGAGGCGCTCGCCCCGGTCAAACAACTCGATCTCGTGGGACGACGTGGGGCCGAAGAGGGCGACCACCGGCTTGCCGCGGGCCACGCCCATGTGCATGGCGAGGGTGTCGCCGGTCACCAGCAGGTCGCAGGCGTCGACGATGCCGGCGAAGGTGCGCAGGTCGTTCTCGCAGCCGGTGTGCACGGCGGCATCCCCCGTGGCGTGGAGCAGCCGGGCGTTGCGCTCGACCTCGTCGGGTCCGCCGAGCAGGAACACCCGATGGCCGTCGCTCGAGACGCGCCTCACCAGCTCGGTCATGCCCGCCTCGGTCCAGCGCTTGAACCGCCAGCGGGTGCCGGCGCCGGTGTTGAGGCCGATGACGCAGCGTCCCGCGGCGGGGGGGTGGGCCTGCCGCAGCTCCCGCCCCTTCTCGCGTTCGGTGTCGGTGAGTTCGAGGATCGGCGGCTCGCGCCGGTAGTCGAGCTGCAGCACGTCGGCCACCAGGTCCTGGTAGGTGCGCCGGTTGGCGCGCTTGGCGTCGTCGTGCAACCCGAGGGCGAACCAGGTCTCGGCGCCGGCGCCGAGGGGGACCGCCACCGCGCGCTCGGGATCGAAGCCGAAGCCGAAGTGCTCGCCGGCCTGGGCGGTGTGGGCCAGAGCGCAGGTCTCGACGGAAGCGTCGGGATTGAGCACCACGTCATAACGCTCGGTGGCCACCTCGAGCGGGACGCCGCCGGTGAAGCCCACCACCCGGTCGACCAGGGGATTGCCGGCGAACAAGGGCACGGCGGACGGCGCCGTGACCCAGGTGATGTGGGCCCCGGGCCAGCGCCGGTGGATGGCCGGGAGCAGGCTGGTGGTGCGCAGCACATCGCCCACCGCCGCCAGCTTGAGGATCAGGACCCTGTGCCGGATCGGGTCGTAGTCGTCATGGCACTCGGCGCACACGACGCCGGAGAGCTTGTGGGGATGGCAGGGTCGGTCACTGCGGAAGTGACGACAGTCGGTCTTCAGCGGATCCAACGGCGCGGCCCTACCACCACCGCTCGAAGTGCAGATTGCCCGGCTCGCGCTTGCTGTGCTTGCGGAAGTCGAGAGGCGTCAGCAGCGCCTCCATGGCGTCGACCATGGCGGGGTTGCCGCACAGGAACATGTGGGTGCGTCCGGGGTCGAGCGGGCTGCCCACGCGGCTCGGGAAGACGTCGCCTTCGAACACCGCCTGGACGCGGCCGCGCAGGCCGTCCCAGCCGCTGTCCTCGGGTTCGCGGGTCACGGTGGGGATGTAGGTGATGGTGGGGTCGGCCGCGGACAGGTCGGTGAGCAGCTCGCGGTACCCGAGCTCGGCGACGAGGCGGGCGCCGTGGACGATGACGAGCCGACGCCAGCGCCCCTTCCCGCTGAAGTGGCGGGCCATGGAGACGAAGGGTGCGAGCCCCGTGCCGGTGGCCACCAGCACGATGTCGTGATCGGCCGGCACCGGATCGAGCGTGAAGGTCCCGTAGATGCGCTGGTCGATCCAGAGGCCGTCGCCGATGCCGAGGCGGGACAGCGGCGTCGTCAGCTTGCCGTCGTCGACCACCGTGACGTAGAGCTCGACGTGATCGAGCCCGGGCGGCGAGGCGATGGAGTAGACGCGCTTGACCGGGCGGCCCTTGTCGTCCTTCAGGCCGGGGACGCCGAGGGTCAGGTGCTGGCCCGGGGCGAAGTCCGGCAGGGTCCACCCCTCGGGCGCGAGGCGCAGCACGAACAGGTCCTGCGCCACCTCCAGCCGCTCCACGAGGCGGGCGTTGGCGACGAGGTCGCCGGGCGGCTGTCCGGAGGGAGGGCTGCCGGTCTCGCTCATGGGGGCGGATCGTACGCGGGTCGGAGGGCGGACGCCACCGGATCGCCGTCACCGTCGGTACCATGGGTGCTGCTATGGGAGGGTCGGCGTGACGCCCGCCGGGCGCACCGAGGCGAGAACATGACCACCAGCCGACCCGACACGACCGAGACGGATGCGGGGCCTCAGCTGCCCGAGCTGATCTGCATCCACAGCGAGCGGCGGCCCTTCTGGGACCGGGTGGGCCGGCTCTCGGCGGCCCTCGCGCTGATCATCGCGGGCATCGTGGTCTGGCTCGTGCCCGTGGTGGGGGGCTCGTGGTTCTTCTACGTGCCGGGCTTCATCCTGCTCGGCACGGCCAGCCGCCGCGCCGGCCGCTGGGTCAATCGCATGGAGCACAAGCTGCCACTCAGGGCGCGGTTGATGCTGCGGCCCAAGGCCGTGCGCGCAGCCTTCCATGCGGCTCGGGCCGCGGCGGAGGCGGGTGAATCGGCCGCGCCCGGCGCCACAAACGACGGCCGACCGGCACCGCACGATGCGGCGCCGGCCGGCGATTGAACCTCCCCGCGGGGGAGGTCCACAGCAGTCGGACGATCCGGGTTACATGCCCTCGGTCATCTGACGGCTGCGGTAACGCTCGATGCGGGCCTTGAGCCAGTTGCCGTGGGCGGCGATCTGCTCGTCGGGGGACCGCGAGTAGTCCGAACAGCGGGCGTCGGCGCGGGTGAGCATCGAGTCGAACAGGGCCGTGACGTCCGGCGTGGTCTCCGAGGTGAGGTTGCCGATGACCCGGTCGACGTAGTCGGTCTGGGTCCAGCGGTCGTGCTCGTCCGGCTGGTCGACCCAGATGGCCGAGAAGACGCGGTTGGCCACTTCCATCGGTGACAGCGCATTGGGGATGTCGTAGCGCTGCTGGCTGCCGAGACGCTCGTACAGGCTGATGTTGGTCAGGTAGTAGAGCGGCGCGAAGCGCGAAGCGTTCACGACGCGCGGGATCGGGTCGAAACTCCAGAAGTCGAACCAGGTGCCCCACGAGCCGTACTTCTTGTTGGCCATGAGCAGCTGCTGCTCGTCCGGAACGCCACCGGTCCAACGCAGGCCGTGCTCGACGAGATTGTCGAGGGCGCGGCGCTGGATGTCGGGATCGATGGGCTCGATGGGATCACGACCACCGGACTGACCGACCACATCGCGGTTGAGCGTGTAGCCGCCGATGTACTGGCTCATCGGGTAGTGGTAGCGGTTGTGCAGGCTGGCGAACATGCCGTAGAAGCGCGAGTACTCGTGGAAGCCCTCGCCGTCCTCGGCGCCCTTCTCGAGCAGCTTGCTGAAGCCTTCGTTCGACAGGGCGATCTGGGCCTCGAAGTACTCGACCGGGTTCTCGCCGAGGTCCCACGTGACCGCGTAGGCGTCACCGATGAAGCTGTCCTCGTCGGTGCCGAAGTCGAGGCCGGGCATGGGCGAGCGGCTGGCGATCGAGCGCAGGGCCGCGTCAGGGTTGCCGCCGAACTCCGAGTAGCCGTACTCGACGGCCCAGATGTCGTAGGGGCCGACGGCCGTGGAGAAGAAGTGGCCCTGGGTCGCACCCGGGGCGGCCAGGTTGACGCCGCCGTATTCCATCACCGACCCGAGCACGCCGTGCTTGCTGGTGTGCTCGACGTCGTGCAGCTTCGCCATGTCGTTGAAGCGCGAGGCCTTGAAGTTGTGGCGCAGGCCCAGGGTGTGGCCGACCTCGTGGGCGACGACCTCGGCCAGCATCTGGTCGAGGAATTCATCGCTGTCGAACTCGGGCAGGAGCAGGGACGAGACGGCGTGGGCCTCGGCGATCTGGTCCATGCGGTCGGAGCCCTGCATCATGCAGAGGTACTGGGCGTCCTGGGCATCCGGGAAGTCCGGACGCAGCCGCGACTCATAGCGGTCGGTGAGCTGCTCCTTGGACATGCCGGCCAGGTCGGCGACGTAGTTGTCGAAACGCCGCTTGTAGGTCGTGATGAAGCCGGCCTGCATGGTGATGTCGGCGTCCATGATCTCGCCGGTGCGGGGGTCGGTCCGCGACGGGCCGATGGCGAAGGACACGCCCTCGTCCGCCGACCAGCGCACCACGGAGTAGCGCACGTCGACCGGATCCCACTCGGCGTCATCGGGCATCTGCTTGGCCACGATGCCGTTGGCGAAGCCGGCCTTGCGGAAGGCGGGTTCCCACATCTCGATGCCCTTGCGGACCGAGGGGCGCCACTTCTTGGGCGTGCTGTTCTCGATCCAGTAGACGATGGGCTCGACCGGCTCGCTCACCTCGGCCGACGGGTCGGCCTTCTGCAGGCGCCAGCGGTTGATGTAGCGCACCACCGGGTCGCTGGCCTCGTGGTCGAGCATGTCCTTGCGGGCGGTGAGGAAGTAGCCCACGCGCTGGTCGAAGGTGCGCGGCTTGTAACCGTCCTTGGGCAGGGCCGTGAGCGAGTGGCGCAGGTCGACGACCACCGAGCGGCCGTCCGCCTGGGTCAGCGGGCCCGAGCGGCTGCTACTCTTGAGCACCATCTCGTGGGAGATCTCGATGTTGCGCGGGAAGGCCTTCACGTCCTCGAACAGCGAGATGTCCTTGGCCACCGAGTACTTGGTCCCGGCGCCGCGGGCGAGCTGCATGTTGTCGCCGTTGAACCAGTCACCGAGGGCGACCAGATAGCGCCCCTCGGCCTTGTTCTGACCGGCAATCTTGAAGGTGTGCAGGATGCTCTCGGAGGTGACCTCGTCGAGCATGCGCTTCTCGGCGGCGTCGCCCGGCTCGAGGTAGCGGGTGTTGTCGGCGACGAGCACGATCTTGTCGTGGTTGCGCTTCTCGAAGTGCAGGACGAATTCGTTGTCCGACAGCATGGCGCCGCGATAGAAGCCGTCGCCCGCGCCGCTGTTGAGGCCGGCGCCGTAGAGGAAGGGCTTGCCGAAGGACTTGTCGTCGAGCTCGAGCAGCAGGTGGGCGTCGTCCCAATGGACCTTGAACAGGCCCTCGACCGTGGCCAGGTCCTCGAGCAGGCTGTCCCACTTCTTGGCGTCGGCCTCGGCCTCCTTCTTCTCCTTCTCTTCCTTTTCCTTCAGCTTCTTGGCGGAGTCGTCCTCCTTGTCGGCCGCGTCGGTCTTGGCGGCCGCGCGGACCTCGTTGCCGGAGGGCTTGGGATCGGCCTTGGGCTTCTCGGCGGCGGGCTTGTCAGCCGTCTTGGCCTCGGCGGCCGCTTCGGCCGCCGCCATCTCTTCAGGGGTCCCCGCCTCGGCGGAGGCCTCGGACGTGCTCGAGCAGGATGTGCCGACGAGCAGCAAGAAAGCAGATAGGAACGTGACCGTGTACCGACGCATGGAGGCTCTCCTCAACCCGCGAGACGGGGGCCGACAAGGGCTCCCTTCGTCGATCGCGGCCTTCGATTTAGGACTCTGCAACTTACCGGCTGCGCCCCTGATCTGACCAGCACCAACCCCGGGCGGCACTCGTGGCGGGAAGATGACGGATCCCGGGTGGGTCCCGTCGCGCCTCCGGACACCGGGCCTACGGCGCACCCATGTGGGGGTAGGCCCAGTGGGTGGGCGGCACGAAGGTCTCCTTGATCGTGCGCACGGACGTCCAGCGCATGAGGTTGAGCATGGATCCGGCCTTGTCGTTGGTGCCCGAAGCCCGGCTGCCGCCGAAGGGCTGCTGGCCCACGACCGCGCCCGTGGGCTTGTCGTTGACGTAGAAGTTGCCCGCCGCGTGGCGCAAGCGGTTCGAGAGGGCCGCCACGGCCGCCCGGTCCTCGGCGAAGATCGCGCCGGTGAGCCCATAGGGGGAGCCCTCGTCGCAAATGGTGAGCGTGGCGTCGAGGTCGGCGTCGTCGTAGGGCAGCACGGTCAGGATCGGACCGAAGATCTCCTCGCACAGGGACGGCGCCTGCGGGTCGGTGGTCTCGATCACCGTGGGCTGGACGAACCAGCCGGCGCTGTCGTCGCATTCGCCACCGACGATGACGCTACTCTTGCTGTCGGCCTGAGCGTTGTCGATGTAGCGCTTGCAGTTGGCGAAGCTCTTGCCGTCGATGACGGCGCCCATGAAGTTGCTGAAATCGGTGGGATCGCCCATGGCCAGCGACGGGACCGCGGCCACCAGGCGCTGCTTCACGTCGCCCCACAGCGAGCGGGGGATGAAGGCCCGGCTGGCCGCGGAGCACTTCTGTCCCTGGTACTCGAAGGCGCCGCGTACGAGGGCGGTCACCAACGCATCGACGTCCGCCGACGGGTGGGCGAAGATGAAGTCCTTGCCGCCGGTCTCGCCGACGATGCGCGGATAGGTGCGGTAGTTCTGGATGTTGTTGCCCACGGTGCGCCACATGCCCTGGAACACACCCGTCGACCCGGTGAAATGCACGCCGGCCAGGTCGGGCCGGGCCAGGGCCGGGTCGCCGATGGTGGCGCCGGGGCCCGGCAGGAAGTTGATCACGCCGTCGGGCAGACCGGCCGCCTCGAGCAGCTGCATCACCTGCCAGGCGGAGGCCAGCGAGGTGGTGGCGGGCTTCCACAGCGCCACGTTGCCCATGAGCGCCGGCGCCGTGGGCAGGTTGCCGGCGATGGACGTGAAGTTGAACGGCGTGACCGCGAAGACGAAGCCCTCGAGGTTGCGGTACTCGCAGCGGTTCCACATGCCCGGCGCCGACTGGGGCTGGATCGCCATGAGCTGGCGGGCGAAGGCCACGTTGAAGCGGAAGAAGTCGATCAACTCGCAGGCGGCGTCGACCTCGGCCTGGAAGGCGGTCTTGCTCTGCCCGAGCATGGTGGAGGCGTTGACGCGATCGCGCCACGGACCCGCGAGCAGGTCGGCGGCGCGCAGGAACACCGAGGCGCGCTCCTCGAAGGGGAGCGTCGACCAGCCCGGCGAGGCCTGGGCGGCGGCATCCGCCGCGGCGTCGACGTGCTCGGCGCCGCCCATGTGGCAGGTGCCGAGGTGGTTGGCCGTGGCGTGGGGCTCGGTGATGTCGACGGTGTCGCCGGTCTCGATGCGCCGGCCGCCGATCACGAGGGGGATCTCCACCGCGTCGCCGCGCTGCCGCGCCAACTCGGCCTTGAGGGCCTCGCGCATGGTGCACCCGGGCTCATAGGAATTGATCGGTTCGTTGACCGGGAGCGGGGTCTCGATGATGGCGTCGGGCATGGGGTCGTTGCCGAGGGAAGGGATCCGCCGCGCGGAAGCGCGCGGGAGGGCGGGATTGTAATGACTGGCGTCGGCGCTGTCGGCCCCGCGCAGGCGGGGCTAGAGTGCGGTCGTGGAGGACGCCGTCCCGAGGACGAGAGGCAAGCCGTGGGCCCTGCGACGGCTGCTGCCGTGCGCGCTCGCCGTCGCGTGGGCCACCGTCGTTTCCGCGGGCGACTTCGACGACCCGGGGGTGCCCGCCTGGTCGACGGCTCCGGCCTTGCGCCGGATCGAGCTGCCCTGGGACCCCACGCTCACCGAGGTCGCCAACGGTGACCGCCTCCAGACCGCCGTCGCCGCGCTGGTCCCGGGGGACGAACTGGTGCTGGGCGCCGGCACCTGGGCCCTGCAGACCACGCTCGACATGCGGGTCTCGGGGCGGGCCGAGGCGCCGGTGCGTCTCGTCGCGGCGGAGCCCCGGACGGCTCTTCTCACCGCACCGCCCCTCAAGAACGTCGTGCAGATCGGTCCCTTCGAAGAGGTCGGCGGGCGCGTCTCACACCTGGTGCTGCGCGGCCTGGTGCTGGAGGGGGGCAGCATCGGTCTGCGTATCTACGCCGCCGACGATGTGTGGATCGACGGCTGCGAGATCCGCCACACCCACGGCGCCGGCTTGACGGCCAACACCCGCGACAACGACGGCCTGTGGTTCACGGCCAACCGCGTGCACCACACCGCGGGCTACGGCGAGGGCTTCTACCTCGGCCGCGACGACGGCACGGCGGTGATGTCGCGGTCGGTGGTGGCGCGCAACCACGTGCACGACACGGCGGGCCTGCAGGGCGACGGCATCGAGCTGAAGCAGGGCTGCTGGGGCAACCGCATCGTGGGCAATCGCGTGCACGACACGGCCGGGCCCTGTCTGACCCTCTACGGGACGGGCGGTCGCGCGCCGAACCTGGTGGCGGGCAACGCCTTCGCGCGCTCGCAGGACCACGTGGTGCAGGTGCAGGGCGAGGCGCGGGTGGTGGGCAACCACATCGCGGGCGGACGCTCGGGCTTGTTCAGCGCCGACCACCGCGACCGCAGTCGTGATCTCGTCGTGCAGCGCAACGTGGTGCGCAACCCCGGGGGCATCGCCCTCGATCTGAGCGGCTGGCGCGACCGTCCGGGCCTGGTGGTCGACGACAACGTGCTCGTGGGCGAGGTGCGCTGGCCCGACGGCCGCCGACCTTAGCGGCCCGGCGTGGCCAATTCGGTGCCGTCGGCTCCCGCTGAGCGCTGCGATTCGCGCTGTGGTGCGCGCTGGGGTGCGCGCTGGGGGAGCAGGGCCGAGAGGGCGCGCCCGAGGTCGTCGAAGTAGGTGTAGAAGAGCGGCACGGCCAGGAGGGTGAAGAAGGTCGAGAAGGCCAGGCCTCCGGCCACCGTCACGGCCATGCTCTCGTATCCCGACTGTTCATTGCCGCCGGGGAAGAAGGTCGGCATGGCCATGGGGAGCAGCCCGAAGATGGTCGTGAGGGCGGTCATGAGGATCGGGCGCAGCCGTTCGCCCCCGCCCACGACGAGCGAGCTCATGCGGTCGTGTCCCGCTTGCCTCAAGCGCTGGACCCGGTCGAGCAGGACGATGGCGTTGTTCACGACGATGCCCGCGAGCAGGATCATCCCGACGACGACCATGGGGCCGAGGGTGTAGCCGAAGGTGAACAAGGCGATGTTCACGCCCATCAGCGCGAGCGGGATGGAGAACAGGATGGCCAGGGGCAGGATCACGGACTCGAGCAGGATCGCCATGAGCAAGTAGACCAGGGCGATGGAGAGGAACAGCGCGTCGGTGAGCGCCGACAGGTCGGCCTCCAGGTCCTGACGCCCGCCCTCTTCGTTCCACGAGTAGCCCTCCGGCAGAGGGAAGTCCTGCATCAGTTGGGACAGGACGGACGAGACGAGCACCACATTCTCGACGAGGGGTTCGGCCGTGATGGACAGGCTGGTCCGATTGTTGCGCCGCACGAGGGTGCCCACGGACTTGCTCTGGTCCATGCTGGCGATGGATGCCAGCGGGACGGTGCCGCCCGTGTCCCTTGGCACGCCGATGTTGCGCAGGAAGCCGAAGCTCTCGCCCTCGGTTTTGTTGTATTCGAGGATGACGGGGACCTCTCGGTCGCCCAACTGCATGTCGGGCAGTCGCTGGCCGCTCAGCCCCCAGGCCACCATGGCGCGCACCGTCTCGGGGGTGACGCCCAGCTCGCCCGCCAACTCGCGCTCGATGCGGATGTGCACCTCATCGAGCCCGTCGTCCACCTCGGACTTGACGTTGTCGAAGAGGGGCTTGGACTCGCCCCCGTCGTCGTAAGTCAGCGCAGAGAGGCGGCCGGTGAGGTCTTCCGAGAGCGCGGCCAGGACTCCGAAGTCGGGGCCGCTCAACACGAGCCTGACGTCGCTCTGTCCCTGCCCCTGCTCCCAACCGACCTGCATCTCGAGGCCGGGGATGTCGGGCAGGTTGTCGCGGATGTTGTCACGCAAGGCCAACTTGCGGTCGCGCTCGAGGTCATCGGCGGCGTAAAAATTGAGGCTCCCGGTGCGTCGACCGAAGTTCACCGAGAAGAAGTCGAACCCGTACTCCTGCTTGTGTTCGCTCGCCCAGCGTTCGACCTTCGAGTAGGCCGCGTTGGCGTCGGCGAGCGTGAAGTAGCTCGGCGTCTTGGCGCTCACCGAAACCCGGTTGTGATCTTCGCTGCCGTCTTCCGCTTGCGGGATGGCCTCGCCCGCCATCTGGGCGAGCATCACCGCGAGGATGAGCAGGATGGTGGCCCCGAAGCGGTGGGTCAGGGTCCATGTCAACGCGCTGCGATACCGCCTCACGAGCATGGGCGAGAGCTCGCGCGAGTCGACCTTGTGGTCCCGGTCGCGCATCAGTCGCGCGCTGAAGCAGGGGATGAACACCACGGCGACGAGCAGCGAAGCCAACAGCGAGAAGGTGATGGGCAGCCCGACGGAGGCCATCATCATGCGCACCTGCTTGCCCCCGTCCATGAACATGAGCGGCACGAACACGACCACTGAGGTGAGGGTGGCGGTGATGACGGCGAGACCGACTTCCGAGACGCCCTCGGTGGCCGCCGCCAGGCGGGTGAGCCCCTGGGCTCGCTTGCGGGCGATGTTCTCGATGACCACCACGGCGTTGTCGACGAGCATGCCGATGGCCAGGGTGAAGCCGGTCAGCGTGACCATGTTGAGCGTGTGCCCGCTGAAGAACAGGGCCACCATGCCGGCCATGAGTGACGCCGGGATCGCCAGGGCTGCGATCAGGGTGATGCGCAGGTCGCGCAGGAAGAACAGCAGCACGAAGATGGCGAAGATCCCGCCCCAGAGGCCCGATGACTGGAGGCTGTCGACGGCCAGGAGGATGTCCTCCTTCTGGCTCCAGAACACGTTGATGGTGATGTCCTTGAGGCGTGGGTCCTGCTCGAGCGAGGCGATGGCCTGCTCGAGGCGCGTGCATACCTCGATGGTGTTCTCGTCGGACTCCCGGTTCACGCTCATGCCGACCGAGGCGCGCCCGCTGATGCGCCAGACGCGGTCCCGGTAGGCGCGGGTGCTGAGCACCTCGGCGATGTCCGACATGACCCGTCCGTTGCCCACCGGGTAGCGGCGGATCTCCTCCAGGTCGGCATAGCGGGCATCGATGCGCACGGCGAAGGTGCGGCCGCCGTCGTCGATGAGACCGGCGGGCATGGTGAAGTTGTCGGCCTGCATCTGCTGGATGACCTGGCCGAGGTCGATGCCGTAGCCCTTGACCTTCTCGAAGTCGACGAAGATGCGGATGACCTCGTCGACGATGCCGAAGGTGTTGACCTTGGCGACGCCGTCCACCCCTTCCAGGCGCGGCCGGATGATGCGCTCGATGGGGCCGAAGGGATCTTCAGCCTCGGAGTCGTATTGGATGCCCATCCAGATCACGGGCAGGTCGGCATCCGTGAAGCGCCAGATCTGGTACCGGCGCATCTCGGGGGGGAGCGTCCCGCGGATCCGCTCGATGCGGTCGCGGACCTCTCCGTAGGCGATGTTGCTGTCGACGTCGCTGCCGAAGGTGACCTGGATCCGGGCGCTGCCTTCGCTGCTGAACGACGTGATGTCGCTGAGGCCGGGGATGGTGCGGAGGGTGTCCTCCACCGGCCGGGTGAGCTGATCGTGGACTTCCTGGGGACCGGCGCCGGGGAAGGGCAGGAAGACGGTCAGGCTCTCGCTGAGGATGAAGCCCTCCGGCAGAAAGGTCAGCGGAATGCGCTGAAAGGCCATGACGCCCGTCCCCACCAGGGTGAGGAACAGCATCAAGACCGTCACGGGCCGGGCCACGAAGACGGCCATCAGGCGGGAAGGCCCGTCCTGACTCTCGGGGCCCGAGGTGTTCGGCGGGGAGGCTGACATCGCGGTCGATCGTATCGGTGCGAGTGTGCCCATGGGTATGTCCGCGCTGTGGCTCGGGCGCGAGGGCTTGATATAACCCCCGCATGCCGCTGACCTTCGACTACACCTGCCTCCTGCGAGGCGGGCCGCAGGGCGAGCAGGGCGCCGCACCTGCCGATCTCGAGGCGGCGGAAGGCTGCCACGCCGAACGCCTGGCCGCCATCGGCGACAAGGGCTTCCTGAAGCTCCCGGGCGACCGCGAGGCCCTCGACGGGGTGCTCGAGTACACCAGCGAACGCAAGGGCCGCTTCGAGAACGTGGTGGTCCTCGGCATCGGCGGCTCGGCCCTGGGCACGCTGGCCCTGCACGCGGCGCTCTCGCGGCCCCTGTCGAGCCCGCTCCCGGCCTTCGCCCGGCCCAAGCTCTACGTCGTCGACAACGTCGACCCGGTCCTCGTGGGCGGGGTCCTGCGCGCGGTCAACCCGGCCACGACGCTGTTCAACGTGATCAGCAAGTCGGGCAGCACCGCCGAGACCATGAGCCAGTTCCTGCTCTTCCTGCAGGCCATCAAGGCCGTGCTGGGCGACACCTGGCGCGAACACGTGGTCGTCACCACCGACGCGAGCAAGGGGCTGCTGCGGCCCTTCGCGGAGGCCGAGGGGCTGGCGACCTTCACCATCCCCGACGACGTGGGCGGTCGCTTCAGCGTGCTCACGCCGGTGGGCCTGCTCCCGGGGGCCCTGCTCGGTTGGGACCTGGAGGAGCTCATGGCCGGCGCCGCCGTGGGCCGCGAGCGCTGCCTCGACGCCGACTTCACGCGCAACCCCGCCGCCCTGATGGCCACGACGCACCATCTCCTCGACACGCAGTGCGGCATCGGCACGCAGGTGCGCTTCCCCTACGCCCACCAGTTGCGCTGGATCGTCGACTGGGACATCCAACTCGTGGCCGAGAGCCTGGGCAAGCGCGGCGCGTCCGGCGTCGGCGTGGGGCCGCTTCCGCACAAGGCCGTGGGCGCCACTGACCAGCACAGCCAGGTGCAGCTGTTCGTCGAGGGGCCGGCCGACAAGTCGTACACCTTCATGCGCGTGCTGCATCACCCGGACGATGTGGTCATCCCCGACCCGCCGGCGGGCATGGAGGGCCTCGGCTACCTGGGCGGCAAGACCTTTGGCCAGTTGCTGGATGCTGAGTGCCGCGCCACCTACATGGCCCTCGTCGACGCCGGGCGGCCCTGCTCGATGATCACCTTCCCCAACGTCTCGGCCGCCAGCGTGGGCGAGTACCTGATGTGGATGATGACGTCGACGGCCTACGCCGGTGAGCTCTACGGCATCGACGCCTTCAACCAGCCCGGCGTGGAGGCGGGGAAGTTGGCGACCTACGGCCTCATGGGTCGTGAGGGATTCGAGGCGGATGCCGAGCGCGTGCGCAGCCGTCGACTCACGGACCCGCGCTCCACCGTATGACGGGGGCCGCAGAGTCCCCGAGCGAGGTGCGCGGCCAGTCGTCGGCTGCCGCGCCGCGATCGGGCGGTGGCGTGAGCCCCTGGGCGAAGCTGCGCGCCCTGGGCCATGCCGTGGCCTGCAGCCGACACCGGACGGCCCGGCGCTGGGACGACGCCCTGCGACAGGCGCGCGCACGTCACCAGCTCGATGCGTCCGATGCGTCCGCGCGCATGGTCCTGGGACAGGTGTACTGGCGACTGGGATTCTTCGACGACACCTGGGCGACCGTGGAACCGCTCCAGCAGGATCGGCGTTGGACGAAGAAGATCCACTCGTTGATGGCGCTCCTGCACGAGGAGCGCCGCGAACATGCTGCGGCTCGTGTCCACCACCGTGTCCTGACGACCCTGTCGCGCAACCCGGCCCGCCATTGGATGCAGATCGGGCATGCCTACGCGTGCGAGGCGCGTCTCGAGGAAGCTCGCAGGGCCTACCGGCAGGCCGTCGAGTGGTTGCGCGAGAACCCTTCGGGACCGTCGCACGCCGAACGCTTGCTCGAGGCGGAGCGACAACTCGCAGAGCCGTCGCCACCGCCTTGGATCCGCCTCGAACAGCTCGTGCCCTTCGAAGAGCTGCGAGCGCAGGCGAACGCCCCCGGTGGGACTCCGCCTCCGCGGCGCAAGCTGTTCGGCATCGGTCTATCCAAGACGGGCACGACGAGCCTCACGGAGGCCTTCGAGGGGCTCGGCTACCGGAGCGAGCACTTCATCGCCGATCTCGACCGCATCCGCTACCTGGGCGGCGCCACGGACGTCCAGATCGCGCGAGCCTACCGAGAGCTGGATCGCCGCTATCCCGGGTCGCGCTTCATCCTCACCGTCCGCGACGAAACGGCCTGGCTCGATTCGGCGCGCCGGCACTTTCAAGCGCTCGGGGGCGGCTCTCGGGTCAAGCTGCGGAGCGACCTCTACGGAGCGAGCACATTCGACGCGCGCACCTTCAGGAGAGGCCTCCGTCGTCACCACGAGGGTGTCCGGCGCCACTTCGCGCAGCGCCCCGATGATCTGCTCGAACTCGACATCTGCGGCGGGCAGGGCTGGCCGGAATTGTGCGCCTTCCTCGGTGTCCCGATTCCGACGGTGCCATGGCCCCATTTGAACCGGAGAGAGCGGGTCGAGGCCGCCGACTGAGCGCGTCGGGCGCCATCCTGGATCGGATCCGGACTGCTCGAGTCATCCCGTCGGCAGGGCCGACTCCCGGGGGTGCAGGCGCTGGCGCCAACGTGCGCATAGATCGACGGCTGCCGTGGGCCAGTCGGGAAAGTCGAACGAGAATCCGTGTTCGAGCAGGCGCGCGGGGACGACCCGCCTGCTCTTGAGCGGCAGCTCCGACTCGGTACGCAGAAGCCAGGTGCCGATCTCCACCATCCAGGCCGTTGCGGGTAGACCGATGCGCGTGCCCCAGGCATCGCGCAGCGCAGCCATGAATTCGGCATTGGGCAGGGGCGCGGGCGCGGACAGATTGACCGGCCCGCTGAAGGCCGCGTCGTCGATCAAGAGCCTCACAGCACGGACGAAGTCCTGCTCGTGGATCCACGAGACGAACTGACGTCCGTCGCCGGCGCGACCCCCGAGTCCGCGCCGGACCAAGCCAAGCAGCGTGTCGAAGATGCCGCCGCGGTCGGGGCTCATGGTCATGGCCGAGCGCATGATCACCCGGCGGGTGGGGGTGGGAGGTGCCTGTTCCACTTCGCGTTCCCAGGCTCGGGCCACGTCGATGCTGAAGCGCCATGTCGCGGGCGTCTCGGGCTCGCTGCCGCCGATCAGCCCCGTCGCCTCGTCGTTGGGGGCATCGTAGCGATGGGCGTAGATCGTGGCGGTGCTCGCCTGCAGCCAGACGCGAGGTGGCTCCACACAATTCGCGATGGCGGCGCCGACCGCTCGGGTCGACAGGACCCGTGAATCGAGGATGTCCGCCCGGTTGGTCGAGTCGTAGCGGCAATTGACACTGCGGCCGGCGAGGTTGATCACGGCGTCGGCGCCCTCGAGTTCGAGTGCCCACGGCCCCTTGTCCACGCCGTTCCACGCGCCGACTCGCCAGGGTGTGGCCGGCGGCGTGGTTCGCGGATGGCGGCTGAGCACGACGACCTCGTGCCCTTCCTCGTGGAACACGCGTGCCAGCAGAGTGCCGACCTGTCCCGTGCCACCGGGGATCACGACTTTCATGGTCTTGGTGTCCTCCCTCAGGCTGCCGCAGGGGGGCGGTCGTCGTCGCCGCGGATCTCGCGCAACAGCTTCAGTGACGCCTTGCGCACCGGCGCCAGCAATGGGTTGCGGGCGAGCTTGATCAGTTTGACGACCAGCCCCACCGTGCCCTCCATCAGCCGATACGATCGGGCGTGTCCCTTCGAGGTGTCGTGGATCCAGAACAGGATCACGCCCATGTGATAGGTCCACAGCAGCTGCGGCAGCTCGGCGGCCAGGTCCTCGGGGAGCTTCGTACGGCTGCCCTTCAGCACCCGGGCGAACACGTCGGTGGACTCGCTGCGGACGGGCAGCGACTCCTCGCTGAACGGGTTGAGGGGGCTGCCCGGATCGGCGGCCGTGCGGAACAGGACGCCGGCGAAGCGGTGGTAGGGGGCGATGGTGTCGAGTTTGGCCCGCATGACCCCGAGCAGCCGCTGTTCGAGCGTGCCGCCTTGCTCGAGGATGGCGCCCACCGCCGCCAGGTGTTCGGTGTGGGTGCGCGCGTAGAACGCCTGGATCATCTCGTCCTTGGACTTGAAGTAGTAGTAGGCGTTGCCCGTCGAGACCCCGGCTGCATCGGCGACGGCGCGCATCGTCGTCTGCTCGTAGCCCTTCTCGCGGAAGAGCTGCATGGCGGCTTCCAGGATGCGCGCGCGCGTCTGATCCGCCTTGGCGGTGGGGGGCGTCATCGGCCGGGTGTCCGGTCGTCCCGCACTGCGAGCGCACTCCCGTTCAACGCTCGTCCCAGGCTGAGCAGTTGGACGAGCATCAACAGGCCCAGGAACAGCATGAGGAAGCCGATCCGGTTGGTGAGCCACTCGACCAGCTGCTGGAACCGGTGGAAGGATCCGCTCGTGCGGACGGTGACGCTCAGGTAACCCGCGCAGAGCAGAGCGTAGGCGACGGCATGGAAGCGGATCAGGCCGGCGCAGCGCGGGTGCAGGGTACTGCCGAGATCGCGGGTCACACTGCGGAAGAGCGCGCGACCCAGGGCGAGGGACAGCGCACCACCCAGGACCAGGTAGAGGAAGTACAGCTCCGTCCGGCCGTCATCGATGAGCGACGTCACGCGGCCTGCTCGACGGCCCGGCGGACGTAGTGGTGACGCAGCCGGTTGAAGCAGAACAGGTTGAAGAAGTGCATCCCGCCGAGGATCAGCATGACGGAGCCGAGCTTGCCGGAGAGCAACTCGAGGGCGGTGACGAGGTCTGGCACCTGGTCGGCGGACCGCATGGTCAGGCTGATGTAGCCGAGGTTGACGAGGTAGAAGCCCACCACGAGGAGCCGATTGACCGAGTCGGCCATCTCGGCATTGCCGGCGAAGACCTCGAGCAGGAAGGGCCGGCCGTTGCGGAAGAGGGTCCGAGCGACCCAGACGACGAGGACGCCGCTGGCGAGCAGGTAGGTGACGTAGGCGAGGACCTTGGGGTCGTCCATGGTGGAACTCCGGTGGGATTGAACGTGTTCAAAACAATCTAGAGGCGAACCCTGGGCCGGGCAAGTTCTTTTTTGAACCCGTTCAAGATCGTGCGGGGCCGGGCGGGCGGCGTCGCTGCCGATCAACCCTGGCGATCGCTCGCCCAGGGGCCGCTCAGTCGGGAAACAGCGGCGCCGCGCAGACCTCCCGCGCGCCGCACCCGTCGCACAGATTGTTCTTGGTGTAGATGCCGAGCTTCTTGCGGGTCTCGAGCAGGGCCTGCACGTCCGGCGGCGGCAGGGGCGTGACCGGCCCCAGGGTGCGGGCGGCGTGGGTGATCTTGGCCGTGTGCTCGACCATCTCCATCTTCTTGAAGGCGTCCCACAGGTCGCTGCCCACGGTGACGACTCCATGGCGAGCCATGATGACGGCGTCGCCCTTGCTGAGGAATGCGCGCAGCGACTCGGGCAGGTCGTAGGTGGAGGGCGTGGCGTAGGGCGCGGTGGGGATGGTGCCCATGGTCACGATGATCTCGGGGATCGAGCACTCGGCCAGCGAGAGCCCGGCCAACGAGAAGGCCACGGCGTAGATGGGGTGGGCGTGGACCACGGCGCGGATGTCGGGGCGCTCGGTGTAGGCGGCCACGTGCATCTTCACCTCGGTGGTGACGCGGCGGCCGTCGAGGGAGTTGCCGGCCGGGTCGCACTCGATGATCTGGTCGGGCGTCATGTAGCCCTTCAGCACGCCCGACGCGGTGATCATGATGTTGCCGTTCGGGAGGCGGGCGGAGACGTTGCCGTCGTTGGCGACGACGAACTCCTGCTCGTACATGATCCGCATGATGTCGCAGATCTGGCGGGCGATACCGGCCTTGTCGTCGGGCGCGCAGCTGGTCAGCACGCCGAAGCGTTCGGCCGGGGCGGCGGGCGCCGCGTAGGGCGTGGCGCCGAGGGGTTTGCCCTCGAGGGCGGGCGCCACCGCCGCCGGCGCGCAGGCCTGGCCCGGCGCCGTCCCGGTGTGATCGCTGGCGACGGGGTCGAGGGCCGGGGTGGGGTCGCCGGCCTCCTGGGCGTCGGTGAGTGGATTCATGGTCGAGCTCATGGCGGTCAGTCTAGCGATGCGTGGGCCGGCGATGCGGGCCAGATCACCCGGCCGTCCCGCTCGATCTCGTCGATGATGCCCACCACCGCGCAGCGGATGGGGGCCACAGCGTCGCCGATGACGTCGCGGACGGAGCTGCCCTCGGCGAGCAGCAGCACCCGGTCGCCGATCCCGGCCTGGGCCCGGTCCACGGCCACGAACATGCGGTCGCCGGCGTCTGCTTCCCCTGCGGGGGTCTCGGGCCGCACGGCCAGCAGGCGGCGACCGTCGTAGGCCGGGTGCTGGATCGGCGTCACCACGGTGCCGATGACCCGCCCGATCTTCATGCGCCGGACCTCGTCATGCCGCCGCCCTGGTCATGCGGCCGAACCGGCGGAGCCGCCCTCGTAGTCGAAGGCCTCGACATGGCCCACGATGGTGGCGTCCACGGGGACGAAAGGGTCGGGCAGGGCATAGGTCGACTCGCGACCGTCGCATACGTGCACGAGGTCGCCGAGTCCGCTGCCGACCGTGTCGCAAGCCACCACCGTGGCGCCGGCCGACTCGCCGTGCTCGTCGACGGGGCGCACGAGCTGCAACGCCACGCCCTTCAGACCCGCGAGCTTGTGCGTCGCCACCACGCGACCGATGACGCGTCCGAGATACACGCCTCAGACCTCCGCCGGTTCGTAGCCGAGGGTCTCGAGGCCCTCCTTCTGGTACACGACCTCGCCGTCCACGTCCCACGAGTCGATCACGGCGAAGATGGCGGCATCGATGGGGCGGCCGTCGGTGACCACGGTCTGGCGCGCTGACGAGCCCTGGGCGAAGAGCACCAGGTCGCCGTGGCCCGCGCCGACGGTGTCGGCGGCCACCACGTACTTCTCGCGGGGGACGTTGTGCTCGTCGAGCTCCTGCACGATCTGCAGCTTGAGCTCGACCACCTTGGGGTCGCGCACCGTGGAGACCACCGTCCCCACGATCCTTCCGATGAACATGGTCGTGCTCCCTGTTCAGGCTGGCAGAGTTCAGGCTGGCCGACGGTCCGGGGCTGTTGAGACGGGGCGGTCGGGCGCCCCGCGTCCAGAGGGCGATGGTACCGCCGGCCCCGCGCCGCCGCGAGGGCAGCTCGGTCGGGCGCCCCGTTGTGTCGGGTGCCTCGCCGGGACGAGGGCGCTCGGCCGGAATGCGGCCGGAGCCCCGCCTTAGCGGGCGCGCTCAGGCGGAGAGGTAGCGGCGCCGGAAGATGGTCACGGCGAGCAGCGACAGTCCGACGCCGATGGCCAGCAGCACGCCGAGGTCGGTGAGGATCGCGGGGCTGGTCCAGTGCTGGTCGTTCCAGAAGGTGCGCTGGAACGCGTGGATCGACCAGAACGGGAGGGTGAAGCGCGCCAGGGTCTGCACCAACTCGGGCATCATCATCAGCGGCATCCACGCGCCGCCGATGGAGGACATGACCAGGATCACGATGGTCGAGAGCCCGTCGGCCTGCTTGTCGGTCTTTGCGAACGACGCGATCACGAGGGCGAAGCCCGTCACGGCGATGCTCGTCAGGATCGCGATGATCAGCAGGGTGTCCCAGCGCGACCACACGTCGAGGCCGAAGATTACGCCCGAGTAGGCGAAGAGGATCAGGGTCAGGCCGACGCCCACGATGACCGTGCCGAGCAGCTTGCTCCACAGGATCGTCGCAGGGGGGATGGGCGTCACGAGCAGGCGCCGCAGCGAGCCCTGTTCGCGCTCCTCGATGAGCGAGCGCGCGTAGCCCACCAGGCTGAACATGAGCATCATCACGGTCATGCCCGACACGGCATGGGAGACCATGTAGGTGATCTGCTTGTCGCGCCCCTCGGGGACGATGTCGGTGGCGTTGATGGGCAGGGCCTGGGTCACGAAGCGCGTCATGTCGAAATCGCCGCCCGCCTCGCCGTCGCCGTTGGCGAGCAGGCCCTGGGTCTCGGCCTCCTCGAAGAGCGTCTCGATGGCGCCGGCGAAGGGGCGCGTGAAGGTCTCGACCCGCTCCATCCACTCCTCGGGGATGCCCGCCGCCCGCATGGTGCGCGACTGGATGTCCCAGGCGATGTCGGATCCGCGCGCCTCGATGAGCGCGCGCACGAGGCCGATGAACAGGATCTGCTGACTGATGTTCCGGCCGGGGTCACGCAGCAGCTGCAGTTCGGCGCCGCCGTCGAAGCCCTTCGGGATGATCAGCGCGAAGGGGGTGTCGCCGTCGTGCACCGCCGTGGTCAGTGCTTCAATGGAGGCGTTCGCGGGGCTCGGGATGTCGACGTCGATGCCGTCCGCCGCTGAGAAGGCGGCCACGAAGGCCCGCGAGTCGGGGCTGTCGTCGAGGTCGAGGACGGCCACGTCCACCGACGGCATGCCGCCGCTGCCGCCGCCCATGTTGGACATGATGAAGCCGAAGGTGGTGACCAGGGCCACGGGCAGCAGGACGGCGAGCAACAAGGCCACAGGGTCGCGCACGAACAGGCGCAGGTCCTTGCCGACGAGGAGCAGGATCGCCCTCATGCCTCGGCGCTCGCGGAGGAGCCGTCGCGCAGCGAGTGACCGGTGAGCTTGAGGAAGGTGGCCTCGAGGTCGCCGTCGGGCGCGCCGGCCTGGGCCGCCAACTCGGCTGCCGTGCCCACGCCCACGAGCTGGCCGCGGTCGAGGATGGCCACGCGGTCGCACAGCCGCTCGACCTCATCCATGGAGTGGCTCGTGTAGATCATGGCGCGGCCCGACTGCTTGAGGCCCTCGAGGGTCTCGAAGATGTGGTGCCGCGACTGCGGGTCGACGCCCACCATGGGTTCGTCGAGCAGGGCCAGCTCGGGTTCGTGGAGCAGGGCCGCCGCGAGGTTGAGCCGGCGCTTCATGCCGCCCGAGTAGTTCTTCACGCGCTCGTCGGCGCGGCTCTGCAGTCCGGCGAGGGCCAGGCCGCGGTCGGTGGCGGCGTGCGCGTCGGCCACGCCGTAGAGCTTCGCGATGAGCACCAGGTTCTCACGGCCGGTGAGGCCGTCGTACAGCGCGAGCTCCTGCGGCACGACGCCCAGCAGCGCCCGATCGCGACCGCTCGCTCGCGGGTCGAAGGGCTTGCCGTGCAAGCGCAACGTGCCGGCCGCCGGCTTGAGGATGCCACACAGGCACGAGATGGCGGTGGTCTTGCCGGCGCCGTTGGGACCGAGCAGGCCGAAGACCTCGCCCCGGGCGACCGTGAAGTCCACGGTGTCGACGGCCACGCGATCACCGTAGCGGTAGCTCAGGCCTTCCACCGAGAGCAGTGCGTCCATGCCGATCAGCATCCCCGTCGTCCGGGTCCGGAACAAGTGCGAGTCGTGGCGGCATCATGTCCGTTCTGCCACGGCCGGCGCCGTGCCCGGCGTTTGACCGCCCGCGGGGTCGCGGCTAACGTCGCGCCCTTCGCCGCGGCGCGACTCCGGGTCGCGGTGCGGCTGCGGTGGAGCGCGTCATCGGGAGCGTGCGCACATGGTCAGGGTCGTCTTCACGCCGAATCTGCGGCGGCACTTGGAAGCACCGGAGGCCGCGGTGTCCGGGGACACGGTGCGGGCCGCGCTCGAGGCCGTGTTCGCCGACAACCCGCGCCTGCGCGACTACGTGCTCGACGACCAGGGCGCCGTGCGCAAGCACGTGACCGTCTACGTCGACGGCGAGCGGCTCGCCGACCGCACCGCACTGGCCCTGGCCGTGGCGGCCGACGCCGAAATCTACGTCATGCAGGCCCTCTCGGGAGGTTGAGATGAGCGATCGCATTCACGTGGCGACCCGCAAGGGCGTCTTCACTGTCACGCGCGGCGCGGACGGCTGGGCCGTCTCCGGCGTCGACTTCCTCGGCGACCACGCCGGCCTGATCCACGTCGATCCGCGCGACGGCACGCTCTTCGCCGCCATGGCGCTCGGGCACTTCGGCGTGAAGCTGCATCGCTCCCGTGACGGCGGCAAGAGCTGGGACGAGATCGCCAAGCCGACGTACCCCGAGAAGCCCGAGGGGCTGGAAGACAAGGACGGGTGGGGCAAGGAGATTCCCTGGAACACCGAGGTGATCTGGTCGCTGGCGTCCGGCGGCGCGGACCAGCCCGGCCGGCTGTGGGCGGGCACGATCCCCGGCGGCCTGTTCAAGAGTGATGACGCGGGCGACTCGTGGGCGCTGGTGGAGTCGCTCTGGAACGATCCGCGTCGGGCCAAGTGGATGGGGGGTGGCATGGACCTACCCGGCCTGCACTCGATCTGCGTCGATCCGCGCGACAGCGGGCGCGTGGTCATCGGTGTCTCGTGCGGCGGCGTGTGGGTGACCGAGGACGACGGCGCGACCTGGGAGGTGCGCGCCGAGGGCATGCGGGCCGCCTACATGCCGCCCGACGACGCCGACAACCCGTTGATCCAGGATCCGCACCAACTCGCCATGAGCCCCAGCGACCCCGACGTGGTCTGGGCCCAGCACCACAACGGCATCTTCCGCAGCGTCGACGGCTGCGGGCACTGGACCGAGCTGCAGGACGTGCAGCCCTCGAGCTTCGGCTTCCCCGTCGTCGTGCATCCGCGCGAGCCGGACACCGCCTGGTTCGTGCCGGCCGTGAAAGACGAGTGCCGCATCCCCGTCGACGGCAAGGTGGTGGTGACGCGCACCCGGGACGGCGGCAAGACCTTCGATGTGCTTTCCAAGGGCCTGCCCCAGACCTTTGCCTACGACCTGACCTTCCGGCACGCCCTCGACATCGACAGCAGCGGCGACCGCCTCGCGTTCGGCACGACGACGGGCAGCCTGTTCGTCAGCGAGGACCAGGGCGACTCATGGCAGGTGGTCAGCACCCACCTGCCGCCCGTGGACGCGGTGCGCTTCAGCTGAGGGGGCGCTGCGCCGAGGGGCCGCTGTTCAGGAGGGGGCGAGCATCTGCTGGCCGAGCTCGCCGGCGAGTTGGCTGCCCTGGAGTTCGGTGACCAGGCGCAGGGCGAAAGCCAGCGCCGTGCCGGGGCCGCGACTGGTGATGAGGTCGCCGTCGACCACCACCTCGGTCTCGCGATAGTCGGCGCTGCCGAGCTGGTCGGCGAAGGTGGGGTAGCTGGTGGCCCGGCGCCCGTCCAACAAGCCGGCCGCCGCGAGGGCGATGGGCGCGGCGCAGATGGCGGCCAGCTTGCCGCCGCGCTGGGCCTGGCGCTTGAGCAGGGCCTGGACGCCGGCGTCGTCGCGCAGGTTGGCCGAGCCCGGCATGCCGCCCGGCAGCACCACCATGTCCCAGGCCTGGTCGGCGCCCTGGGCGAGCAGGCCGTCGGCCGTGACGGTGATGCCGTGGGAGCCGCGCACCGCGCGCGTGGTCACGCCGAGGACGGAGGTCTCCACGCCGGCGCGACGCAGGACGTCGATGATGGTGACGGCCTCGAGCTCCTCGAAGCCGTCGGCGAGCAGGACGCAGACCGCGACCATGTGCTGTCTCCCAGTCCTCGGGGCGCGCATGGTAACCGAGGACAACCAAGCGGGGGGAGAAGTGCGGTGCGCCGGCGGCTAAGCTGGCGCGGTGCTCGATCTGCGCGACATCGACGTGTTGACCTTCGATTGCTACGGGACGCTCATCGATTGGGAGACCGGCATCCTCGACGCCGTGGGGCCGCTGCTGGCGTCGCGCGGCCTCGACGTCTCACCGGGACGTGTGCTGCGCCTCTACGCCGCCGGCGAGGCGCAGGCCGAGGCCGAGGGGTGGCAACCCTACCGCGACGTGTTGGCGCAGACGCTCGCCTCCGTGCTGGCGGGTTACGGTTCCACGCCGGAGCCTCACGAAGCGTCCGCCTTCGCCGACTCGTTGCCCCACTGGCGTCCCTTCGAGGACACGCTGGTGGCCCTTGATCGCCTGCGGCGTCACGTGCGCATCGGCGTCATCTCCAACATCGACGACGACCTCTTCGCGCAGACGCGCCGGCACCTGGGCGAGCGCATCGACTTCGTCGTCACGGCCCAGCAGGCCGGCGCCTACAAGCCCGACGCGGCGCCGTTCCTGCAGGCGCGGGAACTGTTGGGGGCGTTGGCGGCGCGGCACGCTCACGTGGGTCAGAGCCGCTTCCATGACGTGGCGCCGGCGCGTCGCCTGGGCATCCCCAGCGTGTTGGTGAAGCGTCAGGGCGACGGGGCCACGCCGCCCGATGGGGCCGAACCCGACCTGCGCGTGCCCGACCTCGCCGCGCTCGCCGATGCCATGGACGCCGCGAAGGACGCCGCGCCGGGGCCTTCGGTTCCGGGTTGCTAGGGACGGGGCGCCCGTGAGGCCCAGCGGTTGGCCCGCTCCAGCAGGCGGTCGGCGTCGGGGACGCCGTCGACGACGAAGCTCTCGTAGCGGCGCAGCAGCTGGCGGGCCAGCGTCGGCTCGGTGGAGAGCTTGATCACCGAACCGAGAAAGCGGGTCAGGTCCTCGGTGCGGCGGCGGCGGTTCGCGCGTCCCCACGAGGCGAGGTCGAAGGTCAGCGGGCGCGGGTGGGCGGCGAGGAAGTTGCGCGTGACGGCGTCCCCATGGCACAGCCCTGCGTTGTGGATCGAGGCCAGCAGCTGCGCGCAGGCCTGCAGCAGCTCGTCGTCCCGCCTTGATCGCCAGGCCGCCGCGACGTCCGGGACCTCGGCGTGGAGGCTGCACACCAGGCCCCACTCGTGGAGGCGATGTCGGCGCTTCTCTCCGTACGCCAGCAGCGTGGCGGTGGGGATGCCCAGGCGTCCGAACTCGCGGTAGCCGGCGCCCTCGCGTGCGGCGCGGCCGGCCCGCAGGCGACGCAGCCAGCCGTGCTTGGCCCGGCGCCGGTAGATCTTCACGTGGGCGCGGCGGCCGTCGGGCAGCGGGCGGTCGGAGTGGTCGTCGAGCTCGCCGGCGTCGACGGCGCGCCAGAGCTCACCGGCCCAGGCCGTCGGCAGGCTCGCCGTGTGGTGCATGGCGCTGCCGTCGACGGTGAGGACCTGCCAGTCGCGGGGCGCGCTTCCCATCAGATGCCGCCGCGCAGCAGCCCGCTGCCGTTGGACGCCCGCGCCAGCTTCTCGCGCAGATCCTGGGCCAGCTCGGTGGCGATGTCGGCGATGCGCGCGTGGCCGAGACCACTCGTCCCCGCGGTGTGGACGTGCAACGTCGAGAGGCCGTAGCGCCGCTGGAACGGCGACGAGGTCACCGATACGGATTGGACCTTCGACTCGGGCACCAGCCAGATGCGGCGGTTCCACAGGCCCGAGCGGGCGACGACACAGGCGTCCTGGTGGGCCCAGCGCAGCGCGCGGTAGCGCCAACGGGCGAAGACCCGGGCGACGACGATCCAGGCCGCCGGGACGGCCCAGTACCAACCGCCGAGGGCCCAGGCGGGTCCGCCCAGCAGCGCGAGGCCGATCATGGTGTAGCGCAGGAAGGCGCGCCGCACGGCGAGGGGATGCACGGGCTGCAGCGCGACGTTGCGCAGGTCGTACTCCGGCAGGACCTGGTGGCAGAGCCCGGCGGCCTCGGCCTCCGGGAGCAGGGGCGACAACGAGACGCGACCGCCGGCCTGGGCGTCCCCGGCGGTGCCGGCCGTCTCGCCGATGACGGTGCGCACGCCCAGCAGGCGTTGCAGCGGGTTGCCCTCGATGCGCAGCAGTTGCAGCCGCGGGCGCGGCACCACCGCCTCGATGCGGGTCAGCAGGCCGTACGTACAGCGCAGCTCGTCGCCGCGCTCGCGCAGGGTGAACCCGAAGTGCTTGGTCACCTCGAGCACGATGGAGACGACCCACCCGGCGAAGACGAGCAGCATGCCCGCGGCCACGCCGGCGATGACCTGGGCCCCGGCACCGAGTCCCGCCATCTGCCCCGAGAGCTGCTCCCAGACCGTCTCGATGGCCTCGTCGATCTCGATGCCGGCCACCTCGGTGAGTCCGAACAGCGAGCCGATGATGAGGCCGGCGCGGTTCTCGGTGGCGCCGGCGACCATGAGCTCGAGCATCGAGCTGCGGCGCAGCACCTGGCCCTGGTCTGCGGCCGTCTCGGGCGCTGCACCCGTGCCGAGCGCCAGGCCCCGGCGCCGCAGCAGGTCGGTGCGGAAGAGTTCGGCGGCCTGCTTGCCGACGACGCGCAGGTGCGCCTCGCTGCCCTCGGACCCGGCCGTCTCGACGCGCACCTCGGCAACGCCCAGCAGGCGATGGAACACGCCGCGCTTGAGGTCGATGTTCTGGATGCGCTGCAGCGGGATCGAGCGGCGGCGCTTGAACAGCACGCCCGAGCGGATCACGAGCTGGTCGCCCACCAGTCCGTAGCGCGTGGCGATGTAGCGCAGGATGCTGCCGAGCACGGAGAGGGCGCCGGCCACCGCCGCGAAGATGAGGAAGTTGCGGCCGGTGGCCTGGGCCTTCGACGCGACGAAGATGGCGATGATCGGCAGGAGCATCGACTTGATGGAAGCGGGCAGCTCCGCGATGGTCGTCGCGAAGTGCAGCCGCTGCAGCGCGGCCTCCGGGGCGTCGGCGTCCGGCTCAGCCATCGTGGGGCGCGCCGGGTGCGCCCGGAGGGGCGTCGCCGTCGGAGGGCGCGGTCCCGGCCGCGTCGACCGGCGGCGTGTCGTCCGTGGGCAGGGCGTCGAGCATCTCGCTGGTGATCAGCAACTCCTCGCGGATGGCCTCGGCGATCTCGGGCAGCAGGCCGGGGATCTCGGCGTCCTCGCCGCTGCTCCCCGCGGTGTAGAGGGTCACGCTGGCCAGCCCGAGCAGCCGGTCGATGGGGTCGATCTTCACGTCGACGTGCTGGATGCGCAGGCGCGGCACCGACCGCGAGGTCTTCCACACGATGCCGAACTCCATCAACACGTCGTGCTCGCGGATGGTGTAGGTCCAGTGGCGCCAGGCCAGCACCGGCGTGATCAGGCCGAGGGCCAGGATGAACAGGCCCACCGCCGCCGCCGCCACGCCCATGGGCAGCGGCCACCAGTCCTGCTCCGAGAGCCAGAAGTACTCGGCCAGCAGCCCGCCGCCCGCGAAGGCGATGGAGCCGAGGATGCCGCTCCAGTACCAGCCCTTGATGATCTTGCGGTTGAGCTTGCAGGGCACACCGGTCTGGACGAGATCGGGGGGGCGGGGCCCCGGGGTGTCGTCGTCGGTCATGACCGCACGGCTCCGAGGCGGCGCAGGCCCTCGCAGGCCCGCTCCAGGTCGTGGTCCTGCTTGGCGAAGCAGATGCGCAGCTGCGTCGCGCCGTCGGCCGGGTCGATGTAGAAGGACGAACCCGGCACGGCCGCCACGCCGCAGCGCTCCAGCAAAGCGTCGGCGGCCTCGCGGTCGGACGCGAAGCCGGCGCCGCGCACGTCCACCATCAGGTAGTAGCTGCCCTGGGGTCGCAGGCTGCGCAGGCCCACGGCGTCGCAGGCCGCCATGGTCAGGGCGCGCTTGCGGTCGTAGTCGGCCAGCAGCTGGGAGTAGTAGGCCGGCGGCAGGTCGAAGGCCGCGAGCACGCCGTGCTGCAGCGGTGACGGCGCGCAGATGTAGAGCAGGTCGGCGATGACGCCCATGCGCCGGGTCAGCGGCTCGGGGGCGACGGCGTAGCCCAGCCGCCACCCGGTCATGTTGTAGGTCTTGCTGAAGCCCGAGAGGGTGATCGTGCGCTCGCGCATGCCCGGCAGCGTGGCCAGGGACACGTGCTCGTGCCCGTCGTAGAGGATGTACTCGTAGATCTCGTCGGTGATGGCCAGGGCGTCGTGACGCACGCACAGGTCGGCGATGAGAGCCAGCTCGTCGCGGGTGAAGACCTTGCCGCTCGGGTTGCCCGGCGTGTTGATCACGATGGCCTTGGTCTTGTCGCTGAAGGCCGCGGCCAGCTCGTCGGGGTCGAAGGCGAAGTCGTCGCCCCGCAGGGTTACGGACTTGATCACCGGCTGGGCCATGCGCAGCACGTTGAAGTGGTAGCCGTAGAAGGGCGAGAAGAGGATCACCTCGTCGCCCGGATCGATGAACGAGAGGGTGGCCGCCACGAACCCGCCCGTGGACCCGGCCGTCACGAGGACTTCGCTGTCGGGATCGCAGGGCAGGCCGTTGTAGTCGGCCATCTTGCCCGCGATGGCGACCCGCAGGGCATCGATGCCCTCGTACTTGGTGTAGATGGACTGGTCGTCGTCGATGGCGGCCTTGGCGGCGGCCTTGACCACGTCCGGGGTGGGCTGATCGCAGATGCCCTGGCCGAGGTTCACGCCGCCGACCTCCGCGCACTTGCGCGACTGCAGGCGGATGTCGCTCTGCGCGATGCCATCGATGCGGGCCGCGTCGAATCGGTGGGGATCCGGGCGGTGGGGGGCGGGGCTCATGCGCCGGCGGTCTCGGCGCTGTTCTCGGCGGACGGACGCCCGGAGGCATCGGCCGACACCCTTTGGCCCCGGGTGGCCACGGAGGCCCCCTCGGCAGCGGCGACGCCGGCCGTGAGGGCCTCCACCAAACGCGGGACGTCGCGCACCGCGGTGGAACACAGGGCGATGCGCACGGCCCCGGCGCCGGCGCCGCCCACCGGCACCACGAAGACACCGCGCTCACGCATGGCGGCCGCGGTGGTCGGGGCGTCGGGGGTAAACACGGTCGTGAAGAAGCCGCCCTCGTAGCGCGGGTAGGCGAGGCCGGCCTTGCCCGCGTGCTCGTTGAAGGCGCTGACGCGGGCGTCGAGCAGGTCGCGCATGAGCTTGCGTTCGGCGTGAGCCCGCGCCGCGAGGTCGGGGTCGACGAGCAGGCGCGTGATGGCGAGCATGCCGAGGTGGTTGCAGTTGCTCCAGGTGCCGCGGCAGGAGTAGCTGAACGCGTTGGCGAGTCGTTCGCGCACCACGCTGTCGGGGTGGCTGGCGATGAGGGCGCCGATGCGCCCGCCGTACTGCGAGTAGGACTTGCTCGCCGTCCAGGCCACCATTACCAGCACGTCGTTGCGCAATGTCTCGACGTGACGCACCCACGCTCGGGGGTCGCCCGCGCCGAAGCGCGCATAGGCCAGGTCGACCAACAGCGAGACCGGCCCCTGGCGGGACGCCGCGCGCAGGGCCGCGCAGGCGGCGTCCCACTCGGCGGCGTCGAGGGAATAGCCCGTCGGGTTGTGGCAGGGGCTGTTGAGGATCACGAGGGCGCGTCCCTGGCGCTGCATCTGCTGCTCGAGCGCGCGATGCAGGGCGCCCGCGTCGAAGCGCATGTCGGCGTCGAACATGGGGAAGGTCTCGACGCGACGGCGGGTGTGCTCGGCCAGGGTGCGGTAGGGGCCCCAGTAGTAGGCGGTGGTGAGCAGGGCCTGTCCGGGGTCGAGCATGTTCACGATGGCGTGGTGCAACGCGCCGGTCCCGCCCGGCGTGGCGACGGCCACCGATTCGTCGGCGAGGAGGCCCGGGCCGAAGGTGTCGTCGGCCACGGCGGCGAGGAAGTCGGGCTCGCCGGCGATGGGGGCGTAGGCGGCGCCGCGCTCGGGAGGCACGCCGGCCATGACCTCGAAGACGGTGGGCATCACCGCCAGCCGGCCTTCGTCGTCGACCAGGGCGCCGAGAGTGGCGTTGATGATCGACTCGCCGCCCTGGGCCCGACGGCGGGCCTCGGCGTTGAGGGCGAAGATGGGGTCGTCGCCGTTGCGATCGGCGCTCTCGGGGACGAGGAATGCGGGGTTCGGTCGGTTGTCTGGGCTCATGCGGTCGAGTCTAGCGGGCGATGGGGGCCGGAACACACGGGCATCGGAGTGACTTGGGCCCGGCGGCCGCCGGGGTCACCAGCCAGGGAAGAGTTCGGCCAGATCGCGGGCCAGGCCGGGGTCGGAGAAACTCGGCAGCATCTCACCGAAGTTGCAAGAGCTGAACCACGCGGCCGGGAGTTGGTCGTAGTGAGATTGCGAGAGCCGGTCAAAGCGGCAGCCCACGAATCGGAGGTCGTTCTTGCTATTCAGGAGACTCGCGGAGTGGCCGAGCCGGAGCAGGTCGAATGCACAGTTCTCGAAGCGTGCATAGATGCGGTGGGTGGAGTGGACGCTGAACAGGTTACCTCCCCCGGGGCTGCGACCGAACCCGCCCAGGAATTCGCATGCGGTGGCTCGGAGCATGACGCCGTCTCCCGTGAAGATGTCGGCCCCTCCGTGTCCGGCGTCGAAGCGGAGGATGCGCACGCGCAGGAGATCGAGAGTGGCGTTACCCCTGCGCAAGTCGAACAGCCCATCATTCTCGCAATCGATGGTGAGGTCGCGGAGCGAGAAGCGCTCGACGTTGCCGGCGACGGAGATGTTGTTCAAGGTGAGCAGGGTCGCGTCCATGCCGGCCCCCACGATGGAGACATCGGACGGGAGAGAGCGTCGGTCCGTTCCCCGCAAGCGCTTCTCGTCGAGCGAGTGCCTGCCGGAACCAAAGACGATGGTGAGGCCCTTGGTGACGAATCCGTCGTCGTCGGAGAAATACGGGCCATCCACGTTGCTTCCGCCCGCCCGCCGGGCGACCGACGCGTCGAGCAAGGGGCCGGTCAGAATTCCGGGGTCCGGGGTGTAGAGACCGGCGGCGGCCAGCGCGAGCAGGCTCGCCCCATCGGCGGCGGAAACCGCCTGTTCCACCTCGCGATCACGGGTCGGCCCGTAACTGCGGGCCAGCTGTGCCGGAAGCCACAGCACGCCTTGCCGAAACAGTTCCATCGCGGCGGTCGTCGTGGCTTCCGAAGGCTGGGTGGAGAATTCCTGCTGGGCTGTCTCCAGGTAGGTCTGGCGGGCCCAGGCCATCAGGTGCGCGCTGATCAGGTCTTCCTCTCCCGGTGCCCGCGCGGTGGGGCCACCGGTGTCGTCGTCCCGGTTCCTGGTCTCGGCGATCAAGGGCCGGGCCTCGGAGGTCGGGGCGCCCACCGGAACCTCGACGCGGTTCACGTCGGCGCTTTCGGTCGCACGGGGGACGGCGAGCGGGCCCTGGTCGACAGGGTCGGGCGCGACGACGATTCCGATTCCGACACCCAGGGCCACGCCCAGGATCAGGGACAGAAGCGTTCGCGCGCTCATGGGCATTCCCCCGGGCTGCGCAGGGGCCGTCAGGCCGCCTGATATCCTCCCTGCGATGAGTGCGCAGCTTACCGAACACGAGAGTCGCCACGCTGTGCTGGCCTTGTGGACGCGCCCCGAGGCCGGCGGACCCATGGTGCCGCAGGACGAACTGCTGCTCCACGCGGGCCGGGGCGTCGAGGGCGATCATGCCTGTGGCGGCAAGCGCCACGTCACGCTCGTGTTCGAGGACGACTGGCGGGCGGCGACCGCTGTCCTGGGCCGCAGCGTCGACCCCGCGGGCCGACGCGCCAACGTGCTCGTCTCCGGAGGCGGCGCGTCGCGTCTGGTCGGGCGGCGACTGCGCGTGGGCGAGGCCCTCGTGGAGATCCACGACATCACCCGTCCGTGCGAGGTCATGGAGCAGGCCGCGACGGGCCTGCGGGACGCCCTCGAGCCCGACGGCCGCGGCGGTGTCTGGGGCCGGGTGCTGGAGGGCGGCCGGGTGCGGCCGGGCAGCCCTCTCGTCGAGGTTGAAGGGGCGACCGAGTGCTGACGCCGGTTCGGTAAGCGGCCCCGCGGACTAGGCCGGCTTGGCGGCGAGCTTGCGCTTGGCCGCGCTCGGCTTGGTCTTGGTCATGGTCACGCCGGTCTTGCCGCGCACCGAGATGGTGATCTTGTCGCCGGGGCGGAAGCGCTCCTCGATCAGGTGATCGGTGAGGGGCACCTCGACTTCGTCGCGGATGACGCGGCGCAGTTCGCGGGCGCCGTACTCGGTGGAGAAGCCCTTTTCCGCCAGGTGACGGCGCAGCGCCGGCGTGAACTTCAGACGCATGTCGTTGCGCTCGAGGTAGCTGGCCATCTCCTTGAGCTGCAGGCCGGCAATGGACTCACAGTCGTCGAGGGTGAGGGAGCCGAACTGCACGACCTCGTCGATGCGGTTGAGGAATTCGGGGCGGAAGGCCCGGCGCACGGCCTCGGCCACCGTGTCCGTCTGCGCGGCGGTGTTGGGCGTCTCGGCATCGCTGCCACGCAGGCCCACCCGGTCGTTCAGCTTGCGCAGGTCCTCGACGCCGAGATTCGACGTCATCAGCACGATGGTCCGCTGGAAGTTGACCCGCTCGCCCTTGCTGTCGGTGAGGAAGCCCTCGTCCATGAGCTGCAGCAGCAGGTTGTGGACCTTCTCGTGGGCCTTCTCGATCTCGTCGAACAGCACCACGCTGGCGGGCTTGGACTTCACGGCCTCGGTGAGGTGTCCGCCTTCGTTGTGCCCGATGTAGCCGGGAGGCGCTCCGATGAGCTTGGCGTACTCGTGGGGCAGTGCGTATTCGCTGCAGTCGATGCGGACGAGCGATTGGAGCGTGCCGTAGAGGTGACGGGTGAGCGCCTTGGCCATCTCGGTCTTGCCCGTGCCCGTGGGCCCGACCATGAGGAACACGCCGACCGGGCGACAGGGGTCGCGCAATCCGACGGCGGCCTTCTTCACCGCCTGGCTGACCGACTTGACCGCCCCGGGCTGGCCGATGACGCGGCTCGTGAGCACGTCGTCGATGGTCTTGACGCGCAACTGCAGGTTGCGCCAGGCGTTCTCGTTCGCTTCGGTCTCCTGCTCCGGGACGGCAGCAGCGACGTCCTCGCCCTCGGCGCCGCTGCCGGCGGTGGGCAAGGTGACGCTGTGGATCTCGAGGTGCGGGTTGACCTCGATGCAGATCTGGTAGAGCAGTTCGACCAACGCTTCGGGTTGGTAGACCTTGTTGATGCGCTGGAAGAGCGGCAGCACCTGCTCCTCGTAGTCGACCACGCAGACCTCGACCACGAGCTCGTGGTAGGCGGTGCGATTGCTCACGAGCTTGCCGTGGAGCAGGCGCGCCGTTTCGTCGTCATCGGTGGTCCGGATGCGAATGAACTCGTCGAGGAGTTCGCAGTACTTCAGGACCACGGTGCCATTGGTGTCGACCACGATGAGGCCTTTGGCGAGGGGGCGCGAAGAGATGCGGATCCAGCTGCTCTCGGGTGAGTTGATATTCGGCGCTTGGACGCATCCGGCTTGAGCCGCCTATGGTCGCCGCTCGGTGAGCGCTAGGATCGTCGGCATGTCCCCCGACCCGGCCGCCGAAGCCCGCCTCTTTGCTCGACTTTCCCTCAAGGGAATCTTGACCAAGCAACAGGTGGCCGAGTTGTTCGCGCAGGCGCAGGAAAGGGGGCGAGACGGCGATCCCGTCTCACTCTCGGCGTTGGCCGTCGAGGCCGGACTCATCGATGAACATCGATTGGCGCGCCTGTTCCGCTCCGATGGCGACGAAGTTCCGCGCCTGCCGGGATTCGCCCTGGTGTCCAAGTTGGGCGAGGGCGGGACGGCGGGTGTCTACCGGGTTCGCGACGCCGAGGGCGAGGATGCGGCGGTGAAGATCCTGCACGCAGCGGTGGCCGCGGATCCCGCAGAGGTCCAGGCCTTCGTGGCCGAGGCGCGTCTGCTGCAACGGCTCGAGCACGAGAACGTCGTCAAGGGCGATCGGGTCGGTCGCATCGACGGCCGCTACCTCTTTTTCATGGAGTGTGTCGAGGGGCGCACGTTGCAGGAGGCCATCGCCGAGGGCGGGGCCTTCGACGAGGACGGCGCGCTGCTGGTGATCCTCCAGGTGGCCCGCGCGCTCGAGTACCTGCGCGAGGAGGGGGTGGTGCACCGCGACGTGAAGCCGGGCAACATCATGGTGACCGCGGACAACGCGGTGAAGCTCATCGACCTGGGCTTCGCCGGTGAGACGCAGGACGAGGCCGGTGCCGAGGGCGGCTCGGCCCGCGGCACGGCGGCCTTCCTGTCCCCGGAGCAGGCCCGTGGCCAGGCCGACCTCGATGTGCGCAGCGATATCTACTCGCTGGGCGCGACGCTCTACCAGATGGTGCTGGGCGAGCTGCCGTTCCAGGGCGACGATGACGAGGAGCTGGTGCAGCAGGCCGTGTTGGCCGGGTTGTCGGCGGCGGCCACCAAGAGCGGGCGCATCTCCGCCCACATGCACTACTTCATCGAGAAGATGATGGCCAAGGACCGGGACATCCGCTACCAGGACCCACGGCAGCTCATGACCGACATCGAGAATCAGATCCGCGGCAAGAAGAGTCTCGACGTCGAGAGCGAGGAGACGGGCGGCGACGAGGCCGAGCGGGCCCGCCGCAAGCTCGACCGGATGCGGCGCAAGCGCAAGCGCAAGCGGTGAGCATGGATCCCGCGCTGCGCCAGGAGATCGAGGAGCTCTACCAACGGGTGGCCGCCCGCGTGGACCAATCGCAGCCCCGTTGCGAGATGTCGGGACGTTGCTGCGACTTCCCGACGTCGGAGCATGAGCTGTGGGCCAGCGACGTGGAGGTCGAGTTCGCGGTGGCGGCGGCGGGGGAGCGGGTCCCGGCCGCGGATTCAGGTCTCTGCCCCTGGCATGTCGATGGACTCTGTCAGTTGCGGGACGGACGCCCGCTGGGTTGTCGAATCTACTTTTGCGATCCGTCCTGGGAGGCGGAGATGCCGGCCGTCTACGAGACCTTCCATCGCGAGCTGCAACAGCTCCACGAGCGCTACGGACGTCGGTATGCCTACCGGTCGTTCGTGGAGGCCGTGAGTGCGGCCCGAGCGGAGCGCGAAGCATGAACGGGCTGCTGATCGGTCTGGCCCTGTGTGCCACCGCGCTGCTCGCGGCGACGTCGGACGAGGTGGGCGACCTCAACGACCGTGCCCGGGTGGCCCTCGACCGTGACCGGCCCCAGGAGGCGATCACCCTGCTCGAGCAGGCGCGCCAGCTCGACCCGCGCGAGCCGGTGCTGGCCCGCAATCTCGCCTACGCCTACTTCAAGCGCGGTCAGCAGATGCTTACGCGCCGTCAGCTCTCGAGCGCCACCGCCGACTTCACGCGGGCGCTGCAACTCGATCCCGACGAACAGGGGTTCCGGCTGCACCTGGCCCAGCTGCACCTGCGGCGCTACCACCTGAACAGCGCCGAGCATGTGCTGCGCGACGCCATCACCCACTTCGGTGACGAGGCGGCCGAGGCCTGGCTCATGCTCGGCGACGTGCTCAACCTCGACGACGACCTGGTCGCCGCGCAGGAGGCCTACGGCCGGGCGCTGGCCCTGGGCGAGATGGCCGCCGCCGACGACGCCGAAACCAGCCCCGTCCGCGCGAAGCGCAGCGCCGACCTGCTCGAGCAGACCCGCCAGGCGGCCGAGCGCAACGCCCGCCAATACGCGGTTGAGAAGGACTACATCACCGACACCACGCCGTCGTTCATCCTGCGTTACCCGGCCGGCACGAGCGGGCCCAGCTTCGGCGTGCGCCTGGTGAGCGCGCTCGAGCGCGCCCGCGCGGAAGTCTGCCAGACGCTCGACATCTTCCCGCGGCAACGCATCACGGTGGTGCTCTACCCGCCCGAGGAGTTCAAGCAGGCCACCGGCACCCACGATTGGGTGGGCGGGCTCTTCGATCGCAAGATCCGGCTGCCCATCGTCGACGTGGTGGCCGACGCCGACAAGATCGAGGCGGCCTTCCGTCACGAGTTCACCCACCTGATCGTCTCGGAAGTCGACCCGGCCTGTCCCAGCGTGATCAACGAGGGGCTGGCCCAGGTGCTCGAGGTCGGACGGGGGCGCGGCATGACCCGCCTGGTCGATTGGCTCGACGCCCGGAAGGGAGGGCGCGACGCCGTGCCCGAGATCGCCGAGCTACCGGCCTCCTTCATGACCCTGCGGGACGTGGACCAGGTGCGCCTGGCCTACCTCGTCAGCTACGCCTTCGTGGACCACGTCGTGGCCCACCACGGGATGGCCGCGGCGCTGAGGTGGATCCGCGAAGCGTCGACCCGCACGCTGCCGGAGGCCTATCGCGCCGCCGTCGGGCGCAGCCTCGACCACGAGCAGACCCTCTTCCGGGATCTGCTGCGCCGGGCCCCCTAGGCCGGTTCGGGCCCCAACGGGCTCGCTCTCCCGGGCGCCGACAACTCAGTGCGGACGAAGATGGAATCGGCCCCATCCATGGCCTAACGTTTTTACCGGTAGGTCAAGTCGATGGGAGGAACGTGTCATGTCCAACAAACCGCATCCGTTGGACATCTTCCGGTCGAGTGAGCAGGGGTTCACCTCTGCGAGCCGCATGCCGCGCAAGCGGCGCACCGTGTCCGGGAAGGTGGTGCGTTCGGTGGCGCGGGCCAGTGCCAAGAGCGCCAGCGCCGCCCAGAGCCGCCGCGGCAGTGCCGCCCAGAGCCGTAGCGGCAGCGCGGCCCCCGGCAGCGGCAGTGGCGCGTCCCCGAGCCGTCGCCGTGGCACGGCGGCCAAGCCGGCCCCTGCGACCCTGTCCCGGTCCAAGGCCCGCGCGACGGCGCCGCCCCCGCCGGCCCGGACGACGTCACCCAAGCGCAAGCCGGCGAAGCAGCCGGGCAAGGAGCCCTCGCCGAGGCTGCTCTCGAGCCGCATCCTGGCCGGGGCGGCTCTCGCCATCGTCGCCGTGCTCATGACCTGGGTCTGGGTCGGCGGCGACGCCGGCGACGATTCGCCCAGCCTGCGCAAGGAGGCCGTCTTCAGCGCCGGCGGTTCCGGGTCGGATGAGGCGCCCACCAGTGCGGACGCGCTGACGACGGCCCCCGCTGAGACGACCGCGGCGGCGCAGCCCGCGCCCCCGGCGACCTACACCATCCGGGCGGCCACCTACGGCGGCTCAGCCATGGACCTGGTCAAGGCGGCGGCCAACGAACTCAAGGGGCGCGGGTTCGGGGACGTCGACATCCTCGGCTGGCCGGACGGCAAGGGCGGCTACGAGCGCCTCGAACTGGTCGTCGGCCTGGGCAAGACCAAGGGCTTCCTCGACGAAACCCTCGTGGCGCTGAGAGCCATCGACGACTGGGGTTCAGGGCGGAAGTCGAAGCCCTTCGACGATGCGCTGGTGATCGCGCACCCGGGAGCCGCCGGCACCCACGAGTGATCGCAGGGCCCCGGTGCCTTGACCGGGGGCCTCCCTTGTGGACGATACGGGGCCCTTTGCTTCACACGGACCAGCGCGAGAGTCTCCGATGTCTATCCACCGCAGCCTGAAGACCAGTGGCTCCCTTGCCCGTGCCCGCAACGTCTGGACCCGTTCCGAGCGTCTGGCCGCGCTGAAGAAGAAGGGCGAGTACAAGGACGGCGAGACCGTCTACGGCCTGCGCAAGGTGCGCACCATCTTCAAGGCGCGTAAGGCCAAGGTCGCTGCTTCGAGCGCCAAGACCGCGGCGCCGGCCGACGCTGCCGCCGAGGCCGCCGCGGAGGGCTGATCCGCCCCCTCCGCGTCTCTCCGGAGATCGCCTGATGATCTCCCGTCGTGCCAGCGGTGTCGAAGCGAGCGGGATCCGCCGCATGTTCGAGCTCGTCTCGAGCATGGAGGATCCCATCAACCTGTCCATCGGGCAGGCGCACTTCGATGTGCCCGAACCGGTCAAGGCGGCCGCCGTGGGCGCCATTCGTGACGACGTCAGCCGCTACACCGTCACCCAGGGGCTGCCCGAGCTGAACGACGCCGTGCTCGCGCGGCTCGCCGAGCGCCACGGTTACACCGGCGACGAGAGCTTGATCACCTGCGGTGTGTCCGGCGGACTCATGCTCGGCTTCATGGGCCTGCTCGATCCAGGCGACGAGATCCTCGTCCCCGACCCGTACTTCACCATGTACCCGGTGTTGGCCAGCATGTGCAGCGGCGTACCCGTGAGTTACGACGTCTATCCGGGGCAGCCGTTGCGCGCGGAAGATCTTGCGCCCCTCGTGACGGAGCGCACCCGGGCGATTCTGATCAACTCGCCGTCCAACCCCACCGGCCGCACGCTCACCGCCGACGAACTCTCCGCGGTGGGGCGGCTGGCCGCCGCCCACGACCTGACCGTGATCTCGGACGAGATCTACGACGAGTTCGTCTACGACGGCCCGCACGTCTCGGCCATCGGCCATGTGCCCGACGACCGCCTGCTCGTGCTCGGCGGGTGGTCCAAGACATACGGCATGCCCGGCTGGCGGCTGGGCTGGGCGGTCGGTCCCGAGGAGCTGGTGGACGCCATGCGGCGCATGCAGCAGTTTTCCTTCGTCTGCGCGCCGTCGTTGGTGCAGGTGGCCGGACTCGCGGCCTTCGACGTCGACATGTCGAAGGAGATCGCCGACTACCGCGGCAAGCGCGATCGGATCCTGGCCGGCCTCGCCGAGCACTACGAGGTCGCGTCACCGGGCGGCTCGTTCTACATGTTCCCGCAGCTCCCGCCGGGTTTCGACGGCGACGGCTTCCTCGAGAAGGCGCTGGAGCGGCGCCTGCTGATCGTGCCAGGCAAGGCCTTCAGCGCACGCGACACCCACTTCCGCCTCTCCTTCGCCGCCGAGGACGACGTCCTCGATCGGGGCATCGAGGCGCTGCGGGCGATCGCGGAGGATGCGGCGCGAGGCTGATCGTGGCTGTCACGGGTAACGTCGCCGAGGTCTTTCGCAGCTGGCAGGGCGAGGGACGACTGCTGGGACAACGCATGGTCTTCGTGCGTCTGGCGGGCTGCCGCGTCGACTGCCGCTACTGCGACACCGCCTGGGCCTTCGAAGTCCCGGACTCCGTCGCCGTGCCCGAGGGCAAAGGCGAGCGGCGCCCCAATCCGCTCGACATCGCCACGGTGATCGAGCTGGTGGAGGCCGCCGACCCGGGTGGGTCGGCGCCGGTCAGCCTCACCGGCGGCGAGCCCCTCGAGCAGATCGAATTCGTCGTCGCGCTGTGTGACGCCCTGGCGCCCCGCGAGGTGATGCTCGAGACCGCCGGGCTCGACGGTGAGGCCCTGGCGCGCGCGGCCGCGCGGGTGCGCTGGGTGGCCTGCGACATCAAGCTGCCGTCGTCCACCGGCCAGGCGGACGTCCTCGACCGGCACGACCGCGCGTTCGCCACCGGCGCGCTCGCCTCCGTCGAGACCTTCTTCAAGATCGTCGTCGACGGCGACGTTGAACCGTCCGAGTGGGAACGCGCCGCCGATCTGGCGGCCGCCACCCGACCGGGCGCGACCGTCTACCTGCAGCCGGTGACGCCCCTGGGCGGCTCGCCGGCGCTGCCCCGCGAACGCCTGGACGCGCTGGCCGACCGGTTGCTGTCTCGCGGCCTGGCGGTCCGCGTCGTGCCACAAGTCCACAAGCTGCTGGGGGTCCGATGAGCGGCATGGGCATTCCCCGGGTGGTCATCGTGGGCCGACCGAACGTCGGCAAGTCCACGCTGTTCAACGCCCTGGTCGGACAGCGGGTCGCCATCGAAGACCCCATGGCCGGGGTCACCCGCGACCGGGTCAGCTTCGTGCTCGACCACGACAACCACTCGGTCGAGCTGATCGACACCGGCGGCATCGGCCAATTCGACGAGGCGGCCCTGGCGGCGGAGATCGAGGAGCAGATCACGGCGGCCCTGGACCTGGCCGACATCGTCATGTTCGTCATCGACGCCAAGCAGGGCGTCCTGCCCCAGGACAAGGGCGTGGCCGCGCGCCTGCGCGGCCTGTCGGTGCCGGTGGTACTGGTGGCCAACAAGGTGGAGGCCACCAAGGACGCGGCGGGGGTGGGCGAGGCCCACGGACTGGGCTTTGGAGACCCCTGGGCCGTGTCGGCCAAGGAACGCATCGGTCTGCACGACCTGCGCAGCCACCTGTTCGAGCTCGCCGGCCCGGACGCCCTGCGCCCGCTGGGGCCGGACGTCCCCATCCGCCTGGGCATCGTGGGCCGCATGAACGTCGGCAAGTCGACGCTGGTCAACGCCCTGGTGGAGGAGGAGCGCGTGATCGTCTCCGACATCCCGGGCACCACGCGCGATGCCGTCGACGTCCCGTTCATGCTGGGGGCGCGGCGCTTCACGGCCATCGACACGGCCGGCATGCGCAAGGCGCGCACGATCAGCGACTCGGTGGAGTTCTACGGTCAGTCGCGGGCCGAGCGGGCCATCCGCCGCGCTGACGTGGTGCTGATCATGCTCGACGCCACGCGCGACATCGGCCGGCTCGACAAGCAGATTGCCGGGCAGGTGGCGGACGCATCGGTGCCCTCCATCCTGGTGGTCAACAAGTGGGACCTGGCGCGCGACCGCTCGGACCCGCTGGCCTACGAGACCTACCTGCGCAGCCACATCACGGGGCTGCCCTTCGCGCCCATCGCCTTCATGTCCGCCAAGGAGAGCGCGGGCCTGGTGGAGATGCTCAACCTGGCCTCCGAGCTGCATGACCAGGCCGGCCGGCGCGTCAGCACCGGCGAGATCAACCGGGTGCTGCGCAGCGCCTATCAGCGCCGCCGGCCGCGTCCCATGCAAGGGCGCATCGGCAAGATCTACTACGCCTCGCAGGTCGCGACCTATCCGCCCACCATCGTGGTCTTCGTGAATTCGCCCGACGCCTTCGAGGATTCCTGGCGGCGGTTCCTGTTGCACGAGATCCAGGATGCGCTGCCGTTCCCGGAGATCCCGGTGCGTCTGCGCTTCATCGCGCGGGGCGAGGGCCATGCACCCGGCGGTGGCCATCGGGGGCGGGATCCCAAGGGGCGGCGTCCCAAGGGAAGGGGTCCCGGAGGCGGACCGGTGCGGGGCGATGATCTGCCCATCGGCGAGGGGTAGACTCCGCACCATGCGGCAGCGCCTCCCCCTCTCGGTCATGTCCCGCGTCCGGTGTCGGGCCGTCCTGCTCGGGATGGTCGTGGTGCTGGCCGCGGGTTGCCAGACGGTGATCACGCTCCCGGCGACGCTGGTCACCAGCGGCATCGCCTACCCCGACCTGTTCACGGTGGTCGAGCGAACCGTCGACGGCGAGGGCTACCCGATCCGGCTGCGCAACCTGCAGGCGGGGACGATCGAGTCCGACTGGCGTTACGGCACCTCGCTGAGGGAATTCCGCGGACCGTCCCGCCAGCGGGTGATCGCGAGCATCAATCCCGAGGGCAGCGGCTGGGTGGTGAACCTGCGTGTGCTCGAGGAGGTGCTCGAGAAGGGCGGCTTGCTCGCGACGCACCCGCAGGAGTCGGAGGATTGGGAGCCCATCCCGGACAACTTCGATCAGGCCGAGATGCTGGTGGCGCGCATCAACGCGACCCTGCGCTACGGCTCGTGAGGAAGAGCGAATGGGCGGCCGTGAAGGCCGCGACGGGACTGAGCCTGGTGGCTGCGGTCCTGCTGGCGGGCGGTTGGTGGTGGGCCGACCAGCGCGCCCCCGACTATCGCGTCGGCCGTCGGTCGGTGCTGGTGCCCAATGCGCCGAGCACGGCGGTCCCGCGGGTGCGCCTCGGCGGTGAGAGCCGGGCCGCCTGGAGCCTGGCCGCCGGCAGCCGTCTGCGCCTCCCGGCGGTGGTGTCCGGGGAAGCGCCGGTGCTGCGCCTGCGAGAAGGGGCCCGAGCCCCGGGCGGCGTCCTGCGCGTGGCCATGGTCACGCCGGACGGACGCCGGGTGATGTTGCACGCCGCGCCCGCGAGCGTGGGCGGCTGGGCGCTGCATCGCTTGCCCTTGCCCGCCGACGTGGGCGACGCCATCGACATCGAGTGCGTCGCGGGCACGCCGCGCCGGGGGGTGGAGCCCGCCGAGCTGTTCGTCGCCGACCTCGTGATCGAGACCGCGGGGCGACCGGTGGACGAGTCGGAGGCGCCGGTGGTCAGCCGCGTCGTGCTCGCCGACCCGTTGACGGCCTTCGGCGGCACGCTGGTGCTGGCGCCGTCGAGCCCGCAGGCCGAGCGCCTGGGTCTGCCCGGTCCGCGCTGCCTGGAGCTCCCGCCGGGCGAGGCCTGGGAGCTGAGCATCCCCGACGCGCCGGGCGGGCGGCTCGAGATCGTCGTCCACGCGGCTCCGCTCCCGAACGAGGACGGCGAGACGCCGAGCGACGCCGAGGTGGCGCGGGCGGCCGCGAGCGGATCGATCCTGTTCTTCGCCGGCGGGCGCACCGTCGCGCGCATCAGCCTCGGCTTCCTCGGGCAGGGGGCCCGCGAGGCCCTGGTGCACCTGCCCCTCGAGGCCTTCGACGGGAGCGGTCTGGTGGTGCAACGTGTGGGAGCGCCGGGGCTGTTCGTGGGCCTCCGTGACCTGCTCGTCACAGCGCCGCGTCCGGTGTTGCGACGGCCCCACGAGCCCGGCGTTTCACGCAACGTGCTGCTCGTCATCGCCGACTCGCTGCGACCGGACCGCCTGGGCTGCTACGGCTACGACCGCGGCGCGACCCCCAACCTCGACGCCCTCGCCGCTCGGGGCTTGCGCTACGAACGGGTCATCGCCCCCTCGGCGTGGACCCTGCCCAACGTTGCTTCCCTGCTGACGGGTACGGCGCCGAGCACCCACGGACTGGGCCTCGCCGCGGGGCGACGGCTCTCGCCGCGACTGATCACCCTGCCCCAGGCCGCGGCCTGGGCAGGCCGGGAGACCGGCGGGTTCTCGAGCAGCGGTTGGGTCTCGCCCGAGCAGGGGCTCGACCGGGGCTTCCAGCGCTTCGTGACGTCGGTGGTGCCGGCGCCCATGGTGGTCGAGGCGGCCCTCGACTGGCTGGCCGACGTGCAGGACTTCCAGTGGCTGGCCCTGGTGCACGTCTCCGATGCCACCCATCCCCACGAACCCGAAGCCGCGGACCTGCTGGCGGTGTCGGGGAGACCCGCCCCCGAGCTGCTCGAACGACTGGCCCGTCTCGATTCGCGGCCCGGCGCCGCCGATGCGCTGGCCGTCGAGCTGGGTCCGAAGTACGACGCCGAGGTGGCGGGCATCGATCGGGCGGTGGGCGAGCTGCTGCGCTGGCTCGACGACGAGGACCTGGCTCAGGACACGCTGGTGGTGGTGGTGGGCGCGCAGGGCGAGGAATTCTTCGAGCACGGCGGGCGGTTGCACGGACAGCACCTGCACGAGGAGGTGGTGCGGGTGCCGCTCATCGTCGCCGGGCCGGGCGTCCCCGCGGGTCTCGTCGAGGAGCAGATGATCCCGCTGGTGGACGTGACGCGACTCATCGCCGAACTGGGCGACTTCGGCGCCGAGGGCAGCTTCCAGGGACGGCTGCCGCCGCCCTTCCGGACCCGGGCGGACAGCCCCTACGACCGCGGCGAGGCCGTCGAGCCCGCGATGGCCTTCGGCCTGCTCGAGCCCTACGAGGGCGTCACCCGGCATCGCCGCATCGCCGTGCGGGAGGAGCAGTGGCTGCTGCTGGGCGAGGCCTCGGAGGCGGGCGATGCCGACCAGCTCTTCGACCTCGAACACGACCCGCGGGCCCTCGACGACCTGCTCGCGGGGGACCCGCCGCGCCCGGTGATGCTGATGGCCGAACACCTGCGCCGGGCCCACGACAACTGGGTCCGCGCGACCTTGCGCGCGGCGCCGTCCCGCCCCGTGATGTGGGAGGCACAGGCGCCATGACCGCACCGGTGATCGTGTTCGACGTGGGCGGCACCCAACTGCGGGCTGCCCGGATGGAAGGGGCCCGGATGGAAGGGGCGCCCGGTCCGAGGCTGGTGGGGCGCGTGACGCGACCGACCCCGCGCGGCGATGGTCCGGCGTTGATCGCGGCGCTGACAGAGGTGGGACGCGCCCTCATCGACGCCTCGCCCGAGCCGCCGGCGGCCGTGGGTCTGGCCCTCGCGGGTTTCGCCGACCGGGAAACCGGCGTGGTGGCCATGTCGCCCGGGCTCGAGCTCGTCGACGAACCGCTGGCCGCACCGCTGAGCGCGGCCCTGGGACTGCCCGTGCGCCTGGTCAACGACGTCAACGCGGCCGCCTGGGCCGAGTCGCGCACGCGCGGCGTCGACGATCTGGTGGCCGTCTTCGTCGGGACGGGCGTGGGGACGGGCCTGGTCTGCGATGGACATCTGCTGGAGGGCCGGCATGGCGCCGCCGCCGAGGGCGGGCACCTGGCCTGGCGCTCGGGCGGGGGGGCCGAGATCGACGGCGTGGACCCGGGCTGCTTCGAGGCCTTCCTCGGCGGCCGGTCGCTGGGTCGCCGGGCCCGGGCGGCGGGCATCGGCCCGGACGCCGCCGCGTTGATCGCCGCCGCCGGGAGCGGCGACGAACGGGCCCTGGCCATCCTGGCGGACGCCGAGCAGGCCCTGGCCGCCCTCGTGCGCCTGCTGGTCATCGTGGCCGATCCGGCCCTGGTGGTGGTAGGGGGCGGAGTGGCCCGTCACGCCCCCAGTCTGCTGCGAGCGGCGGCTGCGGCCCTCGATCCTCACCCCCTGGCGGCGGGCCTGGGTCCGGTACAGGTGCAGGCCGCGAGCGTCGATGAGGACGCGGGTCTCCTCGGCGCGGGGCTCCTGGCCGCGGCCGGTCTCGGAGATGAGGGGCGCAGCGATGGTGGTGGGCGGTGATATCCTTCCGCGTTTGTCATCTGGCCCCGAAAGGGCCCCTCGCTTGAACCCCCTGCGCGACTCCCTCCTTCTCCCGGCGATCATCGTCCGCCACCGCGAGCTGCTCGGCGCCTTCGTGCGTCGGGAGCTGCGCGCGCGGATCGAGGGATCGGCCCTGGGCCGTATCTGGCCCATCGCCCAGCCGGCCCTGCTGTTCGTCATCTACTACCTGATCTTCGGGCTCGTGCTGGGCATCGGTTTCACCGACAAGCTGGCGCCCCACGATGCGCCGGGCGCGCCGGTGGACGAGGCCAACCAGGCCTGGCGCGCGGCCTTCTACCTGATCACCGGCATCCTGCCGTGGACGGTGCTGGGCGACTCACTCAGTCGCGGTACCGGAGTGGTGCTCGAGAACGCCAACCTGATCAAGAAGATCGCGTTCCCCAGCGAGTTGCTGCCGCTGTACCACGTGGTCGTCTACCACGTGTATTTCCTGATCGGCTTCGTGCTGCTGCTCGGCCTCGAGCTCTTCGTGAACGGCACGCTGCCGGCGACGCTGGCCTGGCTGCCGCTGATCCTGCTGGTGCAGATGATGTTCATCAGCGCGCTGACCATGTTCCTGTCGGCGGCCAACGTGTTCATCCGCGACATCATGCAGGTGGTGCCGATCATCCTGACCTTCTGGATGTTCACCACGCCGGTCTTCTACGACCTCACCGCCCTCGGCGCGAAGGCGCGGTCCATGGGCGCCACCGTGGCCGACGACCCGGCGGCGAACACCTGGGTGCAGACCATGGCCGACTGGATCTGGCTCAACCCGATGGCCGTGATCCTCGACTTCTATCGCGCCGTGTTCTCCTACGGGAAGATCCCCTTCCCGACCGCGAGCCTGTTCGCCCTGCTCGGCGTGAGCGCCGTGCTGCTCGTGCTCTGCTACGCGTTCTTCCTGGCCTGCAAGGGCCGCTTCGCGGACGAGGTGTGATGGACAGCGCCGTCCATGCGAGCAACCTGACCAAGGAATACCGGCTCTATCCGGGCTCGGTGGCGCGGCTGAAGGAGCTCATGTCCTTCGGCAAGCGCAAGTACCACCGCGCCTTCCGCGCCCTCGACGACGTGAGCTTCGAGGTGCCGCGGGGCTCGGCGCTGGGGGTCATCGGCGAGAACGGCGCCGGCAAGTCGACGCTGCTGAAGATCCTCGCCGGCACGACGCTGGCGACGTCGGGCTCCTTCGTGACCGACGGCAAGGTCGCCAGCCTGCTCGAGCTCGGCACGGGCTTCCACACCGAGTTCACCGGGCGCGCGAACATCTACCTCGCCGGACAGGTGCAGGGCTTCACGCGGCGCGAGATCGACGACAAGCTCGAGAGCATCATCGACTTCGCCGAGCTGGGCGAATACATCGACCAGCCGGTGCGCACCTACAGCTCGGGCATGGTCATGCGCCTGGGCTTCAGCGTGGCCACGGCCATCGACCCCGACGTGCTGATCATCGACGAGATCCTGGCGGTGGGCGACCTGTACTTCCAGAAGAAGTGCGTCGACCGCATCTTCGACTTCCGCCGCCGCGGCAAGTCGATCCTGTTCTGCAGCCACTCGCTCTACGACGTGCGTCAGGTGTGCGACGAGGTGATCTGGATCCGCGACGGGCACGTCGAGGCGCGCGGGTTGCCGGCCGAGGTCACGGTCAACTACGGCAACTTCGAGCGCTCGCAGACGAGCGACCCGGGCATCATCCGCGGCGAGCGCGAGCTGATCGAGGCCGTGGACAAGCCGCGCATCGACGCGGTGCGTCTGGTGCTCGACGCCCACGGCGCGAACCAGCCGCTGCCCGACCTGGTCAAGCCGGGCAGCGACCTGGCCTTCGAGATCGACTTCGAGGTGTTCAAGCCGGGGGCGGGCGTGAATGTGGGCGCGGCCGTCTTCCGCACCGACAACGTCATGGCCGCGAGCTTCAACTCGTTGCTGCAGGGCATGGAGAAGGTGAGCGACGTGGGACGCCACCGTTGCCGCATGACCATCCCCGATCTGAGGCTGGGCGAGGGCGAGTACACCGTGGTCGGATACCTCTTTGATGAGACCGGCCTGCATGTCTACGATCACCGCCAACAGGACCGGAACCTGTTGGTGGTCGCCGAGGAGAACCAACCCGGACTCGTCCTGCACCACCACGCCTTCACGGTGGAGCCGCTCCGTGACGACGTGCCCGCCCCCGAGGTCGATGGACCCTGAAGTCGAGTGCCCCCTCCGCCCGAGCGCCGTGACCGATGACCAACCGCCCCGACATCTCCGTCCTGATCGTGAACTTCCACTCGGGATCGATGACCCGGGCCCTGGTGAGGTCGTTGCGCCGGCAGAAGTTCGTCGGCCGTGACGGCGCGCCGGGCACGCTCGAGTTCATCGTCACCGACAACGCCAGCGGTGCCGACGAGGACGAGCACCTGCGCGCGCTCGAGGACGACGGCGTGCAGGTCATCCGCAGCGAGCAGAACTCCGGCTACGCGGTGGGCATGAACCTGGCCGCCGAACGGGCGACGGGCGACTTCGTGCTGATCATGAACCCCGACGTGATGCCCTTCCGTGGTTCGGTGGCGGCCCTCGTCGAATACCTGCGCAAGCACGTGGAATGCGGGGCCGTCGCGCCGCGAGGTTACCTCGATCGCAAGCGCATCTTCCTGCTGCCGCCCAACGAACAGCTCTCCATGTGCGCGCTGTTCTCCGAGACGCTGGCGCGCACCTTCAAGTGGTGGGGGCGCATGCATGCCCACAACCGCACGCACCGCGCCATCGACACGTGGACCGCCACCGCCCCGGTGGACATGTCCATGGTCTGCGGCTTCTGCGTGATGATGCCCACCGAACTGGCCAAGGACCTGGGCCCCTTCGACCCCGGCTATCCCTTCTACTACGAGGACGCCGACCTCTCGCTGCGACTGCACCGGCGCGGCTTCAAGACCGTGCTCGAGCCCCGCTCGCAGATGGTGCACTTCTTCAACCGCAGCGCGGGCAAGCACGAGGCCCTGGCCTGGTCGCGCTACTTCGTCTCGCGGCGCCGCTTCTTCCGCAAGCGCTACGGCATCCTCGGCCAGCTGGTCTACGACGGGCTGACGGCCTTCACCAGCGGTCGCTCGGGGTCGGGGCACGAGTTCACCGAGATGGAACACCTCGGCAACTGCGAGACGCTGCCGCCGCTGGAGGTGCCGGGCGAGGGTCCCTACCTGATGGAGATCTCGGCCGATCCCGGCTTCGTCTTCGCGGCGGGCCACCTCGATGTGGCGCGCACCTACAAGATCCCCGACGAGGTCTGGCAGGCATTGGTGCCGGGGCCTTACTACATCCGCTTCCTGCATCGTGGGTCGCTGACGATCCTGCGCACCGTCGGCGCCACCAAATGGGGCGACCCGCTGCCCATGGATGCCGAGCTCGCAGCGGCCGGCCTGGTCGATGCCTGATGCAGGGGGGCTCGGTGCGAGGGGCCTGATGCTCGGTCCTGATGCGCGGAGGCCCGGCGCGTCGGGGTCCGGCGGCGCCCGCGTGATGTCCGCGCCCTAGGTCGTGGGCGTCCTGCCTGCTCCCCTGGTCCGAGACGCTGCGGACGCCGGCGCTGCGGAGGTGCCGCAACTCTCCATCGTCGTGCTGAGCTGGAACACCAAGGACCTGCTCGAGGCCTGCCTGTACGCGCTGGAAGCCGCCGCGGGCGAGGTGTCGCAACAGGTGATCGTGGTCGACAATGCCTCGGCCGACGGCAGCGCCGACATGGTGGCCGAGCGCTTCGGCTGGGCGGAGCTGGTGCGCAATGACACCAACGAGGGCTACGCCATCGGCAACAACATCGGCGCGGCGCGGGCCACCGGGCGCTACCTGATGACGCTCAACTCGGACACCGAGGTGCGCCCCGGCGCCCTGTCGAAGCTGGTGGACTTCCTCGAGGAGGAGCCGGGCTATGGCGCCTGCGGGCCGCGGCTCGACAACCCCGACGGCAGCGTGCAGCGGGCCTGCATGCGCTTCCCGACGCTGCTCTCCCACGTGTTCTTCGACACGGTCTTCGCCCGCTGGTTCCCGCACAACAAGACCCTGCCGCATTACTTCATGGCGGACTTCGACCACCTCGACGCGCGGGACGTCGACCAGCCCCCGGGCGCCGCCCTCGTGCTGCGGCGCGACCTGTGGGAGCAGCTCGGCGGCTTCGACCCAGAGCTGTGGCTGTTCTTCAACGACGTCGACCTGTGCGGGCGCATCCGCGCCCGCGGTCTGGCCATCCGCTACGTGGCCGCGGCGCGGATCATGCACCACACCGGCGCCTCCACCAGCCAGTTCCCCGACTTCGGGCGCATCTGGCACATCAACCGGCTGGCCTATTTCCGCAAGACCTTCGGGTGGCGGGGCGCCGTGGTCGGGCGGGTGATGACGTTCATCCGCGGGCTCGAAGAGGTGCTGCGCCTGCGACGCGCGGGCGTGGGCGCCGAGGAGCGGCGCTGGATCTGGAAGGCCGTCAAGGACACCTGGACATCATGAGCGAGAAGCGTCCCTTCAGCGTCCGCGAGTACCGGCCCGGCGACGAGGAGGGCATCGTGGCCCTGTTCAACCGGGTCTTCAGCCACAACAACCCGACCTTCATCCCGCGCGTCGTCGACATCTGGCGGCACGTCTACCTGGGCAATCCCTTCGGGCACCAGATCATGCTCGCCACCGATGAGCACGGCGAGATCATCGGCAACTACTCGGCCATCCCCACGGCCCAGTCGGTGCGCGGCGAGCGCCGCCTCGGCACGCAGATCGTCGACACCATGGTGCACCCCGACTGGCGCGGCATGCGCAAGGGCGGCGTCTTCGTCGAGGTCACGCGCGCGTGGAAGGAGCGCTTCTGCCACCCGGCCGGACCCGCGTACAACGACTACTTCTTCGGCGTCATCGACGACCAGATCTTCAAGGTGGGCTCGCGGGTGGTCGGGTACGTCGCCTGGCACTGGCCGGTGCCGGTCTGGACGCGACCGGTCGACGCGGCCTGGGTCGACGAGCTGCAGGCCGCCGGGGCCGGCGTCACCGTGACGGCCTCGGACTGGAGCGGGCTCGACGCGTGGCAGGCCTTGTTCGAGCAGCACGTCGGCGAGGTGCCGCTGGGCGTCTGGCGCACGGCCGAGTATCTGGCCTGGCGCTACCGCGACTGGCCCGGCGCCCCGTTCAAGGCCCTGCAGGCCCACCGGGACGGGGAGTTCGTCGGGGCCCTGATCTATCGCGAGGGCATCGAGTGGGAGGCCCGGCCGGGATTCCTGCTGCTCGACTGGATCGGCCCCTCCGGCGACCGCGAGACCGTGGCCGCCCTGCTGGCCGCCGTGAGCCGCGCGGCCCTGCAGGCGGGACGCGCCCGGGTCGAGTGCTTCCCGGGCCCGGGGCGACACCGTCCGGCGACCCTGGCCGCATTGGGCATGGTCACCGAACCCTCGCGCTTCAACAGCGCGGGCATGATCTTCACCGACACGTTCGACGACGACTGGCTGCGCGAGAACTGGTCCCTCGCCATGGGTGACTTCGATGTCTACTGATCGCGGCGGGCCGGGGATTCGTCGCGGGGGCCCGGCGCCCGCCGGGGATCCCGCCCGGACACATTGAGGCGCGCGCGCCGGGTCGCTTAGGATGTGCCGCCCTGCCCGACGGCAGGGACCGCGAGGGGACGCGGCCGAGGCGCTTTCGCTTCGGCTCGCCCGGGACCATTCGGAGAGCAGCGTGAGCGCCGGCGGCGGGGGAGGAGTGCTGACTCGCATTCGCGAGTACTCGTTGCCGCTCATCGTGGGCGTGTTCGCGGCCCTCGGGTTGGCGAATTACGACTACGAGCTCTACCACCACATCGTGGACGCCGATCTCGGCCTGCTCCTCGGCGGCTCGACCTGGAAGATCTTCGGGCACGCGGTCACGCCGCACTTCCTGATCAACGACATCTTCATGGTGTTCTTCTTCGGCGTGGCCGCCAAGGAGATCACCGACGCCGTGCTGCCGGGTGGCGCCCTCAACCCGATGCGCAAGGCGATCAACCCGCTGCTCGGGACCATCGGTGGTGTCGTCGGCCCCGCGGGCCTGTACCTCGCACTTTCCTACTCCATGGTCAGCGACCCGGCCGAGCAGGCCGCCGTGGCGAACGGCTGGGGCGTGCCGACCGCCACCGACATCGCCCTGGCCTGGCTGGTCGCGCGCCTCATCTTCGGCCCGACCCATTCGGCGGTGAGCTTCCTGCTGCTGCTCGCCATCGCCGACGACGCCATCGGCCTGGGCATCATCGCAGTCTTCTATCCGAGCCCCGAGTTCCCGCCGGCGCCGATGCACCTGGTCTGGACCCTGGGGGCCATGATCTTGGCCTTCGGGCTGCGCAAGCGCGGGGTGGTGTCGTGGTGGCCCTACGTCTTCATCGCCGGGGCCATCAGCTGGGCCGGGCTGATCAACGCGCACCTGCACCCGGCCCTGGCGCTCGTGTTCATCGTGCCGTTCATGCCCTCGGGGCGCCGCCAGGCAGGCCTGATCCCCGAGGACAGCCACCCGGACGTCGACGTGGCGGTGGTGCACACGCTCGACAACTACGAACACACCACCAAGCCCACCGTCGACTGGGGCCTGTTCTTCTTCGCCCTGGCCAATGCCGGCGTGGAGTTCGGCGCCATCGGCACGCCCACCTGGATCGTGCTGGCCTCGCTGATCGTGGGGAAGACGGTGGGCATCACCCTGTTCTCCTACGGCGGGACCTTCCTCGGCTTCCCGTTGCCCGAAGGCATGGACCTGCGCAGCCTGGTGGTGGCGGGCCTCATCGGGGGCCTGGGCCTGACCGTGGCTCTCTTCGTCTGCGGCGAGGCCTTCACGGATCCGGCGCTGCTGGGCATGGCCAAGATGGGGGCGCTGCTGTCCGGTTCGGTGTTCGGCATCGCCATCGTCGTGGCGCGCTTGTTGGGGATCCGGCCGCAGCGGTGAGCCGGGGCCTGACGAGAGGCGCGGTCCCGCGTGCCGATCGCGCTAGACTGCGCCCATGACCGGCCCCTCGCCTCCTCAGGCCCCGCGCGTCTTCACCGAGCCGCCGCACCGGGGCAAGGTGCTGGTGATCTCGCCCCACCCCGACGACGAGTCCATCGGGCCCGGTGGCACCCTGGCCCTGCACACCGACGCGGGCGACGAGATCGCCGTGGTGTTCGCGACGACGGGGGTCCACGGCGATGCCCGGCGGCGCTACGACCCGGCCGAGTACGTGGCCCGTCGCCAGGCCGAGGCCCGCGAGGCGGCTGACGTGCTGGGCATCGCCCACACCGAGTTCTGGCCCTTCCCGGATTCGGCCGAGGCCAGCGAGGACGACCTCGCGTCGCTCACGGCGCATGTGGAGGACGCCCTCGAACGGCACCAGCCGGACGTGATCTACGTGCCTCACGCGCGCGAGGCCCACAGCGACCACTACTACTGCGCCGTGACCACCGAGCGGGCCCGGGCGAACACGGGAACCTCGGCGGTGACCCTGGCCTACGAGGTCTGGTCGCCGCTCGAGGCCGACGTGGTGGTCGACGTGAGCGCCACCTACCCGCGCAAGCTCGAGGCCATCGGGCGCTACGCCAGCCAACTCGAGGAAGGCGACATCCTGCGCTACGTGGAGGGCCTCAACCGCTTCCGCGCCTGCCTGCTCCCGCACCAGGGCGAGTACGGGGAGGTCTTCGCCGAACTGCCCCTGCCCGGCGCCTGAGGTCCGGCCGTGCGCATCGTCCACCTCGTCCACTACTATCCGCCCGAGTTCCGCGGGGGCACCGAGGCCTGCGTCGAGAGCCTGGTGGCCGCCCAGACGGCCCGCGGTGACGAGCCGCAGGTGGTGTGCGGCAGCGATGAGCGCTGCGAGGCGGGGGACGTCGTGGTGCATCGGCATCAGGGCGTCGACGTGCATCGCGTGCGGCGTCGTCCGGGCGAGAACTTCTCCATGGACGACCGGCTGCCGCGGGTGGGGCAGGCGGTGGTCGACCTCGTGGTGGGGTTGCGTCCCGACGCCGTGCACCTGCATCACGCCCTCAACCTGAGCGGTGACATGGCCCGGCGGTTGGCCGCGGCGGGGCTGCCGGTCACCGCCACGCTGCACGACTTCACCATGGTGTGCGCGCGGCACTTCCTGACGCGCCCCGACGGGAGCCGCTGCGCCGAGTCGTTCCCGCTGCCCTCGCAACGCTGCGTGGAGTGCGTGCTGCCCGACTTCCCGGCCGGTCGCGAGGCCCTGGAGATCGAGATGCAGGCCCGGCAGCAGACGTCGCGGGCCGAGGCGGCGGCCATGGGGGCGGCCATCGCGCCGTCGCAATTCGTGGCGTCACGCTGGGTGCGCTCGGGGCTCTTCGCGCCGGGAGTGTTGAGCGTCGTGCCCCACGGGGTGGTGGGCGCTGCGGCCCGGCCGGCGCCGGCGCGGTCGCGCGAGGACGGCCGCCTGGTGCTCGCGACGTGGGGACACCTCGCCCCGGCCAAGGGCGTGGCCGACCTGCTCGCCGCGCTGCGGCTCCTCGACGAGGAACGCGTCGCGTTGATCGTGCTGGGCGAGCCCACCGATCGGATCCACGGCGAGGAACTGGCCGCCGCGGCGGCGGACCTGCCGGTGGAATTCCGCGGGGCCTACGACGCCGGCGACATCGCCGCGTTGCGCGGGGCGGCGGACCTGGCCGTGTTCCCCAGTCGGGCCGAGGAGTCCTTCGGTCTGGTGGTGGCCGAGGCCCGGGCCCTGGGGTTCCCGGTGCTGGCCAGCGATCGCGGCGCCCTGGGCGAACTGCTGGGAGAGGGCGGGGCCTGCGTGCCGGCGGCCGATCCCGACGCGCTCGCCGAGGCCCTGCGGGCGTTGCTCGACGCGCCCGAGCGCCTCGCCGAATGGGCCGCCGCGCCGACGCCGCAGATCCTCTCGCCGGCCGCCCACGCCGAAAGGGTCGCCGAACGGTACGCTCAGGCCGCCGGCCGCACCTGACCGATGAGGACGGGATGGATGGGGGGCATCCGACCGGCCCACCCCGCGCCGCCCCCTGGTTCTGCAACGCTCCGCTCGTGACCGCCCCCGCCCAGACGTTTCCGCCGCTCCACGACCTGTCCCGGGTGCCGCCGGGGACGGTGCTGGTGGTGGCACCCCACCCGGATGACGAGATCCTGGGGTGCGGAGGCGCCATCGCCCTGCACGTCGATCGGGGCGACCCGGTCCACGTGGTCCTGGTCACGGCCGGAGACGTGGGCGGGGACGCCGAGCAGCGCCTGGCCGAGAGCCGCGCGGCCGCGGCGCACCTGGGCGGCACCGCGGTGAGTTGCCTCGGGGTCCCCGACGGCGCCGTGGCCTCGACGCCCGGCGTCGCCGAGCAGCTGGCGCAGGTCGTGGCCCGGGTCGCCCCGCGGGTGGTCTACGCCCCTTCGCCGTTCGAGATGCACCGCGATCACGTGGCCACCCTCGATGCGGTGGGCGCGGCGCTGGCCCTGCGCACCGCCGCGGTGGCCGCGGCGCCCCTCGACCTGCTGCTCTACGAGGTCAACACCGAGTGCATGGCGTCGTTCCTGCTCGACATCACCGGCGTGTGGGCCCGCAAGCGCGCGGCCATCGAGGCCTTCGGCAGCCAGATCGGCATCATGGACCTGGTCATGCGCTTTGAGGCCAGGGCCCGGGCGCGGGCCATCAACGTCGACCTGCCGGCCGTGAGCCACGCCGAAGGCTTCGTCTCGGTGCGCCCCGACGATGTTGCTGGCGTGCGTGAACATGTGATCGAACTCGGTGAGCGCCTCGGCCTCGACCGGGGTGGGACATGAGCGGGCTGCGCATCTCCGCCGTGATCTCGACCTGGAACAAGGTCGACGCCGTGCTCGCCAACGTCGCGGCGCTGAAGGCCGGTCAGCGCGTGCCGGACGAGATCGTCGTGGTCGACAACGCTTCCGCAGACGAGACCGTGGCCCGGCTGCGCGCCGAGCACCCCGATGTGGTGGTGGTGTCCATGGACGACAGCAGCAAGGGCGCCTGCGAGACCTTCAACATCGGCTTCTGGACCGCGACCGGCGACCTGGTCGCCATCATGGACGACGACGTGGAAGCCACGCCGTCGTGGTTGAGCGTGCTCGAGTCGGCGCTCGCGCAGCAGCCCGAGACGACGGCCATGATCTCCAGCCGCGTGGTCGAGCCGGGCATGCCGCCGGACTACGAACGGCTGGAGATCGAGCGCGGCGCCTACTACGCGTCGACGTTCCGCGGCTGCGGCAGCCTGATCAAGGCCGACGTGCTGAAGGCCTGCGGCGGCTACGACGAGCGCTTCTTCATCTACGGCAACGAGCGCGACCTGGCCGCCCGCATTTTGGGACGCGGCCTGCGCATCCTGCAGCTGCCCGACGCCGTCATCCATCACCAGACGCCGTTCGGCATGAAGGCGGGCAAGCGCTCGCTCTACTACCACGTGCGCAATTTCTGGCTGTACGCCTTCAAGAACTGCCGCTGGAGCGACATCGCCCGGTCGGCCGGACGGCTGGCGAGCAAGGGCCTGTCCCGTTCGCAGGAGTCGGCGGGGGGCGGGGCCATGGCGTCGTCGGCCGAGGCCGAGTTGGAGGCGACCGGGTCGATGGGGCTCGGACGCTCGATCCGCGAGACCGAAGGCGGCCTGTGGATCTGCATCAAGGGCACGCTCTCGGCCGTCGCGAACCTGCCGTACTGCCTGACGCGCCGCTCGGTGGTGCGTTCGCCCGACTTCCGCATGCCGGGGCTCTGAGCCGTGGCGAACGGGGGAGCGGTGGAGCGCGGGGGAGCGGTAGCCGACCGGGAAGCCGCAGCCGACGGGGGAAAGCGGGCGCCCGTGGGGCCGGTCACCGTCGCGGTGACCAACTTCAACGGCGCGGCTTACGTCAACGACTGCCTCTCGGCCCTGGCGGCCCTGGAGGGCGAGGTGACGGAGGTGATCTTCGTCGACAACGCCTCCACCGACGACAGCGTCGCGCTGGCCGAAGGTCACGCCGGCGTGCGCGTGGTGCGGCTCGACCGCAACGACGGCCCCTGCCCCGCCCGCAACCGGGGCCTGGCCGAGGCCGCCACCGCCTGGGTGCTGCAGATCGACAGCGACGTCATCGTCGAGCCCGACACGTTGCGCATGCTGTTGCCCGAAGCGCTGGATGACGTAGTGGCGGTGCAACCGCGGGCCGTGCTGGCCGACGATCCGGCCGTGGTGCACTACGACGGGGGCTCCATGCACTACGTCGGTGTGATGTGCCTCGACCATCTGCTGGCGAAGCCCGAGCGCGAGGCCGGGCCGCCCGAGGACGTGGACGCGGTGATCTCCATGGCCCTGCTGCTCGACAAGCAGCGTGTGCTGGACGCCGGCGGATACGACGAGGCCTTCTTCATCCTGTTCGAGGACCACGACCTCAGCTACCGGCTGCGCGCCCGCGGGCTGCGTCTGCGCCGGGTGCCGCGGGCCCGGGTGCTGCACCGCGAGGGCACGCGCCACATCAGCTATCGGCCGGGAGATGGCGAATACCCGGCCCGGCGGGCCTTTCTGCATGCCCGCAACCGCGCCTACCTGGTGCTCAAGAATTACTCCTGGCCGGCCCTGCTGCTGAGCTTCCCGGGACGCTGCGTCTACGCCCTGGTCTGGCTGGTCTTCGCGGCGCGCTCAGGTGTACTGGGCAGCTACCTCCGCGGCCGGCTGGCGCTGCTGGGGCTGTTGGGGCGGGCCTGGCGACTCCGGGGGCAGCTGGCCGGTGAACGCCGGGTGGGCGACGGGACCCTGCTCGTCGACGCCGACCTCACGATCTCCCCCGTGATCCGCCGAAAAGGTCTGGAGGCTAGACTCGAAGGCACGCTCAGCCGCATCCTGCGGGCCTGGTGGCGCTGCGTGCGCTGGATGGTTCCGTAATCCCCGCATCCGTCGGCACCCCAAGACCCCTGTGACCTCCCCCCCTCGACGTTCCCCCGAAGAAAGGCCCCTTCCTCGCGATCGACGGCCCTGTGGAGGGCGGTCGTGAACGAGCGCGTGGTGGCCGTCGTGCTCAATTGGAACGGGGGGGAGGAGACTCTGCGCTGCCTCGACTCCGTGGCGGCTTCGCAGGGCGTCGACGTGGTCATGCTGCTGGCCGACAACGGCAGCCGGGACGGGTCGGTGGAGGCCGCCGAGCAGCGCTTCGATGAGCTCGTCGTGCTCCGGCTCGGCAGCAACCTGGGCTACGCGGCCGGCAACAACCGCGCCCTGCGGCACGCCTTCGACGAGCTCGACGCCTCGTGGGTGTGCCTGCTCAACAGCGACGTGTTGATCGACCCCGATACGCTGGAAAGCCTGCTCGCGGGCGCCCGGTCCGCCGAGGAGCAGGGCGCCGTGGGGGCCGTGGGGCCCTGTCTGGTCTACTGCGACCGCCCCGCGGTGATCTGGGCCTGCGGGGGCGAGGTGGTGCCGCGCTTCAACGTGACCCAGCTGCTGGGCCACGGGCGAACGGCCCCGGCGCCGGGCGAGGCGCCGCCCCCCTCGGACGTCGACTACCTGCCCGGCGCGTGCCTGCTCGTGCGCCGCGAGGCCTGTGAGGCGGCCGGGCTGCTCGACGAATCGTTCTTCTGCTACCTCGAGGACGCCGACTGGGGCCTGCGGGTGCGGGCGGCCGGGATGCGCATGGTGGTGGTGCCGGCCTCGCGGGCACGCCACGCCCTCTCGGCCAGCACCGGCGGGGGCTACACCGCCGGCCGCAAGTACATGACCGGCGTCAACTCGGTGCACTTCCTGCGCAAGCACCCGAGCCCCAGCGGCTGGGCGGCGCTGTTCCTGCTCGACATCATGCTGTGGCCCCTGACCCTGCTGCGGGGCATGCTGTCCGGGCGGACGGCCGGCGCCGTGGCGAAACTGCGGGGCCTCATCGACGGCCTGCGCGGGGTCCACGTGGACGCCTCGGTGGCGGCCCGATTCGCACGGAGGTCCTCGTGAAGATCCTCATGCCGGTCCACTTCTTCCTGCCGGAGCATTCGGCCGGGACCGAGGTGTACACCTACAACCTCGCCCGGGCGCTCAAGCAGCGGGGCCACGAGGTGGAGATCTTCTGCAGCGAGAAGGAGATCTCGAGGCGCAGCTACGGCTTGTTCGAGCGGGACGTCGACGGCCTCAAGTGCCACGTCATGGTGAACAACCTCGAGTACGAGGAGTTCAGCGAGACCTTTGCCAACCCGCGGGCCGAGGGCGCCTATCAGCGCGTGCTCGACGAGTTCAAGCCGGACATGGTCCACGTGCAGCACCTGATGCTGCTGTCGCTGGGTCTGCCGCGGCTCTCGCGCTCGTCGGGCGCCCGGGTGGTGATGACGCTCAATGATTTCTGGCTCTTCTGCGTGCGCTTCGGCCAGCTGCTCCTGCCCAACGGCAACATCTGCAACGGACCCAACCTGTCCGACTGCGAGACCTGCCTGCAGGACTTCCGCTTCGCCCAGGGCGGTCCCGAGAAGGCCATGCTCAAGGTGCTGCAGGTGACCCGGGAACTCGCGGGCGTCGACCTGGCCCCGCTGGTCTATTGGGCGCGCGATCGCAGCAAGATGCTCAAGCGGCGCAAGCAAGCCAACACCTCCACGAAGGGCAAGGGTTCGGCGGGGGGCGAGATGTCCCTGCAGGACGAGCTGCGCCATCGCATCCGCAAGGTGCAGCTGCTGATCGAACAAGTCGACCTGTTCCTCTCACCGTCGTCCACGGTGGCCGACCGCTGTGTGGAGTGGGGCATCCCGCGGGCCAAGATGAAGATCTCGCGCTACGGCATCGACACCACGCCCTTCGAGGGCATCGCCCGCAGCGATCCCCATGACGAGGAGAACCAGCGGCCCGTCACCTTCGGGTACGTCGGGACGCTCGCGCCGCACAAGGGCGTCCACGTCTTGATCGAGGCCTTCTCCCGACTGCCCAAGGGGGCTGCGCGGCTGCTCGTCTTCGGCAGCGACGCCCACTACGGCGACTACGGCGCGTTGCTGCGCGAGATGGCCGAGGGCCACGACGTGAAATTCTGCGGCAAGATCGACCGCCCGCGCATCGGTGATGCCTTTGCGGCCATCGACTGCCTGGTCATGCCGTCGCTGTGGCTCGAGAACTCGCCGGTGGTGATCCAGGAGGCCTTCGCCGCCGGGGTGCCCGTGATCGCGTCGGGTCAGGGCGGCATGGCCGAGCTGATCCAGGACGGCCGCTCGGGCCGCCTGTTCCCGGCCGGGGACGTCGACGCCCTCTCCGAACACATGCTCTCGGTGCTGCGCAACCCGACCACGCTGCGCACCTGGAGCGTCTCGATGGATCCGCCGCGGTCCATCGAGGAGGATGCCGAGGCGATGGAGACGCTCTACAGCGAGCTCATCAGCCAGAACGGCCGGACGACCAAGTAGGGGAGCGGATGACGCGCATCGGACTCGTCGTCCACGGCCAGCCCCCGGAGCTGGTGGGCGGAACCGAGCGCCTCGTGGCCGACCTGGCCGCCTCCCTCGCGGCCCGCGGTGACGAGGTCGAGATCTTCTCGGGCTCCATCGAGTGGCGGCCCGAGTTCGAGGTCGTGCGCGACACCTCCGGGCCGGTGCCCATCGTGCGCGTGCATCGCCACGACCTGTTCTTCGAGCGCTGGGACAAGCTGCACGACCCCTTCGTCGAGCGCGCCTACCTCGCGTGGCTCGACGCGTTCCGGCCGCAGATCGTGCACGTGCACCATTGGGCCCGGCTGACCACGACGCTGGTGAGCTGCGCGCGGCGTCGGGGCATCCCCACCGTCGTCACGCTGCACGACCTGATCGCTTCCTGCCCGCGCTACCACCGGCTGAAATCGGACCTCAGCTTCTGCCACGACGCCCCCGGCCCGTCCGTGTGTCGGACCTGCGCACCGCGCTGGGCCTTCCAGGGCGACCGGGAGATGGATGCCTCGGTGACGCGCTTCGTCGAGGAGATGGCCGCCGAAGTCGCGGCCGCCGACGCGCTCGTCGCGCCGACCGCCGGACATGGTCAGCGGGTGTTGCAGTGGCTGGGGCTGCCCGACACCGAGATCCATGCGGTGGCCCCCGCGAGCACGACCGCGCTCGCTCCGGCCGGGCGACCGCTGGGCGACGCCGTCGCCTCCGCCGACGAGCCCCTGCGGGTCGGGACGTTCGGCCACCTGCATCCCCACAAGGGAGTCGAGGTGCTGCTCGACGCCCTGGGGCACCTCGCCGACCCCACGCGGGTGCGGGTGCACGTGTGGGGCGAAGCGCCCACCGCCGAGATGGACGCCAGCCTCAGACAACGGGCTGAAGGGCGACGGGTCACCTGGCACGGCGCCTACCGCCCCGAGGATCTCTCCGGGGCCGCGGTGGACGTCGTGGTGCTGCCCACCCTGTGCGCCGAGTCGTACTCGTTCACGCTCGACGAGGCCGGGGCCTTGGGCGTGCCGATCATCGCCACCGACCTCGGCGCCCTGGCCGACCGCGCCACCGGGCGGGTCGAGCTGTTCCCCCGGGGTGATGCCCGAGCCCTCGCCGGCGTCCTCGACCGCCTGGCCACCGATCCACAACTGCGGGCCGCCCGTGCCCGCGAGCCGGCGCCGGCGCGCCTGGACGCCGACGCGCACCTGTCCGCCCTCGATGCCGTCTACGCATCGGTGCTCGGCGGGGAGGGCCGTGGGGACGAATCGCCGGGCACGCACGCGTCGGCGGCGGAGCAGGTGGCCCTCGCTCAGCGCTGCCATGCCTTCCAGTTGCGCGAGGAGGCCCTCTCCGAGTTGTTGCGCTCCGAGGGCTGGGAATCCGTGGTGGCGGCCCTGCAGGCCCGCATCGAGGCGCTCGAGGGCCCGGGCGAGGACTGAGCCTGTCTCAGGGCGGGCTCCGGACCGGGCCTCAGGACCTGCCTGCGAAGGGTCGATAGGGGGTTGTCGGATCCCCTCCGAGGCTCGCTCCGTGTCCACCTCACTCCGTACCTGGATCGCCGCCCTGCTGCTGGCGGGCGCCTTCGTCGTGATGACGTTGGGCGCGAGCCCCATGGGGCTCGGACAGCGGGCCGGTCTCGCCCTGCTCATCGTCCTGGCCCATGCCTGGGTGGTGGCGGTCGGGGAGCGGTCGTGCGTGCATCACGGCGGACTGCGGGTGAACCGCTTCCCCATCGCACCGCGGCTGGTCGCCTCGTCGCCCGGTCCGTTCCCGCAGCTGCTGGTGATGGTGGTCCTGCTCGGGTTCGTGACCAAGAGCTGGGTCGCCGCAGGCGTGGCCTTCGGCGTGGTCAGCATCCTGACCGTCGATCTGCTGCGGCGGGTGTCGCCGCTGATCCTCGCCGTGGGTGCGCTGCTCCACGCGCTGGCGACCATGCCCGAGTTCCACACGCTGGGCGACCTGCTCGAGACCATGAAGGGCTGGGTCATGACCCTGGTGTGGTTGATCCTCGCGGCGGGGATCCTCGCCGGCCCGCTGCTGCGCACCGACGCGGCGACGCCGTACCGGCCGACCGGCACCGTGCTGGTGTTCTTCGGCGGGCTGTTCACCTACCTGGGCGGCGCATGGTTGCTCTCCGAGACCGCGGTGTTCGCGGCGGACAAGCTGCAGCCCTTCGGCTACGACGTCTACGCCATCGCGCTGGGACTGCTGGTGGGCGGGCTGATCCAGTCGCTGATCGTCGGCATCGGTGCCAAGAGCACCGGCCTGTTCGAGCGGGACCCGATGAAGATCCCGTTGGTGAGCGGTCACCGCGTCGGTGAGGCGATGATGCCCATGGCCATGCCGCTCCTGGCGCTGGTGCTGCTCACGCAATTCCCGCTGTCGGCGCCGGCCGCCGAGGCCGCGAACGCCACGACCTGGACGGGGCTCTTCGCCGTGCTGCTGGTGGTGCCGCTGATCCCCGGTGCCGTCATCGTCGCCGCGGCCCTCGATCGCGTCGACTCGCAGGCGACGGGACGCCTGCACACGACCCTCGCCATGAGCGTCCTCGGCGCGTGGTTCGCCCTGGGGCCCGAGTTGCTGCGGATCTTCCACGCCCCGGACGGCCTGGCCGACGGTCTGCGGGGCTGGTCGGGCATCGGCACGCAAGCGGCCCCGTTCGCCTCGACGAGCACCGAGACCTCGAGCCTGATGCTCTTCGGGCTGCCGGCCGCCGACCTTTGCCGTTCGATCACGGTGATGGTGCTGGTCTGCGCCGCGCTCTCGGCGCGGCTCATGCGGCGGGCCCCCGACCAGGGCCGCTCCATCGGGAACTTCGTGCTGGGCCTGATGTTCGCCGTCCAGGTGGGCGCCAGCTGGTGGCTGATGCCTCGCCTCGGTCCGGTCGGTACGCCCCTCGCCGCCGCGGCCTCGGCCGCGCTCGTGTACGGCTGGTGCCTCGTGAGCAACGCGGCCAAGCAGACCGAAGCCGAGCCCAAGGGCACGGGCGAGGACGTGATGGCCGAGATGGCCGTGACGCGGGCCATCGAACGCGCGGAACAGGCCGCCATCGAGCAGCGCGCCCTGCAGTAGGGCGGCCCGTAACGCGAGCGCCCCGCCCGGGAGACCCGAGCGGGGCGCAGGCGTCCGACCCGCAGGCCGGTCGCGGTTCGCCGTGGCAACTCTTAGTTGGGAGTGCCCGGCGTGCCGTCCTCCGGCGGGCAGGCCACGACGTCGACGAGCGCGCCCGAGCCGCTCAGCACGAGCTCGAGGCGACGCACACCGGCCACGTCTCCGTTGACCGTCTCGATGGACCCGTTGCCCAGCGACGAGAGCGGGAAGGTCGCGAGCAGGAAGTCGTCCGCATCGTAGAGGTCGATGCGGGCCGTCTCGCTGCTGTCGATGTCGAGCACGGTGGCCGACTGGAAGGTGCGGTCTTCGTCGAAGACCAGGCGCAGGATGCCGCCGCCGGCCTCGTCGTCCGGTTCGTCGACGATGCCGTCACCGGCGAAGCCGGCGTCGTTCTCGGCGATGATCAGCACCTTGCCGCGGGCCACGTCGTTGGTCGGGTGCAGGTTCGGCGTGGCCAGGTCGTTGTCGCCACCCGTGACGTTCTCGGTGTCGAAGAGGATGGCCATGTCGGGGTGATTGGTGTTGTTGTTCTCGGCCGACACGGTCACGCCCGGGATCTGGGTGGTGACCTCTTCACCGGCGACCAGCCCGAGGGGCAGGCCCTCGTCGTCGACGTCGAAGTCGATCTCGCCGGGGCAGCCCGACTCGACGTTGAAGGTCGAGATGGCGCCCGACCCGCCGAGGCAGACGACCATGCGGGTCACGTCCTCGCGCAGGAAGTCCATGAACACGACGCTGTTGTCGCCCAGGTTGCGGATGATCTGGTCGGGCAGCTGAATGGCGCCGCTCCAGAACTTGATCTTGCTCTCGTCGAGGTCGTCGACGTCGATGACCTTCATGCCGCACAGGTCGATCGGGTCGTCAAAGTCGAAGATGATCTCGCCGCCGGCGTTCTCGTCATTCGGGTCGTCGATGCATCCGAACGGCGCGACATCGTCGTCGTCGTCGGTGGCGATGATCAGGGCCTTGCCGAGCGGGGTGTCGTTGTTGGCGCCGGTGCCGGGCGTCATCAGGTCGGTGTCGCCGCCGGTAGGGTTCTCGGTGTCGAACACGATGGCGATGTCGGGGTGACCGATCTGGTTGTTCTCGGCTGAGATGTGAATGCCGAGGCTGGCGAACTGCTCCATGACGGTCTCACCGGTGCAGAGCGCGCCGAGGGGCGAGTCGTTGAAGTCGAGGGCGATGCACTCGAGCGCGCCGAGGGGGACGGGCACCACTTCGGTGCCGACCACGGAGCCTTCTTCGAGGAAGAAGTTGCGCACGTACATCAGCATCCCGTCCGGGAAGTCGTAGTCGTTCGGCAGCATGGAGAGCAGCGCCTGGTGACCGTCGGAGCCGACGGGCACGGCCACCATGAACGGCCACGGGCCGGTCTCGGCCTCTTGCCGGTCGAAGGACGCCGCGAGCAGGGTGACCGATGTGTCGGCGTTGTACGTGTCGATCTCCACGCGCCGGCCGTGGGCGGTGGTTTGGATCGCGCCGGTCATCTCGGCGACCTCGGAGAGCGGCAAGCCGCTCTGCGCGGACGCGTCCGGCGTCACGGTCGCCATCGTGAGCGTGACGAGGGTGGAGGCGAGGAGGGTGCTGCGGAAAGACATGCGCTGACTCCTGGTGATCGGGATGTTCGAGTCTGCTCCCGCGGCCGGTTGGATCAGGATGGGCCGGGAAGGGAGGGGGTTCTGCCCTTGGTAACGAGCCTCTTTTCTACAAGAGATGAGCATTTTCGGATAGGGCGGAGGGCGCGAGGAGTGGGTTGTGGCGCCGCTGACTCCCTGCGGGACTCGCGGTGGCTCAGGGGATCTATGAACCCCTCCGGGCCCATCGCTAGAATGCGCGGCTCGCAACCGCCCGAGAGGAGATGAGGAGCATGACCGACACGACCGAGGCCGCACCGGCCGCCCTGCGGCTGGGCGACAAGGCCCCCGACTTCACCGCCAACACCACCCACGGTGAGCTCACCTTCAGCGAGTTCGCTCAGGACAGCTGGGTCATCCTCTTCTCGCACCCGGCCGATTTCACGCCGGTGTGCACCACCGAATTCGTGGGCTTCGCCCAGCACGCCGAGGACTTCGCCAAGCGCAACGTGAAGCTCATCGGCAACTCCATCGACAGCGTCTTCTCGCACATCGCCTGGGTGCGTTCGATCGAGAAGGACCACAACGTGAAGGTGCCCTTCCCGGTCATCGCCGACCTCGATCAGAAGGTCGCCCGGGCCTACGGGATGGTGCACGAGCCCATGGCCGTCACCGCCACGGTGCGCTGCGTCTTCATGATCGATCCCAAGCGCACGCTGCGGGCGATGATCTACTATCCGCTCACCACGGGGCGCAATATCGACGAGATCGTGCGGGTCATCGACGCGCTGCAGACCAGCGATGCCAACGGCGTGGCCACGCCGGCCAACTGGGTGCCGGGCGACGACGTCATCGTGCCGCCGCCGGTCACGCAGCAGGATGCCGAGGCCCGCGCCAACGACCCGGAGTTGAAGGTCACCGACTGGTATTTCTCGAAGAAGTCGCTCTGAGTCGGGCTTGCGGGAGCCCGCTCCGGGTTTTCCGCAAGAATCGGGAGGCTCGGGAAACTCGTCGAGGGGTGCGGGCATCGAACCGCGCACGCACCTCCCCGGGAGAAGACCCACGTGACCGGCGCCACCCTCAAGCAGGTCGTCAAACTACTGGTGATCCTCGCGGTGGTCGTGGCCCTGGTGGTGCTGGGCCGGCAGGTCCCGGTGGACGAGGTGCTTGCCTGGATCGACGGCCTCGGCTTCTGGGGCCCGGTCGTGCTGGCCGCCGTCTACGTGGTGGCCACCGTGCTGCTCGTGCCCGGATCGCTGCTGACCCTGGGGGGCGGAGCCCTCTTCGGCGTGGTCACGGGGACGCTGACCGTCTCGGTGGGCGCCACGCTGGGGGCCTGCGCGGCCTTCCTCGTGGGGCGCTATGCCGCCCGGGACTGGGTCGCCGAGCGCTTCGTGGCCGGCAACGAGCGTTTCGCCGCCATCGACGCCGCCGTGGGCCGGGAGGGCTTCAAGGTGGTGCTGCTCACGCGGCTCTCGCCCGTCTTCCCGTTCAACATGCAGAACTACGCCTATGGCCTCACGGGCGTGTCCTTCCGCGACTACGCCCTGGCCTCGTGGCTCGGGATGATCCCGGGGACGATCATGTACGTGTACCTCGGCGCCGCCGCCGGGGAGGTGGCCGGCGCTGCCAGCGGCGAGGGCAAGTCGGCCGGCGAGTGGGCGCTTTACGCGGTCGGGCTCGCGGCCACCGTCGCGGTGACGGTCGTCGTCACCCGGGTCGCCCGGCGGGCCCTGGCGCAGCAGACCGGCGAGTCGCCATCCGCGCCCCTGGACCCCGCCAAGGAGACGGCCTGACATGAGCGCGCCCGTGACCCCATCCCTCGCAATCCCGGCCCCTGTAACCCTGCCTCCGGACGACGAGCACAACCGCCGGCTGGTTGACGCCGTGCACCCGTCGGATTGGACCAACCCGACGCCGGCCGGCCGTTACCACCTCGTGGTGGTGGGCGCGGGCACCGCCGGACTGGTGTCGGCCGCCATCGCGTCGAGCCTGGGCGCCAAGGTGGCGCTCGTCGAGCGGCACCTCATGGGCGGCGACTGCCTCAACGTGGGCTGCGTCCCGTCGAAGGGGCTGCTCCGCGCGGCCCGGGCCGCCGCCGACGTGCGCGGGGCCGGCCGCTTCGGCGTCAACATCAGCGGCGACGTCAGCGTCGACTTCGGCGCGGTGATGGAGCGCATGCGCACCATCCGGGCCGGTATCGGTCCGCACGACGGGGCCGCCCGCTTCCGCGACATGGGCGTCGACGTCTTCTTCGGTGACGGCCGCTTCACGGGCCGCGACAGCCTCGACGTCGACGGCACCACACTGACCTTCGCCAAAGCCGTCATCGCCACGGGCGGCCGGGCGGCCGCGCCCCCGATCCCGGGGCTCGACGGCGTGCGCTACCTCACCAACGAGACCCTGTTCGAGCTGACCGAGCGGCCGGCACGGCTGGGCGTCATCGGGGCGGGGCCCATCGGGGTGGAGATGGCCCAGGCCTTTGCGCGCTTCGGTAGCCGCGTCTCTCTCGTCGAGCAGGGGCCCCACGTGCTCATGCGCGAGGACGAGGACGCCGCCGCCATCGTGCAAGGCGTGCTCGCGCGCGAGGGCGTCGATCTGCACACCGGCGTGAAGCTCGGCGGGGTCAAGCCGCGGGGCGACGAGATCGTCCTGTCGCTGGACCGGGACGGCCGCGCCGACGAGGTGGTGGTGGACGAGCTGCTCGTGGCGGTGGGCCGCGCGCCCAATGTCGACGGCCTCGGCCTGGAGGCGGCCGGCGTGGCCTTCGACCCGCGCAAGGGCGTGACGGTGGACGACCACCTGCGCACGTCGAACAAGCGCATCTACGCCGCCGGCGACGTGTGCTCGCGCTTCCAATTCACCCACACCGCCGACTTCCTGGCGCGCATCGTCGTGCAGAACGCACTCTTCGCCCCCTTCGGGCTGGGACGCAAGAAGGCGTCGGCGCTCACCGTGCCGTGGTGCACCTACACCGACCCCGAGATCGCCCACGTGGGTCTGTATGAGCATGAGGCCAGGGAGCAGGGCCACGACGTGGTGACCCACACCCAGCCCCTGGCCGAGAACGACCGGGCCAAGCTCGACGGCGACGCGGAGGGCTTCGTGCGCGTGCACCTCGAGCAGGGCAGCGACAAGATCCTGGGCGCCACCATCGTGGCCCGGCACGCCGGGGAGATGATCTCCGAGCTGACCCTGGCCATGCGCGCGGGGGCGGGGCTCGGCACCCTGGCCGACACGATCCATCCCTATCCCACCCAGGCCGATGCGATCCGGGCGGCCGGGAGCTTGCACACGCGGACGCGCCTGACGCCCTTCGCCGCCCGCATGCTGCGCTTCTTCCTGAAGCTCAACACCTGATCGGGACCGTCGGCCCCGGTAGGATGCCAGCGCTGCGCTGGGCGTGGGCGCGAGGCTGAACGTCGGCACGCGGTCGCTGTCGGCCAAGGGTGGAGGGAGCTGCACGATGGGCCGCAAGATCGACACCTCGCCGGCGCGTGGCATGCGCGACGTGCTGCCCGCGGAGGTCGAGCTGCGCGACCAGGCGCGGGACGTGATCCTCGCCACCTACCGCCGCTTCGGCTACAGCCACATCGAGACGCCGGCCCTCGAGAACATCGACCGGCTGGTGGGCAGCGACGGTGGCGACAACGAGAAGCTCATCTACAAGGTGCTCAAGCGGGGCGGCAAGCTCGACCTGGGCAAGGCCGACCTGACGCCCGACGACCTGGTCGACCTCGGGCTGCGCTACGACCTGACCGTGCCGCTGGCGCGCTTCTACGCCCAGCACCACGCCGAGTTGCCGCGGCCGTTCAAGGCGATCCAGGTCGGGCCGGTGTGGCGCGCCGAACGTCCGCAGAAGGGTCGCTACCGCCAGTTCACCCAGTGCGACATCGACGTGCTCGGCGAGCCCGGCGCCCTCGCGGAGGTCGACCTGCTGGCGGCGACGACCGAGGCCCTCGCGGCCCTGGGGCTGTCGGACTTCGAGGTGCGCCTCAACGACCGGCGCGTGCTGTCGAAGGTGGCGGAGCGGCACGGGCTGCCGGTGGCCGAACACGAGCGCCTGTTCATCGCCATCGACAAGGCCGACAAGATCGGCTGGGACGGCGTGGCCAAGGAGTTGACCGAGCGCGGCTTCGACGCTGCCGCTGTGGCGGGACTGGTGGGGGCCCTGCGCGACGGCGACCCGGCGGACCTCGATGACGGCGAAGAGCTGGCGACCCTCGAGGCCATCCGCGCGGACGTGGCGGGGCAGCTCGGGGCGGCGGGGAGCGTGCGCCTCGATCCCACCCTGGTGCGGGGCATGGGGTACTACACCGGGCCCATCTTCGAGGTCGCGGTGGCGGGGCTGCCCTATTCCATCGCGGGCGGCGGACGCTACGACCGCATGATCGGGCGCATGCTGGGCACGGACGTGCCGGCTTGCGGCTTCTCCATCGGCTTCGAGCGGGTCATCGCCCTGCTGCAGGAGGCCCGCGAGACGGGCGCGTCGATGTTGCCGAGCGCGCCGCGTCGGGTGGCCGTGCTGTGCGAGTCGTCGGCGCACCTCGGCGGTGCGCTGGAGGTCGCGCGCCAGTTGCGCAGCGAGGGGTTCTGGGCGTCACTGGTCACGGCGCGCCCGCCCAAGAAGCGCGGCAAGCAGCTCGACGAGCTGCAGCGTCATGGCTACGACGGCTGGCTGGCCTGCGGGCCGGGCGCCGCCGAGGGCCCGCGCTGGTTCGAAGACTGACGGCTGCCTACTCGGGCAGCAGGCGGAAGGTGTCGTCGTCGATGCGCAGCTCGACGTAGCCGAAGCCCTTGGCCAACGTGCCCTCGAGGGTCGTGTCGAGGTCGTAGCCCATGGGCAGGCCGAACACAGCCGCCTCGGCATGCAGGGCGATGGTCATCTTCAGGGCGACGACGTTCTCGTAGTTCCGGTCGGCGCTCACCTTGACCGGGTGGGCGGCGTGCCAGGTCGACGTGATGCTGCCGGTCATCTGGGCGTCGACCCGGCTCCGGATGCCCTTGATGTCGACGTCGACAGGGGCGCTGGCTTGGATGGCGGTTTGATGCGGCGCGCCGCCGAGGGCCTGCTCCGCGGTGCCGATGACGGCGGGGTTGCTGAGCACCACCAGGTCGCTCTTGACCCGCTTGCCGTCGACCTTGAAGCCGTACAGCGAGAGCGTGCCCTCTTCGTAGCCGAAGACGATCTCGAAGCCGCCGCGCTTCTTGGGCACCAGGAAGGTGAAGCGCGGGGCTCCGTCCTGATCGAACTCGGAGACCAGGATGCGGCGCCGCTCGGTGGGCTCGGCGAGGTCGTAGTACTCGCGGGACAGGCTCGGGGCGACATGGAAGTAGTCGCGGCTGGCGATGATGGCCGGCGCCCGGGCCGCGGCCTTGGCCACGGGCAGCGTGTCGTCTTCCACCGCCACATCCACCGCGACCACGGCCGAGAGGCTCGTGAGGCCGACGATGAGCGAGACGGCGAGCAGGGGGATCGCGGCGAGGCGGGTGACGGACTTCATGGGCGGGCTCCTCGGCACGCATGGTAGCTCAGCGCCCGGTCGGCCGAGCACGGGTCATCGAAGCGTCATGTTGAGCGCTAGGGGCCTGCGAGCAGGGGCGCGAGGGCCTCGGCCACGAGGGCATTGCCGGTGGGGCTGTAGTGACCTCCCGGTGCCCAGAAGCTGCGATCCTCGAGGACGCCTCCCGCCACCAGGTCGGCGGAGACATCAGTCACGTCGAGCCCGGCCGCGCGCCACGACCGCACGAGCGGATCCCAGGACGCGCCGCTCGCGCGCTCGCGACGGTGCTTGAGGCTGGAGCGGCCCGGGAGCACCACCACGCGGAACGTCGACCCCGTGGCGGCGACGTCGCGGCCGAGCTGCAGCACGAGTGCGTCGAGCAGTCGCGAGAGTTCGCCGTCGGCGTCGTCGAAGCAGTCGTCGGTCCGCAGGCGCCGCTCGTCGTCCTTGCGGGTGAGCCACAGGCGGGTGGTCGCGAACCTGTGCATCCAATGGCTCCCGAACGGCTCATAGGCTTCGAGTGTCCGCTGGACGAACCAGTCGTTCTCACCGGTCAGCGCCAGGAAGCGTTGTTGGTCCTCGACCACCGCGACCATCTCGGCTGCCGACGCGAACGTCAACGGCAGCAGCTCGAGCCGGTCGTCGCGCAAGAGGAAGCGCGGCTTGAACAGGATCGTCCCCGAGGCGTGGAAGTTCGCCGGTCGGTAGATGCTGACGATGCGCTGGATCGCCGAGGGGAAGATGCCCACCCAGACCTCGTCGGCGTCCAGCGGCTTCCCGTCCCGCCGCCAGCGCAGCACCGCCTGGTCGAGGCCGTAGCCGGACACGCCGAGATTGGCGATCTCCCAGCCCGGCGAGTGGTCCTCGAGCATGGCGGGCCAGGCTTCGTGGTCGTCGACCTCGCCGCCGAAGGTGAATGAGCCGCCGACCACGACGATCCGCCGCAGGCCGTCGGTGCGTTCGCGGCGGACCGGGGAACCATCGGAGCGCGCGCCGACCGCATCGGTGCGAGGAGCCGCGGGGTCCGGTCCGGGCGCCATGACCCACCCGAGGTCCCGGTCGAAGACTTGCACGGGCGGGCTCTCGGGCTGCTTTCGCCCCGAGAGGAAGTCGGCGGCACGGACCTGCTTGTCGTTGAAGAACGGCGGGTCGAAGGGCGCCACCCGCTCGCCCCGGAAGTACCCGTCGTCCAGCAGCACGGCGTTCACGATCTGGTCGACGGCGAGGCACAGGCCGACGGTGATGAGCGCGAGGCGCAGCCAGCGGCGGCGGGGGCGAGGCGGGGGCATGCACGCCGTTGTAGGGATCGACGACCGGAGGGTCGAGGCCGGGGGCTCGATCCGTACAATCCCCCTTCGCTTCCCGCCCCGAGGTCACGATGCGCGCATCCCGGCTCCTGAACCGCACTCTGTTCGACGATCCGGCCGATGCCGAGACGGCGGGCCATCGGCTGCTCGCCCGCGGCGGCTTCATCCGCAAGATCGCCAGCGGCATCTACTCCTACTCGCCGCTCATGTGGCGCACCATGCGCAAGATCTCCCAGATCGTGCGCGAGGAGATGGACGCGGCCGGGGCCCAGGAGCTCATGCTGCCGATCATCCAGCCCATGGACCTGTGGGAGGAGTCAGGCCGTGCGGACGGCTATCTCGCCGCCGGCATCATGTTCCACCTCAAGGACCGGCGCGACGGGCACATGTGCCTCGGGCCCACCCACGAGGAGGTCATCACCGACCTCGTGCGCGGCACCGTCGACAGCTACAAGCAGCTGCCGGTCACCGCCTACCAGATCCAGAACAAGTACCGCGACGAGTTCCGGCCGCGCTTCGGGCTGATCCGCTGCCGCGAGTTCATCATGAAGGACGCCTACTCCTTCGACGTCGACGACGCGGGCCTCGACGCCAGCTACCAGGCCATGCGCGACGCCTACGTGAAGATCTTCGCGCGCTGCGGGCTCGACACGGTGGTGGTGGAGGCCGACAGCGGGGCCATCGGCGGCAGCCGCAGCGAGGAGTTCATGGTCACGGCCGAGACCGGCGAGGACGCGCTGCTCACCTGCCCTGAGTGCAACTACGGCGCCAACGTCGAGCGGGCCGAGTCGCAGCTGCCCGAGGGCGAGGCGGGCGGCGAGCCCCTGGAGATGCACCTCGATGCGACCCCCGGCGTGACCACCGTCGAGGCCCTCACCGAGCACTGCAAGCTGCCGGCCTCGCGCATGGTCAAGACCGTACTGCTCACCGCCACCTACACCGACAAGACCGAGACCGTGGCGGTGCTCGTGCGCGGCGACCAGGACGTGAACCTGGTCAAGACCCAGAACCTGCTGGGCGCCCTCGACCTGGGCGTGGCCTCCGAGGAGATCGTGCGCAAGGTCACCGGCGCCGATCCGGGGTTCGCCGGGCCCGTGGGCCTGGAGGGCGTGCGCCTCCTCGGCGACCATTCCATCGAGGGGCTGACCAACTTCCTCTGCGGCGCCAACAAGACCGACCACCACCTGCTCGACGTGAACTTCGGCCGCGATGTCGAGATGCCCGAGCGCCACGATCTGCGCGAGGCCCAGGAGGGCGACCGCTGTGTGCGGTGTGACACCGGCGAGCTCACGGTGCTGCGCGGCATCGAAGTGGGCCACGTGTTCAAGCTGGGCACCAAGTACAGCGAGGCCATGAAGGCGACGTTCACCGACCGCGACGGCAAGGGCAAGCCGTTCGTCATGGGCTGCTACGGCATCGGCGTGTCGCGCATCGCGGCGGCGGCCGTCGAGCAGAACCACGACTTCCACGGCATCAAGTGGCCCGTGCCCCTGGCGCCCGTCGAGGTGCTGGTGGTGCCCATGAAGATGAACGACGACACGGTGGTGCAGGCGGCCGAGAAGCTCTACGTCGACCTCAATGCCGCCGGCGTCGATGTGCTCATCGACGACCGCGACACCCGTCCCGGCCCCAAGCTGAAGGACGGCGAACTGCTGGGCGTGCCTTTCCGGGTGCTCTGCGGCCGCTCGCTGGCTGAGGGCAACGTCGAGATCGATCAGCGCGGTGCGCCCGAGGAGGAGGCCAAGCAGATGGTGCCGCTGGGCGAGGCGGTGGCCTGGCTGCAGGCCGCCCTCGACGCGGCCCGCCAGCCGGGCGCGCGCCGCACGGCGGGGGCCGCCGGTTGATGCGCACCGGCCGCTGACGTTGCGCGTCCTGCAGGTGATCCACGACTACCTGCCGCTGCACGCGGCCGGGTCGGAGATCTACACCGCCAACTTGTGCCGGGCCCTGGCCGACGCGGGCCATGAGGTGGCGGTGTTCACCTGCGAGGAAAACCGCGATCTCGAGCAGTGGAGCCTCACCGAGCGCGAGCACGACGGCATCCCCGTCTTCGAGGCCATCTACAACCGCATCTACCACGACCTCTCCGAGCAGTGGGACGACCCGCAGATGGCCGCCGTCTTCGACGGTGTGCTGGAGCGCTTCGCGCCGGACCTCGTGCACGTGCAGGGCTTGCAATTCGTCGGGGGGGTCTCGACGCTGAAGGCCGCCCACGCCCGACGCATCCCCGTGGTGATGACGCTGCACGAATACTGGTGGTTGTGTCCGCGGGCCGGGCTCATGTTCGACCCCGACGGCAAGGCCTGCGAGACCGCCGAGGCCCGCAGCTGCGCCCGCTGCGTCGACATCTATCCCATCGACCGCGAGCGCTGGAGCGACGCCGCCTGCGGGAACAGCCACGCCGACCTCGGCGACCGGCGCTGGTTCGCCCGGGCGCTCGAAGGGCGCGCGGCCGACATGGCGGGGGCGGTCGAGCTGGTGAGCCGCTTCATCGCGCCGTCGAATTTCCTGGGCGAGCGCTTCATCGGCGCCGGCTTCCCGCGCGAGAAGGTGGTGATGTCAGACTACGGGTTTCCGGCGGTGGAGACCCTTTCCGTGGGCGGGGCGAACCGGTCGGGTGGGGCGGGGCCATCGGGTGGAGCCGGGCGCCCGGCGGCAAACGCTCCCTTGCGCATCGGCTACGTGGGAACGCTCAGCGACTACAAGGGCCCCGAGGTCTTCGCGCGCGCGGTCGAGTCCAGCGGCCTCGGACCCGAGCGGCTGCGCGCCACATTCCACGGTCACCTCGACTGGTTTCCGGACTTGGCCGAACGCCTGCGCGCCCTGGCGGCGCGGGTGCCGGCGCTGGAATTGGTCGGGCCCTTCGCTCCGAGCGAGCGCGAGCAGGTGCTCGCCGGGCTCGACCTAATGGTGGTGCCGTCCCTGTGGTGGGAGAACAGCCCGCTCACCATCCATGAGGCGCACCAGCGCGGCATCCCGGTGCTCACTTCCGACCGCGGCGGCATGGCGGAGCTCGTGAGCCACGGCGGGGGCCGGACCTTTCCGCCGGGCAACCACGTCGCGCTGGCCGGGCTGATCCGTGCACTCGTCGACGACCCGGGCCTGGTCGATGCGCTGCGTCGCAGCATCCCGGCGGTCAAACCCATCGAGGACGATGTGGCGCTGCTCGAACGGCTGATGGGGGAGCTCGCCGGCTGACACGGGCTGTTCGGATTCTCGGAACCGCATCCGGACCGCTATCATCCCCCGGATGAACCCATCCCCCCGCACCCCCAGCGCCTCGCCGATGACGGCGGGGGCCGACAGCCTCTCCCCCCTGCTCACCACCGACGCCGCCGGCCTGGCCGCGGCCGGTGAGGAGGATCTCGCCGCGTCCCGGGCGGCCCTGCAGGCCTTCAAGGACCTGCCGGCGTCGGCGTCATTCGCCGAGGTCACCGAGGCCTTCGACGCCATCGCCCGGCCCCTGTCGCGCTCGTCGGCCCTGGCCAACCTGTTCTTCCAGGTGCACCCCGACGGGGGCGTGCGCGAGCAGGCGGCGAGCCTCGAGCAGGCCATCAGCAGCTTCGCCACGGAGCTGAGCCTCGACCGGCAGGCCTACGACCGCCTCGACGCCCTCGACCTCGCCGACGCCCCCGACCCGGTCACGGCCCGGGTGATCGAGCACGCGGTGCGCGATTACCGCCGCGCCGGCGTCGACCGCGACGAAGACACGCGCCAGCGGGTGCGGGCGCTGCAGGAGGAACTGGTCAAGGTGGGGCAGGAGTTCAGCCGCAACATCGCCGAGGACGTGCGCGACGTGCCCGTGCCGAAGGGCCGCGCGGGTCTGGAGGGGCTGCCCGAGGATTGGATCGCCGATCACGTGGACGCCGACGGCACCGTCACCCTGTCGACCCAGCCCACCGACTACCTGCCCGTGATCAAGTACGCCCAGGACCGCGATCTGCGCGCGGCCATGCACCGCACCTATATCTCGCGGGCGGCGCCGCAGAACCTGCCCGTGCTCGACCGCATGCTGGCCATCCGCCACGAGCTGGCGACGCTGCTGGGCTACCCGCACTGGGCCGCCTTCGTCACCGAGGACAAGATGATCGGGTCGGCCGACGCGGCCGGCAAGTTCATCGATCGCGTGGCCGACCTGGCCCGCCCGCGTCTCGAGCAGGAGGCGGCCGAGCTGCTCGAGCGGTTGCAGCGCGATGTCCCCGACTGCGACGGGCTGCGCGACTACGACCGGGCCTTCTACGCCGAGGAGATCCGCCGCGAGCGCTGGAACTTCGACGCCCGCGAGGTGCGCCCCTACCTGCCCTATGACGCGGTGCGCGACGGCGTGCTGGCCACGGCCGAGACCGTCTACGGCGTGACCTTCGCGCGGGCCGACGTGACGCCCTGGCACCCCGACGTCGAGGTGTGGGACGTGCGCAACGGCGACGAAGTGGTGGGCCGCTTCTTCCTCGACATGCACAGCCGCAAGGACAAGTTCAAGCACGCGGCCATGTTCCACCTCATCGACGGGCTGGGGCCGGCGGCGGGGGAGAGCCGGAGCGGTCCGCTGCGCCAGTTCGCCCAGGCCTCGCTCGTGTGCAACTTCCCGCAGCCCGACGCGGCCACCGGCAACCCCGGCCTGCTCGAACCCGACCAGCTGCGCACCTTCTTCCACGAGTTCGGCCACCTGATGCACTTCATCATGGCCGGGCGCCAGCCCTACCTGGCCGTGGCCGGCATCTCCACCGAGTGGGATTTCGTCGAGGTTCCCAGTCAGCTCTTCGAGGAGTGGGGGCGGGACTTCGGCGTGCTGTCGAAGTTCGCGCGGCACCACGAGACGGGCGAGGTCATCCCCGCCGACCTGGTGGCGCGCATGAATGAGGCGGGCGACTACGGCAAGGGCATCCAGGCGGCGATCCAGATGTACTACGCCGCGGTCTCACTGCACTTCTACGACCGCGACCCGGCCGACCTCGACACGACGGCGGCCATGCAGGCCCTGCGCGCCGACAAGCTGCCGGCATTCCCCCACGAGGAGGGCACGGCCTTTCAGGCCTCCTTCGGGCACCTCGAGGGCTACACGGCCCTTTACTACACCTACATGTGGTCGCTGGTCCTGGCCAAGGACGCCTACGCGGCCTTCGGAGACGACGTCATGGATGCGGCCGTCGCGCGCCGATACAGCGAGTGCGTGCTCCAGCCCGGAGGCAGCAAGGACGCCGCCGACCTGATGGCCGACTTCCTCGGTCGGCCGGCGGCCTTCGACGCCTTCGAGGCCTGGCTGCGGCGCTGAGCCGAGCCCCCTCCCGACGACCGCCCCCCGTGCGCATCCTCTTCGTCACCGCCGCCTACCTGCCCGACAACGTCGGGGGTGTGGAGCTGCACGTGGCCGGGCTGGCCCGGGCCATGACGGCCGCGGGCCACGAGTGCGCGGTGTTCACGCGCAGCACGCGGCCCGAGCCGGAGCACCTCGCCGTGCTGCGCGACGAGGTCGACGGCGTCGCGGTGACGCGCCTTGGCAACACCTTCGAGGACGCCACGCGCTTCGAGCTCATGTACGACAACCCGGCCATCACCGCGGCCTTCGCCCGGGAGCTGGCGCGTGTGGGCCCCGACATCGTCCACGTGCACCATCTGACCTGCCTCTCGGTGGGGCTGGTGGATGCGTGCAAAACGGCCGGCGTGCCCGTGGTCATGACGCTGCACGACTTCTGGATGGGGTGCCCGCGGGGACAGCGCATCACGGCGGGCCTCGACCTGTGCCCGGAGATCCGGCTGACCAAGTGCATGCCCTGCCTGCGCGAGCTGTGGCCCCACGTGTTGGGGCGCTCGGCCGCGCCCGCCGCCGCGGCGGAGGAGCGCGACGCCCTCGACCTCGGTCGCCTCGAGGCCTATCACGGCCGGGTGGCCGCGGTGCTCGCCTCTCTCGACATGGCCTTCACGCCGTCGGCCTTCATGCGGCGCATGTACCTCGACTACGGCATGCCGGCCGCGTCCGTGGCGGTGGTGGAGAACGGGCTGCCCAAGGCGGCCTGGGCGCGAGCGCTGGAGGCGCACGGGCCGCGCCGCGAGGCCGGACGCGACGGCCTGCGCATCGGCTTCGTCGGCAGCGTGATCCCGTCCAAGGGCGTGCACATCGTGATGGAGGCCTTCCGGCGCCTGGGCGATCCCATGGGGCTGCGACTCGATGTCTGGGGGGAAGTGCTGCCCTTCCACCACGACACGACCTACGGCGAGCGATTGCAGGGCCTCCGAAAGGGTTACGAGACGGCCATCACCCTGCACGGCCGCTACGAGAACGAGCAGCTGCCGCAGATCCTGGCCGGGCTCGATGTGCTGGTGGTGCCCTCACTCTGGTACGAGGCCTATGGCCTGACCATCCGCGAGGCCTTCCTGGCCGGGCTGCCAGTCATCGCGGCCGACCACGGCGCCATGTCCGAGGCCGTGCGCCACGAGGTCAACGGCCTGCTCTTCGCGGCGGGGGACAGCGAGGCCCTGGCCGCGTGCCTCCGGCGCCTGGCGGACCATCCCGTCCTCTGCCGCCGTCTCGCCGGTTCGCCGCAGGACGTCCGCGACGAAGGCGAGGCTGCCGATGAGCTGCTCGGTCACTATGATCGCGTGCTCTCGGGCTCGCAGCCGCCCGGTCTCGGATCACCCCATTCCCAGCCACCTGGTGGAGAGACGTCGTGAAGGTCGCCTTCGTCGTCCATCAGTATCCGCCCCGGTACAACACCGGCACGGAGCTGTACGCCCACCGGCTGGCGATGATCCTGCGCAACCGCAGCGTCGACGTCGACGTGTTCACCTTCGAGCCCGACCCGCACCAGCGCACGGCCCTGCGCCTCGTGGACGAGCCCATCGACGGCGTGCCGGTCACCCGGCTGTCGTTCTTCGACGGGCTGGTGCCCAACAACGCGCTCAACGACTACTACAACGTCTTCCTGGGCAAGGTCTTCGGCGAGTGGCTCGACGAGCACAAGCCGGACGTGGTGCACATCTTCCACCTCATGGGCCTCGGACTCTCGGTGGTCGAGGAGTGCAGCGCTCGCGGCATCCCGACCTATGTGCAGATGATGGACTTCTGGTTCCTGTGCCCCACGGTGCAGCTGCTGCGGCACGACGGCAGCCTGTGCGCGGGCCCCGAGACCGACGCCTGCCTCGAGTGCCTCTCGGTGAACAATTTCGCCTACGACGCTCTGCGGTTGTTCAGCAAGCGCGACGGCTTCGTGGAGGCGCCCCTGCCCGAGCGGACGCTCACCGACCTCAACCACGCCGAGGTGGCGCTGCGTCGCGAGGCCCTGCACGTGCGCCCGCGCTTCATCCGCGAGACCCTCGACCAGGTCACCGGCCTGGTGGCGCCGAGCAAGTTCCTCCAGAACCTGTTCGTCGACTTCGGCTATCGCCGCGAGCAGATGCTCAACATCCCCTACGGCGTGGATCCGCTGCTGGGCGTGAGCCGCAACGTGCCGGTCCACGGCGAGGGCACGGTGACCTTCGGGTACCTGGGGTCGATCAACCCGCAGAAGGGGGTCGAGGTGCTCATCTCGGCCTTCCGCGAGAAGAAGGCGCCGGGCTTCGGCCTGGTGGTGCGCGGCAACATGGAGCACTTCCCCAAGTACGCCAAGCGGGTGCGCGCCTTCGCCGAGATGGACCCGCGCATCAACTTCATGGGGCCCTTCCAGCACGCCGAGCTGGCGTCGGTGCTCTCGTCCATCGACGTGCTGGTGGTGCCGTCGCTCTGGTACGAGAACACGCCCTTCGTGGTGCTGGAGGCCTTCAGCGCCGGGCGTCCGGTGATCGCGTCGGACCGGGGCGGACTGACCGAACTGGTGGACGACGGCGTCAATGGGCGCACCTTCGCCGCCGGCGACCCCGGGGCACTAGCCAACGTGCTCCAGGAATTCGAGGATGACCCCGATCTGTTGAGTCGACTGGTGGAGGGCATCGGACACGTGCGCACGCTGGACGAGAACGCCGACGACTTCATCGCCTTGTGGGAGCGGGCCGCGGCGAACGCCGGCGGTGGCGGCGTCGCGAGCGGGGCGGTGGCCGCCCCGGAGACGGGGCCATGAGCACCGACGGCAAGCCGGGCGATGGGTCGGGCGGTGAGCTGGACGGCCAAGGCAAGGGCGCGGGCCCGTCCGGCAAGGCGAGCCAGTCCTCCCCGGCCGGGCCGTCCAATGGCGCGGCAGGCGCTAGCACAGAGGCCGTGCGCCGCCACGAGGCTCACCTGGTGGGTCAGATCTACCACCTGATCGAGGCCAACCACCGCCTTGAGGAACAGCTGCACCGGCTGGGCAAGGTGACCGAGATCGCCGACCTGTTCCGCGAGAAGCGCATCACCCGCGACACCTTCGAATTGAAGCCGCCCAAGCTGCTGGTGCCGGTGCAGGCCGAGACGGCCTGGAATCGCATCGACAAGATGCTCACCCGTCTCGACGAGGACATCGGCGAGACCGAGGGCGGGCTGGGCGCCGTGAGCGGGAGGCTGGGGGGGTGCGTCCGGCGGTTGGTGTTGTCGGGCGAGGTCACGGAGGTCGAAGCCGGCGCCGAGGCGCCATTGGCTCCGGAGCAGAAGCCCGCCGCCACGCCTGACGAAGCATCCGACGACGGTGCACCCGACGACGACGGATCGGCAGCGGACGAGCAGCGCGAGGCCCATGCGGCGGCGTCCGTGGCCCGCCATGCCGGGCGCTCGCAGGACGACGCCATGATCGCGACGGCGCACGAGGAGTTCTCCACCTTGGCGGCCTCGCTCGACGAGGTGACGACGGGCATCGCCCGGCTGCGGGAGAGCCTGGTCGACCTGCGGGACGGTCTCGGCGTGGTGCGCGAATCGGCGTGGAGCGTCGATCCCGACTGGCAGTCGGACGTGCGCGGCCGGCTGGTGGCTGCCGAGCAGGCGGTGGCCTTCCTCAACGAGCAGTCCCGCGAGCTCGACATGCTGCGGCGCGAGAAGGACGCCATCGTGGACGGCGCCTCCCGGCTCGAGCAGAACATCGAGGACCTGTGGAAGGCCCTCAACGAGAAGACCACCCACATCCAGCGCATCGAGGCCGAGCTGAGCCGCATCTGGGTCAGCCTGCCGTACCGCATCTACCGCACGCTGACGCGCCCCTTCCGGGGCAAGAAGAAGTCGTGAGCCGACCCAACCTCCACGCGAGCCCATGACGAGCGTCGGGGTCGTGGTCCCCACCCGCAATGGCGGGGAGCGTTTCGTCGAGTGCCTCGAGGGCATCGCCGCCCAGAGGCCGGCGCCCGACGCCTTCGTCGTGATCGACTCGGGCAGCGACGACGGGACGCCCGAGCGGGCGCGCTCCGCCGGTGCCGACGTGGTCTCGATCACGCCCGAGACCTTCGACCACGGGGTGACGCGCAACCAGGCGGCGGCGGCCCTCCCGCCCGTGGACGTGATCGTGTTCCTGGTGCAGGACGCCGTGCCCCTCGACGACGACTGCTTCGCCAACCTGGCCGCGGCGGTGGCGCGCAAGGGTGTCGCGGCGGGGACGGCGCGTCAGGTGCCCCCCGAGGGGGCCAGCTTCCTGACCCAGTCGACGGTGGCCATGTCGCCTTTCGCCGATGACGAGGCCTACGAGACCGGCCCCTTCAGCTCCATCGAGGCGGCCACCATGGAGCCGAGCGAGTGGCGCGAGCTGCTCATGCTCGACGATGTGTGCACCGCGGTGCGGGGCGATGTCTTCCGCCGCAGCGGCTTCCGCCCGACCAACCACGGTGAGGACGCACTGCTGGCCTTCGACCTGCTCAGTGCCGGCTGGCAGCTCGTGCACGTCCCCGACGCGGTGGTGGAGCACGGCCACGAGTACGACCCCGAAGGCGTCTTCGAGCGCTACCGGGTGGACGCCCGCTTCTTCCGCGAGCGCTTCGGGTTGCGCGTACGCTCAGGGCGGCTCGCCGCTCTCAAGGGGTTGTTCAGCGAGGTGCTGCGCGACGTGCGCTGGCTGTCGGCCTTCCCTGAGGACCGCGAGCCGCGGGCGCTGCGCAAGGCGTGGGCCCTGCGCCGGGCCCAGCTGGCCGGACAGCTCAGGGGCAGCCGCGGCCCGCTGGGCCGCTTGCCGGACCGACGCGACATGCCCCGGTCCGAGGAGCTCGACCGGGACGCGGACGACGTCGCATGAGCGCGCCCTCTGTCTCCATCGTGATCCCGGCCAAGAACGGGATCGACACCATCGTCGGCTGTCTCGACGGCGTGATCGCCCAGGAATACGAGGGCAACGTCGATGTGCTCGTGGTCGACTCGGGCTCGACGGACGGGACCCTCGAGGAGATCGCGACCCGGCCGTCCATCGGGCTGCACCGCATCCACCCGACGGCCTTCGATCACGGCGACACACGCAACCTCGGCGCGGGCCTCACGCACGGCGAGCTGATCGTGTTCCTCGTACAGGACGCCGAGCCGGTGGGGACGCGCTGGCTCGCCGACCTCGTGAGCAACTTCGACGACCCGCAGGTGGCCGGCGCGTTCAGCCGCATCCTGCCGCGGCCCGAGGCCGGGCCGTTGGTCATGCAAGGCGTCAAGGGCGACCTGTGCTTCGGCACCGAGCGCACCGAGGTCTCGATGGAGAGCCCCGAGGCCTGGGCCGCCCTCGACCCGCACAGCCTGCGCCTCAAGTGCAACTTCAACGACGTGGCCAGCTGCCTGCGCCGCACGGTGTGGGAGCAGCTCCCGTTCGTCCGCGGCATGTTCGGCGAGGACATCAAGTTCGCCCGGGCCGCCATCGAGGCCGGCTGGACGGTGGTCTTCGATCCGCGCAGCGAGGTGATCCACAGTCACGAGTACGAAGCGGCCTCGGTCTACGCCCGCACCTTCGTGGACGGCGAGCTGAACATGCGCTTCCTCGACCGCCCGTGCATCGACAAGCTGTCCCACGCCTTCATCATGACCGGGCGCTCGTGGAAGGCCGACCGGCAGCACCTCGCCGCCGCCGGCCTGCCGCTGCTCGAGCGCTGGAAGTGGTCGCTGCTCTCGCCGGTCTACCACTTCGCCGAATTCTTCGGCTTCTGGCGGGGCGCCGAGGCGGTGCGCAATGCGCCGGCAACGCCGCCGCGGGTGCCGCGACCGGTGCCGCAGGAGCGACTCAAGATCCTCTTCGTCGTGCACGCCTTCCCGCCCGACAGCTGGGCGGGCGTCGAGGTGCTGACCCTCACCCTGGCCCGGGCCCTGCGGGCGCGCGGCCACGACGTGGTGCTCTTCGTGCGCACCCCGGGCAACGGGTCCGAGCCCGATCGCAGCCTGCACGCAGGGGAATTCGAGGGCTTCCGGGTGCATCGCTTCGTCAACCGGCTGGCCTTCTCGGGTGTCGACGAGACCTACCGCTTCCGCCCGGCGGAGGAGGCCTTCGACCAGGTGCTGGCCCGCGAGCAGCCCGACGTCGTGCACATCCAGCACATGATCCACCTCTCGACGGGGATCATCGATCGTTGCCGCTCGGCCGGCGTTCCGAGCGTGGTCACGCTGAGCGACTTCTGGGCGCGCTGCCCGCGCGTGCAGCTGATCCGGCCCGATCGCACCAACTGCCTGCGGGCGCCGCCCGGCCTCGGTTGCGCCGCGTGCGTGAAGGACAAGCCCAAGCTCATCGACCCGCTGGCCGTGCTCGATCGCATCGCCGGGAGCCTGCCGGCGAAATGGGCCGAGGGCGTGTCGCAGACGATCCCGGCCCACCCGCCCGGTTGGCGCAAGGCGCGGGAGGACGCGGCGTCGCTGGTGCGTCGCGAGGACTGGATGCGGTCGGTGCTGCAGCGGGCCGACGCCCTGGTGGTGCCGTCGCATGCCGTGAAGCAGTCGATGATCGGGCTGGGCATTCCTGCCGGCCGTCTGGCGTTGAGCGCCTACGGCCTCGACACGAGTTGGATCCAGCAGGGCAAGCAGGGACAGAAGACCCGACCTCCCGCGGCGCCGTTGCGGGTCGGATTCGTCGGCAGTCTGGTCTGGTACAAGGGCCTGCAGACCCTGGCGGCGGCCATCCTGGGGGCCGAGCCGGGCACCATGGAACTGCACGTCCACGGCGACGACAGCGGCGGGAGTGACCCGGCCACCGCCGGCGAGATCCGGGCCCTCATCGCCGATCTGAAGCAGGCGCTGGGTGACAAGGCCGTCTTCCACGGGCGCTTCCACCACGACGATCTGGCCGCGATCCATGCCGATCTCGACGTGCTGGTAGTGCCGAGCCTGTGGCAGGAGGCCTACGGGCTGACCGTGCGCGAGGCCTTCCTCTCGGGCACGCCGGTGGTGGGCAGCGACATCGCGGGCATCAGCGAAGGCATCGAGCACGATGCCAACGGCCTGCTGTTCGAGCCGGGATCGGCCCCGGACCTGCTCAAGCAACTGCGCCGTCTGGTCGACGAGCCTTCGCTGGGGCCCCGCCTGGTCGCGGCCGCGCCTCCCGTGAAGACTGACGCCGAGGAGGCATGCGAGATGGAATGGCGTTATCGTCAGGTGATCGGCCTGGGACGCGAGGCGGGCCGCCGAGCAGCGAGGAATCCGTGAACTGGCCCAGCGTCTCCATCGTCATCGTCAACCTGAACGGTCGGCACCACTTCGAGCAGCTCTTCGAGTCGCTGCGGGGGGTGGACTATCCCGCCGACCTGATCGAGATCGTGGTGGTCGACAACGCCTCGGTGGACGGGTCGGTGCAGTGGCTCGACAAGAACGCGCCCGAGGCCCGCACGCTCCAGTGCCGCCAGAATCACGGCTTCGCGGGGGGCGTCAACTCGGGGGTCGAGGCCAGCTCCAACGAGGTGCTCGTCTTCCTGAACACCGACATGCGCGTCGAGCCGACCTGGCTGCGCGAGCTGGTCGCGCCCATCGTCACGCGGGAGGCCGACTGCACGTCGTCGCTGACCCTGTCGTGGAACGGGTCGGAGGTGAACTTCGGCGGCTCGGCCATGAACTTCCACGGCATCGGCTGGCAGGTCGGCATGAACGACCCCGACATCGACCGCTACCGCCGTCCGTGCCACACGCTGTTCGCCTGCGGCGGCTCGATGGCCATCCGGCGCGAGGTCTACGAGGACGCCGGCCGCTTCGACGAAGACTTCTTCGCCTACTACGAGGACGTCGACCTCGGCTTCCGGCTGTGGGTGCTCGGCTACACGATCCTGTACGTGCCCCAGAGCGTGGCCTACCACCACCACATGTCCACCAGCCGGCGCATCGACGTGCACAAGATCCGCCTGCTGCAGATGCGCAACCCGCTCTGGCTGATCTACAAGAATTACGAGGAGGGCGTGCTGCAGCGGGTGCTCCCGGCGGCGCTGCTCGTGCACCAGAAGCGCATGTCGTACGTGCTGCACCTCAACGACGACGGCTACCGCATCGACGAGCAGGACGCCCGGGGCAAGGGCCGCATGCACGAGGTGCTGCTCAAGATGCGCGCCAACAAGCGCTCGGTGGGCATTCCGCCGCCGGCCAAGGCCGACATGCTGGCGGTGAATGACTTCACGACCCTGCTCGACGCCATGGCGGCCAAGCGCCGCCACATCCAGTCCCGGCGGCGCCGGCACGACAGCGATATCGTGCCCTTGTTCCGCATCCCGTTCTGGGCGGTGGAGAACTCCCCCGAGTTCGCCAACATGATCCGCGGCCTGATGGATGCCTTCCGCCTGCACGAGATCTTCGGCACCACCGAGGTGGTCATCGATCCCCGGGTCGCGTCCGATCGGGCGGCCGAGGGCGCCTTCGTCCAGGCCGTGGCCTGAGGGGAGCTCCCGTCCATGCCCGTCCTGATGGATTTCACTTGTCTTGATCGCCCCCGGCGGGGCCTCGATAATCCGCCCGCTCACAGGTGCCTCGCGGCGCCGGCCGGCGTGGTCGCGGCGGTCGCCCGATGGGGAAGGGGAGAACGATGAAGCTCTCGGTGCTGATGCCTGTCTACAACGAGGTCAAGACGGTGCGGGCCATCGTCGACCGCGTCCTGGCCACGCCCTTCGACATCGAGCTGATCATCATCGATGACGAGTCGACCGACGGCACCCACGGCATCCTCGACGAGCTGGTGGCCGAGCACCCCGGCATCATCCGTGTCTTCAAGCACGAGGTGAACCAGGGCAAGGGCGCCGCCCTGCGCACGGGCTTCGCCCAGGCCACCGGCGACGTGGTGCTCGTGCAGGACGCCGACCTCGAGTACACGCCCGACGATTACCCGCGGCTGCTGAAGCCCATCGAGGACGGCTTCGCCGACGTGGTCTACGGCAGCCGCTTCCTCGGCGGCGAGGCCCAGCGTTGCCATCTCTTCTGGCACATGATCGGCAACAAGATGCTGACGCTCATGTCGAACATGTTCACCAACCTGAACCTGACCGACATGGAGACCTGCTACAAGGTCTTCCGCAAGCCCGTGGCCGACCGTTTGCAGATCGAGTCGGACCGCTTCGGCGTCGAGCCGGAGGTGACCGCCAAGATCGCGCGCATGAAGATCGACGGGGAGAAGCTGCGCATCTACGAGGTGCCCATCAGCTACTTCGGGCGCAGCTTCGCCGAGGGCAAGAAGATCGGCGTGAAGGACGGCTTCCAGGCCATCTGGTGCATCCTGAAGTTCAACCTGTTCTAGGTTCGTCCGAGCGGCGGGGCAGCAGCGCCCGCAGCACCGCGAGCAGGAACAGGAACAGGCCCGCCAGGCCGAGCCGCAGCCCCCAGGTCCAGCCCGGGGACGCGTAGGTGAACACCACGGTGTGCTCGCCGACGGGCACGCGCACGCCCCGGAAGGCGCCGTCCGCCACGTGGATCTCCACCGGCCGTGAATCGATGTGGGCGCTCCAGCCCGGGGCCCAGGTGTCGCGCAGCACGAGCCAGAACCCCGTGTCGGCGGCCGCGGCGTCGCCTGTGAGGGCCTGCCGAGACCGGGTCGCGATCTCGAGGCGCTCGGGGGTGTCGACGCGCCATGCGAGGGCGCCGCTCGAGAGGGCCTGCCAATCGTCGGGTTTGATGCACCCGGTGGGGACGGTCAGGTCGGTCGCCTCGATCACCGTGCGTCGCCCGCCGCTCGCGCGCTCGGCGACCAGTGCGTCGAGGGCCGCGTCGGCCCCGGGGGGCACCGGGATCACGTCGCAGGGCCAGACCGCCGCCAGTCGCGAGGCCCCCGCGTCCCGGGTGTAGAGCACGGCGTCGCCCACCGAGCCCGCGACGCGCCAGTCCGGGTGATCGAGCGGCACCGAGGACAGCAGCCGGTCGACGGCCAGGTCGTCGAGCAGTCCCGAGCCGAGCGCGGCCGGGTCGGAGAGCGGCGCGGTGCCGACGCCCCACGCGGTGCCGACCTGCAGGCGTTCGTGCAGGGCTTCGACGCGGCGCGGGGCCAGCGTGATGTAGCCCGAGACGTCGCGCACGCCGAACGGCAGCGCCGTGTTCGGCGGCAGGGGCATGGTCATCGGCGAGGGCGGCCCGGGATGGAAGCGGATCAGGCGTCCGTCGCTGGTCAGGCTGGCCAGGGCGGGGGGCGGGGCATCGATGCCGTGGGGCGGGACGAACACCGCACCGCGCCGGGCGGTGACGCCCAGATCGGCGGCGGCCACAAGGATCAGCAGCAGGGCCCCGGTGCGGCGGCGCTTCTCGGACATGAGCACGGCGATCATGAGGGCCGACATGACCACGGCGCCGCCCCACAGGGTCATCTGCGTCAGGGCCAGGTCGATGTCGAGGTCGGCGCGATGACTGCGCACCTCCGCGGTGGACACGCCGGCAACCTCGGCCAGCCGGGGGGCGGCCCAATTGACCCAGGCGTCCTCGCTCACGAGGCTCATGAGCAGGGCCGCACCGATGAAGGCCATCAGGGCCACCACGGCCAGATTGCGGAAGGCGGGGCCGGGGCCCCGATCGATGATGCGCTGCAGCCCGCACGCCCCGAGCAGCGCCCCGCCCATGCCGGCCAGCAGCAGGAAGCGTCGCGGATCGGAGGTGTCGAGGCCGGGGAGCTTGAGCACCAGCGGCAGCAGCGGGGTCTGCACCGCGCAGAACAAGCCGACCGCGAGGAGCAGCGCCGCGAGCCAGCGCCCCCGGCACCCGCTGCCGAGGCCGAGCAGCGCGAGCATCAGGGCCACCAGTCCGAAGGAGCCGGCGTTCTCGATGTGGTTGGCGTTGGCCTTCTGGGCGATGCGCCCGAGGGTGCCGCGCTCGCGCAGGAAGGGCAGCTCGTGGGTGGCCAGGTCGTGGGGATGGCCGAAGATGTCGGGCAGCACCAGCCGCGCCAGGCTGGCGGGGCCCATGGCGAGCCCGGCCACGATCTCGGGGTCGACGGACGTGCGGGTCGACTCGCCGCTGAGGGCCCACGCGGTCGATGGCAGCATCTGCGGCAGACCGATGGCCACGCCCACCACCAGCGCGAACCCGAGGCGCAGGACCTTCCGCAGCCGGTCTTCGCAACGCCCGGAGAGGCGCACGAGGGCCCAGGCGGCGGCGGCGTAGGTGATCAGCACGCTGGCCGGCGGGAAGCCGGCGAGGAACGAGAGGCCGAGGCCGCCGGCGATGCAGGCCACCGCGCCCCGTCCCGCGCCGGGGCGGTCGGCGCTCGTGAGGCGCTCGACGCCCAGCAGCACGAGGGGCAGCCACATCGCCGCGCCTTGGATCTGGTACCAGTGCCAGCGCACGGCCAGGAAGCCGCAGAGGGCGAAGCTGAGACCGCCCAGCAGGCCGGCCATGCCGCCGAGGCCGAGTTGTCGGCACAACGCGTAGGCGAACAGCCCCGCGAGGAAAGTCTGCAGGGCGGCGATCCAGGCGTAGGCCCGGCCCTCCTCGAGCACCAGGTGCAACCAGTTCGGTGGATGGAATACGCCGTGGACCGCCTGGGCCAGCAGCGGCACGCCGCAGAGGCTGTCGGGATTCCAGTGCGGCACCTCACCCGCTCGCAGGCGCTCGAAGGCCACGCGTTGCTGCGGCCGGAACTGCAGCGTGCCGTCAGCCGCGAGCGGCATGCCGACGGCCTCCAGGGCGGCCAGCTCGTCGGCGGGCAGGTCGGCGCTCCAGGGCTGCAATTGCCCGGGGTGCACGGCGAACAGGGCCTTCCCGCCGAAGAGCCCGGGGCTCATCAGGATCGCGGGGAGCAGGGCCAGCACCAGCAACGGGCGCAGGTGGCCGGCCGGGACTGCCGGGGCATCGGGGGGCTGGGCCTCCATCGTGCCCATCTTGCGGGGCGGCCGGGTCCGCCTCAATGCCGGGTCGGGCCGACGCCGATGAGAATCCCGGTGGTCCCGCCCGGGGACGGCCCGACTCCCGGAGCCCGAAGAATGGTCTCGACCCGCAATCTGCTCATCGGCCTCCGCGTCGGCGTGAGCGTGCTGCTCGTGGCCGTGGTGGCCCGAGGGATCATGTTCACGGCCTATCGCGTGGAGGGCACGTCCATGCGTCAGACCCTGGAGAGCGGCGATCGCATCCTCGTGGGCGATATGGCCTGGCTCAACCGGCCCGTGGTCATCGGCGACACCGTGGTGGTGGAGCTCCATGACGAGGTGCTGGTGAAGCGGGTGGTGGCCGGCCCGGGCGACGTGATCGCCATGGACGCGGGCACCGTCGTGCGTAACGGCCAGGTCGTGGAGGAGAGCATCCCGGCCGAGCTGAACCGCTCGGTGACCTTCCCCGACTACGCCATGGGGCCGGCGGAGCTCTTCCTGCTGGGTGACAACCGCCGGGTCTCCATCGACAGCCGCGACTTCGGCCCGGTGCGGATCGACCAGGTGGTGGGGCGGGTCTTCCTGCGCATGAGCGACGGCGGCATGGAGCGGCTCTCGTCCGTGGAGCCGCTGCCCTAGGTCCCGGGCCCGGGGCGCCGTCTCAGGCGATGGCGTCAGTCGCGGCTTGGTGGGCGCGGGGACGGGCGGGTATCGTCGACCGGCCTGTGGCTACCTACACGCGCTACACCGCGCGCTGGCTCGATCGGCGCTACCGCGAGTGCGCCGGCGACGGCGTGTATCTCGCGCACCAGCCCCTCTACGGGCTCGGCCACCCGGCCAGTGAGCCGGGGCGTCTGGCCCGTCTGGCGCGGCTGTTCCAGGTGCTGCGCAGCCTCGACGGCCTGCGTTGGGGCTCGCTGCTGGACGTCGGCGGGGGCGAGGGTTTCCTGGCCCATCTGGCCCGGGCCGGCGCGGCGCGGGCGGGCGACGCGGTGCGCGTCGTGAGTTGCGACCTGTCGGCCGAGGCCTGTGCCCGTGCGGGCGAGCTGTTCGCGGTGCCGGCGGCGGCCATCGACGGGGCGCGCCTGCCCTTTGCCGACGATGCGTTCGACGTGGTGGTCTGCAGCGAGGTGGTCGAGCACGCCGAATATCCGGTGGCGTGCCTGCTGGAGTTGCAGCGGGTGGCGGCCAAGGCGGTGATCGTCACCACCGAGGAGATCGCCTTCGACCGGGCCGCCATCGAGCGGCACCTGTTCCGCCGCTGCGGCTATCCCCACGCCGAGCGCAACCTGTTCCATCCCGACGACCTGGCGCTGCTCTTTGGCGCCGAGGCGCCCATGCGCAGCCAGTACCGCGGCGAGGCGCCCGCGGAGGACGGCGACAAGCGGGCGGCCGCGGATTGGATCCGGAGTGCCTCGCCGCCGGAGGGGCTGCACGCCGACGGCACGGGCGTGGTCATCGAGGCCATCACCGATCCCGGCGCCTTGGCGACGCGGCGGCTCTCGGACGACGAATTGCTCGACCTGCTCCTCGGTGCGCCGCATGCGGTGCCCGGCGGCGTGGCCATGGGGCCGCCGCTGCAGGTCCTGGGCGGGGGCGTGGAGAGCCTGGCGACGGCCGGCTACGACCCGACCGCTGTCGACGTGGCCGCGGCCGCGGCGCGCCTGTGGCCCGGCGACGCGCAGCGCGCTGCCGCTGTGGTCGCCCTGAGCGAGAGCCTGGTCATGCCCATCGACCCGACCCGCACGCGGTGGGACTTCGGCGATCCCGCGGCGCGTGAGGGCTGGATGACCTGCGACGACCTGCCCGAGCGCGAGAGCGGTGACGGTGGCCGCAGCGGTGGCGGCGGCGGGTGGGCGCTGCGTTCCACCGGCGACGATCCCTGGCTGGCCGGCCCGGGTCTCGCGGTGCGCGCGGCCGACGTCGTGGCCATCGAGGTGACCATGCGCCTGCACAACCCCGACCATCCCGTCGAGGGCGGACAGGGCCAGGTCTTCTGGATGGGGGTGAACGACACCGGCCTGGTGGAGGAGCGGTCGGTGCTCTTTCCCGTGCTGAACGACGGCCGCGTGCACAGCTACCGGGTCGATCCGCGGCCGGGCGGTCGCTGGCCGCCGGACGACGGCATCATCTTCGTGCGTCTCGATCCGGCCAACGGACCCTGCGAGGTCGACCTGCACGGCTTCGCCTTCGTGCTGAGGGGCGATGCGGGCGGGGACGCAGGCGAGGCTTCCGCGACGGACGGCGAGACGGCGTGAACGCCGTGCGCTCGGTGCTCGTGCGCACCTGGGCGGCTCCCACGGCGATCCCGGTGGTGCTCGTGTCGATGGGGGCGGCGGCGCTGGGCACGCGCCTGGCCTCGCAGGCCCTCGGTGGTTCGGAGGGCTTCGTCGACGAGGTGCGGGCGGGCTCGCTGCTCTTCGCCGGCGCCCTGGCGCTCTCGCTGGCCGAGCCCCTGGAGGTGGGCCGTGACGCCCGGCGCGGGTTGTTGACCTTGCGGGTGGCGCGTGGAGGCGGACTCGCCCTGCTGCAGCGCTGGATCGGCCTGGGGCTGGCCATCGCGCCCACCGTGGTGGCGGCGGCCTGGGCCAGCGGCAGTCTGCCGGGGACGCCCCTCGCGCTGGGGCTGCAGCTGCTGGTGCTGTGCGCCGGCGGCCTGGCGCTGGGCGCCTGGTTCGAACGGCACCTGCTGGTACCGGGTCTCTGGTTGCTGCTGGTGGCGGCGCACCTGCGGCCGTGGTTGGCCGAGGTGGCGCCGCCGGCCGCGTGGTTGCTGCCGCGCCTGGGCGACCTGCAGGGAGCCGCCGGCGCCGGTCATGCCCTGCTCTGGTGCGCCGGCGCCCTGCTGCTCGCCACCGCCCGCCTGCGTCTGGTGCTCGGTCGCGGGGGTTGACGAGGCCCGCTAACCCAGGCCGGGGGCGCCCAGGTGGTGCCAGATCAGGTCGGCCGTCGCGATGATCACCACGCCCCAGGCCGAGAGTCCGTCGCGGCGCTTGAGGAACCAAAGCAGGGTCACGGTGCTCATGAAGGCCGTGACCGCGGCCCGATCGAGCACGCCGCGCACGTGCTCGGCGCTGGCCGCCAGCAATTCGGGCGAGGCCAGGTAGGCCGCGCGTTCGGCTTCGGGAAGGCGGTCGAGCAGCCCCGCGAGGACGCTCGGCGGGGTGCCGGCGCCGGCGCTCAGGGCAGCGATGGCGAGGGTCGTGAGCAGGCCCAGGGCGGCCACGGCGGCGAGGCCCCGAGGGCGCACGCGATCGTCGCCAGAGGCGGTCGTGCCGGCGCAGACCCACATGCCGGTGATGGCGGACCACAAGAGTCCGAAGGCGACCATGCCGCGCGGGTTCCATCCGCGCACGATCCACTGCGCCGCCTCGGGCAACAGGTTGGCGATCAGGCCGATGAGCACGAACACCAGGCCCGCGCTGCGGATGTCAGCGCTTGGCTTGCGGCCCAGGAGTCCGGCCAGCCCCAGGAACAACGGGAGCAGGCCCACGTACCACGACTGGATCTCGGCGGTGCCCGGCGGGAGCAGCGCGAGCCGCGGCAGGGCGGCCTCGACCTGTGCCGCCGTCCCGAAGGCGTCGGGCAACACCAGGGTGGCGAAGGCGTTCCCGGCGACGGGCAGCGAGAGCCGGGGGATCTCACCGGACGAGCCCCAAAGTCCCTCGACGATGAACAGGGCGCCGACCACGAACCACAGGGCGGCGCTCGGGCCCAGGATGGCGGCCGGCGCGCCCTCACGCTCGAACGCCCGGGTCAGCTCGTTCTCAGCCATCCGAGGTGTCGGCCGTCGGTGGCTTGCGGGCGACGGCGAAGACGCTGTGGCCAAACGGCGCCGAGAGCCAGCGCAACAGGTGACGCTCGCTCGCGAAGACCCAGGCCAGCAGGGCATTGAGCATCCGCGGGACCCGCACGGTGAGGTTGGTGGCGCCGGCGTTGCGCACGCCGAAGAGCTTCTGCTTGCAGCGGATCAAGGCCACCACCGGGATGATCCCCAGCCCGAGGATGAAGTTCACGTAGGTGGACTTGCGCAGCTCGAAGCCGGCCGTGCCGAGACGCTCGGTCAGACCGCCCAGGGTGTAACGGCGGAAGTGGTGGGCGACCTTGTCGTTGTTGGTGTAGAGCCACTGGTAGGCCGGCACCGAGACGGCGATGTGTCCGCCCGGGCGCAGCACCCGCAGCGCCTCGCGCAGGACGGCCCGATCGTCGGGCGTGTGCTCGATGACGTCGAACATGCAGATCAGGTCGACGGATGCGTCCGGGAGGGGCAGGTCGTCCGACTGCGCGCGCAGCAGCCGTGGCAGGTTGCGGTCGCGGCACCACTCGAGGGCGGGCTCGTCGAGTTCGACGCCGGTGACCGGGCCGAAGCTCGACAGCGGTGCGAGGAAACCACCCGTGCCGCAGCCCACGTCGAGCACGGTGAGCCCGCGGGGCTCCGCCTGCATGCCGCGGTCGCGGCCCTGGATCTCGGCGATGAGCGGCACGTACAGGCGGCGCCGGCCCTGGAACCACCAGTGGCCCTGCTCGAGCGTGGCGAACTGCTTGAAGGCTTCGCGGTCCAAGGCTCAGCGCTTCTTGCAGAGGGCGACCATCTCGTCGCGGAAGTTGAGGTACAGGGTCTTGCCCCCGACCAGCTTGAGCGGCGAGGCGAGCACCGACATGACCGGATGCAGCTTGCCGACGCGCTCCTGGATGAATCCGAAGGAGACGTACTTGCCGCCATGGCGCGGCGTGTTCTCCACGATCTCGAGGCCGGCCTGCTCCACCAGGGCCGCGAGGGTCGCGGGGTGGAAGTGGTAGAGGTGCTCCTCGTGCTTGTAGTGCTGCCACTTCTTGCCGAGCAGGCGGGCGAACCCGGCGCGCACGTTCTGGGTCTCGATCAGGAGCAGCCCGTTGCGGTGCAGCAGGTCCCGGGCCCGGGCGAGGTGGGCGACCGGGTCCTCGAGGTGCTCGATGACGTCCCAGAAGGTGATCACGTCGAAGGTCTGCTCGGGCAGGTCGACGGAGAGCAGGTCGCCGTGGCGCACGTCGGGCAGGCCGCCCTCCTCGCGGGCGTACTCGACCATCTTCCCGGAGATCTCGACGCCGGTGGTCTCCCAGCCCCGCTCCTGCATGACCGAGAGGAAGAAGCCGGCGGCGCACCCGACGTCTAAAACACGTCCGGTGAAGCCGCGCTTGTAGCGTTCGATGATCTCGGCCCGGCGCCGGTAGGTGCGCTCGTAGAGCGGCTTCTCGCGCAGGTACTCGGTGTAGCCGAAGTCCTTGGCGCGATCGGACTCCCAGTACTCCTCCTGGTACATCTCGTGCAGGCGCTCGGACGACAGGCGCGGGTTCACGTAGACGTGGCTGCAGCGCCGGCACTCGACCACCCGGTAGGGTCCGTCGTCGAATTTCAACTCCTCGTCCGTCGCGCCGCACATGTAGCAGGGCAGCTCACGGAAACCGTTGCCGCCGGCCGACCCGTGACCTCCGGCCGACCCGCTGCCGCTCGCCGCGTCGTTGCCGGCGACGGGGTCCGTCACCCGAAGTACTCGTCCTCGGCGGCGATCTGGGCGTGGTCGACGTCGTCGGTGGAGAGGACCCGGCGGGCGACCGCGTGGCCCATGGCGACCGAGTGGTCCATGTTGCCGTAGCGGAACAGTCCCTGCCGTCCGGTGGAGATGAAGTTGTCGAACGACTTCATGAAGTCGGTCAGGGTCTTCACGTTGACGCGGTAGGTCAGGTCGTAGATCGGATAGGCGTAGTCGATGCGGCGCACGAAGCCGCCTTCCAGCACCTCGCCTGCCTGCAGCAGCCCCAGCGTCACCAGGTTGTCCGAGGCGAGCTTGAGCAGGTCGCTGTCGTCCATGGTCCAGTACTTGTCACCGATGGTGGAGGTGATCTCGGCGCACACCATGGTCTTGCCCTCGGGCGCGCACTCCTTGCTGAAGTTGGTGAACTCGCTGATGCGGTGGATCGCGATATGCTCTTCCGGGATGTAGACCCAATGGTCGGGCGTGACCTGGGGCCGGTCGAGCTTGAGGTAGCAGAAGACGATGGCCTTGTGCTTGAGGTCGGCCACGGCCTGGGTGACGGCCGCGGGCTGGGACTCGCCCAGGATCGGCGCCAGGGCCGTGAGCGGCACCGTGCTGATGAACAGGTCGGCCTCGATGGTGTGGCTCGCGCCGTCATGGTCGTAGTGGGCGCGGGCGATGCGGCCGTCGGCCGTGTCGAACTGGGTCACCCGGGCGCCCGTGGTGACCGTGTTGCCGTCGGCCTCGATGAGGCGGCGATAGCCCTCCGAGAGCTCACCGATCCCGCCCGTCTTCGGGTAGAGGAAGCGCGTGACCAGGCTGCGCACGTCGCCCTTGGGCCGGAAGACCGTCTTCTTCACCGTGTCGAGCAGGTTGAGCTGGCTGATGCGCTGGCTGGCCCAGTCGGAGGCGATCTGGGTGCAGGGGATGCCCCAGGCCTTGCGTGTGTAGGTGCCGAAGAACAGGTCGTAGAGCGTCTTGCCGAAGCGCTTGACCACCCAGTTCTCGAAGTTGTCGTCCGGGATGGGGCGGATGGCGTTGCGCAGACGCACGGCCATGTAGTCCCAGAACGAACGGAACAACAACCAGGGCGACAGACTCGTGAGGACGTTGCCGACCTTCAGCGGGTAGTCGAAGAAGCGCTTCTTCATGAAGATGCGCGAGAGGCGGTTGCGGTAGTCCCAGTTGCCATTCAGCACCCGCTTGAAGTGCTCGTTGAGCGCGTCAAGGTTGCTGTAGAGGCGGTGGGGACCGAGGTCGAAGGTGTAGCCGTCCTCGGTGAACGACGAGGCCAGCCCGCCCACGTGGTGTTCGGCCTCGAGCACGGTCACCTGCCAGCCGGCTTCGGAGAAGCGCTGGGCGCAGGAGAGCCCGGCCAGGCCGCCGCCGACGACGACGACTCGCTTGGCGGTGGCGGTCGGTGGGGAGGCGGTCATCGGGGGCCCGGGAACGGGGGGAGGGAGGCGTGGGGTCGGGGTGCCGATCGGCGGGGGGCGACCATCATGCCGCTCCCGGACGGATTCGGCCAAGCCGGCGACGGATCGCCAACAATTCCATGAAGGACCCGATCACGTCCCGGAGCACCCGGACGCGGGTGTCGTCGACGTGGTGCCAGCGGACGGGGACCTCGGTCAGGACGAGTCCCCGGCGGGCACAGCGGGCCAGGGCCTCGACGTCGAAGCTCCAGCGCTCGGTCTCCATCTCGGCGAAGACGGCGCGGGCGGCCTCGCCCCGGAAGAGCTTGAAGCCGCAGGTGTAGTCGGAGATCGAGAGGCCCATCAGCCCATTGGCGAGTCGGGTGAAGCCGAGCCCCAGCCAGGTGCGGATCGGCGGCTGCCACCGCTCGATGGTGGCCTCGTTGCTCTTGCGGTTGCCCACCACCACGTCGGCGCCCTGGTCGATGGCCTGCATGAACAGGTGCAGCGTCTCGAGCGGCGTCGACATATCGGCATCGAGGAAGAGCACCCGATCGCCGCGGGTGGCCAGGACGCCGGTCCGGACGGCCGCTCCTTTGCCCCGATTTTCGGCATGGTGGTGGCCGAACAGGCGTGGATGCACGGCCAGGGCGTCGATGATCTCGCCCGTGCCGTCATCGCTGCCGTCGTCGACGAGATGGATTTCCCAGTCCTCACCTGCGATCGCCGTCAGGATTTCGGACAATGCCGGCACGTGTTCACGGAGGCAACCTGCCTCGTTGTAGACCGGGATGACGGCGCTGATCATGGATGAGGCCGACGGGGACGGGTGGGCTGGCGGAACCCAACCGTTTCTGGGCGGGCGAGGAATCGTAGCGAGGCCTTCGTGACGCCTTCAACGGGACGTCTGCTGACGGGTGCGGCCCTGCTCCTGTTTTCGGCCCTTGCCGCCTTCCTCCTGAGGGATGGTCTGGGAGCCGACCGGGTCCTGGTCGATGGCTCCAATCTGGGCGACAACCCGCCCTGGGCGGCTGCTCTCCAGGAGATGGGCCTCGACGCGAGCGCGCCCCACAACCGCAGCGTGGTCGATCAGTCCCGGATCTACTATCCCTATCTGGCCCATGCGGCCCGGGTCTACCAGGGCGAGGCCGACCCCCTCTGGACCTCGCGGGCCGGCGGCGGACAGCCCTTCCTGGGCAACATCACGAGTTCGCTCTTCCATCCGCTGACCCTGCTCGCGGCCTTCGTGCCCCTGGAGCAGGTGCCGCTGCTGCAGGGGCTGGCCACGCTGATCTTGTCGGCCCTGTTCACCTGGCTGTTCCTGCGCCGGCTCGGTCTGTCGGTGCCGGCCTCGCTGTTCGGAGCCGTGGCCTTTGGCTTCGGCGGGCACCAGGTGCTCTGGTTGCAGTACGCCCTGGCGCACACCCTGGTGGCCCTGCCCGCCTGCTTCTGGGCCGTCGAACTGGTCGTCAACGATCGCAGTCGCCGACGCCTCGCGCTGCTGGCCCTGGCCTTCTCGATGCTCGTCTTCGGCGGGCATCCCGAGACGGGGCTGATCGCCGCCATGGTGGCGGGGTTGTGGGCCCTGTGGCGACTGTGGGACAGCCACGGCCGGTGGCTGTGCATGGGCGTGGCCGTGCTGGCGGTGTTGCTCTCGGCCATCCAATGGTTGCCCTTCCTCGACTACGCCTTCGAGAGTCACGGGCTGGTGCTGCGCGACCTCAAGGCCGCCGCCGACTCGAGCGGCATGAGTTGGGCGGCGGCGGGCATATTCACGGCGTTCTTCCTGTTCGCCGCGCTCGTGCTGCGCGCCAGCAGCGACGGCAGCCTGACCAAGATGCTGCTGGCGGTCGTGGGCATCTTCGTCGTGGCCGTCATGGCGCGCCGCATGGGCATGGCTCTGGCGGCCTCGTCGGTGGTGTTGCCCAACCTCTACGGGTCGCCGGTGGACGGCGGGGCCTTCACGGCGGCCCAGGACTATCCCGGTCTCAATGCGGGGTATGCCGGCGTGCTGCCGCTGATCCTGCTCTCCCTCGGGGCGGTGGTCGGACTGGGGGGCGGCTTCGTGCGCTTCTTCGCCTGGATCGCCCTGCTGCTGTGGGGCGCGGCCTTCCACATGCCCGGCGCGGAGAGTCTCGTGCGGGCCCTCCCGGGTCTGGGCGAAGTGGGCTCCACCCGGCTGCTCGGGCCCGTGGGCTTCGTGGTGGCCTGCGGCGGGGCGAAGGTCCTCGACGTGCTCACCGGGCCCGGGGCCAAGCCTGGACACGCCCTGGGGATGTTGCGGGTGGGCAGCGTGGTGGCGGTGGCCCTGGCGGCCAGCGGCTGGGTGTTGTCGCTGCCCGTCGAGCCCATGGGCGGCAGCACGGTCGTGGCCGAGCTGACGTCTCCGGCGGCCTACGCGGTGCATCTCGGCGACAAGCCGATCCCCATCGAGGTGCCGCTGAGCGCGCCGGTGCGCGACCTGCGCATCAGCATCGACGGCAAGCTCCTGCGCAGCGGTCCGGCGGCGCCCGGCCCGAACGGCGAACCTCACGTCTCGCGCTTCGTGGCCCAGCGCGCGCAGGAGGGCAACCACCGCCTGCGCGCCGAGCTCTGGTCGCCAGGGCAGGTCCCGCAACTCCTCGCCGACCAGCCGCTGATCATCAAGCGCAAGCACCAGCTGACGTCGCGCGACCTGCTCGCGGCGGCCCTGGCGCTGCTGGCCCTGGCCGTGCTGTGCCTGCGCCGCGATGCCCTCGCCGCCGGGCTGTGCGTGGCCGTGGTCGTCGTCGACATGGCGGGGTTCGGCGAGCGCTGGAACCTCGGGAGCCCGGCCGACCAGCTCTACCCGCCGACGCGCACCGTGGACTTCCTGCAGGCCCAGCCGGGACCGTTCCGCATCTTTACCGAAGGCACCATCCTGCCGCCCGAGACCCAGTTCATGGCCGGCGTCGACCACCTGCTCAGCTACGACAACATCGGCTACCAGCGCACCTACCAGTGGCTCATCACCGTGATGGACATGGACCACTTCGGGAGCTTTAGCTTCGACCGCTCGGTGGTGGACTACGGCAACCCGCGCTTCGACGCCCTCGACGTGCGTTACGTGCTCACGGCGAACGACACCGACCTGTCCGACATCCCGGGTTTCGAGCGGGTGCACAGCAGCGAGGTAACCGTGTGGGAGAACACCGAGAACCTCGGGCGGGCCTTTGTGGTGGGGCGCTGGGCCCTGCTCGACCCCGCCCGGGCCGGTGAGCTGGAGCGCATGGACCCCGCGGAATTCGCCTTCCTCGAGGAGATGCCCAGCGAGCCCCTGGGGGGGCGTGGCGTGGCGCGGGTCGTCGAGCACGCCGGGAGCCGGATCCGGGTCGAAGTGGAGGCCAGCGGGCCGGCCCTGCTGGTGTTGGCCGAGAACTGGAACGAGGACTGGACCGCCTCCATCGACGGCGGCGAGGCGACCCCGACCCAGCCCTGCGACGTGGCCTGGCAGGCCGTGCGCGTGCCCGCAGGGCGGCATGAGGTGCAGTTCGTCTACTCACCGGGCAGCGTCGACAAGGGCCTGATGCTGTCCCTCGCCGCCGTTGTGGTGCTCCTCGCGATGCTCGTGTTGCCCCGCCAGCTGTCCTAAAGACCGGCTTGCCGTCGTCTCGATAGGTGACCTGGGCGTCTCTCCCGGTGCCCGAGCGTTTTCCCCCGGCGCGAGGTCAACATGGACGCCTCCCATCCCCGCATGCCTCGTGAACTCGACGAGGATCACCCCGGCCCGTCCGGGAACTATCTCCAGCAGGCCCGCCGCAACGAGCTGCGCAAGGCCTGGGCCGACCTCAATTGGACCGGCGGACTCGCCGACTACATCGAGTTGGTCCGCGGCGACCCGCGCCTCGCGCGCAACGCCTACCAGCGCCTGTTCGACACGATCCTGAGTTTCGGCAGCGAGCAGCCGGCCGAGGGTTCGGGAGCGCCGGTGCACTACCGCTTCTTCGACGATCCCTTCGACGCGGGACGCGACGCGATCTTCGGGATCGGCAAGCCGCTGGCGCAGCTCGTGTCCTTCCTGCGGGCGGCCGCTCACGGCCTCGGCGCCGAGCGTCGTGTGCTGCTGCTGCACGGCCCGGTAGGTTCGAGCAAGAGCACCATCGCGCGCCTGCTCAAGCGCGGGCTCGAGCACGTCTCGCGGCGGCCTGAGGGGGCGGTCTATGGATTCCGCTGGCACTTCGACGACGAGATCGTCGACTGCCCGATGCACGAGGATCCGCTGCACCTGCTGCCGGCGGACATCCAGCGCGGGCTCCTCGACGAGCTCAACGAGAGCTTTGACAGCGAGTACGACCTGCGTCCCACGGGCAACCTGTGCCCGCTGTGCCGCTTCCACTACGACCGCATCATGCGCGAGTCGGGCGGCGACTTCGGCGAGGTCGAGAAGCGCATCGAGGTCTACCGTTTCGTGCTCTCCGAGCAGGACCGCATCGGCGTCGGCACCTTCCAGCCCAAGGACGAGAAGAATCAGGACAGCACCGAGCTCACGGGCGACATCAACTACCGCCTGATCGCCGAGTACGGCAGCGACAGCGATCCGCGGGCATTCAACTTCGACGGTGAGTTCCATGTCGCCAACCGGGGGCTGCTCGAGTTCATCGAGATCCTGAAGCTCGACGTGGCCTTCCTCTACGACCTGCTGGGGGCCACCCAGGAGCACGCGGTCAAGCCCAAGAAGTTCGCCCAGACCGACATCGACGAAGTCATCGTCGGCCACACCAACAGCCCCGAGTACCGGCGGCTCCAGAACAACGAGCTGATGGAGGCCTTCCGCGACCGGACGCACAAGATCGACGTGCCCTACAACACCCGGCTCTCGGACGAGGTGCGCATCTACCGCAAGACCTTCGGGACGGGCGCCTGCGCCGGCCGCCACCTCTCGCCTCACGCGCTCGAAGCGGCGGCCATGTGGGCCGTGTTGACGCGCCTCGACGAGCCCAAGAACGCCAACCTCTCGCTCGTCCAGAAGATGTACGTGTACGACGGGCAGGGCGGCCTCAACGGGTCGACGGCGGCGACCATCGCCGAGTTGCGGGCGGAGTCGCCGGCCGAGGGCCTCACGGGCATCTCGCCGCGCTACGTCCAGGACTGCATCGCCTCGGCGCTCGTGAAGGACGGCGCCGCCCCGAGCCTGATGGCCGACGACGTCCTCGAAGCCCTCGAGGAGGGCCTCGTGAACCACCCGCTGGTGGACAACGACGAGCACCGCCGTCGCTTCCGCGAACTGCTGGCCCTCGTCCACGAGGAGATCGAGGAGTCGCTCAAGGCCGAGGTGCGCATGGTCGTGGCCTCCGACATCGAGGCCGTTCAGCGCCTGTGCTGCAACTACGTCGAGAGCGTCACGGCCTTCGTGGGCGGTGAGGGCGACGTCGACGAGCGACTGCTGCGCTCCATCGAGGAGAAGATCGGCATCACCGAGGCCCGCAAGGCCGACTTCCGCCGCGAGATCGTCAACTACATCGACGCCCTGGCGGCGCGTGGCGAGACGTTCACCTACATGTCCAACCCGCGCCTGCGCAACGCCCTCGAGCTGAAGCTCTTCGAGGACAGCCGGGACACCTTCAAGATCACCGCCGGCCTGTCGAGCGTCGTTGATCGGGACGTCCACGAGAAGGTCGAGCTGGTGAAGTCCCGACTGATGCGCGAGTACGGCTACTGCGAGAGCGGCGCCGAGCGCGTGCTCGAGCGGGTGGCGAGCATCTTCGCCCGCGGCGACACGAAGACGCCCGAGGAGGCGCCCGAGGAGGCCCCGTGACCTCCGGTACGCAGACGCTGGGCCGCATCGAGCGCGACCGCAGTCGCTTCGCCGAGATCGTCCGCGGGCACATCAAGCAGGACCTCAAGCGCTACGTCACCGGCTCGGAGATGATCGGGCGCAAGGGACGCCACATGGTCTCGGTGCCCGTGCCCCGCATCGAGCTGCCCCGCTTCCGCTTCGGCGAGAACGGCGACGGCCAGGGTCGCGGTGACGGCGAGGGCGGCGAGGACGGCGGCGCCGGCGAGGGCGCCTCGGCTGGTGCGGCGGGCAACGACCCGGGCCAGCACATCCTCGAGGTCGAGCTGACGCTCGAGGAGATGGCGCGCATCCTCGGTGAGGAGCTCGAGCTGCCCAACGTCGAGCCGCGGGGCCATGCCCGGGTCACGGCACCCGATGAACGCTGGGCCACGGTGCGTTCGCGCGGGCCCCGGTCGTTGCGGCACCTGCGTCGCAGCCTCAAGCAGTCCATCAAGCGACAGATCTCGTCGGGTGACTACGACGCCCAGGCGCCGCGGGTCGTGCCCATCGCGGACGACATGCGCTTTCGCGCGTCGAAGCCCATCGCCCGCCCCGATCACGCCGCCATGATCCTCTACATGATGGACGTGTCGGGTTCGATGGGGCGCGAGCAGAAGGAGATCGTGCGCCTGCTCTCGTTCTGGATCGACACCTGGCTGCGCAGCCAGTACCAGAGCATCGAGACCCACTACGTGGTGCATGACGCGGCCGCCAAGGAGGTCGAGCAGGACACCTTCTACCGGCTGCGCGAGTCGGGCGGGACGAAGATCAGCTCCGCCTACTCGCTGGCGGCCGACATGATCGAGGCGAAGTTCCCGGTGACCGAGTGGAACACCTACCTGTTCCACTTCTCCGACGGCGACAATTGGAGCGGACGCGACACCGAGAAGTGCGTCTCGCTGCTCACCGAGCGGCTGCTGCCGCAGGTGAACCTGTTCTGCTACGGGCAGGTGAAGAGCGCCTACGGCTCGGGGCAGTTCAAGAAGGACCTCGACAACGCCACCGGCGAGGACGCGCGTGTGATCTCCTCCGAGATCCTCGACCGCGAGGGCATCCTGCCTGCCATCAAGCAATTCCTGGGCAAGGGCGTCTGAGGTGGTGCAACCCGGCCCCGAGACCCTGGCGTTGCAGGCGGACGTGGAGCTGCGGGCGGCCGACGCCGGCTTGCCCGTGCCCGAGATCCGCTACGAGGTCGTCGACCACCGCGAGCTCAACGAGATCGCAGCCTTCGGCGGGTTTCCGGTGCGCTACCCGCATTGGCGCTTCGGGATGGAGTACGACCGACTGATCAAGGGCCACACCTACGGGCTGCAGCGCATCTACGAGCTGGTCATCAACACCGAGCCGGTACTGGCCTACCTGCTGCGCCAGAACAGCGCGGTGGAGCAGAAGCTGGTCATGGCGCATGTGTGCGGCCACGCCGACTTCTTCGCCCACAACGCCTGGTTCGCCCATACCGACCGCAACATGCTGGACGTCATGGCGAGCCACGGCTCGCGCATCCGCACCCTGGCCGACCAGAGGGGCATCGAGGTGATCGAGGCGTTCATCGACCGGGTCCACTCGCTGGACAACCTGGTGGACGCCGGCGCTACGGCTCGCGCGGTGGGCCGACCCGGGAACGGGCCGCCCCTCGAGGGCGGCGAGGCCCCGGCCGCCGACGTGCTCGGCCACCTGCTGCTGTTCGCGCCGCTGGAGGATTGGGAGCACGAGATCCTGGGCATGCTGCGGGACGAGGCCTACTACTTCCTGCCGCAGATGCTGACCAAGGTCATGAACGAGGGTTGGGCCACCTTCTGGCACAGCCGCCTGATGACCGGGACCCTGCTGCGCGATGCCGAGGTCGTCGACTACGCCGAGAGCCACGCCGGCGCCCTGGGCGGCGAGTCGGCCAACCTCAACCCCTACAAGCTGGGCGTCGAGATCTACCTCGAGTTGCTGCGCCGCGCCGGGGGCGACCTGTCGTCGGTGTTCGAAGCCCGGGCGATCCACAACGACCTGACGTTCATCGACAACTACCTCGACGAGGAGCTGTGCCTGCGCCTCGGTCTCGGGTTCACCGGACCCGAGTGCGATCAGGCGCGGCAGCAGCTGCTGGCGAACCTGACCAACGGGGGGCAGCCGGTGATCCGCCTCATCGATAGCGAGGGGCCCGACCTCGAACTGGTCCACTGTTGGAGCGGGACCGAACTCCACGTGGGGCAGGCCGAGGGGACCCTGCGCGCGCTGGCCCAGGTCTGGCGCGGGCCGGTGCGCCTGTACACCCGCGTGGAAGACCGGGCTCTCCTGCTGACCTGCCGGGACGGCGAGATCGAGCGGGAGTTCGGCGAGTCGCTGATGGGGCCGCCGAGCGGCGCCGAGGACTAGACCTCGGGCGCGTCACTCGAGGGCTGAGCGAGTTCGCCGAGGTACTCGCCGAGGTCGTCCGCGTAGGCTGCCAGGATGCCCGTGCGGCGATGCTTGTGCCGTCTCAGCCGGAAGGGAGCGGTCGTCGTGACGACCAGGTAGTAGATGCCGATCCCGAGCAGCAGACCGTTCACGATGGCACCGAGGCCCGGTGAGACGGTCACGAGCAGCAGGATGCCGAACGCGACGATGAGCACCGACCGCGCCAGGAACCAGCCGAAGCCGCTCTGCCAGACCCGTTCGAGGCGCATGTCCCGCAGCTGACGCCAGGCGAGGGTGGTGCGGGAGAGGACCTCCAACGCCTCCGGGCCGCCGAGCCCGGCCTCGAGCAGGTCGTCCATGAGCAGCCGCGGGTCGCGCGGCTCGGGCAACTCGTCCCGGGCCAGAGCCACGAGGCGCTTTCGATCCGCCGCCGACAGGGTCGGCGGGCTCAACCCTTGGTGGGGCCGCTACCCATGACGCGCTTGAAGCACCAGAGGGCCAGGCCCGTGACGCACACCCATCCGAGACCCAGGAACACCCAGCCGGCCGTGTTCATCTGCGGCTCGTCGACGGCCGGCAAGGCGGTCAACAGTGTCCATGCGGTGAAGGCGGTCATGAGTCGTCACCCTCCTTCATGAGGTTGTCGTAGTGGCCGCGCTTGGAGGCCACGAACACCAGGATGAGGAAGAACGCCAGCAGGCCCAGCATGAGCATGCGACCGGTCATGGCGCCCGTCTTGCCCGCCTCCGAGTAGGCGTTGCCGCTCGGATCGACCTCGAAGTTGAGGATCGGCAGGGCGTTGTTGTAGCCCCAGGCGCACAGCATCGTGATCAGCGCCAGCGGTGTGACGTAGGTCATGACGAACTTGAACAGGCGCGGGATCTTGATGTCGCTGCCCTGGTGGATCTCGGCCCAGGCCTTGCCGGCCCCGAAGACCCACATGAACAGCACCACCTCAATGGTGGAGAAGAGCACCAGGCCGAAGGTGCCGGCGAAGTAGTCGACCTCGTCGAGCACGCCGGGCATGAGGATCACCGGCTGCACACACAGGATGATGATGCCGCCCACCACGAGGGCCGCCTTCTTGCGGGTCAGGCCCATGGTGTCCTGCATGAACGCCATGGTCGGCTGGGAGAGGGCCAGCGACGAGGTGATGCCGGCGACGAACAGCAGGCCGAACCAGATCGTGCCGAAGATGGCGACACCCGTCGTCCCGCTCGCCTCACCGCCCACCAGGGGCATCGAGGCGAAGATCTGCGGCATGGTGTTGAAGGCCAGGCCCATGTTGCTTTGGGCGGCCTCCGTGACCCGGTCCATGCCGAAGAACAGGTAGGCCGCGGGAATGGCCAGCGTGCCGCCCAGCACGACCTCGCAGAACTCGTTGGTGGAGACGGTGGCGAGGCCGGTGAGGGCGACGTCGTCGTCCTTGGTGAGGTAGCTGGCGTAGGTGTTGATGGCGCCTGAGCCCACCGACAGGGTGAAGAAGATCTGGCCGGCCGCCGCCAACCAGATGGTCGGGCCGAACTCGGAGCTGAACAGGCGGCTCCACTCCGGCGTCCAGTAGATGCCCAGGCCGTCCAGCACGTTGCGACCGCTCTCGGGATCGACGGGCAGGGTCAGCACGCGCACGACCAGGGCCACGGCGCAGAGCACCAGCACGGGCATGCCGATCTTGGCCACCGTCTCGATGCCCTTGCTGAGGCCCTTCGAGAGGACCCAGAGGTTGACCACGATCGTCACGCCGAAGAATGAGTACGCCGGCCAACTGCCGTTGAGGTCCTCCATGTCGAGAAAGCCGCCGCCGGCACCGAGGTAGGTCTTGAAGAACCCGCTCGTCTCGCCGGCGGCTGTCGCTTCACCGAGCGCGCCGGTCACCGCGTTGTAGGCGTAGCCCAGCGTCCACGACTCGATGTAGACGTAATAGATGACGATGAGCAGCGGCATGACGACGCCGATGGCGCCGAGGTAACGCACGAAGCGCATCTTCGTCAGGCTCTGGAACATGCCCGGGCAGGTGGAGTGACCACGCACGCCGCCGCGTCGACCGATGCCCCACTCCATCCACATCAGCGGGATGCCGAGGATCAGCAGCGAGATGAAATAGGCCGTCATGAACCCCGAGCCCGCCTTCACGGCCTCGTTGGGAAAGCGCAGGAAGTTCCCGAGGCCGACGGCGTTGCCCGCCATGGCCAGGATCAGACCCATGCGGGATCCCCAGCGTTCCCGCTCGGGGGGCGGTGCGTAGTCGGTCGACGTCATCGGTCCGTGTGGCTCATGAGTCGTTCGGGCTCCATGACGAGCGCCGCCCTTGGGGACGGCTGATTGGCGAACGGCGGCGGGCCGACCGGCCCAGCGGCCGGGGGGCGAAGCAGCCCGCGAGCCCGCACGGGACACCGACGGGCGGCCACGGTTCTAGGTCAGCGGGCCACTCCAGACAAGCGGCAAACGCCCGCACAGGGGGGCTGAGGGGCCATTGGACGTCACCCCGGGGGGCCTGTAGCGTGCGCACCGCAATGTTCGAGGCCGTCCTCTTCGACATGGATGGCGTGCTCGTGGACAGCGAGCCGCTGCACTTCGCCACCACCAATGAGGTGCTGGCGCCTTTCGGCTGTCGGATGGAGGCGTCCGACTACGAGCTGTGCATCGGCATGGGGGAGGAGGAATTCTTCGCCGGGTTGGTGCGTCGATTCGACCTGCCCGCCTCCGCCTCGGAGCTGGCTGCCGGTCGACTCCGGCTGTTCACTGAGCGCCTGGCGGTCCGACCGCTCCCGCCGATGCCCGGTGCGCTCGAGTGCCTGCTCAGACTCGGGATGGAGGGATTCCGGCTGGGTCTCGCGACGTCGGCCTTCCGCCTGCAGGCGGAGCAGATCCTCGGGGGGCTCGGCATCCGTCACCGTTTTGAGGTGGCGATTGCGATCGAGGATGTCGACCGGGGCAAGCCGGCCCCGGATCTCTATCTGGCCGCGGCGCAGGCCATGGGTCTCGATCCATCGAATTGCATCGTGATCGAGGACGCCGCATTCGGCGTCGAGGCCGCGTTGGCCGCCGGCATGACCGCCGTGGCGTTGCCTCATGGGGCGCAGGCGGCCGAGGCCTGTCGCCGCGCCGGAGCCGTGCATTGCTTGGCCGGACTCGATGAGTTGACGCCCGAACTCGTGCACTCGTTCGGAAGCGACCCCCACGCGCTTTGAGAGGGCGGGCGGTCGGCCGGGAACAGCCGGAATCGCCCCTCAGGGGTCGAAATCGAGGCTCAATAGGAAGCGGGCGCCCCCGGAAACCGGGAGCGCCCGCTCGAACATCTCTTCAGGCGCGAAGCCTAGCGACGGCGACGCCGCGTGGCCTTCTTGCGCGTGGCCTTCTTGCGAGTTGCCTTCTTTCGAGCTGCCATTCTTGGGTCACCCCCCATGTTTATGGCTCCTCGACCCTTTCGGTGCGTGGAGCCCGCGACTTGAGAGGCGATGTGCCTCCGTTCCCGTCGCATTCCGCGGTTATAGCGCCGCAGTTGCGTCCGAGGCTAACCGCGCAATTCCTGCGACGTCAAGAGAGAACCTCAAAAAAGTCAAGGCCCTATGGCGTGGAGCTGCGGGCGATTGCACGAATCTGGCTGGGAGGAGGAGCCCGCGGGAACAGTGTTCGGGTCGTGCAATGGGAGCTCACCAGAGGCGCTGTTGGAGCGCTGCGCGCCGCACCGGAGCCGCGTCGGGCGCGAGCTTTCGCCACAGCGGACGCCCGAGCCATTGACGTGCGCCCGCCTCCGGCCTATCCCTCCCCGACTCGCCAATCCAGCAGTCGGAGCTCGCCACCCAGTGGGAAGCGTGATCAAGAAGCGGCGCAAGAAGATGCGCAAGCACAAGAAGAAGAAGCTGCTGAAGCGCGCGCGGCACAAGCGCAAGCGCTAGCAGGCTCCCTGTCTCCACCGTCGGTGGAGGCCTCCTCCGCGGTCTACGCGGCGTCCAGATCTCGCAGCGGAAGGTTCCGCTCGCTCCAGATCTGTCGCCAGCGTCCCAGCCAGCGGTTGACGAGGTGTCTGCGCGGCAGGAAGCGCAGAACCGGGGAAGATCGCATTCCGAGTTCCGTCAGGTCGGCTCGGATTTCGGCGTGTGCAGGGTCGATCATCAGTCCCCTGCGCAGGTAGCGGATCCCTTCGGCTTTGAAGCCGAATGCCAGGTGGACCCGAGCCAGGTTTCGGTACAGCTCGGGGTTGTAGAACTCCTGCTTGGCGGCCGAACGGCACAGGTCGAGCGCCCGATCGAGGCGTCGCTCCACCAGTGCCAGACCCAGTCCATAGTAGGACCGATACAGCGCACTTCCGGGCTCGAGCGCCTGCGCGGTCCGGAAGCACTCGAGCGCGCCATCGGCGTCACCTTCGTCGAGCTTTCGCTTGCCGCGCAGGAAGTGCTCTTCGGCGGTGTAGCTGGCATGCATGGGTCGTGGACTCTCCTGCTTCTTCACTGGGCACTCGCGGGCGTGACCGGGGTCACGCTCACATCGCTAGGAGAGCAAGCCGCGTGCCCGAAATCACGGGCGCGCAGCGGCCGTGGCAAGCGCCTGGAAAGCAACGGATTCCGCCCACGCCGTCATGCGTGGCGAAGTCCCCACGAGTGCGAGATCGTAACCCGGGAGCACGAGGCCGTAACTCACGGCCTTGGCCGGTGGGGTCAGCGGGACAGGAGCGCGCCGCGTTCGCGCTGCTCGAACTCCTGGGCCAGGTCCGCGTAGTCGGCCGGAGACAACTCGCGGTACGCCGTGTCTCCACGGCGCCTGAAGAAGAGCGGATCCTCGGGCAGCCGATCCCGATTGAAGTGGTCCTTCTTGAGGTACCGCACGAGGATCTTCTGGGTCTGGGTGAACTCGAAGTCCTCGACCAGGCGCACGTAGTCGGGGAACCACTTGCGGTCCATGCCGCCCCCGGTGACCTGCTCCTCGCACCAGGCAAAGAACGCGGCTGGGTCGAAGCTCGCGCCAGGACGCATCTTGAGTGCCGCCATGACGTGTTCGTCGGAAACGGCGCAGGGCACCCCGTAGGCGGCCGCGAGGGTCACGTCGGGGTGCTCCATGAGCAACCGCGCGACCTGGGCAGCCGAGAAGTTCTCGCCATCCTTCCGGATCCAGTCGTCGGTCCGCCCGTCGAAGTAGAGGAAGCGCTTGCCATCGACGATGCGCATGTGGCCGAGGTCGCCGGAGTGGTAGACCCCGTCCCGGTACTTGTTCGTGTTGGCTTCGGGATTGTCGAAATAGCCCTGGAAGAGCGCCGTATCGGCCGCGACCCGGCAGATCTCGCCCACCGCCTCGGCATAGTTCGTGACGTTTCCATCCGCGTCCGTCTCGGCCGGGGGACACGGACGACCGTCCTCGCCGATGATCTGGACGGCGTCGTCATCGACCACACCAACGCTCCCGCGCGGGTCCGTCTTGCGGCGGAAGGTGCTGA